>NZ_JBNYZT010000003.1:0-481161 GCF_050573115.1 Stenotrophomonas indicatrix
TGAACTCGCCACCGAAGCGCTCTGCACCGATCTTGGTCAGTGCGGCGGTCAGCGTGGTCTTGCCGTGATCGACGTGACCGATGGTGCCGACGTTGACGTGCGGCTTGGTGCGCTCGAACTTACCCTTGGCCATGGCTGCTTATCTCGAATTCGTCTGGTGTGGTGCTGAAGATGGTGCTCACAAAAGGAATCGAACCTTCGACCTCTTCCTTACCAAGGAAGTGCTCTACCGACTGAGCTATGTGAGCGAGTTTTGCATTATGGCATGAACTCGATAATATTCAAAGTTCACTCAATGGAGCGGGAGACGGGGATCGAACCCGCACCATCAGCTTGGAAGGCTGAGGTTCTACCATTGAACTACTCCCGCACCGGGAATGTGCCACAACGTGAAGCTGGTGGAGGGAGGTGGATTCGAACCACCGAAGGCGTAAGCCAGCAGATTTACAGTCTGCCCCCGTTGGCCGCTTGGGTATCCCTCCATTTACCACCCCATTCCGTGCCGCCGAAGCGTTGCGGTGTGTGGTGGTGAGCCCGCAATTCTGGAGATGAAGCGGGGGTCTGTCAACGCTTTTTTTCACTTTTTTTCACACGCGTCGCAAACCCCTTGATACGCAAGGGTCTGCTCAGGGCAGTGCAATTGTCTCGTCGGCAAAGATGGCCACATGGGCAACGCCATCGGCCCCGATCCAGCCCCGATACATGCCCTGGGTGTTGAACGGTGCCGCTGCTTTCCCCTCTGCGGAGAGCACGATCGCCCCGCCGTCACCACCCATCTGCGGAATTGCGTCGTTGATCACGCCCTTGCCCGCCTGCTGCGGCGATTGACCGAGGTAACGCATGCGCGCGCAGATCTCATGGGCTGCCGCGGTGCGGATGTAGTACTCGCCCCAACCGGTACCCGATACCGCACAGCGCGCATCGGCCCAGGTGCCGGCACCGATGATCGGCGAATCGCCGACACGGCCATAGCGCTTGTTGGTCATGCCACCGGTGGAGGTGCCAGCAGCAAGATGTCCCTGTGCATCGAGGGCGACCGCACCGACCGTGCCGAAGTGCTTTGCGGTTTCCAGGTCGGCATGCGCCTGGCCACTTGCTTCTTCCTTCAATGCACGCTGCAGCTGCTGCCAGCGCTTGTCAGTGCGGAAGTAGGAGGGGTCGACCAGGGTCACGCCCTGTTCGGTGGCGAAGGCTTCGGCGCCCTGCCCCACCATCATCACGTGCCTGGACTTCTGCATCACCGTCTGCGCGAGGAGGATCGGGTTGCGCACGCGCTGCACGCCCGCCACTGCTCCGGCCGCCTGGGTGGCACCGTCCATCACCGCCGCGTCCAGTTCATTGCGGCCTTCGTGGGTGAACACCGCGCCCTTGCCCGCGTTGAAGGTCGGATCATCCTCGAGCACGGTGATGGCCGCAGTGACCGCCGCCAGTGCCGGACGGCCGGCGGCAAGTTCGGCATGGCCCTTCAGCAAGGCCGCCTTCAGCGCAGCGCGCGCGGCCTGTTCTTCTGCCGCGGAGAGATCCTTGCGCTCCACCCCGGCACCGCCGTGGATGACCAGCAGCGGTGATGCAGCGGGTGCGGCCTGGGCCAGCAGTGGCAGGGACAACAGCGCGGACAGCGCCAGGCGCAGTTTCATCGGGTACGTCTCCAGGGTAGTTCAGGGAATGGGCTGTGCTGATAGTGCCGGCCACTGGCCGGCAACGCCTTGCCAATGATGCATCCAGGGGGTTGCCGGCCAGCGGCAGGCACTACCGGCGGATGACTTCAATCTCGCCGTCGCTGATGTCAGCCAAGGCCTCGTAGGCCGCGTCGGCCTGCAGGTCGTCCAGGCGCATGCGACTGCCGCTGGCAACCACGGTCACCGGCACCGCATGGAAGCGCAGGGGTTCACCTTCCACCAACCGATCGGCATCGCGTCCGGGGCTGACCACCCAGACCTTGCCTTCGCCGTCGGCGCTGTAGACCTGGGCCTGGCCGTCAGGCTCCACGCACAGGGCCGTGTCTTCATCGACGCCGATGCCGACCATGTCCGGGTCACCACTGTCATGCGCGGCGCGGGCCACGAACACGATCAGGCGGCCGAGACGGTCGCGCTTGTCGAAGTGGGTGTCGGTGACCACGCGCTGCAGGTAGGGCAGCTGCAGGAAGCCGCGGTCCAGGGTCACGGCCTCGCCCATCGGGTTGGCCATGGCGCTGGCCGAATCAATGCTGCCGCCATCCAGCGCGCCATAGGCATAGCCGCCGAGGATGGCCAGCCCAGCGCTGGTACCGGCAATCGGTTTGCCGGCGCGCACGTGGGCATTCAGCGCGCGATTGAGCGCGGTGCCCTTCCAGAAGCGGATGTAGCGGGACTGATCGCCGCCAGCGATGAAGATCGCATCGGCTGCAGCCACGACCCGCAGCACGGCCGGGTCGTCGGCGCCGCGGCGGTTGTCGAACACCAGGGTCTGCACGGCGGTGGTGCCGCCAATGTCCCGGTACAGACGGTCCTGCAGCTCATCGGTGCCGGACGCGCGCAGGATCAGCACACGGCCATTGCCAGCCTGGCGCAGCCACCACTGGAAGGCTTCAGGCACCCACTCGCCGCCGCCCATCAGCATCATCGCGGGGGCTCGCGGCCCGGGCCGCGGCGCATCCAGATCGCCCACTTCGTAGTAGGCGAAGCCGGGGTCCATCAGTTCCTGTGCCGCCGCCGGCGATATCCAGCAGAGCGCCGACAGCACCAAGGCGATGAGCGGGCCACGCAGCCCGTAGCGAAGGCGTCGCATCTTGATCTCCCTGAACAAAAACGACTTGCAACCGTTTTCACTCTTTGCCAGACATATCCCCAGTAGTCAAGGACATAAAAAAGGCGTTAAATGCGCGCGCCCATTCCTGAAATGTGAATGGGGGACAGGGCCCCTCCTCTGTGGGCCGGCATTACTTCCGAGAATTTCTCATGCGTAGACAGGCGATGGCGTGGTCGATCCAGCTGGCGTTGATGGGCGTTGCTGCTTCGGCGGCGGCACAGACTCCCGCTTCCTCTTCGGTACAACAGCTGGATGCGGTGCAGGTGACCGGCTCACGCATCCCGCGCGCCCAGGTGGAAGGACCGGCGCCGATCACTGTCATCAACGCAGAGCAGATCCGCTCCAGCGGCTTCACCACCGTGCCGGACGTGCTGCGCGCGATGACCCAGAACGGCGGTGAGACGCAGAGCCAGCAGTCCTCCGGCGGTGCCGATTTCTCGCCGGGTGCGCAGCAGGTCGACCTGCGTGGGCTGGGGCCGAACCACACCCTGGTGCTGGTCAACGGCCGTCGCATCGCCGACTTCCCGATGCCGTTCAAGGGCCGCAGCAACTTCACCGACGTGTCCAACATTCCGCTGGGCATGATCGACCGCATCGAAGTGCTGACCGGCAGCGCGTCGGCGATCTACGGCTCGGATGCGATCGCCGGCGTGGTCAATTTCATCCTGAAGAAGAAGGCCGATGGCACCACCATCGACATGCGCATGGGCACCACCACCGAAGGCGGCGGTGAGTCGTTCGACATGAGCCTGTCCAGTGGCTTCAGCAGCGGCAACTTCAATGCGGTGTACAGCGTCGAACTGCAGTCGCAGACGCCGCTGTGGGCCTACGACCGCGACATCCAGGACTCGACCCAGGACGGCCCGACCGAAGGGGCGCGCATCGCCCGTCGTTCCTACCTGCGCACCGATTACAACGATGACTACCTGGACCCGGGCGCGGCGACCTGCGAGGCGCTGGCCAGGCAGAACCAGGGCAGCACCTACCGCGCGTTCCGCCCGCGCTACGGCTACTACTGTGGCAGCGACAGCTCGATCGGCTACGGCACGATCCTCAGCAAGCGTCGCGGCGCCAACGGCTATGCCTCGCTCAGCTACGACTTCGACAACGGCCAGCAGTGGTTCGCCGACGTGCAGCTGGGCTACCACACGATGTCGCTGATGCGCGATGTCACCAAGTGGGGCCGCATGGCTGCCGACGGCGACGAGTCAGGCTATTTCAACAATGAAGCGACCGGAGAGATCGAGTTCTGGCAGCGCCAGTTCTCGCCCGAGGAAATGGGTGGGCTGGACAATGCGATGGTACGCAGCACGCAGAAGACCTTCAGCGTGACCACCGGCTTCAAGGGCAACCTGACCGGCAGCTGGGACTATGAAGCGGCATTGAGCCATTCGCAGTACCAGTCGCGGATCAGCTGGGCGCAGATCATCGCGTCCAAGGCCAACGACCTCTTCCTGGGCCCGCAGCTGGGCGAGGACGATGACGGCTTCCCGATCTACAACGCTGATCCGTCGCGCCTGTACCGGCCGCTGACCCGTGCCGAGTACGATTCGATCGCCGCACGCACCACCTATACGCCGAAGTCGCGCACCGAGACCGCGGCGTTGACCCTGACCAATGGTTCGTTGTTCACCCTGCCCGGTGGCGATGCCGGCTTTGCCGCGACGGTGGAAGTGGGCCAGCAGGCCTATGCGCTCAATCCCGATCCGCTGGCGACGGGCTATTACTACTACAGCTGGAAGGATTCGGACGGCAAGGGGTCGCGCAACCGCTGGGCGACCGCCGCCGAGCTGCGCATGCCGCTGCATGAAACGGTCAACCTGAGCGTGGCCGGCCGTTACGACCAGTACCGCTATTCGGGCCACACCATCGGCAAGGCAACCTGGAGCGGCGGCCTGGAATGGCGTCCGATCGACACGCTGCTGGTGCGCGGTTCGTACGGCACCGCGTTCCGTGCGCCGGACCTGCACTATGTTTTCGCCGGCCCGGGCAACGACGAGACCAGCGCGGAAGATCTGTACAACTGCCGCGCCGATGCAGCCGATGATTGCGCCGATTACGAGCGCAATGTGATCCGCAGCCGCAGTGGCAACCGCGAGCTCGAACCGGAAACCAGCACGTCCTGGAGCGCTGGCTTCGTGTGGTCACCGGCCGCCGGCCTGGACCTGTCGGCCGACTGGTTCAACATCGACATGCGCGAGCAGGTGCAGGACATGGACGTGCGTACGATCCTGGCCAACGAAGCGAACTGCCGGCTGGGCAGCGCCGACATCGGCTCGCCGACCTGCGTGGACGCCCTGGCCCGCATCACCCGCACTGCCGATGGGCGTCTGTACGGCGTGCATGTGAACCCGATCAACGTTGCGCGCGAGTCCACCTCCGGCGTCGACGTCGGTCTGCGCTACCGCCTGCAGACCGGCATCGGTGACTTCATCTTCAATGGCACCCACACCTGGGTGAAGAAGCATGACTTCCAGCGCTATGCCGGTGATGTGACCGAAGATCAGTTCGCGATCAACAGCGGCTTCGATATTCCGCGCACCAAGACCAGCGTCAGCGTGACCTGGGAGAAGGATGCCTGGTCGGCCACCGTGTACGGCTCGCGCCTGGGCAAGCTGCCGACCTCGGACAGCTACGACCAGGTGTTCGACGAGGAAAGCGGCGACAGCCCGTGGATCAAGGCGACCTACCGCTACAACGCCTCGCTGCAGTACCGCTTCGACGATCACTCGCGGTTGTCGCTGTCGGTGGTCAATGTGTTCAACAAGATGCCGCCGAAGGACAAGACCTACACGGCGTACCCGTACTACGACGTGTCCTGGTTCGACAGCGTCGGCCGCACCATCAACCTGCAGTACACGCACAAGTTCGGCGGTAGCGCGCTGTAAGGGCGCCCCTGCTGGCGGCACGCCACAGACCCCCGCTTCGGCGGGGGTCTTTTTTTGACCGCCAGCCCGGGCCCCAGCCTGAACGGTTCCCCGCTGGCGGTCTCCTGCACGGGATGCGGGCCGGTTTTTAGGACATGGCTGATTCCGGGCGGGTGAGCGTCCTCCCTAGGATCGGGGCATGTTCCGATTCCCTCGCCCTTCCCTGCCCCTGGTCGCACCGCCGACCACCGCTTCGGTGCTGCTGCGCTGGCTGACGGTGTGCGTGTTCCTGTGCCTGGCTGCCGCCACCGGCTTCTATCTGCTGACGGCGTTGACCGAAGATATCTCCAGCCACCGCCGCGACATGAATGCCGCCGCGTACAAGGCGCAGATCTACTTCGACCAGCGCGAGGCCCTGCTGCGCTATCTGGGCGATTCGGTGGTGGTGGGTGATCCGTCGGTGCCGTCCAGCGAGGGTGTACGCCAGCTGCCATTGGACGGACCGGGCGGGAAGCCCGGCCAGCGCCTGCTGCTGTCGCCGCGCGCAGAGCACACGTTGCAGACCCTGCAGACCCATCTGCTGCTGGTCGATGCGCAGGGAACGCATTGGCTGGCGGGTGGCCAGGCTGACGTGGCCATCGCCGGCCTGCCCACGTTGCAGGTGCTGCGGCAGCGCAGCGGCACGCTTGCCGGTACCGATCCGGTGTACTGGCTGCGCGCGGGCGATGCCGGCGTCGCCCTGGCACAACCGGTACAGGCCGGACCGCAGCCAGACCAGTGGCTGATGCTGCTGCTGGACAGTGCGGCCGCCTCGGACATGATCGATGGCCAGGGCATCGGCGGCTACGCCCTGCTGGACCGCGATGGGCAACCCGCCCTGACGAGCCTGGCCCCACGCCTGGACAGCGCAGGCTGGAAAGCACTGCAGCAGCGCCAGGACGACAGTTTCGGTGTGCTCTGGAGCACGGGCCTGCCGCGCGGCGTGGCCTTGGTGAAGGGGGTGGGCAATGATGGCTGGCGGCTGGTCTATCACCTGCCTCCGCGCCTGCTGCTCGGTGACATGGCGACCTCGTTGCTGATCAGCGTTGCATTACTGCTGCTGGCGGGCATCGCCCTGCGTCTGCTGCGGCATCGCGTCGACCGCCAGTTGATCCAACCGGCGCTGCTGCAGCACCGGCGGCTGCTGGAAAGCCTGGATTTCAGTTCGACGGTGATCGACCTGGCACCGGTCGGCATCTGTGTCCTGCGTCGCAGCGACCGCCAGCTGCTGCTGTCCAACCAGCTGCTGCGCGACTGGCTGGGCGAGGATGGCACCGACAGCGATTGGCAGGCACCGTGGCGCGGCCATGCCGGCGAACGCGGTCGTGGGTTGGAGTTCACCGCACGCGACGGTCGCCAGCTGCAGGTGCTGCATGCAGCCTGTCGCTACCAGGATGACGACGTGCTGCTGTGCGTGTTCCATGACATCTCGCGCCATCGACAGGCGCAGGCGGCGCTGTCTTCGGCGCGGCAGGCGGCCGACGCTGCCAACCAGGCCAAGAGCGCGTTCCTGGCGACCATGAGCCATGAAATCCGCACGCCGCTGTACGGGGTGCTTGGCACGCTGGAGCTGCTCGGCCGCACGCCACTGGATGCACGGCAGTCGCAGTACCTGCGCACCATCGAGAGTTCCTCATCGGTGCTGCTGCAACTGATCAGCGATGTGCTGGATGTGTCCAAGATCGAGTCGGGCCAGCTGAGCCTGGAGCCGGCATCGTTCTCGCCGCGCGATCTGACTGAGAGCGTGCTGCGCAGCTTCGCCGCTGCGGCGACGCGCAAGGGCCTGCAGGTATTGGTCTGTACCGATCCACGGTTGCCGACACGGGTGCTCGGCGATGCCGACCGGATCCGCCAGGTGCTGGGCAACCTGCTCAGCAATGCGATCAAGTTCACCGAGCATGGCCGGGTGGTGCTGCGCGTGCGACTGGTGCAGCGGGAAGGCGAGTCGAGCGTGTTGGCCTGGCAGGTCACCGATACCGGCGTGGGCATCGCCACCGAGGAGCAGGCGCGTCTGTTCGAGCCCTTCCGCCAGGTTCGTGGCGCCGCCAGCGCACAGGGCACCGGGCTGGGGCTGTCGATCAGCGACCGCCTGGTGCGGTTGATGAGTGGCGAACTGCGCGTGGTCAGCGAACCGGGACTGGGCAGCAGTTTCACCGTGCGCCTGCCCTTGCCGGTGCTGGCCGCGACCGAGGATGGCTCCGCATTGCTGGCCGAACCGCCGGTCTACGTGCGCGGGCGTGATCGTGAACTGGTCGACAGTGCCTGTGGCTGGCTGCGCCGCTGGGGTGCCAATGCACAGCCCCTGCAGGGCGATCCTGCCCTGCTCGACCACGCCGGCGCGATCCTGATGGATGGCGAGGCGGAACAGCCGTTGGCCTGGCAGGGCCCGCGGGTGCTGGCTTCGATCGACGGCGGCGACCAGCCGGCACCCACCGCCGATGGCGCGCTGCTCGTCACCCTGCACGGCATGTCTTCGATCGCCCTGGCGGTTGCACGCCAGCAGCGGCAATGTGCAACGCTGCCGACCGCAGCGCGCGATGTGCAGCCCGGCCCGCTGGGACTGCGGGTGCTGGCCGTGGAAGACAATCCCATCAACCGGGTGATCCTGGCCGAGCAGCTGCAGGCCCTGGGCTGCGAGGTGGAGCTTGCGCAGGATGGTGTCGAGGCGTTGCAGCTGTGCCAGACCCGTGACTTCGACCTGGTGGTCACCGACATCAACATGCCGCGCATGGACGGCCACACCCTGGCGCGCCGGCTGCGGGCAGAGGGCAATCTGCTGCCGGTGATCGGCGCCACCGCCAACGCGACCGCCGAGGAGCGCGAGCGCTGCCTGGCCAGCGGCATGCAGGGCTATCTGAGCAAACCCATCGACATCGCACGCCTGCGTCAGGCGCTTTCCGCCGTTCGCCAAGGAGATCCCGCATGACCCGCCGTGTCCTGATCCTGGAAGACCAGCCGTTCCAACGTGGTTACCTCGTCAATCTGTTCAGCGCGCGCGCCGGCGTGCAGGTCGACGCCTGCGAAGACGTGGACGCGGCAATCGCCCTGTGTGCCTGCCAGGCCTACGACCTGGTGGTGAGCGATCTGTTGATGCCCGGCCAGGACGGCATCCAGTTCATCCAGGCACTGGCCGCGCAACCGCGCCCGCCGCGGCTTGCCGTGGTCAGCGCGGCCTCGCGGCGAATGATGAGTTCGGCACGGTTGATGGCAGAGTCACTGGGGCTGGACGTGGTCGGCCTGTTGGCCAAGCCGGTCGCCGCCAGCGATGTCGATGCGCTGCTCGATGCATTGGCGCAGACCCGGCCAGCCGTGCGTACCAGCCCGGCCGCGCTGACTCCCGAGCCGGACGCGGCGCAGCTGCGGCAGGCACTGGCCGACGGCAGCCTGACCGCCTGGTTCCAGCCGAAGAAGTCGTTGCAGTCCGGGCGCGTGGTCGCCGCCGAGGCACTGGTGCGCTGGCGCCACCCGCAGCTGGGCACACTGGCGCCTGGAAGCTTCCTGCCGGCGCTGTGCCGTCATGGCCTGGAGGGCGAACTGCTGCGTGCGATGCTCACGGCCAGCATCCAGGCGCAGGCGCGCTGGCGCTGCCAGGGATTCCGCGTGCCGGTATCGATCAATCTGCCGCCGCACCTGCTGGAGCAGTCCGATCTTCCGGATGAACTGCTGGCACTGACCCTGGCCGCGGGCGGCAATCCGGCTGATCTCTGCTTTGAACTGATGGAGAACAGCACCACCCGGCACGTCAGCGACTTCTACGCAGGTGCATGCCGGTTGCGGATGAAGGGTTTCGGCCTGGCCCAGGACGACTTCGGCCAAGGGCTGAGCTCGGTGCACAACCTGGTCAACACACCGTTCACCGAGGTCAAGATCGATCGTGCGCTGGTCAGCGGTTGCGCGCGCGATCCCGCCCTGCACCTGACCTTGACCACCGTGATCGCGCTGGCCAACCAGCTCGGCCTGACCATCGTTGCCGAAGGCGTGGAGAGCGATGCCGATCTGGCCGCGCTGCGCCAGCTCGGCTGCAACCAGGTACAGGGCTTCCTGATTTCGCAGGCACTGCCCTCGGACGATTTCACCCGTCTGCTGGACGAGGATGTTCCCTATTCTGCCACCGGCAGCAGCCGGGCCGCGTCGCGCTGACAGGCGCTGCTGAAAAGCTTCACAATCCCATCAAGAGTCATTGACGATCCTCTCTGCGCGGCGGCACCGGCCGTGCCCTGGGCCCTTCGGGCCGCCATCGACCGCCTACTGCTCCGAGACCTGTCCATGCCGGCCGAGGCCGCTCCCGTACGCCGACTCGCCCGCCGCTCCCTGCGTGTACATGCGCTGCTGATTGGCGTGGTGGTGCTGGCAACCCTGCAGGCCGGCCTGCTGCTGTCCACCGGCAGCCAGCTGTTCAACGAAGAACAAAGCAAGATCCGCTATCACTTCCGCCGGCTGGACGGCACGCTGCAGGAACAGGAACGTTTCCTGCGGCAATGGCGCCTGCATGACGTGGGTAATCGCGGGCAGGCCGTGGACGAGGCTGCCTCAAGTGCACAGCCCAGCCCGTTGTTCGCCAGTTTCGCCCGGATCGGTGCCGACGGCGGCGCCTCGACACAGGCAACAGCCGAACTGGGCGACCGCTTCCTGCGCTTCTACGGCGCTTTCTGGGCGACTTCCCGGTATCCGCCGCCGCAATGCCTGCTGGTCGATGGGCAGGGCCGTCGTGGCCTGCTTGCACCGATCCAGACAGTGCGCGGTGATCCGGGCCAGAGCAGCCCGCATCATCTGCAGCCGGCACTGACCGCCATCCACCAGGTCCTGCGCGAACGGCCAGCACTGCGCCGCGGCAACGTGGTCTGGACACCGGTGGCGTGGCGCGATGGACAGGCCCGGCTGCTTGCCATCGCGCATGCGCCGCAGGATGCCCGCCTGTGGGGCGAGAGCGAGGACGACTCGCTGGCCGCAGTGGCCTGCCTGCTGGATCCCGGCCGCGTTGATGACTACCGCCAGGTAATGGGTACACCGGTGTTCGAACGGATGTCGTTGTTCGATGGCAACGGCCGCCTGCTGCTCGGTGATGCCAGCGATGCCAGCCGCGCCGGCACATCCTGGCGCGCGGGCGTGGACGGCCTGCTGTTCCGCATGCGCAGCGAACAGGGCTGGCTGGCGGTGTACCACGTTGGCTGGCAACAGGTGTTCCAGCACCCGCGCGGGCCCCTGCTGGGCAGCATGGTGGTGGCGTTGCTGCTGGCCACCGGTGGCGTGCTGATCCTGCGCGCGTACCGGCGTTCGGTGATCGAGCCACTGCGCCGCAACCATGCGCGATTGCTGGAAAGCGAAGCCTTCAGCCGCACCATCCTGGACAACGCGCCGATCGGGTTGTGCCTGCTGCGCCGTACCGATGGCCGCGTACTGCTGGACAACGCGCTGGCGCGTCACTGGCTGGGAGAAGACCACGACGAGGGTGGCTGGCACGGGCCTTGGCGACGCAGCGTCCTTGCCGCCGGCGGCACCACGGCGGGCGACGGCCTGGCCTACACCACGCCGGACAACCGCCATCTGCTGATCACCGCGACGCCCGCGCGCTATCGCGGCGAACCCGCCGTGCTGTGCCTGTTCATCGACCTCAGCAGCCAGCACGAGGCCGAACAGGTTCTGCAGCAGGCACGGCGCGCAGCCGACCAGGCCAACCGCGCCAAGAGCCAGTTCCTGGCCACCATGAGCCATGAGATACGCACCCCGCTGTACGGTGTGCTCGGCACGCTGGAGCTGCTGGGCCTGACCCCGCTGGATGCGCGCCAGCAAGACTATCTGGACACGATCCAACGTTCGTCCTCGACGTTGATGCAGCTGATCAGCGACATCCTGGATGTGAGCAAGGCCGAGGCCGACCAGCTGAGCCTGGAGCCCGGCGCGTTCGATCCGGTGCGGTTGACCGAGGACGCGCTGGACTCCTACGCCGCTGCCGCCGCACACAAGGGCCTGCAGTTCTATGCCTGTATCGATCCGGACGTACCGGCTGCGGTCGATGGTGACGCCGCGCGCATCCGTCAGATCCTCAACAACCTGATCAGCAATGCGTTGAAGTTCACCGACAGCGGCCGGGTCGTGGTGCGTCTGGGGGCACAGCACAGCGATGGTCGCTGCTGGCTGCGCTGGCAGGTGGCCGATACCGGCATCGGCATCGCCAGCGAGCACCAGGCCCATCTGTTCGAACCCTTCTTCCAGGCCAACCCGGGCACCGATGCCATGCGCGGTACCGGATTGGGCCTGGCCATCTGTGCGCACCTGACCACGATGATGGAAGGCCACCTGCGGGTGGTCAGCGAAAGCGGCCTGGGCAGCAGTTTCTCGGTCGAGCTACCGCTGCCTGAGGCAGCAACCGATCCGCTGCAGGCGGCGTCACCGCGGTTGCCGGCAGCGTTGCCAGTGCAGGTCCGTGGCAGCGTCCGCGAGTTTGCACAATCGATATGCGAGCGCTTGCAGCAGCGCGGCGCACAGGCCAGCGTGCATCGCGACGATGCGCCGGAGCTTGCCGATCCTGGCACGGTGATGCTCGACCTTGTGCTGGACGAGGGCACGCCCACGTGGAGTGGACCGCAGGTGGTGGCCTGCCGCGAAGGCGGAATGCAGCCACAACAGGTGCAGGGGCATTGGCAGGTCGGCGTGCATCGTCTGGATGCGATCGTGCTCGCACTGGCGGCAGCGGCCGGGCGAGCACTGCCCACCGAAGTCAACGGACGTCTGCCGGCGCCACGCAGGTTCGGGCTGCAGGTCCTTGTCGCCGAAGACAACCCGATCAACCAGGCGATCCTGCGTGGCCAGCTGGAACAGCTCGGTTGCCATGCCGTGGTCGCCAGTGATGGCAATGAAGCCCTGCGCTATTGGCCGCAGCGTCCTTTCGCCCTGGTGTTGACCGACCTCAACATGCCAGGACTGGATGGTTACGGTCTGGCCCGTGCATTGCGCGCGCGTGGGGTGGACGTACCGATCCATGGCGCAACCGCCAACGCCGACCCGGCCGAGCGGCAACGCTGCCATGAGGCGGGAATGCAGGGCGTGCTGGTCAAGCCGATCACCCTGGCAGCACTGCAGCGGCTGCTGACGCAGGTTTCCGCCCCGCCTCACCACGCGCCCATCGACGATGACGCCGACGCTCCCCTGCAGGTTCCGGAAAAAATGCAGACATTGTTCGTGCAGACCATGCAGGCCGACCTGGACAGCCTGCAGCGGGCGATCGACGATGCCGCGCCCGAACGTGTTGCACAGGTGCTGCACCGCATCCGCGGCGCACTGGTGATCGTTGGCGCGCCGGCACTGGTGGCACACGGGCAGCAGATCGAACAGCAGATCGGCGACGGCGACGCGTTGCCTGCCCTCGCTACGGCGCTCGACCATTTCCAACGGCGCCTGCAGCGGCTGCTGCAACCCGTGGTGCACGTCGCCGCCCCCTCACCTTCCAGCAACCCGACACCGCCATGACCACCCGCATCCTCATCGCTGACGACCACCCGATCGTGCTTGCCGGCATCCGCGATGTCCTGGCCGGCGAACTGGACCTTGACGTGGTTGGCGAGGCCGCCGATCCGGTGACCTTGATCGAGCTGATGACCAGCACCCTGCCCCATGCGGTGATCACCGATTACAGCATGCCCGGTGGTGACAGCTTCGGCGATGGCATCAAGCTGATCTCGTTCCTGCGCCGCAGCTTCCCCGATGTGCGTCTGCTGGTGTTGACGATGGTCTCCAATCCCTCGCTGGTGGCCGCCATGTACGCAGCCGGTGCCAACGGCGTGGTGCTCAAGAGCCATGGCCTGGGCAGCCTGGTGCAGGCGCTGCGCACGGTGCTGGCCGACCGCGTCTACCGCCCTCCCGGTCTACTGCCGGTTGCCGCCGCGGAACCGGCCGATGCCGAGGTGGTACTGGCGCGCCTTTCGCCGCGCGAACTGGAAGTCATCCGTCTGTTCACCGGCGGCATGAGCGTGGGCGACATCGCCCGCCAGCTGCAGCGCAGTGCGAAGACGGTCAGCACGCAGAAAATCAACGCGATGCGCAAGCTTGGCGTGGACAGCGACCAGGCGCTGATCGAGTACTGCCTGCAATCATCGATGTTCGGCTGAGGCCTCCACATCGCTGAACCGTGCCCCGCCCATGCACAGGGCACGAAGTGCTTTAGGAAACGCCTGATTCCATAGGACAGGGCTGATTTCTAGTCTGGACGCATCCCGCCACGGTGACGACTCCCCTCGTCATCGCCTTGCCGGCGGGAGGGAAACCGGATGGCGCCTGCAGCGGCCATCACACCCGGTTTCCACAGCGACGCGGCCCTGCCGCGCCAGATCGCGCAGCCGCGCTGCGCCCTGCCACAGGAATCCACCAGCATGAACGCCTCTCCCCCACGGCGCCGCCGTGCGTCCGTCTGCGCGCGCGCTTCGCGCCTTCCCTTGATTCCCAGCCTGCTGGCCAGCGCACTGTGGGCCGCCCTGCCCGTGCACGCGGCCGAACTGCAGGGGCCGTTGAAGGTTACCGATGGCGGCAGCCTGCAGCTGGGCGCCGACGACACCCTGTCGCACAGTGCCGGTGGCTACGCGCTGGAGGCCAACGGTGTGGGCAGCACCATTACGGTCGATGGCAGCTGGATCTCGAGCACCGGCGGCGGCAGCGGCATCCTTGCCAGCGCCGGTGGCAGCGTCATGATCGAGGGCGGCATCCTGCAGATCGGCAACGGCAGCACCACCGTCGGCTATGCGCTGAACGCCAGCGGTGCGGGTAGCGTGATCCGGGCCAACAACCTGGTCATCAATGCTTACCGGAACGGTTCGGGCTACGGCACGGTCAATGCCACCGGTGGTGGCAAGCTCTGGTTGAATGGCGGCAGTGTGAGCAGCGCCGGCCATGCTCTCTACTCCACTGGGCGTGGCAGCGAACTGCACGTGACCGGTACGGAGATCAACAACGGCGCCAACAGCGCGGTGTACGCCGATGGCGGCGCATTGCTGTCGCTGGAATCGCTGACGATGAGCTTTGCCGAAGCCACCAGCGGCTACAGCGGGCGCGTGTCCTCCAACGGCAGCGGCAGCGTGCTGTCGCTGCGCGACGTGGACGTGGTCAACGGCTACTTCGACATCAACAACGGTGGCACGCTGCAGATCGTGGGAGGCAGCGCCAGCACCAACGGCGGCAGCATCCATCTGCTCGGCAACAGTGGCAACCGGGTGTACTCGACGGCCGATGTCACCGGTGGCCGCTTCGAGACCGTCGGCGGCTACGGGGTCAACGTCAACAGCTGGGCCAAGCTGACCGCCAACGGCGCCCACTTCACCGTGCGCGATGGTTATTCCGGCATCTGGTTGTCGGGTGCGGACTCGCTGGCCGATCTCACCGACACCACGCTCAGCACCTATGGCGACAACGGCTACGGCCACGGCGTGGACGTCTGGGGCGGTACCGCCACAATCACCGGCGGCAGCATCGATACCCACGGTGATGGGGTCTATGGCCTGCGCGCCTCGGGCAGCAATCCACCGACGCCCTATTCGCGCATCCGTGCCAAGGACCTGGACATCACCACTTACGGCACCGGCGGCGGCGGCGTCTTTCTGGGTGGCAGCACGGCCGATGCGCAGCTGGACGGAGGCTCGATCACCACGCTGGGTGCATCCTCGTTCGGCATCGTGCAGATGAACACCGCCAAGCTCACCGCTGACAACCTGAGCATCCAGGCACAAGGGACGAATTCGGGTGCCTATCGTTCCTACATCACGGTGTTCGGGCCGTACTGGGACCGTCTGGTGTTCAACAACAGCAGCCTGCAGACCCAGGACGGTCCCGCGCTGTGGCTGCAGGGCAGCAATCACGAACTGACGCTCAACAACACCGATGTCGTCGCGCGCCAGCAGGGCAACGTCGACGGTGGCCGCCTGCTGCGGGTGAGCGACACGGTGTTCACCGATGGAAGCTCGGTCGCCACCGCAGACATTCTTTTCACTGCCGACAACAGCCGCCTGACCGGCGATGTCGTGGTCGACAGCGCTACCGCCAACGTGCAGATGACGCTGCGCAACGGCACCGTGTTCAACGGCGCATTGCGCAATGACTCTGGCTACCAGGTCGCGCAGCTGGCGATGGATGACAGCAGCCAGTGGAACGTGCGTGGCAATTCCAGCGTCGGCTCGCTGGACCATGCCGGCACCATCGCCTTCGTCGCGCCCACCACTGACGATTTCAAGACCCTGACCGTCACCGGCGACTATGTCGGCAACGATGGCCATTGGCTTTTCAACCGCGCGCTGGGCGACGATGCCTCGATGGGTGACCAGCTGGTGATCCAGGGCAACAGCAGTGGCACGGCCTCTGTCAGCGTGCGCAACGCGGGGGGCGCCGGCGCCCTGACCAGCGAAGGCATCCGCCTGATCAGCGTGGGCGGCCAGTCCGATGCGCAGTTCTCGCTGCAGGGACGCGCGGTGGCCGGCGCTTACGACTACTTCCTGTACAAGGGTGGCGTCTCCACGCCGGACGACGGCAACTGGTACCTGCGCTCGGAATACGTGCCGCCGATCGATCCGCCGGAACCGCCCGATCCGCCGGAGCCCCCGATTGATCCGCCGACTCCGCCGATCGACCCGCCTGCTCCGCCGATCGATCCGCCGGTGGTCCCGCCGGTCGACCCGCCGCTTCCGCCGGCGCCGCCGCGCGTGGAGCGCCCGGAGCCAGCGGTGTACATGGCCAACCAGAGCAGCGCGCTCGGCATGTTCCGGCACAGCCTGTACGACCGCAGTGGCGATCCTGCCGATGCAACCGACGGCGGCAGCGACGCCATTGCATGGGCACAGGTGCGCAGCAGCCAGCCCGGCAGCCGCGGCAGTCAGGTCGATGTAGACAGCGAGCTCAACAGCGTGCTGCTGGGCGTCGGTCGTCGCTTCGAAGCCAATGCCGGTGGCCAGTTGCAGGCGGGAGTGATGGCCGGCCAGGGCCGGGCACGCAACGACAGTCGTTCGCAGGTGACCGGTTACACCGCGCGCGGCGTGGTCAACGGCACCAGCCTGGGCGTGTATGCCACCTGGTTGCAGGACGCACGGATGGACAGCGGTGCGTATGTGGATGGCTGGCTGCAGTACGGGCGGTTCCGCAACAGCGTGCAGGGCGAAGGGCTGCAGAAGGAGCACTATCGCTCGCACAGCTGGACCGGTTCGGCCGAGGCAGGCTATGTGCTGCCGGTGCAGCGTACAGCGCAGCGCGGTGTCTACTTGGAGCCACAGCTGCAGGTGATCCACAGCCGCTACGATGCCGAACGCGTGGTCGAAACCAATGGCACGGTGGTCGAAGGTCGCGACAAGGACAGCACCACCACGCGTGTGGGCCTGCGCCTGTACACGCGTTCGCTGACGCAGGGCCAAGGACAGGTGCAGCCGTTCGTCGCGGTGAACTGGTGGTCCGGTGGCAACGACGCAGCCATCGCCGTGGACGGCGAACGTCTGCGCCGGCAGTTGCCGCGTGACATCTACGAAGCCAAGGCCGGTGTGCAGGTGAATCTGTCGGGTGGCTGGCGCGGCTGGGGTGAGATCAGCCGGCAGACCGGCGGCATGGGCTTCCGCGATACCAGCGGTCAGCTGGGCGTCTCTTACCGCTGGTAAGCGCTGCCACGGGTGAGCCCAGCGAGGGGTCCGGCGATGCATCGTCGGGCCCCTCGTTGTTTTCCACACCACGCGTGGAAATCGATGGGGGTTGGATGTGGACAAGTGGCCGTAAGCCACGCACGACAAGCGTTTTCGACGCTGGCTGTTTTTTGTCCAGCCTGTCCAGGATGCAGGCAGCTGCATGTTTTCCACACGACAGGTGGAAAGCGATGCGAACTTGATGTGGACAACCCGCCTTGAACGTTACGCCGCAAGCGTTTCAAAGCGTGGCTGTTTTTTGTCCAGCGGCCTCATCGGTTTTCCACATGCCACGTGGAAAGCCGTGGGGGTTTGGTGTGGACAAGTCGCCGCGAGCCATGCAGGCCAAGCGTTTCAACACGTGGTGATTTTCTGTCCACTGCCACCCGCAGCAGTGGGCTGGCGCTTCCGCAGCGGAAACGGGCAATGGCACTGTCGTCGTGTGTCCGTTCTGACAGGCGCCCGATACAACAAGACCCCGCATTGCGGGGTCCTGTGGGCAATCACTGCGCTGCGTCGTCGATCAGACGTTGAATCGGAAATGCAGGATGTCACCTTCCTGCACGCGGTATTCCTTGCCTTCCAGGCGCAGGCGACCCGCTTCCTTCGCACCGGCTTCGCCCTTGTACTTGATGAAGTCGTCATACGCGATGGTTTCGGCGCGGATGAAGCCCTTCTCGAAGTCGGTATGGATGACCGCGGCAGCCTGCGGCGCGGTGGCGCCCTTGCGCACGGTCCACGCGCGGACTTCCTTCACGCCAGCGGTGAAGTAGGTCTGCAGGCCGAGCAGGCTGTAAGCCGCGTTGATCACGCGGTTCAGGCCCGGCTCGCTCAGGCCGAGGTCGGCCAGGAACGTATCGCGGTCTTCGTCGTCCAGCTGCGACAGCTCTTCTTCGATCGCTGCCGACACCGGTACCACCTGTGCGCCTTCTTCGGCGGCACGTGCGCGCACAGCGTCCAGGTGCGGGTTGTTCTCGAAACCGTCTTCCAGAACGTTGGCGATGTACATCACCGGCTTCAGGGTCAGCAGGAACAGATCGCGCACCAGCGCCTTCTCTTCCTCGTCCAGACCCGCCGAACGGCCGGCCTTGCCGTCGGCCAGCGCGGCCTGCAGCTTGGCCAGCACCGGCTTGCGTGCCGCTGCGTCCTTGTCGCCACCCTTGGCCGCACGCTCGGCGCGGTTCAGTGCCTTCTCGACGCTGTCCAGGTCGGCCAGGGCCAGTTCGGTATCGATGGTCTCGATGTCCGAAATCGGGTCGACCTTGTTGTTGACGTGGATGACGTCAGCGTTCTCGAAGCAGCGCACCACGTGGGTGATCGCATCCACTTCGCGGATATGGGCCAGGAACTTGTTGCCCAGGCCTTCACCGCTGGCGGCACCGGCCACCAGGCCGGCGATGTCGACGAACTCGACCGCGGTCGGGATGACCTTCTGCGGGTTGATGATCGCCGCCAGCTCGTTCAGGCGCGGATCCGGCACCGGCACGATGCCGACGTTCGGTTCGATGGTGCAGAACGGGAAGTTCGCCGCGGCGATGCCCGCCTTGGTCAGCGCGTTGAACAGGGTCGACTTGCCGACGTTGGGCAGGCCGACGATGCCGCATTTGATACCCATGGGTGACAGCTCTCTGGGGTGAAAGTGATTGGTGAAACAGCGCGCGCGCCGCTTGGCCAATCCATCTCGGTGTTGCCGATCAACATCTGTGCCAACCGAGGTTGGCAGCTACCGGGGCCGGTTGTTTCCGTACCGACCAACGGTCGGTACCTACCGGCACAATTATTTCGGGGTGTGCAGCCGCTTCATCGCTTCGCTGAAATCGCCCTGCACTGCCAACGGCAGCACGTCGATTGCATCGTCGATGGCGCGCGAAATCAGTACTTCATCGTCCTTGGAGGGGCGTCCCAGCACCCAGCCCACCACGCGGTCCTTGTGGCCGGGATGGCCGATGCCCACGCGCAGGCGATGGAACTTGCCGTGGCCGAGCAGGCGAATGGTGTCGCGCAGGCCGTTCTGGCCACCGTGGCCACCGTCGAACTTCAACCGCGCCACACCGGGCGCCAGGTCCAGTTCGTCGTGGGCCAGCAGGGTTTCCTCCGGCTCGATTTTCCAGAACCGCTGTGCGGCGGTGACCGACTTGCCGCTGAGGTTCATGAAGGTGGCCGGCTTGAGCAGCCACACGGTCTGTCCGGCAATGTCGACCTTGGCGGTCTCGCCAAACAACTTGCTGTCCACGTTCCATCGCGCACCGGCCTTTTCAGCCAGGGCCTCAACGAAATGAAACCCGGCATTGTGCCGGGTCCGGGCGTGCTCCGATCCGGGGTTGCCCAGACCGACGATCAGTCGCAATCCTGCCATCGTTCCATCCAGATACGGCGCCTGTCCCGAAGGACAGGCGCCGCGGGGTATTACTCGGCCGCTGCTTCTTCAGCGTCGGCAGCGTCCTGCTTGCCGTGCTTGGCAGTGACGATGGCGTCGTCGTGGTCCTTGCCCAGCGCCAGCGCCGGGATTTCCACGCCCTTCGGCAGCTTGATGTCCGACAGGTACACAACGTCGCCAGCCTTCAGCTCGCCCAGGTCGACTTCGATCGACTCCGGCAGGTCCTTCGGCAGGCAGGTGATGGCCACTTCCTTCAGTTCGTGGGCGACCACGACGTCGGCAGCCTTGCCAGCCGGCGAGGTGTCTTCGTTGATGAAGTGCAGCGGAACCGAAGCGGTCAGCTTCTCGTTCTCGTTCACGCGCAGGAAGTCCAGGTGCATGATCAGCTGCTTGAACGGATGGCGCTGCATGTCACGCAGCAGCACCTTCTGCACCTGGCCGTCCAGGTTCAGGTCAAGGATCGAGGCATAGAACCACTCGTTCTGCTGGGCCAGCCAGATTTCGTTGTGGTCCAGGCTGATGGCGACCGGTTCGGCGTTGCCGCCGTACACGATCGCCGGGATCACACCAGCGGTACGCAGGCGGCGGCTCGCACCCTTACGCTGCAGTTCACGCTTGGTGACCTTGATTTCATGGGTCTTCGACATTTTCGACTACTCGGTTGTTGCCTTGCCTTGCGGCTTGGCGGTTGAAGGCACTTCCGCGACCAGAAGCGCCCAGTGTGTCCCTGCCGTTGCCGGCGGGGACGAAAAAATCAATCCACGTACAGCGAGCTGACCGACTCGCCGAAGGCGATGCGGCGCATCGTTTCGGCCAGCATTTCCGCCACGCTCAGCTGGCGGATCTTGCTGCACACCCGCGCGGCGTCCTTCAGCGGGATGGTGTCGGTCACCACCAGCTCATCGAGCTGGGAGTTGGTGATGTTGTCCACCGCCGGGCCCGACAGCACCGCGTGGGTGCAGTAGGCGGCGACCTTGAGCGCACCGCGCGCCTTCAGGGCAGCGGCAGCAGCGCACAGGGTGCCGGCGGTATCGACGATGTCATCGACCATCACGCAGGTCTTGCCTTCGACGTCACCGATGATGTTCATCACGGTGGAGACGTTGGCGCGCGGACGGCGCTTGTCGATGATCGCCAGGTCGGCGTCATCCAGGCGCTTGGCCACGGCACGGGCGCGGACCACGCCGCCCACGTCCGGCGACACCACGATCAGGTTCTCGGTGCCGTAGGCGCGCCAGATGTCGGCCAGCAGCAGCGGAGAGGCATACACGTTGTCGACCGGAATATCGAAGAAACCCTGGATCTGGTCGGCGTGCAGGTCGACGGTCAGCACACGATCAGCGCCGGCGGTGCTGAACATCTTCGCCGCCAGCTTGGCGGTGATCGGCACGCGCGAGGAACGCATGCGGCGATCCTGGCGCGAGTAGCCGAAGTACGGCACCACGGCGGTCACGCTGGCCACCGAAGCGCGCTTGAGCGCGTCGATCAGCACCAGCAGTTCCATCAGGTTTTCGGCGCTCGGCGCCGAGGTCGGCTGGATCACGAACACGTCCTGCTTGCGGACGTTCTCTTCGATTTCCACCTGCACTTCGCCATCGGAGAAGTGCGAGACCAGCGCCTTGCCCGGGCGCACTCCCAGTTCCTTGCAGATGTTCTGCGCCAGACGTTTGTTGGCGTTGCCGGAAAAGACCAGCAGGTTCGGGGACTCTTGCATCATGATTGTCTCGGGCGGGGACGAGTGGCGGGGATCCGGTAGCGGCAAGGACCACTACGGCCCCTGCTGCTGACAACACCGCGGCTGTTCCCACGTCCCGCGCAGATGATGCGCTGGAAGGCGCGGACGCAGCCGCATTGGCAGGGGCGGGAGGATTCGAACCTCCGAATGCCAGGATCAAAACCTGGTGCCTTGGGCCTCTTGGCGACGCCCCTGCATTGATGAATCAGTGTTGCTCGAGTGCATCCAGCAGTGGCGAACGTGCAACGCCCGCAGCCACCCTTGCCCGCAACTCCTTCGACAACTTCGCTCGTCCCTGCTCGGCGGCAGCCTGCGAATCGAACTCGACGAAACAACCACTTCCCGAACCGGTCAGACGTGCCGTGCCGATGTCGCTCAACGCAGCAAGCACCACCTCGACGGCAGGCTCACGGCGGCGCAGCACCGGTTCGAACACGTTCCCGACCAGCGTGCCGGAAGCGAAGTCCTCTATTTTCGCCTGTGGACTGTCGCGCGTCAAATCCGGATCAGCGAACAGGAGGGGCGTCGGCACATGAACGCCCGGTTCGACCACAACATACCAGGCCTCCGGCAGGGTGATCGGCTGCAGCCGCTCGCCCACTCCTTCGGCCCAGGCGTTGTGGCCACGCACGAACACCGGCACATCGGCGCCGAGGCGCAGCCCCAGCGCGGCCAGCGCATTCTCGTCCAGCCCCGCGCCCCACAGTCGGTTCAACACCACCAGCACGGTTGCAGCATCGGACGAACCGCCACCGAAACCACCGCCCGCAGGAACGTGCTTTTCGACGATGATGTCGACACCTTGCTCGACATTCGCCGCGACTTTTAGCATCCACGCCGCGCGAACGGCCAGATCATCCGCCTCTGCGACGCCGGCAAGACCCTCGCCCTGCCGCCGCACCTGACCGTCTTCACGCAGGCGCAGGCCGATCCGGTCGCCCCAGTCGAGCAGGCGGAACACCGTCTGCAGCTCGTGGTAGCCGTCGGCACGGCGGCCGGTGATGTGCAGGAACAGGTTCAGCTTGGCCGGGGCCGGCCACCAGGACCAGCCCGCGTCATCCACACGCGCGTTCATGGCGCGCCCTGGCCCCACTGGTCAACCAGCAGGCGCACCTTGGCGTCGCCATTGACCGCTTCGACCCTACGCGGCAGGGCCGGACGCCCGGCTTCGGCCGGGTACCAGTCCAGATACTGGATCACCCAACCCATCTGCTGCATGCGCCGCGGACGGCCATCAGCGTCACGGTCGATCTTTCCCGGCCCAGCGCTGTCGCCGGCAACCAGGCCGCGTACCCAGTCCGGCAGCTGATTGACCGGAATATCCCAGCCAGTCGCCTCCAGCAGCAGCGCCTGCGCGTCTTCACCCTCGCGCGGACCACCGGCCAGACCTTCCAGGCGTCCGGCTTCATGGTGGGTATCACCGCTCAGCTTCCAGCTCTGGCGGGTCACCGGCGCGCTCAGTTCGACGACATAGCGCTGGCCTTCCTGTTT
Source organism: Stenotrophomonas indicatrix (assembly GCF_050573115.1). Lineage (GTDB taxonomy): Bacteria > Pseudomonadota > Gammaproteobacteria > Xanthomonadales > Xanthomonadaceae > Stenotrophomonas > Stenotrophomonas lactitubi_A. The sequence continues at coordinate 22,939 of NZ_JBNYZT010000003.1, forward strand.
CCAGTCAATGCGGCCGCTGCCACCGTCCTTGCCCTTGCTGACCGCCACCCGGCCCTGGAAATTCCAGTCCGCTGCCGAACGCAGCGCTTCCACGCGCGCAGCCTCGGCGGCGGCCGCTTCGGCGGAGACAGTGGTGACTACGGCCGGCGCCGGCGTTTTCTGCCGGCCAACGGTGGTACAGGCACTCAGGGCAAGGGTCACGGCCACCAGCAGCAACGGCCGGATCGTGGAAACACTCATGGATTGAATTTCTCGCGGGCGCGCAGCAGCGCGCGGTTTTCAGGGTCGAGCCTGGCCGCTTCCTCGAAGAAGTGACGGGCTTCATCGTGCTTGCCCAGCACCCACAGCACCTCGCCCACGTGGGCGGCGATTTCCGGGTCCTTGGCCAGGGTCCAGGCGCGGCGCAGCTGCACCAGCGCGTCGGCGTTGCGCCCCAGGCGATACAGCACCCAGCCATAGCTGTCGACGATCGCCGCGTTGTCCGGTTCGGCCACGCGTGCGCGATCGATCAGCTCGAGCGCTTCCTGGTAGCGGCCGGTACGGTCGGCCAGGGTGTAGCCCAGTGCATTCAGTGCCGGCACGTTCTCCGGCTCGGTCACCAGGATCTTGCGCAGATCGGCCTCGGCGCGGGCGATGTCATCGCGGCGCTCCCAGGCCAGCGCGCGGGCATACAACAGGCCGTTTTCATCCGGATACGCGGCCAGGCCACGGGCCAGTGCATCGATCTCGCCGGAAAGGTCATCGGCGCGCTGGCGCAGCTCGGCTTCCAGCAGATACGCGTCGCGCCGCACATCGTCATCCACGCTGGCATCGGACTGGATCGCATGCGCTTCATCCAGCGCCAGCGACTGCCGTCCCGCCAGACCCTGTGCATTGGCCGCGCGCAGGCGCGCTTCATTCAACTCATCGCCGCCGGGCACGCTGTGATACCAGTTGACCGCCTCCGGGTAGCGCTTGAGGTACTCGGCGATCTTGCCCAGCAGCAGGCGCTGCGCCGGGTCCGGCTTGGCTGCCTGCCGCGACAGTTCGTTGTACAGATTGGACAGCGCGGCCTTGTCGCCCTGCTTGGCCAGCAGCGAAGCGCGCATGCCCCACGTCTGCACATTCTGCGGACCGACCGCCAGCACGCGCTCGGCCGCTGCCGGCTGGCCGAGGCTGTCATAGGCAATGGCCACCGCATTGCGCAGTTCCGGATCCTGACGGGTCTTCGGCTCCACCCCACGCAGCAGCGACAGTGCCTGGTCGGTCTGCCCAGCCTGCTGCAGCTGGCTGGCGCGCAGCAAAGCAACGCGCGGTTCCTCGGGGAAGCGCTTGACCACCTCATCGATCATGCGCCGCGCCAGCTCGGGCTTTTCCATGCGCAGCGCCAGGCGTCCAAACTCCTGCCAGGCCTCGATCTTCTGCGGAATGGCGTTGGCATCGACCAGTTCGCCCAGCACCTGGGCCGGCACGGCCGGATCGCGGCCGCCGCCGACCAAGGCGCCCAGGGCGAATTTCCAGCCCTCGTCCCCCGGGTCCTGCAACAAGGCCTGAAGTTCGCTGCGCGCGGTCTTCACGTCGCCCTGGCGCATCGCCAGCGCACCGGCGGCGCTGCGCATCGCCAATGAGCGCGGCGCACGCTGCTGCCACAGGGCCAGGCCCTTGGCCGCGGCATCATCCTCGTTGGCCAGCATGGCGATGCGGGTCGCCCGCTCGGCCAGACCGGCGTCGCCGTCGGTCTGCTGGGCGGCCTGCAGGTACCAGCGTGCGGCCTCGGCCAGCTTGCCCGCCTGCAGGGCGAACTCGCCAGCCAGGACCGGTTCCAGCGCCAGTTCCTCAGTCACCGCGGGCCGTGCAGGCGCCTTGGCGGGCACCGCCGCCAGGGCCTGGGCACAGGCCAAAGACAGCAGCAGAACACTGGGGATGCGAATCAATGCGGGCATCGTCGGCATCGGGGCCTTAAAATGTCGTCCAATGGCCAGCAGCTTATCGCAAGCAACTGAACAATGACCCTGTGGGTGCTCGGACTGAATCACCAGACCGCACCGGTGGAACTGCGCGAACGCGCAGCCTTCGCCGGTGACGCGTTGCCGCGCGCGCTCGGATCGCTCCGCGATACCCCGCAGATCGCCGAGGCGGTACTGCTGTCCACCTGCAACCGCACCGAGCTGTATGCCGTGGCCGAGTCCGCGCAGGCACTGGACCAGTGGCTGCACGCCCAGGCCGGCGACCTGCAGGGCTATCTGTACCAGCACGCCGATGCCGATGCCGTCCGCCACCTGTTCCGGGTGGCGACGGGGCTGGATTCGATGGTGCTGGGCGAGCCGCAGATCCTCGGCCAGGTGAAGGACGCCTGGTCGACCGCGCGCGACCACGGCCTGCTCGGCCAGCGCCTGGACCGGCTGTTCCAGCAGACGTTCTCGGTGGCCAAGCGCGCGCGTACCGATACCCAGGTCGGCGCCAACCCGGTATCGGTGGCCTCGGCAGCGGTGCGCCTGGCACAGAACGCATTTGCCCGCCTGGACGATTCCACCGTGCTGCTGGTCGGCGCTGGCGAGACCATCGAACTGGCCGCGCGCCACCTCAGCGAAGGCAAGGTGCGGCGTCTGCTGATCGCCAACCGCACCCTCGCCCATGCGCAGGAACTGGCCAGCCGCCATGGCGGCGTGGCGCTGCCGCTGACCGAACTGGAACGCCACCTGGCCGAGGCCGACGTGGTGTTCTCCGCCACCGCCGCCCGTGAACCGGTGATCCACCGTGCCGCGGTGGCCAACGCCCTGCGTGCGCGCCGGCACAAACCGATGCTGCTGTTCGACCTGGCCGTGCCGCGCGACATTGAAGCCGACGTTGCCACGCTCAAGGATGCGTTCCTGTACACCGTGGACGATCTCGAGCGCGCGGTGGAAGACAACCGCCGCAGCCGCCGCGAGGCCGCCGCCGAAGCCGAGACGATCATCGACCTGCAGGTCTCGCGCTTCGTCGAAACCCTGCAGGCAAGTGCCCACCAGGCACCGCTGCGACAGCTGCGTGCCTTCGGCGAGGCCACCCGTGCCGAACTGCTGGAACGCGCGCGCCAGCAGCTGGCCAACGGCAAGCCGGCCGACGAAGTGCTGGAACTGCTTGCCCATGGCTTGACCAACCGCCTGCTGCACCCGCCGACCGCCGCGCTGCGCGCGGCCGCACTCAGCGGCGATGCCGACCTGACCCGCGCCGCCGAGCGCCTGTTCCCGGCGACGCCGGGTTACCGCCACCCACCTGTGAGAACCGATGACGCCGACCCTGCGCCGTAAGTTGGAAGCGCTGGCCGAGCGCCGCGAAGAACTGGAACGTCTGCTTGCCGAACCGGAGGTGGTCGCCAACAACGCGCGCTTCCGCGATCTTTCGCGCGAGTTTTCCCAGCTCGAACCGATCGCCACCGCACTGGCCGATGAAGCACGCGCCAAGGCCGACCTGGCTGCGGCCGAAAGCATGCGGGCGGACCCGGACCTGCGCGAGCTGGCCGACGAGGAAATCGCCGCCGCGCAAGCGCGCCTGCAGGAACTGGAGCAGGAGCTGGCACTGCTGCTGGTGCCGCGCGACCCGCGCGATGAAGGCAACCTGTTCCTGGAAGTACGCGCCGGTACCGGTGGCGACGAGGCGGCGATCTTCGCTGGCGACCTGTTCCGCATGTACGCCCGCTACGCCGAGCGACAGGGCTGGAAGGTCGAGATCGAATCGGACAATCCCGGCGAACATGGCGGCTACAAGGAAGTGGTGGCGCGCGTGGTCGGCCGTGGCGCGTTCTCGCGCCTGAAATTCGAATCGGGCACGCACCGCGTGCAGCGCGTGCCGGCCACCGAATCGCAAGGCCGCATCCACACTTCGGCGGCCACCGTGGCGATCATTCCGGAAGCGGATGAAGTCGATGAGATCGTCATCAACCCGGCTGACCTGAGGGTTGATACCTACCGGTCCTCCGGCGCCGGCGGCCAGCACGTCAACAAGACCGAATCGGCGATCCGCATCACCCACGTGCCCAGCGGCGTGGTGGTCGAATGCCAGACCGAGCGCAGCCAGCACGCCAACCGGGACAAGGCGATGAAACGTCTGAAGGCGCAGCTGCTCGATGCCGAGCGCCAGCGCCACGACGCGGCGCAGGCCGAATCTCGGCGCCTGCAGGTCGGCAGCGGCGACCGCAGCCAGCGCATCCGCACCTACAACTTCCCGCAGGGCCGGATCACCGACCACCGCGTGGAAGGGCTGACCCTGTACGACCTGCCCAACGTGTTGGCCGGCGACCTGGACCCGTTGCTGCAGCGATTGAGCCACGAGCACCAGGTCGACGCCCTGGCCCAGCTTTCGGCGGGCTGACCAGCATGTCGGCCTGGCAGCAGCGACAGCAACTGCAGCAGGCGATCACGCGCCAGCCCGGCGACTTTGTCGCTTGGGTGATGCTGGCCGACCTGGAACTGGAAGCCGGCGACATTGCGGCCGGCGAGCAGGCCGCGCGACGCGCGCTGCAGCTGCGGCCCAACCATCCTGAAGCACTCGCCCGGCTGGGCCGGGTAGCGTGGATGGCAGGAGCGCATGCCGATGCCGCCACGCTGCTGGGCCAAGCCTCGGCGCTGGCACCGGAGCACCCGGGCATCGCGTTGTGGCTGGGGCACGCGCTGGAAGATGCCAACGATGCAGAAGGCGCATCAGCGGCCTATCGCCGTGCACATGCACTGATGCCCGATGAACCGTATATCGCCGCACAACGCCTCGCCTGGCAGCGTCGCCTGTGCGATTGGCAGGACGTGGACGCGCTGGCCACCCAGGTGCGAAGTGCGCTTGTGTCGGGCCAGGGCGTGGTCGAACCCTTCGCGTTTCTCAACGAAGACGCCAGCGCGTCCGAACAATTGGCCTGCGCGCGTGCGCGCGCGGCCGCTGTGGCGGCGTCGGTGCGGCTACTGCCCCCGGTGAAGCTGCGCGAACGAGGCCCACTTCGCGTGGGCTTCCTGTCCAACGGTTTCGGCGCCCACCCCACCGGATTGCTGACGGTGGCGCTGCTGGAACACCTGAGCCAGGACACGGCCCTGCACCTGCATCTGTTCGCGCTCAACGCGGACGATGGCAGCCGCATCCGCCAGCGCCTGCAGAGCGTCACCCGGCTGCATGACGTGGCGGGGTTGCGCCATGCCGATACGGCCGCGCGCATCCGTGCACAGGGCATCGACCTGCTGTTCGACCTGCGCGGCTGGGGGGGCGGCGGCACACCGGAAGTACTGGCGATGCGCCCTGCCCCGCTGCAGCTCAACTGGCTGGCCTACCCCGGCACCTCCGGTGCACCGTGGCTGGATGCCGTGATCGCGGACGACTTCACGCTGCCGCCTTCGATGGAAGCGCACTACAGCGAACGTGTACTGCGCCTGCCGCGCGCGTTCCAGCCTTCGGACAACACCCGCGTGCTGGAGCCGGCACCGGAGCGCGCGGCGTGTGGGCTGCCCGCGCAGGGCACGGTGTTCTGCTGCTTCAACAACAGTTACAAGCTCAACCCGCGCAGCATGGGCCGCGCGTTCGCGGTGCTGCAGGCAGTACCCGGCAGCGTGCTTTGGCTGCTGTCCGGCCCCGGCCACGCCGATGCGCGGCTGCGTGCCGCCGCGCAGGCTGCTGGACTGGATCCGTCGCGTCTGGTGTTCATGGCCAAGCTGCCGCATCCGCAGTATCTGGCCCGCTATCAGCTGGCCGACCTGTTCCTGGATACGAACCCGTACAACGCGCATACCACTGCATCGGATGCCCTGTGGGCCGGCTGTCCGGTACTGACCTGCCCCGGCGCTACCTTCGCCGCGCGCGTGGCCGGCAGCCTCAACCATCAGCTGGGCCTGGACTACATGAACGTCGCCGACGACGCGGCGTTCGTTGCCACCGCCAGCGCGCTCGGCAACGATCCGAACGCCTTGGCCGCAGTGCGTGCCGAACTGGCGCAGGCACGCGAGCGCAGCGGCCTGTTCGACATGGCGGCTTTCGCGCGCGATCTGTCCGCACTGCTTCAGCAGTTGGCCCGAGAACAGGGCTGGCAGGGCCTCGACACACCCTGACATCACCCTGCGCTACGCTCGGGCTTCCTTCCCGCGTGGTATGACGATGGCCAAGCTCAAGCGCAAGGAATACGACGAACTGCTGCAGCCGTTGCAGCTGGAACTGGCTGCGATGGCGCGCTGGGTGCAGCACAGCGGGCAACGCCTGCTGGTGCTGTTTGAAGGACGCGATACCGCCGGCAAGGGGGGCGCGATCCAGACCATCAGTGATCACCTCAACCCACGCCAATGCAGGGTGGTGGCGCTGCCCAAACCCACCGACCGCGAAGCCACGCAGTGGTACTTCCAGCGCTACGCCTCGCATCTTCCGGCTGCCGGCGAGATCGTGCTGATGGACCGCAGCTGGTACAACCGTGCCGGCGTTGAACGGGTGATGGGCTACTGCAGCGAGACCGAGTACCAGCAGTTCCTGCGCCAGGCACCGGTGTTCGAACAGCTGCTGGTGGATGACGGCATCCTGCTGTTCAAGTACTGGCTGTGCGTGGACCAGGAGCAGCAGGAAAAGCGCTTTGCCGAACGCCATGTCGATCCACTGAAAGGCTGGAAGCTGTCGCCGGTGGATCTGAAGTCACGCAGCAAGTACAGCGCGTATACCGAAGCGCGCGAGGCAATGTTGCGCGCCACCCATCGCGATGGTGCGCCGTGGACGCTGGTGGATTTCAACGACCAGCGCCTGGGTCGCCTGACCCTGGCCCGCAACCTGCTGGACCGGTTGCCGGACACGCGGGTGGATGCGCCGTTGCCGGAGCTGCCGAAGCTGAAGGGCAAGCTGCATCGCGAGCACTACGATGTACTGAAGCCGATCGAGGATTTCCCGGTCGAAGAGTAGGGTTGGTCGGCAGGGCCTGCGGCCCTGCACCTGCAGAGGCAACGTCAACGTCAAAAGCGGGCCTTCTGTGAGTTGGCGGGGCGGTGCCGGATTGCGGGGACGCCGCAAGTACGTCCTTGTAGGCTTGGCCGCGGCATCCATGCCGCGGACACCCCTCAATCCGACACCGCCCCACCTTCGACAGATTTCCGGTGGCTGATGGATTCACGCCATGCGTGGATGAGTCTCCATTGAAATCGAATATTTCGACAATTGAACGAAGAGCATCCACGCATGGCGTGGATCTACGTATCGACCAAGGTCGACACCCACCAAGAGCAGGCCATGCCATTCCGGCAGATCGCAGAAATCTGTCGAAGGCGGGGTGGGTCCGGTTGCGGGGGCGTGAGCCGCATGGATGCGGCGACCGAGCTTACAGGGACGTACTTGCAGCGTCCCCCGCAACCGGACCCACCCCGCCATCCCACGGAATGCCCGCTGTTGCTTTGGCCTTTGCCGTTGCCGTTGCCGTTGCCGTCGATTCGGCAGGTGCAGGGCGCAGCCCTGCCGACCCACCTATTACTTGGCAGCTGCGATCTGCTGTTCGATGTCGGCGGCCGTGACCGGGCCCAGGAAGCTGTGGGCCAGCTTGCCCTGCGGATCGATCAGATGGGTCAGCGGCAGGCCGCGGGGGGTGGCGAAGTCGGCTGGCGGGTCGAACGGATCGACGATCACGATCGGGTAGGTCACCGGATGCTTGGTCAGGAACGACTGCATCTCCGGCACCTCGATGTCCTCGTAGGCCAGACCCACCACTTCGATGTTGCTGCGCATGGCATGCAACGCCGACAGCTCGGGCATTTCCTTGCGGCAAGGCGCGCACCAGGTCGCCCAGAAATTCACCACCACCCACTTGCCACGATGCGCGGCCAGGTCGTAATCGCTGCCATCGACCGCCTTCATCTTCAGCGTCGGGAACTCGGCGGTGACGCGCTCGGCGGGCGTGTCCTCAACCGGCGCCGGGGCGGTCGGGGTCGGTGCCTGCGCGGGCGGCTGGCTGCTGGCCGGGGTCGGCTCCTGCGCGGGTTTGCAGGCGGCCAGGGCCAGCAGCGCAGCCAGCAGCAACGGGGTCTTGCAGGTCATGGGGCGTCTCCAGAATCAGGGTAGATGTCGCTGACGCGACGCTTGAGGCGTTCACGCAGCGGCAGGCGCAACTCATCCAGCGCGGCCAATGCGGCCCGGCCAAGGCTGTCATCGCGGTAAGGCAGGTGTTGTTCGGCCACCGGAATGCGCAGCTGCGTGCATTCGTACAGATCGCCCAGGCTGACCTGGTCCAGGTCACGGGCCAACAGCCATTCGCCGCGCTCATCACGGCGCAGCAGGCCGATGCCCTCCAGGTTGCAGGCGAGGTCCTGCAGCAGCGAGTCGGTCAGCATCGGTTCCAGCCGCAGGATCTCGTCGTCGGCCAGGCCCCTGCCCTTGGCACGTGCGTGCTGGAAGCGCCCGAGCAGGCGCAGCAGGCCATAGAATTCGTAGCCCTGCGGTAGGCGCAGCTCCACCGGCTGGTAGCGGAAGGCCGCCATCGACGATGCCAGCGACGCGCCCAGCAGCACCGCCACCCAGCACAGGTAGATCCACAGCAGCAGGATCGGCACGAAGGCCACCGTGCCATACAGCTTCTGGTAGGACTGGAAGCTGCCGAGGTAAGCACCGATGCCCCACTTCACCAGCTCCAGGATCACCGCGGCGAGAATCGCGCCCGGAACGGCGTGGCGCCACTTCACGGTGTGGTGTGGCACCACCCGGAACATCAGGGTGATGCAGACGAATTCGATCAGGATCGGCGCCAGCCGCAACGCGAGATCGGCCAGCCAGCGCCCCTCCTGCGTGCCGAACAGCGGCATCGCGAACACCCGCGCCGACACGGCCAGTGAAGCGGCGGCGAGCATCGCGCCGAGGGTCAGCACCGTCCAGTAGACCAGGAAGCGGGTCAGCCGCGGCCGACTGCTGCCGACGCGCCAGATCTGGTTGAAGGTTTCCTCAACACTGTTGAGGGTGATCAGCAGCGAGATGACCAGGGCGATGAAGCCGGCCGCAGTAAGCTGACCCGCGCTGGCCGAGAACTGCCGCAGATAGCCTTCTGCGGCGCGCGCGGCATTGGGCACGAAGTTGGAGAAGACGTAGTCGCTGAGCTGGTCGCTCCAGCGATCGAACACCGGGAAGGCCGACAGCACGCCAAATACCACGATCGCCAACGGCACCAGCGCGAACACCGTGGTGTAGGCCAGCGCGGCGGCAGCCTGGAACAGGCGGTCGTCGAGGAAGCGGCGCCACAGGAAGCGGCCGAAGCTGGCGGCGCGTGCGCGATCCCGCGCGCGCTCCATCCACAAATTGAGCGTATCCAAAGGTTCCATCGGCGAAAGGGTACCCGATGCGGAATCGATGCAGGATAGCCATACTGGCGTCCACACGATGAGGAGAGCTGGGCGCGATGGGCGAAATCCTGGTGCTGTACTACAGCCGCGGCGGTTCGGTGGCACGGCTGGCGCGCCAGATCGCGCGGGGCATCGGCGAGGTGCCGGGCATGGCGGCGCGGCTGCGCACGGTGCCGCCGGTGGCTGCCGTCACCCAGACCGCGCAGCCTCCGGTGCCGGACGATGGCGCGCCGTATGTGAGCGTGCAGGACCTGGTGGAGTGCCAGGGACTGCTGCTGGGCAGCCCCACCCGTTTCGGCAACATGGCCGCGCCGGTCAAGCATTTCCTCGATGGGCTCGGCGCCGAATGGGTGAACGGCACGCTGGCGGGCAAGCCGGCCGGGGTGTTCACGTCCACCGCGTCGATGCATGGCGGCCAGGAGTCGACCCTGCTGTCGATGCAGGTGCCGCTGCTGCACCACGGCTGCCTGATCGTCGGCATTCCGTTCACCGAGCCGGCACTGAGCCACACCACCAGCGGCGGCACGCCGTATGGCGCCAGCCACGTGGCCGGTGCCGCCGACGATCCGCAACCGACCGACGATGAAGCGGTGCTGGCACGGGCGCTGGGCCGGCGCGTGGCCGACATCGCGCAGCGGCTTGCACGATGAACACCGCGCCGCGCACCGTGCTGCTGCTGGCCTTGATGGGGCTGGCGGCGCTGTTTGCCGGCTGGTTCATCAATGACAGGCACTGGCTGGCCACCCAGCTGGTGTTCACGGCCCCGCCGCTGGCGCTGGCCATCGCGCTGCGGCTGGGGTGGCGCAAGGCGGGGTTCTGGGCGGCGGTGCTGGCCCTGGGCTGGTTCAGCCACGGCGTGATGAGCGCCTGGAGCCATCCCGAGACCCGCTGGCTGGCACTCGTCGAAATCGTGCTGGCGCTGCTGGTGATCTTCTCGGCCAGCCTGCCCGGCCTGCGTGCCCGTTTCGGGCGGCGGCGCTGACGCTGCGCCCGGCGGGCCGTATCATCTGCGTTCCCGGCCCCGCGCCGCTGTACCTGCCTTGGTTTCGCGCATGCACATGATGGAAGAGCTCCTGGTCGTCACCACCGGTGGCACGATCGACAAGATCTATTTCGACGACAAGTCGGACTACCAGATCGGCGACCCGCAGATCGGCATGATCCTGCGCGAACTGGGGGTCACGTTCCGTTTCAACGTGATTCCGATCCTGCGCAAGGATTCGCTGCATATCAACGACGACGATCGTGAGCTGATCCGCGCGACGATCGCTGCGCAGCCCACCCGCCATGTGCTGGTTACCCATGGCACCGATTCGATGGTGCAGACCGGCAAGGTGCTGGCGACGATTCCGGACAAGACCATCGTGATGACCGGTGCGCTGAGCCCGGCGCGTTTCCGTGGTTCGGACGCGGAGTTCAACATCGGTTGTGCGATCGGTGCGGTGCAGTCGCTGCCGGCAGGGGTGTTCATTGCAATGAACGGCCGGATCTTCGATCCGCAGCATGTGCGCAAGAACGTGGCGGCGAACCGGTTCGAGTCGGTTTGAGGGATTGAGGCGCGCTGTCGCGCGTCGGCGTTTCGGTTGCTGTAGTGGTGAGAGGCTCAGGCTCCCATCGCAGGACACGCCGTAAACCCATCCATGGGGGCTCGATGGCGCCATCCATGGCGCCAACGGTCCTGCGATGGGAGCCTGAGCCTCTCCAGACAGTTGCCGGTGCGCGGCCAGCAGGGTCAAGAGCAGAGCAAGAGAAAATGCACTGCTGCACATTGCTTTCTCCGCTTCGCCGCCCCTAAAAAAACGCCCCGGCCGAGGCCGGGGCGTGCCCATGGAGAGGGGCTTGGGCTCAGTACTGGGCGTTGAGGGTCACGCCCGAGAAGGTGCTGTACGCCTTCACCCGCACGTGCCATACGCCGGCAGCGGGGCTGTTGACGGTGCAGGTCTCGTTGTTGCCGCTCAGGTACGGGCGGCAGGTGTAGACGGTGTCGGTCGGGGCACTGCCCTGGCGCAGGTACAGGTCGGCGTCACCGCTGCCGCCACTGATCGCCACGCGCAGCTGCGCGCTGCCAGCCGGGACGTTGACGGTGTAGCTGAGCGATGCGCCGCTGGCTGCGCCGAGGCCGGTGACCGGCACGTTGTTCTGCAGCACGGTGCCACCCGGGTTGGGAGTGGTGCCGTTGATCGCAGCTGTCACTGCGGCATCGGCGTCGATGATGCCGGCGCCGCAACCACCCGAACACGCACCCGGCAGCGGACGTGCGGTGCTCTTGATGATGCTTTCCACCTGCGCCGGGCTGAGCGGGCTCGGTGCCACCGACTGCATCAGCGCGACCACGCCGGCCACGTGCGGCGCCGCCATCGAGGTGCCGTTGTAGGACGCATAGCTGGCGCTGCCCGGGGTGGTGGTGCCGCTGTTTAGCGTGGACAGGATGCCCTGGCCCGGTGCGGAGATGTCGATGCCGGTGCCGTAGTTGGAGAAGCTGGCACGTGCACCTGCCGAGGTGGTCGCGGCAACCGCGATCACATTCGGGCAGTTCGCCGGTACCGACGAGGACACGTTGGTGTTGCTGTTGCCGGCAGCGACCACCACGGTGGTGCCACGGCCGACCGCGCCGTTGATGGCGTTCTGGTAGGTGGTCGAGCAGCTGCCGCCGCCGCCGAGCGAGAGGTTGATGACCTCGGCCGGGTTGGCGTTGGCCGGCACACCGCTGACCGTGCCGCCGGAGGCCCAGACGATGGCGTCGGCGATGTCGGAGGTATAGCCGCCGCACTTGCCGAGCACGCGCACCGGCACGACCTTCGCATTGAATGCGGTACCGGCCACGCCATTGCTGTTGTTGGTCACCGCAGCGACCGTGCCGGCCACGTGGGTGCCATGCCAGCTGGAGTTCGAGCCCGGGTAACCGGCCTGACACTCGTTGTCACCGTACCAGTCGCCCTCGTCGTTGGGATTGCTGTCACGGCCACCGCCATCGCGCGCCATCGCCGCGTCGCTGATGAAGTCGTAGCCGGGAAGAATGTTGGCATTGAGGTCGGCATGGTTGGTGATGCCGGTATCGATCACGGCCACGACCACGCCGGTGCCGGTGGCCTTGTCCCAGGCCGGGCGCACGTTGATCGACGCGTTGGACGTACCGAAGCCCCACTGCTCGCTGAAGCGGGTGTCGTTCGGCGTCAGCGTCGCGCGCATGATCTGGTCGACTTCGACGTATTCCACGTTCGGGTCGGCGGCGAGCTTGCGCATCAGCAGTTCGGCGTCGGCCTGGTCCAGTGCGCGGTCGGTCCTGACCACGGTGGAGCCGACAGCCAGCTTGCGGACCTGCTGCAGGCCCAGCGCGCGGCCCTGGCTGCTGGCGATGCCGGCGGCGGCGCTCTTCAGCGAAGAGGCGAGTGCGGTGGTGTTGGCCACCGGCGCACTGCCGTCGCGGTACTTCACGATGAACCGCTGATGGGTCGGCGCGGACTGCAGACCGCTGAGCTGGACATCACCGGCCAGCGCAGGCGTGGCCAGCAGCAGCGATGACAGAACGGACGCACCAAGGACCACCCACACACGACGCACACGCGGTTGCGTTACCTGGGACATCGGATTTCCCTTCTAATGGTAGGAATGCCGGAATCGGCAGAAGCACCGGCCTGAACCGTGGGCTGGCTTGCAATGGCGAGGTTCGGGTCCGGCGAGCCAGCGGATTCCCCTGACCATCCGCTGTGTTGATGACGCTAGTGGCTGAAACCGGACACCACAAGATTTTCAGCGTCTTTTCAGCAAGATGAAATGTTGGATCTGAGACTTTCCGGGTCGAGGGTTTGTGAAGGTGAAGGAACTTTCGCGTCACCTGCACAGACCTGACTGCGCAATGTCCTGTCTCATCATGTCTTTGCCGACATCGGCGTCGATGGATTGGGGTCAGATCCCTATTCCATAGGAAAAGGGATCTGACCCCGGGCCCACAACGCAGAAAGCCCGTCACGGGGACGGGCTTTCCGGAGGAGCAGCCGAGCGTGGGCTCGGCTCTACAGTTCAATGCGGGCGATCAGCCCAGCTTGACCAGCCAGCCGTGGCGGTCCGGCAGGCGGCCGTACTGGATGTCGGTCAGTTCCTTGCGCAGCGACATGGTCACTTCGCCGGCCGGCGCATCGATGTCACCCACCGAGAAGCCTTCGCCCTTCAGCTGGCCAATCGGGGTGACCACTGCAGCGGTACCGCAGGCAAACACTTCGGCGATCTCACCCGAGGTCACGCCCTGCTTCCACTCATCAATGGTGACCTTGCGCTCTTCGACCTTCATGCCACGGTCGCGGGCCAGCTGCAGGATGCTCTCGCGGGTGATGCCCTCAAGGATGCTGCCGGACAGTTCCGGCGTGACCAGCGTGCCGTCCTTGTAGACCAGGAACACGTTCATGCCGCCCAGTTCTTCCAGGTACTTGCCTTCGACCGGGTCCAGGAACAGCACCTGCGAGCAGCCCTGTGCCTGCGCCTTCTGCTGCGGCAGCAGCGAAGCGGCGTAGTTGCCACCACACTTGGCGGCACCGGTGCCGCCCTTGGCCGCACGCGCGTACTCGGTGGACAGCCAGATCGACACCGGGGCGACGCCCTTGGCGAAGTACGGGCCGGCCGGGCTGGCGATCACGTAGTAACCGGCCTTGTGCGCGCCGCGCACGCCGAGGAAGGCTTCGTCGCCGATCATGAACGGACGGAAGTACAGGCTCGACTCATCGGCCGACGGCACCCAGGCGCTGTCGACGGCGATCATCTGCTTCAGCGATTCGACGAAGATCTCCACCGGCAGTTCCGGCAGCGCCAGGCGCTGCGCCGAACGCTGCAGGCGACGGCCGTTGGCATCCGGGCGGAAGGTCCAGATCGAACCATCGGCATGGCGGTAGGCCTTGATGCCCTCGAAAATCTCCTGGCCGTAGTGCAGCACGGCCGCGGCCGGGTCCAGCTGCAGCGGACCATAGGCACGCACGTTGGCGTTGTGCCAGCCGGTGTCCTTGTCCCAGCGCACTTCCACCATGTGGTCGGTGAAGTGCAGGCCGAAGCCCGGCTTCTCCAGGATCTGGGCGCGCTCTTCAGCGCTGCGCGGGTGGTCCGAACGGGTGACGGCGAAGCTGGGAATGGACTGGGACACCGGAGATTTCCTGTTCTGGTTGCGGGTAATGCCGGGCCCGCGTCACTGCGGGCCGTGGGTCAAAGCATGCCGGTTTCGAGGCGCGCAGCCTCGGACATCATGTGCTGGTTCCACGGCGGATCGAAGACCAGCTCGACGTCGGCCTCGGCCACCGTCGGGATCATTTCAAGTTTGCTGCGCACGTCGTCGACCAGGATGTCGCCCATGCCGCACGCAGGCGCGGTCAGGGTCATCTTCACGTCGATCTCGCGCTGCCCTTCGTCCAGGTGCTTGATCTCCACCTCGTAGACCAGGCCCAGTTCGACGATGTTCACCGGAATTTCCGGATCGAAGCAGGTGCGCAGCTGCTGCCACACCAGTTGTTCGACCTGCTCGTCGCTGGCGTCGTCGGGCAGCTCCAGCGGTGCCGGCGCCTCCTTGCCGATGGCATCGCCATCCTTGCCGGCGATGCGGAACAGATTGCCCTCGACGAACACCGAATAACTGCCGCCCAGCGCCTGGGTGATGTACCCATAGCTGCCGGCGGGCAGGGTCACGGTGTCGCCCTGCGGGACCATCACGGCCTCGCAATCGCGTTCGAAGTGGACAGGTTCGCTGCTACGGGAATACATGGGGACCGATATGGGGCTGCGGCCGAAGCCACGCAAGACGGCATTCTAACGTAGGCGCCCCGCCCTCGCCGGTGCACTGCGGCAAACCACAGTATCCTGTGGGCGACCTTCAGGAGCCTCGATGTCCTCCAATGCCGCACGCGCCAGGACCGTTACCTGGCTCTGGCCCTTCATGTTGTTGCTGGCGCTGGCCACCGCCCCCCTCGCCTGGATGCTGATCGCCCTGTTCACCGGCCGTCCGGTCGGCTGGATGGCGGTACTGACTGCCCTGGAACTGGTGTTCATGCTGCGCTTGGGCACGCTTGGCCCCGGCAAGCTGCGCATCGCCCTGGTCGTGCTGGGCACGCTGCTGGTGGCCGCCATCGCGAACTGGGCCATCGCCAGCGCCTGGATGGGCGGCTCGATGGGCCTGAACCCGTGGGATGCCTCGCTGCGGATGGGTCCGCATCTGGCCTGGACGCTGGCAACCCTGGCCAATGGCGTGGTCGAGTGGGTATGGCTGGCAGTGGGTGTCGCCGTAGGCGCCTGGCTGGCACGTTGATCGCGCCTGTGATGCCCTGGTAGATCCACGCCACGCGTGGACGGGGGGGGATCTGGGGTCAGAGCCCTTTCCTGCGGAAAGGGATCCGACCCCAACCCTCAATGCCCGCCATCGAGCGCCTTCAGTTCGCTGACCAGCGACGCCGCCGCCTCGGCACCATCGCCGTACAGCATGCGCGTGTTGTCGGCGTAGAACAGCGCATTCTCGATCCCCGCAAAGCCGGTGCCCTTGCCGCGCTTGATCACCACCACGTTGCGCGCGTTGACCACGTCCAGCACCGGCATGCCGTAGATCGGACTGGCCGGATCGGTGCGCGCCACCGGATTGACCACGTCGTTGGCACCGATCACCAGCACCACGTCGGTGGTGGCGAATTCGGGATTGATGTCGTCCATGTCCGCGATCAGGTCGTAGGGCACACCCGCTTCGGCCAGCAGCACGTTCATGTGCCCGGGCATGCGCCCGGCCACCGGGTGGATGGCGAATTTGACCTTCACCCCGCGCGTGATCAACCGCTGCGCCAGCTCCCAGATCTTGTGCTGGGCCTGGGCCACGGCCATGCCATAGCCGGGCACGATCACCACACGTTCGGCAAAGCCCATCATCGCCGCCACGTCGGCAGCTTCGATGGGCTTCTGCGAACCGGAAATCGCCTGTGCTTCACCCCCGGCGCCACCGCCGAAATTGGAGAACAGCACGTTGCTGATCGGCCGGTTCATCGCCTTGGCCATCAACCGGGTCAGCAGGATGCCGGCTGCGCCGACCATCATGCCGGCAATGATCAACGCTTCGTTGCCCAGCACGTAGCCTTCGAAGGACACCGCCAGGCCGGTGAACGCGTTGTACAGCGAGATCACCACCGGCATGTCGGCGCCGCCGATCGGCAACGTCATCAACACGCCCAGCGCGAGCGCAAGCACGAAGAAGGCAACGATGGCCCAGGTGCTGAGCGTGCTGGCGGCGATGACGCCCAGCACCACCACGGCCAGCGCCACCAGCAGGTTCATCACCTGCTGGCCCGGCCAGGTCACGCGCTTGTCGAGGCGGCCATCAAGCTTGGCCCAGGCGATCACCGAGCCGGATAGGGATACCGCACCGATCGCTGCGCCGACCACGGCCAGCACCAGGACCGTGCCGGATGGCTGGCGCGCAGCCAGGTCGGCCAGCGCCTGCGCACTCCAGTGCGTGGTATCGCGATTGGCCAGGAAGGCATAGCGCAGCAGCTCCACCGCACCGATGGCCGCCGCCGAGCCACCGCCCATGCCGTTGTACAGCGCGACCATCTGCGGCATGTCGGTGACCGCGACCTTGCCCGCCGACCACCAGGCCAGGCCGGCACCCAGCAGCAGTGCCACCAGGATCAGCGGCACGTTGTGCAGTTCGGGCAGGAAGAAGGTCGCCACCGTGGCCAGCAGCATGCCCAGCCCCGCCCAGCGGATACCGCTGCTTGCGGTCACCGGCGAGGCCATGCGCTGCAGGCCGAGCAGGAACAGGGTGGCGGCAACCAGGTAGCTGGCCTTGACCAGCCAATCGAGCAGTTCGACGGTGCTGATGTTCAAGCCTGCGGCTCCTTCGGTTCATCGTTGCCGGTCTTGCGCGCGCTCGGCTTGAACATTTCCAGCATGCGCGCGGTGACCACATAGCCACCGGCTGCGTTGCCGGCGCCGAGCACCACGGCAAGGAACCCCAGGATCTTCTCCAGCGGTGTCTGCGCGTGCCCCAGCACCACCATCGCGCCGATCAGCACGATGCCATGGATGAAGTTGGAGCCCGACATCAACGGGGTATGCAGGATCACCGGGACCCGGGAAATGATCACGTGGCCGGCAATCGCGGCCAACATGAAGATGTACAGCGCCACGAACCCGTCACTCACCGGCAACGCTCCTGCTCTGTCTTCGTCGTCCCATCATAACCACGGGCTGAACCCTGCGCGCGTCCCGGTCAACCACGGCCGCGCTCACGCGTTGTCGATGGTGACCCCTGCCGAGGAACCGTACCCTGTGCTGGTGAGCAGCCCTGTCCCCTCAACCACCGAAGCCGACGCCGTTCCGGCCTCGCTGGAAGCGTTCCTGGCCAGCGTCGGGCCGCGCGCCTTCCGCTTCGCCGAGGCCGGCCTGCGCCAGCGTGATGACGCACTGGATGCGGTGCAGGACGCGCTGTTACGCATGCTGGACTACGCCGACAAGCCGGCAGCCGAGTGGGCGCCGTTGTTCTGGAGCATCCTGCGCCGGCGCGTGATCGACGTGCAGCGCCGTCGCCGCTTCCGCCTGCCGTTCTGGCGCGACAACCAGGACGCCGACGGTGGCGAGATCGACTGGGCCGATCCCGGCCCGGACCCTGCGCAGGCGCACGAGCAGCGCCAGCAGTACCAGCAGCTCGTGCAGGCATTGCGCGCGCTGCCCGCCCGCCAGCGCGAGGCCTTCACCCTGCGCGTGCTGCAGGACCTGGACGGCGCCACCACCGCCCGCGCCATGGGCTGCAGCGAGGGCGCGGTAAAGACCCATCTGGCGCGCGCTCGACAGGCGCTGCAGAATCAACTGGAGATGCACCTGTGAACCGCCCCCTGCCATCCGATGACGCCCTGCGCAGCCTGCACGCGCAGTCGTTGCAGGCGCTGTCGCCGGCCACGCTGGCACGCCTGCGTAGTGCCCGTCACAGCGCCAGAACGGCGCATACCGGGCGCTGGCGCTGGTGGCTGGCCAGCGCCTGTTCGCTGGTGATCGCGCTGGGCATCGGTGTCCAGTTCGTCGGCCCGGGCGAGCATCAGGGCGGTACCACCGCGCCGGTCGTGGCCGCAGAAGAAGACAATGGCGTGCTGTACGACGAGAATCCCGATCTGTACCTGTGGCTGGGCGACAACGACCTGGCGATGGAGTGAACCATGTTGCGATACCCCTCCCTGCCCCTGCTGATCGCCCTGACCCTGTTGCCGGCTGCTTCGGCACTGGCGCAGTCCGCTGCACCGACGCCTGCCGCGCGGCCGGCACCCGCGGCCGTGCCGCTGCCAAACTGGGAACAGCTGAGCCCGGCCCAGCGCGACGCACTATTGGCGCCGCTGCGTGATCGCTGGAATGGCGCCGATCCCGCGCAGCGCCAGCGCATGCTGTCGCACGGGCAGCGCTGGCAGTCGATGAGCCCGGAAGAACGCGACAAAGCCCGCCGCGGCCTGCGCCGCTTCGAACACATGAGCCCGGAGCAGCGTGAGCAGGCCCGAGCGCTGTTCGGCCAGATGCGTGACCTCAGCCCGGCCCAGCGCGATGCCATGCGCGAGCGCTGGTCGCAGATGACGCCGGAACAGCGCAAGGACTGGGTGCGCGACAACCCGCCGCCGGCCAAGCCACGGTAATCCGCGATCCGCGGGCGAGACCGGGGGTCAGATCCCTTTGCCGCAGGCAAAGGAATCTGACCCCATGCCGATCACGCCTGCCAGCGGGTCTTGGCCAGCAGCTCGTCTTCCCAGTCGAAACCAAGCTGGCCTTCGCGCACGAACAGGGCGACGAAGTTCATCAGGTTGCGCGCATACATCTCGCTGGCCTGGGTCGCACCCAGGCTGGCCAGGCCCAGCGGGCCGTCGATGGTCACGCCCTGATGCTCGATACATTCGCCGGCCTGGGTCAGTTCGCAGTTGCCTCCACTCTCGGCGGCCAGATCGACGATCACGCTGCCTGCAGCCATACCTTCGACCATCGTAGCGGTGACGATCGTCGGCGCCCGGCGTCCCGGCACGGCCGCAGTGCAGACCACCACGTCCACGCTGCGCAGATGGTCGCCCAGGCGCCGCTGCTGTTCAGCGCGCTCGTCATCGGTCAACGCCCGCGCATAACCACCCTCGCCCACCGCGCTTACCCCGAGGTCGAGGAAGCGCGCACCGAGCGACTGGATCTGCTCGCGGGTTTCCGGGCGCACGTCGAACCCCTCCACCTGCGCGCCCAGGCGGCGTGAGGTGGCAATGGCCTGCAGGCCGGCGACACCGGCGCCGATCACCAGCACCTTGGCGGGACGCACGGTGCCGGCCGCCGTGGTCAGCATCGGAAAGAAACGCGGCGCGCGTTCGGCAGCGATCAACGCCGCCTTGTAGCCGGCCATGCCCGCCTGCGAACTGAGTACGTCCATCGCCTGCGCGCGCGTGGTGCGCGGCAACTGTTGCAGCGGGAACAGGTGCAGGCGGTCATCCGAAGCCAATGCAGCCAACGCCGGGTCGGCCGCCGGGGTCAGCAGGCCGACCACACTCGCGCCCGGCTTGAGCTGGGCCAGCACCTCGGCGGGTGGCGCCTGCACGCACAGCAGGATATCGATCTCGGCCCAATGGGCGGCGTCGAAGGCGCGGGCACCTGCGTCGTCGTAGGCGGCATCGGTGAAGCCGGCGGCCTGACCTGCACCGGGCTGGTACCACACGGTAATGCCCAACGCAGCGAGCTTGCGCGCCGTCTCCGGCGTGAGCGCAACGCGCCGTTCGCCCGGCGCAGTCTCCTTGATCCCCAGCAACACCACGGCCATGCAGATTCCCGCTGATCGGTGAGTGTGTCCGATCCTAGCAGGCGTACGCGGCTCAGTGCAGCGTCGCACCACCCGGGTCGAGGCGGTCGAGCACGCCCTGCATGGCGCTGTCGAAGGCGCCATCGTCGATGTGGGGACGCAAGCGACCCAGCCGCACCATCACCGCCAGTTCCTCGGGCGAGGCCACGCAGAAGCGCACGCCACGACGGTTGACGAACAGCAGGCGTGCGGAAATCGGGCTGATCCAGGACAGCTTGCCCGCCTGTACCTTGCCGTCCTTGTCGACGAAGTCCAGCCAGTTGCCGATCTCCATCCCGCGGAAGCGATCGGCATCGGCGTTGTCGAAATCGTCGGTATTGAAGGTACTACCCAGCTCCACTGCCGGCGTTTCCGGTGCCGGCGGTGCAGGCAGCACCACCTGTGGCAGTTCCGGCAACGCGCGCTCCAGCTCCGGTCGCGATTCGGCGATGCCCTGCAGCGTGTCGTGCAGTGCATCGACGGCTGCGGTGGCTGCGTCGCCATGCACGCCGACGCTGGCAAACACCTTGGCCAGCAGCGGATGCCAGGCCTGCAGCCACGGCTTGCCGACGATCTGCCGGCGGGCCTCGGCCACTTCCTCCAGCAGACCATCGGCCAGGGTCAGCGCCTCGGCCACCGAGGCACCCTCCTCACCTTCGCGCAGCAGCGCCAGGGTCAGGTGGTGCTGCCAGGGCTGGCGCAGGAATTCGGCGATCGCCGTCGGCAGGGTGGCATCGCCGATGCGGCGATCCAGCTCGGCGCCGGCACGGGTACGGGCCATTTCCAGTTTTTCCTGGCCGCGCTGGGTCTCGGCGGCCCGACGCTCTGCGATTTCCACGCGACGTCGGTGCTGTACCAGGAAATCGCGGAATTCTTCTTCCAGGGTCAGGAAGATCGCCAGGTTCTCGTTGAACTCGGCGACCAGCCGCTCGATGATCTCTTCCACCTTGGCCATCAGCATGCGCTCGGCCTGGCTTTCGCCGGTGTTGCCCTCGCAGGCCTCGGCCAGCGAGTTGAGCAGTTTGCGCGCCGGGTGGGTCTTCTGCACGAACATGCGGCGATCCAGCATCGCCACCTTCACGAACGGAACCACCAGGCGGCCGATCAGCTCACGCGAGCGGCCTTCCAGTTCACGCTCATCGAGCATCACGTCGAACAGCATGCCGACCAGGTCGATGGCATCCTCATCCTGCGCATCCAGCCGGGTCTGGCCCGGGTCGACACCCAGCCGGGTGGCGCTGGACAGCACTTCGCTCTTCAAGCGCTGCGCCAATGACTCGCCGTCCTCGCCGATCGCCGCACGCAGGGTTGCGCTGGGCGTGGCCTGCAGCAGCGACAGCACCGACATCATCTCGCGCTGGCTCAACGGGCGATGCTGGCCGACCGCGACCTGCGCGGCAGAGGTTGCGTCCTCGCGCACGTGGCGGGTCTGCTGCAGCAGTTCGTGCAGCGCTTCCAGCAGCATGCCCTGCTGACCGGAATAGGCTTCACCGGACGGGCTCTCTTCGCCACCCGCGTGTTGCTGCATGTGGCCACGACGCTCCGACCAGCGCGCGGCAAATCGCTGCGCCCAGGCCGGTGCAGCCTGTTCGTCGTCATTGAATTCGTTGTCAAAACCCGGCGCCGTGCGCTGCTCGACCAGATCGTCCAGGCCATGCGGAACGTGCTGCGTTGGGGCCGGCGCCAGTGGTCGGCGCGGGGCACCCATCTGCGACATCACCCCAGCCGCGGCCAAGTGCTCGTCCAGCTTTTCGTAGATGCGGCCCACGGGCGCGCGCATGTCGCGCTCGCACAGCTTGATCAGCACCAGGTGTACTTCAGGGGCCAGCTCACAGCCGGCGAAGGCTTCGTGGATGGCCACGCCCAGATGCTCGGGGCTGATCGGGTTGCGGTCGGCATCGAGGTCGATACCGCCGCCCAGCCAACCCAGGCGACGGTCGAGCCGCGCCAGCACCGGCTTGAAGTCGCGCAGCAGCACGGTGGCGAAGTTGCGCACCGCCAACCGCGATTCCAGTACATGTTCCGGCACCAGGCTCAGGCCGTCCTGGGCCTGTCCGGACAGGGTCAGCTCGGCAGAGACGGGCTCGCCCGCAGCCAGGCCGGCCCAGGCATGGCCGAGATGGCCGGCGAAGGCACCGGCAATCTCCTCACGGCGGCGGCGCAGCTCGCGCATCGCGTCCAGGAACAGCAACTGCGACGAGCCGGCATTGCCGGCACGGTCGAACAGGGCATCATCGAAGCGGGCCAGTGCCGCGCCAAAGGCCTGGCACAACGCCGGCAGGACGATGTCCCGGGCAAGCTGGAGCTGGGCCGGGTCACGGCCCGGCGATCCCATCGGAGTGGGCGCGCTCATCATTCGGGAAGGCTCCCCACCTTCTCTGGTGCGACAGACATCATGGACATCGCGACGGCCGGTACACCCCATGCACCGGTCCCTCGATGGTAGGCCGGCCAGCCCATCACGGACAGTGAAACAGTCCTCACTTCAAACCTCATGAACGGCGGCCCGGCAATATTACGTATCGTAAGCCGTGCAGGGCCTGCGAGGCGAGGGGAAGCGGGGCTCCGTGATCCGCCAGTGGCATGATGTTCATCACAGTTTGCTATTCAGAGGTCTGACGCGACACAAACGGCGTCATCTACCTCCCCGACTATAATCAGCGACCCGTGATGACCGGTTCAGACTCCATGCCCGACCCTGCTGCCCTGCTTGCCCTGGATGCCCGCCGCTCGGTGCCCTCGCGGCAACTGGGCGAGCCCGGACCGGACCCGGCCACCCTGCAGCGGATGCTGACCTCGGCGGTGCGCGTGCCCGACCACGGCAAGCGCGTACCGTTCCGCTTCCTGAAGATCGCCGGCGATGCGCGTCACACTCTGGGCGACTTCCTGGCCGCGCGCAGCCGCCAGCGCGACCCGCATGCCGGTGACGCCGTGTTCGAGAAGGACCGCCAGCGCTTCAGCCACGCACCGCTGGTGATCGTGGTGGTAGCCAGCCCCCGCCCGGACCCGAAGGTGCCCGCACAGGAACAGCTGATGACCGCCGGCTGCGTGTGCTTTGCCCTGTTGCAGGCGGCACAGGCGCTGGGCTTCGGCGCGCAGTGGCTGACCGCATGGATGGCCTTCGATCCCGCCGTGCACGCCCATCTGGGGTTGGCCGAGGGCGAAGGCATTGCCGGTTTCATCCACATCGGCACGCCCAAGGCCGAGGTGCCCGAGCGCGAGCGCCCGGACCCGATGGCGCTGCTGCGTGACTGGACCCCGCCGGCATGAGCCTGCCGGCACCGCCTCCGCTGTACCTGGTCGACGCCAGCATCTACGTGTTCCGCGCCTGGCATTCGCTGCCGGACGAGTTCCAGGACAGCCAGGGCTGGCCGACCAACGCCGTGCATGGTTTCGCCCGTTTCCTGCTGGACCTGCTTGAGCGCGAACGCCCCCGGCACATCGCCATCGCCTTCGACGAAGCATTGGACAGCGGCTTCCGCCACCGCCTGTACCCGGCCTACAAGGCCAACCGGGACCCGGCGCCGGAAGCACTCAAGCGCCAGTTCGTGCACTGCAAGGCATTGTGCGCAGCGCTCGGCCTGGCGGTGCTGGCCCATCATGATTACGA
The DNA here is from genome assembly GCF_050573115.1 of Stenotrophomonas indicatrix. Classification (GTDB taxonomy): domain Bacteria; phylum Pseudomonadota; class Gammaproteobacteria; order Xanthomonadales; family Xanthomonadaceae; genus Stenotrophomonas; species Stenotrophomonas lactitubi_A. Next base: position 46,631 of record NZ_JBNYZT010000003.1, read on the forward strand.
AGCCGACGACCTGATCGGCAGCGCCCTGCATGGCCACCGCAACAGCCATCGCGGCGTGATCATTTCCGCCGACAAGGACCTGTCGCAGTTGCTGCTCGATCATGACGAACAGTGGGACTACGCACGCAACCAGCGCTGGGACGTGGCCGGGGTAAAGGCCAAGCACGGCGTGCACGCGCACCAGATCGCCGACTACCTGGCGCTATGCGGCGATGCGGTCGACAACATTCCGGGCATCAGCGGTGTCGGCGCCAAGTCGGCGGCCGTGCTGCTGGCCCATTTCGGCAGCATGGACGTGCTGTACGAACGCCTCGACGAAGTGCCGTTCCTGCGCCTGCGCGGCGCGGCCCAGATGGCAGTGCGCCTGCGTGAGCAGCGCGAGCACGCCCAGCTCTGGCGACAGCTGACCACCATCGCCCTGAACGCGCCACTGGAAGGCTGCCAGCCCGGCATGCCGCGCCAGGCGGCCGATCCGGAGCTGCTCGGCGGCCTGTGCCAGACCCTGCGCTTTGGACCCATGACCCGTCGCCGGCTGTTCAACGCCGCCGGCATTTCCGACCCCGTCCCCACTTCCAGCGAGCCCGCATGAGCCAGCGCAACACCGAAGCACCGCGTGTCGTCTACGAAGGCAAGTACCAGCGCATGGTCGTGCGCGGCAGCTGGGAGTACAGCGAACGCACCCACGCCGGCGGCCTGGCCGCGATCATCATTGCCGTCACCCCCGAGGACAAGGTGCTGTTCGTCGAACAGTTCCGCGTGCCGCTGCAGGCACCGACCATCGAGATGCCGGCCGGGCTGGTTGGCGACATCGATGCGGGTGAGTCCATCGAAGTTTCAGCGGTACGCGAACTGGAAGAGGAAACCGGCTGGACCGCCGAGCACGCCGAAGTGCTGATGATCGGCCCCACCTCCTCCGGTGCCAGCAGCGAGAAGATCGCCTTCGTCCGTGCCACCGGCCTCCGTCGCATCGGCGAAGGCGGCGGCGACGAGAGCGAGGACATCACCGTGCATGAAGTGCCGCGTACGCAGGCGGCCGCCTGGCTGGTGCAGAAAATGGCCGAAGGCTATGAAGCCGATGCCAAGCTGTGGGCCGGCCTGTGGATGATCGAGCACCACCTGGACGGCCGCCCCCGTGGCTGATGCCGGCCTGCACGCACTGCCGCCGCTGCTGGGCGCCGACGATCCGGCGATCTTCAGCGTGCACCGCGCGCAGGGGGCCTCGCCGTACCTGCTGCTGGCCGATCATGCCGGCCAGCGGGTGCCGCGCGCGCTGGCAGACCTTGGATTGCCGCAGACCGAACTGGACCGGCATATCGGCTGGGACATCGGCATCGGCGGCACCACCCGTGCACTGGCCGAGCGGCTGGATGCGTGGGCGATCGAGCAGACCTATTCGCGGCTGCTGATCGACTGCAACCGCCCGCTGGTTTCGCCCACGCTGATCCCCGAGGTCAGCGACCACACCCTGGTGCCGGGCAATGCCGGGCTGTCGCCCGCGCAGCGGCAGCAGCGCATCGATGCGATCCACGCGCCCTACCATGCGCGCATCGATGCCGAACTGGATGCGCGCCGCGATGCGGCACGGCCGACACTGCTGGTGATGATGCACAGCTTCACCCCGGTGATGAACGGCGCTGTGCGTCCGTGGCATGCCGGCGTGCTGTACCACCAGGACACGCGCTTTGCCCACGCCTTGCTGCAGGCGCTGCGCGATGAAGGCGATCTGGTGGTGGGCGACAACGAACCGTATTCGGTCAACAGCAGCAGCGACTACGCGGTGCCGGTGCATGGCGAAGGCCGCGGTCTGGTGCATGTGGAACTGGAGATCCGCCAGGACCTGATTGCCGATGAAGCCGGGCAGCAGGCGTGGGCGGAGCGGTTGGAGCGTATCTTCAGTGCGTTGCAGCCGCAGTTGTTGGCGTTCGGATGATCCCATCCACGCATGGCGTGGATCTACCCGGGTTCGGTACATCCACGTGTGGTGTGGATCTGCCCGGGATCGGTAGTGCCGGCCGCTGGCCGGCAACCTCAGGGTAGTTGGATCATTGCAGTTGCCGGCCAGCGGCCGGCACTACCGCAGCACAGGCGCATCCATCCACGGGAACGGCTTGTAACCGCGAACCTGCAGCGGTACGCCGATGCCGGCGAAATCATCCTTGATCGCCTGTGCTCGGCGCCGATCCAGCATCTCCCCCAGCACCAGCGGCAGCGCGCGGCAACGTGCCAGCGCTTCGCCTACCGGAATGTCGAGCAGGTGCGCCACGTGCTGTGCCACAGCCTTGATCTGTTCATCCGCACAGCCCTCCAGCGTCAACCCGAACGTGGCGAAGATGCCGGGCCCGACACCGGCTGCTCGCGCAACGGCCTGCTCGGCAGCACCCGCCTCGCCCAGTGCTTCATCGACACCGTCCACCTGCAGGAAGGCGTCGTACTCGACGTAGTACGCCAACGCTTCGGCGTAATCGTGCAGGGAAGAAAGCGGACGCTGGCGCTTCTGCACATCCAGTACGTCAGCGAACGTGGCCGGTTCTAGGTAGGTCGTCAGACCCAGCGCCTGCGCGGCCTCGGGCACCTCGCCGTCATCATCGAATGCAGTGTCTTCATCCGCCGGCAACCAGAAGCGCGCCGCCAGCAGATCGTCATCGGTGGCATGCACCCAACCGAATGACGCCCACACGTCGTGGTCGTCATTGCATGCGGCAAACGCCTCCAGCGTCTGGCGAAGATCAAGCAGTGCAATCATGCGTCGTTGGGCAGTGCGTCGGCGGAGCTGCAGTCTACCCGTGCCGGACGCAGGCCCAGCGCGATGACCACGCCGAGCGCAGCGAACAGCGCGGCACCGTACTGTGCATTGACCATGCCCTGCAGGGCATCAGCACTGGTTGCCGCCTGCGTGCCGCGCGCGGCGTTGGCCACCATCACCAGCACCGCCAGGCCGAGCGCACCACCGATCTGCTGTGCGGTGGCGGCCATGCCGGACGCTACGCCCTGCTGCGGCCCCGGCACGCCTTGCCCGGCCACGATCCACATCGCCGTCCAGCTCATGCCCTGGCCCACGCTGAGCACCACGATGCCCGGCAGCAGCGGCCAGTAGCTGGCGCCGTGCGGCATCGCCAGCGCCACCGCGGCGATGCCCACGGCACCCGCCGCGAAGCCCCAGGCCAGCACCTGCCGTGGCGAACGACGCTGCAGCATGCGTTCTGCAATGCGAATGCCGAAGGTGCAGACCAGTGTCGGCAGCAGGAAGGCCATGCCGGCCTGCAGCGGGCTCCAGCCGTAGCCATCCTGGAAATACAGCGCCAGGAAGTAGTACTGCACGCCATAGCTGCTCATGAACGCGAAGGTCAGGCCGAGTGCTGCACGCAGGCCAGGCAGGCGCAGCAGCGCGAACTGCATCAGCGGGTCACGGCTGCGCTTTTCGATCTGCACGAACACTGTCAGCAGTACCGCTGAAAGCAGCAGGCAGATGAGCGTGGCCGGCGCGGTCCAGCCCCACTCCGGCCCCTGCACCAGGGTGGTGACCAGCAGGCTGCCGCCGGCGGTGACGGTGAGGCAACCGGCCAGGTCGAAGGAACGGCCGCGCACGCGCGGGCCATCGGCCGGCAGCCACGCGCCCGCGGCAACCGCACAGGCGGTCGCCAGTGGCACGATCACCGCCAGCACCGCCGGCCAGCCGAACGCCTGGGTCAGCACACCACCCAGCAACGTGCCCAGCGCCAGGCCCGCCGCACTGGCCATGCTCCAGATCGCCAGCGCACGGTTGCGCACCGGACCTTCCGCATAGAGCGTGTTTATCAACGCCAGGGTCGCCGGGAACAGCAGCGCTGCACCGATGCCCTGCACCGCACGCGCCACGATCAGCAGCGTGGCATTGGGCGCCAGCGCGCCCAGCAGCGAGGCAAGCGCGAACAGCAGCATGCCCAGCCGATAGAAGCGGCGGCGGCCCAGCAGATCAGCCGCCCGCCCGCCCAGCAGCAGGCTGCCGCCGAACGCCACGGTGTAGGCGCTGACCACCCACTGCAGTTGCTGCGCATTGATCTGCAGCGCGCGGCCCATGTCGTGCAGGGCCACGAAAATGATGGTGGCGTCCAGGGCGATGATCAGCTGCGCGGTGGCCAGCAGGGTCAGCGCCCAGCGCGGGTATTTCAGGGGAGGCATGCGGCGCCCGGTGCGGAGGGGGGACGGCAGTCTCATTGATGCGATCAAATCAATAAACCCCCTGGCGGCTATATCTGTCATGATTTTTGGCATGAATGGACCTTCGATGGACCTCAACGCGGTGCGTATGCTGGTGCAGGTGGCCGAAGCACGCAGCTTCACCGTGGCCGCCGGCCAGCTCGGCCTGAGCCAGTCCGGGCTGTCACGCGCGATCGGCCGGCTGGAAGCCTCGCTGGGGGTGAAGCTGCTGCAGCGGAACACACGCAATGTCGCGCTGACCCCGGATGGCCAGCAGTTCGTCGAGCAGGTGGGGCCGTTGCTGTGCGGGATGGAGGACGCCGAGCGGCTGCTGGCCGACCGTCCCTGCACGCCCTCGGGCGTGCTGAAGATCAGCGCACCTTCGATGTTCGGGCGCAAAGTGTTGGTGCCATTGCTGGGGCCGTTGCTGCAACGGCATCCGCAGCTGCAGGTGGAGGCCGTGCTCAGCGACCGCCTGGTGGATCTGGTGGAGGAAGGCTTCGATGCGGCGTTGCGCACCGGCACCATCGCCGACCAGCGCATGGTGGCGCGTTCGTTGAAGCCACTGCGCTGGGTGACCGTGGCCAGCCCGGCCTACCTGGCCGCGCAGGGTGAGCCGGCCGACGTGGCGGCATTGCAGGACCATGCCTGCCTGGCGGTACGCAACCTGCGCAGCGGCCGTCTGGTGGACTGGCAGTTTCTGCAGGACGGGCAGCTGCGCGAGGTCATGCCGCCGACGCGGATGGTGTTCGACTGCGGCGATCCGCTGGTGGAAGCAGCCATCGCCGGCATCGGCATCGTGCAGGTGATGGATTTCGCGGTGGCCGATGCGTTGGCCGATGGCCGCCTGCAGCGCGTGCTGCAGCCGTTCGAAGGCCGCAGCCGCGCGTTGTCGTTGATCTATCCGCCGTCGCGCCAGCATTCACCGAAGCTGCAGGTGCTGGCCGACGCGTTGTTGGCCGGGGATTGGTAGATCCACGCCATGCGTGGATGCGGTTCAAACACAGGAGCAGCCAGGCATGGCCTGGCTCTACTGGTAAGGCGTTGCCGGCCAGCGGCCGGCACTACCAAGACCAGATCAGGCGAAGCTATCGGTGGCGCGCACCAGCGCGTCGACGTTCTCGGCTTCGAACGCCGAATGCCCCGAGGCCGGGGTAATCTCCAGCTTCGCCTTCGGCCACACCTTGGTCAGGTCCCAAGCGTTGGCCAGCGGGCAGACCACGTCGTAGCGGCCGTGCACGATCACGCCCGGAATGTCGGCGATGCGGTGCGCGTCGCGCAGCAGCTGGTCTTCCACTTCGAAGAAACCGCCGTTGACGAAGTAGTGGTTTTCGATGCGGGCGAACGCCAGCGCGAAGTGCGGGTCTTCATGGCTGTTGATGAAGTCATCGTCCACATGCAGGAAGCTGGTCGCGCCTTCCCACACCGCCCAGGCCTTGGCCGCATCCAAGCGCGTTGCTTCGTCTTCGCTGGTCAGGCGGCGATGGAAGGCAGAGATCAGATCGTGGCGCTCCACCGCCGGAATCGGCTTGAGGTAGTGCTCCCACGCATCCGGGAACAGGCGGTTGGCGCCTTCCTGGTAGAACCATTCCAGTTCCCAGCGGCGCAGCATGAAGATGCCGCGCAGCACCAGTTCGGTCACGCGCTGCGGATGGGTTTCGGCATAGGCCAGCGCCAGGGTCGAGCCCCAGCTGCCACCGAATACCTGCCAGCGATCGACCTTCAGGTGCTCGCGCAGCGTCTCGATGTCGGCCACCAGGTCCCAGGTGGTGTTATCCACCAGATCGGCGTGCGGGGTGGAACGACCGGCGCCGCGCTGGTCGAACAGGATGATGCGGTACTTGGCCGGGTCGTGGAACTGGCGCATCTTGTCGCTGCAGCCGCCGCCCGGCCCACCATGCAGCATCACCACCGGCTTGCCGTCCGGGTTGCCGCACTGTTCGAAGTACAGCGTGTGGCGGTCGTCGACCTTCAGGGTGCCGACGTCGTAAGGGGTGATGGCGGGGTACAGCGTACGCATGCTTGCAGCTCCGTGGTGGTGCCCTGCCCTTGGCAGGAGAACCCCCATTCTAGGCCGGTCGCCGGCCCAGGGTGACCCGGTCGCGCTGCTCCAGGTCCTGCACGGTCTGCACGTCGCTGTAGCCGGCCTGCTCGAACAGCGCGCGGATGGCATTCCCCTGGTCCCAGCCGTGCTCGATCAGCAGCCAGCCGCCGGGCTGCAGATGGTCGCCGCCACCGGCCACGATGCGGCGGATGTCGTCCAGCCCATCAACGCCGGAGGCCAGTGCAGTGGCCGGCTCGAAGCGCAGGTCGCCTTGTTCCAGGTGCGGGTCGTCGCTGGCGATATAGGGCGGATTGCTGGCGATCAGATCGAAGCGTTCGCCACGCAGCGGCGCATACCAGTCGTCGCCCCCTTCGGCAAAACGCACGTTGCCCAGCGCGTGGCGCGCGGCGTTGCGGGCCGCCACCGCCAGCGCTGCGGCACTGGCGTCGGTGGCCAGCACCTGCGCCTGCGGCCGTTCGCTGGCCAGGGCCAGCGCAATGGCGCCGCTGCCGGTACCGAGGTCGGCCAGCTGCAGCGCGCGGTCCGGTGGCAGGCGATCCAGCGCCAGTTCCACCAGCAGTTCGGTCTCCGGCCGCGGAATCAGGGTGGCCGGGTCCACCTCCAGGTCCAGTGTCCAGAAACCACGACGGCCGGTCAGGTAAGCCACCGGCTCGCCCGCGAGGCGACGACCCAGCAGGGCCTCGAAAGCGGCCTTCTCGGCGGCCGGCAGCGGATCGGTGGCATGCGCGAACAACCAGCTGCGTGGCCGCTTCAGCACATGCAGCAGCAGCAGCTCGGCTTCGTGGCGGGCCTCGGCCCCCGGCAGGCGGGCACTGGCGTCTGCCACGACCTGGCGCAGGGACGGTTCGGAATCGGCGGACATGGCAGGCACGGCACAGGCGTCGGGGCCGCAATTGTAGGGTGTGGAGACCGTTCAGGTTCGCGGGGACGGGATAAGGGCGGGCTATCGACCCGTTTCCGCAGCCAATGGCGATTTCCCTTGTCATACAGCGGGTTGCAGGATGCGGCTGGTCTGATTCATTGCAGGCTCAGCACCATTCAATAGACTTCATCTATCAAATAGATGTAATCAATGCATTGTCCTTATCGAAACGGAACCAGTAACCTAGGTCCTGTCGATTCACCCACTCCCCTTCACCCAGAGGAAAAACGATGTCCCTGATCAACACCCAGATCCAGCCGTTCGAAGCCAACGCTTACCTGAATGGCGAGTTCATCAAGGTCTCCGACAGCACCCTGAAGGGCCAGTGGTCGGTCCTGATCTTCATGCCGGCAGCCTTCACCTTCAACTGCCCGACCGAGATCGAAGACGCCGCTGACCATTACGCCGAGTTCAAGAAGGCCGGCGCCGAGGTCTACATCGTCACCACCGACACCCACTTCTCGCACAAGGTCTGGCACGAAACCTCGCCGGCCGTCGGCAAGGCCCAGTTCCCGCTGGTCGGCGACCCGACCCACCAGCTGACCCGTGCCTTCGGCGTGCACATCGAAGAAGAAGGCCTGGCCCTGCGCGGCACCTTCATCATCAACCCGGAAGGCGTGATCAAGACCCTGGAGATCCACTCCAACGAGATCGCCCGTGACGTCTCCGAGACCCTGCGCAAGCTGAAGGCTGCCCAGTTCACCGCCGCCAACCCGAACCAGGTGTGCCCGGCCAAGTGGAAGGAAGGCGAGAAGACCCTGACCCCGTCGCTGGACCTGGTCGGCAAGATCTAAAGCAGTACCCGCAGTACCGGCCTGCCGCAGCCCCACGCTGCGGCGCGCCCTTCATCCCCGTGCCGGTCCCCCCGCCGGCGTGGGGGTGAACCCAAGACAGCCAACGCGCGCCAGCCTTGGCCAGCCAGCCCCTTCCACGGTGTCGCTGTCTTGGGTTCACCCCTACCCCTCGCTGGTCCGCTACCTTCTACAGCGGTGCCACGCCCCCGTTTTGCCTGAAGCCAGGAGAAGACCATGTTGGACGCCAACCTGCAGTCGCAGCTGAAGACCTATCTGGAGCGCGTGACCCGCCCGATCCAGATCACCGCGCATGCCGACGACGGTGCCAAGTCGCAGGAGATGCTGGACCTGCTGCAGACCCTGGAAAGCCTGTCGGACAAGATCTCGCTGCAGGTGCTGCGCGATGGCCAGGGCCGCGTGCCGTCCTTCGACCTGGGCACGCCGGGCCAGGACATCCACCTGACCTTCGCCGGCCTGCCGATGGGCCACGAGTTCACCTCGCTGGTGCTGGCACTGCTGCAGGTCGGCGGGCATCCGTCCAAGGCCACCGCCGAGCTGATCGAACAGGTGCAGAACCTGGAAGGCGACTACAGGTTTGAAACCTATTTCTCGCTGTCCTGCCAGAACTGCCCGGACGTGGTGCAGGCGCTGAACCTGGCTGCCGTGCTCAACCCGCGCATCCAGCACGTGGCCATCGACGGCGCCCTGTTCCAGGAGGAAGTCGAGCAGCGCGAGATCATGTCGGTGCCGACCGTGTACCTCAATGGCGCCGTGTTCGACCAGGGCCGCATGACGCTGGAGCAGATCGTGGCCAAGCTGGACACCAACGCCAGCAAGCGTGATGCCGAGAAGATCGGCGCCAAGGACGCCTTCGACGTGCTGGTGGTCGGCGGTGGTCCGGCCGGCGCCGCAGCGGCGATCTACGCCGCGCGCAAGGGCATCCGCACCGGCATCGCCGCCGAGCGTTTCGGTGGCCAGGTGCTGGACACCATGGCGATCGAGAACTTCATTTCGGTGAAGGAGACCGAAGGCCCGAAGCTGGCCGCTGCGCTGGAGCAGCACGTGCGCGAATACGAAGTCGACATCATGGACCTGCAGCGCGCCAGTGCGCTGGTGCCGGCCGGTGAAGACGGCCTGGTGCAGGTGCAGCTGGAAAACGGCGCGGTGCTGAAGTCGCGCTCGGTGATCCTGTCCACCGGCGCCCGCTGGCGGCAGATGAACGTGCCCGGCGAAGACCAGTACCGCAACAAGGGCGTGGCGTACTGCCCGCACTGCGATGGCCCACTGTTCAAGGGCAAGCGCGTGGCGGTGATCGGCGGTGGCAATTCCGGCGTTGAAGCTGCCATCGACCTGGCCGGCATCGTGTCGCATGTGACCCTGCTGGAATTCGATTCCAGCCTGCGTGCCGACGAAGTGCTGCAGAAGAAGCTGCGCAGCCTGGCCAACGTCACCGTGCTGACCAGCGCGCAGACCACCGAAGTGCTGGGCGACGGCAGCCGCGTCACCGGCCTGGTCTACAAGGACCGTGTCGGCGGCGATTCGCATCGCGTTGAACTGGAAGGCATCTTCGTGCAGATCGGCCTGCTGCCGAACACCGAATGGCTGAAGGACACCGTGGCCCTTTCGCCGCGTGGCGAGATCGTCATCGATGACCGCGGGCAGACCAATCTGCCGGGCGTGTTCGCCGCGGGTGATTGCACGACGGTACCCTACAAGCAGATCATCATCGCGATGGGCGCCGGTTCGACCGCCGCACTGAGCGCTTTCGATCACCTGATCCGCTCCTCGGTTCCCAAGAGCAGCGGCGCGGTGGCCGAAGCGGCCTGATCCAACGTTCCCAGGCCATCGGGAGCACCATCAACCGGCGGGGCAACGCCCTGCCGGTGCAGTACCCCGAGAGGTCTGAGGATGAACCTGCGTGACCTGAAATACCTGGTGGCCCTGGCCGATCACAAGCACTTCGGCCGGGCCGCCGCCTCCTGCTTCGTCAGCCAGCCGACGCTGTCGACCCAGATCCGCAAGCTGGAAGAGGAACTGGGCCTGCCACTGGTGGAACGTGCGCCGCGCAAGGTGATGCTGACCCCCGCCGGCCACGAAGCGGCCGCGCGGGCACGGGTGATCGTGGCCGAAGTGGAGCAGTTGAAGGAAGCGGCGCGACGCAGCCGCGATCCCGAAGCGGGTACGGTGCGCCTGGGGATCTTCCCGACCCTGGGCCCGTACCTGCTGCCACATGTGATTCCGCGCATCCGCAGCCGCTTCCCCGAGCTGGAACTGCTGCTGGTGGAAGAAAAGAGCGATGTGCTGCTGGAGCGCCTGCGCGAGGGCAAGCTCGACGCCGCGCTGTTGGCACTGCCGGTGATCGACGACCAGCTGCATGCCGAATTCCTGTTCGAGGAGCCGTTCCTGCTGGCCGTGTCCGGCCGCCATCCGCTGGCCACGCGCGAGCATCTGGACGTGCAGGAACTGGCCACGCAGAAACTGCTACTGCTGGAAGACGGCCACTGCCTGCGTGACCAGGCGCTGGAAGTCTGTCGCCTGTTCGGCGCCAATGAAAAATCCGAATTCCGCGCCACCAGCCTGGAAACGCTGCGACAGATGGTCGCCGCCGACGTTGGCATCACCCTGCTGCCCAGCCTGTCGGTACAGCCGCCGGTGCCGCGCTCGAACAACATCCGCCTGATCGACTTCGTCGGCGAGGGCCGTCCCAGCCGTCGCATCGCCATGATCTGGCGCCGCAGCTCGGCGATGAACGAGTTCCTGATGGAGCTGGCCGAACAGTTCAAGCGCCTGCCCGATGCGCTGTTTACGCTGGAGGCGTTGGCCCCGGTAAACGGCGATGCTGCCACCCCGCCCACGCCGGTGCTGAACGGCTGAGACACGGCAGCCGGGCCTCGAAACCGCCGGGAGTCGATTCCGGCCGCATTTGTCCCCACAATACAGTCAGGCGGCGCCAGCAGGTGCCGCCTTTTGCATGGCTTTCAACCAAGGAGCGTCACCATGAACACCGCCAGCGGCCTGCCGCCGTCGATCACCGTTTCCACCCTCGACATGGACCGCCTGGACGCCATGCTCGAATCTCCGGCAAACAGCCAGACGCCGGCCGCGCGTGCGCTTGCCGACGAACTCAACCGGGCGACCGTGTTGCCGCCAGACCAGATTCCCGAAGGCATCGTCATGATGCATTCGCGCGTGGAGTGCGAAGATGAAGTGTCGGGCGAGAAACATGTCCTGACCCTGGTCTTCCCCCGCGAAGCCAATGTCGATGAAGGCAAGGTGTCCGTGCTGGCGCCCGTCGGCAGCGCCCTGCTTGGCCTGGCCGTGGGCCAGAGCATCGACTGGACCGCGCCCGGCGGCCGCAAGCTGCGGCTGCGCGTGAGCGCCGTCCACAACGACCGTCCCTGACCTGCGCTGCGTACCGCGCGCGATCAGTTTCCCTGCAATCCCCGCACCAGGAGCCGTAATGAGTACCCCGTCCAAACTGTCCCAGCTGCGCGAACTGTCCGTGGTCGTTGCCGATACCGGTGACTACGAGGCGATCAAGCGCCTGCAGCCGGTGGACTGCACCACCAATCCGACCCTGGTGAAGAAGGCGCTGGACCTGCCGGTCTATGCGGAACTGATCGAACGCGAACTGGCCTGGGGCCGCCAGCAGAGCGGTGACCGCGAGACCGTGGTGCACGCCGTGGCCGACCGCCTGACCATCGGCGTCGGCGCGCTGCTGAGCACGCTGGTACCGGGCCGCGTGTCCACCGAAGTGGACGCCGACCAGGCCCACGACACCGCCGCGACCGTGGCCAAGGCCCGCCAGTTCATCCAGATGTACGCTGATGCCGGCGTGCCGCGCGAGAAGATCCTGATCAAGATCGCCGCGACCTGGGAAGGCGTGGAAGCCGCGCGCGTGCTGCAGGCCGAAGGCATCGACTGCAACCTGACCCTGATCTTCAACCCGACCCAGGCGCTGGCCTGCAGCGAAGCGGGTGCGTTCCTGATCTCGCCGTTCGTCGGCCGCATTCTCGACTGGTACGTGGCCAACGGCCAGACCCCGGCGAACATCGACGAAGACCCGGGCGTGGTGTTCGTGCGTGGCGTGTATGCCGAATTCAAGCGCCGCGGTTCGCCGACCGTGGTGATGGGCGCCTCGTTCCGTTCGACCGCGCAGATCGAAGCGCTGGCCGGCTGCGACCGCCTGACCATTTCGCCGGACCTGCTGGAGAAGCTGGACGCCGACCACGGCGCGCTGCCGCGCAAGCTGGTGGCGGGTGCCGCTGAAGCGATGCAGGTGACGCCGATCGACGCGGCGACGTTCGCTGCCGACCTGGCGGCCGATCCGATGGCGACCGAGAAGCTGGCGACGGGTATCGATGCATTCGCCAAGGATCTGGAAGCACTGCGTCAGCGGATTCGCGAGGCACTGTGATTCCGGCCAACGGCTGAGCCCCTCGTGGCGGGTCGCTCAGAGCAAAAGCCGTGCTTGGCCGGGCGGGTTGGGTACGCGGGAGACGCCGTGAATCCGTCCCTGGAGGCTTGGCCGCCGCATCCATGCGGCGGACACTCCCGCGTACCCAGCCCTCCCGACCTCTGACAGTTTCCTGCGGCGGTCCGCCACGGAAGAAAGAAAAGAAGAGCAAACGCGGGTCGCGCGCTACGCGTGCTCACAAACAAAAAGGACGCGGCGAATGCCGCGTCCTTTTTGTTTTCTATCAGGTCGTCAGTAACCCAACGCTCTTGCTTACCGTCACCGGGAAACTGTCGAAGGCGGGACGGGTGCAGATGGCGGGACCGTCCACGGCATGGATGCCGTGGCCGAGCCCCCAGGGATGGGTTTACGGCGTGTCCCGCCATCTGTACCCGTCCCGCCAAACCCACAGCAACCCAGAGCCGCTTTGGCTTTGGCTTTGGCTTTGGCCGTTGCTTTCAGCTTCTGCTCGCCGCAGGCGGACCACCGCGCGTCAGCGCGGCACCTCCACATCCAGCCCGATCGGGCAGCTCACGCCAGTGCCGCCGATGCCGCAGTAACCGTTCGGGTTCTTCGCCAGGTACTGCTGGTGATAGTCCTCGGCGTAGTAGTACTCAGGCGCCGGGTACACGATCTCGGTGGTGATCGGGCCATAGCCGGCCGCAGCCAGCTGCGCCTGGTAAGCCTCGCGGCTGGCCAGCGCGGCCTTGTATTGGGCCTCGTCGGTGGCGTGGATCGCCGAACGGTACTGGGTGCCGGTGTCGTTGCCCTGGCGCATGCCCTGGGTCGGGTCATGGCTTTCCCAGAACAGCTGCAGCAGGCGCTCCAGGCTCACCACCGCCGGGTCGAACACCACCTGCACCACCTCGGTGTGGCCGGTCAGGCCCGAACAGACCTCTTCATAGGTGGGGTTCGGGGTGATGCCACCGGCATAGCCCACCGAGGTGCTGTACACGCCCGGCTCACTCCAGAACTTGCGCTCGGCACCCCAGAAGCAGCCCAGCGCGAAGCGGATCTGCTGCAGGCCGGCGAAACGGTCCTTCAGCGGATGGCTGTTCACGAAGTGCTGGTTGCTGTGCAGCGGCAGCGGTTGCTCGCGGCCCGGCAGCGCTTCTTCCGGGCGCGGCAGGCGCTGTTTGAAGGCTCCGATGCCAAGGATGCCCTGTCCGATTCCCAACATGATGCGCTCCTACGCCGGAAGGCCGGCAATGTCGTCGGCATCTGAAATGGGGTCGCTGGGGGCGTGGCCCAAGTCCAGCGCGGCGACGATGTCCTCGGCCTGTGGTCGCGCGACGTCGGGGATGCCGACCCGCAGCACGCCGAACAGGGGCAGCTCGCCCATGCCGCCCAGCAGCGACTCGCCGAACACGAACGCCGGGATGCCGGCGTCTTCCAGTGCGTGCTTGACCAGGTGGGCGTCGAACAGATTGTCGGCCTTGTACACGATGTGCATCGGGCGGCTCCGTGGGACAGGATTCCAGCATACGCCCGGGGGATGAATGGTGCCGCTGCGCTCGCCGGGCATGGCCCGGCGCTACCGGTGCGGGATGGTAGCGCCGGGCCATGCCCGGCGAGCGTAGCGGCAGCCCGGGCAGCCCTTCCCGGTAAGCGTTAGACTGGCAATCTTTCTGCCTTACTTTCGCCGACTCATGTCAGAGCACACCCCCGCCAGCCCCGAGACCCCCGCCGACAGCCACGAGAAGCGCGATTTCATCCGCCAGATCGTGCGCGAGGACCTGGCCAGCGGTAAGCACCAAGCGATCAAGACCCGCTTCCCGCCCGAGCCGAACGGTTACCTGCACATCGGCCACGCCAAGTCGATCTGCCTGAACTTCGGCATCGCCGGTGAGTTCAGCGGTGTCTGCAACCTGCGTTTCGACGACACCAACCCGGCCAAGGAAGACCCGGAGTACGTGGCCGCGATCCAGGACGACGTGCGTTGGCTGGGCTTTGAGTGGAACGAACTGCGCCACGCCTCGGACTACTTCCAGACCTATTACCTGGCCGCCGAGAAGCTGATCGCCGACGGCAAGGCCTATGTGTGCGACCTGTCGGCCGAGGAAGTGCGCGCCTACCGCGGCACCCTGACCGAACCGGGTCGTCCCTCGCCGTACCGCGAGCGCAGCGTCGAGGAAAACCTCGACCTGTTCCGTCGCATGCGCGCCGGTGAATTCCCCGATGGCGCGCGCACCGTGCGCGCCAAGATCGACATGGCCAGCGGCAACATCAACCTGCGCGATCCGGCGTTGTACCGCATCAAGCACGTCGAGCACCAGAACACCGGCAACGCGTGGCCGATCTACCCGATGTACGACTTCGCCCATGCACTGGGCGATTCGATCGAGGGCATCACCCACTCGCTGTGCACGCTGGAGTTCGAAGACCATCGCCCGCTGTACGACTGGTGCGTGGACAACGTCGATTTCGCCCACGATGACGCGCTGACCCAGCCGCTGGTCGACGCCGGCCTGCCGCGCGAAGCAGCCAAGCCGCGCCAGATCGAGTTCTCGCGCTTGAACATCAACTACACGGTGATGAGCAAGCGCAAGCTGATGGCGCTGGTCACCGAACGGCTGGTGGACGGCTGGGAAGACCCGCGCATGCCGACCCTGCAGGGCCTGCGTCGCCGTGGCTACACGCCGGCTGCGATGCGCCTGTTCGCCGAGCGCGTAGGCATCAGCAAGCAGAATTCGCTGATCGATTTCAGTGTGCTGGAAGGCGCACTGCGCGAAGACCTGGACAGCGCCGCATCGCGCCGCATGGCCGTGGTCGACCCGGTCAAGCTGGTGCTGACCAACTTGGCCGAAGGCCACGAAGAGCAGCTGACCTTCAGCAACCACCCGAAGGACGAAAGCTTCGGTACCCGCGAAGTGCCGTTCGCACGTGAGCTGTGGATCGACCGCGAGGACTTCGCCGAAGTGCCGCCGAAGGGCTGGAAGCGCCTGGTTCCCGGTGGCGAAGTGCGCCTGCGCGGCGCCGGCATCATCCGCTGCGACGACGTGATCAAGGATGCCGACGGCACCATCACCGAGCTGCGCGGCTGGCTGGATCCGGAATCGCGCCCGGGCATGGAAGGCGCCAACCGCAAGGTCAAGGGCACCATCCACTGGGTCAGTGCCGTGCACGGCGTGCCGGCCGAGATCCGCCTGTATGACCGTCTGTTCTCGGTGCCGAACCCGGATGACGAATCGGAAGGCAAGACCTACCGCGACTACCTCAACCCGGAATCGCGTCGCACCGTCATCGGCTATGTCGAGCCGGCGGCTGCCACCGCTGCGCCGGAACAGTCGTTCCAGTTCGAGCGCACCGGCTACTTCGTTGCCGACCGCCGCGACCACACCGAAGCCAAGCCGGTGTTCAACCGCAGCGTGACCCTGCGCGACACCTGGTCGGCCTGATCACCTGCGCGGGCGCCGCAAAGGCGCCCGCGTCATCCTGCACCTGCCTCATCCTCTGCTGAAGCCTGCGTAGCCGACCCTCGGTAACGGCGGGCCTTGCTGCGCGAGCGCAGGCACGTGCCATGGCGCAGCCGCTACCTGCGTCATCATCCCCTCCTCTTGCCCTGTCAGGCCCTGCCATGTCCGCTGCCCCGAGTGCGCTTCTCCCGCTGCTGCAACAGGTCCTGCTGGGCCGTGACATCGCCTGCACCGTCGAGGGTGACGACCTGCTGCTCGACAGCGGCCTGCAGCTGACGCCACACAGCGTCTCCAGCAACGAACGCGACAACGGCGGCTGGCAGACGTCCACGGTCATCGAGACCCGCCACGCCGGCCTGTTCGCCGATGGCCTGTTCGAATACCAGCACGCCAATGGCGCGACCGAACAGGAGTCCTTGCTGTCCGGCTTCGACACCTGGGTGCGGGTGGATCTGGCGACCCTGCAGGCGGCCATCGGCGCCGAAGACGCACCGGATCTGCCGATGATGGGGCTGACCTACCCGACCGGCGACGAAGGCGAAGAACACGAGCGCACCGTGGTGCTGGGGCCGCTGGCCCATTACCGCGCCCGCGAACTGGACGACGCTGCCGCGTGCAGCGAGGACGATCACGGTTCCTGCCCCTGCTGCCTGTTCACCAAGAGCATCGACGCCTTCGACGACCTGTTGAAAGCCCACCACTTCCTGGCCATCCGCCTGTTCGCTTCGCGCGACGAGCAGGGCCAGTGCGAAGCCGACTGCCGGGTCAACGGCCATGACTTCGCCCCCGCCCTGCCGCTGCTGCGCGCCTATGCCGCGCGCTGGCCGCAGGCGGGACTGGAGTTCCGCAAGCAGTACGTGGTGATCCGCACCGGCTCACCCTCGCCGGCCTGAATCCAGCGCGCACGCCCGGTACATGCCACTGCCGCTACACTGCGCGCCGATATCTGTTGCACCTGTTCCTTTCACTCCCAACGAGGCACCCCCGCGATGCTGTACGCGCAAGTCCACCTGACCCTTCCTGCCTGGATCCACGACCAGATCGACCTGGATCGGCGATATCCGGGCGACGAGGCCAAGGTCGCGCTGGCGATCGAGCTGTCGCGGCTGAATGTCGACCACGCCAGCGGCGGCCCGTTCGGCGCCGTGGTATTCGGGCCGGATGACAAGGTGATCGCCGCCGGCGTGAACCGGGTGATGCCGCACTCGACCTCGCTGGCGCACGCCGAGAACATGGCCTACATGCTGGCCCAGCAGCGCCTGCAGACCCCGCGCCTGAACGCGGTGCTGTCGCCGATCACCCTGGCCACCAGCTCGCAGCCGTGCTGCCAGTGCTACGGCGCCACCGTGTGGGCCGGCATCGACCGCCTGCTGATCGGCGCCAGCTCGGCCGACGTGGAAGAGCTGACCCCGTTCGATGAAGGCCCGCTGCCGGCTGACTGGGTGGGTGAGCTCAACAAGCGTGGCATCGAAGTGGTGCAGGGTCTGAACCGTGATGCGGCGCGCAGCGTGCTGCGTGCCTATGGGGAAAGTGATGGCGCCCGTTACTGAGACCGGCATCGGCCTGCTGTGCCTGTGCCGGCAGGGCTTCGAGCCCGAGCTGGCCGGTGAACTGCAGTTCCGCGCAGGTGCTGCCGGTTTTGCCGGTTACGCCCGCACCCAGCGCAATGATGGCTACGTGCTCTTCATGTGCGATGAAGCGGCGGCACTCGCACCGCGACTGCCGTGGCGCGAGCTGATCTTCGCCCGCCAGAAACTGGTGGTGCTGGCCGAGCTGCCGCAGCTGGACCCGGCCGACCGCATCACCCCGATGCTGGAAGTGCTGGCCGATGCGCCGCGCTTCGGTGATCTGTGGGTGGAGCATCCCGATTCGGACGCTGGCAAACCGCTGTCCGGGCTTGCGCGTGCGTTCGGCAATGCCCTGCGCCCGGCGCTGCGCAAGGCTGGCAAGCTCAGCGACAAACCGAACGCACGCCTGCCGCGCCTGCACGTGGTGTTCGTCGATGGCACCCACGCCTTCATCTGCGTGGCCAACCCGGACGATAGTGCACCCTGGGCATTGGGCATTCCGCGCCTGAAGCTGTTGCCCGACGCACCCTCGCGCTCGGCATTGAAGCTGGATGAGGCACTGCTGACCCTGCTTGCCCCGGAAGAACGCGAAGCGCTGGTTCGTCCGGGCATGCGCGCGGCCGACCTCGGCGCCGCACCGGGCGGCTGGACCTGGGTGCTGACCCGCCAGCACGTGCATGTGCTGAGCATCGACAACGGCCCGCTGCGCCAGCACGTACTGGACACCGGCCTGGTCGAGCACCTGCGTGCCGATGGCTTCCATTGGCATCCAGAGCAGTCGCTGGACTGGATGGTCTGCGACATGGTCGAGCAGCCGCGTCGCGTCGCCGAACGCATGGCCACCTGGTTCCGCGAAGGCTGGTGCAAGCACGCGATCTTCAACCTGAAGCTGCCGATGAAGAAGCGCTGGGACGAGACCCGCTTGTGCCTGGACCTGTTCCAGGACCAGGCCGGCAAGCCGCTGGTGGTACGTGCCAAGCAGCTGTACCACGACCGTGAGGAAATCACGGTGCTGGCGTCGCCGCTGCGCTGATGAACACCCCGCGCATTTTCCTGTTGCTGTGTACCGCGTTGCTGGCGTCGCCGGCACTGGCACAATCGGCGCGCCCGCAGCCGGCACAGAGCGCTCCCCTGCGCGATGACAGTGGCGTGGTCCGACAGCAGTCCTTGTCGGCCGGCCGGGTGACCGGCAGCGTCGACATCGTGGTGCCGCTGGGCGAAACCCCGGTAACGGTGCGTTCGGTGGCGCCGGCCAGCGTGGTCGGCCAGTACCGCATCCATTTCGCCGAGCTGGACGTGGATGGTGATGGCTTCATCAGTCGCGAGGAGGCGCAGGTAAATCCGGCGCTTGCCGATGAGTTCAACGCATTGGACGTGAAGCGTCGCGGCAAGCTGGACCGCGCCGAGCTGGCCGGTTGGCTGGTGGATTGAGGCCGCTGCGGTAACCCTATCCACGCATGGCGTGGATCTACTGACGACGGCGCTACCGGTGGATGATCCGGGGCCCGCGCGCCAACCAAGGTTGGCGTCTACCAGAAGCGATTCGGCGCGGGCCCGCATCACCCGTGGTTGGTAGTTGCCAACCTTGGTTGGCACCCAGCCGTCACACCCCTGCGGCGCGCTTCCAGAAGGCCTGCACCAGCGGCGGCCACTTGCCTACGCAGCCCAGCGCGCGGCCACGCGCCAGGGTCAGGTGCATCTCGTCGTTGGAGAACAGCCGGTTGATGGCTTCGAAGCTGTAGGCAGCGATCTGGTTGTCGCTGCGACGCTCACGCGCCCAGCGCTGCACACGCTGCGGCGACAACCGGGGTTGCCCTCGCCGTTCGGCCGACGGCGCCAGCCAGTGCTGCAGGGCGGCGACGTCGCGCAGGCCGAGGTTGACGCCCTGCCCGGCCAGCGGGTGCACCACGTGCGCGGCATCGCCCAGCGCCAACACGCGACCGGCCACATAGTGGCGGGCCAACTGCCGACGCAGTGGGAACGCCGCGCGCGGCGAGGCCAGCCGCAGTTCGCCCAGGCGCGCGGCGAAGGCACGGGTCAGTTCACGATTGAATGCGTCTTCGTCCAGCGCCAGCACGCGTGCTGCCTCGTCATCGGGCAACGTCCAGACGATGGAGCTGCGGCGCTCGGCCACTGGCAACAGCGCCAGCGGACCGGTCGGCAGGAAGCGCTGCCAGGCCGTCGCCTGATTGGGCAGCTCGCTGTCCACATAGGCGACCACACCGCGCTGCTGGTAGTCGTGGCGCTCGACGTCGATCCCTGCCAGTTCGCGCAGGGTCGATTCCGCACCGTCGGCAGCAACGGCCAGTGCGGCTTCGATGCGACGGCCATCATCCAGCCGCAGGCGCACGCCGTGCTCATCCTGCTCAAGGGCTTCCACGCGCGCCGGGCAATGCAGCTCCACACCGGCGGCCGGCAGTGCCGCCCACAGGCGATCCTGCAGCAAGCCGTTCTCGACGATGAAACCCAGTTCGCGACGGCCGAAGCGGTCCGCGTCGAACAGCAGGTCGTCGCCCCCGGCCGCATCCCACACCTGCATGCGCCGGTACGGCCAGGCGCGTGCCTGCGCGATCGTCGGCCATACACCGAGACGCTCCAGCAACTGCACGTTGTCGGCGGCAAAGGCGAACACCCGCAGATCCGGCTGAGTGGCCTGCCACGGCGCAGGTTCACGACCTTCCACCAGCGCCACTGCGAGGCCAGCATCGGCCAGAGCCAGCGCACAAGCGGCGCCGACCACACCGCCGCCAACAATCGCCACGTCCAGGCGTGCGCGCCGGTTCATGCGGCTTCTCCACGGCACAGGCGCGGCACGTCGCCACGGAAGCCCATCGCACCGCCGACCAGCATCGACTGCACCGAGGCGCGCTGTGCGGCCACCAGGCCCAGGCTGCGCAGGGGGCGCAACAGCGGCGCCGGATTGCTGGTCAGCCGGGCCAGACCGCCGGAGAACGCCACCGTCTGCCGTCGATCTTCTTCGCGGCGGGCTACATAGGACCGCAGCAGCGCATCACTGCCGGCGTCGCCCTCCACTTCCAGCAGCTCAGCCAACGTCAATGCATCGCGCAGGCCGAGGTTGAAGCCTTGTGCACCCAGCGGGTGGATGGTCTGCGCGGCATTGCCAAGCAGCACCGTGCGCTCCCCCACCAGCGCGCGCGCCAGTACCTGGATCAGCGGATAGGCGCTGCGCGGACCGGAGTCGAGCAGACGACCCGCACGCCAGCCGATGGCCTGCTGCAGGCGCTGCAGCCAGGCGGTGTCGTCCAGCGCCATCACCGCGTCAGCCTGGTCACGGGCAACGCCGTGCACGGTGCCGAAATGGCGGTCGCCGCGCGGTAGCAACGCCGTCGGACCGGTATCGGTGAAGCGCTCCCAGGCGGTGCCATCGGGCGCGCGCTGGCTGCGCACGCGGGCCACGAACAGCGTCTGCTGGAAATCGTGGCGATCGACTTCGATGCCCAACGCATCGCGCACGCCGCTGCTGGTGCCGTCGGCACCAACCACCAACCGCGCCAACAGCACGCGCTCGCCGCTGTCATCGGCCACCCGCACCTGGCGGTAACCGTCGATCACTTCGCCCAGACCCAGGAAACGCATCGGCCGGTAGCGGTGCAGGCGTGGCAGTTCCTGCAGCCGGCTTTCCAGCGCTTGGCCGAAATCACGCGCGACCACCACCTGGCCGAACCACGGCCGGTCGTAATCTGCTGCATCAAGCTGCACGCGGCCGAAATCACCGGCGCGGCTGACATGGATGCGGCGGATCGGGCCCGGCGCCATCGACAGCTTCTGCATGACCCCCAGCGCGGTCAGCGCATTGATGGTGGCCGCAGCAAAACTGAGGTTGCGCTGGTCGAACACCGCAGGCAGTTCGCCGGCCGGGCTGGCTTCGAGCAGGCCCACGTCGCGGCCCAGCCGGTCCAGGGCGATGGCCAGGCTGGCCCCCACCAGACCGCCACCGACGATCAGCACGTCATGTCGTTCACTCATGGGCGCATGATACGCGCTCGCCGCGCCGCCATGCCCGACACGGCCCCGCCTGCGCCAAGCGCCGCGCCGGGCTAGAATAAAACCTGAATCCGCTCCGGCCCCACCGCCATGTCCGACTCCGCTCCCCGCGCCTTCGTCCTGTCAGTGCTCGTGCTGTTGCTGGCGGCGACCCGCGTCAATCACTTCGCGGCAATCCCGGACGCCTCCTGGGCCGTGTTCTTCATCGGCGGCTTCTACCTCGCCCGCTGGACCCGCTGGGCGTTCCCGCTGCTCATGGTGTTCGCGGTGCTGGTCGACTGGATCGTGATCCGCAGCAGCGGTATCGATTTCTGGCAGCACTACTGCGTGTCGCCAGGCTATTGGCTGCTGTTGCCGGCGTACTTCGCCATGTGGGCCGGCGGCATGCTGCTGGGCCGCAACTACCGCAGCGCGCAGTGGTCGGTGCTGGGCAAGGGTGCGTTGCTGCTGGTGGCGTCGGTGGCGCTGTGCCATCTGCTGGCGCAGGGTGGTTTCTACTGGACCAGCCAGAACGTGGCCGAGCCGACCGTGGCCGGCTGGGCACAGAACTACGTGCAGTGGTTCGGCCCGTACCTGCGCACCACCGCGATCTACGTGGCCCTGGCCGCCGCACTGCAGCTTGCCGTGGAGCAGGTGCTCAAGCTCCTGCAGGCCCGCCGCGGCATCCACCACTGAAGCACGCCATGGGTCATCGCCTCTCGCGCATCTACACCCGCACCGGTGACGACGGCAGCACCGGCCTGGGTGACGGCAGCCGGGTCGGCAAGGATGATCTGCGCGTTGCGTCCTATGGCACCGTCGACGAAGCCAATGCCACGCTCGGCCTGTTGCTGGCCGTTCCGCTGCCTGAGGACGTCCGCGCGCTGGTCGTGCACCTGCAGCACCAGCTGTTCGATCTGGGCGCCGAACTGTGCGTTCCCGGCCATGCCGCGATCCACGCCGCCGATGTATCGGCCCTGGAACAGCAGTTGGACCACTACAACGCCGACCTGCCGATGCTGAAGGAGTTCATCCTGCCGGCCGGTGGCGAGGCCGCCGCGCGCTGCCACCTGGCGCGTACCGTGGTCCGCCGCGCCGAGCGCGACACAGTGGCCCTGGCCCGGGTGGAACCGGTACGCAGCGAAGCGCTGCAGTACCTCAACCGATTGTCAGACCTGCTGTTCGTGCTGGCCCGGGTGCTGGCACGGGCCGATGGCCACGGCGAAGCGCTGTGGCAGCCACAGCATCGCCAGCGCTGAGTCGCCATGCTGGTCTTCACCCACCCCGCCTGCCTGCTGCACGATCCGGGCCCTGGCCATCCTGAATGCCCGCAACGCCTGCAGGTGGTGCTCGACGCGCTGCATGAGGCCTTCCCCGGCCAGCTGGAGTGGCGCGAAGCGCCGCCAGCCAAGTTCGGTGAACTGACCCGGGTCCACGACAGCGCGTTGCTGGATCTGGTGCTGCAACCGCAGACCGCACCGTTGCGCCAGTTGGACATGGACACCTGGACCTCGCCGGGCTCGGCCAGTGCCGCAGTGCATGCCGCCGGCGCAGGTGTCGCCGCCGTCGATGCGGTGATGCTGGGTGAAGATCCGCTGGCCTTCTGCGCGGTGCGCCCGCCCGGCCACCATGCCACCAGCAGCACCGCGATGGGCTTCTGCCTGCTCAACAACATCGCCATCGCCGCCGCCTACGCCCGCGACCGCCACGGTCTGGAGCGGATCGCGGTGGTCGACTTCGATGTCCACCATGGCAACGGCACCCAGGACATCTTCCAGCACGACGCCCGGGTGTCCTACTACAGCACCCACCAGGCCGGCCTGTTCCCCGAGTCCGGCCTGCGCCGTGACCGCGGTGCCGGCAACCTGATGAACATCCTGCTGCCGCCGGGCAGTGGTGGCTTCCGCTTCCGCAATGTCTGGGCCGACGAGATGCTGCCGGCGATCGACGACTTCCGCCCTCAGCTGCTGCTGATCTCGGCCGGCTTCGATGCCCACCTGCGCGATCCGCAGGCCGACCTGATGCTGGAGACCGACGATTTCGCCTGGATCACCCGCGAACTGCACGCGCTGGCACGCCGCCATGCCGCCGGCCGGGTGGTGTCGATGCTGGAGGGTGGATACGACCTGCAGGCCTTGGCCGAGTGCAGCGTGGCCCACCTGCAGGCGCTGATCGCCGCCCCCTCCGGCAACGGGGCTGGATGAACCCGAACCGGCAATCCGGGGAGGCCTTCATTGCCCCTATGCAAGGGATGGGGCAATCTACCGTCCGTTTTCGCCCGAATCCGAACCGCGTGCGCCGAGCCCTCCGCCTGCTTCCCTTGCCCCTGAGCATCGCCGTCTGCCTTCCGGCATGGGCCGATGACAAGCCGCTCAACTGGGGCCTTTGTCCGGCCACAGACGTGATCCCTGCGTTCACCGACGCGCCGACACCCGTTCCCGGCCAGGACAAGGCTGCCGCCAGCGCTGCGCGCGAACAACAGCCCACCGACATCGAGGGCGACCAGCTGCTGGGCACCACCACCGTGCCGCAGTACCAGGGCAATGTGGCGCTGCGCCGGGGTGACCAGTTCGTCGGCACCGACAAGCTCAGCTTCGATACCGAAAGCGGCAACTACGTCGCCGATGGCAACGTCCGTTACCAGGATGCCTCGATCCGGATGGTCGCCAAGCGCGCCGAGGGCAACCAGGAAAGCGACACCCACAAGATCACCGACATCCAGTACCAGCTGGTGTCCCGCCGCGGCAATGGCGAAGCCGAATCGGTCGACCTGCAGGGTGCGGTCGGGCAGATGCACCGCTCCACCTACACCACCTGCGACCCGTCGCAGCCGGTGTGGCGGCTGACGGCGCCGGAGATCGAAGTCGACAACGACGAAGGCTTCGGTACCGCCCGCAACGCGGTGCTGCGGATCGGCAAGGTGCCGATCCTGTGGGCACCCTACTTCAAGTTCCCGATCGATGACCGGCGCAAGACCGGCCTGCTGTTCCCGCAGCTGGGAATGTCCGGGCGCAACGGTTTCGATTACGCACAGCCGATCTACTTCAACCTGGCGCCGAACTACGACGACACGTTGACCCCGCGCTACATGAGCCAGCGCGGCCTGATGCTCGACAACGAGTTCCGCTACCTCTACGAAGGCGGCCGCGGCGAACTGCTGACCGCGTTCATGCCCAACGACAAGCTGCGCGACCGCGACCGCGGCCGGGTGATGTTCGGCGGCTACCACAACCTCGACGATCATTGGCAGGCGCGCGCCAACCTGGCCTGGGTCAGCGACGAGCGCTACGTGGAAGACTTCGCCAACCGCCTGGTGGGCGTCACCGCGTCGAACCTGCAGAGCACCGTCGGCCTGTATGGCACCGGCAAGAACTGGACGGCCGGCATCATGGCCGACCGCTGGCAGCTGACCGACTACACCCTCGACGAGCGCGCGCTGGCCTACAACCGCCAGCCGCGCCTGTACGTCAACTGGGACAAGCCGCTGCTGCCGTGGCTGGAGACCGGCGTCTACGCTGAGGCCGTGCGCTTCACCCACGACGACATCAACTTCAAGTACGGCGCCGAGGCGGGCCCCGACCTGCAGTACACGCGCAACGGCCAGACCCAGCGCATGTACGGCGGCTCGCGCCTGGATGTGAAACCCTACGTGTCGTTCCCGATCAGCGGCGCGGCCTGGTACATCACCCCGACGCTGGCCTACCGCTATACCGGCTACGAGCTGGACCGCGGGCTGGCCGATGCTACCCGTAGAAGCATCCTGGTCTCGCAGGGCATCGATCCGAACACGGCCACGCCGGAACAGCTGCGCGGCAACACCTCGCCCAGCCGCAGCCTGCCGATCGCCAGCCTTGACGCCGGCCTGTTCTTCGACCGCGAGACCACGCTCGGTGGCAAGTCGTTCCTGCAGACCCTGGAGCCGCGCCTGTTCTACCTGCGCACGCCCTACCGCAACCAGGACGACCTGCCGATCTTCGATACCCGCGACTTCACCTTCAGCTGGGGCCAGCTGTTCCGCGATTCGCGCTATACCGGCGCCGATCGCCAGAACGATGCCAACCAGCTGACCCTGGCGCTGGGTACCCGCTTCATCGACCAGACCACCGGCAAGGAGCGCTTCTCGGCCTCCATCGGCCAGATCCAGTACTTCGACGAATCGCGCGTGAGCGTGACCCCCGGCGGCGCGCCGGTGGAAAAGGGCAAATCGGCCTGGATCGCCGACGGCAACTACATGATCAACGACCGCTGGACGCTGGGTGCCACCTATCAGTGGGATCCCAAGTACAAGCGCGAGGATCTGGCCAGCGTGCGTGCCCGCTACCTGATGTCCAACGACGGCGTGGTCAACCTGACCTACCGTTACCGCATCAATTCCGGCGCTCCGGCCAACGCCAACAAGCACGACCGCACCCTGCTGGAGCAGGCCGACCTGTCGTTCCTGTACCCGTTGAACGAGCGTTGGAGCCTGGTGGGCCGCTATTACTACTCGCTGCAGGACAAGGAACCGCTGGAAATCATCGGTGGCGTACAGTGGGACAGCTGCTGCCTGGCCGTACGCGCCGTGGCCCGCCGCTACGTGCGCAACCGCGAAGGCGAAATGAACAACTCCATCCAGCTTGAGTTCGTGCTCAAGGGCTTGAGCTCTCTTGGCCAGGACACGGACCGCACTTTGCGCCGTGCTATCCTCGGCTACAACCGTGATGACCTCTATCTCGTGCCGCCCAGCAACACCGGAGCAGCCCGCGATGACTACGATCCGAATCTGATCCCATGACCAAGAGCTTCCCCGTTCTCCTCGCATCGCTTCTGGCGGTGTCCAGCGTGTCCGCCCCCCTGCAGGTTCTTGCGCAGGAGGCCCAGCCGTTGGATCGCATCGCTGCTGTCGTCGATGAGGACGTGATCCTGCAGAGCGAGCTCCAGCGTGCGATCGCCAACATCAAGGCGCAGTACGCCGGCCGCGAGGCCCAGCTGCCCCCGGATGACGTGCTCAGCCGTCAGGTGCTCGAGCGCCTGGTGCTGGTCAAGCTGCAGGTGGCCCGTGCACAGGGCAGCGGTATCCATGTCGGTGACCAGGAACTGACGCAGGCGATGAATGCCATCGCCCAGCAGAACGGTTCAACCCTGGATGCCCTGCGTCAGCGCCTGGCCCATGACGGCATCGACTTCAACGATTTCCGCGCCTCGGTGCGTGACGAGATCACCGTGCAGCGCCTGCGCCAGAGCTTTGCGCAGAGCCGCATCAGCGTCAGCGAAGGCGAGGTCGATGCTGCCCTGAAGCAGCAGGCCGATGCCGGCAACCAGTTCCACCTGGCACACATCCTGGTCGCCCTGCCCGACGGCGCCACTGCCGAGCAGATCGCCACTGGCCAGAAGAAGGCAGAAGGCGTGAAGACCCTGCTGGACAAGGGCGAACTGGACTTCAATGCGGCGGCCGTGCGCTATTCCGACAGCCCCAATGCACTGGAAGGCGGCGACCTCGGCTGGCGCACCCTGGATGAAATCCCGGCGGCGTTCGCACAGACGATGCAGCAGATGAAGGCTGGTGAAGTGGTCGGCCCGATCCGCGGCCCGAGCGGCTTCCAGCTGCTGAAGCTGGTGGAAGTGCGCGACGCCAGTGCGGCGGCAGGCGCCCACACCGTCACCGAGTACCACGGCCGCCATATCCTGGTGCGCGTGGACGATGCACAGTCAGACGCGGCCGCCAAGGCCAAGATCGACACCCTGCGCGCCCGTGTTGTCGGCGGTGCCGACTTCCAGCAGGTGGCCAAGGAATCGTCCGAGGACACCAACAGCAAGGGCCAGGGCGGCGATCTGGGCTGGTTCCCGGCCGACGCGTTCGGCCCGGCCTTCGGCCAGCAGGTGGCAGGCATCCAGGATGGTGGCGTGAGCCAGCCGTTCCGTACCGATGCGGGCTGGCACATCGTGCAGCGCGTGGCCACCCGTCAGACCGACGTGGGCAGTGACAACCAGCGCGCCCAGGTCCGCGAGACCATCGGTCGCCGTAAGCTGGAAGACGAGTACAACCGCTTCCTGCAGGAGCTGCGTGGCGAAGCCTTCGTCAGCTTCCGCAGCGGTGACCGGGCGGAAAATACCGCCACGCCTCCGCAGTCCTGAGCCATGCTCCCCGAGCTCGCTCTGGTACCGGGCGAGCCCGCCGGGATCGGCCCGGAGCTGTGTGTCCGACTGGTCCAGCAGCCGCGCGATGATTGCCGGCTGCTGGCATTCGCCGATCCGGACACCCTGCGCGCGGCCGCTGCCGCGCTGAACCTGCCCCTGCAACTGCTGCCCGAGGACGCACATGCCCGCGTCCCCGGTGACCTGCGCCTGCGCGCCGTCGCCAACAGCACCCCCAGCCGTTTCGGCCATACCGACCCTGCCAACGCAGGCGCGGTGATCGCTGCCCTGCTGGGTGCCGGCCAGGCCTGCCTGTCCGGTGAACTGCACGGTGTGGTGACCGGCCCCGTGCACAAGGCCGTGATCAACCAGGGCGGTATCGCCTACAGCGGCACCACCGAACTGCTGGCCGACCAGGCCGGGGTGAAGGTGGTGATGATGCTGGCCAACGACATCGTCCGCGTTGCCCTGGCCACGACCCACCTGCCGCTGCGTGAGGTCGCCGATGCGATCACCGCCCCCGGCCTGGAACACACCCTGCGTACCGTGCATGCCGCGCTGCGCCGCGAGTTCGGCCTGGCCGCACCGCGCATCGCCGTGCTTGGCCTGAACCCGCATGCCGGCGAAGACGGTCACCTTGGTCGCGAGGAGCTGGATCTGGTCATCCCCTTGCTGCAGCGCCTGCGCAGCGAGGGCATGGACCTGATCGGTCCGCTGCCGGCCGATACCGCGTTCCTGCCGGCCAAGCTGACCGGCTTCGACACCGTGCTGGCGATGTACCACGACCAGGGCCTGCCGGTACTGAAGTACTCCGGCTTCGAGCAGGCGGTGAACCTGACCCTGGGCCTGCCCTACCCGCGCGTGGCGGTGGACCACGGCACCGCGATGGATCTTGCCGGCCGCGGCATTGCCGATCCTTCCAGCCTGCAGGCCGCCACAACGCTGTGTGCGCGGCTGGCGCGGCAACGTACACTGAGCACATGACTTCCCCGCATTCCCCCTCCGGCCCGGTGTTTTCCGCCCCGGCCAAGAAGCAGCTCGGCCAGCACTTCCTTGCCGACCGCTACTACATCGACAAGATCGTGATGGCGGTCAATCCCAGGGACGGCGACCGTCTGGTCGAGATCGGCCCGGGCCAGGGCGCCATCACCCTGCCGCTGCTGCGCGTGCACCCGAAGATGACGGTGATCGAGTTCGACCGCGACCTGATCGCGCCGTTGACCGCCGCCGCCGAACCGCTGGGCGAGCTGACCATCGTCAACCGCGACGTGCTGCGGGTGGACTTCACCGAGCTGGCCGACGGCCAGCCGATCCGCCTGGTCGGCAACCTGCCCTACAACATTTCCTCGCCGATCCTGTTCCATGCGCTGGAACACGCTGCGGTGATTTCCGACATGCACTTCATGCTGCAGAAGGAAGTGGTCGATCGCATGGCCGCCGGTCCCGGCAGCAAGGTGTTCGGCCGCCTCAGCGTGATGCTGCAGGCCTACTGCGAGGTGACCTCGCTGTTCGTGGTGCCGCCGGGTGCGTTCAGGCCGCCGCCGAAGGTCGATTCGGCCGTGGTGCGGCTGATACCGCGCGACCCGGCCACCATCAGCATCAAGGACCACAAGCGCTTCGCCGACGTGGTCAGGGCCGCCTTCGGCCAGCGCCGCAAGACCCTGCGCAATGCCCTGAACAACGTGGTCAGCGCCGAGCAGTTCGTGGCCGCCGGCGTGCGTCCCGATGCCCGCGCCGAACAGCTGGACGTGGCTGAATTCATCGCTTTGGCCAATGCCTCCTGATTACACTGCCGGTATGGAAGACGCTGACGTTTATGCCATCTCCGTCGAAGTCGCGCCGCGCTTCCTCGACGACCAATCCGCACCGGAAGACGGTCGCTATGCGTTCGCCTATACGATCCGCATCCACAACCAAGGCCGCGTTGCCGCGCGTGTGGTCGCACGCCATTGGCGCATCACCGATGCCAATGGCCGCGTCGAGCATGTCGATGGCGATGGCGTGATCGGCGAACAGCCGCGACTGCGTCCGGGTGAAGACTTCCATTACACCTCGGGTGTCATGCTCGGCACCGAGCACGGCACGATGCAGGGCCATTACGACATGGTGGCCGACGATGGCACCGAATTCGCCGCGCCGGTCGCACCCTTCGTGCTGGCCATCCCGCGCACCCTGCACTGACACGGAGGCCGAACGATGAGTGTATGGGCGATCGGCGACCTGCAAGGCTGCTATGACGTAACCCAGCGCCTGCTGGAAAAGATCCGGTTCGATCCGGCGCAGGACACCCTGTGGTTCTGCGGCGATCTGGTCAACCGCGGTGGACAGTCACTGGAAACGCTGCGTCTGGTGCATTCGCTGCGCGAACACAGCGTGGTGGTGCTCGGCAACCACGACCTTTCCCTGCTGGCCGTCGGTGCGCGCACCGAAGAGGAACAGCGCAAGGTCAACCCGGACCTGCTGCGCATCGTCCAGGCCGAAGACCGTGATGTGCTGCTGGACTGGCTGCGCCTGCAGAAGCTGGTGCACGTGGACCGCGAGCTTGGCTGGATGATGGTGCATGCCGGCCTGGCGCCGAAGTGGACCACGCAGATGGCCGAAAAGCATGCGGCCGAAGTGGAAGTGCAGCTGCACGGCGCCGGCTACCGCAAGCTGTTCCGCAACATGTACGGCGACAAGCCCAGCTGGGCACCGAACCTGACCGGCTACGAGCGCTCGCGGGCGATCATCAACGTGCTCACGCGCATGCGCTACTGCACCTCGCGCGGCCGCATCGGCATCGAGGACAAGGGCACGCCGGGCACCCAGGAACAGGGGCTGTATCCCTGGTTCGAAGTGCCGGGCCGGGTCGAGCGTGACCTGAAGGTGGTCTGCGGCCACTGGTCGGCGCTGGGCCTGACCATCACCCAAGGCATCCACGCGATCGACACCGGTGCAGTGTGGGGCGGCAAGCTCACCGCAATCCAGCTCGACACCGATGAGCTGCGCGTGGTGCAGGTACCGGGACGCGACGTGCCGGCACCGGTCGCCAACGCGCGGCCGCCTGCACGACCCGCACACGAACGCACCGCCGGCCAGGGCAAGGACAACAGCCAGGGCAACAGCGCTGCCGGCGCCGGTGCTGGCGCCCCCGGCAACCGTGGTCCGCGTCGGCGCCGCCGCCGTGGTGGCGGTGGCGGTGGCGGTGGCGGTGGTAATGGTGGCGGCAGCAACAACGGCACGCCTCCTTCGGCATGAAGCCAGGCAACCGCGCACCATGGACGGTGCTGCTGCTGCTGACGCTGGCCCTGGCCAGCGGCTGCCAGCCCTCGTCGTCGCCAGCAACCGCCGGCGCCGACAATGCCGCCGTCCCTGCATCGGTTCCCACACCCTCACCACCGTTGGTCGCTGCCGCCCGCGCGCAGATCGGCGTCACCACCCGCTACGACCCTGCCTATCAGGTACTGGCCTACCCCTCTGGCGACGTGCCCGCTGATCGCGGCGTATGCACCGACGTGCTGATACGCGCCCTGCGTACGCAGGGGCTGGACCTGCAGGTCCGCGTGAACGAAGACATGCGCGCTGAGTTCAGCGCTTATCCGGCGCTGTGGGGACTGTCACGACCGGATCGGAACATCGACCATCGGCGCGTGCCCAACCTGATGCGCTGGTTTGATCGCCAGGGTTGGCAGCAGCCGATCAGTGACCGCGGCAACGACTTCGCTGCCGGCGACATCGTTGCCTGGAAGCTCAACGGCAACGGCCTGCTGCACGTGGGCATCGTCTCCGACCGGCGCCTGGCAGACGGCACGCCGCTGGTGCTGCACAACATCGCGCGGGGTACGCGGGAAGAGAACCTGCTGTTCCAGCACGCCATCATCGGCCACTACCGGATGCCCTGAGGCAGTGCTGTGGAGCCGAGCATGGCTCGGCTCTACAGCACTCCGCGCTCAGCGACGCACGTAATGCACGAAGCGGAAGGCGTAGGCGTGGCGTTCGTCAGCGGGATGCGGCTCGCTGCTCACCTCCTGCCAGTCACCCGGGTCCAGCTCGGGGAAGTGGGTGTCGGCCGGTACTTCAGCATCCACCCAGGTCAGGTACAGATCACTGGCCTGGTCCAGCAGCTGGCGGAAGATCTCGCCACCACCAATGATGCACAGCTCACTGGCACCCTCACCTTCTGCAATCGCTTTCGCCTCGTCCAGCGAGGCCACCGCACGCATCCCCTCGAACGGCACCTGGCCGCTGCGGGTCAGCACTAGGTTGGTCCGGCCCGGCAGCACGCGGCCGATCGATTCGGCGGTCTTGCGCCCCATCAGGATCGGTTTGCCCAGGGTCAACGCCTTGAAGTGCTTGAAGTCGTCCGGCAGGTGCCAGGGCATGGCATTGCCCTGGCCGATGCCACGGTTGCGATCCAGTGCCACGATCATCGAGAGCTTCATCGCACTCACACCGCCACCGGTGCCTTGATCGCCGGATGCGGATCGTAGCCGTCGATGCGGATGTCGTCGAACTGGAAGCCGAACAGATCGGTCACTTCCGGGTTCAACCACAGCGTCGGCAGCGCGCGCGGTTCACGCGACAACTGCTCGCGCGCCTGCTCGAAGTGGTTCGAATACAGGTGCGCATCGCCCAGCGTGTGCACGAAATCGCCGACGCCCAGGCCGGTGGCCTGCGCCACCATGTGCGTCAGCAGTGCGTAGCTGGCGATGTTGAATGGCACGCCGAGGAAGATGTCGCCACTGCGCTGGTACAGCTGGCAGCTGAGCTTGCCGTCGACCACGTAGAACTGGAACAGGTTGTGGCACGGCATCAGCGCCATCTGCGAGAGCTCGCCCACGTTCCAGGCACTGACCACCAACCGCCGTGAATCCGGGTTGCGCTTGATCTCGTCCACCAGCCACTGCATCTGGTCGATGCTGCCGCCGTCGGCCGTGGCCCAGCTGCGCCACTGCTTGCCGTACACCGGGCCGAGGTCGCCGTTGTCGTCGGCCCACTCGTCCCAGATGCGCACCTGGTTGTCCTTGAGGTAACCGATGTTGGTATCGCCCTTCAGGAACCACAGCAGCTCGTGGATGATCGAGCGCAGGTGCAGCTTCTTGGTGGTGACCAGCGGAAAACCGTCGTTGAGGTTGAAGCGCATCTGCCAGCCGAACACGCTGCGGGTGCCGGTGCCGGTACGGTCGCTCTTCTCCGCGCCATGTTCGAGCACGTGTGAGAGCAGGTCCAGGTAAGCCTTCATGCCTTACCCTCGGCGACCACCAGCGGCTGCGGCTGCAGCACCGGCGCGCGGCGCGACAGCGCCAGCAGCACCAGGCCGAAGACGATCAACGGCACGCACAGGATCTGGCCCTTGGTCAGCCAGCCGAAGGCCACATAGACGCCGTTGTCGGGCATGCGCACGAACTCGACGGCGAAGCGGAAGATGCCGTACAGCAGCGCGAACAGGCCGCCGATGAGATAGCGATGGCGCGGCTTGGCCGACACCGTCCACAACACCACGAACATCACCAGCCCTTCCAGCAGTGCTTCATACAACTGCGACGGATGGCGGGCGAACTGATTCAGCGCGCCGCTGGCGAACTGCGACTGCAGGGTAGCGTGGTCAAGCTGGTTCAGCGGCGCCGGCAGGCCGGACGGGAACACCACGCCCCAGCTGCCGTCGGTGTACTTGCCCCACAGCTCGGCGCCGATGAAGTTGCCGACGCGGCCAAAACCCAGGCCCAACGGCACCAGCGGCGCCATGAAATCCATGGTGTCGAAGAAGTGCAGCGCGTGCTTGCGCGACCACCACCAGCAGGCGGCGATCACACCCAGCAGGCCGCCGTGGAAGCTCATGCCGCCGTCCCACACCTTGAACAGCAGCAGCGGGTTGTGCAGGAAATCGCCCAGCGCGTAGAACAGCATGTAGCCGATGCGGCCGCCCAGCACCACGCCGAGCATGGCGTAGAACAGCAGGTCGGAGAAGCCGTTGGCATCGACGCCCGGCAGGCGCCCGTCGGCGATGCGCTTGCGCCCCAACAGCCAGGCGGCGGTGAAGCCGAGCAGGTACATGATGCCGTACCAGTGCACCTTGATCGGTCCCAGCGAGAGGGCGATGGGGTCGATGTCGTGGAAATAGATCATGAAGGGCGCCTTGCAGGGATGCCGATATTCTAGCGCCGCCCGGGAGCGGCCTCGCGGCGGCCCCGGTCACGCGATTGCCGGGCTTCAGCCCAGGATCTGCGGCGTGTCCGGCAGGCCGTCCTGATCGGACCGCGCCGAGGCCGGAAAGTGCCCTTCCAGCAGGATGGAAACCTCATCGATGGCATCACGCAGCGCCGCCACCGGCTGGGAACCGCGCAGGCCCTCGCGCAGGTGGGTACAGATCCGCTGCCATTGCTCGGGCGCGACCCGCCCCTGCAGGCCACGGTCGGCGACGATCTCGATGGCATGGTCGGCCAGCAAGAGGTAGATCAGCACGCCGTTGTTGTGGGTGGTATCCCAAGTGCGCAGGCGGGCGAAGGCATGCTCGGCCGCCTGCCGCGGGGTGACCTTGTGCCACAGCGCGTGCAGCGGCAGATCGGCCTCGACCGCGAACATCACCTGGCCGCCATGGCGCTGCTCGCCTGCGGCGATCGCCTCGGTGATCGCCTGCAGCGTGGCCGGCGGGAACGCCCGGCGTACCGACGGCGAAAGCAGATGCCGGCAAAGACGCTGGATCATCACCAGCCCCCCGACGCGCCGCCGCCGCCGGAACGGCCACCACCGCCGCCCCAACCGCCGCCGCCGCCAAATCCACCACCACCGCCGAAGCCACCACCGCCCCAACTGCCTCCGCCCCAACCACCACCGCCAGCGAAACGCCCCGGATGGCCGGACAGCATCGCCACCACCAGGCCAACCACGCCGGCCAGGCCACTGGCCAGCAGCGTGGAGGTGAACAGGAAGGCAGCAACGGCCGCACCGGCACCTCCCAGCAGGCCGCGCAGCGGACGCGGTACGCGTGAGAACACGCCACGCAGGATGCTGCCGGCGAACACGCCGATGAACAACGCCAGGAACCAGGTATCGCCGCCGCCGTCGGGGGCGCGTCCCTGCTGGCTGCTGACCGGCGCCGGCAGCGGCTCGCCGTCGATGATCTTCACCAGCATCGCCGTGGCGTCGGTGATGCCACCGGCATAGTCATTGGCGCGGAAGCGTGGCACCAGATACTCCTGGATCACCCGGTTGGCGATCGCATCGGGAATCGCACCTTCCAGGCCGTAACCCGGTTCGATGCGTACCCGCCGATCGTCCTTGGCCACCACCAGCAACACGCCGTCATCCACGCCCTTGCGACCGATCTGCCACTGGTCGAACACGCGGGTGGTGTACTGGGCGATGTCTTCCGGCTGCGTGGTCGGCACCACCAGCACCTGCATCTGGCTGCCCTTGCGCTGCTGCAGGTCCAGCGCCTGCTGCACCAGCGCCTGCTTCTGCGCGGCATCCAGGGTACCGGTGGTATCGACCACCGGCGAATCCAGCGCCGGGATCGGCGCCAGCGTCTGCGCCTGCACGGTCAACGGCAGCCACAACAGCAGAGCCAGCAGTGTGGCGGCCAGGCGCATCGGTCAGTGGCCCGGAGCCGGGGCTGGCTGCTGCTGCGGCGCGGTGCCGAAATCAACCGCCGGCGCGTTGGAGATCTGCGCTTCGTTTTCCACGGTGAAGTTCGGCTTGGGCTGGTAGCCGAAGATCTTGGCGGTGATCAGCTGCGGGAACGAGCGGATGTAGGTGTTGTAGTCCTGCACCTGCTGGATGTAGCGGCCACGGGCGACGGTGATGCGGTTCTCGGTACCTTCCAGCTGCGCCTGCAGATCGCGGAAGTTCTGATCGGACTTGAGCACCGGGTAGTTCTCGGTGACCACCAGCAGGCGCGACAGCGCGCTGCCGAGTTCGCCCTGGGCCTGCTGGAACTGCTTGAGCGAGGCTTCGTCATCAGCATTGACGTTGATCTGGCCAACGCGCGAGCGGGCGTTGGTGACTTCGGTCAGCACGCGCTCTTCCTGGCTGGCGAAACCCTTCACGGTCTGCACCAGGTTGGGCACGAGGTCGGCGCGGCGCTTGTACTGGTTGAGCACTTCGGACCAGCTGGCCTTGACCGCTTCGTCCTTCTGCTGGATGGCGTTGTAGCCGCAGCCGGACAGCAGGAAGGCCAGCAGCAACAGGGGAATGAGGCGGGTCAGCAGGCGCATGGCCAAGGCTCCGGGTGGACTGAACGCCGAGCATGCCATGGTCGGTGTTAACGGGCGTGTGGAGAGTGTCGGCCATCGTCGGCCATCGGGCGCCGCCCCCTCCGCGGTAGTTCGTTGCTGGCTATCGGGTGGCGGCCGGGAGGGTGGGTTGGCTGGGGGCCGCTGCAAGTACGTCCATGTAAGCTCGGTCGCCGCATCCATGCGGCTCACGCCCCCAGCCAACCCATCCTCCCGGCCACGGACGGTTTCCTGCGCACCGCGGGAAGATCAAAAGAAAAATCAAAAGCAAAAGCCGATTCTTCAGACATTCCTGATGCCTGCCATCCACGCATGGCGTGGATCTACCGTGTCGACCAAGGTCGACACCCACCAGAGCAGGACGACGTTCCGACCGATCGCGGCGATCTGTCAAAGGTGGGGCGGTGTGGGTGGGCAGGACCGTTGGCGCCATGGATGGCGCCATCGAGCCCCCAGGGATGGGTTCACGGCGTGTCCTGCCCACCCACACCGCCCCGCCAACCCACGGAATGCGGGCTTTTGCCGTTGACGTTGATTCGGCGGGTGCAGGGCTGCAAGCCCTGCCGGAACCCCTCCCCCCTCAGCAAGCCTCAGCAGCCGGCACGCGAGCACGCCCCAGCCACGCCAGCAGCAGCGCCGACGCCGCCAGCAGGCCACCGGCCACCGGAATCGCCGCGTACCCCAGCCCAAGGCTGATCACCGCACCACCCAGCGCCGCGCCCAGTGCATTGCCGAGGTTGAACGCACCGACGTTGATCGACGACGCCAGCCCCGGCGCCTCGCTCGCCGCCTGCATCACCCGGATCTGCAGCGGCGGCACGATGGCGAAGGTCGCCGCGCCGAACAGCAACACGCCAAGCGCCGCAGTGGCGTGACTCATGAAGGCCAGCGGCAGCACGAACATCAGCGCCGCCAGAACCGCCAGCAGGATGCGGGTCGAGCCGTCCAGCGACCAGTCGGCCATGCGTCCGCCGATGCCGTTGCCAACGGTGAAACCAATACCGATCAGTGCCAGCGACAACGCGATGAAGGCATTCGAGGCGCCGGTCAGCTCGGTCAACACTGGCGCCACGTAGGTGTAGAGGGTGAACATCGCACCTGCGCCCAGCACCGTGGTCGCCATCGCCAGCAGTACCTGCGGCTGCATGATCGATTTCAGTTCACGCCGGACATCCGGGCGTGCACCCGCTGCGGAAGCCGGGAGTGCCATGGCCAAGGCGGTGATCGCCACCACGCCGAGTACGGCAGTGCCGGCAAAGGCCAGGCGCCATCCCAGCTGCTGGCCAACCCAGGTCGCCAGCGGCACGCCACCGATGTTGGCGATGGTCAGGCCCATGAACATCGTTGCCACCGCCGCCGCCTGCTTGTCCTTGGGCACCAGGCTGGCGGCGACCACCGCGCCGATGCCGAAGAACGCGCCGTGATTGAGGCTGGTCACCAGCCGCGACAGCAACAGCAGGCCGTAGTTCGGGGCCAGCGCCGACAGCACGTTGCCGACCACGAAGATCGACATCAGCAGCATCAGCGCGGTGCGCTTGCCGAAGCGTCCCATCAGCAGGGTCATCACCGGTGCGCCCAGCATCACCCCCACCGCGTAGGCGGTGATCAGCATGCCGGCGGTGGGGATGCTGACCCCGACGCCGCTGGCGATGACCGGCAGCAAGCCCATCGGGGTGAACTCGGTGGTGCCAATGGCGAAGGCGCCGACGGCGAGTGCCAGCAATGCGGCTCTGGAATTCATGGGGGTTGCCTGCGTGGGGCAGGCCCTGTGGAAAATGAGCGCGTAGCCTGCGCGCTTTGCCGGCCGGGATTAAGCCTCCGCGCGGGAAAACAGTGTTGATC
Source organism: Stenotrophomonas indicatrix (assembly GCF_050573115.1). Lineage (GTDB taxonomy): Bacteria > Pseudomonadota > Gammaproteobacteria > Xanthomonadales > Xanthomonadaceae > Stenotrophomonas > Stenotrophomonas lactitubi_A. Next base: position 84,178 of record NZ_JBNYZT010000003.1, read on the forward strand.
CTGGTTCACAAGTGGCGGGCAGGTCGGCCATGCGGGCAGCGCCGGGCCATGCCCGGCGAGCGCAGCGGCGCCCGGAAAGCGGAACCCCCGGCGCTGGCCGGGGGTTCGAGGTAGTGCTTACCAGTCGCCGGCACCCGGCACGTGGTGTTCGCGTGCGCGGCGGCGCATCAGCAGGTTCAGCCACTCCACCAGCACCGAGAAGCCCATCGCGGCGTAGATGTAGGGCTTGGGCACGTGCATGTCCAGGCCGTCCAGGATCAGCACCGCACCGATCAGCAGGATGAAGGCCAGGGCCAGCATCTTCACGGTCGGGTTGGCGTCGATGAAGCGGCCCAGCGGGTTGGCCGCCAGCAGCATCACCGCCACCGACAACAGGATCGCGGCGACCATCACCGGCACGTGGTCGGCGATGCCGACGGCGGTGATCACCGAGTCCAGCGAGAACACGATGTCGATGATCGCGATCTGCGCGATCACGTAGCCGAACACGGCCGAGGTCTTGGTGGTGGTCGGATCCTCGTCCTCGCCACCGGAGATCATTTCCTTGATCTCCATCCAGCCCTTGATGATCAGGAACAGGCCACCGACGATCAGCACCAGGTCGCGGATGGAGATGCCCATGCCGGCCACGGTGAACAGGTTCGCCTGCATGTGCGCCAGGTACGCCAGCGACACCAGCAGGCCGATGCGGGTAATGCACGCCACGGCGATGCCGAGGCGGCGCGCGAACGGACGGCGCTCTTCGGGCAGCTTGCTGACGGCGATGGAGATGAACACCAGATTGTCGATGCCGAGCACGATTTCCAGCGCGCTCAAGGTGAACAGGGTCAACCAGACATTCGGATCGGCGAGAAGCTCAAGGGACATGGGAAGTCTTCAACAAGGGGGGAGGAAGAAGGATCAGCCGACGCTGGCCGGGAACAACCGCGGCACCAGCACCAGGGCCCAGCACAGCAGCACGTTCATCATCAGCACGAACACTGCCGCCGAGCCCATGTCCTTGGCGCGGCCGGCCAGTTCGTGGATTTCCGCGCCATAGCGCTCGATCACCGCCTCGATGGCCGAGTTGGCCAGCTCCATCGCCAGCACCAGCAGCATCGAGCCGATCATCAGCGCGCGCTCCACTGGTGTCTGGCCCAGCCAGATCGCCAGCGGCGTCAGCATCACCAGCAGGTAGACCTCCAGCCGGAACGAGGACTCATGCAGCCAGGCAGCTCGCAGGCCCTGCCAGGACCAGCGGGCGGCCTGGAAGATGCGGCGCGGGCCGCGGGGCATGTGGCCGAACTGATCAGCCACGGGTGAAACATCCAGCAACAGGGGCGCGGCGCAGCGACCGCTCAGACGCACGGCAGGGAATCATGGGTGCACAGGGATAGGCAGACAGCCCCCATTTTGCCACAAGGGCGGCAGCGGCACCCCGGACGCCCCGCCGCGAGGCCCCGCGAACGGCCCGGCGCGGCCAAGCGTGGGGCCGGACCAGCTTCTATGATGGATGCCCCCTGCCCTGCCGGAGTGCCTGATGACCCGTCCCCGCACCTGCCTGATCCTGCTTGGCCTGCTGGCCGCGCCGCTGGCCCAGGCCCTGAGCCCGCCAGCCCCACCGCAGGTACCCGCGCAGGTCTCCAACGTGGCCTGGGCGGCAGACATGGCGTCCTTCGCCAGTGCCGACCGGACCAATCCGCCGCCGCGCGGCGGCATCGAATTCATCGGCAGCTCGTCCTTCCGCATGTGGGACAGCCTGGCCCAGGACTTCCCGGGGCAACCGGTATTCAACCGCGGCTTCGGTGGTTCGGAAGTACGCGACAGCACCTGGTATGCCGGCCAGGCCATCGTGCCGTATGCGCCGTGCAAGGTCTTCTTCTACGCCGGCGACAACGACCTCAACAGCGGCCGCAGCGCGACCCAGGTACGCGACGACGTGGTGGCCTTCGTGCAGCGCGTGCATCGTGACCTGCCGAAGACGAAGGTGGAGTACGTGTCCATCAAGCCCAGCCCGTCGCGGGCGCACCTGCTACCCGCGATCAACGACGCCAACGCGAAGATCAAGACCGCGCTGGCGAAGCTGCCCAACACCGGCTACACCGACATCTACACACCGATGCTCGGAGCCGATGGCCAGCCTGATGCCTCATTGTTCCGCGAGGACATGCTGCACATGACCCCGGCCGGCTATGCAATCTGGACCAAGGCGCTGGCGCCGAAGGTCAACTGCAACTGAGTGATGCTGGGGTTGCCGGCCAGCGGCCGGCACTACCGGGGACGCTTCATCCACGCATGGCGTGGATCTACGTGTCGACCAAGGTCGACACCTACCAACAGCAGCGGGAACCTGTCGTCTGCGGGTGCCGGGCGCAGCCCGGCTCTCAGCGGAAAATCACCGTCGCCTCGGTGCCCTTGCCCAGCTCGCTGGCCAGACTGACCTTCCAGCCGAAGCGGTCACACAGGCGACGCACGATCGACAGACCCAGACCCGTACCCTGCGGACGGCTGGGATCGGCACGATAGAACGGCTCGAACGCACGCGACAGCGCGTCTGCGGACATGCCGATGCCGGTATCGCTTACCACCACCCGGTCGTTGTGCACATGCACGTCGATGCGACCTTCGTCGGTGTAACTGCAGGCATTGCGCACCAGGTTGCTGACCACCACCTGCAGCACCCGCGGCGGTGCGTGCAGCTGCACGGCCGCGTCACTGTGCAGGTGCACCGCCAGTGGCCGGCCCACCAGCAGCTCATTGGCGTTGTCCACTTCGTAGCGGACGATGTCGTTGACATCGAACAGTTCCACCTGCGGCTCGACGTCTGCCTCGCGGGCCAGGATCAGGAACGCATCGATCACCGCTTCCATGTCCCGCCCGGCACGCTGGATGCGCTGCAGGCTGCGGCGCAGGCGCGGCTCCAGGCTCTCATCACCCAGCGCCATGTCGCTGGCCACGCGGATGACGGTCAGCGGCGTGCGCAGTTCATGGCTGGCATCACGGGTGAAGTTGCGCTCGCGTGCCACGTGCGCAGTGACCCGGTTGGCCAGCGAGTGCAGCGCCGCTGCCAGTTGTCGGGTCTCGCCCTGCATGTCCGCGGGCAGCTTGTCCGGCTCCAGATCGGCCGCTTCCGGATGACCCGGATCCCAGCGCGAGACGCGGCGCGCCAGCCAGTTCACCGGTGATACCAGGCGTTTGGAGGCACGGTAAGTGATCCAGGAGGCGCCATACACCGCCAGCAGGGTCAGCAGCACCGGCACGATGCCGAACCAGAACGCCAGCATCTCCGCGCGCGAGCGCAGGAACACCAGGTACAGGCGCCCCTGTTCGCGGGCGTCGACCAGTACCAGCTGATCGTCGTCGGGAAGTTCGTGGAAACCCGGTTCCAACGTGCGCAGGTTGGCGGGTAGTGACAGGCTGGACTGCCCGCGTTCCAGCAGGTAGCCACGGATGTTCTGGGTATTGGGCGGCGGCTGCACGGGCGACGCCTCGTGCAGCGTCCAGTAGTACGCCGCTTCTTCGCGCAGGGCCGCACCCACCAGGCTGTGCTTGATCACCAGCGAAACCAGCCAGGCACCCAGCAGGATACCCAGGCTGGCCAACACGGCTTGCAGGATGAAAGCGATACGGATCTTGCGCGGCAGGCCGTGCGGCATTGCGGTGTCCCGGTCAGAGCGCTGCGATTATAGGCAGCGCGCTGTGCCGTGATCGTGCATGGACGATGACGACCGGGTCTCCGGAACGTTCACCTCTTCCCTGCCGACCACGGCCGTGCCGGTTCTGCTGCAACACCGGCACGACGTCGATCAGGCCATCGGCTGGGCTATATCGGCGATGCGATAGCCCGCGCTCTGCACGGTGTGCAGCAGCGGCCGGTCGAACGGTTTGTCGATGATCTTGCGCAGGTTGTACAGGTGGCTGCGCAACGTGTCCGAATCAGGCAGGCCGTTGCCCCAGATTTCGCGTTCTATTTCCTGGCGGGTGACCACACGCGGCGATTCGCGCATCAGGATGGTCAACAGGCGCAGGCCGATCGGCGACAGCTGCAGCTCGGTGCCGGCACGCGTGGCACGCATGCTGACCGGATCGAGCACCAGGTCGGCGACCTTGAGCACTTCCGAACCCACCTGACGACGTTCGCGGCGGATCAGCGCGCGCAGGCGGGCTTCCAGTTCCTGGATCGCGAACGGCTTGGTCAGGTAATCGTCGGCACCAAAACCGAGGCCGGTGAGCTTGTCATCCAGCGTGTCGCGCGCGGTCAGCATCAGCACCGGGGTCGACTTGCGCGCATCATTGCGCAGCCGGCGGCACACTTCGATGCCATCCAGTCGCGGCAGCATCAGGTCCAGCACGACCACGTCGTAGCTGTTCTCGGCAGCCAGACGGTAGCCGTCCAGGCCATCCTGCGCATAGTCCACCTCGAAGCCACGGCCTTCCAGGTACTCCCCGATCATCTCGGAGATGTTGCGGTTGTCTTCGACTACCAGCACCAAGCCGGAAGTCTCCTTCGTCTGACGCATGAGAATCCCTTTTTCTTCAGCTTTGTGAAACATGCCCGATCGACGGTGCACGCGATGTGAAGTTGCGTCAATGAAAAGAAGATGGCGTGCTCACAGCAGCGGTTTCAGCAGCGGCCATACGTTGTCCAGCACTTTCGGCTGCGCCTGAGCGGTGGGGTGCAGGCCGTCTGCCTGCATCAAGCCCGGCTGCAGGGCCACGCCTTCCAGCAGGAACGGCAGCAACGGCACTTTGTACTGCGTGGCCAGGGCCCGGTACGCCGCAGCCAGGCGCTGGCGGTAGCCCGGCCCATAGTTGGGCGGCACGTCGATGCCCAGCAGCAGCACCTTGGCGCCGGCCTTCTGGCTCGCCTGCACCATTTTTTCCAGGTTGCCCTGCACCTGCGCCGGGGTCAGGCCGCGCAGCGCATCGTTGCCGCCGAGGGCGATCACCACCACCGTGGGCTTCTCGCGGCCCAGCAGGCCCGGCAGGCGGGTCAGCGCGCCGGCGGTGGTTTCCCCGCTCATGCTGGCGTTGACGATGCGCGGCGGGGTTTTCGACTGCTGCCTGACCCGCTGCTGCAGCAGGCTGACCCAGCCTGCATCAGCCGGGATATTGTGGGCGGCACTGAGGCTGTCACCGAGCACCAGCACGGTACCGGTGGCCGGACCTTTGGCACACGCCAGTGCCGGCAACAGCAGCAACCCTAGCAACAGCATCATCATTGCGCCGGCTTGCCGGCTCCATCCCGTCTTGTGCATTGGAGTCTCCTCATCGACAGCCTGTCCCCCCGCAGCGCGCCCGTCGCCATCGCCGTCGACCAGGTCGGCAAATCCGTGCATGGCCCGGAGGGTGAAGTCCACATACTGGACAACATCACCCTGACCGTCCATGAAGGCACCAGCGTGGCCATCGTCGGCGCCTCCGGTTCCGGCAAGACTACCCTGCTCGGCCTGCTGGCCGGGCTGGACCTGCCCAGTCATGGCCGCATCACGCTGGCGGGCCAGGATCTGACGGCATTGGACGAAGAGGCGCGTGCACAGCTGCGCGCCCGCGACGTCGGCTTCGTGTTCCAGAGCTTCCATCTGCTGCCGGCGCTGACGGCGGCCGAGAACATCGCGCTGCCGCTGGAACTGGCCGGGCGCGAGGACCGCACGCGGGTGGATGAGGTGCTGGCTGCGGTAGGGCTCTCGCACCGCGCCCGCCACTATCCGCGGCAGCTGTCCGGCGGCGAGCAGCAGCGTGTCGCCCTCGCCCGCGCGTTCGTCAGCCGCCCGCGCATCCTGTTCGCCGATGAGCCCACCGGCTCGCTGGACCAGGCTACCGGCCAGCACATCAGCGATCTGCTGTTCGAACTCAATGCCGGCAGCGGTACCACGCTGGTGCTGGTCACCCACGATCTGCGCCTGGCGCAGCGCTGCCAGTACATCCATCGCATCGACAGCGGCCGCCTGCAGCCGGTGGAACATGGAGTGGACGCATGAACCTGCTGCGGCATGCGTGGCGCGCCCTGCGCCGCGAAGCCCTGGCCGGTGACCTGCTGACCGTCTTCGCCGCCTTGGTACTGGGCGTGGCGGTGATGACGGCGGTGGGCACGCTGGTCAACCGGGTCAACCTGGCCCTGACCGGCAGCGCGGCTGAAATGCTCGGCGGCGACCTCGGCGTGGCCGGGCGCGATGACCCGCCTGCCACGTTTGCCGACGAAGCGCAGCGACGCGGCCTGGCGCACACACGGCTGGCCAGCTTCGGCAGCGTGCTGTTCCAGGGCGATGCCAGCCAGATGGCCAGCATCAAGGCCGTGGAAGCAGGCTACCCGCTGCGCGGCGCGCTGCGCGTGCGCGCCACGCCAGGCGGCGCGCTGATCGCCGATGCCGGCATGCCGGCCAAGGGCCAGGCCTATGCCGATCCGCGCCTGCTGCAGGCGCTGGGCCTGAAGGCCGGCGACGATCTGGAATTCGGTGCGGGCACGCTGCGCATCGCCGGCATCATCGAATCGGAACCGGATGCCGGCGGCGACCTGCTGACGCTGTCGCCGACCCTGCTGGTCAACCGCGCCGATGTGGAAGGCACCGGCCTGCTCGGCCCCGGCAGCCGCATCAACTACCGACTGATGTTCGCAGGCACCGCCACCGATATCGCGGCCTTCCGACAATGGCTGCTGCCGCAGGTGAAAGGCATGCGCCTGCTCAGCGTGAACGATACCCAGCGCGGTGTACGCCAGGCCTTCGACCTGGCCGGTCGTTTCCTCGGCTTGAGCGCGCTGCTGGCGGTGCTGCTGGCCGGCGTTGCCACCGCACTGGCGGCCAACCGGTTCGCCCTGCGTCGCATCGACCAGGTGGCGATCCTGCGCTGCCTGGGTGCACGCCAGCGCGACATCCTGGCCGGCCTGGCCCTGCAGCTGCTGATGCTGGCGGTGCCGGCGTGTGCGATCGGCATCGGCCTGGGCATGGCGGCACAGGAAGGACTGGTGCAGGTACTGGGCAGCCTGGTGCCGCAACGCCTGCCGCTGCCCGAAGCCATGCCTGCGCTGACCGGCGCGGGGATCGGCCTGTTGCTGCTGTTCGGCTTCGCCCTGCCGCCGCTGCTGCGTCTGCGTGGGGTGCCGCCGATGCGTGTGCTCAACCGCTCGTTCGCCGCCTTGCCGCCGGCCTCGCTGCTGGCCTATGTGGCCGCACTGGCGGCCAGCCTGATATTGGCGGTGCAGGTCACCGGTGATCTGAAGCTGGCCTTGTGGGTGCTGGGTGGCCTGGCCGGGCTAGCGGTCGCCGCAGGCGTGGTCGGGTTCCTGCTGCTGCAACTGCTGCGTGGCCTGCAGCATCGTCTGCACGGCAACTGGCGGTTGGGCCTGGCGGCGCTGACACGGCGGCGGATGCTGGCGGTGATGCAGCTGGTGGGGCTGTCACTGTCGCTGTGCGCATTGCTGCTGCTGGCGGTGATCGGCCCCGGCCTGCTGCAGCAGTGGCGCGAGCGCCTGCCCGCGGACACGCCGAACTACTTCCTGATCAACATCCAGCCCGAGCAGCGCGACAGCGTGCTGGCCGCACTGCAGGGCCTCGGTGCGGATGATGCCAGCATCGAACCGATGGCCACCGGCCGCCTGATCGCGATCAACGGCAAACCACCGCTGCGGGTGGACCGCACGCCGGCCGACGACAGTCAGCCGCAGGGCGAAGGCCAGCGCGACGACGATGACGAGAACCGTCCGCTGAACTTCAGTTGGCGCAGCACGTTCCCGCCGGCCAATACGCTGGTCAACGGCACGTTCTGGACGCCGGACAGCACCGCTGCCGAAGCATCGGTGGAGATCGGCTGGGCCAAGCGCTACGGCGTGTACCCGGGTGATCGCATCACCATCGCGGTGGGCGAGCAGGAGCGCGAGTTCAGCGTCACCAGCGTGCGCAAGGCCGACTGGAACACCTTCCGGCCGAACTTCTTCGTGCTGTTGAATCCGAATGCGGTGGGCGATACACCGCATAACCTGCTGTCTGCGTTCCATCTGCCGGCGGGACAGGCGGCGGGTCTCGGAGCCTTGGTGCGCGCGCAGCCGAACCTGTCGCTGCTGGACGTGGATGCAGTGATCTCGCAGGTGCGCGATGTGATGGAACGGGTGGCGCAGGCGGTGCAGCTGGTGATGGTGTTCAGCCTGCTGGCCGGCGTGCTGGTGCTGCTGGCGGCACTGCAGGCGACGGCTGGCGAGCGCCGCTATGACAGCGCCGTGCTGCGCACGCTGGGTGCAACGCGGCGCCAGCTGCGTGGCGCGGTACTGGTCGAGTTTGGTGCGCTGGGTGCACTGGCGGCGCTGCTGGCGGTGGGCGCGGCAGCGGTGATCGGCGTGGCGGTGTCGCAGAAGGTGTTCGAACTGCCGCTGCTGCCGCCGTGGCCAGGCCTGCTGCTGGGTGGCCTGCTTGGCATCGCGTTGAGCCTGCTGGCCGGCTGGTTGGGCACCCGTCGGATCCTGCACACGCCACCGGCATTGGCATTGCGGGAGGCCTGACGCCGTTGTGAAAGCAAAGGCATCCACGCATGGCGTGGATCTACTACGGAGCGCTGCAGTAGATCCACGCCATGCGTGGATGCAGTGCCAATGGCCCCGGTAGATCCACGGTAGGCATGGATGCCGGATGCAATCCCCGCCGGAGAGCGTGCCGAGCAAGCTCGGCACCCACCAGTGCAGTGCACGTCCGACACCCGCCGCAGCGATCACCCTTCCTTCGGCGCCTTTTCCACGTACTTGGCGAAGACTTCGTCGATCTGCTTGTCCTTCACCTTCTTGCCGGCCTGCACGTCTTCGGCCTGGGTGAACAACGGGATGATCATCGCCATGCCGTCGAGCTTGGTCTTCAGGTGCACGCCCGGGGCCTGGGTCAGGAAGCCGTCCCAACGCTGGCGCACCTTGCTCCAGTAACCGGCAGTGGCCTTCCAGTAATCACGCGCCGGGGTGAAGTCGACCTCGGTGGTCCTGATGTAGTCGTTGAAGCCGAATTCGCGGGCGATGTCGACCTGGCTGCCATCAGCGTTGCGCTGCACCTTGGTGTTGAACTGCTCGTGGGTCCAGCCGTTCGGGGTCAGGGTGTGGCGGTTGACCACGGCCAGCGCGTTGTAATCGCTGCGCTTGGTGTATTCGCGGCGTGGCAGTGGCCGCCAGCTGATGTCGCTGGTCCAGGTCGGCACGTTGTTGGCGTAGGTCCACGTGCCGGTGCCGCAGTAGCGCGGTGCATCGCTGACTTCATACACGCACTGGGTCCAGGCGCCCTGGTTGGTCGCCGCCGCAATCGTGCGTACCTGCCAGGTCTGGTCGGCGCTGAACTCGAAGCGGTTCGGCGCTTCGTATACCCAGTCCTGGCGCCAGTGCTTGGTCACGTGGCCGCTCTTGCTGTCCACCAGCAGGTGCTGCAACACGATGCGCTTTGGGCTGTCCTCGACCACGATCACCACTTCGTTGCCGCCACTGCGCATGGCCGGCGCGCGCTCGTAGCCCGGCTTCAGCAGCACGGTTTCATCGAAGGCGAAATCCACCGTGTACTCACCCTGCATGGCCAGGATGCTGTCATGGTCGCGGGCGATGTCGGAGGGCTGCGCGCTGGCGGCACCACTGGCGGCGAGCAGCACCATCACGCTGGCTGTCTGGAACTTCATCGGGTCTTCCTTCGGGGTTGCAGGTTTCGTGGAAAGGCCATCCTGGCCAGCAGGCGATCCATCGCAATCAGGTCACAGTCGGACCAGCGGCAGGTCGCCGGCAGCGCGCGCGACGGGGCGGCGTGCGGCATCGGCACAACAGCAGTCGTCGATCGCCAGTTCGCCTTCGGCGCCTTCGATGCGCGCGATCCGGCGCGCGGTGGCGGCACCAAGCGACGACAACGTGGACAGGCTGGCGGCCAGGGTCCGGCCCTCGTCGGCAGCATGCAGGCGCAGCGTGCACAGGCGCCAGCGCTGGCCGCCCAGATGCCCGGCCAGTCGCCGCCACAGGCGCTCACCAACGCTGCCATCGGCATCGTGCGAAGGACCGGGCGGCAGCGTCGCCACCAGCCGGTCCCAGGCCAGGAAATCGCTGTCCGGCAACAGGTACAGGCGCCACACGCAGCGGCCGCGTGCATCAAGGAAGCACAGGCTTTCGCGCAGGCCCTCGCTGTCCACGCCCTGGCAGGCATGCACCGACACTGCCTGGCGCCAGCCGCCAAGTTCATTGCCATCGGCGTGGTACAGGCACAACACGGTGCCGAGCGCTGCCAGCTGTTCCGGCGCAGGCCAGGCCCGCAGCGACGAACGCGACAGGGAGGACGGCAGGCGACGCGCAGACAGGGCTCGGCTCATAGGATCACCAGGACACGGCAAGGCTGGCCGACAGAGTGCGGCCGGGGCTGGTATAGCGGTCCAGAACGGTACTGGTGGCTGACAGGGTCGAGCCGCCGTTGGACCAGTCGATGTAACGCTTGTCACCCAGGTTGAAGACACCGACGTTGAAGGTCGCACCCGGGGCGAAGTTCCAGTGCGCCATCAGGTCGGCCACGCCGTAGCCGGCCGGGCGATAGATGCTGGCCGAGGTCACACGGTCCTTGCGCTTGACGAAGGTACCGGCCAGTTCGACGCCCCAGGTATCGGTGTCGTACATCAGGCCGACGGTGCCGCGCATCGGATCGACCGAATCCAGCGGCACATCGGCGGTCTTGTTGTCGCCGCGCGACCACGCCACTGCACTGCGCAGCGCCCAACCCTGCAGGGCCGGGCTGATCTGGCCGAAGTCGACACCGGCCTTCAATTCGGCACCGTAGATGCGTGCGTCGGCGATGTTGCGCGACTGGAACACCATCAAGCCCTGCGCGTTGGTGCCCACCAGCGTCTGCGACTCGATGAAGTCCTTGTAGTCGTTGTAGTAGCCACTCAGGCTCACGTACGCCGCCGGCGACAGGAAGCGCATGCCCAGCTCGACACCGTCGCTGGTTTCCGGCTTCAGGTCCGGATTGGGAATGGCGGTGTAGCCGAAGGCGAAGTTGGTGAAACCGAGGTTGACGTCGTTGTACGGCGGCGAGCGGAAACCACGCGAATAACCGGCAAACAGCGACCACTCATCGGTGAAGCGATAGACCAGGCCGAACTTCGGCGACACGCTGGTCTTCTTCAGTTCCGACACGGCCACGCCGGGATTGTCCTCAGCGAAGATGCTGTCCACGTCCGGCTTCAGTTCGTAACGGTCCACGCGCACGCCCGGCACCAGCGACAGCTTGCCGTCGGCCAGGCGCATTTCATCCTGTGCGTACAGGCCCAGCTCGGTGGTCTTGCTGATCGGGAAATCGCGCACGGGGAATGCGTCGGGCAGGATCGTCGTGCTGACCACGCCACGGTTGCTGACCTGGTAGCCATCGCGCTTCTGGCGGATCTCGGTGCGGGCGCCATCGAAGCCATAGGTCAGCGCGTGTTCGACGGTGCCGGTGGTGAAGGCCTTGTTGAACACTGCCTGCAGCCCATACACGCGCTGGTCGAAACTGAACTCGCGATGGCGACGGCTGCCGTTGGCGCGCGCTTCATCGGTGCGCTGCGTGGTTTCGCTGTCCTGCGTGTAGGCCTGCCAGTGCAGGCTGTCGGCGAAGCCCTTGTCCAGCGCATCCATCTCGTGGGCGAAGGACACGCGGGTGCGGTTCTGCGTGTCGCGCGCCTTCATGCCGGTAGTGGTGGTGCGGTCGATCGAGGACAGCACGTCGGTATCGGTGTTGTCTTCGTTGCCTTCCACGGTCAGGCGGAAGCGCTGGTCTTCGCTGGGGGCATAGACCAGCTTGGCCAGGCCGCTGCGACCATCACGGTCCTGCGGGTTGGCCGCGGTGCGCGTGTTGTCGTTGCTGCGCACATCACCCTTGTTGTCGGTTTCCTGGCCCTGGCGGTGGTTGATGTTGACCATGCCACTCCAGTGCTCGCCACCGAAGGCGCTGGTCACGCCACCGAGCAGGCCTTTCCACTCGCCGTCGTAGCCGAACTTCAGGCCGACGTAGCTGTCCTTGCCATCCTTCAGGTAATCCGCCGGGTCCTTGGTGACGAAGGCAACCACGCCACCGAGTGCGTCCGAGCCGTACAGCGAGCTGGCCGGTCCACGCACGATCTCCACGCGCTTGAGCGTGTCGAGGTCGGTGAAGTTGCGGTTGGCGTTGGAGAACGAGCCGATGTTGAAGCTGGTCGGCATGGCGATGCCATCGGTCTGGATGCGCACGCGGTTGCCGTCCAGGCCACGGATGCGGATGCTGCCGAGGCCGAAACGGGTCGCGCTGCGGCTGACCGACAGGCCCGGCTCGTAGCGGACCAGATCCTTGATGTCCTGCACCAGTTGCCGATCCATCTGCTCGCGGTCGATCACATCGACGGTGGCGGCGACATCGCTGACCGCACGTTCGGTACGGGTGGCGGTGACCTGCACGCGATCGAATTCGCGCGCGTCGGGCGCGGCATCGGCAGCAGCATGGGCGGACAGCGGCAAAGCCATCCACAGGGCGATGGAAAGGGCAGTCGGGCGGGTCATCGGCATCGTTCGGTCAGGCAGGGGAACCCCCGGCCACCGCCACACCAAGCAGGCATGAACGGTAGACCGAGGGGGAGAGAGCAGGAGCGGACGGGTCGCCCACCCTGCCGGCGCTGCCGACAGGAGGGAGGGAGGCGGGCGACCAGACCGCGTTACTTGGTGAGGATCAGCTTGTCGTTGCTGGTATGACGCAGACGGTAGAAACGGTCACCGTGCTGGATCAGGATTTCACGACGGCCCTTGAGCAGGGCTTCGCTGTCGATGACCTCTTCCGGCGGCACGACACGAACCGGGCGGTCGCGGAGGGTCAGCGTTTCGGGGCGCAGCAGTACAGGTTGAGCATTCATGAGCATCTGGACTCGTGCGAGGGACGAGTTAAATGATAATGATTCTCAGTTGACAATCAACAATCATTCTCAACTTAATTGATGGAATTAATGATCGAAATTCGAATTTCGATAGCCTTTGTCTATTGAAATGAGCACGATTAGGCGCGGTAAGGCCGGCCGAGCGTGGGCTCGGCCCTACAACCTGTCTCCGGTCCTCAGGCGAATACGGCTTCCACCTGTGCCCAGCCGGCGTCATCCACCTGCGCCAGCACGTCCAGCGCCTGCAGGTTCTGCAGCAGCTGGCTGACCCGGCTGGCGCCGAGGATCACACTGGACACGTTGGGATTGCGCAGGCACCAGGCGATGGCCAGGCTGGCCGGGGCGTGGCCCAGATCGCGGGCCACGGCACTGAAGCGACGTACCCGGGCCAGGCGCGCATCGGCGTTGTCGCCCAGCACCAGGTCCTGCAGCCAGCCCATGCCTTCGCGGCCCAAGCGCGCATCAGCCGGCACGCCGTCGTCGTATTTGCCGCTCAGCAGGCCCGAGGCCAGCGGCGAGAAGATCGTGGTGCCCAGTCCGGCGGTGGCATACAGCGGCGCGTACTCCACTTCCACCCGCTCCCGGTGCAGCAGGTTGTACTGCGGCTGCTCCATCGACGGCGCCTGCAGGTTGTGGCGCGCGGCGATGTCCACCGCTTCCTGGATCTGGTTGGCCGACCATTCCGACGTGCCCCAGTACAGCACCTTGCCCTGCCGGACCAGGGTGTCCATGGCATGCACCGTTTCAGCGATCGGAGCGTCCGGATCCGGACGATGACAGTAATAAAGGTCCAGGTAGTCCACCCGCAGGCGCTTGAGCGCGGCGTGGCAGGCGTCGGTCACATGCTTGCGCGACAGGCCACGCTGGGTCGGCCGCGGGTCCTTTGCGCTGCCGAAGAACACCTTGCTGGACACGCAGAAACCATCGCGCGGCAGCCGCAGGTCGGCAATCACATCGCCCATCACCTGCTCGGCGCGGCCGTTGGCATAGCCCTCGGCGTTGTCGAAGAAGTTGATGCCATGGTCCCAGGCCGCCGCCACCAGGTTGCGTGCCTCATCGCGCGGCACCTGGTCGCCGAAGGTCACCCAGGCGCCGAAGGACAGGGCGGAAATCGGCAGGCCGGTGGAGCCAAGGCGACGGTAGAGCATGCGATTCTCCTGCTGCGGGCCCGCATACGGGCCGGGATCAAGCCACCATTCTACCTGTCCCGGCAGGCGCAACCCCTTGCTGTTGCTGGCCTGATCGGAGCCGATGGCCGCGCGCAGACCGCTTTTCCTTGCTCCGGCCCCTGCCCTGCACTAGGCTTCCCGTTTTTCGCGACGCCCCAGGGGAGTCACTCAGATGGTCGAAGGTTTGGGCAGGATCGGCTTCGGCCTGTTCGGTTTGGCGGTGCTGATCGGCATCACCTGGCTGTTTTCCAACAACAAGCGCGCGGTGGACTGGAAGCTGGTCGCCACCGGCATCTCCCTGCAGATCGCCTTTGCAGCCCTGGTGATCCTGGTACCGGGCGGGCGCGACGTATTCGATGCGCTGGGCCAGGGCTTCGTGAAGGTGCTGAGCTTCGTCAACGAAGGTTCGAAGTTCATCTTCGGCTCGTTGATGGACGTCAAGAACTACGGTTTCATCTTCGCCTTCCAGGTGCTGCCGACGATCATCTTCTTCTCGGCGCTGATGGGGGTCATGTACCACCTCAACGTCATGCAGGCGATCGTGCGGGTGATGGCCTGGTCGATCACCAAGGTGATGCGCGTGTCCGGTGCGGAAACCACCAGCGTCTGCGCCAGTGTGTTCATCGGCCAGACCGAGGCCCCGCTGACGGTGCGCCCGTACATCGCCAAGATGACCCAGTCCGAGCTGCTGACGATGATGATCGGCGGCATGGCCCATATCGCCGGCGGTGTGCTTGCCGCGTACGTGGGCATGCTGGGCGGTGGCGATCCGGTGCAGCAGGCGTTCTACGCCAAGCATCTGCTGGCGGCCAGCATCATGGCGGCCCCGGCCACCCTGGTCGTGGCCAAGCTGCTGATTCCGGAAACCGGCACCCCGCTGACCCGCGGCACGGTCAAGATGGAAGTGGAAAAGACCTCCAGCAACATCATCGACGCGGCCGCTGCCGGCGCCGGTGACGGCCTGAAGCTGGCACTGAACATCGGTGCGATGCTGCTGGCCTTCATCGCCCTGATCGCCCTGCTCAATGCGCCGCTGACCTGGCTCGGTGAAATCACCGGCCTGGCCGCTGCGATCGGCAAGCCGACCGACCTGTCGACCATCTTCGGCTACGTGCTGGCGCCGATCGCCTGGGTGATCGGCACCCCGTGGGCCGACGCCACCACCGTGGGTTCGCTGATCGGCCAGAAGGTCGTGATCAACGAGTTCGTCGCCTACACCGAACTGTCGAAGATCGTGAATGGCCAGGTGCCGGGCATGAGCCTGTCAGAAGAAGGTCGCTTGATCGCCACCTACGCCCTGTGCGGCTTCGCCAATTTCAGTTCGATCGCGATCCAGATCGGCGGCATTGGCGGGTTGGCACCGGAACGTCGCCACGACCTGGCCAAGTTCGGCCTGCGCGCGGTGCTGGGCGGTACCATCGCCACCTTCATGACGGCTACCATCGCCGGCGTGCTGACGCATTTCAGCTGAACCCTTGTTTGAGAAAAGATTCCCTATGAGCAGCAGTGTCGTTGTCGTCGGTTCCTTCAATGTCGATCACGTGTGGCGGTGCGAGTCGCTGCCGGCACCGGGTGCGACCATTGCCGGCCGCTACAGCACCGGTCCGGGTGGCAAGGGCTTCAACCAGGCCGTTGCCGCCTGCCGTGCCGGCGCTGACACCAGCTTCCTGTGTGCGCTGGGCGACGATGCGGGTGGTGCCACCGCCCGTGACCTGGCCGCGCAGGATGGTTTCGCGCTGATTGCCGAAGCCAGCAGCGAGCCGACCGGCACCGCCGGCATCTATGTCGATGCCCGTGGCCGCAACACCATCGTCATCGGCCCGGGCGCCAACGCGGCGTTGAGCACCGACTTCGTGCAGCAACAGCAGGCCCTGCTGACCAGCGCCAAGGTGGTGCTGGTGCAGCTGGAATCGCCGGTGCAGACCATCGAAGCGGCGCTGGCCGTGGCCCGCGAGGCCGGTGTCACCACCGTGCTCAACACCGCACCGGCCGACGCTCCCTCGACCATCGGCCTGCTCAAGCTGGCCGACGTGATCACCCCGAACGAGACCGAGTTCGCCGCCCTGCTCGGCCGTCATGTCGGCGAGCGCGTAGATGCCAACGACGTCGCCGCGCTGGACGGCGCCAGCCTGCATGCGCTGTGCCGCAAGCTGGTCGGCAACGGCACGGTGGTGGTGACCCTGGGTTCGGTGGGCGTGTTCGTGTCGCATGCCGACGAGCACCTGCGTGGCGACACCCAGCCGTACTACCGCGTGGGTGCCGAACAGGTGCAGGCGATCGACACCACCGGTGCCGGCGATGCCTTCAACGGTGCGCTGGTGGCCTCGATCGCCCAGGTGCCGGACGCTCCGTTCGCCCGCCACGTACGCTTCGCCAACCAGTTCGCCGGTCGTTCGACCGAGAAGGAAGGCGCGGCCGCGGCAATGCCGCGCTTCACCCCGGCCGATGCCGAAGTGAAATAACGCTCATCCCCGCGGGGATGATGATCGGGCCCGGGCATGCAGATGCCCGGGCTTTTTTTTGCAGGCCACCACGCACGGTGTGCGACGCTCTGACGCATTCCCCGCGCACGCGGCCTCTTCCACCATCGGCACATGAACGTATTCCCCTGGCTGCTGGTCGCGGCCACCGGCAGTGCCATCGCGGCCCTGCTGCACATCGGCTGCATCGCCTTCGGTGCCCCGTGGTATGAGCGCTTCGGTGCCGGCCGGCGCGTGGTCCGGCTGGCCGAGGCCGGGCATTGGTGGCCGCCACTGATGACAGCTGGCATCACCGCCGTGCTGCTGGTCTGGGCCCTGTATGCGCTGGCCGCAGCAAGGCATGCGCCGATAGCCGGCAGTCACTGCGTGCTGCCCGGCATCGCTGCCCTGTTGCTGCTGCGCGCGGCGATGGGGTTCGTGCTGGCGGTGCTGCGCCCCGGCTACAACGGCAAGCGCTTCTGGGTGGCCAGTTCGCTGGTCTGCCTCGGCCTGGGGCTGGCGTTCGCGTTCGGCGCGGCCCAAACCTCGCAATCCCTGTAGGGCAGCGGTCCACCCAGCCGATCACCATCGCCTGCCCTTGGGGGCGACGGAAGCAACCGTCAAGCATCTGCTGATGCCCGTGCGGCATGAGGTCGGTCCGGATGGGCCTGAACCGGCAGGCCGGCAACCCCGCCGGGGCGCCGGCCGCGCCCTACAATGGGCGCATGCAGATCGGCCCGTACTCCATTGCCCCCAACGTCGTGCTCGCGCCCATGGCCGGCGTCACCGACAAGCCCTTCCGCCTGCTGTGCAAACGGCTGGGCGCGGGTCTGGCCGCCTCGGAAATGACCATCAGCGACCCGCGTTTCTGGAATACGCGCAAGTCGATCCACCGCATGGACCATGCCGGCGAGCCGGCACCAATCAGCGTGCAGATCGCCGGTACCGAGCCGCAGCAGCTGGCCGAGGCCGCGCGCTACAACGTCGACCATGGCGCGCAGATCATCGACATCAACATGGGCTGCCCGGCCAAGAAGGTGTGCAACGCCTGGGCGGGGTCAGCGCTGATGCGCGACGAGCAGCTGGTCGCGCGCATCCTGGAAGCGGTGGTGAACGCGGTGGATGTGCCGGTGACGCTGAAGATCCGCACCGGCTGGGACTGCGATCATCGCAATGGACCGGTCATTGCCCGCATCGCCGAGGCCAGTGGCATCGCGGCCCTGGCCGTACACGGCCGTACCCGCGACCAGCACTACACCGGCCAGGCCGAGTACGCCACGATCGGCGAGATCAAGGCTGCGTTGCGCATCCCGGTGATCGCCAACGGCGACATCGATTCACCGCAGAAGGCCGCCTTCGTACTGCAGCAAACCGGCGTGGACGCGGTGATGATCGGCCGCTCCGCACAGGGCCGGCCGTGGATCTTCCGCGAGGTGGCGCATTACCTGGCCACCGGCGAGGAACTGCCGCCGCCGTCGCTGGCCGAAGTGCGCGACATCCTGCTCGGCCACCTGCACGCACTGCACGATTTCTATGGCGAACCGCAGGGCGTGCGCATCGCACGCAAGCACCTGGGCTGGTACGCCAAGGACCGGCCGGAGAATGCCGCGTTCCGCGCGGTGGTCAACCGCGCCGAGGATCCGGCCAGCCAGATCGCGCTGACCACCGACTATTTCGACCGCCTGATCGCCGGGGAACCGGCGATGTCTTCCGCTGCCTGAGCCCGCCCCCATGACCCCGCCGATTTCTTCCCCGACCTACCTGCACGGGTTCTCCGGCACCGAGCAGCAGCGCCTGATGACCCAGGCGCGCCTGCTGGAATCGAGCATCTTCGGCCAGATCGACTACAGCGGCGCCAAGCGCCTGCTGGAAGTCGGCAGCGGCGTGGGCGCGCAGACCGAGATCCTGCTGCGCCGCTTCCCCGAGCTGCACGTGACCGGCGTGGACCTGAGCGAGACCCAGCTGGAAACCGCACGCGAGAACCTGGCGCGCACCCCGTGGTGCAGCGACCGTTACACGCTGCAGCAGGCCGATGCTGGCGAACTGCCGTTCGAGGCGCGCACCTTCGATGCGGCCTTCCTGTGCTGGGTGCTGGAACATGTTCCTTCGCCCGCGCGCGTACTGAGTGAAGTACGCCGCGTACTGGCCCCGGGCTCGCCGGTGTACATCACCGAGGTGATGAATGCTTCGTTCCTGCTTGATCCGTATTCGCCGCACATCTGGCGCTACTGGATGGCCTTCAACGATTTCCAGTACGACCATGGCGGTGATCCGTTCGTCGGCGCCAAGCTGGGCAATCTGCTGCTGGCCGGCGGCTTCCGCGATGTGCACACCGAGATCAAGACGATCCACCTGGACAACCGCGAACCGGCACGTCGCAAGACGATGATCGCGTTCTGGGAACAGCTGCTGCTGTCGGCGGCCGAGCCGCTGCTGCAGGCGGGCACCGTGGACGAAGAGACGGTGGAGGGCATGCGTCGCGAGTTCCGGCTGGTGCAGAACGATCCGAACGCGGTGTTCTTCTATTCGTTCGTGCAGGGCCGCGCAACGGTGTATTGAGCGGCCTGCGGTATGCGCCGTCCATCTGATCCGCGTGCCCGGATGCAGTAGAGCCACGCCATGCGTGGCTGCCGCCGCCGATGCACACCCCATCCACGCATGGCGTGGATCTACTGTTCGGGCTGGTGCCAGATACGCTGCCACATCGCCGACAACCGGCGGCCGGCATCGGCGCGCGCGGCCGGGCTGCTGTAGTCCACCCGCAGCTGCTCGGGCACGATCGCGCGCCACTGGCCGTCAACCTGCTCGGCCACCGCGAAGTTGAAGGTGTAGTCCGGCTCAAGACCCATGCGCAGGTCGCTCAACACCAGCTTGCCGTCCACCACCTGCGCGCGCATGAAGCCACGGTTGAACCACTGCAGACGCTGTACTGCCGGAATTTCCGCGGCTTCGCGCAATGCCTGCACATTGGACGGATGCCCTTCGAAACGCATCGGCGCCTCGTCGGCTACCAGCGAGCGGTCACCCACCACGTAGCCATTGGGGGTCATCGCCACGACGCGCCACAACAGCGTATTGAATGGCATCGGCACCGAGAACCGCGGCGCGTCGCCCAGGCCCATCGCCGCCAGGCTCTGCTGCGCGGCGCGGTCGACCTGCGCCTTGGCCATCAGCCCCCAGCCCAGGTACGCACTGCTGAGCAGCAACGCAACGCCGAGCACCTTGCCCGCCCACGGCCGCGCGCGACCGAACCAGGCCAGCACGCAGCCCAGCAGCAACCACACCGTATAGCCGGGATCGATGATGAAGACGCTCGAGCCCATCGCCGGATGCGGCTGCAACGGCCACCACAGCTGTGTGCCGTAGACGGTGAACGCATCCAGCACGGGATGGGTAACCAACGCCAGCTGGATCGCCCAGAACCAGCGCACCGGTGATTGCGCCACCCTGCCGTTGCCGAAGCGTTTGAACAACCACCAGATCAGCGCAGCCACCCACGGCAGCACCAGCAGCGAATGGCTGAAACTGCGGTGGTCGGTCATGTTCGCCACCGGGTCGGCGGCGGCAAAGCCCAGCCACAGGGCATCCAGGTCCGGCAGGGTGCCGAGCGCGGCACCGGCCAGCAGGGCGGCACGGCGGTGTCCGGGCGGGGCGATGGCGGCAGCGACAGCGCCGCCGAGAACGATCTGGGTCAATGAGTCCATCGGCCGATGCTAGCGGGTTGCGTCGACGCCGTCTCGGTGGAGTCGAGCCGCGCCACCATTGCTCAACGGCCGTCAATGCATCGAGCGCATCGCAATGCGCCAGGATGCATCCGCGCCGCTATGCCGCCTGCGACAACCGCGCGCCCGCCAGCTCGACCAGTGTCTGCCCGTTGTGGTCCAGCAGCCGCAACGCGCCGTCGTGGTCCTCGGCCAATGCGGTCAGACTCTCCACCCAGTCGCCGTCATTGGCGTAGACCAGACCGTCACGTTCGATCAGCGCGGCACGGTGGATGTGTCCACAGACGATGCCATCCAGGCCGCGCCGGCGCACGTCGTCCAGACCGGCCTGCACGAAGCGCTCGATGTAGCGTTCGGCCGCACCGCTCTGGCGTTTCAGGAATTCCGACAGCGACCAGTAGCGCATCCCGAGTCGACGCCGCACCGCGTTCAAGAGATGGTTGCCGGTGAGGATACGGTAGTACAGCCAGTCACCAAACCGCTCCTGCAGGCCACCGAAGTGGGTGACGCCGTCATAGTCGTCGCCATGCGCCACCAGCAGCCGGCGGCCATCGGCCGTGGTGTGGATCGCGCGGCGGCGTACCTGCATCGCCGGCAGCATCAGGCCGCATACCTGGCGCAGCGATGCGTCATGGTTGCCGGGGATGTAGATGATTTCGGTACCGGCGCGTCGCAGCGCGTGCAGGGCCAGAATGACGTCGCTGTGCGACTGCCGCCAGGTGGCGCGTCGGTGTGCCATCCACCACAGGTCGATGATGTCACCGACCAGATACAGGCGTTCGCAGCGCAGGGTGCCGAGGAAACGCGCCAGCTCGGTGGCGTGGCAATGCCGCGACCCCAGATGCACATCGGAGACGAACACGGCGCGACGATGCGGTGCCAGGTTCGCCAGCGTGCTCATGCCGGCATCCCCGCATCGCGCAGGTAGCGTTTGCGCTTGTGCGGACGGATCGCGTGCAGATCGACTTCGATCAGGCCGTCGATCGAATCGCTGAAATCCGGGTCGACGCCGAACGCCAGGAACCGTGCACCGCCGGGTTTGCACAGGTCTGTGTACTGCCGGTACAAGGTGGGCACGCCGGTGCCGAGCGCGGCGAGGTTGGCTTTGAGCACGTCGAAGGCGGCCGCCGCATCCAGTTCGCCGAAGCACGGTGGCGCGGCGAAGTACTGGAACGGCCGGTTCGATTGCACCCGCCCATCGGCGGCGCCGTAGTAACGCTGGTAATAGGCCACCAGCTGCTCGCGCGCATCGCGGGGCAAGGCGGCGCTGATCGACACCGCACCGAACAGATAACGGATGCCGGGCTGGCATTGCAGATAGGCGCCGATGCCCTGCCACAGGTAATCCAGGCTGCGGCTGCCCCAGTAATCGGGCACCACGAAGCTGCGGCCCAGTTCCAGGCCTTCGGCAATGCGTGGAATGGCATCGTCGGAATAGCGGAACAGCGAAGCACTGTAGAGCCCGGCCAGGCCCCGGCGCGCCAACGCCTGCGCGCCGCGCATGATCCGGTAGGCACCGGCGATGCGCTGGGCGGTGCCGTCCCAGATCACGATGTGCTGGTACTGCAGGTCAAAGTCGTCCAGGTCGCGACTGCGACCCGTGCCCTCGCCCACCTGGCGGAAGGTCAGCTCGCGCAGCCGCCCCAGCTCACGCAGCAGCGGCGAATCCGCAGCGCAGCTGGCCAGCAGGATCTGTTTGCCATCAGCGGTCTGCCCCAGCACGGCAGCAGTGGCAATCTCAGCGGCGACCTGCACAGGCGGCACCGGCGCGGCCAGCGGCTCGGGCCCTGCAGGGCAGCCTTCGGCAACCGGCGTATCGCGCCCCAGCGCGTACACCGCACGGCGCACCGCCAGCAGCTGCGTGCCGGGGTCACCCTGCCCCAGCTGCATCGGTTGGCCGATGCGCAACCGCAGCGGCCGGCCACGGCGGGCGAACATCTCGCGTGCCAGCAGTGCCGTACCGGCCGGCTTGAACAACGTCGACGCGCCGTAGAACAGCGCCGAGTTGCGCGCGTCCACCCGCACCGGCAGCACCGGCGCGGCGGCGGCACGGGCAAAGCGGACAAACCCCCGCTGCCAGCGACCATCGCGGATGCCGAGCAGCGACAACCGCGAGACCTCGCCGGCCGGGAACACGATCACGCACTGCTCGGCCGCCAGCGCCTGCTCCACCGCCTGCAGGCTGGTGCGCTGGACCTTGCCACCGAGGATGCGGACCGGCAGCAGGAGGTCCTGCAGCGGCCCGATCGCGCCCAGCAGATCATTGGCCACGATGCGCACGTCGCGGCGGATCCGGCCGACAGCATCCAGCAGGGCCAAGGCATCCAGCGCGCCGGAGGGGTGGTTGGCCACGATCAACAGGCGGCCGGTGGCCGGAATCCGCGCCAGCGCGGCGGGGTCGACGTGGTAGCGGCCTTCAATGAAGTCCAGCCCGGCGGCGACGAAGTCGAAGCCACGCACGTTGGCATTGCGGCGCAGGAACTCCTCGATGCGGTCCAGCCGCGACCAGCGCCCGACGCTGCGCAGCAGGGGCCGGGCCAGTTGGCCGCGACGGCCATGGAACCAGTCGGGATAGCGTTGTTGCAGACGCTGTTCGAGTTCCTGCATGGCGTGTCCCCTCCTGCCCGGCGGCCGGGTTGGCCGAGAGCCTGCGCCCGGGACGCGGCAGCCAGATGGCGGTTTGGCGGCAGAATGATGACGGCGCCTGCGCCGGCATATCCGGGCCCGGCGGAGGGCGGCAATGGTCACGCCAGTGGAACACTGCCTGTGCACGATGCCCCCTCGATGCCCGCCAGGCCTTGCCCTGCCGGGCACAACACCTTAACCACCGGCAACCCATACGGGTTCACAATGCACAGGCGGCGCACCCCGTGTATCATTCGCGCCCATCTTTCCATCCGAATCAAAGGATATTAAGCCTGATGTCCAGCTACCTCTTCACCTCCGAGTCGGTCTCTGAAGGCCATCCGGACAAGGTTGCCGACCAGATCTCCGATGCGGTGCTGGACGCGATCCTGACCCAGGACCAGCGCGCCCGTGTGGCCTGCGAGACCATGGTCAAGACCGGCGTTGCCATCGTTGCCGGCGAGATCACCACCAGCGCCTGGATCGACCTGGAAGCGCTGACCCGCAAGGTCATCGTGGACATCGGCTATGACAGCTCCGAAGTCGGCTTCGACGGCGCCACCTGCGGCGTGCTGAACCTGATCGGCAAGCAGTCCCCGCACATCGCCCAGGGCGTTGACCGCAAGAAGCCGGAAGAAATGGGCGCTGGCGACCAGGGCCTGATGTTCGGCTATGCCACCAACGAAACCGACAGCTACATGCCGGCGGCGATCCACCTGTCGCACCGCCTGGTCGAGCAGCAGGCGAAGATCCGCAAGAAGCGCAACTCGCCGCTGTCCTGGCTGCGTCCGGACGCCAAGAGCCAGGTCACCCTGCGCTATGAAAACGGCGTGGTCTCGGCCATCGACGCGGTGGTCCTGTCGACCCAGCACGCCCCGGGCATCAAGCAGAAGGACCTCATCGAGGCCGTCCGCGAAGAGATCATCAAGCCGGTGCTGCCGGCCAAGTGGCTGCACAAGGGCACCAAGTTCCACATCAACCCGACCGGCAAGTTCGAGATCGGCGGCCCGGTGGGCGACTGCGGCCTGACCGGCCGCAAGATCATCGTCGACACCTACGGCGGCTGGGCCCGTCACGGTGGTGGCGCGTTCTCGGGCAAGGATCCGTCCAAGGTCGACCGTTCGGCCGCTTACGCTGCCCGCTACGTTGCCAAGAACGTGGTTGCCGCCGGCCTGGCCGACCGTTGCGAAGTGCAGGTCTCCTACGCCATCGGCGTGGCTGAGCCGACCTCGATCTCGGTCACCACCTTCGGCACCGGCAAGATCAGCGACGACAAGATCGAGAAGCTGATCCGCAAGCACTTCGACCTGCGCCCGTACGGCATCATCAAGATGCTGGACCTGATCCACCCGATGTACCAGCAGACCGCGGCCTACGGCCACTTCGGCCGCAAGCCGAAGGAGTTCAGCTACCTCAACGGCGAAGGCGAGACCGTCAACGCCACGGCCTTCTCCTGGGAGAAGACCGATCGCGCCGCCGCCCTGCGCGCCGACGCGAAGCTGAAATAAGAAGCACGAAGGGCCGCTGTAGAGCCGACTGTTAGTCGGCAGACCTTCAAGAAGGGCCGCGCAAGCGGCCCTTCTCTTTTGCGGTAGAGCCGGCCGCTGGCCGGCTTTTTCATGGCTTCCGGAAACAATCGCGTGGCTGCCGGCCAGCGGCCGGCGCTACCCGGTTGCCGATACAATCGCCCCATGTCGACCGAACTCAAATCCCACCAGCTGTCCATGACCGTGCTGATGTCGCCGGAGATGGCCAATTTCTCCGGCAAGGTCCACGGCGGCGCGATCCTGCGTCTGCTCGACCAGGTCGCCTATGCCTGCGCCAGCCGCTATGCCGGCCGCTACGTGGTCACCCTGTCGGTGGACCAGGTGGTGTTCCGCCAGCCGATCGCGGTCGGCGAACTGGTCACTTTCCTGGCCTCGGTGAACTACACCGGCACCTCGTCGATGGAAATCGGCGTCAAGGTGGTGGCCGAGGACATCCTCAAGCGCAGCGTGCGCCACGCCAACAGCTGCTTCTTCACCATGGTGGCCGTGGACGAGGAAGGCCGGCCGACGCCGGTTCCGTCACTGCAGCCGGCCAGTTCGGACGAGAAGCGCCGTCAGGCCGCCGCATTGATCCGCCGCCAGCTGCGCCAGGAAATGGAGCAGCGACACCTGGAACTGCTGGCGTCGAACCCGCCGTCACCAGAAGAATGAGGTAGTGCCGGCCGCTGGCCGGCAACCTCCTGATGTTCCGAAACACATTCGAGGTTGCCGGCCAGCGGCCGGCACTACCGCAACGGGTCAACCGGTGTTCTGCACGCCTTGCGAAACACCATTCACGCAGGCCACCAACGCACGCAGCAGGTCATCGTCCTCGCGCCCGCTTTCGCGCCAGCGCTGCAGCAGGTCCACCTGCAGCACGCTGATCGGGTCCACATAGGGATTGCGCAGGCGGATCGACAGCGCCAACCGCGCGTCGTGGTCCAACAGGGTCTGCTGCTCCATCAGCGCCAGCAGCCAATGCCGGGTCAGTTCAAGTTCGCGTTCGACCTGCGGGAAGAACGCATCGTGCAGCTCACCTGACAGGCGCGAGAACTGTTCGGCGATGGTGATATCGCCCTTGGACAGCACCATCGCGATGTCATCCAGGAAGGTGCGGAAGAACGGCCAGTCCCGCGCCATTTCACGCAACGTGGCTTCATGGCCGGCGTCCACCGCCGCCTGCAGGCCGCTGCCCACGCCATACCAGCCGGGAATCACTGCGCGCGCCTGGCTCCAGGCGAACACCCACGGAATCGCACGCAGGTTGGTCAACGCCGCATCCTGGCCGAGCCGGCGCGAAGGCCGCGACCCCAGCGTCATCCGTTCGATCACATCGATCGGCGTCGCGGTGCGGAAGTAATCCATGAAACGCGGCTGGCCGACGAACGCCCGATAGACCTCGCTGCTGGAACCGGCGACCACGTCCATCACCGGCCGCCAGTCCTCCTCGCGCGGCTCGGCGGCACGCGGCCGCAGGCTGGCGCGCAGCACCGCACCGGTGGCCTGCTCCAGCGAACGCAGCGCCAACGCGCGGATGCCGTACTTGCGGTGGATCACTTCGCCCTGTTCGGTCACCCGCAGGCGGCCATCGATGCTGCCACGTGGCGAGGCATCGACCGCGTGCGTGGTCTTGCCGCCACCGCGGCTGATCGAGCCGCCCCGGCCATGGAAGAAGGTCAGGCGCAGGCCCGCTTCGGCGGCCACCTCCAGCAGCTCAACCTGCGCGCGTTGAAGGCCCCAGCGCGAGGCGGCAATGCCACCGTCCTTGCTGCTGTCCGAATAACCGAGCATCACCATCTGCACGTCGTCGCGTGCACGCAGATGCGCGCGGTACACCGGATCGGCCAGCAGATCGCGCAGTGTTGCAGTGCCACGCTTGAGGTCGTCCACGGTTTCAAACAGCGGCGCGATATCCAGCGGCACGTCGCCAGCGTCATCGACCAGGCCACCGCGACGCGCCAATGCCAGCACCGCCAGCACATCGCCACGGTCGTGCGCCATCGAGATGATGTAGCTGCCCAGCGCATCGCCACCATGGCGCGCACGCGCATCGGCCAATGCGGCAAACACCGCATCCAAGCGCTGGTTGCCCTCATCATCGCCAACCGGCAAGGGGGTTTCACCACTGGCATGGGGCGCCAGCAGGCGTGCACGACCCGCTGCATCCAACGCATCCCAGGCAGCATCTCCACCCAGCACAGCTGCCAGCGCGCGCGCATGCACGCTCGATTCCTGGCGCACATCCAGCCGCGCCAGATGGAAGCCGAAGGTCTTCACCCGCCACAGCAGGCGCTGCACGGCAAAACCGCCGGCATGTTCGCCGCGGTTCGCGCGCAGGCTGTCGAGGATCAGCTGCAGGTCATCGATCAGCTCGTCCGGGCCGGCATAGTCGCCGTCGGCATCATCCAGCGTGGCCTGCAGGCGTGCGCGCATGCGGTCGTTGAGCAACCGGTACGGCATGTCGGCATGGCGTGGCCGCGACTGCACCTGCGGCAGCAACTGCTGGTAATGCGCGACACGCGCCTGCAGTGCATCGCTCACCCCCACCCGTTCGGTGGATTGGCTGAGCAGGCTGGCCAGCTGCAGCAGTTCCTTCTGGTACTGGCCCAGCACGGCAACGCGCTGTGCATCCAGCGTGTTGCGGATGGTGTGCGCATCCACATTGGGATTGCCGTCCATGTCGCCGCCCACCCAGGTGCCGAATCGCAGCAGGCGTGGCAAGGGCAGCTCCTCGCCATAGGTATCGCGCAGTGCCTGCTGCAGCGATTCGTACAGCACCGGGATGACCCGGTACAGCACCTGCACCAGATAGAAGCCGACGTGTTCGCGCTCGTCATCCACGGTCGGACGCACCGGCGAGGAATCAGTGGTCTGCCACGACGCAGTCAACGCCATGCGGAAGCGCGCGGCGTCGGCGGCGGCTTCGCCGGGGGTACGCTGGCCGTCGAGGTTGTCGACCAGGCTGGCGACCATCAGCTGCTCTTTTTCCAGCAGCGCGCGGCGCACGGCCTCGGTCGGGTGCGCGGTGAACACCGGCTCGATATCGATGCGTGGCAGCCACTGCGCCAGTTCGTCCAGGCCAACGCCCTGTGCCTTCAGGTGCTGCAAGGCATCCTGCAGGCCATCGGGTTGCGGTGCGGCGGCAACGGCGCGCTGGTAGTCGCGACGGCGGCGGATGCGATGCACGCGCTCGGCGATGTTGACTACCTGGAAGTAGGTGCTGAACGCCCGCACCATGGTCTCGGCCCGCAGCGGCGCACGCCCGGCCAGGCCATCGGCCAACTCGGACAGTGGCGCCTGGTTCTCGCGGCGGGCGATGGCACGCGTACGCACGTCCTCGACGTCATCGAGGAACGCGGCCGACACCTGCTCGACCAGCAGGTCGCCGACCAGTGCGCCGAGACGGCGCACATCGTCACGCAGGGGAAGATCGGGGGAAGCAAACTCGATACTGCTGCGGTACTCGTTCATCGGCGACGCACAGGCCTCGGTCAACGGATCCAGACCCCAAGCCTAAACCAGATCGTGTGCCATGCTGCGATGCAGAAATGGTTTCATCTGGTAGTGCCGGCCGCTGGCCAGCAACCTCACGTTGCGCAGGTCCGTGAGAGTGCCGGCCAGCGGCCGGCACTACCAGGACGGGTCAGCGCGTCTTCTTGGCCTTGCCCTGCTGCACCGGACCCAAGGTCTGTTCCAGCCAGCGTTCGCTTTCGGCCAGCATGGTCATGATCGATTCGCGTGCGCGGTAGGCATGCGATTCGTTCGGCAGCATCACCAGCCGTGCCGTGCCGCCCAGGCCCTTCACCGCAGCGAACATGCGCTCGCTCTGCAACGGGAACGTGCCCGAATTGTTGTCGTCCACGCCATGGATGAAGAGGATCGGATCCTTGATCCTGTCGGCGTAGTTGAACGGCGCCATCTTCTGGTACACATCCTGCGCCTGCCAGTAGTTGCGCTCTTCGGCCTGGAAACCAAACGGGGTCAGCGTGCGGTTGTAGGCACCGCTGCGGGCGATGCCGGCCTTGAACAGGCGGGTGTGCGCGAGCAGGTTGGCGGTCATGAACGCACCGTAGGAATGGCCGCCGATGGCGATGTGCTCGCGATCGGTCACGCCGCGCCGCACCACCTCGTCCACCGCGGCCTGCGCATTGGCCACCAGCTGTTCGATGTAGGTGTCGTTGGGTTCCTTGTCGCCTTCGCCGATGATCGGCATCGACGGGCTGGCCAGCACCACGTAGCCCTTGGCCAGGAACGCCTGCGGGCCCCAGTAACTGATCGCGTTGAAGCGGTACGGCGAATCGGTCACCTGGCTGGCGGCTGCCGCACTCTTGAACTCACCCGGGTAGGCCCACATCAGCAGCGGCCGCGGGCCATCGCGCTTGGGGTCATAGCCCGGCGGCAGCAGCAGGGTCGCGGTCAGGTCCACGCCATCCTTGCGCTTGTAGCGGATCTGTTCTTTCTGCACGCCCTTCAACTGCGGCAGCGGATGGGGGAAGTGGGTCAGCGCACGCGGTGCAGCGTTGGTGTCGGCCAGCGACTGCACGTAGAAGTTGGTGGGCTCGTCCGGACTCTCGCGGCTGATCAACAGCGAACTGGCCTGCGCATCCAGCAATGTCACCGGTGCGGCGTAGGTCGGTGCCTGCGAATGGAACAGGCGGGTCGCCTTGCCGCTGGCCACCTCGAAGCGATCGACGAACGGACGGTCGCCCTCCGGCGATGCACCGGCACCGGCCAGATACAGGCTGCCACCATCAGCGGTGGTCTGCAGCAGCGAGCGGCCGCGGTCATCGCTGGCCATCAGCGGGCGCCCCGGATCGGCATAGCGGTCCTGCGCATCGCGGTCCCACAGCAGCCGGGCATCAGCGCTGGCGTTGTCCGGCGCGATCAGCCAAGTCTTGCTGCGGCGGGTCTTCCACCACGATTCGTTGAGCAGGGCCAGGTCGCCACGGCCCCAGCTGATGCCGGCGTAACGGCTGCCGAGCTGGGCCAGGGTCACCGGCGGCGTGTCGAACGGTGCGGCCTGCATGAACACCGCATCGCGCACCTTGGCTTCCCTGTTCGGGTCGCCGCCGTCCTGCGCTTCGGCCCAGACCAGGGTGGCATCGGCATCGCCGCGCCAGCTGATGTCACGCACGCCGGTCACTTCAGCATCGTTGCCGGTCGGCAAGCCCTCCACCAACGGACGCACGGCCACGGTGTGCACCAGCTTGCCGGTGCTGCGGTCGAGCACTTCGATGCGGCGCGGGAAGCTGCCCAGCGGCACCACGTAGGAGTACGGGCGCTGCACCGGCTGGCTGAGCACGAAGCGGCCATCGGGCGACACCGCAAAGCCCATGAAGATGCCGGCCGCACCGATGGCACGGCTCTGCCCGTCCAGGCTGACCTCCACCGGCTGGGTGGTGGCGTAGTAATCGAACTGGCGCGCGTCGGCCTCGTTCTTCAGCAGATCCTGGTAGGTGCGGATGGACACCACGCCCCCGCCCTGACTGGTCTGCTGCACGGCCGGGCCGGTCGGAATGCCATCCGCGGCCGGCGCGGCGCCCAGGTTGGCCGGGCGGGTGAACACCACCAGTCCACGGCTGTCCGGCAACCACTGGTAGCCACTGCCCAGAACGGTGTTCAGGCCGGCGACCAGACGACGGGCGCTGCCGCCGGCCACGTCCACCAGCCACAGCTCATTGGCGCCGGTAGCGGCATCGACCTGGTTGAAGGCCAGCCACTTCTGGTCCGGCGACCACGTCAGGCTGGCAATCGACAACGTGGCCGGCAGCCCGCTGATCTGCCGCTCCTTGCCGTCGGCCACGTTCATCAGCCACAGCTTCTGGCCGAAGCTGAAGCGGCTGTCGGAGAAGGTGCGCGGGTTGATGCGCAGGCCGGCCAGCTTCAGTTCCGGCTGCGCCACCACCTGGATCGACGGCAGCGACGGCATCTGCATCAGCGCGGCCACATCGCGGCGCGGCGACAGGTACAGCGACGGCGCCCGCGGCGCGTCGACCACCGCCTGCAGTGCGGCCGAAGGCAGCTCATAGCCGGTCACGCCCTGCGCTTGGGCCGGCGCCGCCTGCGGGGCCGCTGCCCAGGCCTGCGGGACCACCGCCAGCAGGGCCATGGACAGGACCAGGCCAGTCAGGCGCCGGCTGCGGCGTGCGTGCATGCTCATCATTGTTCCACCTGTTCGCTGCGTGAAGCCCTTGACCTTAACAGGCCATGCACATCCGCCCATCTGCCGATGGTTGGGTCATCGCTGTGTCACAGCAGAGGCGCGATATAATGGGCGTCCTCCCCTGCCGAGGGGCGCTGCGACCGGATCCTCTGAGACCGGCCAGGCTCGGCCAGGTGGCTTTGCAACAACGGCGCCCGGCTAGATGCGAGCAACCGCTCGCCCACAACCGGAGCTACTGCATGAATGCTGTTGCCAAGACCTTCTCCACCGAAGGTGATTACAAGATCCGCGACATCACCCTGGCCGACTGGGGCCGCAAGGAACTGGACATCGCCGAGCACGAGATGCCGGGCCTGATGTCGATCCGTCGCAAGCACGCCGCCACCCTGCCGCTGAAGGGCGTGCGCGTGACCGGCTCGCTGCACATGACCATCCAGACCGCGGTGCTGATCGAGACCCTGAAGGACATCGGCGCCGACGTGCGCTGGGCCTCGTGCAACATCTTCTCGACGCAGGACCACGCTGCTGCGGCCATTGCCGCCACCGGCACCCCCGTGTTCGCCTGGAAGGGCGAGTCGCTGGAAGAGTACTGGGACTGCACCCTGGACGCGCTGACCTTCACCCTGGCCGACGGCACCCTGACCGGCCCGGAACTGGTGGTCGACGACGGCGGTGACGTGACCCTGCTGATCCACAAGGGTTACGAGCTGGAAAACGGCAGCACCTGGGTCGACGAAAAGGCCGCTTCGCACGAAGAGCAGGTCATCAAGAACCTGCTCAAGCGCGTGGCCAAGGAGCGCCCGGGTTACTGGGGCCGCGTGGTCAAGGACTGGAAGGGCGTTTCGGAAGAAACCACCACCGGCGTGCACCGCCTGTACCAGCTGGCACAGGCCGGCACCCTGCTGATCCCGGCAATCAACGTCAACGACTCGGTCACCAAGAGCAAGTTCGACAACCTGTACGGCTGCCGCGAGTCGCTGGCCGATGGCCTCAAGCGCGCGATGGACGTGATGCTGGCCGGCAAGGTCGCCGTGGTCTGCGGCTACGGTGACGTGGGCAAGGGCTGCGCCGCCTCGCTGCGTGCCTACGGCGCGCGCGTGGTGGTCACCGAGATCGACCCGATCTGCGCCCTGCAGGCCGCGATGGAAGGCTTCGAGGTCAACACCATCGAGTCGACCCTGGGCCGTGCCGACCTGTATGTCACCACCACCGGCAACAAGGACATCATCCGCATCGAGCACCTGAGCGCGATGAAGGACCAGGCCATCGTCTGCAACATCGGCCACTTCGACAACGAGATCCAGGTCGATGCGCTGGTCGCCTTCCCGGGCGTGAAGCACGTCAACATCAAGCCGCAGGTGGACAAGTACATCTTCCCGGCATCTGATGGGAGTGCTGGCAACGCGATCTTCCTGCTGGCCGAAGGCCGCCTGGTGAACCTGGGCTGCGCCACCGGCCACCCGAGCTTCGTGATGTCCAACTCGTTCGCCAACCAGACCCTGGCCCAGATCGACCTGTGGGCCAACAAGGGCAGCTACGAGAACAAGGTGTACCTGCTGCCGAAGAAGCTGGACGAGGAAGTGGCCCGCCTGCACCTGGAGAAGATCGGCGTGAAGCTGACCACCCTGAGCCAGGAACAGGCCGACTACATCGGCGTGCCGGTGGAAGGTCCGTTCAAGCCGGATCATTACCGCTACTGATGCCGTGCGCGGGGTCGGATCCCTTTCCACCGGAAAGGGCTCTGACCCCAGCAACGGATACACATGGACGGGCGCCTTCGGGCGCCCGTTCTGCGTTGGTGCGCGGGGCGTTCCGTATCCACGCATGGCGTGGATCTACTGCCTACATAGCCTGACCCGGTAGATCCACGCCATGCGTGGATGCTGTTCGTCGGCCACCCGCAGTAGCCTCAGTCAAGGCAACCCGCGCGCTGCGCGCTACGATTCCCCCATGACCCCCGCCATCAATCTGCTCAAGCGCGAAAAGATCTCTCATACCGTGCACAGCTACGTGCACGACGCCCACGCCGATTCCTACGGTGGCGAGGCCGTCGAAAAGCTGGGCCTGGACCCGGCACAGGTGTTCAAGACGCTGCTGGCCAGCACCGAAACGCATGAGCTGCTGGTAGCGATCGTACCGGTGGCCGGCCACCTCGACCTGAAAGCACTGGCCGAGGCGGCCGGGTGCAAGAAGTGCGAGATGGCCGCCGTCGATGCCGCGCAGCGCGCCACCGGCTATCTGGTCGGTGGCATCAGTCCGCTGGGGCAGAAGAAGCGCCTGCGCAGCTTCCTCGATGCCAGCGCGCGGCCGCTGCCAACGTTGCACGTCAGCGCAGGGCGGCGCGGGCTGGAAGTGGAGCTGGTGCCGGCCGACCTGCTGCGCCTGACCGGCGGCCACTACGCCGCGATCGGCAGGCCCCGTTGATGCGCTGGCCCTGGTCCATATCGCCGCCACCGCGGCTGGACGATCCGCAGGCCGACGTGCTGCTGCAGGATCTGCTGTCGCGCGATGCCAGCCGTATCCATGCGGCCAGCAGCCAGCTGGCGCGGCTGTTCAGCGCCACGTCGCTTGACGCTCTGGCGCCACATGCCGAACGCATCCAACACGCCTGCAATGGCATGCAGCTGGGCGGGGCGCTGGTCAGCAACAATGTGCATCTGAAAGCGGCACTGCGCCGCCTGCGCTATTGGCGTGAACGCAGCGGCTGCCTGTGCGCGCTGTATCCGG
Organism: Stenotrophomonas indicatrix; assembly: GCF_050573115.1. GTDB lineage: Bacteria > Pseudomonadota > Gammaproteobacteria > Xanthomonadales > Xanthomonadaceae > Stenotrophomonas > Stenotrophomonas lactitubi_A. The sequence continues at coordinate 117,415 of NZ_JBNYZT010000003.1, forward strand.
ACTATCTGTTCTTCAACCCACGCCGGCTGATCGAACAGGGGCATGTGAGCTTGCTGGAACTGGGCGTGGCCGAGGACGGCTGGGGCGACCGCCATCGGGTGGCCTGCACAAACTGCAGCCAGCACTGGGATGCCACCGACCGCGAGTACCACTACCCGTGGTGGGAGTGGACCTTGGTCGCCGATGATTGAAGCCACGCATGGCGTGGCGCTACTGCGGTAGCGCGCAGATCAATACCATGCGCGGGCGGCATAGCCGCTAATCCATCAATTCATACCGCATCGGTACGCGCACGATGCTCAATTCCGGCACTGCATTCTTCGCGTCGGTGCGGGTGAAGCGCCAGCCGCGCAGTTCCTCAACCGCCGCTTCATCCAGCACCGCGTGGCCACTGGATCTTTCGACAACCACTGCAGCGACGGCGCCCTGCGCATCCACCACGGCCTTGAGCAGGCTGCGACCGGAAAGCCCTTCCTGCATGGCCTCCCGCGGGTAGCGCGGTGACACACCGCGGGGTGGCATCCAGGCCGTCTCGTCGCCCGCGAACAGATCCTGGCTGCTGCGCGCCGCGCAGCGCTTCGGCAGGCGCAGCTGCAGTGACACCTGCGTGTCATCCACGGTTGCTTCCGCCGGTGCGGCACAGGCCTTCTGCGCAAGCACCATCAGCATCTGCTGCTGGCGCAACAGGGCCTTGCCATCGACCGCCGTCACCTCCACCACGCAACGGCCTTCGCGGGCCTGCATCGACAACGCGGTCACCCCCGCATCGCGCAGCCAGGACGTGGGGGGCAGTGGCGAACACGCGTCCTGCGTGTCAGGCGTTGCCGCCAGCACCCCGGCAGCCGGCAGCATGCCTGCCAGCAGCAGCGGGATCCTCCTTGCCCAGATACCCATGCCCCGCCCTCCGTGCGTTTGTCTGCCCGATCATAGGGCAGTGGCGCATGGCATGGCGCTACGGGCCCTTATGCATTCATGGCCGCCAGTTGGCGTTGTTTTCCCAGAACGCCACCGCACGCTGGTACGCCGCGCGGTCCAGCGGCACACCGGAGCCGCCCTCCTCCACGCCCAGCGCATTGCGCATCATCGTGATCGGTGCCATCGGCACTTCTTCCGCTTCGGCGGTGTAGATGCAGCCGACGATGCCCCAGTCCGCATCAATGGGCGAGCCCTCCTTGGCCAACTGCTCGGCGCTGTACAGGATCACCACCAGGTAGTTCGCCCGCGGCGATTCCACACCCTCGAACCAGCGCACCAGCACCGGCAGTTCCTCACGGTTGCGCGCTTCGTAGCCGCTGCGCAGCTGGTGCCGGTTGGCCTCGGTGATCGGCACCGTCAGGCAGCGCGTGCTGGTCCAGTTCTCGTACACGAACAGCTTGCAGAACGGTGCATAGCCATCGAGCACTTTCAGCGGCGCATGCGCGTTGAGATGCGCCTCGAACTGCTCGGCACTGCAGTCCTGGATGGTGTTGCCGCGCGGCACGCGGGGGAACAGACGGGGGCGGGCGAAATCGGTGAGGACGATGGACATGGCGATGTAATGCGGGAACAGGGACTCAGGTTAACCGCCGTCGTGCTTGAAGTCTGCTTCACATCTGCCGCGCAGACTGCGCCGCACACCCAAGGAGAGACGAGCATGTTCCGATTCAACCCGAGCCACGTGCTGGCGCTGGTCCTGCTGCCATTTGCCGTTGTTGCGGCCCCCGCTCCCCCAGAGCCGCCGCGCGTGCTGCTGGTGGTCAGCAGCGAGGGCCGCGACCAGGGCAAGAGCCGTCCCGGTTTCGAGATGGACGAGTTCGCCCAGGCCTGGTTGATCCTCAAGCGCAACGGCTTTGCCATCGATGTGGCAAGCCCCCGCGGCGGCGCCGTGGAAGCAGACAAGTACAACCCCGCCGAGGCATTCAATGCCGCGCTGCTTGCCGATAAGCAGGCGGTTGCAAAGCTGGCTGCCACGCTTCCCACCAAACAGCTTCGTGCCGCCGATTACCAAGGCGTGCTGGTGATCGGCGGCAAGGGCGCGATGTTCGACCTGCCACGCGATATCGCCCTGCAGAAGACCATCGCCAGCATCTGGGAACAGGGCGGCGTCGTTGCCGCCGTCTGCCACGGCCCCGCCGCACTGGCGGAGGTACGCCTGGGTAATGGACGCCCGCTTGTGCAGGGCCGAGCGATGACCGGTTTCACCGAGGAAGAGGAAACCCAGTTCGGCAAGCGCTGGGCGAAGGAGTTCAGCTTCCAGCTGGAGCCGCGCATGCGCGAACTGGGGGCGCACTGGCAGGAGGCACCGCTGATGATGCCCAAGGTGGTGGTCGATGGCCGGCTGCTGACCGGGCAGAACCCGTTCTCGACCGCGGCCCTGGCCGATGCCTTCGTGCGTGCCAGCGGTCGCACTCCTGCAGCGCGCGAACCCTGGCGTGACGAACGCAGCATGGCCCTGGTCGAGCAGCACCTGCAGCGCCGCGATGACAGCGCAGCGCGGCAGCTGGCCGAGCGCAGCACCGATTTCCACGTGGAGCTGATCGGTATGCTCGGGTACGTGCAGCTGCAGGGCGCAGCCGATGGCACACAGGTGTCCGATGCACTGGCCATCATGCAGCTGGCTCGCCCGCACATGCAGGAACCGCGACTGGATGTGGCCATCGCCGATGCGCACTGGCGCCTTGGCAGGACGTCCCAGGCACGCGAACAATTGCAGGCACTGCTGGAAAAGCAGCCGCAGCTGGACGAAGCTAAGGCTCTCCTGGCCCGCATGCAGCCCTGATCATGGACGCCGAGCGCCTGCGCCTGCTGTTGATCGAAGACAACCTGCCGCTGGCCTCGGCCATCGTCGACCTGCTGCAGGCCCAGGGCCATCAGGTCGACTTCGCCGCCGACGGCCAGGTCGGCCTGCGGCTGGCGCTGGCAACACCACCGGACGTGCTGCTGCTCGATGTGGGACTGCCTGGCATCGACGGCATCACCTTGTGCCAGCGGTTGCGTGAATGCAGCGACCGCCATGTGCCGGTGTTGATGCTGACTGCACGCGATGCGATCGACGACAAGCTGCAGGGGTTCGCTGCCGGCGTGGACGACTACCTGGTCAAGCCGTTCGACGATGCAGAGCTGCTGGCCCGTTGCCTTGCCCTCGCCCGGCGCCATCGCGTGGGCCAACCGAACCTGCTGCAGATCGGTGCGTTGAGCATCGACCGGCGCAGTGGCCAGGCCTGGCGCGCCGGCACGCCGCTGGAGCTGCAGCAGGTTCCACAACGCATCCTGCTGGCGCTGGCCGAAGCCTGGCCGCGCACCGTCACCCGCAGCGAACTGGTGCAACGCCTGTGGGGAGATGAAGCGCCCCCCTCCGATCCGTTGCGCTCGCATCTGTACCTGCTGCGCCAGGTACTGGACCGGCCATTCGACGGTGAGATGCTGCGCACCGTGCACGGCGTCGGCTTCCGACTGGAGGCTTCGCCATGAAGCCGCGGCCGATCCAGCGCCTGCGCCGCCGCCTGGTCGTCGCGTTTACGTCCTTCACCCTGCTCATTGCTGCGGTGTTCGGGTTGTATTCGCTGGTCTTCATGTACGCCGTGGAAGACAGCGTTTTCAATGCACAGCTGGCCCGTGAAGCGACGGCGCAGCTCGCCGTCCATGCAGCTACGGGTCGGTGGCGCGAGCCGGGTGATGCGGCCATCCGCCTGTATCAGGACACGAGCGCGTTCCCAAGCGATCTGCAGACCGCATTCACCCAGGAGCCGTGGCGTTCTGAATTCAGCGGCAACGAGGGCCGGCACTACCACGTGCGACGCATGGATCCGCCACCGCCGTCACGGCCTGCCTGGCTGATCGCCGAGGTCAGCTCTCAACTGGCGGTGCGCCCGATCCGCGATGAAGTAGTGGCCCTGCTGGCCGGCACCGCATTGGTGATGGTGCTGCTGGCGATCCTGCTGGGCGTGTGGCTTGCACGGCGTGGCACGCGCCCTCTGTACACGCTCGTAGCGCACGTGGAGGCGTTGCCACTGCTGCCACGGGGAGACACCGCGCTGGCTGCTCACTTCGACGATGACGAGATCGGCGTGCTGGCGCGTGCCGTGGACCGGTTGTCCGCGCGGGTGGCCGCTTTCGTTGCCCGCGAGCACGCCTTCACCCGTGATGCCAGCCACGAACTGCGCACGCCTTTGGCGGTGATTTCCAGCGCCGCTGGCCAGTTGCTGCACGAACCCGGGCTGTCCGAGCGCGGCCAGCAGCACCTGCAGCACATCCGCCTGTCCGCACTGCAGCTGCAGCAGGCGGTGGCGGCATTGCTGGCCCTGGCCCGCGAGGACGAGGCGGCACCCGCCACGCAGGTGCGTCTGGTGCCGCTGCTGGAGCGGGTCATTGTTGAGCAGGCACCCCTGCTTGGCGCACGGCCGGTGGACGTACAGATGACGTTGACCGACGATGCGGCGCTCTGCGCGCCGGAACCGGCGCTGCGCGTGGTGCTGGCCAATCTGATCGGCAATGCCTTCGCCCATACACCGCTGGGACATGTGCGCATCAGCATGGAAGCAGACGAACTGTCGGTGTACAACAGCACCGGCAGCGACGCATCCCTTGGCCACTGGCCCGATCCACGCCCTTTTGAAAAAGGCGAAGACAGCCTGGGCAACGGTCTCGGCCTGGAGATCATGCGTCGCCTGTGCGATCACCATGGCCTGCAGCTGCGGATCGAACGACACGCCCTGGGCGTGCGGGCGATCCTGCGCGGCCGATCTCACGCCCCCGTCGCACATCCATCTCGATGAAGAGATATACTGATCCGAACCCGCCGCCGCCGTCCGTGCCATGACCGCCATCAGCTTCGAGTTCTATCCGCCCAAGACCGACGAACAGCGCACCCAGCTGGACCGTGCCGCGGCCAAGCTGAAGGCGTATGCCCCCGAGTACGTGTCCTGTACCTTCGGCGCCGGTGGCTCGACCCTCAGCTACACCTCCGAGACCGTGCGCCATCTCAACCAGCACCACGGCTTCGAGGCGGCACCGCATCTGTCCTGCGTGGGCGGCACCCGCCAGGAGATCCGTGAGCTGCTCAAGCTGTACCGCGCCATCGGCTGCCGCCGCCTGGTCGCGCTGCGCGGCGACCTGCCTTCGGGCATGGGCTTCCCCGGCGACATGCGCTACGCCTCCGAACTGATCGCCTTCATCCGCGCCGAACACGGCGATGCCTTCCGCATCGAAGTGGGCGCGTATCCGGAAACGCACCCGCAGGCGCAGGACGCACTGCTCGACCTGAAGCATTTCAAGGCCAAGATCGACGCCGGTGCCGATGCGGCCATCACCCAGTACTTCTTCAATCCCGATGCCTACTTCCACTTCGTCGACGAAGTGCAGCGGCTCGGCGTGCAGGTGCCGATCACCCCGGGCATCATGCCGATCTCCAACTTCAGCCAGCTGCGCCGCTTCTCCGAACAGTGCGGTGCGGAGATCCCGCGCTGGATCAGCCGCAAGATGCAGGCCTACGGTGACGATGCCGAATCGGTGCGCGCCTTCGGCGCCGAAGTGGTAGCCAAGCTGTGCCAACGCCTGATCGAAGGGGGCGCACCGGGCCTCCATTTCTACACGTTGAACCTGGCCAAGCCGACGGTCTCGGTACTGAAGCTGCTGCGCGGCTGAAAAGTACGCTGCGTTATCGCAATCGGCGCTACGCTGCGTCGATGAAGGTCGTCCTGTCCCTGTTGCTGCTCCTGCTGCTGCCCGGCGTTTGCGCTGTCGCACAGGCGCAACCCACGCGCTTGAACCGCTGCACCGATCCGCAGGGACAAAGTGTCTACACCGACCGCCCCTGCGACAGCCTGGGTGCGCAGTCCCGGCGGCCACCGTCGGCGCCTTCCGGCAACACCCTGCAACGCGACAGCCTCGGCAGCAACTGCCCACGTCGCTTGAGTGAACTGGTGCAGGCGCTGCACACGGCGGTCAGCATCGGTGACGTGAACCGACTCTCTTCGCTGTACCTGTGGGGCGCGGTGTCTGATGCCGGCGCACAGCGCATTCTTGGCCAGCTGGAATCGGTGGTACGGCGGCCGCTGGTGGATGTGGTGCCGGTGTATCCGCGGCAGGATGTGGATGAGGGCGCGGGCGCTGCTGCGCAGGAATTGGAGACGGCACCAGTGCCGACTGCGCGGCGCCATCCGGTCGGCTTGCGGTTGGAGCAGACCTTGCCGGGCAGTGCCACGCGCGCGGCGACCGTGCTGGGCCTGCGGCGGCAATATGGGTGCTTCTGGATTACGTTGTGAGCGGGTTCCGTTGAGCGGTCATCCACGCATGGCGTGGATCTACTGCCTGCGGTGAGGGGTCGGATCCCTTTCCTGCGGAAAGGGCTCCGACCCCGGATTCGAGCGCGGAGGTCAGAGCCCCGCGTCGCGGGGATCCGACCCCGTGTATGGCGCTACACCGGCCACAGACCTCGGATGGCGGCGATGCCCTGCCCGCCATGACGGCGGGCCTCGGACACATGCTGCGGCGTCATTCCGCCAAGCGCATAGATCGGCAGCGAAACCTGCGCACGCATCGCGGCGAAGGCCTCCCATCCCAACGGCACGGCATCAGGATGGCTCGCAGTGGCCTGCACCGGTCCCAGCACGGCGAAATCACAGCCCAGCCGCTGCGCGGCCAACAGCTGCTCAAGGTCGTGGCAGGAGGCCGCCACCAGCTGCCCGGCCGGCAGCGGCCGTTCCTGCAGTGACTGCAGCTGCTCGCTTCCCAGGTGTACGCCGACGCCGAGGGTGCGGGCCAGCTCGATATCGCGGTTGAGCAGCCACTGCACGCCGCGCCGATGCGTGCGCACGGCCTGCTCGATCATGCCCTGCCGCTGCGGATGCTCGGCAGGAAGCCGCAGCTGGATGCGTTGCTGACCCAATGCGACCGCCTGCTGCAGTTGGCCGTGCCAGCGCTGCAGGCCGCCCTCATCGGCCTCTGGCGCTGGGGTGATCAGGTAGCAGTCCGGTTGCCGCAGTACAGCCACCACCGGCAGGTCGGCCGGCGGCATGGAATAGCGGACCAGCTTGTCCGGCGCCACCCAGGTGATGGCCTGGCCCTCGCGTCCGCGCGGGGTGCCCTTCCAGCTGCGCACATGCCGCACTTCCAGGGTCAGGTCCTTGTCCGGGTAGCGCTGCGGCACGTCCATGATCCACTCGCCCACCTCGGCCTCGATGCCCAGCTCCTCGTGCAGCTCGCGCACCAGCGCCTGCTCGGAGGTCTCACCGGGCTCGCGCTTGCCGCCCGGGAATTCCCAGAGACCGGCCATGTCGCGGCTTTCGGTACGGCGGTTGAGCAGGATGCGGCCGCGGGCGTCAGTGATGACGGCGGCTACGACGTGGATCGATCGTTTCGGGGAAGGCATGGGGGGAGCATGCCGAAAACCGGGGCACCGGCGCAATCGCGGAGCGCTTCAAGGCCCAGAACAGGAAAGCCCCGCTTTCGCGGGGCTCTCCGGGGGTCAGCTCAGCTGGCCGTGGCAGTGCTTGTACTTCTTGCCGCTGCCGCACGGGCACGGATCGTTGCGGCCGATCTTCGGCTCGTCACGCTGCAGCTGGGCCGCCTCGACCTGCGCCGCTTCCTCATCGGCACTGTAGCCGCCTGCGTCCTGGTGCTGGAACTGCGACTGCTTCAGGCGGGCTTCCACCTGCTGCCGCTCGGCCGCTTCCAGTGCCTGCACTTCCTCGTCGCTGCGGATGCGCACGCGGGCCAGCAGGGTCACCACTTCGCGCTTGACGTTCTCCAGCATGTCCGAGAACAGCTCGAAGGCTTCCTTCTTGTATTCCTGCTTCGGCTGCTTCTGCGCATAACCGCGCAGGTAGATGCCCTGGCGCAGGTAATCCATGCGGGCCAGGTGCTCCTTCCAGCTCTGGTCGAGCACGGTCAGCATCACGTGCTTCTCCAGTGCGCGCATGGTCTCTTCGCCCACACCCGCTTCCTTCTCGGCGAAGTGCTGGTTGATGCGTTCCTGCACCTTGGCGGTGATGCCTTCGGCGTCCAGTTCCTCGTGCGACTTGACCAGATCGGCCAGCGACATGTCCACGCCGAAGTCCGACTGCAGGGTGGCTTCCAGGCCACGCAGGTCCCACTGCTCGTCCACCGAGTTCGGCGGCACGAAGCGAGCGACGATGTCGAAGATCACGTCGTCGCGGATGCCATCGACGTTGTCCTTCACCGACTCAGCGTCAAGCAGTTCGTCGCGCTGGGCGTAGATCACCTTGCGCTGGTCGTTGTTGACGTCGTCGAAGTCCAGCAGGTTCTTGCGGATGTCGAAGTTGTGGGCCTCGACCTTGCGCTGCGCCTTTTCAATCTGACGGCTGACCAGGCGGTCTTCGATGACGTCGTCTTCCTTCATGCCCATCATGCGCATGGCCTTCTGCACCCAGTCGGAGGCGAAGATGCGCATCAGGTTGTCTTCCAGCGACAGGTAGAAACGGGACGAACCCGGATCACCCTGGCGGCCCGAACGGCCACGCAGCTGGTTGTCGATACGACGCGATTCGTGGCGCTCGGTGCCGACGATGTGCAGGCCGCCGGCAGCCTTGACCGCGTCATGGCGCTTCTGCCATTCGGTCTTGATCGCCGCCTTCTGCTCGTCGGTCGCGCCTTCGCCCAGCTCGTGGATTTCCGCTTCCAGCGAACCGCCCAGCACGATGTCGGTACCGCGACCGGCCATGTTGGTGGCGATGGTCACGGCGGCCGGACGACCGGCGTTGGCGACGATGGTCGCTTCGCGGTCATGCTGCTTGGCGTTGAGCACTTCGTGCTTCACACCCGCCTTGCGCAGGTGCTCGGACAGCATTTCCGAGGTTTCGATCGAGGTGGTACCCACCAGCACCGGCTGGCCACGCTTGGCGCATTCTTCAATGTCGGCCAGCACCGCATTGAACTTGCCCTTGCGGTTGAGGAACACCTGGTCCGGGCTGTCCTTGCGGATGGTCGGACGGTTGGTCGGGATCACCACCACTTCCAGGCCGTAGATGCTCTGGAATTCGAACGCTTCGGTATCGGCCGTACCGGTCATGCCGGACAGCTTCTTGTACATGCGGAACAGGTTCTGGAAGGTGATGCTCGCCAGCGTCTGATTCTCGCGCTGGACCGGCACGCCTTCCTTCGCTTCCACCGCCTGGTGCAGGCCATCGGACCAGCGGCGGCCGGCCAGGGTACGGCCGGTGAATTCGTCGACGATGACCACTTCGCCATCGCGCACGATGTAGTCCACATCACGCTGGTAGATGGCGTGCGCGCGCAGCGCGGCGTTGAGGTGATGGACCACGGTCAGGTTCTGCGCCGCGTACAGGCCTTCGGTCTCGGCATCGAGGATGCCGGCGTCGACCAGCAGCTGCTCGGCGTGCTCCATGCCCGCTTCGGACAGGTGCACCTGCTTGCCCTTCTCGTCGACCCAGAAGTCGCCCTCGCCGTCTTCCGCTTCCTGCTTGACCAGGTTCGGCACGATGCGGTTGACGCGGATGTACAGCTCCGGGGAATCGTCGGCCGGGCCGGAGATGATCAGCGGGGTACGCGCTTCGTCGATCAGGATGGAGTCGACTTCGTCGACGATGGCGTAGTGCAGGCCGCGCTGGTAGCGGTCAGCCTTGGACAGCGCCATGTTGTCGCGCAGGTAGTCGAAACCGAATTCGTTGTTGGTGCCGTAGGTGATGTCCGAACCATAGGCTTCACGCTTGTCGCTGTGCGGCATGCCCGGGTAGACCACGCCCACGCTCAGGCCGAGCCAGTTGTACAGCTTGCCCATCTGCGCGGCGTCGCGACGGGCCAGGTAGTCGTTCACCGTGACCACGTGCACGCCCTTGCCTTCCAGCGCGTTGAGGTACACCGGCAGGGTTGCCACCAGGGTCTTGCCTTCACCGGTGCGCATTTCTGCGATCTTGCCCAGGTGAAGCACCATGCCGCCGATCAGCTGCACGTCGTAGTGGCGCATGCCCAGCACGCGGCGACCGGCTTCGCGGCAGACCGCGAAGGCTTCCGGCAACACCTTGTCCAAGGCTTCACCACCGGCAATGCGCTGCTTGAACTCCGGCGTCTTGGCCTGCAGCTGCTCGTCGGAAAGCTTCTCGATCTCCGGCTCCAGCGCATTGATCTTGGCGACGATGCGGTTGAGCTGGCGCAGCTGTCGTTCATTACGACTGCCAAATACGCGGGTAAGCAGGCTGTTGATCATTGAAGGAACCGGGTTGGATGGGAATGCCGCACGGCTCCGGGAGGATCCGTCCGCCGCAAACGAAACAGGGCGCCTGGCGCCCTGTCGATGGCAACACCCATTGTAGCTTGGGATGGGCCGCTGGGGTTTCAACCCTGCATCAAGCGCCATCGGGTCGCAATCGTCGCGGAATCGGCAAAGATGCGGCGGGATACGGGGTCGGATCCCCTTCGCCACGGCGAGAGGGCTCTGACCCCAGCCCTCATCCGGATCGGGTCAGAGCCCCTCCGCGGCGCGGAAGGGATCCGACCCGTGGATCAACCGCGGGTGATGCGCCCGACCGGGGTATTTCCGCCATCGCCGAGGAACTTGCGCGGGTTGACCACGTTGCCGTTCTCCCACACTTCGAAGTGCACGTGGGCGCCGGTCGAACGACCGGTGGAACCGGCCTTGGCCACTTCCTGGCCGGCGCGGACGAGATCGCCGACCTTCACCACCAAGCGCGAATTGTGCGCGTAGCGGGTGACGTAGCCATTACCGTGGTCAACATCAACCACGTTGCCGTAGCCGCCCTTGACCCCGGAGAAGCTGACCACGCCGTCGGCCACCGACATCACCGGGTCACCGACGCGGGCGTGGAAGTCCATGCCCTTGTGGGTAGCGGCACCGCGACCGAACGGATCGGCGCGGGTACCGAAGCCGGAAGTGACGTAGCTGTTGCGGATCGGCATGCGCGAAGGCACGGCGTTCTGCTGCAGCTGGTGGTCGAACATCAGCGATTCCATCACCGACAACTGGCGGCCTGAAGCAGCGAAGCGCTGCTCCAGCACCTGTAAGTCGGCGTTGACGTCCTTCACCGGGATGTCGGCGGTCGGGCCGCCGGCATCGCCGTCACCGAGGCCGGGGGTCTCGTTGAAGTCGAATTCGCCGTCTTCCAGCTTGCCCATCTGGGTCAGTCGCTCGCCCAGGGCGTTCAGGCGGGTGGCCTGTGCCTGCAGCTCGCCGAGGCGGGCGGCCAGCGCGTTGACCTGGGTCTGCGCATCGCGCTGGACCTTGGCCAGCTCGGCCTCCTGGCGGTCGACCTTGGCCTGCAGGCGCGAATCATTGAGCGCGCTGGCACCAATGCCGCCGGCAAGGCCGATAATGCAACCTGCGCCGAGCACGCTGCCCAGCAGGGCTCGGGGGCGGTCCTCGAAGTAGAACCGCAAACGCGTGAGCGCCGATTTGGCCTGTCCTTCACGCGTTTTGATTACGATCTTTTTAAATGCCATCAGTGAGTTTTCATGTCTGAGCCGAAATCCAGCGTTCGTCCCGCATCCAGACCGAAACCGGCCCTGGATGTAGTGATGGCGGACAAAAGCGGGAACCCGCTGCGGCGTGCCATGTGGCTCGACGCGCTGGACCGTCAGTTGCGCCCCCAGTTGCCGCCACCTCTGCGCAGCCGTTGCCGGCTGGCCAATGTGGACGGGGAACACCTCGTTTTTCTCGTCGAGTCCCCGGTCTGGCATGCCAAGTTGCGGCTTGCCGAAGCCCAGTTGCTCGACGCGGCCCGGTCCATCGGGCTGAAGGCCACCAAGGTGACCGTCAAGACTGCGTCTCCCACTCCCACGCGCTCCCCAGCGCTCGACAACCGGAATGGACCCCACGCAGTTTCAGCCGCCACGCACAAAGGGCTACGCGACGCCTTGGCAGCTCTGCAGGACCTTCCTTCGAAACCGAAGCGGGAAACCTGAAAGCAGCGGAGCGTCCTGCTCCACTCCCCGTCGCGCGTGTCACCGCAGCGTGAAACATTTCGGGGGCCGGATCGCATCCTAGCTGGCCCCGGGGGGCCAGTCGTTAGATTGTTGTTAAAACAACGTTAAATTCAGGCTTCCGATCCAACAGGTTCACAAAACCGTGACTTCGGCCCGACCGTCGCGTCACCGGATGCGCCAGCGCCTGAAGGAATACCGGAAACGTAAACGCCGCCCTGGAAGGCGGCGTTTTTGTCTTTGAAATCAATAGCCTGCGAAATCAGGCATACGCCGGCGTGGCGTACACCACGGGGTCCGCAACCGCGGGCGAGTCGTAAGTGACCCATTCCCAGGCGGTGGCATCGGCCATCAGCGCCCGCACCAGCTTGTTGTTGAGCGCGTGGCCGGACTTGAAGCCCTCGTAGGCGCCCAGCACCTGGCCGCCGGCCAGATAGAGGTCGCCGATCGCGTCGAGGATCTTGTGGCGCACGAATTCGTCGGCGTAGCGCAGGCCGTCTTCGTTGAGCACGCGGAACTCATCGAGCACGATGGCGTTGTCCATCGAACCGCCCAGACCGAGGTTGCGCTCGCGCATGTATTCCAGATCGCGCATGAACCCGAAGGTGCGCGCGCGGGAAATTTCCTTGGTGTAGGCCATCGTCGAGAACTCGATTTCCTGTCGCGACTGCTTGGCCGGAATCATCGGGTGGTCGAACTGGATGGTGAAGCCCAGCTTGTAACCCTCGTAAGGGGTAAAGCGGGCCATCTTGTCGCCCTCGGTCACTTCCACGGTCTTCAGCACGCGGATGAAGCGCTTGGGCGCGTCCTGTTCCACGATGCCTGCCGACTGCAGGAGGAACACGAACGGGCCGGACGAACCGTCCATGATCGGCAGCTCGGCCGAGGACAGTTCGACAATGATGTTGTCCACACCCAGGCCGGCCAGGGCCGACATCAGGTGTTCGACGGTCTGGATCTTGGCGTCGTTGCAGGTCAGGCCGGTGCACAGGGTCACTTCGGTGACCAGCTCGGCCTTCGCAGGTACTTCCACCACCGGGTCCAGGTCCACGCGCCGGAACACGATGCCATGGTTGACCGGCGCCGGACGCAGGGTCATGTAGACCTTGTCACCGCTGTGCAGGCCTACGCCGGTGGCGCGGATCGTGTTCTTGAGGGTGCGTTGCTGGATCATGGGGGGACGACCGGAAGTGACACATTAGATTAACACGCAGGGTCCCCTACCCCGACTGAAACGCCGGCAGGACACACCGGCGCGCCGGTAGGACGCGCGTGAAGCAGGGCGGCCGGGCCCATCCTGGCCCGGCGCCCGCGTTTTCAGGACATGGTGGCGCAACCCGGGGGGGACAAGCCCCGGGCAGCGTCGATCAGTCCGCCTGGCGGCGCAGGAACGCCGGGATGTCCAGGTAATCGTTCGGCAGTTCCGCCGCGGCCGGGGCCGAGGAGGCCGGAGCCGACGGGGTGGAAGCTGCCACGCTGTCGCTGCTGGCCCGACGCAGGCCCAGGCCCATGCCGCCGACGGCCTTGGACACCGCATCACCGCCGTTGTCGAACTCGCCGAACTCCGGCTGGCCGGTGGTGGCGTTGCGGACCAGCTTGATCGGTGCACGCTCGCCCGGACGCTGGGTCTTGCTGGCCGAGACGCGGTTCAGACCCGTGGCGACCACGGTCACGCGCACTTCGTCCTGCATGTCCGGATCGAGCACGGTACCCACCACCACGGTCGCGTCTTCCGAAGCGAAGCCGTCGATGGTGCGGCCGATCTCGTCGAACTCGGCCATGGTGAAGTCGGCACCGGCGGTGATGTTGACCAGGATGCCGTTGGCGCCGGCCAGGTTCACATCGTCCAGCAGCGGGTTCTGGATGGCCGACTCGGCCGCAGCCTGCGCGCGGTCATCGCCGCGGGCGGTACCGGTACCCATCATCGCCAGGCCCATTTCGGACATGACGGTGCGCACGTCGGCAAAGTCGACGTTGATCAGGCCCGGACGCACGATCAGGTCGGCGATGCCCTGCACGGCGCCCTGCAGCACGTCGTTGGCGGCACGGAAGGCCTGGATCATGGTCGCGTTGCGACCCAGCACGGTGATCAGCTTCTCGTTGGGAATGGTGATCAGCGAGTCGCAGTGCTGGCTCAGTTCTTCGATGCCCTTCAGCGCGACCTGCATGCGGCGACGGCCTTCGAACGGGAACGGCTTGGTGACCACGGCGACGGTCAGGATGCCCATCTCCTTGGCCAGCTGTGCCACCACCGGCGCAGCGCCGGTACCGGTGCCACCGCCCATGCCAGCGGTGATGAACACCATGTCCGCGCCCTGCAGCGCGTCCATGATGCGCTCACGGTCTTCCAGCGCAGCCTGGCGGCCGACTTCCGGATTCGCGCCTGCGCCCAGGCCCTTGGTGACATTGGTACCCAGCTGCAGCTGCAGCTTGGCACCACAATTCTTGATGGCCTGCGAGTCGGTGTTGGCGGTGATGAATTCCACGCCATCCACTGCCGAGTTGACCATGTGTGCCACGGCATTGCCGCCGCCGCCACCCACGCCAACCACCTTGATCACCGCATTGGGTGCCATCTTTTCGATCAGTTCAAAATGCGCCATGTCCGTGTCCTCGTTGTATCCGCTTTCGATTGCATGGGCCTTCGGGCGTCCTGCCTTCGTGCTGCATGCCGTCGTTGCGGCTGTGTGGGTTATGTGTTGCCGGTGTTGCGTCGTGTTGCCGGTGTTGCAACCGGGCGAGCCCGGGTAGTGCAGGTTCCGCGTCAGAATTCGCCGCGGAACCAGGTCTTGAGTTTCTTGAACATGCTTCCAGCGCGGCCAGTCGGCAGCGACGGCCGGCGCGGATGCTCGATCTGGCTGCCCATCAGCAGCAGGCCCACGCCGGTGGCATGCACCGGGTTGCCCACTACTTCGCCCAGACCGGTGACGTGCTGCGGAATGCCCACGCGCACCGGCATCTGCAGCATTTCCTCGGCCAGTTCGACCACGCCTTCCATCTTCGAGGCACCACCGGTCAGCACCATGCCGGCACGCACCAGTTCCTCGAAGCCGGAGCGGCGCAGTTCGGCCTGCACCATTTCGAAGATCTCTTCGTAGCGGCCCTGCACTGCCTGCGCCAGCGCGTGGCGCGGCATGCGGCGCGGCGGACGATCACCGACCGACGGCACCTGGATGCTCTCCTCGGCGGTAGCCAGCTGGGCCAGGGCACACGCGTAGCGCACCTTGATCTGCTCGGCTTCCGGGGTCGGCGTGCGCAGCATGTGCGCGATGTCGTTGGTCACGTGGTCGCCGGCGATCGGCAGCGAGGCGGTGTGGCAGATCGCGCCCTGCACGAACACCGCGATGTCGGTAGTACCGGCGCCCATGTCGACCAGCACCACGCCCAGCTCGCGCTCGTCGGCGGTCAGCACCGCCACGCTGGAGGCCAGCGAGGACAGCACCAGGTCGTCCACCTGCAGGCCGCAGCGCTGCACGCACTTGCTGATGTTGGCGGCGGCCGACTGCGCGCACACCACCAGGTGCGCGTGCACCTCCAGGCGCACGCCGGTCATGCCGACGGGATTACGGATGCCTTCCTGCGAGTCGTCCAGCACGTACTCGCGCGGGATCGCATGCAGGATCTTCTGGTCGGCCGGAATCGCAACCGCCTTGGCCGCATCGAGCACGCGATCCAGGTCACCCCAGGTCACTTCGCCGTCGCGGATCGGCACGATGCCGGGCGAATTCTTGCACTGCACGTGGTTGCCGGAGATGGAGGCGTACACCGAGCGGATCTCGCAGCCGGCCATCAGCTCGGCTTCTTCAACCGCGCGCTGGATCGACTGCACGGTCGATTCGATATCCACCACCACGCCGCGCTTGAGGCCGCGCGACTCATGGGAGCCGATGCCGATCACTTCGATCGGGTTGCCCGGCGAATACTCGCCCACCAGCGCCACCACCTTGGAGGTGCCGATATCCAGGCCGACGATCAGCGATTTGTCACCCTTGCGATTCATGTTCTTTCCTGCGTCCTTCTTGCCGGGGTGCCCGGTGCATTGGCGGGGGCGGCCGGAGTGCCCCAGCTCAGCGTGAAACCATTGGTATATCGGAGGTCGGCGCGCTCGATCGGCGCGGCCTGGTTGGCCAGCTGCGGCAGCACGCGCACGAAGCGCTGCAGGCGCGAACGCGCGTCATCGCGGCCGACCACCACTTCAGTGCCGTTGCTCAGCAGCAGCGACCAGCTGCCGCGCGCGTCCATGGTCAGCCGGCGCACATCGACGCCAGCCGGCGCGAACAGCGCACGCGAATCGTTGTAGAGCTTGACCACTTCTTCGGTCTGGCTGTCCGGGCCATCCAGCTCGGGCAGCTGCAGGTCGGCCAGCTTCTTCGGCGTGGGGAACAGCTTGCCCTGCTCGGACAGCAGGCGACCTTCGCCCCAGCGCGCGAACGGCTTGTGCTCGACCAGCGTCACTTCCAGCACATCCGGCCACTGCTTGCGCACCTGCGCGCTTTCCACCCACGGCAGCTTTTCCAGTGCGTCCTGCGCGTCCTGCAGCTTCACCGCGAAGAAACCGGCATGTGCATACGGCAGCAGCACCTGCTGCAACTGCTCCGGCGGCACCCGCTTGAACTCACCGTGCACGCGCAGCTTCGCCAGCGGCCAGCGCTCGGCGCCGACCCAGCCATTGACCACGGCCACCACCGGCAGTGCAACCACCGACAGTGCCAACAGCCAGACAAAGATACGCAGCACCGCGTTCATGCGTGCGATGCCTCCAGGGTCTGTTCCAGCACGCGCCACACCAGCTCCTCGAAGCTGATGCCGGCCTGCCCGGCCGCCTTGGGCACCAGCGAATGGCTGGTCATGCCCGGCGCCGTGTTCACTTCCAGCAGGAAGAAGCGGCCGCTGACGCGGTCACGCATCACATCCACACGACCCCAGCCACGGCAACCCGCGGCGCGGAAGGCCGCCAGCGCGATGCGGCGGATCTCTTCTTCGTCATCACCGTCCAGGCCGGGGCACAGGTACTGGGTGTCTTCGGCGATGTACTTGGCGTTGTAGTCGTACCACTGGCCCTTGGGCACGATGCGGATCGACGGCAGCGCGACATCGCCCAGGATGGCGACGGTCAGTTCGTCACCGACCACCATCTGTTCCATCAGCAGCTGGCCGTCGTAGCGCGCGGCCAGGGCCACGGCTTCGTCCAGGCCGGCGTCGTCGGTGACCCGGCTGATGCCTACGCTGGAACCTTCATTGGCCGGCTTGACCACCACCGGCAGACCGAGCTCGGCCGCCAGCGCATGCACGGTGGACGCATCGACCTTCCGGTACTGCGGGGTCGGCAGGCCCAGCGACAGCCACACCTGCTTGGTGCGGATCTTGTCCATGCTCAACGCCGAGCCCAGCACGTTGGAACCGGTGTAGGGCACGCCGAACGCATCCATCAGACCCTGCACGATGCCGTCCTCACCACCACCGTTGTGGCCGTGCAGGATGTTGAACACGCGATCGATGCCGCCGGCTGCCAGCGCCTTGGCCAGCGCCGGAATGCCATCGATGGCGACCGCATCGACGCCACGCGACTGCAGTGCTTCAAGTACGTTGCGGCCCGAATCCAAGGACACTTCACGTTCGCTGGAGCTGCCACCGAGCAGCACGGCGACGCGGCCGAACACGGCCGGATCGGTGCTGCGCAGCGGCGGGAAGGTCAGCGTGCTCACGCCTCGCCCTCCGCCTTGAAGCCTTCCACTGCAATGTGGCTGGCAACGGCGCCGATGTCGCCGGCCCCCATCATCAGCAGCAGATCACCGTCCTGCAGCACGTCCGGCAGCACGGTGGCGAGTTCGGACGCCTTGCCGACCACCACCGGCTCACTGCGGCCACGCGCACGGATGGCGCGGGCCAGCGCATGCGAATCGGCACCGGCGATCGGCTCTTCACCGGCCGGATAGACCTCGCTCAGAACCAGCGCATCGACGCTCGACAGCACGGCGGCGAACTTGTCGAACTGATCGCGGGTACGGCTGTAACGGTGCGGCTGGAAGGCCACCACCAGACGCTTGTCAGCCCAGCCGCCACGGGCGGCAGCGAACACCGCTTCCAGCTCGCTCGGATGGTGACCGTAGTCGTCGATGATGCGGACCTTGGCACCGTTGGCGGTGGTCACTTCGCCCAGATCGTTGAAGCGGCGACCGACGCCAGCAAAGCTGGCCAGCGCACGCGCGATCGTGTCCGGAGACACACCCAGCTGCCAACCCACCGCCGCAGCGGCCAGCGCATTGAGCACGTTGTGCTTGCCCGGCAGCGCCAACACCACTTCCTGGCTGGTGCCCTGCGGCAGGCGCAGGGTGAAGCGCATGCGCGAACCTTCCTGCACCACGTTCTCGGCGCGCACATCGGCCTGCGGGCTCATGCCGTAGCTCATCACGTGGCGCGGCGTCTTGGCAGCCAGTGCGGCCACTTCCGGGTCGTCGATGCACAGCACCGCCAGGCCGTAGAACGGCAGGCGCTGCAGGAATTCGGCGAACGCTGCCTGCACGCGGGCGAAGTCGTTGCCGTAGTTCTCCAGATGATCGGAATCGATGTTGGTGATGATCGACATCAACGGATTCAGGCGCAGGAAGCTGCCGTCGCTCTCGTCGGCCTCGGCCACCAGCCACTGGCCACCGCCGAGCTTGGCGTTGGCACCGGCCGCCAGCAGCTGACCACCGATCACGAAGGTCGGGTCCAGCCCGCCTTCGCTCAGCACCGCAGCGGTCAGGCTGGTGGTGGTGGTCTTGCCATGGGTACCGGCCACGGCAATACCGCGGCGGAAACGCATCAGTTCGGCCAGCATCGCCGCGCGCGGCATGATCGGAATGCGCTGGCTGCGCGCTTCCATCAGCTCCGGGTTGTCCTCGCGGATCGCGCTGGAGACCACCACGCAGTCGGTACCCAGCACATTGGCGGCGGAATGCCCGCGCATGATGCGCGCGCCCAGCCCGGCCAGACGGCGGGTGGCAGCGTTGTCGGCGTTGTCCGAACCGGACACTTCATAGCCCAGCGTCAGCATCACTTCGGCGATGCCGCTCATGCCGGTGCCACCGATGCCGACGAAATGCACGCGCGGGAATGCGCGCACCAGATCGTTGGTGTCATGCAGGCGGCGGATCATGCGCGGCCTCGCGCAGGGCAGGCGCTGGAGCGTGCCTTCTTCATACAGCTTCCTCGAGAATGATATCGGCGATGCGCTCGGCGGCATCGACCTTGGCCAGGGCACGCGCGGCTTGCGCCATCTGCATGCGGCGGGCGGGATTTTCGGACAGATCACGCAGCAGCGCGGCAATGCCGGCTGCCAGTGTTTCGTCCTGCTTCAGCAACACGGCCGCGTCGCGCTCGACCAGGTATTCCGCATTGCGGGTCTGGTGATCGTCGACGGCGGCGGGGAATGGCACCAGCACGCTGCCGATGCCGACCGCACAGAGTTCGGCCAGCGTGGATGCGCCGGAACGGCACACCACCAGGTCGGCCCAGGCGAAAGCTTCGGCCATGTCGGCGATGAACGGCGTCACTTCGCCCTGCACGCCGGCCTTGGCATAGGCCTCGACCGCTTCGGCATGCAGCTTCTCGCCACTCTGGTGACGCACCACCACCGGCACCTGCGTACCGAGTGCGGCCAGTGCCTGCGGCACGCCACTGTTGAGCGCGCGAGCACCCTGGCTGCCGCCCAGCACCAGCAGCCGCAGCGGACCGCTGCGATCGGCCAGCCGCTGTTCCGGCGGCGCGACGGCGGCGATTTCGGCGCGCACTGGATTGCCCACGAATTCCTCGCGTGCAGCGAAGGTTCCCGGGAAACCGGTCAGCAGGCGGCGCGCGTAGCGCGACAGGATGCGGTTGGTCAGGCCCGGCGCGCGGTTCTGTTCGTGCACGATCAGCGGCAGGCCGTGCAGGCGCGCGGCCATGCCACCGGGGCCGGAGGCGAAGCCACCGAAAGCGACCACCGCACGCGGCTGGCGATCACGGATGATCAGGCCGGCGGCACGCAGCGCGCGCATCAGGCGCCACGGCGCAGCCAGCAGGGCCAGCTTGCCCTTGCCGCGCAGACCGGTGATGGCCAGCGTATCGATGTGGATGTCGTGCTGCGGAACCAGACGGGTTTCCATTGCGCCAGCGGCGCCCATCCAGGTGACCGGCACGCCACGCGCGCGCAGCACGCGGGCCACGGCCAGGCCCGGGAAGATGTGCCCGCCGGTACCACCGGCCAGGATCATCACCGGCCGAGCATTGTTCTGGACAGCACTCATCCGAGCCTCCCGAAGGTAGGTTCGACGCGCGACTGCAGGCGGCTGGTGCCGCGCACGGCAGCCGACTCGGCCGCGGCCGGTTCAGCAGCCATCGGCACGTTCTTTGCCACCGGTGCGGTCGGCGCATCGGCCGGAGCCGGGCCAGTCACGTCGTCGGCAGCGCCCATGCGCACGGCCTGGCGGCGTTCGGCACGCTTGAGTTCATAGGACACGCGCAGCAGCAGGCCCATCGCCACACAGGTCATCAGCACCGACGAACCACCCGACGAAATCAGCGGCAGGGTCAGGCCCTTGGTCGGCAGGATGCCCAGGTTCACGCCGATCGAAACGAAGGTCTGCATGCTGATCCACAGGCCGATGCCGAAGGCGATGTAGCCGGAGAAGTGGCGCTTCATTTCCACGCAGCGCATGCCCAGCCAGAACGTGCGGCCAACCAGCAGCGCATACAGCGCCACGATCGTGCAGGTGCCCAGGAAACCGAATTCCTCGGCGGTGACCGAGAAGATGAAATCGGTGTGTGCCTCGGGCAGGTAGTACAGTTTCTGCACCGAGTTGCCCAGGCCGACGCCGGTCCACTCACCGCGGCCCACCGCCATCAGCGCGTTGGACAGCTGGTAGCCGTCGCCCTGCTGGTCGGCCCACGGGTCGAGGAAGGAGGTGATGCGGCGCATGCGGTAGGGCTCGATGATCGCCAGCGCGCTCATGCCGACCAGGCCGATCACCACCGGCATCGACATGCGCGGCATGTTCACCCCGCCCAGCACCAGCATGCCGGCGGTGATCGCCAGCAACAGGGTGGACGAACCGAAGTCGGGCTGCAGCAGCAGCAGTACCACCAGCGCACCGGCCACGCCCAGCGGCTTGAGCATCGCAGGCCAGGTGGCGTTGACCTCGTCGCGGAAACGCACCAGGTAGCTGGACAGCCAGACGATGTAGAGCACCTTCACCGCTTCGACCGTCTGGAACTTGGAGATGCCCAGGTTGATCCAGCGGCGGGCACCGTTGACGCTGCTGCCCAGGCCAGGAACGAACACCACCACCAGCAGCGCGAAGCAGCCCAGCAACAGCATCTGGTTGTACTGCTCGATGGTCTTCAGCTCGGTACGCGCGGCCAGGATGGCCAGCACGATGCCGACCGCCAGGAAGATCAGGTGGCGGTTGAGGTAGTAGAACGGGCTGCTCATCAATGCGATCGAGCTCGACGCGACCATCACCACGCCCAGCCCGGTGAGCGCGATCATCGCGCCGAGCAGCCACTTGTCGTAGCTGCCACCGATGGCCTCAAGGCGTGTTGCCTGGTGCGACAGGTCATTCATCAGCGTACCTTCAACGTGGCCAGGCCGATCAGCACCAGCACGACGGAGATGATCCAGAAGCGCACGATCACGCGCGGCTCCGGCCAGCCCTTCAGCTCGAAGTGGTGGTGGATCGGCGCCATGCGGAACACGCGCTTGCCGGTCAGCTTGAACGAGGCGACCTGGATCATCACCGAAAGCGTTTCGATGACGAACACGCCGCCCATGATCACCAGCACCAGTTCCTGGCGGGTGATCACCGCGATGGTGCCCAGCACCGCGCCCAGCGACAGCGCGCCGATATCGCCCATGAACACCATGGCCGGGTAGGTGTTGAACCAGAGGAAGCCCAGCCCTGCGCCGGCAATCGCCGCGCAGATGATGACCAGCTCACCAGCGCCCGGAATCTGCGGGATCTGCAGGTAGTTGGCGAACACCACGTTGCCCGAGGCATAGGCGAACACGCCCAGGCCGCAAGCCACCAGTACGGTGGGCATGATCGCCAAGCCGTCCAAGCCATCGGTCAGGTTGACCGCGTTGGAGAAGCCGACGATCCAGAAGTAAGCGATGGCCACGAAGCCGACGCCAGCCAACGGCAGCGCCACCGACTTGAACATCGGGATGTAGAAGGTCAACGCCGCCGGCACATCGGCGGTCTGCAGCAGGAAGATGCCCGCAGCCAGACCGAAAATCGACTGCAGCAGGTACTTCCAACGCGACTTCAGGCCGTTCGGGTCGCGACGGACGATCTTGATCCAGTCGTCGTACCAGCCGATGGCGCCGAAGCACAGCATCACCGCCAGCACCAGCCACACGTAGCGGTTGCGCAGGTCGGCCCACATCAGCACCGACAGGGTGACGGTAAGCAGGATCAGCGAACCGCCCATGGTCGGCGTACCGGCCTTGGAGAAATGGGTCTGCGGGCCGTCCTTGCGGATCGGCTGGCCACCCTTGAACTGGGCAAGCTTGCGGATCATCGCCGGGCCGAGCCACAGCGACAGGAACAGCGCCGTCAACGCGGCAAGGATGGCGCGGAACGTCTGGTAGTTGAACAGCCCGAACAGGCTCTCCAACTGCTGCAACCATCGAGCCAGTTCATACAACATGCGGGGATTCCTCTCCTTGCGCCAGCAGCGCTTTGACAATCGTGTCCATGGCGCTGCCACGGGAACCCTTGACCAGGCAGCGCACGCCAGCGTGCAGCTCGTCCTTCAACGCCTGCGACAGCGCGTCATGGGTGGTGAAATGGCGTCCGCCCTCGCCAAACGCGGCGGCAGCGGCGGCACTGAGCGGGCCCAGTGCATACAGGCGCTTGAGGCCGGCGGCACGCGCGCGGATACCCGCCTGTGCATGCAGCGCCTCGGCATCGGGACCCAGCTCGCGCATATCGCCCAGCACCAGCCAGCCCTCTTCCGGTGCGGCGGCCAGCGCGTCGATGGCAGCTGCCAGCGAACCGGGATTGGCGTTGTAGCTGTCGTCCACCAACACCGCGCCGTTGTGCAGCTGATGGGCGATCTGGCGGCCCGGCACCGGCTGCGCTTCGGCCAGGCCGGTAGCCACCAGTGACAGCTCTATGCCAGCGGCAAGCGCCAGGCTGGCGGCGGCCAGTGCATTGCTGATGTTGTGGCGGCCCGGCAGACCCAGCACCACGCCCGCCTCGCCCATCGGCGTGACCAGGGTGAAGCGGCTGCCCTGCGCACCGGCGCGGATGTCGCGCGCGGTGACGTCGGCGGTGTGTTCCAGGCCATAGCGCAGCACCCGGCAACGTGCCGGGGTACCGATGAAATGCTGTTCGAACCAGCGCCCGTAGGCGTCGTCGACGTTGATCACCGCAACACCATCGGCCGGCAGCGCGGCGTAGATCGCGCCCTTGGTCACGGCCACGCCGAGCAGGCTGCCCATCCGCTCCAGGTGGGCCGCGGCGATGTTGTTGACCAGGGCGTATCGCGGGCGCGCGATGTCGGTCAGGTAAGCGATGTCGCCCGGCTTGCCGGCGCCCATCTCGTAGACGGCGTAGTCGGCATCTTCCGGTGCGTCGATCACCGCCAGCGGCAGGCCGATCTCGTTGTTGCGGTTGCCCGGGTTGGCGTAGACCACCTTGTGCGCGTGCTGCGCCACCTGCTGCAGGATCGCCAGCAGCAGGCTCTTCACGCTGGTCTTGCCGTTGCTGCCGGTGATGGCGAACAGTTCGGTCGCACGGTCACGCTGCATGCCGGCGGCGATCTTCGCCAGCGCGCGCTCGCTGTCGGCCACCAGCACCTGCGGCAGGTCCAGCGGCAGCAGGCGCTCGACCAGCAGCGCGCTGGCGCCACGTGCCTGCGCGTCAGCGGCGAAGTCATGGCCGTCGAAGCGTTCGCCACGCAGCGCCACGTACAGGCTGCCCGGGCCAAGGCTGCGGGTATCATTGCTGATGGCATCGATGGCCACGTCGTCGCCGTGGATCTCGCCACCGGCCCAGTGCGCGATCAGCGAAAGCAGGGTGCGCTTCATGCCGCGCCCTCCCCGGCCTGTGGGCCCTCTTCCGCGTCCTGCGGCCGGGCCACTAGCGCATCCATGCGCGTCGCCGAAAGCACACCGACCTTGGCGGCCAGTGCAGCAGCGGCCACTTCGGTGTCGTCGAAGTCATGGCGCACGCCATTCACTTCCTGGTACGGCTCGTGGCCCTTGCCGGCGATCAGGATGATGTCGCCGTCACCGGCGCGCTTCACCGCCAGGCCGATCGCGCGCGCGCGGTTGCGCTGCACGGTCACGGTGGAGGTATCAGCGAAACCCGCCAGGATGTCGGCCACGATCACGTCGCCATCTTCGCCACGCGGGTTGTCGTCGGTGACGATGACCTGGTTGGCCAGGCGTTCGGCAATGGCGGCCATCTGCGGGCGCTTGCCGGTATCGCGCTCGCCACCGCAGCCGAACACGCAGAACAGCGTGCCCTGCAGGTGACCGTGCAGGCTGTCCAGTGCCTGTTCCAGCGCGTCGGGGGTATGTGCGTAATCAACCACCACGGTCGGCAGGCCGTCTTCGCCGCCGAGGCGGTTCATGCGGCCACGGATCGGCTGCAGCGCCGACAGCACCTCGGCGATGCGCGGCAGCGGCTGGCCCAGCGCATGCAGGCTGCCGGCCACGGCCAACAGGTTGTCCACGTTGAAGCGGCCCAGCAGCGGCGACTGCACTGCAGCGCGCTGGCCATCGATGATCAGGTCGAAACCGATGCCGCGACCATCCAGCTGCAGTGCGTCGGCGCGCAGGTTGGCGCCGTCGGCACCGCGCGAGCTCAGGCCGATCGCCTGCACACCCGCCGGCAGGCCGGCGAACAGCTGGCGACCGAACGCATCGTCAAGATTGATCACCGCCGCCTTCAGGCCCGGACGATGGAACAACCGCGCCTTGGCCGCGCCGTAGCTGGCCATGTCGCCGTGGTAATCAAGGTGATCGCGGGTGAGATTGGTGAACACTGCCACGTCGTAGTGCACGGCATCCACGCGGCCCTGGTCCAGCGCATGCGAGCTGACTTCCATCGCCACCGCACGCGCGCCGTCGTCGCGCAGCTGCGCCAGCAGCGCATGCATCTGCAGCACCAGCGGGGTGGTGAAACCAGTCGGTTCGACGGCACCATAAAGTCCGGCGCCCAACGTGCCGATACTGCCACTGGGCGTACCGAGCAGATGCCAGGCCTGGGCCAGCAGCTGCACGGTGGAGGTCTTGCCGTTGGTGCCGGTCACGCCAACCATGGTCATCGCCCGCGACGGCGCGCCATGGAACTGGTCGGCCATCGCACCCAGCCGCGCACGCAGGCCCGGCACGGCGATGGCATCGGCCGGTGCAGGCAGTTCGGCGGGCGCCGGCGCTTCAAACAGGATCGCGCCGGCACCGGCTGCGCGCGCCTGCTCGACAAAGCCCAGGCCATGCGCGCCGAAGCCGGCGATGGCGACGAAGGCATTGCCGGGGCGCACGGCACGGCTGTCCAGCACCAGGCCGGTCAAAACGGGATCATGGCCCGCCAGGGCCACGTCCGGAAGCAACTGCGAAAGCAACATCGAAGGACTCATTGCGTGCCTCCCGTAGCGGGTGGCACATGGGATTGCGCGCTGGGCAGCGCGGCATCGAATTCAGCGGCGGCATCCACCGGCAGCGCGGCTTCGGCCGGCGGCAGCGGCAGCACCGAGGCCGAATGCCCGATCTTTCCGGACTGCTGGGCAGCCAGCCACGACTGCAGATCGTCCAGCGGCACGTCCATCAGGCGCAGCGTGCCTTCCATCACGTTGTGATAGACCGGCGCCGACACCAGGCCGCCGTAGAACTTGCCACCCTGCGGGTCGTTGATGACGATGACGGTGGCAAAACGCGGATTGGTGGCCGGCACCACGCCCGCGAACAGCGCGTTGTAGTGGCCACGCTCGTAACCGCCAGGGCCGGTCTTGCGCGCGGTACCGGTCTTGCCGGCCACGCGATAACCCAGCACCGCTGCCTGCTTGGCGCCGCCCTGGGTGACCACCGTTTCCATCATCGCCACCACCTGCTTGGCGACGTTCTCATCGATGATCTGCTGGCCTTCGTTGCGCTGGCCTTTGACGAACGTCGGTGCGATCAACTTGCCGCCGTTGGCCAGCGCCGAATAGGCCGTCGCAATCTGCAGCGGCGTGACATTCAGGCCATAGCCGTAGGACATGGTGGTCTTGGTGGTGCCCGACCAGCGGGCCGGACGCAGCACCACGCCACCCGACTCACCCGGGAAGCCGCTGTGCGGTACCGAGCCGTAGCCGAAGCGGCGCACACCGTCGTAGAACACCTGGTCGGGCATCTTCGCGGCGACCTTGGCCGCGCCCACGTTCGAGCTGCGGGTGATCACGCCGGTGACGTTCAACACGCCGTTGTTGCGCGGCACATCGCGGATGGTGAAACGCCCCAGGGTCATGTAGCCCGGGTTGGTGTCGATGACGGTGTCCTTGGTCACCGCACCCGCCTGCAGCGCGGTGGCGATGGTCAGCGGCTTCATCGTCGAACCCGGCTCGACCAGATCCGTCACCGCGCGGTTGCGGCGCGTGTCCGGGGCCGCACCGCCCACGGAATTGGGGTTGTAGGTCGGCAGGTTGACCATGGCCAGGATCTCGCCGGTGGTCACGTCCATGATCACCATCGAACCGCCAGCCGCCTTGTTGGCCACCAGCGCGTTGCGCAGTTCCTTGAAAGCCAGGTACTGGATGCGGCGGTCGATGCTGAGGGTCAGATCCTTGCCCGGCTCGGCGGCACGCAGCAGATCGCTCTCGACCGTCTCGCCCTTGCGGTTGCGGATCACCCGCTTGCCGCCGGGCTTGCCGCGCAGCCATTCGTCGAAGGCCAGCTCCAGGCCTTCCTGGCCGCGGTCGTCGATGTTGGTGAAGCCCAGCACGTGCGCCATCGCTTCACCCTGCGGGTAGAAGCGGCGGAACTCGCGCTGAGCCGCCACGCCCGGAATCTTCAGGGCGACCACGCGCTCTGCCTCGTCCGGATTGATCCGGCGACGCAGGTACATGAATTCCTTGTCCGACTTCTGCGACAGGCGGCTGCTCAGCTCGTCCACCGACATGCCCACCGCCTGTGCCAGCTCGGGGATGCGCTCGGGCGATCGCAGCAGGTCCTGCGGGTTCACCCAGATCGAGGCGACCGGCGTAGACACCGCCAACGGCTCGCCGTTGCGGTCGGTGATCATGCCGCGCGAGGTCTTGATCGGCAGTTCGCGCAGGTAACGGGCTTCGCCCTGGCGCTGGTAGAAGTCGCTGTTGATGATCTGCACGTAGGCGGCACGACCGACCAGCGACACCGAGCACAGACCGAGTGCCAGGGCCACCCAGCGCAGGCGCTGGCGCAGGTTGAAGGCGTTGCGGGGACGGTTGCGGCCGGTCTTGCTCATGGGCGCACCACCACGACGTCGGCGGCCTCGGGGAACTTCATGCCGAGCTTTTCGCGGGCGATGCTGTCCACGCGGTTGGCTTCGGCCAGGGTCGCCTGCTCCAGCTGCAGGCGGCCGAATTCAATGTTCAGGTCATCACGCGCACGCTCGGCGCGCGACAGCTCGATGAACGTCTGCCGGTGACGGTGACGCACGAACACGACGCCGATCGCCGAGGCCACGGTGCAGGCCAACAGGATGATCAGCAGCAGCCGGCTCATGCATCGGCCTCCCGCTTCTGGGCAACACGCAGCACGGCGCTGCGGGCGCGCGGGTTCATCGCCAGCTCTTCGTCGGTGGCCTTGATGGCGCCACCGAACAGGTCCAGCGTCGGCACGAACACCTGCGCCTCGGGCAGCCGGCGGTTGGCCGGCGGTGCCTTGGCCAGGCGGTTCATGTACTGCTTGACGATGCGGTCTTCCAGCGAGTGGAAGCTGATGACCGCCAGCCGGCCACCGGGCTTGAGCCGCTGCACGGCCGCATCGAGCCCGGCTTCGAGATCGGCCAGCTCGCGGTTGATGTGGATGCGGATGGCCTGGAAGCTGCGCGTGGCCGGGTGGATCTTGTCCTTGCCGCGCGGCATCACCGAGGCGATCAGCTCGGCCAGTTCGGCAGTACGCGAGAACGGCTGCTTGTCGCGGCGGGCCACGATGGCCTTGGCGATGCGTCGGCCCTGGCGTTCTTCGCCATAGGTCCACAGCACATCCATCAGCTCGCGCTCTTCCACGCGGTTGAGCCACTGCGCAGCGCTTTCGCCACTGTCCGGGTCCATGCGCATGTCCAGCGGGCCGTCCTTGCCGAAGCTGAAACCACGCTCGGCCACGTCCAGCTGCGGCGAGGACACACCAAGGTCGAACAGCACGCCGTCCAGGCCTTCGGCGGTCTCGTTCCACTGCAGCAGCTGGGCGAAGCTGCCACGGAAGATCGACACGCGCGGGTCCGGCGCGAAATCGCGCTCGGCAACGGCAATGGCTTCCGGATCCTTGTCCATGACCAGCAGGCGTCCCTCGGGACCGAGCTGGGTGAGCACGCCACGTGCATGACCGCCACGACCGAACGTGCCATCCAGATAACGTCCGTTTTCGATCACCCTCAGGCCTTCCAGGACCTGGGTGTACAGGACCGGCAGATGCACCGCCGGCGACTGCGACACCGGAAGGTGACCGGTCTGCGCTTCTGGGCGCATCCGGGCACCCCGGCTCACAACTTCAGGTCGAGCAACCCATCACCCAGATCCTCATCAGACAACGTCTGCTGGATCAGGGCCCGATGCGCCTGCTCGCTCCACAATTCGAATTTGTCGCCCATACCGAGCAATACCGCCTTCTTCTCAATGCCCACCGCACCGCGGTGGCTGGCGGGAATGCTGATGCGACCGTTGCCGTCAAGCTCCAGGTGGGCGGCTGAACCGACCAGCTTCTGCTGCAGCAGACGTACGACGCGCTGTGTGTTGGGTTTGGACATGACGTCGTCGCGTACCCGCTCCCATTCCGACTCGGCATACAGCCACAGGCAGCCCGATTCGAAGGGGTTGTAGGTCAACACGAGACGGTTGTTGCTGACGCGCGCAACGAGGTCGCGGTGAGCGGTGGGAACCGCCATGCGTCCTTTGTCGTCAACTGTGATGGCCGTCTCGCCCTGGAACACGACGCCTGCACCTTATCCTTCGCCCGGTGAAACATTGAACCACGAAAATCCACAAAACACCCGGATTTCCCTCTGATGCCCACCTTAGCAGCGGCCAAAGGGTTGTCAACAACTTTTCCGAGGAGAAATCGCCAGCCGCATCAATGGCTTGCAACAATGTTTAGAGAGTTGTTCAAGGTTTATCCACAAGTTGCTGATCCGTCTCAATTTTTGAGATTGAACGGAAGTTCAGGGGTGTGGACGGCGCGTGAAACATAGGCTGCGCATTCATCCAGAACGGGCCGAAAGCGACGCCGTTCTGCGCAAACCGGGCACAATGGCCCCATGTGCCTGCTTGCTCTTGGCTGGTTGCACCACCCGCGCTGGCGGCTGGTGATGGCTGGCAACCGTGATGAGTTCCACACCCGCCCCACCGCGGCCCTGGCCCCCTGGCAGGATGAGACGTCCGTCATCGGCGGGCGCGACCTGCGCTCCGGCGGCGGCTGGGCCGGCGTTGGTGCCGGCGGCCGGATGGCGGTGGTGACCAACGTCCGCGATCCGCAGGCGTCGCAGACCGGGCCGTCACGTGGCGCCCTGGTGGCCGACTACCTGCGTGGCCGCGATCCGGCGGGTACGCATATAGAGCGTCTGGCCGGGATCTCCGCTGCCTACGCCCCCTTCAACCTGCTGCTGGCCGATGGCAACAGCCTGGAATACCTGGGCAACCACCCGGCCGAGCGACAGACGCTTGGCCCCGGCGTACATGGGATGTCCAATGGCGCCATCGACGCGCCCTGGCCAAAGACACGGCGATTGATGGACGCGCTTTCCGCTTGGCTGGAACAGGACGGGGTCAGATCCCTTTCCCGAGGGGAAAGGGATCTGACCCCACTGTGGAACGCCCTCGCCGACGAACACCGCCCGGCCGACAGCGACCTGCCCGATACCGGCATCGGCCTGGAGCGCGAACGCTGGCTCAGCCCCGCCTTCATCCGGGGCGACGATTACGGCACCCGCGCCAGCACGGTGCTGCTGATTGACGCGAACGGCCAGGGCGAAATCCACGAGCGGCGATTTGGGCCGCAGGGTGTACCCGGTGGACAGAGTCACGTCATTTTCTGACCTGGTGATGCCCGACGTTGGCCGAACCCCCTTGCCAGCGGGGTAGTGCCGGCCGCTGGCCGGCAACCTCCGGATCTTCGGGCAGGTCACGCGGCTGCCGGCCAGCGGCCGGCACTACCCGCACCGCGTTGCCGCGACACAAGGCCGCCAACAGGGTCATTCAGCTTTCCGACGCAGCGCCTTTCCGCCCGCGCCACAGGGCCTGCGCCGCTGCAGTCACCCTACTGTGCCCTTTTCGCCTTCGGCACTGTGTCTATAAATGTCGCCCTCAGCCTCTCAAGGTGGTCCTGCCCGGTGCCATGCCGCGCGATCCACACTCACAAGGAGGCCCCATGCGCCGCATCCTCATCCTGCTCGCCACCCACGTACTCACCCTCGGCCTCGGCTTCGGTCTGGGCGTGTATTTCCTGCCCATCCTGATCGCGCCCGACGATCCGCCGGTCGAGCAGGTACAGACCGCGATGGCCGACGCCACCTATCGCACCACCTTCCGTCGCGACCTCAAAGGCAGTGACGCGGTGCATTGGGCCGAAGGCAAGGTCAGCGTCAGCGCCCGCCAGGTCGCCTTCGACGGCAAGATGGGCCCGGGCCCGGACTACAAGGTCTACCTGGTCCACGACTTCGTCGACAACAAGGCCGACTTCCTGAAGATCAAGGCCAAGGCCAAGCGTATCGGCGAGGTCAAGACCTTCAACCGCTTCCTGGTGGATGTGCCGGCCGATGTGGACGTGGA
Source organism: Stenotrophomonas indicatrix (assembly GCF_050573115.1). Taxonomy (GTDB): domain Bacteria; phylum Pseudomonadota; class Gammaproteobacteria; order Xanthomonadales; family Xanthomonadaceae; genus Stenotrophomonas; species Stenotrophomonas lactitubi_A. The sequence goes on from NZ_JBNYZT010000003.1 coordinate 148,276, forward strand.
CGAATTCACCACCGTCGTGGTGTGGTGCGAGCGCTTCTCGCAGTTCATTTCAGCCGGGCAGTACCGGAAGCCGGGCTGAGGCTGGACATCATCCGGGTAGTGCCGGCCGCTGGCCGGCAGCCGCGTGAACTGCCCGAAGATCCAGAGGTTGCCGGCCAGCGGCCGGCACTACCAGATGCACACCATGCGTGGATGAAGGCAGATGGATCCACGCCATGCGTGGATGCACGTGGATGGAATGAAGGGGCGGAGCCGGCCGATAAGCCGGGTTCTGTCGTGGACAGTCATTCCTCTAGGCGTTACGTCGCCGCAACGCTCAAGCAACCTACCCGGATCCAACGCGGGCCGCGCCAATGGATCCCTATTTGGTCTTGCTCCAGGTGGGGTTTGCCGTACCGGTCTGTTGCCAGACTCGCGGTGCGCTCTTACCGCACCATTTCACCCTTACCGGCCTTCCGAAGAAGACGTAGGCGGTATCTTTCTGTTGCACTTTCCGTCGGCTTGCGCCGCCCAGGCGTTACCTGGCACCTTGCCCTATGGAGCCCGGACTTTCCTCGGCACCCCCGAAGGGATGACGCGACTGTCTGGCCGACTCCGCCGTGCGCATTCTACCGCACGCGGGCCTGCCCTGCCGGGTTGATCGCGGCGCGCGATTCATCCATCCACGCATGGCGTGGATCTACCGAGGCTTCGCACGCCCCATCAAGGCCGCCCGCGACTCCAGCTCCACCGTCACCGTCAATTCGCGCGACTGCGGCTTCATGCCGTCCCATTCAACCCGGCGCAGCCTCACCTCCACCCGGTCACCTGGATTGCGGGATTTCAACGCCTGCCCAATACCGAAGACCGTCTTCACCCGGGTGCCATCCACCGCCAGCACTTCATCCCCCATGCGCACGCCGGCCCGGCGCGCGGGACCGTCGTCGGGCTCGGCTTCAACCACGGCAGGGCCACTCATCTGAATCCCCAGCACCGGGCGCAGCGCATCATTGCGCAGATCACCCTCACCGGCCCGGTCGCGCGCAAGCTCGGCCGCGCCCAGCAAGGCGTCGTCCAACGCTGCGTCGAAATAGGGCGCGTTATCCACGAAGGCCCCGCACTGCCACTGCGCGCGTTCGGGCAGCTGCATGCGACCAGCGCGCAGCGCCAGTTGCAGGTCGCGCCACTGCGTCGCGCTGACGTACCGCTGCTGGGTACTTACTACCTGCTGGTACGCCGCCTCGATCGTTGCGCGGTTGTCGGCGTCCACCTGCAGGCAAGCGTCGTACGACTCCAGAACATCGCGCGCCATGCGGTACATCACGTAGCGACTGTAGTTCCGGGCCGGATCCAGCTGCTTGATGCTCACCAGACCGGGGTCGAACAGCGCGTAGCCGATGTAATCCCGGCCCAGATCGGCCTCGGTCATGGCCTCGATGTCGTCGCCCGCGGTGACCGGGGCGGGCGCGCCAACCAGGGCAAGCAGCAATGACAGTCCGTTTGCCAGCATCTTTTTCCTCCATGAAGAACTACGGGACTTCCCCCGACGCCCCAAAACTAACATCTCAACCCTTGTTCCAAATTGTCGGTATTTACTTCATTTATACCGACACTATGGAACAATCGCCCAATGACCGACCCACTCGCCATTGCCAAGGCCTTGATCCAGCGCACGGGCGCGGCACGCTCGCGCGATCTGGTCCGCGCCGGCGTAGCCCGCGCGCAGCTGTCGCGACTTGTCGCCGCTGGCAACCTGCAACGGCTGTCCCGGGGCGTGTACATGCTGCCCGGCCTGGCTTCGGCGGAAGGACAGGAGGGACTGCAGGTTGTCGCCGAGCGCACTGCTTCGCCGCGACTGTGCCTGCTGAGCGCCCTGCGCCAGCACGGCCTGACCACCCAGACACCCTTCGAAGTCTGGATTGCCATTGGCAACAAGGATCGTGCGCCCCGTATCGACTGGCCGCCTCTGCGGGTTGTCCGCATGTCGGAAAAGACACTGGAGGCGGGGCTGGAACCACTGCAGGTCGGACGCCGGCACGTGCGCACGACCTGCGTGGCCAAAACCGTTGCCGACTGCTTCAAGTACCGGAATCTGGTGGGTATGGACGTTGCCATCGAAGCGCTGCGGGACGCGCTGCGCGAGGGCGCGACCACCGTGGATGAGCTTTGGAGGTATGCACGCCTCTGCCGCGTTGCCAGACTGATGCGCCCCTATCTTGAAGCGCTGGCATGACCTCCACGCCCTCCTCAGACCGCATCCGCTCCATACGGCAGCGGCTGCGTGACCGCGCACGGGAGCGCGACGAAGACTTCCAGTTCGTACTGGATCGCTTCGCGGTAGAGCTGATGCTGTACCGACTGTCGATGTCCCCTTACCGGCAGCAGTTCCTGCTGAAGGGCGCGATGCTTTTCGCGATATGGTTCGACGTTCCTCATAGGCCCACCCGTGATGCCGACTTCCTGGGGCACGGATCGTCTGATCCCCAGCAGCTGATGCGCATCGTGCATGACCTGTGCGCGATTGAACTGGACGATGGATTGCAGTTCGATGCGGCCTCGGCTGCCATCGAATCGATACGCGAAGGCTCCCACTACCAGGGACTGCGCATGCGACTGTGCGCTCAGTTGGGCAATGCCCGCTGCCACGTCCAATGGGATGTCGGGTTCGGCGATGCCGTCCATCAGCCGCCGCCTGAATGCAACTACCCGGTACTGCTCGATGAGTTCCCGTCACCCCGATTGCGGGTCTACCCGCGGGAAGCCGTCTTCGCCGAGAAACTCGAAGCCATCACAGTACTGGGCATCGCCAACAGCAGGATGAAGGACTACTTCGATCTGCTGGCGCTGGCGCGCGAAGGTGAAATGGCAACCTCCTCACTGAGCGAGACGATTCGCGCAACGTTCGAACGCCGCGGTACACATTGGCCGCAAGCGCTGCCGTTCGGCTTGTCGAAGGCATTTGCCGACGATGCGCAGAAACAGGCGCAGTGGAGAGCCTTCCTGCGCAGAAATCGCCTGTTGGCCCCACCCTTGGACGTAGTGATAGGTGAAATCAGCACCTTCATCCGCACGCTGCACACGTAACGACCCTCGGGTGTCTGAGGTCGGAGCCCCTGCAGGGGTCCGACCCCGCGCATCAACTGCCGTACAACGCCTTGCGCGGTGCGCCGGTCAATTCGGCCGCCAGCTTGGCGGCGGTCGACGGCGGCAGGTGCTCGCTCAGCTTGGCGTAGACCTGACGGCCATGGGCCAGCTGCGCCTCGGCATCATCGCCAGCGCCCTGCACCATCACCACGAACTCGCCCTTGCGCTGGTTGTCGTCCGCTTCCACCTGCGCCAGCAGCCCGGCCAGGTCGCCGTCCAGCACGGTCTCGAACAGCTTGGTCAGCTCGCGCGCCAGCACGGCCGGGCGCTCGCCGCCAAAGATCGCCGCCATGTCGGCCAGGGATTCGGTAATGCGGTGCGAGGATTCGTAGAACACCATCGTGCGCACTTCGCCGGCCAGCGCCTGCAGGCGATCGCGGCGGCCGCTGGCCTTGGCCGGCAGGAAGCCCTCGAACGTAAAGCGGTCGCTGGGCAAGCCGGCCACGCTCAGCGCGGCGATGGCGGCGCAGGCGCCGGGAATCGGGCTGACCTTGATGCCGGCCGCGCGCGCCGCACGCACCAGGCGGAAGCCGGGGTCGCTGACCAGCGGGGTGCCGGCATCGCTGACCAGCGCCAGCGATTCGCCTGCCTGCAGGCGGGCCACCAGGCGCTGGGCCAGCGCCTCTTCGTTGTGCTCGTGCAGCGCCACCAGCGGCTGTTGGATGCCGAAATGGGACAGCAGCTGGCCGCTGCGGCGGGTGTCCTCGGCGCAGATGGCCGCCACCGAACGCAGCACGTCCTGCGCGCGCGGGCTCAGATCGGCCAGGTTGCCGATCGGCGTGGCGACGACATACAGGGTTGGGACACTCATTTCAGCGGTACTCACGGGGCAAGGGTAGAATCCTAGCGTGTACCTGGCCAAGGCCGCTGCCCTCATCGCATGGACCCGATCATGAACAAGCCCGCCGCACGCATCTCTGCCCTGTCGCTGTCGTTGATGCTGCTGGCCGGTTGTGCCACCACCAGCCTCGTCAGCGCGCCCGAATCGCCGGCCCAGAGCCAGGCGCTGGCGCTGATCGAACAAGGCAAGCCGCGCGACGCCGCCCTGCAACTGGAAGCGTTGGCCGCCACCCTGCGTGGTGGTGCCCGTAGCAACGCCCTGGCCGATGCGGCCTGGGCCTGGCATCTGGCCGGCGACAGCGCACGCGCGCGCAGCCTGCTGGGCCAGGTGACCGCCCGCCAGGTGAACGGTGCCAGCCTGCAGCGCTACCAGCTGGCCAGTGCCGAGCTGACGCTGGCCGACAAACAGCCGGCGCAGGCGCTGGCCCTGCTGAAGGATCATGGCGACAGCGTGCACCCGAGCCTGCGCACTCGCTGGTCGCTGGCCCGCGCCAATGCCCTGCAGGCTACCGGCGATGCCTTCGGCGCCGCCACCGAACGCGCCCGTGCGCACGCCGGTCTGGCCGGTGCTGCGCGCAACGAGAACCAGGCCGCCATCTCCGGCCTGCTCGGCACCCTTGACGATGCCACCCTGCGCAGCCGTGCCGCCGCACTGCCGGCCAATGACCCGTTGTACAACTTCGCCGGCCGCGCGCTGATCGCCCGTGGCCTGCCGCTGCCGCGCCCGTTCGATCGTGATGGCGCCGCCCAGTTCGACACCAGCAAGCGCCCGCCGGCCATGAGCGATGGCTACCGCCCACCGGCCAAGCTGGCGGTACTGCTGCCGCTCAGCGGCCGCCTGGCCACCGCCGCGCAGCCGGTGCGCGATGGCCTGCTCAGCGCGTACTACGGCGAAACCCGCCGTCGTCCGGAGGTCAACTTCTTCGACACCGCCGGTACCCCGGCCGGTGCGCTGGCCGCGTATGACAAGGCCGTAGCGTCCGGTGCCGACTTCGTGGTCGGCCCGCTCGGCCGCGACGAAGTGGATGCCGTGTATGGCCGCCAGCAGCTGCCGGTGCCGGTGCTGGGCCTGAACCGCGGCAAGGATGCACCGCCAGCCGGCAGCGCCGGTTTCTCCCTGGCACCGGAGGACGACGGCATCGTCGCCGCCGAATACATGCGTGGCCGCGAGCGCAGCAAGGCGCTGGTGATCAACAGCAGCGACGACACCGGCCGTCGCGCCGCAGCCGCCTTCGCCCAGCGCTTCGCCCAGCGCGGCGGCAGCGTCGCCGCCACCATCGCGATCAGCGAAACGGTGGGGGATGTCAGCGCGCAGGTGCGCAACGCCGGCGCGGTCGATGCCGTGTTCCTGGCCGTACGTGCACCGCAGGCCCGCCTGCTGGCGCCGCAGCTGGCGCTGGCCGGTGCCGGTGGTGCCACCCGCGTGGGTACCTCGCAGCTGACCACCGGCAGCGGCAAGGTCGAAGAAGACGTGGCGCTGGACGGCATCATCTACCCGAACGAAGCCTGGAACGTGCGCAGCGTGTCCGGCGTGCCGTCCGCTGCCCAGGTCGCGCAGACCCTGCCCAGCGCGCGCGGCGCGGCCGGCCGCCTGTTCGCCTTCGGCGCCGATGCCTGGAAGATCAGTGCCTACCTGGACAAGCTGTCCAACGAGGGCGGCCTGGACGGTGCCACCGGTACCCTGTTCCTGGACAGCAACGGCAACATCCTGCGCCAACCGGCGTGGTCCACCTTCAATGGCGGCCGGCCGATGCCGATCGTCGGTGGTCGCTGAGCGCAGCCAACGTGGCTCGGCGGTGGAAGCCGCCGCCGAGCAGCATCTGCAACAGGCCGGGCTACAGCCGCGTGCACGCAACGTGCGTTACCGCGGCGGTGAACTGGACCTGGTGATGGATGACGCCGGTACCGTGGTGTTCGTGGAAGTGCGCTACCGCGCGCGATCGGATTTCGGTGGCGGCGCCGCTTCGGTGGATGCGCGCAAGTGCCGGCGCCTGGCGCATGCCGCGCAGCTGTACCTGCAGGACAACCCGGCGCTGGCCAATGCGCCCTGCCGTTTCGATGTGGTGGAAGCCAGTGGTGAGCCACCGCAGTTGCATTGGCTGCGGGATGCGTTCCGGTTGGATGATTGCTGATGGGTACCGTCCGCTTTGGTAGAGGCCGACCTTGGTCGGCGCTTCTGTACCAACCAAGGTTGGCACCTACCAGAGCGCAGCCTGGCCGGCTCTACCACGGTGCGTGACTGATGCCTTCGATCATCACCCACGCAGCCGTGCCGCTGGCGCTGTGGTGCGCCGCTGATCGTGGCCGCATCCCGCCGCGACTGCTGGCGGCCGGTGTGGTCGCGGCAATGCTGCCCGATGCCGATGTACTGGCCTTTGCACTGCACATTCCCTATGCCGATGCGTTCGGACATCGCGGTGCCAGCCATTCGTTGCTGTTTGCCCTGGTGCTCGCCGTGTTGGCAGCGCTGTTGGCGTTCTTTGGTAGCCGCCGACCTTGGTCGGCGCCTTTGTGCCAACCAAGGTTGGCACCTACCGGAGAGGCAAATGCACGCTCTGGTAGAGGCCGACCTTGGTCGGCGGGTTTGTGCCAACCAAGGTTGGCATCTACCGTTCAAGCGGCGACGTTCGTCTTCGTGTGCGCCGCCAGCCATCCATTGCTCGACGCACTGACCTCCGGCGGCCTCGGCGTTGCCCTGGCCTGGCCCTGGAGCGAACACCGCTTCTTCGCGCCGTGGCGGCCGATCCGCGTTTCACCGTTTGCCCCGCAGTTCTTCAGCGCGCGCGGCCTGGCCACACTGCTCTCCGAACTGCGCTGGGTGTGGCTGCCTCTGGCCGGCGCCGTTGTTGCCTGGAAACTGATTCAACCCGCTCCTGCTGCCCCACGAGATCCGTCATGAGTACCGCACTACCCGCTGCACTGGTTGCCGAACTGTCCGCCCTGCTGGGCGCGGAAGGCTGGCGCATGGATGACGGCGCACTGGAGGCCAACGCACAGGACAATTCCTGGCGTCGCCAGCGACCGGCTGCGGTGGCACTGCCGGCAGATATCGAACAGGTGCAGGCGCTGGTGCGTGCCTGTCGCGTGCATGGCGTGGCCCTGGTCGCGCGCGGCGCGGGTACCGGCACCACCGGCGCTGCGGTGCCGTTGCCCGGCAGCATCGTGCTGTCGTTCACCCGCATGGACCGCATCCTCGAGATCCGCGCCGGTGACCGCTGCGCGGTGGTGCAGCCGGGTGTGCTCAACGGAACGCTGCAGCAGGCACTGGCACCGCACGGCCTGTTCTGGGCACCGGATCCTTCCAGCGCCGAGATCTGCAGCATCGGCGGCAACCTGGCCTGCAACGCCGGTGGCCCGCGCGCGGTGAAGTACGGCACCAGCCGCGACAACGTGCTGGGTCTTGTCGCAGTGACCGGCACCGGCGAGGTGATCCGTTGCGGCGGTGCCTACACCAAGGACGCCACGGGTTACGACCTGACCCACCTGCTGGTCGGCAGTGAAGGCACGCTGGCGCTGATCGTGGAAGCCACGCTGAAGCTGACCCCGCTGCCGGTCAGCCAGGCCGGGCTGCGTGTGCTGTACCGCGATGCCGACGCGGCCGCCGCTGCCGTGTCGCGGCTGATGTCGCAGCCGGTCGTTCCCACGCGCTTGGAATTCATGGACGCACGCAGCCTGGAGCTGTTGCGCCTCAACGGTGCCGACGTACCCGACGCTGGCGCGATGCTGCTGGTCGAGGCCGATGGTGACCACGACACCCTGCCCTACCTACTGCAGGCACTGGCCAACGCCGCCGAAGACGACGGCATGATCGAACTGGATGTAGCGATGGAAGGCCGCGCGCGCGACCAGCTGTGGGCGGCGCGCAAAGCGCTGTCACCCGCGCTGCGCAGCGTCGCGCCGGGCAAGATCAATGAGGATGTGGTGGTGCCGGTGTCGCGCATTCCGGAGCTGGTGGCCGGCGTGCAGGCCCTGGCCCACGACTACACGCTGACCATCGTCACCTTCGGTCATGCCGGCAACGGCAACCTGCACGTCAACATCCTCTACCACCCCGACGACGCCGACGAGAACGTACGCGCGCACGCGGCGCTGCCGAAGATCTTCGAACTGACGCTGGCGTTGGGTGGCACGCTGTCGGGCGAGCATGGCATCGGCCTGGCCAAGCGCGACTTCATGGCCAAGGCGTTCACCCCGGAAACACTGGCGGCGATGCGCGCGATCAAGGCCGCGCTGGATCCGGATGGCATCCTCAACCCGGGCAAGGTGCTGCCGCCGGTGTAGACCGCTGGTTCTACAACGTTGTGTCGTTCGCAGAATCGATCGGCGCTCTGCAGGGGTCGGATCCCAGCGGATCCGACCCCACCCACACTGCTTACCAGGCCATGCGCAGGCCCAACTGGCCACCCACGTTGCGGTAGCCGTGGTCGCCGCGCTGCACGGTCATGCCACCCCATGCGCCCCAGCGCTGGCCCAGCTTCAACTCGGCACCAGCCTGTACTTCATAGCGGTTGCGCGGCACCTCCGCGCCCAGCGTCTCACCGTTGAACTGCAGCGTGCTGGTACCGCTGCCACGCAACCAGTTGACGCCCAGATACGGCTGCACGATGTTGCCGGCTGCGGTGCCATGGCCGAACACGCGCGCGCCCAAACGCCCGCTCAGACCACCGACCTCGGCATGGTCGATAACCGTGCCATTGGTCTCCACGTGACGATCCGCGCGGTAGTCTGCATACGTCAGCTGCATCTGCGGCTGCACATACAGCGCACTGGCGGCGCCCTGCCACACATTGAAGGTGTAGCCGGTCTCCAGCGACGCACTGGCCACGCGCGAATCATAGTGCTCCGGCTCCAGGCCGATGCCCTGCACCCGGTTGTCGAAACGGCCGTACTGCAGGTTTGCATCGATGTAGGCACCCTGCGTGCCATCGGCATCCTGCATCCAGGTGCCGTACACCCCTGCCGCGTTACCGCGCACGCGACCCTTGGCGCTGTAGCCGGTCAGCTCGGACACCACACTGCTGTCGGCACGACCGCTGCCCAGCATCACCCCGAAGGCGGCGTTGCCCCGACGCAGCACGTCGCTGCCAATCTGCAGTACCGACGTATTGCCATCCACCGACAGCTGACCGCCGACCGCGCTGAAATCCGCCTGTTGGCGGCCCACGCGCGCCCATGCCGTGGGACCGTCCTGTAGCGACACCGCGCCAATACGGTCGTTCAGGCGATGGGCAAACATGTTGATGGCGGCCGACTGATTGGCCAGGTAGGCACCTGCCTCCGGGCGCAGCACCGGCGGCGGATTCACCGGGGTGTCGCCACCTTCGCCTTCTTCGCCGCCCTCACCCGGGTCAGGCCCCGGACCCGGGCCAGGATCGACCGCGCAGCCCGGCGCACCCGGATCGTCCTTGCAGACATCGAACCACTGCGAGCGCAGGTACCAGTTGCCGTCGGAAGGATCGGCAAGACCGCCCTGGAACAGGAAGTACTCGTAGGAACCGCCCACCGCACGTCCGGCCAGCGCATAGGTCGCCTGCGAAGCGCCGTCCACCTCGATCAGCTGGATGCCGTCGGTCGTCTGCGCGCCGGCACCCCCGATGTTCCTCACCGCAATACTGGCATCACCCGAGGTATCGCCACGCACATGCAGGCGATCAAAGGCGCTGTCGTCACCGCCCAAGGCCCCCTGGAACAGGAACGTCGCACCTTCGCTGTGCAGATCACCGTCCACGGTGAGCGTGTTGAATCGACCACTGCCGTCGGACAACGCCACGCCACTGTTGAGCACCTGCAGTTCACCCACCGTGGCGTCGCTGGTCAGCGTCCACTGGCTGCCGCTTTCAATCGCCATCGTCTGCACCAGGTCGGAAGACCCCTGCCACAGCGATCCGTCAGCCAGGCGCACGTGCACATCGGACCGCGGCACCAGGCCGGCGTCCTCGTCCTCGGGCGTGATGACGATGTCGCCCACCATCTGCGAATGCCCCTGCAGCACCGCGTCGAAACGCCCGGCGACAGCAGCATCCAGCGCGATGGCAATGCCGTTGCCACCCGATACATAGGCGTTGTTGGACAGCGTCAAACCAGCGTCACGGCTGCTGCGCACCCACACACCACCATGCTGCACGCTCTCCAGTGCACTTCCATCGATGCCAAGGCTGCCGTTGTCGTTGATCACCGCAGCCCACGCGCCTTCGCCTTCGGTGCGGACGTGCGTGTTGGTCAATGTCATCCCACCGCCGCCACCGGTCAGTACGCCGTGCGCCTGCCGTCCTTCAGTGAGGATCACACTGTCCTGCAGGTGGATGCTGCCGCCCTGGCGCGCAACCGCACCAATCGCGCCCGCGCCCGAGGTGTGAACCTGGGCCGCACGCGCACTGATGATCGGGCCGGCGCCGATGCCAGTGAAATCGGCATACAAACCATGGCTGCTCTCGCCGGACGTAGTCACACTCACGCTGTCCAGATCCACCGTACCGGTTCGCGCATCGATGCCGACCGCACGATCACCCTCGCTGATGACGGAACTGCGTGCCATTGCCAGCGTCGAGTCGGAGAACATCTTGACGGTTCCGGTCCCGTTGCCGGTGCTGTGGAAGCTGGAGTCCGCCACAGTGACTGCATTGCCACGGCCATTGATGTCCAACGCAATGCCGCTGGACTTCACGGTGCTTCCTGAAAGGTCGAGCAGGTTGCCATCGCCCAGCCAGATGCCCGACTCGCCTTCAATTGCAACGCCCGCCAGGGTCATGTTCGCACCGGTGGCCGACACCGCGCGGCTACCCAGCCCCATCGCCGAGATCGAGCCACCGGTCATGGTGATGTCACCGCCACCGGCGAGGCCGACCGACGACACACCTTCCATGCGGATGTTCACATCCTGCAGCGTGGCCTGGCTGCCGGTATGCGCCACAACGCCCATGCCAGCGCCTTTGTTGATGACGTCGGTCGCCGTCAGATGCAGTTCACCGCCGGTCGTCGCCAGCGCCGTGGTGGCACCAAAGCCAGTGGTGACCAAGGTCGAGCCGTTCAGTTCGATACGGCTGCCAGTTCCTTCGGCACGGGCGGCGGATGCGCCACCGCCGCTGGCGCTCACGTTGACCGCACCCAGCGGCACGATGCTGCCGCCGTTGAGCGCATGGAAGGCATGATTGCCCACGCCGGTTGCGCTGTAATCACCCGCTGCAGGGGTTTGTTCATCACCGTCGGCGATGACCTGCTGTGCGTGTGCACTGACGGGAATGCCTGCAGCGAGTACGGCGGCGAGGGATATGGCCAGCGCTGAGTAGTGAATGTGATGGGATCGCATGTGGGGGGCTCTGTTTGTCGTGACCGGCATGGTGAATGTCGCGTTGCGCACCCACCATGCAATTAGTTGCAATGTCGAATGCGACGTTTCGACGCATACGCGGCCGTTCAACGATGGTCGAGTGTCAACGTTGCTTCGCCACGCAGGTATCCAGGCACCAGCGCAGCGTCGGTGCGGATGTACTGGATCTCAAAGGGAACACGCTGTTGACCGGCCGCGGAAAGGCCATGCCGCCAGCGGCTGGCAAACCGGACGGGCGCCCCCTCTCTCAGCAGCCGCAGACGCACTCCCCGGGCCACCGAATCGGTGGTTGGAACCAGTTGCCCGGGCACGCCGCTGTCGCCATGGACATCCGCCACGGTGAGGTTCAGCGGCGTACCCGCCGATCTGCAGTTCACAACGACCTCCAGCGGGCGGGTACCTGCGGTGGCCCCTGGTGTGGACAGATCCACCGCCTGCGCCGGTTCCAGCGCGAGCGCGGCGTCGCTCGCCGTGCAGGGCAGTTGTGGCAGGCGGAGCCTCAGCACCACCGTGTACCGCAGTACAACCGCAGGATTGTTCTTCAACGAAAATTCCACACTGCCGCGGAAGGCTGGCACCTCCGTCATCACCCCGCCGCGCGAAAACAGAACCACCCCCAGCATTGGCTCGGCGACTCGGCCGAATCCGGTTTCGATCGTGGTCTCTGTGGACTGGTCGATACGCAGCGGAACCGGTTGGTTCATGGGAAGCCGCAGTACGCGAAACACAATCAAAGGCGACGACGCACTGAATGCGTAGGCCGGGTACCACTGCCCCGACCAGAAGACGTCACGGATGTAGGTCAGTCCTGGCATCGACGGACGGATGAGGACCGGTACGCGGTCGCCCGTCGAGCATCCGGTGAAACGGGACACCGTGGGCGCCGACAGTGGCCCATCCAGTGGCACGTCGGCCGTGGGTTCCTGGGCAATGCCACGGTCGCCCCACAGTTCGTGCTCCACTTGATTGACAGCGGTGCAGGCCAGCGCCGGTGCACTGGCCATGGCGGCTGCCAACAACAGGCATAGACGCGCGGAACCAACCGGGGACGGCGTCATGTCATCTCCCTGGCAGAAGCCATCTCGGCCTCACCGCTGCCGCCGACACACCATCGAATCGGTTGCAGAAGCGCGGGCGCCCATGTGCTTGGACATCATGGGCGTTACCGCGCATCAGCGCTGAAGCGGGGCGCAAGATAGTAGTACGCACTGCTGTCCAAGCCTGGGAACATCGGTGAGCGCAGCGAGACCACTCCGGTACGGATGCTGGACGAGTGCATCTGTCCGCCGCGCGAGAACACAAGCGCCGTGTAGTTGATGGTGTATTGCAGACCATCGCCGGCGCGTGTTTCGTACATCATTTCCATCTCCTCACCCAAGCGCAGCGGCCTGCGGTCGAAAATATTCCAGTACACGTCGAAAGCCAGCAGCGCCGAATCAGCCGAGGTCGCGTAGGACGCATACGTTCTGCCCTCGTACTGCAGTTCCCCCACATAGGTAAGCCCGTGGATGTCCAGACGCACGATGACAGGAATCGGCCCACCGGGGAACGAGCACTTCCTCATTGCCGAGCGCCCGCGCTCCTGATCCATGAGAATCCGAGGTTGTGTTGGAGCGGATGCATAGAAGGAATCAAGCACAACGTCGGGATACGCCGAGTAGTGCTCGCATGCTGCTGCCGTCCCGGAGACCATCAGCGCACCGGCAAGGAGCGCCGCCCCCAACTGGAGTGGGCCGCGCAACACCTGTTTGTCACCGGCGCTTGCCACGTCTGGTGCGCGGGACACGTTGGTTCCGCACGATAGAAATAGAAGTGCGGAACGAATGAGATCAAGTTTCATGCTGGTGCCTCGGCGAAGATGGCCCATCGTCGCCATCACCGCTGTGCCACGCCATCGAATAGGTTGCAGAATCCTGGACACGCGAGTACCTGTAGGCGATCGCCGCGTGCTCATCGCATGCGCAGATGAGCCCCTGCACGGTCTTACCAGTAATCGACGTTGAGCACCGCCTCTCCCTTGATCAGGCCCGGCACCAGCGGCTCGTCGGTGCGGATGTAGCGAGCGGTGAAAGCGTGATCGTGTACACCACCCACGCCCGGGTCGAAATTCCAGACCTGGCCGAACTGTACTTCGCTGCCATTGCGCAGCAGCTGCACGCGCACGCCTTCGGCATCCGAATCGGCCGTGGGTGTGAGCTGGCTGCCCGTGTTGCCCGCATCGCCGGCATCACTGAGGGTCATGCGCGCACGCGGCGGGTCCACGCCGCAGTCCATGCGGATGGACACGAGTTTTTCCTTGGCGGTGAAACCGGGCGTGGACAGCTCAGCGATCTGCACATCCTGTAGGACTTCAGCAGTATCGCGCAGCGGGCAGGTAACTGCAGGGAAGTTCAGGGTGTACGAACTGGTATAGACACCGTCAATTCCCGGCTGCTGAGGCGATGTCCAGTTCAAGGACACGTCAAACGTATACGTACGCATCCGCCCGCCTCTGGAGAAGAACTCGGGCCGGAAATCGACGTTCGCATTCATCGGCGTCTGCACCTCGATGGGATAGGTCTGTTCGCGCCCCACTTCAAGCGGAGCGCGTTCCCAGCCGAATACCTGTTCAAAGGTGAAGATCACCAACGGAGATTCAGGCCCGAACTCGTAAGCCGGGAACGTCATGCCCAGATAGTCGAGCGTGCCGACATAGGTCAACCCAGGTGCATCCAGACGTAGATTCAGATCGAAGTCGGCCGTGCAACTATGAAACGTCGTAGCGCCATTTGTCCCTCTGAACCATCGGCCACGCTCCTGCGGGTAAGTGTCATGGGTGAATTCCCGATCTCTTGGAGTGTTGCTGTAGTGCGTGCATGCTTGGACCACTGCGGACACTGTCAGCAGTGAAAGGCCAATTACCAATGCCGCCGCACGCGCTCGCGCGCTCTTTGCCATTGGCTTACGCTTGAATTCAATATTCATTGCCATGCTCCTTGGGCGTTGACTGGCCGCCTCACTCGTAGTCAGCAGTGACCACGATCTCAGTGGAAACTTCACCGGCACTCAGCGAAGAACCGGTCGGTGCGTGATACGCCGCCCGCAGGTCATAGCGCGCGGTGGCGCCGGTCACCGGCACATCGATGCCGGTGTCGCCGTCCTTCAGATAAGTGGTGCCGGTGGTGCCGGCCAGCAGCGAGATCGACACACCACTGGCTTCATCGGTGGTCGCGGTGTTCTTCCAGCGCTCGGCATCGCCATCGGCGGGCGTGCCGGCGAAGGACAGCACAGCCTTGTTCACGCCCACGCAGCCAGTGAACTCCAGCGCGCCGGCCTTGACCTGTGCATCCGCGCCGGGGGTCAGGTCACTGGCCTTCACCGGGTCCAGATCGATCGGCGCGGCATTGAGCGTGCAGGTGCCCGGCAGCACGCGCCCGGTGATGGTGAGGGTGGCGCTGTCGGCCAGGGCCACCGGCGCTACGGCCAGCAGAGCGGTAGAGAGGGCGATGCGGTTGAACAGCTTCATGGAAAACTCCTGCAAGTGACGTAAGGGAAAGGATTCAGAGCGAGGTGGCATCGACCGCGGTCAAGGCGGCCTGCAACCCGGGGCTGGGCGGCGGCAAGGGCGTGCACACCGCCTGGCTCCAGGACAGCCCGTAGGCATCCGGTGCGGCGGGCGTGGTGTATTCAAGGCGGCACCGCTGCGGGCCATCGGGGTCGACGATCAACCCGCCCTGCTCCGGGGCGCCGCGCAGCTGGATCACACCGCCCTGGCCCACCGCGCCATAGCTGCGGCCGGTCTCATCTTCGATGCGCGCGGCAAACGGCAGTGGTTGGCCCAGCGCATCGGTGGCATCGATGAACAACGTGCGCTCGCGCGTGGCGTTGAAGGCGACGCGCACGATGCTGCCTGCGGTCGGTGCCACCCGCTGCGAGGTCTGCAGCAGCTCCACGTCCATCGACAGGCCGGACGGATCCAGCTCGATCTGGTTCCAGCGGTAGGGGCTGACATGCGGCAGCAGCGCGTAGCCGTTGCGACCGATGCGCACATCGCTGCCATAGCCGATGCGCGCGCCCTGCGCACCGTCGGCTTGGATCAGGGCGAAGCCATCGCCCACCGGCGCACCGAAGTTGATGCCATCGCGATGCAGTACCACACTGCCGGCCGCACTGGCGTTGAAGGCGTTGTAGTCACCCGAACGGCTGTAGCCGGCGGTGACCGTGCCATGCCCGCCGCGGTAGGAGGCGTAGGCGCTGGCGCCGCTCGCCCCCTCGCTGGCAGCGTTGGCCGATACGTTGTAGTCCAGCTGCCGGTCTGCGCCCAGCGTGCCGCTCACGCCCAGCTGCGCCTGCTCGCCGCGGGCCGACTGCGCCAGCTGCGTGCTCATGCGCGGTGCAATGGGCGCCTTGCCCAGCGGAATGCTGAAGGTGGCCGAGTAGCGGGTGTCCTGGCGGCCATCGCCCTGCCGGTAGCGCATTGCCGAGAGGCTGTAATTCGCTCGGCCGAGCGTGCTCTGGAAGCGCAGCTGCAGGTCGTTCTGCGTTGCAGCGCCATCCCAGTAGCGGACGTGGCCACCACTGAGCGACAGCGTGCTGCGCTCGCCCATGCGCTGGGAGAAACTCACCTGGAAGCGCTGGCGGGCGCGGCTGCTGTAGCCCCAATCGTCCGAACGCGCCTGCGCGAAGTCGTTGAGCGAGAGGTAGCCACGGGTGCTGTAGCGGTGCGCGGCCAGGCCGAAGTTGGTGCCGGTGGCCGCAACGTATCGCTGGTAGTTCAGCCGGAAGCTGTTGCCGGTGATCTGCTCGCCATTGGCCAGGCGCGCGCGCGAATGGGTGACGTCGGCACCGAACGCGCCCAGCGGCGTGTTGATGGCCCCACCGAACAGTGCGGACTGGAAATCCTCTGCCACCTGCATGCCGCCCAGGGCGGTGAAGTGGTTGTTGATGCCACGCGCATAGGTACCTTCGGCAAAGCGCAGCGATTCGCGCACGCCACGGGCATCGCGCAGTTCACCGGCCGTGGCACTGAAGCGGCTGGCCCCCGGTCGCAGGGCCTGCGGCACGGCGGAGAAGTTGACCGTGAACGTCTGCTGGCGACCGTCGGCTTCGGTGACGGTGACATCGAGGTCGCCGCCGAAGTTGGTCGGGTACAGGTCTTCAATGGAGAACGGGCCGGGGGCCACGCTGACTTCATGGATGATGTTGCCGTTCTGGCGGATGGTCACCATCGCGTTGCCTTCGGCGATGCCCTGCACCACCGGCGCGAAGCCGCGCAGCGAATCAGGCAGCATGCGTTCATCGCTGGCCACGCGCACGCCGGTGAACGAGAGCGACTCGAACAGCTCGCCGCCCGTGTTGCCTTGCCCCAGCAGCAGCTGGCTGTTCCACGCCGGCAGGTCGCGCTGCAGGTAGCTGCTGATGACGTCGTGGCGCGAGCCGTAGCTGCTCTGGCTGAAGGAGGAACGATGGCGCAGGCGCCAGGCGCCGAGGTTCACGCCCGTGTTCAAGCCCAGGTACGTGGCGTTCTGGCCCTGCGCACGGTTGTGGTTGATGTTGTAGTCGAAGAACGCCGCGGTGACGCCATGGTCGCGCTGGTCCGGTGCCACGTAGCCGCGCGCATTGCGCGCCTGCGCGGCCTGCGGCACGTTCACCAGCAACTGCAGGTTGCCCGCGTCGTACTCCACCGTTGCGCCTTCCACCAGCGCGGCCAATGCAATGCAGGCATCGTCGTCCTGCTCCAGATCAGCCAGGTAGCTGTCTTTCAGATTCAATCGACGCAACAGGGCCACGGGCAGGCATGGCGTGGCGCCCACCGGTGCGGGTGCCTCGACAAAGCGGATGTCGCGATTCTCCAGGAACTGGCCATTCACCACCACGTCCAGTGGATAGACGCCCGGCTCCATCGGGTTGCCCTGTGCATAGCGCTGCATGTCGATGGACTTTCCGCCGATCAGGAAGCCTTCGCTGAACTGGAGTGGCTCGCCGGCCTCGGCACGGGCATAGCTGCTGAGCGTGATCGCCATGGCAAGGGCGATGGCCGCTCCCAGCGGGCGGCTGATGAGAGGACGCTGTATGCGGTGATGGAGAGGGCGCTTCTGCATGGAAAACGTCATTCGATGAGGCCGAAGCCGACATCGCTCGTAGTCGAAGTGGGCCGAAGCGTAGACAGCCCCCCTCCGCCTTCCCATGCAATTTGTTGCAAAGCGACAGCGAAGCACGGAAAGACGCGACTTTCCATGCACTGACTGTTTCAGGGCAATTCAGGCTTGTTTCCACGGCGCAAAGACAGT
Source organism: Stenotrophomonas indicatrix (assembly GCF_050573115.1). Lineage (GTDB taxonomy): Bacteria > Pseudomonadota > Gammaproteobacteria > Xanthomonadales > Xanthomonadaceae > Stenotrophomonas > Stenotrophomonas lactitubi_A. The sequence continues at coordinate 165,835 of NZ_JBNYZT010000003.1, forward strand.
CAATCGAATGTGTTGCGGTTGTCGCACCGATTGCCTGCGACAGGCTGTCGCAGGGCGATATGTCGTTTCCTGACCGCCCGCTTTACCGCAAGCACGAACCCGCACATCACACAAGCACCTTGCAACTAATTGCATGTCCCCGGCGGGCGTGGCCGGGAACACTGTGCGCATCCGCCGGCTCGTCCGGTGCGGATCCCCTGTTTCCCCAACCGAGGACATTGCAATGTCGAACCGATTCAACCTGATCGCTGCCGGCGCGCTCGCGCTGGCCCTGTCCCCCGCAGCGTTTGCCGAGACGCTGGAGATCACCGGCGAGCTGATGACCAGCACCTGCTCTGTCGATGCCACCGGCGGCACCGTCACCGTGCCGATGGGCAAGGTGGACGTGGCCTCGGTCAATGCCGCTGATCGCGCCGGCATGAAGAACTTCAGCATCCTGCTCGACTGCACCGGTTCCGGCGCAGCCCAGAAGGTGGGCGTGCGCTTCGGCGGCACCCCTGATGGCAGCACCGGCAACCTGGCCCTGGATGCCGCCTCTTCGGCCACCAAAGTGGGCGTCGCGTTGTATGACGCCGGTGGCAACCAGCAGAAGCTCGGCGAAGACCCGCTGCAGTGGGTCGACATTCCGGCCGCCGGCACGGGCCAGCTGGACTACAGCGCCTGGTACTCGTCGCCGGGTCGCAACGCCACCGCCGGTTCCGCCAACGCCACTGGCGATTTCGTCGTGCTGTACGACTGAGCACTGCTGTGCCGGCCCGTCAGCGGGCCGGCACTTCCCACCCGATGAGGAATGACGATGAAGATTCGTGCAATGACGTGGATGACCGCGCTGCTGGCTGGCGCATTGGCGCTGCCTGCATCGGCAGCGGTGACGCTGCAGGGCACGCGCATCGTGCATGACGCCGCGCAGGGCCGCGACGTAACCGTGCGCGCCACCAACGGTGGCGATCAGGCGGCCATGGTGCAGGTCTGGATTGACGACGGCGACAGCCATGCGCGGCCGGAAAATGTGCGCACCCCCTTCCGGTTGACCCCGGCCGACCCGCGCCTGCTGCAGGCGCACCAGGGCCAGGCGTACCGCGTGACCTATGCGCCACGGCCATCGGAAGCGCCGCTGCCCACCGATCGCGAATCGGTGTTCTATTTCAATCTGCTGGATATTCCCCCCAAGCCCGCCGATGCCGCCGGCAAGAACCTGCTGCAGTTCGCCGTGCGCACCCGGGTGAAGCTGTTCCATCGCCCGGCGGGCCTGCCCGGCAATGCCCGCGATGCCGCAGGCCAGCTGCAGTGGCGAGCACAGGGCGGTGCTCTGCAGGTGAACAATCCCAGCGCCTACCACGTGACCATCAGTACGTTGACGCTGCCCGACGGCCGCAAGGTGGAGGCGGACATGATCGCGCCGGGGGCCGAGGTGCGGCTGCCGCTGCCGAGCGGTGCAGCGATGCCGTCGTCGCTGACGTTCCAGTGGCTGGACGATTACGGCACCCCGCGCGATGCCGAGGCCGCAGTCGCGCGTTGAACGCAGCCGGGCATGCGTTCGGCTCGACATCTGCCATGCAGGAAATGTCGCAACTGGCACGCGCATGTGCGCTTGGTTTAGCGCAGCGCATGCGACACGCATCTGCAACGTTTTCGAAATTGAAACTTTTCTGATTGGTACAGCAGCACTTGCGTGCACATCATGGCGCGCCACCGACAACGGGTGGCACGGGCTTGCAATCCCGTTAGGTTGATGTGTTGTTTACGCTTGCCTGTCGGCGTCGCCCATCCCTCGGGTGGCGTCGGCAGGCAATCCGTCCGCGCGTTTATGGCGGGCGGTGCGTGGGGGCCTCGTGCCCGCCGGCGCTTCTACATCAACCTCCGGTATTGCAACCACGCACCGCCTGCCACCCTCGCACCCGCGCGACAGTGGCCCCTTGCTACATGCACAAGGATGCCGCCATGACTTCTTCGCTCTATCCCTATCTGTTCGCCACACTGGGCGACGCCGTCGAACGCCTGCCGGATGACCTGGCCAAAGCACTGGAAACCACGTTGGGCAGCACGATGCGCGCCCACGCCGACGAAGGCATCACCCTGCTCAGCTGCCTGCAGCGCATTCGCCACGTGGAGGCCGCCGACGGGCGACCTTGGCCCTGGAAAACCCGCAATCAGGGCCACGGCATCGCGATGGCCCGCCTCGACCGTGCCAATGCCGGGCTGACACTGCTGCTGGAACTACTGCATGCCATCGAGCGTGTACGCGTGGACGGCGATGAGGGGCAGCAGGTGGGCGATGACGTGCGCGAGGGATTGATACTGGCCTGCCGTGGGCTGGCCGAATATGTCAGTTTGCAAGTGCACGCAGCTTGAGCGAAAGCTGCACCGCTTCTGGTAGATGCCAACCTTGGTTGGCACCTACCACAGCACCGCGATAGCGTCAGGTTGGGGTCAGAGCCCTTTGCGTTGCAAAGGGATCCGACCCCGCCGTGCTTCAGGTGAAGTGCTCGTAACCGCTCGGGCCGTCGTGGCCTTCGGTATGCACGCCCTGCCCTTCCATGATGCGGCCGATGCGGGTGATCGGCACGTCCAGCGATTCGGCCACGTAGTGCAGCGCGTCGCGCTGGTCGGCAGCGGCGGTGAAGCACAGTTCGTAGTCGTCGCCGCCGTGCAGCGCGCAGTCACGGGCCCCATCACGACCCAGCAGTTCGCGCAGTGCCGACGACATCGGTAATGCATCGGCGTCGACTTCGGCGCGCACACCGCTGCGTGCGGCGATGTGGCCCAGGTCGGCCAGCAGGCCATCGGAGATATCCACGGCGGCATGCGCGAATGCACGCAGACGCAGGCCGAGGGTCACACGCGGGGTGGGACGCAGCAGGCGCAGCCGCAGGGTTTCGTAGTCGGCCAACAGGGTGGCGGCGGTGACGTTCAATGCGCCCTGCTGCCACAGGCGCAGTGCACCGGCAGCATCGCCGAGGGTGCCGCTGACCCAGATGTCATCGCCAATCTGTGCGCGATCACGACGCAGGGCCTGGCCGCGAGATACCTGGCCCATCGCGGTCACCGACAGCGACAGCGGGCCACGCGTGGTGTCACCACCAATCAGGGCGATGTCGTGCTGGTCGGCCAGTGCGAAGAAACCATCGGCGAAGGCATCGATCCAGTCTTCGCTGGCCTCGGGCAACGATAGCGCCAGCGTGCACCAGGCCGGGCGCGCGCCCATCGCAGCGAGATCGGACAGGTTGACGGCCAGGGTCTTCCAGCCGATATCGAACGCCGGGGTCTCGGCCGGGAAATGCACGCCGCTGTTGAGCGTGTCGGCGGTGACCACCAGTTGCTCGTTCGGGCGCGGCTGCAGCAGTGCAGCGTCATCGCCGATGCCGAGCACGATGTCGTCGCGCTCGACGGTGCGGGCGCGGATGCGGTCGATGAGGGCGAATTCGGCCAGGGACATGGGGCGCTCCCGCGTTTGTACGTGCCGCGCCGTGCGCGGTGGGCGGTAGTGCCGGCCGCTGGCCGGCAACCTCAGAATCCCTGCAGTTGCCGGCCAGCGGCCGGCATTACCACAGGTGGGTCAGTGACCCGATTCGACCTTGCGCCATTCCACGGCGGCACGATCCAGCACGCCGTTGACGTAGGTGTGGCCATGTTCGGAACCGAAGCGCTTGGCCGATTCGATGGCTTCGTTGATGACCACGCGGTACGGCACGTCCAGGCGGTAACGTAGTTCGTAACCGGCCAGGCGCAGCACGGCGCGTTCGATTGCGTCCACTTCGTCGATGCCACGGTCCAGGTACGGGCCGAAAGCTTCGTCGATGTCGCGACGGTTGTCGAGCACGCCATGCACCAGTGCTTCGAAGTACGCCAGGTCGGCGATTTCGCGTGCCTGCTCGTGGGCGAACTGGGCGATCAGCGACTGGCCGTTGCCGCCGGAGATCTGCCAGGCGTAGATGGCCTGCACGGCACGACGGCGCGCGCGCGAGCGCAGCACCGGATCGATGCCATCGCGGCGCACGGGTTTACCGGAGGGCTTGCCCTGGGTGTTCTTGTTCATGGCAGCTGCTCCAGAAGGTTGACCATTTCCAATGCGGCGAGTGCGACTTCCTCGCCCTTGTTGCCGTGGCTGCCGCCTGCGCGGGCCTCGGCATCTTCCACACGTTCCACGGCCAGCACGCCGTTCAGCACCGGCACGCCGAAGTCCAGCTGCACGCGCATCAGGCCTTCGGCACAGCGGTCGGCCACGTGTTCGTAGTGGCGGGTGTCGCCACGGATCACGCAGCCCAGGGTGAGGATGGCGGCGTGTTCGTGGGCGGCGGCCAGGCGCGCGGCAACCAAGGGCAGTTCCCAGGCACCCGGCACGCGGATCACGTCGATGCTGGCTTCGGCAATGCCGTTGCCGGCCAGGCTCTGGCGGGCGCCAGCAACCAGCACATCGGTGATGCGGGCGTTCCAGCGGCTGGCCAGGATGGCGAAGCGCGCCGATTCGGGAGTGCGAAGATCGCCTTCGTAGTGGCTCATATGCGGCTTGGGATTCGATTAAGGGGTAATTCTACCGTGGATGGGCCCCGGCCGTGGTTGGCGGGGGCCAGGGGGCGTGCCGACCAACGGTCGGTACCCACCAGCTGCAGTGGGTCGCCCCTTTGTGGGTGCCGACCGTTGGTCGGCACACCAAGCGGGTTACGGGGTGACCGTCTCCACCACTTCCAGGCCGTACCCGGCCAGGCCGATCTGGCGGCGCGGGGTGCCCAGCACGCGCAGCTTGCCCAGGCCCAGGTCGGACAGGATCTGCGCGCCTGCACCGTTGCGGCGCCACTGGCTCACGTCCTTGTCTTTGCCCGGGACCACCGGCGCCGGCTGCTGGCGCAGGCGGGCCAGCAGACCTTCGCTGTCGCGCGGGGCCGACAGCACCACCATCACGCCACTTCCTTCGGCATCGATGGCACGCAGGGCATCAGTCGCTGCCACGCCGAAGTCATCACGGCGCCAGTGCAGCAGATCGGCCAGCGGGTTTTCCACCTGCACACGCACCAGAGTCGGGGTGTCGGCATCCGGGGTGCCACGGACCAGGGCGAAATGCAGGTCGTGGGCGATGCGGTCGCGGTAGGTGACCAGCTTGAACGGACCGAATTCGGTCTCGATCTCGCGCTCATCGACGCGCTCGACGGTCTTTTCGGTGGCCAGGCGGTAGGCGATCAGATCGGCGATGGAACCCATCTTCAGGCCGTGCTCGCGGGCGAACACTTCCAGCTCCGGGCGGCGCGCCATGCTGCCGTCCGGGTTGAGGATCTCCACCAGCACGCCGGCCGGTTCCAGCCCGGCCAGCATGGCCAGGTCGACGCCGGCTTCGGTGTGGCCGGCGCGGGTCAGCACGCCACCGGGCTGGGCGATCAGCGGGAAGATGTGGCCCGGCTGGTGCAGGTCGGCCGGCTTGGCGTTGGGCTTCACCGCAGTGCGGATGGTGTGCGCGCGGTCGTGGGCGGAAATGCCGGTGGTGACGCCTTCCGCCGCTTCGATGCTGACGGTGAAGTTGGTCTGGAACTGCGCGGTATTGGCCTGCACCATCGGCGCCAGGCCGAGGTCGGCAGCACGGGTACGGGTCAACGGCAGGCACACCAGGCCGCGGCCATGGGTAACCATGAAGTTGATGTCGCTGGCCTTGACCAGCTCGGCCGCCATGATCAGGTCGCCTTCGTTCTCGCGGTCTTCGTCATCGACGATGACGACCATGCGGCCGAGGCGGATGTCTTCCAGGATGTCGGGGATGGGGGCGAAGTTCATGGTGCATCTCCCTGTGCGTGCTGACCGTTGGTCGGCACACTGATCAGCCGCTCGACATAACGAGCGACCAGGTCGATTTCAAGATTGACCGCGCTGCCCACGCCGGTGGCCGAGAACGCGGTATTGGCCACGGTGTGCGGGATCAGCGCGACTTCAAAGCCTTCGTCGTCCACTTCGTTGACGGTGAGGCTGACGCCGTCCACGCAGATCGAGCCCTTCTTGGCGATGTAGCGGCGCAGTGCGGCCGGCGCGGCGAAACGCCAACGCTGGGCACGGGCATCTTCGTGGATGGACAGCACCTGGCCGAGGCCGTCGACGTGGCCGCTGACCAGATGGCCGCCAAGGCGGTCGGTCGGGCGCATGGCACGTTCGAGGTTGATGACTGCGCCTTCGGCCAGCTGGCCCAGCGTGGTCAGGCCCAGGGTCTCGGTGGACGCATCGGCCTGGAAGCTGCCGGCGTCGAACGCGATGACGGTGAGGCAGACGCCGTTGATGGCGATGCTCTCGCCCATCTGCACGTTGTCGAACGGCAGGTTCCCGACATTGAAAGTGAAGCGGACATCGCCGCCGATGGATTCGCGAGCGGCCAGACGGCCGACGCCTTCGATGATTCCAGTAAACAAGTAACGTTCTCCGCGAAAAGTGAGCGAAAAACGCCGCAAGGCAAACAGGCGGGCGCAGGGCCGCAAAGGCCCTGTGGCACCGTCTTCTTTCATCCGGACTATGACCGTCGGCTCCGGCATTGGACCGGATCTGCTGACCCCCGACGGTAAGGCCGGGGCGCTCGCGGGCTCGTGCTTGCGCACCTACCGCCGGTGGGGAATTGCACCCCGCCCTGAAGACGTTTGTGTACCGGCGAACCGGCCCGCCAAGTGTAACAGCCCGGGCTGAACGGGGTCGGATGCCCCAGGGTCGGATCCCTTTCCGCAGGAAAGGGCTCTGACCCCGCCTGTCCTATTACTGGGGTCAGAGCCGTTTCCCGTGGGGAAACGGATCCGACCCCGTCGCACACCAGCTGTGACGGCCGTCGCTCGCATTTCGTAAAACTTTCATTAAAATCGGCGCTCGGACGACATGAGGTCGCCACGGACTGCCGCATAGGTGGACCGCCAATGGACTGATATTCACAGGAATTCCCATGCGCAAGATCCTGATCGTGGCCGCCATGCTGGCCGCCGCCCCGTTCTCGGCCTCGGCCGACGCCCTCAGCTACACCTACGTCGAAGGCGGCTGGACCCAGGTCAAGACCGACGACGACGTGTTCAACGATCCGAAGGTGGATGGCGGCTATGTGCGCGGTTCGATCGCGCTGGCCGAGCAGGTGCACGTGTTCGGCGGCTGGAACTACGGCAGCAAGTCGTACGACTACGACTACGGCTCGATGAAGCTGAAGTTGAACCAGCCGGAGCTGGGCATCGGTTACCACATGCCCTTCAGCGACCGCGTCGACTACACCGCCGACATCGCCTGGGTCCGCCAGCAGGCGGAGATCACCGTGAAGGACGTGGACTACGGCCGCTTCAGCGTGAAAGACCACACCAATCTGGTGCGCGCCACCATGGGCCTGCGTGGCAAGCCTTCGCGCATGACCGAAGCCTGGATCAAAGCCGGTTACATGGACGGCGGCAACGAGTTCAAGGGCACTTGGGTCGGCACCCTCGGCGGCCAGATCAACTTCACCCGTACCTGGGGTCTGGTCGGCGAAATCTCCGGCTACCGTGATGTCACCCAGTACTCGGTCGGTGTGCGCGCCAGCTTCTGATTGCCCGATCCTCGTCGTGTGATCGAACGGGCCCCGCAAGGGGCCCGTTTTTTGTTGGCCGCTGCGCGCAATGCGCTTGGCTGTCGCACGCCATCGAATGCCATGACAATTGCGCTAGGCTTGCCGCCCTCTGGAACAGGAACACCGTCATGAAGACCCCCATCCGCGGCCTGCTGGCCACCGCACTGCTGTGCGCCCCGTTGTTCGCTGCGGCTGCACCGGCGCAGCTGACGCCGGAACAGACCTTCGATCTGTATGCACGCGCGTTGCTGGAAGATGACGCCGCTGCCGCGCGCACGCTCAACGATGCATTGAAGCCGGCCTTCGACGGCCAGGACTCGGTAACGCCGGTGCCGGGCATGATGGCCCAGGCCCTGGCCGAGCCGTGGCAGACGGTGCTGGCCGTCGCTGGAGTGAAGGGTGATCCCGCAGCGGCTGAAGCGATGTACGCCAAGGCGCTGAAGGCCTCGCAGTGCCGTGCCACGCGCAGCACCGTGGAAGACAACGAGTACGTGGATGACCAGAAGATCGCCCGGGTTGATTTCAGCTGCCAGCTGGCCGACCTGGGCAGCGTACGCCCGCTGTTCACTGCCAGCTTGAGCGGCGATGACAAAGCCGCCCGCACGCGCTTCACCGAGGCGTATACCAAGGGCCTGCAGCGTGGCCCGCGCAAGACCGTGACCGGCACCCTCACCCTGTACACCGCCAAGGACAAGGGCTACTGGTACAGCAGCAACTTCGACGATCTGGTGGGCCCGGTACTGGGTGCGCTGGCGCCGTTCGAAGAGTGGCTGCAGGACGTCGAGGCCGCCAAGGCACCGAAGGTAACCGGCGTGCCGGCCTGCGACCTGCTGCTGCAGCAGCACCGCAGCTGCGTGGCGAAGATTGCCCCGGACCAGATCAGTGGTGTGGATGCGATGGCCGAAGAGTTGAAGGCCAAGACGCAGGTGATGTCGGCCGAGGAGATGACGCAGGAGTGCAAGTCGCTGCGTCCGATGGCCGAGATGATGTGGACCGATGCGTGCGCGTGAGGTCACTGCGCTGAAACGACTGGGGCTGGCAGCGCTGCTGCTCGCCCCCGTCGCTGCACTGGCGTCAGCACCTGCGCTGACGCCCGAGCAGGCATTCGACCTGTATGCACAGGTGATCGTGCACGGCGATGCAACGGCACAGGCAGCGCTGGCCCGTTACCTCGATACTGACAACGCACCTGCCTTCGCCGCAGCACTGGCAGCAGCAAGCCATATGGAAGAAGCGCCCGAACTGACTGATTGGCCGAAGGCTGCTGCAGCACTACGCAAGCGGCAGAAGTCAGTGCACTGCGCTATCGACAGCGTGCGCCATCCGCAGACCGACAGCGCCGACGTCGACTATCGATGCCACCTGCCCGACCTGTCGGCACTGCTGCCCGTGTATCGGCAGCATCGCGTACCGTTCAATGGGCCGCATCCGCCGCAGATGGCGAGGGAACTGGCGACGGCATATGCGCAGATGATTGCCGTGGCACCGGACCGGGAAAGGATCATCACGGTGTCGTTCAAGCGCGATGATGACGATGGCCCCTGGCGCGTACAGAACCCGACGCCGCTGATGAGCGGGCTGGCGGACGCGTTCCTGCCGTTCTTCGAATGGAACGAGCACCTGCCCGACGAGGCCGAATGATGCCGCGCCTGCTGTTTGTCCTGCTGTGGGTTGCTTCAGCGGCCTCTGCGCAGGCACCGGTGCCGACGCCGGAGCAGAGCTTCGATCTGTTCGCGCGGTTCACGCTGGAAGGTGACACCGACGCTGAGGCACAGGTGGCCGCCTTGACCGGCATGCCAGTGCGCACCGAGCGCTGGGAGGACGCGGTGGACCGGATGGTCGTTGGCGACACTCCGGCGGACGACGCGCGCACGCGCGCTGGCCGCGAACTCTCGCGCCAGGTGGCGCTGGCACTGCGGCAGACCCGCTGCCGCAGCACGGGCAGCGAACGCCAGGACAATGGCGATGTACAGATTGCCATCGTTGCTTATGCCTGCCAGGTCCCCGATTACGCGCAAGTGAAGGAGAGAAGGTCAGACGACGCGGCTCCCGAGCCGGGAGATGAGGATGGACTGGCAGGTGTCAACGAAGTGATCGCCCTGCTGCAACGCGCTCCCAAGCGCGTCCACACTGGAAGCGTGACCTTGGCACGCGGCGACGAGAACGATGTCTGGGCACCGCAGGACCTGCCACCGCTGCACCAGTGGATCCAGCTACTGCTGGCGTTGCCCGAATAGTCGCAGCACCTGCCTGCGGTAGCGCCGGGCGGGGCCCGGCGGATGCTTTCGGGCCGCGTGGGCGGCGCGCGATTCGCACCACGCGAACCGCGGGAATTTCAGACAAGTTGTATGGATCTGCAAGCGCAGGTCCCTGATCCTCGGGGGCTTCCTGGATTGCACAGGCCACGCCATGTTGAAACCCGTCTTCATCCTTCTGCTCGGAGCGCCGCTCGCAGCCACTGCAGCACAACCTGCTGCGCTTTCACTGGAAGACACCTTCGACGCCTATGTGCAGGTCATCCTCCACGGCAACGAGGCGTCCAAGGAAGCGCTACGCAAGCGCAACCTCCTGCTGGAGATCAACGACGGCACTGATGTGATCGTCGATACCCTCGATGTGCTTCAACTGCCCAAGGCCGCTTTCAAAGGTACGGCAATGGAGCCGGTTTCCCGCGCTCTGGAGATGCGGCGGAAGACCCTGTCCTGCACCATCACCAACATCACCAGGGAGACGGTGCATTCGACGCCGCAGGCCAAGGTGGCGTATCGATGTGCCTTCCCCGACCTCTCCGGCTTCTTCGCGACCTATCGAAACGCGCAGAAGCGACGCGCCGTCGTTGGTGACGATCCTGAAGACGCCAAGGCCCTCTTCGTCGAGTTCGCCAACGCCCTGCGCGACGCGCCGGATCGGTCACATGAGGGCAGCGCGGTATTCCTCAAGATGCCAGACAACGGTCCTTGGTTGAGCAGCAACCTGCCGCAACTGGGTATGACATTGCTGCAGCAGGCACTCCCCTTCGACACGTGGAATACGCGTATCGAAGCGGAGTCCGTGCCCACGGTCACCGGCATTCCCACCTGCGACCTGATGATGGCCGCGAAGCTGAGGTTCTTTGACCGGCACCACCCCCAGAGCCCCTTCCTGAGCAACGGCATGCTGCAAAGCAATCTGCTCAAGCGTGTGGAGGGAATGAGCGACGAGGAGGCAACGCGCGACTGCCGCATGGTCCATGAGCGCAACCGCGCGCTGTGGAACAGGGAGAAGACCGACTGATGCGGCGATCGGTCGTGATCAGGCATCTTGTGATGCTGCTGCTGGGCCTGCCACTCTGGGCCGTAGCCTCGGAGCCTGCCGATCTATCGCCGCAGGCCGAATACACGCTGCAGGCGCGGGTACTGCTGCACGACGATGCCGGGGCCCGGCAGATACTGCGCGATCGGGGAGAAGGATACGAGCCTGCCGTCGCGCTGGAGTGGCAGCTGCTTGTGGACGATGTGCCCGCAGCACTCTCCCGGCAGGGAGCCGCTGCACCTTCGCCGGCAGCCACGCATGCCTTCGTGCAGGCACTGGCGTTGCGACTGCCCAGGGTCAACTGCGCTGCCGAGGCGTTCGTGCCGTTGGGATCGCCGCAGATCGGCCTGTACCAGCTGGTCTGCCAGCATCCCGACGTTGAACCGCTGCGGAAGGAGTATCTGGCGTTACGGGCTGCGCCTGAAGCCGGGCGCCAGGCGCGCATCGATGCGCTCTTCCTGCGCTGGGCGGCAACGCTGCGCGACGCACCCGACGTGCCGCATTGCAGTCGGGTCACCGGGTGGCACCAGGCCCGTCATGCGTTCGCCCATGCCGAGCGCGTGCATCAGCTCTACCAGACCATCCTGTGGCGATTGCTGCCGGTCGATTTGTGGCTCGATGAACCGCTGCTGCCGCAGGAAGACGAGCTGTGTGATGACGTTTGAAGTCCGCCCGGCATACTCCTGCACCACCGACGTCCGTTATGCCCGCAGCAGCAACCGGAGATCCTCGCCCACCTGGCGCTGGTCGACCACGCGCAGCCGACGCTGCTGGTCCATCGCTTCGATGCCGAGGCCAGCCAACAGTGGACGGCCGCTGTCGCCCAGCAGCGTCGGTGCCTGGTAGAGCAGCAGCTCATCCACCCAGCCACCGCGCAGCAGTGCACCCGCCAGCGTCGCGCCGGCTTCGGTATGCACTTCGTTGATGCCGCGCTCGGCGAGCAGTGCCAGCACCGCGCCCAGGTCAAGCCGGCCGTGACGCACCGCGACGCTGGCAAATGCCGCATCGGCGGCGTCGGGCGGGCTGACCATCGCATCGTGCAGGTACAGCGTCGGTGCTCCACCTTCGCGCACGCGGCTGCATTCCAGCGAACGCAGGCGCGAATCCAGTACCACGCGCAGCGGTGGCATCACCTCGGTGTCGGTAAGGCGCACGGTCAGCATCGGATCGTCGGCGAGCACGGTGTCGGCGCCGGTGAGGATCGCGCCGGCACGAGCGCGCCAGTGCTGCACGTCCTCGCGCGCAGCGGGGCCGGTGATCCACTTCGAGCTGCCGTCGGCCATCGCGGTACGTCCATCCAGGCTGGCGGCGAGCTTCACCCGCAGCCACGGACGACCGCGCTCCACGCGCGACAGAAAGCCCTTGTTGAGTTCGCGCGCCTGCGCGGCCATCAAGCCCTCGTCGACCTCGATGCCGGCTTCGCGCAGCAGGTCGAAACCCCCGCCATCGACTTTCGGGAACGGGTCGCGCATCGCCGCGACCACGCGCGACACGCCCGCCTCGATCAGCGCCAACGCGCACGGCGGCGTGCGCCCGTAATGCGCGCAGGGCTCCAGGGTGACGTAGGCGGTGGCACCACGCGCTTCGGCGCCGGCCTCGCGCAGGGCGAAGACTTCGGCATGCGGACCACCGGCACGCTGGTGCCAGCCCTGCCCGACCACGCGCTCGCCATGGGCGATCACGCAGCCGACCATCGGGTTGGGGCGGGTGGTGTAGGCGGCACGCTCGGCCAGACGCAGTGCGGTGGCCATGTGCAGGTGGTCGAGGACGGAGAACGATGTGCTCATGCCGCCATGTTACCCCTGTGGGTAGAGCCGAGCCCACGCTCGGCTGCAGCTACCGGCGCCAACCAAGGTTGGCAGCTACCCAGGCAAGGGCCGTCAGCCCTTCTTCTTCTTGGTCAGGGCGATCACATCGCCCAGCAGCTGCAGCTGTTCGGTGCTCGACGGCAGATCACGTTCGAGCTTCTCGATCTCCTCGCGGAAATCGGCCACGTCTTCGAAGCTGCGGTAGACCGAAGCGAAACGCACGTAACCAACATGGTCGAGCTTGCGCAGTTCGTTCATCACGAACTCGCCAACCTTGATCGAGGGCACTTCGCGTTCGCCGCTGATGCGCAGCTGATGCACCACCGCGCGTACCGCGGCTTCAATCTTCTCTTCGGGCACCGCACGCTTCTGCAGCGCGCGGTCGAAGCCGGCGCGGACCTTGCGGGCATCGAAGGCTTCGCGGGTGCCATCGCTCTTGACGATGGCCGGCAGCTTCAGTTCGACGGTTTCCAGGGTACTGAAGCGTTCGCTGCACGCCTCACACTCACGCCGACGACGAATCGTCGCGCCGTCTTCGGAGACGCGCGAGTCGATGACCCGTGTATCGGCATGCTGGCAGAAGGGGCAATGCATTGAACGCCTGGCTCAGGAAAATACCTGCTGCCACGGTCGTGGCAGCGTCGCAACGGTACCTGAGAAGGGGCCAAGCAGCAAACTCCGTTTTTCTTCACTCGCGCCCGCTGGCTTTCGACAGCCATCGGAAGTGGCAGGCGAGGCTGATCCAAGGAGCCCCCCAACCGATTGCCAGTATCAGCAGTATCGGATCCACTCCAAAACTTGAAACTGTTATCACCGATGCGGACACAGCCTGAGCAGCTGACACTAGAAACAGCGTCCCCAGCACTGGCGCGGCGGGCTTCAATCCATCCGGTCCGCGCATCTGCCACGTGTTTGCGAGCTGGAAAACAAGCGGGATCGCCGTCACAGAGAGCAGACCCCACATCGCAAGCAATGCAAGAAGTGCGCTGTTGTCACCGCCGTGCGCCCATACCCATAGGAACAGCAGCGAACCCAACAGGCCAGCCAACGCGCAGGGAATGGAGAAAAGAAGGCTGTGGAGAAGCAGGTAGAGGCCGTGTCGGCGGCGCGAGGATTGCATCGGGGGCTCCTTCCAGTAGGTCGGAAGACCCTAGTCCTGACACCTGCGGCACACCATGCAATTTCTCTGAAACTTCCAACCGCCAGTCACACAGCGTCGGTCGCACCCCGCCGCAGCCAGCCCAGGTGCGCCGCTGGCACCAGCAGTGGCACGCCCAGCACCAGATACCCCAGCACCTGCCAGGGGCTGCCGGCAAACAAGCTGAAAAGCACCACACCGACCACGGCGAGTGCGGCGATGGCGCCAAGCACCAGCCCGATCCATGGCAGCGCGGGTGAATGCCGCAGGCCATCGCGCCCCCGCCGCAGGTAGCGGATGCTGAGCCACAGCCACGCCAGCAACCCGGCAACACCCGCCATCGACCACAGGAACAGCACGGCACCTTCGTCGCCGCGCATCAGTCCATGGCGGGTCAGGAAGGTGTAGATGCCGAACCCGGCGACGCCACCACCGGCCACCAGTGCAGGCAGCCCCAGCAGCAGGCATTGGGCGATATACAGGCGTTTGTGCAGACGCTCATCCATGCGTTCGAATCTCCTTGCAGGTCGCTCGCTTCATGCGCGCGGTCGCAGCCACAAGAGCATGGCGGCCGGAACCAGCAGCGAAGGCCCCATCAGCAGCAGACCAAATCCTTCATTGCCGTGGGTGATGCCCAGCCACAGCCCCATGACCAACAGTGGCAGCGCGGCGAGCATGCCAAGCAGCAGCGCGCCCCACTGCACCCGGCTGCGGGTGCGCAGTGCGCTGCGTCCTCCAAACACGTAGCCGCAGCTGAGGTCGAGCCAGGCGAGGCAACCGGCCAGGCCGGCCAACCCCCACACCAGCATCAAGGCCTGGCTGGGCAGTTCGACGGTGCCGTCGGCAAGTGAAAGCACGCTTCCCGCCATGCCGATCACTGCCATCGCGCCACCGAACAGCACGCTGGGTGCGCCCAACACGGCTGCCAGCACTGCGTACAGGTATTTGCGGCGGCGCTCATCCATGCGCGGGTTTCCTTGCGTGGTCTGGATGGGGTCAGAGCCCTTCCCTGCGGGAAGGGATCCGACCCCACTCCCCCGATCAACCGTAGACCGGGTACTTGCGGCACTGCGCGCTGACGGCATCGCGCACGCGGGCGATGACGGCGTCATCGGCCGGCGCGTCAAGCACGTCGGCTATCCAGTTGGCCAGGTCCACGCAGTCCTGTTCCACATAACCACGCGTGGTCACCGCCGGGGTACCCAGGCGCAGGCCCGAGGTGACGAACGGCGAACGCGGGTCGTTCGGCACCGAGTTCTTGTTGACGGTGATGTGGGCCTTGCCCAGCGCGGCTTCCGCGTCCTTGCCGGACACGTCCTTGCCGATCATGTCCACCAGCATCAGGTGGTTCTGGGTACCGCCGGAGACGATCTTGTAGCCGCGCGCGATCAGCGTGTTGGCCATCGCCTGCGCGTTCTTCACTACCTGCTGCTGGTAGGTCTTGAAGCCCGGCTCCAGCGCTTCCTTGAAGGCCACGGCCTTGCCGGCGATGACGTGCATCAACGGACCGCCCTGGATGCCCGGGAACACGATCGACTGCAGCTTCTTGACCAGGTCTTCGTTGGCGCCCTTGGCGACAATGATGCCGCCGCGCGGACCGCGCAGGGTCTTGTGGGTGGTCGAGGTGACCACGTGGGCATGTTCCAGCGGGCTCGGGTAGACGCCAGCAGCAACCAGACCGGCGACGTGCGCCATGTCCACGAACAGGTAGGCACCGACCTTGTCGGCGATGGCGCGGAAGCGCGCCCAGTCGATCACCTGCGAGTAGGCCGAGAAGCCGGCAACGACCATCTTCGGCTTGTGCTCCAAGGCCAGGCGCTCGACTTCGTCGTAATCGATCAGGCCCTGGTCGTTCACACCGTACTGCACGGCGTTGAACAGCTTGCCCGAGGCATTGACCTTGGCGCCGTGGGTGAGGTGGCCGCCGTGGGCCAGGCTCATGCCGAGGATGGTGTCGCCCGGCTGCAGCAGCGCGAAGTACACGGCCTGGTTGGCCTGCGAGCCGCTGTGCGGCTGCACGTTGGCATAGTCCGCGTCGAACAGCTGCTTGAGGCGGTCGATCGCCAGCTGCTCGGCGATGTCCACGTATTCGCAGCCACCGTAGTAGCGCTTGCCCGGGTAGCCTTCGGCGTACTTGTTGGTCAGCTGGCTGCCTTGGGCTTCCATCACCGCCGGGCTGGTGTAGTTCTCGCTGGCGATCAGCTCGACGTGGTCTTCCTGGCGCTGGGTCTCAGCGGCGATGGCCTTGGCCAGTTCGGGATCGTAGGTTTCGATGCGGACGTCACGCGGGAACATCGGGTACTCCAGCAGGCGGGGAAAGGGGTACGACTCAGCCCTTGATTGTAGCCCCGCCCCGGCCTGGCGGGGCCGAAAAGCGCGGGGCCGGATTCGACGAACGAATCCGGCCCCGTATGGTTTCGAGTGGCGTTGTGGGGCCAGAGCCCTGTCCTGCGGAAAGGGATCCGACCCCGGCGCTGCATCAACGGTTGTTGATGATGTAGTCGGCGATGATGCCGGTTGCCACGGCCACCAGCAGCATGTTGCCGCGGTCATCGCGGATCCAGTGGTGGCCGTACGGCGGGCGGCGCAGCTGGTAACGCGGGTAGTCGTTCACCACGTAGATCGGGCCGCGGTAGTAGTCGCGGTAGCGGTGGCCGCGCTGCCAGCCATAGCCATAGCCGGGCCGGTAGCCCGGGCTGTAGACAACGCGCGGTGGCGGCGGTGCCGGGCGGTAATAGCCGTGGTCGTAACGACGGTCGTGACGGTAATCGCGGCGCGCCTCGCGTCGGTCACGTTCCCAGTCGCGGCGGTCGTGACGCCATTCCCGGCGGTCCTCGCGCCACTCACGGCGGTCGTGGTCGCGGCCACGGTGGTCGTTGTCGGCGAAGGCCGGGGCGATGGCACCCAGCGCCAGTACGGAGGCCACGGCGCCGGCCATGAGTCGATGGAGTTGCATGGGAGACCTCTGCTGGGTGGGTGGTGATCCCATCTTGCGCATACGATCTGAACGGTTTCCGGCTGGAAACGCTTCCCGCAGCGGGACTGTGACGGGGTATTCAGGCCGCGGCCAGCCCCGGACGCTCCGGCCAGCGCGGGCCGGAAGCGGTTCCGGCTATAATTGGGGGTATTCAATTCAATCTGTGCCCGCTGCCGCAACGGGAAGTTCCCCGTGACGGACCGGGCGCAGGGTCGCGCCTACGGAGACCTCATGTCCTCGCAATACATCTACACCATGAACCGCGTGTCCAAGGTGGTCCCGCCCAAGCGGCAGATCATCAAGGACATCTCGCTGTCCTTCTTCCCGGGCGCGAAGATCGGCCTGCTGGGCCTGAACGGCGCCGGCAAGTCCACTGTGCTGAAGATCATGGCCGGCGTGGATACCGATTTCGAAGGCGAGGCCCGCCCGCAGCCCGGCATCAAGGTCGGTTACCTGGCGCAGGAACCGGAGCTGGACCCGACCAAGACCGTGCGTGAAGCGGTGGAGGAAGGCGTGGGCGAAGTGCTGCAGGCGCAGTCCGCACTGGACGCCGTGTACGCCGCCTATGCCGAGGAAGGCGCTGATTTCGACGCGCTGGCCAAGGAACAGGAGCGCCTGGAGGCGATCCTCGCCGCCGGTGACGCGCACACCCTGGAAAACCAGCTGGACGTGGCCGCCGACGCGCTGCGCCTGCCGCCGTGGGAGGCCATCGTCGGCAAGCTGTCCGGTGGTGAAAAGCGCCGCGTGGCGCTGTGCCGCCTGCTGCTGCAGAAGCCGGACATGCTGCTGCTCGATGAACCGACCAACCACCTCGACGCCGAGTCGGTGGAATGGCTGGAACAGTTCCTGGCGCGCTACACCGGCACCGTCGTGGCGGTCACCCATGATCGCTACTTCCTGGACAACGCCGCCGAGTGGATCCTGGAACTGGACCGCGGCCGCGGCATTCCGTGGAAGGGCAACTACACCGACTGGCTGACCCAGAAGGACGAGCGCCTGAAGCAGGAAGACAACCAGGAGAAGTCCCGCCAGAAGGCCATCCAGAAGGAGCTGGAGTGGTCGCGCCAGAACGCCAAGGGCGGCCGCACCAAGGGCAAGGCCCGTCTGGCCCGCCTGGAAGAGCTGCAGTCGGTCGATTACCAGAAGCGCAACGAGACCAATGAAATCTTCATCCCGCCGGGCGAGCGCCTGGGCCAGGCGGTGATGGAATTCAAGAACGTCTCCAAGAAGTTCGGTGACCGCCTGCTGTTCGACAACCTGAACTTCCTGGTGCCCTCGGGCGCCATCGTCGGCATCATCGGCCCCAACGGTGCCGGTAAGTCGACCCTGTTCAAGATGATCACCGGCAAGGAAAAGCCGGACACCGGCGAGATCGTGGTCGGCCCGACCGTGCAGCTGTCCTATGTCGACCAGAGCCGTGACGCGCTGGAAGGCAACCACAGCGTGTTCCAGGAAATTGCTGGCGGCCTGGACATCCTCAACATCAACGGCATCGAGATCCAGTCGCGCGCCTACATCGGCCGCTTCAACTTCAAGGGCCAGGACCAGCAGAAGATGGTCGGTTCGCTGTCCGGTGGTGAGCGTGGCCGCCTGCACATGGCCAAGACCCTGCTGCAGGGCGGCAACGTGCTGCTGCTCGATGAACCGTCCAACGATCTGGACATCGAAACCCTGCGTGCGCTGGAAGATGCGCTGCTGGAGTTCCCGGGCAACACCTTCGTCATTTCGCATGACCGCTGGTTCCTGGATCGCATCGCGACCCACATCCTGGCGTTCGAAGGCGATTCGCACGTGGAGTTCTTCCAGGGCAACTACCGCGAGTACGAAGAAGACAAGCGCCGCCGCATGGGCGACGACGCTGCGCCGAAGCGCCTGCGCTTCAAGGCACTGAAGTAAGGAACAACGAAAGGCCGCGCTCGCGCGGCCTTTCGCCTTTCAGGGGCCGCAATCGATTTTTGTTGACGCTTTTGACCCTTTCGCGCCGCGCTTCAACACCCCTCGGCTGAACGCCGCAGGTGTAAAGCAGTATTGATGCCTTGTCGCACACGGCAACGTCTGCACTTTGCAACTCGTTGTATGTTTCCGGCCCAACGCTTCGGTTTTCCTACGCACCCGATTCACCCCAACGTAGGAAACACCATGAAAGCACTGATCTCGACCACGGCGGCACTGCTGCTGTCCGGTACCGCCGCCGCCGCGCCGGCGAACTGGGAAGGCATCCATCTGGGCGCACAAGCCACCCATGGCGAAGGCGACAGCCAGGACCGCAGCAATGCCAATGCCTCTGAAAAGAGCATGCGTGGCTTTGCCGGCGGGCTGCAGGTCGGCCGCAACTGGCAGTTCGACAACAATGTCGTTGCCGGGATCGAAGGCGCCCTGTCCTTCGGCAACATCAACCAGGAGTGGAAGGACCGCGACAACCATCAGCACAGCCCTTACTACGGCAAGGATGCGGTGACCCGTTCGGGCGCGGTCAACCTGACCCTGGGTTACGCCGCGGGCCAGTGGCTGCCGTACGTCAGCGCCGGTGTGACCGTGGCCCGCCAGGAGTTTTCGCTGGGTTGCGACAAATCCCTGGTGGAGGCCACCAACGGCTGCCGCGTCGCCGAATTCGAAACCCGTGCGTCACATGTGTCCACTGGCGGCAACGTCGGCGCAGGCGTGCTGTACCGCTTCAGCGACCAGCTCTCGGCGGGTGCCGAGTACCGCTACACCCACCTGGGCTCCAGCCCCGTTTACCTGGAAGACCCCAACTACCCGGCTGCGGCGCGACGCAGCTTCCATACCAACTACAGCAGCGTTACGCTGAAGTTGAACTACCACTTCTAACCGCCTGGCGACGCATCCGCAGGCCCTTTGGGCGGCAGGGCGCGCAGGTACGAGAGATCTGCGATGTCCCTGTTCGAACGCCTGTTCCAGCTGCAGCAGCACGGCACCACCGTGCGCACCGAACTGCTGGCCGGTGTCACCACCTTCCTGACGATGTCCTACATCGTCTTCGTCAATCCCGAGATTCTCGGTACCACCGGCATGGATGCAGGTGCGGTGTTCGTGGCCACCTGCCTGGCCGCAGCGCTTGGCTCGGTGGTGATGGCACTGGCAGCCAACTTCCCGGTGGGCATGGCGCCGGGCATGGGCTTGAATGCGTTCTTCGCCTTCACCGTGGTCGGTGCTGCCGGCCTGCCCTGGCAGCAGGCGCTGGCGGCGGTGTTCATTTCCGGCCTGGTGTTCCTGGTGCTGTCGCTGACCGGCGTGCGCGCGTGGCTGGTATCGGGCATTCCGGCGTCATTGCGGTCGGCCATCGTGGCCGGCATCGGCCTGTTCCTGGCGATCATCGCGCTGCAGAAATCCGGCGTGATCATCGGCAACGAGGACACGCTGGTCGCGCTGGGCCCGCTCAATACCGCACCGCCGTTGCTGGCACTGGGCGGCTTCCTGCTGATCGCGATCCTGGAAGCGCGGCGTGTGCGCGGCGCGATCCTGATCGGCATCCTGGCGGTGACCGCGTCCGGCTGGGCGTTGGGCGATCTGCAGTACCACGGGCTGGTGTCGTTGCCGCCGAGCCTGGCACCGACCTTCCTGCAGCTGGACCTGCCCGGCCTGCTGCACCACAACGGCGGCGCACCGATTGCGGTGTTGCTGCAGGTGGTGCTGGTGTTCGTGCTGGTGGAAGTGTTCGATGCCACCGGCACGCTGTATGGCGTGGTCGGCCGTGCCGGCCTGCTGAAACTGCCGGGCGCACAGAAGCGATTCGGGCGCGCGCTGCTGGCCGACAGCACGGCGATTGTGGCCGGCTCGCTGCTGGGCACCAGCAGCACCACCGCCTTCGCCGAAAGCGCCTCTGGCGTGCAGGTGGGCGGCCGCACCGGCTTGACCGCACTGGTGGTGGCCGCGCTGTTCCTGGCCGCACTCTTGTTCTCGCCACTGGCTGCAATGGTGCCCGGCTATGCCACCGCGCCGGCACTGCTGTTCGTAGCCGGCTTGATGCTGCGCGAACTGGTGGAAGTGGACTGGAGCGACCTGACCGAGTCGGTGCCTGCGGCCTTGTGCGCGCTGGCGATGCCGTTCACCTATTCCATCGCCAATGGTCTGGCCTTCGGCTTCATTGCCTATGCCGCGCTGAAGGCCGGCACCGGCCGCTGGCGCGAGGTGCATCCGGCGGTGTGGCTGGTGGCGGTGCTGTTCGTGCTGCGCTACGCGCTGGAGTAAGCCGGCGGGCGCATGTTCATCGTGCGTGGCCCGGTTCACCCGTTGCGAACGGTGCTCTGGGATGATGACCGCATGTCCACGCTCCCTCTGCCTCCCGATCCGTCTTCACCGCTGCGCCGGCGCCTGCTGCGTGCTGCCCTGTTGGCGCCCGTTGCGGCGGCGTTGACCACCCTGCCCGGCTGTTCGCTGCCGGAGCAGGTGGACGGCACCTTCCTGCAGCCGTGGCGCAGCCACCTGCAGTGGCGCATGGCCGATTGGCAACGCTCGCTGCAGCTGGCACGCAGACTCGGCTGCAGGCAGCTGGTGCTGCAGTGGACCGGCATTGTCGGCGGCGCCGAGGGTGATTGGCAGCTGCCCGACACCAGCGTGCGCATGCTGTTCACCGCGGCCTCCGAAGCCGGCATCGCGATTCGCGTTGGCCTGCCCTTCCAGCAACGCTGGTGGCAGGCCATCGGCGGCGACGATGCCGCACTGCAGGCCTTCTTCACCGACAGCCTGACGCAGGCCCGTACGTGGCTGGCACAAGCCCCGTGGTCGCGCCTGCAGGCATTCAATGGCTGGTACATCCCCTACGAACTGGAGCAGTACCACTGGGCCGACCCGGCGCGTCAGCAATGGCTGGCGCAGTGGCTGCACGGCATCTCCCAGGCGGCGCTCGATCGCGGTGGCGGCTGCGCGATTTCCTGCTATTTCAGCCGCCTGCAGACCCATGGCGACCTGGTGACCTTGTGGGATGCCGTCCTCGCGCAGGCATCGGTAAGACCCATGGTGCAGGACGGCGTGGGTGTTGCCGGCGCCGGCAACGTGCAACAGCTGCAGCCGCTGCTGCAGCACCTGCGCACGCGTGGCGTTGCCTTCGATGCCATCGTCGAGCTGTTCCGCGAGCTGCCCGGCGAGAACAACGACGGCACCCAGTTCAAGGGCGAAACCGCTGATGCCGCACGTATCGAGCGGCAGCTGGCGTGGGCACGCGACAGCGGCGCCGAGCACGTGCTGGTGTACGCGCTGGACCCTTGGCTGTCGCAGGACACACCGGAAGCGGCGGCATTGCGCAAACGCTGGGGAATCTGACCCCTTCTGTGGGCGTTACAGCGTGCGGCCGATGATGTCGCGCAGGATCTCGCTGGTGCCACCGAAAATCCGTAGTGCGCGCGCGTCGGCCCAGGCGCGGCCAATTCCATATTCGCTGCTGTATCCGTAGCCACCGTGCAGCTGCAGCAGGTCGTCCAGCACCTGCCCTTGGATTTCGGTAGCGTTGAGCTTGGCTATCGCCGCACGGGTCGGGTCCAACTGCCCGCTGATCTGCTCGCCCAAGCATTGGTCGAGGAAGCTGCGCAGCATCGCCAGCTGTGCCGTGGCCGAGGCCAGCACGAAGCGGGTGTTCTGGTGGTCGATCAGCAGCCGGCCGAACGCCTTGCGCTGTCGAACGTAGGCGACCGTCGCAGCCAGCATGCCTTCGGCCGAGGCTGCCGCGCGCAATGCGATGGCCAGGCGCTCGGCCGCCAGGTGTTCTTCCAGATAACCGAAACCCTTCCGTTCTTCGCCCAGCAGGTGATCGGCCGGCAGGAACACGTCCTCGAAGAACAGTTCGGTGGTGTCCTGCGCATGCTGGCCGATCTTGGCCATCGGTGCGCCACGGCTGACACCCGCAGCGGCCAGGTCCACGCAGAACAAGGTCAGGCCTCCGGCACCGAGTTCCGGGGCAACGGTGGCCACCACCACCGCGACGTCGGCATTGCTGCCGTTGGTGATCCAGGTCTTCTGCCCGTTCAGTCGATATCCGCCATCCACCGTGTCGGCGCGGGTGCGGACCGTCTTCAGGTCACTGCCGGCATTGGGCTCGGTCATCGCGATCGCGCCGATCGCTTCACCCTGCGCCATCTTCGGCAACCAGGCATCGCGCACGGCGGGCGTGGCGTACTGCATCAGATAGGGCGCGACCATGTCCGAGTGGATCGAGAAACCGATGCCAAGATGGTTGGCACGTGCCAGTTCCTCGATCACGCAGGCGGCGTGGCCGTAGTCGCCGCCCATGCCGTACGGCTCGGGCAACTGGCAGTTGAGCAGCCCGGCCTCGCCCGCCGCGCGCCACAGCGCACGTGGTGTGATGCCATCGCGCTCCCACTGCGCGTACCCGGGCGCAATCTGCGCATCGATGAAGCGACGGACCTGCTCGCGGAACAGTGCGTGGTCCTCGCGGAATACCGGCCGGTCTGCCATCGGATCAGCGGCCCACCGCGTCGGTGCCACTGAGCTGGCCCTGCAGCACCGGTGCGTTGGCGGTGCCGGTCAGGAACAGGCTGTAGTGATCGCCAGGCTGCAGCGCAGGCAGTTCGACTGCAGCACTGTCCTTGCCGCCGCAGCCTGCCACCAACCGCGCCTTGACCGGATTGATGCCACGCGCGGCACTGCGGCCTGCGGCGACCGCCGGGAACACGACTGCGCCCTTGTCGGCCATTGCCAGCTTGCCCTGTGCGCAATTGCCGGCGAGGTTATAGAAACGGATTTCGGCCTTGAGCGCGTCACTGCTGCCACCGCCGTCTTCCAGCACGTTGAGGGGTTTGGCCGCTGCGCTCGCATCCAGCACCAGGGTGGTGAAGCTGCCAGCGGCCACCGCCGGCTGCGTGCGGGCCTTGCCGGCGACGCGTACGCTGAACGGCTTGCCGCCTTCAACGATCGCATAACGGGTGGCGCGTGTTGCCGGCCCGACGTTCTGGTCGGCGCCATTGGCGATACCAGCCTTGAGCACCGTGCTGCCCGGGTTGAGCACACGCACGAAGGCAGAACCAGCCGGCGGGCGCGCGGCGTACAACTGGGCCAGGCGCCCTTCCGGTGCACCTTGGGCGAAGCCTGCACACGGCGACAGCAGCAGCGCGGTGGCGACCAACGATTTCAGGACAGCATTCATGCGGGTTTCTCCGTCGTGCGGAGCGTGCGCGCCAAGATCTGGTAGCGCTGCTCCAGTTGCTTGCGATCCACCTTGTTGCTGATCGTCTGCGGCAGCGCATCGACGGCGAACAGCTCGGAAGGAATCATATAGGGCGGCATGTAACGTTCGAGCTGGCCCTTCCAATCGGCCAGTTCCGCAGGCGGGCGCTGCAGCGGGCCGGTCTGTGGCTGCGTGGTTTCAACAAAGCCGATCATCCGCACCAGGCTGCCATCGGGCCGCCGCAGTACCACGGCGGCTCCAGCGACCACGCCAGGCAGACGGGCCAGGCCGACGTCGACCTCGGCCAGTTCAATGCGGTAGCCATTGAGCTTGATCTGGTCGTCGCGGCGGCCACGGAAGTAGAACCGGCCCTGCGCGTCGACATCACCCAGATCACCGCTGCGGTACGCACGTTTGCCGTTGTGTTCGAACAGCACGCCGGCATCCAGGTCGGGACGCTCCAGGTAACCACGCATCACATGGTCGCCGGCCATGCAGATCTCGCCGTCATCGAGGAATACCTCGGCATAGGGCTTGCCGATGCCGATCGGGAACGGGTTGGGTGCCGCCGCACGCAGGGCCGGATCGATTTCCACCCACGTAGTGGAACAGGTCGCTTCGGTCGGCCCGTAGGAATTGATGATGCGCACCTGCGGGAAGCGCGCCCACAGTTCATCAGCCACGCGCGGCGTGAGTGATTCGGCACCGAACACGAACACCTTCAGGTCGGGCAGGTGCGCAGCGTCGAAACGCGGATTGAGCATCTGCTGGCGCACGAACGAGGGCGTGGATGCCCATACGGCCACGTGCGAGTCCCGCAGATGATCGACGAACTGTTCGCTGCTGGCGATCACCTCGCGCGGGCACAGCACGCAGCAGCCGCCCAGGCCCAGTGCTCCACACAGATCGAACAGCGAGAAGTCGAAGCTGAAGAGCATCTGGTTCATGAACGCCGGCGCCGGGCCGAGCGTCAGGCAGTCGCGGATCCAGCCGGTGAACAGAGCGACGCTGTCGCGACCGATCTGCACGCCCTTGGGGTCGCCGGTACTGCCGGAGGTGAACATGATGTAGGCCAGGTCCGGCACCGCCAACGCTCGCGGCGCGTCGGCACCGGGCAGGAACGTGTCGGCTGCAGCATCGTAGACCGCACGCGCGTGCACCAGCATGGTGATGCGCTGCAAGCGTGCTGGCGGGTTGATGGTGTCCACCGGCACATAGGTCACGCCCAGGCAGAGGCAGCCGAGCATGGCCACCACGAAGGCCGATTCCTTGTGTCCGGAGATCACCAACGCATCGCCCTGCCCCAGGCCAGCAGCACGCGCACGATCGATCCACTGCTGGGTGGCGCGATGCAGCCCGGCCCAATCAAGTACGCCATCGGCCGCATGCAGGGCGGGCGCCTGCGTGGCGACATCCAGGTCGGCGAAACGGCATTGGTCGAAATCGAAGTACATCGCGCTACCTCCGGTGCCCGCGGGCGATCAGCTGGGGCGGTGCTCGGCCACGTAGTCGGCCAGCACCTGCACCGAATCAACCAGGGCGTCGATTTCATCCACCGGCAGGGTGACGCCCAGACGGTCCTTGACCTCGACCATCAGCTGCACTTTGGACATCGAATCGAAGAACGATTCCATGTACTCGTCCGGCTGCACGCGGGTACCAATCACCGCCTCGACGATATCGATGAGCTGGTTCTGGATTGTCTGCTTGTCCATGTTGGAATCCACCTTGTCAGAACTGGAAGTAAAGGAAACGGGTTTCTTTGTGCAGGTTCAGCAGGCACAGCGACAGCAGCACCAGCATCACCAGCAGCCAGGCCGCGTTGGGCTGCCAGCGCATCCATGCACGCGGTGCCGGGCTGGGTTTTGCCAGCGAGGGAGAATACACACCCATGATCTGGTGCGCGTTCGGTGCCAGCCAGACGATGGCCAGTGCCACCAGGATGTACAGCAGCTGCAGGTGATGACCCAGCAGCAGGCGCACGCCGTCGGCCAGGCCCATGCCTGCGACATGGCCAAGGTTCTCCATGCTTTCCCAGCCGCGCACGCCGAACATGCCCTGCACCAGCTGCCATGCATCGTGCACGCCATCGGCCCGGAAGAAGGCCTGCGCGACCAGAACCGCACCGAAGGTCAGCAGCAGGTAGCCGGCGTGCTGGAACGGATTGAGCTTGCGCATCGCGGCCGGCTTGCGACCGCCGACAAAGACCCGCCACGCGTGGTTGATGACCAGGTAGGTGGCATGCAGCAGGCCGAAGATCAGGAACTGCATGCCGGCGCCATGCCAGATGCCGGCCAGGCCCATCGCCCACACCGTGGGCAGCACGATCATCGAGAAGAAGCCGCCAGCCGATGCCACGGCGGTGGGGCCGGTGGCACGCCCGTGGCGGGTACGCCAGCGGGTCACGGCCATCGCGACCGGGTAGTACAGGTAGGCGGTGATGTAACGGGTGAGCGTCATGTGCCAGCGCGCCCAGAAGTCGATGATGCTGGTGGCCTTGTACGGCGAATTGAAGTTCAGCGGGAAGCGGATGCCGAACATGCGGGCCAGGCCCAGCGCCATGTCCGAATAGCCGGAGAAATCGAAGTACAGCTGCAACGCATAGCTGAGCGCGGTGGCCCACGCGCCCCAGAACTGCACATCGCCGGTGGAGGCGAAGCCGGCATCGGCATACGGCGCGATGCTGTCGGCGATCAGTACCTTCTTGGCCAGGCCGATGACGAACAGCATGCCGCCGATGGACAGGTTCTCGGCCTGGAAGCGATAGGTCTCGCGCTTGCTGAACTGCGGCATCATCTCCTTGTGGTGCAGGATCGGGCCGGCAATCAGGTGCGGGAAGAAGGTCACGAACAGGACATAGCTGAGCGGGCTGCGGTCGTTGACCACGCCCGCGCGGCAGTCCAGCAGGTAGCCGATCTGGGTGAAGGTGAAGAAGGAAATGCCCAGCGGCAGAATCAGCGTGTCCATCGGGCCGACGTTGAAGCCGATGTCGTGGACGAAGTTCACCATCGCCGCGAAGTACTTGTAATGCACCAGCAGCAGGATGTCGGCAGCCACGCCCAGCGCGGTGGCCAGCAACTGCAACCGGGGGCGTTTGGCCAGCGACAGGATGACCAGACTGACCAGATAGTTGAAGACGATCGAGCCGGCCAGCAGGATCACGAACTGCGGATTCCACCAGCCGTAGAACACGATCGAGGCCACGCACAGCCACAGCGCGGCCAGCCGGGGCTGCAGCGCGCCCAGCAGGTAGTGCACGCCCAGCGCGATCGGCAGGAATATCAGCAGGAACAGGAAGGAGTTGAACAGCATGGTCGGTCGGCGCTCAGTCGATACCGGCCAATGCCTTCTGCTCGCCTTCGGTCAGCGGCAGGGACAGGGCCATTTCGGAAAATTCCCAGATAACCAGTTTCACGGTGGGCGGCCACGTCGACTGCTGCGGCAGTGCCGCCAGCAGTGCGCCGGAAAACTGGCCGCCGTCCATGCTCTGGTTCCACACTTCGCGCCCCAGGCCATGGCCCAGGCGTTCGGCAAACAGGCTGCGACGGCCGTTGGAGCTGCCCAGCAACAGCACCTCCACCGGCGGGGTGTCGTCCAGCAGGCCACCACTGCGCAGCGGCGCGATGACCTGCTCCGGCTCCAGGTCCAACGGCGGCCGCCATGACGGGGGTGCGTGTTCCAGGCCCGCCAGCACGATCAGGTCGCCCATGCGCGGCTTCGGTGTACCCAGTGGGCCAACCTCGAAGGCCTGGCCGCCCTGCCCGCCCAGCAGCGGCAATGCCACCGCGTTCACGGCATCGGCCGCGCGCTGCGCGCCAATGCGGTTCATATGCACGTCGGTGCGGAAGAACACCGGCGCGTCCTGCCCGGCCAGCACCGGCAGCAGGTCCACGCTGGCCACGTTGGCAGCGGCCAAGGCCTGCTGCCACTGCCCGTAGCGCGCACGCATCGGTTCGGAATAGCGCAGGCCACAGGTGTGCACCTGTTCGATGCGCGACTTGTCCGGCACCACCACCACCAGCAGCTTCGCGCCGGTGGCCTGCAGCTGCTGCGACCAGTGCTGCATCAGCCGGATGCGGTCCTGGAAGACCTGTGCGCCGGCACCCGGCTGCGGACGCAGGCCATCGCGGTAGAACAGCCAGTCCGGACAGCCCAGCGCCACCTGCTCGCCAAGATCGCCCAGCAGGCGGTAGCGCACGGCGGCGCCCAGCAGGTCGCCCTGGGCTTGGATCGGCAGCCGCAGCGCCTGGTTGATCGCCTGCCCGGCTTCGCCATCTGCCCAGCGCGAGGGCAGCAGTTTCTCGGCCGGCAGCTTGGCATTGGCCAGCATCCAGGCACCAGCGCAGACGCCGATCAACAGCAGTGCCGATACCACCACGGCGGTCAGCCGATGGGCACGTGGCGGGGCAGCAGGTGGCAGGGGCGCGGGCGCCCCGGGACGGGCATTCATCGGATCACTGCCCCAGCGCCTTGTGCAGGCGTGCCTTCCATTGTTCGGGGGTCATGATCGAGGCGTTGTCCCACTGGCCACGGGCATCGGGTCCCTGCGGGTAGGACGGCTCGAACATCTGCCAGACCAGCACCTGCGGCTTGTTCTGCTTGAACTCGTTGGACTCCAGGTACTCCAGCAGCATGACCCAATGGCCGACGTTGCCCGGCTTCCAGTTCACCGACACCGGGCGATCCAAGGCATTGGACAGCTTCTGCGGGAAGCCGAAGTAAGGCTGCACCATGCTGTGGCCGGTGACGTGCACCGGTGCCGGAGCATCATCCAGCAGCGACTGCTGCTCGGCCTGGCGACGCACGGTGAAGGTGTCGCGGCCGATCGCCTTGCGCTGTTCATCGGTGAGGAACAGCTCGGCCAGGTCGCCGAAACGACGCTCCTTGATCTCGCTGCCCAGGGCCATGCCGCTGCCGGCCTGACCGGCCAGGGTCGGCACCTGCTCCTTCACCTTCGCTGCCACCGCAACCGCCACCGCATCGGCGGCCGGCTGGGTCCAGTGCTGGTCGCTGCGGTAGAACACTTCCTGGCCCCCCTGCTTGACCTGACGCA
Source organism: Stenotrophomonas indicatrix (assembly GCF_050573115.1). Classification (GTDB taxonomy): domain Bacteria; phylum Pseudomonadota; class Gammaproteobacteria; order Xanthomonadales; family Xanthomonadaceae; genus Stenotrophomonas; species Stenotrophomonas lactitubi_A. The sequence goes on from NZ_JBNYZT010000003.1 coordinate 194,783, forward strand.
GCACCTGCAGTGCATCAATGGCCGGCACCTTCGCCTTGGTCAGGCCATCCAGTTCCAGCGCATAGCGTCCGCGCACGGCATCGCCCAGGCGCTTGCCATCGGGCAGCTTGTCGTCATAGAAGAGCGCCTTGTCCGGCAGCACCAGCACCTGCAGCTTGACCCCGGCAGCGGCCAGCGCGCGCTCGGCTTCGGCGATCAGGGCGGTGTTGCGGGTCACCGCGGCGGTGTCCACTTCGGTCAGGCTGCCCCAGGCGGGGAACAGCCAGCCGTCCTTGCCGGTCAGCACGATGGACGAATCCTGTGCGGCGGCGGCGATGGTGGTTGCAGGCGCCTGTGCCTGCACGGAATTGCCCAAGCCCAGCGCGCACAGTGCGGCCAGCAGGAGCATGCGCGGACGACGCGCGGTGGTGGAGAGCGGAACAGGCTTCATCTGCAGATCCTTCGTGCGGAGTCAGTAGTACAGGGTGGCAGTGGCGAACAGGCCCTTGGCCCGCTGGGTATCGCCTCCACCGATGGCGAAGCGGTAGGAGACCGACAGGTCCAGGTAGGAACGCGCCGCGTTGTAGTGGTCCTCGCGGAACCAGTAACGCAGGCCGACACCGGGACCGGCGCCGAGCGACCAGCTGCGCTGGGTGTCGGACAAGGCGAACGACTGCGGCCCGATGCCGGGATAGTCGATGCCGCGCACGCGCGAGCGCTGGTCCTGCCAGTCGGCCCCCACCACCAGGTACGGGGTCAGCAGCCAGCGGGTCTGGTCGACACCGAAACGATAGTTGCGACCGGCGCGCAGCTCCGCCGCGGCGAAGGCCTGCTGACGGCGCAGGCGCCCGTCGGATTCACTCACCCGCTGCGACGGGTTGCCGCTGGCATCGAGCGCATCCACGGTGAAGTGCGCGCGGTTGTCGTCCCAGCTCAGGCCGGCCTGGGCGTAGCCGCTGATCGTCCACCACTGGGTGACATCGGTACGTATGCCGGTGCCGTTGTAGAAACCGTAGGTGGCATAGGTCATCCAGCCACCGGCGCTGTCGTTCAAACGATAGCGGGCCAACAGGTTCGCCTGCAGCGGCCGCTCGGATTCGATCTGGATCTGGCAGCGCACCGCCGCGGAGTCTGCATAGATGCCACCGCGACGGGTAGCGCTGCCCAGGAACTGGCGGCGCTCCAGGCCAACGCTGAGACCGGTCTGGCCGAACGCATAGCGCACGCCGAACGAGCCGATAGTGGACGGCCAACCGGCGATCGAACGCGAACGGCTGAGGCGTTCGGCGCGCTCGCGGCTGTCCGGCGTCGCCACCCCGGTACAGGGATCGGTGAACAGCAGCGATTCGAACGTGCCGCCTTCGTCGTACAGCGTGTTGGCGATGCGTGCATAGGCTTCCAGCGTGCCGTGCTGGTTGTTGGTCGCCTGCGGCCGCCAGAAGGCTTCCAGCGTGCTGAACACCGACGCGCCGGGCGTGCTGATCGACGCACCGCCCAGGTTGGTCGCGGCCTGGCGCGAACCACGATAACCGGCCGAGGCGGTCACACCCCATTCGCGTGAGTAGTTGGCAATGGCGCTGCGCGTGTTGAAGCGCTGCGCTTTGTCCAGCGGCAGCTGACCCGCATCGGCGCTGTCGATCGCACCGCGCAGCAGGGTCACTGCCTGCCGGTTGTCACCGGTGGCGGCGCTGGCGAAGGCCTGGTCCATCACCACGGTCTTGGGTGCCTTGCCGGTGGCTTCGGCGGCGCGGAAGTCGGCCAGTGCCAGTGCAGGCTCGCGCGCGGCCTGATTGAGGTAGCCGCGCTGCATCAGCAGCCCGGCGTCTTCCGGGTGCGCGGCCAGCGAGGTATCCAGGCGTTGCCGCGCCTCACCCTGCTGGCTGCGGTTGCCGGCGGCCAGCGCGGTGGTCAACAGGCCCTGCAGCGGCACGCTGTCCGGTGCTTCCTGCACGGCCTGGCGGGCATCGCTGATCGCCTGTTGGTAGTCCTGCCGACCATAGGCGGCATAGGCCCGCTGGGCGGGTCCACCCTCGCCCTGCAGGTCGGCCGGCATCAGCTCGCACTGGGTGCCGTACGGCGTATCACGGCATTGCTGGAACGGTGCCGGATAGGACTGCAGGGTCAGGGTCTGGCCGGCACGCGCACTGTGGATGCCCTTGCTGCGCAGGGCGATGGCCTCGCGGATGCCCTGCCGGTTCTTCTCTTCCTCGTCGGACAGGGTGTCGGCCAGCAGCGGTGCCAGCAGTGCCGTTGCGCGGGCACGGTCACCGGCGGCGATGGCCGCGTCCACCGCCAGCAGGCGCACGTTGCGCTGCTGCTGCCCATCCAGCCAATCCTGTTTCAGCGCGGCGTCGAAATCGGCGTTGGCCTGGCTGCTGTCGCCCTGCCGCTGGCGCAGGTAGGCGCGCATCACCAGCGCGACGGTATCGTCCGGATCGTTGTCCAGCGCCTGGTTGGCGGTGACTTCCGCCTCGGCCAGCTGCCCGTCGAGCAGCTGCGTGGTCATCAGCAGCAACCGGTGCGAGGCCACGTCGGGTGCGCGCGCCACCGCTTCGCGGGCGAAACCGACGGCGGCGGCGAAATCCAGGGCGATCAACGCCTGGTAACCCTCCTGCGCCGGTTTCACTGCGCGCTGGCGGCCCAGCGCCACGCGCTTGGCACGCAGGTCGGCCACGTTCGGCGCGCCCAGCTGCAACGCGGTGGCGGCGGCGGCGTCGGCCTGTTCCAGCTGTTGCTGGGCTTCCAGCGATGCCACCCACAGCATCGCCCAGGCCCCCTGCTGCGGCTGCTGGCGGAAGGCCTGCTCGGCCTTGCTGGCCGCCACGGCCATCTGGTCGTTGTTGTAGGCGGTATAGGCCTCGGTGGCCAGCGCGAATGACTGCTGGTAGGCACGCTCGGCCGGTGTCTGCCGGGCGGCGGGCACGGCGCGGGTGCCGCCACTGCCGGCCGCTCCTGCGGGTGTGGCGGTCGCCAACCCGACCAACGCCGGATCCTTCAGCCCCGCATCCAGCGCACGCCGCGCCTGCTGCCGTGCCTCATCACTACGACCAAGCTTCTGCAGCGAATAGATCTGCAACAAGCGCAGGCGCACTACGTCCGGGCGCAGCCGCGACGCTTCGCCGGCCTGTCGCAGGGCCGTGCTGTAGTCACCACGCTCGTACGCAGCGAAGGCCTGCTCGGCCATGCGGTAGGCGGGCCCGGATAGCGGCAACGGCGCGTCGGCCTGCGCGTATGCCGGCGCAGCAGCCGCCAGGGCGACAGCGATGACGGTGGACAGCAGCGAGGTCTTCATGCCGATACGACTCCGGGGGGCGGCGACTGCAGCATCGCCGCACGGCGGCGTTGTTCCTCCATGGCCTGGGCGATGGCGTCTTCGGTGGCGATGCCTTTCTTGACCAGGTAATCGCCGATGCGTCCATCACGCTGGGGCTTGTACTCATCCAGTGCGATCTCGAAACGCGCGTGGTCGATCAAGCGCATTTCCACCAGCAGGTCGCCCAGCAACGGCACGGTATCGATACGCCACAACTCGGCGCCACTGATCATGCGCAGGCCGGCGTTGATCTCGCTTTCGCGTGCAATGCTCTGCTCGACCTGGGCGTTGCCGGTTTCCTGCTTCAACAGGTCCAGCGCGGCCTCGGACAATGGATTGGCCACGGCCAGTCGCAGGGTGCCTTCCTGCAAGGGAGGCAACGGCAGCATGCGCCATTGCACGCAGGCGTCGACGCTGACCGGGAACCCGCCCTTGCCCAGATAATCGACATCGATCACCGCACGCGGCAGGTCGCCCTGGAAAGCGATCGCTTCGGCCAGGGTTTCATCATCCAGCCAGCCCTGTGACAGCAGGATGCGGCCAAGGGGCTGCTGGCGCCCGCCTTGCTGTTGCTGCAGCGCCTGTTCCAGGCGCTCGGGCTCGACCGCCTGCCAGGTGGTCAGCAGTTCGCCCAGGCGCTTGCGTGTCTGCACCAGTGCTGCGGCATCGGGGAAATCATGCATGGTCTTGTCCCAGACCATGCGCTTGCCGAAGAACAGATAGGCCAGGAACATCCGCCACGCGCGTGCGGTGGCCATGAAGTTGACCATGTTGCCGACCACCATGCGCGGGATCGACATCAACGCGTGTTCCCAGCCATACAGCCGGTTGACGAAGTAGAAGCGCTGCACCACGCGCGTGGCCAGGGCAGCGGTGGTCAGCAGCGCCACGTTCATCTGCCAGCTGCCCGACTGGAACACGCTGGGGTACTGCAGGTTCCACACACCGGTCATCTTCAGCAGCCAGAACAGCAGCAGCTGCAGGAAGATGAGGTAGGCGATGATGCTGACAAAGGAGGTGATGATGCCCTTGCGGTCACGCGCCAGCAGGTACTTGGTCGCCAGCGAGCCACGCCAGCCCAGCGTTTCCCAGCTCTGCAGGCCGATACCCAGCACCCAGCGCGCCTTCTGCCGGTAGGACGCACGGAAGTTGTCGGGGAAGTATTCGCGTACGCACAGCGCCATCTGCTGGGTGCGCTCGCGCACCGGCCCCCAGCCGAACCACGACGGCCGCCGCACCAGGAACTGCACCGGGAAGCGGGCGAAGATCGAGTGCATGCCCATCGTCGCCAACCGTGCGCCGACGTCATAGTCCTCGGTCAGGCTGTCGGTGTTGAACGGCTGGTTGTCGGTAGCCTCGCTCAACGCCAGCAGCGCACGTCGCGAGAAGCAGGTGCCGACACCGGCGGAGGGCACCATGCCGGACACGCTTTCGCGCACCACCAGGTCTTTGGCATGCCATTCGGCGAACTCGTCCATGTACACGCCCGCCACCAGTTCGTACCACTCGCGGTCGAGCGAGGTCACCGGCAGCTGGATCATGTCCTTGCGTGGCAGCAGGTAGTTGAAGAAGCGCAGTTCCATCGGGTGCAGCACGTCTTCACTGTCGTGCAGGATGACGCCGGCGAATTCGATGTCGTGGCGCTTCTCGTAGTCGAAGATCGACAGGATCAGCCAGTTCAGGCAATCGGCCTTGCTGGTCGGGCCATCATGCGGCACCTCCACGCGGCGCAGGCGCTTGTAGCGCCGGCGCATGCGCTCGACTTCGTCAATGGTCGCCTGGTCGTTGGGATAGGTACCGACGAACACCACGTACTCGCGGTAGTCGAGCACGTTGATCATGTTCTCGACCATCTGCGCGATGACGTCGTATTCCATCCACGCCGGCACCATGATCGCCAGCGGCTGTTCCGGCCGCTGCAGCAGATCCTGCTGGGTCAGTGGCTTGTACTCACGGCGCTTCTTGACCGTCAGCGTGCGCCAGCTTTCACGCACCCAGTACCAGACGTCGATGAACAGGTCATCGAGGCTGGAAATCAGGATCAGCACGGCCACTGCCGCTGCCACTGTTTCCAGGGCAGCGTAGTAATTGGCCAGCTGGATGTTCCAGAACAGACCGTCCACGGTCGATCAGTGCCCGGTGCTGGCAGACTTGCGGCGGCGACGGATCTGGGTGATGCGGGCGGCCGCCAGGGCGAACACCACGATGCCCACCAGCAACAGCAGCCATACCATGTGCTGTTCCCATTTCGACTGCGGATTGCCCTCTTGGGCGATACGCGAACCGTAGGGATCCTGGCTGTCGAAATCGCGGACGACGTTACTGCCGTCGATCACGGCGAGGTCGCCACGCAGCAGGCGGAACGGTGTGTCGAGCGTCGGACCCCGGGTGCCCAGATCGCTGTACAGCACACCGGTCTGGCCACCGGCAGTGGCCACCTGCACGGCAGCGGCGTGTTCCAACCCGGTCAGGTCCAGCAGCGGCTGCGGCTTGCCGGCAATCAGCAGCTGGCCATTCTTCAGGCCCGCCAGCGAGACACCGGACGGTGCCAGCGCGAAGGCCAGGTAAGGCTTGGTTGGGCTGATCGCCGTGCCCGCATCCACTACCTTGAAGCTGGCTGCTTCCGGCGATGCGCCCACGGCGCTGGCGATGGCGATGACCTTGGCCAACGAGGTCGGCGCATCCTGCAGCCAGGTACCTGGCACGAACACTTCATTGGCATGCGCCAACTGGCTGGCCGCACCGATGAAGTCTGCGCCGAGCGTGCGCTTGGCCAGTTTCAGGTGGCTGCTGGGCAGGATCGACACCGGGAACGCGGTGGCTGGATCGTGGCAGTAAGGCCGCGCCGGCTGCCGCAGGAAGCTGACCCGCACTTCATTGCGGGCCGACAACGCGTAGGTGGGCACCTTGGCAACCAACCGCTGCGGCTTGCCATCGGTGGAAAGCACCTTGGCCCCGAGCAGGTAGTCGTTGAAGTAGATCGTCGCAACCGCGCCCTGCCCGGCCGCGTTGGGTGCAGCCGATACATCCAGCACCACTTCTTCCGGCAACCGGCCATCGGCTGACAGCGCGCCCAGTTCGAAGGTCGCGCTGCGGTCGCCACGGGTGACGATGTCCTGCGTACCGGCGATGTTGCCCAGCCGGCTCAGCAGCACGCGATCCCCTTCCATCGCCGGTGCGGTCGCCTGCGCGACCTGCAGCGAACGCCCCAGCGCATAGTTGCGCCACTGTTCGGACAGCAGCCCTGCCACCTTGCCGCCTGCTGCGGGGTCTACCACCAGGGTCGGGCGTCCGGCAACGGTGGTCACGCTCACCGAGGCATTGGCCACCGGCTTTTCCAATGCCGCCATGTCGGCGGCGCGCCAGGTGCTGAAGGCGCTGGCGGCATCCGCGCCGCTGGCACCGACCTGCACGGCCAGCGCATCCAGTGCCGCACGTACGCCATTGCGTAGCGCATCGCTGCCGATCATCACATCGGCTGCAAGTGGGCCGCTGTCACGCAGCGACAGCAGCGCGCCGACTTCGGCCAGATCCTTGATCGCGTGCGCGCGCTCACCGGCGGCCAGCGCCGCATAGGCAGGCACGCCCTGCAGACTGGCGGGAATGATGATGCCGGTCAGGTCGACGCTGTCGCCGACCTTGGGCAGCGCGACCACGTCAACCTGTTTGCCACCGGTCTGCAGTGCGGCACCGATGCGCCAGGCCGCGTCGTAGGTCGATGCCTGAAGCGCCTTGCCCTCCACCAGCAGGCGCACACGCGGAGGCAGTGCGCCCCAGGCCTTGGCCACGGTGTCCACCGCACGCCCATCGAAGCGATAGCTGAAGCGCGAATCCGGCGACAGCCGCAACACGTTGGCCGGCGCGCTCTGATCCGCGCAGCGGTAATCGGAAACGATCGACCACCAGCCCACGCCGACACGGACGAACCCGTTCTCGCGGGGCTCGCCATCAATGGCCAGCAGCTGGCTGGCATCGCCCTGCGCGTCGGTGATCGAGCGCGCGGCGATCGGATCGCCATCGACCGACCACAGCCCGGACGTGCGCCCGGTATGGCCGCGCACATAGCGGCCATCCAGCTGCAGCTGCGCATCGCGCGTCGCCACGCCTACAGGTACGGGCAGGTAGACCTCGCGCTGGCTCTCCTGCCCGCTGAGCACGAGCGGCTGGCGGAAGCCGAGCTGACGCAGCGTCATCTGCCGGCTCACCGTGCTGTCCCCGGTCCATTCGATGAACTGGCCGGCAGCGCTGTCTGCAGCGCCAGCGGCAGCGGAGCTCGCCAAGGCCAGTACGGAGGAAACAACGAGGAAGCTACGTCGGCCGGTCTGGGTCATGGCGTCACTTCTTGCAGAGGAGAGGGGGCAAGACCGGCACTACGGTGGCCGGTAGCGAATTCGGGCAGTGGATGCCCACGCAGGGCTGCGACGATGCGCGCACTGGCTCGACCATCGCCATAAGGACTGGCGTCGGGGTCGAAATGCGTCGGATGGGGTGGCTGTTCCAGCGCGGCGTTGACGGCATCGACGATCCGCTTCGGCGCGGTGCCGACCAGCTTCACCACCCCGGCATCAACCGCCTCCGGGCGCTCGGTGACATCGCGCATCACCAGCACCGGTTTGCCCAGCGCGGGTGCCTCTTCCTGCACGCCGCCGGAGTCGGTGAGGATCACGTCGGCGCGTTGCATCAGGCGCACGAAGCTCAGGTAATCCTGCGGCGGCACCAGGTGCACGTTGCCGAGATTTCCCAGCTGCGCGTTGACCGGCCCTTGAACGTTCGGGTTGAGGTGGACCGGGTATAGGATCTGCAGATCCGGTCGTTGCGCCAGCTCGGCCAATGCACGGCAGATGTTCTCGAACCCGTCGCCGAAGCTCTCGCGGCGATGGCCGGTGACCAGCAGCAGGCGACGCTCGGGATCAAGCATCTGGAAGGGTGCATCGGCGCGCGCGCGCAGCGCTGGATCGCGATCAAGCTGCTGCACGGTCTGCTGCAGGGCGTCGATGACGGTGTTGCCGGTCACCAGGATCCTGCCGCCCAGATGTTCACGTGCGAGGTTGGCGCGCGAGCTCGGTGTGGGCGCGAACAGGAAATCAGAGACGACATCGATGACACGACGATTCATCTCCTCCGGCCACGGCCGGGTGATGTCGCCAGTGCGCAGGCCCGCTTCGACGTGTCCAACCGGGATGCGGTGATGGAAGGCCGCCACTGCAGCCGTCATTGCCGTGGTGGTATCACCATGGACCAGCACGCGATCAGGCCGCACCTGCGCATACAACGCATCCAGGCGCTCGAACAGCTTGGCGCACAGGCCGTTGAGGGTCTGGTTGGGAACCATCACATCAAGATCATGATCGGCGGTGATCTCGAACAGCGACATCACCTGGTCCAGCATCGCCCGATGCTGACCTGTGGTGCAGACGATGGATTCGATATCCGGCGCCTCACCCAGCGCCTTTACCAGCGGCCCCATCTTGATTGCTTCAGGACGGGTACCGAAAACAGAAAGAACCTTCACCGCAGAACTCCCTCAAGACCTGCAAACATCCTGTACGCGGATCGTAAGCGATCCCGTGAAGTTCGGCCACGTAAATGTGATGCGCATCACAAAGATGCGTAGTAAGGTACCGGTCACAGGGTGACGCTGAGCGTCACAGTGTGACGTTCAGCTCCCCTCGGGCGGCAATTCGAACACCTGCCGCAGGTAGGACAGGTAGCCCGGGTCGTCGCACATGCTCTTGCCCGGCGAATCGCTGAGCTTGGCCACCGGCTGGCCATTGCAGCGGACCATCTTGATGACGATGTTCAGCGGGGTCGGCCCCAGATCGTTGGTCAGATGGGTACCCACGCCGAACGCCACCTGGCAGCGGCCACGGAAATAGTCGTACAGGCGCATCACCTTGGTGATGTCGAGCCCATCGCTGAACACCAGTACTTTGCTGCGCGCGTCGACGCGGCGCTGCTGGAAGTGGGCCAGCATGCGGTCGCCCCAGTCGAACGGGTCGCCGGAATCATGGCGCACGCCGTCGAAGAGCTTGCAGAAATACATGTCGAAGTCGCGCAGGAACGCATCCAGCCCGACCACGTCGGACAGCGCGATGCCGAGGTCGCCGCGGTACTCGCGCGCCCACGATTCCAGCGCCGCCACCTGCGAATCGCGCAGGCGCGGGCCCAGCGCCTGGAATGCCTGCAGGTATTCGTGGGCCATGGTGCCGTGCGGGGTCATGCCGTACAGGCGCGCGAAGTGCACGTTGCTGGTACCGACCAGTTGCGGGCCCAGCGCATCGCGCAGCAGCGGCAGCAGGCGCGCATGCCAGTCGCGCGAGTAGCGGCGGCGGCTGCCGTAGTCGGCGATGCGGCACTGTTCGAAGCCGGGGGTATCGCGCAGCAGCGCGGCCTTGGCCTGCAGGCGGCGTTCGCCTTCGGCGAAATCCGCCGTGGTGGTGTTGCGGAACCAGACTTCGTTGATGATCGCCAGCAGCGGCACTTCGAACAGGATGGTGTGCAGCCACGGGCCGGTGATGTCCAGTTCGATCTCACCGGGTACGGTCTTCGATGCGCGCAGCTGGATGTACTTGCGATCCAGATGGAACAGGCCGAGGAAGTCGGCGAAATCCGGCTTAACGAAGCGCAGGCCACGCATGTAGTCCAGCTCTTCCTGGCTGAAGCGCAGGCTGCACAGGTGATCGATCTCTTCATCGATCTGGTCGATGTAGCGGGCCAGCTCGATACCGGGGGTGCGGCATTTGAAACGGTATTGAACCTGCGCGCCGGGGTGCTGGTGCAGCACCGCCTGCATCATGGTGAACTTGTACAGGTCGGTGTCGAGCAGGGACTGGATGATAGGCATGGCGGGAATTATGCGCCTGTAGGGGTGAACCGGGGGCGCCGCCAGTAGAGCCACGCTCTCACCCACGGTGCGGCTCTGCAGTAGATCCACGCCATGCGTGGATGATTCGGCGGAAGCGCGTTACAGCGACCTGCGCAGCAACCTCGGCACCTGTACCAGTGCGTGAGCCCAGATCGCACCCCACACCGCCAACCGTACCGGCAGCGACCGATGCGACGCTTCGAACTTGCTGAAGTAGCGCCATAGCCCGCGATGCTTGTGCCATTCCACGAAGAACGGGCGCGAACGACTGGACACCCCACGCACGTGGGTCACCTTCAGGTCGTTGGCGATGGCGACCACGCCGCCAGCCTCGCGCACACGGCGGCACAGGTCCAGGTCTTCGGCATGCAGCCGGTAGCCGGCATCCCAGCCGCCGATGCGATCGAACAGGGCGCGCGGCATCAGCAGCAGCGCACCGGACAATGCCGGCACCTGCTGCAACGGCTGCGCCGGGTCGCGGGTAATGGCCAACCGCGCGCCGCGCCCGGGTGAGCGCAGCATGGCGAGGAAGTCCGGATCACGACGCCGCACCGCGTCATCGGCCTGCCCGTGTTCGTCCACCTGCTCCACGCCCAGCAGACTGTCGCCCACCGCAACAGCGCGGTCACGCAGTGCGGCGAGGGTATCGATCTCGACCATCAGGTCGGGATTGATGAAGGCCAGCCACGGGCTGCGTGAATCGGCAACGCCCTGGTTGTTGGCTGCGGCGAAACCGGGATTGTCCGGGTTGGCAATGAAACGCACACGCGGATCGTGGCTGGCGTGGCGCTGTATGACTTCCAGGGTGTCATCCAGCGAACCGTTGTCGATCACCCGGATCTCGGCCACGTCCTGCGCCTCGCGCAGTCGCGACAGGCAGGCATCGATGGTGCTGCCGCTCTGGTAGGTGACGACGATGGCGGCAATGGCGGCATTCAAACAGGCGGCTCCAGCGATGATGGCGAGACGAACAGGTCGCCCTGCCCGCGCGGCATTATCGCCTGCTGCAGGTTGCGCTGCAGATCCTGGCGCAGCGTGTGCAGCGGGTCGTGCATCAGGAAGTCAGCCAAGCGCGGCACCCAACCTGGCCAGCGCGCGGCCAGTGCCTCCAGATCGCCGTCGCGGCTGGGCGCTTCATTGGCACGGCCGACGAAGGCGTTTTCGCACAGCACATTGCGCCAGCCGAGACCGGCCATGCGCAGGCTCAGATCGACCAGCGCCGCGTTCCAGCCGAGGTAGCTTTCGGCATCCAGGCCACCGGCGCGGCGCCGTGCATTGGCGCGCACCAGTACCGCGTGGGTGACTGCCGAAGGGAGTTCGGGGTGCAGGGTCGGCAGTGCGGCGCAGGCGTGGGACAACAGCGCCGGGTCGCCCGGTTCGGGGTTGAGCTCACCCAACCGCGGCCACGCAGCGGTTTCGCCGACGTTGCACCACGGCGTGGCCGTGGCGATGGCGGCATCACTGTCGAAGGTGGCCTGCAACTGCTGCAGCCAGCCCGGTGCAGGCACGCTGTCCGGGGCCAGCACCGCGACGTCCAGTCCATCGCAGGCACGCAGCATTTCGTCCAGATGTGCGACCTCGCCGAGGGGTCTGGCGCGACGGGTGTATTCGGCCTGCAGCGGGGTATGCGCCAGCCAGTGTTCGACCACCGCCTGTGCACGCGGCCCGGCCTGCGCGTCATCGCCCAGCCAGATCGATGTACCTGCTGCGGTACCGGCATCGAGCGCGGCCAGGCAGCGGTCAAGCACCGCGTCGTCCACGCCCAGCGGCAACAACACGATCGCCCCCATCCCGCCTCCGTGGTTGTCGGTGGCCACAGCCTAGCACCGGGAGGGTATCGGCCGGGTTGCACCCGGCACCTGCAGAGGCTTCAAGCCAGGGCCGAAGCAACAGCAACAGCTGGGCTCCTGGGGGATGGCGGGGTGGGTCCGGTTGCGGGGGACGCTGCAAGTACGTCCATGTAAGCTCGGTCGCCGCATCCATGCGGCTCACGCCCCCGCAACCGGACCCACCCCGCCTTCGACAGTTTTCCGCGAACTGTCGGAACGACTCCTGGGGTCAGATCCGTTTTCCACAGGAAAACGGATCTGACCCCATTCCTGTATTTCGATATCTGAAAGATGTGTCGACCAAGGTCGACACCTACCAACAGCAGCAGGAAACTGTCGAAGGTGGGGCACTGTGGGTTTGCGGGGTGTGAGCCGCATGGATGCGGCGACCAAGCCTACATGGACGTATTCACGGCGTCCCCGCAAACCCACAGTGCCCCGCCCTCCCCCAGTAAACCCGCTGTTGCTGTTGCTGCTGCCATTGCTTCGGCTTCGGCTTCGGCGGGTGCCGGGCGCAGCCCGGCCGAACCCCCTTACTTCTTTGCGCGCGGCTGGTTCAGCGGCTCCATCGCGCGGAAGCGCTGGCTGTATTCGTCGGTCAGGGTGCGTGCTTCCTGGCCGTTGCGGACGATGGTCGGGGTCAGCAGCACGATCACTTCCGAACGACGGCTGGTGCGGCTCTTCTGGCCGAACAGCGCACCCAGCACCGGAATCCGGCTGAGGCCGGGAATGCCGCTGCTGCCATCCGTGGCCGAATCGGTGATCAGGCCGGCCAGCATGATGGTGTCCCCACTCTGCACCGCTGCCTCGGTGGCCAGCTTCTTGGTGGAGATGCGCGGATTGCAGTTGCGCTCCTGCGGATTGCAGTTCTCCGGTACGTCCGAGGCACTGCTGATCTCCTGCACGATATCCAGGAACACCGTTCCGTCGCGGGTTACGCGCGGGCGCACCTTGAGGATCACGCCGGTGTCGATGTACTGCACCGAGCTGTAGCTGCTGGTACCGATGCCGGTGTTGACCGTGGTGGTGTTGATCGGCACCTTGTCGCCGACGTTGAGCGTGGCTTCGGCGTTGTTGCGCACGAACACCGAGGGTGTCTGCAGCAGGCGCACGTCGGTGACCTTGTCCAGCGCACTGACCACGGCGGCGCCGTTGTGGCCGGTGAACGCCCAGTTGGCACCATCGGTCCCGGTCACCGCACCAGCGAAGGTGTTCCAGGAACCGCCGGCCATCGCCGGCAGTGACAACCCGGACAGCGCACCGGTCAGCGCGCGCCCTGCCACGGCGTTGTCGAAGTACCAGTTCACGCCGTACTTCAGGTCGCCGGTCAGCCCGACTTCGGCCACCTGCGCTTCGATATGTACCTGAAGCGGCATCACGTCCAGCTTTTCAATCACTTCGCGGATCGAACGCCAGGCCTGCGGCGTCGAACGCACCAGCAGCGTGTTGGTTTCCTCCACCGCCGACACGCCGACACGATCGCCCTCCACTTCCAGGCTGACGCTGACGTTGCCCGACTGGCGCTGCGGCAGGTTCAGGCTGCCGGCGCTGCTGCCACTACCGCTGCTGCCGCCGCCGACCTGGTTGTTGAAGCTGCTGCCGTTGTTGGCGTCCATGCCGCGCTCGCCATCGCTGCCCAGCTGCGACGGAATGGCGCCTGGTGCCAGTGATGCCGAGCCGCCGCCGCTACGGTTGCCGCTGCTGGCAAAGGCTTCGCTGAGGCGTTCAGCCAGGTCGCGGGCCTTGATGTAACGCAGTTCATGAGAGAACAGGCGCGCGCTGCCACCAGCGGTATCGATCCGATCCAGCCACTGCTGGATCTGGTCCAGGTAGCGCACCTGCGGGGTGATCACCAGCACGGCATTGGCGTTTTCCAGCGGCAGGAAACGGAACATGCCGGCGCTGGGCGTCTTGCTCTCTTCGCCGAATACCTTTTCCAGATCGGCGGCGACCTGCTCGGCCTTGCCGGACTGGATCGGGAACACGCCCACCGACATGCCCGAGAGCCAGTCGACGTCGAAGATTTCGACGGTATGCAGGTAGTTCTCGAGTTCGGCACGGGTGCCGCCCAGGGTAATCACGTTGCGGCCGCTGTCGACGTTGACGATGGCATTGGGCCGCGCATAGGGCTCCAGCACCTTCTTCATCTCGGTGGCGGAGATGAACTGCAGCGGCACCACGCGCACTTCGAAGCCGCGTGCGCTGGATGCCGGCGCGGTGCTCGGCGCCACGGTACCGGCCAGTGCCTGGTCGGCGGCGACGATGTTGTAGCGGCCACCGCTGTAGACCATGCGGGCATTGTTCCAGCCCAACACCATCTCCAGCAGGTTCAGTGCCTGTGCCGGCGATACCGGCTTGGGCGTGGCCAGGGTCACGGTGCCCTGCACCCCGGGCGCGATCACGTAGTTCTGGCCGAGCATGTCACCGAGGATGGCCTTGACCACCGCGTGCACCGACTCGCCCTCGAAGTTGAAGGTGGCTTCGCCGGAGCTGGCCGCATGCAACGCGGGCGACGGCTTGCGCGCGGCCTCGCGGTTGATCATGGTGCCGGTGCCACGGCGGATAACCGCCTGCGGCGTCCCCTGGGCTTGAGCGGCCGCTTCGGTCTGCGCATCGGTGGCGGCCTGACCGGCGCTTGCCGATGGCTGCAGGTTGCCGTTGCGTTGCACATGCGGGGCGGACACGGTGCTGCAGCCGACCAGCAGTGTCAGGGCAAGGGACCAGGGAAGAAAACGCAGATTCATGCATTCACTCTATCGGTTGGTGCCATCGCCCGGGGGCGGCGACGGTTGTTGCTGCTGTTGCTGCAGCTGACGGCGGCGGGCCTGGATGCGTTCGCGGATGGCCTGCATCTGCGCTTCGCTGGGACCGTTGGTGTTGGCAGGTGGCGCGGCGGCCGCGGCCGGTGCGGGCGACGCAGGCGCCACATTGCCATCGGTGGCGCGCGGGTTGGGCAGGGTCTGGCTGGGTGCCGGCTGTGGTGGCGGCGGTGGAACCACCGCGCCGGGTACAGGCGGCGCGCCATTGGCACCGCGCAGGGCCGTCGGCGCTTCACCGCCCTGGCCATTGAACACGGCCAGTTCCAGCACCTGGCTGCCACTGGAACCGATCACCGTGGCCTGGCGCGGTTCCAATGCAACCAGCTGCCAGCCATCGACTGCATCGCCGTTGAGGCGAAGGCGCAGCGACCTGCCCTGCTCGGTGGTGAAGGTGGCCATGCTGAAATCACCGGTCATCAGCACGCCGGTCAGGCGTAGTGCGGGACTGGCGGCGGCTTCGCTGCCCCCCAACAGATACGGGCGCGGCTTGCGGTCTTCGGCGAACAGGGGCCGTTCGCTGATCACGCTGTAGCTGTCTGCGCCGGCCATGCGTTCGGGCGCCAGCACAGGCAGTGCCGGCAGCGCGGCCTGGGCATCGCCCTCTGTGCTGACCGTGGGCAGCTGGCTGCCAAGCCCGAGGCCGGTAGCCAGCCAGATCGCAGCGGCCCATCCGGCCAGCGCCAGCAGCAGCCCGGTGCGCAGGTTGATCTGATCAAGCTTCATCGGCCACCTCCTGCGCATCGGCAGCAGGTTGCTCCGCCGGTGGCGGTACAGGTGCCGGCGGCGACACCACCGGCGCCGCTGCAGGCGGTGTGGCCACGGGCGCTGTGGAGGAATCGGCGGCAGCACCCGGCAGCAGGTAGCCGGCCAGCTCGAAGGACACATCCAGGCCGAGGCCGGATTCGTTCGGCGATTGCTGGAAGCGCTGCGCGATCAGGTTGAGGTTGTCCACGAACAGGCGCGGGCTGCCGGTCTCCAGGCTGTGCAGCACGGTGGCCAGTTCGGCCACGCCACAGCGCAGGCGCACCTGCATGGCCACGCGCACAAAGGCGGCATCGCGGCGGTTGTCGCTCAATGGTGTGCGGTTGCTGATGGTGCAGCTGCGGTTGCCCGGGCTGGCCATCGCCACCGCATCCTGCAGGCGTGCGCCAAGCGCAGCCGCAGCCGCCTCGGCGGTGGCTTCCTGCAGGAAACCCGGGCGCTGCTGCAGGGCGTCGCGGGTTGCGCGCAGCCGCTGTTCGATCTGCGGCTGCTGCTGCAGCTGTGCCTGCACGCGCTGCTGGCGTTCGCGCAGGGCAGCGGCATCGGTGTCGATCTCGCGCAGCGGCTGGGTGAACCACGGATGCACCAGCAGCAGATAGGCCAGGCCCAGCACTGCCAACAGCAGTGCCAATGCCAGCCAGCGGTCACGGCGTGCGGTTGGCATCGGCATGGGCCGCCTCCGGGGTTTCAGTCGGGGCGGCGGCAGGCGCAGGTGCCGCCGAGGGCAATGGCTGCAGCTCGGCGGTCAGGGTGAAGCGGTCGCGGCCACTGGCGGCACCATCAGCCTGCAGCACGCCGGTGAGGTTCACCTTGCGCCACTGCGGCGCGTCCTGCAGCAATGGAACCAGCTGCGATGCTTCGCTGCTGAGGCCGATCAGCTGCAGGCTGTTGTTCTCGATCGCCAGTTTTTCCAGGTAGGTGCCATCGGGCAGGCGTCGGGTCAGCTCATTCCACACTTCAACGGTACTGGCGCGCTGGTTGCGTTGTGTTTCCAGGAACGCCGCTCCATCCAGCAGCGCCTGCAGCTGGCTGCGTTCGCTGGCCACGCCACGCGCACTGCGGGCGCTGCGCTCAACCTCTTCGCGCAGTGCATCGACGGCGGCGCGGCGGTTGTCCAGCAACTGCATCGCCGCCAGCACCAGCATCACCAGCGCCGCTACGGCAAGCAGCAGGTTCCAGCGCCGCATCGGGTCCGGCCGCTGTTGACGCTGCGCAGGCGGCAGCAGGTTGATCTGCAGCGCGCGGCCCTGTGCATCGATCGCATCGACACCGGCCAACGCATCGGCCCAGTCGCCGATCTGCGCGCGCCAGTCATCGAGCTGACGCAGCGGCCAGGCCACCAGCTCCACCTGCAGCAGGCCTTCGCCGGCACTACCCAGTTCACGGATGTCATAGCTGACCTGGCTGGCTTCGAACGGTGTCTGCCGGTCGATCTCGTAGCCGACCACCGCACGCAGGCGGTCACCGGCTGCGGCGGGCAGACGCAGAGTGCGCCGCAGGACCTGCCCGGCGGGCAGCAGCCACACCCGCGGCAGGCTGCGCAGGCGCGGCTCAAGCACGCGGTCCAGGTCCGCCGGTTGCAGCGGCCACGGCAGACGGGCCACGGGCTCGAGGCCGTCACCGGTTTCGCGCCACACCTGCAGTTGCCCGTCTTCGCACTGCAGCAGCAGGCGGGTCTGCGACCAGCCCAGCGCCCATTGCCAGCGCATCGGCACCCAGGCCAGCAACGACTGCCGCCACCAGCGCAGGAAACGGCCGGCACCGGGGCCGATCTGGCCCTGCACCTGCCGCAGACTGTCCTGCCAAGCCGTCATCTTGCTGCCATTCCCTGCTCCCAGCGAAGCACTGTGTAGGTCCGGCCGGGCACCCCGCCCGATCCGTTGCGCACCACCGCCTGCAGCACCGACAGGCGTCCGCTGCCGTCAGTGGCGCGGGACTCGATACTATAGGTGCCACTGCCGCTGGCAAGCGCCGATGCACCCGCAGCGTTATCTCCGTCACGCTCCTGCTGGGCGCGTTGCGCCAGCAGTTGTTCCGCATCCAGGCCCATGGCGGTCAACACCGGGCCACTGGCAAAGCGCGGATCCGGGCGCGCCTGCCGGCTGTAGAGCGTCAGGTGCGGCAGCATCGCGGCATACAGTGGCCCGCGCATCCCCAGCACCCGCTGCAGTTCGCCCAGGGTTTCAAAGCGCTTGTTGCGCGGGCCATAGGGCAGGCCTGCGGCGGCGTACTCGGGTGCTTCGGCACCGCCACCGGGCTGCAGCAGACTGTCTTCGTCGCGCCAGTCGATGATTGCTCCGGCCAGCTGCCGCGCGGTTTCAGCGGGCTCGCCCAGTGCCTGCATGAATGCGGACAGCAGCGCCGCATCCGCCAGGTTGAGGTTGATCTTGCCGTTCTCGTCCAGCACCCGGATCTCGATGCGGGCATCGTCGAACTGCCAGCGATAGGTGCGGCCGTCGGCCTGCCACGGCGGACGTTGCGGGTCTGGCTGCAGCCGCAGCAGCGCGTATTCCAGGCCCGCGCGCGCCCGCTCCTGGCCGCGTGCATCGTCACCGAGCACCCGCTGCTGCAGGTGTTCGACCCGTGCGCTGAGCGCAAAGGCGCCGACCAGCGCGGTCATCAGCGCGATCAGCCACAGCACCAGGACCAGCGCGGCACCGCGTGGACGGCTCATCGCCCGCCTCCGCTGCCACCGGCGCGCAGTGCCACCACCAGCGGCGGCCACGGCGTGCCCCTGCTTGGCACGATCTGCACTTCCACCAGCAACGGCAGGCGCCGGGTGTCATCCCAACGGGGCAACCATTCGGTCATCTGCCCGTTGCTGGCGTCGACACCGCGATAGCGCAGCCGCACGTCCTTCAAGTCCTCGGCCAGCACCTCGGGCGGGCGCGGCGGATTCTCTTCAATGCGCTCGCCCTCCTGCAGCAGCACCAGCTCCAGCAGCAAGCGGCGGTGGCCGGTTGCGCCATCCACCTGCAGCGCATGCAGGTACGGGCCGCCGCGACCGAGATAGCCCGGCAGGTCGGCTACGAACTGCATGCCCTGATCGTCGCCCTGGAAGAACACCGGTTCACGGGTGGGATCGGGCACTTCCAGCGGGCTGCGCAGGGCACTGGCGAGCTGGCGCCGCAGCAGGGCCTGCACTGCGCGCATGCGTTCGCTCTGCGCGGCGATCTGCTCACCGCGCTGGCTGATCGCCATCGCCGAGCGCACGCTGGCGAACGCCAACGCCAGGCCGCCGGCCAGCAGCACGGTGGCCAGCATGACTTCGATCAGGGTGAAGCCCCGCGCACGGCGCCTCATCGCGCATTCTCCAGGGCAGGTGGCAACAGACGCAGGCTGCGCCAGCGCATCTGTTCACGCTCGCTGTCACCCCAGCGCACCTGCAGCTGCAGTTCCGCCAGCCAAGGTCCACCCGGCGCCTGCGCAGCGGGCAGCGCGCCGCTGCGCGGCTCGACCCAGGGCTGCACCTGCAATTGCCAGTGATAACGCCCCTGCTCCCACTCGCCCTGCTGGCTGCCGGCCTGCAGCGGCACTTCCACGCCGGCAGCAGCCAGCAATGATTGTGCGTGCAGCACCGCGCGCGTGCGCAGCTCGGCATCGCGCACCTGGCGCGCGCCACCGGACAGGCTGCCCAGCAACAGGGTCAACGCCAACCCAAGCAAGGCGAAGGCAATGATCACTTCAAGCAGGGTGAAGCCACGGGCGCGCGATCTCATTGCGCCCGCCATGGTCCGGAACGGACTTCACCGGTCAACCAGCCCACATCGATGCGCCACTCGGCGCTCTCCAGCTGCAGGCGGATACGGCCGC
This sequence comes from Stenotrophomonas indicatrix, assembly GCF_050573115.1. Taxonomy (GTDB): domain Bacteria; phylum Pseudomonadota; class Gammaproteobacteria; order Xanthomonadales; family Xanthomonadaceae; genus Stenotrophomonas; species Stenotrophomonas lactitubi_A. The sequence continues at coordinate 214,163 of NZ_JBNYZT010000003.1, forward strand.
CGCTGGAGCCGCCGTCGGGATGGAATTCGATCACGCCCTGGCCAGGCGCGGTGGCCAGCTGCGCGGCACCTTCGAACTGCACCTTCAGCTTGGCCGGCACTTCACCGTGGCGCTGGCTGGCGCCCTGCCAGCGATGCTGCGCCGGTTCGATCACGAAGCGCTGTGGCTCGCCGCGGGCAATCGCCTGCGCGCGCACCATGCGCAGCTGGTTGGCGATGTCCTTGCCGGCACTGCGCAGCTGCATGCCGGCAAAGCCGCGCGACATGCCGGCGGCGGTGATCAGGCCGATGGCCGCGATCAACGCGATCACCAGCAGCATTTCCAGCAGCGACAGCCCCGCTGCGCGCCTGCCGTGCAGGCGCGGGCGTGACACCCGGCGCGGCAGGAAAAGCAGCATGCGTGCTTACGGCTGGTAGCGGATGTCAGCGTCGACGCTGCTGCCGCCGGCCTTGCCGTCCTTGCCCAGGCTGATCAGCTCGTAGGCCTGGCCTTCGCCCGGTGCGCGGTACTCCAGCGCGTGGCCCCACGGGTCGTTGAGGTCGGCGGGCTTGGCATACGGGCCCAGCCAGCCACCGACGCCGGCCGGTGCGGTCACCAGGTCGTTGAGCGAGGCAGGCAGCTTGCCGGTGTCGATCTGGTAGTTGTCGACCTTGGAGGCAACGGTCTGCACCTGCGCCTTGGCGATGTTGGCCTTGCCGCGGTCGGCGCCGCCGAGCACGCGGCTGGCGACCAGGGTCAGCACCGCGCCGATCAGCACGATGACGATGATGATCTCCAGCAGGCTCATGCCCGACTGGTGGCGTGCGCCGGTGAAGGAAAGGCGGATCGGTCGACGGGAAGCAATCATGGTCGGTCCTTTCAGGTACGGGATGTCGGGGTTGCGAAGGAGGCCATCGTCAGCCGATGGCGTTGGTGAGGTCGTACAACGGCACCAGCACGGCCACGATCACCGCGCCGACCACCGAGGCCAGCACCAGGGTGATCGCCGGCACCATCGCCGCCAGCAGGCGGTCGATGCGGCGGGCACTGTCCTGTTCGAAGGTATCAGCAGCTTTCAGCAGCATGGTATCGAGTGCGCCAGACTCTTCGCCGACCTGGATCATCTGCAGCGCCAACCGGGGAAAACGCTTGCCGCGCGACAGCGCCAGCGACAGGCCGGTGCCGTTCTTGACCTCGTCGGCGGCGGTTTCCAGATCGGCCGCCAGCGCGCGGTTGCCGAGCACGTTGCGGGCGATGCCCAGCGCCGCCAGCAGCGGTACCCCGTTGCGCAGCAGCGTTCCCAGCGTGCGTGCAAGCCGCGCGGTTTCCAGTTCGCCCAGCAGACGGCCGATGCCGCGGCGCTGCAGCAGCCAGCCATCCAGCGCCAGCCGGAACGCTGGCTGCCGCGCCTTGCGTTCGAACAACAGCAGCAGCACGCCCGGCACCACCAGCAGCAGCACCCACCAGTCGCGTACGAACAGGCCCAGCTGCAGCACCAGGTTGGTGAACCACGGCAACGCCACGTCCAGGCTTTCGTACATCTGTGCGAACTGCGGCACCACATAGCCCAGCAGGAACAGCAGCGCACCGCCCACCACCACCAGCAGGATCGCCGGGTAGACCAGCGCGTTGATCACCTTGCCCTGCAGCGCACGGCTGCGTTCGAGGTAATCGGCCAGGCGTTGCAGGGTGTCGTGCAGGCTGCCACCGGCTTCCCCGGCGCGCACCATGTTCACGTACAGGCGCGAGAACAGGCCGTGCTGGCGTTCCAGCGCGGTCGACAGCGGCGCGCCACCGCGCACCACGTCGCGGATGTCGGTGATCGCACGGCGCGAGCGCTCGTCTTCGGGCAGGCTGAGCAGGATCGACAGCGCGCGGTCCAGTGGCTGCCCGGCACCGAGCAGGGTGGCCAGCTGCTGGGTGAACTGCAGCAGTGCCGCGCCCTGCAGCGGACGCTGGCGGAACAGGCCACGCAGGCTGCTGCCGCCAACCGCACCACCGTCGGCCAGCTGCGTTTCCATCGGCAGATGGCCCTGGTCCTGCAGGCGCGCGACCAGCTCGGCCTCGCTGGCCGCTTCCATCTGCCCGTCGAACACTTCACCGTGTGTATTCAGTGCCTTGTAACGGTAGTTCGGCATGTCAGCGTCGTCCCTGCGCGCGCATCAGCCTTCCTCGGTCACGCGCAGGACTTCCTCGAGGGTCGTCTGCCCGCTCAGGGCCTTGCTCAGGCCGTCCTCGTACATGGTGCGCATGCCGGCTTCACGGGCGATGCGTTCGATCTCGCCCATGCCATCTCGGCGCATCACCGCACGCCGCAGCGCGTCGTTCATCACCAGGAATTCCATGATGGTGGTGCGCCCCAGGTAGCCGGTCGGCGCCAGCGCCGACGGCTTCGGCCGATACAGGTGGATCGTTCCCTGCGGCTGCAGGCGACGCAGGTCGAAGCGCTCGATTTCTTCCGGCGAGGCTTCATAGCGCTCGGCATGGGTCGGCTCCAGCCGGCGCACCAGGCGCTGGGCCAGAATGCCGTTGATGGTGGAGGTGAGCAGATAGTCTTCCACGCCCATATCCAGCAGACGGGTGATGCCACCTGCCGCATTGTTGGTATGCAGCGTGGACAGCACCAGGTGGCCGGTCAACGCCGACTGGATCGCGATGCGCGCGGTTTCCAGGTCGCGCATTTCGCCGATCATGATGATGTCCGGATCCTGGCGCACGATGCTGCGCAGCGCATTGGCGAAATCCAGCCCGATCTGCGGCTTGGCCTGGATCTGGTTGATGCCCTCGATCTGGTACTCGACCGGATCTTCAACGGTGATGATCTTGACGTCGGCGGTGTTGAGCTGGCTCAGCGCGGTGTACAGCGTGGTGGTCTTGCCCGAACCGGTGGGACCGGTCACCAGCAGGATGCCGTGCGGCTGTTCAAGCACCTTGCGGAACTGCGGCAGGAAGGCATCGGTGAAGCCCAGCCGGTGGAAGTCGAACACCACCGTTTCGCGGTCCAGCAGTCGCATCACCACGCTTTCGCCGTGCGCGGTGGGTACCGTGCTGACGCGCAGGTCCAGCTCCTTGCCCTGCACGCGCAGCATGATGCGGCCGTCCTGCGGCAGGCGGCGCTCGGCGATGTTGAGCCGGGCCATGATCTTGATGCGGCTGATCACCGCGGCGGTCAGGTTGGCCGGCGGGCTCTCGCCTTCGACCAGCACGCCATCGACGCGGTAGCGCACTTTGAGTCGGTTTTCGAAAGGCTCGACGTGGATGTCCGATGCGCGCAGTTCGACTGCGCGCTGGATGACCAGGTTGACCAGGCGGATCACCGGCGCTTCCGAGGCGAGATCGCGCAGGTGCTCGATATCGTCCACCGCGCCGCCTTCGCCATCGGCGGTTTCCACGATGGCCCCCATCGCGCTGCGGCCCTGTCCGAACCAGCGCTCGACCAGGTCATCGATCTCGGCGCGCATGCCCAGCAGCGGCGTGACCGGCACGCCCAGTGCCAGCTGCACGGCCTGCTGCGGGTAAGGGTCGTGGGCGTCGGCCAGCCACAACTGCACGCCGTGTTCATCCAGCGCCAGCGGGCATACGTGGAACTGTTTGAGGAAGCGCAGTGACAGCGGCAGGCCTTCGGCCAATGCCTGCGGTGGCGACTCAGGCAGCTGCCGTCCTTCCAGCAGTGGCAGGCCAAGCACATTGGCACTGGCCTGCGCCTGGTCACGTTCGGACACCAGCCCAAGCCGTACCAGCAGGCCGAGCAGGCTGCCACCGGCCTCGGCATGCAGCGGCCGCGCACGCGCCAGATCTCCTTCCTTGAGCCGACCACGTGCCAGCAGCGCATCGAGGATGCGGCCTTCAGTGTCGTCGATGGCGGTGGCAGCGAGCGCGTTCACGTGACTCTCCTGTCGATCGTCCCGACTTTAGCAGTTAAGCCGTGGTTTCCACCCTCTCCGATTCTTCTTTCGTAAAAAGACGAAGCCCGTCACACAGGTGACGGGCCTCGCTTATTCATTTACGACAGCCCGTTATTACTGGGTCGCCAGGATGCTCACCCCGCTGTATGCGGCCTCACCCACCACCTTGATGTAGTAGGTACCGGCCACCGGCTTGGCGACGCGCACGGTTTCGGTATTGCCCGGGCGGGTCGACTTGGCATCGTTGTCGGTCGCGGTGGGCACGCGGCCCTGCGCCAGATACACCGACACGTTGCCGCTGCCGCCGTAGGTCAGCACGCTCAGCGTCTTGCCGGCCGCCGCTTCGAAGGTGTACACGGTTTCGCTGGCGGCGGCACCGGTCAGCCCACCCACGGTCACCTTGTTGGTCAGCGGAATGCCTTCCGGCTCGCAGTTCTCGGTGCACGGCTCCTTCAACGCGGCATCCAGTGCGGCCTTGGCATCGAGGATGCCGCTGCCGATCGGGGTGGCCGCCGGGATGGTCACCGGGAACTTGCGCGCGGTCTGCTTCAGCAGCGTTTCCAGTGCGGCCGGTGCCAGCGGCTCCTTGCCCTTGGCGATCAGTGCGCTCTGCACCATCGCGGCCACCGCGGCCACGTGCGGCGAGGACATCGACGTGCCGCCCTTGCCCATGTAGATCCACTGGCCACCAGTCGGGCCCTGCGTTGCATCGGTGCCGATCTGCCAGATATAGCCGTTCGGATTACCATCCACGCTGCCGCCACCGCCCGGCGCTGCCAGGTCGACCACCGTGCCGTAGTTGGAGTAGTAGGTGATGCCGCCGGTCACGCGGGTCGCACCCACGGCAACGACATTCGCGCAGCTGGACGGACGGTACTTGGAGGCGTTGTCGGTTTCGTTGCCGGCGGCCACGACCACCAGGGTACCGCGCGAGACCGCACCGTTGATCGCATCCTGGTACGCGGCATCACAGGCACCGCCGCCGCCCAGGCTCATGTTGATGATTTCGGCCGGGTTGGCATTGGCCGGAACACCCTGCACGGTACCGCCGGAGGCCCAGATGATGGCGTCGCTGATGTCGGCCAGGGTGCCGCCGCACTTGCCCAGCACGCGGACCGGCAGGACCTTGGCCTTGTAGGCCAGGCCCGCCACGGCCGAGCCGTTGTTGGCCACTTCGGCGATGGTGCCGGCGACGTGCGTGCCGTGCCAGGAGCTGTCGTCGGGCAGCGAGCCGGTGTAGCACTCGTTGGCCGTTTCCACCCAGTCGCCGTAATCGGTGGCACCCGGTGCGCGACCATCGTTCGGGCGGCGCGAGGTTTCCTTGTCACTGATGAAATCGTAGCCTTCCAGCAGGTTGCTGCCGAAGTCGGGCACGTTGGGGATGATGCCGGTATCGAGCACGGCCACCACCACGCCTTCGCCCTGCGATACGTCCCATGCCGGCTGCGCGTTCACGCCACCGGTGGCGTTGTGGAAGTTCCACTGCAGGCGCTGGTAGTCCGGATCGTTGGGCACCAGCGACGGCTGCGCGTCGGAGGCACGCAGCTCCGAGCGCTGCAGGCGCACGTTGGCGACGGCGTACTGCACCGACGGATCGGCATTCAGTTCAGCCAGCACCTTCTGCATGTCGGCGTTGCCAAGCCGGGACTTCAGCCGGACCAGGTCGGCACCGGTGCCGAGCTTGCGCTCGACCTGCGGGGCCAGCGCAGCAGCGCGGCTGGTGGTACCGGTGCTGACGATGGCGCGCGACAGCGCCGACTGCACCACCGACAGCTTGGCCGAGCGGTCGCTGGAGGCGGCCGTGCCGCTGCGATATTTGATGATGACGCCGTCCACGCTCTGCTGGGCAGCGCTGGCCAGGCGCGACGGCTCCTTGGCCACACCCTGTCCGGTCGCATGGGCGGCACCGACGCCGACAGTCAACGACAGCACGGCGGCAGCCAGCACATTGATGCGAAGGGTCTGCTTCTTGGTCACGTTCGAAATCCTCTTCAAGGTCATGGTTGAGCTTTCCTTCTCCGCCCGTTGCACGGACGGAGCTCACTACGGCCATCACTCCCTGCGACTGCCCTGGCTGGCCCACCAGGGTTGCCGTGCCACGCCCCTTTGGCGCTCACTGCTCGACGTGCCGATGGGATGGCCCACCGGCACGTTGTTGCGCACTTACCAGCCGAAGCCGGCACCAACGCCGACCGAGCTGTCATCACTGCTGAAGGCACCACCGATGGTGACCGTGGCGCGATCGCTGATCGCACGCTGGTAGCCCAGCGACATGGCCGACTCGCCGCCCTGGAAACCGATGCCGACGCCGACCCGGTTCTGGGTACGGATGCCGGCGGCACTGGTGGCCATGTTGAGCATCGCCGAGCTCATCGCGCCCTGACGGTCGATGCGGCGATCCATGTGGCGCAGGCGCCCATCAACTTCGCCCTTGAACACATCGAAGCTGTCGGTGACCGCCTGCACGCGGCTGTCGGTGTAGCTGTTGGCGGTGGTGATGCCACGATCCAGCTGGCCCTTGTTGACCGCATCGGTTGCGGTGGTACCAGCCGCCACGTTGGTGACCTGGCGTTCGTTGCCCTCGCTGCCGACCGAGACGGTGTTGGCGCGATCGGCAACCGAGCCTTGGCCCAGCGCCACCGCATTGGCCGCGGTTGCACTCGCGCCCTGGCCGACGGCAGTGGACGATGCACCACTGGCGACAGCGCCATCACCCATCGCGACGGCGTTGATGCCACCGCCGACCAGTGCCGGCTGTGCATTGCCGGCGCTGGCTGCAGTCGGAGTGCCCTGCACACGGGCAGTGGCCGTTGCCGACCCGCCATCCGCCAGGCTCGCATCGGCGCTGGCCGAAGCCGTGGCCGCGCTGGCCGCGTCGGCGTCCAGCGGAGCGGCCATCGAACGCAGGCTTGCCGCGCCGGAACGCGTGCCGCTGGCGGTACGACGATCGATCTCGCTGACCTTGCGGTCCAGTGCGCCCAGCGCGTCGCCGACGTTGCTGTAGGTCGAGCCCTGGATCACATAGTTCGGTGCAACGAACACCCCCTGCATGCCGACGCTGGCACCGCCGCCGAGGAAGCTGGCGGCATCGCTGAGCGACTGGAACAACTGCCCACCGTTGATCGCCTGGCGGCTGCCGGACGCAATGCTGCCGGCCCCGACGTTGTCGATCGTGGTGCCTTGGATACCGGCGAGGGTCAGGCGGTCACGGCTGGCATCGTCATAGCCGACCGAACTGGCCGCGCTGGTTTCAACGGTGGCGATGCGCGAGTCGAAATCACCGACGCGGGTTTCCACCGCGCCCACACGCTGGTTGGTGACGTTGAGCTGCGAACCGGTCACTGCATCGCTGCTGCCGGCGGTGATGCGGCCATCGGCGACGTTGACGATGCGGCGCGTGGCAGGGCCTGCGGTGCCGTTGCCACCACCGACCGATACCACGTTGGCTTCCAGAGCGCGTGCACCGGTGCCGAGGGCGACCGAGTTGGTCCCGGTAACGCCGCTGTTGGCACCCAGCGCAAGCGCGCCGCCACCAATGGCCGAGGCATTGGCACCCAGTGCGTTGCTGCGTGCACCGCCGGCGTTGGCCGCAGAGCCGATGGCCACTGCGTCGGTGCCGCTGGCGGTTGCAGTGCCACTGCCGCTGGCGCGGAAGTGGCGGCTGGTGGTGTCAGCGGTGGAAGCGACCGCATCCAGCTGCGCGCGGTTCACCGCATCGGTGGCCTGGGTACCGGCGGCAACGCGGGTGATCTGACGCTCTGCGCCCGCACTGCCCACCGATACCGTGTTGGCCCGATCGGCCACTGCCGATGCGCCCAGCGCCGTGCTGTTGGCGGCACTTGCGGTGGCACCGAAACCAACCGCCGTGGAACCGGCGGCGGTGGCCTTGGCGCTGTAGCCGACAGCGGTACCCAGGCGACCACTGGCCTCGGCGTAGCTGCCCAGCGCCGACGTGCCGTCGGCGGTTGCCGTGGCACGGAAGCCACTGGCCTGCGACTGCGTGCCGCTGGCGGTGGACTGCGCGCCGCTGGCGGTGCTGTAGGCACCCTTGGCCTGCGCGCCGGCGCCGGTGGCACTGGAGCCGAGTTCGCTGGCAGCAGCACCACTGCCCAGGGCTACGCTGTCCACGCCGGTGGCCTGAGCCGCATTGCCCAGCGCCGCACCGTTGGCGCCGCTGGCCAGCGCATTGAAACCGACCGCGGTAGCGTTGGCCGCAACTGCGGTGGCACCGCTGCCGAGCGCACTGGCGCCGTTGCCGATCGCATTGGCTGCTTCACCTGCAGCCAGCGCGTTGTCGCCTTCGACGTACGCCCCGGCATCGCTGTCGGCACTGCCGCTGGCCTGGAAGTGCTTGCTGGTCTTGTCGGCGACACTGGCCACTGCATCCAGCTGGCCCTTGTTCACCGCATCGGTGGTCTCGGTGCCAGCGGCAACATGGGCGACCTGGCGTTCGTTGCCTGCGCTGCCGACGGCCACCGTGTTGGCACGGTCTGCCTTCGAGCCTGCGCCAAGAGCAACGCTGTTGGCAGCGCTGGCCGTAGCACTGGCACCCAGCGCGGTGCTGTCAGCCGCATCGGCCCACGCATTCCAACCGATCGCGGTGGCGTAGTCATCGGTGGCCCAGGCACCGGCACCGAACGCCGCTGCACCGGTACCGCTGGCACGCGACGGGATCAGGCCGAAGAAGGTGCTGCCACCGATGGCGACACTCTCTGCGCCACTGGCTTCGCTGGATTGACCGACGGCGACCGCGCCGCTGCCTGCCGCTGCTGCACCGAAGCCGACAGCCGTGGTGTTGGCACCGGTCGCCGCCGAACCGTAGCCGAGCGCAGTGCCGAGGCGGCCGCTGGCTTCGCTGTAGCCACCGATGGCGGTGGTGCCATCGGCCGAGGCCGCACTGCGGAAACCACTGGCCAGCGATTGCGCACCGCTGGCGACAGCCTCTGCACCATTGGCCGTGCTGTAGACGCCGCTGGCCTGTGCAGCGGTGCCGGTGGCGGTAGCGCTGATTCCACTGGCCACCGCGCCATTGCCGAGTGCGGCACTGTCTGCGCCGGTGGCCTGTGCGTTGCTGCCCACCGCGGCCGCATTGCTGCCGGTCGCCAGCGTGTTGAAGCCGACGGCGGTCGCGTTCGCGGCCACGGCCGTGGCACCGCTGCCGAGCGCGGTTGCGCCATTGCCGATCGCATTGGCCGCTTCACCGGCAGCCAGTGCGTTGTCGCCTTCCACGTAGGCACCGGCATCGCTGTCGGCGCTGCCGCTGGCCTTGAAGTACTTGCTGGTCTTGTCCGCCGTGGCTGCGACGGCATCGAGCTGGTTCTTGTTGACCGCATCGGTGCCTTCGGTGCCGGCGGCCACATGGGCGACCTGGCGTTCGCTGCCGGCACTGCCGACGGCCACCGTGTTGTCACGGTCCGCCTTGGAGCCTGCGCCCAGGGCCACGCTGTTGGCGCCGTTGGCGGTAGCGCTGGCACCCAGCGCAGTCGACTCGGCGCCATCGGCCCACGAGTTCCAGCCGATGGCGGTGGCGTAGTCGTCGGTGGCCCAGGCACCGGCACCGAACGCCGCTGCGCCGTAGCCACTGGCACGCGACGGCACCAGGCCGAAGAAGGTGCTGCCACCGATGGCCACGCTTTCATCGCCGCTGGCTTCGCTGGATTGACCGACGGCGACTGCGCCGCTGCCTGCTGCTGCCGCACCGAAACCGACAGCCGTGGTGTTGGCACCGGTCGCCGCCGAGCCGTAGCCCAGCGCGGTGCCGAGGCGGCCGCTGGCTTCGCTGTAACCACCGATGGCGGTGGTGCCATCGGCCGAGGCCGCACTGCGGAAACCACTGGCCAGCGACTGCGCACCGCTGGCGACAGCCTCCGCACCGTTGGCGGTGCTGTAGACGCCGCTGGCCTGTGCAGCGGTGCCCGTGGCGGTGGCGCTGATGCCGCTGGCGACCGCACCGCTGCCGAGCGCCGCGCTGTCTTCACCGGTCGCCTGCGCGTTGTTGCCCACTGCAGCCGCATTGCCGCCGCTGGCCAGGCTGTTGAAGCCCACCGCCGTCGCGTTCGCAGCTACCGCCGTTGCGCCACTGCCAAGTGCCGTGGCACCGGTGCCGATCGCATTGGCCGCTTCACCGGCGGCCAGCGCGCTGTCGCCTTCCACGTAGGCACCGGCATCGCTGTCGGCGCTGCCACTGGCCTGGAAGTACTTGCTGGTCTTGGCCCCTTCGGCGGCCACGGCGTCCAGCTGATCCTTGTTCACCGCGTCGGTACCCTGGGTACCCGCTGCCACGTTGGTGATCTGGCGGGTGTTGCCGCCGCCCCCCACCGACACGGTGTTGTCGCGGTCGGCAATCGAATCGGCACCCAGCGCCACGCTGTTGGCACCGCGCGATTCAGCCGCATTGCCCAGCGCGGTGCTGTTGGTGCCCGCCGCATAGGCGCCGCCACCGACCGCGGTGGAATAGTCGCCGGATGCTTCGGTCGCCAGCAGGCCGAACAACGAACCACCAACAGCCACGGCATTGGTGCCGGTAGCCAGGCTGCCCTGGCCGGTGGCGGTACTGTAGGCACCGGATGCTTCCGAATCGCCGCCGAGCGCCACGCTGTTGGAGCCGGAGGCGTTGGCGAAGTTGCCGAAGGCGGTGGCGTTGAATGCCGATGCGTTGGCGTAACCACCGATGGCCGTGCTGTAGCCGCCGGTCGCTTCGGCACCGATGCCGAACGCCGCCGAAGCGGTGCCGCTGGCCACGCTTTCACTGCCGACCGCCGTGGCGGCCTCACCGCTGGCGTTGCTGAAGTAGCCCACCGCCACGGCTTCTTCGCCGCTGGCCTCGGACAGCACACCGGTAGCAGTGCTGCCGGCGCCGCTGGCCACCGAGGCCGCACCGAAGGCCGCGCTCTGCTCGCCACTGGCTTCGCTCTCGGCACCGTGCGCGGTGGCGTATTCGCCAGTCGCCTGTGCGTTGGCACCGATGGCGCTGGCATTGGCTGCAGTGGCCAGCGCATTGAAGCCGATGGCCTGTGCATTGCTGCCCAGCGCATTGGCGCCACTGCCCAGCGCGGTTGCGCCGTTGCCGATGGCGTTGGCCGATTCACCAGCGGCCAGCGCGTTGTCACCTTCCACGTAGGCACCGGCGTTGCTGTCGGCACTGCCGCTGGCCTGGAAGTACTTGCTGGTGGTCGCCGCACTGGCTGCAACCGCATCGAGCTGCGACTTGTTCACCGCATCGGTGGCCTGGGTACCGGCCGCCACGCTGGTGATCTGCCGCTCGTTGCCGGCGCTGCCCACCGACACGCTGCGGTCACGGCTGGCCACCGAACCGGCACCCAGCGCAACCGCGTTGTTGCCGCTGGCCGCACTGCCCGCGCCCAACGCAATCGCACTTTCACCGCCAGCCACTGTGTTGGTGCCGATGGCGATGCTGTTGATGCTGTTGCCCAGCGCCTGGAAGCCCAGCGCAACACTGTTGTCGCCGTAGCTGAAGGCGCCGCGGCCGACAGCGGTGGAACTGATGCCGTTGGCCCAGCTGTTGTAGCCGATGGAGGTCGCGCCGTTGGCACTGGCCCATGCCGCCGGACCAAACGCCGAGGCATTGCGGCCGGTGGCCCAGGCACCCGCGCCGAAGGCGGTGGCACCCTCCTCGCTGGCGGTGCTGTAACCACCCACGGCGGTGCTGTCGTCGGACTTGGCGAAGGCACTGTCACCGATGGCGACGGCATAGCTGCCGGTAGCGCGCGACTTGCCGCCCGCCGCAAAGCTGTTGTCGCCGGTGGCCTGTGCCGCATTGCCGAAGGCGCTGCTGCTGGCACCGGTCGCCTGCGCAGCATTGCCGACGGCGGTGGAACCGGCCGAAGCGGTGGTGCCGATCTGCACCGGGTTGCCCTGGTCATCCAGCAGCGGCTGGTTGTATTCGTCGTACGCCTGGCCCAGGCCACCCACGGCCACTGCACCATCACCGTCGGCGAAGGTATTGCGACCCAGTGCCACGCTGTCGGCGCCGATGGCCGCAGCGCCTGCGCCCTGTGCCAGCGCGCCGGCACCGATGGCATTGCTGGCCGAACCTGCCGCGACCGCACCCTCGCCTTCTGCATAGGCGCCGGCATCGCTGCCGCTTTCCGGCTGCGCCTGGAAGAAGCGCGCGGTGGTGTCGGCGGTGCTGGCTACGGCGTCCAGCTGGGCCTTGTTCACCGCATCGGTGGCTTCGCTGCCGGCTGCCACGCTGGTGATCTGCCGCTCGTTGCCGGCACTGCCCACGGCCACGCTGTTGGCGCGCACCGCTTCGGAATTCGCACCCAGAGCAACGCTGTTGGCACCGCGCGCGGTGGCGTAGTAGCCAACGGCGGTGCTCTGCGCGCCACTGGCCCAGGTCTGTGCACCCAGTGCGCTGGCGTTCTCGCCCGGCGCATAGGCGAAGTAGCCAACGGCAACCGAGTCGGTGCCGGAGGCCTCGGTCAGGCTGCCGTTGGCCACGGCATGGTCGCCGCTGGCAATCGCGCCGGCACCGACGGCCGTGGCCGCTTCGCCGCTGGCCTGGGTCTGCACGAAGAAGCCCAGGCCCGGGATCAGATCGGCCGGACCACCGACGGCCACGCTGCTGGTGCCGGTAGCGTTGCTCTGCGTACCGACGGCCGTGGAGTAGTCGCCGATGGCATTGGAGACCGCACCGAACGCCGACGACTGCGCACCTGCCGCGTAGGCACCCACGCCGTACGCCGAGGCGGCGAAACCACCGGCATCGGCGCTGGCACCGACGGCGGTACCACCGACCCCAGCACTGGTGGCACCGGTCTCTACCGGCACGCCACCACTGGTGATCAGCGGATTGCCATCGGCATCCACCGCAGCACCGCCGACGGCGACGCTGCCCGGACCGACTGCCTGTGCGTTGTTGCCGAAGGCAGCACTGTTCTGGCCCGATGCCAGCGCGTTGTTGCCGACCGCAGTGGCGTTCTGCGCGACAGCGGTTGCACCCGCACCGACGGCGGTCGTGCCGTTGCCGATCGCATTGGCAGCTTCGCCAGCGGCGAGCGCGTCATCTCCCTCGGCCAATGCGCCGGCATCGCTGTTGCTGCTGCCGGTGGCCTGGAAGCGCTTGGCGGTGGTCTCGGCTACTGCCGCCACGCCCTTCAACTGGCCGACGTTGACCGCATCGGTATCTTCGGTACCTGCGGCAACGCTGGTGATCTGCCGGGTCAGGCCGTAGTCGACCGCACCTACCGACACGGTATCCACGCGATCGGCCAGCGAGCCGGCGCCAAGCGCCACGCTGCCGGTGGCCACGGCGGCCGAATTGGAACCCAGCGCGGTGCTGTACTCGCCTACCGCCGTGCTGAACGCACCGACGGCAATCGACGCTTCGTTGGCAGCAGTCGCACCGCGGCCCAGCGAGGTGCTGCCCGGGCCCATCGCCACTGCGCCTGCACCCACCGCAGTTGCGCCATCGGCGCTGGCTTCGGACAGTGCACCCAGTGCGGTGGCTGCGCCGTTCTCGCTGGCGGCAACGGCATGGGCACCAACGGCGGTATCGCCAAGGCCGAATGCGGCCGCGCTCTGCCCGACCACCACGCTGGCGTCACCGAAGGCGAGCGCGTTCTGGCCGAAGGCACTGGCACCGACTCCCGCAGCAATCGCTTGGGTGCCGACCGCAGTGGTGGCGTTGGCCAGCGACTGGCTGCCACTGCCGACGGCAATCGCGCCGTCGCCTTCGATCTTCGCCGCGTCGCTGTTGTCACCCGCGCCATCGGCCTTGAAATAACGGCTGCCCTCGGCCGCCGCCTGCGCAAGCGCAGCCTGCGTGGCGCGTGCCTGTGCATCCAGCTGCGCCTTGTTCACTGCATCGGTGGCGGCGGTACCGGCGGCGACGTTGGTCACCTGCCGTTCCTTGCCAGCATCACCGACAGAGACGGTGTTGGCGCGCGCTGCCTTGGAACCGGCGCCCAGCGCCACGCTGTTGGCGCCGGTGGCACTGGTACCCGCACCGATCGCCACGGCATTGCTGCCCTTGGCGCTGGCAGTGCCATCGACCGCGCACTTGTCCACCACTTTGCTGTTGAGCACCACGCAGTTCGCGCTGCCGCCAATCTCGACCGACTGCGCCGAAGCGATGCCGGTCATTCCCAGTCCCATTGCCAAGGCCAACGCTGCGGCCAGTCGTGCCGGCGCGGCATCCGTCGCACTGCGGCGCTGATCAACGACCCCGCCTGATGAGCTGGAAGAGGCCAGTTCCGAGGCCACCACCAACTGACCCAGTGCTTTGTTCCAGACCTTGCGATAAATCCGATTCATCGGTACGGCTCCTGATTGGACTGGTTTTGGGCAAAGCAACGCCACCGCCGAACCTTCGTGGTTCAACGTCCCCTGGGGGCGTTATTCGCGTGATTTACTGCGGGGTATTGCCGAACGGCGCGCAGGGACAGAAAACCGAGCGCATGCGCCGTGCGGTTACTGCGGGATGAACAGATTTGAAACGGGGGTCAAGTGTTAACGGCATCTTTGCGAATCGTCAAGACTTTGACGCAGCAAAAGCGATTGCCGTGAAGCAGTTCACTGTTTCACTTGTTTATGTACGTATTTTGTTAGGCGTACGTGATGGAATCTTCACGCATGAAAACGTATGTAACTAATGGCCAGTGCAGAAGTTTCCGTATTCAAAAAGAAAAACCCGCCGGTTTCCCGGCGGGTTTCCATACGCGATGGCATCGTCAGCTGCGCAACGCGTGTGCGATCAACCGCACCACACCCGTGCGTTGCGGAACATGCGCATCCAAGGTGAATCGCCCTGCCACTCGGCTGGGGCCCAGCTCAGGTTGAGCGCGCGCGGGGTGCGCTCCGGGTGCGGCATCATGATCGTCACCCGGCCGTCGGTGCTGGTCAGGCCGGTGATGCCGTCGGGCGAGCCGTTCGGATTCAGCGGGTACTGGCTGGCGACGTTGCCGTTGCCGTCGATGTAGCGCAACGCGACACGGGCTGTGGCCTGGTCGACGGCGTTGTCGAACACCGCCTGGCCTTCGCCATGCGCCACCGCCACCGGCAGGCGGGAACCGGCCATGCCACGCAGCAGGATCGACGGCGACTCCACCACTTCCAGCAGCGCGGTGCGGGCTTCGAACTGCTCGCTGGCGTTGCGGCGGAACTGCGGCCAGTGTTCGGCACCGGGGATGATGTCCTTCAGCTGGCTCATCATCTGGCAGCCGTTGCACACGCCCAGGGCGAAGCTGTCCTCGCGCGCGAAGAACGCAGCGAAGGCATTGCGCAGCGCAGTGCGCTCGAGGATCGAGGTCGCCCAGCCACGGCCGGCACCGAGCACGTCGCCGTAGCTGAAGCCGCCGCAGGCGACCAGGCCGGTGAAGTCCTGCAGCGCCACGCGGCCTTCGATGAGGTCGCTCATGTGTACGTCGAATGCGCGGAAGCCGGCACGTTCGAAGGCGTTGGCCATTTCAATCTGGCCGTTGACGCCCTGTTCGCGCAGGATCGCAACGCGCGGACGCGCCCCGGTCTGCACGAACGGTGCGGCAACATCCTCATTGAGGTCGAAGCTCAGCTTCGGCTTCAGGCCCGGCGCGGTGAAGGCGCGGGCGATCTCGCGCTCGGCATCGGCGTTGGCCGGATTGTCGCGGCGCTTCTGCATCGCGTGGGTCACCGACCACCAGGCATCGAACAGTGCTTCCCAGCGCCATTCGGCCAGCGAGTCACCGCCCAGCGACACCCGCACCACCGGCGCGGTGGTCGGCTTGGCGATGCGCTGCGCGCACTCGGTCAGCGCGTGGCGCTCGACCAGGTCGGCGAACGCGGCGCGGTCTTCGCGGGCGATCTGCACGACGGCGCCCAGCTCTTCATTGAACAGGCTGCGGAACGGATCATCGCCCCAGGCGTCGAGGGTGATGTCCAGGCCCAGGCGCGAGGTGAAGGCCATTTCGCACAGCGCGGCGAACGCACCACCGTCGCTGCGGTCGTGGTACGCGCGCAGCAGGCCGGCCTGGCGTGCATCGCGGATCAGCTCGAAGAAGCCACGCAGGCGCTGCGGGTCGTCCAGGTCCGGGGCGGCGCCGGCGAACGCAGGCAGGTCGCCATGGTCAGCGTGCACCTGGGCCAGGATCGAACCGCCCAGGCGCTGCTTGCCGGCACCGAGGCCGATCAACCACAGCTCGCTGTCGATATCGCGGTCCAGCAGCGGGGTCAGCTGCTGGCGTGCATCGGCCACCGGCGCGAACGCGGTGATCACCAGCGACACCGGCGACACGCTCTTGTGCGCTTCGCCCTGGTCGTGCCACTGCGCCTGCATCGACAGCGAGTCCTTGCCCACCGGGATGCTGATGTCCAGCTGCGGGCACAGTTCCATGCCCACCGCCTTCACCGCGTCGTACAGCAGCGCGTCTTCGCCCGGGTGGCCGGCAGCGGCCATCCAGTTCGCCGACAGCTTGATTTCATCCAGCGCATCGACCGGGGCCGCGCACAGGTTGGTCAGTGCCTCGCCCACGGCCATGCGGGCCGAAGCAGCCGCGTCCAGCAGCGCCAGCGGCGTGCGTTCGCCCAGTGCCATCGCCTCGCCGGCCACGCCGTCGAAATCGGCCAGGGTGATCGCCACGTCGGCCACCGGCAGCTGCCACGGGCCGACCATCTGCTCGCGCGCGGTCAGGCCGCCGACACTGCGGTCACCGATGGTGACCAGGAAGTTCTTGGAGGCCACCGTCGGGTGCGCGAGCACGCGCAGACCGGCTTCCTGCAGATCCAGACCACCGGTCTTCAGTGCCGGCCAGCGCGGTGCCGGCGGGTGCGCGGTATCGCGGTGCATCTTCGGCGGCTTGCCGAACAGCACGTCCATCGGCAGGTCGATCGGCGCATCGGCCGGGATGTTGCCCGGCACGGCGCCATAAGCCACCACCAGGTGTTCGGCTGCAGTGGCGACACCGACCGCAGCGAACGGGCAGCGCTCGCGTGCGCACAGCGCAGCGAATTCGGCCAGGCGCTCCTGCGCCACACCGAGTACGTAGCGCTCCTGCGATTCGTTGCACCACAGCTGCATCGGCGACAGCGACGGATCGTCGGTGGGCACCTTGCCCAGGTCGATGATGCCGCCCACGCCGGAGTCGTGCAGCAGTTCGGGAATGGCATTGGACAGGCCACCGGCACCGACGTCATGGAAGAACTTGATCGGGTTGTTGGTACCCATCGCCACGCAGCGGTCGATGACCTCCTGGCAGCGACGCTCCATTTCCGGGTTGTCGCGCTGCACGCTGGCGAAGTCCAGGTCCTCGGCGCTTTCACCGGAGGCGACCGAACTGGCGGCACCGCCGCCGAGGCCGATCAGCATCGCCGGGCCGCCGAGCACGATCACGGCATCGCCGTCCTGCAGCAGGATCTTGTCGACCTGCACGCGATCGATGGCACCGAGGCCACCGGCCAGCATGATCGGCTTGTCGTAGGCGCGCACCAGGTCGGCGCCTTCCGGCAGTTCGAAGCTGCGGAAGTAGCCGAGCAGGGCCGGGCGGCCGAACTCATTGTTGAACGCGGCGCCGCCGAGCGGGCCGTCGGTCATGATTTCCAGTGCCGGCGCCATGCGCGGGTTCAGCGCGCGCGGCGCTTCCCACGGCTGCGGCAGCTCGGGAATGCGCAGGTGCGAGACCGAGAAACCGCTCAGGCCGGCCTTCGGCTTGCCGCCACGACCGGTTGCGCCTTCGTCGCGGATTTCACCACCGGCGCCGGTCGACGCGCCCGGGAACGGCGCGATCGCGGTCGGGTGATTATGCGTTTCCACCTTGATCTGGAACGCGCTGGGCACCTGCGGTTCGCGGCGGTACTCGCCGCTGGCCGGGTCCGGGCGATAACGCGAGGCCGGATGGCCTTCGATCACCGCCGCGTTGTCGCTGTACGCGCTGAGCGTGTGCTGCGGCGTCTGCTGGTGGGTGTTCTTGATCATCCGGAACAGCGAGCGGTCCTGCTCCTGGCCGTCGATGGTCCAGCTGGCATTGAAGATCTTGTGCCGGCAGTGCTCGGAATTGGCCTGCGCGAACATCATCAGTTCCACGTCCGACGGCGACCGGCCCAGCGCGGTGAAGCGCTCGCGCAGGTAGTCGATCTCGTCCTGTGCCATGGCCAGGCCGAGGCGCTGGTTGGCGGCCTCCAGCTGGTCCACCGGTACGCGCTCGAGTTCGCCACGGGCCGGGGTCGAGAACAGGGACTGGCCCTGATCGACGGTCTCCAGCACCGACTGCGTCATCGGGTCGTGCAGCACCTTGATCAGTGCCTGCTGGGCGGCAGCGTCTGTCGGCCAGCCCTGGACGTCGATGCGCAGGCCACGCTCGACCCGGCTTACCGGCTGGCCGGCACCGCGGACCAGTTCGCTGGCCTTGCTCGACCACGGCGACAGCGTGCCCAGGCGCGGCACCACGATGCGGCTGACCGCACCATCCGCGACCGCCTCGGACTGCGGGCGGGCTTCCAGGATGCGGCACAGGGTATCGACGTCGGGGGCGGCAGTGCCCTCGGCCTGCACGAAGTAGACGTGCCAGGCACCGCTGATGCGCAGGGAGGGAGCGATGGACTGCAGGCGGGATTCAAGACGTTCGCGGCGGAACGGCGACAGGGCGGGCGCGCCCTCGAGGACCATCATGTCCGGGGAACCGTAGTTGGGAAACGGGCCCGACATTGTACCGGAAGCGGGGGTGGGCTTCGGCCGGGCGGCGCCCGGCACCCGCAGAGGCCAGAGCGCAGGCAACGGCCAAAGCAACAGCGGGCATTCCGCGGGATGGCGGGGTGGGTCCGGTTGCGGGGGACGCCGTGAATACGTCCATGTAGGCTCGGGCGCGCCATCCATGGCGCTCACGCCCCCGCAACCGGACCCACCCCGCCTTCGACAAATCTCCGCGATCTGTCGGCAGTTTAACGCCATGCGTAGATGCCCCCGGTAGTGCCGGCCGCTGGCCGGCAACCACAGGAATGCCTGCAATCAGACGCCTGAGAGCGAAGCGATCGGCGTTTGATCTTGATTTTTTGTTCTGTCTTTCGTGGCTGGCGCGCGCATGAATCTGTCCGTGGCCGGGTGGGTGGGCTGCGCAGGGGCGTGAGCCGCATGGATGCGGCGACCGAGCCTACAGGGACGTATTCACGGCGTCCCCTGCGCAGCCCACCCGCCCGGCCCACCCCCAGAAATCCGCTGTAAACGACCAACCCCAACCACGAGGGGGCTCCGCCGATGGCCGCCGACCGCGCGCCAGCGCCGCTCTCGCCCAAATCCCCGAACCATGCGCTCGCTCACGGATTGACCACGCAATTGATGACAACGTTGTCCCCACCTGGCGCCGGACTCTCTCCCCGGCCCACCAGGTACCTCCGTCCGCCCCCTCCGTCGCCTTCCCGGGCGATGTCCGGACCCTGCGTTACGTGCGGCGCCGTCTTGGCCCGTGCGCCAACCATCGATCGGAGACACACCATGTACGACCCGCTTGTGCAGAGTGCCGATGTACGCAGTGCCCGCCCTTCCCTTCATCGCTGTCGCCCGCGCCGTCTGGCCTGGCTGCTGGCTCTCGCCGGGGCGGTTGCCCTGCCCGGCCTGGCCCAGGCCGCCAGCTGTGCCGGCGTGGCCGAATGGGACCAGGCCAAGATCTACCGGAGTGGCGATACCCTGCAGAAAGGAGGCGTCCTCTACCGGGCGAACCAGGACATCTGGAACGCGCCGCCGGACCATCCGGCCGGGGCGCCCTACTACACCAACCTCGGCGCCTGCGACGGCGGCGGGGTCAACCAGCCGCCAGTGGTCAGCCTGACCTCGCCGGCCAACGGCGCCACCTTCAGCGCCGGCAGCACGGTCAACGTGACCGCCAATGCCAGTGATGCGGACGGCAGCGTCAGCAAGGTCGAGTTCTTCCGCGATGGCAGTTCGCTGGGCGTCGACACCAGCGCGCCGTACAGCGCCAGCTGGGCCAACGCCAGCGCCGGCAGCCACACCCTGCGCGCGGTCGCCACCGACAACAACAACGCCACCGCCAGCACCGCGACCATCACCATCACCGTCAACGCGGCCAGTGGCGATACCACCGCACCCAGCGTGCCCGGCGGCCTGGCCGTGGGCACCCGCACCGCCAACAGCATCGCGCTCAGCTGGAGTCCGTCCACCGACAACACCGGTGGCAGCGGCCTGGCCGGCTACGACGTATACCGCAACGGCAGCCTGGTCGGTTCACCGTCCAGCGCCAGCTATGTCGATGGCGGGCTGACTGCCTCCACCAGCTACAGCTACCGCGTGCGCGCCCGCGACAACGCCGGCAATGCATCGGCGCAGGGCACCGCGGTGACCGCCAGCACACTGGCCGGCGACGGTGGCACCACCGGCAAGCGGGTCATCGGCTACTTCACCCAGTGGGGCATCTATGGCCGCAACTACCGGGTCAAGAACATCGACAGCAGTGGTTCGGCTGCGCGCCTGACCCACATCAACTACGCCTTCGGCAACGTGCGCAACAACCGCTGCGAAGTAGGCATCACCCAGGCGTCGGACCCGAACAGCGGTGCCGGTGGCGATGCCTTCGCCGACTACAGCAAGGCCTTCAGTGCCGGCGAAAGCGTGAGCGGCAGCGCCGATACGTGGGACCAGCCGCTGCGTGGCAACTGGAACCAGCTCAAGCAGCTCAAGGCCAAGTACCCGGGCATGAAGGTGCTGATCTCGCTGGGTGGCTGGACCTGGTCGCGCGGCTTCTCCAGCGCGGCGCAGCCGGCCAACCGCCAGGCCTTCGTCGCCTCGTGCATCGACGCCTACATCAAGGGCAACCTGCCGGTGACCGACGGCGCCGGTGGCCCGGGTGCGGCGCTGGGTGTGTTCGACGGCATCGACATCGACTGGGAATACCCGGTGGCCTGCGGTATTGCCTGCGGCACGCCCGCGGACAATGCCAACTTCACCGCGCTGATGGCCGAGTTCCGCCGCCAGCTCGATGCGGTGCGTCCGGGCTTGTTGCTGACGGTGGCGGTCGGCGCCGGCATCGACAAGATCCGCGTCACCGATCCGGCCGCGTACCACCCGTACCTGGACTACATCAACGTGATGACCTACGACTTCCACGGTGCGTGGGATGCGAAGACCAATCACCAGTCGGCGCTGTTCGATTCGCCGAGTGATCCGTCCACCGGCGACCAGAAGCTGTACAACAGCAACGACGCCATCGAGGCCTTCATCAGCCGCGGTGTTCCCGCCGCCAAGCTCAACCTGGGCATCGGTTATTACGGGCGTGGCTGGACCGGCGTGACCAACGCCAACAACGGCCTGTACCAGAGCGCCACCGGTGCGGCACCCGGCACGTATGAAGCCGGCATCGAAGACTGGAAGGTGCTGAAGAACCTGGCGTGGCCGGGCTACACCGACAATACCGCCGGTGCCACCTGGATCTACAACGGCAGCACGCTGTGGAGCTTCGATACTCCGGCCAACATCACCCGCAAGATGGGCTACGTGAAGACCCAGGGATTGGGCGGTGCGTTCGTCTGGGAGTTCAGCGGCGACGATGCGCAGGGCACGCTGACCAAGGCGGTCAGTGATGGCCTGAAGTAGGAAAAAGGCCGGGGGCGCACTGCGTCCCCGGCCTCATTCGCGTTGCCACATCCGCCGGGCCAGGCCCGGCGCAATCGCATCAGATCAGCGGCCGCCGCCTGCAGCGCCTGCAGCCGAGCGCTTCTCCAACGCGGCACGCAGCTGCGCCGGCGGCAGGTAGCCGCCGAGCTGGGTGCCATCCGGCGCGAAGATGGCCGGCGTTCCGTTCACGCCCAGCTGCTGGCCCAAGGCGTACTGCATCGCCACCGGGTTGGTGCAGTTCTTCGCGGCCACCGTGCCACCGCGCTTGGCATTGGTCAGCGCCTGGCGACGATCGGCCGCGCACCAGACCGAGATCATGTCGGTGTAATCCTTGCTGCCCAGCCCCATGCGCGGGAAGGCCAGGTATTCAACGGTGATGCCGTTGCGGTTGAGCTCGGCGATGTCCTGGTGCAGCTTGCGGCAGTAGCCGCATTCGATGTCGGTGAACACGCTGATGGTGTATTTCGCGTTCGGCGCGGCGAACACGATGCGGTCGCCATGATTGGCCTTGGCCAGCAGGTCGCGGCGGTAGCCCAGCAGGCCTTCGCTGTTGGCCGGGCTCTTGGCACGGGTGTCGTAGGGCTGCGACTGGAACAGGTAACGGCCGTCGTCGGAGACGTACAGCAGCTGGCCGGAGACCACCACTTCACGGAAGCCCGGGAACGGCGCGGCGCCGATGTAGTCCACCTGGAAGCCGGGGTTGAGCTCGGTCAGGGCCTTGCGCACGGCCTGCTCGGCCGGAGCATTGGCGGTGGCGGCAGGACCGGCCTTGGCTGCCGCTGCGGCGGGCGCCTTTGCGGCTGGCGGGGCGGGCTGGGCGCAGGCACTCAGGCTGAGCGCGCCGAACACGGCGGCGATGGCGAATCGGAGCATGGAGCAGTCCGCAGCAGAAAGAAGACTTCGGATTCTGACACAGCCATCCTGAGCGGTCCGCGATGCCGCGCACAGGGCCGGCAGGGGTTCAGCCGTGGGCTCAGCCGCGTGGATGATGGCGGGCGTGCAGTTTCTGCAGGTGTTCGCGCGCGACCAGCGTGTAGATCTGGGTGGTGGACAGCGAGCTGTGGCCCAGCAGCATCTGCAGCGCGCGCAGGTCGGCGCCGCGGTTCAGCAGATGAGTGGCAAAACTGTGCCGCAGACCATGCGGACTGATCCGCGCCGGGTCGATACCGGCCACCGCCGCATAGCGCTTGACCAGGTGCCAGAACGCTTGGCGGGTCAAGCCATGCAACGCAGGCTCGATGAACAAGGGCGTCTGCCCGTCGGCCAGCGCCTGCACCTTGCCCTTGCCCACCAGTTGCGGTCGCGACTGCTGCAGGTAGCGTTCCAGCCAGTACTGCGACTCCTCGCCCAGCGGCACCAGGCGTTCCTTGCTGCCCTTGCCGGTCACCCGCAGCACGCCCTGGCGCAGGTTCACCGCCGTGGCGGGCAACAGCACCAGCTCGCTCACCCGCAGCCCGGCGGCATACATCAGTTCCAGCATGGCGCGGTCGCGCAGGCCGAGCGGACTGTCGATATCCGGCGCCGCCAGCAGCGCATCGATCTGGCTCTCGGCCAGTGCCTTGGGCAGCAGCCGTGGCAGCTTGGGTGGGTCGAGCAGTGCACTGGGATCTTCGCTGCGCTCGCCACGGCGCACGGCATCGGCAAAGAACGCGCGCAGCGCCGACAGCAGGCGCGCGTTGCTGCGCGGCGACCAGTTGTGGCGGGTGCGCCAGGCCAGGTAATCGAACAGGCCGGCGCGTTCAACACCGGCCAGCCCCCCGTCGCGTCCATCACACCAGCGCGCCAGGCCTTCAAGGTCGCGGCGGTAGCTGTCCAGCGTGGCGCGGGCCAAGCCGTGCTCGGCCCAGATCGCGTCGAGGAAACGCTGGATGCGCTGGCTGTCCTCGCCGCGCAGTTCGGGCAGTTGCTGGACCAGCTGACGACGTTCGGCGGGGGTGGAAGTGACGGCCATGCACGCAGGATACGAGGCCAACTGCGGGCACGGCCAGCATTGCGTATGCTCGGCACATGTCGAGCCCCGCCACCGATGCGGCCCACGTCGCCGCTGATACGCCCCGCCCGCGCGCGCTGCTGCTGTGGCGCCTGCTGGCGATGATCTATGACGCGTTGCCGGTGCTGGCCCTGTGGATGCTGGCCGGCACCGTGTTCACCCTGGCCTATACGTTCAGCGGCCATGCGCAGCGCGACAACATCGCGCCTTTCAGCGCATGGCAATGGCTGCTGTGGGCAGTGTGCTGGGGTTTGACCGGGTGGTATGCCACCGCCAGCTGGCGGCGCGGCGGGCAGACACTGGGCATGCGCCCGTGGCGCTTGAAGCTGGAATCACGCGATGGCACGCCGCTGCGACGCGGCCAGCTGTGGCTGCGGTTCGCGGTGGCCACGCTGTCGTTGTTGCTGGGCGGAGTGGGCTTCTGGTGGGCGCTGGTGGATCGCCAGCGGCTGACCTGGCACGACCGTGCGAGCGCCACGCGGGTGCTGCGGATGCCGAAGCGCTGAACTGTGCTGGTAGCGCCGGGCCATGCCCGGCGGACGTGGGATATCGGACACCTTCGCCGTGCATGGCCCGGCGCTGCCGCAATCAGCCCGATTTGCGTCGGAACAACAATCCGGACACCGCCAGCATCACGATCGGCGGCAGCGCGTAGGCAATGCGGTAGTCGAACTTCAGCGCGCCAGCCATGCGGCCGAAGAACAGCTGCAACAGCCAGAACGCCAGCGCGAACAGGATGCCCAGGAACAGGCGCTTGCCCATGCCGCCACTGCGCAGCGAACCAAACGCGAACGGCACCGCCGCCAGGCACAGCGCCAGCACATTCAGCGGATAGAACCAGCGGCTCCAGTACACATCCTCGTAATCCCGTGCATCCAGCCCGTTGCGCTCGCGGTAGGCGATGCTGGTGCTCAGCTCGGACACGCTGAGGTTGCGCGGCTTGGCGATGCCGGTGGCCAGGGCTCCGGCGTCCAGCTTGGAATTCCACGGCTCACGGGCCACTTCCTGGCGCGTTGCCGAGCGCTCGCCGAACGAGTCACGGCGCACGCCGGTCAACACCCAGCCATCCTTGTCATGCTCGGCGGTGGCGGCATGGGTCAACGTGCCGACCCGCCCATCCTCGTTGATCTTGTAGAGGCGCACGTCGCGCAGAATCAGCCGGGTGCCCTTGTCGCCGACCAGCTGTTCTTCGCCACTCTGTGCGTTGAGGAAGGTGTCACCCTCGCGCGCCCACAAGCCGGAGTAACGCGCTACCGCCATGTCGGTGCCCCACTTGGCACTCATCTTCAGCGAATCAGCGCGGTTCTGGCCCCAGGGCCCCAGGGTCTCGGCACTGATCACCATCAGCCCGGTCAGCAGCGACAGAGCGATCGCCACCGACACGCTCAGGCGCTTGCGCGACAGACCGAGCGCACGCAGCGCGGTCAGCTCCGAGGTCGCGGCCAGCTGGCCCAGGCCCATCAGCGCACCGATCACCGCCGCGGTCGGGAACATCGTGTAGGCCCGGCGCGGCACGGTGTACAGCACCCAGGCTGCAGCATGGCCCAGCGAATAGCCGTTCTTGCCGATGTCCTTGAACTCGCCGGAGAAGGCCATCAGCACGTCCAGGCCGACCAGCACCGCCCAGGTCAGCAGCACGGTAC
The DNA here is from genome assembly GCF_050573115.1 of Stenotrophomonas indicatrix. Taxonomy (GTDB): domain Bacteria; phylum Pseudomonadota; class Gammaproteobacteria; order Xanthomonadales; family Xanthomonadaceae; genus Stenotrophomonas; species Stenotrophomonas lactitubi_A. The sequence goes on from NZ_JBNYZT010000003.1 coordinate 239,234, forward strand.
CCAGCACCGCGCGGCCCAGGTACAGATCGAAACGCATCGGTCGCAGCATCATGCGCGGGCTCCCTTCGGGCGGGCCATGCGGCCGTCACGCGCGTACATCCAGATCGCCAGTGCCAGCAGCGGCAGGGTCAGCCACCACAGGCCAAGCGCCGGCGGAATCTGGCCGTTGGCAATCCAGCCGCTGCCGATGAACATCATGTTGGTGCCGACCATATAGGCCAGCAGAGCCAGCATCATCCGTCCGTAGCGCTGCTGGCGCGGCGAACTGCGGCCCAGCGGCACGGTCAGCAGGGCGAAGGCCAGCGCGATCAGCGGCGGGGCCAGGCGGCGATGCAGCTGTGCCTGCGCCTCGGGGCGCTTGTCGCCGAACAACGCGGTGGTCGGCATCAGTTCGGGATCATCACTCTTGCGGGCCTCGCTGCCGTCGGGCAGCGCCACGTCGTTGCGGGCGAAGGTCGCCAGGCGGTAATCCAGTGCACCGGCCGCCGGCCCTTCCAGCTGGTGGCCATCATCCAGTTCGAGGAAGCGCTGGCGGGCGCCTTCGAAGTACATGCGACCGCTGGCGGCGGACACCACTTCAAGGCGATCCTCCTTCTGCCGCTGCAGGAACACCCGGCCCAGCTGGCTGCCATCGGGGGAGATCGAGGCGACGTAGACCACGCCACCATTGGGCAGCGGGGTGAACCGGCCCGGCTCCAGGCCGGCCATCAGCACGCTGCGGTTGGCGTCCTGGATCATCTGTTCGGCGGTGCGCTGGGCCCAGGGCCCCAGCCACAGCGAACAGGCACCGACCACCGCAATCACCGGCAGCACCAGCAGCAGCAGCGGCTTGAGCAGGCGTTTGGGGCCGACACCGATGGCGGTGATGACCGCCATTTCCGAGTCGCGGTAGAGGCGGGCGATGGCCAGCAGCAGGCCCAGCATCAGTGCCAGCGGCAGGATCAGCGGCATGTAGACGATGAACTGCAGGCCCAGCTGCGAGAACAGCAGCTTGGCCGGCAGCCGCCCGTCGGCGATGTTGCCGAGGATGTCCACCAGCACGCCGCCCACGCTGACCACCAGCAGGACGATCAGGGTAGCCAGGAAACTCTGGACGAAATCGCCCAATAGATAGCGGTCGAGCTTCAACATGGGGCGGTGGTTTAAACTCTCAGGTTCGTTCGCGGTGCCGCCCAGTCTAGCGTCTGGGCGTAAACGGTCCGCGATTGTACGGACTTGCCAATGGAATCTGCTCAATGGCTCTCGAATTCACCCTGAACCACCTCGCTGCGGCTTCGGCCGCCGTTGACTGCCTCGTCGTCGGCGCCTATGCCGACCATACCCTGACTGCGTCCGCGCAGGCACTGGATGCTGCAAGTGGTGGCCGCCTGGCCGCCCTGGCCCAGCGCGGCGACCTGTCCGGCAAGACCGGCGCCACCACCCTGCTGCACGACCTGCCGGGCGTGACCGCCCCGCGCGTGCTGGTGGTCGGCCTCGGCGATGCTGCCCGCTTCGGCGTGCCGCAGTACCTGAAGGCGGTCGGCGATGCCGTACGCGCGCTGAAGGCCGGCGCTGCCCGCAGCGCACTGTTCACCCTGTCCGAAGTGGCGGTGAAGGACCGCGACGCGGCCTGGGCGATCCGCCAGGCGGTGATCGCCGCCGACCACGCGGCCTACCGCTACACCGCCACTCTGGGCAAGAAGAAGGCCGACGATGCCGGCCTGGCGCAGCTGGCCATCGCCGGTGAGGACGCGCAGGCCCTGGCCCAGGGCCAGGCCATCGCCGCCGGTGTCGAGTTCGCCCGCGAGCTGGGCAACCTGCCGCCGAACTACTGCACCCCGGCATACCTGGCTGAAGTGGGCGTGAAATTCGCCGGCGAGCATGACGGTGCCGAAGCCGAAATCCTCGACGAGACCCAGATGGAAGCGCTGGGCATGGGCTCGCTGCTGGCCGTGGCCCGTGGCTCGGCCAACCGCCCGCGCCTGGTGGTGCTGAAGTGGAGCAATGGCGGCGACGCCAAGCCCTACGTGCTGGTCGGCAAGGGCATCACCTTCGATACCGGCGGCGTCAACCTGAAGACCCAGGGCGGCATCGAAGAGATGAAATACGACATGTGCGGTGGCGCCAACGTCATCGGCACCTTCGTCGCCGCGGTCAAGGCCAAGCTGCCGTTGAACCTTGTCGTGGTCGTGCCGGCGGTGGAAAACGCCATCGACGGCAACGCCTACCGTCCGTCCGACGTCATCACCTCGATGTCGGGCAAGACCATCGAAGTCGGCAACACCGACGCCGAAGGCCGCCTGATCCTGTGCGACGCCCTGACCTACGCGCAGCGCTTCGAGCCAGCTGCCCTGGTGGACGTGGCCACCCTGACCGGCGCCTGCCTGGTCGCCCTCGGCCACCAGACCGCCGGCCTGATGAGCAAGCACGACGACCTGGCCAACGAGCTGCTGGCCGCCGGCGAGCAGGTCTTCGACCGCGCCTGGCGCCTGCCGCTGTGGGACGAATACCAGCCGATGCTGGATTCCAGCTTCGCCGACGTCTACAACATCGGCGGCCGCTGGGCCGGTGCCATCACCGCTGGCTGCTTCCTGTCGCGCTTCGCCGAAGGCCAGCGCTGGGCCCATCTGGACATCGCCGGCGTGGCCAGCGATGAAGGCAAGCGTGGCATGGCCACCGGCCGTCCGGTCGGCCTGCTGAGCCAGTGGTTGCTGGACCAGGTCGCCCGCGCCTGACGCTGTACCTGACCCTGGCCGGCAACCGCCGGCCGGGGCCTCGCCGCTCCAGCCGTCACCCGGCATGGATCGGCACCTGCCTCACCTGGATGCCGCCATGCCCCGCGCCGACTTCTACCTGATCGCCAAGCCCCGATTCCTGACCGAGCCGTTGCGCCTGGTCTGCGAACTGGCGCGCAAGGCCAACGACGCCGGGTTGTTCACCCTGGTGCTGGCACGTGACCAGGCCCAGGCCGAAGAACTGGACGAACTTCTCTGGTCGTTCGACGACGATGCCTACATTCCGCACCAGATCGTGGGTGAGGATGTGGACGAGGAAGAGGCGCTGGTGCTGATCGCCCCGCCCGGTGGCGAGGCCCCCGTGCGGCCGCTGGTGATCAACCTGCGCGACGAACCCTGGCTGGGCCAGTGCGAGCGCGTGCTGGAAGTGGTGCCGGCCGATCCGGAAGCGCGCGAACCGCTGCGCGAGCGCTGGCGCCAGTACAAGACCGCCGGTTACGACCTGAACAAGCACGACATGTAAGCCCTGCGAGGACCCCTTGATGCGCCTGCTGATCGCCCTGATTCTTCCCTGGCTGTCCTTTTTCACCATCGGCCGGCCGTTTGCCGGCATCGTCTGCCTGATCCTGCAGATCACCCTGATCGGCTGGCTGCCCGCCGCGATCTGGGCTGCCTATTCGGTCAGCCAGTACCACACCGACCAGAAGATCCGGCGCACCCTCGGGTCGCGCTGATCTCCCTTCCCGCCTTGATGACTGGTTCCCCCGCATGACCCAACTCGCCTCCAGCTACGACCCGAAGTCCTTCGAGACCGACCTCTACGAGGCCTGGGAGAAGGCCGGCCATTTCAAGCCGTCCGGCAAGGGCGAGCCGTACACCATCCTGCTGCCGCCGCCGAACGTGACCGGCACCCTGCACATGGGCCATGCCTTCCAGCAGACCCTGATGGATGCGCTGGTGCGTTACCACCGCATGCGCGGCTACGACACGCTGTGGCAGGTCGGTACCGACCACGCCGGCATCGCCACCGAGATGGTGGTCAGCCGCAACCTGGCGCTGGAAGGCAACGGTGAGACCCGCGATTCGCTGGGCCGCGAGGGCTTCATCGGCAAGGTGTGGGAGTGGAAGCAGCAGTCCGGTGACATCATCGAACGGCAGATGCGCCGCCTCGGCACCTCGGCTGACTGGTCGCGCAGCACCTTCACCATGGACCCGCAGCCGTCCGAAGCGGTGATCGAAGCCTTCGTGCGTTGGCACGAACAGGGCCTGATCTATCGTGGCCAGCGCCTGGTCAACTGGGATCCGGTGCTGAAGACCGCGATTTCGGACCTGGAAGTGGAGAGCGCCGAGGAAGACGGTTTCCTGTGGTCGATCGCCTACCAGCTGGATGAAGGCCTGAGCTACGAGCACGTCGAGCGCGATGCCGACGGCGTCGAAACCCTGCGCGAAACCCGCGATTACCTGGTGGTTGCCACCACCCGTCCGGAAACCCTGCTGGGTGACACCGCGGTGATGGTGCACCCCGAAGACGAGCGTTACCTGCACCTGATCGGCAAGAGCGTGGTGCTGCCGCTGACCGGCCGCCGCGTGCCGGTGATCGCCGATGACTACGTGGACCGCGCGTTCGGTACCGGCGTGGTCAAGGTCACCCCGGCGCATGACTTCAACGACTATCAGGTGGGTGTGCGCCACAGCCTGCCGATGATCAACCTGTTCACTCCGGTGGCGGCGATCAACGACAACGCGCCGGAACGTTTCCAGGGGCTGGACCGTTACGACGCGCGCAAGGCCGTGCTGGGTGAACTGGAAGACCTGGGCATCCTGGTCGAGACCAAGGCGCACAAGCTGCAGGTGCCGCGTGGCGACCGCACCGGCCAGGTGATCGAGCCGTACCTGACCGACCAGTGGTTCGTGAAAATGGACGAACTGGCGCGTCGTGGCCTGGAACTGGTCGAGGACGGGTCAATCGCCTTCGTGCCGCCGAACTGGATCAACACCTACCGCCACTGGATGAACAACATCCAGGATTGGTGCATCAGCCGCCAGCTGTGGTGGGGCCACCGCATTCCGGCGTGGTTCGATGCCGCCACCGGCAACTGCTACGTCGGCCGCAGCGAAGAGGACGTGCGGGCGAAGCACAATCTCGGCAGCGACGTGGTGCTGAGCCAGGAAAGCGACGTGCTGGAGACCTGGTTCTCCTCGCAGCTGTGGCCGTTCTCCACCCTGGGCTGGCCGAACGAGCAGGCGATGGCCGAGCGCGGTTTCGACCGCTACCTGCCGTCGTCGGTGCTGATCACCGGCTTCGACATCATCTTCTTCTGGGTGGCGCGCATGATCATGGCCACCGACAACCTGACCGGCAAAGTGCCGTTCAAGGACGTCTACTTCACCGGCCTGATCCGCGATGGCCAGGGCCAGAAGATGTCCAAGAGCAAGGGCAACGTGCTCGACCCGCTGGACATCATCGACGGCATCACCATCGATGATCTGGTGGCCAAGCGCACCGGCGGGCTGATGCAGCCGCGCATGGTGGAGAAGATCGAGAAGGCCACGCGCAAGGAGTTCCCGGACGGCATCGCCGCCCATGGTGCGGATGCGCTGCGTTTCACCATCGCCGCACTTGCCACCCATGGCCGCGACATCAAGTTCGACATGAACCGCGCCGAGGGCTACAAGAATTTCTGCAACAAGCTGTGGAACGCCAGCCGCTTCACCCTGATGAACACCGAAGGTGCGGCGTTCACCGGCGTGCCGACGCCGCGTACCGATGCCGAGCGCTGGATCCTCTCGCGCCTGGCCGCCACCACCGCCGAAGCGCAGGGTCATTTCGCCGCCTATCGCTTCGACCTGCTGGCGCAGTGCCTGTACGAATTCGCCTGGAACGAGTTCTGCGATTGGTTCCTGGAGCTGAGCAAGCCGGCGTTGAACGGTGCCGATGCCGCCGACGCTGACAGCACCCGCCACACGCTGTTGTATGTGCTGGAGGCGCTGCTGCGCCTGCTGCACCCGCTGACCCCGTTCATCACCGAACAGCTGTGGCAACAGCTGGCCCCGCGCCTGGGCCTGGCCGAAACCACGCTGTCGCTGCGTCCGTACCCGACCGCCGCCGAGTTCGAGGGCGACCATGCGCAGGCCGAGGCCGACGTTGAATGGTTGAAGGCAGTGATCAGTGCCGTGCGCCGCGTGCGCAGCGAACTGAACGTTGCCCCGTCCAAGCTGGTGCCGCTGCGCCTGCTGGCCGGCCTGGAACAGGACCGCGTGCGCATCGAGCGCTTCAGTGCCTCGCTGTCGTTCCTGCTGAAGCTGGACAGCATCCAGTGGCTGGCCGACGCACAGAGTGCGCCGCCGGCAGCCGCCGCGATCGTCGGTGAACTGAAGCTGCTGGTACCGCTGGAAGGCCTGGTTGATCTCGATGCCGAGCGCGCGCGCCTGGACAAGGAGATCAAGCGCGTGGAAGGCGAGCAGGAGAAGAGCGAGACCAAGCTGGCCAAGTTCTCCGACAAGGTGCCGCCGGCGGTGATCGAGCAGGAGCGCGTGCGCCTGGTCGACTGGAACAACCAGCTGGCCGGCCTGCGCGAGCAGCGCGCGAAGCTGTAACAGCTGATCGGGTGGGTGCGGACCTTGGTCCGCGCCGCTGTGAAGTGCCAACCAAGGTTGGCACCTACCCTGCAGAGCAATGTGCCGACCAAGGTCGGCACCCACCCCTGCCTTTTGGCATCATCGCCTGATGCCGCTTTCCCTCTTCCTGCTGGTCCTCGCTGCCGCTGCACTGCACGCCAGCTGGAACGCGATCGTCAAACGCGGACCGGACAAATTCCTCGGCACGGTGCTGGTCACCGGCAGCGCCGCGCTGTTGTCTGCGCTCGTCCTGCCGTGGCTGCCCTTCCCCGCCGCGGAAAGCTGGCCGTGGCTGATCGCATCGGTGCTGCTGCAGGTGACGTACTACGCGTTGGTCGCACGCTGCTACCAGCAGGTCGACATGAGCCTGGCGTATCCGATGATGCGCGGCTGCGCGCCGATCCTGGTTGCGCTGGCCGGCGCCGTGCTCGGCGAACGCCTGCCGCCGTCGGCCTGGCTCGGCGTCATCCTGGTGAGTGGCGGCATCCTGTGCATGGCCCGCGGCGCATGCAGCGGCCAGCTGCGGCTGCCGTTGCTGACCGCCGCGATGATCGCCACCTACACGCTGGTCGATGCGCAGGGCGCACGGCTGTCCGGCAATGCGCTGAGCTATACGTTGTGGCTGTTCCTGCTGTCGGGCATTCCGTTGCCGCTGTGGGCACTGCATCGGCAGCGCGGCAAGCTGCTGGCGTATGCGCGCCAGCACTGGCCGCTGGGTGTGGCCGGCGGCATCGGCACCACCGCATCGTATGCGATGGCGCTGTGGGCGATGACCCAGGTGCCCGTGGCCATGGTGTCGGCGCTGCGCGAATCGTCGATCCTGTTCGCGCTGCTGATCTCGGTGTTCCTGCTGCGCGAGCGGGTACCGCGTGCACGCTGGACGGCGGCGACGTTGATCGTGGCCGGCGTGTTGGCGCTGCGGCTGGCGTAAACAACGCATCGGCAGCGCCGGGCCATGCCCGGCGAGCGCAGCGGCCACGCGACGCCGATTACAGCGGCGGCATCGTCTCCAGCTCGCCGTCCACCAGTTCGATCGCCATCACCAGCGCATCTTCGCGCCCCTGCGCAGCAGGGTAGTAGCGGGGGCGCCGGCCGATCTCGTTGAAGCCTTCGCTGTGATACAGCGCCAGGGCTGGCGTATTGGACGGACGCACTTCCAGGAACACCCGCTGCGCACCTCGATCACCAGCCAGGCGGACCAGCGCACGCAGCAGCTCACGGCCGAGGCCACGCGACTGCACCAGCGGATCGATGCAGATGTTCAGCACATGCGCTTCATCGGCAGCGAGGCTGAGCACGCCATAGCCGATCAACATGCCATCGCGCTCCATGGCCAGGCCGGGGTAACCGGCGCGCAGGCAATCCAGGAAAATGCCGCGGGTCCAGGGATAGGGATAGCCACGCACTTCGATGGCCATCACCGCGTTGAGATCGCTCTCGCGCAGTGCACGCATCGCCACCGGCCCGGGCTGGCTGACCGCACTCATGCGTTTCCGCCCTTGCGCAGCGCTCGCAGCTGCGGCCACAACGCGCGCTTGGCAGCAGGGTCGCGACGCAGTTGTTCCAGCGGCCAGCTTTCCATCAGCGTCTGTGTGGCGGGGTCGTTGGGATTGCAGCCCGACGCTCGCAACAGCGCGATCTGCAGGCGATCAGGCAGGCGCACCAGCGGCTGGCGCGCGTTTCCGGTGGGCAGCGGACGGGCAGCAGCCGGCACGGTATCCGGCGCCGCCACCGGCACGGCAGTGCGTGGCGGCGCGCGCTCGGGCCGCTGTTCCGGCGCAGGATCGCGCTGGTTGCGCGTGTGCTGCGTCGAAGGTGGAGCCGTGCGCGTCGGCTCGACCGCCGCAGGCATCGATGCCTCGGCTTCGGCCACGCTCAGCTGCAATGCCGCGTCCATCTCGGCGGCCAGCTGGCCGTCGTGATAGACGGTGTAGCCCATGGCCTGCAGCCAGGCCTGCTGGGCCGGGGACCACAACACGGGCAGGTCCTGACTCACGCTGCCTCGGGCTTCTTGCGCAGGCGCTGCACGCCCCACATCACCGGGCCTGACAGGGCGTAGAGGATGCCGACGACGAGCAACACACGTGGCAGATCGATCACCGCGATGGCGATGCCGATCGGTACCAGTGCCAGCACCAGGAACGGGACTCGGTCTGAACGTGCGCCCTCCTTGGCGGCGCCGCCCTTGAAGCTCCAGAAGCGGATGCGGCTGACCATCAGCAGTGCGGCGACAAGGGTCACCGCCAGCGCCACGAAGCGCAGCTCGTTGCCGTTCCAGCCCAAGGTGCCATCGGCGAAGGCCCACACGAAGGACATCATCAGGCCGGCAGCAGCCGGGCTGGCCAGGCCGACGAACCAGCGCTTGTCGACCACGGCCACCTGGGTGTTGAAGCGGGCCAGGCGCAGCGCCGCGCAGGCGGCGTACAGGAACGCCACAGCCCAGCCCAGGCGACCGACCAGCTCACCGTCGTACTTCAGTTCCGACAGGGACCAGTGGTACATCACCAAGGCGGGCGCCATGCCGAAGCTGACCAGATCGGCCAGCGAGTCGTACTGCACGCCGAACTCGCTGCTGGTACCGGTCAAACGCGCGACACGGCCATCGAGTCCATCCATCACCGCCGCCACGAACACGGCGATGCTGGCATTGACGAAATCTCCGTTGGCCGCGGCGATGATGGCGTAGAAGCCAGAGAACAGCCCAGCCGTGGTGAACAGGTTGGGCAGCAGGTAAATCGTGCGCGAGCGCGGCGGCGGTGTGATCGGGTCCATGGAATCCAGTTTAATCGACTTGCCAGCGGTCGGCGCCAATGCTGCAATCGGCGTTCTACGCCCATTCTGCGGAGTTTGCCATGCGTGCCCTGTCCTGCCTGGGATGCCTGCTGCTGTTGGCCAGTACCACTGCGCTGGCCGGCCCTGTCTACAAGTGGAAGGACGCCAAGGGCGTGACCCAGTATTCGGAAACGCCGCCGACCGGGGCCAAATACGAGACCCGAGCCCAGGCCAGGACACCGGTAGCGGGAGAAACGGAGGCAGCCAGTGCCGCTCCGGTGCCCAAGGAGTGCAGCACCGCCCGCGCCAACGTGGCGCTGCTGGAGGGCGGCGGCCCGGTGATGCAGGACACCGATGGCGACGGCAAGGCCGATACCGCGCTTACCCCTGAACAGCGCAGCGCGCAGAAGGACCTGGCCGAGGCGACGATCAAGGCGTACTGCCCACCGGCGGGTTGAGGGGGTAGCGGCCGGGCGGCGCCCGGCACCCGCAGAGGCAACGGCCGGAGCAACTGCAACGGCGGCTTCCTGGGGGATGGCGGGGCACTGTGGGTTTGCGGGGCCGCCGTGAACCCGTCCATGGGGGCTTGGTCGCCGCATCCATGCGGCTCACACCCCGCAAACCCACAGTGCCCCGCCTTCGACAGTTTCCCGGTGGCCAGTAGATCCACGCCATGTGTGGATGAATCTCCATCGAAATCGAATATTTCGACAATTGAACGTAGAACATCCACGCATGGCGTGGATCTACGGTGTCGACCAAGGTCGACACCCACCAAGAGCAGGCCATGCCATAGAGCAGGCCATGCCGTCCAGACAGATTGCGGAGATCTGTCGAAGGCGGGGTGGGTCCGGTTGCGGGGGCGTGAGCCGCATGGATGCGGCGACCGAGCTTACATGGACGTACTTGCAGCGGCCCCCGCAACCGGACCCACCCCGCCATCCCACGGAATACCCGCTTTTGCTTTGGCCGTTGCTCTGGCCGCTGCGGGTGCCGGGCGCCGCCCGGCCGATACCCCTCCCCCGGCCGGGCTGGCAGAATAGGTGTCTCTGCCGTAATCCGAAGCCGACGATGCGCCTCTCCCAGTTCCACCTGCACACCACCAAGGAAACCCCCAGCGACGCCGAGCTGACCAGCCACCGGCTGATGCTGCGCGCGGGCATGATCCGCAAGCTCGCGTCCGGCCTCTACACCTGGTCGCCGCTGGGCCTGCGCGTGCTGCGCAAGGTCGAACGCATCGTCCGCGAGGAAATGGACCGCGCCGGTGCCGTCGAATTCCAGATTCCGACCATCCAGCCGAAGGAACTGTGGGAGCAGACCGGCCGCTGGCAGAAGTTCGGCCCGCAGCTGCTGAAGATCAAGGACCGCAAGGAACAGACCTTCTGCTACAGCCCCACCGCTGAAGAAGCGGCCTGCGATTTCGCGCGCAGCGAACTGTCCAGCTACAAGCAGCTGCCGGTGAACTTCTACCAGATCCAGACCAAGTTCCGCGACGAGATCCGTCCGCGCTTCGGTGTGATGCGTGCGCGCGAGTTCCTGATGAAGGACGCCTACTCGTTCCACCTGCACGACGAAGACCTCGTGCGTGAGTACGAAAACATGAAGGTGGCCTACAGCCGCATCTTCACCCGTCTGGGCCTGGATTTCCGCATGGTGCAGGCCGATTCCGGTGCGATCGGCGGTGATGCCTCGCAGGAATTCCACGTGATCGCCGATTCCGGTGAAGACGCGCTGGTGTTCTCCACCGGTTCGGACTACGCCGCCAACATGGAAGCGGCCATTGCCGCCGATCCGGCTGCGCGCGCTGCGGCCAGCGAAGCGCTGCGCAAGGTCGAAACTCCGGTCCAGAAGACCTGCGAAGACGTTGCCGCCCTGCTCGGCATCGACCTGCAGCGCACGGTGAAGTCGGTGGCGCTGATCGCCGGTGAAGGCAAGGCACAGCAGTTCGTGCTGGTGCTGGTGCGTGGCGACCACGAGGTCAACGAAATCAAGCTGGGCAAGGTTGCTGGTCTGGACGAGCAGCGTTTTGCCAGCGAAGTAGAGATCGCCGACTACCTCGGCAGCGTGCCGGGCTTCCTTGGTCCGGTCGCAGCGGCCAAGCCGATCCGCGTGGTTGCCGATCGCGAAGTGGCGGCGATGTCCGACTTCGTCGTCGGTGCCAACGAGGCCGGTTTCCACCTGGCCGGCGTCAACTGGGGCCGCGACCTGGCCGAACCGGAAGTAGCCGACATCCGCAATGTACGCGCGGGTGATCGTGCGCTGGATGGCGGTGAACTGAAAATCGCCCGCGGTATCGAAGTCGGCCACGTGTTCCAGCTGGGCCGCACCTATGCCAAGGCGCTCGATGCCACCGTGCTGGACGAGAACGGCAAGGCCGCAGTGATGACGATGGGCTGCTACGGCATCGGCATTTCGCGTGTGGTCGCTGCAGCCATCGAGCAGAACCACGATGACGCCGGCATCATCTGGCCCGACGCGATGGCGCCGTGGCAGGTGGTGGTCTGCGTGATCAATCCGAAGGGCGACGCGGCCGTGGCCGATGCCGCTGCAGGCCTGCTGCAGGAGCTGCGCGACGCAGGTCTGGATGCTGCACTGGACGACCGCGGCCTGCGCCCGGGCGCGATGTTCGCCGACATGGAACTGATCGGCATCCCGCACCGGGTGGTGGTCAGCGAGCGCGGCCTGGCCGCAGGGACCTTCGAGTACCGCTCGCGCCGCGCGGCCGAAGCGGAGAGCCTGGACAAGGCCACCCTGCTGCAGCGCCTGCAGGATTGATCGGAAAAGACCGGGGTATACCCCGGTCTTTTTTTGCCGGACGGCCGCCCCCGGAAAATCGCAGCGGACATAATCCGGTCAAAATGGTCGCAACCGGGCCAGCCAGCCGACAGACGGTGACCTCAACTGTTTGTGCTGGGATTAATTCCTCATTACTCTGTCCCGCGACGCCACGGACCGGCTCGTCCCTGTCCCTAAATTAGTTTCTGGAGTAATCGTTGATGAGCATCGACCTGACCGGCCTGTCGGCACGTGAGCTGGGCGCATTGATCCGCACAGCCAAGAAGCAGCAGACCATCGTCGCCAAGCGTCGCCCGATCACCAAGGTACGTGCCCAGCTGAGCAAGCTGGCCAAGACCGAGGGTTACACCATCGAGGAACTGTTCGGTGGTGAACCCGCACCGCGTGCGCGCAAGGTCGCCAAGGCCACCAAGGCCCCGTCCAAGACCGCCGGCCGCAAGCTGGGCAAGGTTGCGCCGAAGTACCGCAACCCGGCCAACCCGAAGGAAACCTGGACCGGTCGCGGCAAGCAGCCGCGCTGGATGGCCGAGCTGACCGCCAAGGGCAGCAAGAAGCCGGAAGATTTCCTGATCAAGAAGGCCTGAGGCCAGATCGGGTTGCAATGAAAAACGCCGGCGAAAGCCGGCGCTTTTTCTTTGTCCGGTGTGTGGACCAACGGTCCACACCCACACCATTCAAGGGTGTGCGGACCAACGGTCCACACCTACAGGGTCTTGCGCGCCGGCATCAGCAGATTGCCGAACAGCAGGCCGGCGACCAGCGCCATCACCACGTTCAACACGGTCAGGAACACGCTCTGGCCGGCGCCCACGTCCTGTTGCTGGACCAGGGTCAGCACGCCGCGCAGGCTGGTGCTGCCAGGCACCATCATGATGATGCCCGGCAGGCGGATGATCGCGCCAGGGCGGCCGACCACGCGCCCGAACAGGTTGCCACCGGCGGTCAGCAGCATCGCCGACAGGAAGATGCCGGCCGGCGTACCCCAGGCATGACCACCAAATTTGGAGATCGCGTAACCGGCCACCGAGGCGGCGATCACCCACGGATAGTCGCGACGGTTGGCCTTGAACAACATGGCGAAGGCGAACGCCGCCGTCAGCAGCGAGCCCCACTCCACCCACGGCCCCTGTGGCCGCGAGGCACGGATCATCGGGTCCAGCCCCAGCACATCGGCCAGGGTCACCGCGATCATCGCGCCGACACTGAGCTTCATGATCGTGGTCAACGCGCCGGCAAAGCGCGCGGTGCCGGACACCCAGTGCTGGCTGGCCAGTTCATTGACCGCATTGGTCAGCGACATGCCCGGCAGCAGCACCACCAGCGAGGCGATGATCACGGTGTTGAGATTCAGGGCGCCCACGAACGTGGCGACCACGGTGGCGACCAGGCCGGCCAACAGCGCCGCCAGCGCTTCGGCCGCTTCACGGCTGGCCGGGCGCTTGTCGGTGACCATGCCGAGCAGGCCGATCAACAGGCCGATGACGCCGGCGGTGGCGATGTCCAGCCACGGCAGCTTCCACATTCCCGCCACGCCCGCCGCACCGAGGGTGAAGGACAGGATGGTGCGCAGCTTGCCGCGCCGGCCCGGATCCTTGTCCAGCTGGCGCAGCGCGGTGTGGCCCTGGGCGATGCTCATGCGGCCGTTGGCCACTTCTTCGGCGATCCCGTCAGCCACGCTGAGCTTGTGCAGGTCGTTCTCGCCGGGCGCCAGCCGGATCACCCGGGTGATGTCACTGGAGCCGATGGCCTGCGCCGGGTCGCTGAAACTGAGGATGATGCCGGTGGGATTCGACCACGGTTCACAATCCAGATCGAGCTGGCGGGCCAATGCAACCACCGCCGCTTCCAGGCGCTGGGCCGTTGTGCCGTAGCTGTGCAGGCGGCCGGCGATCTCGGAAACGAAGGCCACGCGCTGCGCGTAGGTGGCCTGGGGCGTGGGGATCGTGTGAGCGTCTGCGGACATGCGCCGTAGTATTACCTACGTCAGGCTCTGCTGGAGAAATTCATCCTGGTTCGACGCGACGTGCAATTCAGAACGGTTATGCTGCGACCCGAATGGCCCCCATGACCCCGACCCACGCCCCCCAGCTCGAACAGGACGCTCAGGATCCGGGACTGATCCGGCTGTCCGGCCACTGGACCCTGAAGACCGCGCTGGCCGCGGCCGAAGTGCTGCGTGGCGTTCCGGACACGCTGACCGGCATCGACGCCACCGGCATCGAGCTGCTCGACTCGGCCGGCGTGCTGCAGGTGCTGCGCGTCGCCCATCGTGCCGATCTCGGCGAGCACGCGCTGCAGTTCCGCCCGGACCACCAGGCGCTGGTGTGCACCATCGAAGAAGTGGCCGACGACCGTCCGAAGCCGAAGCGCGACTTCGGCGTGCTGGCGGCGCTGGAGCGGCTGGGCGTCAGCGTCCATGCCACGGGCCACAACATCAAGGCGCTGTGCAGCTTCCTCGGTGAGAACCTGGTCAAGGCCGCACGCTTGGTCAAGGAACCCCGACGTTTCCGCCTGACCGCGACCGTCCATCAAATGGAGCAGGTCGGGCTGGACGCAGTACCGCTGGTGGCGCTGCTGTCCTATCTGGTCGGTGCGGTGATCGCCTTCCTCGGCTCGACCATCCTGCGCGATTTCGGTGCGGAGATCTTCGTGGTCGAACTGGTGAACATCGCCTTCCTGCGCGAATTTGCCGTGCTGCTGACCGCGATCGTGCTGGCCGGCCGCACCGCCAGTGCGTTCACCGCGCAGATCGGTGCAATGAAGGCACGCGAGGAAATCGATGCGATGCGCACCCTGGGGCTCGACCCCATCGACCTGCTGGTGCTGCCACGCTTGGTCGCGCTGCTGGTGACGCTGCCGCTGCTGACTTTCATCGCGATGGTCGCCGGCCTGGCTGGTGGCATCACCGTCGGCGCGTTCGACCTCGACATTCCGCCGCAGATGTACATCGCGCGCATGCACGACACGATGGAAGTGCGGCACATGCTGGTGGGCCTGTCCAAGGCGCCGGTATTTGCGCTGGTGATCGGCCTGATCGGTTGCCTGGAAGGCCTGAAGGTCGAAGGCACCGCACAGTCGGTCGGCGAGCGCACCACCTCCAGCGTGGTGCAGACGATCTCGCTGGTGATCATCATCGACGCCTTCGCGGCGTTGTGGTTCATGCACATGGACTGGTGACATGAGCACGCATCCGATCCCCGAAGAAGTGCCCATGCAGGACGACGACGGCCACGACCTGGCCATCCGCGTGCGCGGGCTGGTCAACCGCTTTGGCAGCCAGACCGTGCATGAAGGGCTGGACCTGGACGTGCGCCGTGGCGAGATCCTTGGCGTGGTGGGCGGTTCGGGCACCGGCAAATCGGTGCTGATGCGCTCGATCCTGGGCCTGCGTGTGCCGGATGAAGGGCAGATCGAAGTGCTCGGTCGCGACGCGCGCGCCGATGACGCCGAGAGCCGCCTGCACATCGAACGCAATACCGGCGTGCTGTTCCAGGACGGCGCCCTGTTCTCGTCGCTGACCGTGGGCGAAAACGTGCAGGTGCCGCTGAAGGAACATCACCGCGAACTGCCCGAGCGCTGGCACTACGAGCTGGCCCTGCTGAAGGTGAAACTGGCCGGTCTGCCCGCCGATGCCATCAACAAGCTGCCCTCGCAGCTGTCTGGCGGCATGCGCAAGCGCGCCGGCCTGGCACGTGCGCTGGCGCTGGATCCGCCGCTGCTGTTCCTGGATGAACCCACCGCCGGGCTGGACCCGATCGGTGCGGCCGCGTTCGACCGTCTGATCAAGACCCTGCAGGAAGCGCTGGGGCTGACCGTGTTCCTGATCACCCACGACCTGGACACGCTGTATGCGATCTGCGACCGGGTGGCGGTCATCGCCGACCGCAAGGTGGTGGCCAATGCGCCGCTGCCGGAAATCGAGAGACTGGATCATCCGTGGATCCAGGAATACTTCCACGGACCCCGCGCGCGCGCCGCGCGTGGCGAACAGATCGAGAGTGCCTGAGCCATGGAAACGAAAGCCAACTACGTGCTGATCGGCGCGTTCACCCTGATCACCGGCCTGGCCCTGTTGGCCTTCGGCCTGTGGGCCGCCAAGTACTCCTCCGACCGTACCTGGCAGGAATACCGGGTAGTGTTCCGCGAAGCGGTGACCGGCCTGTCGGTCGGCAGCCCGGTGCAGTACAACGGCATCGCGGTGGGCTCGATCACCGAACTGAACCTGGTGCCGGACGATCCGCGCCAGGTGGTCGCACGCATCCGCCTGAACTCGACCACGCCGGTCAAGACCGATACCCGCGCCAAGCTGGCAATCACCAGCCTGACCGGCCCGTCGATCATCCAGCTCAGCGGCGGCACGCCGCAGTCGCCGGCGCTGACCACGGTCAACAAGGACCCGGCACCGATCATCCCGACCACGCCGTCGGCGCTGCAGAACATCACCGACGTGGCCAACCGCATCGTCGAGCGCATGGACCAGATCCTCAGCGACCGCAACGTCGCCTCGATCAACGCCACCCTGGCCAACCTGGAAACGATCAGTGGTGGCCTGGCCGACCGTGACCAGGGCACGCAGTCGCTGCTGCTCAGCGCGCGCGATGCCGCGCGCAGCCTGGACACCACCCTGAAGACCACCAACGGCACCATCGAGCGCCTGGACAAGAACCTGGTGCAGCAGTTGCCGGGCATCATCGACAAGCTCGACGCCACCCTGGCCAAGCTTGATTCGGCCGCCGGCAATGCCGATTCGATCCTTGGCGAGAACCGCGCGGCCATCAACAGCTTCGCCAATGACGGCCTGGGTCAGCTCGGCCCGACGCTGGGTGAACTGCGTGGCCTGATCCGCGACCTGCGCCGGGTCAGCGACCGTCTCGAGAACAACCCCGCACGCTACCTGCTCGGCCGCGACGCCCCGAAGGAGTTCGAACCCAAATGAGCCCGACCACCCTTCCGCGCCTGTTGCTGGCCGCGTCGCTGGCCACCCTGCTGGGTGGCTGCTCGATCCTCGGCAGCGGCGACAAGAATCCCGTCACCCTGTATTCGCCGGCCGTGCAGGTCAAGGTCGACCCCAGCTGGCCGCAGGCCGACTGGCAACTGGTGCTGGCCAAGCCCAGCGCCGCGCGCATGGTCGACAGCCCGCGCATCAACGTGCGGCCGACGCCGTCGGAGCTGGAGATCTACAAGGGCGCCAGCTGGGCACAGCCGGCCACCGACATGATCGAGGACACCCTGCTGCGCGGCTTCGAGGATTCCGGCCGCATCCACGGCGTGGCCCGCGTCGCCGCCGGCATCCGCGCCGACTACAAGCTGTCCACCGACATCCGTCGCTTCGAATCGGACTACCAGGGCCAGCCCACGCCGACGGTCGTCATCGAGATCAACGCCAAGCTGATCGACGTGACCAGCCAGCGGGTGGTCGCCGACCGTACCTTCCGCCAGCTGCAGCCGGTGGGCAGCACCGACGTGTCGGCCGTAGCCGCCGCCTTCGAGCGTGGCCTGCAGCAGGTGGCCCAGGACGTGGTGGGCTGGACGCTGACCAGCGGGCAGAATGACAAGCAGGCGCTGAAGCACTGACAGTCGCGCAGGTCGCAGCGAACCGATTGCCTTTGCTGGCTGCGGACTGATTGCCCTTGGTGGGTGCGGACCTTGGTCCGCATGACCGATCAGCGCGGTGTGATCCAGCGGAACGTCAGGTTGATGCGTTCACCCTGCACCCGCGCCATCTTCGGCAGCGCGTGCTGGTAGTGGCGCTGGGTCTGCCCTCCCATCAACAGCAGATCGCCGTGGCCGAGCAGGTACTCGGCCTTGCGTG
This sequence comes from Stenotrophomonas indicatrix, assembly GCF_050573115.1. Taxonomy (GTDB): domain Bacteria; phylum Pseudomonadota; class Gammaproteobacteria; order Xanthomonadales; family Xanthomonadaceae; genus Stenotrophomonas; species Stenotrophomonas lactitubi_A. The sequence goes on from NZ_JBNYZT010000003.1 coordinate 256,946, forward strand.
CCGGGTCGTCGCGGCGGCGAAGCAGGAACCGTCGCGCCGCCCCGAGGCTCAACGAAGCAATCAGCGGCGCCGGCCCCAGCTCCGGCTCGTCATCGCTGTGCCAGCCCATGTAGTCGGTGCCGCCGCGATAGCGGTTGAGCAGTACGCTGTTGAACTCGCCCGTGCCCTGTTCCTGCAGGCGCATGCGCAGCGCCTGCAGCATCGACGGCCATGGATGCGGGATGAACTCGGCGCCTGAATAGCGGTAACGCGCCTGCGGATCACCGATCCAGCAGCTCAACCGCGGTGAATCCACCCAGTTGCCGAACATGCGGATGCGGTGGGTTTCCCACAGGATTTCGGCTTGCAGCGCCTGCTGCAGGGCATCAGCCTCAGCTGCGGGCAGCCATCCGGTCAGGTGACGGACATCGGCATCTGGCAGGTCGTGGGGGAACAGCATGGGGCTTTCAGAGAGATGGGGCAGCGACGCGCTGCCCCGTGGATGTTCAGCGGCGCTTGAACACGACGCCGGTCTTTTCCTTCAACTCATCGTCACCCACACCCGCGGCGGTCTCCACCAGCACCAGACCGTCATCGGTCACATCGAATACCGCCAGGTCGGTGATGATGCGGTCGACCACGCCCACACCGGTCAACGGCAGCGTGCATTCGGCCAGGAGCTTGTGCTCGCCGTTCTTGGCGGTGTGCTCCATCAGCACCACCACGCGCTGCACGCCGGCCACCAGGTCCATCGCGCCGCCCATGCCCTTGACCATCTTGCCGGGCACCATCCAGTTGGCCAGGTCGCCCTTGTCGGTCACCTGCATCGCGCCGAGGATGGCGAGGTTGACGTGGCCACCACGGATCATCGCAAAGCTGTCATGGCTGCCGAAGTAGCTGGCACCGGCGCGCGCGGTCACCGTCTGCTTGCCGGCATTGATCAGGTCGGCGTCAACCTCGGCCTCGGTCGGGAACGGGCCGATGCCGAGCAGGCCGTTTTCCGACTGCAGCCATACGTCCACGCCCTCGGGGATGTGGTTGGCCACCAGCGTCGGCAGGCCGATGCCCAGGTTCACGTAGGCGCCATCGGTCAGTTCACGCGCAGCGCGCGCCGCCATCTCATCGCGGGTCCATGCCATGTCAGTTGCCCTCCGCACGGATGGTGCGCTGTTCGATACGTTTTTCAGGGGTGGGGTTGTGCACGATGCGGTGCACGTAGATGCCCGGCAGGTGCACCTGGTCCGGATCGATGCTGCCGACCGGCACCACCTCCTCCACTTCCACGATGCAGACCTTGCCGGCCATCGCACAGGCCGGGTTGAAGTTGCGCGCGGTCTTGCGGAACACCAGGTTGCCGGCCTCGTCGGCCTTCCAGGCCTTGACCAGGGCAACGTCGGCGCGCAGCGCGGTTTCCATCACGTAGTGCTTGCCATCGAACTCACGGGTTTCCTTGCCCTCGGCGACCACGGTGCCGTAGCCGGTGGCGGTGAAGAACGCCGGGATACCCGCCCCGCCGGCACGCAGGCGCTCGGCCAGGGTGCCCTGCGGATTGAATTCCAGCTCCAGCTCGCCGGCCAGGAACTGCCGTTCGAATTCCTTGTTCTCGCCCACGTATGACGAAATCATCTTGCTGATCTGCCGGGTTTCCAGCAGCTGGCCCAGGCCGAAGCCATCGACGCCGGCGTTGTTGGAGATCACGGTCAGGCCCTTGGCGCCACTGTCGCGCAACGCGGCGATCAGTGCCTCGGGAATGCCGCACAGGCCGAAGCCCCCCACGGCCAGGGTCTGGCCATCGGCGACCACGCCCTGCAGGGCCTGCGCCGCAGAGGCGAAACGCTTGCTGCGCGTGCCGCTGGAAGTTGATTGCTGCATCTCTACTGCCCTACCCGGTGAGAATGCCGCCATTCTAGCGGCACACCCGACGCCGGCTGGGATGCGCCGCAGCATGAACCGGCATGCAGGGCTGCCAATCCGTAGAATGTTCCCTTTCCCGCTTGCGGTGCCCTTGGCAACGCGTGCTGTAGATGGAGAGGACAGGACGACGCATGGCCGAAGTATTCACCGGAGGGGAACTGTCCCGCTGGCTGGATGCCGGGACGTTGGAAAAGGGCAACCGCCGCGTGTCGGCAGTGCGCGAGCTGCGCTACCAGTCACCACTGCTGACCGCCCAGGTCGAGGGCTGGCAGGTAGCGATCGACCTGGATGCCAGCGCCCGCACCCCGCACAGCCCCCTGCAGAGTCGCTGCACCTGTCCGGCTGGAACGCACTGCGAGCATGTCGCCGCCGTGTTGCTGGCCGCGCTGCAGAACTCACTGGAGGGTGAACCGGGTTCGCTGCGTGCGGCCGCCGATCCGATACTGCCCGCCCTGCAGACCCAGGCGATGACGCCGATCCTCCATCTGCACAGCATGGAATACCGTCCTGCCTGGCTCACCGAACGGGACCCCTCGCAATGGCTCGACGTCGCCACCGTCGCTTTCGAGTACGACGAGCACGTACGTTTTCTCGACGACCCGTCGCTGTTCGTGCATGGCGGCGAGGGTCAGCTCTACCTGTTGCCGCGTGACCTGGCCGGGGAGGCACGGCGCGAAGCTGAACTGAACAGCGTCCACCTGCACCGCGAGCGGCAACCGCGCATCGTGCTGGAGGGCGGCGGTCCGTTGTTCGAGCTGCGCAGTTTCGACTGGACCCGCTTCCTGCTGGAGGATGTACTGCAGCTGGAAGCGCTGGGCTGGAAGATCGAGACCGACGATGCCTTCCGTCATCGCATCACCCGGGTGGAGGAGATCGACCTGGATGTACGGTCGGTGCCCACCGACAACTCCGCGTTCGACCTGGCCCTGACCATCGACATCGATGGCCGCAGCATTGCGCTGGCTCCGCTGTTGCAGGGCGTACTGCAGTCCGATCCGCGCTGGCTGCGCGGCCAGCTGGACGCGATCGGCGATGACGAGAACGTACTGCTGACGACAGCGGGCAATGAACGTCTTGCCCTGCGGGCAGCCCGGCTGAAACCGGTGATCGCGCTGCTGGCGGATCTTTTCGGCGACCGCGGGCAACCGCTGCGCCTGCAGGCGCACGACCGCGGACGCCTGTTGGCACTGCAGGACGCCGCGCAGCTGCGACTGCACAGCAGCAACGATACCCGCGCACGCGTGCAGCGCCTGCTGGACGCACCGGCGATGACCGCAGTCCCAGCGCCCCAGGGCTTGCGCGCGACGCTGCGCAGCTACCAGCTTGAAGGCCTGTCCTGGCTGCAGTACCTGCGCCAGCAGGGCCTGGGCGGCGTGCTGGCCGATGACATGGGCCTGGGCAAGACACTGCAGACCCTGGCCCATCTCCTGGTTGAAAAGCAGAGCGGCCGCCTGGACAAGCCGGCGCTGGTGGTCGTGCCAACCTCATTGCTGCACAACTGGCAGAGTGAAGCGGCGCGCTTCACTCCGGATCTGCGCGTCCTGACCCTGCACGGGCCTGGACGTGACACGCAGTTCGATGCCATTGCCGCACATGATCTGATACTGACCACCTATCCCCTGCTCTGGCGCGACGAACACGCGCTGCAGGCGCACACCTATCACCTGCTGATCCTTGACGAGGCACAGCAGGTGAAGAACCCCAGGTCGCGTGCAGCGGCCACGCTGCGCACGCTGCTGGCCCGTCATCGACTGTGCCTGACCGGCACCCCGCTGGAAAACCATCTGGGCGAGCTGTGGACGCAGTTCGACTTCCTGCTGCCCGGGCTGCTCGGCAGCGAAAAGCAGTTCAACCAGCACTGGCGCCACCCCATCGAGCGCGGCAGCGACCGCCGGCGCACACAGCTGCTGGCCCAGCGCCTGCGCCCTTTTATCCTGCGCCGACGCAAGGACCAGGTCGCCTCCGAACTTCCGCCGAAGACGGTCATCACCCGCACTGTGGCGATGGAAGGCGGCCAGCGCGAACTGTACGAAACCGTGCGCGCGGCAATGGAAAAGCAGGTCCGCGAAGCGATCAACGGCAGCGGGCTGGCGCGCAATCACATCGTGGTGCTGGACGCGCTGCTGAAACTGCGCCAGGTCTGCTGCGATCCGCGCCTTCTGCCGGGCCATGCACCCGCGCGCACTGCAGGCTCAGCCAAGCTGGACCTGCTGCGCGAGATGCTGCCGTCCATGGTCGAAGAAGGACGCCGCATCCTTCTGTTCTCGCAGTTCACCGGCATGCTGGCCCTGATTGCGCAGGCATTGGATGCCCTCGGTCTGGCCTACGTGACCCTGACCGGCGACACCCAGAACCGGGTCACACCGGTGCAGCGCTTCATGCAGGGCGAGGTTCCCGTGTTCCTGATCAGCCTGAAGGCCGGCGGCGTGGGCTTGAACCTGACCGCCGCCGACACCGTCATCCACTTCGATCCATGGTGGAACCCGGCTGCCGAGAACCAGGCCACCGACCGTGCCCATCGCATCGGCCAGGATCAGCCCGTGTTCGTCTACAAGCTGATCGCCGCCGGCAGCGTCGAGGAACGGATCGCCAAGCTGCAGCAGCGCAAGGCCGACCTGGCCGATGCGATCCTGGAAGGTGGCGGGGGCACGGGGCCGCGCTTCGATGCAGCCGATCTGGAGGCACTGCTGTCTCCCCTGCCCGGCGCGCCTGCAAAGCGCCCCGCGCGCAAACGCCGGTCCGCCCACACGTGACAGCTTCGGCGGTCAGGCAGCGTTGGGGCTATGGAAACGATTCCCATACAAGGCTGGGATTACACTAGCCAACTGATCTGACAAAGGATTCCAGCGATGCCCCTGCCCGCCTTCAAGGCTTATGACATCCGCGGCCGCGTGCCGGAAGAACTGAACGAAGACCTCGCCCGCCGGATCGGTGTGGCCTTGGCCGATCAGTTGTCGCCCGGGCCGGTGGTGGTGGGGCACGACGTGCGCCTGACCAGTCTGGCACTGCAGGACGCGCTGGCGGTGGGCCTGCGCGGCGCGGGCCGGGAAGTGATCGACATCGGCCTGTGCGGCACCGAGGAGGTCTACTTCCAGACCGACCATCGCGGTGCGGCCGGCGGTGTGATGGTCACCGCCAGCCACAACCCGATGGACTACAACGGCATGAAGCTGGTCAAGGAGAACGCGCGCCCGATCAGCTCGGACACCGGCCTGTTCGCAATCTCCGATGCGGTTGCCGCCGATACCGCGCCCGCCGCACCGGCCAAGGCCGGGCAGACCGCCCAGCACGACAAAAGCGCCTACATCCAGCACCTGCTGTCCTATGTCGATGTCAGCAAGCTGAAGCCGCTGAAGCTGGTGGTGAACGCCGGCAACGGCGGCGCCGGCGCCATCGTCGACCTGCTGGCGCCGCATCTGCCGTTCGAGTTCATCCGCATCTGCCACGAACCCGATGGCAACTTCCCCAACGGCATTCCCAATCCACTGCTGCAGGAGAACCGCGCCGCGACTGCCGAGGCGGTTCGCGAGCACGGCGCCGACTTCGGCATTGCCTGGGACGGCGACTTCGACCGCTGCTTCTTCTTTGACCACAGCGGGCGCTTCATCGAGGGCTACTATCTCGTCGGCCTGCTGGCCAAGGCGGCGCTGGACCGCAACCCGGGCGGCAAGATCGTGCATGACCCACGCCTGGTCTGGAACACCGTGGAGATGGTCGAACAGGCCGGCGGCGTGCCGGTGCTGTGCAAGAGCGGCCATGCTTTCATCAAGGAAAAGATGCGCGCAGAGGATGCGGTGTACGGCGGCGAAATGAGCGCCCACCACTACTTCCGCGAATTCGCCTATGCCGACTCGGGCATGATCCCCTGGCTGCTGATCGCCCAGCTGATTTCCGAAAGCGGCCGTTCGCTGGCCGACTGGGTGGAGGACCGCATGGCGGCGTACCCGTGCAGTGGCGAGATCAACTTCAAGGTCAGCGATGCGAAGGCGTCCGTGGCCCGCGTGATGGAACACTTCGCCGCGCAGTCGCCGGCGCTGGATCATACCGATGGCATCAGTGCCGACTTCGGCGACTGGCGTTTCAACCTGCGCAGTTCCAACACCGAACCACTGCTGCGCCTGAACGTGGAATCGCGCGGGGATGCGGCGCTGATGCAGGCGCGCACCGATGAAATCGCCGCGCTGTTGAAGGCCTGAGCGGAGATGTCCCGATGAACACCGTCCAGCCCGTCATCCTCTCCGGGGGCTCCGGCACCCGCCTGTGGCCGCTCTCGCGCGAAGCGTATCCCAAGCAGTTCCTGCCCTTGGCCGGTGAGCTGACGATGCTGCAGGCGACCTGGGGGCGCGTGGCGCCCATTGCCAGCCGTGGCCCGCTGGTCATTGCCAATGAGGAACATCGCTTCGTTGCGGCCGAACAACTGCAGCAGGTCGGCGCCGAGCCGGCCGCGATCATCCTCGAGCCGGTCGGCCGCAACACCGCCCCGGCCATTGCCGTGGCCGCGCTGGAAGCCACCCGTGATGGCGCCGATGCACTGCTGCTGGTATTGCCATCCGATCACGTGATCACCGACGAAGCCGCGTTCCGCGCTGCGGTGCAGGCGGCCGCCGACGCTGCTGAAGCCGGCAAGCTGGTCACCTTCGGTATCGTGCCGACCGGCCCGGAAACCGGCTACGGCTACATCAAGGCCGCCGACGGCCAAGGCGTGCGCGCGGTTGAGCGTTTCGTCGAAAAGCCCGATCTGGACACCGCCACCGGCTACGTGGCCAGCGGCCAGTACTACTGGAACAGCGGCATGTTCCTGTTCAAGGCCTCGCGTTACCTGCAGGAGCTGGAACGCCTGCAGCCGGCCATGTTGTCGGCCTGCCGCGACGCATGGCAGAGCGCACGCCGCGATGCCGATTTCACCCGGTTGGACAAGGACGCGTTCACTGCCGTGCCGTCCGATTCGATCGATTACGCCGTGATGGAAAAGACCGCCGATGCAGTGGTGGTGCCGTTGGATGCCGGCTGGAACGATGTCGGCTCCTGGACCGCACTGCGCGATGTATCGCAGCAGGACGGCGATGGCAATGCGCACCAGGGTGATGTGATCGCCATCGACTGCCGCAACACCTATGCCTACGGCCAACGCCTGGTGGCGATGGTCGGGCTGGATGATGTGATCGTGGTCGAGACCGACGACGCGGTGCTGGTCGGCAAGGCCGATCGCATGCAGGAGGTCAAGACGGTGGTGGCGAAGCTGAAGGCTGACGGCCGCAGCGAAGCGACCTGGCATCGCAAGGTCTACCGACCGTGGGGAGCCTACGATTCAATCGACAACGGCGAGCGTTTCCAGGTCAAGCGGATCACGGTCAAGCCCGGCGGTACGCTGAGCCTGCAGATGCACCACCACCGTGCCGAGCACTGGATCGTGGTCAGCGGCACTGCCGAAGTGACCCGCGGCGACGAGGTGATCCTGCTGAGCGAGAACCAGAGCACCTACATCCCGCTGGGCGTGACCCATCGCCTGCGCAACCCGGGCAAGCTGCCGCTGGAACTGATCGAGGTACAGTCCGGCAGTTACCTCGGCGAGGATGACATCGTGCGGTTCGAGGATACCTACGGGCGGAGTTGACCCTACGCCCTGCGGTGGGTGCCGACCGTTGGTCGGCACATCGCCTACCGGGTCAGGCAATCTCAGCCATGACCCGCTTCAGGCCGTCCTGCCAAGTCGGCAGTGCGATGCCGAAATCCTGCTGCAGCTTGCGGTTGTCGAGCACCGACCATGCGGGACGCTTGGCCGGGGTCGGGTATTCGGAACTGGGGATGGCTTCAACCGACGGCACCTTGTCCAGCACGCCCGTCGCCAGCGCTTCAGCGAAAATCGCTTCGGCAAAGCCATACCAGCTGGTCTGCCCCGACGCCGTCAGGTGCCACGTCCCCGACAGCGCGCCCGGATGCTGCAGCACCTGCACGGTGACATCAGCGATCAATGCCGCCGGCGTCGGCGTGCCGATCTGGTCGGCCACCACACGCAGCTGATCGCGCTCAGCGCCCACCCGCAGCATCGTGCGCAGGAAGTTTGCGCCGTGCGAGGCATACACCCACGCCGTGCGGAAGATCAGATGACGGCCGCCCGCAGCGCGCACGGCGTCTTCGCCATCACGCTTGCTGGTGCCATAGACCCCCAGCGGCGCGGTCGGTTCATCCTCACGGTACGGGGCCGTGCCCTGGCCATCGAACACGTAGTCGGTGGAGTAATGCACGAACGGCACGCCTTGCGCCGCACACCAGCGCGCGATCAGGCCCGGCGCCTGCGCGTTGGCCGCAAAGGCGGCGTCGACCTCCTGTTCGGCACGGTCGACGGCGGTGTAGGCGGCCGCATTGACCACGATCGACGGTTGCAGCCGGTCTAGCAGGGCCGACAGGCTGTCAGGCTGGCCGAAATCGGCCGTTTCGCAAGCGCTGCCGTCGGGCAGGACGCCGCTGCGGGTGGTCGCAACCACCTTGCCCAGCGGTGCCAACGCGCGCAGCAGCTCCTGGCCGACCTGGCCGTTGCCGCCAAACACCAGCACTGTCATGGCTGGTACACCGGCAAGCGATCTTCGGCGATGTCCTTCAGGAACGGGGCATTCTCGTCCTTGGCCGAAAGGGTCGGGATGCTGATCGGCCAGTCCACGGCGATATCGGCATCGTTCCAGCGGATGCCGGCATCCACCTCCTTGACGTAGACATCCGTGCACAGGTAGCTGAACAATGCTCGCTCGGACAACACGGCGAATCCGTGGGCGAAGCCTTCCGGAATCCAGAACTGCTTCCTGTTTTCAGCGCTCAACACGACCGCTTCCCAGCGGCCGAACGTCGGCGAGCCGCGGCGGATGTCGACGGCGACGTCGTACACCTCGCCTTCCAACACCGATACCAGCTTTCCCTGGGGCCGCGGCCATTGGTAATGCAGTCCGCGCAGTACACCCCGGCTGGAGGTGGACACATTGCTCTGCACGAAGCGATCCGGCAGGCCCAATGCAGCGAAGCGCTCAGCGTTCCAAGTCTCGTAGAAGAAACCACGTTCATCACCGAATACAGCCGGTTCGATCACCCGGCAACCCGGCAGTGAAGTTTCGATCACTTTCACGGAACGACTCCGCGCTGGGCGAGCGTGTGCAGGTACTGGCCGTAGCCATTCTTGATCAGCGGCGCAGCCAGTGCTTCCAGCTGCTCAGCGTTGATCCAGCCCTGACCGAAGGCGATTTCTTCCGGACAGCAGACCTGCAGGCCTTGGCGGGTCTGGATCGTCTCGATGAAGTTGGACGCTTCCAGCAGCGACTGGTGGGTACCGGTATCCAGCCACGCATAACCACGCCCCAGCGCTTCCAGGTGCAGATTGCCCTCCTGCAGGTAGCGCTTGTTGAGATCGGTGATCTCCAGTTCGCCACGCGGCGAGGGCTTGAGCTCGGCAGCGTAATCGCTGGCCTTGCCGTCGTAGAAGTACAGGCCGGTGACAGCGTAGTTCGAACGCGGCTTCTCCGGCTTTTCAACCAGGTCGATCACCTTGCCGCCCTTGTCGAACTCGGCCACGCCGTAGCGCTCCGGATCATTGACCCAGTAACCGAACACCGTCGAGCCGTCCACGCGTTCGTCGGCACGCTTCAGCACCTCGCGCAGGCCGTGGCCATGGAAGATGTTGTCGCCCAGCACCAGGCAGCTCGGCTTGCCGCCAACGAAGTCCTTGCCGATCAGATAGGCCTGCGCCAACCCGTCCGGGCTCGGCTGCACGGCGTACTGGATGTCCATGCCCCACTGCGAACCATCGCCCAGCAACTGCTGGAACAGCGCCTGTTCGTGCGGGGTATTGATGATCAGTACTTCACGGATGCCCGCCAGCATCAACACACTGAGCGGGTAATAGATCATCGGCTTGTCGTACACCGGCAGCAGCTGCTTGCTGACGCCCTTGGTGATCGGATACAGCCGGGTGCCGGAGCCGCCGGCGAGGATGATGCCCTTGCGTTGGGTCATGTCGTGTCCTTGGTTCAGGCCGCGGTGCCGATGCGCTGCAGGCGATAGCTGCCGTCGAGCACGCCGTTCACCCATTCCTGGTTATCCAGATACCAGTCGACGGTGAAGCCGATGCCCTGTTCAAAGGTGTAAGCCGGTTCCCAGCCCAGGTCGTTCTTCAGCTTCGAGGCATCAATCGCGTAACGGCGGTCATGGCCCGGCCGATCGGCGACATAGGTGATCTGGCTGCTGCGCGGCTGGCCATCGGCACGCGGACGGCGCTGGTCCAGCAGCGCGCAGATGGCCTGCACCACTTCGATGTTCTGCTTTTCCGAATTGCCACCAACATTGTAGGTCTCACCCACCTGGCCCTTGGCCAGCACGGTGCGGATCGCCTCGCAATGGTCGGACACGAAGAGCCAGTCGCGCACCTGCTTGCCGTCGCCGTACACCGGCAGCGGTTCGCCGGCCAGGGCCTTGGCGATCACCAGCGGGATCAGCTTCTCCGGGAAGTGGTACGGGCCGTAGTTGTTCGAGCAGTTGGTGGTCAGCACCGGCAGCCCGTAGGTGTGGTGGAACGCACGCACCAGGTGATCCGAGGCGGCCTTGGACGCCGAGTACGGCGAGTTCGGTGCATACGGGGTGGTTTCGCTGAACTTGCCGGTCTCGCCCAGCGTACCGTACACCTCATCGGTGGAGACGTGCAGGAAGCGGAACGCCGCGCCCTGCTCGGCCGGCAGCGCCTTCCAGTAGTCGCGCACGGCCTCGAGCAGGCCAAGGGTGCCGACCACATTGGTCTGGATGAACGCGCCCGGACCATCAATGGAGCGGTCGACGTGGCTTTCGGCGGCGAAGTTCAGCACGGCATCCGGCTGGTGCTCCGCCAGCAGGCGGGCAACCAGCGCGCTGTCGCCGATGTCACCCTGGACGAACACGTGGTTGGGATTGCCGTCCAGGCTGGACAGGGTCTTCAGGTTGCCGGCGTAGGTCAGCGCATCGAGATTGATGACCTTGACGCCGCGGGCGGCAGCCTCGAGAACGAAGTTACCGCCAATGAATCCGGCGCCGCCGGTGACAAGCCATGTGGGCACTACCTGTTCTCCTGATTATGATTCGCGGGACAGGGCCTTCGTGGCCCCGACAATGCAACGTGAAAGGATACAACGCACTTCCTGTAGCGGGCGATCACACAGGTGAACTGGCGCCCACTGAATTGCTGCGCCGCAGCAAGAGGCAAGTCCACCATACGCGTTCGCATGGTCACCCCAAGCCAGCTAGAATCGGGATCCCACCCCCGAACCGGTTGCTGTTGCAGGACCGGGCGTTCTCCGCAACTGTGAGCCGGCCAGCGACCGGCACTACAAGGATCTCGTACCAGATGAAAATCCTCGTCGCGTACAAGCGCGTGGTGGACTACAACGTCCGCATTCAGGTCAAGCCGGACGGTTCCGGCGTGGTCACCGACGGCGTCAAGCTGTCCCCCAATCCCTTCGATGAGATCGCCCTGGAAGAAGCGTTGCGCCTGCGCGACAAGGGCATCGCCAGCGAGGTGGTGGTTGCCACCATCGCTCCGGCCGACGCCCAGGCGCACCTGCGCAACGGTCTGGCCATGGGCGCCAACCGTGCCATCCACGTGGTCACCGACCAGGCTATCCAGCCGCTGACCGCCGCGCGCACCCTGCTCAAGCTGGTCGAGAAGGAACAGCCGGACCTGGTGATCCTGGGCAAGCAGGCCATTGACGACGATGCCAACCAGACCGGCCAGATGCTGGCCACGCTCTGGGGCCGTCCGCAGGCGACCTTCGCCAGCAAGCTGGACATTGCCGACGGCAAGGCCACGGTGATCCGTGAAGTCGATGCCGGCCTGGAAACGCTGGAAGTCGACCTGCCGGCCGTGGTCACCACCGACCTGCGCCTGAACGAACCGCGCTTCATCAAGCTGCCCGACATCATGAAGGCCAAGGCCAAGCCGCTGGAGACCCTGCAGCTGGCCGACCTCGGTGTTGAAGCTGCCGATACCTTCAAGACCACCCAGTACGCCGCGCCGTCCAAGCGCAGCAAGGGTGTGATGGTCAAGGACGCGGCCGAACTGGTTGCCGCACTCAAGCAGAAGGGGTTGCTGTAATGAGCAGGATTCTCGTCATCGCCGAGCACCACGACGGCAAGCTCAACGCCGCTACCGCCAAGACCGTCAGCGCTGCTGCAGCCGTTTCCGGCGCCAGCATTGACGTGCTGGTGCTGGCCGCCGACCCGACCGTCGTTGCTGCTGAAGCGGCGAAGATTGCCGGCGTCGCCAAGGTCCTGACCGTGGCCAACGCCGCCAACGCGCAGGCCTTGGCCCAGGTACTGGCCCCGCAGATCGCGCAGTTGGCCAAGGGCTACACCCACGTGTTCGGCCCGTCGACCACCTTCGGCAAGGACCTGATGCCGTGCGTGGCCGCCCTGCTCGGCGTCAACCAGGTCTCCGACCTGATGGCCGTCGAAGGCAGCCACACCTTCAAGCGCCCGATTTACGCCGGCAACGCGATCATCACCGTGGAGGCCCCGGCCGACCAGATCGTGGTCGCCACCGTGCGTGCCGCGTCGTGGCCGGAAGCGGCCCAGGGCGGCAGTGCCGCCGTTGAAGCTGCAAGCGTCGATGCAGCCCTGCCGACCCATACCCGCTTCGTCGGCCTGGCCGCCGGTGCCAGCGACCGTCCGGACCTGCAGAGCGCCAAGCGCGTGGTGTCCGGTGGCCGCGGCGTGGGCTCGGAAGAGAACTTCAAGGTCATCTTCCAGCTGGCCGACAAGCTCGGCGCCGCCGTCGGTGCATCGCGCGCTGCGGTCGATGCCGGCTACGTGCCCAGCGACCTGCAGGTCGGCCAGACCGGCAAGATCATCTCGCCGGAGCTGTACGTGGCCGTGGGCATCAGCGGTGCGATCCAGCACCTGACCGGCATCAAGGACGCCGGCACGATCGTGGCCATCAACAAGGACGCGGATTCGCCGATCTTCGAGATTGCCGATATCGGCCTGGTGGGGGATCTGTTTGCGATCCTGCCAGAGCTGGAAGCGGCGCTATAAGACAGGACGTCGCCATCCACTGCCGAATGGCGACGTTTTGCCGGAGGGAACCCCGCCGGCATGAGTCAAAGCGTGGAACCGGCTGCCGCTGAAGCCATCGCATCAGGAATGGTTACAATCGGCAGGGTATTGCCCAGCCCCGGCAGCCTGCTGCCGGCGCACCCACTAGAAGCGCGCTTGGAGCTTTGCTTCCAATGGCTTCAACCACAGCAGAATCCATTTCAATGACGCTTGAAGCCATTCCTGTCAATTCCCTCTCCCGTCACATCGAGCCGCTGAAGGATGCTCTTGCGGCAGCCGCCACCGAAGTGGTGGGAAGTGGCTATTACGTGCTGGGCCCAAACGTCCGTGCTTTCGAATCTGCCTTCGCCGCATATTGCGGCGTCGAGCACTGCATCAGCGTTGCCAACGGCACCGACGCGCTGGAGCTGTCGTTGCGCGCACTGGAGGTTGGCGGCGCGGACCGCGTCGCGGTCGTGGCCAACGCTGCGATGTACGGCACCTCGGCCGTACTGGCCTGCGGTGCCGAACCGGTCTTCATCGACATCAGCGCCGACAGCGCGACGATGGATCCGGCCAAGCTGGAGGCAGCACTGACCGACGGCGGCATCAAGGCCGTCATCGTCACCCATCTGTACGGCCAGCTGGCCGATATCGAAGCCATCGCGGCCCTGTGCAAGGCGCGCGGCATTGGCCTGGTGGAAGACTGCGCGCAGGCGCATGGCGCCCGTAACGACAATGGCGTGGCCGGCTCGTTCGGCGACATCGCCAGCTTCAGTTTCTACCCAACCAAAAACCTCGGCGCACTGGGCGATGGCGGTGCAGTAGTCACCGGTCGCACCGACCTGGCCGATCGCGTTCGTATGTTGCGCCAGTACGGCTGGACGCAGAAGTACACCAACGGCCTGGCCGGTGGCCGCAACAGCCGCCTGGATGAGATCCAGGCCAGCATGCTGCTGCTGATGCTCCCGCATCTGGACCAGTGGAACCAGAACCGCCGGAGTGTCGCCGAGCGCTACGCCGTTGGCATCCGCAACCCCAGGATCCGCACCAATGCCAGCGCCGGTCAGGGCTATGTTGCGCACCTGTATGTCATCCGCACCGATGAACGCACCGCGCTGCAGCAGCACCTGACCGACAACGGCATCCAGACCGACGTGCATTACCCCATCGCCGATCACAAGCAGCCCTGCCATGCGGGTCGATTCGACCGCGTCACGCTGCCTCAGACCGAGCTGGACTGCACCACCGTGCTCACCCTGCCGTGCTTCCCCGAACTGACGGATGCCGAAATCGATCGGGTCATCGACGCATGCAATCGCTTCTGAGCCCCTCGCTGACCGTCGTTGTCCCGGTTTACGGCAATGAAGGCTCGATCACGCCGCTGATCGCCGCACTTGCATCGATCAAGCAGGAGGCAGGCGTTGCATTCGAGGCGGTATTCGTCGTCGACGGCAGCCCTGACCAGAGCTATGCGCGCCTGCGCGAGCAGCTTCCCACGGCGGGATTCGATGCCCAGCTGATCGCGCTGTCACGCAACTTCGGCGCGTTCTCGGCGATCCGGGTCGGGCTTGAGCACGCGAAGGGATCGATCATCGCCGTGATGGCGGCCGACCTCCAAGAGCCCCCTGCCCTGGTGATCGACCTGTTCAAGGCCCTTCGGCCAGGCGACAAGGACATCGCCATGGGCGTGCGCGAGTCGCGTGAGGATCCGGGCCTTTCCAAACTGGCATCGGGGACCTTCTGGTCGCTTTACCGCCGCTTTGTGATGCCGGACATCCCCAAGGGTGGCGTGGACATCTTCGCGGTGACCTCGGACATGCGTGATCGCCTGCTTCTTCTGAAGGAAAGCAATACCAGTCTTCTGGCACAGCTGTTCTGGCTGGGGGGGCGACGTGCCTTCGTGTCCTACCAGCGGCTCCGCCGGGAACACGGCAAGAGTGCCTGGACTCTGAAGAAGAAGCTCCGCTACCTGTCCGACAGCGTGTTCGCCTTCACCGACCTGCCGGTGCGCCTGCTGATGGCCATCGGCACACTCGCGCTGATCGCCGCAGTTGGGCTGTCCATCCTGATCCTCGCCGCCAAGCTCTCCGGGCTGGTGGCGGTGCCGGGCTATGCCGGCACGATGGTGACCATTCTGTTCTTCGGCGCACTCAACTCGCTCGGTCTGGGCGTGGTGGGTGCCTACGCATGGCGGACCTTCGAGAACACCAAGGCCCGCCCGCTGTCCATCCTGCAGTCGCTGGAAACCTTCCCGGAACGTCATTCATGAGCTTCTACTGCCATCCCAATGCACTTTGCGAATCCGACCAGATCGGCGACGGCACCAGGATCTGGGCATTTGTCCATGTACTCCCCGGTGCCGTGATCGGCGATGACTGCAACATCTGCGATGGCGTGTTCGTTGAAGGCAATGTCGTGGTCGGCAACCGGGTCACCGTGAAGTCGGGCGTCCAGTTGTGGAATGGCACGCGCCTCGGCGATGACGTGTTCGTGGGCCCCAATGCCACGTTCACCAACGACCGTTTTCCGCGCTCCGGCCAGCATCTGGACAGCTTCCCGGAGACCGTGGTCGAAGCAGGCGCTTCGATCGGCGCCAATGCGACCCTGCTGCCGGGCGTACGCATCGGCAGCGGTGCCATGGTCGGCGCCGGCGCAGTGATCACCCGTTCGGTCCCGCCCAACGCCATCGTGGTGGGCAATCCGGCGCGCATCGTCGGCTACGTCACCGATGGCAAGACGCAGACCCGCCCAACCGCAGTATCCAGCGATGACACGCCACTCAGCAGCGTGTCCGGGGTGAAGCTGCACAAGCTGCCGCGCTACCAGGACCTGCGCGGCGCGCTGTCGGTGGGCGAGTTCTCCAAGGACCTGCCGTTCCAGCCCAAGCGCTATTTCCTCGTGTTCGACGTGCCCAGCCAGGAAACCCGCGGCGAACATGCGCATCGCATCTGCCACCAGTTCCTGATCTGCGTCAAAGGAAGCGTGCGCGTGCTGGCCGACGACGGTACCCGCCGCGAAGAGTTCACCCTGGATTCGCCAAGTGTCGGCCTGCACCTGCCGCCGATGATCTGGGGCACCCAGTACCAGTATTCGCCGGGCGCGGTGCTGCTGGTGTTCGCCTCGGAAGGCTACGATTCGGACGAGTACATCCGCCACTACGATGAATTCATCGCCCTGACCTCTGCGGCCAAGGCGTGAACCTGCGCGCATCCCTGCCAACCATCTTGCGATTCCTGGCAGGTGGTGCGCTCAATACCGGCAGCACCTTCGTGCTGTACTGGCTGTTACTGCTGGTGGTGGAGTTTCGAGTCGCGTATGCGATCAGCTTTGTCGCCGGCATCCTGCTCAGCTATGTGATCAATACCAAATTCGTGTTCCGGACCGATTACAGCCTGCGAAAAATCATCCTTTTTCCGCTGGTCTACCTCGCCACGTATCTCGCAGGCGCGGTAGTACTGGAACTCTCGGTGTCACGCTTCGGAGTGGATGCGCGGATTGCACCGTTCATCTCGATCTGCGCGACCTTGCCACTGACCTATCTTCTTTCCAAGCTGGTGCTCGCCGGCGGCCGCAGTCCCCCACGGCGCAACTGATCACCGTGCGGTCGTCGAAGCCGCCACTGATTCGAAGCAGCCCGTTCATGCGAGAATCCCAAGGATCTCCGACCGCTGTGTTTGTGCTGCCACGGCGGGAGAAGGCAACTCTCCAGAATTCAGGGACACAACCATGAAGAATTATTTCGGCATCCACCCCACCGCTCTCATCGGTGAGAACGTCAGCCTCGGCCAGAACGTTACTGTCGGCGCTCGCACGATCGTCTACGACAACGTCGTGATCGGCGATAACACCTTCATCGGCCCGGACTGCATCATCGGTGAGCCGAACGTGGCCATCCACTCCGAGCGCGACGCCTACGTCAATCCGGTACTGTCGATCGGCAGCAACTCACTGATCCGTTCCGGCACCATCGTGTATGCCGGCAGTACCTTCGGCGATCATTTCGAGACCGGTCACCGGGTCACGATCCGCGAACAGGCCAACATCGGCCACCACGTCCGCATCGGCACCCTGTCGGACATCCAGGGCCACTGCGACATCGGCAACTACGTGCGCCTGCACAGCAACGTGCACGTTGGCCACAAGAGCACCATCAAGGACTACGTCTGGATCTTCCCGTACGTGGTCCTCACCAACGATCCGCACCCGCCGTCGAGCACCCTGGTGGGTGTGACCATCGAAGAGTTCGCCGTGGTCGCCACGATGAGCGTGGTACTGCCGGGCGTGACCATCGGCAAGGATGCGCTGGTTGGCGCATCCTCGCTGGTGCGCTCGGATGTGCCGGCCGAGGCCGTCATCGTCGGCAATCCAGGCAAGCAGGTGGCAAGCGTGCGTGATATCAAGTCGAAGTTCGATGGTACGCCGGTGTACCCGTGGCGCGAGACTTTTGATCGCGGCATGCCGTGGCAGGGCGTGGGCTACGAGCAGTGGGCAAGCGCCAAGGCCAGCCAGCCCGCGGAGTAAACCACTCGCAGGAAGAAGGCCACGCCACTGACGGTGGCGTGGCCTTTTTCATTTCCAACGACGCTCGAGTGGATGAACTATGCGTTCGCCTTGGCATCCTTGATCCGCAGCCTGACGAATCCGACGCCGATGGCCATCAGCAGACCGATGAGTACGCAAAGGTAGGCAGGAAGCAGTGACGGCGGATGATAGCGGAGCTTGACCGTCCAGTTTCCTGGTGGCACCTGCCACGACCGAAGCGCCTGACTGGTCGAAACAACAGGGATCTCAGCCCTGCAATCATGCTCTGTGCACAGTGAGACCGCCCAACCAGGCCACCAGATCTCGTTCTCGACCACCCGTATTTCCCTCTGCGTCGAGATGCGGTAGTCGACCGCGTCACTACCATAGCTCAGGAAATTAACGCTCACCCCGTGGCTCTCGCCAGCCAGTGAGGCATCGTCAGGCCCATCCAGAGCAGGAATCCTGTCATCAGAAGGACCTGACAGAATCAACAGCTGCTGCGGACGCGCGGCGAATCTGGCGAGCTGGTCCCCGCCTTCCCCGCCAACGGCATCGCTGAACTTCCGGTGTGGCTCCGACAGTCGAAGGTTGTTGTAGCCGAAAGTGCAGAAACTGTGCGCATACCAGCAACGGTTGTACCGTGAGTTGTTCTTGTGCAACAGCACTTCGGCGGCATTTTCGCCAAGCTGGTAGCGCGCCGGACGTCGCTTGAGCGCACCCTCGCGTTGCTGGGCGACGAAACCATCGAACTCGCCCCCGAATGAGTCCAGTTCCGCGGCCTTGGTCCACGCCGGGCGCCATGTCGAAGGCTGGCTGCGATAGTAGCTGTAGCCATCCAACGCCGTGGTGATCAACAGCAGCGCCGGCAGAAGCATAGTCCAGCGCCTGGACGCGATGGCGCCATGCTGGAACAGACCGGCGATCATGCTCAACGCCATCAGGACGAACAAGACGGCCAGGACACGCGTCAGCATCTGCGCGGGATAGCCGAAACGGATCGCAGCGATGACGAGAAGTCCAATGGCTGCAAGCACCGAAAAGGCGCCAACAACGGTGCGCAGCAGCGAAAGCTGCTGCTCCAGAAGACGCTTCCAACCCGAAGCTCCTACCAGGATGATGCCCAGATGAAGCACCGGCCGCCAATCGGAGACAGGGAACCTGCTCATGCGCGCTCCGGGCAGCACCTGCTGCAGCAGTTCAGAACGCGGCACCACAAAGCCCATCACAAGCGCCAGGGTGATGAACCCCAGTCCCGTCAGCACCAACCTGTCGCGCATCCGGGCAAACGCAATCCCCCAGAGCGCGGCGGCCGGCAACCACAGCGCGCGCATGGTCAGGTCGTTTGACAGGCCGTCGAACTGGTAAGGCATCACCAGGGTCAAAAGGTGGTGAGCCATGATGGGCGTAGGTGCTACCGGATCCATCCCCAGTCCCGACCCGCTGAACAGAGCGACCGGCAGCCATTTTGGCATCGACATCAATGTCCCGCCGATGACTGCCACCGCGACTTTGAGCGTGTAGTTCTTCAGCTCATCGCGGTTCTGCACGGCGAGGGCCAACTGGAAGGACAATACCCAGAGTACGCAAGCATAGGCACTGGATATAATGTTGCCTGGATAGCCCGAGATCAGCAGTTGGGAGAGCACCACGGCGGCAAGAAGTGGCGCCCATGCCTTTCGGCTCAGGAGAGAAGGATGGAGCGACAGCAGCAGCCAGGGCAGCCATGCAACTGCGCGGATGATGTCCACGTGCTGCTGGTTGGAATAGAAGGTCGCTCCGTAGTGATAGATGACGGCGGCGAACAGCGCCACCAGCTTTCCCCAGCCAAGCACTCGTCCCAGGCAGTACATGCCCACGGCACCGAGGAGCACATGCAGAACCTGCACCATGGTGGCGACATGGATCGAGTAGGTCACACCGGCTGCGTCCAGCAGCGCGAGCGGCAGATACCAGGCCCCAGACTGGATTGCCAGGAACGCCGGGAAACCCATGTCCGACCAGGGCAGCCAACTGGGAGGCGCGAAAATGCTGCCCGCGTCAAACCAGCCGAACGCCTGCGCGTGGTAACCGCCCAGGAAATCCCAGGGGAACGTCGATTTACCACGATAGTGCCGGGCAAACGTTGCGAAATTGACGATTCCAAGCACCAGCAATGGGAAAAAACCGGTGAGGACACGTCGGATTCTATTGGGCATCAAGACTTTCCTTTCCGCGCGGCCCAATGGCCTACGTAAACGGTGCAGGCATTCTACAGCAGGCCCCCGCCTTGGCCGATGCAGCTGTATCCCTGTGAGCCTCGATCGCGTGTAATCAACTCACCGATAGGCCCGTGCACTTTCCCGAGCCAGGATGTGCATCACGGTGCCCATGTTGGCATCGGTCAACAGATCCACATTGGCTTGAGGTGCAGTCCAGATGCGGTCCTGCAGCGGAATCTCCTGCCTCGGATCATCCGAGGGATACTCGACCACGAATGCCCAGCTCTTCCCGGGCAGAGGGAGAACCCTGAATCCGTGGGGTTCGAACACTCGTTGCGCGGCGGTGACCGACCAGCAGGTGATATGACCACGCAGGAACGGATCCAGATAGCCCGGGTCTTCGTGCCGGACATACTCGGTCAGGCCGGTATTGAACAGGAACAGCGACCCTGGAGCGGACACCTTGCGTAGCGAGCCGGCCAGGGATCCGGCCATGGCCGGGGTCAGATGTTCGATGACTTCTACGCAGACGCCGCACTCAAAGGACATGCCCATGTCAGCCAGATCGGCGCAGACATAATTGGCATGCCTGGAACGGAACTCGGGGTCGGGAGGGAATTTCTCCACACCGTAGAAGCTGCTGGAGCTGGTAGGTAGATACCGATCCACCGCATCCAGCAGGAAACCCGGACCAGTACCGATGTCGATGAACTTGCGCACCGGCACCGCGCAGTACAGCAGCGCTTCACCGACCCGCGCCAACGATGATCCGTAGGAACGGTCGCGCGCTGATTCCAGCTCGGACCGCCAGTAGTCCTCGTCGTACTCCCGCGGAGACTCCCCGGCATCGATGGCAGCGATCAATGCCGGATCAGCGAAGATGAAATCGCACGCGCCACACTCGAAGTACTGCACGCCGTCGACCACTCGAAACGGAACGGCAGGATTGCTGCACAGGAGGCAGTTGCCCTCCTCTGACACGGACTTGAAACGCGTCACGGACCTCTCCCTTCCATGATGGTTCCAGCATGCTAGCAGTGCCGGGGCGGAGAAGATGACTGCGCTATCGGTATGGGCAGCTATAGCCGTGCCTGTACGTCGCCCAGCGTCTCCACCACAACGGCATTGTGCGGTGCGTCACCTTTACCGACATCGCCTGCCAGCAGGAACAGGCGCCCCACCCCTGCGGCGTGCCCAGCGTGCATATCGCTGATTTTGTCCCCCACCAACGCTGACTGTGGCAGATCGATCGGGTAGCGCCTGGCCGCCTCCAGGAACATGCCCGGGGCCGGCTTGCGGCAGCGGCAGACGGTGGTGAACGGCCCATTCCCTGCATCCGGGTGGTGTGGGCAGTACAGCGTGGCGGCAATGGCGATGCCACGTTGTGCGAACTGCGCATGCATCCAGCGCGTATAAACTTCGAACGCGGAAATGTCGTAATAGCCCCGCGCGATACCGGCTTGATTGGTGGCGATCACCAGCGCGTAGCCTCGGGCCTGCGCCGTTGCGCAGAGCTCGAAGATGCCCGGCACCCACTGCGTCTGCTCCGGTGTATGCACGTATCCGAAATTGACGTTGATGACGCCATCGCGGTCGAGAAACAGCACCCGACCGGCAGCCTGGTCGGTCATTCCCGCGCCCTCCACCAGCCCGGGACCCGCGGCTGCACGACTCATCGCGCCGCGAACTCGATCTGCGCGCGACGGAAGTCCTCCGGCACCCCGATGTCGATGAAAGCAGCGGTGTCCACCAGCGCACCCACCTTTCCCTTGGCCGCGGTCGGCTCCAGCACCTGCTTCTCGAACGAAAAGGCCGCTTCGGCCGGCAACTCGGCAAGCGCCGTGGCGCTCAGAAAATAGCTGCCGGCATTGATCAGGCCGCTGCCGCCCGGCCGCTTCTCGTGAAAACGCAGGACCTTGCCCTGCGCGACATCAACCGTACCGTACCGCGAGACATCCTCTACCCGCGCAAGCGCAATTGCCATAGGCAAGCCTTCTGCGGCCGCCTCCAGCGCAGCAGGAGAATATTCAAGATAGGTATCGCCATTGCACACATGCAGGCCGTTGCCGCTCGCCAGACGCGCGGCAGCCGCAATGGCACCGCCGGTTCCCAATGGCGTCTGTTCGCGTGAGTACACCACGTCCATTCCGGCCCAGCGCGTGCCGATGGTCTCTTCGACCACCTCACCGAGATAGCCGGTGGCCAGGATCACCTTGGTCATGCCGACGGTTGCATAGCGGTCCAGCAGGTAGCTCAGGAACGGCCGACCGGCGACGGGCGCCAGCGGCTTGGGCAGGTCAGGCACTTCGCTGCGCAAGCGGGTGCCGAAGCCCCCCGCCAGGATCAGGATCTCGGTGGCGGCCATGTCAGCGCGGGAACATTTCGCTTTCGATCAGCGCACACAGCAGGTGGCCGATGAACTCGTGGCCCTCCTGGATACGCGGCGTTTCGTTGGACGGCACGCGGAAACAGATGTCGCAGCGATCCTTCATGTCACCGCCGTGCTCGCCGGTGAAGCCGATCACGCGCACCCCCTTGGCTTCGGACGCTTCCAGCGCGCGCATGATGTTCTTCGAACGGCCCGAGGTGGAGATCGCAACGAAGACATCGCCTTCCTGGCCGAGCGCTTCGATCTGACGTGCGAACGTGTAGTCGTAGCCGTAATCGTTACCGATCGCCGTCAGGATCGAAGTATCGGTGGTGAGCGCGATTGCCGGCAGGCCCGGACGGTCGTAATAGAAGCGGCTGACCAGCTCGCCGGCCCAGTGCTGCGCATCGGCGGCGCTGCCACCGTTGCCAGCGAACAGGATCTTGCGCCCGGCCTTGAGCGCATCCACGCACAGTGCCACGGCCTGCTCGATCTGCGCGGCCAGCGCTGCATCGGCGGACATGCGCTGGAAGTTTTCGAGGGTCTTGCCGAACTCGGCCTTGATGAAGTCGTTCATCCGATTTTCCATGCCGTTGCCCCTTGATGGGTAAAGTGTGTGTCAAAGACGGTGCCGCCGGCGCCAGAAAGCGCGCGCACCAGATCAACCCGGTGTGCCGGATCGCAGAGGAACATCATGAAGCCGCCGCCGCCCGCGCCCGACACCTTGGTCGCGCGCGCGCCATGGCGCATGGCCAGCGCTTCGATCTCATCGATCATCGGGTTGGAAATACTGCTGGCACTGAGCTTCTTTGCTTCCCAGCCGGACTGCATGACCTGCGCAAGCCGCTCGAAGTCGCCGCGCAGCAGCGCCTCCTTCATCTGGCTGGCTTCCACCTTCAAACGATGCATCGCATCGAGCGAACTGGCCTTGCCTTCCTTGATGTTGCGCGACTGCTCATCAATGATTTTCGCGGAAGCCCGGGAGACTCCGGTGAAGTACAACACCAGGCCGGCCTCAAGTTCGGACCAGATCCACTCCTTGATGCGCAGCGGGTTCACGATCACCCGGTCGGCATCGTAGAACTCCATGAAATTGAAGCCACCGAACGCGGCCGCGTACTGGTCCTGCTTGCCGCCTGACAACTGCAGGTCGACGCGCTCGATGCGGTAGGCGAGCTGGGCGATCTCGTATTCGCCCAGAGGCAGGGAGAAGTATTCGGCAAATGCCGTGACCAGTGCCACCACCATCGTCGAAGACGAACCCAGGCCGGAGCCGGGAGGCGCATCGGAGTGGGCACGGATGCGGATGGCGGGCCGCTTGCCCTGCAGAAAGTCATTGCAGATGCGCAGGTAGACGCCCTTCATCAGCTGCAGCGGGCCTGGGTCAGCGACCACTGCGTGCGGATCGACGCGCTCGCAGGCGCCCGCATCCTGTGCGTGGAATTCGACCAGGCCATCGGGCGAGCCATCAAGGGTCGCGTAGGCGAATTTGTCGATGGTCACGTTCATGACGAAGCCACCGAACTGGTCGCAGAACGGCGACACATCAGTACCACCGCCGGCCAGGCCCAGGCGCAGCGGCGCGCGCGAACGAACGATCATGCCTTCTTCTCCATTGCGAATGCCGATTCCAACGCGCGTCCCAGTGCATCGCGCGAGAACTGGCCGCGGCAGTAACTCGCCGCCGCGCGCGAACGCTGCAGCCACAGCGCGTCATCCTCCAGCAACGACAACAGTCCTGCGGCAAGGCCATCGGCCTCGTCGGCCACTGTGGCTACGACCTCAAGGCCCACCAGGCCTTGGGCACCAACACCGGTAGTGACCAGCGGCAGGCCCTGCTGCATGGCTTCGACGACCTTGCCCTTGACACCGGCACCGAACCGCAGCGGAACGATGGCCACGCGCGCGGCACCGTAGCGCTGGGCCAGCTCTTCATCGCTGACAAAGCCGGTCACCTCGACATGCTCGCCGGCCAGTGCGCGCACGGCGTCGGTCGGGTTCGACCCGACCAGCGACAGCTTCACACCGGGGTGCCGTGCCCAGACCTGCGGCATCACCGATTCGACCATCCACTGTGCAGCGTCGATATTGGGACCGTGGGCGAAACCAGCGACGAACAGGATGCCGGAACGCTGTGCGGGTACAGCTTCATCATTGAAATGGTCGAAGGCATACGGGAGTATCGCGCGTGCATCGACGGATGGCTCGAGCACGCGGACGTCCTGCGCCTCTTCCGCGGAGGGATAGAGGACGCGGTCGACAGACGTCCAGATACGCCGTTCCAGCTGTTCCATGCGGCGTGCATCGCCATCGCTGCCACCGTTGCGCTGCGCCTCCATGTCCATGCGTCGGAAATGCAGATCGTGACCGTAATAGACCGTGCGCACGCCCGGGTGCTTCTGCAGGGCGTCGATGTAATGCTCGGAGATGTGCGGGCGCGAAAGCATCACGGTACCCACATGGGGGTTGTCCTGCAGGTAGCGCGCGAAGACGCCTACCCACTGGCCGCCGTACATCACTTCCACGCCACGGGCCTGCAGCGGCGGGGTGTAGATCGGGTCGAAGTACAGGTTGTCAGCCCAGAACTTGACTACGCAGCCACGCGCCAGCAGCGCGTCGATGAAGGCGATCATGGTCCGCGAACCGGCATCACGATCGGGCTGCGGCACGTAATGGTCAACGATCAGCACCGTTTCCTTGTGCCAGGCACGGTCGCGGGCCAGCACTACGTGCTCACCATTGGGTTCGTGCTGTGCCAGTTCGTCCTGCCAGCGCTCGCGCAGCTTCTTCTGGTTGGCTACCTGGTAGGCCTTGATGCCGCTGCCGGTATC
This sequence comes from Stenotrophomonas indicatrix, assembly GCF_050573115.1. Lineage (GTDB taxonomy): Bacteria > Pseudomonadota > Gammaproteobacteria > Xanthomonadales > Xanthomonadaceae > Stenotrophomonas > Stenotrophomonas lactitubi_A. Next base: position 281,803 of record NZ_JBNYZT010000003.1, read on the forward strand.
GGTGCCGTGGGAGATGCCTTCGTAATGCACGACTTCCGAGGTCGGGCAGTAATAGAGCTGGAAGCCTGCCTTGCGCACGCGGAACGCCAGGTCCGAATCCTCGCAGTAGGCCGGCACGAACTCGGGATCGAAGCCGCCCAGCTCACGCAGCAGCGCACTGGGAATGAGCAGGCTGGCGCCGCTGCAGTAGTCCACCGGGCGCAGGTAGTTGTACTGGCTATCGGCCGGGTTATCCAGGCGGCCGTAGTTCCAGGCCGAGCCATCACGCCAGATGATGCCACCTGCTTCCTGCAGACGACCATCGGGATAGACCAGTTTGGAACCGACCATGCCGCAGTCGGGCAGGCGCTGGAACACGTCCAGCATCTGGTCCATCCATCCCGGACGCACCTCGGTGTCGTTGTTCAGGAAATAGGTGTAACGGCCGCGGGCCAGTTCCAGCGCCTGGTTGCAGGACAGCAGGAAGCCGAGGTTTTGCGGGTTGTGGTGGAAGCGCAGTCCCGGAACCGGCACCAGCTTCTCGATCTCGGCATCGCCGGAGGCATCTTCCAGCACAAGCACTTCATAGCTCACCGCCGGCGGATGGGCGGCAATGGAGCGCAGGCAGGCCAGGGTGTGCGGGAGGTTGCCGTAGGTGGGAATGACGATGCTGACTTCCGGCGATTCATGCACCGGGAAGGAGAGGGTCTTGAGCACTTCGTCGGGATCTTCCACCACCGACTGCAAGACAAGGCCGGCAGGCGGTTCGACCTGGCCCTTGTCATGACGCAGCAGCCAGCCACGGACCGGGCGCGCCAGCGGCGCCAGCAACGGATGGCGTGCCAGGCCGCTGGCACGCAGTGAAGCGATGATCGCCGGCACGTCGCCACGCAGCAGGCGGGAAGCGAAACGCATCGGGCGGGTGATGCGCCAGGATTTGGAGGCGAGCACCTGGGCGAACGCTTCGTTCAGGCTTTCCAGCTGTTCATCGTATTCACGGATGACCTGCTGCACTGCCAACTCGGACGCATCTTGCTGGCCGGGCCGGACCGCCACGCCAAGGCGCCGTTGCAGATCACGGCTGACTTCGGAACGGCTGGCAACGGCCTCATGGGCCGTCTGCAGAAGACGGCGCAGCTCGGCCGCTTCGTGCTGTGACGCCTGCTGGTGGCGCTGCAGATCGGTTTCGATGTTGGCCTTCTCAGCCTGCACCTGTTCCAGCTCCTCCTGCACCTGTTTCAGCTGGGCCTGCAGCACATCGTTGCGTGCGCGCAGTTCGGCAGCGCCGTTGTGGCCGCCGCTGGCCTGGACGATCTGGTCCAGCTCCAGCGCCCAGCGCGTGCGCTCATCGAACTCACCTTCCAGGCGGTGGTAATCGGTGCGGGCCTTCTCCAGGTCCGATTCAAGCGAACGCGCCCAACGAACGGTGTCCTCACGTTCGTTGTCCAGCCCCTGCGCCCAGCGCGCGATGTCATGCTGCTGCGCGTACAGGTCTTCGGCTTCGGCGTAGAGGATCGATGCCGGGGTCGGCGGCAGCAGCGCCGCGTCCGCTGCAGCCACGATCACGAAGTAGACTGCATCGGGGACGCTGGCAACCCGCGCCTCAACGGCGGTGCCCGTGTCGGTCAGGGCCTGGTAGCGATCCTGGCCAGCCGCATGCTGCAGCGGCGTGATGGTCGAGCACACCGACATACGATGGCCGCAAAGCTGCGATGCGGGGAAATAGCGGGCCACCAGCGCCTGGAATTCGTCCTGGTACAGCTCCTTCACATGGAAGTCGTTGTGGTAGCCGGCGCGATCGGAGTAGACCTCCTTGTTGGGCGAGGACATCACCATCACGCCGTCGGGCCTGAGCACACGGCGGATTTCGGCCATCATCTCTTCCTGCTCGAGCAGGTGTTCGATGGTCTCAAAGGAAACAACGACATCAACGCTGGAATCCGCCAGCGGAATGGCGGCAGCCGAGCCCTGCATGTAGGTCAGGTTCGACAGCGCTGCGTAGCGCGCTGCTGCGTGATCCACCGCCTCCTGGGAGATATCCACGCCCCGCACGGAGCGCGCGCGGGAAGCGAGCATCGCGCTGCCATAGCCCTCACCACTGGCGACATCCAGAACGTCCTTGCCTTCCACCATCGGCAGGCACCATGCATAACGATGCAGGTGCTCCTGCCGGATTACGCCATGCTCGGTCGGCACGAAACGCTCGCCGGTGAATTCGATCATTGCAACTCCTTGGAAACTTGGATCGACAACATCGGCAGCCCAACCAGGCCAAAACGCATCGTTTCATCCATCGCACGGAACTCCAGCGCATCGTGGATCCAATGCTGCTGTGTATGGTCATGCTGGTCACCGGAAGCGACCGCCGCGTCGACCATATAGGAGCCGGAAGGCATGATCGGCATGCGGAACACGAAGGTGCCGACGACCTGTTCCCCTGCCTTGCCGGAAACCGGCGTCTCCCGGCAAGCGAAGTAACTGTTGTCGCCAAACAGGCGCTGTCCCAGCCGATCCTTCACGTAGAATCCGACGATCAGATTGTCCAACGCCTGCTGCAGCTCGACACGCACCTGCAGGCGGACCAGTTCGCCCCCCTCTAGGACACCGACCCTCTGACCCTGATCGTTGGTCATGCTGACGTCGATGATGCGCGCGCCGCGTGCACCGAATTCCTGGCCCACGTTGTCCGGATCGAACTCGAAGAGCGCGATCCGATTGGAGACGCCAGCTTCAAGCAACGCGTCGTGACGGAAATCCGGGGTATCGAAAGCAAGCTTGCGCTGCTTCTTCTCTACGACGATCTCGGCATCACCTATTTCGCGGCGTCCAACCACATGCTGTTCGGTCATATACGCCTCGACCACTTCCTGCGAAGTCCCGGACAGACGCATCTGCCCGTTCTGCAGCCACACCGCGTTCTCGCACAGGTTGGTGACCGCCGCCGCGTCGTGACTGACGAACAGCAGTGTTCCGTTCTTCTGGAACTCACGCAGGAAGCGCATGCACTTCTGCGAGAAGAACGCATCGCCCACCGCCAGCGCCTCATCGATGATGAGAATATCGGCATCCACGTGGGCAATCACCGCGAAAGCAAGACGCACCGACATGCCGCTGGAATAGCTGCGCACCGGCTGGTCGATGAACTCACCGATATCGGCGAAGGCGAGGATCTTCTCCAGCCGCTGTTCGATCTGTGCACGCGAAAGACCCAGGATCGCCGCATTGAGGAACACATTCTCGCGACCGGTAAACTCGGGATTGAAGCCGCTGCCCAGCTCCAGCAAGGCCGCGACGCGCCCGTTCACCGATATCGAACCCTCGGTGGGATTAAGCGTGCCTGCGATCATCTGCAGCAGAGTGGATTTGCCAGAGCCATTGCGACCAACGATGCCGACGGTCTGCCCGCGGCGCACGCTGAAGCTGACGCCGCGCAGCGCCCAGAAGTCCTTGTAGTAGGCCTTGCGCTTGCCCGCCAATGCCTGCCACAGGCGGTGCGAGGGGCGCTCGTACATGTGGTAGCTCTTGCCGACCCCACGGACGTCGATCACCACTTCCGAATCGACACGATCAGAGCACATCGGCGAACCCCACTCGCAGTTTGTTGAACACGCGGTGCCCTATCAGTGCCACGGCACAGGCGATCAGCGCGTAGATGCCCAACCCCTCCCAATCCGGCAGCCGTCCCCAGATCACCACTTCACGCACCTGGTTGATGATGAAGGTGAGGGGGTTGAGCTCGAACACGATGCGATAGCTGGCCGGCACGGATTCGGGCGGCACGATAGCCGAAGAAAGGAACAGCATTGCGGTAGCGATCACGCCTGCGATCTGGCCGATGTCGCGCAGGTAGACGCCCAGCGCGGAAACAATCCAGCTCACCCCTACCGTGAGGATCACCAGCGGCAGCAGCACCACCGGCACCAGGACCGCTGTCGGGGGGATGCTGCCCTTCACTGCCAGATGCAGCAGCAGAAGGACCACGATGTTCATCAGCAGATGGAACAGCGCAGAGAAGGTCATGCTCCAGCCGAGGATGTCCAGCGGGAACACCACACGCTTGACATAGCTGGTGTTGGCCACGATCAGCTGAGGGGCGCGCGTGAAGCACTCAGCGAAGAACCCGTGCACGGTCAGGCCGGCGAAGAGGATCAGCGCGAAGTCAGTCGTGGAACCCGTCGAACCCGGCCAACGTCCCTTCATGATGTAGCCGAAGGCCATGGTGTAGACCAGCAGCATCAGGAACGGACTGATCAGCGACCACAGCAGGCCGAAACTCGCCCCACGATAGCGGCCAAGCACTTCACGCTGGGTCAGCTCGAAAGCCAGCGAGCGATGCTTGCCGAAGACCGAGAGAATGCCCATCAGGCTGCCTGCGCTCCCAGCGCCCGCTCAAGATCCACCTGCAGATCCCCCAGATCCTCAACACCCACGCTCAGCCTTACCAGTGCATCACTGATCCCCAGCTGCTCGCGGCGCGCCACCGGGATCGAGGCATGTGTCATCACCGCCGGGTGGTTCACCAGGCTTTCCACCCCGCCCAGCGACTCGGCCAGGGTGAACAGTTCGGTCTTCTCGCAGAAGCGCTTGGCCGCGTCGAAACCACCCTTCAGCACGATCGAGACGATGCCGCCGTAGCCGGCCATCTGCTTGCCCGCCAGCTCATGCTGCGGGTGCGAGGCCAGGCCCGGGTAGATCACCTTCTCCACCGCCGGGTGCTTTTCCAGCCACTGTGCGAGCGCCATCGCGTTGGCGCAGTGCGCCTTCATGCGCAGCGGCAGGGTCTTCAGGCCACGCAATGCGAGGAAGCTGTCGAACGGGCCCTGCACGCCACCGATGGAGTTCTGCAGGAAGGCCATCTGCTCGGCCAGTTCGGCGTTGTCGCCGACCACGACCATGCCACCGACCATGTCCGAATGGCCGTTGAGGTACTTGGTGGCCGAATGCAGCACCAGGTCCGCGCCCAACTCCAGCGGACGCTGCAGCATCGGCGAGGCGAAGGTGTTGTCGACCACTACGATCAGGCCATGGCGCTTGGCGATGGCGGCGACCGCGGCGATGTCCACGATCTTCAGCATCGGATTGGTCGGGGTCTCGATCCAGACCATCTTGGTCTTCGGCGTGATCGCCGCTTCGAAGGCGGCCAGATCGGTCAGGTCGACGAAGCTGAAGTCCAGCGCAGCGGTGCGGCGACGCACGCGCTCGAACAGGCGGAAGCTGCCGCCATAGATGTCGTCCATCGCCACCACGTGGCTGCCGGCATCCAGCAGCTCGATCACGGTGGAGCTGGCGGCCATGCCCGAGGCGAAGGCGAAGCCACGGGTGCCACCTTCCAGCGAGGCCACGCAACGCTCGTAGGCGAAGCGGGTCGGGTTGTGGGTACGCGAATACTCGAAGCCCTGGTGCTCGCCCGGGCTGGACTGCGCATAGGTCGAGGTGGCGTAGATCGGCGGCATCACCGCGCCGGTGCTCGGGTCGGGCGACTGGCCGCCATGGATGGCCAGGGTGGCCAGCGCCAGCGCGCGGTCCGGGGAAGAAGCGTTGGACATGTCGTTTCCTGATTGGCGCCGATGACCGGCGCCGTCGAAGGAGCGGGAGTCTATCAGCGCGGCCTTAACGAGCTTTGACGCGGATAAACCGGGATTCAGCAGCGATCTGCGGCGATAAACGCCTTACTGAACGCGCCGACGCAGGTAATTCAGCAGATCGATGCGGGTGATCAGGCCGAGGAAGGCGTCACCATCCATCACGATGGCCACCTGGCCACGGTCGAACACCGGCAGCAGCGCCTCGATCGGCGACTTCACATCCAGCCGGTCCAGCTTGCTGACCATGGCGGTGGCCACCGGGTCGCGGAAGCGTGCTTCGTCGCCGTAGACGTGCAGCAGCACGTCGCTTTCATCGACGATGCCGACCAGCTGGTCGCCGTCCATCACCGGCAGCTGCGACACGTCGTACAGCTTCATGCGCTGGTAGGCGGTGGTCAGCAGGTCATTCGGGCCGATCACGACAGTGTCGCGCTGGCCATACGGGCGCAGGATCAGGTCGCGCAGGTCGCCGTGCTGCGGGCGCTGCAGGAAGCCGTTGTCCAGCATCCAGTAGTCGTTGTACATCTTCGACAGGTACTTGTTGCCGGTGTCGCAGACCAGCACCAGCACCTTCTTCGGCGTGGTCTGTTCCTTGCAGTACTTCAGCGCCGCCGCCAGCAGGGTGCCGGTGGAGGAACCGCCGAGGATGCCCTCCTTGGCCAGCAGCTCGCGCGCAGTGTGGAAGCTCTCAGCGTCGGTGATCGCATAGGCCTGCTTCACCCGGCTGAAATCGGAGATCGAGGGCAGGAAGTCCTCGCCGATGCCCTCCACCAGCCAGCTGCCCGACTTGTCGTTGAGCACGCCGTCATTGATGTACTCGGCCAGGATCGAGCCGACCGGATCGGCCAGCACCAGTTCGGTCTTCGGCGACAGCGTGGCGAAGGCGCGCGACAGGCCGGTCATGGTGCCGGAGCTGCCGCAGCCGAACACGATGGCATCCAGATCGCCGCCCATCTGCTCGAGGATCTCCGGGCCGGTGCCGAATTCGTGTGCGGCCGGGTTGTCCGGGTTCCCGAACTGGTTGATGAAGTACGCGCCCGGGGTCTGCTCGGCGATGGTCTTGGCCAGGTCCTGGTAGTACTCCGGGTGACCCTTGGCCACGTCCGAGCGGGTCAGGCGCACTTCGGCACCCATCGCCTTCAGGTTGAAGATCTTCTCCCGGCTCATCTTGTCCGGGACCACCAGGATCAGCTTGTAGCCCTTCTGCTGGGCCACCAGTGCCAGGCCCAGGCCGGTGTTGCCGGCGGTGCCTTCGACCAGGGTGGCGCCAGGCTTCAGATCGCCGCGCTTTTCTGCCGCCTCGATCATCGACAGGCCGATGCGATCCTTGATCGATCCGCCCGGGTTGGCGCTTTCGAGCTTCAGGTAGAGCTCGCAGACGCCTGCATCCAGGCGCTGGGCCTTGACGATCGGGGTCTGGCCGATGAGTTCGAGGACGGAAGAATGGATGGGCATTCGGGGGACTTCGGTTCGCGCCACGCAGGGCCGGACCGATGATTATCCGACGGATGGCGACGAAAGTCAGGCCGGTTCGATGCCAAGGCGACAGCCCGCCCCAAAAGGGATGCGGACGGCCCCGGATCGACGAGGAGACCGGTACCGCCCGCATCGGGGGACGTGCCTGCAGGGCCAAGGCACCACCGCGTGTGGTGCCTTGGCGCGACGCCTGCGTTCAGCGGCGCCGCGTTGCCAGGTCAGGGGTGCCTGGCAGGGCCATCGATGGCCGGGTCATGCCATTCCGGGCACGACAGGGGTGCGTCAATGCGTGGGGGACGACGTTGCAAGCGGTGTTTCATACATTCGCAGAAGGCGTTGCTTGGCCAGCAGCTTCTCGCGCTTCATTCGACCCAGGGTGACATCATCGATCGGGAGTACACCCAACTCCGCATCCATGCACTTCTTGTTCAACTTGCGGTGCTGGTCATGGAGTGCCCGGAACTCCGGATCGCGCGCGCGACGGGCGTCGATCTCGCTCTGGGGCTGATCTTCAAACATGATGGACCTCCTTCGACAGATACACGAACGCCCCGGCCGCAAGGCACGGGGCGTTGTTCATGGAGGAGTGCCGGTCGATGCCCACATGGGTGCCCACAACGAAGTGCGGCACTGGCCTGCGCACGTCGATCTGCTGCGGTTCGCGCCCTGCTTGCATCGGCCCGGCCCTCCCATCGTCCGGTCCGCGTTATTGCGTCCCGGACGATTGACCCTACGCTTGCTCTGGACGGGGTTCAAGCCCCTGCGGCAAAAAGACCGAACCCCGCCGAGGCGGGGTTCAGGCTGAATACTCAACACAACGAAAAACAAACAATATCAAGCAATTACGGCGCGATCACGACCTCGGCCGAGCGGGCCCGGGTGGAGGCGGCCTTCTTGCCGGCAACCTGGATCCGGCTACTGGCGACGCCGGCTGAAACCAGCGCGTCGCGCAGTGCCTCGGCGCGCTTCTGGCCTACGCCATTGGCACTGTCGTAGGCCTCGATGCGGATCCTGCCCTTCTTGCCGATGTTCACGTACTCGGCCAAGGCCTTGGCCTGGTTGCGGGCGCCACCGGACAGGCTCGAGGCCCCGGCAGCGTACGCGTCACCGGCGAAAGTGAAGACCTCCCCGCGGCTATCGAACCTTGAGCCCGGCAGCTTCTGCCCGGACACCAGCTCAGCTTCCTCACGGGCCAGCTTGGCCGCGTTCTGCTGGGCCGAGCTGAGGCGCTGCTGCTGCTTGCCGGCCACGCTGGTCAGGGCGTTTTCGGCATCCTGGCGGGCCAGGGTCTCGGCCTCAGCCGCCTGGCGCAGGCGTTCAGCCTCTTCTGCCTGCATCTGCGCCTGCATGCGCAGCTGCTCGGCTTCCTGGCGGGCGCGGGCGGCATCGCGGCGGCTGGCCTCGATCAGCAGGTCGCTGCGGGTGCGCTCCAGACGGTCCACCTCGCGCGCGGCCAGCGCAGCCCGCACAGCGGTCTCGGCGATCTCGACCCGGCGCTCGGCCAGGTAGGTGGCCAGCTCCTGGTCGCGGCGCTTGGCCTTCTCCAGGGTCGCGATGGCCTGCTGCGCCTGCATGCGCTCGAAGGCACCCAGCTCGGCGGTGTCCGGATTGGCCTGGATCGACAGCAGGCGCTGGCTCAGCTGGCCGACCATCGGGTTGTCGGCGGCCAGGGCCAGCGTCGGCAGGGCCAGCAGCGTGGCCAGGGTGAGGGCGGAAATCGTCTTCATCGGCGGTCCTCCCCGGTCGACAACTGGCGTTGCAGCTGGTTGACCTCGTTGCGGCGCAACTGCAGCTGTGCGGTCGCCGTGGCTTCCTCGCTACGAGCACGGGCCAGATCGGCGTCCGCGGTGGCACGCAGGGCCATGGCCGGTGCGTTCTTGCGCTCGCGGCGGTCGCCCGCGGCACGCTGGGCCTGCTCCAGTCCCTGGCGGGCCAGCCCGATCAGGTCCGGGGCGTACTGGTCGGCATCGGCCTGGGTGGCTTTGTCCACCGCCTGCCGGGCCTGCGCCAGTTCCAACGCGCCGTCCTGCGCCCAGACGGGGGCAGAGAGTGCGAATGCAAACGCCATCACATACAGGCTGTGGCGCATTCGTGCGAAGCTAAGTCGTTTCATTGGGGAGGCCGTACCGGTTGTCGGTTCGCGGCCATTGTCGTCAAGCCGGTACCGTGCTTGCAACGGGCACCGGCAGTTTCGTTGGGGAAAATTCGCAATGGATATCGGCTACTTCCTGAAGCTGATGACCGAAAAGAACGCTTCGGACATGTTCTTGACCACCGGCGCGCCGGTCTACATCAAGATCGAGGGTAAGCTGTATCCGCTCGGCAATACCGGCCTGCCGCCGGGAATGGTGAAGAAAATCGCCTACTCGCTGATGGACGAGGGCCAGGTGCCCCAGTTCGAGCGCGAGCTGGAGCTCAACATGGCCATCGCCCTGGCCGATGCCGGGCGTTTCCGCGTCAACGTGTTCAAGCAGCGCGGTGAAGTGGGCATGGTCATCCGCGCCATCCGCAGCAGGATTCCGAGCATCGAAGAGCTCAACCTGCCGCAGGTGCTGAAGGACGTCATCATGACCCCGCGCGGGCTGGTGCTGGTGGTGGGGTCCACCGGCTCCGGCAAGTCCACCTCGCTGGCGTCGATGATCGATCACCGCAACAGCACCACCACCGGTCACATCCTCACCATCGAGGACCCGATCGAGTACCTGCACAAGCACAAGATGTCGATCGTCAACCAGCGCGAGGTCGGGCTGGATACCCATACCTTCCACGCCGCGCTGAAGAATGCGATGCGTGAAGCACCCGACGTGATCCTGATCGGTGAGATCCTGGATGCGGAAACGATGGAGGCCGCCATTGCCTTCGCCGAAACCGGCCACCTGTGCCTGGCCACACTGCATTCCAACAACGCCGACCAGACCATCGAGCGCATCCTCAACTTCTTCCCGGAAAGCGCCCACAAGAACGTGCTGATGAACCTCGCGCTGAACCTGCGTGCGGTGGTCAGCCAGCGCCTGGTGAAGAACAAAGAGGGGCGCCGCCTGCCGGCCACCGAAGTGCTGATCAACACGCCGATGATCCGCGACCTGCTGCGTCGCGGCCAGGTGCACGAGATCAAGGCAGCAATGGAGGCCTCGCTGGAAGAAGGCATGGAGAGCTTCGACCAGTGCCTGTTCCGTCTGGCCAAGAACGGCACCATCGATCAGGAAGAGGCACTGCGTGCGGCCGACTCACGCGATGGGCTGGCGCTGAAGTTCCGCCTGTCCGAAGGCGGCAGCGGCGAGCATGATCCCTATGCGGACTTCTCGGCCGGCGCGCCGAGCATTACCCACGGGTTCTGACACGGGTATCCGCCGGGCATGTCCCGGCGCTACCTGCCCGCCACTGGTAGCGCCGGGCCATGCCCGGCGTTGTTTGCTGAATTGTTCACCGGCTGTCTCATCCAATGAGACCTCTTGTCCGTAGGTTCCTTCAATGGAAACCATACGCAAGCTGGCCATCCTTGCCGACGCCGCAAAATACGATGCCTCCTGCGCCTCCAGCGGTGCGGGCAAGCGCGATTCGCGCGCCTCCGGCGGCATCGGCAGTACCGAAGGCATGGGCATCTGCCACAGCTACACGCCCGATGGCCGCTGCGTGTCGCTGCTGAAAATCCTGCTGACCAACTTCTGCGTCTACGACTGCGCTTACTGCGTTAACCGGGTGTCCAGCAACGTGCAGCGCGCGCGTTTCAGCGTGGACGAGGTGGTCACGCTCACCCTGGACTTCTACAAGCGCAACTACATCGAGGGCCTGTTCCTTTCCAGCGGCATCATCCGCAATGCGGACTACACGATGGAACGCATGGTGGAAGTGGCACGACGGCTGCGCGAGGAGCATCGGTACGCCGGTTACATCCATCTGAAGACCATCCCCGAGGCATCGCCAGAGCTTCTGGCCGCTGCGGGACGTTACGCCGATCGCCTGTCAATCAATGTTGAACTGCCCACCGAAGCGGGCCTGGCCACCCTCGCCCCGGAAAAGACCAGCACATCGATCCGCGGCGCGATGGGTGAGCTGCGCTGGCGTATCGAAGAAGCCAAGGAGGCCCGCAAGGCGCCGGCCGTGATCGCCCCGCTATCCACCCGCAGCGCACGCCCTCGCCCTCCCCGCTTCGCCCCTGCCGGGCAGAGCACGCAGATGATCGTCGGTGCCGACGGTGCCAGCGACCAGCAGATCCTGACCAGTGCCGACAGCCTCTACGGCAACTACCGCATGCGCCGGGTGTATTACTCCGCCTTCAGCCCGATTCCCGATGCGAGCCGCCAGCTGCCGCTGCAACCACCCCCGCTGCAGCGCGAGCACCGCCTGTACCAGGCCGACTGGCTGCTGCGTTTCTACGGCTACGGCGTGGAGGAGATCACCGACACCACCCAGGGCGGCATGCTGGATCTGGACATCGATCCGAAGATGGCTTGGGCGATCCGGCATCCCGAGCGCTTCCCGGTGGACCTGAACCGTGCGCCGCAGGAACTATTGCTGCGCGTGCCCGGACTGGGCGTGCGCAACGTCAAGCGTGTGCTGATGGCGCGCCGCCACGGCCGCCTGCGCGTGGCCGACCTGGCCCGGCTGAAGGCACCGATGAGCAAGCTGCTGCCGTTCGTGCAGCTGGCCGACCACCATCCCCGCAACGCGCTGGATGATCCGACGGCGCTGCGCGCGAAGCTGACCCCACCGCCGCGCCAGGGCTCGCTGTTCGATGCCGCGCCCGCTGTCTGAGATGCAACGCTGGTCTTTGCGGGTGGACCCGCCGTGGTCACTGGACGCCTGGCGCAACGCGGCGCGGGAGGCGTTGCTGCGCGGCGTGCGCCCTGAACAGCTGGACTGGCTGATGGATTCCGAGTCGTCCCTGCTGGATGCGCCAGCGGTCCAGCAGGCGCCGTTGCCCGACGGTGCCACCGCACCGAACGTGCCGCGCGACTTCGTGGAACTGGCCGCGACCTGCCTGTGTCATCGCGATCCGCAGCGCCTGCCGTTGCTGTACCGCCTGCTGTGGCGCATCGCCCACGGCGAACGTACGGTGCTGTCCAATCCCGCCGATGCTGATGTGCTGCGTTTGATGGCGCTGGCGCAGGCGGTGCGCCGCGATACGCACAAGATGAAGGCCTTCGTGCGCTTCCGCGAGGTGCCCGGCGAGACCGACACGTTCATCGCCTGGTTCGAGCCCGATCACAACATCGTCGACCGCGTTGCACCGTTCTTCGCCCGCCGTTTCGCCGGCATGCGCTGGGCGATCCTGACGCCCACGCGCAGCGTGCAGTGGGATGGCAGCGCGCTATGGTTCGGCGATGGCGGCACCCGCCAGGATGCCCCCGCCGAAGACGCACGCGAAACGCTGTGGCAGACCTATTACGCCAGCATCTTCAATCCGGCGCGGCTCAACACGCGGATGATGCAGCAGGAAATGCCCACCCGGTACTGGAAGCACCTTCCCGAAGCACAGCTGTTGCCTGGCCTTGTGCGCGATGCGGCCAACCGCGTGCAGGAGATGCACGATCGGCCGGCGCAGGCCCCGCAACGACGTATTCCAGCGCGGCCGAACGGTGCCATCGATGCCGCTGCGGACGATGGCAGCCTGCAGGCACTGCGCCAGCAAGCAGCCGTCTGCCGGCAGTGTCCGTTATGGGAGGCATCCACCCAGACCGTGTTCGGCGAAGGTCGTGCCGATGCACGCATCATACTGGTGGGCGAACAGCCCGGCGATGTCGAGGACCTGAGTGGTCGCCCCTTTGCGGGACCGGCCGGCAAGCTGCTGGACCGCGCGCTGCAGGAACTGGGCATCGAACGCAGCACGCTGTACCTGACCAACGCGGTGAAGCATTTCCACCACGAGCGGCGCGGCAAGGTGCGCCTGCATAAACGCCCTGAGAGCCGCCATGTGCACGCCTGCCGGCCGTGGCTGCAGGGCGAGATCGCACGCGTGAAACCGCAGGTGATCGTCTGCCTGGGTGCCACCGCAGCGACCGCGTTGTTCGGCAACGGCTTCAATCTGATGCGCGACCGCGGCCGCTGGCACGTACTGGACGACGGCACCCGTGGTTACGCCACCGTGCATCCGGCCTGGGTACTGCGGCAGAAGGATGAAACGCGGCGCGAGGACGCCTACCGGTTGTTCCGCGACGACCTGCGGCAGTTGCAGGAAGGGGACGACAAACAGCGGTAGCGCCGGGCCATGCCCGGCGAGCACCGCGGCACGTCAGGCAGCGTCGATCTGGTTTTCCGGACGTGCACCGGTGAATGCGTCGAGCTGCTGGCAGGCGGTCTCGATCCGGCGGAGGAACGGGTACGGCGCCAGATCCAGACCAAACCGATGCGCGTTGTACAACTGCGGCAACAGGCAGATGTCAGCCAGACCCGGGCGGTCACCGTGGCAGAACCTGCCGGTGTCTACGCTGGCGGCCAGCATCGCCTCCATCGCCGCGAAGCCTTCGGCCATCCAGTGCAGCGTCCATTGCGTGCGTGCATCGGCAGGCAACTGCAGATCGCGCTCCAGGTACTGCATCACCCGCAGGTTGTTGATCGGATGGATGTCACAGGCCACCAGTTGCGCCAGCGCCCGCACGCGTGCGCGGCCAGCAGCGTCGGCCGGCAGCAGCGGCACCTGCGGGAAGCGCTCTTCCAGATACTCCAGGATCGCCAGCGACTGGGTCAGCACGTGACCGTCATGCAGCAGCGTCGGCACCAGCTGCTGCGGGTTGAGCCCGCGATAGGCGTCATGATGCTGCTCACCGCCCTCGCGCACCAGATGCACCGGTCGTGCTTCGAAGGCCAGGCCTTTCAATGCCAGGCCGATGCGCACGCGGTAGGCGGCGCTGGATCGCCAGTAGGTGTACAGCACGATGCCGTCGTCGACCGGAATCTCCATCGCCGCCTCCATGCTCAGGGCTTGGCCGCCTGTTCGATACGCTGCTCGATCGCACCGAAGATGCTGTTGCCGGCGGCATCGAGCATTTCGATGCGCACCACATCGCCGAAGGACATGAACGGCGTACTCGGCTTGCCGTCGCGCAGGGTTTCCACCACGCGCTGCTCGGCGAAGCAGGAAGCGCCCTTGCTGGTGTCTTCGTTGGCGATGGTGCCCGAGCCGACGATGGTGCCGGCACTGAGCGGACGCGTCTTCGCCGCGTGTGCAACCAGCTGGGCGAAGTTGAACTGCATGTCGACACCGGCTTCCGGCGCGCCGAACCACTTATCGTTGATGTGGGTCAGCAGCGGCAGGTGCACCTTGCTGTCCTGCCAGGCAGCGCCCAGCTCATCGGGGGTGACAAACACCGGCGACAACGCCGAGCGCGGCTTGGACTGCAGGAAGCCAAAGCCCTTGGCCAGCTCGCCCGGGATCAGATTGCGCAGCGAGACGTCGTTGACCAGGCCGATCAGCTGGATGTGGCCGGCGGCCTGCTCCGGCGTGGCCGCCATCGGCACGTCGTCGGTGATCACCACGATCTCTGCTTCCAGATCGATGCCGTAGTCCTCGCTGACCACCTTGACCGCATCGCGCGGGCCGTAGAATCCGGCACTGGTGGCCTGGTACATCAGCGGATCGCTGTAGAAGCTCTCCGGCACCTCGGCGCCGCGGGCGCGACGTACGCGCTCGACGTGCGGCAGGTAGGCGCTGCCGTCAACGAATTCGTAGGCGCGCGGCATCGGCGCGGCCAGGGTCAGCGGGTCCAGATCGAACACGCCATCGGCGTCACCGGCATTGAGCGAGTCATACAGGGCGTTCAGGCGCGGGGCCAGATGGCTCCAGTCCTCCAGGGCCAACTGCAGGGTGGCGGCGATGCCGGTGGCGCGTACGCCGTGGCGCAGGTCACGCGAGACGACGATCAGGGTGCCGTCGCGGCCGCCTTCCTTCAAGGAACCAAGCTTCATGGTGGGTGTCCGGAGTCGTGGGCAAACAAGTTTCAAGTGTAATCAAATATGCGGCGCAGCCAAGCTGCAGCGCGGCATCGCCTCACCCTACCGTAGTGGGGGGTGTTAGGCAGGGCTGCGCCCTGCACCTGCAGAAGCTTTCAAGCCAAAGCCCGAGCAACGGCCAAAGCGGCATTCCGTGGGATGGCGGGGCGGTGTCGGATTGCGGGGACGCCGTAAACCCATCCCTGGGGGCTTGGCAGCCGCATCCATGCGGCTGACACCCCGCAATCCGACACCGCCCCACCTTCGACAGTTTCCCGATGACGGTTGGTAGATCCACGCCATGCGTGGATGGATCTCCATCGAAATCAAATATTTCGACAATTGAACGTAGATCCACGCATAGCGTGGATCTACCGTGTCGACCTAGGTCGACACCCACCAAGAGCAGGCCATGCCATCCCGACAGATTGCGGGGATCTGTCGAAGGCGGGGTGGGTCCGGTTGCGGGGGTGTCCGCGGCATGGATGCCGCGGCCAAGCCTACAGGGACGCACTTGCGGCGTCCCCCGCAACCGGACCCACCCCGCCATCCCACAGGAACCCGGCTTTTGCCGTTGCCGTTGCCTTGGCCTCGGCGGGTGCAGGGCGCAGCCATGCCGGAAACCCCAACCTGAACAGCCTGTTTTGCGTGAGGTCTCATCCTTCCGCTAGACTATGCGGGTCTGCAGCGGCCGTCCGTTTCCCTCCGGGATCGCCGGCGACAGGGGTCCGCCCCATCGCCCGCCCCCACTCCGACGCCGTTCGTCACGCATTCCAGCCTGCGCTTCGCGTTGGCTGCACCCAATTCTCGCAGCGCGGTTCACGGGAACGCTCCGAGTCAGCCGATCAGTTTGATCTGCCCCCGTCTGTCCGTTCGGACAGGCGTTAACTGTACTTGGAGCAATCTCGATGTCTTTTGAATCCCTGGGCCTTGCGCCCTTCCTGCTGCGTGCGCTCGCCGAGCAGGGCTACGAAACCCCGACCCCGATCCAGCAGCAGGCGATCCCGCTGGTGCTGGCCGGTCGCGACCTGCTGGCCGGCGCACAGACCGGCACCGGCAAGACCGCCGCGTTCGGCCTGCCGCTGCTGCAGCACCTGGGCACCGCTTCGCAGGAAGTGCGCACCGGCCCGCGCAAGCCGCGCGCGCTGATCCTGGCACCGACCCGCGAACTGGCCACCCAGGTGCATGACAGCCTGCGCGGTTACAGCAAGTACCTGCGCATCCCCAGCGCCTGCATCTACGGCGGCGTCGGCATGGGCAACCAGCTCGACATCCTGCGTCGCGGCGTGGACCTGCTGGTGGCCTGCCCGGGCCGCCTGATCGACCATCTGGAGCGTCGCAGCATCGACCTGTCCGGCATTGAACTGCTGGTGCTGGACGAAGCCGACCGCATGCTGGACATGGGCTTCCTGCCCTCGATCAAGCGCATCCTGGCCAAGCTGCCCAAGCAGAACCGTCAGACCCTGCTGTTCTCGGCCACCTTCGAGGACAACATCCGGCAGTTGGCGCTGGAGTTCATGCGCAACCCGGAGCAGATCCAGGTCACGCCGAAGAACACCGTGGCCGAGACCATCACCCACAAGGTGCATCCGGTCGATGCCAGCCGCAAGCGCGATCTGCTGCTGCACCTGTTGGCGCAGGACAGCCGCGAGCAGACCCTGGTGTTTGCCCGCACCAAGCACGGCAGCGACAAGCTGGCCGCGTTCCTGGAAAAGTCCGGCATCAAGACCGCGGCGATCCACGGCAACAAGAGCCAGGGCCAGCGCCTGCGTGCGCTGGGCGACTTCAAGGCCGGCCGCGTGACCGTGCTGGTGGCCACCGACATCGCCGCGCGCGGTATCGACATCAACGAGCTGCCGAAGGTGATCAACTTCGATCTGCCGATGGTGGCCGAAGACTACGTGCACCGCATTGGCCGTACCGGCCGCAACGGTGCTACCGGTGAAGCGATTTCGCTGGTTGCGCAGGACGAAGTGAAGCTGCTGCGCGCGATCGTGCGCCTGCTGGGCCGCGACATGGACATCCGCGATGTGCCGGGCTTCGAGCTGCAGACGCCGATCCGCTGGGGCAACAGTGCTCCGGGCAAGGCCGAGGCCGATACCGGCGAGCGCGTGCCGCGCAAGACCCACGCGCGCCGTCCGCACGGCGATGCGCCGCGTCATGCACACGCAGGCCCGAAGAAGGCCGGCGGTGGCCGCCGCGAGGGTGCTGGCAACGGCCAGCAGCGCGCGGGCGCAGGTGCCGGTCAGGGCCAGCGTCGCGGTGGCGGTGCCAATACGGGTGGCGGTCGTGGCCGCGGCCAGGGCGGCGGCGGCGGTCGCGCCAGCTGATCCCGGCTGACAGGGATGGCGTCTCCCGCTGCGCGGGGGCTGCTTATCGGGGGACGACGCTGACGCGTCGTCCCTTTTTTGTTGCTGGCTGCCGAATGGTTTGAGAGCTGGCGGTGGGCTTGGCTTGAGGCGGCGCAGGGCGGAGTGGGCGCAAAACACGCCGTAAACCCATCCATGGGGGCTCGATCGCGCCATCCATGGCGCTCACGGTTTTGCGTCCACTCCGCCCTACGCCGCTTCCATCATTACCAGCGCCTTCTTGTCCCGCCGGATAGCCGGGAGAAGAAGGATCAAGTTCAAATTCAAAGACAAAAGCAAAAGCCGAAATTCCAGCTTTTGCTTTTGCATTTGCCCTTGCTCCCGCCTTGGGTTTGATGCATCCGCGCCCGCAGGAAACTGTCTGGGGAGGACGGATGGGCCGCGCAGGACCGCAGGCGCCATGGATGGCGCCTACGAGCCTACAGGGACGTACTTGCGGCGTGTCCTGCGCGGCCCATCCGTCCTCCCTATCCCAGCGTCAATTCGGCGCGTAATGCCTCAACCCCGCGCTTTCGCCGGATTCACCAGATTCCCAAAGAAGATCGCATTGATCAGCAACCGGTCGGTGCCATGCCAGTACTTGCGATGCGCCGGATCATCCGCAAACAGGATCACGTTGCCCTGCCCCTGCGCCGACACCAGCAGCCACGCACTGCCAGCCACGCGACTGCGGTTGCGCTCGGACAGATACCCGTTTACCCGTGGCGTGTCGTCGATCCGTACCACCGTGGAAAACCCGTTCGTGCTCGGCTGCAGGATGACCGTGTTCTCCTTGTTGATCGCCAGCTGTCGGCGCGGCACGCCGAACGCCAAAGGATGGCTGGGATCGACGTCGGCGCTGAGGATGTTGCCGCTGACACGCTCGATCGCGGCGATATCTCGCTGATCACCGAAAGCGCGGCGCGCGGTGTCGCCTGCGTCCTCCTCCTTGCCCAGCTTCTCGCCGTCGGCAAGCTTCTGTTCGATCGCCCACTTCGAAGCGCTGCCATAGGTGACCAGTGATCCACCGGCCTGGATCCAGCGCTTCAATGCCGCTACCGCGGTTGCGTCGATGCCCGTGTAGGTGCCGCCGGAAAGCACGATGGTGGTGTAGCGGTCCAGCGATACCTTGCCCAGCTGCTGCGGGTCCAGCTTGCTGGCCGGCAAGCGCAGCTGCTGGTCGAGCAGGAACCAGGCCGAACCGATTTCGGTGGCGGCCACGCCCTCGCCCATCACCAGCGCGACGGCGGGCTTGCGCAGTGCCTTGACGCCGTCACTGCCAAGGTCGATGCCATCGCGGCTGCGACCGCTGGCCAGTGCATGCACCTGCACGCCAGCGGCCCGCGCAGCGGCGGTGACCGCCTCCTGCAGCGCCGCGCCCTGCAGCGGCTGTCCCGCCACCGGCACCACGATGCTGCCACCGGCAAAGGCCACGTCACCCTGTGCGGTGCTGGCGGTGAACGGCTGGAAGGTGGCACGCGTGGACAAGCCCTTGGCCTGCAGGCCGGCCAGTGCGCGGCCCGCGTTGTAGTCGCGCCAGTCGATCACGTAGGCGAAGCCCGCTTCACCACCAATCACCCCGCCCTGTACTGCGGGAACCTCAAGCACGCGGGCGCCGCCGTCGATGCGGCTGCGGCTGCCGGCAGAGGCCACGCCGTAGGCCGGTGCGATCGCATAGCTGGTGCTGCCGTAGAACACGTCGCCCTTGATCGGCGGGGTCTCGGCGAAGATCGAATGGACCAGCCGGAACTGCGCCTGCTGCACCGGCACCACGTAGGCAGTGCCCGCTTCGAAACGCTGGCCATCCACGGTGACGGCGCGATCCAGCGCATGCACTTCAATCCTGTGCAGCAACAGCAGTTCCAGCAGGCGTCGGGTCAATGCCGGATCATGCGCGTCGCCGAACACGAAGCTCTTCACCGGCTGCTGCGCGGCCTGCTTCAGCGCGCTCTGGAAGAACTGCTTCTGCAGATCGAACAGCGCGCTGCGCTCGGTCACCGCACCCCGTACCGTGCCCAGACCGGTGGCAACCTGGTTGCGGATGGTGAACGGGAACGTCAGCAGGCCATTCACCGATTCCTGCACGCGACCACGCGAACTGGCCTGTTCGACGGTGACACCAACCGCGCCGTGGAAATCCGGATAGGTCGAGCCGTACACGGGCGAAAAATTGTCGAAGTTCTCACCGGTGTAGTACAGCGAACCCAGTGCATCGAGTGCCTGGGCGTGGTACTTGGCCAGGGTCTTGTTGAACTCGTACGACGCCGCCGGGATCAACGGACTATGCATGCTCTTCGGCGAGGGCTCGAAGTAGTACGTGCTGTCCTTGCCCATCTCGTGGAAGTCGATCTGCACGTTCGGGTACCACTGGTGGAACTGCGCCACCTTGGGTCGCGAATCCTGCTGGGTCAGCGCCAGCCAATCGCGGTTGAGATCGGTGAAATAGTGGTTGGTGCGGCCCTGCGGGAACGGTTCGACGTGCTCCTTGTCGGCCGGATCGGCCGAGGCCGGATCTGACGCCCAGGCGTTGTGCCAGTTGGCGGCGCGGTCGCGGCCATCGGGATTCTGCGCCGGGTCGAACAGCACCACCGCCTGTTGCAGCCACTGCTGCGTTTCCGCGCTGCGGTTGGCCACCAGGTAGTAAGCGGTCAGCATCGCGGCTTCGCCGCTGGAGGTCTCGTTGCCGTGCACGCTGTAGCCCAGCCACACCACCACCGGACTGTCACCGGCAGCGCTGCGCGGCTGCGCCGGATCGACCAGGGTCGCGTGCTGCTGGCGGATCTGTTCCAGCCGCGCGTGGTTGCCGGCAGCGGTGACCGTGGCAATCAGCAGCGGGCGGCCCTCATAGCTGCGGCCGATCTCGCGCACGCTGATCTTGTCCGAGTGCTTGGCCAGCTCCTGGAAGTAAGCCACCAGCTGGTCGTGGCGGGTGTAACGGCTGCCGATCGGATAACCGAGGAACTGCTCCGGCGTGGGAATGGCGGTATCGAAGGCCGCTGCATCGGTGGTCTGCGGGAAGAAATAGGCGCTCTGCGCATGCACCGCAGAGGGCAGCGATACGGCGGTGGCGACGGCAAGCAACAGCGGGAAAACAGCACGGCGGCGGAAGGACACGGTGACTCCCCAGGAACATGGCAACACGGCCGGCCACACAGGGTGGCCGGCCGCGGCGGGTGGATCAGAAGCGGTAATCGAAGCCCAGCGTGAAGTAGCGGCCACGCAGGTCGTACTGGCTGAAGTCGTACGGCGCGCGGATGCCCGGGAACGAGGCGTCGTACGGCGGCGTCTTGTCACCAAGGTTCTGCACCTTGGCATACACGGTCAGGTTCTCGATGCCGGTGTAGCCCAGGTACAGATCGAACTGGTTGTAGGCGTCGACGCGGTTCTGCACCGCAGCGGCGGCGGTGCTGGCCTTCTGGTCGTAGCCACTGGTGTAGTACCAGGTCACCGCAGCGGTGTAGTCGCTGTACTTCCAGTCCAGGGTGGTGGTGGCCTTGTTCTTCGGCAGGGTGGCGCCGAGGTTGCTGCCCGCATAGTCCACCAACGGGCCACCGACCACGGTCGGGCGCCGGTAGTCGCGCACGTGGGTGTAGGCCGAGGTCACGGTGAAGTCACCGAAGGCGGTGGTCGGGATGCGCTGGCGCAGCTCGACGTCGATGCCCGAGGTCTTCAGCTCGCTCAGGTTCTGGTAGCGGTTGTAGACCGCCTGCAGCTTGCCGCGCTCATCGCGCTGCACAGCACCAGCCACGTTGTCGTTGACCAGGGTCTGGGTGTTGTTGGTACCGACCAGGTTGTCCAGCTGGATGCGGTAGTAGTCGATGCTCAGGTTGGTGTTCGCCCACGGCGACAGCACCACCCCGAAGTTCACGCTCTTGGTGCGCTCCGGCTTCAGGTCGCTGTTGCCGACGGTGAAGAAGGTCGGGTTCTGCCGCGAGCCCGGCACGTCCGGATCACGCGGATCGACCACGCTGCCGTAGGCGATGCTGGTGCTGTTGGAATTCTCCGACAGCGACGGCGCACGGAAGCCCTTCGACGCGGACGCACGCACCAGCAGGAAATCCAGCGGCTGCCAGCGCAGACCGAGCTTGGGCGAGAACGCGTCGCCGAAGTCATCGTAATGATCGGCGCGGGCGGCGGCGGACAGTTCCAAGGTCGAAGCCAGCGGCACGTTGACCTCGGCATAGGCGGCGCTGACCTTGCGTTCGCCATGCACTTCAGCGATGGCCGGGCGCACCTGCAGGCCGGCATCGATCTGCCACGGGTTGTTCGAATCGAGCTTCTCGCGGCGCCATTCGGCACCGGCAGCGAAACCGATGTCGCCGGCCCAGGTATGGCCGAGGCTGCCGGAGATCTTCGCGTCGATGCCCTGCAGCACCGACTCGGCCGGACGCAGGGTGGCGATGTTGATCGAATCGCGCACCGACTGCGGCGTGGCCGCCGGATTCAGCAGGTTGTAGCTGCCGGTCGCCAGCGCATTGGCCAGTGCCCAGCGGTTGGCGAAGCCGCCGGAGACGGTTTCGCGCTCGCTGCTGCGCGCACCGAATGCGGCCACTTCCCAGTCCCACTTCTCGGTGTTGCCACGCAGCCCGAACACACCGCGATAGGCGGTGGAGCGGTTGGTCTTGATGGTGCCGCCGAGGTCGAAGAAGGTGTATTCGATCGGGATCGCGCGGCCGTACGGGTTGTGCGGATTGCTGGCCGGCAGGTTGGACGACACCGGCTCGGCCAGGCCGGTCTGCGCGTTCAGTGCGAAGCGACCGCTTTCCAGGGTGAAGAACGGGCTGCTGCCGAACCACGCCGCGCTCTTGATCTGGCTGTACAGCACTTCGCCGAAGGCTTCGACGTTGTCGCCGAGGCGGAAGGTGCCGTTGGCGTAAGCCTGGTAGCGCTTGGTGGACGGAATCAGGGTGGTGAACGGGGCCTGGTTGAAGCCGCAGGTGTCACCGGCCAGACCGTCGATCGGTGCACTGGCCACGCGGGTGGTGCCGGTGGGGCAGTTGCCGTTGGCATCGAGCATCGGCACGGAGGTGCCATTGACCAGATAGCGTGCGCCCTTGGCCGACCAGCCGTTCCAGCGGCCGCCGGGCTGGTCGCTGTAGATGCCGCTCTTGGTCAGGTTGCGCTCGTCCTGGTCCAGTCGCTCGCGGTTGTAGGCCTGCAGGCTGAAGAGGATGTTGTAGCCGTCCTTGTCGATGTCGCCCAGACCGCCGACGAACTTCAGGTTCTGCTCGTGCAGGCCGCCCTGGTCGGCGCCACCGAAGCTGCCGCCGATCTCGGCGCCTTCGAAGTTCTGCCGGGTGATGATGTTGACCACACCGGCCACTGCATCACTGCCGTACACCGCGGATGCACCGTCCTTGAGCACTTCGATGCGTTCGACAGCCACCAGCGGCAGCGCGTTGAGATCGACGAAGGTGTCCGACAGGCCGCCGGCCGGGAAGCCGTAGTTGGCCAGGCGCCGGCCGTTGAGCAGCACCAGCGTGTTCTTCTGCGAGAGACCGCGCAGGCCGATGCCGGCCGAGCCCGACGCCCAACCGTTGTTGGTGGTCTCGTTGCTGGCGTTGCCGGTGTTGGCCGAGATCGAGCGCAGCACATCGGCCACGGTGGCCTTGCCGGTCTGTTCCAGCTGCTGGCGGCCAATCACCTGCACGGGGTTGGAGGCTTCCGTGTCAGCGCGTTTGATGTTGGAACCGGTGACGCGCACGGCAGCCAGGGTACTGGCTTCGCCGCTGGCGTCAGCGGTGGTTTCGGCGGCGGCAGACAAAGGCGCGGCCAGAGCGACGGCCAGGGCCGCCACAAGCAGGGTGTGCTGGGGCATGACGATGTGGGGGAGGTAGTGGAAGGACGAGGTAAGTTCCGCAGTAATCCATGCCTGGCCGGGCTGCGGCCAATAACATCTCTTCATACGGATATAAGAGAAACTATCATCTCTTCATCCGGATGGAAAGAATTTCTTCACAGAAGGACAACGCGGGATCGGGCTGATCGGGCGCCTGCGGCGTACAATCGGGGCATGGAAATCTTCAAAGTCTTCATGCTCGAGGCGGCGCATCGCCTCCCCAACGTGCCGCCGGGGCACAAATGCGCGCGTCTGCACGGCCACTCCTTCCGGGTGGAACTGAAGGTTGAGGGCGAGCCGGGTGCGCAGACCGGCTGGATCATGGATTTCGGCGATGTGAAGGCGGCGTTCCAGCCGATCTACGACCGCCTGGACCACCACTACCTCAATGACATCCCCGGCCTGGAGAACCCGACCAGCGAGAATCTGGCCGTATGGATCTGGGCCGAGCTCAAGCCCATCCTGCCGGCATTGAGCGAGATCACGGTGCACGAAACCTGCACCTCGGGCTGCCGCTACCGCGGCCCAGCCGCCTGATCAACCCCTTGATCTGAAAGGCATCAAGGCGCCGAACGCGGCGCCTTCGTGATTTTTGTTGCAATGCCGCATGATCGGCGTATGCTGCATTGCATCAATACAAATGCACGGCGGATGCGACTGGCAACAGCCACTGGCGCGACGCCCACGCTCATTGCATGGGTCCCTCCCCCCATGCAATCCGGACCCGGCAGATCCCTCCCTCTGCCGGGTCTTTTTTTGTCTGGCGTCTGGATTCTGGAGCGCGTCTTCGTCCGGGTCTCTGCGAGCTGAAGGGCCCCGTCGGAGCAGGTAGGGGCCTAGGCAAATGTCCCCCGGCGCCGGCCGTTGGCCGTCACCTCCCCCTTTACTTTGCCCAGCCCCCTACCCGCCCCGACGAGGCTCGGCTTGCGGCAGCAGGCGCGCAGATCGCTGCTTTCCTGAGGCCACCGAAGATCTCCCCACGCAGGGCGGAATGAGTTCGTCGCGCAAGGAATACTCAGCGCCCGCGGTTGCCGTGCCAGTGCTGGTACCACGCCTGGAACATCAACACGTTCCACAGGTGCGTATGCCATTTGCGCTCGCCGCGCAGGAACGCCTCCCAGATCGCGCGCACGCGCACCGCGTCGAAGCAGCCCTGGTTGCGCAGCAGCTGCGGATCGAGCAGTGCTTCTGCCCAATCGCGCAGCGGGCCAGCCAGCCAGCGCGCCATCGGCGGGCCGAAGCCGCGCTTGGGACGATAGACCAGCGGCGCGGGCAGGTAGCGCGAAAGCAGATGCTTGAGGATCAGCTTGTGCTCACCATCGTGGTACTTCAGGTGCTGCGGCAGGCGCCAGGCCAGGCGCACCACCTCCATGTCCAGCAAGGGCGAGCGTGTTTCCACGCCGGCCGCCATACCGGCACGGTCGACCTTGGCAAGAATGCCTTCGGCCAGATCCATACGGAAATCCAGCAGCTGGATGCGCGCTTCTGCCGGCAGTGCGGTGTCCTGCTGCTGGAAGATCGTCGCCGGCTCGCGTGCGCCCAATACCACCTGGGTCGGCTGCCGCCAGCGGGTAACGCGCTGCAGGTAATGCCCCTCCACATCGTTGGCCGCCACTTCGGCCACCAGTGCCCGCCAACCGCCAAGACGCCCCCGCTCCACGTTCAAGCGGCTGCTGCCACGTCGCGCGAGGTCGCGCACCCAGTCCGGCAGGCCACCGCACAGGCGCGCATTGCGCAAGGCACGGCCATAGCTGGGATGGCCGAAGAACAGTTCGTCGCCGCCGTCGCCGGTCAGCGCCACCGGCTTGCGCGCGCCGAGCAGTTCGCTGGCCAGCAAGGTGGGCAGCTGCGAAGCATCGGCGAACGGTTCGCACCAGACCTGCGGCAAGCGCTGCAGCAGGTCCAGGCCCTGCCGGCTGTCCATCCTGTGCAGGTGGTGATGCACGCCCAGGTGGCGCGCGACCTGCGAGGCCCAGTCGCTCTCGTCGTGACCGGGGTCGTCGAAACCCACCGTCCATGCTTCCACCGGCAACGCCGACTGCGCCTGCATCATCGCCACCACCAGCGAGGAATCGGTACCCCCGGACAGGAATGCACCGCAGGCCACGGGTGAATGCATGCGCGCGGCGATCGCCTGCTGCAGCACCACCTCCAACTGGTCGGTGGCCTGCTCGAGGCTGGGCGCCGGCTGCAACGGCTCCTGCAGCGCGGATTGCATCGCATCGCGCGCGCACCAGTAACGATGGCCTCCCTGCGTCGCCTGCGTTGATCCGCCGGCGGCATGGTCGTTGAGGTCCACGCGCAGCATCGCCCCGGCCACCAGCTTGTGGATGCCGCGATAGATGGTGTGCGGCGCGGGCACATAGTCATGGCGCAGCAGCAGGCTCAATGCATCCTGGTCGATGCTGGGAGCAAACCCGGCGAAGGCCTGCAGCGCCTTCAACTCAGAAGCGAACAGGAACTGGCCCTGGTACCACCCGTAATACAACGGCCGTTCGCCGACCGGGTCGCGCGCCAGCCAGAGTTCATGCGCATGGCGGTCCCAGACGCTGAACGCAAACGCCCCTTCGATGCGCGACAGCGCACGCTGCACGCCCCACTCGACGATGGCCTGCAGCAGCAGGCGTGCATCGGTGCAGCTGCGCGGCAGATCACGCAGCTGCGACTGCAGCGCGGCTCTGTTGTAGATGCGGCCATCCAGGCACAGCACGTAGCGCCCGCAGCTGGAACTGAGCGGCTGCAACGGCATGTCGGTCGGCGCGCGGCAATGACCGAGGGCCAGTCCTGCGTCGGCATCGGTCCAGTAACCGATGCGACCCCGGCCGCGCTGCTGCAGCGCCCGCAGCATCGGCGCCAGCTGCTGCAGCAGCTGCTCGTCGTCGGCAGGCGGCAGCCAGGCCCCGACCACGCCGCTCATCGCTGGCCTCCATGGCAATGGCAATCAAGGGAAAGCACGGGGCAGGAAGCGGACGGCATGAGGGCGGCACGCGGATGGGGAGAGCTGCCATGCTCCGCCCCGCCGCGCGCCACGTCAGTCGTAGCGCTGTCAGCGACCGTCACCGCAGGCACGCCTTGCGTAACGTTTTGTAACAACCGGATTGCTAACCTGCCGCCAAGTCATTGCCCGGCCTGAGGCCCGGCCCGTGCGCCAGCAACCCCGGCTGAATGGCGCCCGCCCCCAGGACCCGGGCGGCCCGACAGCTGGGATAGCATCGCCGCGCTCGTGCCACGGCGGTACGGAAGTGCCCCGGAGGCCTTGTAAATGCTGGATATCGTACTGGTTGAAGACGACGCTCGGCTGGGCACGATGGTCAGCGACTACCTGCAGCGCCACGGTTACCAGGTCGCCCATGAGCGCTGCGGCCAGCGCGCGATCGCCCGAATCCTCAGCGAGAAGCCGGCGCTGGTCCTGCTCGACATCGGCCTGCCGGGCCAGGATGGTTTCGAAGTGTGTCGGCAGATCCGGCCCCACTATGACGGGATCATCTGCGTGCTGAGCGCCCGTACCGACAACATCGACCAGGTGCTGGGGCTGGAACTGGGCGCCGACGACTACATCGGCAAGCCGATCGAACCGCGGGTGCTGCTGGCCCGGCTGCGCGCCCACCTGCGCCGCCACCGCCGGGTCGAGCCACGCGATGAAGCGCTGCGTTTCGGTGAACTGAGCATCGACCCGTCCACCCGCAACGTGCATCTGCAGGGCCGCCTGCTGGAGCTGACCACCGCCGAATTCGACCTGCTGTTCCTGCTGGCCGGCAACGCGGGCCAGATCCTCGACCGCGATGCGCTGCTGCGCGGCCTGCGCGGCATCGCCTTCGATGGCCTGGACCGCTCGATCGATGCACGCATCTCGCGCCTGCGGCGCAAGCTGGGCGACAACCCGGAACAGCCCGAGCGGATCAAGACCGTGCGCGGCCGCGGTTACCTGTTCAGCCGGTCGGCATGGGGATGAAGCGCACACCGTCGGCCATGCGTGGCCATGCCTTCCACTTCCTGCGCTACGGCATCGGCTTCCTGGTAGCCCATCTGTTGCTGATCGTGCTCGGGTTGTGGGCCTGGGATGCGCTGCTGGAAGACCGCACCGAGGCCAGCCTGCAGGCGGAAATGCGCGGCCCGCACGCGATGCTGCAACATCGATTCGCCGAAACCCCGCCCGCACAGTGGCCAGCCCTGACACGCCAGCTGGACAGCGATTTCGCCTACCCGCTGCAGCTGATGCCGTTGACCGAAGCGGCCGAGATAGTGCCGGCGAAACAGCGCCAGGGCCTGTACAAGGGACATGTGCAGATCGAGCTGGACAGCATGCGCAGCCTGCAGCGCATCGGCAACAGCAGCAGTGCGTTGATCCTGGGACCATTGGACCAGGCCCTGCCTGAAGAAGGCTGGCAGGACAGCGAGGCCTCCGGCGTGGCCATCATCCTGCTGATCCTGATGGTGGCGGTGGCGTTGCCGATGTACGTGATGGTCTACCGGCTGTGGCGCGATGTATCGCAGCTGGCGCAGACCGCGCGACGGATGCGCGATGGTCAGCTCGACAGCCGCGCGCCGCGCGCGGGTACCGCGCTGGTGCGCCCCTTGGCCAAGGCGTTCAACCACATGGCCGAACAGCTGCAGTTGCTGCTGGAAAGCCAGCGCGTGCTGGCCCAGGCGGTGGCGCACGAAGTACGTACACCGCTGGCACGGATGCGCTTCGGCCTGGCCGACCTGGAAGACACCGGACTGGACGACGCCCAGCGCGATGCGCTGTCCGGGCTGCGCATCGATGTGGACCGCCTGCAGCACCTGACCGACGCCGGCGTTGAATACGCCGCGCTCGGGCGCTGCCATCAGCTCACCCGCCAGCGCCTGCAGCTGGCCGCACTGGTACGCGGCGTGGTCGATCAGTTCGCACCACTGACGATCCCGGTGCAGCAGGACCTGTCACCGGCAGGGCTGGTCAACGTCAATCGGCACATGCTGGAACTGGCGCTGCGCAACCTGCTGGGCAACGCGCTGCGCTATGCGCGCCGGCAGATCCGCATCGTCAGCACGCTCAACGAGGGATGGTTGTGCCTGCAGGTGGAGGACGACGGCCCCGGCATCGCCGTCGAACTGCGCAGCCAGGTGCTGCAGCCCTACGTGCGGCTGGACCAGGCCAGCCCAGGTTTCGGGCTGGGGCTGGCACTGGTGCAGGTGGTGGCGGACAAGCATCGCGGCCACGTGGAAGTGGCTGATTCGGCGCTTGGTGGCGCCTGCATCCGGCTGCTGCTGCCGATGGAAAGCGGTATCGCACCGCCGGCAGAAGACGTCTAGTTCGTCTCGGCATCCGCACGTGGCAAGGCGAACACGAACAGCGCGCCCTGTTCGCTTTCGCGCAGTTCGATACGGCGGCCGTGCAACTGCACGATCCGCTGCACGATCAGCAGGCCGAGCCCGCCGTTTTCGCCACGCCGCGCGCCCAGTGCGGCCGGCGCCTGGAACAGTTGCCCACGCAGCGCCGGCAGCACCCCGGGGCCATCGTCCTGTACCGCCACCTGCACACTGTCGGGCAGCGCCGACAGCTGCACCTGCACGCTGCCACCGTCCGGCGCATGGCGCAGCGCGTTGTCGAGCAGGTTGGTCAGCACGCGCTCCACAAGACCGAGATCGGCACGCACCAGCGGCAAGCCCGGCGGGAACTCAGCATGCAGGCGCTGCCCACGCGCCTGCGCGGCCAGTTCGAATTTCTGCAGCACGTCCTGCAACAATTCCGGCAGCGCGAACACTTCCCACTCCAACCGCACTTCGCCGTGTTCCAGCCGTGCCAGCTCGAACAGTGCGCGGGCAAGACGGCCGACCTTGGCGCTCTGCGCAATCGCGATACCGAGATAGCGACGACGCTCCTGCGGCGACAGCGTGGCTTCCTTCAGTGCCAGCGTTTCCAGGTAACCGTGCAGCGAGGACAACGGCGTGCGCAGGTCGTGCGAGATGTTGGCCACCAGTTCGCGGCGCTGCAGGTCCTGCTGGCGCAGCTGCTGCCACTGTTCGCCCAGCCGCTGTGCCATCTGCGCATGGGCATGTTCGAGGATCTTCAGCTCATCGCGCTCGCCCGCGCGCAGCGGTACCGGCGCTGGCAGCGGCGTGGGTGCGTCGATGTCGAAGGCCTGTATGCGCCGGGTGACCTGGCGCAGCGGCCGGGTTACCCAGTAGAAGGCCACCAGGCCGGCAAGCAGACCCAGCCCGCCTATCAACAGCACCGACCACAGCGTGGTGTGCCATTGGCTGCCAGCGGCCAGGTCATCGGCCAGCATCTGCCGGTGTTCGCCCACCAGCACCACGTACACGTAGCCGGCCTGCCGCCCCTGCACCACCAGCGGAGCGACGCTGAACACCTTGCGGCCATCGGCACTGCGGGGATCGTCACCGAGGATCGGCAGTGCCGCGCCGGACAGCAGGCGCCGCAGCGGTGCCACATCCACCTGGCTGCGCATCAAGTGGCCGCTGGGTGCATCATGGCCGAGAATGCGCCCCTGCTCATCCAGCAGGTACACCTCGACACTGGGGTTGACTGCCATCAGCTGGCCGAACAATGCGCGCACCGCCGCATCACGCATACCACTCGTGTCCATCAGCTCGCTGCGCTGGGCGATGTGCTCGGCCAACCCCAGCGACAGGCGCTGCACCACTTCCTGCTCATGCCGGGTATTGGTGCGCATCTGCCAGGCCAGCAGCGCCATGCAGCACGTCAGCATCAGCGCCGACATCACCAGCGCCAGTTTCTGCCAAAGGTTCGGCTTGATCATGCTGCCGCCCCGGCCGGGTCGACCAGCTTGTAGCCGCGCCCCCACACCGTCAGCAGACGCCGTGGGTTGCCCGGGTCGGTCTCGATCTTGCTGCGCAGGCGGTTGATGTGGGTGTTGACCGTGTGCTCGTAACCATCGTGCTGGTAGCCCCAGACCTGGTTGAGCAGTTCCATCCGCGCAAATACCTGGTCCGGGTGGCGGGCGAAGAACAGCAGCAGTTCGAACTCACGCGGGGTCAGCTCCAACGCATTGCCATCGACGGCGGCCGTGCGCGCGACCGGATCCAGGCGCAGTCCACCGAGTTCAATCGCCCCGGCATCGATGCGTGCGTTCTGTGCCATGGCTTCGGCACGGCGCAGCAGCGCACGCACGCGTGCCACCAGTTCCGGCATCGAGAACGGCTTGGCCAAGTAGTCGTCCGCACCCAGTTCCAGACCGACGATGCGCTGGGTTTCGCTGCCGCGCGCACTGATGATGATGATCGGCACATAGCGCGCCATCGCGCGTGCACGCTGGCAGATCTGCAGGCCGTCCACGCCCGGCAGCATCACGTCCAGTACCAGCGCATCCCACGGGCCTTCCTGTTCGATCAGGCGCAGGCCGGCATCACCGCTGGCGGCGTGTGCGACTTCATAGCCCTCATCGCCCAGGTGCATGCGCAGCAGGTCGGCGATGTGGGCATCGTCTTCAACGATCAGGACACGTTTGGCGGACATCGGCAGGTTCAGGCCAGTGGGGAGGCTGCCCGCATTGTGGCGCGGGAGCGGCGTGGATACCTCACGAAAAATTGAATCCTGCGTGAGGATTCGTTGACCGGAGGGGGCGCAGGATGGCCCCGTCGCCCCTTCCCGGAGTCCGCCATGTCCCTCACCCGCCGCCATCTGCTGGGCCTGGGCGGTGCTGTCACCGCCGCCGGCCTGCTGGGCCTGGGCGCGTGCAGCCGTGCTGCTCCCGCCGCTGCCGAGGCACGGCCTTCGCGACAGTTCGAGGTGGCCCGCAGCGACGCCGAGTGGCGCCGGCTGCTGAGCCCGGCGCAGTACGCTGTGCTGCGCCAGCAGGCCACCGAACGTCCCTGGAGCAGCCCGCTGAACAAGGAACACCGGCAGGGTACGTTCGCCTGCTCCGGCTGCGCGTTGCCGCTGTTCTCGTCGTCCACCAAGTTCGAGAGCCACACCGGCTGGCCCAGCTTCTGGGCGCCGCTGCACAACGCCATCGGCGAAGACCGCGACACCACTTTCGGCATGTTGCGGGTGGAGGCACATTGCCGCCGTTGTGGCGGCCACCTCGGCCACGTGTTCAACGACGGCCCGCGCCCGACCGGACTGCGCTACTGCATGAACGGTGCGGCGATGGTGTTCATGCCCGGGGCTGCACAACAGGACGCCGCTGGCGGCTGGCGCGTGCCACTCGGTTCTTCCCCCGTTTCTGGAGCCTGATGATGCTGCTGTTGCTGCTTGCCTATCTCGGGGGCGTGCTGACCCTGCTCAGCCCGTGCATCCTGCCGGTGCTGCCGTTCGTGTTCGCACGCGCCGATCGTCCTTTCCTGCGCAGCACCCTGCCGTTGCTGACGGGCATGGCGCTGACCTTCACCGTGGTCGCCAGCCTGGCGGCGGTCGGCAGCCAGTGGGTGGCGCAGGCCAATCAGATCGGCCGCTGGGTAGCACTGGTGCTGATGGCCGTGTTCGCCATCGCGCTGCTGTGGCCGACCCTGGCCGACCATCTGCTGGCGCCGTTCCAGCGCATCGGTGCGCGCCTGAGCGCGCGTGCCGACGCCGCTGATGCGGCCGGCCGTGGCGGCGCCTGGACCTCCCTGCTGATCGGCATCGCCACCGGCCTGCTGTGGGCGCCCTGCGCCGGCCCGATTCTCGGCCTGGTGCTGACCGGCGCCGCCCTGAACGGCGCCAGTGT
This sequence comes from Stenotrophomonas indicatrix, assembly GCF_050573115.1. Lineage (GTDB taxonomy): Bacteria > Pseudomonadota > Gammaproteobacteria > Xanthomonadales > Xanthomonadaceae > Stenotrophomonas > Stenotrophomonas lactitubi_A. The sequence continues at coordinate 313,628 of NZ_JBNYZT010000003.1, forward strand.
CGGCACCAGTTCGCTGTTGCTGGCCTACGCGCTGGGCGCAGTCACCGCGCTGGCGCTGGCGGTGTGGGTGGGCGGCCGCGTGTTCCGTGCACTGCAGGCCCGCCTCGGTCTGGGCAATGTGGTGCGCCGGGTGCTGGGCGTGGCCGCGCTGCTGGCGGTGGTGGCAATCGGCCTGGGCTGGGACACCGGCCTGCTGACCCGTCTGTCCGCCGTCAGTACCGCACGCATCGAGCAGGGCCTGCTGGATGCCGTGCCTGGTACGCAGCCGGCGGCACCGCCGATGATGATGATGGCGGCCGGGCAAGGTGGCGCGCCGCTGCCAGTGGAAGGCGCCCTGCCCTCGCTGGACGGCGCCACCGGCTGGCTCAACAGCCCACCGCTGAGCCGCGAGCAGCTGCGCGGCAAGGTGGTGCTGATCGATTTCTGGACCTACTCCTGCATCAACTGCCTGCGCGCGATGCCGTTCGTGCACGAGTGGGCGCAGCGCTACCGCGACCATGGCCTGGTAGTGGTCGGCGTGCACACGCCGGAGTTCGCGTTCGAGCGCGACCCGCGCAACGTGATGAAGGCCGTGCAGCAGCTGAGGGTCGGGTACCCGGTCGCACTCGACAACCAGTATGCGATCTGGCGCGCGTTCAACAACCGCTACTGGCCAGCGCACTACTTCATCGACGCGCAGGGCAACATCCGCGGCCACCAGTTCGGCGAGGGCAACTACGCGCACTCCGAACAGGTGATCCGCCGCCTGCTGGTGGAAGCCGGCCAGACCGATCTGCCGCCACCTGCGGACCCGGCCGCGGCTGACCTGCAGGGCGTGGCAACGCAGGCCGACATGGGCAACCTGCGCTCGCCGGAAACCTACCTGGGCCACGCACGTGCCGAGCAGTTCGCCTCTCCGGGCGGGCAGCGCGCCGACGCAGTATTCGGCTACACGCTGCCGTCCACCCTGGCGCTGAACCAATGGGGCCTGTCCGGACAGTGGCGCGTCAACGATGAAGCCGCACAGCTGCAGCAGGCCGGCGGGCGCATCGCCTTCCAGTTCCATGCCCGCGACCTGCATCTGGTGCTGGCACCGGGCGAGGACGGCAAGCCGGTGCGCTTCCGCGTGCTGCTCGATGGCAAGCCATTGCCAACGGCCGATGCCGGCGCCGACGTGGCTGCCGATGGCACCGGCACCGTCAACGAACACCGGTTGTACCAGCTGATCCGCCAGCGCGGCACGATCGGTCCGCATCGCTTCGAGATCGAATTCCTCGACGCAGGCGTGCAGGCCTACGCCTTCACCTTCGGTTGAACCGGGAGCACATGATGAAACTCTCCTTCGAACAGGGTATTGCCGCCGGCGTCGCCGGCCTGGTCGCCACTGCGCTGCTCGCTGGCGTGCTGCTGGTGGACCACGGCGCGGTGGCCGCAGCGGCCGAGCCCACGGCGCAGGTGCAGGCGCTGCCTGCGCCCAGCGGCGATGCAACGTTCCGCGATGACACCAGCCACGCCAGCGTGGTCTTCGCCGGTGGATGTTTCTGGGGCGTGCAGGGCGTGTTCCAGCACGTCAAAGGGGTGAGCAACGCGGTGTCCGGGTACATCGGAGGCAGTGCCACCGATGCCCGCTATGAGCGCGTCAGCGGTGGCCGCACCGGCCACGCCGAAGCGGTGAAGGTGGACTACGACCCGCGCCAGGTCAGCTATGGGCAGCTGATGCAGGTGTTCTTCTCGGTGGTGCACGACCCGACCCAGCTCAACCGCCAGGGGCCCGATCACGGCAGCCAGTACCGCTCGGCGATCTTCGTCGATGACATGCGCCAGCAGACAGCAAGTCGCGCCTACATCGGCCAGCTCGGCCAAGCGGGCAGCTACCGCGCGCCGATCGTTACCCAGGTGGGCAGCGGCCAGCGCTTCTACCCCGCCGAGAGCTACCACCAGAACTACATGAGCAACTACCCGCAGGCCGCGTATATCCGCTACTACGACGCGCCCAAGCTGGCCGCGCTCGGCAAGCAGTTCCCGGCGCTGTATCGCCGCGATCCGGCGCTGGTGCCGATGCGGTGACACCCCGGGTAGTGCCGGCCGCTGGCCGGCAACCGCACCCTTCCTGAGGCAGGGATTGCCGGCCAGCGGCCGGCACTACCCAGGCAAGGAAAAAGACGCACGGCCACGGGGCCGTGCGCTTGGGAAGTATCGACCCGGCCCCGATCAGGCCCGGCCGACAACGACATGCTAGGCTCGTCGGCATCATGGGTACAGAACCAGATGCGGATCGAGTCGATGGATACAGAAGACACCACCACGATGATCCCACCCCGCTACCAGCGGCTCTCGGACGAGCTGGCTGAAGCCATCCACGGCGGACGCTTGCCGGTCGGCAGCCGGTTGCCGTCGCTGCGGCAGATGGCTTCGCAGCGCCAGCTCAGCCTGAACACCGTGATTGCGGCCTATCGCCAGCTGGAAGACGCCGGACTGGTGATTCCGCGGCCGAAGGCCGGCTTCGAAGTCGCGCCGCGACTGTCGGCACCGCAGCGTTCGCTGCGCGATGCACCGTCAGCGCCGACCGCGCCACTGCAACAGGTACTGATGGCCCGCGTGCTGGAAGCACAGCGTCGCCCCGGCGTGGTCGACCTGGCCTTTGCCGGCCCGCGCGGACGACAGTTCTACCCGGGCGCGCAACTGGCACGGCACACCGCACAGGTGCTGCGACATGGCCAGCAGACCGTCGAAACCTATGCCCGTCCCAACGGGTCGCAGCGCCTGCTGGCGCAGATCGTGCGGCGTGGCCCGCGGCTGGGCCTGCATACCCACGCCGAGCGCCTGCTGCTGACCCATGGCGCGATGGAGGCACTGCAGCTGGCCCTGCGCGCGGTTACCCAGGCCGGTGATGCCGTCGGCATCGAGGCGCCCTCGTACTTCAACCTGTATCCCTTGCTGACCACCCTCGGCCTGCAGCCGATCGAGTTGCCCACCCATCCGCAGCGTGGCCTGGACGTGGATGCGTTGGAAGCACTGCTGGAGCACACGCCGCTGGCGGCACTGGTGGTGATGCCGACCGTACACAACCCTCTGGGCTGCACGATGCCGATCGCCGACAAGCAACGTCTGGCCGAGCTGGTCAACGCACGCCAGGTCCCGCTGATCGAAGACGCGGTGTATGCCGAACTGCAGTACTGCGAGCCGCCCGCCCCCTTGCTGAAGGCGTTCGACCGCGACGGTTGGGTGATGGTGGTCGGCGGCTTTTCGAAGACGCTGGCACCGGACTACCGGATCGGCTGGCTCGATGGCGGACGCTTCGCCGAACGCATCGCGCTGCTCAAATTCCAGTCCACCGGCGGTGAACCGCAGCTGCTCGGCGATGCGGTGGCTGCTTACCTGGAAGCCGGCAGCTACGAGCACCACCTGCATCGCATGCGACGGTTGTACCGCGAGCAGGTCGGTCGCCTGCGGCAACTGGTGGCCGAACACTTCCCTGCCGGCACCTGCGCCACCGAGCCGCAGGGCGGTTTCCTGCTGTGGCTGGAGCTGCCGGGCGTGGACACCCGTGAACTGTTCGAGCGCGCACTGGCGGAGGACATCGTGTTCATGCCGGGCCAGGTGTATTCGCGTGGCGCGCGGTACCGGCATTGTCTGCGGCTGTCGTGCTGCCAGACTCTGGACGCGCGCTTCATCGGTGCGGTGGAACGGTTGGGCGCGATCGCGCGGGAGCTGGCGGCGGCAACACGGTAGTGCCGGCCGCTGGCCGGCAACTGCACGCATTCCATTACCTCCAGGTTGCCGGCCAGCGGCCGGCACTACCCTTGGTCGTGGTGCAGGTACGCGCTCAGCGCTTCGCCATCGGCGCCCGGCAGATGCGGCAGCCGTCCCCAACAGGGCATCGGCAGGCGCTGCTGCAGGGTCGCGCAGTTCTCATCCTGGCGCTGCATCGAAGGATCGATGTGGTTGCCGATCCAACCCAGGCAGTCCACGCCATTGGCCTGCAGCGATTGTGCGGTCAACCGCGCGTGGTTCGGGAGCTGGCGGCGGCAACACGGTAGTGCCGGCCGCTGGCCGGCAACCTCGAGGTAGTCAAGTGCGTGCAGTTGCCGGCCAGCGGCCGGCACTACCCTTGGTTGTCGTGCAGGAAGGCGCTCAATGCTTCGCCATCGGCACCCGGCAGATGCGGCAACCGCCCCCAGCAGGGCATCGGCAGACGCTGCTGCAGGGTCGCGAAGTTCTCATCCTGGCGCTGCATCGAAGGATCGATGTGGTTGCCGATCCAACCCAGGCAGTCCACGCCGCTGGCCTGCAGCGATTGTGCGGTCAACCGCGCGTGGTTGACGCAGCCCAGGCGCATGCCGACCACCAGCACCACCGGCAGCCGCAGTGCACGTACCAGATCAAGCTGGTCCAGCTGCGCCGACAGTGGCGCCAGCCAGCCGCCCACGCCTTCGACCACCACCACGTCGGCCTGTGCGCGCAGGCGTTCGAAGGCCGCCACGATCGGTGCCAGTTCGATGCGCACGCCATCTTCTGCCGCCGCCAGCTCCGGCGCCAACGGCTGGCGCAATGCGTAGGGGTTCAGATCGGCGTAGGCCGGCACCGGCAGGCTGGCGGCCTGCAGTGCCAGCGCGTCGTCGTTGCGCAACCCCTGCCCCAGATCGTGGCTGCCGCTGGCCACTGGCTTCATGCCTACCGCGCGCAGGCCGCGCCGGCGCAGCGCGTACAGCAGCGCGGTACTGGCGGCGGTCTTGCCGATCTCGGTATCGGTGCCGGTGACGAACAGGGCCGTCGGCAACGTGGCAGGCAGGGACATCACAGGCTCCAGCACGGCAACAGAGCCTGCATTATCGCTGGCCCGGCACGCTTGCTAGACTGCGGCCATGTTTGCCAACGCCTCGCTCACCGGCAGCAAGCCGGAACAATACGCCCAGCTGCTGGAACAGGCCCGTGGCCTGGTCTACGGCGAGTCCGACCGCATCGCCAATGCGGCCAACCTCGCTGCACTGGTCTACCACGCCCTGCCCGACCTGAACTGGGTCGGCTTCTACCTGTATGACGGCAAGGAACTGGTGGTCGGTCCGTTCCAGGGCCTGCCGGCCTGCGTGCGCATTCCGCTGGACAAGGGCGTGTGCGGTGCGGCCGCCAGCCAGCGTGTGACCCAGCGCATCGAAGACGTGGAGGCCTTCCCCGGTCATATCGCCTGCGATGCTGCATCGCGCTCGGAGCTGGTTGTGCCGCTGGTCCGGGGTGAGGAGCTGATCGGCGTGTTCGATATCGACAGCCCGGTCGTCGGCCGCTTCGATGCTGAGGACCAGGCCGGTCTGGAAGCCATCGCCCACGTGTTCGTCGGGGCGTTGAAGTGAGCGCGGTCAAGCTGCGCAACATCGGCCCGAAGAGTGCGGCATGGCTGCGCCAGGTCGGTCTGCGCAGCCGCGAGGATCTGGTCGCCATCGGTGCCGTCGGCGCCTTCGTCAAGGTCAAGCGTGCCGGCTTCAAGCCCAGCCTCAACCTGCTGTATTCGCTGGAAGGTGCACTGCTGGACTGCCACTGGCAGGAACTGAGCGAACCGCAGCGCACCGCGCTGGTGCAGGACTACGAAGCACGTATCGCGGTGCATCCGCTGAAGGCGGCAGGCCCCGCATCGGGCCCGGTGCATGAGCAGCGCTTCGACGCCGAGGACGACGGCGAAGAAGGCACGGCCGAAAGCGCCGACGAGGATTGATCGGTAGCGCCGGGCCATGCCCGGCGGGTGCGCTCAGGGCTGCTGCAGCTCCAGCAGCTCGCCCACCAGCCCGGCTTCACCGCGCTCGACCCACACGCGCAGGCGCGTGCCGTGGTCGATGCGCAGCGCCCAGCACAGCGACATCGGCAGGCCACACACCTGCGACAGCACCATGCGCAGCGGACCGCCGTGGCTGACCACTACCGTCGGCGCCGGGTCGTCGTCATCCAGCAGTCGATCCAGCGCGCGTGCGATGCGCCGTTCGAAATGACCCCAGCTCTCGCCATGCGGCGGCGGAAACGCGTGCGGATCCGCGTGGAAGGCGGCCAACGCGTCTTCCGGCAGGTCGAACAGCGATTGGCCATCCCAGTCGCCGAAATCCAGCTCTTCCCACTCCTCGTCCGCCTCCACGTCCAGCGCGCGCGGTGTGGCCAGGGCCATCGCCGTATGCAGCGAGCGCAGGCGCGGCGAACTGATCACCCGTTCCCACGATTGCCCGGCATAGGCATCGACCAGCTCCTGCGGCAGGCGGGCCAGCTGCGGCGGATCGCTGCGGCCATCGAGGAACTCATCACGACCGTTGCCGGCATGGCGGACCAGGTCGAGGATCATGCGCGTGCCCAGTACGGGCGGCGCGGGAACAGCGGAAAACAGACGGACATCGGCAACGGCACCACGATAATTCGAGCTGCATTCTAGGCGCTGGCGCAGGTCTGCTGCACCGTGCAGGTGCATTCGCGCCTGTCCAGGCGCGCAGGTTCAACGCTACGGGCCGGCCGCGATGCCGTAGACTGCGCGCACTTCCAGGTGACCTGCGGCCCTGCCGGCAGGTTGAAACGGGAAGCCGGTGACGCGTGACAACACGCCATGCCGGCGCTGCCCCCGCAACGGTAAGCACGTCAGTTCCAGGCAACCCGCCACTGTGCCGCAGGCATGGGAAGGCGCTTGGACGGTGGCCTCGGGCCACCCGGCGGCGAGCCCGGAGACCGGCCCGGAAGCCTCAGGTCGCGATGCGGTGGGCATGGCGCTGGATGTCTGTGGCGATGGCCGCGGCATCGGCGCGTGCCTGCCTGTTGTGACTCCTCCCCTTCGCTGCGCGGGCGTGCGCGGCACCTGGAGTCCCCCCGATGAAACTGCAGTCCCGAATGCTGTCCCTGGCCGTGCTGGCCGCTCTTCCTGCGTTGGCCCTGGCCGAAGATGGCGCCGCCGATCTCGATCAGGTGCTGGTCACCGCCACTCGCACGCCGATCGCCCTGCAGGACAGCATTGCGCCTGCGCAGGTGATCGACCGCGCGCAGATTGAATCCAGCCAGGCCACCTCGCTGCAGGAACTGCTGCAGGGCCGCGCCGGCATCAACCTGACCAATGCCGGTGGGCTGGGCAAGCAGAGCTCGCTGTTCCTGCGTGGCACCAATTCCTCGCACACCGTGGTGTTGGTCGATGGCGTGCGCATCAACAGCGCCGACCTCGGCTTGGCGATGTACCAGGATCTGCCGCTGGCGCAGATCGAGCGCGTGGAAATCGTGCGCGGCCCGCAGTCCAGCCTGTACGGTGCCGACGCCATCGGTGGCGTGATCCAGATCTTCACCCGCCGCAACCAGGGCGACTTCGCTCCGCACTTCCAGCTGGGCGGCGGCAGCAACGGCCTGCGTGAAGCCAGCGGCGGCATCGGTGGCGGCACCGAACGCGGCTGGTTCGGCGCCGACATCGCTTACCAGCATTCGGATGGTATCGATGCCTGCCGCGGTTCGGCCACGCTGTTTACCGGCTGCTTTGCCGATGAACCCGACCGCGACGGCTACCGCAACCTGTCCAAGAGCCTGCGCGGCGGTTACAACCTGAGCGACCAGTGGACCGTGGAAGGCAGCGCGCTGCGTGCCGACGGCAAGAACCACTACGACGGCTACTACAATTACTCCGAGACCCGCCAGCAGGTGCTGGCCGGTAAGGTGCGTTTCACTCCGTCCGAGCAGTTGACGCTCACTGCCAATGTCGGCCGCAGCGACAACGAGTCCGACAACTTCGGTGATTTCGGTGCACGCGGCAGCGCACAGACGCACCGCGACAACGCCTCGCTGCAGGCCGACATCGGTGTGGCCGAAGGCCAGCTGCTCAGCGCCGGCGTGGACTGGAGCGAAGACAACCTGGACGGCAGCAGCGCCGGTTACCTGGTCGACAGCCGCCGCAATACCGGCGTGTTCCTGCAGTACCAGGCGCGCTTCGGCCGTCATCAGCTGCAGGCCAGCGCGCGCAACGACGACAACCAGCAGTTCGGCAACCACGCCACCGGCAGCCTCGGCTGGGCGATGGAGCTGGGCCATGGCCTGCGCGTCAACGCCAGCTACGGCGCCGCGTTCAAGGCGCCGACCTTCAGCGACCTGTACGACCCGTGGAGCGGCGTGCCGACGCTGGACCCGGAGAGGTCCAAGAGCGCCAACCTCGGCCTCTCGCAGCAGGGCCAGGGCTGGCGCTGGGGCCTGGACGTGTACGAGACCCGCATCGATGACCTGATCACCTATGACGCGGCCACCTTCCGCATGCAGCAGGTCGAAAAGGCACGCATCCGCGGTGCGGAACTGACCGGCGGCGCTACCGTGGCCGGCTTCGACATCAACGCGCAGCTGAGCTTCACCGACCCGCGCAACCGCACCAACGGCAGCGCGCAGTTCGACAACTGGCTGGCACGCCGTGCGCAGCAGACCGCGCGTCTGGACATCGACCGCCGCTTCGGTGACTTCCGCACCGGCCTGACCGTGCAGGGCGCGGGCAAGCGTTACGACGATGCCGCCAATGCGGTGAAGGTCGGCGGCTACGGCACGCTGGATCTGCGCGCCGAATATGCGCTGACCCCGGCATGGTCGGTGCTGGCGCGGGTGGCCAATGTGTTCGACCGCGAGTACGAGACCGTGGCGTGGTTCAACCAGCCCGGTCGCGAGTACCAGCTGAGCGTGCGTTACCAGCCAAAGTGACCGCAACGGTCACGGTAGTGCCGGCCGCTGGCCGGCAACATCATGACCTTCGGCAACGGTCACGGTAGTGCCGGCCGCTGGCCGGCAACATCATGACCTTCGGCAGCGCGTCACGGGGTGCCGGCCAGCGGCCGGCACTACCCGCTGCGTCAGCCCTGCAGGCCCGGCAGCTCGCGCAGGTCGTCGATCACCGCAACCGCGTGCGCGTTGTCCAGGTCCAGTCCTCGCGGATACCCGTAGCGCACCAGCGCGATCGGCATGCCGGCGTCTTCGGCGGCACGGTAATCGGTAAGCGAATCGCCCACCATCAGGCACGCATCGACGGGCAGTTCGAAGTGTGCGGCGATATGCCGCAACGGCTCTCCACTGGGCTTGCGCTGCGGCAGCGAATCACCGCCCAGCACCAGCGCGAAGGCCTCGGCGATACCCAGGTGCTGCAGCAACGGCGGCACCAGCGCGGCCGGCTTGTTGGTGCAGATGGCCAGCGGTACGTTCAACGCGCGCAGTTGCGCCAGCGCTTCGACCACGCCATCGAACAGCTTCGGGCTGCGCAGCAGGCATTCGCGGTAGTGGACCATGAAGGTCGGCATCACCGCTGCCAGATCGATCTCGCGCCCGGCAGCCTGCACCGCCTGTTCGACCAGCAGGCGCACGCCGTCGCCGATCCAGCCCAGCACGGTGGCTTCAGGTACGCGCGCCAAGCCGATGTCTTCCAGCGTGCGGTTCAGTGCTTCGGCGATATCGGCCGCGCTGTCGACCAGCGTGCCATCGAGGTCGAACACGACCAGCGGATAGGGATACGACAAGGGACAGCTCACTCGTGCAACGTGGGGCCGTCCATTGTACGCCCGCGCCTTCAGCCGACCCGGCGTGCGCGGGTGGCCAGGAAGGTCGGCAGGTAGCTGTCGATCAGGAAACGCGGCTGCGGTTGCCAGTCTTCCATGAAGCGATCGATGACGAACCCTGCATCCAGCTGCCCGCCGATCAGATCACCCAGGCTGTGACCGAATGTCAGCGCTTCGCCACGGGCCAGCTTGGCCTCGCGTGCAGCCGGGTCCAGGTCTTCCAGGTCGGAATAGGGAATCGCGTACTGCGGGCGGATCATGCCCTGCTCGTTCAACTGTGCGTCACGCGCAGCGACGAACACCACCGGATTGTAGAAGCTGGCCATCAGCAGGCCATCGCGCGCCAGCACCCGGTGGCACTCGGCCCACACAGGGCGCACGTCGGGCACGTACAGGTTCGAGATGGGATGGAACACCACGTCGAAGCTGTCGTCGGCAAAGGCCTGCAGATCACGCATGTCACCCTGCACGGTGCGCAGCGACAGACCATCGCGGTCGGCCACGGCGCGATCCTGCGCCAGCTGCCCGTCGGAAAGATCGAACACGGTCACTTCGGCGCCTGCCGCAGCAAGCACGGGCGCCTGCTGGCCACCGGCCGAGGCCAGGCACAGGATGCGCCTGCCACGCACATCGCCAAGCCAATCCAGCGGCAACGCACGCGGCGTCAGGTGCACCTGCCAACGCCCCTCGCGGGCGGCGGCAATCGTTGCGGCATCCACCGGTCGCGACCACTCACGCACCTCGCTGGCCTGGCGGTCCCAGGCGGCACGGTTGTGGTCGATCAACGCCTGTCCATGGTTCATGTGTTCTCCTTGCCCGAAGGGCGCCAGTCCAGATCCTGGAAGGCCGGGCTCGCGAAGCATTCGGCGAGGAAGTCCAGGAATCGCCGCATGATAGCGGGCTGCTGTCGACGCGACGCATACACCGCATGGATGCCGAGCTCGTCCAGGCTGTACTCGGGCAGCAGTTCGATCAGTTCGCCACTGCGCAGCAACGGTGCGACCTGGTAGGTCGGCAACATGGCAATGCCGGCATTGGCGCGCACGGCCTCCAGCAGCAGCGATGCCTCATTGGCACTGATGTTGCCGCCCACCGCAACCGACAACGAACGCCCTTCGCGATGCAGCTGCCATAGGCTCTTGCCGACGTAGTGATGGGTCAGGCAGTTGTGCGCAGCGAGGTGTTCGGGTGCAGTCGGCGTGCCACGTGCCTGCAGGTAGGCCGGCGTCGCGCACAGCACCGAGCGGCAGATCGCCAAGCGACGTGCAATCAGGCTGGGATCGATCTGCCGCGCGATGCGCACCGCCAGGTCGACGCGCTCCTCCACCAGGTTGACCGTGCGGTCGACCAGCAGCAGTTCGATGCGGGCGGCCGGATGGCGCTGCACGAAGGCGGCCACTGCGCGCGCCAGATGGCTCTGCCCGAACGACACGCTGGCAGTGATGCGCAGCGTTCCGTGTGGCTCGGGATCGTCGCTGGCCAGCTCGCCCTGCAGTTCATCGCCGATCGCCAGCATCTGCCGGAAACGCGCCAGCGCGGCTTCACCGGCCCCGGTCAGGCTGACCCGCCGCGTGGTCCGGTGCAGCAGCCGCGCGCCCAGCCAGCCCTCCACCTCGGCGAGGTAGCGGCTGACCATCGCCCGCGACATGTCCAGCACCTCGGCGGCGGCGGTCAGGCTGCCGCGCTCGGCAACTTCGACGAACACGGTCATGGCGGTCAATCGGTCCATCTGCTCGATCCATGCAACAAACAAGCGCGTTATACGCTGTTTTTCGAGCGACTGCAGCGGCCTACAGTGGCCTCATTCCCCCAGCCCTACCCCACGGAGTCCTGCCATGAAGATCGCCCTCGTCGGTGCCACCGGCAACATCGGCCGCCAGATCGCCCGCCACGCGCTGGCCAACGGCCACCAACTGACCGTCATCGTGCGCAGCGCGCAGGACCTGCCGGCCGAGCTGGCCGGCGCCCATCCGGTCATCGTCTCGCTGGATGACCAGGATGCCCTGGTCGCCGCCATTGCCGGCCACGATGTGCTGGCCAGCGCCTACGGCCCGCGCCCGGGCGACGACATCGGTCGCGTCGGCGAGGTTGCCGCGCAGCTGGCCGACGCCGCCCGCAAGGCCAACGTGCCGCGCCTGGTGGTGGTCGGTGGCGCCGGCAGCCTGGAAGTCGCCCCCGGCGTGCAGCTGGTCGACACCCCCACCTTCCCGGAGGCCTACAAGCCGTACGCGCTGGCCCACCGTGAAGCCTTCAACCGCCTGCAGGCAGTGGATGACCTGGATTGGACCTTCTTCTCGCCGGCGGCCGAAATCGGCCCGGGGGAAGAGCGTGGGCAGTATCGCGTGCAGCCCAAGGCCTTCCTCGCCGATGCCAGCGGCCACAGCCGCATCAGCTACGCCGACTACGGCGCCGCGTTCGTCGCCGAACTGGAAGCGCGCAAGTACCCGAAGCAGATCATCACGGCAGCGTATTGATCGACACGCTTGTTCTGTAGAGCCGAAGGCAACGGCAGGAGCCGTTGCCAACGTCGCTTGCGACGGCCCGCAGGGGGCCGGGCAAGGACGCCCGGCATAGCCCACGCTCGTCTCAACGCAAACATGCAGCCGAGCATGGCTCGGCTCTACACGAGGAATTCCCCATGCGTACCGCTGCCCTGCTGTTCCCCCTCGCGCTGGCTGCAGGTTTCGCCAGCACCCCGCTGCTGGCCGCACCGGCCGCCCCTGCGCCTGCCAGCGCCGCGAAATCGCAACTGCGCCTGCAGACCTTCCATCCCGGCCCGCAGGCGATGTTCTCGGTGTCCTCGGTGCTGATCGAAGGGCGCAACGACGCGATCCTGGTCAACGCGCAGTTCGCTGCCGGCGATGCGCGCCGGCTGGTCGAGCAGATCCGCGCCAGTGGCAAGCAGCTGACCACCATCTACATCAGCCATGGCGATCCGGACTATTACTTCGGTCTGGCCACCGTGCAGGATGCGTTCCCGCAGGCGCGCATCGTCGCCACCGCGCAGACCGTGGCGCATATCCGTGAATCCCAGGCCGGCAAGCTGGCGTACTGGGGGCCGAAGATGGGCGCCGACGTTCCCGCACGCATCGTGGTGCCGGCGGTACTGGAAGGCGATGCACTGCAGTTGGAGGGCCAGCGCCTGCCGCTGATCGGCCTGGATGGACCGACCCCGGACCGCAGCGTGCTGTGGGTGCCGTCGCTGCGTGCAGTCGTCGGCGGCATTCCGGTGGTGGCCGGCGAGCATGTGTGGATGGCCGATACGCAGACGCCGCAGTCGCATGCCGATTGGCTGCGCACGCTGCAGCAGCTGCAGGCGTTGAAGCCGAAGGTGGTTGTGCCCGGTCATTACGCGGAGGGTGCGGCACTGGATGCCAGTGCGTTGCGCTTCACGGCGGAGTACATCCGTGCCTTCGATGTTGAAACGGCCAAGGCCAAGGACAGTGCGGCGTTGGTGAAGGCGATGCAGGCGCGCTATCCGAAGCTGGCGGGTGTGGCGTCGCTGGAGTTGAGTGCGAAGGTGGCCAAGGGCGAGATGCAGTGGCCGTAGGGTAGGGGGTTTCTTTTGCAGGGCTGCGCCCTGCACCCGCCGAATCGGTAGTGCCGGCCGCTGGCCGGCAACCTAAAAGCCAAAGCAACAGCAGGCATTCCGTGGGCAGGCGGGGTGGGTCCGGTGGCGGGGGACGCCGTAAACCCGTCCTTGGGGGCTTGGCCGCGGCATCCATGCCGCGGACACCCCCGCAACCGGACCCACCCCGCCTTCGACAGTTGGCCGCGATCTGTTGGAACCTGCTGCTGATGGAACCTGCTGTTGATGGTGGGTGCCGACCGTTGGTCGGCACGGCAATGATCAGTGCTCGAACAATTCGCCCTGCACCACGGCTTCCTTTTCGCGGAAACCGCCGAGGCCGACGCCGACGAGACGGTAGCGGGTGTCGGCGGGCAGATCGACGCGGGCGCGCAGTGCCAGCGCGATGTCGCGCAGTTCCGCCATCGATTCCGGCGGGCGTTCCGGGGTGAAGCTGCGGGTGAGGAGGCGGAACTGCGCGGTCTTCAGCTTCAACACCACGGTGTGGCCGATGCGTTCGGTCTTGCGCGTGGCATGCCAGGTCTTCTCGGCAAGCTGCACGATCGCTTCAGCCAGGTCTTCCAGCAACAGGTCCTCGGCGAAGGTGTCTTCGGAGGAGATCGACTGCACCTGCTGGTCGGGCTCTACCGGCCGCTCGTCGACACCGCGGGCGCGGTTGTACAGGCTGCGGCCGAAGCTGCCGAAGGCTTCTTCCAGGTCCGGCAGCGTCCACTGCCGCAGGTCGCCGCAGGTGACGATGCCGCGCGCTGCCAGTTTGCCTTCCATCACCTTGCCGACGCCCGGAACGCGGTTCACCGGCAGCGGCAGCAGGAACGCATCCACCCGCTGCGGCGGAATCACGAACTGGCCATCGGGCTTGCGCCAGTCCGAGGCGATCTTGGCCAGGAACTTGTTCGGCGCGATCCCGGCTGACGCAGTCAGATGGGTTTCCTCGCGGATCTGCGCGCGGATGGTGCGGGCGATGTCGGTGGCCAGCACGATGTCGCTCTTCGGCACCGTGACATCCAGATAGGCCTCATCCAGTGACAAAGGCTCCACCAGGTCGGTATGGCGCAGGAAGATCTCGCGCACGTGGCGTGACACCGCCTTGTAACGTGCGAAGTCCGGGGGCACGAAGATCGCGTCCGGACACAGGCGCTCTGCGCGCATCGCCGGCATCGCCGAACGCACGCCGAACACGCGCGCCTCGTACGAGGCAGCACACACCACTGAACGCGCGCCGCGCCATGCCACGACCACCGGCTTGCCGCGCAATGACGGATCGTCGCGCTGCTCCACCGACGCGTAGAAGGCGTCCATGTCGACGTGGATGATCTTGCGCAGTGCGTTCATGGTTGGGCCCCATGATACCTGCACCGTACCCGTCCAGACGCCGAAGTATGGTCGTTGTGCATCAACGGGATGCGTGGTTTCAGCTGAAAACACTACGCACGCGTACGGAGACGCGGTTTGATATCCGCCTGATCCGTCGTGCATCCTCGGGAACTCGTTGCCTTGTTTTCGCTTCCAGGATTGCGCTTTCCATGACTCGTCTCCACGCGTTCAACCGCGACCAGCTGCTGGCCAGCGCACGCGGTGAACTGTTCGGCGCTGCCGCCGGCCGGTTGCCCAACGACCCGATGCTGATGTTCGACCGCATCACCGAAATCCGCGAGGACGGCGGACCGCATGGCAAGGGCATGGTACGCGCCGAACTGGATATCCGTCCGGACCTGTGGTTCTTCGGCTGCCACTTCATCGGCGACCCGGTGATGCCCGGCTGCCTGGGCCTGGATGCCATGTGGCAGCTGACCGGCTTCTTCCTCACCTGGCTGGGTGCGCCCGGCAAGGGCCGCGCCCTGGGCTGCGGCGAAGTGAAGTTCACCGGCCAGGTGCTGCCCGATGCCAAGCTGGTGCGCTACGAGATCGACATCAGCCGCGTCATCAACCGCAAGCTGGTGATGGCCCAGTCCGACGCGCGCATGTACGTCGACGATCGCGAGATCTACAACGCCCGCGACCTGCGCGTGGGCCTGTTCACTGAAACCGGGAGCTTCTGATGCGTCGCGTCGTCATCACCGGCATGGGCATCACGTCCTGCCTCGGCAATGATCTGGATACCGTTTCGGCCGCCCTGCGCGAGAGCCGCGCCGGCATCACCGCGCTGGCCGACCACGCCGAAGCCGGCCTGCGCAGCCAGGTGGGCGGTCGCGTCGACCTCGACCTGGACGCGCTGATCGACCGCAAGCAGAAGCGCTTCATGAGCGACGCCGCCGCCTTCGCCTATCTGGCGATGGCCGATGCCATCACCGATGCGGGCCTGACCCCGGAGCAGGTCAGCGGCCTGCGCACCGGCCTGATCGCCGGTTCCGGTGGTGGCTCCAGCGAATGGCAGGTGGGTGCGGTCGATCTGCTGCGCAGCCGCGGCGTGCGCAAGGTCGGTCCGTACATGGTGCCGCGCACGATGTGCTCGACCGTGTCGGCCTGCCTGGCCACCGCATTCCAGATCAAGGGCGTCAGCTACTCGCTGTCGGCCGCCTGCGCGACCTCGGCGCATTGCATCGGCGCGGCTGCCGACCTCATCCGCCACGGCGCGCAGGACATCATGTTCGCCGGCGGCGGTGAAGACCTGCACTGGTCGATGAGCGTGATGTTCGATGCGATGGGTGCCCTGTCCACCAGCTTCAACGACACCCCCGCCAGCGCCTCGCGCCCGTACGACAAGGACCGCGATGGCTTCGTCATCGCCGGTGGTGGCGGCATGCTGGTGCTGGAGGATTACGACCACGCGGTGGCGCGTGGCGCACACATCCATGCCGAGCTGATCGGCTATGGCGTGACCTCCGATGGTGCGGACATGGTCGCGCCGTCCGGTGAGGGCGCCGTGCGCTGCATGAAGATGGCGCTGCAGAACGTCGACCGTCCGCTGGATTACCTCAACACCCACGGCACCTCGACCCCGCTGGGCGATGTGACCGAGCTGGGTGCGATCCGCGAGGTGTTCGGCGATGCGATTCCGCCGCTGTCCTCGACCAAGGCGCTGTCAGGCCATTCGCTGGGCGCTGCCAGCGTGCATGAAGCGATCTACTGCCTGCTGATGATGCGCGACGGCTTCGTGGCCGGTTCGGCCAACATCGGCGAGCTGGACCCGAAGGTGGAAGGCTTCCCGATCCTGCGCGAAAGCCGCGAGCAGAAGCTGGACACGGTGATGTCCAACAGCTTCGGTTTCGGTGGTACCAACGCGGCGCTGGTGTTCGGCCGCGTTTGATGTGAGGGCGTGCCGACCAACGGTCGGCACCCACCATGGCCTGCGCACCCACCAGAACGATGGTCGTGGCGGTGTAGAGCCGAGCCCATGCTCGGCTCAGTGCCAACCAAGGTTGGCACCTACCAGAGCGGTAGCGCCGGGCCGTGCCCAGCGAGGGCGGTGAAGCGTGCCGACCAACGGTCGGCACCCACCATCACCCACCGTTACCTCGGCAACAGCGGCAGCAGCAGCGCGTGCGCGTCCACCAGCGAGCCGACGATGCGGTGGCCCAGCGCGCGCAGTTCTTCATCGGGATGCACCAGGTCCGGCACCTGGATCACGGTCATGCCCGCAGCCAGTGCGGCACGCGTGCCGGCCGGGGAATCCTCCAGCGCCAGGCAGCGTTCCGGTGCCTTGCCCAGCCGCTGCGCGGCCAGCAGGTAGATGTCCGGTGCCGGCTTGGCCCGCGCCACGTCGCCACCGGCAACCACCGCATCAAAGTACGGCAGCAGCCCGGTCGCGGCCAGCTTGCGGTTGGCCCGCGGTTGCCGGGTCGAGGTCGCCACCGCACGCGGCACCGCGTGCGACTTCAACAACTCAAGCAGTTCCAGGATGCCCGGGCGCAGCGGCAACCCTGTCTGCGTGCGTTCCTCGTACAGATCATGGCAACGCGCGGCCATCGCCTCGATCATGCTGTCTTCGATGCCCTGTTGGCGCAGCAGCGCTTGGCTGTCGCGGTCGCCAAGGCCGACCATGCGCACGAAGAAACTTGCATCCAAGGGCAGGCCGAACTCCTCCGCCGCCTCGCTCCAGCAGGCAAGCGACACGCGCTCGCTGTCGATCATCAGGCCGTCCATGTCGAAGATGACGGCGTCGGGCAGGAACGGCAGCGCAGCGATGGAGGTCATGGAGCGAACAACGTATCCAGATCGGTGGAGGTCAGCAGCCGCCATTCCCCTTCGGCCAGTCCCTGCAGGTCCAGGCCACCAACACGGCTGCGATGCAGTGCCTGCACGTGGTTGCCTGCGGCAGCGAACATGCGGCGAACCTGATGGTAGCGGCCTTCGTGCAGTATCAGACGCGCCTTGCGCGGCCCGAGCACCTGCAGTTCAGCCGGCAGCAGGGGCGTCTTCTCCGCTTCCAGCATCAACGTGCCGCTCGCAAACAGCGCCACCTCGTCACCGCGCAGGTCGTCGGCCAGCTCTACTTCGTAGACCTTGGGCAGCTTCGACTTCGGCGAGATGATCCGGTGTAGCAGGTTGCCGTCGTCGGTCAGCAGCAACAGGCCGCTGGTCTCGCGGTCCAGGCGGCCGACGGTGGACAGCACCGGGTCGCGGTCGCGGAAGCGCGGCGGCAGCAGGTCGTAGATCAGGCGGCCCTTGTCCTTGGTCGAACAGGTGTAGCCGGCCGGCTTGTACATCGCCAGTGACAGGCCCACCGGCGGGTCCAGCGGCTCGCCGTCGACCCGAACCGCTTCATGCGGCACCTGGTCGTCGGCATACAGCACCTCGCCGTCGGCGTCGGTAACGCGGCCTTCGCGGAACATCCACTGCACCTGCTTGCGGCTGCCGTAGCCGAGGTTGGCGATGTGCTTGACCAGCTTCACCGGCCTTTCCCCTTGCCCTTCACGGCCTCGACCAGCTTGAAGCCATCGCGCTCGGCAACCACGCGCACCGCGCCGAAGCTCTCGTTGAGCGTGTACTCGTACGGCAGGTGGCGGTTGGCCACCACGTACAGGCGCCCGCCCGGGCGCAGCGCCTGCGCGGCCACGGCGATGAAGCGCTGGCCGATGTCCGGGCGATCCGCACGCGAGGGCGTGTGGAACGGCGGGTTGCTGATGATGACGTCGTAGTCCGGCTCGATGCCGGCGGTGACGTCGCGCCACAGGAACCGCAGCGGCACCGGGCGCGGTGGCGGCGCCAGATTGAGTTCGGCCAGGTCCAGCGCGCGCTTCTCGGCCTCGTACAGGTCCAGCGCGGTGATCTTCGGGCAGCGCTCCAGCAGCTCGCGCGACAGGTAGCCGTAGCCGGCACCGAGATCGGCCGCACGCCCGGCCAGGTCGGCCGGCAGGTGTTCGGCAAGCAGCGCCGATGCCGGATCGATGCGGTCCCAGGCGAACACGCCCGGGCGGCTGAGGAAACGGCCGCCGACGATCGGCCGCACCGCGTCCAGGCTGCCCCAGCGCTTGGCCACGTCCGCATCGTGCTGGCCCTGCAACGGCGCCGTCCAGAACACGCGGCAGTGGTTCTTGGTCAGGCTGCCGCCGAGGCCGGCCAACTGCTTCAGGTCGCCTTCGCCGGAGCGGGCGCCTTCGTTGTTGTGCTGGCAGGCCACGATGCGGCCACCCTCGGCGACCAGCGCCAGGGCGCGGGCGAACAGCGCGCGGGCTTCCTCGCGCTGGCGCGGCGGCAGCACCAGCACCAGCGGGTAACGGCCGCGGCCGGCAACATCATCCAGCTGCCCGCTGACGGTCCAGCCAGCGGCCTGCTGCAGCGGCTGCGCGAACGGGGCGAAGCTCTGCTCGCAATCCACCTCGCGGCCGCCGGCCTGCTCGCGCAGGGGCCAGCCGTCACGGGCGCGCAGGAAGGCCACCGGACCCTCCGGCCAGCGCAGGGCGCCGCTGGAGAACGGCAGGAACAGGGTCTGCAGGGGGGCGTCGTCGCTGGATGCCATCGGCGCGGGTACTGGAAGCGTGAGGGCCGTCCATTGTACCGGCTTGTCCGTCCCTGGCCCCGGCCGTCGCTTTGCGAAACTTCAACGTTGCCTTGATGCCGCAGCAACATGCCAGCGTTCAGGGTAGAAGCTCCCCCGCAACTCCTGGAGATCCTGCATGCGTGCCTTGTTCGTCGGAGGTGTTGTCGACAACAGTGAAATGGACCTGGAAGGCAGCCATCCCCCCGTGCATTACCCGGAGGATACCGGCGGCGGCCATTCCCGCTATCGCCTGCACCAGGTCGGCCACGGCGCCGATGGCAGCGTGGCCTACGCCGTCTATGGCGCGCCGGATCTGGCCGATGATGAAGTGAGCCGGGTAGCCGAGGAACGCGCCTATGCGCGCAGGTTCGAGGCGACGGCAACGCTGTTCGAACACTGACCACCGCAGACCGTCGCAGCCACGCATGGCGTGGCTCTACTGGTGATCCACGCCCACTGCAGCCACGCATGGCGTGGCTCTACTAGAGATCCACGCCCACTGCGGATGCGGTCACAGTAGATCTACGCGATGCGTGGGTTTTTGCCGGAGTAGATCCACGCCATGCGTGGATGGCGCTGGCTGGTTGCCGTCAGCGCTTCGGCGGCAGCTGGCGGATGCTGTCGATTTCATCCAGCCAGACGTGATGCTGCTGCACCGGTGTATCCAGATCGTCCAACCGCAGCTGGCCATTGCTGCCTTCGTCGCCGGCCTCATTTCGGTATTGCTGCAACGTCGGTTGCACGGCCACGGTACCCAGCAAGCGGCGACCGTCGTGCAGGATCAGCTGCACCTCGGTTTCCCCGTGCAACTGCGGCAGCAGGGCTTCCAGGCGCGCGATCTGCGCGGCATCGGTATGGATTCGCGGAGCAATACGGGACATCGGCGACCTCCTGCGTGCAGGCGTGCAGGGTCGCCGATCAGCCGTGAATGCTCAGTGCAGCAGGCCGTCCCCGCGCGTGGCCTGCACGCGCCGCACCACACCAACCAACTGGGCCACCGAATACGGCTTGGCCACATGCTCCTGGAAGCCGGAGGCCAACGCACGGCGACGGTCATCGGCACGTGCCAGCGCCGTCACCGCCACCGCTGGCAAGGCCGCGGCGTCCACACCCAGGTCGTCGCGCAGTGTGCTCACCAGGCCATAGCCATCCATGCCCGGCATGCCGATGTCGGTCAGCAGCACGTGGTACTGCAGGTGGCCATTGTCGGCCAGCAGCGCCAGTGCCTCGCCCGCAGAGCTGGCCGCCGACACGCTGGCGCCCTGCTCTTCCAGCATGCGCCGCAGGTACTCCAGAACTTCAGGCTGGTCTTCCACCGCCAGCACATGCAGGCCGCGCAGCGGATACGGCTCGACCACCATCGGCTCCAGGATCGGACCGCTGACGACCTCACGTAGCGGACGCCGTTCGGCATCAGGCAGGTGCTGCGGCAGGCGCACGGTGAAGGTGGCGCCGTGACCGTGGCCATCGCTGGCCGCGCTGACCGTACCGCCGTGCAGTTCGACCAGCTGCTGCACGATCGCCAGGCCCAGACCCAGACCGCCATGACGGCGGGTAGTGGTGCCGTCGGCTTGGCGGAAGCGGCTGAACAGGTGGTTCAGAAACTCCGGCGCGATGCCATCGCCGGTATCGCGCACGGTGATCGTCCAATAATTGCCATCGGCCTGCAGCTGCACGTCGATGCGGCCTTCGGCCGGGGTGAATTTGATGGCGTTGGACAGCAGGTTCCAGAACACCTGCTGCAGCCGGGTGGCGTCGCCCAGTACCGGGCAGGCCTGCGCTGGCAACTGCAGGGTGACATCCAACGCCTTGCCCTCGGCCACCAGCTCCTGCGCGCCCATCGCTTCGTTCAATTGATCGCGCAGGTCCAGTACTTCCACTTCCAGCTGCACCTTACCCAGCAGCATGCTGCTGAGATCGAGCATGTCCGAGATCAGCCGCTTCTGCGCGGTGGCACTGTTGGCGATCACGCCCAGGCCCTTGTACAACGGACTGGTCGCATCGACGCGCTGCAGCAGCAGTTCGCTCCAGCCCAGGATCGTGGTCAGCGGCGTGCGCAGCTCGTGCGACAGCGTGGCCAGGAATTCATCCTTCAGCCGCGCCATGTTTTCCGCCGCACTGCGCGCGGCACGCTCGGACTGCAGCAGCTCCTCGCGCGCCAGTTCGATCTCGCGACGCTCGGTGACATCCGGGCTGCTGCCGGCCAGGCCGATGAAGCGGCCCATCCGCGAGAAGCGCGGACGTGCGTTCATTTCCAGCCAGCGCCACTGCCCATCGGCGCGGCGGGCGCGCACCAGCGCATGCATCGAACGCTGCGCTTTCAGCGCTTCCTGCAGTTCGTACTCGAACACCGAGGCATCGTCGGGATGCACCAGACCGCGCCAGACATCTTCCGGCACACGGTTTTCGTCGCCACCGAAGAACTCGCTGAAGGCACTGTTGACGAAGCGGGCGTGGCCGCGCTCATCCAACACCCATACCGGCATCGGCAGGCCATCGGCCAACGCACTGAAACGCGCTTCGCTCTCGCCCAGCTCCACTTCCATCTGCTTGCGCGCGGTCACATCGAAGAACAGGATGCCGACCTTGTCCTCCTCAGGCCGGCCGACCCGCACCGCATCCACCGCGAACGTGCGCCCGAGGGCACGGGCGTCCATCTCGAACTGGGCCGGTCGCCCGGTCCGCGCGACTTCCCCATAAATGCGGAACCAGTCACGTTCGTGCTGGGGCTCCAGTGTGCTCATGCGCTTGCCACAGGCATCCTTCAGGCCGGTGTGGCGCTCAAAGGCATCGTTGACCTCGAGGAAGCGGTAATCGATCGCCTCGTCGCCGTCGAACAGCACCTGGATCACACAGAAACCTGCGTGGATGCGCTCAAGCACGCCATGGTGCAGGTCGGGTTCGGGCGTCGGCACCATCAAGGGTGAGCGCTCCACAAGGGGCGGCAGTGTGGACAAGGGCGTGGGGAGAAAGACCGGATGGAGGTACAGCATCTTCCAGAGCGCGTATTCACAGCGTCAAGCGCCGTCAGTCAGGGTTGACGACCATGAATTGGCGGCAACTGTTGACGCATTTGACGCTACTGGCCATTGCTGTGGCCCTCCGGCGGGATCAGACTCGATCCGAGATCATCATCCTCCCCGCTTCGGGGATGCAGGAGACTGCCATGAAAGGTTCGCTTTCAACCGCCCTGCTGCTGGCCGGCATGCTTGCCGTGGGCAGCGTGGCCGCCGCGCCGCGGACGGTAACGGCGCCCGATGCACCGCGCGCGCTGCAGGCCGACGGCCCGGTCAGCGTGAAGTGGGACGATCCGGCGAAATTCACCGAGATCCGCCAGACCACCAATCGCTTCGAGGCTGAACGCGGTGATTGGGTGCAGCAGCTGGCGCGCTACGTGCAGACCAGCGCCGCCAAGCCACTGCAGCCCGGGCAGACGCTGGACGTCACATTGGTCGATATCAAGCGCGCGGGCGACTACGAGCCCTGGCACGGCCCGCGTGGCAGCGACATCCGGATCATGCGCGACATCTACCCGCCGCGGATCACCCTGCAGTACACGCTGAAGGATGCCAGCGGGCGCATCATCGATGAAGGCGACGCACGCCTGAGCGACAGCGGCTACCTGCACAACATCGGCCTGAGGAGCGATACCGATCCGCTGCGCTATGAGAAGCGTCTGATCGATGATTGGGTGAAGCGCCAGCTGACCTCGCGCGTTACCGCTGCGCGGTAATCCCGCGCAGCGCGACCCACCGGTAGGTGTCGACCTTGGTCGACACACATCCACGGCGCCGACCAAGGTCGGCCGCTACCAGAGCCGTGCGCAGCGTCCGATCGATCCGGTAGGTGTCGACCTTGGTCGACACGCACTCACAGCGCCGACCAAGGTCGGCCGCTACCAGAGCTGTGCGAAGCGCCTGATCGATCCGGTAGGTGTCGACCTTGGTCGACACACATTCACGGCGCCGACCAAGGTCGGCAGCTACCAGAGCCGGTCAATCCTGGTAGACGCGTGCCACGCGCTTGACGCCACACGGCAGCTGGTAGGCACTGACACCGCAGCGCGGGGCCAGCTCTGACAGGGTGGGTGCAGTGCCCCACAGCTCCACCACGCTGCCGACGCCGGCCTGCGCATGGGCGGTCAGGTCGACGGTCAGCATGTCCATCGACACGCGGCCGATCACCCCACCGGGTTGGCCATCGATCAACACCGGGGTGCCATTGGGCGCGAACTGCGGATAACCATCGGCATAGCCCAGTGCGACCACGCCCACGCGTGTGCGTGCCTTGGCGACGAAGCGCGCACCGTAGCCGACCGGTTCACCGGGCTCGATCCAGCGCTCGGCGATCACCTTGGACTGCATCGTCATCACCGGGCGCAGGCGCGCAGTGAGTTCGCTGTTGTCCGGCAGCGGATTGGCGCCGTACAGCATCAGGCCTGGGCGCACCCAGTCACTGCGTACGTCGGGCCAGCCCAGCAGCGCCGGCGAATTGCAGACGCTGGTCTCACCTTGCAGGCCTTCGATGGCCTCGACGAAGGTGGCGGCCTGCTCATGGGTACGCTCGCTGTCCAGCTCGTCTGCACGTGCCAGATGGGTCATCAATACAATGCGCGCCACCTGCGGCAGTGCAGACAAACGTGCGTGCGCGGCGCGGAAACCGGCAACGTCCAGGCCAAGCCTGTGCATGCCACTGTCCAGCTTCAGCCACACCGTCAGCGGACGCGGGCTGTCGAATGCGGCCAGTGCTTCCAGCTGCCACGGCGAACCGACCGAGAACCACAGGTCATGCTCGGCCACCAGCGCCATTTCGCTGGGCTCGAAGATGCCTTCCAGCAGCAGGATCGGTGCACGGATACCGGCCTGGCGCAGCTCCAGTGCCTCTTCGATGGTGGCGACGCCGAAGCCGTCAGCCTCACCTTCAAGCGCCTGCGCGCAGCGCACCGCGCCGTGGCCATAGGCATCGGCCTTGATGATCGCCAGCGCCTTGCCACCGCCCAGCTCACGGGCCAGGCGATAGTTGCTGCGCAGTGCGCCCAGATCGATCAGCGCGCGGGCAGGACGCATGTGCGGTTCTCATGTTGCGGGGCGTGGCGGTACTGGCCGTAGCGGAAGATATCCAGGCCTTCGGTGCTGATCTGCGGCTGGCGCGCGCTCATCAGGTCGGCCAGGTAGCGGCCCGAGCCGCAGGCCATGGTCCAGCCCAGCGTGCCGTGGCCGGTGTTGAGGAACAGGTTGCGGAACGGCGTAGCGCCGATCACCGGCGTGCCGTCCGGCGTGGCCGGGCGCAGGCCGGTCCAGAACTCGGCCTTGGCCAGGTCACCGCCCTTCGGGTACAGATCCCGCACCACCAGTTCCAGCGTCTCGCGCCGACGCGGCGACAGCGACAGGTCGAAACCGGCCACTTCGGCCATGCCGCCGACGCGGATGCGGTTGTCGAAGCGCGTCACTGCAACCTTGTAGCTCTCATCGAGGATGGTCGAGGTGGGCGCCATTGCCGGGTCGGTGATCGGCAGGGTCAGCGAGTAGCCCTTCAGCGGATACACCGGCAGGCGCATGCCCAGCGGCGCAACCAGCGCCGGCGAATAGCTGCCCAGTGCGACCACGAAGCGGTCTGCGGTTTCCAGCTTGCCGCCGATGCGTACACCGGTGATGCGGTCACCGTCGAATTCCACGCCGGTGATGTCCTGGTCGTAGCGGAACTCGACACCCGCTTCGGCCGCCATCTGCGCCAGGCGACGGGTGAACAGCTGGCAATCGCCGGTCTGGTCACGCGGCAGGCGCAGCGCGCCGACCAGGCCATCGACGTGGGCCAGCGCAGGCTCGGCCTTGATGATGCCGGCGCGATCCAGCACTTCGTACGGCACGCCGTACTGGGCCAGGATCTCGATGTCCTGCGCCGATGCATCCAGCTGCTGCTGGGTGCGGAACAGCTGGGTGGTGCCCAGGTCGCGCCCTTCGAAATCGATGCCGATCTGCGCGCGCAGCTCGTTCAGGCAGTCGCGGCTGTACTCGGACATGCGCACCATGCGCGCCTTGTTGATCGCGTAGCGCTCGTGGGTGCAGTTGCGCAGCATCTGCCACAGCCAGCGGTACTGGGCCAGGTCCATGCCCGGCTTGATCGCCAGCGGTGCGTGCTTTTCGAACAGCCAGCCGATGGCCTTCTTCGGTACGCCCGGGGCGGCCCATGGCGAGGTGTAGCCGAAGGACAGCTGGCCGGCATTGGCGAAGCTGGTTTCCAGCGCGGGACCGGGCTGGCGGTCGACGACCGTGACTTCAAACCCGGCCTGTCGCAGGTACCAGGCACTGGTGGTGCCGATCACGCCGCTGCCGAGAACTAGGACTCGCATGGAAATTCTCCAACCCGATCATTCCCTGCATTTGTGTGCGCAGGGGCCATAATCGGGGAAGTATATTCTTCCGTTCCTAGATGATTTGCCTGATTTTAGGAATACAGGCAGGATATTTTCCTATGATTCATTCCCCAAGGTTGACGGCCATGACCACCCGCCCCCGCGAACTGGACAAGATCGACCGCAAGATCCTGCGCATCCTGCAGGGCGAAGGCCGCATCTCCTTCACCGAGCTGGGCGAACGCGTTGGTCTGTCGACCACCCCCTGCACCGAGCGCGTGCGCCGGCTGGAGCGCGAAGCGGTGATCACCGGCTATCACGCCCACCTGGACCCGTCGGCGCTGAAAGCCAGCCTGCTGGTGTTCGTGGAGATCAGCCTGGCCTACAAATCCGGTGACATCTTCGAGGAGTTCCGGCGGGCGGCGCTGAAGCTGCCCAACGTGCTGGAATGCCATCTGGTGTCGGGCGATTTCGATTACCTGTTGAAGGCGCGGATCAGCGAGATGGCCTCCTATCGCAAGCTGCTTGGCAGCACCCTGCTGACCCTGCCGCATGTGCGTGAATCGAAGAGCTACATCGTGATGGAAGAGGTCAAGGAGACCTGGACGCTGCCGATTCCCGATTGAGTCGACGGGCGGCAGCGGGACCAGACCCCGTAGCACGGGCTCTGGCCCCTGGCTGCATCAGCGCTGCTGCGGGTTCTTCATGGAACCCTGTTGCGGATTCTTCTTCTGCTGCTCGTTCGGCTGCTGTTGCTGTTGCTGCTGGCGCTGCTGGTCCTGCGGTGTTTTGCCCTGCTGTTCCTTGCCGGGATGACGGTTCTGCTGGTTGGCCATGATCGTATTCCAAGGGGACGAGGGAAGCGCGACGGCGGGGATGCCGGCGCAGGTCCACCGTGGTCCTGGCGCGGTTAATCGCAGGCGAAAAACGGGTGATGCGGGGTGTGGAGGGCGGGGGCTGTTTTCCGGCGTTCATGTGGGTGGCGGGTTTCCTGCCAACGGCTGAGCCCCTCGTGGCTGGGGCCTGGTGCGGCGCTGCGCGTTGGCCGGGCGGGTGGGCTGTGCAGGGGACGCCGTGAATACGTCCCTGTAGGCTCGGGCGCGCCATCCATGGCGCTTACGCCCCTGCACAGCCCACCCGCCCGGCCTTGGACAGGTTCATGCGGGCGCCAGCCACGGAAAAGAAAAAGAAAAAAGAGCGACAGCGGGTCGCTGCGCTCTCTCTCTCTATGGTTACGCGATCGGTTGCAGGCGCTGGGGTCAGCGCTTGATCTGCTGGCCGTCGCCGGTGGGTACGCTGTCGTAGTAGCGGCCGGTGCGCGAATCGAACACGCGGTTGGGGCCGACCGGTTTGACGCCGGGAACGATGCGGCCGTTGCGGTCGTAGACCTTGTCCGGCAGTGTCGGTGCGGGCGTGGGGGTCACCTGGGCGGGGCCGGTCGAGCGGATCGGCTGGGCCGGCTGCGGCGAGGGCAGCACCTGCGGCTGCGGGCGCGATGCCTGCGGTGGCGGGGCTACGGGCGGCGGTGCCACCGTCGAGCTGCTGCGGGTGGCGGTCGGATTGCCGGTGGGCACCTGCGCCTGGGCGAGCAGAGGCAGCAGGGCCGACAACAGCAGGACAAGGCGGGGTTTCATGGCGCGCTCCAGGGTGGTCCACATTCACCCTGCGCCTGCCCCTGTGTGCCGGCCATGAACGGCCATCACACTTGCAAGCGTGTGCCGACACCCCCACGTCTGCGGCATCCCAGGCCACAACCCCACGGAGAGCCGGCATGAGCGCTTTCGATCTGACGCCCCCCACCGCCACGCAGACCGAGGCCCTTGTCGCAGGGCTCAGCGCCGAGGAGCGCCGCGTGCTGCTGCAGCACGGCACCGAGGCGCCCTTCTGCGGGGTGTTCCTCGACAACAAGCGTGAGGGCGTCTACTGCTGCCGGCTGTGCGCGCTGCCGCTGTTCCGCTCCAGCACCAAGTTCGATTCGGGCACCGGCTGGCCCAGTTTCTTCGCTCCGTTCGACCCGGCGCATGTGCGCGAGATCCGCGACAGCAGCCACGGCATGGTGCGCACCGAGATCACCTGCGCCCGCTGCGGCAGCCACCTGGGCCACGTGTTCCCGGACGGTCCGCCGCCCACCTACGAGCGCCACTGCCTGAACTCGGTCTCACTTTCGTTCACCGGCAACGGCGAGCCCTGGCCCGATCCGCTGCAGCGTGGCGGCGCGGAAGCCGGCGTGGCGGGCTGACACCCGCCGCAATGGCCCGCTGACCGACTTCACAGAATTCCCTCTTCAGAAACACCGGTGTCAGGCCGACAAGGAGATATCCCCCCTCCTTGCGTCGCGCCATGCTCATCATCGTTGGATTCCTGGTCGTCATCATCAGCGTGCTGGGCGGCTACCTCGGCGCACACGGCCGCCTTGGGGCGCTGTGGCAGCCTTACGAACTGGTCATCATCGGCGGTGCCGCGCTGGGTGCATTCCTGGTCGGCACCCCGGCCAAGACGGTCAAGCAGACGCTGCAGGCCATGGTCGGCGTGTTCAAGGGCCCGCGCTACAAGCAGCAGGACTACATCGATGTCCTCAGCCTGGTATACGAACTGCTCAACAAGGCCCGCCGTGAAGGCTTCATGGCGCTGGAAGACCACGTCGAGCGCCCGGCCGAAAGCGCGCTGTTCGGCAACTACCCGAAGGTGCAGGCCGATCACCACCTGATCGACTTCATCACCGACTGCCTGCGCCTGATGATCGGCAGCAACATCGAGCCGCACGAGCTGGAGCCGCTGCTGGAGCTGGAGCTGGAGAAGCACCACGCCGAAGCGATGGCACCGTCGCAGGTGATGAACAAGGTGGCCGACGGCCTGCCCGGTTTCGGCATCGTGGCGGCGGTGCTGGGCATCGTCATCACCATGGGCTCGATCGGTGGCGACATCGTCGAAGTGGGTGGCCATGTGGCCGGCGCGCTGGTCGGTACCTTCCTCGGCATTCTGCTGGGCTACGGCTTCGTCGGCCCGATGGCCTCGGCGATGGAAGCCCGTGCCGAGCAGGACAGCCGCATCTACGAGTCGGTGAAGACCGCCCTGCTGGCCTGCCTGCGCGGCTACAACCCGAAGATCGCGCTGGAGTTCGCCCGCAAGACGCTGCCGTCGAACGTGCGCCCGGCGTTCTCCGACTTCGAGCAGCACCTGAAGACGGTCAAGTAAGCCATGGCCGAGACCAAGCCCACCGTCATCGTCCGCCGGGTCAAGAAAGCCGGCCACGCTGCGCACCACGGCGGTTCGTGGAAGGTGGCCTATGCCGACTTCGTGACCGCGATGATGGCCTTCTTCCTGGTGCTGTGGCTGATGGCCAGCACCAGCAAGCCCGAGCGCGCGGCCATTTCCGAATACTTCCGCAACCCCAGCCCACTGGTTGGCTCCAGCGCGACGCCGGCGCCGGGCATGGCCGGGCCGGGCGGTGCCAGCACCTCGATGATCAAGCTGGGCGGCGCCACCGACGTCTCGCGCGGCAACAGCAACGATCCCTTCCAGAACCAGCAGAAGGCGATACCGCAGCCAGTGGACGAGCAGCAGCGCGACAAGCAGCAGCTGGAAGCGCTGATGAAGGAGCTGCAGGAGGCGATCAGCCGCAGCCAGGCACTGGAACCGTTCAAGGACCAGCTGCTGCTGGACCTGACCCCGGAAGGGCTGCGCATACAGATCGTGGACAAGCAGAACCGGCCGATGTTCGACCTCGGCAGCGCCACCCTGAAGCCGTACACGCAGCAGATCCTGCACGAACTGGCCGAGTACCTGAACCACGTGCCGAACCGGATCAGCCTGACCGGCCACACCGACATCACCGCCTATTCGGCCGCACGCGGCTACGGCAACTGGGAACTGAGCGCCGACCGCGCCAATGCCGCACGCCGTGCGCTGATCGATGGCGGCATGGAAGACAGCAAGATCACCCGCGTGGTCGGCCTGTCCTCGTCGGTACTGTTCGACAAGACCGATCCGCAGAACCCGATCAACCGCCGCATCAGCATCGTGGTGATGACCAAGGCCGCGGAAGAAGCCGCGCTGGCCGGCGCCGGGCCGCAGGTAGGCCTGTCGGCGACCACCGTGGACCCGGACGTGCAGGCCGCGCAGGGGCCAGCAAAGTAATAGGTGGGTGTGGACCTGGGTCCGCACATCCGGGAAAAGCGTGCGGACCAAGGTCCGCACCCACCAATGGTCATGCCGCTTACAATGGCGGTCTTTCCGATTTCAGGTGATACCACCCCATGTCCCAGTCCTCCAAGGCCAAGCGCGACAAGCGCAAGAAGCAGCAGGCCAAGCGTCCGTTCCTCCGTCTGAACGCCCAGCAGCAGGTGCAGAACCATGCCGTGCTGGTCAACGAAGACGGCCAGGCCGTGGCCGCCATCGGCCTGCAGGGCCGCGAGTGGCTGCTGGCCATCGGCGGCCAGACCATGGGCAACGCCGACAACCCGGTGCCGATGCTGGCCATGCTGAAGCACCTGTCCAACGTGCAGGAAGCCGAAGGCCGCAAGGTCACCCTGGAATATTCCGAGCTGATGCAGAAGCTGCTCGACACCCTGGCCGAAGAAGCAGGCCAGACCGGCGAGGAGTACCTGGACAAGCTGGTGGCCGAGTTCGCCAGCGAGCAGGCTGAAGACGCAGCAGCCGAAGGCGAAGCTGCCGACGAAGCGGCTGCGGACACTGCCGGCGCCGAAGGCGCTGCCGACGCGGAGGCCGCTACGGCCGCCGACGCCGACGGCAAGCCGCAGGCCTGATCCGGCTGCGGCGGTGTCGGTCTACGTCGATGACGCGGTGCATCCCTGGCGCGGTCAGCGCTGGGCGCACCTGATGGCCGATACCCTGGCCGAGCTGCACGCGATGGCGGCGCAGCTCGGCATTCCCCCACGAGCCTTCCAGAACAAGGCCAGCGGGGCGCACTACGATGTCACCGCCGAGCTGCGTGCGCAGGCGCTCGCGCTGGGCGCGGTGGCCATTTCCCGGCACGTGGATCGCGCGCAGGTGAAAGCGGTGATCGCCAACGCCAGGGCGCAGTACCAGCCATAGGCGGGTACGGGTAGCGCCGGGTCGTGCCCGTGGCGGGTGCGGACCTTGGTCCGCACGGTGACTCTCAGAACGGGTCGCTGCCCAGCCGCACTTCCACGTTCAGCAGCGAGCACAGCGCCAGCAGGGCGTCGTCATCGCGGGTCAGCGCCATCCAGCCACTGAAGCCCTCGTTGCCGGCATCCACGCTCCACAGCGTGTAGTTGTGCTCGCGCAGGCGGTCGAAGGCGGTGCTCATCAGCTGCACGCCGTCCAGGTCTGCGGCGAAGTCCTCATCGTCCAGGTCGCCACCCCAGTCCAGCTGCAGGTTGAAGCGCGCCGACAGCTCGTTCACCGCCGACTGCAGCGAATCGAAGTCATCACGCTCGACCTCGAAGCCGGACTGCCAGGCGATGGCGGTGAACAGCGCCGGCAGCCAATCGCTGTCGGCCTCCAGCGGCTGGCCGTCCTCGGACAGATGCTCGCGCCAGCGGTTGAACTGCTGCAGGGCCAGCTCTTCGTCGCCCGGATTGATCAGCACAAGCAGATTCCAGACCCGCGCCTCGAAGTCGTCCTCGTCGAAATCGTGGGCGTCTTCCTCGAAGTCGAAATAGTCGCTGTTGTCAGGCATGGCGGAACATCCTCGGGAGCAGGTGGGCATTCTACGGTTTATCCTGTACCGCTGAAGCCGGCCGTGGTGGCCGTCACTGTGAATGAAGCGATGAGCGATACCCCTCCCGACCACCTGGCGATCAACCCGGCCAGCCCCTTCCACGATGCGCAGGCCCTGGAGCGCGGCGTCGGCGTGCGCTTCAACGATGTCGAGCGCGACAACGTCGAGGAATACTCGGTCAGCGAAGGCTGGATCCGCGTGCAGGCCGGCAAGGCCCGCGACCGTCGCGGCAACCCGATGACCATCAAGGTCAAGGGCAAGGTCGAGGCTTACTTCCTGGAACAGAAGCCGGAGTAACCGGCTGTCCCGGGGCGGGGTCAGATCCCTTTCCTGCGGAAAGGGATCTGACCCCGGTCGGCATAGCGGTCACTCGCGCTTGCGCGATTCCAGCAGGTCGAGGTTGCGGATCAGCCGCCGTGCGATCTCGTCCGACACCACCCCGCGGCGGGTCAGCCGGAACAGTTCCTCGCGCTCGGCGTTGAGGCCGGCGCTGCGCAGCTGGCGGTAGCCGACCTCCATCCGGTTCACCTTTTCCGGGTCCACGTCGGGGTTGTCGCGGTCCAGGTGGCGCTGATACAGCATGCTCACCCGCGATGCAGCGTCGTTGTACAGCTGCACGTTTTCGGTGTTCTGGTTCAGCACCAGCTGCTGGCGCATGCGCTCCACGCCCGCCAACGCCGCCTTCGAGGACAGCTTGCGGGCCAGATCCTCTTCCTTGCGCTCACCCGAATCGGCCGGCAGCTGCAGGCCCTTCAACAGCTGCGGCAGCGCCACGCTGGCACCGACCAGCGAGCACAGGATCACCGCGGCAGCCAGGAAGATCACCAGGTCACGTGCCGGGAACGGGCTGCCATCGGGCAGGAACAGCGGCAGGGTCAACACGCCAGCCAAGGTGATCGCACCACGCACACCCGCCACCGAGGTGGCCACCACGATGCGCCAGTTCGGTGCCTCGCCATGCTCCAGGCCGCGCCGGCGCGCGCGCAGCAGATTCCAGCGCAGCGACAGCCACACCCACAGCAGGCGCAGCGCGATCAACGTTGCGTTGATGACCAGCACGTACACCAGCAGCCACCACGCGCTCTGGTGGCCGCTCTCGTTCATGGTGGTGGTGGCGCGTTCGACGATGCCCGGCAGCTGCTCGCCCAGCAGCACGAACATGATGCCGTTGAAGCTGAACTGCAGCATGTTCCAGACACCGGCACGCTGCACGCGCATGCTGCCGGAGACACGGCCGGTCATTTCCACGTAGCTCATGGAGATGCCCGCTGCCACCGCAGCGAGAATGCCCGACGCGTTGATTTCTTCAGCCAGCAGGTACGCCGCGAACGGGATCAGCAGGTTGACCAGCATTGCCGCACCGGGCTCTTCGCCGAAGCGGCGCCACAGCCAGCGCTGGAACGTGGACACGCCGAGGGTGACCGCCACGCCGACGGCCAGGCCGGCCACCGCCACCCACAGGAAGGTCAGCGAGGCGGTCGCCAACGAGAAGGTGCCGGTCATCACCGCCGCCACCGCGAAGCGGAAGCAGACCAGG
The DNA here is from genome assembly GCF_050573115.1 of Stenotrophomonas indicatrix. Classification (GTDB taxonomy): domain Bacteria; phylum Pseudomonadota; class Gammaproteobacteria; order Xanthomonadales; family Xanthomonadaceae; genus Stenotrophomonas; species Stenotrophomonas lactitubi_A. The sequence goes on from NZ_JBNYZT010000003.1 coordinate 346,230, forward strand.
CCGGAGGCATCGTTGAGCAGCGACTCGCCTTCCAGGATGTGCATCAGGCGCTTGGGAATCGGTGCCTTGGCAGCGATCGCACCGACGGCCACCGGGTCGGTCGGTGACACGATCGCGGCCAGCGCGAAGCACACCGCCAGCGGCATCACCGGAATCATCCAGTGGATCAGCAGGCCCGCGCCGATCACGGTGAACACCACCAGCCCGAACGCCAGTTCGAGGATCGCGCCCTTGTCGCGGAACAGGCCCTGCTTGGGAATGCGCCAACCATCGAGGAACAGCAGCGGCGGCAGGAACAGCAGGAAGAACACTTCCGGTTCCAGCGCGTGGCCGCGGTTGAATACCCCGGCGATCACCGCACCGAGGCCGATCTGCACCAGCGGCAGCGGCAACGAGAATGGCAGGACGCGAACCAGGTAACCGCTGGCGACAACGGCCACCAGCATCGCCAGGACGACTTCGATGGTGTGCATGCTTCTTCCACAGGAGCGGCGCGTGGGGCCGGAAAAACCGGAGTGCGCCGGGGGACGGGAAAAAACTTAACACAGCAGGCCGCCACTGCGGCCAGCCATCTGAATGCGCGTCAGGACCGCGACAGCAAGCGCCGCTCAAGCCACGCCAGCGTGTCCCGCTGCATGTCCGCGGACAACGCATGGCCGACCGGGTAGCCACGCAGCTGATGGGCCACGCCCAATGCCTGCAACCGGAGCGATGCGGCTTCGGCCAAGGTGTAGGGCAGCTTGTCATCGTCATAGCCGTGCACCACCAGCGCGTCCAGCCCTGCGCTGCCCACATCGGCCGGAATGATCGGCGCGATCTCCGCCAGGATGCGCCCGCACAGGATCGCGAAGGACGTCACCCGTTGCGGCTGGGTCAGGGCGACGCTGGCGGCCATGATGCCGCCTTGGCTGAAGCCGGCCAGCGCGGTCTGCCGCGCATCCAGTCCCAGCCGCTGTTGCTGGACAGCCAGCCAATCACCCAGCAGCAGGCGCGAGGTCTCGGCCTGCGCCGGATCGATCACCGGCCCCTGCGCATCGAAGCGCACCGTGAACCAGCCGAACGCCTGTGGCCCGAAGACCACAGGACCGCGCGGCAGCAGCACGTGCAGGCGCGGGTCGATGGCCGAGGCCAGCGGCACCAGCGACTGCTCATTGCTGCCCACCCCGTGCAGCAGCACCACCAGACCCTGCGCCGGTCCTTGCGCAGGGCGTTCCAGCACCGGTTGCAGCAGCGGGCTCACGCCGCATCCTGAGCGCGCTCGGCGCCATCGAAGCGGTACAGATCCATCGCCAGGAAGCCGGCATCGATACCGGCGTCGATGCGCTTGGCACCGAAGCCGCCCTCGCCCGCCGCGCCCATCGCGAAGTACAACGGCAGCAGGTGTTCGTCGGTGGGGTGCGCACGCTCTGCAAACGGTGCCTGTCGGCGGTAATCGAACAGCGCATCGCGGTCATTGGCGGCCAGCCGCTGCTCCACCCAATCGATGAAGGGCCGCACGTAGGGGGCTTCCTTGCCGTCCTGGTAGTTGCCCCAGTCGTGCAGGTTGTGGGTGATGCTGCCCGAGCCGATCAGCAGCACGCCCTGCTCGCGCAGCGGCGCCAGTGCGCGGCCCAGCGCGAACTGATGCTGCGGGCCCAGCATCGGCTGGATCGACACCGGCACCACCGGGATGTCGGCCTGCGGGTGCAGCAGGCGCAGCGGCACCCACGCGCCGTGGTCGAGGCCACGTTGCGGGTCCAGTGCCACCGGCAGGCCGGCGGCGGCGATGCGGCCCGCCACGTCTTCGGCCAACGCCGGATCACCGGGCGCTGGGTACTGCAGCTCGAAGAGTTCGCGTGGGAAGCCACCGAAATCGTGGATGGTGGGCGGCTGCGGATGGCTGCCGACCAGCGGTTGCCGGGCCAGCCAGTGCGCCGAGGCGATGACGATCGCACGCGGTGCCGGCAGGTCGCGGGCCAGCTCGGCCAGGCGCACGCCGACCTGGCCCGGATGCAGGGCGGTCATCGGCGAACCGTGGGAGATGTACAGCGAAGGCAGGCGGGACATGATCTTCTCCAATGACAGGAACAGGCAGCGGGCCGGGTGACGGTCAGCGCGAACGCAGGGTCCAGCGGCCATCGCCAAGCAGGAACAGCACGACCAGGGCCAGCGCCCAGAACGCCGGATATTCCCAACCACCGCCCGCGTTGGCGAAGCTGAAACCGTTGGCACCATGCACGGTCACGATGGTGCCCAGCAGCAGCGGCACACCGAGCAGACCGATCCAGCGCGCGTAGATGCCAAGCAGCAGCGCTGCGGAAATCGTCAGTTCAACGGCAATGGTGAGGTAGCCGAGGGCGCCGGGCAGGCCCAGCGACTCGAAGAAGGCAGCAGTACCTGCCGGGGTGAACACCAGCAGCTTGGTCAGCGCATGGACCAGGAACAACACGCCCAGGGCCAGCCGCAGCAGGGTCGCGGCATACGGGGCGAGCGGGGACAGGGGGGCGGCGGTAGCGTTCATGGGGCACCTCGGTGGGGACAGGGCACAGGTTATTGCGCTCTTCCTCACTGATAAATACGATGAATCGACCGTATTTATTTCAAAAGGCGCAACAATGGACACCCTGGATGCCATGCGTGTGTTCGTCGCGGTGGTCGAACGCAACGGCTTCAGCGCCGCCGCACAAGCGCTGGACATGTCCACGGCCGGGGTCACCCGCCAGGTTGCCGCACTGGAAAAACGCCTGTCCACCCGCCTGCTCCACCGCACCACCCGCCGGGTCAGCCCGACCAGTGCCGGCGCCGCCTATTACGCGCAGTGCGTGCGCCTGCTGGCCGAGTTCGATGCGCTGGAGGCCAGCATCGGCGCTCAGGCGCTGGAACCGTCCGGCATGCTGCGCATCAACGCACCGGTCAGCTGGGGCATCGCCCGGCTTGGCCCCTTGCTGGCCGGCTACCGCGAGCGTTTCCCGCAGGTCGAACTGGACCTGGCACTGTCCGATCGCCTGGTGGACATGGTCGAAGAAGGCTACGACGTGGCCATCCGCATCACCCGAGAACCCAGCCCGACCCTGATCGCACGGCGCCTGGGCCAATCGCGGATCAGCCTGTGCGCCGCACCGGCCTACCTGGCCGCGCACGGAACACCACAGGCACCAGAGGATCTGCAGACGCATACCTGCCTCGGCTACAGCTACTGGGCAGCCGGCGATCACTGGCCACTGCAGGGACCCGGCGGCGAAGTGAAGGTTGCAGTGACCACCCTGCTGCGCGCCAACAACGGCGACGTCCTGCGCGAAGCGGCGATTGCCGGCATGGGCGTGATCCTGCAGCCGGACTTCCTGTTGGAGGACGCGCTTGCCGATGGCCGCTTGGTGCGCATCCTGCCGGAATGGGAAGCCGCGCCGATCGGCATCTTCGCCGTCTACACCAGCCGCAGCCATCTGGCGCCGAAGGTGCGTAGCTTCATCGACTACCTGGTGGAAACCGGGGTGTGAGGGATTCGCGCGACTTCCGGTAGTGCCGGCCGCTGGCCGGCATCCGCATGACATCGATTGCCCTCGGCTGCCGGCCAGCGGCCGGCACTACCGGTCAAACGACAACCTCATCCAGCTGCGCGATGATCTTCTCCAGCGGTGCCGGCCGCCCCAGCAGGTAACCCTGCACCTGGTCGCAGCCATGCGCCGCCAGCCAGTCCAGCTGTCCCGGCGTCTCCACGCCCTCGGCGATGATCGTCAGCCCCATGCTGTGGCCCAGCGACAGCAGCGCCCGGCAGATCGACGCGTTGCGCGGATTGGTCTCCACATCGGCGACGAAGCTGCGATCGATCTTGAGGATGTCCAGCGGCAGGTGCTGCAGGTAGGACATGCTCGAGTAGCCGGTACCGAAATCGTCCAGCGACACACTGATGCCCTGCTCGTGCAGGCGCTGCATGGTCTGCATCGCCTGTGCCGGCTTGCGCATCAGGCTGCTCTCGGTCAGCTCCACGTGCAGTGCGCCACGGGCCAGGCCGAAATCCTGCTGCGCGCGGGCGAACTCGGCCACCAGATCGCTGTTGAAGAACTGCACTGCGGACACGTTGACCGCGATCGACAGCTCGCCCCACCCCGCTTCGACCAGGCGCCGCTGCGCCTGTGCCGCCGCGCGGATCACCCAGCGCCCCAACGCCAGGATCAGGCCGGTGTCCTCGCACAACTGGATGAACTCGCTGGGCGGGATGAAACTGCCATCGGCCTGCGGCCAGCGCAGCAGCGCCTCCAGAGACGCCGGGCTGCCATCGCTGGCGTGCCGGATCGGCTGGAAGTACAGCTGGAACTCGTTGTCGATGGCCGCGTGGATGCGCCCGGCCAGGCGCAGGCGGTCGGCCAGGCGGGTGGTCACCGCCGCATCGAACCAGGCCACGACGTTGCCTTCGGCGCGGGCCGCGTGCGCCGCCTGCGCGGCCATGCCGATCGCCTGTTCCGCACTGTGGCCTGCATCGGCGTCATGTACCGCCACACCAACGCGGGGTTCGAACTGGTGCAGCGAATCCTGGCCGCGCATCGGCGCCGAGACGATCTGCAGCAGATCGTCCAGCACGCGCTGGGTGTTGTGTTCCGGCGCGATGGCCAGCACGAAGTCTTCTGCCGGCTGGAACGCCAGCAGGCCGAAGCGCGCGCCCAGACCGCCCAGGCGCGAGGCCATCGATTGCAGTACGGCGTCACCGATCTCGCGGCCCAGCGTATCGGCCACCAGCTGCAGGCCGCGCAGCTGCACATAGGCGATGGTGTAGGCGCCGGACTGCTCGTCCAGCTGTTCGCTCAGCGCGCGCACGTTGAGCAGGCCCGTGGCCGGGTTGTGGCGTGCGTGGTAGGCCAGGTCGCGTTCGTAGGCCAGGCGCTCGCTGACATCCTCGGCCAGCACCAGGCACGCCGGCTGGCCATCGAAATCCAGCTGCGACAAGTGCACGCGCACTTCGAACACCGTGCCATCCTTGCGCTGGTGCAGGCGCACCGCAGCGTCCTGCAATTCACCACTGCGCACCTGCGCGATGGCGCCCTTGACCTCGTCCCAGCCCTCGCGTGGGCGGATGTCGAGGATGCTCATCGCCAGGAATTCATCGCGGCTGTAGCCGTACTGCTGCACGGCTGCCTCGTTGACCTCGATGAAGCGCAATGTGTCCGGATCGAACACCCAGAACGGCGCGGGGTTGCGATCGAACAGCAGACGGAAGCGGCGCTCAACCTGACGCATCTGCTCGCGTGCCTGGTAGCGTTCGCTGAGGTCGGTCAGTGCGCCGATCATGCGCCGCTGCCGATCGGCCACCGCTACCCGCTGGCCACGCGCGGCAACCCAGCGCACGGCACCGCCGGGCAGCACCAGGCGGAATTCTTCGTCAAGTACAGCGTTGCCGGCGAAGGCCTGATCGAAGGCCTGCTGCATGCGCGCGCTGTCATCGTGGTGCACGCGGGCAAAGAATTCGGCCACGGGCAGCGCATCGGTCTGCACGCCGAAGATCTCGCGCGCCAGCGGTGACCAGCGCAGCAACGCGGCGTCTTCGTCGACATACCAGGTACATACGCGGCCCACCTGATGGGCCAGGCGCAGCTCGGCGTGGCCGGTCCGCAGCTCTTCGGCCATCGACTGCTGCCGGTACGTGCTGCGGCGCACCGCGTACAGCAGCACCAGCAGCAACGCCACGTAGGCCAGCACGATGGCGATCGCCGCCTGCAGATACGGCCACCACGGCTTCAGCACATCTTCGTCGGCCAGGCCGACCTGCACCGCCAATGGGCTGCGTTCCAGGGTACTGATGGTGGAGATGCGCGGGATGTGGTCCACCGCGCCGGGAATGCTGCCCAGTTCAACCACGGCCTGCCGGCCCAGCAGCGTGCGTGCCGGCAGCGTGTAGCGGCGGCCGACGGTGCCCTGCGGATCGGGGACACGGGCCAGCATGTAGCCTTCGGCGTCGCTGATCGAGGCCAGGCCACTCGGTCCCACATCCAGACCGCCGACGATCCGCTGCAGTTCGCCGCAGCGCAGCCGCGCCAGCAGCCAGCGATCACCCTCCATCGGCAGCGCCAGCGGCACCACCCAGTCCCCGTCGTTGGCACGCTGCGGCGGCCCGATGTACAGCGCACTCCCCTGCCCCCGTCGCTGCGGATCGGTCCACAGCGGCAGCTGCAGGTCGCCCTTGCCGGCCGTCAGGGCGCGGCCGTAGGTATCGAGCACGACAATGCTGTGCAGCTCGGCATGCCGCCGCAGCACGCCGGCAATGGCGGCATCCAGCAGCGCGGGCGCCTGCGCAGGCACCGTGCGGAACAGCTCGGCCGCATCGGCGGCGATGCCACCCATCGCCCGCTCCAGGTTGCGCAGTTCCAGTGCCAACAGCCGCTCGCTGCCTATCGCCAACGCACGGCTCTGCCGCTGCGCGGCTTCAAGCCGGCGCTGGTAATCGTTGGCCAGCATCGCGGCCAGGCCGAGCGCCAGCAGCACGCCCAGCACCACGCCGCCCCAGGTAATGGCACGCAACGGCCGGGCCAGCGCATGTCTCAGCGCCGGCATCGGTCGGTCTTCCCTGTGCAGTCGGCTGGCTTCATGCGCGAACGTTTCCTCCACATCCCCGACCTCAACGGCCGGCGGACGCCATTCTTGACGCCTCAACCTGTCCTGCATGCGCCCTCCCCCGGGTGCTGCAGACATCCAGACCGCAGCATGCACCACGCCGATGACCGCGTGAAGGTCGGCGCTGCGTGTTCAGCCAGATCACGCACAGTGCTGGCCCTGTCCGGCACGTGCAGCCGGCTCGCAGCGGATTAGACTTGGGGTTTTCCGCCGCAAGAGAAGTTCATGTCCAAGCTGCGCCGCCCCACCCTGGCACTGGCCATCGTTGCCAGCCTGTCCCTGGCCGCCTGCGACCGCCCGGCCGACCCGGCCGCCGGCACCGCCGCGCCAGCCGAGGCGACACCCGCTGCCGCCAAGCCGATGCTGGGCAGCTTTGGTTTCGATGCCAGTGGCATGGACCGCAGCATCGCCGCCGGTGATGATTTCTTCGGCTTCGCCAACGGCAGCTGGGTGAAGAACACCGAGATCCCGGCGGACCGCTCGCGCTTCGGCAGCTTCAACGTGATCGCCGAGAAGACCCAGGCTGATACCCGCGCGATCCTGGAAGGTGCCGCAGGCAACGCCCAGGCCAGTGGCGAAGACAAGCTGATCGGCGACTACTACGCCGCCTACATGGACGAGGCCGGCATCGAACAGCGCGGCTTGGCGCCGGTGCAGCCGCAGCTGAAGAACATCGATGCGATCGCCGACAAGGCCGGCCTGGCCCGCGCCTTGGGCGGCGACGTGCGCGCCGATGTCGACCTGCTCAATGCCACCAACTTCTACACCGACCGCCTGTTCGGCCTGTGGGTGTCGGTGGACCTGCTGCAGCCCGACCGCACCGCGCCGTACCTGGTGCAGGGCGGCCTGGGCATGCCGGACCGCGATTTCTACCTGGGGGGTGGCCGCATGGCCGACCTGCGCAAGCAGTACCAGGCCTACATCGCGCAGGTGCTGCAGCTGGCCGGCGTTGCCGACCCGGCCGGCAAGGCGCAGCGCATCCTCGCCCTGGAAACGAAGATCGCGCAGGCGCATGCCACCCAGGAAGAAACCAATGACGTGACCAAGGGTGCCAACCCCTGGACCCAGGCCGACTTCAACGCCAAGGCGCCGGGCATGGACTGGGCTGCGTTCCTGGACGCTGCCAAGCTTGGCCAGCAGCAGGACTTCATCGTGTGGCAGCCGAAGGCCGTGGCCGGGCTGTCCAAGCTGGTGGCCACCGAGCCGCTGGATGCTTGGAAGGACTACATGACCTTCCACGCGCTGGACCGTGCCGCCGCCTACCTGCCGAAGAAGTTCGCCGATGCGCGCTTCGCCTTCCACGGCACCGCGCTGAGCGGTACGCCGCAGCAGAGCGATCGCTGGAAGCGCGCTGTGGATGACGCCAACCATGCCGTCGGCGAGGCCATCGGCAAGCGTTATGTCGAAAAGCACTTCGATGCCAAGACCAAGGAACGTGCCGACGAGATGGCGAAGAACATCATCGCCGCCTTCGCCAAGCGCATCGATGCACTGGCCTGGATGTCACCGCAGACCAAGGCCAGCGCCAAGGCCAAGGTCGCCGGCCTGACCGTAGGCATGGGGTATCCGGACAAGTGGCGCGACTACACCGGCCTGGACATCCGCCGTGATGATCCGCTGGGCAATGCGCAGCGCGCCGAGCTGTTCGAGTACCAGCGCAACATCGCCAAGCTGGGCAAGCCGGTCGACCACAGCGAGTGGGCGATGCTGCCGCAGACCATCAATGCGATGAACGTGCCGCTGGAAAACCGTCTGGTGTTCCCGGCCGCGATCCTGCAGCCGCCGTTCTTCGACGGCGCTGCCGACGATGCGGTGAACTACGGTGCGATCGGCGCGGTGATCGGCCACGAGATCAGCCACGGCTTCGATAATGCAGGCGCGCTGTTTGACGACACCGGCAAGCTGCACAACTGGTGGACGGCCGAAGACCTCAAGCAGTTCAACGCCGCGGGCGATGCACTGGCCGCGCAGTTCAGCAGCTACGAGCCGTTCGCCGGCGTGCACGTCAACGGCAAGCTGACCCTGGGCGAGAACATCGCCGACGTCGCCGGCCTGGGCACCGCCTACGACGCTTATCAGCTGTCGCTGCAGGGCAAGCCGGGCCAGACCCTGGAAGGTTTCACCCCGGACCAGCGCTTCTTCCTCGGCTTCGCCCAGGCCTGGCGCAGCAAGAGCCGCGAGCAGGCGCTGCGCAACTCGCTGCTGACCGATGTGCATGCACCGGGCCAGTTCCGCGCGCTGACGGTACGCAACATCGACGCCTGGTACCCGGCGTTCGAAGTGAAGGAAGGCCAGAAGCTGTACCTGGCCCCGGACAAGCGGGTCAAGGTGTGGTGATGTAACGCAGACGGGCGCCGAAAGGCGCCCGTTTTATTTCCATGGGTAGACGCCAACCTTGGTTGGCGTTCTTCCGGCATCCACGCATCGCATGGATGGGCACCGCGGCAAGGCGCGCCGACCAAGGTCGGCGCCTACCGGGGCAATGCCGGCCACTCGCGCAACGATTCCACCGGCACGCCCACGCGGGCGCAGGCGCGGCTCGCCAGGCCGTCGGGCAGCGCGCGGCGGAACAGCGGCGCCATGCCCTGCATCAGCTTCGCCGAAGCTGCGGCCTGCGCACGCTGGCGCGTGCTGCGCTCGAGCATGCCCTCGGCCCAGTCCGGCAACAGCGCGGCACCGGCACCGAGGAATATCTCGCGCGACAGGCCGGGCACCGGTACAGGCAGCCGCACGCCGGACAGCACCTGCAACACTTCGCGTGAGCGTTCGTCCACCACCAGCTCCGGCTGCCGCGCGCAGAAATACGCATCCACTTCCGCTGCACTGCGTGGTACGTCCACCGCGCCAAGCGCTTCGGCCACGCAGCGGTACTCGTCGTAATAGCGGTCGGCGATCGCGGCAGGCACCTCGCGCCCGTAGCGACGATAGCCCTGCAGGAAGCCGTAGGCCTCGGTCACGTGCACCCACGTCAGCAGGTGCGGATCATCGGCGGCATACGGCTCGCCCTGCGCGGTATGCCCGCGGATCTGTGCGTGGATGCGCCGCACCTTGGCCACCAGCGCTTCCACCTCGCGCGCCGGCGCGTAGCTGGTGCCGGCCACGAAGGCAGTGGTGCGGCGCAGGCGGCCGACCAGGTCCTGGCGGAAATTGGAATGATCGTAGACACCGGCCAGCGCGCGCGGATGCAGCGTCTGCAGCATCAGGGCACACAGACCGCCGGCCAGCATCGAGGGCAGCTCAGCGTGCATCCGCCAGGTCACGCTGTCCGGCCCGAACCAGCCGGGATCGCCCAGTGGATGGTCGTAGTCGATGCCGCTCTGGCCACGCGGAAACGCATCCAAGACCCAGCGCCGGATCGGCGCGGTGACGGGGCGGGAAAGACGGTGCAGCAACGGCGGCATCATGGGTCCAGATCGGCGGAGGGGCGGACCGCGTCCTGCGCGGTCCACCTCGATTCTGGTCGATCACGACCGGCACAGCGAGCCCACCCGCTCAGCGTCGGTTTCATGTGCGTGCGCAGCACGTTTCACCCTGCGACATCTTGTCGCAGGCCACGCGAGCAATGTTGCGTCGCACCAATATTCACCTGTTCAGACAGAACCCTTGTGCCGCGTGGCCTTGAGGCCATTGCACCGCTCGCTGGAAGTGCTAGAACTGAACCCGCCACACCGTCCACTGCAGATCGCCGCACGTTCCACCAAGGAGCCAGCCATGATTGCTTTGTTCAAGGGTTTGGGATTACTGCTTCGCGACAACGAGCTCTACAGCAGCCCGTTCGAAAAACAGGTCGCGCACTGGCGCACCCTCAGCGAACAGCAGATCCGCGATGAAGTGGCGGTGCTGGCCCAGGCCAAGTGCCAATGGCTGATCACCTCGATCGTGGGCTGGCAGGCAGCGTCGCTGCTGATCCTCGGCCTGATCACCAACTACCTGTGGCGCGACGATTACCACATCACGTTCACCCGCGTGGTCGTGGTGTTCGGCTCCTGGATCTCGATCCTGTTCGTGATCTGGTTCATGGCCAACATGTTCGACGGCACGGCTGGTTTCGAGCGCTGGATGAAGGCCTTCAACAGCCGCGCCCGCATCACCTCCAAGGCCGACAGCGTTGAGCACGTAGCCGAAGCACTGGACCTGGCCGAGCATTATCCGGAAGTGCTGGATTACAAGCAGGCGGTCACCGCCAAGCGCGAGCTGCGCCACGAGGACATCCGCATCATGACCGAGATCGGGCGCATGAAGCAGCACTCCGAACTGGTGGGTCGCCTGAACCATGTCGGTGAAACCGAACACCATCACGACATGACGCTGCAGCCGGCTTACTGAGCCGAACGCAATCCGGGGGGAGCCACAATGCCACCGTGCTCAGTCACGGTGGCATTGTTCTTTCTGCACGTCGCTGACGCACTGGCGGAAGTCCTTCGGCAGGCCACTGACCTGCTCGGTCTTGCCTACGGCCACCGCGAAATGGCGCAGCGGTGGCGTCGCACAGGCGGCGTCGGTGCTGCAGCCCGGGGCCAGCACCAGGTAATGGCATTGCCCACTGCTGCTGGCGATGCATTCAAAACGCGCCACGCCATCAACCACCGTGCTCTTGCTGTACAGCGTGTCCACGCCATTGGCATTGGTGCGGGTGATCGACGTGTTGCTGGATTTTTCGCAGCCGGCGATGGCCAGCACGGCGACAGCTACAAGCAGGATACGGCGCATGTTCGTTCCTCGGTGGATGGCGAAGGCCACGGCTACATGCCGCGGAACAGGCTCATGAACGGCTGGCTGACCACCAGTGTTTCCGCACGCTGGCGCAGGCGCAGCACACCGCGGCCGGTGTCGTCGCGGCTGACCGCTGCGACGGCCTTCATGTTGACGATGGTGGAGCGGTGCACCTGGCGGAAGTGCTGCGGATCGAGCACTTCCAGCAGTTCGCGCAGCGGTGTACGCAGCAGGCTTTCGCCGGCAGCAGTGACCACCGTGGTGTACTTGTTGTCAGCGCGGAAATAGATCACATCGTCGAGCATGATCAGCTGCGTATCGCGACCGTTGCTGGCGGTGATCCAGGCCAGGGGCGGCCGATCATTGGCGACCGGGCCTGCACCCAGGCGCTGCAGCAGGCGCTCCAGCACCGCATCGTCCTGGCGCGTGGACGGCAGCCGCGAAAGAATGCGATCACGCGTGGCCAGCAGCCGCTCGTCGCTGACCGGCTTGAGCAGGTAATCCATCGCCCCCTGCTCGAATGCATCGATGGCGTACTGGTCGTAGGCGGTAACGAACACCACCTGGGTACGCGGGCTCAGCTCAGCCAATGCACGTGCCACTTCAATGCCGCTGATGCCGGGCATGCGGATGTCGAGGAAGGCGATGTCCGGCTGCTTCTCGGCAAGCTGTTCCAGCGCACTGGCACCGTCCTCGCATTCGGCCACCAGCTTCAGTTCCGGCCACAGGCGCCCGAGTTGCTCGACCAGCGAGTGCCGCAGCAGCTCTTCGTCTTCAGCGATCAGCGCTTCAAGCGGCATGACGGGGTTCCTTGGCCGACTGCGGCAGGGTCATGGTGGCGGCGACACCGCTGGGGAAATTGGCCACGATCGCCACCCCAGCCTGCTCGCCGCAGGTCAGGCGCAAACGTTCGCGCAGGTTCTTCAGGCCGATGCCGGTACCGCTGGTGCCCTGGCCGAAGCCGAGCCCATCGTCGGCGACGGTCACGGTGACGTGGTCATCGAATCCTCGCGCGAGGATCCAGACCGTACCGCCACCGGGCTTGGGTTCCAGGCCGTGCTTGATCGCGTTCTCGACCAGCGTCTGCAACGCCATCGCGGGCAACTTTACGTCGTGCAGTTCGGTGGGTACCTGCACCTCCACCGCCAGCCGGGCGCCCATGCGGATGCGCAGGATTTCCAGGTAGGCGCGGGTGCGCTCCAGCTCCACGCCCAGCGTGGACACCGACTCATCCACCTGCGGCAGCGAACTGCGCAGGTACTGGATCAGGTGGCCCAGCATCTGGTCAGCGCGCGCCGGGTCGGTGCGGGTCAGCACCTGTGCGTTGGCCAGCGAGTTGTACAGGAAGTGCGGCTCGACCTGCGCGTGCAGCAGGTTCAAGCGCGCGACCGACAGTTCCTTTTCCACCTGGGTCTGTTCGGCAGCGGCCTGCTCGTCGCGGCGCTGATCGGCCACGCGGCGGCTGATCGCGCGGGTCACCGATTCGGCGTTCTCGTAATTGCTGCCTTCATCCAGTGCCAGCAGATCGGCCCACCAGCCAGCATCCGGCTCGAACAGCAGGGTGACCGTGCTGGTGCCCTGCCCCGGCGTCACCGTGGCCAGCACGCTGTTGCGCGTGATCGCCAGCCGCGCCGGCAGGTTCCAGCGCGAAGCCTGGCGGCCGTTCCAGGCATCCACGCGACGCACATAAGCGCGCACCTGCAGGCTACCGGCTGAGCTCTCCACCTCTTCCACCCTCGGCAGTTCGCCGACGGCCGCTTCGACCACCGCAAACGCCTGGCCGGCATCCATCGGCAGTTCGATCTGCCGGCGCTGGCGGCCGGACAGGGTGGCGCCATCGAGGCGACCAGCCACCAGCCAGACCCGGCGCACGTGGGTGACCGCGCTGCCCAGCGCGGAGATCATCAGGAACATCACCAACAGCCCGAACACCCAGCCCGGGCCATCGCGCATGCCGCTGAAGATGCCGCTCCAGACCATGCCGGCAACGAACAGCGCCGCGGCCCAGGCCAACAGGTGACGGATGATGAGGGAGAAGCTGGCGATCACGGCGGCGCCTTGGTGGAAGGGGTGAGCCGAGCATAGAGCGGCCCTTCGGGCAAACAAGCGGTGTGCGACGAAGTGCCGGAAAGGGTGGATGGAACACCCTCTGGTAGTGCCGGCTGCTGGCCGGCTCCCCACCGCTTCTGCAAGCGTCACCGGGTTGCCGGCCAGCGGCCGGCACTACCAGACATCACCCGGTTGCCGGCCAGCGGCCGGCACTACCGGGGAGGCGCCGGGGGAGCCCGGCGCATTCCCTTATCTGCGCTGGTCGGCGCTGGCGTCACGCACGGCGCGGAACGCCTCGTCCTTGCTCCAGTTCGGCCAGGCACGCGAATTGGCCAACTGGTTGCCCAAGGTGTACAGCACTTCCAGGTCGCGGGCGGCGCCAGCGAACACCCAGTCCGGCTGCCACTCGTCGCCCTGCTGGTGGTAGCGCTTGGCGGTGTAGTCCTCGGACGCCTTCTTGCCCGCCGCGACGCCACCGTCCACCCAGTCCTGCCCTGCCGACCAGGACAGCGCCGGCACGCCACGCTTGGCGAACGGGAAGTGATCGGAGCGGAAGAACAGGCCGGCCTCCGGCTTCGGGTCCGGCGTGTAGCGGATGTCCCAGCCCTTGGCCACGTCCTTCAACTGGTCCAGCAGTTCGAAGCGCGCCGCGCCGTAGATGCCGAAATCGCGCGACGGGCCGAACGGCGCCATGCCATCCATGTTGATCATCGCCACGGTCTTTTCCAGCGAATACAGCGGATGCGTTGCGTAGTATTCCGAACCCAGCAGGCCCTTCTCCTCGGCCGTCACCGCCAGGAACACAACCGAACGCTGTGTGCGCGGCGCCTTGGCGAAGCCGCGTGCCAGTTCGATCAGCGAGGCGGTGCCGCTGGCATTGTCCAGCGCGCCGTTGAAGATGCGGTCGCCGCGTGCATCCGGTTCGCCCACGCCGATGTGGTCCCAGTGCGCGCTGTAGATGACGGTCTCATCCGCATGCTTGTTGCCTTCCAGACGCGCGGCCACGTTGTGCGAGGTGATCACTTCGGTCTTTACCGCGTACTTCGCATCCAGGCTGGCGCCGGTCAGCGTTACCGGAGTGAAGTCGCGCTGCTGCGCCTTCTTCTTCAATGCTTCGAAATCCTGCCCGGCCGAGCGGAACAGTTCCACCGCCAGATCGCGCTGGATCCAGCCTTCCAGCAGCGGGTGGCTGTCGGCCGGGTTGTCGCGCACCACGTCGAACATGGTGTTGGTGTTGGAACCGGCCACCGTAGCCCAGCCATACGAGGCCGGTGCGGTCTCATGCACGATCAGCACACCGAGTGCGCCCTGGCGTGCGCCTTCTTCGTACTTGTACGGCCAACGGCCATACCAGGTCATGCCCTTGCCGTCGAAGTCGCCCTTGCCGGTCTCGAAGTCCGGGTCGTTGATCAGCACGACGGCGATCTTGCCCTTCAGGTCCACGCCCTTGAAGTCGTCCCAGTTGCGCTCCGGTGCCTTCACGCCATAGCCGAGGAACACCAGCGGTGCCTTGCTGATATCCACGTTGGTGGCGCCGTTCATGGCGGCACGCACGGCAATCTGCTTGCCCTGTTCCAGCGTGATGGTCTTGCCGCCCTGCTGCAGCGACAGTTGCGGGGTGCCGACGATGTCGCCCTTGCGCAGCGGCACGGCCTGGGTCCACAGGCGCTTGCCGTCCTTCAGGTCACCACCGGGCTGCAGGCCGGCGTCGGCGAACTGCTTGCTGAGGAAGGCGATGGTCTTTTCTTCGCCGGCGGTGGCCGGTGAGCGGCCTTCATAGGCGTCGGAGGCCAGTTCCTTGACGTCGGCGGAGATCCGCGCGCCATCGAATTTCGGGGTGGCCGCCATCAGTGCGCTCGACACCGACAGGGCCAGCACGCCCAGTACTACTCGCTTCATTGCTCTCTCCAGCAGGGAAATCGTTCTGGAGTGTAAGGGTTGCGGCCGGGCGGCGCCCGGCACCCGCGGTAGTGCCGGCCGCTGGCCGGCAACCCCAACGGCAACAACCGAAGCAACAGCAACAGCAACTGCGGCATTCCGTGGGATGGCGGGGTGGGTCCGGTGGCGGGGGACGCCGTGAATCCGTCCCTGGAGGCTTGGGCGCGCCATCCATGGCGCTTACACCCCCGCAACCGGACCCACCCCGCCTTCGACAGATCTCCGCAATCTGTCGGGAGGGCATGGCCTGCTCTTGGTGGGGGTCGACCTTGGTCGACACGGTAGATCCACGCCATGCGTGGATGACCAGAAACAAGAAGGGGTCAGATCCCTTTCCCGGCGGGAAAGGGATCTGACCCCATCTGTGTGTTGCTTGGGTGTGTTACCAGTTCGGGTCTTCAGCCGGGGCGGCGGCGGGCTTGGGCTTCGGCTTGCTGGCCGGGCGCGCTGCGGCGGCCGGGGCGGCCGATGCGGTTGCGCCGGCGGCTGCCTTGGGCTTGCTGCCGAGCTTCTGACGCAGTTCGATCTGGCCCGGGCGGAAACCACCACGCATTGCGTCCACGCCCTCTTCCAGGGTGCCGTAGGAGGTCTGCGCGGCAACACGGTCGATGCGGATGGTGCAGCACGGATGCTCGCTGCGGCCGAGCGAGCGGCCCGTCTGCGGGTCCTTCAGCTCTTCGCCCAGGCGCACGGCCTGCCAGCGCTGGCCGACCTGCACGGTGTCACCGCCCTGGCTCAGCACCACCTGGTCGCCATCGACGGACACCACCGATACCGGGAACAGCGTGGTGACGATCGTGCTGCCGATCTGTCCGGACAGCGAATCCATCATCGAGGCAGCCATGCTGCGACCGTTGACCACGCGCGGCAGCGTGCTCGGGCCGGTCGAGGCCAACTGGTGGTCGAAGCTGTCGGACATCACCACCTGGCCGGTGGTGGCGTTGACCAGGCGCAGGGTGATGCGGCCGCCACCGGAGTACGAGGTCACCTGACGATCGGACATGCGCAGGTTGCGCACGCTGCGCGGGTACTCGAAACGTTCGATGGTCGGAATCAGGATCAGGTCGGTCGCCAGCTGCTGGCCAACGCGTGCGGTGTCCTGCAGGCGCACGTTGCCACTGTTGATGTGGTCGATCTCGGCCTGCAGTTCGTCGCCGAACTCGCGGTCCAGCACGATGAAGCGCTGGGTCTGGGTAAGCGTGTCGGACAGCCGCGCGCGGATCGCCTGGGCGACCTCGTCGGCATTCACCCGGCCATCGCCAACGGCATAGCTGCCCGACTTGGTACGCGGCAGGGCCACCACGATCTTCGGCTTGCCTTCTTCATCCGGTGCACGGTACTGGGCAATCTGCGCGCGGACACGCACCTTCCAGTAGCTGCGCATGCTGCGCCGGGTGACATCCGAATCGAAGGAGCTGGCACCGCGCTTGGCGTCGACCTTCACCTGTTCTTCGTAGTTTTCCTTGACGCTGGCTGACGCCGAGCCGCCCTTGGCCGAGGCTTCGCCGGAGGCGCTGGCCGAGGCCGAACCCTTGAAGTTCCAGCCTTCGTCGCTGGCACGCACGCGGGCGATGGTTTCTTCGTCGAGCTGGCTGACTTCATCCTGCGAGAGGATTTCATAGCCCAGCACCGCGCCCTGCGAGCCGGCAATCATCTGCTGGGAGAACGCGTCGGCGCGGATATCGCCGACGTGTTCACCGTCCACGTCCACATGCAGGCCTGCGCGCAGGCTCTGCATCTGGCTGGCCACGCGTACGCCGTTGACCTGGGCCACGGCCGACTGCAATGCCGCCAGCACCGCCAGTTCCGGGGTGCTGCCGATACCGTCGGCTTCACGCGCGACCTGGGTGGTGCCGCCGAAATCCGGCGTACCACGCAGGGGCGCTTCCTGCACCGGCGCATTGCTGGCCAGTGCACTGGCGGCCTTGTCCTTGGCGGGTGCGGCTTCTGCCGGTGCATCCTGCTTGCCGCAGGCTGCCAGCAGGGCCGCTACCAGGCCCAGGCCGATCAATCGAGTCGTCGTACGCATGCGGAGTGGCCTCGTATCAGAGCGAATCCAGCATCGAATCGGCGTTGGACGGCACCTTCACCTTGCTCTTCTTGGCGAAGGTCACGGCCGACTTGGTCGAGCCGTACAGGCCCTTGATGAAGCCCGGCGATTCCTTGGCAACCCAGGCACCGGCGGCCAGCTTGCGGCCAACGGTGGCCATCTGGGTGGCGCCCAGGTTCTTCATGCCGGCCGCAAAGCCGCTGGCTTCGCCGCTCAGCTTCTGGGCTTCGGCAGCCGAGGACAGCAGCGAGACCAGGCCTTCGGCGTAGTGCTGCTTGGATTCAGCGTTCAGTTCCGGCTGTGCGGCCTGGCGCTCGTCGATGGCAGCCTGTGCGGCCTGGCTGACCGAGACCGACTTCTTCATCGCATCAACGTTCACCGAACCCGACGACAGTGCCTGGCGCTCGGCTTCCAGCAGCTGCACCTGCTCGGCCAGGCCGAAGGCGCGGGCGAAGGAGGTCTGGGCCTGCAGCGAGTGCGACTGCGAGCTGACGAAACGACGGACCAGCGCTTCCTGCGCGGCTTCGTCCGGGGCGGCAGCGCTGGCGCTGCTGCTGGAGGTGCCGGTAGCGGCGCCAGCGATGTCCTTCAGCTTGCCGAACTGGGCGTGCGCCGGCATCGACAGGGTAGCGGCCGCGATGGCAACGACGAGAGCGGTAGTGCGGATCATGGAAGATTCCTTTGGGAGAGACGGCCGCGATGCGGCACGCAAAAAATGGGAAGCAGAGCGGTGCCGGGCAGGCCCGGCACCCACCAACGTCAGCGGACCGCCTTGACGTTCAGCTCGTTGATCATCTGCTGGGCAGCCTTTTCGGCAGCCAGCTGCAGCGCATTGGTGCGGGCGACGGTTTCGTTCGGGCCGGTACCGGAGAACTGCACCGGACCCACCGACGACACGGTGCGCGGGAAGCGACCGGTCACGTCCAGCACCTTGCCGGTGACAGTGACGAACACGCGGGTGTTGCCGCTGGCCGGATCACGGTCGCGCATGCCGACGTCGAGGGTGCCGACGGCGATGTACGGGATGTTCGCCGCGCGGATGCCGTTGGCGGTATCGCGCAGGGTGGCCGGGGACAGATCGTTGCCAGTGCTGAAGTCCTTGCGGATGCGCTCGATGCTGAGCAGGCCGCGCGATTCGCCTTCCACGTATTCGGCTTCAACCACTTCGTAGCCGGCGGCGCTGAAGGCACCGGTCATGGCGGTGTTGACTTCGGCGGCGTTGGCCACCTTCCAGCTGATGTTGTCGCTGCGCGCGGTGGTGCTGCCGCCGCTGGTGACCGACACCGAGCCGTTCTGGTTGATGCTGCCGTTGGTGCTGACCGAGTTGCCGCGGAAGCTGTCGCCTTCACGGGTGTTCTCGTTGTAGCTGCTGCTGGCATCGACGCGGCGGTATTCCTTGTCCTGGAACGACTGCACGGTATCCTGCGAGCGCGCCATGAACAGGAAGGTCAGCAGCGAGCGCTGTGCGGCGGTCGCACCGGCCACGGCCGAACCCGCATCCAGCTTGGTCTGCAGCAGGGTGGTGTTGATTTCGGCGCGGACGGTGACGCTGTAGGTCTTGGCCTTCTTGTCTTCGTTGTCCGACAGCGGCACGGCGCTGAGCACGTAGCGATCGATTTCACCAAGGAACTCGGCGCGGCGCGATTCGAACAGGCGCAGCTTGGCTGCACCGGATTCGGCGATGTACGCCTCCAGTGCATTGGCCTTGGCCTTGTTCAGAGCCTGGGCACGGGTATCGGCGCTCAAGCGCAGGCTGTAGCTGGCCGAACCGGTACCGCGCGAGCTGGCGGTCTGCGCGGCGACCGGCGAGGCCACCGCCAGGGCGATGAGGATGAGCAGGATGGTACGCATCAGCGACATGATTTGATCAACTCCTGGAGGGCTTGGGTCTGTTGCTGCAACGGGCGTCCGCCCGGCTTCTGCTCGTCCAGCCAGGCGCGCGAATCGGCACGCTTGGCGGCGGCGCCGGCGAAGGCATCGAAGCCGGCCAGCAGGGTTTCGTAGCTGGCCGACCACTGGTCGACCTGCCACTGCGTGACCGGCACCACCTTGGTGGCGCCCTTGCGCAGCGGTTGTTCGAAGTACACCTTGCCGGAGAACGGCTCAGTGACCTTGGCAGTGAAGAAGGCGCCGAACAGCATCGTCTTCATCGCCGGGGTTTCATTGATGACGCCGTTCTTCAGCGCATCCACCTGCAGGCTGATGACGTAGTCCGCTTCGGGGATCTTCAGCTGGTAGACCTTGCCGTCGGCAAAGCGCGCGGCCATGGCTCCGCCGATCACCTGGCCCGAGGCCGGCGGCAGCAGGCCGACACCGGTATTGGACGACAGCGTCTTGGACAGTTCATGGGCCAGCGTGGCACGCAGCGGACCGGCCCACTTCGGGTCGGGCAGCTTGGCCAGCGCGGCATCGGACAAGGTCACCGCACCCACCTGCAGGCGACGCGTGGCCGCTTCCGGCAGCTTGGCCTGGGCCAGGGTCGTTGCCAGCACCTGCGACAGGCTGGTGTCGGCACCGCCGTACAGCAGATCGGCGACGATCGCGTCGATATCGTCGCTGTCCGGGCGGTACTCCTGCACGTCGATACGCTGCAGGGTAAGCGGATAGGAGGCGATCACCTGGCGCTCGCGGAAATCGAAGAACAGCGCCTGCAGGGCCACTTCCACCAGCACCTTGTACTGGCCGCCGATCGGTTCGACCGACACCAGTTCGCGGTCCAGCGCGGCGGCCAGGACCACGGCACTGGTGGTGCCGTCGAGCATCGCCACCGGCTGGTCGATCAGTTCCAGGTTGGCCGGCGCGCGGCGCTTGAGCGCCTGTGCCAGGGTCTGGTTGAGCGGGATCAGGCCACGCTTTTCCAGCACGGCATGCGCATGCGGGGTGGTCGCCTGCACGGCGGCGGCGTCAGCGGTATAGGCAAAACCGGCCCAGTAGGCCTGCTGCGATTTGTCTGCGGCCTGGCTGGCCAACGGCCATACGGCCAGGCACAGGGCATAGGCAAGCAGGCGCGCAAAAGCGCGCGGTGCGCTCTTCGTCCTTGAAAACATCCAACCGCTCCTCGGTCATGACACACGAAAGACAGGCGTGAACACGCCCGCTGGGCGCGAAACATAGCCGCTCCGGGGCAAACCGACAAGTGCTGACCTTGTCGGCTTCAATTTTCCGGCGGCAGGCCGGCCCGTCGCCGCAGCAGGGTCCGCTCTGCCTGGTTCTGGCTGAGGCTCGCCGCAGAGGCAAATGCGTCGCGGGCGTCTTGATCCCGCCCCAGCTGCTGCAACAGCTCACCACGCACCACCATCAGCGGCGCATACCCGTGCAGTCGAGGCTCGTCCAGCAAGGGCTGCAACAGCGCCCACGCCGCGAACGCGCCTTCGCTGCGCGACACGGCCACCACCCGGTTCAACGCCACCACCGGCGACGGCATCACCTGCAGCAACCTTGCGTACAGTGCGGCGATACGCGCCCAGTCAGTGTCTTCGGCGCGGCGCGCACTGGCATGGCAGAAGGCGATTCGCGCCTGCAATACATACGGATCATCGCCGCCCCCCGCCGACACCGCGCGCGTCAGTGCCTGCTGGCCGCGTTCGATCTGCAGCCAGTCCCAGTGCGCCCGGTTCTGCTGGTCCAGCAGGATCGGCGCGCCCTGCGCATCCACCCGTGCCGCCGCGCGCGATGCCTGCAGTTCCATCAGCGCCAACAGACCAAGCACCGGCGGCGCCGGCATTCGATGGGCGAGGATGCGTGCCAGCCGCAGCGCCTCGGCACACAATGCCGGTCGCATCCAGTCGTCGCCCGCACTGGCCGCATAGCCTTCGTTGAACACCAGGTAGATCGCCTCCAGCACCGACGCCAGTCGCTCCGGCAATGCATCGGCACGCGGCACTTCATAGGGCACCTGCTTCTGCGCCAACGTACGCTTGGCACGCACGATGCGCTGGGCGATGGTCGGCTCCGGCTGCAGGAATGCGCGGGCGATCTCGATCGTGGTCAGCCCGCCCAGCAGGCGCAGGGTCAGCGCCACTCGCGCGTCGGCAGGCAGCACCGGATGACAAGCCACGAACATAAGCCGCAGCAGGTCATCGCCGATGTCATCTTCCAGGGCCTGGCTGTCGTCGGGCGCAGGCAATGCGGCCGGATGCAGTTCCTCTCCCCATTGCGCATGCTGCTGCGCCACCCGCTGGTGCTGGCGCAGCACATCGATGGCACGGTTGCGCGCGGTGGTCATCAGCCAGGCTCCGGGATTGTCCGGGATGCCCTGCACCGGCCAACGCTCCAGCGCGGCCAGCCAGGTGTCCTGGGCCAGCTCTTCGGCACGGCCGACATCACCGCCGAGCAGCCGCGCCAGGCGCGCGATCAACACTGGCGATTCCATCCGCCAGAGGGTGTCCAGGCGCTGACTCAGGGCGGGCTCGTGCATGCGCCGATCACAGCATGCGGGCCCGGCCTGCACAAGCACCGGCGTTCACGCGTCCACGATCGGCTTGAAGCCGCCCCAGAACATGCGCTTGGTATCGAACGGCATGTCCTTGGGACCGATATGCGCCAGCCGCGGGTCGGCCATCACCTTCTTGTTGATGCGATCACGCGCCGCGCGCGTGCGGAACACCACGAAGGCCACGATCACCGTTTCTCCCGGCTTGAGCTTCACCGCCTGCGGGAACGACGTCGATTTCCCGGGCTGCACGTCATCGGCCACACATTCCATGTACTGCAGCGCGCCATGGTCCTTCCACACCGCGCCGGCCTGGCGGGCAAGGCGGCGATAGGCCGCCACCTTGTCCTGCGGGCACGGCAGCACGTAAGCATCCACGTAAGCCATGGGGATTCTCCCTGCGGCGACCGGTCAGCCCGGCTCGCCGTCCATGTGTGCGATTTCCCAGAGATGCCCATCCAGGTCCTGGAAGCCGCGCTGGTACATGAAGCCATAATCGCGCGCCGGCTGCGGTTCGCTGGCACCGGCGGCCAGCGCCTTGCCCACCATGGTGTCCACCGCCGTGCGGCTGTCGGCCGACAGGCAGGTGATCACTTCGGTATGCGTGTGCGAATCGGCGATGTCCTTGGCTGTGAACTGCTGGAAGAACGGCTTGACCAGCAGCATCACGAAGATGCTCTCGCTGACCACCATGCAGGCGGCGTTCTCATCGGTGAAAGCCGGGTTGAAGCTGTAGCCCAGCGCGGCGAAGAACGTCTTGGCTTTTTCCAGATCCTGCACGGGCAGGTTGACGAAGATCATCTGCGGTTGCGGTGCGCTCATCGGTGCGATTCCTTGCGGTAGAGGGAAGAAGGATCAGGGCTGCTTCATGCAGTTGACCATCCACGGCTTGCCGTAGCGGTCGGTCAACATGCCCCAGCGATGGGCCCAGAAGGTTTCGGCGATCGGCATCTGCACCTGGCCGCCCTCGGCCAGCGCCGCGAACACGCGTTCGGCTTCTTCAATGCTGTCCACGTCGACGTTGATGGTGGTCGAACCACCCTCGCCGCCGCCGGGGCCATCGGCCGCCATCACGATCGCGCTGCCGATCTCCAACTGGCTGTGGGCCACATGGTCGAGCGTGTCGGCCGGCATCTCATTGCAGCCCGGCGAACCGTCGGACGGCGGCATGTCGCGGTACTTCATTTCCGACGTGACCTGACCGCCGAGTGCCTTGGCATAGAACGCCATTGCGTCGTGGGCCTGGCCGTTGAAGCCGAGGAAGGGAATCAGTTTCATGGGAATGCTCCGTTGATTGGGATGAATGCGCGGCCGTGCTCAAGCGCGGTCGAGCTGCTCACGCAGACGCTGTTCCTGCTGCTGTAATTCAGGGGTGAAGGCTTCGCCGAAGTCCTCGGCCGAGATCAACGGGCGCAGTTCCAGCGCACCGCCCGCACTGAAGGGTGCACGGCTGGCCCATTCGATGGCCTCGTCCAACGAGCGCACCTCCCACAGCCAGAACCCGGCGATCTGCTCGCCGGCCGGGCCGAACGGGCCGGTCTCGACCCGCGGCGCACCGCTGCCGAAATGAATGCGCCGGCCGCGCTGGGTGGCATGCAGGCCTTCCCCGGCGAGCATGATGCCGGCGGCCACCAGTTGTTCGTTGTAGGCGCCCATGGCGGCCAGTTCCTGTTCGCTGGGCATGCGCCCGGCTTCGGAATCGGCGTTGGCTTTGACGATCACCATCACTTTCATTGCGGTCTCCGCTGGGCTGCGGGTGCGTGCCCTTCCCTCTTACAACGAATCGGGGACGCGAGGATCGACACCGTCGTGCGGATTATTTTTCCTGCGGAGAGCGCGCCTTCGGCGGGGATCGGCGAACGGCGGGGCCCCTCCGTGGTGGCGGTTGGTCGTGAAGAGCTGCATCTCTGCGGGTTGGCCGGGCGGGTGGGCTGCGCAGGGGACGCCGTGAATACGTCCCTGTAGGCTCGGGCGCGCCATCCATGGCGCTTACGCCCCTGCGCAACCCACCCGCCCGGCCACGGACAGGTTCCTGCGGCGTCCACCACGGGAAGATCAGGAAAAAAGGCAACAGCAACAGCACTGGGCTGGCTGCCTTGGCTTTGCGAGCGAAGCGACCCGCTTTTGCTGAAGCGACCCGCTTTTGCTCTTGCTTGTGATTTCCCGTGGTGGTGCGGCCACCGGAATCTTTCTGGGGCTGGGCGGGTGGGGTTGGCGGGGTATCCGCGCCATGGATGGCGCGGCTAAGCCTCCAGGGGTGAGGGCGCTTTGCTTGCGAAGCACTGCTTCGCAAGCGCCCGAACGCACAGCCGCCAGCGGCTGGGCCGGTCTGGGGATTCACGGCGTCCCCTGCGCAGCCCACCCGCCCGGCCAACCCACAGAGATGCAGCTCTTCACGACCAACCCCACCACGGAGGGGCCCCGCCGTTCGCCGATCCCCGCCGAAGGCGCGCTTCCCGCTCTGCCTTTCGCAGTGCAGCATGCCCCCGCGCAAACCTGCGCGATCATGGACCCCCGCCCCCGCCAGGAGTCCGCCATGCAGCAGTACCTGCTTCTGATCTACATCGACCCGTCACTGCTGCGCACACTGCCCATCGACGACTTCAATACGTTGATGCGCGACTGCCTCGCCCATGCCGATAAACTGCAGGCCCAGGGCACGTTGCTGGCCGCGCAGAAACTGCAGCCGATCGAATCGGCGCAGACTCTGCGCGTGCGCGATGGCCACAGCCGGGTGCTCGATGGTCCCTTCGCCGAAACCCGCGAACTGCTGGCCGGCTTCAACCTGATCGTCGCCCGTGACCGAGATGAGGCGATGCGTATCGCACAGGGGTTCCCGTGGGCACGCTTCGGCAGCATCGAGGTGCGGCCGCTGGAAGACATGGACGCCGAGCGCGAACGCTGCGGCGCCCCCGCTGCGGCTATGGCAGCAGCCGTACCCTGATCTCGCGCGGGCCTACGCCTTCGTTGCCGCTGTAGTCGCGCGCACTGGCACGCACGATGTACTCGCCCGGCGGCAACGCCGCCGGCTGCCAGCGACCGGTTTCCATCAGGCCATCGCGCACGGTGTTGGTCACCAGATAACGGAAGCGGGTGACTGCACTGCCATGCACGGTAATGCCACTGTCCGGTGCATAGGCCACTTTCACCGCCTGCTTCTGCGGCGGCATGCGGTTGAAGACGATGTTCCAGCGCGGCTGCTCGTAGCCCTGCAGCGGCTGCCCGGCGGCATCCAGGATCTGGTAGCCCACCTGGTACGGCCCCAGCCGACGACGCGGCAGGTTGTTGTCCACCTGGTCCCAGGCTTCCACCACGATCTGCACGCCGCGTCCCTGTCGGGCCAGCATCACCACGCCGTCGGTACCAGCAGCCAGCGGCTGGTCGTTGTCGTCCAGCAGCGCCACCTCGGTGATGCGCGGTGCGAAGTGGTCCGCGTAATCCTTGAATCCCAGCGCCACTGCATTGGTCTCGAAACCACCATTGCCCACGGCCAGGTGCACATGCGCCTGGCTGTTGATGCTGCCCAGACGGTCGCCTACGTGGATGCGCGTACCACGACGCACGCGGATGCGCTCCAGCGTGCCGTCTTCGGCGTACAGCGGCTGCCAGCGCGCGTCGAACGGTTCGCCACGTGGCGTACGACCGACACGCATGTGGATGTACTTCAACCGGTCCACGGCCAAGCCCTCAGCCTGCCCGCCCAGGCTCCACGCGGCAATCGGGCTGCTGATCTTGCCCTCGGCAATCGCCAGCACGGTCTGGCCGACATCGCCGCGCACATCGAAGCCGCCGTGCAGGTGGTGGCGGCTCTCGCCCTGGAAGGTGCCGCGCACTTCGCCGAGCGTGCCAACCACTTCATGCCAGCCGTCCTGTGGTGCCAGTGGCCAGCGCCCACCACTGTCCGGCAGCGCCGCGTCGGAGGCCGGGCCCACCAGCGCCGGTGCGGGCAGTTCACCCACCGGCAGCGGGCGCAGGCGATGCAGGCGATAACTTGCGGAGTCGGCCACCAGCAGGGCGCCGTCGGCCTCCACGGCCAGGCCGCTGGGCCGCGCCAGTCGCGGCAGGCGGTCATTGCCCAGCAGCGCCAGTTGATGGCCCTGCGGGGTCACCTGCACGATGCGCCCGTCCAGGTCACCTACATACAGCACACCGTCATGCGTAGTGGCCAGTGACAGCGGGCCGTTGATGACCTCCCCCTTGCCGACTGCGGTACTGACCGTGCCATCGGTGCCGACGCGGCGGATCGCGTTGTTGAACAGATCGGCCACCAGCAGTGCGCCGTGCGCGTCGAAGGCCAGCGCCACCGGCGTATCGAAGCGGGCGTCGACACCCGGCGCGTCGGCGAAGCCCGGGCGGTCGCCGCCCGCCAGCGTACGCACGTTGCCATCGGTACCGATCACCCGGATGCGGTCGTTCCAGGTATCGGCCACATAGACCTGTCCCTGCGCATCCACGGCAATGCCCATCGGCCCATCGAAACGCGCCTGTGCAGCGGGACCATCGGCGAAGCCCTGCTGGCCTCCGGCCAGCGTGGTCACCTGTCCGTCGGTGCTGATGCGCCGGATCGCGTGATTGCCGGTGTCGGCCACATATAGATTTCCCTGCGCATCGGCGGCAATGCCCGAAGGGGTGTTGAAACTTGCCTGCAGGGCAGGCCCATCAACACGTCCCTCGCCCTGCCCCGCTACCGTTTCAATACGGCCATCGGGCAGGCGGCGGCGGATGCGGTTGTTGTCACCGGCATCGGTGAAGTAGACGCTGCCATCGGCACTGCCCAGCAGCGCGTAAGGGTCGGCGAAGCGTGCCTGCGCCGAGGCGCCATCGCGATCACCCGGATGACCGTCGCCGGCCAGCAGTTCGATCTGTGCGGTCCACGCCAGCGGCGTCGGTACAGGGCCAGCCGGCGCCTGCGGGCCGGACGCGGGAAATTCCCACCAGGTTGCCGCCAGGGCCACCGCTGTTGCCACCACCACCGCACCCACCGCCATCCCTTGCCACCGCGCCATCGTTCCGTTTGCCTGTGCTTGCATGAAGAGGCACGAACGATAATCGCTGCGCCCGTGCAGCGCCATGGCCGATGGTCAGGGCCGATGGTCAGGGCAATCTCACGGCGCTTGTCCTGCGCTGCCACAGCAGGTTCAATGTCCGCTCCATGGACGGAGGCCCACCATGCCCCGCTGTACCCCACTCTTCGCGCTGCTGTTTGCCGCGCTGACCAGCACAACCGCGTCGGCGAATGTGCCGCGGACACCCGCTTCTCCTTCGCAGCCCTCATCCGATGTAACGATGAATGCTGCGCATGCTGCGTACGCGCAGCAGTGGGATACGGCCATCGAGCAGTCGCGCAGCGGCAATACGCTGGCGGCGCTGATCGCCATGGAACGGCTGATGGACAGCCCGCTGCTGGCCGACTTCGATGCCGAACGCCGCGGCCGCGCCGCGCAGTTTGCCGGCTGGACGGCAGCCATGCAGAAGCAACCCGCGCTGGCACGGCGCTATCTGCAGCAGGCGCTGCAGGCGTTGCCGGGCGATGCAAGCATCCTGACCACGCTGGTGTCGCTGGATCTCAACGATGACCAACCCGCAGCGGCGGTCGAGCATCTGACACAGGCGCTGGCACGTGCCGACAGCCCGCTGGCGATCGACCACCACACCATCAGCTACCTGCAGTACCACCTGCGCGAGCAGCCCACGCAGCGCATGGCGCTGCTGCAGGCGCTGTTCGACAACGCATGGAAGAGCGGCGGCAGCGAACCCACCGGGCTGTGGCTGGAGTTGGCCACGCTGCAGGCCGACAACGGGCGCGGCGATGCCATCCCGACCACACTGGCCCGCATCGATACCCCAGCCGAACTGATCCGTCTGCGCAGCGACAAGCGCTTCGACCGTTATGTGGACCGCCGCGATG
Source organism: Stenotrophomonas indicatrix (assembly GCF_050573115.1). GTDB lineage: Bacteria > Pseudomonadota > Gammaproteobacteria > Xanthomonadales > Xanthomonadaceae > Stenotrophomonas > Stenotrophomonas lactitubi_A. The sequence goes on from NZ_JBNYZT010000003.1 coordinate 373,902, forward strand.
TCCGCTTCGATCCGGTCAAGGCCGCGCAGGTCCATCTGGACACGCTGCGTGTATCCGGCCTGCTGGATCGCGTTCTGGACGCACGCCTGGTGGATTTCAGCAGCACGCTGCTGATGCTTGATCGCAACGAGGAAGTCCTGGCGCTGACCGATACGCTGGCCGAGGCCGCCGCAGAAGGGCAATCGCCCCCCGCCGCAGAAGCGGAATGGCTGGCGTGGCTGCTCAACAGCCGCATCGCCGCGCTGCGCCGCTTGGGCCGTACTGATGAGGCGCTGGCGACAGCGAAGCTGGCAGCCCGCATCGGCGCACTCGGGCCGGATGGCCTGGAGCACCAGATGAACGTGTCCTTCGTGCTCGGCTCACTCGGCAAGACGCAGGAAGCAGAGGCCGCGATGGACACATTGACCGGCCTCAGCAGCTATGGCCAGGCCGCACAGGCCTTGGTCCATTTCGCCGCTGCCCGCCAGCGCGGTGATGCCAGCGCTGCCGCCGCCGCACGTGCGGTCATCGTCGCCCAGCGTAAGGACGCGCGCCTGTTCTACCGCGAGATGCTGTTGGAAGAAGGTGATCTGGATGCTGCCGCAGGCGTGCTGATCGAACAGCTGCGCTCGCCGCTGGAACGCAGCGACGCGCTGGCCAGCCTGCAGGACATGCGCGTGTATCCCTCGTTGCCGGGCGATGTACGCATCGATGCCGCCTGGCGCGAACTCAAGCAGCGTGCCGACGTGCAGGCCGAAGTCTCGCGTGTCGGTCGCATCGAGCATTACGACCTGGTGGGCAGCGCCACGTCGCGCTGAGTACCGGTTACTTCGCCGGCACTTCGATGCGGATGCCCATCGCCTCGCGATAGCGGGTGTACAGGGCCATCACCTTGTCCACGTAGGCCAGGGTTTCGGCATAAGGTGGCACGCCCTTGTAGCGCGCCACCGCACCGATGCCGGCGTTGTAGGCCGCCGCCGCCAGAGGACGGTCGCCGTTGTAGCGACGCAGCAGCGCGCGCATGTAGCGGGCGCCGCCGTCGATGGACTGCTGCGGCGAGAACGGGTCGCGCACGCCGTATTCCAGTGCGGTATCCGGCATCAGCTGCATCACGCCCTGCGCGCCCTTGCTGGACACCGCCAGTGCGTCGAAATTGCTTTCCGCGTGTGCGATCGCCCGCAACCAGGCATCGTCCACGCCGGTGGCCTTGGCCGCTGCCTTGAACTGTTTCGCGTGCTGGGCCAGCTGGGGCTTGCCGACCTTGCCCAGGCCTTCATGCGCAGGTTCGCCCGGCGGTGTGGCCACGGTGAACTTCAGGAATACGCGCGAACCGGGCAGGTTGCGGGTGGAGTAGACCAGCTTGCCGTCCTGTTCGCGCTCGTACAGCACGCCACTGAACACACCCATGTTTCCCCACAGGTTGGGGGTCTGCACGGCGCTGTCGTCGATCTCCTTCGGCGTGCAGCGCGAGCCGGGCTCGGGTGCGGTGGCGAGGCTGACCGTATTTCCCTGTACGCAGCGATAGACCGTGCGCGCAGCGGCCAGCCCTGGCCATAGGCCAGACAGCAGCAACAGCGCGACGAGGGCGGGACGGAGGGACATGGCGGCCGGATGATCCGGCGGCGGCCGCTAACAATGAGTGAATGGGGGTTTGGCCGGGCGGCGCCCGGCACCCGCAGAGGCAACGGCAACGGCAACGGCAACCTCAACAGCAACAGCAACGGCGGGCTATCCGTGGGATGGCGGGGTGGGTCCGGTTGCGGGGGACGCCGTAAACCCGTCCATGGGGGCTTGGGCGCGCCATCCATGGCGCTTACACCCCCGCAACCGGACCCACCCCGCCTTCGACAAATTTCCGCGACCTGCCGGAATGGCATGGCCTGCTCTTGCTGGGTGTCGACCACGCGGCTGTTGGTGGGTGTCGACCTTGGTCGACACATGGATCCACGCCATGCGTGGATGGGTCTTCCCGACTAGCGCGCCATCTTCCGCCGCAGCCAATAGCCGGCGCCCAGCAGCACGAACCATGCGGGGCTGGCCACCAAGGCCTGGCGGGTGTCGGCCTGCAGGCTCAGCAGGACCAGCACGGCGGCGAAGAAGATCAGACAGGCCCAGCACATCACCACGCCACCGGGCATCTTGAAGATCGAGGCCGCGTGGCGTTCTGGGTAGCGACGGCGGTAGACCATGTAGGCCACCAGGATCAGCGACCAGACGAAGATGAACAACACCGTCGCCAGGGTCGTCACCAGGGTAAAGGCGGTCACCAGATTGGGGATCAGGTAGATCAGCAGGGTGCCGCCCAGCAGGCACAGGCAGGAGAACAGCAGGCCCCGTGCCGGCACCGCTGCGCGCGAGAGCTTGGACAGGCCGCGCGGTGCATGGCCTTCCTCGGCCAGGCCGAACAGCATGCGGCTGGTGGAGAAGATGCCGCTGTTGGCCGAGGACGTGGCCGAGGTCAGCACCACGAAGTTGATCAGGCTGGCGGCGGCGGGAATGCCGGCCAGCACGAACAGCTGCACGAACGGGCTCTTGTCCGGCACCACCTGGCGCCATGGGGTGACCGCCATGATCGCGATCAGCGCCAGCACGTAGAAGATGATGATGCGCACGGGGATCGAATTGATCGCCTTGGGCAGGTTGCGCTCCGGGTCGGCCGTTTCCGCAGCGGTGGTACCCACCAGTTCGATGCCGACGAAGGCGAACACCGCGATCTGGAAACCGGCGAAGAAGCCGACCAGGCCCATCGGGAACATGCCGCCGTCATTCCACAGGTTGGACAGCGATGCGGTATGTCCACTGGGCGAAGTGAAGCCCCACGCCACCAGCCCGGCACCAGTGATGATCAGCGCACAGATCGCCACGATCTTGATCAGCGCGAACCAGAATTCCATTTCGCCGAACAGTTTCACTGTCACCAGATTCAAGGCCAGCAACAGCATCACGCAGGCCAGCGCTGGTATCCACGCCTCCAGCCCGGGGAACCAGAACTGCGCATAGGCGGCGATGGCGATCACATCGGCGATGGCGGTGACGATCCAGCAGAACCAGTACGTCCACCCGCAGAAGAACCCGGCCCACGGCCCGAGCAGGTCGGTGGAGAAATCGATGAAGGATTTGTACTGCAGGTTGGACAGCAGCAGCTCGCCCATCGCCCGCATCACGAAGAACAGCATCGCGCCGATGATCAGGTAGACGAACACGATGGAGGGGCCGGCCAGGCTGATGGTCTTGCCCGAGCCCATGAACAGGCCGGTGCCGATGGCACCGCCGATGGCGATCAGTTGCAGGTGGCGGTTGGACAGGCTGCGGCGCAGGTGCTCGGGAGGCGTGGCGGGCTCGGTCATGGGCGCGGGAAGAGGCGGGCGAAGCAGTCGACGGTAGTCCTCCCGCTGCCACAACGCCAGCGCCGGACGGCCCGAACCGTCAGCAAGTGTCACTTTCACCACAATGTGACCCATTACCGCATTTGTCCCATTCCACCCAGCCCGGCGCCGTGTTCATATACCGCCATCGCCCAAGGACCGGCCCCGCCCATGTGCCCAGCCCTGCACACCTCCCTGGAGCCCCGGTCATGAGCCGGCTGCGGGTCATCATCGGCGGCACCGTGCTGGCCGTACTGGCCGCCGCATTGCCGATCGCAGTCATGGTCTATGCCACCTGGGACCGAGCCGTAAGCGTCGAACAACAGCGACTGCATGCCATCGCCGAGCGCACCCTGCGCCGTACCGACGTGTCCTACCAGGAAGCGCTGGCGGCATTGAAGTCCGCTGAGGCCACCACGCTGCCGCCGTGCGGGGCCGAGCACATCCAGCGCATGCAGACCCTGGTGATGACCACGCCATCGTCCGACCAGATGGGCTACTTCGAGGGCGGCAAGCTGCGCTGCACGTCCTGGGGGGTGTTCCAGCGGGACGTGGACCAACCCACGCCGGACCACGTCACCAGCGATGGCGCCGGCATCACCGTCGACGTCCGCCCCGAGGCGGCCGGCCGGCGGCCGATGCTGTCCATCATGTACGGCTCCTACGATGTGCTGGTCGACCCTCGACGCTTCATCGATGTCGTCGTTGATCCGGACGTGCGGCTGGCCTTGGCAAGCCCGGATGGACGGCTGCTGACCCAGCAGGACGGCATGGACCCGACCCTGTTGCAGCAGCTGCTGCGTGAGCCCGGAGAGGGCCTGGACCGTGACACGCTGTACGCCAGCGCACGCAGCGGCGAATGGCTGGCAATCGCCACGGCGCCGCGCACCGCGCTGGCCGCCACGTTCCGCCAGCAGGCGTGGTTGTTCGTGCCGTTGGGACTGCTGATGGCCGCCGTCGGTGCCGGCCTGGTGATCTGGCTGTCGCGACGACGGCTGTCGATGCGCGGCGAACTGGGCATCGCCATCCGTCGCCGTGAACTCTACCTGCACTACCAGCCGATCATCGAACTGGATACCGGCATCTGCGTCGGCGCCGAGGCGCTGGTGCGCTGGCAGCGACCCGACGGTACGCAGGTGCGTCCGGACCTGTTCATTCCCTTGGCCGAAGAAGCCGGGATGATCGCCGCCATCACCGATCTGGTGATCGAAAACGTGGTTGCCGACATGCGCGAACTGCTGGCCGAGGATCGCAGTGCACACATCGCGATCAACCTGGCGGCCGAAGACATCAGCAGCGGCCGGGCGCTGAAGGTGATCTCCCAGCGCATGGCCGGCAGCGGCATCCTGCCGCAGCAGATCTGGCTGGAGGCCACCGAACATGGCTTCCTCGATATCGACCGTGCGCGCACCATGCTGGCCGCAGCGCGACGCGCGGGCCACAGCGTGGCCATCGACGATTTCGGCGTCGGCTATTCCAGCCTGCAGTACCTGCAGCAGCTGCCGTTGGATGCGCTGAAGATCGACAAGTCCTTTGTCGATGCGATCGGCACCGAAAGCGCGACCAGCCCGGTCACGCCGCACATCATCGGCATGGCCCGCGAGCTGGGCCTGTGGCTGGTGGCCGAAGGCGTGGAAACCGAAGCGCAGCTGGCCTACCTGCACAGCCAGCACGTGCAGTTCGGCCAAGGCTGGCTGTTCTCGCGGCCGCTGCCGCGCGATGAGTTCATCGCTTTCCATCGCAAGCGCCAGCAGCAGTACGGGGCGGCGCGGGAGCACATGCAGAATCCGCGCAGTGTGCCGTTCGAGCGCGAGCAGGCGGGGGAGGAGTAGTCGGCGAACGGCGCAGCCCCTCGTGGTGGGTCGCTAGGAGCGGTTTCTGGGGTCGGTCGGGCGCGGTGGATACGCGGGGGACGCCGTGAATCCATCCCTGGAGGCTTGGCCGCGGCATCCATGCCGCGGACACCCCCGCGTACCCACCGCGCCCGACCCGGGACAGATCTCTGCGACGTTCCACCACGTAGAAGAGAAAGAAAAAGCGAAAGCAACAGCGGGTCGCTGCGCTCGCACGTTCTGCTCTCTGTAGTGCCGGCCGCTGGCCGGCAACCCCGTCGCCCTTGATCGACGCCTACGCCCAGGCCTTCGGCCGGGCCCATAGCCAGGCTGCACACACCGCCAGCAGCAGCAACGGCAACCAGGCCAGGTGCTGGGCGCCGCTGGCCTGCAGCATCAGGCCGCCGCCCACACCGCCGGCGGCGATGGCCAGGTTCCAACCGGTTACCAGCATCGATTGCGCGAGGTCCGCGGCGGCGCCGGCGCGGCGGGCCAGTGCGGTCTGGAACAGGGTCGGCACGGCACCGAACGCGACGCCCCACAGGACCGTCACCAGCAGCAGCACGCCCGGCACGCCTGGCCACAGCAGCAGCGCAACCACTGCCATCACGAAGCCGATCACGCTGGCCCACACCAGCGCGCGCAGGTGGCGGTCCACGCCCCAGCCGGCGATGGCGATACCCACGATCGCGGCGATGCCGAATGCGAGCAGCAGCCGGTCCAGCCAGCCGCCCGCGCCGGCCTGCACCGCCAACGGCTCGATGTAGGTGTACAGCACGTTGTGCGCCAGCACGTACAGCACCATCACCAGCAGCGTGCTGCGGATGCCGGGCATGCGCCAGACCGAACCCAGCGACATGCGCCGGCCCGCGCCGGCCGCAGGCAACGCCGGAAGCGCCCAGCGTGCGTAGCCGAGCAGCAGCACCGCCAGCACGCTCATCAACGCGAACGCCCAGCGCCAGCCGATCTGCTGGCCCAGCAACGTGCCGGCCGGTACCCCCAGCGACAGCGCCAGCGGCGAGCCGATCATCGCCACCGCGATCGCCCTGCCCTGCAGTTCGGGCACCACCATGCGCGCGGCATAGCCGGCCACCAGCGACCACAGCAGGCCCGCACCCACACCCGCCAGGAAGCGCGCCACCAAGGTCAGCACGTAGTCGTGGCTGAGCGCGGTTACGGTGTTGACCACCATGAAGCCGGCAATCGCCGCCAACAGCAGCGGACGACGCGGCAGGCGCTGGGTCAGCGCGGTCATCGGCAGCGCAGCCAGCACCGAGCCCAGCGCGTACACGCTGACCAGTTGGCCTGCCGCCGCGTCGCTGACGCCGAGACTCTCGCCCATCGGCCTCAGCACGCCGGCAGGCAACGTTTCGGTCAGCAGGGTTATGAAACCACCACCGGCCAAGGCCAGCAGGCCACGCCACGGCAGACGTGTCGCCTCACCGGCCGGCGCCGCCGCATCGATCGCGTGGCCGCTCATCGCGCCGTCTCCAGATCGGCGTACACCGCATCGCGCAGTTCATCCACGAACGCGCCATGCATGCCTTCGTACAGCGTATTGGTCAGCGCGACCACGCTCAGTCCGCGAGCTGGATCGACGAACCAGCTATGGCCGTAGGCACCGCCCCAGCGCCATGTGCCCACGGTCTGTGGTGTGCCGCTGGCCGCTGCATCACGCAGCACGGCAAAGCCCAGGCCGAAGCCCCAACCGGGCGGATCGATCGGTCCCAGCTCGCCCAGCTGAGGCATTCCCATCTGTGCCATCAAGCTGTGCGGCAGCAGCTGTGAGGCACGCGAATCGCGCAGCGCCTCCAGCACGGCCATCACCTCGTCAGCGGTGCCCGCCAGACCGGCGCCGGCCGACGGATAGCGAAGCGGATCGGTCGCACGCGCCAGGCTGTACTCGATGCCCACCGAGCCCTCGAACGCAGGTACCACTTCGCCCTCGCGCAACCGATGCGGCAGCGGCACGTCACTGACGTACGGCGTCGCCAGGCGGCTGCCCTCGTCGGTAGCGAACCGTGTATCGCGCAGGCCCAGCGGCTGCGCCAGCAGCCGGTCGAACAGCACCTGCAATGTCTCGCCTGTCGCCGCTTCAGCCACCGCGCCGGCCACGTCCACGCCCAGCGAATACAGCCACTGGCTGCCCGGTGCAAACAGCAGCGGCGCCTGCGCGATGCGCTGCACGTTCTGCTGCAGCGTCACCGCGCTCGCGTCCATGCCATCGCTTACGCCCGCCTGCGCGTAAGGGCCCTCGGCATCGGCTTCCAGAAAGCGGTAGCCCAGCCCGCTGCTATGGCTGAGCAACTGGCGCAGGCTGATCGATGGCTGGCTGCCATCGGCCAGTGCCGGGCGGAACGCCGGCAGCCAACGCTGCACCGGCGTATCCAGGTCGAGCACGCCCTCGGCCACCAGGCGCAGGATCACCGTGGTCAACAGCGGCTTGCTCACCGAGGCCAGCCGGAACAGATGGTCGCGGCGCACCGGCATGTTCGATTCACGGTCGGCCAGGCCACTGGCGCTGGCATGGCGCAGCACGCCGTGCTCGCGCACCAGCACAACCGCACCGACCAGACGCTGTGGGTGCACGGCCTGCAGCAGCGCGCTCACCGCGGGCAGTACCGGCGCAGTATCAACAGGGAGGGCGAGTGTCATCGGAGTGATTCGTGGGGAGAGGCCGCCACGGTAGGCAGCTCCGGCGCCCGCAAAAAGCGGGGTCGGGCTCCGCGCATCATGGACCTCACGGTCCGTAATCGGCATGATGCCCGGAACCGTTGGGCCGCAAATGCCCGTCTGGCGCCCGTACCGCACTGTTGCAGCGGCTGCGTCACCGGCCGTACCGGCGGCCGCCTACCCTGCCCTCTTTTGCAGCGACCTTCCCATGTCCGTCCTCGACAACCTGGCCAACCTGCAGACTTTCGTCCACGCCGCGGACACCCGCAGCTTCGTCGAAACCGGCCGCGTACAAGGCATCTCCGCCTCCGCCGCCGGCAAGTGCGTGGCCCGGCTTGAACAGGCGCTCGGTGTACGCCTGTTCCACCGCAGCACGCGCAGCATCACCCTCACCGCCGAGGGCCATCTGTTCCTGGCACGCTGCCGGCGCATCCTCGACGAGCGCGACGCCGCACGCACCGAACTGGCCCAGCAGCACGCGACGCCCAGCGGCACCCTGCGCATCAGCCTGCCGCTGGTAGGCGACCTCACCCTGCCGTTGATGGCCGAGTTCATGGCCGCCTATCCCGACATCCGCTTGGAGCTGGATTTCTCGGATCGACTGGTCGACGTCATCGAAGAAGGCTTCGACGCCGTGCTGCGTGTCGGCGAGCCCAGCGACTCACGACTCACCGCGCGCCGCCTCGGTGTGTTCCCACGCCGCGTCGTCGCATCGCCGGCCTACCTGCAACGGCATGGCACGCCGCAGGTGCCGGCGGACCTGCTGCAGCACCGCCTGCTGCATTACCGCTTCCCCAGCAGCGGCAAACTCGAACCGTGGCCGATCCTCTGGCCGGAGGGTGAAGCGGCACAGGAACTCCCGGTGCACCTGGTCGCCAACACCATCGAGGCGCGGGTGGCACTGGCACTGCGCGACGGCGGCCTGGCGTTCGTGCCGGTGCATTCGGTACGCGATGCACTCGCTGACGGCCGGCTGGTCACCGTGCTTGATGAGCACGTGCATTCCTGCGGCACGTTCCACCTGCTGTGGCCCTCCGGCCGCCACGTGCTGCCGAAGCTGCGGGTGTTCATCGAGTTCGTCGGCGCGCGGCTGGATACGGTGCCGTAACGCGGCGCAGCGACCGCGACCATTCAGCGCACGGCGCTATACTTCCCCCTCATTCCTCCAAGAGGCTCGCGACCAATGCGCCAGTGATGCCGCCGTCTTCGCACTAGACGGCCCGACTCTTCCCGCCCCTGCGCGCAGGGGAGAACCAGGCATCCATGGAGGTCGCATGACTTCGCATTCCCTCACGCTCGATCGCGTGTCGTATCGGTTGGCCGATGGCCGTCCGCTGTTTTCCAATCTGTCCTTTTCCTTCGAACCGGTGGCCACCGGCCTGGTCGGCGCCAATGGTGTGGGCAAGAGCGTGCTCGCGCGCCTGCTCGCCGGTCAGCTGTCGCCGGACGAGGGCCAGGTGCACGGCAGTGGCCAGGTATTCCTGTTGCCTACGCCGGGCTATCCACCCCGTGGCACGGTCGGCGAACTGGCCGGCGTAGGCACCGAACTGGCGGCACTGGCGCGCATCGAAGCCGGCAGCGTCGATGACGCCGACTTCGCCTGCATCGGCGACCGCTGGAACCTGCGCGAACGCCTGCAGCAGCAGTGGCAGGCAATGCAGCTGCCGGTCGACCTTGATCCTGCGCAGTCCGCCGCACGGCTCAGTGGCGGCCAGGCGATGCAGGTCGCGCTGTCCGGCGCGTGGGCCAGCGGCGCGGACTGGCTGATCCTGGACGAGCCCAGCAATCACCTCGATGCCCATCACCGCCACCAGCTGTACGCACAGCTGCAGCAGTGGCAAGGTGGCCTGCTCGTCATCAGCCACGACCGTGGCCTGCTCTCGCAGATGGCGCAGATCGTCGAACTGGACGCGCACGGCCTGCATCGTTACGGCGGACCGTGGCAGCACTATGCCGACACACGCGCCGCCGAACGCGAGGCCGCCGCCGCCCAGCTGGAGCATGCCCGTGCCCAGCACCGGCAGCAGCAACGCAGCGCGCACGAACAGCACGAGCGCCAGCAACAGCGCCAGGCACGCGGCAACCGCGAGGCGCGCGAGGCCAACCAGGCACCGATCCTGCTCGGTCGGCAGAAGCAGCGCGCCGAAGCCAGCCACGGGCGCGCGCAGCAGATCCAGAGCGATCGCCTGCAGGCCAGCGCCGCGCAGGTACGCAACGCCGCAGCGGCAGTGCATGTGGTGCCGGAACTGGCGTTGTTCAGTGGCGAAGGCGAGCGTGGCCACGCCCGTTTGCTGCAGGCGCACGACCTGGTACTGCCGCACGGCTGTCCGGCGCCACTGCAGCTGGAGATCCGTCGTGGCCAGCGCATTGCCGTGGTCGGCGACAACGGCAGCGGCAAGTCGACGCTGTTGCGTGTGCTGGCAGGCGAGCTGGCCGCAGACAGTGGGCAGGTGCAACGGCACGCGCCTCTGGCCCTGCTCGACCAGCAGCTGCTGAATCTGCACAGCACGACGAGCATTCTCGACGCGGTGCAGGCCGCCCATCCCACGGCCGATCCGGCGGAGCTGCGCACACGGTTGGCATTGCTGGGCCTGGATGCGCAGCGCATCCAGCGCCCCGCCAGCAGCCTCAGCGATGGCGAGCGCGTGAAGGGTGCGCTGGCCAGCGTGCTGTATGCCGATCCTGCCCCGCAGCTGCTGTTGCTGGACGAGCCGGGCAACGCGCTGGACCTGGCCGCGCTGCAGGCGCTGGAAGAACTGCTGGCGGCATGGCCGGGGGCGTTGCTGATGGTCAGCCATGACACCCATCTGCTGCAGGCCTTACGGCCGACGCAGGTTCTGCAGGTCGGGGATGCAGGTTGGCGGTGGCGCGACGAACTGTAGAGCCGAGCCCGTGCTCGGCTCTACGCAGACGCATCCACGCATGGCGTGGATCTACTGAGCAGCAATGCCTCCACATCCCTCTTGGCGCAGAGGCATCAACGTTTCCACACCGGGAACGTCTGCGGCATCTGCTGCCACAGCAGGGGCCCGGCCTGCAGCTCGGTGTCGTTGAGCAGACACGCGTCCAATGCCGAGCGCACCGCGCGCTCGTCCATGTGTACGCCAATCACCACCAGTTCCTGCCGACGGTCACCCCACAGCGGGTGCCACAGGCGTGCCATCGCCGAGTGCGCTTCCGCGTCCGGGAATTCCTGTGCATCGGGCAACGGTGCGCTCCAGCAGTCGGCCTGCTGCCGGGCCCAGCCCAGATCGCTGTACGGCAGGGGCGTTGGCGGCAGCAGCGGCGTGGTGTCCTCCTGGCCGGCGCGCACACGCTCGCGCGCCGCATACCAGAAGCCCGCCGCCTGCGTGCGCGTGGCCGCGCCCACACTGTTCAACTCACCCACCCAATCCATGCGGTTGGCCAGCCAGAACCAGCCCTTGCTGCGGATCACTCCGGGCATGCCGTGCTGCAACGTGCGTGCGAAACGAGCCGGATGGAACGGCCGCCGCGAGCGGTAGACAAAGCTGGCAATGCCGTATTCCTCGGTTTCCGGCGTGTGCTCGCCACGCAGCTCCTTCACCCATCCCGGGGCCTGCTGCGCGCGCTCGAAGTCGAAGCGGCCGGTATCCAGCAGCTCGGCAAGCGGTACGTCACCAAAGCTCGACAGCAGCAGCTTCGCGTCGCGGTTCAACCCGCGCAGCACCGCCAGCGTGTCCTGCAGCAGCTCCTCTTCCACCTGGTCCACCTTGCTGACCACGATCACGTCGGCGAACTCCACCTGCTCGCACAGCAGGTCGACCACGCCGCGGTCATCGTCCGGCCCCGCCTGCTGGCCACGCTCGGCCAAGCGCAGCGTCGAACCGAAATCGGCCAGGAAGGCACTGCCGTCCACCACCGTCACCATCGTGTCCAGCCGCGCGATATCGCTCAGGCTGAAGCCGTGCTCATCGCGCACCGCAAAGGTGGCCGCCACTGGCATCGGCTCGCCGATCCCGGTCGATTCGATCAGCAGGTAGTCGTAGCGGCCGCTGTCGGCCAGGCGCCGCACCTCCTGCAGCAGATCATCGCGCAGCGTGCAGCAGATGCAGCCGTTGCTGAACTCCACCAGCGTCTCTTCGGTGCGACGCAGCTCCGCGCCGCCCTCGCGCACCAGCTGCGCATCGATGTTGACCTCGCTCATGTCGTTGACGATCACCGCCACCCGCAGGCCATCGCGGTTGCGCAGGATCTGGTTGAGCAGGGTGGTCTTGCCGGCACCGAGGAAGCCGGAGAGCACGGTGACCGGAAGGCGGCGGTCGGCGCGGGAAATAGCGTTCATCTGGGGCTGGGTTGGCTGCAGAAAGGAAATGTTACTGTATAACAATTGTCGCGCAAGGAACCTCCCCGCATGAAGTCGCCCTCCGCTGCCCTGCTTGATGCCGGTGCCGTCGCCCTGTCCAGCCTGTGCCTGCTGCATTGCCTGGCACTGCCCCTGCTGGCGGCCGCACTGCCGCTGTTTGGCGTCTGGGCCGAAGCGGAATGGGTGCACCTGGTCTTTGTGGCCATCGCGCTGCCGATGACCGGCTTCGCCCTATGGCGGGCCGAACGCCGCCATCCCCTGCCTGCGCTGGCGTGGTTGAGCGCCGGTATCGGCCTGGCCCTGTTGATGGCCGGCGCCCTGGCGCTGCCCTCGCACGCGTGGGAGACCCCGCTGACGGTCACCGGCAGCCTGCTGCTGGCCGCCACGCACGTCTGGAACGCGCGGCTTCGGCACCGGCACCGATAACGCCGCAGGGGTAGTGCCGGCCGCTGGCCGGCAACTGCAGGCTACGTCCACGGTTCATGAGGTTGCCGGCCAGCGGCCGGCATCAGCTGTCTATTTGCCGTAACGCCGCAGCAGCTCCACCAGTACCTCGGCTTCGGCGGCCCGTTGGGCGGGGTCTTCCGCGCCCACCACGTGTTCCTGCAGGTGCTCGTGCAGCAGTTCCATCAACAGGCTGTGGGCAGCGCCACGCACGGCGGCCACCTGCACCAGCACGTCGGCGCAGTCGCCTGCCTCGCCCTCAGGCGTGTTCAACGCCTGCTCCAACGCCGCCACCTGGCCGCCGATGCGACGGACCCGGGTCAGCAGCTGCTTTCGATTTCTGTGTACATGGGCCATGGCGGGATCATATACCCTATGGGGGTATCCACCCAAGCCTGATCGCCGCCATGCACCTGGACGCCCTTGCCGCCGCCCGCCGCCACGAGCACCGCTTCGACGACGGCAATCCGCTGGCCGAACGCAACACCCGCCGCGCGATGTGGCTCACCGTCAGCATGATGCTGGTGGAGATCGTCGGTGGCTGGTGGTTCAACTCCATGGCCGTGCTGGCCGACGGCTGGCACATGAGCTCGCACGCGCTGGCACTGGGCCTGTCGGTGTTCGCCTACCGCTGCGCACGGCGCTACGCGCACGATCCGCGCTTCGCCTTCGGCACCTGGAAGATCGAGATCCTGGCCGGCTATACCAGCGCCATCGCCCTGCTCGGCGTCGCCGCGCTGATGGCCGTGCAATCGCTGGAACGCCTGTGGGTGCCCGCGCCCATCCACTACAACGAAGCCATCGCCATTGCCGCGGTCGGCCTGGGTGTGAACCTGCTGTGCGCGTGGTGGCTGCACGACAGTCCGGGCCACGCCCATCACCACCATGGACACGGGCACGAACATGGCGATCATCATGGTCATCACCACGATCACGACCACGACCATTCCCACGGCCACGACCTCAACCTGCGTTCGGCCTACGTGCACGTGCTGGCCGACGCCGCCACCTCGGTGCTGGCCATCGTCGCCCTGCTGGGCGGCAAGCTGCTCGGCCTGACCTGGCTGGATCCAGTGATGGGCCTGGTCGGCGCGGTACTGGTCACCGTGTGGGCAATCGGCCTGCTGCGCGACAGCGGCCGCATCCTGCTCGACGCGCAGATGGACGCACCGGTAGTGACTGAAGTCCGCGAGGTGATCGAGCAGGGTCCATGGCCGGCACGCCTGGCCGACCTGCACGTGTGGCAGGTGGGGCGCGGCAAGTACGCCGTCGCCGCCAGCGTGGTCACCAGTGATGCCACGCTGGATCCGGACACCGTGCGCCAGGCGCTGGCGATCCACGAGGAACTGGTGCATGTCACCGTGGAGATCCACCGCAGCGCGTGACGCCAGCAGGGCGGCGGTTCTTGCCGAAAATCTGTACCGGCCAGCGCCGCGTGCTGCCTACACTGGCCGCACCTGCCCCGTCGGGACATCCCATGCGCACGCTCCGCCTGCTGCTGCCCGGTGCCCTCCTGCTGCTGGTGGCCTGTTCCGGCGACACCCAGCTACCGTTCTCCTCCGACCCCATGCTCGGCTGCTTCGCCACCAGCCCGCGCAAGTCCGCCGAGTTCCGCATCGAAAAGGAAGGAAGCCAGTACTTCGTGTCCTTCGAACGCGATGGCCAATGGCAACGCGAACCCAGCGCGTTGTACAAGGCCAGCCGCAGCGACATCCAGCAGTACTTCCGCGACGACGCCGACCAGATCGACAGCGCGCTGATCCGCATGGCCGGCGGCTTCGGCATTTTCCACGTCAAGGACGGCGCCACATTGAAGGCCCGCGCACGTGACAGCGACTACATGGCGCTACTGCTGATCGGGGCGGGGCCGGTGTATGCGGTGAAGTGCGGATAGCGTGCAGTTCCTGCCATGGCGCGCGCCTGGATGGGCGCGCTCCGGGCCGTCGCAGGTGATGTGGCAGCGGTTCCCGCCGCCGCCTTCCGCTCTGCAACAGCTGCGGTACCATGCCTTCCCCCGAACCACCCCTGTACCCACTGTGCCCCACTACTCCGGCCCCCTGCTGACCCGCGACAGCGCTGACACCCTGCGCCGTGCCCACGACAAGGCGGCCACCGAATGGCAGGGCTCGCTCGACCTGGGGCGCAGCGACGAGGCGGTACAGCTGGATGCCGAGGGTTTCACCTTCCGTGGCCAGCACTACCCGTGGCCGGGCAAGCTGAAGGATCGCACCCTGTACTACTGGGACGGTGAGGAGTTCTCCTCCATCTCCCGTTTCAGCGGCTCGCTGATCAAGCTGGTGCCGACCGAATGGGGCGCGCCGACCTTCGAGATCGACGGCATCAAGATGCTGCCGACCTCCAAGCTGTCGCCGTTCGAGGACGCGCGCCGCAAGGTCGAGCTGGTCGCCCCGGCCGGCAAGATCATCCTCGATACCTGCGGTGGCCTGGGCTACTTCGCCGCCTGCGCGCTGGAGGCTGGCGTTGGCCAGATCCGCTCGTTCGAAAAGAACGCCGACGTGATGTGGCTGCGCACGCTCAACCCGTGGTCGCCCGATCCGGATTCAGCCGCCGCTGGCGGTCGCCTGCACTTCAGCCACGGCGACGTCTCGCAGCAGATCGAACAAGTGGCCAGCAACAGCGTCGATGCGATCCTGCACGACCCGCCGCGCTTCGGCATCGCCGGCGAACTGTACTCGCAGGTGTTCTACGACCACCTCGCCCGCGTCATCCGCAAGGGCGGTCGCTTGTTCCACTACACCGGCGCACCGAACAAGCTGACCAGCGGCCGCGACGTGCCGCGCGAAGTGGCCAAGCGCCTGGAAAAGGCAGGCTTCAAGGCCGAGCTGGCGCTTGACGGCGTGCTGGCCGTCAAGCGCTGAACCTCACTCGCCCTCCACCTTGGCCAGCTTCATCACCCACTTCGGCACTTCCGGCTCGCCGGCATAGAATTCCTTGGGCTTGTTCTCGGCCATCGCCCAGCGGTGCAGCCAGCTCGGTCCATAGCGACCACTGTAGCCCTCGGCGCCGCGTGCATAGGCGGGGTCGCGCACCGCCTCCTGCAGTGACACGAAGCGATAACCGCGACGCTTGGTGGCCGCCACCAGCTCGGCGAAGGTCGCTGCATTGAGTTCGTTGGCATGCATCAGCCACACCTGCGGCAGCGCATACCCCAGCAGCGCCTGCGACTGCTTCTCGTAGTAATCCACCTTGTTCAGCATGTACGGCACATAGCCCTTGCGCAGGCTCGCCAGCGTCGCCTCGCGCTGCGGTGAATCGGGCTGCTCGTTCATCACGTTGGCGTAGGCGAAGGCCCACACCCACTCACCGTTGTCGACCGTCACCGGCGCAACGCGGTAGCCATGCTGCTTGAAGAACACGTCCATCGCCGCGCGATCTTCCGGCGTACGCCCCGCACGCAGATACGGATGACGCATCCACTGTGGCGTCTGCCCGCGTTCGGCCAGCAACGGTCGCAGCACCTGCTCGCCACGCAGGAAATCCTGCTGGAACGCGGCCACGCCCTTGGCGTTGAGGTCCATGTGCGACCAGGTGTGGTTGCCCAGCTCGTAGCCGGCATCCAACCAATCGCGCAGCATCTGCACGCGCGCCGGCTGCACATGGCCATCCACCTCCAGCTTGTTCTCGTTGACGAAACCGATCACCGGCACGTCAGCTTGGCGCAGCTGCGACATCAGCGCAGCATGGCGCGCCTGCAGGTCCGCCGGCACGATCTCATCCAGGCGTGCCCAGGGCAGATCGTCGATGGTCACCGCGATGCGCCGATCAACCTCGGCGGCATGGACGGTGAGTGACAACAGCAGCAACGGCAACGCACGCAGGAACAGACGCATCGGTACATCCATGGGATGAGGATGCAGTGACTGTAACGCGATTGAGCCCTGCAGCCGAGCGTGAGCCCGGCCGTGCAGCGCCAGGCCGAGTCAGTCGGCGATGTACTTCGGCGGCACGTGGTCGGTCAACCACACGCCATTGGCCGAGCGGTGGAAGACATGCCCTTCGGCATGCATGCGCCCGGCATGCACGCTGAGGATGACCGGCGCACCGCGGCGGGCACCCACCTGGTGGGCCGTCTCGCGGTCCAGCGACAGATGCACGTGCTGGCGCTCGCCCGGACGCAGACCCTGCTCGCGGATTGCCCCGACGAAGCGCGACACCGTGCCGTGGTACAGCCACTGCGGCGGCTCGACCGGCACCAGTCCGAGATCGACCGTGATCGAATGTCCCTGGTTCGCGCGGATACGCTGGCCGTCATCGCTCAATGCAAAGCGCTGCTTGCTGCAGGTCGCCACGATGTCCTGCAGTCCGCCACGATCAAGCACCTGCCCGTGTGCATGCAGCTTCTGCAGCAGTTCGTCGACGTTGGCCCAGCCTTGGCCGTCCAGGTTCAACCCGATTTTCCCGGGTTCATGGCGCAGCACCAGGCTGAGGAACTTGCTGGTCTGCTTGGTTGAAGTTTCCGTATTCATCCGCATAGCGTGCCGCAGAAGCGCCGGTTGATGCCAGTCAGTGGCCCGCGCGCGAGTCAGAGCCGGGTCAGCTGCGAGGTGGTGCGCCACAGCCACAGGCCAACCACCATCGCAGCCATCAGCAGTCCGCACAGGATGATGGCCAGCGCATCAGGTGCGTGCGGCGGCGTCAGGTCGGCCTTGGCGAAGATCTGCAACAGCCATCGCCGCATCGAGGACGGGAGCGCATGTCCGTCTGGTGTCAGGTCTGTCATGCATGCTGCAGGCAGCGCAGTGATGATGCCCTTCCAGGCCTGGTCATACAGTCGCAGCATCGCGCTGGCCAGCAACAGCGCCGCCGCGTGCAGGGCCAGCAATCCCCACGCGCTGCGGCGTAACCGTGCATCCACATGACGTAGCCAGTGCACGCACACCGACAGCGATCCCAGCAGGGCAAGCAGCAGCGTTGCCATTGGCAACCAACACAGCGGCTGCCAGTCATCCAACGCACCGGCACGCGCCAGCAGGTGCTCGGCGACCTGCATCCGGGCGGTAGGATCAGGTCCACCGCAGGCCAGCGTCAGGGGCTCCAGCAGCAGGTCCATGCGGTGGTGAAAGTAGCCTGCGGCCAAGCCCACCGACAACAGCGCCAGCACCTGCAGCAGGAACAGCATCAGGCCGGCGCCGAAGAAGCGCCCGAGGCGGGCAGTGAAGGCGGTCATCGATGTATCCCCCAGCAAGTGACGCGCATGCTAGCCAAGCCAACGGCCGCTGTCGGCTGGCAGATACGACACGACCCTGGAGGATGCGCGATCATGTCCACTCCTTCAGGAGAGTTGGCGATGGTAGGGCTGTATCTACTCGTGCGTAGCCTGCTGCCGGTTCTGCTTGGCGGGCTGGTTGCGATGCTCGGCGCACGCGTGATCAATGCGCGGCTGGCCCGCCTTCCGCCGCGCGTGATTGCACTGCCGGATGAGAGCCTGCTGCCCAGCCCCGCAGCACAGCGACGTTATCGCCGCATGCGTCGGCGCAGACCGCGCCTGCAGCGCTTCACCCAGCCGCCCAAGGTGCCGCGCAGCTGGGTCCTGCTCGCAGCAATGGCGTTCATCGGCACGGTGGGCCTGACCGTCTACCTGATGCCCGATGGCCCCCGCTTCCAGGTGCTGGTCGAGAGCACCTTGGGATATCCCTCCACCGTCATCGAGGTCCGCGCGCCCATGCAGCAGCAGCTGCAGTTGCTGGATGCCTGCGCCCCCGTGCTGCATCGCACTGTCCGCCCCATCACCATGCGCTACCGCAGAGCCCGCACCGGCAATCCGGTCGAGGTGCACGGGGTACTGCCGGTGCAGGTGCGGCACCGCGGCACGCTGCTGCAGGTGGCCACGGCGCAACCGGTGGATGTGGCCCTGCTACGTGATGCTCTGTACCAGTGCAGCGCATCGTCCAACGTTACGCTGACGATACAGCCGCGCACCGTCGCGCCATGGCGGGAATGGGGTTGGCAGCCGTGGCCGGGGCGCAGCGGCCAGTAAGGCTTCAACCGCGCGGCAGTTTCACCGCCCACATGTTGTCCACCAGGTTCGGGTAACGGCGCCCGTTCTCCTCTGCCCGCTGCCGCGCCGCCGCCTTCTGCGCTTCCGTCAGCGGCTGCGTCTTCTGGCCCTTCGGGTTGAGCTTCTTCCAGGGCGGCGTGCGGGCAGTGGGCATGTGCGGATGATGCCGTAGTGGGTGTTACTTCTTCAGGAATTCCAGCAACGCCAGATTGAAATCATCGGCGTGGCTGGTATTGCAGCCATGCGGTGCATTCTTCAGCACCACCACCTCGCTGCCTGCGATGGCCGCATGCGTGCGCTTGCCCGAACCTTCGAACGGCACCGTCGCATCGCTGTCACCGTGCAGCACCAGCGTCGGTACGGTCACTTTCTTCAGGTCCGCGCGGAAATCGGTGGTGGCGAACGCCTTCATGCACCCCAGCGCAGCGGTCTGGTCAGATTGATGGGCAAGCGCGATGGCGGCCTGGCGCTCGTCCTCGGTGACCATCAGCTTGCCGTCGGCACTGAAGAAATCGCGGGTAAAGCCGTCGAAGAACGACTCCCGGTCCTTCTCCAGCCCCTGGCGCATCTCATCCGCCTTTTCCTGGGTCAGCGGCCCTTCGGGATTGTCCGCGCCCTTCAACAGGTACGGCGGCACGGCCGCAGCGAACACCACGCTGTGCAGGCGGTCTTCACCATGGTTGGCGATGTAGCGCGCCACTTCGCCACCGCCCATCGAGAAGCCGACCAGGGTGACATCGCGCAGATCGCGTTCGTCGATCAGGCCGGCCAGGTCAGCGGCCAGGGTGTCGTACTCGTAGCCATCGGCGGGCTTGTCCGAGCGGCCAAAGCCGCGACGGTCGTAACTGATCACGCGGTAACCGGCATCGCGCAGTAGCGGCACCTGCGCCTTCCAGGATTCGGCAGACAGCGGCCAGCCATGGATCAGGACGACCGGGCGGCCGGTGCCGCCGGTGTCTTCAATGTGCAGTCGGATGCGGGAAGCAGTCATGGTGGCTCCTGTGGAAGCGTGGAACCAGAGCCTAGTCGTCGGCACCTATGCTGGCCGTGATGAAAATCCGATCCACGACAACGCCACGTGCACCCACGCTATCGTACAGGCCACCGGATCCTAACGTTGGTGATAGCACATGACGGCGGTTCGTCCTCCACGCTCAAGATAGGACGCACCGGGGTACCTGATACCTGTGAGCGCTCCGGGCATCGCATTGCGCGTCACCATCAATCCCTTCAACGAACGGCGGCCTATGAAGATTGCTGAAATTCCATTGGCGTCTTCCTGTACCACACGGATTTCGCTTCCCGCCAAGTCGGGCGGCAACGGCGCATGGCCACGTATGCGCGTATCGCCAGGCCCCACCAACAAGCCACCATTGACCCTGAACGTTGCGGAGGACCGACCCAGCACGTGGGCATCGGCCCAAGCGACGATCGCCCGCGCATCACCCTCGTCGTTGACGTAGGTGTAGTAGCTACCGCAGCTGATGTAGTTGCATCCCGCCGATGTGCAAAACACGACTGCAAGCAGCGCAGCATGCAGAACACGCTTTGCGGTCAGCCGGCCTCTATCAGTCACCACCGTAATTCTCATAGTAGTAGTACCCCACTTCGGAGAGGAAGATGCGCTGTGGAATGTTGGAGCTCGTGCCGGCGCCGGAGGCGTTCCAGCCCACAATGGCAGCCCTCATTTCGCCCTGGCTGTCGCCCGACGCCCTGAAGGTCATTCCCTGCTTTATATAATTGAAGTCGCCGCCCCTGTAGGGCCCGATGGGCGCGCCACCTTCGCGCACGATGCGAAAGAACTTTCCACCGTTGTCTCCATAGAAGATCGAATCGGCCTTGCTGTGTACCACGGCCCTCTCCCAGACAGGGAGCTTGTCGAACCCACCGCGCACCTCACTGGCCATGCGGGTATGCGCCGCCTCGTACTTCATAACGTCATTGAAGTCCGACATCGTGAGGTCAACAACACCATCAGCGCCTGGCGCCTTATCCAACCTGCTTCGATGAGGCGCCGCTTCGTCCTCCCCGAGACGTCGAGCGCATTGCTGCGGCGCACAAAGGGACGCCGCCATTTGTTGCCCGTTGAGACGGCGTTTTGTCGAGCCATAACAGGGTTTCGTCGGTATGCAGCCCAGCGATGTCGTTCGCCATGCCAGCCTGCGCGAATCATCCCCAGGACTTTCGCCATGTTGCTGCTCGCCCTGCCCCTGCTCGCCGCCGCACTCGCCGGCACCGCCCCCGCCAGCGACACCCTGCGCGAGCAGATCCGCGCAGCCGACACGCAGCTGTTCGCCGTGGCCTTCGATGCCTGCGATGCCGACAGGGCCGCCGCGATGACCACCGAAGACATGGAGTTCTTCCATGACAAGGATGGCAAGTCTGCCAACAGCCGCGAGGACTTCCGCCGCAGCGTGGCCACCCTGTGCGGCAACGCGCACAAGGGAGGCTGGCACCTGCGGCGCGAGCTGGTGGAGAGCTCACTGCAGGTCTTTCCGCTGCAGGACGATCGCGCCCTGGAAATGGGCGATCACCGCTTCCATGAGCGCGGCACCGATGGCGTTGAACGCTGGACCGGCCAGGCCCGTTTCATCCAGGTCTGGCGCCGCGTGAACGGTCAATGGCAAGCCGAGCGGGTGATCAGTTACGACCACCGCCCGGCGGACAAATAAATATCACCACCGCAGCGCCCGCTCAGTCGCGCAGGTTGCTGGCGCGCGTCAGCATCCAGCACCCGTAGCGGCGCGCGAAGGTGTAGGTATCGCGCTCGTCGTCGCTGCCGAAGGTCACGCGCTGTCCGTTGTCGTCGATCGCTTCGATGCGTGTGGGCGCGTTGTAGGTGCCTGCGCGCATGCGCTCCAGCGCGACCGGGTCACGGCTGACCGGCGAAGGCACGAACAGATCGAACGCAGCGAGGTAGCGGTAGCTGAAACGCTTCAATCGCGCGCCGCCCTGTTCCAGCGCGATGTGCGTGTGCGCCAGCCCCTCGTGGTCGTCGCGCACGGTGTGCATCGGCACCTCGTACTCCAGCGGGTCGGAGGTATAGCGCAGGCGCACCCGGTCATCGGCCGGGTCGGCAAAGCGTTGCAGGAAACGCGTGAAGTCCTGCGATGGGCAGGCGGGATCGTCCGCTGCTACCGGCGTGTCAGCCGCCGCAGCACCTGCGCAGGCCCACAGCCCCACGCCCAGCAGCAACCGCGCGGCCGCCTGTCCCCGTATCCGGATTGTCTCCCCGTGCACCACGCTTTCCCCCGCTGCCATTGCACCGGACGCCATCCCCTGCGTCGCCGGGCCACAGGCTAGCAACAAAGCGGTTACCGGCGCAGCCCGCGACCGTTTTACACTGGCCACATCCGGCCACACGGTAGCGGCCACATGGAGCCCCCAATGACCCCTGACGATTCCCTTCACCAGCAGATCCGCCAGAACGTGGCCGCACTCGACGAAAAGCACGGCCGCGCGTTCGACGCCACCAGCGAGAACGTGGCCGCCAGCCTGGCCGTCAAAGCCCGCGAACAGGGCCTGGAACGCGCCGACCACGTGGTGGTGAGCAACGCCACGGCCAACCACCCGGCCGGGCACAACATCTTCGTGGTGCAGGGCGACCCGGCCAACCCGGCGCACCTGCGGGCGATGCTGCCGACCGCCGTGGCCGCGCAGACGCCGGCCGAGGAGTCACTGCAGAAGCTGGGACTGGGTGGGCAGCAGCCGGTGCAGGCCGAGCAGCAGACGCTGGATGCACAGGCGCAGGATCAGCAGCAGAACCCTGCGCATCGGATGGGGTGAACACCGGCAGGCGTCGATGCGATCGACGCCTTTATGGCATGGGCCGCTATCAGCCCATTCGCGGCTGGGACTGCTGCGTCTGTTGCTGCAGCTGATCCTCATGCGCAATGCGGCAGGACTCACGCCCC
The DNA here is from genome assembly GCF_050573115.1 of Stenotrophomonas indicatrix. Lineage (GTDB taxonomy): Bacteria > Pseudomonadota > Gammaproteobacteria > Xanthomonadales > Xanthomonadaceae > Stenotrophomonas > Stenotrophomonas lactitubi_A. Next base: position 396,452 of record NZ_JBNYZT010000003.1, read on the forward strand.
TGATGCTGCACGCTGGCTTGTTGGTACACCTCTTCAACCGTGCCCTGCTGGGCATCGACCAGCGACAAGCGCTGGCGGTTCGCTGCAGGGTCCGGTGAAGCGGTGTCGCCAGTGCGCTGCAGAAAAACATAGCCCGGCGAATCCACAGCGCCGCCGCTGCTGAAGGCCACCTGCAAGGTATCGCGTTCGGTGTAGCCCCCCTGCACCGCCAATCGTGTCAGGTGGCCCGCCAACAGCTCGGGCTGTTGCCCCGCCGGCAGCCCTTGGCGCTCGGCGGCGTCACCCAGCGCTGCCCGCACCCGCTGGTCGAGAGGATGCAACGCGTCGCCCGGCACGCGTGCGTCGTTGGCCACCCGCTCGCCGCTGCGCTCGCCGATGTCGTCGTTGTCGCTCAGCAGGCGATGCTTCCACGTACGATCGGGCATCGGGTTGGTTTTCGTACGATTGAGATCACTGTTGGGGAACGGCGGATCGATGCTGTCGACGCCGTGGATGTTACGCAGCGGACGATAACCGTCCTTGCCACCGCCATTGATGTCCAGAGGAATGCGGACATCCGGGAAAAGCTGCCCGGCGGGACCTCCCAGCGCATTCACGTCGATGCTTCTTTTCCGCTCGATGCCCGCGTGGTTCAAGGCTTCCCAGGTGAAGTCCACGCAGTTGTTGCGGACATCCTGGTAGTGCTTGCTGAAGCCAAACCCCTCGGGATCTTTGCCGAAGGCGTCGAGCTTCTTGTATTGCTCCTCGCTGATTTCGAGCGTCCGGGTGTATCGCGGATCCTTATAGATCAGATCATCTTTCTTCACGATGTCGCCCGGCCCATTGATGTCGCCATGCACCACAGGTGCAAAGCCGTAGCTCTGGGGAGGCACACCCGTAGCGTGCAGGACGTAGAACATGTGCCCCGGCGCGGAGGTCTGCAGAACACCATCCACAACCTCCTGCTTACCGGTCGAAAGATCAAGCAGAGGGGTCCCGGGTGCCGCAATGACGATATCTACGGTGTAGCGTGGCTTGTCCATAAGATTGTTCCTTCAGTTCCTTCCAAGGGATGTAAATAGAGCCTACTTACCAACGGGTCGTGCAGCGTGGACGCGAAGACGGGCCGAATACTCGCCCAGTTCCGGGGTCACTTTGACGGTGCGAACCTGCACTCGATAGCGGTTGTCGTTCTGCAGGGGCAAGGCAACGACACTCAGCATGTACTGCCCGCCGCTACCTGACCGCAACATTGCATAGCGCCAAGTGTCCGACGTATGCCACGCAGGAAGCGGCTGACCTGCGTTGAGTGCTAGTGCCTGGTAATTGTCGTAGGTAGGCACATCCTTCCAAGCCCCGCCTGTCCAGCGCTGCAGGACCACTTCGAACGGAATGTTCAAGCGCTCCAAGTCCGGCGCATCCGCGCTGTACGGTCTTTGGCGTTGCATCTCGAGTTCCAACGCATGAATGCGGCTGGGAGTGAAATTGCGTCCGTTCATCTCGAACTCGAAAATCACCTCTTGGCCCGGCTGATCCACAGCGATCGGCTGCGTGAGGTCCAGCGGCTCGGGTGGAACAGGATCACGGCTGGAACAGGCGCCCAGCACGGAGCTCAAGATGATCAACAGGCCGGCGCGCAGCCAGCGGTGGATACACAGCATGATTCAGACCCTTTGGCTCCCTGCCATGGGCTTCAACCCTAGCGGGTTGGCGGTCGGCACTGCAACCGGGCAAAGAAAAAGGCAGGGCAAAAGCCCTGCCTTTTTCACGCGTCAGGACGCCGGGCGTGGCCCAGCGTCATCGCATCACAGCTGGATCCGCGCCACGCTCTCTTCCGCGCCCTTGGCATCCTTCTCGCCGTTCTTGATGCTCACGTACAGCACGTTGTTCCTGGCATCCAGCGCCAGGCTGTTCGGGTGCGTCGGCACGGCGTAGGTGGCCACCTTCTGGTAGCTGTCGCTGTTGTACGCGGTCACCGTACCGGCTTCGCGGTTGGTCACGTACAGGCGCTTGCGCGGTGCATCCAGCAGGATGCCCAGCGGGCCGGCGTCGGTCGGGATGCTGGCCAGTTCCTTGCCATTGCTGCGGTCGAGCACCAGCACGCGCTGGCCCGGGTGCTTGCTGACCAGCCCGCTGCTCTTGGCCTGGTAACCCCGCAGCATTTCCGAGCCCTGGTCGGTCACGAACAGGCGCTTGCCGGCCGGGTCCAGCGCGATGTTCATCGGCTGCTCGGCGGCAATCTTGTGCTGGGCTTCGACCTTGTTGGAGTCGGTGCCGACCACCACCAGATCGGCCAGCAGATTGCTGGTGTACACGCGCTTGTTGGCGGCATCCAACGCCAGGCCCGGCGCCTTGGCGTTGCCCAGGCCCGGAATGGTGTTGATCACCTTCAGGGTGTTGGTATCGATCACGAACAGCACGCTGCTCACATCGGGCTGGCTGCTGTGGCCGGTCACGTACAGGCGGTTGGCGGCGCTGTCGACCACCAGCTCGCGCAGGTCGTGGGTGTAGGCGGCCTTGCCGTCCTTGCCGGTCTTCTTCTCCATCAGCTGCACGGTGCCGATGGCCTTGTTCTGTGCGGTGTCGACCACGGTTACCGACAGGTCCACGGTGTTGCCCACGTACAGGCGGTCGTGGGCGTCATCCAGCACCACGCCGAACGCCTTGCGCTCCAGCGGGATGCGGGTTTCCACGGCGAGCGTAGTCGGGTTCAGGCGCAGCACCTGGGCCGGGCCGGCGTTGTCACCGAAGCCACCGGACGAGGCAACGAACACGGCGTTCTGCTTGGGGCTGTAAGCCAGCTCGTACAGGCCCTGGGCGATGGCCTGGCGCTGCACGGCGGTGGCGGGGCTGGTGGCGGCGGCGGCTTCGGCGGCGAAGGCGGTCGGAGCACCGAGGCTCAGCGACACGGCGACGGCCAGCGCGGCCGAACGGAAAAGGGAATTGCGGATCATGCGAGCGTCCTTCAATGGGCACGGAGGGTGTCCTGGCTCGCGGGGCCGTTCTTCGACGGCCCGGCCCTGCATCTGTCTGCGCGGGGTGGGCTGGCTGGGTAGCGCGGGAATGGTAGCAGGTAGGGGCCGTGGCGTCCGCCTGCGGATGCATGGCGGACGCGCTGTTCGGCGCTGGACGCCTAGACCATGCGCGGGGCGTGCGCCTGGGCCAGCTGCTGCTCTTCCTGTTGACGCTGGGCATCACGCTGCGGCTGTGCCTGCGCCAGTTGCTCGATGCGCTCGAACGAGGCTGCCACCGGCGTCTGCGCGGCGACGTCTGCCGGCAGACTGGCGCGCTGATGCGCCGGGTCGCTGCGATCGCCCTGCACGATGAAGAGGTTGGGGGCGGCATCGCCACGGCGCTCGCCGAGCAGCACATCATCTACGCGCGTGAACTGCTGCTCCTTGGAGAGTGCCAGGAGGCTGGCGCTGACGTTGCCGCTCTGGGCGCCGAAGGCTCCGAGGTCGGCCACCTGCTGGTGAAGCTGATTGAGGCGAGTGTGATCGGCGTGCGATGGATCGGCGGGGGTTCCGCTCAAGGGATGGGCATCCTGCGTCCGCTCGCCATTCTGCGAAATCCACCACTGACCGAAGGTCTGCGTCGGCATGTCATTCCACTTCACCTTGTCCAGCTCGCTGTCCTTGACCTGCTGTGGGATAGCGTTGATCGCGGGTATGTTGTCCAACACCTTGATCGAGCCTTCGTAGTTCCTGATCTCACCGGCCAGCCCTACCGGGCGCAGACCAGCGTGGTTCAACGCACCCCAGGCGAAGTCGGTGCAGGCATTGGTGACCAGGTTGTAGTTGTTCTTGTCGAAGCCGTGCTTTTCCGGGGCTTCAGCGAACTCCATGATCTTGTCGTACTGTTCCCTGCTGATTTCGACCGTGCGCTCGTAGCGCGGATTTCTGTAGACCAGATTGTCGTAGGTATCAACTTCACCTGCGTCCGGGTTGGTTGGCGTGGGCGCGCGCGTATATCCGTAACTTTTTGGATCGCGTCCGCTGCCATCATCGATCGTGAGGAACATGTGCCCCACGGACGAGTTCTCGAGCCGTACTGGCACGGAATCCCTCTCGCCCCAGCGAGGCGTTCCCGGAGCAGCCACATGGATCGTGACGGTGAAACGCTCTGCAGTGTCCTTCTGCATCTCTCATTTTCCCAGTAGTTGGAAGCCGACAATAAGCTCGGCCGATATGTCATTGAGCTGGGGTCGATCCTCCAGCAGGTCCACGGTCAAATGGTATCTGCCGGCATCCAGCAGGCCCGCATCGGCCAGTTGCAGCATGTGGTAGGAAACATCCTGCGAGTACAGTCCAGCCTCAATCAGCATCCCGCTTTCAACTTTCCCCTGAACCAACTTGCCGACGTGGCCGTCAGGCGGAAGAGGCTCCATGCTGCGGCCTCCCGGGGCCGTGGTCATCAGCCGCACCGATGTAGCGTGGTCGCCGTCCAGGCGCTCCAGACGAACGCGCGCGGGGACACCGACGTCCCTTATCCGCTCGGCCTCGGCAAGCAGCGGCTTGACCTCCTGTGCTTGCAGGCGGAACCCGATCTTCAGACTTGGAATCGCGGGAGGTACTGCAGGCGGCAAGTCAAAGGTCACGTCCACGATGCGCCTCGCCTTGTCCAACCGCACGTCTCGCGTGAACGGCACCACGGTCCGTGCATCAGCCTCCGCCCGGGTCAACAGCTTCGGGGCTTCAGGTGACGAAGTACTGCCGCAGCCCACCAGCAAGGCGAGTACCACCGACGCAACAACTGCAAGCGCCGCCCGCATCACTGCTCCTTCAACCGCAGCGAATCAGCCACATCGGTCTGTGCCGCCACCTCCGTAGCGATGCTCGCGCGGCGGTGCCCCGGATCATCGCGGTCGCCCTGCACGATGAAGATGCTCTCCGCCTCGTGGCTGCTCTTGGTAGGCCGGCTGAGCAGCACGTGGTCCACGCGGGAGAGGTTGTTCTGCTTGGCCAACACCAGCAGGCTGGCGCTGATGCGCTGGCTGGTGTCGTCGAAGGTGCGCCCGTGTGCAGCGTCCAGCTCGGCCACCTTCTGGATCAGCTGCGCGAACAGCCGGTGGTCCGGGTGCGAGGGGTCCAGCAGCGTACCGGCCACTTCCATCGGGCTGGGCGGCGGTTCGTGGCTCGGGCGACCGCCTTCGCGGTGCAGCTCGGCCTCGCGTTCGGGCATCGGGTGGTGCTGTTCGCCATTCAGCTCGCTGGCCGGGAATGGCGCCGCAATGCACTGGATTTCCGGCAGGTTGAACAGCACCGCGAACTCGCCCAGGTTGCTGCCGCCGTCCAGCGGTGCCGGCTGCGAATGCAGGCCGGCATAGTGCAGCGCGGACCAGACAAAATCGCTGCAGCGGTTGATGGTGGCCGGGCGATCGACATCGAAGCCGAACTCGGCCGGCTCCTCGGCGAAATCGCGCAGGCAGCCGTAGTGCTCCTCGCTGATTTCCAAGGTGCGGCTGTAATACGGGTCGCGGTGCTCGTCGGCGTCGTCGTGTACGACCTCGGCGTACTGCACACCGGCAGCGGCCTCACCGGTCGGCAGGCGCGGCGGTGCGAAGCCGTAGCTGTGTACCTCCACGCCGGCGGCGGTCTGAAAATACATGTGGCCGCGCGGTGAGCTGCCACCGCTGTTCAGCGGGGTGCCGGGCGCGGCCAGAAAGAGGGTTACCGTGTAGCGTGTTGCTTGCTCCATGCCTGCTCAGCCTTGTTGGGTACTGCGGTCCTGGCCGGATGATCGCATAGGTGGGTTCGCGGGCAGGTGGAGAGAAAAGCAGCACAGGGGCCGAAGCCCCCGAAACTGTGATCTACCATGCAGTACTCGGCCTGGGTCAACCCATTTGCATGGGCGCCCGGCTCTGTTCCAGCACGGGCTCCTGCTGTACCGCCAAGGCGCGTTCCTGCTGGCTTTGCGAAATCTGCTCGACCTTGGCGAACGACTGCTCCACTGGCGTTCGGGCTGCTTCCTCTGCCGTCATAGAGGCTCGCACATGCGCAGGATCGTTGAGCTCGCCCTGTACGACGAATAGCCGCTGTGCTGAGCCATCAACGGGGGGACTGCCCAATACAACATGATCGACGCGCTCCAGCCCATTTTCCTTGGCGGTGGCCAGCAACCCCACCGAGATGCGCTCACTGGTTTCGTCGTAGGCCCGACCGTGCCCCTCATCAATGCCCGCTACGCCCTTGCGGATGGTGTCGAGCATCTCGCGATCGTTGCCTGGCAATTGCTCATCGCTGATGAGGCGTTGCTTCAGGGTTCGGTCCGGCATCTTGTTGTAATGCTCGTTGTTCAACTCACTATCGGGAAACGGTGCGCGGATGCTCCGGATGTACTCGACATTGGTGAGCGGCTTGAGGCCACCTTGGAAATCCTTGTCCTGCATGAACAGCGCATTGGTGCGATGGAGTCCCGCGTGATTCAGCGCGCCCCAGGTGAAATCAATGCAGCTGTTGTTGAGCCCGTGATACTCCGTATTGAACCCGTGCTTGTCCGGCGCGGCACCAAATTCCTTGAGCTTTTCGTACTGATCTTTCGATACTTCAAGCGTTCGTTGGTAGAAGGGATTCTGGTACTCCCGCGCGTCAGAGTCGTAAACCTTGCCGGGGCCGGTCGTCGCCCCGTGCTCCTTGGGCGCAAACCCATAGCTGATGCTCTCACGGCCATTATCCACTGTGTAATAGACGTGACCCGCAGTAGATGTTCCCCCCTCCAACAGCGGGGTTCCTGGCGCCGCAACGTAAATTGTCACGCGATATCGTTCGTCCATGAAACGCTCCTATTTCGACTTGTGCTTGTAGGCGACAAGCAATTCTGCCGGCATCGGCGCGAGATGCACTGGTGGGTCAAGCAACTCCACACTCAGGCGGTACCTGCCCGGAGAGAGGTTCTGGCCCCACGCCATCGCCAGCTGCTTGTAGTGCCCCTGCGGATTGGACAGACCTGCCGCTTCAAGTGAAGTGTCGTCCACGTCATCAAGCCAGACCGTTGAAACGCGTCCATCAGCGTTGATCGGCACAAGAGTGGCGGCCGTTCCTGGCCGCTGCTCAACACGGACGAGTGGAGCACTTGCCTCACCCATTTCCCCGAGCTGAGTGAGGTGTACGCGTGCAGGCAGACCAGCGCTTCGAATCGTCAAGGCCCGCTCCTGCGCTACGGCACCATCTTCCCCACTTACGCGGACGGCAACCAGGAGCGTTGGTGTGGCGTTTCTACCGGGCGGCTCCAGATTGAACTCTACGACCATGGGCTCAGCCATTGACGTCAGAGTAAGCGGCCTGACAAGCGGCACATTGTTTTGTGCAGCACTTGAAGAAGTCTCAGATCGCGGCGAGGAAGTCTGTGCCTGGCAAGCGCTCAGCAGAAGAAAAGTCAAGCATGCGCCTGCTCCCAGCATCCGTCGTCCCAGTCGCAGCATCGTCCGTCCTCGCGTCAGCTTTGATTGATAGGTGTGTTTTCACCAGGCCTTCTTATACACCCAGGCCTAAAAGCAATCTACGACGACTGTCACTACAGAGCCGACCGTTACCGCCGGGCCCGCAGTAAGTCGAATTCACATCCCATGTGTTGAGACGCACTTCAGCCATTCTCCCCTCCCCACTGGAGGATCACCATGACCAAGATCGACCCCGCATGGCTCGAAGCCCTCGACAAAGAGCTCCTCCACCTGTTCGCCATCGACCACCGCGATGCTGGCATGAATGAGTACCTGCTGGGCTGCTACGCAGACCTTCCTCCACGCGAAGCAGCACTGGCGTTCGGCAGCGACTACGACCTGGAGCGCGACGATGCGCTGTGGCCACGCCCGCGCGTGCCTGTGTGAACCGCTCAGCAGTCCGGCACGCCGGCATTCAAGGCAAGCGATGCCAGGGCATGGCCGCTATGCTGGTAGCGCACCGGAATGGAAACCACGTATGCCCCGTTTGAACACCGCCCTGGCACTGAACCTCGTTCTGATGCTGCTGGGCGCTACACCAGCCATGGCCATGGCGGCAGACCCGCAGGTTTCCACTGAAGTGTTCGTAGAGCGCGGTGACAATCCCACCTTCGAGCTGCAACAGGCGCCTGCCGTTGTGTATTCAACGGCCCCTGCCACGCCGCCCGATACGTTGCTGCAGGTCCCCATGCAGGTGCTGCTGGTTGCTCAGCTGGATGAACTGGGCCACGTTTCCAACGTGATGGTGGCGCGGTCCAGCGGGCTGCGTGAGATTGATCGTGCGGCCTTTACCGCAGTGGACCAGTGGCGCTTCGAACCGGTCGTGGTTGAGGGCGTCGCGCTGCATGCGCGGGTTCGGGTCCGTCTGACCTTCGTGCCCACGGCCGAGGCGCCGCCCGGCTGAACCGCCGATCCAAACTGTCGTAATTGATCCTACGCCATGGGCCTGGCTGTGGGCATCCTGCGCTTGGGGCCAATAGCGCCAAGCCCTTCAAGACCGTTGCGGCACAATCGCTTGCCGGCTTAACACCGTGTGCGACAATTCCGAAAGCGTCAGGACTGGCGATCGTCAGTTCTGCAGTTTCTTGGCATTTCGCATCAGCGCGGGTACACCTTGGCATGCCACCGAAAAAGGGTGGCGCGGGTGTCGAAAACCCGTTCTGTAGCGATGTGTTTACGCTTGTCAGCCGGCGTCACCTTTGCGTGGCGCCGGCTGGCAATCCGTTCGCGTTCCATGGCGGGCGGTGCGTGGGGGTCTTCGGACCCACCGGCTTCGCTACAGACCGGTTTTCGAGCCACGCATCGTCCGCCACCTTTATCTGGTGGCGCTGCTATCTGTCCTGTACGGAGCATTGCCATGAACACATCGGACTTCCGTTCCCTGCACGCGCAGTACGATCCGGACAACGCCGAAGCCGAGCGCGAACCGTCCGTCGATCCCAACACCTTCGTTGCCACGCTGCGCCGCATCGGAACCGGTGCGGCTGCGGACGGCCAGCCTTGGCCGGAGCGGCATCAACTGCCTGGGCGGTGTCTTCAGCTGGCGGATGCGGATTGCGCGCTGGCGGGGCTGCGCGTGGTGGCGGAGCTGATGTTGGCTGCTGAGCGGACTCGGCAGAACGGCGCGCCAGAGGAGTACCTGGGGGATCGGGTGATGGAAGGGTTGAAGATGGCGTGTGTGGCGTTGACTGCGCAGGTGGCTGAGCGGCTGCAGGTGCGGGAGTAGAGCGCGAGGATCACAGATTGCGGAGCAATTTATGAGGCCCGCTGACGAGCTTTTGCGATCATCCACATTCCCCCTTCATCATTGAGCTGCGGGGCTCACAATGAGTGTCCTCGATATTCCATTGCTCTCGAGGCAGCGCTGATAGACGCAGCGCTCGGCAATCTTCATCTACCCAGTGCTAGGCCGGAGCTAATGAGCTGCGCCAAAGCCTCCGAGTCTGAGTTTGTGATCACGCGTGAAGTGCTGTACGTCTAATGGATGAGACTGGGCACTAGACGCTGGTAGCTGACCAGGTCAGGTCGTCGAGCTAGGGATGCTCTGAACAACTACATCGGTAGTGCCTGCCGTTGTCCGGCAGCCTGAGGGACAATGGCGGCACACATTGAGAAGCTATCCATGCAGCTGACATTTGGTGATGTCGAGGGCGTGGGCAAGCGCAAGCAGACCCGGCGGGAGATCTTCCTTTCCGAGATGGAGCAGGTAGTGCCGTGGAAGGCGCTGCTGGCTCAGATCGAGCCGCACTACCCGCGCTCAGGTCGCGTGGGCCGGCCGCCGTATTCGATGGAGACGATGCTGCGCATCCACCTGCTGCAGCAGTGGTACGCGTTGAGCGATCCGGGCATGGAGGAAGCGCTGCACGAGATCGCTTCGATGCGGCTGTTCGCCCGGCTCAGCGGGCTCGATGTGATCCCGGATGAGAGCACGATCCTCAACTTCCGTCGTCTGCTGGAGAAGCATGGCCTGGCGGCGAAGATGCTGGAGGCGGTCAATGCGCACCTTGCGCGCAAAGGCCAGAGCCTGCGCGCGGGCACGATCGTGGATGCCACGATCATCCCCGCGTCCAGCTCGACCAAGAACGCCAACAAGGCACGTGACCCGGAAATGCATCAGACCCGCAAGGGCAACCAGTGGTACTTCGGGATGAAGGCGCACATCGGCGTTGATGAATTCTCCGGGCTGGTGCACCACGTCAAGTGCACGGCAGCCAATGTCAGCGATGTCAGCGATGTCAGCGATGTCAGCGATGTCAGCGATGTCAGCGATGTCAGCGATGTCACGGTCACCGACGCGCTGCTGCATGGCAAGGAAGAGTGCGTGTTCGGGGACAGCGGCTATACCGGTGCCGACAAGCGTGCAGAGCTGTCCAACTGCAAGGCGATGTTCTTCATCGCCGCCAAGCGCTCGCAGGTCAGGGCCATTGGCAACGCGCGGGAACGCAAACAGGTTGAACGCTGGGAGAGCTGGAAGGCCAGCATGCGTGCCAAGGTCGAGCACCCGTTCCGGGTGATCAAGCGGCAGTTCGGTTACACCAAGGTGCGCTACCGCGGCCTGGCCAAGAACACGGCACAGGTGCTGACATTGTTTGCGCTGTCCAATCTGTGGATGGTGCGCCGGCAGTTGCTGCCGGCATAGGGATCAATCCGTCCGCAGGTGCCTGCAGGCACCACCAAAACGGCGAAAAACCGCACATCTGGCGCGCCTGCCAGTCGCTGGTCGGGCCGGACCTGGAAATTCAGGACTCAGTGCTGATTGTTCAGGCCATCCCTAGTGCGTCAGGACGAGTCAATCTCATAGTAGGAGGTTCATCAGCGCGGCGTCTATTCATAGACCCAATGGCCAGTATGTCCGAGGCACCTCGCGCGAAGTCAATTTTTTAAACCTCGGAGAAGCCGACTGGTGCGCAAGTGAATCCCGAGTACTGGCACCGCAGGTGAGCTCTCCCGTGGGTAGCACTGGCAGTTACCCGCACAAGTTGGTATTCGGATATCTGTACCTAGGGGACTGGAATTCGCCCGCATTGCATGAGGCACCTACCCCAGAGCATCAAAAGGATGGTTGCTTTCTAACTTTCTCCTGCAGATCTTCAATCTGGCAGTCGCGGCTGGCCAGGCTTGGGGCCGGAAAGACCGCCGCCGCATGCCTGTCATCCATGATTCATATCCTACTTCTATACACAGACTCCCGCAGATCCACCTCAGTGAATATCATTGCGTCCACGCGTCGTAGTGTATCGACGCGCTGCCAGTTCCTAGTTCGCTGCAGCTCCGCGTCCTAATCAGAATTCTGCCTGCGTGTAACGCAAGGCAGCAAAGCCATCTCAGACCCTTCGCTTGTGGCTCGCCGAGTGCGAAGGAGCAACCGCTTGCGAGGGCTACTCAACTGGCACGTTGTGAGCGGGGGGCCTCGTTCCGAAGGAGGCCACGTGGCACATGAGCAGGAAGACCGCAGGCTTGCCTTGGCCACTTGACACGGAGATCTGTCCTCTCTGCCCTTTCTGCTGCCGGTGCCATCCCCAACATCCAGATGTCGTCCCGGAACTGGGTTGTCTGCGAGCCATACTCGGCGGACCGCTATACACGCCAATTCACTGATGAATCTAGCAACCACTCAACGCGCTATCTGTTACGGCCATCCCCCATTCTTCGCACAGGTGCCTCTGATCATCAGTACTGGACTGGCATAGGTACGACTCAACCGAACTGGCGACGATCATGACTTCATATGTCGCAACTGAACTGCTAGCCTTGCCTTCCAACAGGAGGGCATGTGGCCAAGGCAGTTTTCACCTCGTCCGAGATATCTCCATATCGGGATCTCAAGGAGCAGTGGTATCACTTCTCAAAAAACTTACTCGCTCGGGCGCAGGAGACTATAGATGACTGGGTCATATTCTATGAGCCCCGGCGAAATAGCGGCCCAAGCAGCTCCGGAGGAACTCAAGCCTATGTTTCTCTCGCTCGAGTAGTTCGCATTCGCCCAGACCCCAACGCGGCGAATTACTACTTCGCAGACCTTGCAGAGTACATTGAGTTCGACCATCCGGTTCCCTTCAAATATGAAGGGCATTACTTCGAATCTGCGCTTCGAAAGGCCGATGGATCTACGAATAGGGGAGCATTCGGGCAATCCATTCGGATTATACCAAATGGCGAATTTCTCACCATATGCCAACTTGGATTCAAGAGGTCACTGTCTCTGAGTGAATCCGATGACAAGGCCGATAGAGCGGACGCTCACTATCCAGAAGAAGTCAAACGTGTGATCGTCACTACGACAGTGAGCCGTGCTGTAAGGGACGCCGCATTTAGGACTCGCGTGCGCCATGCATATGGGAACCGCTGTGCATTCACCGGCCTCACGTTGTTTGATCGACTTGGCAACCCTGAGGTCGAGGCAGCGCACATTCGGCCGGTATCGAAGAACGGGCCAGATACAATCAGAAATGGGATCGCATTAACGGGCACTGTCCACTGGATGTTTGACGCCGGCATTGTTTCAATTGATGAAGAATATCGAATCCTCGTGGATAGTAACTGCTCCTCTCTTTTCCATTTGATGAGAATGTTCCCCGATGACGGAAGAATAAGTCTGCCGCGACTTCCGGACGAGAGACCTCATCCTAAGTACCTGGAATGGCACCGCGCGAAGGTCTTTGAATCAGAGGCACGCGGCAGTGATTGCGCCTTGCATTGCCATAAAGGGTGAGCCCAGCCGGGGCTGGTAGGAATTCCCCTACACCGCCAACTCCGGCTAGATGGCAGAATGGTCTTTCAGCCGTCCAACAGGGGGACCAAATTGAGTACTGCACAGGCCTTTCCCGCAAAGCGCTTTTTCGTCGACATGCTCGTTAGAGATATCGAACTAAAAGACGCGATATTAGACCTTCTCGACAACTGCGTCGATGGCGTTATGCGGTCTCCAACTCAGCCGGAAGATCCGGAGATCCCATACGCTGGCTATTGGGCTCGGATTGAGTTCAACGAGAACTCCTTCACCATCAAAGATAACTGCGGCGGAATACCATTCGAGATCGCAGAGGAAAGCGCGTTTCGTCTTGGACGAAAGAACGCGGAACTAGACGCAGAGCTACCCACCGTGGGGCTTTATGGTATCGGAATGAAGCGAGCCATTTTCAAGATGGGAACTTCAGCCCGAATTACAAGCGAAAGATCGGACAAGTCATTCTACGTGGATATCACTCCGGAATGGATGCTGGACGACGATACCTGGACTTTCGACATGGTTGAAATCCAGAACCCAAACGAACGCTCGTTCGGAACCACCATCTCTGTTAAGAACCTTCGCCCGCCTATATCCAATAGCTTTTCACGAGATGAATTTCTGAATGAATTTAGAGAAGCCGTGCGAGCCTACTATGGGTACATCATTGAGAAGGGATTTAAGGTCTTCATCAATGATGTCGAAGCAGATTCACGAAAGATAAAGTTACTTCTAGAAAACGCTCCTGATAGCTCAGGCCAAAGCATCGCCCCATACATCTATAGGCGAGAGGGTCAGCCTGATGGGGTAGATGTCCACCTTTCCGTCGGGCTGTATAGAAACTCGCTAAGCGACGAGGAAGAGGAGCAAGAGCTGGAAGGCCGGGCCTCTTCCGAGAGCGCCGGCTGGACAATTATTTGCAATGACCGCGTGGTTCTTCACGCCGACAAGTCTCGGCTCACCGGCTGGGGAGAGTCAGGCGTTCCGTCTTATCACACTCAGTTTGTCGCGATCGCAGGGACAGTTGTATTTAGATCGAATGATCCATCCAAACTTCCACTTACGACAACTAAACGCGGTGTGGACGCGAGCAGTGAAATTTATCTTCAAGTAAAAGACTTCATGCGGGACGGCCTTAAACTCTTCACAAACTATACTAACAAATGGAAGAAGCGCCCCATTGAACGAAAGGAACGCGAGTCCCAGACAGAATCCGTGTCGCTTTTGCTTCCTGAGGAAATTGTCAAAAACAGCAGCCTGAGGTTTACTACTGTTCGAAAAACTGTTGGCGGCGAGCAATTTAGACCCGCACTGCCGGCACCCGAATCATTCACTGACCAGTGGATCAGATTCTCAAGGCCGAAGTCAGAAATTGAAGCACTTTCTGATCTCTACTTCGGCACGACGGATGCGAAGCCATCCGAAGTTGGGGAGGAGTGCTTCTCTCGTGCTGTGAGGGATCTCAGCAAATGAGTGGAGGGAACATAGCCTATCATTTGCGGCCCAATAAAGCGGCTGACAGAGCTCTATTCTTGGATTTGCTCAATCGGATCGGAAGAACATCTTTCAATATATCCGATTACAAATATTACGGATTCGGCGGCCCATTCATGGAGGACTTTCGGGCGATACACGCTGCGACCAGGATTTCGCATATGACTTGCATTGAGCGGGACGCCACCGTTCAGGCCAGACAACGCTTCAACTGCCCGCTTAGTTGCGTCAACTTCCAATTAATCGACTCTTCAACCTTCATATCTGAATTTAGCTCAGACTCACCATCAGTCGTATGGCTCGACTTCACTTCTCCCGGAGAACTCAAGCAGCAGCTTGATGATACATTTAATCTCGTCAACAAGCTCGCTCATGGGGATATCTTTAGAGTAACCCTCAATGCTTCGGTATCTGCGCTTAGAGAGGACAGCGGGAACCTGAAACAGGACGAATTAATTGCTCTTCGACGAAGAGTATTTATCGAGCGATCTGGGATAGATTGTCCAACTACACTTAAAGACTCCGACTTCAGAGCAAATCAGTACCCAACCATTCTCTTGCAAGCACTTAAACTTGCCGCGATTCGTGCCACCAACCACTCCCCTTTGGTGGTTCAGCCATTATCAGCCTTCACCTATTCCGATGGCACCACAATGCTAACCGCAACAGGAATCGTCCTGGACTCTTCAAAATTAAAGATTGAAGAATTTCCGACTGATAGCCGGATTGCGCACTGGCCCTTTGCAAGTATTGACTGGAAGTATCCACACGAAATCGACCTTCCCACTCTATCCAGCAGAGAGCGCCTGGCACTTGAATCACTTCAGCCAAATGGAACAGTTGATGCGGCCAGGAATATTCTAAAAGATGCAATTGGTCCAGCCGGCATTACGGAGAAGGCAGTCCGGTCATATGGAACTTTCTACCGCATCTATCCAGAGTTCGTCCGCATTAACGCTTGAAGGCGTTGAAGATTACCGAAAGAACCCTCTCAGCGACAATCGGACTCACGCTATTCCCGATCTGTCGAAATGAGTGCCACTTGGTCGGATGAAACAAGAACCAATCAGGAAAGCCCTGTAATCTCGCCGCTTCACGCGGCGAGATTACTCGGGGGTGCTTGGGGTGAATGGGTCTGACCGCCTGATAGCTTCCCTTATCAGAATTGGTCCCCGCTCTGATTGTTGGGCATAGCCCCTTCGGATCTAAGCGAGGAGATCTGTATACCTTATCCACCTCACCTGGTCCAAGTTTGGAGAATCGCGCGACGGTCTCTTCAGAATGACGAGTTCCAAGAAAGCCAGAAACAAGGTTTTTAGCAGAGCGCAGCACCGCCTCTCTGTTACCGACACCAGGTGGGATCACGCCCCTGGCACGATCATGAAATTGACTAGAAGTCACTGACTTTATCTTTCGCCAGCTTTGACTTTCCTCCTGCCAATCTTCATTAACATTTGGAAGACCTTTTAGCGCATCTGATACCGTGGTTTCCTCCCATTCTGAACTGGGGGAAAATGACTGCACAGACAAATCAAAAATTCTCTTCGGATCAAAGCCAATGAAGAATACACGAGTCCTAGTCGTAGGCGCACCAAATGCACTTGCCCTAATTTTAATTGGCGCAAGCAACGTGTAATTTGAAGGAATCTGGGCTAGCGCTTGCAGCACAAAGTCGGCGCTTGCTCCGTTAAGAATTCCAGGAACATTCTCGGCCACGTAGAAGGCTGGCCGTGTCTCAGCTACCAGCCTAAAAAAATGCATGAAAAGCTGATTGCGAGGATCCAGCTCATCGCGCCTTCCAATCAAGCTAAAACCTTGGCAAGGCGGCCCACCGATCAACCCGGAAAGCTCTCTTTGGCCCACCTTGCACCTTTTTAGCAACTCAGCTCCACTGAGAGTTCCCACGTCCTCCAAAAGATGCTGAGTCTCTGGAAAATTGAGCGCGTGATACTCGGCTGCAATTGGATCAAGCTCAACACTTCCTGCAACATGAAATCCAGCCCTGGCAGCTCCCAGGCTTAGCCCGCCAACTCCGGAAAATAGATCAATAACGTTCAAGTTGCCCATTGGTGGGTATAGCGCCGTTCGTTCTGAATCAGAATATTGGAAGAACCTATGTCGTCGACGTGCAAAGTCTAGGAAAAGGCCCAATAAGCAAATGAATTTGCATAAAGAAGAAGCGGCCCAAAGGCCGCCTCTTTCAATGCACAGACGAAATCAAACCCCAACAGGATTAGCCTTCTCCGGATCAATCTTGTACTGCTTGATCGCCCGGGCCACATCCTTCGCGGTCATCTTCCCGTCCTTCGCCAGCGCCGCAATCGCGGCATGCGCGATGTAGTACCGGTCAACTTCAAAGAACCGGCGCAGGTTCGCACGCGTATCCGAACGGCCGAAACCATCGGTACCCAGCACCGTGTAGCTCATCGGCACGAACGCGCGGATCTGGTCCGCATACGCACGCACATAGTCGGTGGCGGCAATCGCCGGGCCCTGGCGACCTTCCAGCAGCTCGGTCACGTAGGCCTTGCGCTGCTCACCTTCCGGATGCAGGCGGTTGGCACGTTCCACGTCGAAACCATCGCGACGCAGTTCGTTGAAGCTCGGGCAGCTCCAGATGTCGGCGGTCACGCCGAAGTCCTTGTCCAGCAGCTCGGCCGCGGCAATGGCTTCGCGCAGGATGGTGCCCGAACCCAGCAGCTGCACGCGCAGCTCGCCCTTCTTCGGCTTGCCGGCGTCGGTCAGCAGGTACATGCCCTTGACGATGCCTTCGGCCGCGCCTTCCGGCATTTCCGGGTGGGTGTAGTTCTCGTTCATCAGGGTGACGTAGTAGTACTCGTCAATCTGATCTTCCATCATCGCCTTGGTGCCGTGCTGCAGGATCACCGTCACTTCAAAGCCGAAGGTCGGGTCGTAGCTGCGCACGTTCGGAATGCCACCGGCCACCAGATGGCTGAAGCCATCTTCGTGCTGCAGGCCTTCACCGTTCAGCGTGGTGCGGCCGGCGGTGCCACCCAGCAGGAAGCCGCGGGTACGCATGTCCGCTGCCTGCCAAGCGATATCGCCCACGCGCTGGAAGCCGAACATCGAGTAGTAGATGTAGAACGGCAGCATCGGCACGTTGCTGACCGAGTAGCTGGTACCGGCGGCCATCCACGAACTGATCGCGCCCGGCTCGCTGATGCCCTGCTGCAGCACCTGGCCGCTCTGGTCTTCGCGGTAGAACATCAGCTGGTCGGCGTCGACCGGCTTGTACTTCTGGCCGAACGGCGCGTAGATGCCGATCTGGCGGAACAGGCCTTCCATGCCGAAGGTACGGGCTTCGTCGGCCACGATCGGCACGATGTGCGGGCCCAGTTCCTTGTCGCGCAGGGTGATGTTCAGGCTCTGCACGAAGGCCATGGTGGTGGAGTAGCTGCGCTCGCCGCTGCTCTTCAGCAGGCGCTCGTAGCTTTCCAGCTTCGGTGCATTGAAGCTCTTTTCGGCCTTGCGGCGGCGCTGCGGCAGGTAACCACCCAGCGACGCACGGCGTTCCTGCAGGTACTGCACTTCCGGCGAATCCGGGCCCGGGTGGTAGAACGGCACCTGGCCATCGGCCAGCTGCGCGTCGGTCACCGGAATGTTGAAGCGGTCGCGGAAGTGGCGCACCGCTTCGTCGTCCAGCTTCTTGGTCTGATGGGTCGGGTTCAGTGCCTCACCGGCGCTGCCCATGCCGTAACCCTTCACGGTCTTGGCCAGGATCACGGTCGGCATGCCCTTGGTGTTCACGGCCTGGTGGTAGGCGGCGTACACCTTGTGCGGGTCGTGGCCACCACGGTTCAGGCGCCAGATGTCGTCGTCGGAAAGACCGGCCACCATCGCAGCGGTTTCCGGGTACTTGCCGAAGAAATGCTCGCGGGTATACGCGCCACCGAAGGCCTTGCAGTTCTGGTATTCGCCGTCGACGGTTTCCATCATCAGCTTCTTCAGGACGCCATTGGTGTCCTTGGCCAGCAGGGCATCCCAGTAACCGCCCCACAGCAGCTTGATGACATTCCAGCCGCCGCCACGGAACACGCCTTCCAGTTCCTGGATGATCTTGCCGTTGCCGCGCACCGGGCCGTCCAGGCGCTGCAGGTTGCAGTTCACCACGAAGATCAGGTTGTCCAGGCCTTCACGGCCGGCCAGCGCGATGGCACCCAGGGTTTCCGGCTCATCGCTCTCGCCGTCGCCGATGAAGCACCACACCTTGCGGTCGGACTTCTCGATCAGGCCACGGTTTTCCAGGTAGCGCATGAACTGCGCCTGGTAGATGGCGGCCAGCGGGCCCAGGCCCATCGACACGGTCGGGGTCTGCCAGTATTCCGGCATCAGCCACGGATGCGGGTACGACGACAGGCCGCCGCCGTCCACTTCCATGCGGAACTTGTCCAGCTGCTCTTCGTTGATGCGGCCTTCCAGGAAGGAACGCGCGTAGATACCCGGGGCGCTGTGGCCCTGGATGAACAGCAGGTCGCCCGGGTGGCTTTCGCTGGGGGCGCGCCAGAAGTGGTTGAAGCCCACGTCGTACAGCGTTGCGCCGGAGGCGAACGAAGCAATGTGGCCGCCCAGGTCACCCGGCTTGCGGTTGGCGCGCACCACGGTGGCCATCGCGTTCCAGCGGATGATCGAACGGATGCGCCATTCCAGTTCGGCGTTGCCCGGGCTCTTGGCCTCCAGCTGCGGCTCGATGGTGTTGACGTATTCGGTAGTGGGAGAGAACGGCAGATAGGCACCCGAACGACGGGTCAGTTCCACCATGCCTTCCAGCAGCTGATGCGCGCGCTCGGGGCCCTCGACATCAATAACGGCCTTCAACGACTCGATCCACTCCTGGGTTTCCACAGGATTCGGGTCGTTGTTCAGCACCTCGTTCAACCAGTTCATTAGCGCTCCCATTACCGCACGCACGCGCGCGACTGTTGATAGATTTCTAGACCACAAAGTGTAGCGCACCAAGGGCTTTCGTCACTTGGCTACGCTGGCGTATGGAGGCAGGCCACCCATGTCTGCAAGGCATGTCCCGGGACGTCCACCAGCGGGACAAAGCGCTGCTGCAGGCCGCTGTGGCTGCCTGCAAGGGCTGCGCCAGCTGTCGCTCGCGGCCTGCTGCGCCCATGCGCAGGACGCAGTGTTACTGCTGCGGATGACCGTTGTGGGGCAAGGCCGGCGCCGTGTCGGCGTTGTCTGACGGGCTGCCGCTGAACCCGCGACAACGTGTCGCGCGCGCCTCTCGACGCGGACGGGGCCGCTGCGCACGGTTGGCGGCGAGCAGGCCCCTTCCCGCGGTTCGCCGCTCGTCTGCTGCGCCCCGCTCGGGGCGGAAACCCGCAGCGCCGTTGCGTGGCCCGATACGGATGTCAGGCCGCGCAACGGTGGCTTGCGCCGCGCGCAACCCTCCCCTTCAGCCCTTGCAGTAGCTGGCTGCATGGCCCGATCTGGCAAGCGTTGTGGCCGAAACCGTACTTGTCGGGTCCGGCTTATCGATATATCGTTTGCGGCACACGTTACCGATATATCGAAATGGGCCGATCCCCCTCCCCCAGGAACCGCACCGACGATGCCGCGGTACCCCGCCGCAACGGCCAGCCGCGCGTGCTCAGCCGTGGCGACCTGCGCCTGCTGGTGCTGGCACTGATCGGCGAGCAGCCGCGCCACGGCTACGAGTTGATGCAGCACATCAGCACCATGTTCATGCAGGCCTACACGCCCAGCGCCGGCACCATGTACCCGCTGCTGGCCAGCTTCGAGCAGGCCGGCTGGGTGGCGTCGGAAGAGGTGGACGGCCGCCGTGTGTTCCGCATCACCACCGCCGGCGAGTTCGAGCTGAAGGTGCAGCGCACCCAGGTGCGATTGGCGCAGCGACGCGCCTTCGACCGCGCCCGCGAGATCACCAAGGCCTCGCTGCCGGCGCCGCTGGCCGCTGCGCTGCGCGAGTTCAAGCTGGCGCTGGTGCACCACCACGGGCGCTGGGCCGACGGCGAAGCCGAGCAGGTGGCCGCGCTGCTGTCGCGCGCGTCAGCGCTGATGAATGGCCAGCCCAGCAACGTGTCCTCTCCCTTTTCTACGACCCAGCCAGACTGAATCCAGCCAGGTCTTCCCCCATGCCGCGCGACCCCGCGCGACCTTCCGACAGGTACCCCCATGACCGAACATCACAACTCGCGACTGCGCCTGGATGTGCGCTTCCGTGAACTGACGGTGCTGCGCACCGAGACTGTCACCCCGCACATGCGCCGCATCGTGCTGGGCGGCGACGACCTGGCCGGCTTCGATTCGCCCGGCGCCGACGACCACATCAAGCTGTTCTTCCCCAACGACAGCGGTGAAATGGTGCTGCCGGTGCTGACCGCCGAGGGCCGCAGCTATCCGGACGGCAAGCAGCCTTCGCCGGCGCGCGACTACACCCCGCGCTGGTGGGACCACGAAACCGGCGAGCTGGCCATCGACTTCGTGCTGCACGACCAGGGCATTGCCGGGCCGTGGGCCGAGCGCGCGCAGGCCGGCGACACGCTGCTGATCGGCGGCCCGCGCGGTTCGTTCGTGGTGGCCGACAGCTACGACGCCTATGTGCTGATCGGCGATGAAACCGCGCTGCCGGCCATCGCCCGCTGGCTGGACGTGCTGCCCGAGGGTGCGCAGGTGCAGGCGTACATCGAAGTGGCCGACGAGGACGAGCGCCAGGATCTGCCGCAGTACGAGAACGTGCGCATCCACTGGCTGGAGCGCAATGGCTTCCCGGCGGCCAGCAGCACGCTGCTGGAGGACATGCTGACCGACTTCGAGGCCCCGGACGGCGATGCGTTCTACTGGATCGCCACCGAATCGCGTCGCGCACGGATGATGCGCAAGTTCATTGAAGGGCACCTGGGCGTGCCGCGCGACTGGATCCGCTCGACCGGTTACTGGAAGGCGCACCCGGACGAACAGGACGGCGATTGACCGCAAAACGGTAGGTGCGGACCGTTGGCCCGCACGCTCTTCTACGGGTAGTGCCGGCCGCTGGCCGGCAACCTCATGACCCTACCGACCACGCGCGGGCAATGCCGGCCGCTGCAATGACCACACCTGGTAGTGCCGGCCGCTGGCCGGCAACTGCAATGATTCCTCCGACCACGTGGTAGTGCCGGCCGCTGGCCGGCAACTGCAATGAACCTGCCGTAGGTTCAAAGGGCTGCCGGCCAGCGGCCGGCACTACCCTTCTTCGGCAGCGTCGCGAGGCTGCCGGCCAACGGCCGGCATTACCCGTTTTCAGCGGGGTCGTAACGTTGCTGGCCAGCAGCCCCACGCACCCACCCGAACCGATGCGCGGCCCAGATTTCCAGCGCCAGCAGCAGCGCGATGATCGCCAGCGGCAGCAGCAACCCCAGGTACACGCCCGGCATCATGCCGTTGATCTGTGCCTTCACCAGCCGCAGCACGCCACGTGTATGCAGCAGCTCATCCATGCGCATGGTCAGCGCCTCGCGCACCATCTTCGGCTCCAGGCCAACCGTGCCGGCCTTGTCGATCAGCGTGTCTTCCACCATCGCGCGCAGCAGCCCGGCGCGCACTTTGCCGATCACCCAGCCAACGCAGCGCGCCATCGGCCCGTCACCCAAACGGTCCACGCCGGGCAGCGGATGCTCGCTCAGGTAGATCGCAGCCAGCGAATCTGCAACATCACCCACCGTGCCCTGGCTCTGCAGCGCGGCACGCATGCGCTCGTCTTCCAGCGAAGCGGTAAAGCCACTGCTCCACCCTTCCACCATCGTCTGCAGGTGTGGCTGGAAGTGATCGAGCTGCTTGAACAGCGCGCGGTGCGCGCCGGCGGTGAAGCCCAGCTGCAGGCCGAAGAATGCGACCAGCAACGGCAGCAGCACCACATACGAGGCCAGCAGCCCGTGATGCCAACGCCGCTGCCGCCGCAGCCAACCGCGTCGATGCAGCCAGCGCCAGGCGAAGATGCCCAGCGCCAGCCCCAACAGGGTGCCCAGCACGCTGCCGCCGATCAGATCGAGCACGCTCAGGCCGGTCCAGAATTCGCCAAGCCAGTACTGCGCTTCCTGCATGGTGTTGCCTTCCGTGGTTCAGTGCGGCCGCCATGGTAACCGCGACCCCATGCGACAATCGCGCTCCTTTCCTGCACCAACGAGGCCCCACGTGGGCAAACTGACCCTGAGCGGCGTGGACACGCTGCGTACCCGCCTGGCCGATGACACCGCCTGCGACGCAGCGCTGTCTGCCTTCGCCGACCCGGCAGCGGCGCGCACACCGCTGCGTGAGCTGGTCGAAGCACAGCACCGCTACCTGCAGGCCGAACATGAAGTGGCACAAGTGGCCGACATCCTGCGCCGCGACCAGAAGTACGCGCCGGTCGGTCGTCCGTCGGTGCATATCGTGCAGCTGCGCAAGCAGCAGGCGTCTACCAGGCAGGCGGCACTGATCGCCCGCCAGGTGGTGGCACAGGCCGCGCAGACGTTCGTGCGCGCGAGCGGGTTGGTAGTGAAAGCCAAGCAGAGCCCGAGCGAAGCGTCGGCCGCGTGGCTGGGTACGCTGCGCTGAGCGCGCATACCCGGTAGTGGCCAACCTTGGTTGGCCTGCGGATTGATTGTGTTCCGACCAAGGTCGGCACCTACCGGAGCACGCAAAAAAGAAGGCCCGCTTTTCAGCGGGCCTTCTGCCTTCTCACGACGAGTGAGCGGGATGTTGCATCAAGCAGCCGGCTTCTCGCCGGTGGCTTCGGTGGTGATGCGGATCTTCACTTCATCGCTGACGTTCGGGGCGTAGGCGCCGACGCCGAAATCGCTGCGCTTGATCGTGGTGGTGGCATCGAAGCCGGCGGCCGGAACCTTGGCCATCGGGTGCTCGCCGCCGCCGTTGACGGTCACATCCAGGGTCACCGGCTTGGTGATGTCCTTGATGGTCAGATCGCCGGTGACGGTCAGCTTGTTGGTGCCAGCCGATTCGACCTTGGTGCTCTTGAAGCTGGCGGCCGGGAACTTGCCAGCGTCGAAGAAGTCGGCGCTCTTCAGGTGCTCGTCGAACTTGGCGGTGAAGCTGTTCAGGCCGCTCAGCGGCAGCTTCACTTCCACGGTGGACTTGGTGACGTCGGTGGCGTCGTACACCAGGGTGCCTTCGGCATTGCCGAAGTGCGCGCTCGGGTTGGAGAAGCCGAAGTGGCTCCACTGCGCCAGCACGTCGGTGTGGGTCGGGTCGAGCTTGTAGGTGCCCGAGGCGATGGTGATGGCGGCAGCCGCCGGGGCAGCAGCAGCGGCATCGGCGGCCGGGGTGGTGGCAGCCTGCTCGGTGGTGGCCGGGGCAGCAGCATCAGCCGCCGGGGCGGCGGTGTCGGCCGGCTTGGAGCAGGCGGCGATGGCCAGGGTCAGGGCCAGCGGCAGCAGCAGTTTACGGGTGGCGCTCATCTCAGGAACTCTCCGGATCGTAGGGTGGGAACACAGTGCAGCAATGGCCCGCCACGGCGGGCGGGCCCGAAACCGATACAGCGACTTACGCGATGCGCGCCGCTTCGTCGAACGACAGACGCGGCAGACGGGGGAACAGGCCCGAATCGTCACCGTACCCCAGGTTGACCAGGAAATTCGACTTGATGCTGGTGCCGGCGAAGAAGGCTTCGTCGACCTTGGCGTTGTCGAAGCCGGACATCGGGCCGGCATCCAGGCCCAGCGCGCGGGCGGCCAGGATCAGGTAACCACCCTGCAGGCTACCGTTGCGGAACGCGCCTTCATGGCGGCCTTCGCGCGGGCCGTCGAACCAGGCCTTGGCATCGGTGTGCGGGAACAGGTACGGCAGCTTCTCGTGGAAATCCTGGTCGAAGGCGACGATGACAGTGACCGGGGCAGCCAGGGTCTTGTTGTGGTTGCCTTCGGACAGCGCCGGTGCGAGCTTGGCCTTGGCTTCGGCCGACTTCACGAACACGAAGCGTGCCGGGCTGCCGTTGGCGGCGGTGGGCGCCCACTTCAGCAGGTCGTACAGAGCGTGCAGCTGCGCGTCTTCGACAGGCTTGTCGAGGAAGGCGTTCTGGGTGCGGGCGGTGCGGAACAACTGGTCCAGTGCAGCAGCGTCGAGCGCGTGGGACATCGTGGATCTCCAGGGCGGCTAAGGTCAGTGCCCGCGGGCGGCGCGGGGCGAAACGTCGATCCGCAGTGTAGAGTGTCGCGACTGTTGCAACACCCAGCAGGATTGAAACGAATTAATGCCAATGGTGAAACGATCGAGCACGCCATGGACGGTCACCGATGGCCGTGCCGGTAATGTCCGCCAGGCGGTCGCGCTGGCGACGGCGCTGCGCCTGGGCAGCCACCGGCCCCTGGTTCTGCAACCCCGCGCCCCATGGCGCTGGCTGTCGCCGCGGCGCTTGCCCGGTGATGTGAATGGCTACGGTGAGGCGTTCGCGTCCCTCGCTGCCGAGGCGCCTGCGCTGGCGATCGGCTGTGGCCGCCAGGCCGCCGGTGCGCTGCGCGTGCTGCGTGCGCGTGGCAGCCAGGTGGTGCAGGTCCTCGACCCGCGCATCGGTTCCCGCCACTGGGACGTGGTGGTGGTGCCCGAGCATGACGCTCTGCGCGGCAGCAACGTGCTGACCCTTATCGGCAGCCTGAACCCGGTGGACGATGACTGGCTGGCCTGGGGCCGTGCCGCGTTCGCCAGTTTCAGCACCCTGCCCGGCCCCCGCACCGCGCTGCTGGTGGGCGGCCCGACGCCGCTGGCACCGTGGGATGAGACCGCGATGGTGCACGTGTTCCAGGCGCTGGCCGAACAGATCCGCAGCGAGGGTGGCAGTCTGCTGGCGACTACCTCGCGGCGCACGCCGCCGGCCCTGGCCGAGATCCTGCGCGCGAAGTTCGCCGATCTGCCGCATGTGATCTGGGGCGATGGCGGCGATGGAGTGAACCCGTATGCCGGCCTCCTTGGCTGGGCCAACCGGGTGGTGGTGTCGCCCGATTCGGTGAACCTGCTGTCCGAGGCCAGCGCCACGCGCATGCCGGTGATGGTGGCCCTGGCCGATACCGCGCAGGGACGGCTGGCGCGCTTCCAGCAGCAGCTGCGCGAGCGCGGGCGCTTGCAGACACGCTGGCTGGACTGGCAGTACGACCGCATCGAACCGCTGCGCGAGACCGCGCGGATTGCCGCCGAGGTCAAAGCGCGGCTCACCTTGGGGTAGTGCCGGCCGCTGGCCGGCAACTCATGATCTTCGGTGAGGTGCGTGAGGTTGCCGGCCAGCGGCCGGCACTACCCTCTCCAGCGTTTTCTGAACATCTCGATCCGTCGGCGCGGTTAGAGTCCAGCCTCCCCCTCGGACTGGGCGTCCCCATGCGTACCCTGCTTCTGCTGCCGCTGGCCCTGTTGGCGGCCTGCTCTACCACCCCCACCGAACTGGATCCGTTGTCGCACGCCTGCCAGCAGCAGCTGGATGCCTACCGCGAGCAGCCGGCGCTGCGCAATCCGCGCAACGAGCGCCCGCCGTTGCCGATCGCGCCGATCAGCGATACCTGCGACAAGGAATTGCGGCGCAAGGGCGTGGAGCGCTGATTCCAGCGATGCGGGTATGATCGGCGCGCGGGCCTGCCCGCCTCTGGAGCGGTATACATGGAACGTCTGCATCGCCTGTGCTGCGGCCTGCTGTTGTTGATGGGCCTGCTGGCTTCCGCGCCGGCATGGGCCGACAGCGGCACCTGCCTTGAGCGCTATCCCAGCGTGGCCGCGCAGGCGGCGATGTTCGATGTGGCGTGGACCACGGCCGAGCGCCTGGATGCGCTGCCCGATGTAGATGTGGTGATCGCCGCGCGTGGTGGCCAGGACCTGAGCCGCTACGGCCTGCGCCACAGCCACCTGGCCTTCCTGCTGCGCGAGGACGACGGCCGCTGGCGCGCGATGCACCTGCTCAACCGCTGCAAGACCGACAGCTCGCAGCTGTACCGCGAGGGCCTGGGCAATTTCGTCGGAGAGAGCGGCACCCATACCGATCTGCGCATCGGCGTGCCGCCACCGGCGTTGCAACTGGCACTGAAGCGGATGCTGGCAGCACCGGCGATCCAGCCCAAGGCGCTGCACGAATCGAAGTACAACGTCGTGGCCTATCCGTTCGCCACCGACTTCCAGAATTCCAACCAGTGGATCCTGGAAGTGCTGGCCGCGGCGATGGCACAGGCTGAAGGTGGCCCGGTGATCGTCAAGCGCGAACAGGCGCAGCAATGGCTGCGCACGCAGAAGTTCCAGCCCAGCGTGCTGCATATCGGCCTGGGCAAGCGCGTGGGTGCGCGCTTGTTCGTGGCCAACGCCACCACCACCGACCATCCGGCCAGCGAACGCATTTCCGGCAACTACTCGGTGGTGACGGTGGAATCGGTATTCGACTTCCTGCACCAGCGCAGCCAGCTGCAGCAGGAACTGACCATTGCGCATGCGACAGTCGACAGCACCGCCGCCGCTGCGCCCTGACCTGGCAAGGAGAAGATGATGCGCAACCTGCAGTTTTCCGCGTTGGCCGTGCTTGTGTGCGGCAGCCTGTTGTCCGCGGCGCCGGCACACGCCGAGCGCCGCATCGTGATCATCCAGAACAGCGTGCCGGAAGGACCGAATCTGGAGATGTCCGCACCGATGGTGGCGGCTGCGCAGGCGGCGGCGGCCAAAGAAGCCGAAGATACCGGCGTGCCTGCAAGCCGGGGCGCGGTGAAGCTGCCGCAGATGCAGGTCAGCGCCATTTCCACCACCGTCGATGGTCGCCGCGAGGTGCTGCTGCGCGATGCCAACAATCCGCAGAACACCGCGTCCATGCAATGGCCCAAGCGCCCCGGCGATCCGGCCGTGCAGTTCAACGTCGGCCAGACCGTCAACTTCGAGCCTGCCGGGTCCAGCAACGGCTGGCAGGTGCGGGACAACCAGGGCCGGCCGCTGGAATACCTGCCCGAGGCCACCGGCCCACGCGACATTTTCGATACGCAGCGCTGAGCCGCTGCTTCTCTTCCCGACCAGGAGGTCACCATGCTTCGTTCCCTGCGCGCGCCCGCCGCCGCCCTGCTGTTGTCTGCCCTGACGGTACCGACCGTGCACGCCGGCGCCGCCCCGCACCTCAACAGCGGCCAGGCCAGCGTGCTGGTCACTTCGTTGATCGTGGTGTCGGTTCCGCTGGCCACTTCGATGGGCCTGGCCGCGCTGTCGAAGGCGCCGTTCAAGGCCAGCGAACGCAATGGCAAGGTCGCCGAGCGCACCCCGGCGGTGCCGCTGCCGCCGATGGAAGTGAGGCAGGTGGCGACCACCGCCGCCGGCGAGCGCCAGGTGCATCTGCAGGTACCGGACAAGGCTGACCAGACCGCCACCCTGCAGTGGCCGGCGATTGAGGGCGAAGACCCGGTGGCCGGCTTCGTGGTCGGCCAGCAGGTGCGCTTCGACCCGACCGATGCCGGTGCCGGCTGGACGGTGAAGAACAGCGACGGCAAGGCCCTGGCCTATGTGCCTACGGCCTATGCCGCCGGCGACGCGCTGAGCGAGCAGCTGTAAAGCTGAACGGCCGTTTTTGGCTTTGCGACGGGCCGGGCGGATAATGGGCGATCCCCTTTTTCCCCTGGCTCGCCATGTCCGTGCGTCCTGCGCCTGTTTTTGCCCCGTTGACCGTCCGCGCCCTGGTGCTGGCGGTACTGGCCATGGGCGCGGTGGTGCTGCTGTCCAACGTACTGGTGCAGTACCCGATCAATGACTGGCTGACCTGGGGCGCTTTCAGCTATCCGGTGGCCTTCCTGGTCAGCAACCTGATCAACCGCCGCTTCGGCCCGGGCCCGGCCCGTCGCGTGGCGTGGATCGGTTTTGCGGTGGCGGTGCTGCTGTCGGTGTGGGTGGCCACACCGCGCATTGCGATCGCCTCGTGCTCGGCCTTCATCGTTGCCCAGCTGCTGGACATCACCGTGTTCGACCGCCTGCGCCGTGGCAGCTGGTGGCGGGCGCCGATGGTGGCCACCACCTGCAGCGCGACGGTGGACACCACCATCTTCTGGTCGATCGCCTTCGCTGGTTCCACCCTGCCTTGGGTGAGCTGGGCCGCGGGCGACCTGGCCGTGAAGCTGGCGATCGGCGTATGCCTGCTGGCCCCCTTCCGCGCGCTGCTGTGGAAGATGGCGCCGCTGCGCACAGCGGGCTGACCGCCTCACCGGTAGGCGCCAACCTTGGTTGGCACACTCCCAGAACCCGGTGGGTGCCGACCGTTGGTCGGCACGCTTCTTCAGGGTTCATCGCAGCTGAGAGGTTGTGCCGACCAACGGTCGGCACCCACCCAAAGCTGCTACAGCCATTGCAGGCGGTCAGGCGAACGGCAGCTCCGCGGCGATGCACGCGGCGCTGATCGCCGCACACGCGTCTTCGATGGCCGGCGTCGTCGGCGCCAACCGTGGCCTGCGATCCAGCGTGCAGGCCAGCCCCACTTCCAGCAGCGTGGCATGCGCGCCATGCAGCGCCTGTGCGGTGGCGTCGGGCAGGAATCCCGCCGCTGCCAACGCGTCGATCAATGCCGGCGTGGCACGCGGCTGCAGCAACGCAGGTGTCTGCGCACTACGTGCCAGCACGCCGGTCTGCAGCAGGAATTCCAGGTCGACCACGCCGCCTGCGCCCTGCTTCAAGTCGAGCCGCGCAGCATCGCTGCGATCCAGTTCGGTGCGCATGCGCCCGCGCATCTTCAGCACATCGGTATACAACGTTGCACGATCACGTTCGCGGCCCAGTGTCTGTGCACGCACCTGCTCGAAGTCGGCCAGCAGACTGGCGTCGCCGGCCACGCCGCGTGCGCGCACCAGCGCCTGGTGTTCCCAAGTCCATGCGCGTTCGCGCTGGTACTCGGTGTAGCTGGCCAGGGAGGACACCAACGAGCCCTTGCCACCGTCCGGACGCAGGCGCACGTCGATGTCGTACAAGCGGCCGGCGGCGGTGACCGCAGCCAGCAGCGCCATCACCTTCTGCGCAAGGCGCGCATACCAGCGGCCCGGCTCCAGCGGGCGCGCGCCATCACTCGCTTCCACACCCGGCGGGTGATCGTGCAGGAACACCAGGTCAAGATCAGAACCGAAGCCCAGTTCCAGCCCGCCCAGGCTGCCGTACCCGATGATCGCGAAGCGACCACCGGCAATCACGCCGTGCGCAGCATGCATATCGGCCTCGGCCATCGCCAGCACGGTGACCACCACCGCCTGCGCCAGTTCGGCCAGTTGCCGGGTGCTGTCGACCGCGCCCTGGCGGCCGTCCAGCGTGGCCATGGCCATGCGGAAACTGAGGGCGAGCCGCGTTTCGTTGAGCCAGCGCAGCGCCGATTCGGGATCTTCCACCGTCAGCACCTGCTGGCATTCGGCCAGCATGCCGGCTGCATCGGGCATCGGCCCGGACACGCGCACGTCCAGCAGTTCGTCCAGCAGCAGCGGATACGCGGCAAGGCGTTCGGCCAGCAATGCACTGCGTGCCAGCACGTCGACCAGGCGCGCGAGCGCGCTCGGCTGTTCGTCCAGCAGCGCCAGATAGCTGGTACGACGCAGCACTGCCTGCAGCAGGCCGAGCACGCGCTTGAGTGCGGCATCGGGCTGCGGTGAACGGGTGGCGGCGTGCAGCAGTGCTGGCAGCACGCGGTCCAAGCGCGCACGCGCTGCATCGGACAGTGACTTCACGCCCGTGCCCTGGGCGAAATCGCGCAGTGACTGATCGGCGCCATTGGCATCGAGGAAACCGGCCTCGGCCAGCAGCGCTGCGTTGCTGCCCTCGGGCAGGCTGCGCCAGTAGTTGGCCAGCGCATCCGGCGCGGCTTGGCCCTTGCGCGGGGCCAGCAATGCACCGAACTCGGTACTGACGCGCTGCTGCTGCACGGTCAATGCGGCGCGCAGTGCATCCCAATCGGCATAGCCGAGGCCGATGGCAATGCGTTCGCGATCCAGCACATCGGACGGCAGCACATGGGTCTGTGCATCGCGCAGCATCTGCAGGCGGTTTTCCAGCCGGCGCAGGAACAGATAGGCCTCGCGCAACGCGGCGCCATCATCGCTGGCGATCTGCCCGGCAGCGACCAGCGCATCCAGCGCGACCAGCAGCCGTCGCTCACGCAGCGCCGGCTCGCGGCCACCGCGAATGAGCTGCAGCGCCTGGCACAGGAATTCGATTTCGCGGATGCCACCGGCGCCACGCTTGATGTCGTCGTGCATCTCGCGGCGCGCGACTTCGGCGGTGATCGCCGCTTTCATTTCGCGCAGGCCGTCGAGCGCGGTGAAGTCCAGGTAGCGGCGATACACGAACGGACGCAGGGTCTGCAGCCACGCCTCGCCGGCCGCGATATCGCCAGCCACCGCGCGCGCCTTCAACCAGGCATAGCGCTCCCAGTCGCGGCCTTCGCGTTGGAAGTACTGATCCATCGCCGCAAATGACAGCGCCACGCGGCCGGCGCTGCCGAACGGGCGCAGGCGCAGGTCGACGCGATGGCTGAAGCCATCGACGGTGGTTTCATCCAGCAGCTTGGCCAGGCGCTGGCCGAGCCGGGCGAAATACTCTTCGGCCGCCAGCGCGCGCGGGCCGTCGGATTCACCGCCCTGCACGTAGGCGTAGACCAGATCGACATCGGAACTGAAGTTGAGCTCGCCACCACCCAACTTGCCCAGCCCGAACACCACCAGCTGCTGCGTTTGGCCGTGGTCATCGAGGATCACCCCGTGGCGCTGGGCGAACTCCTGCTGCAGGGCATCCAGCGCCAGCCGCAGGCAGTCCTCGGCCAGCGCGGTGGCACCAGCGAGGGTCTGTGGCACGTCGTCCAGCCCGGCCAGGTCGCGCCAGATCAAGCGGGTCGACATCGCCGTGCGCCAGCGCCGCAGCTGCGCCGGCCAGTCGCTGGGCTGCAGCGGGTCGAGCACCGGCGCCGGCAGCGGCGGGCAGCCGGGCGTGGCCAGTTGCGTCAACAGACCAGGCTGGCGCACCAGGGTGTCCATGGCGAAGTCACTGCTGACCGCGAGTTGCACCAGCATTGGCTGCAGCTCGGCCGGGATGGGATCGGGCACTGCCTGGGCCAGGCGCGCCAGCGCGCGGTCGACGAGGGGCTGCAGGGGGGTGGGCAATTCGGCGGGGGCGAGGGTCATACCCTGATTCTCGCGGGGTCGGATCCCTTTGCCAACGGCGAAGGGCTGTGACCCGTTGCTGCGATCCTGCCGAAGGTTGCTGGGGTTGCCGGCCAGCGGCCGGCACTACCAAGAGTGCAGACCGCGCATTCATCTTGGGCGACAGGCAATAAAAAAGCCCGCTTGCAGCGAACTGCCAGCGGGCTCTGCTCCCTCCCCCACGTCGGGATGCAGGGCCATCGTGCGGTGTACGAAAGTACTTTGCACGCTGCACTGCAAAACAAAACTGACGGGTATCGGAGAGGCGTTCGCGGAAACACCATTCCACGAAGGTAGAACCCCCCGTACGGCAAGGGATGGCCGATAATCGGGATTCCCCCCAGAAACGCTGTCGTCATGACTGTTGATCGCATCGCCAACGCGCGTCTTCGTGACCGCGTGGTCTCCGCCGAGGCCGCAGCCGCGCTGATCCAGCCCGGTGAAACCGTGGCCATGAGCGGCTTTACCGGCTCCGGTTACCCCAAGGCCGTTCCCGTTGAACTGGCCCGCCGCATCGAATCGGTGCATGCCCAAGGCCTGCCCTTCCAGATCAGCCTGATGACCGGTGCCTCCACTGCGCCGGAGCTCGATGGCGCGCTGGCCAAGGCCGATGGCATCGCCATGCGCATGCCGTTCCAGAGCGACCCGGATGCGCGCAACCGCATCAACGAGGGCAAGCTGGATTACATCGACATCCACCTCAGCCATGTCGCCCAGCACGTCTGGTTCGGCTTCTACGGCGAGATCGATACCGCCGTGATCGAAGTCTCGGCCATCCGCGAGGATGGTTCGCTGGTGCCGTCCACCTCGCTGGGCAACAACAAGACCTGGTTGGACCTGGCCAAGAAGGTGATCATCGAGGTCAACGAGTGGCAGCCGGCCGGCGTCGATGGCATGCATGACATCTACTACGGCACCGCGCTGCCGCCGCACCGCAAGCCGATTCCGCTGGTCAATGCCAACGACCGCATCGGCGAGACCGCGTTGCGTTGCGACCCGGACAAGATCGTGGCGGTGGTGCGCACCAACGGCCCGGACCGCAACAGCCCGTTCAGCCCGATCGATGCGACCAGCGAGCAGATCGCCGCGCACCTGATCGAGTTCCTGCAGCACGAAGTGAAGCGCGGCCGCCTGCCGGCCAACCTGCTGCCGCTGCAGTCGGGCGTGGGCAACATCCCCAACGCGGTGCTGGCCGGCCTGGCCAAGAGCGGCTTCCGCGACCTGGCCGCGTTCACCGAAGTGATCCAGGACGGCATGCTCGACCTGCTGCGCGACGGCGTGCTGAGCTATGCCTCGTGCACCGGCTTCGCACTGAGCCCGCAGGCCAACGAGACGTTCAAGGAGAACATCGATTTCTACCGCGAGCGCATCATCATGCGCACGCAGGAAATCTCCAATCATCCGGAACTGGTGCGCCGCCTCGGCTGCATCGGCATGAACGGCATGATCGAAGTGGACCTCTACGGCAACGTCAATTCGACGCACGTGATGGGCACGCGGATCATGAACGGCATCGGCGGTTCGGGCGACTTCGCGCGCAATGGTTTCCTGTCCGCGTTCCTGAGCCCGTCGACGGCCAAGAACGGCACCATTTCGGCAATCGTGCCGATGGCCAGCCACGTCGACCACACCGAGCACGACGTGTCGGTGATCGTGACCGAACAGGGCCTGGCCGATCTGCGTGGCCTGACCCCGCGCAAGCGCGCGCAGGTGCTGATCGACAACTGCGCGCACCCGGATTTCCGCGCGCAGCTGCAGGACTACTTCGATCGCGCCAGCCGCGAGAGTTACGGCAAGCACACCCCGCACCTGCTGCCGGAGGCGTTGTCGTGGCACCAGCGGTGGCTGGATACGGGCACGATGAAGGGCTGATGTGAAAAGGCCGGGCAGATGCCCGGCCTTTCTTGTTATGGCGCGGACATCCGATCCCGGACATCGGGTAGTGCCGGCCGCTGGCCGGCTCTCCGCAGCAACGACCGCACGCCGAATGTGCGCTTGGGCCACGAAGCTGCCGGCCAGCGGCCGGCACTACCTTCAGGCGGATATCGGGTAGTGCCGGCCGCTGGCCGGCTCCTCACAGCAACGACCGCGCCGGATGTTCGCTTGGCCCCGGAGCTGCCGGCCAGCGGCCGGCACTACCTTCAGGCGGTCAGGCGGTCAGGCGGTCAGGCGGTGCGCAGGCTTGCCAGCGATTCGGCCTGGATGCGCTCGTAGATCTCGAACTCATCATTCACCACCGCGCCCATTGCCTGCTCAAAGGCTTCGCGATTGGCATGTGCGGCGTACGCGCGCTGCTCGCCACCGCCCAGGTTCGACTGGAAGATGCCCGCGGCGCTGACCGGCAGGAAATCCTCGTAGACGATCGGATCGGCCGTGGCCAGGCCGGCAGCCACCAGCACTTCGGCCGGCAGGTCGGCCACGCGTTCCGGCGCGGCGCGGCCCGCGTCGGTCAGCTGGTAGCGGTAGTAGCCCAGGCCTTCCTGGCGCAGGGTGTCGTGGTCATCCGGGAAGCTGGCGAACACCGCCTGCAGGCGCTGGCCATAGTCACCGCCGGTGTTGCCGGCACCATCGGTATCGCGCGCCTGGGTCAGCAACTGGTCGTACAGCGCGCGGCCCTTCGCGGTCAGTGCCAGGCCGCGCTGTTCGATCTCGCCGAAGCGCGCGGTATGGGTACCGGCGTCGCCGCCCGCGTTGTCCGGGAAGTGCACGGCCTCTTCCAAGGCCTTGAAGCTGGTCTGCCGCAGCAGGATCGGGCAGGCGCGACGCGGCGGGCCCTCGATCACCGCCTTGGCGGCCATGCCGTGCTCGATCATCGCCGCCTGTGCAGCGTCGATGTCCAGCGTGCGCGGGGTCAGGTGGTTGATGTGCGGGCCACGGAAGCTGACCACGTCGGCCACCAGCCGGTGCGCCTTGTGCAGGGCGTGGTAGGTGGGCAGGTCGACGGTGGCGTCGCCATGCCAGCGGAAGGTCTCCAGCGCCTGCTCGATGAAACGCTCGGCATCGGCCTGGCTCAGGCCACCGTCGCGCTCGGCCTGCTCGATCAGCGCCAGTGCCTCGTCGGTGAAGATGCGGCGGCGGGCGAGGATCTCGGCCGACTGCGCACGCAGCACCTCGTCTTCGATCAGTTCCAAGCGCAGCAGCGAGGTGAACACGCGGAACGGATTCAGCGCCAGCGCAGCGGCGGTCAGCGGGCGGAAGGCGGTGGAATGCACCGGCACGCCGGCCACCGACAGATCGTAGTAGCCCACCGGGTACATGCCCATCACCGCGAACAGGCGACGCAGGGTCGCCAGTTCCTGCGGGGTGCCAACGCGGATCGCGCCATGGCGTTCTTCATCCAGGCGGGCGCGCTCGTCGTTGCGCAGCAGCTGCGCGGCCAGCGCCGGGTCCTGCGCCAGGACCTGAGTGTTGATCCGCTCCACCAGTTCCACCAGCGTGCCGTACAGCGGCACCTCGGTGCGGTACATGCGGGACATGGCCTGGGCGAACAGGCGGC
Organism: Stenotrophomonas indicatrix; assembly: GCF_050573115.1. Classification (GTDB taxonomy): domain Bacteria; phylum Pseudomonadota; class Gammaproteobacteria; order Xanthomonadales; family Xanthomonadaceae; genus Stenotrophomonas; species Stenotrophomonas lactitubi_A. Next base: position 431,209 of record NZ_JBNYZT010000003.1, read on the forward strand.
GGATCACATCAGGCGAAACGAAAGAGGCGCTCATCAGTCACTCGGTTACGGGAACGGGAACGGCGAGAACCCGTATTGTCGCCGGAGTGCGCGGCCGCGGCGATACGCATAGCAGCATGACCGCGGTTGGGTAGTGCCGGCCGCTGGCCGGCAACCTCGATGCGTCGACGGTTGGGTAGTGCCGGCCGCTGGCCGGCAACCTGTGTGCGTCGGGGGCGTGCAGTTGCCGGCCAGCGGCCGGCACTACCGTTTCAGTTGGCGCTTCAGCGTGGCATCCAGGGTGATCGGCCGGTCCCAGTGCTCGTAACTGGCCACGATGGCGTGGCGCACGGCGCGGTAGTGCAGGTTCTGCGGCTTTGCCGGCATCCGCTTCACCACCGCCTCCCAGCCGCCCTCGGGGTCCTGGCTGAAGGCGCGAACGCTGTCGCGGCAGGTCTGGCCACTGGCCTTGGCCCAGAAGCAGGCGAAGTAGATGTCGCCGGCCTGCCACTGGTGGGTGGTGGCCAGCGCGGCGATGTAGCCGCGCGGTACACCGGCATAGCGCGATACCTCGTCGAGGAAGGCATCGGGGTAACGCTCGGCGTAGTGGTTGATGTCGGCCAGCTGGGTGTCGACCCAGGCGTCGCCGGTATCCACCTCGTAGGTCGCCGAACGTTCGGCGGTCTGCTGGGCCAGCACGATGGCCGGCGCCAGCAGCAGGGACAACAGCAGCGCTCGCAGTGGCAGTTTCATGATCCGATTCTGCCGCAGCGGGCGCGCCGTGTCAGGCCGCGGCAGCGGCCTTGGCCTCGATCGTCGCCAGCGCGGCCGGCCAGTCCCAGGCGCTATCGGCGTTGACCATGCGCGGTTCGTCGTCGGCCACGCCGTGCTGGGTCTCGTGCGCCCAGGTGACGGCGTACGGGGTATGGATGCCCCAGCCGCCCAGAGTGACCACCGGTTCGATGTCCGAACGCAGCGAGTTGCCGACCATCACGAACTGCTGCATCGGCAGGTTGAACTCAGCGAGCACGCGGGCGTAGGTTTCCGGATCCTTTTCCGAAACGATCTCGATGCGCGGGAACAGCTCGTGCAGGCGGGCCACCTTGATCTTGGCTTCCTGATGGAACAGGTCGCCCTTGGTGATCAGCACCACCGGGTAGTGTTCGGCGATGGCCGCTACCGATTCGCGCACGCCATCGATCAACTCGACCGGGTGGCGCAGGGTGTCATGGCCGATGTCCAGCATGCGCTGGATGTCCTTGGCGTCGATGCGCTGGCCCGTGATGTCGATGGCGGCTTCGATCATCGACAGGACCATGCCCTTCACGCCGTAGCCGAACACGGCCAGGTTGCGCTGCTGCACTTCCAGCAGGTGGCGGGCGGTCTGAGTGTCGTGCACGTCGACGTAGCGCGACAGCAGGTCCAGGTAATCCTGCTCGGCCTTGCGGTAGTAGTCCTCGCTCTTCCACAGCGTGTCGTCACCGTCAAAACCGACCAGGCCGATGGCGCGCGAGGGCGCAGGCGTGGAGGTGTTCATCGCCCTAGGATACAGGCGCAGAGATGACGAAAAAAACCCGGGTGGCCGAAGCCACCCGGGTTGCCCATGCACCGGTTGTCCCGAATTCAACCGTGGATCAGCGGCCCTGGCCTGCGGCCGTGCCACCCGCGCCGGCACCGGCCTGCTGGGCGGCCACGTAGGCCTTGTACTCATCGGCGCTCAGCTGGCCGTCCTTGTTGGCATCGGCCTGGTCGAACACCTGGGCAAGGCCCGCATTCACCTGCGCTTCGCTCTTGCTGATGGTGCCGTTGCCATCGGTATCGATGCTGGCCCAGGTCTGGCCACCGCCGTTGGCCTGCGCCGATGCTGCCGCGGCCGCATCGGTCGCCTGGTCGGCGGCCTGGCCTGCCTGTGCCGCTGACTGCTGGGCCTGCGCCGCTTCGTTCTGTGCATGCGCGGCCTGCTGCTTTGCCGTCTGCGCCATCGCCGGGATGGCCAACACGCTGCCGGCGGCGACGATCAGGGCGATCAGGGGCTTGCGGTTGCGAATAGTCATCTGGGGTGTCTCCTGAAGGGTGGTAGTGCGCGGTCGTTGTCTCCGCACGGCACCTACCCTGCCACCGCGTTTCTGAATCGATTTTGCGCAGCGATCGCCGCGAACACGCATGGTTAACCACTCACCCAGACGCATGCTTTAGCGCGGTGGTTAGTGCGAAGTGAGCAGGGAGTAAGACGAGCATTCAGCGCTACCGGATTTAACCGGCAACGAACGAAAAACCTGCGTCAGTCGACGGTTTTTTCCGATGACCGCGAACTGAACAACACCCATCCCAATGCAACACCGGAGAGCGCACCGGCGATTTCCAGCACCACGCGGCTGCCCAGTTCGTTCGGATCGTGGATGGTGGACAGGAACAGGCGCGCATACAGCGGCGACTCCAGCCGCACGATGCCCATGTAGAACAGCTTCCAGGCGTCGATGCCGGCGGAGATGATCACCGCGATGACGCACGACCAGCCGATCGCATGGCCCACGGTCCAGTGCAGCAGCCGGCACAGGTGGTGCCACAGGAAATACACCAGCAGGCCGACCAGCAGGGCGATGAGGCCCGCTTCGAGCGTACCAAGCAGGCCGAAATGCAGAGGAAGGTTCATCGGGCGGGGACGCAGGAGAAGGCGGCCAGTGTAAGGGTATCGGCAGGGCTTGCAGCCCTGCACCCGCAGATGCCGAAGCAACGGCAACAGCGGGCATTCCGTGGGATGGCGGGGCGGTGTCGGATTGCGGGGACGCCGTAAACCCATCCCTGGGGGCTTGGCAGCCGCATCCATGCGGCTGACACCCCGCAATCCGACACCGCCCCACCTCTGACAGATTCCCGCGATCGGGTAGATCCACGCCATGAGTGGATGACTCCATCGAAATTGAATATTTCGACAATTGAACGAAGAGCATCCACGCATGGCGTGGATCTACCGTGTCGACCAAGATCGACACCCACCAAGAGCAGGCCAAGAGCAGGTCATGCCATCCAGACAGATCGCGGAAATCTGTCGAAGGCTGGGTGGGTCCGGTTGCGGGGGTGTCCGCGGCATGGATGCCGCGGCCAAGCCCCCAGGGATGGGTTTACGGCGTCCCCCGCAACCGGACCCACCCCGCCATCCCACGGAATGCCCGCTGTTGCTTTTGCCGTTGCCGTTGCCGTTGCCGTCGCTTCGGCGGGTGCAGGGCGCAGCCCTGCCGACACCCCCTACCGCACGGGCACGTCGTACGCAGTACCGGCATCCGGCTCGGGTTGCAGCGTGTAGTGCCACCACTCCTGCGCATAGTTGGCGAAACCACGCCGTGCCATCGCCTGCACCAGCTGCTGGCGGTTGGCGTTCTGTGCATCACTCAACCCCGGCGCCCGCGTATGCGCGCGTGGGCCGAAGAAATCGAAGTCGGTGCCCATGTCCATCGGCGTACAGCGCCCGCTGCGACAATCCAGCAGGCCCAGATCGACGGTGGCACCGCGGCTGTGGCCGGAACGCTCGGCGATGTAACCGTCGCTCAGCAGCTGCGGCTTCTCCAGATGCGGATACTGCAGCGCCTTGCGCGACTGTTCCTGCGGATCACTCACCCAGGCCATGAACGCCTGCACCGCGCGCACCGGGCGGTAGCAATCGTAGAGGCGCAGCGCGAGACCCTGCGCGCGCAGGTCAGCCTCTACATCGGCCAGCGCCTTTGCCACCGGCGCCAGCAGGTAGCATGCAGGCGCCTCATAACCGGGCACGGGCGCAGCGGTGAAGTTGTTGGCACCGGCATAGCGGATGTCCATCTCGATGCGCGGCGACAACGTGCGGATCTCCACCAATCCCGCCGCAGCGGCGTCGGTGGCGGGCGAAATGCGTGGCGGCTCAGCGGCGTGGGCCGCCGGTGCCAGGGCAATCGCCAGTACGAGTGAAATGCAGGTCCTGGAAGTCATAGCTGAAGTCGATCTCCGGATCGATGGCGCGCAGCTCCAGCGTCGGCGTGTCTGCACCGGGATTCAGCCACGCCTGCGCCGAGGGTTCCAGCGTATCCCACTGCAACAGCCAGCGCCCTTCCAGCTGCTTCACTGTTGCGTGCAACGCGGGCGACTTGTCCACGCTGAAGCGCAGGCCGTTCGAGGTGGGACACAGCGAGGCAGGGCCCAGCCAGGGATCGCGGTAGCGTCCCTGCCATTGCGCCAGATCGGTGGCAGCAGCCGGTTGCGCAGCCCTGGTGGAGGGCGCACGACTCCCCGTGGCAGCACGCATGGCTCGATCGGCTGCCAGCTCCGCCAGGTAGTCCGCGGCAGGGTGTGCGTCTTCCGGTGCGGTGAACTGTTTCAGCGTCGACTGCATCAACGCGGTACGGGCCTCTTCGCCCTCGCCGTTGATCAGCATCACCACACCGGCCTTGCGATCCGGCAGCAGCGCCAGCGAGGAATACATGCCCGACAACGTACCGGTATGTGCAACCTTCCACTGCCCGTCCATGTCCGACACCCGCCAGCCCAGCCCATAGCCGTAGAAACGGGCGTTCTCCCAGTCGCGTTGGCGTTTACCCAACGGCATCGGCATGTGCAGCGTCCACAGCATGCGGCGTTGCTCGGCGCCCAACCACGTCGGTGCCAGTGCCGGGTCCAGCAGCACCTGCATCCAGCGCGTCATGTCGCGCAGCGAACAGCGGATGCCACCGGCCGCCATCGACGTCAGATCGGGGCTTTGCGTTCCATCACCACCGACCACCACGTTTCGGCCATCGCGCCGCGCATGCGGTTGGGCGACATTGCCGACCTGCTTCACCGACCACGCGCCTACCTGGCAACGGGTCATCCCCAGCGGTTCAAACACCTGCTCGCGCATCAGCTGGTCATACGGCTTGCCACCGGCGGCCGCAGCCACCTCGCCGGCCACCACGTACATCAGGTTGTCGTAGGCGTAACCGCTGCGGAAGCTGGTGACCGGCTTCAGGTGTGCCAGCCCGGCGATGACATCGGCGCGGGTGAAGGCATTGGGCTCAGGCCACAGCATCAGGTCGCCGGCACCGAGGCCGAGGCCGCTGTTGTGGATCAGCAGATCGCGTACCTGCAGGTGTTCGCCCACCCACGGGTCATGCATGCGGAACGCCGGCAGGTGACGGCGTACCGGATCGTCCCAGCGCAGCTTGCCCTGCTCCACCAGCGTGGCCAGCAGCGCGGCGGTCATCGCCTTGCTGTTGGAGGCGATCTTGAACAGCGTGTCCTCGTCGATGCGGCCGCCGTCACCGCGCACTCCTTCGGTGTGGCGATAGACCACCTGGCCATCCTCGACCACCGCCATTGCCAGCCCCGGCAGGTGTTCGTGCTGGACCAAGAAGGCGATGTCGGCATCCAGGCGTGCGCTGTCCACCGCCTGTGCAGGGGCGGCGGCAAGCAGCGCGGCCAAGGTCAGCAGGCGATACACGTCCGGTCTCCATCGGCAGCGCCGGGCAACGCCCGGCACTGCGCATCCTCGTCGATCAGAAGTTCCAGGTCACCACCAGCTGGGTGTAGCGCGGGGCCTGCCAACGGGTACCGGTGGCGAAGGTGTTCTCGCGGTACTGGCCAGGCTGCGCTTCGTAGCGCTGGTGCACGTTGATGGTCTTCTGGTTGTTGAAGATGTTGTACACCGACAGTCGGGCACTCAGGTCGATGCCCTCCACCGGCAAGCGCCAGGTCACGTTCGCCCCCATGGTCCAGGTCCACGGCAGCCGACCGAAAGCACCACGCGGGCTGTAGTCGAACTGGCGTTTGTCATACGGGCCGGAGCAGTTGGCCACGCACAGCCAGCCGGTACCACCACCACTGCCTTCACTGGACGTGCTGCCACCGGCAATCGAATCGTTTGGCCACATCACGCCATAGGCGGTGATCGGGCCGCCAGACTGCACCTGCAACGTGGTGCCGAACGACCACTGCTTGTTCAGCGCATACGCAGCGCGCAGCTTGAACTGGTGACGGAAGTCGTTGAACAGCACGCCGTAACGTTCGTTGGTGGCCGGGTGATCCCAGAACTGGACCATGCCGGTGTCGCCATAGTTGGTATCGGAGTTCACCGGCCCTTCGAAATTGCCCTCGCTCTTGGACCACAGGTAGGACGCGTTGAGCATCCACTTCTCGTCCCACGCGCGGTCGATCTGGAATTCCAGCGCCTTGTAGGTCCGCTTCGGCTTGGAATAACCGGTCACCTCGCCGCTGCCACCCTTGCGATAGCCGCTGTTGGCGGTGTCGATGGTGATCCAGCCTTCGTTGGCGCAGCCGATGCTCTTGTCGCCCCAGATCGTCAGGCTCTCGCCCGGGTTTGCGATCGGCCACAACGTGCTCGGCGTCGGTCCGCAAGGGGTGTAGTTGATGCGGATGTCATCCAGTGCGCGGGTCATGCGCCGGTAGGTCGCGTTGACGCCCCACGACCAGGCCTGGTTGATCATGTTCTGGAAACCAAGGATGTACTCGTCCTGGTAGACCGCCTTCAGATCCTTGTCCACGCTCTGCCGCAGGTCGGCACCACCGGTGTTCATGCGGGTGTCGGTCGGCCCGACCTGCTGGCCGATGACCGGTGCCATGTACGCCGAACCGGTGGGCGAGGTCTTCCGTTCCCAGCCCTCAAGCACGTAGTAGCTGTACTCGTCGGTCAGGCCGCCGGCGAAGTTGACGTTGATGTTGTTGGTCACCGGCAGGTAGTAACGGCCCGCGTTGCCGAACAGCTTGGTGCTGCCATCACCCTTCATGTCCCACGAGAAGCCCACGCGCGGCGCGACCAGATCGTCCATCTTGATGAACGCCTTGCCGGCGGCCGTGCGGTTCTCGAAGCGGTCCCAGCGCACTCCCAGATTCAGCATCAGGTTCGGGGTGATGTTCCAGATGTCTTCCAGGTAGAAGGCATTGGCTTCGGTCTCGAACTTGCCGCCGGATTGCCGGTTGCGCGCGCGCAGCATCTCGGTGACACCGACCGGCACGTAGGCATTGGCGCCGTCCCACACCTCATCCCCGGGACGCGCCACGTAGGCGGTGTAGCTCAAGGCGGTCGGCCCGGGATAGCGGGTGGTCTGGTCGGTGGTCATCAGCTCGCGGTCAACGCCGAAGCGCAGCAGGTGGTCCCCCAGCTGCCATTCGAAGTCCAGACGCGCCACGTCGCGCGTGTCATCACGTTCGGCCACGGCAGTGCCGGTCGGATGGCAACCGGCGCGCAGGCCCTGCAGCTTGGACAGACGGGTGCCATAGGTGCTGTCGGTGAATACCGGGCTGCAGGCCTGGTCCAGCGACGAGTTGGTGAACGCACGCTGGTTGTTCTGGCCGACCATCGCGCGCGCGGTGAAGTTCTGTCCGAAGTGACCGGTGTAGGTCGCTGACCAGTTCTTGCCGCCAGTCTCGGTGATCGAATCACCGCCCCAGTCGCCGAGGCGATTGTCATTCCAGGCGTAGGCGTAGGACGCATTGGTGACATCGCCTTCATCGGAGAATGCCAGCAGCGCCAGGCTGTGGTTGTCATTGATGTTCCAGTCCAGCTTGGTGCCCCAGAACCCATTGCCGGACTTGTTCTTGAACCAGGTGCTGCCATCGGACGAGGTGTTGTGGCCGCGGTCGTTGCGGTCCTCGTACATGGCGAACAGGAACAGCTTGTCCTTGATGATCGGCCCAGAGCCCCAGACGTTGGTCTTCAGGAACGAGTTGTTGTCGCGGCTGCCGTAGGAATGCGGCGTACCGTCGCGATGGAAATGGTCGCCGCCGCTTGAGCGCCCCGCGCTGGGCTCGGCAGTGACTTCCACGCCGCCCTTGAACTCGTTGCTGCCCGAGCGGGTGACCGCGTTGATCACGCCGCCGGTGGAACGGCCAAACTCGACCGAGTAGCCGCCGGTCTTGACCTGGAATTCATTGAAGAACGCGAACGGGGCCGTGCTGAAGCCGCGTCGCGTGTACATGTCGGTGACGTTGAGGCCGTTGATGAAGACCGCGTTCTCGGCCACCGAGGAACCCGCAAAGGACAGGCCGCCGAACGAGGAGTTGCCGCCGACCACGCCCGGTGCCATCAGCGCGACGGCGGACAGATCCTGTGCTACCGGCAGCCGTGAAATCTCCTGCCGGTTGATGTTGAACGAGGTCTCGGTGGAATAGACGTCCACCCGGTTGATCACGCGGGTACCAACCACCTGCAGCGCATCGAGGTTGGTGACGCCGCCGCCACTGGCCAGGTTGACGGTCGTGGTACCGCCGACAGCGACACTGACCGCCACCTGTTCGCCCAGTGTCTGGCCATCGCGGCTGAGCTGCAGCCGATAGTCGCCCACTGGCAGCTGGCCGAGGCGGTAGCTGCCATCGGCGCCGACGGTGACTGTCCGGGTCAGACCAGTACCGGCATTGACGACGGTGATCTGGTCGCCCGCGGTCGCGCGGCCGGCAACGGCACCCGACACGTTCTGGGCCATGGCCGTGGTGGGCAGCATGATGCCCAGACACGTACCGAGGGCGACGCACAAGGCCGCCCGCTTGATGTTGTAAGCCTTCATCCCCTGCTCTCTCCTGCAAGAATTGAATGGTGGTGAGGGTGGTGTATCGCGCTAGCGTTGCCCGGCTGGCAGTACCCGCCACTGGAAGTCATAGCTCCATTGGTCGAAGTACAGGTTGCCGCCTGACCACTCGGCCTCGCCGCGCTGCGAGTCGACCGTTTCCGAGCGGTAGTGCTGTTTGGCCGGCACGAAGGCCTGGCCGAAATCGTCGTTGAAGGCGATGCGGTAGCCATCGAGGCCACCCAGGTAGAGATCACGCAGCGCGGGCGTGTCGCTGGCCAGGGCACCGGTGGTCACATCCATCGGCAGCCAGCCATACGGCGCCAGGTAGACCTGGCCCCAGTCGTGCAGGTTGTTGTAGCCGCTGCCATCGTCGGAAAACACCATGCCCGACTGCCAGCGCGCGGGAATGCCGTTCATGCGCAGCAGGGCGATCAGCAGCAGGGTCTGCTGCCCGCAATCGGCGTGCCCGGCGCGTAGCGCGTAGTCGCTGATGTTGCTGATCGTCGAGTACTCACGTGCACCAGCCCACGGAATGCGGTCAACCGCCGCGAACAGCTTGCGTACCACTTCATACGGGCGCGTCTCGCCCTGCAGCACCTGGTCGGAGAACAGCTTCAGCGCCGGGGTGAAGCGCACGTGCGGCAGCTGCTCGGCCAGATAGGGCTTCAATGCGGGATCATTCGGCGTGGCCTGCACCTTCGTCGGATCGATGGCGGTATGGCGCGCGGAGATCGTCACCGCATAGCGGACTTCGAAGCGCGTCGGCTGGCCAGCCACGGCCTTGGCTTGCAGATAGGCGGTGCGCTGCTGGGTGTTCGCTGGCGCGATGCGCGCCTTGCCCGGCGCACTGGCAATCCACTGCACGCGCTCCTGCTGGCCGGAAATCTCACGCGGGTACGGAATCCATGCACGAATGGTTTCGCCAGCCGGTACGGTGTCGGCCTTGACCGTCAACGACTGGGTAAATTCGATGCGCTGCGGCAACACGGATGCGTTGCCGCTCTGTTCGGCGGCAGCAACCACGCGCGCATGATGCGCATTGAGCACTTCATTCGGGCCGGGCAGTGGCATCGGTGCATCGGCTCGACGACGCGCACGCGCCTCGTCGCTGAGCAGGAACAGGTTGGAGGGCGCACGCTTGAAGTAACAGCGCGTGCCGTCGATATCGTAGTGCTCGATCAGCCCTTGCTGGTCCCAGCGCGCGAACTCCTCGTCGGTCAGGTCGGGAATCCAGCGGCGAACGGCGGCTTTGGCTGCGGCTTCGTCGAGGCTGAAATCCAGCTTGATGCGACGCATGCGCTCGTACTGGAAGTCAGCTGGCGCGGGCACGCCGTCTGCGGCGAACGTCGCATCGACATCCCTGAAACGACCGCTGTCGACCAGATCGATCAACTGCGTTTCCTGTTCACGATCGACGGCACTGCGCTGATCCGCAGCCGATGCCGACCACGCCCACAGCAGCAGCGCGGCACCAAGGCCGGCGGCGGCAGGCAGAGACGGTTTGCGAACGGCAGGATCCACAGCGACACTTCCCAAGCGCGGGTGGTAACGGCTGTGTAACACGGGCCGGGGGACCGGTCAATAATTTATTCTTGCTTTCGCCGCCAAAAGGAATAAATATTCCAACAGGCATTCGAGGAGGGTGTGCAGCGCATGATCCTGGCTTCCCGCGAACCGCGTCGGCACTGGCCGCGCAGGTTGACCCTGGCGCTGGCGCTGGGCCTGCTGGCCACACCCGCATTCACCCAGGCGGCCACGCCTGCACCCGATCCCGGCGCGCCGCTGCCGTACGTGATCGGCCTGCATGAGGCCTACCTCACCCCGGACTACTGGGCCGCACGGCTGGACAACGCCGACGCACCGATCCTGGACCGCGCGCAGATCACTGCGCAGAACGCGCGGATGCGCACCCAGGACAACCACATCCAGGACATCGCCACGCTGCCCGCACAGCTCAGCGCCGCGCAGGTCCGCGACAGCATCGGCGCACTATCAAGCTGGCCCAAGCGCTCGTTGTATGACGAGAAGGGCCAGGCCATCGCCCCCGGCCTGCGGGCTGCAATCGAAGCCAACCTCGGCCTCGACGTGGTTCCTTCGCAGGTGGGACCGTCGTACGGGTTGGTGGTGAAGCGTGCCGCGCTGCGCACCTTCCCCACCCGCCAGCGTGTTTTCAGCACAGTCGGCGACACCGATATCGACCGCTTCCAGGAATCGGCGCTGTTCCCCGGCGACAAGGTTGCCGTGGTCCACCGCAGCGCCGACGGACGCTGGTTGTTCGTGCACAGCGAGCGCTACAGCGCGTGGATCGAAGCCGATGCCGTGGCCAGCGGTGACAAAGCCACGGTGCTCGGCTACGGCGCGAAGGGCCCGTACCGCATCGTCACCGCTGCCACTGCGCACACCGCCTACACCCCCGAAGAACCGCGCGTATCGCGCCTGCAGCTGGACATGGGCGTGCGCCTGCCGGTGCTGGCCGACTGGCCCGCCGCCGAACCGGTGAACGGGCAACAGGCACACGCCTCGTGGGTGGTGCAGCTGCCGGTGCGCGAGGCAGATGGCCGCCTGCGCCTGGTGCCGGCGCTGCTGCCGCGCTCGCAGGACACCGCCGCCGACTACCTGCCGCTGACCCCGCGCCTGCTGCTGCAGCAATCGTTCAAGTTCCTCGGCGAGCGCTACGGCTGGGGCCACGACTACGACACCCGCGACTGCAGCGGATTCGTGTCGGAGATCTACCGCAGCTTCGGCGTACTGCTGCCGCGCAATACCAGCGCACAGGCGATCAGCCCCGCGCTGGACCGCCTGCCGTTCACCAGCAAGGACAGCAAGGCCGTGCGCGACCGCGCCGTCACCGATCTGCAGGTGGGCGATCTGGTCTACATCCCCGGCCACGTGATGATGGCCATCGGCCACGCCGACGGCCGCACCTGGGTGATCCACGATACTGCGGGCGGCAGCTGGTTCGGTGCCGACGGCAAGCGTGTGCAGGCCCATCTCAATGGCGTATCGGTCACGCCGCTGGAGCCGATGATGGCCAGCGACAGCGTCCGCTACATCGACCGCATCACCAACATCCAACGCCTGCGTGCCAAGAATCCCTGAATGAAGATCACCGCCATCGAACTGGGCATGCTGCGCGTGCCGCTGAAAACACCGTTCAAGACCGCGTTGCGTACCGTGGAGACCGTGGAAGACGTGGTGGTGCTGATCCGCACCGACACCGGCCACACCGGCTACGGCGAGGCACCGGCCACCGCGGTGATCACCGGTGACACGCACGGCTCGATCATCGAAGCGATCCGCCACTTCATCGCCCCGCGCCTGATCGGTCAGGAGGTGGTCAACCTCAACCGCCTGTGCACGCTGGTGCAGACCGCGATGGAACGCAACACCAGCGCCAAGGCTGCAGTGGAGATTGCGCTCTACGATCTGTGGGCGCAGCTGCATGGCGCTCCGCTGTACCAGATGCTGGGCGGTGGCGACCCGGTGATCACCACCGACATCACCATCAGCGTGGACTACATCGACAAGATGGTGGCCGATTCGCTGTCGGCGATCGAACGCGGCTTCGAGTCGCTGAAGATCAAGGTCGGCAAGGACATCGGCGTGGACATCGAGCGGGTCAAGGCGATCCATGCCGCCGTGGAGGGCCGTGCACTGCTGCGCCTGGACGCCAACCAGGGCTGGACCGCCAAGCAGGCCGTGCATGCGATGCGTACGCTGGAGGAAGCCGGCGTGGTGCTGGAGCTGCTGGAGCAGCCGGTCAAGGCCGCTGACATCACTGGCCTGAAGTACGTGACCGACCGCGTCAACACGCCGGTAATGGCCGACGAGAGTGTGTTCAGCCCCAGCCAGGTGATGGACCTGATCCAGCAGCGCGCCGCCGACATCATCAACATCAAGCTGATGAAGACCGGTGGCCTGTCCAACGCGATCCGCATTGCCGACATCGCCGGCATCTACGGCGTACCGTGCATGATCGGCTGCATGATCGAGTCGAGCATCAGCGTGGCCGCGGCAGTGCATCTGGCGGTAGCCAAGAGCGATGTGATCACCAAGGTCGATCTGGATGGCCCGTCGCTGGGGCAGTTCGATCCGGTCAGCGGCGGGGTGCGCTTCAACGAATCGGAAATCAGCATCAGCGATGTGCCGGGGCTGGGCATCACCGAAGTACGGGGGCTGGAGATGCTCGGTTGATCGTTGACACAACGATCGCCGCCATCAGTAGATCCACGCCATGCGTGGATGCCTTCGCTCTTGCTTTTGCCCCATCCCGTATCTCCTTCGCGGCTGGCACGCGCGCGATCTGTCCGGAGGCGGGCGGGTGGGGTTTGCAGGGGTGTCCGCCGCATGGGCCCGAGGCATGCCTCGGGCGGGTTGGGCAGAACGCCCAACCCCGGTCTTGCCGTTTGCGCAGGACAGCGCAAACGAGCAAGCGCGGCCAAGCCTACACGGACGTACTTGCGGCGTCCCCCGCAAATTCCACCCACCTGACCCACTCCATGAGACGCTCTACGCAGCCAACCGCAACGCGCCTACACATGCCCGGACGCCCCGCATGCCGCCCCTGCTGAAAATCCGCACCGAGCGCGGGCAGATGTCGGCCATCGAACGCCGCATCGCCGACTTCATCCTCGACAACGCGCACCTGCTGCGCGATTACTCCTCGCAGCAGCTGGCCAGTGCCCTGGGCATCAGCCAGTCCAGCGTGGTCAAGTTCAGCCAGAAGCTCGGCTTCAAGGGCTACCCGGACCTGAAGTATTCCATCGGCGAAGACGTCGCCCGCGCCGGTGCCGACCCGCAGCAGGCACCGGCCGCACCGGACATCAGCGATGACTACCTGCGCCTGGGCGATGCCCTGCGCCGCAGCAAGGCGCAGGCCGAGGAAGAAACCCGCCAGGCCAACCCGCGCGAGGAGATCGAGCGCATCGTGCAGCTGCTCGACGGCGCGCCGAAGCTGTTTGTCCACGGCCTCGGTGACGACGGCCTGTACGCACGTGAATTCGCCATGCGGCTGTCGCTGCTCGGCCTGCTGGTGGTGCCGCATACCGATCCGATCCTGATGCTGGCCAACCTGTCCGCCGCGCGTCCGGGCGATGTGCTGTTGATGTTCTCCGAGTTCGGCAACCTGCCACAGCTGTCGCAGCTCTCGCGCCAGTTCCAGGACATGGGCGGCAAGGTCGTGTCGATCACCCGCCACACCGCCAATCCGCTGCGCGCGCATGCCGATGCGGCGCTGGTGGTGTGCGCGCATGACCGCGCGCCGCAGGTGGCACAGCTGCTGTACCGTAGCGCCATGCACGCCCTGCTCGATTTCCTGTTCGTGCTGCTCTGCCACGCCAATCCGGATCGCCAGCAGCAGCTGGCGGTGAACCTGGAACGGATCGATCACCTGCTGGATTCCTGACCGGAGCGCCCGATGAACCTGCTGCTGGCCCGCATTGCTTCCGCCGCGCTGCTGCTCGTAGCGGCCGTCACTGTCCATGCTGCTCCGCTGGACGACGCACGCCAACTGATCGTCGTCACCAGCGATAACTGGGACAGCACGCAGGGCCAGCTGCAGGCCTTCGTGCGCGACGGCAAGCACTGGCGCAAGCACGGCCAGGCGTTCCCGGTGGCGCTGGGTCGCACCGGCAGTGCCTGGGGCCTGGGCCTGCATCCTGTCCAGGCCGATGGCCCACAGAAACAGGAAGGCGACGGCCGCAGTCCGGCCGGTGTGTTCGCGCTGGGCAGTGCGTTCGGTTATGCCGTCACCCGCCCCGGCACGGCAATGACCTACCAGCCAATGTTCGAGAGCAGCTACTGCATGGACGTACCGGCGTCGCCGTTCTACAACCGCATCGTCGATGCAAAGAAGGTCGGCAGTACCGCCATAACCGGCTCCACCGAACCGATGCGGCTGGACCTGCACAACAAGGGCGACGTGCGTTACCAGGAAGGCTTCGTGATCGCGCACAACCCGGACAATCAGCCCGGCAAGGGCAGCTGCATCTTCGCCCATCTGTGGCGCCAGCCCGGCGAGGCCACCGCCGGCTGCACCGCGATGCCGCAGGCGCGCATGAAGGCGTTGCTGGACTGGCTGCGCCCGCAGGACACGCCGCGTTTCGTGCTGTTGCCACGCGCCGAATACCAGCGCCTGCAGGCGCAGTGGAAACTGCCCGCGCTTGAAGGAGCCGCACGTTGAGCACCGTCGAAGAACCACAACTGCAACGCGCGGTCAGCCGCTGGCAGATCGTCGGCCTGTCGATCAACGATGTGGTCGGCAGCGGCATCTACCTGCTACCGGCCGCCACGGTCGCCCTGCTCGGCCCCTTCAGCCTGTGGGGCGTGGTCGCTGCCGGCATCGTCGTCGCCCTGCTGGTGCTGTGCTATGCGCAGGCGGCCAGCTATTTCGATGAACCCGGTGGCAGCTACCTGTACGCGCGCGAAGCCTTCGGTCGCTTTGCCGGCTTCGAGATCGGCTGGATGATCTGGCTGACCCGCATCAGCTCCGCCGCAGCGCTCAGCAATGCGCTGGCCGACGCCGTGGCGCGGTTCTGGCCATGGGCTGGCGCAGGCATGGGGCGCATCGCGATCATCGTTGTCTCGCTCGCTTTCCTGACAGGGGTGAACATCATCGGCGTGCGTTCGGCCGCCCGTACCGGCATCGTG
Source organism: Stenotrophomonas indicatrix (assembly GCF_050573115.1). Lineage (GTDB taxonomy): Bacteria > Pseudomonadota > Gammaproteobacteria > Xanthomonadales > Xanthomonadaceae > Stenotrophomonas > Stenotrophomonas lactitubi_A. Next base: position 446,361 of record NZ_JBNYZT010000003.1, read on the forward strand.
CTGGTGATCGGCAAGATGCTGCCGCTGCTGCTGTTCGTGGCCATCGGCGCGTTCTACATCGACCCGCACCTGGCGTTTTCTGGCCAGCGCCCGGACCCGCACGACCTGCAGCGCATGGGCGAGGCGGCGCTGTTGCTGCTGTATGCCTACGCCGGGTTCGAGAACATCCCGGCCGCGGCCGGCGAGTACCGCAACCCACGCCGCGACATCCCGTTCGCGCTGATCACCATGATCGTCACCGTCACCGTGATCTATGCGGCGGTGCAGATCGTGGCACAAGGCACGCTGCCCGGCCTGGCCAGCTCCGCCACGCCGCTGGCCGATGCCGCCTCCAGCTTCGGCGGCGAGGCGCTGGCGCTGATCCTCACCGTGGGCGCGACCATCTCCATCCTCGGCACCAACAGCAACACGATGATGATGGGCCCGCGCTTCCTGTTCGCTCTGGCCCGCGATGGCTACGGCCCGAAGGTGTTAGCGCAGGTGCACCCTCGCTTCCGTACCCCGGCTGCAGCAATCTTCTGCCAGGGCCTGATCGCCCTCGGTCTGGCGCTGTCCGGGTCGTTCGTGCAACTGGCGCTGTTGTCGATGACCACACGCCTGTTCGCTTACATCGGTACCGCGGCAGCGGTGCTGGTACTGGCCAAGCGCTATGCGGACCGCCCCGGTGCGTTGAAGCTGCCCGGTGGCCCGTTGATTCCGGTGCTGGCACTGCTGCTGTGCGTGGCCCTGTTCGCCAGTGCCAGCTGGCAGAACATCGCTGCTGCCTTGGTCGCCTTTGCGGTCGGTGCCGTCATCTACAAACTGCCGCGCAAGGACGCCGCCGTGGATTGACCTGGCGGTCACACTGCCAGCCCGGCGTGTTAACCGGCCGATAGGCAGGATCAGGTTTCGTCCACCACGGAGCCTCCTGCCCATGAGTACTGATTACCAGATCCCCGGCCGAGTACCGGAAGACGGCACACCCCGCCAGGCGGTTTCGGACTACTGGCGCGATCGCTACACCAGCGAACCGTACTACGACAACCAGCTGTTCTTCGACGATTACGAGCCGGCGTACCAGATCGGCCACACCGCGCGCGCGCAGGACATGATCCGCGCATACGAAGAGATTGAAGGCGAGCTGGAGTCGCGATGGGCGAACGAGCGCGGCAAGAGCCGGCTGGAATGGGCGCAGGCCCGCAGCGCAGTGCATCGTGGCTGGGAAGAAGCGGTCAATCTGGACCCGCGCCGGGACCGCAGCGCGTAACAGCATCCTGTAGAGCCGAGCACATGCTCGGCTCTACCCTCGCCGGTCAGTCCTGTTCCGGCAGCGGCGGAATCGACGAAGCGCGCTTGGGCTCAGCGGCATTCGCGGCAATCAGGTCGCGGGTGTTCTTCTGCACCGCCACCGCGCCAAACAGCGACAGCGCGAACGCCATGCCATAGAAGCCCTTTTCGCTCAGCACCAGGGTGGCGTTCCACAGGCCGACCAGCAGCAGCAACAGCGCCGACAGCAGCGCGAACCAGCACAGTGCGTAGTACAGGCCGCTCACCGGAATGCTCTCGACGCGGTCGCGCACGCTCTTCTGCAGCGATACCGCCGCGAACAGGCCGAACAACAGCAGGGTCAGGTAATAGCCCTTTTCGTTCAGCGGCATTTCGGCATTGAACAGGCCTACCAGGTAGGCCACCGCGCCCAGCAGCAGGGCTACCCACGAGGCGGCGATGAAGGCGGGCGAAGGTCGATGGATGAGGGGTGCGTTCATTGCAGATCCTTGGCAGACAGGCGGGCATGCTTTGCCCGGGCGAGAACACCCTAGACGATCCGCGCCATGGCGCACAGGGGGTAGCAGGACCTTCGGGCCACGCCCGTCACCCCGCCGGTGGTATACAAAGGAGAGCCTGGCCATCCGCATCCCCTTCCGCTGGAGATCCCATGACCCGCACACCCCTGCTGCTCGCACTCGGCCTGCTGCCGATCCTCGCCACCACCGCCTGCAATGCTGCCGGCCCTGATGCGACAGGTCAGAAGGCCCCGGCAATCGCCGCGACCGCCAACGATCAACGCCCCTTCACCGCCACCGAGGTCGCCCGCTTCGACCAGCCGTGGGCGATGACTTTCCTGCCCGATGGCAGCCTGCTGGTGACCGAAAAGCGCGGCAAGCTGCAGCACCTTGACGTGGCCAGTGGCCATAAGCATGAGATCACCGGTGTCCCCAAGGTCGCCTACGGTGGCCAGGGTGGTTTCGGTGATGTGATCCTGCATCCGGATTTCGCCCGCAACCAGGTGGTCTATGTCAGCTATGCCGAGGAAGGCACGCTGGATACGCGCGGCGCGGCCGTGGCCCGTGCCACCCTCGCCCTCGATGCCAACGGTGGCGGCCAGCTGAAAGACCTGAAGGTGATCTGGCGGCAGACGCCGAAGGTCAGTGGCGAAGGCCACTACGGCCACCGCCTGGCCTTCGGCCCGGACGGCAAGCTGTGGATCAGTTCCAGCGAACGGCAGAAGTTCGATCCGGCGCAGGACATGAGCGGCAACCTGGGCAAGATCATCCGTCTCAACGACGACGGCAGCCTGCCGGCCGACAATCCGTTCGCCTCTCAGGGCGGCGTCGCGGCACAGGTATGGTCGCTGGGCCACCGCAATGTGCTGGGCATCGCCTTCGATGCCAATGGCAAGCTGTGGGCGCAGGAAATGGGCCCGGCCGGTGGCGACGAGCTGAACCTGATCGTGCGCGGTGCCAACTACGGCTACCCGATCGTGTCCAACGGCGACCACTACGATGGCCGTCCGATTCCCGACCACGACACGCGCCCGGAATTCGCCGCACCGAAGGTGACCTGGAACCCGGTGATTTCCCCGGCCGGCCTGATGTTCTACAGCGGCAACCTGTTCCCGCAGTGGAAGGGCAGCGCCTTCATCGGCGGCCTGTCATCCACTTCGCTGGTGCGCGTGGCCTTCGACGGCGACAACGCGCGTGAAGCCGAACGTTTCAACATGGGCGAGCGCATCCGTGAAGTGGAACAGGGCCCGGATGGCGCACTGTGGTTGCTGGAAGATGGCAGCAAGGCGCGGCTGCTGAAGCTCACGCCGAAGGCCTGATTGGCCTGATTGGCCTGATTGGCCTGATTGGCCTGATTGGCCGGGTCGGCCGGGTTGGCCGGGTTGCCGGCCAGCGGCCGGCACTACCGGTCTGCAACGGCCCCGCATGCGGGGCCGTCTGCTTTCATTGGATGGTGATGACCTTCACTTCCGTGCGCGTGCAGGCCTTGTCCAGGCACTGCCCGTTCAACCACACCTGGCCATCGCCGATCATCACGCCCTGCTGGTTGACGAAGACTTTGCCGAACTCCTGCGCGGATACGGCCTTGACCACTGCCGGGGTGATGATCTTTTCGTAGTTGCGCTGGAACTCACCGGGTCCGGTGATCTTCTTTCCACCACTGATGTTCAGCGGGAAACGCACTTCTTCAACCACGGCAGGACGGTCACCCGCGACCACGGCGGTCTTGAAGGCATTGAATACTTTTTCATACTGCGCCGCATCGCCGAGCAGCGTCTCGATGCGCGCGCGGGCGTCGTCTGCTGCGGGCTCGACCGGGCTGGAAGCATCCGCAGGCGCCGCAGCCGCATCCTTTGCGTGTTCCGCCGCAGCCTGCGGTGCCGCAACGGCATCGGGCGTGGTGCTGGCCGCCGCCTCGGCCGGCGTCGCACCGGTCATCGGCGGTGGCGCATCGGCGGCGGGCTCGGGCGGCGATGCCGGCTGCGAACAGGCCGCCAGCAGCAGGGCCGGAATCAGGAAAGCAATCTTGCGCATGCGCGGGCTCCATCGATACAGGGAGTCCGATGGTAGCGCCGGGCCGCGCCCGGCGTGTTCGCCATGGGTGAGGAGGCCGGGGCATGGCCCGGCGCTACTCATTGCCAGTAGATCCACGCCATGCGTGGATGCTCTACCTATCAGGCCTTCAGCAGCTCGAACTGCACGGCCTCACCGGCCATCGACGAGGCACACACCCATACGTCGAACAAGCCCGGCTCGGCACGCAGCACGCCGTCGCGGCCGGTGAATGCCAACTGCTCGCGGGTCAGGGTGAACACCACCTCGGCCGACTCGCCCGGCTGCAGGGCCACCTTGCGGAAGTCCTTCAGCTCACGCACCGGCCGCACGCGGCTGGCCACGCGGTCGTGGATGTACAGCTGCACCACTTCCTCGCCAGCCACGTTGCCGGTGTTGGTCAGCGTGGTGGTCAGGGTCAGGGTGTCGTCCCAGCCGACGCGCGCACTGCTCAGCTGCGGCACGCCGTAGGCGAAGGTGGTGTACCCGATACCGTGGCCGAACGGATACAGCGGCTCGTTCGGAATCTCGCGCCAGCGTGCCTTGAACTCCGACATCGTCGGCAGTTCCGGGCGGCCGGTACGCGGGTGGTTGTAGAAATACGGCTGCTGGCCGGACACCTGCGGGAAGCTGACCGGCAGGCGACCGGACGGGCTGTAATCGCCGAACAGCACATCGGCCACGGCATGGCCGGTCTGCGTGCCCAGGTACCAGGTGATGGCCACGGCGTGCGCATTGCGCACTGCGCCCTGCAGCGCCAGCGCGCGACCATTGCGCAGCAGCACCACCAGCGGCTTGCCGGTCATCGCCACCGCTTCGGCCAGCGCCTGCTGCGCCGGCGGCAGGGTGATCTCTACGCGCGACTGTGCCTCACCGCTGTAACGCTGCGGCTCGCCCAGCGCCAACACCACCACGTCGGCACGCAGCGCAGCTGCCACGGCCGCTTCGGTGCCACCGGCAATGGCCACTTCCAGCTCGCAACCCGGCACCACTTCCAGCAGCGCGTCATCGCCGATGGCAGCGCGCACGCCGGTTTCCAGGTCCACGTAACGCTGCTTGTCGCCGAACAGCGTCCAGCAGCCTTCAATGTTCTCGCGGTCCTGCACGAACGGGCCGATCAGCGCGATCTTCTGGCCGTTCTTCTGCAGCGGCAGCACGTTGTCGCGGTTGTTCAGCAGCACGATCGAACGGCGCGCGGCATCACGCGACAGTTCGTCATGGGCGGCGATATGCGAGGTATCGGCTTCGCGCGCCGGGTCCAGCGAACGGTACGGGTCGTCGAACAGGCCGATGGTTTCCTTCAGCCACAGGATGCGGCGCACGCCTTCATCCAGCACGCTCATCGGCACTTCGCCACTCTCCACCAGGCCCGGCAGGTGCTCGGCGTAGAAGCCGCTCTGCATGCTCAGGTCGAGGCCGGCGGTGAACGCCTTGGCAGTGGCATCGCGGTCGTCGGCGGCATAGCCGTGCGCGACCAGTTCCATGTCGGCGGTGTAGTCGGAGATCACCACGCCCGGGAACTTCCATTCACCGCGCAGGATGTCGGTCAGCAGCTCGGCATTGGCGCTGGCGGGCACGCCGTTGATGTCGTTGAACGAGGACATCACGGTGATCGCGCCAGCGTCGAAGGCCGCCTTGAACGGCGGCAGGTGCACGTCGCGCAGGGTCTGCGGCGAGATGTCCACCATGTTGTATTCCATGCCGGCCATCACCGCGCCGTAGGCGGCGAAGTGCTTCGGCGTGGCCAGCAGCGAATCGGCGGCGCGCAGGTCGCTGCCCTGGAAGCCACGCACGCGGGCGGCGGCAAACGCACAGCCCAGTACCACGTCCTCACCGGCACCTTCGGCACCACGACCCCAGCGCTGGTCACGGGCGATGTCCACCGCCGGTGCGTAGGTCCAGTGCAGGCCGGCAGCAGTAGCTTCAACCGCGGTGGCGCGCGCGGTGCGCTCGGCCAGGTCCGGCTCGAAGCTGGCAGCCTCGCCCAGCGGAATCGGGAACACGGTGCGCATGCCGTGGATGACGTCGGCGGCCAGGATCACCGGGATGCCGAGGCGGCTCTCCTCGGTGGCGACCTGCTGGATGCGGCGGCCGAGCTCGGCGCCGACACCGTTGAACAGCGAGCCGACCTTGCCCTCGCGCACCTGCTGCAGCACCTGGTCGGCATTGCGCACGTTGGCTTCCGGGTTCACGTCCGGGGCGAACGGGCGGACCATGTCCGCGAAGACACCCAGCTGGCCGACTTTTTCCTCGACGGTCATCTGGGCAATGAGGGATTCGATGCGATCGGAGGCCACCGGCAGTCCTTGATGAAAACGTTTACAAGCCCGGCATTCTAGCGATCCCGGACGATTTGGCGAGAGGTTTCGTCATTCAGTTTCAGCCACCAGCCGGGTCCGTACGGTCCGGCCGGGGGCATCGCAGCTTACTCCGAGCCGGCCAACTGGCGCTGCCCGGCCATCAACATGGCGTCGCTGGACGCCTGGAACACCCGCAGGCCAAAGGCCGGCAGGATCGCCAGCAGGTGGTCGAAGATGTCCGACTGCACCGCCTCGTACTCGCCCCAGGCGGTGCTGCGGGTGAAGCAGTACAGCTCCAGCGGCAGGCCTTCGGTGGTCGGCTGCAGCTGGCGCACCAGCAGGGTCATGTCGGTATGGATGCCCGGGTGGCTGGTCAGGTAGCGCTCCACGTACGCCCGAAACGTGCCCAGGTTGGTCACCCGGCGGCTGTTGACCTCGGCCACGCCCTGCTCGCGCAGGCGTCCGTTCCACTGGCCCAGCTCCTGCTGCTTGCCGCGCAGGTAGTCACCCAGCAGGGCGAACTGGCCAAGGAAGGCCAGGTCGTCCTCTTCCATGAAACGCACGCTGTGCTGGTCCAGGTACAGCGCGCGCTTGATCCGGCGCCCACCCGCTTCCTGCATGCCGCGCCAGTTCTTGAACGACTCGGTCACCAGCTTCTTGGTCGGGATGGTGGTGATGGTCTTGTCGAAGTTCTGCACGGTGACGGTATGCAGGGCGATATCGATGACATCGCCGTCGGCGTTCTGGCTGGGCATCTCGATCCAGTCGCCGATGCGCACGCGGCCATCGCCACTGATCTGCACGCTGGCCACCAGTGACAGGATGGTGTCCTGGAAGATCAGCATCAGTACCGCGGTAGCCGCGCCCAGGCCGGTAACCAGTGGTCCCAGCTTCACCCCCAGCAGGGTGGCGACGATGGACAGGCCCGCGGCCACGAACACCACGATCTTGACCACCTGCAGGTAGCCCTTGATCGGCTTGTTGCGTGCATCGGGCTTGCGCTCGTACAGGCTGTTGGCTGCATCCAGCGCATGCGAGAACGCCATCGACACGGTCAGTACCGCCCACACGATGCACAGTTTGATGATGACGTTAACCAGGCCTGGCGGCAGGTCGGGAATGAGGGTGATGCCCGAGGCGATCACCTGGCTGGGCACCACGTTGGACAGGCGCGCGATAACCCGCATCAGGTGGCTGCCACGCCCGGACTCGGCGCCCGGCAGGCGCTGCAGCAGGCGTCGCAGGCCGCGTACCAGGATGCGCTTGGTCACCCAGTTGGCCAAGCCGGCTGCAATCAGCAGCGCCGAAATCATCAACGCCAGGTAGGCGCCAGGATAGGGTTCCAGTGTGTTCTGCAGCTGTTCCAGCCACTGTACCGCCACCACTGCGTCCACCATCGGTTGTCTCCTTCTTCATTGAGGTTGCCGGCCAGCGGCCGGCACTACCGGGTCAGTCCCGCGCGCGTTCGATGATCACGCCGACCGCGCGTGCGCCGCGCACCGCCCCGGGCTTGCTCAGCTTCAGGCGCAGCCACTTCACGTCGAACTCGTCCAGCACGATCTGCGCGCAGCGCTCGGCCAGGGTTTCGACCAGCCCGAATTCCGACTCGCGCACGAACTGCTCCAGGCGCTTGCTGACCGCCTTGTAGTTCAGGGTATGGGCAATGTCATCGCTGGCCGCCGGACGACGGTTGTCGAAGCCCATCTCCAGATCGAATACGAGGTCCTGGCGGATCCGCCGCTCCCAATCGTAGATGCCGATCAGGGCGTCGATCGTCAGCCCTTCGATGAAAACCTTGTCCATTGCGGTTACCAGCCGGAAAACAGGTGGTCATGGTAACGGGACGGCGGTGAGCCTGCCCGGAACGGCGGCGGGTCGCCGGGCATGCACAAGGGCTGAAAAAGACAAAGGGCCCTGCTAGCGGGGCCCTTTGGTACTACCGTTTGTCCCCGGGGGGAGCTTTCTCAAGCCGCGAGTCCCGGTGGCGCAGGTGATCAGATTAGGCAGGAACCAAACTGCGGGTCAAGGCCATGTGCGACAACGCAGACCAACGTCTTATCCCCAGCTTGAACGCGGGAAATCGGCCACGTACACAAAGGCGTTCCCTGATGGTGGCCGACTCCATCCCTGGCCAACATTGGTCTTCCCCTCACCAGCGCACATCACGATGGCTGCATACGATGCCTTGAGGCGCGCTCTGTCAGCGGAGCGTCTGTCGACCTACGAGAGAATCGCATCGACCTGCAGCCCTGACGTCACTGCCGAATCCCTGTACCTCTGGAACATGCGGATGTGCGGTGCGTTGATGATGCCCGTCCACCTCTGCGAAGTGGTCATCCGCAATGCAGCGGCATCGGTACTGGCGCGGCAGCATGGTCCGCGATGGCCGTGGAATGATGCCTTCCGACGGAGGCTGCCGGCATCATCATCCGCCTTTGCCAGGACAGCGCTGGAACAGGCAACCTGTCGCGCGACCAGTACATCCGAGATCGTCGCCAACCTGCCAATGGTGTTCTGGCAACAGCTGTTCACCTGTCGCTTCGACTCCACGCTGTGGATTCCGGCACTCAACGGCGTACTGCGCCATGCGCCTTCGGCTCACCCCAGTGTCATCAGAAAAGCCATGCACGTTGACATCGGACGCATCCGCCAGCTGCGCAACCGCATCGCCCACCACGAACCGATCCTTGAACGCGACATCGGTGCCGACCTGGCCGCGATCGGGCGGCTGATCCACGCCCGTTGCCCGCACACCCTGGGCTGGCTTCAGCGCCATGAACGGGCGACGACGGTGCTGGCGGCCTCGCCAATGGTTGGCAAACGTTGTTGACGGTGCCGGCCAGCGGCCGGCACTACAGGAACACGTCCGGCTCAGACCGCCGACAGCGTCGCCATGTCCCAGCGCGGGGTGACGTCCACCCTCGGCGGGCTGTGCTGGCCCGCCTGCAGACGCAATGCGCCAGCAAAGGCAATCATCGCGCCGTTGTCAGTGCACAGCGCCGGCCGCGGGAAGCAGGCGCGCCCGCCGAGGCGCTCGGCCATCTGCTGCAGGCGTGCGCGCAGGCGCGTGTTGGCGCCCACGCCGCCGGCCACCACGATCACATTGGTGCCAGCCGCTTCCAGCGCGCGCTCGCACTTGATGGACAACGTCTCGACCACGGCGTCTTCAAAGCCACGGGCGATGTCGGCGCGGGTCTGCTCGCTCTGGTCGCTGTCGCGCCAGGCCATCAGGACCTGGGTCTTCAGGCCGGAGAAGCTGAAATCCAGGCCCGGGCGATCAGTCATCGGCCGCGTGAAGCGGTAGACGCCCGGCGTGCCCTGCTCGGCCAGCTTGGCCAGCTGCGGCCCGCCCGGGTACGGCAGGCCCATCATCTTGGCGGTCTTGTCGAAGGCTTCACCGGCCGCGTCGTCCAGGGTTTCGCCCAGCAGCCTGTACTGGCCGATGGCATCGACGGCCACCAGCTGGGTATGGCCGCCAGACACCAGCAGGGCCACGAACGGGGCCTGCGGCGGGTCGTCTTCCATCAGCGGCGCCAGCAGATGGCCTTCCATGTGGTGCACGCCCACGGCGGGGACCTCCAGTGCCCAGGCCAGCGACCGGGCCACGCCGGCACCCACCAGCAGCGCCCCGACCAGGCCGGGACCGGCGGTATAGGCCACCCCGTCGATGTCGTTCACGCCGAGCCCGGCTTCGGCCAGCGTCTGCCGCACCAGCGGCAGCAGCTTGCGCACGTGGTCACGGCTGGCCAGCTCAGGCACTACACCGCCGTACTCGGCGTGCAGGGCAATCTGGCTGTAGACCGCGTGGGCGCGCAGGGCCGCGCTGCCGGACAGGTCGGTGTCATACACCGCCACGCCGGTCTCATCACAGGAAGATTCGATGCCAAGGACTCGCATGCCTGCTATTATGACGCCCCTGCCAGCCCCTCGGGGAACTGGCAGGTCTCACTGCAATCCAACAACCTGCCCCTATTCAGGATTTGCGGCTTGCAGTTTGTTTATTCGCCACTATAATGTGCGGCTCGCCGGGCGTGACCCGGTTCTACTGTGTCCCGGAGATTCCATGCCCAGCGTCAAAGTCCGCGAGAACGAACCCTTTGAGTTTGCTCTTCGCCGCTTCAAGCGCACTTGCGAAAAGGCCGGTGTGCTGGCCGAAACCCGCAAGCGCGAGTTCTACGAAAAGCCGACCCAGGAGCGTAAGCGCAAGGCCGCCGCTGCTGTGAAGCGTCAGCTGCGCCGTTCCTCGCGCGACGTCACCAAGCGTCAGCGCCTGTACTGATCGGACGCATCTTCGTTGCGGCGGGCATTCCCTGCCGCGATGGAGCCGAAGCCGGCACGCGCGAGCGTCGCCGGCTTTTTGCGTTTCCGGGCCAGGGCATCCGCCCTGCCCCACCACCACCACGAGGTTCGCCATGAGCATGAAGCAGCAGCTCACCGAAGACATGAAGGCCGCCATGAAGGGCGGCGAGAAGCACAAGCTGGGCGTCATCCGCCTGATCAACGCGGGCATCAAGCAGAAGGAAGTCGACGAGCGCATCGAGCTCGACGACGCCGCCGTGATCGCCGTGCTCGACAAGATGGTCAAGCAGCGCAAGGATTCGGTCAGCCAGTTTGAAGCGGCCAATCGCGAAGACCTGGCGGAAATCGAGCGCGCCGAGATCGTGGTGATCGAAGCCTACCTTCCGGCCAAGATGGGCGAAGCCGAGATCGTCGCGGCGATCCAGGCCGCCATCGCCGAGACCGGCGCCAGCAGCGCGGCCGACATGGGCAAGCTGATGGGCGCGCTGAAGCCCAAGCTCGCCGGCCAGGCCGACATGGGCCTGGTGTCCAAGCTGGTCAAGCAGCAGCTGGCGTAAGCCGGCACCTGGGGTCGGATCCCTTCCGCATCGCGGAAGGGCTCTGCCCCCATCGCAGCACACCGGCGCTTCACCGCACCTTCGACCCCCGGCTGCTACAACATCCCCATGGTCGAGCAATCCAACGCCCCCACTGACACGCGTCCCCACGGCATCCCCGCACGGCTTCGTCACTACGCTGATCGCCTGCAGGACAGCTTCCCGATGGCGGTGGCCAAGCGCTTCGTTGAAATCGACGTGCTGACCCAGGCCGCGTCCGTGTCCTTCTACGCCCTGCTGTCGATGGCCCCGCTGCTGGTGCTTTTGCTGTGGCTGACCGCGTCGTTGTATCCGCCGGCGCAGCAGGCGCTGATCGGGCAGATCGGCTCGGTGGCCGGCAGCAGTGTGGCCAGCGTGGCCGACACCGTGCTGCACAACGCCAACAGCCAGCCCAGCGTCGGTTCGCTGGCCGGGGTCTGGAGTACGTTGCTGTTGTTCGTCGGCGCCACCGCCGTGTTCGCGCAGCTGCAGAACGCGCTGAACCGGATCTTCCATACCAGCGGGCAGCGCCTGGACGGGATCAAGGCCTGGCTGCGCAAGCGCGTGTTCTCTTTCGGCGTGGTGCTGGCACTGGGCTTCCTGCTGATCCTGTCGATGACCGCCACCACTGCGCTGCAGGTGGTGTTCGCGCAGCTGCCCTCGGTGCTGCCCGCCATCGGCTACCTGACATCGCTGTTGCTGTACACGCTGGCCTTCGCGTTCCTCTATCACTACCTGCCGGACCGGCGTGTGGCCTGGCGCCAGGCGTTCATCGGCGGCGCCATCACGTCGTTGCTGTTCACCCTCGGCCGTTATGGCATCGGCGTCTACATCAGCACCGTTGCCCCCGGCAGCGCCTACGGCTCGATGGGTGCACTGGTGATTTCGCTGGTCTGGATCTACTACGCCACTGCCGTGTTCTTCGTCGGTGCATTGATGACCGCGGTGATCGACGAACGCCAGTACGCACGTGCACGCCTGGCCAGCGCCGATGTAGCCCCACAGGAAACCGGCCCGGCCGCCGCCAGCGAGTAAACTAGGGGACCTGCCGCCCCCCGCAGCGCGCCCTGGCGGCCGCGCCCTGTCCTGTTGCCCATGGCCCGTATCCCCGACGCTTTCATCGACGACCTGCTGGCCCGCTCCGACATCGTCGAGGTGGTGGGCAGCCGCGTGCCGCTGAAGCGCCAAGGAAAGGAGTACGCCGCACGCTGCCCGTTCCATGACGAGCGCTCGGCCTCGTTCACCGTCTCACCGACCAAGCAGTTCTATCACTGCTTCGGCTGCGGCGCGCACGGCACCGCGATCAGCTTCCTGATGAACTACGACCGCCTCGAGTTCCTCGACGCGGTGGATGAACTGGCCAAGCGCGCCGGCATGGAAGTGCCGCGCAGCGAGAACCCGCGCAGTGCGCAGCAGCAGGATGACAGCCGCGAGCTGTACTCGGCGCTGGACGCGGCAACCAAGTTCTTCCAGAAAAACCTGGAAGGCAGCGAGAAGGCCCGCAGCTACCTCGACGGCCGCGGCGTGGACGAAGAGAACCGCGCACGCTTCCAGATCGGCTATGCGCCTGATGGCTACAGTGGCCTGCGCGATGCGCTGGGCAAGGACGAGCGGCGGATGAAGCTGCTCGACCGCGCCGGCCTGTTCTCCAAGAACGACCGCGGCCACGTCTACGACAAGTTCCGCGACCGGGTGATGTTCCCGATCTTCGACCGTCGTGGCCGGGTGATCGCCTTCGGCGGGCGCGTGTTCGAGAAGGACGACGGCCCCAAATACCTCAACTCGCCCGAGACCGCGCTGTTCCACAAGGGCCGCGAACTGTACGGCCTGTGGCAGGTGCGCCAGACCAACCAGAAGATCGAGCGCTTGATCGTGGTCGAGGGCTACATGGACGTGGTCTCGCTGTTCCAGTTCGGCGTCACCCAGGCGGTGGCGACGCTGGGCACGGCAACCACGCCGGACCATGCCGAGCTGCTGTTCCGCAACGCGCCGGACGTATTTTTCTGCTTCGACGGCGACGCCGCTGGCCGCCGCGCCGGCTGGAAAGCGCTGGAATCGGTGCTGCCGCGCATGAAGGACGGCCGCCAGGCCTTCTTCCTGTTCCTGCCCGATGGCGAAGACCCGGACAGCATCGTGCGCAAGGAAGGTGCTGAGGCTTTCGACGAGCGCCTGAAGCAGGCCACGCCGCTGTCGCAGTTCTTCTTCGACGAGCTGACCCGCGAGATCAACCTGGGCACGCTGGACGGCAAGGCACGGCTGGCCGAGCGCGCCAAGCCGATGCTCGCGCAGATTCCCGACGGCGCATTTGGCGACCTGATGAAGCAGCAGCTGGGACAGCTGACCGGCCTGGGCGGCAACGCGCAGGCGGGCCGCCCGCAGATGCCGCAACGCGCCGTCTCGCGCACGATCCAGCCGGTGGCCAAGCGCAGCCTGGTGCGCGGCGCGATCGCCGTGCTGCTGCAGCAGCCGACGCTGGCCCTGACCCTGGGTGGCAAGCACCACTTCCAGGGCCTGCGCCTGCCGGGCGTGGAGCTGCTGCTGGAACTGCTGGGGCTGGTCGAACAGCGCCCGGACATCAGTACCGGTGCCCTGCTGGAGCATTTCGACGGCCGCGAGGAACAGGCCTCGCTGCACACCTTGGCCGCGCAGACGCTGGCGGGCGATGAAGCGATGTGGACGGTGGAACTGCATGACGCAGTCGGGCAGCTGGAGAAGCAGCTGCTGTTCCAGCGGATCGACGACCTTAACGCCAAGCAGCGACAACAGGGTCTGGACGATACTGACAAGTACGAGATGCGCGAGCTGCTGAAGGCCCGTGCCAATCTGCGCCTGTAGCGGCAGAACACATCCCCGGAGAGACCATGCTGCTGCGCCTGACCTGCCTGCTGTTGTTGTCGCTCTGCCCGGTTCTGCCAGCCTGGGCTGCGGACCCCGCCCTTGCTGAAGTCCGCCCCGGCCTGTACGCCGGCGGCCAGCCTACGGCTGCGCAACTGCGCGAACTGGCTGCACAGGGCGTGCGCACGGTGATCGACCTGCGCCAACCCGATGAAGATCGCGGCTTCGATGAAACACGCGAGGCCGAAGCGCTGGGCCTGCGCTATGTCCGCATTCCGGTGGCCGGTGCCGAGGGCCTGGATGCGGCCAACGTGCGCGCCGTGCACCAGGCCCTGCGGCAGAGCCAGGGGCCAGTGCTGCTGCACTGCGCCTCCGGCAACCGCGCCGGCGCCGTGCTCGGCCTGGTCAACGCACGCTACGAACACGCCAGCCGGGAACAGGCGCTGCAACTGGGCCAGCGTGCCGGCCTGAAGTCGCTGGAAGCGGCCACCCGCGAGCGTCTGGCGATCCCTTCTCCCACCCCCTGATTCCCGGGGTAATCCCCCCGCACCAAGGAGCCTATCCACCATGACCCGCTGGTGGTCGCGCCTGCGACCGGACAACTTCACCCTCGCCCTGCTGTGCACCGTCGGCCTGGCCTCGCTGCTGCCGATGAAAGGCGCCGCCGCCCTGGTGCTCGACGATGTCACCACCGTCGCCATCGCCGCGCTGTTCTTCCTGCACGGTGCGCGCCTACCCCGCGAATCGATCATCGGCGGCATGCTGCACTGGCGCCTGCACCTGACGATCCTCGCCTGCACCTTCATCCTGTTCCCGCTGCTGGGGCTGTTGTTCAAGCCGTTGTCGGGCTGGCTGCTGACGCCTGAGCTGTACCTGGGCGTGCTGTTCCTGTGCACCCTGCCGTCCACCGTGCAGTCGTCCATCGCGTTCACCTCGATGGCGCGCGGCAACGTGCCGGCGGCCGTGTGCAGTGCCTCGTTGTCGAGCATCCTCGGTGTGTTCCTGACGCCCCTGCTGCTGACCGCACTGGCCGGTACCTCCGGCGGCGTGCACGACCCGCTGCATGCCATCGGCGGCATCATGCTGCAGTTGCTGGTGCCGTTCGTGGCCGGCCACCTGCTGCGCCCGTGGATCGCCGGTTGGGTGGAGAAGCAGCGCGCGCTGCTGCGCTACACCGATCAGGCCACCATCCTGCTGGTGGTGTACTCGGCGTTCGGCGAAGCAGTCACTGAAGGGCTGTGGAGCAAGACACCGCTGCTCTCGCTGTTCGCGGTGGCGGTGGTGGCGGCGGTGCTGCTCGGCATCGCCATGCCGCTGATCACCTTCATCGCCCGCCGCCTGCGCTTCAACCGCGAAGACGAGATCGCCATCGTGTTCTGCGGCTCGAAGAAGAGCCTGGCCACGGGCGTTCCGATTGCCAAGGTGCTGTTCGCTGGCGGCAGCCTCGGCGCGATCGTGCTGCCGGTGATGATCTATCACCAGATCCAGCTGATCGTCTGCGGCGTGATCGCGCAGCGGTATGCCAAGCGCGCGCCCTGACCCAACCGGCAATTCATCCACGCATGGCGTGGATCTACTGAACGTGCGGGCTGCTGCGGGAAATCATCCACGCATGGCGTGGATCTACCGTAACGCCGACGATGCCTGATCCAGAGTAGATCCACGCCATGCGTGGATGCCTCAGCCCATCACAACCAGGGCAGGATCCAGTGATCCACCAGCAGGAAGGCGAACAGCGCCATCAGGTAGACGATGGAGTAGCTGAACATCTTCATCGAGAACAGCTCATCCGGCGGGTTGAGCATGCGCCAGGCGTACCAGAGGAACACGGCGTTGAGCACGATCGCGCCGCCCAGGTAGAACGCGCCGCTCATGCCGACCAGGTAAGGAAGCAGGCAGACCAGTGCCAGCACCACCGAGTACGCCATGATCTGCTTGCGCGTGTGCACCACGCCATGGGTGACCGGTAGCATCGGGATTTCCGCCTTGGCGTAGTCCTCGCGACGGAAGATCGCCAGTGCCCAAAAGTGCGGCGGCGTCCAGATGAAGATGATCAACACCAGCAGCGACGAGTACGCCCAGTCCGACGAGCCCTGCATGCCGGTCACCGCCGCCCACCCCAGCATCGGCGGCATCGCGCCGGCCAGACCACCGATGACGATGTTCTGCGAGGTCGCTCGTTTCAGGTAGACGGTGTAGATCACCGCATAACCGATCAGCGAAGCGAAGGTCAGCACGGCGGTGATCCAGTTCACCCACAGCACCAGGATCGCCATCGACAGCACGATCAGCACGCTGGCGAATACCAGCACCTGCCATGGCTTGACCTTGCCCACCACCAGCGGTCGCCACGAGGTGCGCGCCATCTGCGCGTCGATGTGCGCGTCCAGCAGTTGGTTGATGGCTGCAGCGGCCGAGGCGGCAAGCCAGATGCCGAGGAAGCCGAGCACGCCGGCACGCACCTGCTCCCAGCTGGGCACACCCGGAATGGCCAGGACCATGCCGACCAGGGCGGTGAAGACGATGAGGGCGACGACCTTGGGTTTGGTCAGGTCCCAGTACTGGCGATAGTTGGAAAACATGGAATCAGTCCGGGGCACGCAGGCGGGCCAGCAGGCTGACCAATACAAACAACAGGGCAACGGCAACGCCGTTGTGCGCCACTGCCACTTCCAGCGGCAGTGCAAGCTTCACATTGAGGATGCCGAGGGTGACCTGCAGCACCAGCAGCGCAACCAGGGCCGAGGCCCAGCCACGCATGCTCGGCAGCCGGAACAGGCGCAGGCCCAGCCACAGCATGTAGACGGCAACGACAATCGCGAACAGGCGATGGGCCATCTGGATGGCGATGCGCGACGCACCGTCGAGCACGCCGCCTTCGTAGTCCACGCCGATGCCACGCCACAGGGTGAAGCCCTCGGCGAAGTTGTGCTGCGGCCACCACTGGTTGGCGCAACGCGGGAAGTTGTCCAGCGAGGCACTGCCACCGCCGCACGCCAATGCCGCGTAGTTGGCACTGACCCAGCCGCCGAGCGCGATCTGGGTGACCAGCACCGCCACACCGATGCGCAGCAGCCACTTCAGCTTCGGCGCCTCGGCCAGGGTGATCGGCATATGCGTGGCACGCCACGCCATCCACACCAGCAGCGCGAACATCAGCATGCCGCCCAGCAGGTGGCCCATCACCACGATCGGTTTGAGCAGCAGGGTCACCGTCCACATGCCCAGCAGGGCTTGGAAGATCACCACCGCCAGCGTCAGCAGCGCAGCGCGCGCCAGGTCGATGTTGCTCCAGCGCAGTGCGGCGATCAGCAGGATGGCCTCACCGATCAGCGCCAGCGCGCTGGCGGTTCCATGCCAGCCCATCATGTACAGCGGTATGCCCGCGGCCACCAGCACGCAGGCGGTGACCACCGCCGTGCTTCCGAAACGCCGCTTGCGCGTGGCCAGCAGGGCCAGGGTCAATATCTCGATGCCGAGCGCGCCCGCCAGGAAGCGGTGCACCTGCTCACGCCAGGCCTTGTGCGTTTCCAGCGGACGGATCTCCGTCGCCGGATGCCCGATGGTCTCTTCCACGTGCTGCGGCCAGGTGGCCTGGCCATAGCAGGTCGGCCAGTCCGGACAGCTCAGGCCGGCATCGGACAGGCGCACGAACGCGCCGAACATGATCGTGCTCGCGGTCATGATCATGGCGAACCACGCCAGGCGGTGGAAATTGCGGTGCAGCGCCGGACGCGCGGAAAGGCTCATCAAACGGGACTCACTTCAGTTTCAGCAACGTGGCCATGTCCTTGCGCAGGCCTCCGAGATCGCTCCCGGGGGCATGACGCATGATCACGAAGCCGTTCGGATCGATCACGTAGACCGGCAGACCCGCCGGATCATCGACGCCGGGCAGCGCCGCGCGCAGGGCTGGCGACGGGGCCAGCGGCCGCAGCGCGGGCAGCGAGGCGATCGACGCCGGTGGCGTTCCCAGCCACAGGATTTCTACATTATCGGCGTTATGGCCGAACAGCTGCCACACCTTGCCCAGTCCCTGCGACAAAGTGACGCACTGCGCGTCGCAGGCACCGGCCGGTGCCACCAGCAGGCGCCAGGTGCGCGCGTCAGGGTTCCAGGGGTAGGCCGCGCCATTGGCCAGCGTCGGCGGTTGTTGGCGCAGATCCACCGGCGGCTTCAGCAACTGCCCGCTGTTGCGATGCGCGGTCGGCTGCCAGCCCGAGAAACGCAGGATGGCGGCCAGCGCCATCGCCCCGAAGAAAACGGCGAACAGCAGCACCAGGGTCCGGCGGCCGTTGCCGCGCGCCTGCGAGGAGGTAGCAGTGTTCATGCGGGGCATTTTCTCATGGTTGGGAAAGGGATGCCGGCCAGCGGCCGGCACTACCGGGCAACGGGACGCCTCCTGCGCCATTCCAGCACCAGCGCCACCACCAGCACCGTCAGCGCCAGCCCGAACCACTGCACGGCGTAACCCAGGTGACGCTGCGGCGGCAGCGTGTTCGGCAGCAGATCAAGATCGCGCTCATCGCCGAACGGCAACGCCGGGTCCAGCCGCAGCACGCGCTCGGGCAACGACGGCAGACCGAGCGCAGCAGCCAGGCCATCGGCGGGAAGGCGGCTGGCCAGCCAGCGCCCAGCAACATCGGTGGTAGCGAACGCCGGCCCCAGCGCCAAGCCTGCCGAGGGGGGCGGCGCCAGCAGGCCACGCACGTTCACCGGCGACGGCGGTGCGGGCACCACCGGCAACGTGCGGTCGGGCGGCAGCGCGCGCCAGCCCAGGTCCACCAGCAGCACGCTGCCCGCATCGCTGCGGAACGGACGATAGATCTTCACTCCGGCGCGGCCGTGGCGGGTCTGGTTGTCCAGCAGCACCACGCCCGGCAGGAAGCGACCGTGATCGACTACGCCATGCAGCGCACCCTGCGCGGCCAGCGCCTGCGCCAACGGCATCGCCTGCGCCACGGCCGGGGCCTGCGCATCCAGCAACGCCTGTTTGGCATGCATGCGCTGCAGTTGCCACAGGCCCAGCGCGGTGAATCCGGCCATTGCCAGCAGCGCCATCAGCCATCCGATCAGGCGTGTGTGCTGGCGCATCATGACAAGTCCGCGCAAACGCGGTCAGATAGGCACATCCACCCTGCCCTCGAGCCGCGCATGAGTGATTCGCTGAAGACCCTGCTGGTAATCGCGTTTCTGATCGTCATCGTCTGGAATCTGGGCGCCGGCCTGTATTACCTGCTGGTGGACCGCGGCCAGACCAAGCGCACGGTCAATGCACTGACCCGCCGCATCGGAGTGTCGGTGGCGTTGATCGTACTGGTGATCGTGTGCATCTACATGGGCTGGATCAAACCGCACGGCATCGGCAGCTGACCCTTCGTCAGACCAGGCAGCGCCGGCGGCTGAGGCTGCCGACGCCTGCGCGGTCAAAGGACGTAGACGAACAGGAACAGCATCAGCCACACCACGTCGACGAAGTGCCAGTACCACGCAGCCGCTTCGAAAGCGAAATGGTTGTCACGGGTGAAGTGTCCCTTCGCCGACCGCAGCCACATCACGATCAGCATGATCGTGCCCAGCAGCACGTGTGCGCCGTGGAAGCCGGTCAGCATGAAGAAGGTGGAACCGTAGATGCCTGAGCCGAGTGTCAGGTTCAGTTCCTTGTAGGCGTGGATGTACTCCTCCGCCTGCAGGGTCAGGAAGCCGAGACCGAGCACTACCGTCAGGCCCAGCCAGATCAGCAGCTGGCGGCGGTTGCCCGCCTTCAGCGCATGATGGGCGATGGTCAGGGTCACGCCCGAGGTCAGCAGGATCAGCGTATTGATCAGCGGCAGGCCCCAGGCCGGAATGGTCTGGAACGCGCCACCGATCGCTGCCGGGCCATTGGTCGGCCAGCCGGCCGAGTAGCCCTGCCACAGCAGCTCGTTGGTCATCACCCCGCGCCCTTCGCCGCTCAGCCACGACAGGCCGAGGTGACGGGTGTAGAACAGCGCACCGAAGAAGGCACCGAAGAACATCACTTCGGAGAAGATGAACCAGACCATCCCCATCCGGAACGAACCATCCACCTGCCGGTTGTAGTTGCCGGCCTGCGACTCGCGCACCACGTCGCTGAACCACCAGAACAGGGTCAGCACCAGCATCGCCACGCCGATGTAGAAGGTCCAGCGGCCCCAGCTGGCGTCGTTGAGCCAGCTGGCCACGCCGACCATGGTCACCATCATCGCGATGGAACCGACGAACGGCCATTTGCTCTGGGCCGGGACGAAGTACACGTTGGCGTCGGTAGGTGTCTGGGCCATGGTCGGTATCCGGGTCAGGGAGCAGCGTGGGCGCCTTCCGAGGTGGCGGCCGGAGCCAGCCGATCGGACAACGCATCGTTGCGGTAGAAGGTGTAGGACAAGGTGATCGTCCGGATTTCCGGCGGCAGGTCCGGATCGACGATGAAGCGCACCGGCATGTCGCGCTTCTCGCCGGCCTGCAGGGTCTGCGCAGTGAAGCAGAAGCACTCGGTCTTGCTGAAGAATCCCGACGCGCGTGCCGGCGCCACCGAGGGCACCGCGCTGCCGACCACGGCCTGCTGGCTGTCGTTGCGGGCGAAGTACAGCGCCTCGTTGAGCTCGCCGGGCACCACGTCCATGGTCAGCTGCTCGGGATGGAACGACCACGGCAGCCGCGAATTGACCCCGCCATCGAATTCCACCCGCACGGTGCGCTTGCCACTGGCGGCACCGGTACTGGCTTCGCTGCCAGGGCCACGTTCCAGGCGCACGCCGAACACCTTCTCGCAGGCGATGCGATACAGCGGAACCAGCGAGAACGTCAGCAGGAACACCACCACCGCCACGCCGATCAGGCGCGGCAGGCCGGCGCTGCGTGACGGAGCGGTGGCCGGCGTTTCGCTCATCGACCGATCACGCCGCTGAGGATGAAGCCGACGTACACCAGCACGGCGATCGCGCCTACCCACAGCGCGGTGCGCTTGGCGCGCTGACGCTGCTGCTCGATGCCGTGGCTCTGGCTGTCGCTCTGATGGAGCCGACCGCTGGTCGGCTGCGCTTGACCGGACGACACGCTGTCAGCCGAGCGTGGCTCGGCTCTGGCGGCAATGATCGGGCTCTCGTTATGCATGCACCACCTCAATGACCGATATCGTCGTGGGCCAGGTCACCCGGGCGGATGGTCGGCGGCGTGGTGAAGGTGTGCGCCGGTGCCGGCGATGGCAGTGTCCACTCCAGGCCGCGCGCGCCTTCCCAGGAGCGCGCCTCGGCCTTCTCGCCGTTGCGCAGCGAGGACAGCAGGATCGCAGCCATCATGAACGGCGTGGCGAACATGCCGAACGCACCGATCGAGCTGATCAGGTTCCAGTCGGCGAACGCCACCGAGTAATCGGGGATGCGGCGCGGCATGCCGGCCAGACCCAGGAAATGCTGCGGGAAGAACAGCAGGTTGACGAACACGATCGACCACCAGAAGTGCACCTTGGCCCACTTCTCGCTGTACATGCGCCCGGTCCACTTCGGCCACCAGTAGTACACCGCAGCGATCAGCGCGAACACCGCACCGGTCACCAGCACATAGTGGAAGTGGGCGACCACGAAGTAGGTGTCGTGGTACTGGAAGTCGGCGGCCACGATCGCCAGCATCAGGCCGGAGAACCCGCCGATGGTGAACAGGATGACGAACGCCACCGACCACAGCATGGGGGCTTCGAAGGTGAGCGAACCACGCCACATCGTGCTGACCCAGTTGAACACCTTCACGCCGGTCGGGATCGAGATCAGCATGGTGGCGAACATGAAGTAGATCTCACCACCCAGCGGCATGCCCACGGTGAACATGTGGTGGGCCCAGACGATGAATGACAGGAACGCGATCGCCGCCGTGGCGTAGACCATTGCCTGGTAGCCGAACAGCGGCTTGCGGCTGAAGGTCGGGATGATCTCGCTGACCACGCCGAAGGCGGGCAGGATCATGATGTAGACCTCGGGATGGCCGAAGAACCAGAAGATGTGCTGGAACATCACCGGGTCGCCACCACCGGCCGCATTGAAGAAGCTGGTGCCGAAGAACTTGTCGGTCAGCAGCATCGTCACCGCACCGGCCAGCACCGGCATCACCGCGATCAGCAGGAACGCAGTGATCAGCCAGGCCCAGCAGAAGATCGGCATCTTCAGCAGGTCGATGCCGGGCGCGCGCATGTTCAGCACCGTGGCGATGATGTTGATCGCGCCCATGATCGAACTGATGCCAGCCACATGGATGGCGAACACGGTAAATGCGACGTTGTAGCCGCCCTGCAGCGACAGCGGCGGATACAGCGTCCAGCCACCGGCCGGCGCACCACCGGGCAGCAGGAAGGTCAGCAGCAGCAGGCTGAAGGCCACCGGCAACAGCCAGAACGACCAGTTGTTCATGCGCGGCAGCGCCATGTCCGGCGCGCCGATCTGCAGCGGGATCATCCAGTTGGCCAGGCCGACGAAGGCCGGCATCACGCCGCCGAAGATCATCACCAGCGCGTGCACGGTGGTCAGCTGGTTGAAGATTTCCGGACGGATGTACTGGATGCCGGGCTGGGCCAGTTCCAGCCGGATCAGCACGCTCATGAACGCGCCGATCACGAACATGATGAAGCTGAAACCCAGGTACAGCGTGCCGATGTCCTTGTGGTTGGTCGAGAAGAACCAACGCTCGAAGAAGCTCTGCGGGTGATGGTGATCGTCGTGCCCAACTGCCGAGTGCGCCATTGCAAAACACCTCTCAGGATCGGTTGTCGCCGCGGCCGCGACGCGGCCGCGGACAGTTACATCAGGCTCCGCTGGCCGCCGCGGCAGGCGCGTTGCCGGCCTCGGCGGCAGCCGGTGCTGTCGGCTGCGCCGGCGTTTCACTGGCAGGCGCGGTGGGTTCGGCGGGCGCGGCAGGCGTCGCTGGTGCAGGCGCCGGTTTGCGCTGCGCCAGCCATTGCTTGAACGCTTCCTTGGACACCGCTTCAACCACGATCGGCATGAAGCCATGGTCCTTGCCGCACAGCTCCGCGCACTGGCCGCGGTAGACACCGGGCTGCTCGATGCTGGTCCAGGCTTCGTTGATGAAACCGGGAATCGCGTCCTGCTTCCAACCCAGCGCCGGTACCCACCAGGCGTGGATCACATCGTCGGAGGTGATGACGAAGCGCACCTTGGTGTCCACCGGCAGTACCAGCCGGTTGTCGACGTCCAGCAGGTAGTGCGGATGGCTTTCGCGGGTCGGCACCTTGCCACTCTGCCGCATGCGGTCGGACTCGCGGTCCAGGCGGCTGGTGAAGGTCACGTTCTCGCCCAGGTACTCGTACTTCCACATCCACTGATAGCCGGTGACCTTGACCGTCATCTCGGCATCGCGGGTGTCGTACATCTTGATCAGGTTGGCCGTGGCCGGCCACGCCATCACCACCAGGATGATCACCGGGATCACCGTCCAGATGACCTCGGCCTTGGTGTTGTGGCTGAAGGTGGCGGCGACCGCACCCTTGGACTTGCGGAACTTGAACATCGCGTAGGCCATGGCACCGAACACGATCACGCCGATCACCGTACAGACGATCAACGAGAGGTTGTTCGATTCCCAGGCCAGGCGTGAGGTCTGGGTCACCCCCTTGCCCATGTTCAACTGCCACGGCTTTGGATCGGCCGCCTGGGCCAGCGCCGTCCCCGGCATCGACAGCAGGGCCCCCATCGCGGCGGCCATTGCAACGCACTTCGTGCCCCACCCTCTGCTTTGCTTCATTGCCTAGACCCTTAGCGTCGTCGGTTGCCGCCATCGCTGGCGGCGAGCAAATCTTCAAGCGTTTCAACAAGCGTTTGACGTTCGGCCGGCGCGAGAAAACTCCCCACCTCCACCTGCCGGCCGCTGGATGCCAGCCGGACCCTCTGATCGTCGGTGAGCAGGCGCACCCAATGCGGATGAGCCCGGAACACCGGCGATCCACCGGGCACGGGGATGACCTCCACGTACGCCGGTACTACCCGGATCTCCTCCTGCCGTTCACCGCTGCGCCACAACGCGCGCAACGCAGCTGCCAGCAACAGGCTGTACAGCAGCGCGAACAGGGGGGCGAATGCATTGCCGGCCACCCACCCGAAGGCGGACACCAGCCACATCACTCCCGACAACACAGCAAACAACAGGACGAACTGCCGGGCATCGAGCGCCCGTGGGGGACGCAGTCGCAGCTGCGTACCTGACCCATCCGGAGCTGTAAGCACCTCGATCATGTCGCAACCGCGTTCCTGCCGCGGGAAACGTCTCGATGGTAGCCCTGCCCTCTCGCCGGTAGCAAGGGTGCATTCACACTTTTTCCGATGCTGCAATACAGCATGGGTCCAGCGGTACGAATGACGAATTCGGCACAAAACGGACTGACTTTGCTGAACACGCTGAATCCACCACCGCTAGGGGCTATCAGCATTCATGAAGGTAGCTGCGCGGGCCTTCCTGAAGTCGAAAAAATGATTAAAATCGCCAAGTTTTCCACTGGCCGGACCGGCATGAACGCACCCTCCTCTCCCATTGCCGCCAGCGACGCTCCGCGTCCCTCGGCGCTGCTGTCGCCGGAACTGCCGGCGTCCCCCAACCCGTTCCGCCAGGCCATCACCGATGGTTGGCTGAAGGACGAGGCCAGCCATGTGCGCGAACTGCTGGAGCAGGCACGCCTGCCGGCCGACGAGCAGGCGAAGGTGCAGGCGCTGGCCGCCGACCTGGTCGCCCGCGTGCGCGTGCGCGCCAAGGACCAGGGCGCGATCGAAGCCTTCATGCGCCAGTACGACCTGGGCAGCGAGGAAGGCGTGCTGCTGATGTGCGTGGCCGAAGCGCTGCTGCGCATTCCGGACCAGGAGACGGCCGACAAGCTGATCCGCGACAAGCTGGCCGATGCCGACTGGGAAAAGCACCTGGGCGGCAGCGACTCGGTGCTGGTCAACGCCTCCACCTGGGGCCTGATGCTGACCGGCAAGCTGGTGCAGATGAATGACGCCACCCGCGCCGATGCGCCCAGCGCGTTCAAGCGCCTGGTCGGCCGCGTCGGTGAGCCGGTGGTGCGCCTGGCCGTGCGCCAGGCGATGAAGATCATGGGCCACCAGTTCGTCATGGGCCGCACCATCAGCGAAGCGCTGGCACGCTCGCACAAGGGCGACAGCGCCAGCTACCGCTACTCGTTCGACATGCTCGGCGAAGGCGCGCTGACCATGAAGGACGCCCTGCGCTACCTGGAAGACTACCGTCGTGCGATCCACGCCATCGGTGGTGACCACAAGGCGCGTGGTGGCCGTGCCGATGGCGACGTCAACAACGCGCCGGGCATCTCGATCAAGCTGTCGGCGCTGTACCCGCGCTACGAGCACGCCAAGCGCGCGCGCGTGCTGAAGGACCTGGTACCGGGCGTGCTGGAGCTGGCGCAGCTGGCCAAGAGCTACGGTATCGGCTGCACCGTCGACGCCGAAGAATCCGACCGTCTGGAACTGTCGCTGGACATCATCGAGCAGGTGTTCGGCGATGCCTCGCTGGCCGGCTGGGATGGCTTCGGCGTGGTGGTGCAGGCTTACCAGAAGCGTACGCCGTACACGATCGACCACCTGGCCGACATGGCGCGCCGCGCCGGTCGTCGCCTGCAGGTACGCCTGGTCAAGGGTGCCTACTGGGACGCCGAGATCAAGCGCGCGCAGATCGAAGGCTATGCCGGCTACCCGGTGTTCACCCGCAAGCAGAACACCGACGTGTCCTACCTGGCGTGTGCCAAGCGCCTGTTCACCCATGCTGACGCGATCTACCCGATGTTCGCCACGCACAACGCGCACACCATCGCCGCAGTGCGCAGCATCGCCAACGGCGGCGTGTACGAGCACCAGAAGCTGCACGGCATGGGCGACGACCTGTACGCCGAAGTAGTGCCGGCCGACCGCCTCGGCCTGCCGTGCCGCGTGTATGCGCCGGTGGGCTCGCATGAAGACCTGCTGCCGTATCTGGTACGCCGCCTGCTGGAAAACGGCGCCAACTCAAGCTTCGTCAACCGCATCACCGACGAGCGCGTGCCGATCGCCGACCTGGTCCGCGATCCGGTCGAGATGGTGTCCTCGTTCGAATCGATTCCGCATCCCAAGATCCCGCTGCCGGTTGACCTGCTGCGCAGCCAGAACCACGACAGGAAGAACTCCATGGGCGCCAATCTCGCCAACGACAACGAACTGCGCGCCCTGGCCGAGCAGCTCAACGCTGCAGTGAAGCCCTGGCAGGCCGCACCGCTGGTGCCGGGCGCGAACCCGACCGGCGCATCGCTGCCGGTGACCAACCCGGCCGACACCCGTGAAGTGGTCGGCCAGTGGCAAGCCGCCGATGCCGCCACCGTGCAGAAGGCGCTGGCCAATGCCGTGGCTGCGCAGCCGGCCTGGAACCGCACGCCGGCCGCCAGCCGCGCCGCCATCCTCGAGCACGCCGCCGACCAGCTGGAAGCGCGCATGCCCGAGTTCATGGCGCTGTGCGTGAAGGAAGCGGGCAAGAGCCTGCCCGACGGCATCGCCGAAGTTCGCGAAGCGGTGGACTTCCTGCGCTACTACGCCAAGCAGGCGCGCGAGCAGTTCAGCCACGCCGAGAAGCTGCCCAGCCCCACCGGTGAATCCAACGAACTGCAGCTGCATGGCCGCGGCGTGTTCGTCTGCATCAGCCCGTGGAACTTCCCGCTGGCGATCTTCCTGGGCCAGGTGGCTGCGGCACTGGCCGCCGGCAACAGCGTCATCGCCAAGCCGGCCGAGCAGACCAACCTGATCGGCTACTACGCCGTGAAGCTGCTGCACGATGCCGGCGTGCCGGCCGAGGTGGTGCAGTTCCTGCCGGGCGACGGTGCCACCGTCGGTGCCGCGCTGACTGCTGACCCGCGCGTGGCCGGCGTGGCCTTCACCGGCTCCACCGACACCGCCCGTGCGATCAACCGCGCGATGGCCGCGCGCGATGCGGCCATCGGCGTGCTGATCGCCGAGACCGGCGGCCAGAACGCCTTCATCGCCGACTCCTCGGCGCTGCCGGAACAGCTGGTCAAGGACGCGATCGGTTCGGCCTTCACCTCCGCGGGCCAGCGCTGCTCGGCTGCACGCGTGCTGTTCGTGCAGGACGACATCGCCGACAAGGTGATGACCATGCTCGCCGGCGCAATGAAGGAACTGAAGGTCGGCAACCCGGGGCTGCTGTCCACCGACGTCGGTCCGGTGATCGACGCTGATGCACTGCAGATCCTGCAGGACCACGCCGTGCGCATGGACCGCGAAGCGCGCCTGATTGCGGCTGCCGAACTGTCCGCCGAAGCGGCCAACGGCACCTTCTTCGCACCGCGTGCGTATGAACTGAAGGACCTGGGCCAGCTGCAGAAGGAGATCTTCGGGCCGGTGCTGCACGTGATCCGCTGGAAGGGCGACCAGCTCGACGCGGTGATCGACCAGATCAACGCCACCGGCTACGGCCTCACCCTGGGCGTGCATTCGCGCATCGACGAGACCGTCGACCGCATCAGCAACGGCGTCCACGTCGGCAACGTCTACGTCAACCGCAACCAGATCGGTGCGGTGGTCGGCGTGCAGCCGTTCGGCGGCCAGGGCCTGTCCGGCACCGGCCCCAAGGCCGGCGGCCCGCACTACCTGCTGCGCTTTGCCACCGAGAAGACGGTGACGGTGAACACCACCGCCGCCGGCGGCAATGCCTCGCTGCTGACGCTGGGCGATTGATTCCAGGCGTCATGCGGTAAACGAAAAACCCCGCGAAAGCGGGGTTTTTTGTGCATTGCCGGTAGCGCCGGGCCATGCCCGGCGACGATCACGCCACCACGCTGAACCGATTGTCCGCCCGCTTCACCAGCTCACTCCGCACCCGCGCAATCCGCGTTTCCAGATCGCCTTCCAGCAGCACATAGGCCATCCCACGCGCCTGCAACTGCTGCAGATACCACGCGTGCTGCTGTATGCGGAATTCCTGCCCCACCCGCGTCCCATCCTGCTCGAACGGAATATCCGGGGCACACAGGAACAGCAGGTCGTACGCACGCGCTGCGGCCCGCTGCAGCGGTTCGGGCGATGTGCCGAACATCCAGCCGCTGTAGCCCAGCGTCACCAATGGCGTGGTATCGCAGAACAGCCAACGATACGCGTGCTGCGCGGCGCGGTTCTCGTGCTGCGGCTGGGTCGCAGCGATGCGCAGCAGATCCGGCGCCTGCAGTTCGCCGCCCTGCTGCTCCCACAACGTACGTCCGAACTCCGGTACCCATGCTGTGCCCAGGCGTTCGGCCAGCACCCGCGCCAGCGTGCTTTTGCCAGTGGACTCACCGCCGATGAACGCCACCCGCTGCACATGGTCGGCATACACCGACGGACTCAGGCTGTGCCGATGCACATGCGGATCGGCGCGCAACTGGGTACCGCAGGCCTGCCCGATATCCAGGGTGCGCTCCAGGCGCTCATGGCGTACCGGCGTGCCGAAGTGCGCAGCCAGCGCCTGCGCGAAGCCGTCGCCATAGTCTTCACCGGTAAACACCGCCTGCACCGGTCCGCCGAACAGCGCCATGCACAGCCATGCGGTAAACGCGCGCTGCACCTGCTCGTCGTCCTTGTCCTGCGGCAGCTCGCGTACCGGTACCCCCTGCTGCTCGCACATCGCCGCCAGACGCACATCATCGAGTACCACGATGGTGGCCTGCGGGAAGCGCGCGCGCAGCCAACGCTCGCGGCGCTCTGCGCTGTAGCCGGCAAAGCCCGGCTGCGACCAGCCGATCACCAGCGGCTGCGCGCAGCGTGTAGAGGCGAATTCGATCAGGCGCTCGTGGCCGAGATGCAGCGGGCAGAACTTGCCAACCACCAACCCGCGCGGTACCCGCTCAGGCAACGCCATCGGCCGCCCTGCCCGTATCCGCTTCGGCGCGCATCAGGTGCCGCCAGTGACGCAGCGCCACCAGCGCGTTGATCCAGAAACCGACATACAGGATCGAGGTCAGGTGCAGCCCGCGGCCGTAGTACAGCGGCACCGCGATGGTGTTGACCAGCAGCCACACCCACCACGATTCCAGCTTGCGCCGCATCATCAGGATCTGTGCAATCACGCTCAGCACCAGCACCGCCGAGTCGATGTAGGGCGCATACGCATTGGTCAGGCGGGTCAGCATCCAGCCGTAACCGAAGGTTGCCAGCACCGCCAACGGCAGCAGCCAGCTCCACGCGCGTGCAGGCAAGCGGGTGATCGGCAGCGGCGCGCCATGGTCGCCACGCAGCCATTGCCACCAGCCGAACACGCTGATGACCACGAAGAAGAACTGCAGCACCATGTCCGCGTACAGGTGCGAGCGCTCGAACACGGCGGCGAACAGCGCACAGCCGACGATGCCCAGCCACCACGTATGCACGTTGTTGCGACCGGCCAGCAGGATCGAGCCGGCAACGGCGATGTTGGCGGCCAGCTCCAGCTGGAAGTTCGGGTCGGACAGGTTCATCGCGTTATTGTCGCGTAGATCCATGCCCTGCGTCGTCGGCCCAGTAGATCCACGCCATGCGTGGATGCAGATCAAGGGCGCACGCGCATTAGCAACCGCTGGCTCTCTCCGCTTCCCCAGCGTCCTGGCTGCAGGCCGGTTGAAGGGAGCAAAGGCGCAAGCCAGTCAGGCGGAGCGATGTCCCAGGTCACCCCATCGAACGGGTACGGCCATGGTGTTCCCCGAGGATTCGGCGAATGCAGGAACAGCGCACTCTGACCGGTATCCGGCGCCAGTGTCACCCAACACTGCACATCCTCCCGCTCGCTCGTCACAGCCCGCTCGAGCAGCCGCAGTAGCCCTGCAGCAACGGCGATTCGGTCACTGACATGGCGATTGCCGCGCCCCATCCAGTCAAGATGCGTGTGCCAGTAGTCGAACCATTCCGACTCCAGCACGCGATCCAGAATCGCGTTCGCCTTGGCCTCTTCCCGAGCCCAGTATCGGATCATCCGCTTCTGGTAGCGACGATCAACCATTTCGCATTCGCCTGTACTGCGTAAATGCCGGCAAGGTAGCAGGCACTCCCGAAACAGGCACGAGCCGGATGCGTCATCCACGCAAAAAAAGGCCCCGCTTGCGCGGGGCCTCCTTCGTACTGCTTCAGGCAATCGCCGGAATCAGAACTTGTACTGCATCGACGCAGCCAGCACGTCGCCGGTGACCTTGTACTTGCCGACAACGTTGTTGGCGGTAGCAGAGGTCGAGTTGATGTTCGGATCCTTGGTGAACAGGTGGGTGTAGCCCACGCTGTATTCCATCTTCTCCGACGGCGCCCAGGTCAGGCCCAGCGACAGCCACTTGCGGGTGGTATCCGG
This sequence comes from Stenotrophomonas indicatrix, assembly GCF_050573115.1. Classification (GTDB taxonomy): domain Bacteria; phylum Pseudomonadota; class Gammaproteobacteria; order Xanthomonadales; family Xanthomonadaceae; genus Stenotrophomonas; species Stenotrophomonas lactitubi_A. The sequence goes on from NZ_JBNYZT010000003.1 coordinate 476,538, forward strand.
CACGCGGACGTCACGGTGGGCGTCGGTGGTCGGGGTCTGGTCATAGGCCAGACCGCCACGCAGGGTCAGCTGCTCGTTCAGACGGTACTCGGTACCGATCGAAGCGAAGGTGGTGTCGCGGTAGTGGAACGGCAGCACGCTGTCCGGCTGGTTGGAGTCATAGTCGACGCGCACTTCGTCGAACTTGCTCCATGCGGTGCGCGACACGTCGGCCATGATCTTCCACTGGTCGTTCACGCGGTGCGTGAAGCTGACGGTGGCGCTGGCCGGCAGGGTGATGGTCGCCCGGCCGTTGCTGTCAACGAAGGTGCCCGGGGCAGCCTGCGCCAGGAACGCGGCAGCAGCCGGGGTCATGGTGAAGTCGGCCTTGCCGTCGGTGATCTTGTGTTCGACTTCCGAGCGGTAGCTGAAGGCGATGTTGGTGCCTTCCACCGGGCTGACGGTCATGCCCAGGGTGTAGCCGACGGACACTTCGTCGCCCTTGATGCGCAGGTAACCATCAGCGGTACCCGGCGAGAAGCCGAGCTGTGCGGCCTGGCGGCCAGCGGCCTGGGCAGCGGCCTGGGCCTGTGCCGGGGTGCGGCCAGCAGCCAGTGCAGCGGCGGCAGCGCGCTGCTGGGCGCTGGCGTTGATGGCGGTACCGCCGTCGACGGCGCTGGTCAGGTCGACATTCAGGCGCTCGGCGAACACCGACGCACCGAACGACAGGTACGGGTTGACGTCATAGGAGAAGGCCGCACCCAGGTCGATGGCCTGCAGTTCGGTCTTGACGCCGTTGTAGCGGCCGACCCAGTCACGGTCGTATTCGGTCTTGAAGCCGAACGGCACGGTCAGCGACACGCCGAAGTGCATGTTGTCCTTCTCGCCGAACGGCACGTGGAAGTACGCGGCCGGAACCGGAGCGATCATGCCGGCGTCGCCGCCGTTGCCGCCGGAAATCGGAGCGCCGTTGGCATAGCGGCCTTCGCCGCGGAACTTGGCGCCGAAGCTGATGGCGCTGACGTCACCCTGGATCTGGGTGCCTTCGAGCAGGCGCATCGAGGCCGGGTTGGTGGCGACCACTGAGGCATCGCCTTCGGCAGAGGTGGAACCAGCGAAGGCGCGGCCCAGTCCCTTGGCGCTGTTTTCCTTCAGCTGGAAGGCGGCGGCATTGGCGTCGGCGGCGGCCAGCGCACCGGCAACGCCGACGGCCAGCAGGGTCAGGCGGGCAATGGTAGAAGCAGTTTGCATCGTAGTTCTCTCTCCGGTAAGCGGTGATGGTGCTCTAAGTGCGCCTGCGCCCGTCAGGCCGGATGGCCTTTCGAAGCGCGCCGGATTCCCCTCCCGACATACGACGCCGTATGCGAGTATTACCCAGAGCCGTTAATGAAACAATAACAGCGCTGGCGCTTTCTTCGTCGCAAAAGCTGAACAGGCTCTCTCCCCGCCAAAAGCGCCCGCACGCTAGGCTAGTGCCATGTTTGTCTCCCTCCCCTCGCGCAAGAAGGCGACTCTGCGCTGGGCCACACCCGTGCTGTTTGCGGCACTGTGGCTGGCATTCCTGTGGTCGATCTCGCGCCCGGACGACGCCCGCGGAAGCCTGTGGCTGGACTGGGGCGCCCTGTCCACCGGCCTGACCCACCCGCTGGACTGGTGGGCGACCCTGCAGGACGGCAGCGTGCTGCGCCTGTTCACCGCCCTGTTCCTGCACGCCGACTGGTCGCACCTGCTGGGCAACCTGGTGTTCCTGCTGATCTTCGGCCTGCCGGCCGAGCGGGTGCTGGGTCCGTGGCGGTTGCTGCTGCTGTTCCTGGTGGGCGGGGCGATCTCCAACCTGGTCGCGATCTACACCATGGGCAGCCCTGACCAGATCATCATCGGCGCCAGCGGTGCGGTGTCGGCCTTGATCGGTGCCTATCTGGCGCTGTTCCCCGGCGCGCGACTGGGCGTGGTAATCCCGCTGGGGCTGTTTCTGGAGTTCGTGCGCGCCCCGGCCTATCTGCTGATCGGTGTGTGGGCGGCGCTGCAGGTGGTGTTCGCCTACATCGGCCCGACCTTCGGCATGGTCGCCTGGTGGGCGCACATCGGGGGCTTCGTGTTCGGCGTGGTGTACGGCATGTACGTGCGCGCGGCGATCGCACGGCGACTGCGCAAGCGGCACGGGTTCTGAGTCACGGGTAGTGCCTGCCGCTGGCCGGCTTCACGCACACCCGCTCGTCCGTAGCGTCGAGCTTGCTCGACTGCTTCATTGGAATCACCTCGCCTGGCCGCAGTGCCCACACCGGCCAATGCGGTGCGCGCTCTTCTGATGCCACCAAACAGATTTCTCCGTGCACGTCCGCCAACAGCGCGCTAAGGCAGGAAAGGCCTTCTTCACTACCTTCATATTGAATCTCACGATCCATAAAGGGCGCACCCGCCCACCAGAAGACGCGGCGGGAATCGATCCCATGGCGTACGGCCAGAGAGTCCAACAGGAGAGCAGCCCGATCCATCGGAACTGGTCCGCGTTCAAGCAGATCGCTGATCGCGGTGGCGAGGGTCGAATCGTCCATGGATCGATTCTATCGGGCGGCACATGCGGACGTGCTACCTCCCGGATGTACGTGGCTTCGCCGGGCATGGCCCGGCGCTACCGTCAGGGTTTGGCCGGGGCTGGGACGGGCTTTGCTTCCGGCTTTGCTTCCGGCTTTGCTTCCGGCTTTGCTTCCGGCTTTGCTTCCGGCTTCGCTTCCGGCTTCGCTTCCGGCTTTGCTTCAGCCTTGGGCTCCGCCTTCGGCGCCGGCTTGGCAGCGGCCTTCGCTGCCTTGTCCGCTTCGGCCTTCGCGGCTTCTGCCTTCAAGCGCGCCGCCACCGAACCCGGGTTCTTCAGTTCGGCCAGCGCATCGTTGATCGGACCATCGCCCGGCAGCACGGCGCCTGCGTGGTAGCCCTCGGTGCCTTCCTCGTCGCCGCGCAGGTGGCCCGGCAGGGTCGCTTCACTGTAATCACTCAGGCTGGCCGGCAATGCCTCGTCTTCCGGACGTGGTGCGGCCTTCAGTTCCACTTCCGGCACGATGCCGGTGGCCTGGATCGATTTACCGCTGGGTGTGTAGTAGCGCGCCGTGGTCAGCTTCACCGAATCGCCGTTGTCCAGCGGCAGCACGGTCTGCACCGAGCCCTTGCCGAAGGTGCGGCTGCCGATCACGCGCGCGCGCTTGTTGTCGCGCAGTGCGCCGGCCAGCACTTCCGATGCACTGGCCGAACCGGCATCGACCAGCACCACCACCGGCGCGCCCTTCAGCAGGTCGCCCGGGGTGGCGTCGAAGCGTGCATCGCTGATACTGATGCGGCCACGGGTACTGACGATGTTGCCCTTGTCGAGCAGATCATCGGCCACCTGCACGGCAGCGGTCAGCAGACCACCCGGATTGCTGCGCAGATCCAGCACCAGCCCCTTGAGGTTGCCGCCGGACTGCTTCTGCAGCTGCTGCAGGTGCTTCTGGAAATCAGAGCCGGTGTCGGCCTGGAAGGTGCTCAGACGGATGTAGCCATAACCCGGCTCCAGCAGGCGGCTGCGCACGCTGGTCACGCGGATCGTCTGCCGGGTCAGGCTGACATCGAACGGCTTGGGCTTGCCGTCGCGGACGATGGTCAATACCACCTTGCTGCCGGCCGCACCACGCAGCGGTTCGCTGGCATCGATCGCGCTGATCGGCTTGCCGTCGATGGCGATGATCAGGTCACCGGCGAGGATGCCGGCCTTGGCCGCCGGGGTGTCGTCGATCGGCGAGATCACCTTCATGCTGGCGTTGTCCGGCTGCTGCTGCAGCTCGACGCCGATGCCTTCATAGGCGCCGTTCGCCTGCTCGTCGAACGCCTCCGCATCTTCCTTGTTGAAGTAGGTGCTGTGCGGATCGAGGTCGAGCAGCAGGCCGCGCACAGCCGACTGCATCAGTTTGTTGTCATCGACCGGGTCGACATAGGCTGCACGCACCGCGTTGTAGACGGCCACGAAGCGACGGATATCGTCCAGCGGCACCTTCGAGGTCACCGCCTCCTCGCTGCTCGCCGCCTTCCCGGGAGTTTCCTTCAACGGGATGGGGGCGGTCTGCTGGGCCCAGGACAGGGCCGGCAACAGAGCCAGCAAGAGGGTGGCGGTACGGGCTGCGCGCATGGATCACTCCTGTCGACGATGGCATCGTGCCCAAGGCACATGCACCGATTATGCGCGAAGCGTGGCTAAATTCCCGTTGAATCCGGCCTCGCGCGGCCAGCCGGAATTCAGCGCCGCTGCAGCCAGCTGTCCGGATTGACCGGTTGCCCACCACGGCGCAGCTCGAAGTACAGCGCTGTCACGCCCTGGCCACCGGAGTTGCCGACCTTGGCCACCGCGTCGCCGCGGCTGACCCGCGCGCCGGCATCCTTCAGCAGGGTGTCGTTGTGGGCGTACAGGCTCATGTAGCCGTTGCCATGGTCGACGATCAGGATCATGCCGTAGCCGGTCATCCAATCGGAGAACACCACGGTGCCGTCGGCCACAGCGGTGACGGTGCTTCCGGCAGGTGCGCCGATCAACACGCCGCTGCTGGTGCGGCCGTCCGGCAGCTTGCCGCCATAGCGGGCCAGCAGATTGCCCGACAGTGGCCAGCCCAGGCCACCGACC
>NZ_JBNYZT010000004.1:0-387823 GCF_050573115.1 Stenotrophomonas indicatrix
GCTGACGCAACGCTCAGCACCAGTAGCACCGAAGCGGTGAGCGGCAAGCAGCTCAATGCGACGAACGTGGAAGTGGCGTCGGTTCGCACCACGGCCACCAGCGCGCAGACGACGGCCAACGCTGCCAAGACGACCGCCGATAATGCGCTGGGGAAAGCGGATGTGCTCGGTGGATTGGTCAGTCAGGTGTCGGCCACGGGCAACGTGCGCTTGGGTGGCGAAAACACGGGTACGGTGCTGGACGTGCGCAACAAGTCCAATGCAAATCGCAAGGTGACAGGCGTGGCTGATGCAACGCTTAGCACAAGCAGCACCGAGGTGGTGACGGGCAGGCAGTTGTTTGCCGTCGATCAGAAGGTCACTGCGAATCAGTCTCTGCTGGCCAGCCACGCCACCGAGCTGGCCGGACACGAGGCGCGTATCGCCGGTAACCGGCGGGATCTGGATGACCTGCGTACCGAGTTTGACAACTTCGATCCCGACCTGGAAGGCGTGGTCCGTTACGCAGCCGACGGTTCGGTCGATATGGACGGCGGCAAGGTAAGGGGCGTGGCGGCGGGTGATATCAGCTCGGCGGGGAGTAGTGATGCTGTGAACGGTGGGCAATTGTTTGCCACTAATCAGCGGATGGAGGCCATTGAACACCAACGTCGATTCTTCAAGATTGGAACGGATTCGCTCAGTGAGAATGCAGATGCAGGGTGGTTCGGCGTTGCTATCGGTGAGTCTGCAGAGGCATCGCCTGCGCCCGGAAAGGAGGGAGGCACCGCGGTGGGGAGCTTCTCCAAGGCAATGGGTACCAATTCCGTGGCGCTTGGCAGAGCGGCCCACGTTCTTGTGAATGCCACAGAGGGGTTTGCCCTCGGACCCAGCTCACGGGTCGAAATTGAGGGCGGTGTGGCCTTGGGCGCGCACGCTCAGGTCAAGGCAACGGCTACCAACGGGGTCGCGTTGGGCTATGGCTCTTATGTAGACCAGCCCAACACTGTGTCAGTGGGTAGTGAATGGGTGAAGCGTCGTATCGTCAATGTCGGCCGCGGCTTGGGGAGTGGAGACGCATCGACCGTAGAACAGTTGCACGAAGCGCTGGGTACGTTGGGTGGCGGTGCAGGAATGGATGCAAGCGGCAACGTGGTTGCGCCTACCTATCGCATGCAAGGAGCTACGCAGAACAACGTGTCCGACGCGTTGGCCGTCCTCGATGGTGCAGTGATCACCGCTGGCACCCGGGTTGATCAGGTCGAGAACCAACTGCGCTCGGTCTTCCAGGAAAGCCCCGCCACCCGCAGCGATGGTCTGGGCCAGCTCAACCTCGCCGGCGCCAACGGCATGGTCCTCGGCAACGTGGCCAACGGCCTGATTGCTCCGGGCAGCCGTGATGCGGTCAACGGTGGTCAGCTGCATGCCATGGAGCAGCGCCTGGACGGTCGCATCGATGGGCTGGAACAGCGCGTTGGTGCCACGCCAGAGGGTCGGGCGCTGGCATCTGCCAGTGCACCCACGTCGCCGGCCGCGCCGGAGGCCGAGGGCCCTGCCGGCGCATCGGGTGAACCGGCGGCGGCCTCCGCAGGCCGTGCCGGTGGCGGCATCGCCAGTGCTGACGGCGGTGGCACGCCTGCGCCGGTCGACGCGCCGGCGCCGACCCCGCAGGTGAACACCGCCGATCTGGAGAAGATGCTGGCCCGCGCCAACGAGTACACCGATGGGGCGATCAGCAATTTTGAACGTCGACTGGACAAGATGGACAAGCGCTTCAACCGCATGGCGGCGATGAGCAGTGCGCAGACGGCGATGGCGATGAACACGGCGGGCCTCGCGACGTACAACCGCCTGGGCGCTGGCGTGGGCTACGCCGAGGGCGAGTCCGCCATGGCGGTGGGTTACCAGCGCGTACTCAACGACAAGGGCTCAGCCACCTTCAGCCTCAATGGTGCGTTCACCAACAGCGGTGAACGCAGCATGGGCGTGGGTGTGGGCATCGGCTGGTAAGGCATGACGCCCCGGCGTGGTGCGCGTAACGAGCCCCGCCGCGCCGGGGCCATTGCAGAGGAGGTTGCGATGTACAACTTCATGAGCCGTTTCATGAGCTACCGGCGCTACTACCTGTGGCGCGCCCGCATCCGCTACGTCACCCACGACATGGATACGTGGACGCTGGCGTGTCTGGTGCTGATGATCTGCATGGGGCTGATGGTCTGGGGATTCTGGCGTGTGGTGAACGTGCCGCAGCCGCGCATCCATCCGGAGGCTGCAGCGGTGCGTGTGGAAATGCTCACCGACGAGGCGATCCATCGCATCGTGCTGGTACGCCATGGCGGCATGACGCCAGGTGAGCCCTTCTACAGTGCCGCAGAGATCCGCGGCAGCACCCAGCGCACGCTGCGGGTCCGGCAGACGTTGCAGGACCCGGTAGCAATGAAACTGCAGGCGGACATGTACGCCGACGTCGCCGACTACATCAACGCGACGGGCACCTGCATGCCCTTTCCCTGCCGCCGCGTGAGTCTGCGCATCGAACAGCTGCAGCGGTCGGGACGCGAAAGTGCCGTACGCAACAAGGCCCTGAGCGAGATCCTGCAGGTGCCGTGGTACCTGGTGCCGAACCTTGACGGCGAACGCATGCGGGTGCGCAGTGGCTGGGCGGATGATTTCCAGGACGTGTACTCGCACACCTGGCACTTGCACGACATGCAGAAGATGCATGCGCGCATGATGGCCGAGTATCCACACCGTGCGGCGGTGCCGTGGCTGGCGCGATTGGCGAGCCCGTCCGAGGAAAAGCTGATCTTCCCGTAGAGCCGAGCCATGCTCGGCTCTAGGCCGGTCAACAGCCGATGTAGGCGGTGATCTCCATCTCTGCCAACAACTGCCGCAGCTGCGTGGCCGATGCCCGGCGCATGGGTTTTTCATCCACCGGCGACAGTGGCGCCTGACGCAGGGCGTCGTAGGGCAGGACTGCCAGGTCGAAGGTCAGTTCTTCGGCACTGAACACCCATACCGGCACATCCAGGTTGCGTTCGCGGTCCATCCGCAGGCGCCGCGTACGCGATTCCGCGGGGATGCGATGTTCGTCCAGGAAGCGATGCACGGCTTCCGGGTCGTCACTGTGCAGGTGCAATTGCACGGGGCTGTTGGCATCGGCGGTGCCGTCCAGCACCGGTCCGGCCAGGCGCGGCGAAAACCCGTGCAGGAACTCCAGCGCCCGCAACGCAGATTCGCGCCGCCGCTGCAGCTCGCTGCCGTGCTGTGGGCCGGAGAACAGCCGCTGGTACTCGCGCAGGGCCTGTTCGATCTCGACGTTGCGGGGCAGGGAGGCATCGTCGTGGATGCCAAGGCGGCTGGCGGCCTTGAGTTTGGCTTGGTGGAAGTCGCGGATTCCGCCTTCGGCCATCAGCCGGGCGGCTTCGTGGGCGAGGCGATGACGCCGTTCGCGGGTCTGGCTGGCAGCATGCTGGTGAGCGCGGTGCATGCGATGACTCCCTGTTGCGACCTGGCTACAGACTAGCGCAGGCATGTGACATCTGCGTGGGTATTTGACGCGTGCCCGTGCGCCTGCCAGATGCGAACCGCTCTGGTAGATGCCGACCTTGGTCGGCACAGGGCGTCAACCAAGGTTGGCGACTACCCAAGCAGCGCCGGGCCATGCTCGTCGGAGCACTGCGCCTGTCGGATGCCATCGTCTTGGTAGATGCCGACCTTGGTCGGCACAGGGCGCCAACCAAGGTTGGCATTTACCAAAGCAGGGCAGGGCCAACCGGGGTTGGCACCCACCGATCCTGCGGCCTTAGAAGATATCGAACGCGGCCGCGTCCGCCTGCGGGGTGCTCTGCAGGTTGAGGTCGTAGTCGGTCAGGCGGTCCATGTCTTCCACCTTCACCCACTCCACCGCACCGTTGAGGGTGGCCTGGACCATGCCGCTCGGGGGTTCGTTCTGCGCGATCGGGGTGTCCTTCAGCGCGGTGCGCATGTAGTCGATCCAGATCGGCAGGGCCGCCTTGCCACCGTATTCGCGGTAGCCCAGCGAGCGGAAGTCGTCGCGGCCCACCCACACGGTGGTCACGTACGGGCCGCCGAAGCCGGAGAACCAGGCGTCACGGTGGTCGTTGGTGGAGCCGGTCTTGCCGCCCACGTCCTCGCGGCCGAGCACCTTGGCCTGCGCGCCGGTGCCGCGCTGGACCACGTCGCGCATCATCGACACCAGCTGGTAGGCGGTACGGGCGTCGATCGCACGCGGTGCGGTACGCGCATCCGGGTTGACCGGTGCGGCCGGCGTTTCGGTCTTGGCTTCCGCCTTGGCGGCGGCGGTGGCGTCAACCTTGGGTGGCGGGGCGCCGAAGTTGAAGCCATCCACCACCTGGTTCACCGGCTGGTCGCTGCTGCCAGCGCAGTCGCGGCAGGCCATCGCCGGGTTTTCCTTGAACACCAGGTTGCCATCGCGGTCGAGCACCTGATCGATCAGCCAGGTGTCCACGCGCGAGCCGCCATTGGCGAACACGGCATAGCCACGGGCCACCGATAGCGGGGTCAGCGAGGCGGTACCCAGCGACATCGACAGGTTCGGCGGAAGCTCGGATTCGGCAAAGCCGAACTGGCTGATGTACTTGCGCGCGTAGTCCACGCCCATGCCATCCAGCAGGCGCACCGAGACCAGGTTGCGCGACTGCACGAGCGCTTCACGCAGGCGCATCGGGCCACGGAAGCCACCGCCGTCGTTCTGCGGCGCCCAGGTCTTGCCGCGGCGGTCGCGGAACACGACCGGGGCGTCGAGCACGATCGAGGCCGGGTTGTAACCCTTGTCGAAGGCGGCCGCATAGACGAACGGCTTGAAGCTCGAACCCGGCTGGCGACGGGCCTGGGTGGCACGGTTGAACTTGTTGCCGGAGAAGCTGAAACCGCCGACCAGGGCCTTCAGTGCACCGCTGTGGGCGTCCAGCGAGACCAGCGCGGACTGGCCGCGCGGCAGCTGGTCGAGCAGCCATTCGCCTTCCTTGGCACCGGCGCGCACGCGCACGATGTCGCCGCGCTGTACCAGCTTGGCCGGGCTCTTGTTGGCCCACTTGGCGGCACCGGCCGGCAGCACGATCTCGCTGCGGTTGGCCAGCACCACGGTGGCACTGCCATCGGCACCGGTGCTGGCGACGATCGCCGGCAGCAGGCCAGACTGCGAGAACGTGCCGCGCAGATGCTCGGCCAATGCCGCGGCATCATCGCCCGCACCCAGCTGCACCTGCTTCTCCACGCCGTGCCAGCCATGGCGGTGGTCATACAGCAGCAGGCCGTCGCGCACCGACAGGTTGGCCGCGGTCTGAAGCGTCGCGTCGATGGTGGTGGTGACGTGGTAGCCCTTGTTGACCACGTCGCCGCCGAAGCGGGCGATCATTTCCTGGCGCACCAGTTCGGCTACGTAGGGCGCATCGACCTGCACCGGCGGCTCATGCGCGGTGGCGTGCATCGGCACGGCCTTGGCCGCGTCGGCCTCGGCCTGGCTGACGAACTTCAGGTCGGCCATGCGCTGCAGCACATAGTTGTCACGGCGCTGACGGGCGCGCTCCGGGTTGGAGATCGGGTTGCCCGAGGACGGGAACTTGGGGATGCCGGCCAGCGAGGCCATCTCGTCCAGGTCCAGTTCGCCCAGCTTCTTGCCGTAGTAGAACTCGGCGGCGGCGGCCACGCCGTAGGCGCGGTTGCCGAAGAAACTCTTGTTCAGGTACAGCTCGAAGATCTCGTCCTTGCTCAGCTCGGACTCGATCTTGCGCGCCAGCAGGATCTCGGCCAGCTTGCGGGTGTAGCTGTACTCGGAGCTGAGGAAGAACTGGCGGGCCACCTGCTGGGTGATGGTGGAACCGCCGGGCACGCGCTTGTCGTTGGTGGTGGCCAGCAGCCACACCGCGCGACCGATGCCCTTGTAGTCCACGCCGCCGTGCTCGTAGAAGCGGGCATCCTCTGTGGCCAGGAACGCCTGCTTCAGCTTCTCCGGCACGTCCTTCATGGTGATGGGGGTACGCCGGGTCTCACCGAACACCGCCATCAGCTTGCCATCGGCAGCGTAGACGTACATCGGCTCCTGCATTTCCACGTCGCGCAGGGTCTGCACGTCGGGAAGCTTGGAAGAAACGGCGTAGTACAGGCCGCCAACGGCGGCAGCTCCGACCAGCGCCAGGACCAGGACAACAAGGAAGATCCAGCGCAGCCAGCGGCGGAGACGGGTCATCGGTGTCAGATTCCGATTGCGAATTTCGTGGTCGCAGAGTATAGATTACGCAAGGTGGCGGCTGGGGCCGGCACTGGGGAGTGCAAGGGGACGCCAGGGGCTGCGTGTTCATCCTGTGAGGGATGTCACAGCAGGGCGGTTGCCATTTGCTAAGAATACGTTATTAATGCGCGGACGCAGCTCTTGCGTCCAAGTGCCCGTCGGCAGGGGAGAAACCGTGGGGCTCATCCCAAAAAGTCAGTCGCCGCTCATTGGCGTCGACATCAGTTCGACTGCGGTAAAGCTGCTGCAGCTTTCCCGCAGCGGCAACCGTTTCCGTGTGGAACATTACGCCGTGGAACCGCTGCCGCCGAACGCGGTGGTAGAGAAGAACATCGTCGAAGTGGAGGCCGTGGGAGAGGCCATCCGCCGGGCGATGAACCGTTCCGGCAGCAAGGCCAAGCTGGCCGCTGCGGCCGTGGCCGGTTCGGCGGTGATCACCAAGGTGATCCCGATGCCGGCCGACCTGGACGAGAACGACATGGAAGCCCAGATCGAGCTGGAAGCGGTCAACTACATTCCGTATCCGATCGAGGAAGTGAACCTGGACTTCGAGGTGATCGGGGCGATCCCGAACAACCCGGAAATGGTCCAGGTGCTGCTGGCTGCCTCGCGTTCGGAAAATGTGGAGCTGCGCCAGTCCGCGCTGGAACTGGGTGGCCTTCAGGCCAAGGTGATGGACGTGGAGGCCTTCGCGGTCGAGAACGCCTTTGCCCTGGTGGCCAGCGAGCTGCCGGTTTCGGCTGAGGGCGTGGTTGCGCTGGTCGATATCGGCGCCACCATGACCACCCTCAACGTGTTGCGCGGTGGCCGTAGCCTGTACAGCCGCGAACAGGTGTTCGGTGGCAAGCAGCTGACCGACGAGATCATGCGCCGCTATGGCCTGAGCTACGAGGAAGCCGGTCTGGCCAAGCGCCAGGGCGGGTTGCCGGAAAGCTACGAGATGGAAGTGCTGGAGCCGTTCAAGGAAGCCACGGTCCAGCAGATCAGCCGTCTGCTGCAGTTCTTCTACGCAGGCAGCGAATTCAACCGGGTCGATCACATCGTGCTGGCTGGCGGCTGTGCCGCCCTTGCAGGCCTGCCGGAGATGGTCGAGGAACAGCTGGGCGTGCCGACCGTGGTCGCCAACCCGCTGGCACAGATGACCCTGGGGCCGAAGGTGCAGGCGCACGCGCTGGCCCAGGACGCCCCCGCGCTGATGATCGCGACCGGTCTGGCGCTGAGGAGCTTTGACTGATGGCACGCATCAATCTATTGCCCTGGCGCGCCGAACGGCGCAAGCAACGCCAGCGCGAGTTCGGCATCATGCTGGGCATGGCCGGCCTGGGTGGCCTGCTGCTGTCGCTGTTGATCTGGTTTTACTACGACATGCAGGTCAGTGGGCAGAGCGATCGCAACGCCTACCTGCAGACCGAGATCGAGAAGGTCAAGGAGCAGAACAAGGAAATCGACCGCCTTGACGAGCAGAAGAATCGACTGCTTGCCCGCAAGGCCGTGATCGAGCAGTTGCAGGCCAAGCGTTCGCAGATGGTCCACCTGTTCGATGCACTGGTCCGCACCATCCCCGATGGCGTGGTGCTCACCGCCCTGCAGCAGGAAGGCGACGTGCTGACGCTGGAGGGCCGCACCCAATCCAACGCCCGTGTCTCGGCCTACATGCGCAACCTCGAAGTCTCTGGCTGGATGACCAATCCGGAGCTGGCGATCATCGAGGCGCGTGAGCCTGACAAGGACAAGGATGGGCGCGCGACCGGACCGGTAGCCGACATCAAGGCATTGCCGTACGTGTTCAAGGTCAAGGTCAAGCTGCCTGCGCAGAGCGAGGAAGCGGCGGCCACGCCGGGCCTGAACCCTGATGGCAGTGTGGCCAGCACCGCGCCGGCTGCACCGACGGTCGCACCGCTCAGTGCCGGGCCCGACGCCGCAGCGCCTGCCGCTTCCGCACCGCAGCCGGGGACGGCTCCGGCACCGGCTGTCACGCCTGCATCGGCACCGGCGCCGGCGGCAACACCTGCGCCGGCCAAGCCCGCCGCACCGGCAACCAAGCCTGAGGGCAGCCGCCTGGCGCAGCCGCCGCAGGCCTTCCACGCCCCGCTGCAGGGGGATCGCGCATGAGCAAGAAAGTCGACATCAAGAACCTCGATTTCAACGACATCGGCAATTGGCCGCAGAAGGCCAAGATCGTTTTCTGCGCATTGCTGGCGGTGGTGATCATGTTCGTGGCGTGGATGCTGCTGATCAGTGGCAAGCGCGATGAACTGGCCGGTCTGGAGTCGCAGGAAACCACGCTGCGCGAGGAGTTCACCAAGGAACAGAAGCGCGCGGTCAACCTGGAGCCGCTGAAACAGCAGCTGGCACAGATGGAGCAGGTGCTGCAGCAGATGCTGCGGCAGCTGCCCAGCAAGACCGAAATGCCCGACCTGATCATCGACATCTCGCAGACCGCGTTGTCCAGCGGCCTGTCCAACGAGCTGTTCGAGCCGGAGCAGGAGCAGATCAAGGAGTTCTACGCCGAAAAGCCGATCAAGCTGCGGATGGTGGGCAGTTACCACCAGTTCGGCGCCTTCGTCAGTGGCGTGGCCTCGTTGCCGCGGGTGGTGATCCTGACCATGCACGACATCAACCTCAAGCCGAAGGACAAGACCAGTGGCAATGTCCGCGCCGGTGCGCTGGAGTTGTCCGGTACGGTCAAGACCTACCGTTACCTGGATGAGGCCGAGGTCGAGGAACAGCAGAAGGCTGAAGCGGGCAAGGAGGAGAAGAAGTGACCGGTTCCTTCATTGCACGCGGTGGGGTGGTATTGACGGTGTTGCTGCTGGCCGCCTGCGGTCGCGGCGTGACCAGCACGCCGGGTGATGCACCCAACCTGGAAAAATGGGTCGAGAGCGAGCGCGCACGACCGGCGGAGTCGATTGAGGCCCTGCCGGTGATGCAGCAGTTCGAGACCTTCGAATACTCCGCGCAGGGCATGCGCGATCCGTTCACCGATGCCTGGACCAACCCGCAGCAGGGGAATGGGGGACTGCGGCCAGATCCGAACCGGCGCAAGGAGCCGATGGAAGGCTTCCCGCTGGACGCGCTGGACATGGTCGGCACCATCGGAACAGGCGCCGGCACCGTGGCGCTGGTGATGGGGCCGGACAAGGTGACCTATCGGGTGCGTCCCGGCGGTTACCTGGGACAGAGCGACGGGCGGGTCACCGCGGTCTTCGAAGACCGTGTGGAGCTGATCGAACTGGTGCCGGATGGCGCGGGTGGCTGGCTGGAACGTCCAGCAACGCTCGCGCTGGAAGATCAATGATCGTTTACTGGGGATAGCACGATGACCTTTCACCAAGCCAAGGGGCTGCGTCCCATCCGGCGCTCTACCTTGAACCGCATCAGCGCGCTGGGAGTCGCGTTGATGTTGGCCTGCGCTCCGGCGCTGGCTGCCGCACCGTCGGAAAAGCCGACCGGCACGGCGCTGGCGGCCACGCCAGCCGCTGCACCGGCAGGCCTGTCGGTCGCACGCATCGACTTCAAGCGCGGCGATGACGGCGCGGGCCGTCTGATCCTGCAGTTCGACGGCCAGGGCGCCATGCCCGACCTGCGCAGCCAAGGCAACAGCGTGGTGGTCGATGTCGGCAACGCGCGCCTGCCGGCCAACCTGCAGAAGCCGATGAACGTCACCGACTTCGCCACCCCGGTGCAGCGCATCGACGCCAAGCCGTCCGGGGCCGGCACCCAGCTTGTGCTGAGCACGGGCGGTCCGGTCGAGTCGCTGGCCTACCAGAGCGGCAACGAGTATGTGGTGGAGATCAGCCCGCGGCAGGCCCAGGCCGCCGTTGGCGCAGTCACTGCCGGCAGCGTGACCCAGGCTGCAAAGGGCGTCCCGCAGCGCGGCTTCGCCGGCAAGCCGGTGACGTTCAACTTCCAGGACGTGCCCGTGCGCACCGTGCTGCAGCTGATCGCCGAAGAGTCGAATCTGAACGTGGTGGCCTCTGATTCGGTGCAGGGCAATGTGACCCTGCGTCTGGTCAACGTGCCGTGGGATCAGGCACTGGATATCGTGCTGCGTGCCAAGGGCCTGGACAAGCGTCGTGACGGCAGCGTCGTGTGGGTTGCGCCGCAATCCGAGCTGGCCAAGTTCGAGCAGGAGAAGGAAGACGCGCGCATCGCGATCGAGAACCGCGAAGACCTGATGACCGACTATGTCCAGATCAACTACCACAGCGCCACGCAGATCTTCAAAGCGCTGACCGAGGCCAAGGGCATCGGCGGTGGCGGCGGCGGCGGTGGTGGCGCTGGTGGTGGCAGTTCACAGGAAGAAAGTGGCTTCCTGTCGGCACGCGGCCGCATCGTCGCCGACGAGCGCACCAACACGCTGATGATCAGCGACATTCCGAAGAAGATCGCGCGGATGCGCGAGTTGATCAGTGTCATCGACCGCCCGGTCGACCAGGTACTGATTGAAGCGCGCATCGTCATCGCTACCGACACGTTCGCGCGTGAGCTGGGCGCCAAGTTCGGCATCAGCGGCAGCCGTGACAACGTCTACTTCAGCGGTGACCTCGCATCCAATGCGAAGAACCGCGAGTCGGAAGTGACTACGTCCATCGCCAACCAGACCGCATTCAACCAATGGGTGGCCGGTGGCAGGACCGGGCCGGCACCGGTGCCGGTGGGTCCGACGATCACCCGTGGCCTGAACTGGAACCTGCCGGTGGCAGCGGCCAGCAACCCGGGTTCGCTGGCACTGTCGATCCTCAACGCGGGCTATCTGCTTGATGTGGAATTGTCGGCCATGCAGGAAGAGTCGCGTGGTGAAGTGATTTCCAACCCGCGCGTGGTGACCACCAACCAGCGCGAGGCGCTGATCAAGCAGGGCAAGGAAATCGGCTATGTGACCATCAGTGGCGGCGGTACTGGCGGCGCACAGACCCCGAACGTGCAGTTCAAGGAAGTGGTGCTGGAGCTGAAGGTCACTCCGACCATCACCAACGACAACCGCGTGTTCCTCAACATGGCGGTGAAGAAGGACGAAGTCGATCAGCTGATCCAGTTGCAGGGCTACGGCACCGTGCCGTCCATCAACCGCCGCGAGGTCAATACCGCCGTGCTGGTGGAAGATGGCCAGACCGTGGTGATCGGTGGCGTGTATGAGTTCACCGACCGCAACAGCGTCAGCAAGGTGCCGTTCCTGGGCGATGTGCCGTTCCTCGGTAACCTGTTCAAGAAGCGTGGTCGCAACAAGGACAAGGCCGAACTGCTGGTGTTCGTGACCCCGAAGGTCCTGCGCGTGGCCCGCCAGAACTGAGGCGCCGGAACTGCTGTATCCGACGCGGGGCCGCCACGTGCGGCCCCGCGTCGTTTGCGCCAGTAGATCCACGCCATGCGTGGATGCTGTTCAGCCGTTCTTGATGCCAGCAGCCGGGCGGCCTGCGATGATGTGGGGAACCCGAGCCATCCTGCGCCGGTCAAAGGCCCCCATGAACCTGCCTCCGCCGATGCCCGAATCCATTTCTCCACCGCCTGCCCCCGTCACCTCGCGCCTGCATGCGGCCTTCAGCAACCTGCGCGACGCGCTGTCGGCCGAGATCGTTGGCCAGGCGGCGCTGGTCGAACGCCTGCTGATCGCCTTGCTGGCCGATGGCCACCTGCTGGTGGAAGGTGCCCCGGGCCTGGCCAAGACCACGGCCATCCGGGCCTTGGCGGCACGGTTGGAAGCGGACTTCGCGCGTGTGCAGTTCACTCCGGATCTGCTGCCTTCGGACCTGACCGGCACCGAGATCTGGCGCCCGCAGGAAGGGCGTTTTGAGTTCGTGCCGGGGCCGATCTTCCACCCGATCCTGCTGGCCGACGAAATCAACCGTGCACCGGCCAAAGTGCAGTCCGCGCTGCTGGAAGCGATGGGCGAACGCCAGGTCACCGTCGGCCGTCACACCTACGCGCTGCCGTCGCTGTTCCTGGTGATGGCCACGCAGAATCCGATCGAGCAGGAAGGCACCTTCCCGCTGCCGGAAGCGCAGCTGGATCGTTTCCTGATGCATGTACGCATTGGTTATCCGGACCAGGCGGCCGAGTCGGAGATCCTGCGGCTGGCCCGCGAGCGTGCCCGGGGTGCGCTTGGTGAGGCCGCAGCGGCGCCGGAAAAGCTGCCGATGCAGGATGTCTTCGACGCGCGCCGCGAGGTGCTGGAGCTGCACATGGCCCCCGCGCTGGAGCGCTATCTGATCGAACTGGTGCTGGCCTCGCGCGACCCCTCGCGCTACGACTCCTCGCTGGCGCGCCGCATCGCGTGGGGCGCCAGCCCCCGTGGCTCCATCGCACTGGAACGGTGCGCACGGGCGCGGGCGTGGTTGGCTGGGCGTGATTTCGTCACCCCCGACGACGTGCGTGCCGTGGCTGCCGATGTACTGCGCCACCGGGTCCTGCCCAGCTATGAAGCCGTCGCCGAAGGGTGGGATGGTGAGCGCCTGGTGCAGGAGCTGCTGGCCCGGGTACCGGCACCCTGAGTGCGCGCATGAGCGGCACGACCAACGGACCTGCTCCGGGTACCAGCGATGGCGATGGTCTGCGACCGCAGCTGGCCGAGCTGGTGGCATTGCGCTGCTTGGCACAGCGCCCGCCGCCGCCTCGTCGAGGGCGCGCGGGCAGCGCAGGCCAGGCACCTTCGCCGCTGCGCGGACGCGGCATGGAATATGCAGAATCGCGCGAATACGTGGCGGGCGACGACGCGCGCCACATCGACTGGCGCGTCACCGCGCGCACGGGTCGCACGCACACCAAGCTGTTCCAGGCAGAACGCGAGCGGGTCACCCTGATCGTTGCCGATACGTCGCCTGCGCTGTACTTCGGTACCCGCGTGCGCTTCAAGTCGGTGCAGGCGGCGCGCGCCGGCGCCGTCGCGGCATGGTCTGCACAGCGTCGCGGCGACCGCATCGGTGCATTGCGCGGCAGTGATCGTGAGGCGCCGATCGCACCGGCCGGCGGTGCGCGCGGTGTACTGCGCGTACTCGACGCCCTCACGCGCTGGTACGCGCAGCCACCCGCCGATGATCTCGGCCTGGAGCGCGCGCTGGATCATGCCGGACGGGTGCTGCGCCCCGGCGCGCGGATGCTGGTGCTGGCCGATCCGCAGCAGGCGATCCGCATTCCGCCCGCGCGCTGGAGCGCATTGGCCCAGCACCATGACCTGAGTCTGCTGCTGCTGGTGGACCCGCTGGAGCTGCAGCCGCCAGCGTCTCCTCTGCAGTTTCTCGCCGCACAGCAGCGCATCGGTTTGGACCTGCGCCGCAGCGATGTGCAGGCGCACTGGCAAGCGCATTTCGTCGAACCGCTGCAGCAGCTGCGCACCCAGCTTGCTGCGCGTCGCGTCGATGTGCAGGTGCTCTCCACCGATGCGGCGAGCGACGCCTGGCTGGCACCGGTACCGACGGAGGTGCCGGCATGAGCGCCTCCCTGCCGCTGCGTGATGTGCAGTTGCCGGCCTCGCCAACGTGGTGGCCGCCGGCACCGGGCTGGCTGATGCTGATCGCAGCGGTTCTGCTGTTGCTGGCAATCGTTGCTGCGGTGGCATGGCGTCGTCGCCGCCGCCGGCAACAGTGGTTGCATGTGTTCGACCAGGAGATTGCAGCAGTGACCGGCGCGCCGTCGGAACTGGCGGTCATCGCCAGCCTGCTGCGGCGTGCAGCACGTCAGGCACGCCCCGGCAGTGAAGCACTGCGCGATGACGCGTGGTGGCAGTACGTCGACCCCAAGGACACACTTCCGGCTGCGCAGCGCCATCTGCTGGCCGAGGGGGCCTATCGTCCACACGTGGATGCCGCCGCCGTGGCCGATGTCCGCACGTGGGCGCGGGCGCGCTACCTGGCGTTGCTGCAGGAGCGCCGTCGATGAGCGCGCTGGCAGCTTACTGGCCCTGGCCGGATCTGCAGCTGGCGTGGCCGCTGGCACTGCTGGCACTGCCGTTGCCGATCCTGATGTACGCGTGGAAACGGCGTGCCGACCCCGGCGCCGCGCTGCGCGTGCCTTATGCCGCTGCCGAACTGGAAGCACTGGCCGGTGGCGGTCGCATCGGGGTTTCCTGGCTGCGCAGCAGCTTGCTGTGGTTGGCCTGGCTGGCGCTGTGCGTGGCGATGGCGCGGCCGCAGCAACTGGGTGAGGCGATCACCCCGCCGCAGGAAGGCCGGCAGATGATGCTGGCGATGGACGTTTCCGGCAGCATGAGCGAGCCGGACATGGTGCTCGGCGCACAGGCGGTGGAGCGGCTGACCGCTGCCAAGGCGGTATTGGCTGATTTCCTCGACCGTCGTGCCGGCGATCGCGTCGGCCTGCTGGTGTTCGGCGACCGTGCCTACACCCTCACGCCGTTGACCGCGGATCTGTCCACCGTGCGCGATCAACTGCGCGACAGCGTGGTCGGCCTGGCCGGGCGCGAGACGGCCATTGGTGATGCCATCGCGCTGGCGGTCAAACGCCTGCGCAATCAGCCCGAAGGGCAGCGTGTACTGATTTTGCTGACCGACGGTGTCAGCAACGCCGGTGTGCTGGAACCCCTGCGCGCGGCCGAGCTGGCACGTGCCGAAGGCGTGCGCGTGCACACCGTGGCCTTTGGCAGCGACGGTAGTGCGCGGTTCTTCGGCATTCCCGTGGCCGCCGACCGCGACCCGGTGGATGAGGCAACGTTGCGCAGGATCGCCGAGATGACCGGCGGCCGCTTCTTCCGCGCGCGTGACACCGACCAGCTGGTCGGCATCTATGCCGAACTGGACAGGCTGGAGCCGATCGCCGCGAAGGGACCGACACTGCGTCCGCGCAACGAGCGCTATGCGTGGCCGCTGGCTGTCGCGTTGCTGCTGGGTGCGTTGGCGTGGGTATGGCCGGAGCGTCGCCGATGAGCGCCACTTTCCTGAAGATGCCCGACTGGAGTGCGTTCGACCTGAGCGCGTTCGATTGGAGCGCGCTGCATTTCCTGCGCCCGGACTGGTTGTGGATGCTGGCGGTACTGCCGCTGATCGTGGCGGTGGCCGTATACCGGCAACGGCGCAGCGATGCGTGGCGGCAGGCGGTCGATGCTCACCTGTTGTCGCACTTGCTGGCTGGCGAGGGAAAGCGACGCGCGCGCCTGCCATGGGCGTTGCTGCTGGGCTGGACCCTGGCTGCACTGGCGATGGCGGGCCCCAGCTGGCGGCAGCAAGCGCAGCCGGTCTATCAGGCCAGCGCGCCGCTGGTGGTCGTGATGGATCTCTCCAGCCGCATCACCGCGACCGATCTTCCTCCCTCGCGCCTGCTGCAGGCGCGGGCAAAGATCGGTGCTCTGCTGCGCGCCCGCCAAGGCGGGCAGGTGGCTCTGGTGGTGTATGCCGAAGATGCCTATACCGTGGCGCCGTTGACTGACGACGCTGCAAACGTGGCGCTGTACCTGGATGCGCTGGCGCCGGAGGTGATGCCGCGCGATGGCCAGCGCGCTGACCGCGGCATCGACTGGGCGGTGCGGTTGCTGCGGCAGACCGGTGCCCTGCGCGGCCGGATTCTCCTGGTCAGCGACCAGGCTGACAGCGAAGCGGTGCTTGCGGCAACGCAGGCGCGCGGCCTCGGCCTGCAGGTGTCGGTGCTGGGCCTGGGCACGCCGTCCGGTGCCGCCTATCGCGATGGTCAAGGCCAGATCGCACAGGCCGCTCTGGATGAAACCAGCCTGCGTGCCGTCGCCACTGCAGGCGGCGGGCGCTACCAGCGCATCGCCAGCGATGATCGCGATCTGCAGGCACTGGACGTGCTGGATGCCAGCGAAGGCGGCGCACTGGAGCGGCCCGGGCAGGCCCGGCAATGGCAGGACGAAGGCTATTGGTTGTTGCCGCCGGTGATGCTGTTGGCACTGCTGGCATTCCGTCGTCGCGCGGTACTGGCGGCGGTGCTGGCCGTGGGTCTTCTGCCTTTGAGCGGGCAGTTGCAGGCGCAGCCGCGCGTGCCGACACCTGCACCGGCACCTGCAGCCGGCACGTTGTGGGAACGTGCCGACCAGCGTGAGCATGCGCGCCTGGCTGCGGGCGTGCAGGCCTACCGTCAAGGTGATTTCGCTACTGCCCGCAAGCAGTTCGAAGGCATCGACAGCGACGCTGGCTGGTACAACCTCGGCAACGTGCTTGCCCGTCAGGGCGACTACGACGGCGCCATCGCCGCCTACGACAAGGCCCTGACGCGCCACCCGCAGATGGCCGACGCCGTCGCCAACCGTGCCGTGGTCGATGCTGCGCGCAAGCGCAAACCGCCACCGAGCAACAGCCCGGGGCAGGGCAAAGGGCAGCAGAAGCCGCAGCAGGGCCAGCAGCAGAATCAGCAGGGCCAGCAGGGCCAGCAGGGTCAGCAGGGTCAGCAAGGCCAGCAGCAGAACCAGCAAGGCCAGCAAGGCCAGCAGAACCCGCCGCAGCAAGGCACGCAGAGTCCGCAACAAGGCCAGCAGCAACCGCAGGACCAGAAGGGCCAGCAGAACCCGACATCTGCAGGTTCCGGCCAGCAGGGTGCGAAGCAGGAGCCGCCGCAGGCGTCCGACGCGCAGGCCCAGGCTCAGGCCGATGCCCAGCAGCGACAGCGGATGCAGCAGGCCCTGCAGCAGGCGCGCGCCGGAGAAGCCGGCAAGGCAGCAGCACGCGGCGACGGCGGCACGCCGCAACAGCGCGAGGAACAGCAAGCCGTCGAGGCGTGGATGCGGCGCGTACCGGATGATCCGGGGGCATTGCTGCGGGCCAAGTTCCAGTTGGAAAAAGAACGTAGAAAGAGGGAAGGGCGATGACAGGCATGGCGAGCAGGCAATTCCCGTGGCCTCTGCCTGTGCTGGCGATGCTGTTGATGTGGCTGCCGATGGTGGCTATGGCGCAGACGCGTGCCTGGCTGGAACAGGACAGCATCGCCGCCGGTGATGCCGTCACCCTGCACATCGAGACCGACCAGGGGGCGCCGGACTATGCACCGTTGAATGCCGATTTCGCACTCAGCGCGCAGAGCAGCAATCGCCAGGTGCAGTGGAGCAACGGCGGCGTCCAGCAGCGCAACCTTTATACGGTTGCGTTGACACCGCGCCGCACCGGTACGTTGCAGGTGCCCTCGTTGCAGGTCGGCAGTGCACGCACGGTGCCTCTGGTGCTGCAGGTCAGTGATGCCGTGGTGGCTACCCCGCAGAGCAACGCCACCGCCTTCATCGAAACCGAGGTGGATGACCCGACGCCCTACGTGCAGCAGAGCGTGGGCGTGGTGGTCAGGCTGTACTTTGCGTCGCAGCTGGCGTCGGGCGAACTGGTGCTCGACACGCCCAGTGGCGCTTCGCTGCAGCGGGTGGGGGAGGATCGCAGCGACGTGCGCCAGGTCAACGGGCGTCGCTACAACGTGGTCGAACGTCGCTTCCTGCTGATTCCCGAGCGCAGCGGTGCGTTGCGTGTGCCTGGCGCGCGCTTCACCGGCCGCAGTGCCGGGGGCTTCTTCGATGACTTCTTCGGCAGCGGTGGCGATGGCCGCATGAATGCTGTCGGTGCCGAACGCACGCTGCAGGTGCGGGCACAACCGGCACAGGCCGTGCAGCCATGGTTGCCGCTGCACAGCCTGCAGTTGCGCTACACCACGGCGCCCAGCAGTGCGCGCACGGGCGAAGCGGCCACCGTGATGGTCGAAGCAATCGCCAACGGCGCTACCCGGGCCCAGTTCACCGATCTGCCCGTGCCCGACCTCGGCGACGCCGCACAGGTATTCGCCGAACCGGCCCAGTACGAAGAGACCTTCAACGGCAGCACCCCACGCCTGAAGATCACCCGGCGCTATTCGATCGTGCCGCGGCAGGTTGGATCGCTGCGTGTGCCCGGGCCGCGCGTGGCGTGGTGGAATGTGGACAGCGGCAGTGCCCAGCAGGCCAGCCTGCCGGATCTGGAGCTGGCCGTGGCCGCAGGCCGGGCCGGCGCGCCCGTGGCACAACCGATCGATACCGATTCCGCGCTGCCGGGCACCGCCGCACCTGCCGTTGCATCCTCTGTTGCACCGACCGCAGCCGGCACCCGGCCGTGGCCGTGGATGGCCGCCGCCGCAGGGCTGGCCCTGCTGTGGCTGTTGACCCTGGCATGGGGATGGCGACGTGGTCGCCGTGCTGTCGCCCACACCCGCCCGGTTCCCCGGCCAGGGGCCATAGCACCTGCGACGTCCTCGCGTGCCAGTGTGGCCGAGCTGCGCCGGGCCATCGATGGCGAGGGCTTCGACCAGGTGGAGGCGCTGCTGTGTTCGATGGCGGGCGTGGAGCGCCTGGAACAGGTGATCGAGCGGTTGGCCGATCCGGCCCAGCAGCAGACCTTGCAGGCGTTGCAGCAGGCGCGCTGGGGCGGAATGGGCGATGTCACCGCGCTGCGGGCCCGTCTGCGCGAGAGCTTCCGTGACGGACCGCACTGGTCGGCCGCCACCGGCGCCGTCGACACTGGGCTGCCGCCGCTGTATCCGCCGCGGCAACCCTGAACCGGCGCGGCTTGCGCGCTTTGTTAGAGTAGATTCATTTTTCGAGGAATCCCGCGCATGACAGCAGCTGCTGCCGACAAGAAGAAGTTGCCCCTGCATTGGAAGATGGGCATCGGCTTTGCGATCGGCCTGGTCCTGGGCCTGATCGTGCATGCCCTGGGCGGCAGCGTCGAAGGCCTGCAGACCGGCGCCAAGTGGGTAATGGACTACATCACCACCCCGGCTTCGGGGCTGTTCCTCAACCTGATCTTCATGTTGATCGTGCCGCTGATCTTCTCGGCGCTGATCATGGGCGTGTCGGAGATGGGCGACATCCGCGCCCTTGGCCGCATCGGCTGGAAGACGTTGGCCTATACCGTGCTGCTGTCCGGCATCGCCGTGGGTATCGGCCTGGTGCTGGTCAACCTGCTCAAGCCCGGTGCCGGCGTCGACCCGCAGGTGGCCGCGCTGATGCTGTCGGAGAACGCCGAGCGCAGCAAGGAAATCGTGGCTGGCATCCATGGCACGCCGAAGGGCATGGACATGCTGCTGTCGATCGTGCCGAGCAACGTGCTGCAGGCCGCTTCGGACAATGGCGCGATCCTGTCGCTGATGTTCTTCGCGCTGATGTTCGGCATTGGCATGGTGCTGACCGACGAGGCCAAGGTGGCTCCGCTGCGTCGCGCCATCGAAGGCGTGTTCGAAATCTCGATGACCCTGATCAACCTGGTCATCCGCCTGGCGCCGTATGCAGTGGCCTGCTTCATGTTCAACCTGGCCGCGCTGTTCGGCTTCGACCTGATCATCCGCCTCGGTGCCTACGTGGGCGTGGTGGTGCTGGCGTTGGGCCTGCACATGGTGGTGACCTACGGCACTGCGGTATGGCTGTCGGGGCGTTCGCCGCTGGCGTTCTTCCGCCAGACCCAGGAGGCCACGGTGATGGCCTTCTCCACCGCCTCCAGCAACGCCACACTGCCGACCGCGCTGCGCGTGGCCGACCAGATGGGCCTGCCGCAGCGCGTGTCGCGCTTCGTGCTGACCGTGGGCGCCACCGCCAACCAGAACGGCACCGCGCTGTTCGAGGGAGTGACGGTGATCTTCCTGGCCCAGTTCTTCGGTGTCGACCTGAGCATCGGCCAGCAGGTCATGGTGATGGCGGTCTGCATCCTTGGTGGTATCGGTACCGCCGGTGTGCCGTCCGGCTCGCTGCCGGTGGTGGCGATGATCTGTGCGATGGTCGGCGTCAATCCGCTGGGCATCGGCCTGATCCTGGGCGTGAACCACTTCCTGGACATGTGCCGCACCGCGCTGAACGTGACCGGCGACCTGGCCCTGACCACCCTGGTGGCCAAGGGCGAAGCCGCGGACACCCCGGCCGAGATCGCTGCCGCCGCGGCCCGTCTGGACAACTGACCCAGGCAATACCTGATCGGGGTCGGAGCCCTTTCCGCAGGAAAGGGCTCTGATCCCTTTTCATATGCGGAATCCAGCGGAAATCATGAAGTTGCCGGCCAGCGGCCGGCACTACCGCCTTGTTGGCCTGACCCCGCCCGGCGTCTGTGGGACAATAGGCCGCCCGCAGTTCCGCGGCCGCCTCCCGATTCCGACAGAACCATGACGCAGCCTACCCGTCGCCAGTTGGCCAACGCCATCCGCTTCCTCGCCGCCGATGCGGTTGAAACCGCAAAGTCCGGCCACCCCGGCATGCCCATGGGCATGGCCGACATCGCCGAAGTCCTCTGGAACGACTACCACCGTCACAACCCGAACAACCCGCAGTGGTTCAACCGCGACCGCTTCGTGCTGTCCAACGGCCACGGCTCGATGCTGCAGTACGCGCTGCTGCACCTGAGCGGCTATGACCTGCCGATCGAGCAGCTGAAGGCATTCCGCCAGCTGGGCAGCCACACCGCTGGCCATCCGGAGCGTCACGAGACCCCGGGCGTGGAGACCACCACCGGTCCGCTGGGCCAGGGTTTCGCCAATGCCGTCGGTTTTGCCTTGGCCGAGAAGCTGCTGGCACAGCGCTTCAACCGCCCGGAGCTGGAAATCGTCGACCACCGTACCTGGGTATTCATGGGTGACGGCTGCCTGATGGAAGGCATTTCCCACGAAGCCGCCTCGCTGGCCGGTACCTGGGGCCTGCACAAGCTGGTCTGCTTCTGGGATGACAACCACATCTCCATCGACGGCAACACCGAAGGCTGGTTCACCGACAACACCCCGGAGCGTTTCGAGGCCTATGGCTGGAACGTGGTCCGTGGCGTCGATGGCCACGATCCGGAAAGCATCAAGGCCGGTATCGAAGCGGCCCTGTCGCAGGACGGCAAGCCGACCCTGATCTGCTGCCGCACCACGATCGGTTTTGGTTCGCCGAACAAGGCCGGCAAGGAATCCAGCCACGGCGCACCGCTGGGCAAGGACGAACTGGAAGCCACCCGCAAGGCGCTGGACTGGAACTACGGCCCGTTCGAGATTCCGGAAGAGATCTACGCCGGCTGGCGTGCTGGCGGTACCGGCACTCTGCGCCAGGCCGAGTGGGAGCAGCAGTTCGACAAGTACGCTGCGCAGTACCCGGCTGAAGCCGCTGAACTGACCCGTCGCTCGCATGGCGATCTGCCGGCCGACTTCGTCGCCAAGGCCGACGCCTACATCGCCCAGGTTGCCGCCGAAGGCCAGACCATCGCTTCGCGCAAGGCGTCGCAGCTGGCCATCGAAGCGTTCGCACCGCTGCTGCCGGAAATCGTTGGCGGTTCGGCTGACCTGGCGCACTCGAACCTGACCCTGTGGAAGGGCAGCAAATCCGTCGCCACCGACGATGCCAATGCCAACTACGTGTACTACGGTGTGCGCGAGTTCGGCATGACCGCGATCGCCAATGGCCTGGCCCTGCACGGTGGTTTCATTCCGTTCGATGCCACCTTCCTGGTGTTCAGCGATTACGCCCGCAATGCCGTGCGCATGAGCGCGCTGATCCCGGCCCACGCCATCCACGTCTACACCCACGACTCGATCGGCCTGGGCGAAGACGGCCCGACCCACCAGCCGGTGGAGCATCTGGCCTCGCTGCGCTACATCCCGAACAACGACGTGTGGCGTCCGTGCGACGCGGTCGAGTCGGCAGTGAGCTGGAAGGCTGCGATCACCCGCCAGGACGGCCCGAGCTGCCTGGTGTTCAGCCGCCAGAACCTGCCGCACCAGCCGCGCGACGCCGAGCAGATCGCACAGATCGAGCGTGGCGGCTATGTGCTGGCCGATGCTGCCGGCACCCCGGACGTGATCCTGATCGCGACCGGTTCGGAAGTCTCGCTGGCGACCGAAGCGAAGGCGCAGCTGGATGCGGCCGGCCTGAAGACCCGCGTGGTCTCGATGCCGTCCACCGATGTGTTCCTGCGCCAGGATGCGGCCTACCGCGAATCGGTGCTGCCGAACGCCGTGCGCAAGCGCGTGGCGATCGAAGCCGGCATCACCGGCTTCTGGCGCCAGTTCGTCGGCCTGGACGGTGCAGTGATCGGTATCGACACGTTCGGTGCCTCGGCCCCGGCCGACAAGCTGTACCAGCACTTCGGCGTCACCACCGCGCACGTGGTGGAAGCAGCCAAGGCGCTGTAAGCCTCGCGGCAATGGAATACGGAAAGGCCGGCGCAAGCCGGCCTTTCTCGTTTGTCGGACGAGACGAATCGTCCGCCGCGCCAGTAGATCCACGCCATGCGTGGATAGGCGTTACATCGCGTCCCGCACTTCCATCAGCGCAAACCCCAGAAGATTCAGTCCGCGCCACTGCGCCGGATTGTGTGCGTCGACGTGATCCTTGGCCAAGCCGATGCCCCAGACGAAATCCACCGGACTGGCTTCCACCAGCACCTGATCTTCCGTGGCGCGCAGGAAATCGCCCAGCGCCGCATTCTGCGAGAACTTGGCCCGATTGCCTTCGACCACCAAGGCGTAGCGCGCCTGCGCCCACAGAGCCTCATCGAAGCCCTCGATCTTCCGGCCCAGCGCTTTCACTTTGTCGGGCGTGCGGCTGGTGAGCACCTGTTCGAGGATGTCGGTGGCACCAAACAGACGCGCTTTGCCGGCCATCATGAAGTGCTCGGCGGTAGGGTAGTGCACGCCGTCGATGCTGAAGCCCACGTCATACCATTGGCTGAAACACGACGCCGCCACGCCTGTGCGCGGCGGCTGGTGGCCCCAGAAGCAGAGATAACGCAGGTGCTCGCCATCGGCCTGGCGGCGTTGCAGGTCATGCAGGAAACGGGAATCGTCGTTCATCCGCACAGGATAGCGTGCCGCGCGACTGCGGTAGGTGCCAACCTTGGTTGGCACTGATCGTTATCCGCCGGGCGTGGCCCGGCGCTACCATCCGCGCGATTACGCGGTACGTGCCAGGGCCAGCCTCAACAACCGTGCATTGAGCCGTTCGCCGAAGTCCTTGGGCGACTGCAGCTCCATCCGCTGCAGGTACACGGCATCTCCGTCACCAGCAGGCTGCCACAGCGCGTCCCACACGGTGCGCAGCTTGCTGCCGCGCGTCTGCGTGTTGACCTTCAGCCAGCCCAGTGCCTTCACCAGTACCTGTTCGATCTCGGTGAAGTCGCTGCCCAACGGGTAATCGGGCAGGGTGCCATCGTTGCGGAACGGCGCCAGCGCAGCCGCCAGTGCCTGCGGTGTATTGCGCTGCTGCCGCTGCACATCAGGTTGTGCCGTTGCTGCCAGCTTGCGCGCCGCGAAGGCCTGCTGCAGCAGCGCGCCCTGGAATGGCGTCTCGGTGATTGCCGCCATCGCGTGCACGCAGTCGTCGTCGGTCAGGCCGCGCACATCGGCGATGCCGTACTCGTTGAGATAGATGTCACGCAGGTGGCGCGGAATGGTCGTGTGCCCGTAGTTCCAGCGCACATTGGAGTCGCGCTGGCCCTTGTCATCGCGCGCGGCGCGGAACATCAATACGCTGCGGGCTTCCGGCAGCGCATGCGCCATCGCCACGAAGTTGTACTGGCCGCCCACACCGGAGACCACGCGTCCGTCTTCCAGTGCATCAGACACCGCTGCGCCCAGTGCGGTGGCCATCATGCAGGAGTTGAAGAAGCGGGCGTGCCGGCGCTGCAGGCGTTCCAGTGTTTCGTTGCCACCGTAAAGCTGGTTGATCTCGCTGATGCGGCGCATGCCGATCGCCCGGCATTCGTCCTCGGGCAGGGTGCGCAGCCATTCGTAGAATTCGGATGAGCCCAGGTAGAACGCGCCGTGCAGATACTCGCCCTCCGCCTCCAACGTGGCGTGGTCGATGGACAGCGTGCTGCCGTTCTCGATGCGCTGCATCAGCGCCAGGTCATCATGCACCTTGCGCTTGATCACGCCGGTCTGCACCAGGCGGCGGAAGCCCTCGTTGAGCATTTCGCTGCAGCCGTACAGGCCGATCTCGAACGGCTCCAGCCCGCCGACCTCCTGTACCAGCGGATGGCTGGCCAGTTGCGGGTCCAGTGCGTCCAGCACGCGCCGGTAGCGCGCGTTGTCGGTGTGGCGCAGTACCAGTGCATGGCTGAGTGCATCTGCCAGGGTGCCGATGCCGATCTGCAGCGTGCCGCCGTCGCGCACCAGAGTACTGGCATACAGACCGATGGCGTAGTCGGCGTCGGCCACCGGTTGCCGTGGCAACCCGAACAATGCCGGATACGGCGGGGGCGGGGTGATGACCAGATCGAAGAAGGACACGTCGACCGTGGCCGTGCCGCCCAGATACGGCAGCTGCGGATCGATCTCGGCGACCAGCAGAGGGCGCGGCAGGCCGCGCGCGGTCATCGCGTCCAGCGTGTCCTGGGTGATGTCGTTGTTGCAGGACAGCGAAAGGCGCCGGTCGCCCGGGCGCATCGCTACTTTCTGCACGATCACCTGCGGCGCGCGCTGGGCCACGGCGTCGGCAGCATGGGTGTAGTTGAGGCTGGTGTAGCTGGACTGTGCCTGCCGCGAGCCGAGCAGGGCACCGGACTGCATGTAGAACTCTTCCACCTGCACGTGTGCCGGCAGCGCGTCGCGGGCGATCGCATCGGCATAGGCCAGGCGCGGGAAGTCTTCACCGAAATGGCGGGCCGCGAACGGCGCCATGAAGCGCGCCTCCAGGCCGTCTCCCTTTGCCTGCGGCGGGTTCAACGACAGCGCGGTGTACAGCTGCAGCGGCCGCGACGGGTCCTGCTCGACACGCGCGTACAGGGCGTTGAGCAGGCGGTGGGGCTTGCCCAGCGCCAGCGGCGCACCGATCCGCAGCGGCCCGTCCACGCGCGCGAACAGCCAGTCAACGGCGGCGTCGAGGTCGGTGAGGTGTTCGGTCATCCGGGGCGGTCCTGCTTGGGGGAGTGCTGGCATTACAGCATGTCGGGCTTGAACCGCCGTCGACGCGAGACTTCGGCACCGGCCACCATGAACCGGCCATCGCCGCGGTAATGCACCGTGCGTGGCAGCTTCGGCCGTGGCGCCACGTGTGCGCGCACGATTTCCCAGATGAAGAGATTGCTCGACTCGACCTGGCTGTCGTCATGCAGGCGGCACTCGAAACTGGAATGGCACTGGTCCACCAGCGGTGCCCCCACGTCCCGCGCCGGCAGCGCATCCAGGCCGAACCGTTCGAACTTGTCCATGTCGCGGCCGCTGCAGTTGCCGATGTCGACCACGGTGTCCAGCAGTTCGACCCCCGGCACGTTGATCACGCATTCGCCGCTGCCGCGCGCCAGGCCGAAGCTGTGGTTCTCATTCCACAGGTAGGTGGCGACCAGTGAGGGCGAAAAGCCCATCACCATGTGCCAGCCCATCGTCATCAGGTTGCGCTGGCCACGCCAGGCAGTGCTGACCAGCACGATGGGGCCGGGTTCGAGGAAGCGGCGGGCCTGCTCGACCGGGAAATCACGTTTGCGCAAGGGCTTCATGCCGGTACCTGCGGTAGAGGCCCCCATGCTGGCGCAGGTGCGATGAAATACGGGTCGAGGGGTTGACAGTCGATTCGATTACGCGCGTAATCATATTGTCGATTACGGATGTAAACCATGACCCCGATCAGCGAAGCCGAGGCCGTAGTGATGGAGGTGCTGTGGCAGCAGGCGCCGCGCACCGCCGATGAGGTCGTGGCTGCTCTGGCCCACCGCAACTGGGCCGAGCCAACCATCAAGACCCTGCTCAACCGTCTGCTGACCAAGGGCGCGATCGCCGCCGAGCGCGACGGCCGGCGCTATCTGTACCGGCCGCTGCTGCAGCGCCAGGCATGGGTCGAGACGCAGAGCCAAGACTTCCTCGGGCGTGTGTTTGAAGGCCGTGTGGCGCCGCTGGTGGCGCATTTCAGCGAACGCGGCCAGCTGAGCGCGCAGGACATCGCCGAACTGAAGAAGCTGATCCAGGAGCTGGACCATGACTGAGCTGCTCGACGGATTGTGGCGGGCCAGTCTGTGGCTGGCGCTGGGCGTGGTCCTGCTGGCGGTACTGCGGCCGTTGCTGATGCGACTGGGCGGCGCCGCGCTGGCTTACCGCAGCTGGTGGCTGCTGCCCCTGCTTTTGGTCACGCTGCTGCTTCCCCTGCCACAGGTTGCGCTGTTGCAGCATGTGCCGACCTTGCCGCTGAAGGTGGTGCCCGGAACAGCGGAAGGCCTGCCAACCGCGTCGCTGCAATGGCCCTTGGTGCTGCTGCTGACATGGGCACTCGGCATGGGCCTCTGCCTGCTGCGCGACCTGCGCGCACAGCGCCGCTTCGAGCGGAACCTGGGCGGGCTGCATGAGCGTGCCGATGGCAGCTGGCAGGCCAGCGGCGATCCCGGGCTGCCGGCGCTGGTGGGCCTGTGGCGGCCGCGCATCGTGGTCGGCCCGGATTTCGACCAGCAGTTCAGCGCGCAGGAGCAGCGCCTGATCCTGCAGCACGAGCGCGGCCATCGTCGCAACGGCGATCACTGGGCCAACGGCGCGCTGTTGCTGATGCGCGCGATGTTCTGGTTCCACCCGCTGCTGCCATGGGCCGCACGTCGATTCCTGCGTGACCAGGAACTGGCCTGCGATGCCCGCACCATTGCCCCGCAGCCCGCGCTGCGCGGCCTGTACGCCAGCACGCTGCTGAAGGCGCAGTTGGTCCACCCGGTTGCGCCAGCGGTCTGCCATTGGCGCAGCCAACCTGTGTTGAAGGAGCGTATCGCCATGTTGAAGCAGTCCAAGCGGAAGGCATTGCCGTGGGTGTCGGGTCAGGTGCTGGTGGTCGGGTTGTGTCTGGGGATGGGGGCAGTGGCGTGGGCCAGCCAGAGTGGCGCAATGGCGGTCGGCCCAGCGGTAGCCGTCATGGATCGGGAGATCCGGGTCGACAAGATGCCGCCGCCGAGCTACCCGAAGAGCGCGTTCGAGCAGAGCCAGACAGGCGTGGTGGTGCTCCGCGTCGACGTTGATGCGCAGGGCGCGGTCAGCGATGTGCGTGTAGTGAGCGCCACCAATCCGGGCGTGTTCGAAGCGGTATCGATCGCAGCAGCGCGCAGCTGGACCTACCGCCCGGCGCTGAAGAACGGCAAGCCGGTGGCGGGCGCCGTGCGCATTCCGATCACCTTCGCCATGGATGAGAACGACGACGTGACGGAGACCGCCAGGTGATGCGCATCGCACTGCTGATGGCAGCGGGGATGCTTGTCGGCTGCGCTACCCGGGAACGGCTGACCACCGTCGATACCCGCAATGAAAGCGTCGGCCATCAACGCCTGCACGCGGAAGGAAAAGGTGGCAGCGGCCAAGTGCAGGCGTACACGCTGGGAGCAACCGAAGGCTATCGGATGCCGCAGCTGTATGCAGCGCCGGAGCCGCAGATCGGTGACCGTGACCCACGCACCGAGCTGGCCCCGACCACGATCTGCCTGCAGGTGGTGGTTGATGCCGAAGGCGCTGTCGAGCGCAGCATGGCGCTGGCCGACCGCAGCGAATGCGCAGCAGGCGCGGCAAGCGAGAATGCGCCTCTGCTGCAGGCGGCGCAGGAGGCGGTGGCGATGTGGAAGTATTCACCCGCCGCCGTCTGCCACTTCGCACCCGGCAAGGTGCCGAGCGACCGTGGCGACTGCGAAGGCGCCGAGCGCGTCGAACCGGTGCCGGTGAGTCTGCTGTATGCCTTCACCTTCGAGATCGTGAAGGGTCAGCATGTGGTGCGCACTCGGGGAAAATGAATGGGGTGGGCCGGCGCTCGTCCATCTGCAACGTTTCCAATTGCCTCGGACCTCGCCCCCTCATGGGCTGTTCTTGCTCTTGACAGGTCTGAACAAGATGCGTATCTCAGCGATTTGCAGGCCTATGTCATCGTGAGGGGGTGCGGCTGTGCGAGCCAACAGGACAACGGTGATTCTCCTGGCCAGCGTGGGCTGCATCGGTGCCTGTAGGCATCACGGAGGTGACGTTCCAACTCCGATGAGCCGCGAGTTCGGGGTATGCATTTTCCTTCAGGCCGGTGACAGCTACCACGTGAAAGCCCCGGGACTGGATTTTGAACAGGGATTGTTGAAGCTGGCTGGCAAGGACGTTGATGTCTATATCGGGAATCATCCTTCCTACGATGGCATTCGATGGAATCGAGACCTGAGCCCGACCCGTGGATTCGTGCTGGTTGGCACGGAGCACTCAAGGGGTAAGGACCGGGTGCTGCTCGGCAACAAACGCGCAGACCAGAAAGGCTTGATCTACGTGCAGTTCATGGGGACTGACCTCGAAGCGAAGCTTCCCGTTCTGACGCGCAGTGATCTGGTGGTGGATTGCGAACTGGATTTAGGGAAGCGGATCTTCAAAGGTTGAGAATCCCATACCGGCCATTGTTCCGTTCTTCTCACCTTGGGATCTCAAATGAAGCGCTCGCTTTTACTTTTTCTGCTGATGCTGGTATCCGGATCGACAGCTGCGGCGGTTTCAGTGCATATCGGGCGCAAGCCAACGGAGCTTGTGACGGCGCAATCCGCGGGCATGAAGGTCGAAGTGCGACTGGGCATCCACGCGACAACTGCCGACGATCCTCGCTACGTAGTCTGCGAGGGCGCGCGCCCCTGTAAAGGAGTGCAATCGCTGCAGATCAGGGTAAATGGTGCTGCCTTGGCTGTCCCGCGTTCTGCCTATTTTGATCTGGTGGATCTTTCCAGTGCGAAGATCGATCTCGGCCCTAAGGACGGCAGCCTGATATTGCAGGGCGGGGACGCCTCAGAGAGTTACAACGTGCGTATTCGGTTCAATAAGAACAGGGTCCTGTCGAGAGAGATCTTTGTTGGAACGTCGCAGGATGACCTGTTGGAGGAAACCACCTACCACGAGGTGAGTATCGGATAGCCGCCTCTCTCTGATGACTGTCCCCCGGACCTCACGCTCCGCCCTGGATGTTCGCCTTCACCGCCGGCTGCATCAGCGTTGGCTCTGCCAGGGTCGCATCACGCGCCTGACGCACGCTGACGAACTCGGCTTCGGCCACACCGTCATGCACATGGATGTTGTGCGCGCGCTGTTCACCGATGGTGGTTTCATTGGCGAAATCGCGGCCGCCCGGGCCGTAGTCGTGGCAGACGAACACGCGGGTGGCATCGGGCAGGGCAAGCAGACGCTGGATCGAGCGGTACAGCTGCGCGGCGTCGCCGCCGGGGAAATCGCAGCGCGCGGTGCCGCCATCGGGCATGAACAGCGAATCGCCGGTGAAGACAGCATCGTCGATCAGATAGGCGATGCTGTCGCTGGTGTGGCCGGGCACGGCGATGATGCGCCCCTGCAACTCACCCAGTGCAAAGGTCTCGCCATCGGCGAACAGGTGATCGAAGACCGCATGTTGATCGGGCAGCTGCAGACCATAACGCGGTGCGAACGTGGCTTGCACCGCGCGGATGCCTTCGCCGATGGCCAACGTCGCTTGCGGGAACCGCTGCTTCAGTCGGCGCCCCGCCGACACGTGGTCGGCATGGGCATGGGTTTCCAGCAACCAGCGTACGTGCAGCTGCTGTTGCGCGATGACATCAAGCATCGCGCGTATCGGCGATTCGCTGCTGGCGTCGGTATCCGGGTCGTAATCCAGTACCGGGTCGATCAGCGCTGCCTCCCTGCTGGCCGGGTCGCTGACCAGGTAGCTGAAGGTATTGCTGTCACGGTGGAAGAACGATTGCACCTGGACCGACATCGGATACTCCTCAGCGTGTGGCGAGCACGCGGTTCAGCAACTGCGCCAGGTTTTCACCGGCCAGTCGCAGCTGCGCTTCGGCCACTGGCCGGTAACGCGTGGTGTAGTCGTCGCCGATCTTACGCGAGGCAGGGTAAACGCCAGGTTGCACGGAAATGCGGCAGCTGGCTTCGGCCCAGCTGACCGGGTCGCGCTGCGGGTTGGACTGGCGTGCCAACTTCGGCGCCGGCAGCGCGCGCAGCACCGGCAGGTAACCGGCATCGTCGACCTTGCGGGTATTGAGCATGCCGCTGTCCCACAGCGAGTGCAGGTTGGTGCCGCGGTTGCCGAACTGCAGCTGGAAATCGTTGCCGCCCTTGTCATGGCCGTAGCCGGCGTGCATCGGCTGATGGATGTCACCGACCAGATGCACGACGAACTTCAGCGCCTGCAGGCGCTCGCCATCGGTCAGGCTGCGGTCGCCGAGGATCGCGCTCTGCGCCTTCAGGGCTTCGACGATGCAGTTGCCGCCCTTGCAGTGCTTCGGCGCCTCGTAATGGCAGCCATCTTCGGCGATGTTGACGTAGTGCCAGCCGGCCGAGCGACGGCCCAGGCCGGGGTCCTTGGCGCGCAGCTGGTCGGCCCAGGGCGCGATGCTGGCGAGGGTGGCACCGGGTTCGGTGGCCAGCAGGCGATCGACTTCGGTGCGTGCGGTCGGATTGAGGCGGCTGTCGGCCACTTCGGCGACCAGGCGGTGGCCTTGCGCGCCCCAGGCGTGGGCGGGTGCGGACAGGGCCAGCAGGGCCGGCGCGAGGGCGGCGGCGAGGAATAGGGAGTGCAGTGCTTTCATCCGCTCATTCTAGCCAGCGGGGGAGATGGGTGGTTGATGGAAAGCGGTGCGTTCCTGTTCGCTGGGCAGCTGGCTGCAGGGGCAGGCGCTGCGGGACACGCCGCAAGTACGTCCCTGTAGGCTCGTCCGCGGCATCCATGCCGCGGACGGTCCCGCAGCGCCCGCCCCTGCAGCCACCATCCAACATGGCCGCGTTGGCGGATGCAAAGGTCAAGTGCAGAATCAGACTCAAATGCAGGATCACATCCTGCGGCGCGCAATCGCATCCGGCCGATGGCAACTGCGCCATGCGGGAGCCGGCTTCTGCTTGCGCTTGCGCGCGCGCGGAGAATGGAAGGGCGGGGCAGGGGGAGGGGACGGGACCGTTGGCGCCATGGATGGCGCCATCGAGCCCCCATGGATGGGTTTACGGCGTGTCCCGGCCCCTCCCCCTGCCTCGGCCCACACCGGTACCTTCGCCCGTCGCGCAAACAAAAAAGCCCCGGCACACACATACCGGGGCAACATGCTGCGAGGGTTTTGCCTGTAGCGGGGGAGCGGGGGCGAAGCCCCCGCCAAACAACCCCTTAGAACTTGAAGACGTAGGAAGCGCCGTAGACCAGCGGATCGATGTTGACCGTGCCGATCTTCTCGCCGTCCAGCTTTACCTTGCTGTCGATGTCGATCCAGCGCATGTCCACGCGCAGGGCGCCCTTCTCGCCAATCGCGAAGTCGATGCCCGCATGCGCGGCCAGGCCCCACGAATCCTGCAGCTTCAGCTTGCTGTTGGCCAGCGCACCGGTGGTGTCTTCGCTGAAGAAGGTCGTGTAGTTCAGGCCGGCGCCCACGAACGGCGACACCTTGCCCTTGCTGTTGAAGTGGTACTGCAGGGTGACCACCGGCGGCAGCTGCTTGGTGCTGCCCACACGGCCCAGCCCGTTGATGTTGATGTCGTGCTTGAACGGCAGCGCCGCCAGCACTTCGATGCCCAGGTTGTCGGCGATGAAGTACTCACCGGTGATGGTCGGCTTGACGTCGTTGTCGACATCGACCTTCAGGGTGCCACCGGCCAGCCAGCCGTTGTTCGACTTCGGGGCGACCTGGTGCACGCCAGCGGAAAGGGTCCAGTCGCCCTTGGACTGGGCCATGGCCGGGGCAGCGGCCAGCGACAGGGCGGCGGCCAAGCTGGCCACGATCAGGGGGGAGGTCTTGCGCATGGGGGTGATCTCGTTGCTGGGTGGATGTGGCCAGTCTCGGCCTCACGCCGCGCTAACGCTTTGATCCGGATCAAATCCTGTCCGGCCCCCTTCCCGGGGGGCGGCCTTGGCCGGCGGTGGTCAAGGCCGGCCTGCTAGACTTGTGGGCCCTATCCACCCCGCCGCACCTGTCGCGGCTGCAGGAGCTTGAGAACATGGCAATCAAGGTTGGTATCAACGGTTTCGGTCGCATCGGTCGTAACGTCCTGCGCTCGGCGGTGCTGAACTTCGGCGACGACATCGAAATCGTGGCCATCAACGATCTGCTGGAGCCGGATTACCTGGCCTACATGCTCAAGTACGACTCCGTGCACGGTCGTTTCAAGGCCGACGTCGCCGTCGATGGCAAGGATCTGCTGGTCAACGGCAAGAAGATCCGCCTGACCCAGGAGCGCGATCCGTCCAACCTGAAGTGGGACGAAGTCGGTGTCGACGTCGTGCTCGAAGCCACCGGCCTGTTCCTGGACAAGGTCAGCGCGCAGAAGCACATCGATGCCGGCGCCAAGAAGGTCATCCTGTCGGCACCGTCGAAGGACGACACGCCGATGTTCGTGTTCGGCGTGAACGACAAGACCTACGCTGGCCAGGCGATCATCTCCAACGCCTCCTGCACCACCAACTGCCTGGCGCCGCTGGCCAAGGTCATCAATGACAAGTGGGGCATCAAGCGCGGCCTGATGACCACCGTGCATGCGGCCACCGCCACCCAGAAGACCGTCGATGGCCCGTCCAACAAGGACTGGCGCGGCGGCCGCGGCATCCTGGAGAACATCATTCCGTCCTCCACCGGTGCGGCCAAGGCGGTCGGCGTGGTCATTCCGGAACTGAACAAGAAGCTGACCGGCATGAGCTTCCGCGTCCCGACCTCGGACGTGTCGGTGGTCGACCTGACCGTCGAGCTGGAAAAGGAAGCCACCTACGCCGAGATCTGCGCCGAAGTGAAGGCACAGAGCGAAGGCGCGCTGAAGGGCATCCTGGGCTACACCGAAGACAAGGTGGTGGCCACCGATTTCCGCGGTGAAACCCACACCTCGGTGTTCGACGCCGACGCCGGCATCGCCCTCGACGGCACCTTCGTCAAGCTCGTGTCGTGGTACGACAACGAGTGGGGCTATTCCAACAAGTGCCTGGAAATGGCCAAGGTCGTCGCAGCCAAGTAAGGCTCGCGAAGATCGTTGCGCGAACCCCGGCCTGGCCGGGGTTCGTCGTTTATGGGGCCCGGCCTGACGTAGCATGGGCCCGTCGACCGCCGCCATCGTGGCGCGGGATCGCATTGGAAGGCGAGGAATGGAAGCACTCTTGGTCCTGGCAGTACTGGTCCTGCTGGCGATACCGCTGCTGCTGGTGGTGGCGCTGGTGATGATTGCCGGTCTGCGCCGGCGGGTCGCCGCGCTGGAGGCCGCACAGACCGTGCAGGTCGCGCCCACTCCGGCAGGGACGGTCCGCCGTGCGCCCTCGGCCGTGGCCGAGCCGCCGCGCGCGCCTGCGGCAACACGCGAGCCCAGCAGCGAACCCTCGTTCCTGCGGCCCACGGCAATCCCGGCATCGGCGCCGGTCGCCGCCCGCGAGGAGCTGCCGACACCGGCCCAGCCCGCGCGTCCGCTGCCGCCACCGCCGTTGCCACCGGAGCCGACATTGCCGCCGCTGCCGGCCGAACCGGCCCTGCCGAACCTGGTGGAGCGCGCGATTGGCGCGGTCAAACACTGGTTCACCCAGGGCAACGTACCGGTGAAGATCGGCATGCTGGTGCTGCTGGCCGGTGTCGCCGCGCTGCTCAAGTACGTCAGCGACCAGGGCTGGCTGGTGGTGCCGGTCGAACTGCGGCTGGCGGGCATCACCGTCGGTGCGCTGGGCCTGCTGGCCTTCGGCTGGCACCAGCGCGAGCGCCGGCGGATGTTCGCGCTGGCCTTGCAGGGCGGCGCCATCGGCGTGCTGCTGCTGACCATCTTCGCTGCCTTCAAGCGTTTCGATCTGCTCGCGCCCGGTTTCGCTTTTGCCAGCTCGATCGCGCTGGTCGCGGGGCTGTGCGTGCTGGCGGTGGTGCAGAACTCGCGCACGTTGGCGGTGCTGGGCATCCTTGCAGGCTTCATGGCACCGCTGTGGCTGTCCACCGGCAGTGGCAACCACGTCGGGCTGTTCAGCTACTACGCCGTGCTCAACGCGGGCATTTTCGCCATCGCCTGGTATCGCCCGTGGCGTGTGCTGAACCTGCTCGGTTTCGCGTTCACCTTCGGCATCGGCACGTTCTGGGGCGTGCTGCAGTACGACGCGGCCAAGTTCGCAAGCACTGAGCCGTTCCTGCTGCTGTTCTTCACCTTCTACCTGCTGATTCCGCTGTTGTATGCGCGCCGGCAGCCGGCCGGGCGTCGCGATCTGGTCGACGGCAGCCTGGTGTTCGGCACGCCGCTGATCGCCTTCTCGCTGCAGGCTGGCATGCTGCACGAACAGCCGATGACGCTGGCCCTGTGTGCGCTGGGCCTGGCCGCGATCTATGCATTGCTGGCACGCGCTCTGATCGCGCGCGCGTCTTACACGGTGCTGGCGCAGTCGCATGCGGTACTGGCCGTGGGCTTTGCGACGCTGGCAGTGCCGTTGGCCTTCTCGGCGCGTGCCACCGGCGCGGTATTCGCGCTGGAAGGTGCCGGCCTGGCGTGGCTGGGGTTGCGCCAGAAGCGCTGGTTGCCGCAGGTGACCGGAGCGCTGCTGCAGCTCGCTGCCGCATTCGCGTTTGTGGTGGGGGCCGACCATTGGCACCAGGACCAGCGCTTCCTGCTCAACCCGACCGCGATCGGCGCGCTGCTGCTGGCCGTGGCAGGTTTCGCGGCGGCGTGGAGCTATCAGCGCAGACAGCGGCATGACATCGCCCTGGCGTACTACCTGTGGGGCCTGCTGTGGTGGTTGGGCGGTCTGGTGCATGAAATCGGCCGCTTCTTCCAGCATTCGGTGCAGGCCGACGCGGTGTTGGTGCTGGCCGCCGTCACCGCCTGGTTGGCGTCGGAAGTACAGCGCCGCATGCCGGCACGTGCGCTGGGCGTGACCGCGCTGGTGATGCTGGCAGCGGGCTTCCCGTTGGCGCTGCTGCAGAGCGACGCGCACCAGCAGCCGTTTGCCGGCTATGGCGCATTGGCGTGGGCAGTGTTCGCGGTGCTCGGCGTGCGCAGCCTGCTGTGCCTGCGTCAGGGCAGTGGCGGCGTGGCCCGCATCGCGCAGTTCTTGTGGTGGCTGCTGTGGCCATCGCTGCTTTCGCTGCTGGCCCTGTGGGGCGGCGGTGATGCGCGCCTGGCGCAGGGCTGGACCGCATTGCTGGTGACCCTGCCGTGGTTGCTGCTGGCGGCGCTGTCGCTGTGGCGCTGGAACGTGCTGCGATGGCCGCTGGGTGCAACGTTTGATCCGGTGCGCCTGCCGCTGCAGAGCGTGATTTTCGCGGTGCTGGCGTTGGCCTGGTTGTTCGGCCTGACCCTGGCGGGCGACGCCACGCCGTTGCCGTGGTTGCCGCTGATCAATCCTGCCGAACTGGCACAGTGGGTCAGCCTGTTGCTGATCGCGCGCTGGCTGTATGGCGCACAGGGACCGGCGCCGCTGCAGCGGTTGCGTGTACCGGTGCTGGCCGTGGCCGGTTTCATCGCGTTGACCAGCACCGTGCTGCATGGCGTGCACCATTGGGGCGGGGTGGTATGGGATCCGTCGATGGCCCGCTTCAGCCTGGCCCAGACCAGCCTGACCGTGTTGTGGAGCGTGCTTGGCGTGATCGCCTGGGTGTGGGGCTCGCGTCGCGGCCAGCGTGTGCTGTGGATGGTCGGCGCCGTGTTGATGGCCGTGGTGCTGGCCAAGCTGGTGCTGATCGACCGACAGCACCTGGGCAACCTGCTGGGAATCGCATCGTTCATCGCCTACGGCCTGCTGTGCACCGTGGTGGGCTACCTGGCGCCCGCGCCGCCGAGCGCGCCGCCAACCGTGGAGGAAAACCAATGAGGAAGTGGAGCCGAGCGTTGCTGCCGGTATTGTTCGGCGTGGCCGGTGCAGTTGCTGCACAGGCCACGGACTACCGCGCGCAGTACGCCGAACAATGGCCGCTGAGCCTGTCCAGCGCGCAGTCCGGTGCCTACCGCGTGGTGCTGGAGCCGGCGATCTATCGCCGTGCAGGCGCAGCCGATCTGGGCGACCTGCAGGTGTTCAACGCCGCTGGCCAGGCATTGCCGTCGGCGCTGCTGGCACCGGACCAGCCGTTGGCGCAACCACCGGTGCAGCGCGAGCTGCCGTGGTTCCCGCTGCCGCCGCTGGCCGAGGCCCAGCGCAACGATCTGCAGCTGCTGACCGAGCGCGACACCGACGGCCGTGTGCGCCGGGTCGAGGCTCGGCTCGGTGGTGGTGCAGTGGCGAACGGGCAGGGCGGCTGGTTGATCGATGCCAGCGTGCTCGGTCAGCAACCGTTGGCAGCGCTGGTGCTGGACTGGGCTGAAAGTGGCCAGCCGCTGCAGGCGCAGGTGCAGCTTGATGCCAGTGACGATCTGCAGCGCTGGCAGTCGATCGCCCGCGATGTACCCCTGGTGGACCTGCAGCGCGCGGGCAAGCGCCTGCTGCAGCGTCGCCTGCAGGTCGACAGCAACGTGCGCTACCTGCGGATCCTGCCGCAGGGCGAGGCGCGCCTGCCGGAGCTGCGCAGCGTATTGGCGGAACTGCCGCCGGCGCCGGCAACGGTGCCTTGGGAGTGGCTGTCGCTGACGCCGACCGCGCAGGGCAAGGGTGAATTCACCTTCGAACTGGATGGTCGATTCCCGGTGACCCGGGCCGATGTGGCCAGCACCGACAACAGCCTGGTGCAGTGGACCCTGTTCAGTCGC
This sequence comes from Stenotrophomonas indicatrix, assembly GCF_050573115.1. GTDB lineage: Bacteria > Pseudomonadota > Gammaproteobacteria > Xanthomonadales > Xanthomonadaceae > Stenotrophomonas > Stenotrophomonas lactitubi_A. The sequence goes on from NZ_JBNYZT010000004.1 coordinate 36,740, forward strand.
GATGATGCTGCCGCCGAATGGCAGCGCCGCAGTGCGCCGTGGATCGCTTACCAGTTGCAGCAGGGTGCACCGGGTCAGCGCCAGCAATCGGCGGCACAGCCGTTGGGCGGCATGTACCGCGACCGCTACTGGAAGCTGGTAGCGAGCCCGGTGGAGACCACCAGCGCCCCGACCCTGCGCCTGGGCTATCAGCCGGAAGTGATGGTGTTCCTCAGCCAGGGCGCAGCGCCCTACGCACTGGCCGTGGGCAGTACGACCGCGCGCCGTGCCGAGGCGCCGATCACGGTGCTGATCGAGGAACTGCGCCAGCGCAATGATCCGTCGTGGCAGCCGACGCTGGCACGCTTGGAAGGCAGTCCGGAGACGCTGGCCGGTGATGCGGCGCTGAAGCCGCAGCACGACTGGAAGGCGTGGCTGCTGTGGGCGTTGCTGGGACTGGGCGTGCTGGTTGTCGGCGGACTGGCGTTGAGCCTGCTGAAGCAGAAGCCGTCGCCTTCGGCGTAGTTTGCGGCGAACGGCAGAGCCCCTCGTGGGTGGCGGTTGGTCGCATGGAGCAAAAGCCGCGCTTGGCCGGGCGGGGTGGGTTCGCGGGGGACGCCGTGAATCCGTCCATGGAGGCTTGGCCGCGGCATCCATGCCGCGGACACCCCCGCGAACCCACCCCGCCCGGCCTCTGACAATTTCCGTGTGCGTCCACCCACGGAAGAGAAAAAAAGAGCAAGAGCCAAAGCCAAAGCGGGTCGCTTCGCTCGAGGGCCGTCGGGGTCGGATCCGTTTTCCGCAGGAAAACGGCTCCGACCCCTTCTTCCTTCATCCGACACCAGAAAACGCTCTTGCTTCCGCCTTTGCCATCCGCTCCGCCTCATGAACCTGTCGAGGCCGGGGCGGTGTGGGTTGGCAGGGGTGTGAGCCGCATGGATGCGGCGACCAAGCCTCCATGGACGGATTCACGGCGTCCCCTGCCAACCCACACCGCCCCGGCCCACCCACAGCGCCACGAAGCGCCAGCGCTCTGGCCGTTGCTGTTGCCGTTGCCGTTGCCGTTGGCCTCTGCCTGCCGCAGGCATCGCCACCCGATACAATGACCTTCTGCCGCAAACCGGCATCCCATCTCCAGAGCCAAAGAGTTGCCCATGTCCATCGTCCGCATGACCGACCTCGACCTCTCCGGCAAGCGCGTGCTGATCCGCCAGGATCTGAACGTGCCGATCGAGAATGGCCGCATCACCTCCGAACAGCGCATCACCGCTTCCCTGCCGACGCTCAAACGCGCGCTGGAGCAGGGCGCGGCGGTGATGGTCACCTCGCACCTGGGCCGCCCGAAGGAAGGCGTGTGGAGCGAAGCCGATTCGCTGGCGCCGGTGGCCGAGCGCCTGTCGGTGCTGCTGGGCCGCGAAGTGCCGCTGGTGCGTGACTGGGTCGACGGCGTCGACGTGCAGCCGGGCCAGCTGGTGCTGCTGGAAAACTGCCGCATGAACGTTGGCGAGGGCAAGGATGATGAAGCCCTGTCGAAGAAGTACGCCGCCCTCTGCGATGTGTTCGTGATGGATGCGTTCGGTACCGCGCACCGTGCGCAGGCGTCCACCCATGGCGTGATCCGTTTTGCCCCGGTTGCTGCCGGTGGCCCGCTGCTGATGGCCGAGCTGGATGCGCTGGCACTGGCACTGGATGCACCGGCCAAGCCGCTGCTGGCCATCGTCGCCGGCAGCAAGGTCAGCACCAAGCTGGAACTGCTGGCCAACCTGGTCGGCAAGGTCGACCAGCTGATCGTCGGTGGCGGCATCGCCAACACCTTCATCGCGGCGGCCGGCTACAAGGTCGGCAAGTCGCTGTACGAACCGGACCTGCTGGATACCGCCAGGAAGATCGTGGCCGACGCCAAGGCGCGCGGTGCGGACATCCCGCTGCCGGTGGACGTGGTCACCGCCAGGCAGTTCCTGCCCGACGCGGTTGCCGAAGTGAAGGCAGTCGATGCGGTGGCCGAGGACGACCTGATCCTGGACATCGGCCCGCAGACCGCGGCGCAGTACGCGCAGCTGATCCAGAAGGCCGGCACCGTGGTCTGGAACGGCCCGGTGGGTGTGTTCGAGTTCGAAGCCTTCAGCAAGGGCACCGAAGCGCTGGCCCGCGCCATCGCCAGCTCGCCGGCGTTCTCCATCGCCGGTGGCGGCGATACCCTGGCCGCGGTCGACAAGTTCGATATCGCCCAGCAGGTCAGCTACATCTCCACCGGTGGCGGCGCGTTCCTGGAATTCCTGGAAGGCAAGACGCTGCCGGCAGTGGCTGCCCTGGCCGCGCGCGGCGCATGAGCGTCGACCTGCGGGTGGATGGAGAAGAGCGTGCAACGCTCTTCTTCGACATGGACGGCACGCTGATCGATTCGGAAGTGGGCATCACCACCTGCATCGCCTATGCGCTGCAGAAGATGGACCATCCGGTGCCTTCGCAGGAAACGCTGCTGGGCTGGATCGGCCCGTCGCTGCGCACCACGTTCGCGCCGCTGTTCGGGGATGCCGAACGGGTGGAGCAGGCCGTGGCCTTCTATCGCGAGCGCTTCGACGTGGAAGGCTGGCGCGAGCACACGATCTATCCGGACATTGAAGCGGCGGTGCGCGCGCTGCACGCACGCGGCCATCGTCTTGCGGTGGTCACCGCCAAGAACGAACCCCATGCACGCCGCATCGTCGAGCATCTGCCGTTCGGTGAGCTGTTCGAGGACGTGATCGGTTCAACGCCGGATGGTTCGCGCAGCAGCAAGCCGCAGCTGGTGGGCGAGGCGCTGCATCGGCTGCAGCTGGCGCCGGAACGCTGCTGGATGATCGGCGACCGCCGCATGGACATCGAAGGCGCCCGTCACCACGGCCTGCGCAGCGTGGGCGTGCTATGGGGCTTTGGCGGCGAGCAGGAGCTGACCGAGGCCGGTGCCGGGCAACTGGCCCGTGATCCGGCACACCTGCTGGCACTGCTGGCCTGAGGTAGACGATGGCGCGCGCCGGGCCTTGCCCGGCGGCGTTTCCGCTGCCATCGACCGGCGTATGTCCGGAACATGTCCGTGCGATGTCCCGCAGAGTCAGGCAGCACAAGGCTGTAACCGTATACATGGGACGTGAAGGATGTGCTAATTTCCGTCCTTTAACGGGAGAGGCCCATCCATCATGTTCGAGCGTCAGCGTCGCACCAAGATCCTTGCCACCCTCGGTCCGGCTACCGATCCGCCGGGCGTGCTGGAGGATCTGTTCCGCGCCGGCGTCAATGTGGTGCGCCTCAACTTCAGCCACGGTGACCCGTCCGGCCAGGCCAAGCGCGCCGCCGATGTGCGTGCCGCCGCGCAGCGGGTGGGCGTGGAAGTGGGCATCCTGGCCGACCTGCCGGGCCCGAAGATCCGCATCGAGCGCTTTACCGAAGGCAAGATCAAGCTCAAAGCGGGCGACCGCTTCGACCTGGTCGCCTCGGCGACCCCGCCGCCGGGCGACACCACCCAGGTGGGCGTGAGCTACCTCGGCCTGCCGCAGGACGTGACCGCCGGCGACGTGCTGCTGCTCGACGATGGCCTGATGCAGCTGCAGGTCGTGGAAGTGGATGGCGAGCGCATCATCAACACCGTGCTCAACGACGGCGTGCTGTCCGATCGCAAGGGCCTGAACAAGCAGGGCGGTGGCCTGTCGCTGGGCGCGCTGACCGAGCGCGACAAGGAGCTGATCGGCATCGTCGCCAAGATCGGCGTGGACTTCATCGCCGTGTCGTTCTGCCGCAATGCGCAGGACATGAACGATGCGCGCGAGATCGCCGAGTCGCACGGCTGCTACGCCGCGCTGGTGTCCAAGATCGAGCGCACCGAAGCCATCGAGAACCTGGAAGAGATCGTCGACGCCAGTGACGTGGTGATGGTGGCGCGTGGTGACCTTGGCGTGGAAATCGGCGATGCCGAGCTGCCGGGCCTGCAGAAGAAGATCATCAAGGCCTCGCTGGCGCAGAACAAGGTGGTGATCACCGCCACCCAGATGCTGCAGTCGATGGTCGAAAGCCCGATCCCGACCCGCGCCGAAGTGCTGGACGTGGCCAACTCGGTCATCGACGGTACCGATGCGGTGATGCTGTCGGCCGAAACCGCCGCTGGTATGTACCCGGTCAAGGCGGTCGAAGCGATGGCGCGTATCTGCCTCGGTGCCGAACGCCAGTTCCAGACCGAGACCGATTTCGGCGCCTCGCCGCGCAACCTGGAACGCGCCGACCAGGCCATTGCCATGGCCACCATGTTCCTGTCCCAGCACGTGGGCGTGCGCGCGATCGTGGCGATGACCGAATCCGGTGGCACCGCCCGCTACCTGTCGCGTTTCCGTGCCTCGGCACCGGTGTTCGCGGTTACCCGCCACGATGGCGCTCGCCGGCAGATGGCGCTGATGCGCGACGTGTTCCCGATCAACTTCGACAGCCGTGGCTTCACCCCGCGCGAAGCCGCACGCGGCAGCATCCGCCTGCTGGTGGAAGGCGGCATGCTGCAGGCCGGCGACCGTGTGGTGTTCACCAGCGGTGAGCACATGGAAACCCACGGCGCGACCAATACCCTGCGCCTGCTGGAAGTGGGCGACGACGGCCGCGCCAGCGGTCTCGGCGACCTGTAAGACGTGTCGCGTCGGGTCGGAGCCGCTGCGCGGGTCCGACCCCGGGGTCAGATCCCCGAAGGGGCTCTGACCCGATCCGGCAGGACATTTCCTGACCCGCACAGACAGTGGAACCGGTTCCATCCGAGCCTCCACGTCGGGGCAACGGGTAGCGGGGCTATACTTACATTTTTCCCGCACCCGCCACAGGAAGTACATGAGCATCGAACAGCTGGCTGAAACCGCCCAGGCCATGGTTGCCCCGGGCAAGGGCATCATCGCGATCGACGAATCCACCGGTACCATCGCCAAGCGCTTTGCCAGCGTCGGCATCGAGAACACCGAAGAGAACCGTCGCGCCTACCGCGAACTGCTGCTGACCACGCCGAAGCTCAACGAGCATATTTCCGGCGCCATCCTGTACGACGAGACCATCCGTCAGTCGACCAAGGACGGCGTGCCGTTCGCCAAGTACATGACCGACCACGGCATGATTCCGGGCATCAAGGTGGACAAGGGTGCGCACCCGCTGGCCGGTTGCCCGGGCGAGCTGGTCACCGAAGGCCTGGACGGCCTGCGTGAGCGGCTGCAGGAGTACTACAAGCTGGGCGCGCGCTTCGCCAAGTGGCGTGCGGTCATCAACATCGGCGAGAGCATTCCGTCGGGCACCTGCATCGAGTCCAACGCGCATGCGCTGGCCCGCTATGCCGCGCTGTGCCAGGAATGCGGCCTGGTGCCGATGGTCGAGCCGGAAGTGATCATGGACGGCGAGCACGACATCGAGACCTGCTACGAAGTCACCGAAGCCACCCTGCGCTCGCTGTTCGACGCGCTGTACCAGCAGAACGTGCTGCTGGAAGGCACCATCCTGAAGGCTTCGATGGTCATCTCCGGCAAGGGCTGCGACGAGCAGGCCGACGTCGAGGAAGTGGCCGAGTCGACCGTGATGTGCCTGAAGAGCACCGTGCCGGCGATCCTGCCGGGCGTGGTGTTCCTGTCCGGTGGCCAGGGCGATGAGCAGTCCACCGCCCACCTCAATGCCATGAACCAGATGGGTCACCTGCCGTGGCCGCTGAGCTTCTCCTATGGCCGTGCCATGCAGCAGGCGGCACTGAAGCTGTGGGGCAAGGACATGAAGGGCAACTACGCCGCCGCGCAGAAGACCGTCTACGAGCGTGCCAAGGAAAACGGCCAGGCCGCCCTGGGCAAGTGGAACGGCTGATCCGCTGTTTCGCAGCATGAACTGAACAAGGCAGCGCCGGCATCACGCCGGCGTTTGCTTTTGCCGGTATCGTTGCCGCCTCCCGCACGCCAGGCCAGTGCGTGGGGCATACATGGAAGGCCAAGGAGAAAAAGCATGCGTATCACCGCAATCACGCTGGCCGTTGCCACGGTGCTGGCTGTCGGCGGCTGCAACCGGATGGGTGGCAGCACGGACGTGGGCAAGGCCCCCTCGCTGGAGTTCGACAAGCCGGTATCCGGCGAAATCACCTCGCGCAGCGGCGTCAATTTCAATGATGGCAGCCACCATCAGCTGTACCAGCTGAAGCTGGACGACAAGCAGCTGGTCGGCATCAAGTTGACCGGCGCGCTGCGCGGCTCGATCGCCGTGTTCAACAACGGCGTGCTGGTGGCCAGCAGCAGCTCGGGCTACGAGCGCGGCGACGACGTCTCGCTGGCATTCCGCGCCAATGGCACCGGCAGCTACCAGGTGGCCATCAATGCCGACGGCCCCTCCGCCTTCGGCCCGTACCGCCTGCGTGCCGAGAAGCTGGTGCCGTATGACGGCAAGCCGATGGTGGCCGAAGGCGAGATCGTCGACCTGCTGGTCTCCAAGTCGCAGGATTACACCCTGCAGGTGGACAAGGCGGGCATGTACGAGATCCGCCTGGAATCGGATGCGTTCGATACCGTGCTGAAGCTGGACGGCAACGGCGCACAGTCAGAGAACGACGACGGCGGTGACGGCACCAATTCGCGCATCGGCATGCCGCTGGAACCGGGCAAGTACACCCTGCGTGTGCGCAGCCTGGGCGAAGACGGTACCGGCGCCTTCAAGCTGACCGCCAAGCGCACCGAGCTGCCGGCCAACATGGTCATGCGTGACGGCACCACCCTGCCGAACTCCGGCAGCGTGTTCGCCATGCTCGATGGCGAAGGTCGCCGCCGCTTCCTGCTGAGCCTGCCGCGTCCGGCCGATGTGCGCCTGGATGCGATTTCCAGCCAGGTGGATACGGTGCTGCGCGTGGTCGGTTCGAACGTGGAGCTGGTGGACGACGATGGTGGCAATGGCACAAACGCGCGCCTGGAAGAATCGCTGCCGGCCGGCCACTACACCGTGGACGTGACCAGCCTGAGCGACGAAGCGGGCATGGTGGAAGTACGCGTGCAGGTCGACGGCGCCGCTTCGGCCGCCGCATCGGCTGCTGCTACGGCGGCGGCCGACGCTGCCGCCGAAGTAACGAACTGACGCTGTCGCGGCGGATGTAAACGAAAAGGCCGGGCAATGCCCGGCCTTTTTTCTTCCACGCCCCGCATTGTTTCAATGCGCCGGCACGAATCCGGTATCGCCCAGTGGTGGCAGCAGCGACCCGCGTCCACTGTCGGCGACCTGGCCTGCGGCCGACAGCGCCTGCTGGTAGGCCTTGGCGGTTGCCGTGTTGAATGCCACCAGCACGATCCGCATCGGCTGAGCGTGGCTGCGCTGCCAGGCCAGTGTTTCGGTCACCGCGATCTGCGCCGCCTGGTACAGCGGATAGCCATACACCCCGCAGCTGATGGCCGGGAACGCGATCGACTGCAGGTTCAGCGATTCGGCCAGCTGCAGCGACTTCCAGTAGCAGTTCGCCAGCAGTGCCGGCTCGTCGCGCTGGCCGTCGTGCCAGACCGGGCCGACGGTGTGCAGTACGTGCCGTGCCGGAAGTGCATGGGCATCGGTTGCGCGCACCTCACCGGTCGGGCAGCGCACGCCGGGGCGCAGCTCCGGCAGACGCTCGCACTCGGCCAACAGGCCGGGGCCGGCCGCACGATGGATCGCGCCGTCGACACCGCCGCCGCCGAGCAGTGATTCATTGGCCGCGTTGACGATCGCATCCACCGCCAGGGCCGTGATGTCGCCCTGCCACACTTCGATCTTCATGCGTCCGTCTCCTGCCTGTAGTTGTTGCGCGCCGTGCCCACGCTGGCTGCACCCGCATCTTGCGGGACAGGGCATCGATGCTGCGTCATGACCGTCTCACGCACTGCGATCCGCGCTGTTCATGCACGATGGCCGGCAGCGCCTTCACGCAGGCTGAAGCGAGCGCCGCGCGCAGGCAAAACGAAAGTTCCTGAAGTGGATTGCTTCTGATTTGCTGGGGAAACGGTCCGCTTCCAGCAGCAATGCCCAGTCAGGATTGCCCAAATGGAAACGCCCACCGCTAGGGTGGGCGTCATCCTGCTGTCATCGACAACGCGGCGATCAGGGCAGACCGGCCAACCAGTCGTCGTCGGAACCTTCATTGACGTCGGCGAACAGCGGCGTGGAGAAGTAGCGTTCACCCGTGTCCGGCAACATCGCCAGGATCACCGCGCCCGGTTCAGCGCGATCTGCCACGTCCAATGCGCTGGCCACGGTGGCCCCGGCGGAGATACCGACGAAGATGCCTTCCTCTGCCGCCAGCCGGCGGGCGGTGGCGATCGCGCGGTCATCCTCCACCGTCACCAGTTCGTCCACCACATTGCGGTTGAGCACATCGGGCACGAAGTCCGGGGTCCAGCCCTGGATCTTGTGCGGCTTCCAGTCGTCGCCCTTCAGCAATGCGGCACCTGCCGGTTCGGTGGCGATGATGCGGGTGTCGGGGCGGGCGACCTTCAGCACCTCGCCGACGCCGGTCAGCGTGCCGCCGGTGCCCCAGCCGCTGACGAAGTAGTCCAGGCGCTTGCCGGCGAAATCACGCAGGATCTCCGCGGCGGTGGTGTTGCGGTGGTAGGCCGGGTTGGCCGGGTTGGCGAACTGGCTGGCCAGGAACCAGCCGTGCTCCTCGGCCAGCTCACGCGCCTTGCGCACCATGCCACTGCCGCGCTCGGCGGCCGGGGTCAGGATGACCTTCGCGCCGTAGGCGCGCATCAGCTTGCGGCGTTCCACCGAGAAGGTCTCGACCATGGTCGCCACGAACTTGTAGCCGCGTGCGGCGGCCACCATCGCCAAGGCGACGCCGGTGTTGCCCGAGGTGGCTTCGACGATGGTGTCGCCCGGCTTGAGCAGGCCACGCTGTTCGGCATCGAGGATGATCGCCAGCGCCAGGCGATCCTTCACCGAGCCGCCCGGATTGAAGGATTCAACCTTGGCGTAGACGGTCACGCCCTGCGGCGCCAAACGCTGCAGCTTGACGATGGGGGTATTGCCGATGGTGTCGAGGATGGAGTCGTACAGGGCCATGGGAGCGCTCCAGGAGCAGGCCGCGCCGGGCTCGGCGGGCAGAAGGGAAGAGGGCTGGCTGTTCAGGCCAGCGGCTGCCGGCTGACCGTAGCGCCGGCATATGACGCCCGGAAATGACCAGATACCTTTCTTAAACAACCTTTGGTTATAAGCTGGTGACGGCAATTGACCCTAGAGTGGACCTCCGCCCCCACATCGCCCGCCTGCCATGACGCTGACCCAGCTGCGCTATCTGGTTGCCATCGCCGACGCCGAGCTGAACATCACGCTCGCCGCCTCGCGCGTGCATGCCACCCAGCCTGGCCTGTCCAAGCAGCTCAAGCAGCTGGAGGACGAACTGGGCTTCCTGCTGTTCGTGCGCAAGGGGCGCAGCCTGGAGTCGGTCACCCCGGCCGGCACCGAAGTGATCAGCCGCGCCCGCGCCGTGCTGTCCGAAGCCAACAACATCCGCACCTACGCGGCCAACCAGCGCCGCGAGAGCCAGGGCCAGCTGATTCTGACCACCACCCACACCCAGGCCCGCTTCGTACTGCCGCCGGCCGTGGCGCGCATCAAACAGGCCTATCCGCAGGTCAGCGTGCACCTGCAGCAGGCGGGTGAGGCCGATGCGCTGGACCGGCTGAACCAGGGCGATGCCGATATCGCGATCATCAGTACCGCCGGCAGCGAACCCAGCGACGGCATCGCCGTGCCGCTGTTCCGCTGGCGGCGGCTGGTGGTGGTGCCCAAGGGCCATCCGCTGGACCGCGCCGGCCGCGTACCGGACCTGGCAGCATTGGCCCGCCAGCCGCTGATCAGCTATGAATCCTCCACCCGACCCAACTCCTCCCTGCAGCGCGCTTTTGCCGCGCAGAGCCTGGTACCCGATCTGGCGCTGACCGCTCTGGACGCCGACCTGATCAAGACCTATGTGCGCACGGGTCTGGGGGTGGGGCTGCTGGCCGAGATGGCGATCAGCGCCAACGATGAGGACCTGCGGGTATGGCCGGCGCCGGCGCCGATCACCGAGTGCGTCGCCTGGGCGGTGCTGCCGCGCGACCGGGTGCTGCGCGATTACGCGTTGGAACTGGTGCACGTGCTGGCCCCGCAGATCGACCCGCGCGATCTGCGGCGGGTGCTGGACGGCAACCAGGCCGCGTCCTGGCCGGTGCCGCCGACCTGGGAATCGCTGACGCAGACGATCACAGTCTGAGGCGGGGGCGAGCAGGGCTGCGCCCTGCACCCGCCGAATCAACGGCAAAGCCGGAGCAACGGCAATAGCTGGCTTCCGTGGGGTGGCAGGGCGGTGTGGGCAGGCAGGACACGCCGTAAACCCATCCCTGGGGGCTCGATGGCGCCATCCATGGCGCCAACGGTCCTGCCTGCCCACACCGCCCCGCCTCTGACAGATTCCGACGGCTGTTGGTAGGTGTCGACCTTGGTCGACACGGTAGATCCACGCCATGCGTGGATGAATCTCTTTCAGATATCGAAATCAATCTGGGGTCAGATCCGTTTTCCTAAAGAAAACGGATCTGACCCCAAGAGCGATTCCAACAGATCGCGCAAATCTGTCGAAGGCGGGGTGGGTCCGGTTGCGGGGGCGTGAGCCGCATGGATGCGGCGACCGAGCTTACATGGACGTACTTGCAGCGGCCCCCGCAACCGGACCCACCCCGCCATCCCACGGAATGCCCGCTGTTGCCGTTGCCGTTGCCGTCGATTCGGCGGGTGCAGGGCGCAGCCCTGCCGATAACCCCTCTCCTGCGACGGTTCGTCGCACGGCGCCCCCGGGGGGCACCTCTACACTAGCGCGGTGATCCGCACCGTCCAGCTGCATCGAGCGCTGCTCCAGCTCGCCTTCATGGCGACGCTGCTGATGGTGCTCGCGCCGCTGGTCAGCCGCGCGCTGCAGGCGCCTCAGGGTCAGATCCCTTCACCACAGGGAAGGGCTCTGACCCCATCCACAATGCATGGCGGCATGGACCATGCCCACATGCATCACGGCGATATGGCTGAGGGTCAGATCCCTTTGACAGGGCAAAGGGATCCGACCCCGCCCGCCGATCCGCACGCCATGCATGGCGAGGCCTGCGAGTACTGCGTGCTGGCCATGCGCCTGCTGCCGTGGCTGGCAGTGCTGGTGCTGCTGCTGCCCCTGCTGTGGCGGCCGACGCTGGTGTTCCCATGGTCACAGCTGCGACTGCCGCTGCTGCATTGGCCGGCACACGCCGCGCGTGGCCCGCCGCCGATCTCCACCGTCCGCTGATTTCCCTATCGAATCCGTCGCACGATGCCTGCAAGGGCGTCGTGCGCGCGTGCGTACCTTGGAGCTGTTCCCATGAAAATGACTTTCCCCGGTGCGGGCGCCCGTGCGCGCCTGCCGTTTGCCCTTGGCGTTGCCTTGACCGCGCCCTTTGCCCATGCCGCGCCCGCTGAAGATGCGCGGACGCTGGATACGCTGGTGGTCACCGCCGCTGCACCGTCCTCACCCTTGCACTGGGTGACCGATCCGCGCCTGCCGCGACAGCCGGTGCCGGCCAGCGATGGCGCCGATTACCTGAAGACCGTTCCCGGCTTTTCCGCCATCCGCAACGGCGGCACCAACGGCGATCCGGTGCTGCGTGGCATGTTCGGTTCGCGGCTGAACATCCTCAGCAACGATGGCAATCTTATTGGTGCGTGTCCCTCGCGCATGGACAACCCGTTGTCGTACATCTCGCCGGAGAGCTTTGGCCGGCTGACCATCATCAAGGGCCCGCAGAGCGTGCGCTGGGGCGCGGGTGCGTCTGCGGGCACGGTGCGCTTCGAACGGGATACCCCGCGTTTCGACGAGCCGGGACTGCGTGCCGACGCCAGCGCGCTGGTCGGTTCGCGCAACCGCAACGACCAGGTGTTGGACCTGACGTTGGGCAATCCGACGGGTTATGTGCGTGCCAGCGGCAATCGTTCCGAAGCTGATGACTACAAGGACGGCAACGGTGATGTGGTTCCGTCGAAATGGCGCAAGTGGAATGGCGACGTAGCCGTTGGCTGGACGCCTGATGCCGATACCCTGCTTGAAGTGTCCGCCGGTGCCGGCGATGCGATCGCGCGCTATGCCGGGCGCGGCATGGACGGTGCCGCGTTCGAGCGCACCAGCTACGCCGCGCGTTTCGAGAAGCGCAACCTGCCCGGGGCATGGGACACGCTGCAGGCCAACGTGTACTACAACGAAGCCGATCACGTGATGGACAACTACACGCTGCGTACGCCGAACCCGCACAGCATGATGCCGATGCCCATGGCATCGAACGTGGATCGCCGCACGCAGGGTGGGCGCATCAGTTCCGAATGGCGCTGGCAGGACGTGCAGCTGGTGGCCGGCGTGGATGGCGAGGACAGCCGTCACCGCGGCCGCATGGGCATGGGCCGCAACACTTACAAGCAAGCGGACTGGAACACCGACGCCAACTTCCGCCGCTTCGGTGCGTTCACCGAATTGACCCTCGGCGCTGGCACCGAGCAGCGCTGGATCGGCGGCCTGCGCATCGATCGCGCCAGCGTGCGCGATGAGCGTGCCGACATCGGCGGCATGATGATGGCCATGCCCAATCCGACCGCCGGCCAGCGCCGCAGGGAATGGCTGGGCAGTGGTTTCCTGCGCTACGAACAGGATCTCGCCGACGGCCTGACATGGTATGCCGGGCTGGGCCACAGCCAGCGCATGCCCGACTACTGGGAACTGTTCTCGCCCGACCATGGCCCGACCGGCGCGACCAACGCCTTCGCTGGCATCCAGCCCGAGCGCACCACCCAGCTCGACGTCGGCATGCAGTACAAGGGCCCGCGCGTGCAGGCCTGGGTCTCGGCCTATGCGGGGCAGATCCAGGACTACATCCTGTTCACCTATCGCGGCAGCGGCATGATGGGCATGAGCCAGGCCGACAACGTGCAGGCGCGCATTGCAGGGGCCGAGGCCGGCCTGCAGGTGCAGCTGGACGAGCAGTGGAAGCTGGGTGGCACCCTGGCCTATGCCTGGGGCGAGAACCGCGACCAGCATCGCCCGTTGCCGCAGATGCCGCCGCTGGAAGCGCGCTTGAGCGCTGACTGGGAAGGCCAGCGCTGGAGTGCTGGCGCGCTGGCGCGCGCGGTCACCCATCAGCATCGGGTCGCGGACGGGCAGGGCAACGTGGTGGCGCAGGACCTTGGGCCGAGCAGCGGCTTTGCCACGCTGGCGCTCAATGCCGCCTATCGTTTCAGTTCGCAGCTGCAGCTCAGCGCCGGCGTCGACAACCTGTTCGACCGGGCCTACAGCGAGCATCTGAATCTGGCCGGTAGTGCCGACTTCGGTTTCCCGGCCGATCCGGTGCGCATCAACGAGCCCGGCCGCAGCCTGTGGATGAAGGTGAATTACCGGTACTGACCCCGCAGGCCAGGGCGGATTGCCGGGGTAAAAGAAACGGGGTCGGATCCCCGCCAGGTTCCGACCCCGCCCGGCGCCCTCTGGCCGGGCTTCCCGACTCTACGACGGCATCGCCCTCTGCAGCGCGCCGGGATACATCCCGACATACGCCGACACTGTGCGGCGCACCCTTGCATGGAAGAGGCTCACGGCGCTATCGCAGCGCCGGTTCCACGCCGGTAAACGCTTGGCACATACCGCTTTTGCGGGGCCTTGCCTACACTCGGCGGCCGTGGATCACTCTGGATTGTTCATGCTGGCTCGTATCGCTTCGACCCTGGCCCTTGGCCTCAGCCTGGCCGTGCTGGCCGGGTGCGCAGGCAAACAGGAGGCCGCCGCACGTCGGCAGGGCGAAGCCGTGCCGGTCACTGCGCAGATCGTGCAGGCGATGCAGTGGAACGACACGCTGCAGGCGCTGGGTACGGCCAAGGCGCGCGAATCGATCAGCGTCACCGCCAAGGTGAGCGAGATCGTCGAGCGCGTGCATTTCGAAAGTGGCCAGCAGGTCGCCGCCGGCGCGCCGCTGGTGACCCTGCGCGGTCAGGCCCAGGAGGCCGCACTGGTGCAGGCGCAGGCGACCTTCCGCGAAGCCGACCAGTTGTACAAGCGCCAGCGCGAACTGGCAGCACAGCGGTTGGTGTCCAGCGCGACACTGGATACGCAGAAGTCGATCCGCGACGCCGCCGAAGCACGCGTAGCGCAGATGCAGTCGGACATCGGTGATCGTCGTGTGCGCGCGCCATTTGCCGGCGTCCTCGGCATCCGCCAGATCAGCCCGGGCACGCTGCTGACGCCGACCACGGTGATCGCCACCCTCGACGACGTCGAGCGCATGCACATCGATTTCCAGGTGCCGGAAGTGGAGCTGGCCGCGCTGACCATCGGTGATAAGGTGCAGGCCACCAGCGTGGCCTGGCCAGGCCGCACCTTCGAAGGCGAGGTCAGCACCATCGATGCACGCATCGATCCGGCCACCCGCGCGGTGACCGTACGTGCCGACTTCGCCAATGGCGACCATGCACTGCGTCCGGGCATGTTGCTCGATGTGCGCCTGTTCCATCCCGATCGACCCGCCCTGGTGGTGCCGGAAATCGCCGTGGTGCAGGTCGGTCGCGACAGCTTCATGTACCGCATCAAGGCCGATGACACCGTCGAACGCGTGGACGTGGTCACCGGCGCACGTCGCGCTGGCGTGGTCGAGATCAAGCAGGGCCTGCAGGCAGGCCAGCGCATCGTGGTGGACGGCACCGGCAAGTTGCGTGCAGGCCTGAAGGTGGCGGCCAGCGACGCCGCGCCCGCCAGTGGCGCGCAGCCGGCGACGGTTGAAGCACCGGCGGCTGCCGAGGGTCACGGCGGATGAAGCTGTCCGACATCTCCATCCAGCGGCCGGTGTTTGCCGTGGTGATGAGCCTGCTGTTGCTGGTGCTGGGCGTGATGTCCTTCACCCGCTTGACCCTGCGTGAACTGCCGGCCATCGACCCGCCGATCGTCTCGGTCTCGGTGGACTACACCGGTGCCTCGGCAGCGGTCATCGAAAGCCGCATCACCCAGGTACTGGAAGATGCGCTGGCCGGTATCGAAGGCATCGATACGATCAACGCGCGCAGCACCAACGGCCGTTCGCAGGTCAGCATTGAATTCACCTCCAACCGTGACATCGAAGCGGCGGCCAACGACGTGCGCGATGCCGTCAGCCGCGTGGCCGACCGCATGCCCGAAGAGGCACGGCCACCGGAGATCGCCAAGGTCGAGAGCGATGCCGATCCGATCATCTGGTTCAACATGGTGTCCTCGACCATGGACACGCTGGAACTGAGCGACTACGCCGACCGCTACGTGGTGGACCGTTTTTCCAGTCTCGATGGCGTGGCCCAGGTCCGCATCGGTGGCCGCCAGCGCTATGCGATGCGCATCTGGCTGGACCGCGACCAGCTGGCTGCACGCGGCCTCACCACCGGCGACATCGAAACCGCGCTGCGCAACGAGAACGTGGAACTGCCGGCCGGCCGCATCGAATCCACCGACCGCGATTTCACCCTGCGCGTGGAGCGCAACTACATCAAGCCCGAAGACTTCGCGACCATCCCGCTGGGCAAGGGCAGTGACGGCTACGTGGTGCGCATGGGCGATGTGGCGAAGATCGAGCTGGCCTCGGCCGAACGTCGCGCGTACTACCGCAGCAACGGCGAGCCCGGCATCGGCCTGGGCATCGTCAAGACCTCCACCGCCAACTCGCTGGACGTGGCGCGTACCGCGCGCGCCGAGGCCGAACGTGTCGCACTGACCCTGCCCAAGGGCACGCAGATCTTCGTAGCCTTCGACAACACCACCTTCATCGAGGCCGCTGTCGACCGTGTGTACGCCACGCTGGTGGAGGCGATGATCCTGGTGCTGGCGGTGATCTGGTTGTTCCTCGGCAGCTTCCGTGCCGCGTTGATTCCTGCGGTAACGGTGCCGGTGTGTCTGGTGGCGGCCTTCATCGCGCTGTATGCGTTCGACTTCTCCATCAACCTGCTGACCCTGCTCGCGCTGGTGCTGTGCATCGGCCTGGTGGTGGATGATGCGATCGTGGTGGTGGAAAACGTGCAGCGCCGCATCGACCTGGGAGAACCACCGCTGGTGGCGTCCAAGCGCGGCACCGCACAGGTGGCGTTCGCGGTGATCGCCACCACCGCCGTGCTGGTGGCGGTGTTCCTGCCGGTCGGTTTCCTGGAAGGCAATACCGGGCGCCTGTTCCGCGAACTGGCGGTGGCCCTGGCCGCAGCGGTCGCGCTGTCAGCGTTCGTCGCGCTGACGCTGACCCCGATGATGGCCTCCAAGCTGCTCAAGCCGCATACCGGGCAGGCACCGCGCGGGCTGCACGGTTTCATCAACCGCAATCTGGAACGCCTGTCCGGCGCTTACGGTCGCGTGCTCGATCATCATGTCGATCGCACGTGGATCTACCTGCTGGTGATGGTCGCTGCGTTGGCGGCCAGTTGGCTGCTGATCAAAGTGCTGCCTTCGGAACTGGCCCCTGCCGAAGACCGTGGTTCGTTCCAGATCATGATCGACGGCCCGGAAGGCGCTGGCTACGACTACACCGTGCAGCAGGTACAGCAGGTGGAAGCGCTGCTGGCACCGCATGTGGGCGCGGACAAGCCGATCGTGCGCGCCAACCCGCGCGTGCCCGGCGGCTTCGGCGCAAGCGAGGAAATGCACACCGGCCGCGTCAGCGTGTTCCTGCAGCCGTGGCGCCAGCGCAGTGAAGGCACGCCCGAAGTAGCCAACGAACTGCAGAAGGAACTGGACACCATCCGTGGCGTGCGCGTACGCACCCAGGTCGGTGGCGGACTGGTGCGCAGTGGCGGGCAGCCGTTCCAGATCGTGCTGGGCGGCCCGGAATACGCCGAGATCGCGCAGTGGCGCGATCGCATCCTGCTGCGCATGGCCGACAACCCCGGCCTGGTCGGCCCGGACTCGGACTACAAGGAAACCCGGCCGCAGATGCGGGTGAACATCGACCGCCAGCGTGCCGCCGACCTCGGCGTGCCGGTTACCGCGATCGGTTCGGCGCTGGAAACGATGATGGGCTCGCGCCGCGTCACCACCTTTGTCGACAACGGCGAGGAGTACGACGTGCTGGTCCAGGCCGGCCGTGATGGCCGCGCAAGCCCGGCCGACCTCGCCGCGATCCGCGTGCGTGCAACCTCCGGCGAACTGGTGCCGTTGTCCAACCTGGTCACGCTGAGCGAAGTGGCCGAAGCCGGTACCTTGAACCGCTTCAACCGGCTGCGCTCGATCACCATCAATGCCGGCCTGGCACCGGGGTATCCGCTGGGCGAGGCCATCGCCTGGGCGCAGCAGGTGACGCGCGAAGAGCTGCCGCAGTACGCGCAGGTGAACTGGAAGGGCGAATCGCGCGAGTACCAGAGCGCGGGTGGCGCGGTGCTGCTGACCTTCGCCATGGCCCTGCTGGTGGTGTACCTGGTGCTGGCCGCACAGTTCGAGAGCTTCATCCACCCGCTGACGATCATGCTGACCGTGCCGCTGGGCGTACTCGGTGCGCTGGTGGGGCTGTGGCTGAGCGGGGGCACGGTGAACCTGTTCAGCCAGATCGGCATCGTCATGCTGGTCGGCCTGGCGGCCAAGAACGGCATCCTGATCGTCGAATTCGCCAACCAGCTGCGCGACGACGGGCGAACCGTGCGCGAAGCGATCATCGAATCGGCGATGGTGCGCCTGCGTCCGATCCTGATGACCTCGATCGCCACCGTGGTCGGCGCCATCCCGCTGGTGGTGGCCGGTGGCCCGGGTTCGGCCAGCCGTGGCACCATCGGCATCGTGATCATCTTCGGCGTCACCCTCTCCACCTTCCTGTCGCTGTTCGTGGTGCCGGCGTTCTACGCGCGGCTGGCCCCGTATACCCGTTCGCCGGAAGCAGTGAAGCGCGAGCTGGAGAAGCAGGAGGCCGACTCGCCGTCGGTGGGTGGTCATGCCTGACCATCGCGCCGACGGGGTCGGATCCCTTTCCCAAAGGGCAAGGGCTCTGACCCCGCGCTTGCAAGGCAACGGATTCGTCCTGCGCCCTTGGCGTCCTGACGACCTCGAATCCCTGCTGCGCCATGCCAACGACGCGGACGTCTCGCGTGGGCTGCGTGACCGCTTCCCGTACCCGTACACCCGCGAGGATGGCGAAGCCTTCCTGGGCGGGCGCGTGCTGGCCCCCGGCACGCTGAACCTGGCCATCGAGATAGACGGCCAGGCCTGCGGCAGCGTGGGCGCCCAGCAGGGCGTGGCCGAGCGCGGGCATACCGCTGAACTGGGCTACTGGCTTGGCCAGGCCCATTGGGGGCGGGGCCTGATGACCGGTGTGGTCGGTCTGTTCGCGCCCTGGGTGATGGACGAGCTGCGCCTGTTCAGGCTGCAGGCTACGGTGGTCGACTTCAACCTGGGCTCGGCCCGGGTACTGGAAAAGAACGGTTTCCAGGAAGAGGGCGTGGAGCGCTGCGCCGTCTACAAACGCGGCGTCCTGCATGACCTGCGCCGGTTTGCCCGGGTGCGCACGCAGCTGCCCTGAAAGGCCGCCGGGCATGGCCCGGTGCTACAACACGCCCCGGGTCGGATCCCTTTTCGCAAGAAAAGGGCTCTGACCCCTTTTCACAGGCATCGGGGGTCAGAGCCCCCGCGCGTTGCGCAAGGGATCCGACCCCATTCTTCTGGCGCTATCGCAGCGACCTTCGATCAGGGAGAATCGACCGGTCCCTTCCAGCCGACGGGACGTCCTCACAACCCGCCGACTGGAGAGAGCGCGCGTGGAAGCTACCGTACATTTCATCAACAGCATCATCTGGAGCAAGGCGCTGATCTTCATGTGCCTGGCCGCCGGCCTGTTCTTCAGCCTGCGCACCCGCTTCATGCAGATCCGTGGTTTCGTCGAGATGTGCCGCCTCACCGTGTCCGGTGAGAAATCCGACGCCGGCGTGTCCTCGTTCCAGGCCCTGGCCATGTCGATGGCCGGCCGCATGGGCATCGGCAACATCGCCGGCGTGGCCACCGCCATCGCCTTCGGTGGCCCCGGCGCGATCTTCTGGATGTGGGTGATGGGCTTCCTCGGCGCATCCACTTCGTACGTGGAATGCACCCTGGCGCAGATCTACAAGACCAAGGATGCCGAAGGCCGCTACCGCGGTGGCCCGGCCTACTACATCGAAAAGGCGATGGGCCTGAAGTGGTACGCCATGGCCTTCGCCATCGCCACGATCATCGCCGCCGGCTTCCTGATGCCGGGTGTGCAGGCCAACGCGATCGCCGACAGCATCATCAATGCCTGCCGTGGCACCGCGCTGTGCGGTCCGCTCGATGGCCAGTCCTTCGGCATGGAATCGGTGCAGGCGCTGAAGCTGGGCATCGGTATCGTCGTCGCCCTGCTGCTGGGCGTGGTGATCTTCGGTGGCGTCAAGCGCATCGCCAACTTCGCCGAAGTGGTGGTGCCGTTCATGGCGGCCGGCTTCATCCTGATGGCCATCGTCATCATGATCATCAACTACGACCGCGTGCCGGAAATGTTCGGCATCATCTTCAAGAGTGCCTTCGGCACCCATGCCGCGTTCGGCGCGATGATGGGCCTGGCGGTGGAGTGGGGCATCAAGCGCGGCATCTACGCCAACGAGGCCGGCCAGGGCTCGGGTCCGCACGCTGCAGCGGCTTCGGAGGTCTCGCACCCGGCCAAGCAGGGTTACGTGCAGGCCTTCGCCATCTACTTCGACACCATGATGGTGTGCACTGCCACCGCCTTCCTGATCCTGGCCAGCGGCACCTACAACGTGTATTCGCCGGTGGCCGGCGCTGAGCCGATCTTCCAGGGCCTGGCCGGCATTCCCGAAGGCGCGGGCTACGCGCAGGCGGGTGTGGAAGCTGTGCTGCCGGGCTGGGGCTCGGCCTTCGTGTCGGTGGCGATCTTCTTCTTCGCCTTCACCACGATCATGGCCTATTACTACATGGCCGAAACCAACCTGACCTACGTCAACCACAACAGGAAGCGCCCGTTCACCGTGCTGCTGCTGCGCCTGGGCATCATCGGCATGGTCGTGTTCGGTGCTTTCCACAACGCCACCCTGGCCTGGGCGTTGGGTGATATCGGCGTGGGCCTGATGGCCTGGCTGAACATCATCGCCATCCTCATCGTGCAGAAGCCGGCCATGCTGGCCCTGCGTGATTACGAACGACAGAAGAAGCTCGGCCTCGATCCGACCTTCGACCCCGATGCCCTGGGCATCAAGAACGCCGATTTCTGGCGTCAACGCAAGCTGGAGTTGTCCCGTAGTGAATGATCCCTGGAAGAATGCCCGCCGCCCGTCGTCGCGACCGCCGCGGGCCACCCCGCTGCCACCGCGCGAGGGTGGCACCCCGCCGCCACCGGGGCGTGGCAACGACGAACTTCGCCTGTATGGCTGGAACGCCGTGCAGGCCCTGTTCGCCAAGCGTCCGCAGGCACTGCGCAAGCTGTACCTGGTGGAGTCGCTGATTCCGCGCATGCAGCCGGTGCTGAAGTGGTGCGTGGCCAACCGCGTGGGCTATCGCGTGGTGGAAGAGGGCGACCTCAACAAGCTGGCCGCTACCACCCACCACGAAGGCCTGGTGGCCGACGTGCTGCGCGCGCCGGTGTTGCCGCTGGCGCAGTGGCTGGCCGAACTGGGCGAAGGCCCGGCGCTGGCACTGTGGCTGGATGGCGTCGGCAATCCGCACAACTTCGGTGCGATCCTGCGTTCGGCCGCGCACTTCGGTGCCAAGGCACTGCTGCTGCCTGCCAGCAGCACGCTGGCACTGTCCGGCGCGGCCGCACGCGTGGCCGAGGGCGGTGCAGAGTCGGTGCCGCTGGTGCAGCTGCCTGAAGACGCAGAAGCGATGGCGCAGCTGCGCGCGGCCGGTTTCGGCCTTGCCGCGACCCTGGTCGACGGTGGCGATGACGTGTTCCGCGCGTCGTTGCCGGCCCGCCTGGTCTACGTGATGGGTGCTGAAAGCGAGGGCATGGATCGCGGCCTGGCCAGCCTGTGCGACCAGCAGTTGTCGATTCCCGGCAGCGGTGCGGTGGAAAGCCTGAATGTCGCTTCCGCCACGGCCGTGTTGTTGGCGCAGTGGGTCAGCCAGCGCGGCTGAGCCCCTGACCGGGGTCAGATCCCTCGCCACGGCGAGGGCTCTGACCCCACTGTGTCACCGCATCATTCGTTCGGCGGCGTGGTTGCCTTCGCTTCACTGCCGAAACTGCCATCGGCTTCGGCGGCCAGATACGCAAACACGGTGTAGGCCGCTACGTTCTGCGCCAGCGCCTTCGGGTCGATCTTGTCGAGCGTGTCGTCGGCGGTGTGGTGCAGATGGAAGTAATCCGAGCCATCCTGCGCCAGCCACGCCCACGCACCGCCCTTGGCGGCCAGCGGACCGACATCCGGGCCCGGGCCCCCCTTGTCGGCGGCGTACTCGATGCCGAGCGGCTTCATCACCTCGGCGATCTGCTTGGTAGCCTCGCGCGAGCCTTCCGGGTTCGGCGAACCTGTGTTGAAGGCGTAGATGCGGCCAGCGCCGAAATCGCTCTCGGCGGCCAGCTGGTGCAGGGCTACGTCCTTGGCATGTGCCTCGGCGTAGGCCTTGCCGCCATACAGCCCCTGTTCTTCATTGGCGAAGGCGATCACGCGGATGGTGCGCTTCGGTGCCTGCTTCAGCTGGCCGATCAGATGGCCGGCGGCCATGGTGATGCCCACGCCCGCGCCGTCATCGACCGCGCCGGTGCCCAGGTCCCATGAATCCAGATGGCCGCCGATCACCACCACTTCCTTCGGCAGCGTGCGGCCGGTGATCTCACCGATCACGTTGTACGAGGTCGCCGTGCCATCCCAACCGCAGTCCAGCGCCACCTTCACCGTGGTTGCGCCACGGGCCAGCAGGCGCGCCAGCTGGTCGGCATCGGGTACCGACAGCGCCGCCGACGGCACCGGGGTCAGGCCGTCATCGAAGCGGGTGATGCCGGTGTGCGGCACACGGTGCGAGTCGGTGCCGGCCGAGCGCATCAGGAAGCCGACCGCACCCTTGCGGATCGCCTCGGACGGGCCCTTGCTGCGGATCGCACCGCCGCGGCCATAGTCGCGGCCATCGCGGAACGGCAGCATCTGGTAGTCGACAAAGGCGATCTTGCCCTTCAGCGAGCCCACCGGTGCGGCCTGCAGTGCAGCCAGATCAGCGAAGCGCACGACCTCGGCTTCGACGGTGCCGCCAGGGCTGCCGCCCAGCGCAGTGATCTGCAACGGCTGCGGGTTCCTGCCGGTCACGGCGGCGTGTTCACTACGGCGCTCCCACTTCGGGAACGTCACCGGTTCCTTCCAGACCTTGTCAAAGCCCAGTGCCTTGAACTTGGCTTCGGCCCAGGCCACCGCGCGGGCATCGGCTTCGCCGCCGGCGATGCGCGGGCCGATCTCGGTGGTCAGCGATTCGACCACCTTCCAGCCGGTGTCATCGGCCAGCGCCTGGTCGCGCAGCTGTGCGGCGGTGGCCAGCGAGGCTGGCGGCAGGGTGGTGGCATGCGGCGCCGCGAAGGCCGGCGCGGCCAGCAGGGCGAGGGAGGATGCGATGGCAAGGACGCGGCGACGCATGGACAGCTCCGGGAAGGGTGTAAGCCTTGGAGCTTAACAGTCGTTCAGCGCCGCGCATGGGCGGGAGGTCATGGCTGGTGCGGATGCTGTTTTCCGCCAGATGCGGCAAAGCGAAAGCCCCGCCGGAGCGGGGCTTTCGTGTGTTCAGGGTAGTGCCGGCCGCTGGCCGGCACCTCCGCCATTCCGACGTTGCCGGCCAGCGGCCGGCACTACCGGTATGCGTTCTTACTTCTTCAGGCTGTCGCGGATCTCGCGCAGCAGTACCACTTCCTCGGCCGGCGCTGCCGGTGCGGCTTCCTTCTTGCGCGACAGGCGGTTGATCACCTTGATCACCAAGAAGATGGCGAAGGCCACGATCACGAACTGGATCAGCGTGTTGATGAAATCACCGTAGCCGATCACCACTGCCGGGATTTCCTTGCCATCGGCGCCGATGCTGGCCGGCGACAGCGTCCACGCCAGATGCGAGAAATCCACACGGCCGATCAGATAACCCAGCGGCGGCATGATGATCTTTTCCACCAGCGCGGTGACGATCTTGCCGAAGGCCGCGCCGATCACCACGCCGACGGCGAGGTCGATGACATTGCCGCGCATCGCGAATTCCTTGAATTCGGTGAGCATTCCCATTGTTGTTTTTCTCCTGAGGGCGAGGGGGGACAGCGCGAAGGGTAGCGCAGGTGATGTCAGCCGGCGATCACGCCGTGGCGCTCGGCCACGTTCTCAAGGCGTGCGCTGAAACGGTCGCCAGGCTTCAGCGCGGCCACGCCGGACGGCGTACCCATGAACACCAGGTCGCCGGCACGCAGCTGCCACAGCTTGGACAGCTCGTGCAGGACCTCCGGCACGTTCCAGATCATCTGGTCGAGCAGGGACTGCTGGCGTACTTCGCCATTGATCTCCAACGACAGGTTAAGCGCGGCCAGGTCACCGACTTCACCGGCATGCACGATCTCGCTGATCGGCGCGGAGGCATCGAAGCCCTTGGCCGCATCCCACGGGTGGCCCTTTTCCTTGGCGGCGGCCTGCAGGTCGCGGCGGGTCAGGTCCAGGCCCACGGCATAGCCATACACCAGTGCCTCGGCATCGGCCACGGCCAGTTCGCCGGCGGGCGCATCACGGCCGATCGCCACCACCAGTTCCACCTCGTGGTGCAGGTTGCGGGTGGCCGGCGGATAGGGGATCACATCATCGTGGCCGACCACGATGGCGTCGGCCGGCTTGGTGAAGAACATCGGGCGGCCGCGATCGTCTGCTGCAGGCACGGCAGCGCCCATCTCACGCGCATGGTCGGCGAAGTTGCGGCCGACGCAGTAGATGCGGTGCACAGGAAAACTGCCGCCGCCAACAACCGGTACACGCGGCGTGGCTGCAGCAGGGATCACATCGGAGACATCGGACATGCGGGCATCCAGGAAGGGAGTGCCCGCAGTCTAGAACGCAGCAAGGCCCGCCGTCAGCGGGCAGCGTCGATCAGCGCGAGGCCGGCAGCGCCGACTTGCGCACCACGTGGTACTCACCCTCGACCACGTTCGGGTCGGCAGGACGGCTCGGGCCGGGCTTGCGCGAAGCCAGCAGCTTCCACGCCAGACCCACCAGGATCATGGCGGCACCGACGAAAACGCCGATGAACACCATCGCGGCCAGGATCGCCAGGCCGAGCAGGCCTACGGCAACGCGCACCAACGGATGGCGCGGCTTGCGCGGGGCAAACAGGGTGCGGAACTGGTTGAAGGCGAAATCGCGATTGAACATGGTGGCTCGATAGGCTGGAAATCAGCGAGCCATGAGTATCGGCAGCTGCCACTGTCATTGAGTGAAAAACTCGTTAAATATAGCCTTGGCTTATTACGGATCAATGACTTGTGTTCATGTCGCAGCTAGTCACATGACCAGGCATGCGACAATGCGCGATTCCGTCCGAGCCTTCGCCATGACTGCCGCTGTCGCCCTGATCACCCTTGATGCCATTGCCGATGGCGCGTTTGCCGAGGTTGAAGCGGTGGTCGATGGCGATGCCGAGTCGCTGCTGCTGTACCGCGACGGTGAACAGGTGCGCGCGTTCCTGAACATCTGTCCGCACGCGGGCCGCCGCCTGGACTGGGCACCCGGCCAGTTCCTGAAGAGCCGCGAAGGCCACCTGGTCTGCGCTGCCCACGGCGCCTCGTT
Source organism: Stenotrophomonas indicatrix (assembly GCF_050573115.1). Classification (GTDB taxonomy): domain Bacteria; phylum Pseudomonadota; class Gammaproteobacteria; order Xanthomonadales; family Xanthomonadaceae; genus Stenotrophomonas; species Stenotrophomonas lactitubi_A. The sequence goes on from NZ_JBNYZT010000004.1 coordinate 61,475, forward strand.
TGCGCTGGACAGCGGCGACTGCATCGCCGGCCCCTGCAAGGGCGACCGCCTGCGCGCCGTGCCGGTGGACGTGCGCGACGGGCAGGTCTACCTGGCCTGATGTATCGGTGTGCGGACCAACGGTCCGCACCCACCAAGCCAACAGTCCGCACCCAATAGATCAACAGGTATCCAGAGATCCATCCACGCATGGCGTGGATCTACTGCAGATTGCGGTGATCTGTCGAAGGCGGGGTGGGTCCGGTTGCGGGGGCGTGAGCGCCATGGATGGCGCGACCGAGCTTACATGGACGTACTTGCAGCGCCCCCCGCAACCGTGCCCACCCTGCCATCCCACGGATAGCAGGCTGTTGTTGTTGTCGTTGCTTCTGCGGGTGCAGGGCGCAGCCCTGCAGAGAAGACCCCTCAGAACATCAGATTGATCATCACCACCACCACGCAGGTATAGATCAGCGACAGCGGGCCGCCGACCCGCCACATCTCGCGCGGGGTGTAGTTGGCCGGGCCGGTGATCATCGAAATCACCGGGTTCGACGCCGTCATCAGGTTGTTGGACGCCGACAGCGCCACGATCAGCGCGAACGCGGTCGGGTTGCCACCGGCCGCCAGCGCCAGGTTCACCGCGATCGGCACCATCACGATGGTCGCCCCCACATGGCTGATCACCAGCGAGAACACCGTGGTCAGCAGGGCCAGCGCCAACTCCAGCACCCAGATCGGAATGCCGGTGGGCAGCTTGTCGATGGTATGGCCGGCCACCCACGCCGCGGCACCGCTGGAATCCATCGCCCAGCCGAGCGGAATCAGCCCGGCCATCATGAATACCGTCTTCCAGTTGATCGAGGCATAGGCCTCGTCCATGCGCAGCACGCCGGTCAACAGCATGCCGGCCACGCCGGTCATCAGGGTCAGCGCGACCGGCAGTTTGCTGGTCAGCGCGATCAGGATGGTCAGGGCGAAGATCGCCATGGCGATCTTGAACTTGTGCGGGCGCTGCTCGCCAGTGGGGTAATCGGTGACCACCACGAAGTCGCGGCTCTTGGCGGCCTGCGCGAGGTCGGTCCAGATGCTGTGGAAGACCAGCATGTCGCCGGCGCGCAGCTGCACATCGCGTACATCCTCGCGGATCACCTGCTTGTCGCGGTTGATCGCCAGCAGGCTGATGCCGCGTTCCTTGCGCAGGCGCAGCTCGCCTGCGGTCTTGCCGATGACGCCGGAGGTCGGCGGCACCACCGCCTCGGAAATGCCGGCGCGGCTGGGATTGAACAGATCGCCAAGGTGCTTCAGGCGCGAGGACATGCGCAGGAACTGGTTCTGCGCGAAATCGTGGATCTGCTGGCGCGGTCCCATCGCGCCGAGCACGCTGCCCACCCAGATGCGCATTTCCGCCGGCGGTGCCAGGCGGGTGTCATTGCCGGTCTTCAGTGCCAGCAGCAGCGGCGCGTCATGCAGGTTCTCGGCCTCGCCCAGGGTCATGCCGACCAGCGGGCTCTCGGCGGTGACCACCAGCTCGAACACGTCGCCTTCGATGCCGTAGGTCTTGGCGAAGTAGCTCTCGGTGCGGGCCGGCGTGGTGCCGTCGTTGACCAGGCTTTCCTCTTCCACCAGCTTGCGGTCGCCGTAGTAGCGGAAATACAGCAGCGAGGCGATCAGCAGGGCGATGCCGATCGGCAGCGGCGCGAACATGCGCAGCGGCTCGATGGTGGCCAGGCCGGAGGGCAGGTTGTTGTTGGCCGAGGCCAGCAGATCGTTCAGCAGGATCAGCGGCGAGTTGCCGACCATGGTCAGCGCGCCACCCATCACGATCGCCGCCGAGATCGGCAGCAGCAGGCGCTGCATGGTCAGCCCGGTGCGCGCGGCCAGGCGCGAGGCAACCGGCAGGTACAGCGCCATCACCGACGGGTTCTGCATGAAGGACGAGTTCAGGCCGGCGATGGCCGTGGTCATCATCAGCAGCCGCTGCTCCACGCCATGGCCGCGCCGCAGCAGCCAGGCCGCGAGCCGGTTCAAGGCACCGGTGCGGTCCAGGCCCGCGCCGAGGATGGTGGTGGCGATGATGCTCATCACCGCGTTGCCGGAGAAGCCGCCGAAGATCTCCTCCGGCGCGATCAGGCCGGTCACGCCCAGCACCACCAGCACCACCAGCGCGACCACGTCGGCGCGGATGCGCTCGAACAGGAACATCGCCATTGTGAAGCCGACCAGCCCGAGCACGAGCTTCATGTCAGTGGTCAGCGTCAGCGCGGTATCCATGTGGGGCGCGGCGTCCTCAGGCGTTCATCAGGTGCGGTCGTACAACAGGTCCCAGACGCCATGGCCGAGCTTCTGGCCGCGGGTCTCGAAGTGGGTCTGCGGGCGCCAGTCCGGGCGCGGCACGCTGCCACGCGGGCCGGCGCGGTTGACCAGGCCGGGGGTGGCATCGAGCACGTCCCACATCTGCTCGGCGTAATCCTCCCAGTCGGTGGCACAGTGCAGGCGGCCACCGGGGCGCAGCTTGCGCACCAGCAGCTCGGCAAAACCCGGCTGGATCAGGCGACGCTTGTTGTGGCGCTTCTTGTGCCACGGGTCGGGGAAGTAGATGCGCACTTCGTCCAGCGCGCCATCGGCGATTTCCTTTTCCAGCACTTCCACTGCGTCGTGGTGGTACAGGCGCACGTGGTCGGCGTTGTCGTCGGCCAGCGCGTTCAGCAGGCGGCCCACGCCGGGCGCGTGCACTTCAAGGCCGATGTAGTCGCGGCTGGGGTCCTGCTGCGCGGCGAAGCGCAGCGCGGCGCCGTTGCCGAAGCCGATTTCCAGCACCTTGTGCGCATCGCGGCCGAAGGTGGCATCCAGATCACGCGGTTCACCGCTGAAATCCAGGCCGAAACGCGGCCAGCGCTCGTCGAACGCGCGCTGCTGGGCGGGGGTGAAACGGCCCTGGCGCAGCACGAAGCTGCGCACTTCACGGCGGCCTTCGTTGACCGTGAACGGCTTGGGCGGCGCCTTCGAACCGGCGCTGTCGAATGGATTGGTCATCAGCCGATCAACCCATCGATCGGCGAGGACGCACTGGCGTAGCGCTTGCGCGGAATGCGCCCGGCCAGGAATGCCTCGCGGCCTGCTTCCACGGCCTTGCGCATCGCGCTGGCCATCAGCACCGGGTGGCGCGCACCGGCGATGGCGGTGTTCATCAGCACGCCGTCGCAGCCCAGTTCCATCGCGATCGCCGCGTCCGAAGCAGTGCCCACGCCGGCGTCGACGATGATCGGCACCTTGGCGTCTTCGATGATCTGCAGCAGGTTGTACTTGTTCTGGATGCCCAGGCCCGAGCCGATCGGCGCGGCCAGCGGCATCACCGCAGCGCAGCCGAGCTCTTCCAGGCGCTTGGCCAGGATCGGGTCGTCGGAGGTATAGACCATCACCTCGAAACCGTCCTTGACCAGCTGTTCGGCGGCCTTGAGGGTCTGCACCACATCCGGGTACAGCGACTTCTGGTCGCCCAGCACTTCCAGCTTGGTCAGGTTGTGGCCGTCCAGCAGTTCGCGGGCCAGGCGGCAGGTGCGCACGGCATCCTCGGCGGTGTAGCAGCCGGCGGTGTTGGGCAGGATGGTGTAACGGTCCGGCGGCAGCACGTCGAGCAGGTTCGGTTCGCCCGGGTTCTGGCCGATGTTGGTGCGGCGGATGGCCACGGTGACGATCCGGGCGCCTGCGGCCTCGGTGGCCAGGCGGGTTTCTTCCAGATCCTTGAACTTGCCGGTGCCGGTGAGCAGCCGCGAGCTGTAGGTCTTGCCGGCGATCACCAGCGAATCGGGGGAGACATGAGCGTTCATGGCGCGATTATCGCTTATCCGCCTGAAGATGGGGTCACGTAATGGAGTGCCGGCCGTAGATCAATGAGGGTAGTGCCGGCCGCTGGACGGCAGATGCGGCGCGTCGGACAGCATCGGATTGCCGGTCAGCGGCCGGCGCCATCTTGACTGACGTCAACCACCGCCCAGCGCATGCACGATCTCCACCACATCGCCTTCGGCCAGCACATGCTCGGCATGACGGCTGCGGCTGACGATCTCGCCGTTGACCTCCACCGCCACCCGGCGTTGCAGCAGCTGCTCGGCCGTGAGCAAGTCCAGGAGGGTTGCCGAAGCGGGCAGGGTGCGGGGGGCGCCATTGAGCTGGATGTTCATGCAGCCATTGTCGCTGATCGCCGGTTCGCATCGGAACTGTTGCAAAGTTGTGCGCTACACCCGCACCGGCAAAGCCCGCCGGGCGTGGCTCGGGCGACAATCCATGCGGCGGCGCAGCGTGAGCAATTGGCGGCGCAGTGAAACCATTCACCGTGCGCCGGCGTACGTGCGTCGGATCCTCAACGATATCCCCACAGGAGTTTTTACATGCTGCTCAGCAAACGCCCGATCCGCTCCCTCATGGCGGCCGCGATCGCGCTGGCCGCGCTGCCGGCCATGGCAGGCGAATCCCCGTTCTCGCGCACCGTGTTCATCGGTGACAGCCTGACCGATAGCGGCTACTTCCGCCCGCTGCTGCCGGTCGATGTGCGTCCGGTCACCGGCCAGTCCACCACCAACCCCGGCTGGGAGTGGGCACAGTGGGTGGCCGATTACTACGGCACCAATGCCGGCCCGAACGGTAACGGCCAGACCGGCGACAACTACGCTGTCGGCGGCGCCCGGGTCGGTACCGACTTCCGCAACCCGCAGCTGGGCAACGTGCTGGTGCCGTCGTTGAAGACGCAGACCGCCAACTACCTGGCTGCCAACGGTGGCAAGGCAGATCCGCGCGCGCTGTACACCGTGTGGGGTGGCGCAAACGACCTGTTCCAGATCACCAACCCGGCCCAGGCGCCGGCCGTGATCGGTTCTGCGGTCACTGACCAGATCGGCATCGTGGCCAGCCTGAAGCAGGCCGGCGCCGAGTACGTGCTGGTTCCGAACCTGCCCGATATCGGCTCCACTCCGGGCTTCATCGATCGCGGCGCTGCCGCGCGCGTGCAGGGGACGGCGCTGTCCAACGCCTACAACAGTGCCCTCTACGGCGGCTTGAAGCAGGCCGGCATCGACTTCATTCCGCTGGACACCTATACGCTGCTGCGCGAGATCATCGCCACCCCGGGCATGTACGGCTTCAGCAACGTTACCGGCCGGGCGTGCACCGTGCCGTCGTCGCTGACCTGCAGCCCCCTGGCCTATGTGCGTCCGGATGCGGCAAGCACCTACCTGTTCGCCGATGACGTCCACCCGACCACTGCCGCCCACCAGATGCTGGGCCAGTACGCCATTTCGATCCTGGAAGGCCCGCGCCTGCAGCAGGTGCTGAGCCACTCGGCACAGACCATCGGCCGCTCGCGTGCCGACCAGGTCAGCCTGCACCGGGCCGGCCGCCCGGCTGATGGCCTGTCGTGGTGGGGCGGCGTGCGCGGCGACATGCAGCGCTACGACCACGCCGATCTGTACGACGGCCTGGCTCCGGCCGGTCTGTTCGGTGTCGACTGGGCGCGTGACGGCATGGTCTTTGGCGGCTTCGCCGGCTTTGGCCGTCTGAATGCCGACTTCGGCAACAGCCGTGGCGATTTCACACAGAAGGACACCACCGCCGGTCTGTTCGCCGGTTGGTATGGCGACCGCATCTGGGTCAATGGCCAGGTCAGCTACACCTGGCTGTCCTACGACGTGAACCGCAAGGTCCAGCTCGGCCCGGCGACCCGCGAACACGGCGGCTCGCCGGACGGCAGCAACCTGACCGCCGCCTTGAACGCCGGTTACGAGTTCGGCACCGAAGGCGGCTTCCGCCACGGTCCGATCGCCTCGGTGATCTGGCAGCAGGTCAAGATCGACGGTTACACCGAAAGCGCCGATGCCGGCACCATGGCTACCGCGCTTGGCTACGGCAAACAGGATGTCGATTCCACCGTGGGCCGTATCGGTTGGCAGGCCCGCTTCGACGGCGGCACCGTCAAGCCGTACGTGCAGGTGACCTACGACCACGAGTTCGAAGACACCAAGCAGGCCAGCGCCTGGGTGCAGAGCCTGCCGGACGTGGGCATGTACCGCGTGCCGGGCATGGACTTCGACAAGAACTATGCAACCGCCATCATGGGCGCGCGCATGGAACTGTTCGGCCTGCAGAGCAACATCGGCCTGAGCGCCACCACCCTGCAGAAGCGTGCGCAGGACGCGACGTTGTTTGCCAGCTTCAGCGGCAGCTTCTGATGCGGACGACGGCGGGCCTGCGGGCCTGCCGTCTACTCAACGGGCAGGCTCCACGGGCCCGCCCGTTGCGTTTGAACACGTGCCCCGCATAGACTTGTCGGGCAATGCGGGCGTAGCTCAATGGTAGAGCTGTAGCTTCCCAAGCTACTGACGAGGGTTCGATTCCCTTCGCCCGCTCCAGAATCCAGACCCCGGTAGCGGCATTGTCGCTTCCGGGGTTTTTCGTTTGCGCACGGCGCAAAGATTCAAACAATCGGCATGTCCGGCCGCTGCGGCCTCCGCTAGCGTATTGCTCTCATTTCAGGGAGTACACAGGCATGGATCGCAGGGATGACGTCGTCACCGCGCTGCATCGGATCTTTCTTTCCGCCGGCATCGGCTCGGCCAAACAGGTCGAAGCGGTTCGAGCACTCGGGCGCGCCGGTGGTCCAGAGGCAGCGCAGTTGATCGGGCAGATCTATCAGGACGCCTTCAGCGGGTCGGCTATCCAGATGGCCTGCATCGCGGCGCTGGGCGAAGCGGCGCGTGCCTACCCGTCGGTGCTGCCGGGCACGGAGTGAGCTGGGCAGCCACTGCCGCGCAAAAGCATCATCCAGGCGCAACGCCGCCACGCTATGCTGCGCGCCTGCCGACCGATCCCACTGCGATGAAGCTCGCCATCCTGTCCCGCAACACCCGGCTGTACTCCACCCGCCGGCTGGTCGAGGCCGCGCGCGCGCGCGGCCATACCGTACGCATCCTCGACCCCCTGCGCTGCTACATGCGCATCGCTGCGGACGGCTTTTCCATGCACTACAAGGGGCGGCCCATGACCGGCGTGGACGCAGTCATTCCGCGCATCGGTGCTTCGGTCACCCGCTATGGCACCGCCGTGCTGCGCCAGTTCGAACTGATGGGTGCACGCACGCCCAACCCGTCCGACGCGATCCTGCGCTCGCGCGACAAGCTGCGGGCACACCAGCTGCTGGCGGCCAAGGGCATCGACATGCCGGTCACCGTCTTTGGCGACAACCCGGATGACACCGTCGACCTGTTGTCCATGCTCGGCCCGCCGCCGCACGTGGTGAAGCTCAATGAAGGCACCCAGGGCCGCGGTGTGATCCTCACCGAGAAGGCCAGCGCTTCGCGCGGCATCGTCGAAGCCCTGCGGGGGCTGTATGCCAACTTCCTGATGCAGGAGTTCATCGGCGAGGCGAAGGGCGCCGACCTGCGCTGCTTCGTGGTCGGCGACCAGGTGGTGGCGTCGATGCAACGCCAGGCTCCGGAAGGGGATTTCCGCTCGAATCTGCATGCCGGCGGTACCGCGGTGGCGTCCAAGGCCAGCCGGGCCGAGCAACAGGTGGCAGTGCGTTCGGCCAAGGCGCTGGGGCTAGGGGTATGCGGGGTGGACCTGATCCGCTCCGAGCGCGGCCCGCTGGTGCTGGAGGTGAACTCCACCCCCGGTCTGGAAGGCATCGAGGCTGCCTGCGGGGTGGACGTGGCCGCACGCATCATCGAGCATGTAGAGAAAATAAAAAAATCCTGATATTTCAGTGACTTGAAATTAAATTCAGGCGAGGTTTGCGGGTTTAACACTGCTTTAATCGCCCCGGGCGTAGCCTTCAACGAACCGCAGCTCTGCCTCTCAGCAGGATCGGTATCGGGATACAACTTCAGGCCCAGGCGGGTGCACCGCCTGGGTCTTTTTTATGCCCAGTGTCCCCCTGCCAAGGGGCCCTTGTGGGCACGTGGGGACACTCGTAGAGTTGGGCCTTCGTTCCGAAGGATCGGGAGGTTGGTGATGTACCGCACCACGATGATCGTGCTGTTGCTGTGCCTGCCTGGCGTTGCACTGGCCAAGCCGGAAAAGGCGGCTGTGCAGATGGACCGCCAGAGCCCGGTGGCCGAGCAGGTCCGCCAGGTCGAAAAAGCCCTGCAGCAGGGCGACTACAACGAAATCTCCGCCGACGACCGCAGTCAGGTCCAGCAGGCCTTGGCGCGGATTACCCAGCGGATGGGCGACCGGCAGACCGTCCAGGAGCTGCCGCCGCAGGTACAGAATGATGTTTTCAACGATCAGGAACGGGTCAACAGCATCCTGACGCGCGCCCACGACGACAGTCGCCAGATCTGCTCGTACCAGCGCACTACGGGCAGCAACATGCCCAAGAGCCGCTGCCTGACCGTCGCCGAACGTCGCCGCATCGAGGAGAAGGGCAAGGCCCTGCTCAACGACCAGCGCACCTACAGCAACTTGAACCCCGATTCCAAGCTTTAGGGCCGCCTGCACCCTGCCGGCCAGCACTTGCTGGCAGAGCGCGCATCCGCATACAGTCGGCGTTCACCTCAGACAGGGATTCGTTTGTATGAAGCATCCAGTGATATCAGCGGTTCTGGTTTCGGCGTTGGCCCTGGTTGCTGCCTCGGCAGCGGCCAAGAGTGCCGAAGAGGTATTCCTGCCGGGCAAGCCGCTGCTGCAGCAGGTTGAGCGCATCGAGATCGAGCTCAACGATGGCGAAACCTATTCCGAGCTGCGTCAGGAAGAACGAGGCAAGGTCCGCGAGACCCTGGTTCGCATCCGCACTGCCGCCGAGCAGTATCCGACCAAGGACGCGATGCCTGAATCGGTACGAACTGAGGTCTTCAACGATCAGCAGGTCGTGAACACCGTTTTGACACAGGCGCGTGAAGATAGTCGTCTAATATGCCGACGTGAGAAGGCCATCGGTTCCAACATGTCGTCCACGCAATGCATGACCGTCGCCGAGCGTGCTCGGCAGAAGGACAAGGCACAGCGCGACATGGGCCAGGCCCAGCGCGTCGGTAAATTCGTCAATTAGAGGTGACAGTGAGAATCCTGGTAATCGAAGACAACAGCGACATTGCGGCCAATCTGGGCGACTACCTGGAGGACCGGGGCCACACCGTGGACTTCGCTGCCGACGGAGTGACCGGGTTGCATCTGGCTGTCGTGCATGAGTTCGACGCGATTGTCCTGGATCTCAACCTGCCCGGCATGGATGGTATCGAGGTATGCCGCAAGCTTCGCAACGAAGCGCGCAAGCAGACCCCGGTGCTGATGTTGACCGCGCGCGATTCGCTGGACAACAAACTGGCCGGCTTCGATTCCGGTGCTGACGACTACCTGATCAAGCCGTTTGCGCTGCAGGAAGTCGAAGTACGTCTGAACGCCCTGTCGCGTCGCGGCAAGGGCGTGCAGACCCGCGTACTGGAGACCGGTGATCTGGAATACAACCTGGATACGCTGGAAGTGCGCCGCCAGGGCAAGCTGCTGCAGCTCAACCCGACCGCACTGAAGATCCTGCAGGCGTTGATGGAAGCAGCCCCGGCCGTGGTCACCCGGCAGGAACTGGAAACCCGTGTCTGGGGCGAAGAGCTGCCGGACTCCGATTCGCTGCGCGTGCACATCCATGGCCTGCGCGCCGTGGTGGACAAGCCCTTTGAAGTGCCGATGATCCAGACCCGCCATGGCATCGGATACCGCATCGCCACGCCGGAAGCCTGATTCTGTGGCAAGCAAGGGGGAGCGCCGGCGCACGCCTTATCGGCGGCGTCTGCGCAGCCGCATCATCGTCTCGTTCGTGTTGTTGGGCTTCTGCCTGACGACACTGTTCGCGTTCGCCACCAACTGGGCCCGCATGCGGGTGGAAAACCAGTTGGTGGAAGACGTGATGAACCGCAACATCAGCGAGTACGTGCGGCGTTACTACGAAAGCCCCGACCGCAATCCCGACCTGCCCGTGCAGCAGATGCGCGCGCGCCTGATCAAGCCGGACAAGTTCGAAGCGCTGCGCGAGGAAGAGCCGGACTGGTACGAGTTCAAGGACGGCCTGTACAACATGGGCGGTGTGGACGAGCGCGGTGAGCGCTATTCCTACAAACTGGCCGTGCGCAAGACCCCCGATGCCTGGGCGTTCCTCGCCTACGACATGACCGACAGCGTTCGCGGTGGGCAGCAGCTCAACCGCGCGCTGTTCCTGTCGGTGCTGGTGTTCAGCCTGCTGTCGCTGGTGCTGGGCTGGTGGTCGGCCTCCAAGGTGATGAAGCCGGTCTCGGATCTGGCCGCACGTCTACGTGCGTACCGTGGCGGCACCAGCGACCCCGAACCCTTGGCGCCGCGCTTCCCCGATGACGAAGTGGGGCAGCTGGCCCAGGCGCTGGATGACTATTCTTCGCGGCTGACTGAAGTGGTGCAGCGCGACCGTGAGTTCAATGCGGACGTCAGCCATGAACTGCGCACGCCGTTGGCGGTGATCCGTGGCGCTACCGAGCTGCTGCTGACCCGCCCGGGCCTGGACGAGAAGGTGCTGCAGCGCCTGCAGCGCATCCAGCGTGCCGAGCAACAGTGCAGCGATCTGATCGGTGCCTTGCTGCTGCTGTCGCGCAACGAACGCGGTCAGGGCAGCAGCAATGTGGCCCGTGTGGCCGAACAGCTGCTGGATGCCCATCGCGCGCAGTTGGGTGGCAAGCCGCTGGAACTGCACCTGGATGGCGAACGCGATCTGGTCATCGATGCCCCCGAAGCGGCGTTGTCGGTGGCGCTGGGTAACCTGATCGGCAATGCGGTGAAGTACTCGCAGGATGGCGAGGTCCGTGTGCATGTGGGCGCCAACGCTGTGTCGGTGACCGACAGCGGGCCGGGCCTGAGCGAGGAAGATGCCGCCAAGCTGTTCCAGCGCGGCTATCGCGGTACCCATGCCGGTCACTCGCAGGGCGGCGGCATCGGCCTGTCGATCGTCAGCCGCCTGTGCGATCTGTACGGCTGGCAGGTGAGCGTGCGCCCGGGCGGTGCCCGCGGCGTGATCGCCACGCTGACGTTCTCGCCGAAGCCGCTGTAACCCGTTTTGCCTGCTGCTTTGGTAGGTGCCGACCTTGGTCGGCACGAATCCATCCGTCGTCGAAATCTCACGCTCGGTCAAGTGGGCGCGGAGAAGCTTCAACGCAGCCATGCGCTGGCCGCCATTCAATAGTCCTTCAACAACTGTTGTCAGTTGTGTCGGCATGTTCATGGCGAGTCGGCGGATAGCGTATGGGCAGAAACGTTGCCCCAGGGAATGCTGGGAGATGTCCACACGAGGATGAGGAATGTCAAAGCGTAGACCGAAGCGCAGGCCCCTTGTCGCACTGCTCAGTCTGGCCCTTGCCACCTGCTCGGCTGTGAGCGGCTGGGCCGTACTCCATTATGGAGTCAACGAACTCCCCGGTCGCTGCCGCGCGTTTTGTGGCGTGGGCGCGATGGTCAAGCATCTCTTCGGACCGTTGGCGTATCAATGGGGTGTTGCGATGATCTTCTTTCTCGTCGCAGTCCTGCTTGTGGATCTGGCAATCCGCCGGGGCATTCAAGGACGTTGATTGCCCCGGAGCGACCTGGTGAATTGCCTTGATCGACGCATTGTCCTGCGCGGTGCAGATCCCAAGGGGGCCAGCATCAGCCATGCCATGCATGCTGAGGCCCGCCCTTACCCGGCTGCCAACCCCAGATACCGAGCGTGCAATCGCTCCACCTGCGCCTGCAGGTCATCCGGATGGCCGTCATTGCCCACCACGTCATCGGCCAGCGCCAACCGCTGCGCGCGGGTGGCCTGGGCGGCAATCATCTGGTCGGCCAGCGCTGCATCAATGCCGTCGCGCTGCATCAGTCGGGCGTGCTGGACGGCTTCCGGTGCATCCACCACCAGTACGCGGTCCAGCCATGGGTAGGCCGTGCGCCCGCCCACTTCGGTCAGTAGCGGAATAGCCGCCATCGCGTAGGGACTGACCGCCTGCTCGCACTGCTGTTGCATGAGCAGGCGGATAGCCGGGTGGGTGATCGCTTCCAGCGCCGTCCGCTCGGCCGGGTCGGCAAAGATGTGGGCACGCAGGCGGGCCCGGTCAAGGCTGCCATCGGCCAGCAGGATTCCCGTGCCGAAGCGCTCTGCAATCAGGGCAAGGGCAGGGCTGCCCACCGCCACCACCGCGCGCGCGGCCAGATCGGCATCGGCCACGACAATCCCCAGCGCCTCGAAGCGCCGGGTCACTTCACTCTTGCCCGAGGCGATGCCGCCGGTCAGGCCCACCACATAACGGCTCATCGGTGCGCCCTCAGCGCAGCCCGCTCATCACCAGATACTGGTTCAACAGGGGCTCGCCCCACATGAAGAACAGCCAGCCGGCCAAAGCCAGATAGGGTCCGAACGGGATCGGCGTCGCCCGGTCACGGCCACGGCTGTACAGCCAGATCGAGCCGATGATGGCGCCCAGTACCGACGACATCAGGATGATCGGCAGGATGCCCTTCATCCCGCACCAGGCGCCCAGCGCGGCCAGCAGCTTGAAATCGCCGTGGCCCATGCCTTCCTTGCCGGTCAGCTGCTTGAACAGCCACCACACCGACCACAGCGACAGATAGCCGAGCAGGGCGCCCAGCAGGGCCGGTTTGGCGGGCATGTACAGGTTGTCGATGCTGCCTATCAACCCCAGCCACATCAGTGGCAGGGTCAATTGATCCGGTAGCAGTTGGGTGCGCAGGTCGATGCCGGACAGGGCGATCAGGAAGCAGGTCAGCACGATGGCGCCGAAGCCCTGCCAGCCGAAGCCGAATTGCCATACGCACGCCAGCACCATCACAGCGGTCAGTGCCTCCACCAGCGGGTACTGGATGGAGATCGGTGCCTTGCAGTGGCGGCACTTGCCGCCCTGGATGATCCAGCTGAACAGCGGGATGTTCTCGTACCAGGCCAGCTTGTGCTTGCAGTGCGGGCAGTGCGAAGGCTCCACCACGATGCCCGGCGGGGGCGGCTCGTAGAAGTCCGGCTCCTCCAGTACTTCGCGGGCGTCGCGCTTCCACTCCCACTCCAGCCGCTTGGGCAGGCGCAGGATGACGACATTGAGGAAGCTGCCCAGCAGCAGTCCAAAGGCGGCCGCGGCGGGATAGCCGAGGCCGGGATGCTGGTCGAGAAATGCCATTGTTACCTTTAGCCGACGACGGCGCCGAGTTTGAAGATGGGCAGGTACATCGCAATGACCAAACCACCGACAAGGGTACCAATGAATACCATGATCATCGGTTCCAGCAGGCTGCTCAGGGCGTCCACTGCGTTGTTGACCTCCTGCTCATAATACTCGGCTACCTTGAACAGCATCGTGTCCAATGCGCCAGCCTCTTCGCCGATGCCGGTCATCTGGATGACCATGTGCGGAAACAGGTTGAGCTGTTTCATGGCCATGTTGACCGGATAGCCCACCGACACGTCGTCGCGCATGCGCAGGACGCCATCGCTGTAGACCTTGTTGCCGGTCGCGCCGGCAACGATGCCCAAGGCCTCCACCAAGGGGACGCCGGCCTTGAACGTCACTGCCGTGGTGCGGGCGAAGCGGGCAATGGCGCTGTTGTGCATGATCTGGCCGATCACCGGCACCTTCAGTATCAGGCGGTCCACCGTATGTTGCATCTTTTCCGAGCGCCGGTAGGTCATTGCGATTGCGACAACCGAGCCGATCAGCACGATCGCCATCAACCACCACCACGACACCATGAACCGGGACAGGTTCACCACCATCTGTGTGAAGGCGGGTAGATCGGCGCCGAAGCTCTGGAACACCTCTTCGAACTGAGGGACGACCCATACCAGAAGGATGGTGCTGACCAGGAATGCGACGGCCAGGACCATCGCGGGGTAGAACAAGGCCTTCTTGATCTTGCCCTTCAGAGCTTCGATGTTCTCTTTGTAGGTGGCAATGGTGTCGAGCACCGTTTCCAGCACACCCGCGCTTTCGCCTGCCCTCACCAGGTTTCGATACAGTTCGTCGAACTGCACCGGGTGGCGGCTGATCGCTTCATACAGGGAGGAGCCGCCCTCGATGTCGGTGCGCACCGTATCGACCAGCTTCTTCATTCGCGGATTTTTGTGGCCGCTGCCGATGATTTCCAGCGCCGACACGATCGGCACGCCGGACTTCATCATTGTGGCCATCTGGCGACTGAAGAACGCAATGTCCTTCGCCGATACCGGCTTGCCGGCAGCACCGAAAAACGGCTTTGGCTTTACCTTTACCTGGCCGGGGTTGATGCCCTGGCGGCGTAGTTCGGCGCGCAGCAGATTGGCATTCTTGGCCAACTGCTCGCCCTTCATCTTGATTCCCCGCTTGTCGGTCCCCTCCCAGACAAACGGCTGCAACTCCATGGTGCTTCGCGCCACGGGCTCTTTCTTGATCGCACTGCGACTGACAGACATGTTGGCTCCCCGGCCCGCCATCCCCAGACGGGCATCTGCCGATGGTAGCGGGTTCGTCGCCGTCTTGGCAGATCCGGAAGGGGGCAGAATGCGAATTCGTGCCGGCTGCCGACCAAAGGTGACGCACTGCGTCACATTGCTGGGTTCGTCGCAATTCCTGTTAAGGGGGCTTCCCATTCAAGAATTTGCTGCCATCATTGGCCCCGGGGAAATCCAGGGGGAGGCGTGCCGGGGTTGGCACGCAACCTGCGTAGATCCACCCGCAGGGTGCAGGACACGCTCAGCCGACCGTAGGTCGGACCGATCCAGCGCACTGACTCAACCACCACTATCTTGGGGATGTATCACTATGAAGAACCAGAAGGGCTTCACCCTTATCGAACTGATGATCGTTGTTGCGATCATCGCCATCCTGGCCGCCATCGCGCTGCCGGCATACTCGAACTACACCAAGAAGGCCAAGGTCTCGGAAGTGATCCTGGCAGCTTCTTCGCTGCGTACCGACCTGTCGGAGTACGTGGCCAGCAACAACAAGCTGCCGGACAACAAGTGGCAGCCGGACTTCCAGGAAACCAAGTACGTGAAGTCGCTCGCATGGAACGGCACCGCCATCGTTGCGACCGCTCAGGCGATCGGTGATGCGGCCATCGATGCCAAGACCATCACCCTCACCCCGGACGCCTCCAAGGTTGCCAACGGCGTGATCCCGTCCTGGGTCTGTGAAGGTTCGATCGACACCAAGTTCCGCCCGGGTTCCTGCCAGGGTGCTACCAAGGCTCCGTAACTCTACGGATCTGTTGGAAGCTTTGGACGGGGAGCGCAAGCTCCCCGTTTTTGTTTGCAGGCGAGGTTGGCGGTGCCTGCGCTGCCTGGCTCAACCAATGGGGCTTGCCTGCAGCCGGCCAATAGTGTGTTGTTGGCAGCTGGATTCTGCGACTGGGGAGCTCGCAATGAACCGCACCATCGTCGGCCATGGTCCTTGGCTGCTGCTTGTTTTCGTTCTGTCTGGCTTTGCCGGCCTCATCTATCAGTCCATCTGGACGCAATACCTAGGGCTGTTCCTAGGCCATTCCTCCCACGCGCAATCGCTTGTGCTGGTCCTGTTCATGGGCGGAATGGCGCTGGGTGCCTGGCTCGTCAGCCGACGCTCCGCACTGCTGCGCCGGCCGCTGCTTGCCTATGCTGTGATCGAGCTGGTGATCGGCGCACTGGGCATCGGTTTCGACGGCATCTTCCAGGGTGCGACGGGCTGGGCCTATGCGCACTGGCTGCCGGGGATGGAGGGGGCTTCGTCAACCAGCCTGCGCTGGGCATTGGCCACCGCGCTGGTATTGCCCCAGTGCGTGCTGCTTGGCGCCACATTCCCGCTGATGAGCGCCGGCTACATGCGGCTGCAGCCAGGCGCACAAGGCGAAGTGCTGGCAGGCCTGTATTTTTCCAACAGCTTGGGCGCTGCTGCTGGTGCCCTGTCTGCAACCTACCTGTTGCTGCCTGCGGTGGGACTGCCCGGCACCGTACTCAGTGCGGGTCTGCTCAACGTGATCGTGGCACTGCTGGTGTATCCGCTGGCCCGCAACGATATGCCGCTGCCCATCAATGTCGGCGTTGCAGCGGATGCGGGCTCCAGCGGGAGGGATCGTGCCGTTCCGGTGTTGCTGGTGCTACTGGTAGCTGCAATGACGGGTGCCTCGTCCTTTGTCTATGAGATCACCTGGGTGCGCATGCTGTCGTTGGCGCTGGGGACCACACTGCACTCATTTGAACTGATGCTCGCCGCGTTCATCGCTGGCATCGCATTTGGTGGCTTGTGGTTGCGACGCCGGGCGGATCGCATGCCTTCGCCGCTGCGCGTTGCGGGCTGGGTCCAGGTCTGGATGGGACTGGCTGCGCTGGCGTCGATGTTCGTGTACGCCCACGCCTTCGAGTGGGTCGGCTGGTTGATGCGTGTCATTGTCCGGAGTGCAGACGGCTATGTACTCTACAACCTCGCAAGTGCTGTAATCGCCGCGCTCGTGATGTTCCCGGCAGCCTTCTTTGCCGGCATGACGTTGCCCTTGCTGACGCTGGCGTTGCTCCGTAGCGGGCAGGGTGAGAAGGCTATTGGGCAGGCATATGCGTTCAACACATTGGGCGCAATTGTTGGCGTGTTGGCTGCAGTGCACCTGCTGATGCCGATGTTGGGCCTGAAGTACGCCCTTGTGGTGGCGGCAGTGGTGGACATACTGCTGGGCATTCTGTTGCTACGCCATTTTTCATCGGAACTGGCAGGAAAACTGCACTCACCAGCTTGGCGAGCAGGCTTCGTCGGTACAGCAGGTGTAGCAGCCGCAGTGCTGCTGGTGCAGTTCGATCCGTTGGTGCTGAATTCGTCTGTCTATCGGCACGGCAATGCGCGATTGGATGCAACGGCGGAGATGCTGTTCAGTCGCGATGGGCAGACTGCAACCGTCGCAGTGTATGAAAACACGCATGCCAACGGCCGCATCCGCGCCATTGCCACCAATGGCAAGGTTGATGCAGGTATGGCCGTATCGATGCAGCAAGCTCCCAGCAGCGACGAGTCGACCATGATCCTGTTGTCGGCGTTGCCCTTGGCGCTACGTGATGACTACCGACGCGTCGGGGTAATCGGGTTTGGTTCGGGGCTCAGTACCCACACGCTGCTGGGGGATCGCCGTGTCGGCAATGTGGACACTGTTGAAATCGAGCCGGCAATGGTGGAGGGAGCGCGTCTGTTTGGTGACCGCGTCGAACGCGCCTTTAATGATCCCCGCTCGAGGGTGGTCATCGACGATGCCAAGGCCTATTTTGCCGCTAGTTCACGCAAGTACGATTTGATCATTTCCGAGCCGTCCAATCCTTGGGTGGGGGGTACGGCCGCGTTGTTCAGCGATGAGTTCTACAGCTTCGTCCCACAGCACCTGAACGAACGCGGCGTCTTCGTGCAATGGCTGCAACTGTATGAAATCACGCCGGAGCTGGTGAGTTCGGTATTGAGCGGGATGTTGGGAGAGTTCTCTGACGTTCGCGCTTATCTGGCCAATCGAGGTGATCTCATACTCGTGGCTACGCCCACTGGAAAGCTGCCGGCGATGAACGAAGGTCTGTTCCAACAGCCTGCGTTGAAGCGTGAGCTGGCCCGCATCGGCGTGCATTCAGTGCAGGATCTGCAGGACACCTTGGCGATGGATGACCGCGCGCTGCGTGCATTTGTGCCGCTGTATCCTTCTGCGCGCAACTCGGATTATTTCCCGACACTGAAGCTCAATGCCCCGGTGGCCCGATTCCAGTCCGCGTTTACACGCGACTTCCAGGAGGTGATGGTTGCGCCGTGGCCTGTCGTGAGTCGCGAGACCGGCAGCGCCGTCTCGCTGGCACCGGGCCTTGCGCCGCAACCGTCCAGCCTCGAGGACCTTCGGCCCAGCGCGCGTTCGCTCTCGGCGGTGCTGCGCGGGACAGATGCCTCTCCCGGTTCGTTGTCAGCAGGTGACTGGCTGCGCGCGCAGACCCTTCGCGGACTTGCTCAACGCTGCGAACTTGATCGTTCGCCAGTGCAATCTATCGAACTGATCTTTGCTGTGGCGGGGAGAACCATACCGTTCCTGGGGCCGGCCGAGCGCCGGGAGCTATGGAAGCGCAGGGCCTGGTTGGAGTGCAGTATTGCCGACCCCAATGTAGCCGCTGCCTTGGCGCTGGCCGGCGCCGCGGCCACGGATGATCATGCAGGCGTACTTGCCACTGGCCAGTTGCTGCTGGATGGATCAGCGGCACGCGAGCTGCTTGCCGACCCAGGGGCAGGTCTGTACCTCTTTGGTGCAATGCAATATGCGGCGCTATCCACCGATAATGCTCCCTTGGCCAGGCAACTGTCGGACAAGCACTGGAAGTCCCTGGCACCGGAAGCCCGGAACAGCGGTACGCTACGGTTGCTGACCTACATGGCGACGACCGGCGCACCATCGGCTGTCCACGCCGGAGCGCCGTAGACCAGACAGGATTGAAAAGAGGAATTCCATGAGCGTTGTTTCCACCCCCAACCTCGTCGGCATCACCGGCCTGGCCCGTCGCCTGGTCCAGGACGGCGCGCTGGATGAAGCCGCCGCCCGCGACGCCATGGCCAAGGCAACCGCCGCTCGCCAGCCGCTACCGACCTGGTTCGCCCAGAACAAGGTGGTCGGGGCCGCGCAGCTGGCGGCCGCTAACGCGGTCGAGTTCGGCATGCCGCTGTTCGACGTGTCCACGTTCGACAGCAGCCAGAACGCAATGAGCTTGGTCAGCGAGGAGCTGCTGCGCAAGCACAACGTGCTGCCGCTGTTCAAACGCGGTGGCAAGCTGTTCGTGGGCACCAGCAACCCGACCCATCCGCTGGATGAGATCAAGTTCCACACCAACCTGGTGGTCGAGCCGATTCTTGTCGATGAGGATCAGATCCGCCGGACTTTGGAACAGTGGCATGCCAGTCACGACACCATTGGCGACTCCCTTGGGGGCGATGACGAGGGCATGGCCAACCTTGACGTCGGACTCGGCGATGACGACGGCGCGGGTACCGATTCGGGCATCGACGCCAAGGGCGATGACACCCCGGTGGTGAAGTTCGTCAACAAGGTGCTGGTTGATGCCATCCGCAAGGGGGCGTCGGATATCCATTTCGAGCCCTACGAAGACGATTACCGGGTGCGCCTGCGCATTGATGGCCTGCTGAAGCTGGTCGCGCGCGCACCGGTCAAGCTCAGCCAGCGCATTGCCGCGCGCCTGAAGGTGATGTCGCAGCTGGACATTGCCGAAAAGCGCGTGCCGCAGGACGGGCGCATCAAGCTCAATCTTTCAAAGACCAAGCAGATCGATTTCCGCGTCAGCACGCTGCCCACCCTGTTCGGTGAGAAGGTGGTGCTGCGTATCCTCGATGGCAGCGCGGCCAAGCTGGGCATCGACAAGCTGGGTTACGAGCCAGAGCAGCAGAAGCTGTTCCTGGAAGCGATCCACAAGCCGTACGGCATGGTGCTGGTGACCGGCCCGACCGGTTCGGGCAAGACGGTGTCGCTGTATACGGCGCTGGGTATCCTCAACGATGAAACCCGCAACATTTCCACTGCCGAAGATCCGGTGGAAATTCGCCTGCCAGGCGTGAACCAGGTGCAGCAGAACAACAAGCGCGGCATGACCTTCGCAGTGGCGCTGCGTTCGTTCCTGCGTCAGGATCCGGACATCATCATGGTGGGCGAAATCCGCGACCTGGAAACGGCCGAGATTGCGATCAAGGCGGCGCAGACCGGTCACATGGTGCTGTCCACGCTGCATACCAATGATGCGCCGCAGACCATCGCGCGCCTGATGAACATGGGCATCGCGCCGTACAACATCACCAGTTCGGTGACGCTGGTGATCGCCCAGCGGCTGGCGCGTCGGCTGTGCGGCAACTGCAAGCGCCCGGCCAACCTGCCGGCGCATGCGCTGCTGGCCGAAGGCTTCACCCAGGCGCAGCTGGATGCGGGCATGGAGCTGTACGAGGCGGTGGGTTGCGATGAGTGCACCGAGGGGTACAAGGGGCGTACCGGTCTCTACCAGGTCATGCCGATGACCGATGAGATTTCCACCATCGTGCTGGCTGGCGGCAATGCGTTGCAGATTGCCGAGGCCGCGCAGGCGATCGGCGTGAATGACCTGCGGCAGTCGGCGTTGAAGAAGGCAGCTGCAGGTGTGACCAGCCTGGCCGAGATCAACCGCGTAACCAAGGATTGATGCAGTAGATCCACGCCATGCGTGGATGCGCGGTGCACTAAGTTGCCGGCCAGCGGCCGGCACTACGCGGTAGGAAGCTTCCAGTAGATCCACGCCATGCGTGGATGCGCGGTGCGTGAGGTTGCCGGCCAGCGGCCGGCACTACGCGGTAGGAAGCTTCCAGTAGATCCACGCCATGCGTGGATGCGTGGTGCATGAGGTTGCCGGCCAGCGGCCGGCACTACCATCTCGACGCAGAACGTTTAGTAGATCCACGCCATGCGTGGATGCGCGGTGCAAGAGGTTGCCGGCCAGCGGCCGGCACTACCTATTCCATCCCCAGCTTCTTCAGCTTGTAACGCAGTGCGCGGAAGGTGATGCCCAGCTGCGCGGCGGTACGGGTCTTGTTCCAGCGGTTCTCTTCCAGCGCGCGCTGGATCGCACTGCGCTCGAGCTGCTCGATGTAGGAGGGCAGGGCAGCACTGCCGGGGTGCAGATCGACCACGGCTTCGGCATGGGCGGCACTGCCCGGTGAGCGCGGCGCGTGCTGCGGCAGGCGCAGGTCGTCGGCGCCGATTTGGTCTTCTTCCGCCAGCGCCAGTGCGCGTTCGAGGATGTTCTCCAGTTCGCGTACGTTGCCCGGGAAGCCGTACTGGGCCAGTGCGTCCAGCGCCGAAGGCGCCAGCAGCGGGGTGCCGCGACCGTGGCTGCGGGCCAACCGCGCCAGGATCGAGGCGGCCAGCGCAGGCAGGTCCTGGCGGCGCTCGCGCAGCGGCGGCACGCGCAGTTCAATGACGTTGATGCGGTAGTACAGGTCGTGGCGGAAGCGCCCGTCCTCGACCAGCTCGGCCAGATCCTTGTGGGTGGCCGAGAGGATGCGCACATCTACCGGTTCTTCGCTGGGCGCGCCGACCGCGCGCACCGATTTTTCCTGGATCGCACGCAGCAGCTTCACCTGCATCTGCAACGGCAGCTCGGCCACTTCATCCAGAAACAGCGTGCCGCCGTGCGCGGCCTGGAACAGCCCCGGCTTGTCGGCATGGGCACCAGTGAAGCTGCCCTTGCGGTGGCCGAAGAACTCGCTCTCCATCAACTCGGTGGGGATGGCGCCACAGTTGACCGGCACAAACGGCCCGGCAGCGCGTGCGCCCTGTGCGTGGATGGTGCGTGCGACCAGTTCCTTGCCCACCCCGGATTCGCCCAGGATGTAGACCGGTGCCTGGCTGCGCGCGACCTTGCTGATGGTGGCGCGCAGCACGTCCATGGCCGGTGAGTCGCCAAGCAGGCGCGCGGCCTGCTCGGCAGCAGGGCCAGCAACAGGGCGTTCGCTGTTGTTGAGTTCCAGTGCGTGCTTGACCAGGCCGCGAAGCACGGTGATGTCCACCGGCTTGCTGACGAAATCGAAGGCACCCGCCTTCAGTGCTTCCACTGCCAGGTCCATGCTGCCGAAGGCGGTGATCATCGCCACCGGCGTGCGCGGGTAGTGCTGGGCGATCTCGCTGACCAGTTCGATGCCGTTGCCGTCGGGCAGGCGCATGTCGGTGATGCACAGGTCATAGGGATTGCTGGCCAGCAGTTCGCGGGCTTCGGCGAGGTTGGCGGCGGTGCTGATGCGCAGGCCCATGCGGCCGAGGGTCAACACCAGCAGTTCGCGGATATCGCGTTCATCGTCGACGACGAGGGCGCTGCGGGTTTCGTTCATGGGTGGGAAAGATAGCCGAGGGGGTGGGATGCGACAAATGTTTGACGGGCGGAATCAGTCCGGAAACAGGGTGTGCGGGCCAGGCAGAACCAGGCGGAAGCAGGAGCCGCCGGCGGGGACGGGGATGTAATCCAGTCGCGCCTGGTTGGCCCGGCACAGCTCCCGGGCGATGTACAGCCCGAGCCCGGTGCCGTGCTCGGAGGTGGTGAAGAAAGGGCGGAACAGCTGCGCGGCGACGGTCTCGGGAATGCCGGGGCCGCGGTCCATCACGTCGATCACCGCACTGCGTTCGTGCTGGGCCACGCGCAGCCTTACGCGCGCGGGCTGCTGGCCGATGCGGCCGTACTTCAGGGCGTTGTGCACCAGCACGGTCAGCACCTGGTACAGGTGGCGCGGGTCGACCTGTGCCGGCACCGAGGTGTCGTTGATGATCGGCTCGATGCTGTCGGTTTCCAGCGTCTGCCCTTGCTTGTACTCCAGTACGAAGCGGCGCACGAAGGCGGCCAGATCCACGTTTTCCGGGTTGGCGCGTTCGCGTCGGGCCAGGCCCAGCACGCTCTCAACGATGCCGTTGGTGCGTTGGCACTGCTGGTGGATGATCTGCAGCAGGCGGCGGTCGCTGTCGTTGAAACCAGTGCCTTCCTCGAGCAGCTGTACGGCGTAATTGATGGCCGCCAGCGGGTTGCGGATCTCGTGGGCGAGGCTGGCCGAGAAACGCCCCATCGCCGACAGGGTGAGTGATTCGGCGCGGCGCGAGACCACGCTGGAGTCATCCAGGAACACCAGCACCAGATCGCTGCCGGCCAGCAGCCGGGCGAAGCGCGGTTGCACTTCCGGCTGGTCGGGGTTGAGCTGCAGCGGCATTTCATCCTGCGCCCAGCCGTTGCGCCAGCGCTGCAGGCGGCGCGCCAGCTCGGGGGCGACGCTGGCCAGGTCGAGGCGGCCGGATTCACTGTTGCCGTCGTTGTCACCCAGCAGAATCGATGCGGCTTCGTTGGCCAGGGTGATGCGGTTGTCGGCGTCCACCACGACCACGCCGGTACGCATGCGGCGGATGATCAGTTCGTTGATCTGGAACAGGTTGGCCACTTCGTCGCCACGCTGGTTGGCCAGCTGCTGGTTGCGGCGCGCACGGTTGCCGACCTGGTAGCTGATGAAGGCCAGGGCCAGGTAGCTGGTGGCGAACATTGCCAGCTCGGCCAGCGTGCGGGTGGGATCGCCGCCTTCCAGCACCTTCCACATGTATTCGGCGGCGGTGGCGACGCTGGCGGCCAGCGCCAGCAGCAGGCCCCAGCTGAGCGGCAGCAGGGTGGCGGCGGCAGCGATATTGAACAGCAGCGACATCGAGATGCCGGCGCTGGCGCCGGGCAGGGCATGTGCCAGCAGACTGGCGGCGACGATGTCCAGCAGCACGCCGCCGACGACGATGGGCCGCAGCCAGCGCTCGTTGCGGCCGATCACCAGCAGCAGCAGCGACAACAGCAGATAGACGGCGCCGACCGAATAGGCCAGGCGGGGGTGATGGGCTTCGCCGCTGATCGCCGACAGCGGGCTGTACAGCAGGGCGGCGATGACCGAGGCGATCAGCACCCGGTACAGGGCGAAGAAATACAGCTCTCGCCGCGGTATCGATTCGATGCGGTCGATCAATGAAGCACTGGGTGACACGCCGGAACTCCCCTTCTGGCTGCCTGGAACTGGATCATGACGGCGGTGGGCCGAACCTGCCCGACGTCCCCCGATCGTCGGATGTGCTCGCTGCCCGGTTGCCGGCACCGTGGGCTCGAATTTACGGGACCAGTATAGGGGGCCCGTAGCGGGCTGGGCTGCGCAATCGACCCGGCCCGGCCTTCGGGTGGCGAGCCGGGCCGTGCCGCAACTGCCTGAATGCCCGTGGAAATCTGGCCGGTTGCGGCCTTTTGTCCATACTTCTTTGCGCCCCGGCGCCGGCTCGGCCACAATAGTGGGCCCGCCGCGGTCCATGCCGGCGCCCCGCCGGGGCCCTGAGGAATTGCGTGCGGTCGTTCCTATTCCCACGGTGACGCATGAATTTCCACGAATACCAGTCAAAACAACTGCTTGCCGAGTACGGCATCCCGGTCCCGGCCGGCAAGGTCGCTGCGACCCCGGACGAAGCTGTTGCCGCTGCCAACTCCCTGGGCCAGGGCCCCTGGATGGTCAAGGCGCAGATCCACGCTGGCGGCCGCGGCAAGGCTGGCGGCGTCAAGTTCTGCAAGACCACCGACGACGTGAAGGCCGCTGCGGCCAAGATGCTCGGCACCAAGATGGCCACCTACCAGACCGCTGGCGTTGAACTGCCGGTCAACCTGGTGCTGGTGACCACCGCTGGCGAGATCGTCAAGGAACTGTACCTGTCGGTGCTGGTTGACCGTGGCACCAAGACCATCACCTACATCGCCTCTTCGGAAGGCGGCGTGGAGATCGAGCAGGTCGCTGCTGAAACCCCGGAGCTGATCCACTCGCTGAACGTCGACTTCGTCGAAGGCGTGCAGGGTTACCACGGTCGTGATTTCGGCTTCAAGCTGGGCCTGACCGCCAAGCAGGCCGGCCAGTTCGCCAACATCATGGTGAACCTGTACCGCCTGTTCAACGAAAAGGATCTGGCGCTGGTTGAAATCAACCCGCTGGCCATCCTGGACGACGGCAACCTGTACGCGCTGGACGGCAAGTTCGACAGCGACGACAACGCCGCGTTCCGCCAGAAGGCCCTGGTCGCCATGCGCGACAAGACCCAGGAAGATCCGACCGAAGTGATCGCTTCGGAGCTGGACATCAACTACGTCACCATGGACGGCAACATCGGCTGCATGGTCAACGGCGCAGGCCTGGCCATGGCCACCATGGACGTCATCAAGCTCAACGGCGGCGAGCCGGCGAACTTCCTGGACGTGGGCGGCGGTGCCAACAAGCAGCGCGTCATCGAAGCGTTCAAGCTGATCCTGTCCTCGGACAAGGTCGAAGGCATCTTCGTCAACATCTTCGGCGGCATCGTCCGCTGCGACATGATTGCCGAAGGCATCATCGCCGCTGTGAAGGAAGTGGGCGTCAAGGTTCCGGTCGTGGTGCGTCTGGAAGGCACCAACGTGGAAGAAGGCAAGCAGCTGCTGCGTGACAGCGGCATGGCCATCATCCCGGCCGACAACATCAACGACGGTGCCAAGAAGGTCGTCGAAGCTGTCAAGAACGCCGCCTGATCCGACACCGAAGGAAATCCAATGTCAGTTTTGATCAATAAGAACACCAAGGTGATCGTGCAGGGCTTCACCGGCCAGCAGGGCACCTTCCACGCCACTCAGATGATCGAGTACGGCACCCAGGTTGTTGGCGGCGTGACCCCGGGCAAGGGTGGCACCACCCATATCGACCTGCCGGTCTTCAACACCGTTGCCGACGCCGTGCAGAGCACTGGCGCCAACGCTTCTGTCATCTACGTGCCGCCGCCGTACGCGGCTGATGCGATCCTGGAAGCCGCTGCTGCCGGCATCAAGGTCATCGTCTGCATCACCGAAGGCATCCCGGTGCTGGACATGCTGCGCGTCAAGAACGTGCTGACCCGTTCGCATCCGGACACCGTGCTGATCGGGCCGAACTGCCCGGGCGTCATCACCCCGGGTGAGTGCAAGATCGGCATCATGCCGGGCCACATCCACAAGCCGGGCAAGATCGGCATCGTGTCGCGTTCGGGCACCCTGACCTATGAAGCGGTCAAGCAGACCACCGAAGTCGGCCTGGGCCAGTCCACCTGCATCGGCATCGGTGGTGACCCGATCAACGGCCTGAACTTCGTCGACTGCCTGAAGCTGTTCAACGAAGACCCGCAGACCGAAGGCATCATCATGGTCGGCGAAATCGGCGGCGACGCTGAAGAAGCCGGTGCCGAGTACATCAAGAACCACGTGAAGAAGCCGGTCGTCGGTTTCATCGCCGGTGCTTCGGCTCCGGCCGGCAAGCGCATGGGCCACGCCGGTGCGATCGCATCGGGCGGCAAGGGCACTGCCGAAGGCAAGTTTGCTGCAATGGAAGCTGCTGGCGTCGTCACCGTGCGTTCGCCGGGCGACCTGGGCGCTGCCATCGCCAAGCTGGTGAAATAAGACCGCAGCCGCGCAGCGGCTACGTGTTTGTAGAGCCGGCCGCTCGCCGGCTGTCTGAAACAGAAAGGCCGCCTTCGGGCGGCCTTTCTGCGTCCGGGCATCGACGACCCGCTGAACGGCATCCACGCATGGCGTGGATCTACTGTGGCACACACCCGGGTGCGCTCCATCCACGCATGGCGTGGATCTACAATATGCGTATTGCAACCACAGGCTGGACCCTCATGGCTTCGATCCGCATCGCGATGGCGCAGTTCGACTTCCCGGTCGGCGATGTCGCCGGCAACACCGAGCGCATCATCGAGATGATCGGTCAGGCGCGCGACGAATACGGCGCCGGGCTGGTGATGTTCCCCGAGCTGGCAGTCAGCGGCTATCCGCCGGAAGACCTGCTGCTGCGCCCGGGCTTCCTGTATGAGTGCGAGCAGGCGATGACCCGCATTGCGGCTGCGTGCCGTGGCATCACCGCCGTGGTCGGTTGGCCGCAGGCGGCCGGTGCGGTGGTCTACAACGCGGCCAGCGTACTGCGCGATGGCCTGGTGGAGCAGACCTACCGCAAGCGCGAGCTGCCCAATTACGCGGTATTCGACGAGCGTCGCTACTTCGACGTCGACCCGGACGGTGGCAGCTGCGTGTTCGAGGTCGACGGCATTCCGGTCGGCCTGCTGATCTGCGAAGACCTGTGGTTCGCCGAGCCGCTGGCCGATACGGTGCGTGCCGGTGCACAGCTGGTGGTGGTGCCCAACGCTTCGCCCTACGAACGCGGCAAGCATGCCCAGCGCGATGCGGTACTGGCTGCACGTACCCGCGAAAGCGGCGCGGCCATCGCCTACCTCAACGTGGTGGGCGGCCAGGATGCCTTGGTGTTCGATGGTGCATCGGTGGTGGCCGATGGTGATGGCACGGTGCATCCAGCCGCAGCTGCCTTCGTCGACCAGTGGCTGGTGGTGGAGTACGACGGCGCTACGCGCCGCTTCATGCCGCACGTGTGGATGGACGACGGCGACGAGAGCATGGACGCGCTGGCCTGGCGCGCGGTGACCCGCGGCATCCAGGACTACTGCAGCAAGAATGGCTTCAAAAAGGTGTGGCTGGGCCTGTCCGGCGGCATCGATTCGGCGATCGTGCTGGCGATGGCGGTCGATGCGCTGGGCGCGGAAAACGTCACCGCGGTGCGCCTGCCCTCGCGCTATACCGCAGGCATGTCCAACGACCTGGCCGCCGAGCAGTGCGAAGCACTGGGCGTGAAGCTGGAAGCCGTTTCCATCGAGCCGGCATTCCAGGGCCTGATGCAGGCGCTGGCACCGATGTTCGAGGGCACCACGCCGGATGTGACCGAGGAGAACCTGCAGTCACGCAGCCGTGGCGTGATCCTGATGGCATTGGCCAACAAGTTCGGTGGCCTGCTGTTGACCACCGGCAACAAGAGCGAATACGCGGTCGGCTACGCCACGATCTATGGCGACATGTGTGGCGGCTACGCGCCGCTGAAGGATCTGTACAAGACCGAGGTGTTCGGCTTGTCCAAGTGGCGCAACACGGTGGGCGGTGCACCGGTGATCCCGCCGGCAGTGATCAGCCGCCCGCCCTCGGCCGAACTGCGCGAGAACCAGACCGACCAGGATTCGCTGCCGGCCTACGATGTGCTGGACGGCATCCTGTATCGCTACATCGACCAGGAGCAGTCGCGTACGGAGATCGTCGCCGCCGGCTACGACGCGGCGGTGGTGGATCGTGTGCTGCGGCTGGTCCGCATCAGCGAGTGGAAGCGTCACCAGGCCGCGCCGGGCCCGAAGGTCTCGCGCCGCGCGTTCGGGCGTGAGCGCCGGTACCCGATCAGCAACGGCTACAAGAGCTGAGGGTCGGTCGCCGGGCATGGCCCGGCGCTACCAAACGATAGGTAGTGCCGGCCGCTGGCCGGCAACCCGATGCACCGTGCATCCACGCATGGCGTGGATCTACCGGGTGTCGTCCAGCAGCTGTTCCAGGCCGGCGGTTTCAGCGGCCTCGTTGAAGGAATCGTTGCCCAGCCGCGCACGAACGAATGCCAGGCCATCGGCCGCCGCTGCGTCGAGCGTGCCCCGATGGTCGACCGGGTATCGGCGGAACGCCACCGGCTCGCCGCGCAGGGCCAGGCCGACGGCATACAGCAGGGTGGTCAGATAGGGCACGTCGCGATCCTGGCTGCCGTGGCCCAGCATCAGCGGCTGGCTGAAGCCCCGCCGTGGCACGCCCAGATAGTCATGCAGCAGTGCCCAGACGCCCGGTACCGAGGTCAACGGCGCGCTGAACATTTCCCCTGTGTTGGCGCCTTCCAGGGTGGCAGCCAGCGGGCCGAGACATTGCTGGCGTGCCAGCGCGACCCGCGCATGGCCTTCATCGCTGAGCACGCGTGCGATACGCGGCTCCACCTGCAGCAGGCCATCGAGCAGGTAGGCGTGATAGGCGTTGACCGCACCGGGATTGGCTGTGCGGTTGTCGGGCTTCATGACCAATGCGGTCAGTTCGACGGCCGTGGGCGTGCCGGTGGTGAAGCTGCCGCGGTACTGCAGCGAGGGCCCATAGGTCGGTGCCAGATGGCCGGCAGTGAGCGCGGCGGCGCCGCCCTGCGAGTGGCCCACGGAGACCCAGCGCGGCGACAGTGTGGCATCGCCGAGGAAATGGCGGCCGGCCTTGATGAGATCGATGGCGTTGCGCGCGGAGGTACGTACGTGCAGGTAGGCGTGGTCACCTGGGCTGCCCAGGCCTTGGTAGTCGGCGGCAACGACGGCATAGCCCTGTCCCAGGAACTGGTCGAGGAAACGGCCATCGCGCTCGGGCTGATAGGGTCCGGATACCGAAGGCGCGCAGTGGTCGGCGATGCCCTGGGTGCCGTGTGCCCAGGACACCACCGGCCAGCCACCTGCCGGCGCAGGCCCGGCGGGCAGGTAGACCAGCCCGGTGGCCTGGGCCAGGCTGCCGTGATGATCGGGGGTGCGGTAGGCCAGCTTGTAGGCCTGGGCGGCCTTGGAGGGCACCCAGCTGGCACGGTAGGGCGAGGCTGAGAGCAGGTCACCTGGCTGCGCCGCGAGGGCGGCAAGGGGGCTGGTGGCCAGAGCGAGAAGGGCCGTGACCAGCAGGGTCGGGCGGGGTCGCAACCGCTGGGACGATGAGGACATGTGGCGCTCCGTGCAGGCCGGGATGGCCTTTGCGCCGCAGTCTGGAAGCTGTCCCTTCGCGCTGACTGGGACGGACGTCGCAGCGATCGCGGATTCGGAGAATTCCTAGCGATGGCGCCAGGCAAAAAAAAGGCCCCTTGCGGGGCCTCTTTCTTACTTCTTTTCCAGTCGCGCGTTGCGCTGGCCGGTGGCGGCGGACTTCTCGCCGGCAAACGGGTTCAGCTTGCGGATCATCCAAGGATACTTCGGCCACTTGCCTTCCAGCCACGGGTGGTCCGGCTGGTTCAGCTGCAGCACGCGGCGGGCGTCGTCGGCCAGGGTCTTGTTGCCCAGGTGGGTGTAGGAGTCGGCCAGTACCGCCACGGCATCGTTCTGGAACGCGCTCTGCGGGTAGGTTTCCAGCAGGTAGTTGGCGCGGCCGGCGGCCGAGACCCAGGCGCCACGGCGCATGTAGTACAGGGCGTTGTCGAGCTCGTGCTGGGCGAATACGTCACGCAGCACCAGCATCCGCTGGCGCGCATCGGCGGCATAGCGGCTGTTGGGGTAGCGGTCGACCACGATGTTGAAGTCTGAATACGCCTGGTGCGGCGTGGACAGATCGCGGCGGCTTGCGTCCAGCGACCATACGCGACGCAGGAAAACCGTATTGCGGTTGGAGTTGGCCAGGCCGCGCAGGTAGTACAGGTACGCGATGTTGCGGTGGGTCGGGTAAGTACGGATGAAGCGGTCGATGCTGGACACCGCGTCATCGTGCTTGCCGGCCTTGTACTGGGCATAGGCCGATTCGATCATCGCCTGCTCGGTGTACGGGCCGTAGGGATACTGTGCCACCAGACGGCGGAAGCTGGCTTCAGCGCCGCTCCAGTTGCCGCCTTGCATCAGCTTGTGGCTCTTTTCGTAGAGCTGTTCGACCGGGGTGCCTTCATCAGGGCGATCGCCCTTGGTGCCGCGGTTGCAGCCGGTGGCGACGATGACCAGCACCAGCAGAAGGGCGGTCAGGCGGACGGGCGCGGAGAGCAGGACGGAGCGTCGGATCATGGGGTCAATGCGGGACGCGGCTGGAATACGAAGGGTCGATGATAGCCTAGTGTCCTGTCCAGCGACTGAAACCGGCTCGCCGGGACCCCAAAATTTCAAAGATGCCCCCTGCCATGTCTGAACAACCCTCCGAATCGGCCCGCCAGGCCATTGTCCCCGACACCTCCGCCGGCCGTCGTTTCGACGCGGTCGTGGCCGAGCTGTTCCCCGAATACTCCCGTTCCCGCCTGACCGAGTGGATCAAGGCCGGCGACGTCCTGCTGGACGGCGCACAGGCACGCCCGCGCGACGCACTGCGCGGCGGCGAGGTGGTCACCCTGCAGGTGGTGCTGGAAGCCCAGACCACGGCCGAGCCGGAAGACATCCCGCTGGACGTGCTGTTCGAGGACGAGCACCTGCTGGTGATCAACAAGCCCGTTGGCCTGGTCGTCCACCCCGGTGCCGGCAACCACAGCGGTACGCTGGTCAATGCGCTGCTGTACCGCGACCCGTCGGTGGCGGTGCTGCCGCGCGCGGGCATCGTGCACCGCCTGGACAAGGACACCAGCGGCGTGATGGTCGTGGCCCGCACGCTGGAAGCGCAGACCGCGCTGGTCGAGCAGTTGGCTGCCCGTGACGTGCACCGCCAGTACCTGGCCGTGGTGATGGGCGCGCTGGTAGCGGGTGGTACGGCGGATGCGCCGATTGATCGCCACCCGCGCGACCGCCTGAAGATGGGCGTGCGCGAAGATGGCAAGGAAGCGGTGACCCACTACCGCCTGCGCGAGCGCTTCCGCGCGCATACCGCGCTGGAATGCCGCCTGGAAACCGGGCGTACCCACCAGATCCGCGTGCACATGGCCCACCTGCGTCATCCGATCGTGGGCGATCAGCTGTACGGCGGCGCGCTGAAGCTGCCCAAGGGTGCCAGCGACGAGCTGGTGGCCGCGCTGCGCGGCTTCAAGCGCCAGGCCCTGCACGCAGAGACTCTGGAGTTCGTGCACCCGATCAGTGGTGAGCCGGTGCGCAATACCGCGCCGGCACCGGCCGACATGCTGCACCTGATGAAGGTGCTGCGCGAAGACAGCGCTGCCTTCGCCGAGCGCGAGCGGGACCGCTGGTAATGAATACCGCCCTGCCGTTGCTGCAGGCCGATTGGCCGGCGCCCCCGGGCGTGCATGCACTGACCACGCGCCGGCACGGCGCGGGGGTCTCGCCCGAGCCGTTTGCCCAGTTCAACCTGGGCAACCGGCACGCGGCCGACGGCGACACCCCGGCCAACGTCGAGCACAACCGGCAGTTGCTGCAGCAGGGCCTGGCACTGCCGTCGGCGCCGCATTGGCTGCGCCAGGTGCACAGCAGCACCGTGCTGCGTTTCGCTGCGCCGCCGGTGGAAGGGGCCAGCGAACCTGTAGCCGATGCCGCGGTGACGTCGGTACCCGGCGTGGTGCTGGCGATCCTCACCGCGGACTGCCTGCCGGTGGTGTTCGCCGCTGTCGATGGCAGCGAGGTGGGCGCCGCCCATGCCGGTTGGCGTGGCCTGGCCGACGGCATGCTGGAGGCCACCGTGGCCGCCATGCAGACGCCACCGGCACAGCTGCGGGCGTGGCTGGGCCCGGCAGCGGGACCGGCCGATTACGAGATCGGCGAAGAGGTGTACCACGCCTTCGTCGGCCACGACGCGGCCGCTGCTTCGGCCTTCGTGGCGACCCGGCCCGGGCACTGGAAGGTGGATCTGTTCGCGCTGGCGCGACAGCGCCTGCAGGCGGCGGGCATGGAGGTGGGTAACATCCATGGCGGCACGGTCTCGACCATGGCGGATGCGGATCTGTACTCGCATCGCCGCGATCGCCGTACCGGTCGGATGGCGACACTGGTGTGGATGGAATGAGTCCGGTTGGCGGCCCTGTGGGGTCAGAGCCCTTTTCAGCTGAAAAGGGATCCGACCCCAGTCAGACCGCTGTGATCGTCTTCGACGGCGTCTGCGCATTGTGCAGCCGCTGGGTGCGTTTCCTGCTGCGCTTCGACCGGCAGGAGCGCTTTCGCTTCGCGGCGATGCAGGGCGCGCAGGGCAGCGCGCTGTTACGGGCGCACGGCCTGGACGCGCACGACCCGACCTCGTTCCTGCTGTTGGACGGGCAGGGCGCGTGGACCGATACCGATGCGATCCTGCGCGTGCTCCGGTCACTGGGCGGTGGTTGGCGCCTGGCGGCCGTGCTGCGCGTGCTGCCACGGCGTTGGCGCGATGGTGCGTACCGCGTGCTGGCGAGCAACCGCTATCGATGGTTTGGGCGGCATGACGCGTGCTTCCTGCCGACGCCGGCACAGGCCGCGCGCTTCCTCGATTGATCGCCTGTTGTTGTAGAGCCGAGCCATGCTCGGTTGGCTTTTGTAGAGTCAAGCCATGCTCGATTGCTCCGCTCGACTCTACGGAAGAGCCAGCCGAGCATGGCTCGGCTCTACAGGAGCTCTTGCCTCAGCCTTCCAGCGCCTCGAGGTAGCTGCGGCGCCAGTGGTTGATGTCGTACGTGCGCAGGTGCTCCATCATGGCCTGCCAGCGCTCCTTGCGCCTGCGCAGGGACATGGTGGCGGCGGTGGCGATGGCATCGGCCACACCATCCAGGTCGTGCGGATTGACCAGCAGCGCCTGCTTCAGTTCATCGGCGGCGCCGGCCAGCAGGGACAGCACCAGCACACCGGGATCTTCCGGGTCCTGTGAGGCCACGTATTCCTTGGCCACCAGGTTCATGCCATCGCGCAGCGGCGTGACCAGGCCGACAGCGGCAGCGCGGTAGAAGCCGGTCAGGGTGGCGTGGGTGAAGTTCTGGTTGACGTAGCGCAGCGGGGTCCAATCGGGCTCGGCGTGGCCACCATTGATGTGGCCGGCGATCTGCTCCAGCTGGCTGCGCAGTTGCCGGTACTCGGTGACATCGCCGCGCGAGACCGGCGCGATCTGCAGGTAGGTGAGCGAGCCGCGCTGGTCGGGATGGCGCTGCAGGTAGCGTTCGAAGCCGAGGAAACGCTCAGGCAGCCCCTTGGAGTAGTCCAGGCGATCCACGCCGATGGCGAGCTGGCGATCGCGCAGGCTGCTGCGCAGGTTCTTCACTGCCGCTTTGCTGGCGGCGGTGCTGGCCTGGCGGGCGATCAGCTCGGTGTCGATGCCGATCGGGAACGCCGCGGCGCGGAAGTGGCGTCCACCGGGCGCTTCAAGATTGCCGTTGTCGAGCACCCGACCGCCGCCGAACAGCCGCAGGTAAGTCTGGAAGCGATCGGCATCGCGCTGGGTCTGGAAGCCGACCAGGTCGTAGGCATACAGCGCCGAGAACAGCCGCAGATGGTCGGGCATGGCCTGCAGCAGATCCGCTGAGGGCATCGGGATGTGCAGGAAGAAACCGATGCGGCAGCCGATGCCGCGCTCACGCAGCATCGCGCCGAGCGGAATCAGGTGGTAATCGTGGATCCAGACGATGTCGTCTTCGCGCAGCAGCGGCGCCAGCTTGTCGGCGAACAGTGCGTTGACCCTGTGGTACGTCTCGCGGGTGCCGCGGTCGTAGTCGACCAGGTCCAAGCGGAAGTGCAGCAGTGGCCACAGTGTGCGATTGGCGAAGCCGTTGTAGTAGCCATCCACATCGCGCTTGGCCAGGTCCATGGTGACGTACTGGATATCGCCGTCGCGCTGTTCGTGCAGCGTGCCACTGGCCTCGCGCACGCTCTTCCCACTCCAGCCGAACCACAGCCCGCCGCGTTCCTTCAGTGCCGCCAGCAGGCCCACGGCGAGTCCACCGGCGCGGTTCTCGCCGGGGACGGCAACGCGGTTGGAAACGATGACAAGACGGCTCACGAGGCCTCCTGCCAGGACCGCGACAGGCGCATGGCCGCGGTGATCAGGCCGACATGCGAGTAGGTCTGCGGGAAGTTGCCCCAGGCTTCACCACCGTCGAACGCAAGGTCTTCCGACAGCAGGCCCAGATGGTTGCGCTGCTGCAACAGTGCCTCGAACATCTCGCGTGCTTCGTCCATGCGGCCGATGGCAGCGAGCGCATCGATGTACCAGAACGTGCAGATGGTGAAGCTGGTTTCCGGCTCGCCGAAATCATCCGCTGCGATGTATCGGTACAGCGCGTTGCCGTGCTTGAGGTCGCGGCCGATGGCCTCGACGGTGGCGATGAAGCGTGCGTCGTTGGCGTCGATGAAGCCGATGTCGGCCAGCAGCAGCAACGAGGCATCCAGGCGGTGGCCATTGAAGGTATCGGTGAAGTGGCCGAGTTCATCGCTCCAGGCTTTTTCCATGATGCGTGCGTGGATGGTGTCGGCACGCTCGCGCCAGTACTGCGCGCGGTCATCACGCTTCAGGCGCACGGCGATCTTGCACAGGCGATCACACGCCGCCCAGCACATCGCGCTGGTGTAAGTGTGCACTTCGGTACGGCCGCGGAACTCCCACAGGCCGGCGTCGGGCACGTCGTGCAGTGCGAAAGCCTGTTCGCCCAGCGGTTCCAGCCGTGCGAAGGTATGGCTGTCACCGGGATCCTGCAGGCGACGGTCGAAGAACAACTGGGTGGAGGCCAGCACCACGCTGCCGTATACATCGTGCTGGCGCTGCACCCAGGCCAGGTTGCCGCGCCGCACCGGGCCCATGCCGCGGTAGCCGGACAGGCTGGGTACTTCGTCCTCGTCCAGCTTGGCTTCGAAGCCGATGCCGTACAGCGGTTGCAGCGTGCCGTCGGTGGTGGCCAGGTTGAAGATGTAACCGAGGAACTGCTCCATCGTGCGGGTGGCGCCCAGACGGTTCAACGCGCGCACCACGAAGGCGGCATCGCGCAGCCAGCAATAGCGATAATCCCAGTTGCGTACGCTTCCGGGCGCCTCCGGAATCGAGGTGGTCATTGCCGCGATGATCGCGCCGCTGTCCTCGTACTGGCAGAGTTTGAGGGTGATCGCACTGCGGATCACCGCGTCCTGCCATTCCAGCGGAATGGACAGGTAACGCACCCATTCGCGCCAATAGTCGCGGGTGCGCTGGAAGGCTTCCTGCACGTAGCCGCTGATGGAGCGGTTGAGGGATTCATCCACGCCCAGGATCAGATGGATGGGATGGTTGAGCACGAACGGCAGGCCATCACGCACGAAGCGCACAGGAACGTCGGTAGTCAAGCGCAGCACATGCTCGGGCAGGATCCAGCGCACGTGGTTGCTGCCCCAGGTGGACTCCGGCACGCGCGCGCCCCAGTCGGCCAGCGGGCGCGCACGGATCACGATGCGCGGGCTGCCGGACAACGGACGCACCTGGCGGATCAGGCTGACCGGCCGGTAGAAGCGGTCGTTCTGGCGCCAGCGCGGGGCGAAATCGAGGATTTCCAGCGCGCCGCCATGCGCATCGCGCAGCACGGTGCGCAGGATCGCGGTGTTGGTGAGGTATTCCTGTTCGCTGTCGGCGAAGTCCTCCAGCTCGATGGCGAAGTCGCCACCGGTCTGCTGGTTGGGGCTGAGCAGGGCACAGAAGGTCGGGTCGCCGTCGAAAGTCGGCAGGCAACTCCAGACAACACGGGCGTGTTTGTCGACCAGGGCGCCGAAGCTGCCGTTGCCGACCACGCCCAGATCAAGATCGGGTTGGGTCATCACGCGGTACATCTCGGTTGCGGCCGTGGGGGCCGGGGTCAATACGCATTCTCACGCAGCCAGGCGTGCACGCTGCGTATGTCGGGCAGCGCGAACACCGCCGCGCTGGGTTCACGTTCGCCGATCAGCACGCTCCAGCCGTGCAGGCCGTTGGCCGCATCGAAGCCGAATTCATCGGTCAGGTCATCGCCGAGGAACACCGGCAGACGCCCGCGAAACGGCAGGTACTGCATCAGCCGGCGTACGGCCCGGCCCTTGTTGGTAGCCACCGGCACGAACTCAACGACATGGTCGCCCGGCTGCAGGCGGTAGCTGGCACGGCCGCGAATGTGGCGGTCGGCGAAGGCACGCACGTCGTTGGCTGCATGCGGTGCACCACGCCAGTGCAGGGCCAGGCCTATGCCCTTGTTCTCGACCAGTACGCCGGGGTGGCCATGGGCGAAACGCATGGCTTGTTGATGAAGGGCATGCAGCCAATCGGCGGTGTCATCGCCATGCTCATCGCGTATCACGCGGCCATCATGCGCACGCAGCTCGTGGCCATGCAGGCCCGCGGCGGGAAGCTGCAGCGGTGCGAACAACTGGTCCAGTTGCTCAAGCGGGCGACCACTGACCAGTGCCACGGCACCTTCCAGTCGATCGCTGATGCGGCCGATGGCTTCACGCACATCGGGGAGAAGCTGCACGGCGTCGGGGCGTGCAGCGAATTCGATCAGGGTGCCATCCACATCGAGGAACAACGCGCAGGCGTCGTCCAGCAATGGAGGTGGCGGACGCAGGGGGAGCGGTTCAGCCATGGCGACCACCATGCCAGCGCCAGCGTGTACGTGGGGTCGAGGTCAGGCTACGGCTGTGGGTCGTGCCGGCTGTGCGGACCAACGGTCCGCACCCACCCGCAGCGATCAATGGCGCCCGGCGGGTGCCGACCGTTGGTCGGCACGCCGTTCGCGGCAATCAGAACGTGTAACGCACGCGCCCGTAGTAGTACGCACCGTTGCTGCCGATCGGCGACAGCACGTCGTAGGGCAGGTTGCCGAAGTAGTGGATGTCCTCGTTGGAACGATCCGGGTAGTTGTCGGTCAGGTTCTGCCCACCGATGGCCACGCTCCACTGCGGCGTGATGCGGTACTCCACTTCCGCATCCAGCTGCCATTCGGCCTGGTAGGTCTGGCGCGGAATGTAGCCATCACCGAAGTTGAATACGCGGGTCGCGCTGCCGTAGCGGTTCACCCGGCTGCTCAGCGACCAGCGGTCGTTGCTCCAGCTGGCCGCGAAACTGCCACGGGTGCGCGGTGTGGCGTCGGTCAGCGTATTGGTCTCTTCGATGCCGAACAGTACGTAGTCCGGGTCGAGTGCCTGCAGCTGCGCCGGCGTGGCCAGTACGTTCTTCAATGTGGTCTTGGTGTAGGCGTAGGTGCCGGTCAGCAGCAGCTGGCCATCGCCCAGCGACTGCCGCCAGTTGCTCACCAGCTCGGCGCCGCGGGTGCGCGTGTCTGCAGCGTTGACGAAGAAGCTGGCGCTCTGCAGGCCGCTGACGCCGTAGTTGGTGGCCACGTAGTCGGTCAGCGCATCGCCGGTGATGCTCTCCGACAATGCGATGCGGTCGTCGATGTCGATCTGGAAGAAGTCCAGCGACAGGTCGAAGTGCTCGCCGATGCGGCTGGTGAAGCCGAGCGAGGTGTTCAGCGACTTCTCCGGCTTCAGGTCCTGCGCACCCAGGCCACGGGCGATGGGATTGTTGACCGACAGCAGGCGGCCCTGCACCAGCTGGCCACCGGCGTTGTAACCGGTGGAGGTGGATTCGTAGCCGATCTGCGCCAGCGACGGCGCGCGGAAATTGTTGGAGATCGCACCGCGCAGGGCGAATGCGGGGGTGAATTCGTAGCGCAGGCCGAGCTTGCCGGTCAGTTCGCCGCCGAAGTCATCGCTGTGCTCGTAGCGCGCTGCCAGATCGGTGGAGAATTTTTCGCCGAACTGGCTGGACAGGCTGGCGTAGGCGCTGGCCACATCACGCGACAGGGTGGCCGCGTCCTGCGGGGTCAGGCCGCCGCCAGCCTGCGAGCCGGTTGGACGATCGGTGTACGGGCCGGCGGCGTAGCTGGCCGGGTCGCCTGGACGCGTCTGGTAGCGCTCGTGGCGGGCTTCCGCGCCCAGGCCCAGGGTGTGGCTGATGCTGTCGGACTGGGAGAACACGCGGCTAAGATCGAAGTTGCCCACGGTCTGCGCGTATTCGTAGTCGGCGGTCTTGAAGCGGGTCGGGCTGGTCGGGCCCAGCGAGGCGTTCAGCGAATCACGCAGGCGGTAGGTGAAGTCGTTCTGGCCGTAGTCGAGGCTGCCGTCGTAAGCCCATTCGCCCCACTGCCCGCGCACACCGGCCACTGCCTGCACATCGCGGTTCTCGCCTTCGGAGATCGGCCGGTAGCCGTTGGGGTAGACCTGCTTCCAGTTGGCATCGCCGTCGGGATAGCGGAAGTAGTTCGCGCCTTCGGTGTCACGCTGGTTGAACGTGCCGAACGCATAGAACGTCGCGGTCTTGCCGACCGGAATCTCGGTGTTCAGCCACAGGTTGATGTCCTTGCTGGCGCCATCACCGAGCACGTAGTTGCGCTTGCCCTGCAGGGCAAGATTGGCTTCGGTCTGGTCCCACGGCGGTATCTGGTCGAAGCCGGCGCGGTTGGTGCCGTTGCGCTTCTTGTATTCCAGGCCCACGCGCAGGAAGCCGCCGTCCTCGCCCAGCGAGGTGCCGACCTTGGCGCTGATGTTGCCGGTCTGGCCATCGGTGAGGGTGCGGCCGATCGGCTTGAGATCGGTGTGGTTGGCGCCGTAGCTGGCTTCGATCTCGCCACCGTCGCCACCGTTGTCGAGGATCACGTTGATCACCCCGGCCACCGCATCGGAACCGTACAGCGCACCGGCGCCATCGCGCAGCACTTCGATGCGCTTGATGGCGCTGACCGGGATCGAATTGAAATCGACCGGGGTGGTGCCCTTGCCGATCTTGCTGTCGGTGTTGACCAGCGCGGTGTGGTGGCGGCGCTTGCCGTTGATCAGCACCAGCACCTGGTCCGGCGACAGTCCGCGCAGTTGCGCGGCGCGCACGTGGTCGGCGCCGCCGGAGTTGGACTGGCGCGGGAAGTTGAACGAGGGCAGCAGGGCCTGCAGGGCGCTGCCCAGCTCGCCGTTGACCACACCGGCCTTGCGGATGTCCTCGGCGGTCAGCACGTCCACCGGCGAAGT
Source organism: Stenotrophomonas indicatrix (assembly GCF_050573115.1). Classification (GTDB taxonomy): domain Bacteria; phylum Pseudomonadota; class Gammaproteobacteria; order Xanthomonadales; family Xanthomonadaceae; genus Stenotrophomonas; species Stenotrophomonas lactitubi_A. Next base: position 100,457 of record NZ_JBNYZT010000004.1, read on the forward strand.
GGATTCAAGCACGGTGCGGTCGGCAGCGCGGGTGCCGGTGACGATCACCGTGTCCAGGTTGGTGGCAGCGTCCTGGGCCGAAGCCAGGGTGGGGGACAGGGCGAGCGCGATGGCGAGGCCGAGCGGCGACGCGGACAGGCGGGGGGACATGCGGACTCCAGCAACAACGACGTGGGGAAGGGGCGGGGGAGATAGTTTCACTTACATCCATCCGGATGAAGCGATATATTATCTTGGCGTGAGGAGGTGGTGCGATGCAAGCCCCGTCTCCCATCGCATCACTTCATGCCCTGCCGGCATGAGGGCATTGGTTGCAGCCGCAACCGAGGCGCAGGTGTACCCTCCGTGCCCCTTCGTCGTGCTTTTTCCCCTTCCCGGAGTGCTGTTCCCGATGAAACACCTTGGCCTTGTCTTCGCCGTGCTGCTGGCCACCAGTGGCTGCGCCAGCCTGTCCTCCAAGGCGCCCAGCGCCTATGCCACCACCGCCGATCTGCAGGGCGACGCCGCGCGGCCGTCCAGCGGCCACGGCTGGGTGCGCAGCGAGCTCTACTTCGGCGTGGGTGAAGAGCAGGGCGCCGGTGACCGCCCGCAGGCCGACACCATCAGCGATGCGCAGTGGCGCGCGTTCCTGGACAAGGAAGTCACGCCGCGCTTCCCGGACGGGCTGACTGTGTTCGATGCCTACGGCCAGTGGCTGTTCCGTGGCGATGCGACGCCCAACCGCCTGCGCACCAAGGTGCTGGTAGTGCTGCACGAGGACAGCCCGCAGCGTCGCGCCGACATCGAAGCGATCCGGCTGGCCTGGAAGCAGCAGACCAAGCACCAGTCGGTGCTGTGGTCGCGGCAGCCGGTTGACGTATCGTTCTGACCCAGAGGCGCCATGGTGGCGCTGCAGGGAATGACGATGAAACCCAGGGATGCGTTGTTGGGCGTGATGCTTGCCGGCGTGTTGGCGCCAATGGCGCAGGCGCAGGCGCAGGATGAGGACCGGGGCCCGCTGCAATTCTCACCAGCAGCGGGCGTGCAGGTGACCGCCGAGGTGCAGGAGGACGGCATGCTTGCCGTGCTGCTGCAGCCGGCAGGGAAGCGCCAGCGCCTGCCTGGCGCGCCGGACGCCGATGGCAATTCGCGCCTGAGCGCGGAGGACCTCGATTTCGATGGACACCCTGAACTGGTCGCGCGCGCGGCGGTGGGCATGGTCAATGAGGCCGTTGCGGTCTATCGCTTCGACGCGGGCAGTGGTGAATTCCGCGCGCTGAAGGCGGTGACCCATGGACACGACCAGTGCGGCGAACTGATGGGCCTCACCGCCGATGCAGTCACGCGCACGCTGACTGCCAGCTGCCGCAGCGGGCCGATGTGGTACACCGACGTGTATCGCTTCAACGGCCCGCAGCTCTATCTGTATCGCGGTGAGAATGTGCTGATGCTGGGCGATATGCTCAACCAGGCGCTGCACTGGAAAGAGACCGAAAGCCAAGGCCCGCTGGCGGTGTGGCGCACCTATGATCCTGCCGGCAAGGTGCTGGAAAGCGCCATTGGTGACGGATTGGGCGCACCAGCCAGCGGCGCACCGCTGCGGGGCCAGGAAGCCACCGTGGTGCCAGCGCGCCTGTTCCTGTTCGACTGGCCCGGCGCATCAAGCACTAAGCGTTACCTGGTACAGGGCGATCAGGTGGAAATGCTGGATGAGCAGGACGGCTGGGTGAAGCTGCGTTACCGCACTCCGAAACAGGGCGCGATCGAGGGCTGGATCAACGTCAATGATTAACGGCAGCGCTGCCCGGAGTTTGCACAACAAGGCGATCGGCCTCTTGCCCACGGGAGCATCACTTCACCGGGTCTAGCCTCGGGTTTCCCCCGAACCAGGCTGCAGCACCATGAGCAAGCGCGTTGCCGAGATCGTCGTCGATACATTGCAGCAGGCGGGCGTCCGCCGTTGTTATGGCATCGTCGGCGACACCCTGAACCATGTCACCGACGCACTGCATCGCAGTGAAATCGAGTGGGTGCATGTGCGCCACGAAGAGGTCGCGGCGTTCGCGGCCGGTGCCGATTCATTGATCAGCGGCCAGCTGACCGCCTGCGCGGGCTCGTGCGGGCCTGGTGGCCTGCATTTCATCAACGGCATCTTCGAGAGCAACCGCAACCGCGCACCGATGGTGCTGATCGCCAGCCAGGTGGTCACCAGCGAACTCGGCATGGAATTCCCGCAGGAAGTGGATTTCAAGGCGGTGTACGGCAGCTGCACGGTGTTCTGCGAGCAGGTGCACAGTCCGGCACAGGCACGCCGCGTGGTGGCGCTCGCCTGCCAGGCGGCAATCAGCCGGCGCGGCGTGGCGGTGGTGATCCTGCCGGCCGACATCAGCGAAGCGGACGTGAAGCACGATGTGCCGTTCTCGGTGCATTACACGCAACCCGTGCTGCGCCCGTCCGATAGCGAACTGCAGCAGATTGCTGAACTGCTGGGGCAGGGCAAGCGTATCGGCATCTATGCCGGCGCCGGTTGCCAAGGCGCGCATGCGCAGTTGCTGGAACTGGCGCGGCGCCTGCAGGCACCGGTGGCGCATACCTCGCGTGCGAAGGACTTCGTCGAGCCGGACAACCCGTACAACATGGGCATGACCGGCGTCTTCGGTATCGAATCCGGATTCCATACGTTGATGGCGTGCGACACGCTGCTGCTGCTCGGTGCGGATTTCGCCTGGGGCCAGTTCTATCCGGACAAGGCCACGATCATCCAGGTCGACCGCGACGGCAGCCACCTCGGCCGTCGCCATCCGGTGAACCTGGGCGTGGTCGGTGATATAGCGCCGACGCTGGATGCACTGTTGCCGATGCTGCCCCCGCGCGAAGACAGCAGCTTCCTGGACGAGTGCATCGAGCATCGCGACAAGGCGCTGAAGAAGCGCGAGCAGGAGGAGCAGCCGGGTGAAGGCGAGCTGATCCATCCGCAGCACCTGACGGCGTTGCTGTCGAAGTACGCCACCGACGATGCACTGTTCACCGCGGACGGTGGCTCGCCGATGGTGTGGGTGCTACGGCACATCCGGGTGAACGGCAAGCGCCGTACGCTGACCAGCCTGCTGCACGGCACGATGGCCAACGCGATGCCGCAGGCACTGGGCCTGCAGAAGGCCTTCCCGGGCCGCCAGGTGATCTCGCTGTCCGGTGACGGTGGGCTGGCGATGCTGCTGGGCGATCTGCTGACCGCGGTACAGGAGAACCTGCCCATCAAGGTGGTGGTGTTCAACAACGGTTCGCTGAATTTCGTCGAGCTGGAGCAGAAGGTGGAGGGCCTGCTGGACAACTACACCGACCTGAAGAATCCGGACTTCGGCCGTTTGGCCGAGGTGATCGGCTTCCATGGCCGCACGGTGACCCGCAGCGAGGACCTGGAAGAAGCGGTGCAGGATTTCCTGGCCCAGCGTGGGCCTGCGTTGCTGGACGTGCACACCAGTCGCGCGGAGCTGGTGATGCCACCGCAGATCGAGGCCAAGCAGGTGGCGGGGACGGCGCTGTACGCGGCCAAGGCGGTGCTGAGCGGTCGCATCGACGACGTCAAGCATCTGCTGGTGGACAACTTCCTGAAGAAATGAGGGTTGGGGTCTGATGCAGGGCTGCGCCCTGCACCCGCAGAGGCAACGTCAACGTCAACGTCAAAAGCCGGGTATCGGTGGGATGGCGGGGTGGGTCCGGCTGCGGGGGACGCCGTAAACCCTTCCCTGGGGGCTTGGCCGCGGCTTGCTCGTGTGCGCTGTCCTGCGTACACGGCAAGACCTGGGTTGGGCATCCTGCCCAACCCGCCCGAGGCATGCCTCGGGCCCATGCCGCGGACACCCCCGCAACCGGACCCACCCCGCCTTCGACAGATTTCCACTGCTGTTGGTAGGTGTCGACCTTGGTCGACACGGTAGATCCACGCCATGCGTGGATGTTTCCCGGTAGTGCCGGCCGCTGGCCGGCAACCAGATAAATGCCTGCGATCAGGCGCTCGCGAGCGTAGCGACCGGCTTCTGCTTTTGATCTTTGATTCTCTTCCGTGGCTGGCGCCCGCAGGAAACTGTCAGGGGCCGGGCGGGCAGGCTGCGCAGGGGCGTGAGCCGCATGGATGCGGCGACCGAGCTTACATGGACGTACTTGCAGCGACCCCTGCGCAGCCTGCCCGCTCGGCCCAACCCGGGAAATCGCAGTTCGCGACCAACCACGAGGGGCTCCGCCGTTGGCTGGAACCCATCATTCCACGCGGGAATTGGCGCGCCGGCCCCGCTGGGCCTACCATCGGCGGTCCCCACCCCCACCGCCCCTTCCATGTCCGCTCCCGCTTCCACCGCGCCGCGCCGCTGGTTCGTCGCTGGCGACTTCAATGGCTTCTTCGGCCTGGTCGTCGACAATCTCTCCATCCTCGGCTTCATCGCCATGGCCCTGGTCGGGATGTTCCAGTTCCCCGCCGACGTGGTCTTCGGCCGCATGTTCCCCGGCACTGCCCTGGGCGTGCTGGTCGGCAACCTGCTGTACACCCTGATGGCACGGCGCCTGGCCGCGCGGACCGGGCGCGACGATGTCACCGCCATGCCGCTCGGCCTGGATGCGCCGACCAGCATCGGCATGGCCCTGCTGGTGCTGGGCCCGGCCTTCCTGGCCTTCAAGCAGCAGGGCATGGACCCGCACGCTGCGGCCATCGCCACCTGGCAGCTGGGCATGGCCTCGCTGGTCATCATGGGCGTGCTCAAGCTGATCCTGTCGTTCTTCGGTGAAGCAGTGACCCGCGCGCTGCCGCGTGCCGCGCTGCTTGGCTCCATCGCTGGCATCGCGCTGGTGCTGATGGGCCTGCTGCCGCTGCTGGAAACCCTGCGTTCGCCGCTGGTCGGTTTCACCACGCTGGGCCTGCTGCTGTACGTGCTGATTGCCAAGGGCAAGCTGCCGCTGCGTGGCCCCGGCGTGCTGCTGGCCTTCGTGTTCGGCACCGTCCTGTACTACGGGCTCGGCCTGGCCGGGCTGGGTGTGCCCGGCTTCCAGATTCCGGCCTGGGTACCGCCGCAGGTGGTGCTGCCGCTGCCCACGCTGGGCTTCATCGAGGGCCTGCCGACTGCGATGACCTACCTGCCGCTGCTGCTGCCGTTCGGCCTGCTGATGGTGGTCGGTGGCATCAACGTCTCCGAGAGCGCGCGCGCCGCCGGCGATGACTACCGCACCCGCGACATCCTGCTTGTGGAAGCGGTGGCCACGCTGGTGGCTGGCGTCTGCGGTGGCGTGGCGCAGACCACTCCGTACATCGGCCAGCCGGCCTACAAGCACATGGGCGCGCGCAGCGGCTACACGCTGCTGACCGGCCTGTTCGTCGGCATCGGCGGCATGCTGGGCATCATTTCCGGGCTGGTGCAGTGGCTGCCGCTGGCGGTGCTGGCGCCGATCATCGTGTATGTGTCGATCGACATCACCACCCAGGCGTTCCAGGCCACGCCGCGCCAGCATGCCGGTGCGATGGTGCTGGGCTTCCTGCCGTCGGCGGCCTACCTGCTGGCGATCAAGGCGCCGGGCTGGATTCCGGCCGAGCAGATGGGCGCGCTGCTGACCCACGTCGATGGTCATGGCCTGCCGGAACTGGCGGTAATCTTCGCGCTCGGCAATGGTTTCATCATCACCTCGATGCTGTGGATCGCCACGGTCGCGGCGATGGTCGATGGTCGCCTGCGCCGCGCCTGCGGCTTCCTGCTGGTGGCGGCGGCGCTCACCCTGTTCGGCCTGATCCATTCGGTGGATCCACGCGGCGGCATCTACCTGCCGTGGGACCTGCAGGGCCTTGCCCGTGTCATCAGCTGGCAGTTCGCGGGCGCGTATGTGGCGTTGGCCATCCTGTTGGGGCTGTTGTCGCTGCAGAAGCAGGCGGTGAAGCCGCTGGCTGGGACCGACTGATCACGCGTGGTGCCGGCTTGGCCGGCACCCTCCTGGGCTCCGGTTGGATCCTGCAGTTGCCGGCCAGCGGCCGGCACTACCGCTCTGAATCCAGCTCCGGGTAATGCCGGAAGATGCCGTTGGTGTTGAAGGCAAGCCGCCGCTCCGAAGCGAGATAGGCGGCGATGCCAGGCCGTTGCTCCACTCGATCCTTCAATGCGCGCAGCAACGGCAGCGTGGGCCACAGTGCCTGCATGCGACGCGGAAACATGTAGTCCAGCCCGCTCAGCAGCTGGAACAGCGACAGATCCACGTAGGAGTGTTCGCGCAGCGGGTGGCGACCGCCGTTGGCCTTCAGCACCTGCTCGAAGTAGCCGAGGAACTTCGGCAGGCGCTCACCGCGCATCGCAGCTGCGCGCGCCTTGGCTTCGGTCTTCTGGTCTTCGTAGTACTTCGACGCGGCGATCGGATGATGGGTGTCGTGCACCTCGGCCACCAGATCGGCGATGGTCAGCTGCAACTGCAGCGCCTGCATGCGCCGCGAGGCTGCCTGCGGGACCAGATCCAGCGTCGGACCGAGGAAATCGAGAATGACCGCGACCTGTGCGATGACCTGTCGCCCTGCCTTCAGGAACGGTGGCGCGAAAGGTTGCGCACCTTCGCCTTGGCCGTCGAGGAACGGTTGCATCACCGCGTCGCCATGCACCCGCGCCATGTCGATGTAATCCGCGCCGGCGTCTTCCAAAGCCAGGCGTACGAATTCGCCACGGCCCTGGATGCCGGTCCAGTAGTACAGCGCGTACTGCATGAAGACTTCTCCGCCAGGCAGGAACAACAGGGTCGCGCGTACCGCGCAAAGCAGGCGTGAACCACAACGCCAGCGGAATGGGTGGGGAACCCCCCGGAATCCGGGGAGTCACACCTTGTCCATGCAGGTGAAAAGCGAGGTACTGCATCATGCAGAGTGGAAAAGCGGTCTGGCCCTGGGTTCTGGGCGTGGTGGTGGTGGGCGGCGCGGGCACATGGTTGTTCCGCGACCAGTTGCAGGGCCTGGCAGATGGCGTATCGGTGCCGGTGCAATCCAACCCGACCTCGGCAGGCGCCGTACCGAAGCCGGTTGCCGTCGAAGAGCCCGCACCACCGCCGATCAGGCATCCGCTGGATGCCGAGGCTGCCGCCGACCCGGCGCTGCCGAAACTGGCTGACAGCGATGCCGTTGCCTGGAGCGCATTGAGTGAACTGTTTCAGGGTGAGGGGGCATTGACTGCGCTGCTGCGCGATCACCTGATCCAGCGACTGGTTACCCAGGTCGACAACCTGGACAAGGCCAGTGTGCCGCCAACCGCGCTGGCCGCTCGTCCGCTGCCGGGCAGCCTGCAGGTTGAGCAGGGAGAGGGCGGCGAACGCATCGCCGCGGCCAATGCGGCGCGCTATGCGCCCTACGTGCAGGCATTCACCGCGATTGACCCAGCAGCCGCAGCCGTTACCTACAAGCGCTTCTATCCGTTGATCCAGCAGGCCTACGTCGATCTTGGAAAGCCCGACGGCTACTTCAATGATCGCCTGGTGTCAGTCATCGATCACCTGCTGGACACCCCTGAGCTGGCTCAAGCGCCGCTGGTGGAGCGCGATGAACGCGGACGCTACCGATTCGTCGATGCCACGCTGCAATCGCGCTCGATCGGCCAGAAGGCCTTGCTGCGCATGGACGCGGCGCAGGCGCGGGCGGTCAAGCAGCAGCTGCGGGCGATCCGGGCAGCCATCACGCATGGCTGAGGACTACAACGACTGCAGGAAGGCTTCGATGTCCTGCAGTTCCTGGCGGCTGAGCCCACGCGGGCGCAGCAACGGATCGGGTTGCGGGAACGGATCGGCGTTGGCTGCCGACGCTGCGGGCGGGCGCGGACGCGCACCGCCCGCGTTGTAGAACGCCAGCACGCCGGACAGGCGCGGAATCAGCCCGTTGTGCATGTAGGGCGCGGTGCTGGCCACACCACGCAGCGATGGTGTGCGAAAACGGCCGCTGTCGGCAGGATCGCCAGTGATCTCATACCGCCCAAGATCCTGCCGGGAGCGGCCATGAAAGTGCAGGCCGAGATTGTGGAATCCGTTGTCGGTCAGGGCCGGGCCGTTGTGGCAGTTCATGCACCCGGCAGTGGTGCGGAACAGATGCAGGCCACGAAGCTGCGCATCCTCCAGCGCATGGACATTACCGCGCAGGAAACGATCGAAACGGCTGTTGCGTGGCGACAGGCTGCGTTCGAAGGCAGCTATCGCCTGGCCCAGCTGGGCGGCGTCAATGCGTGGTTGCGCAAACACCTCGTTGAAGGCATGGCGATAGGACGCATCGCCGCGCAGGCGGCGCACCGCGCCCTGCGCCGTGAATCCCATCTCGATTCGATCGGCGATGGGGCGCAGGGCCTGCTGCTCCAGCGTGGAGGCTCGGCCATCCCAGAACAGCGGCGCAACGTGTGCACTGGCAGCGACGCTCGGTGCATTGCGGCGACCGGGCTGACGGTCGTGCCCGAATGACACGCGGCGGCCATCGGCCCAGCCCAGGTCCGGGTCGTGGCAGCTGGCGCAGGCCAACTGCCGCGACTTCGACAGGATGGGGTCGAAGAACAGCCGTCGGCCCAGCGCCACCTTGGCAGGTGTTGATCGATTGTCCGCAGGATCGACCGGTGTCGGCAGTGGCGCCAGCTCGTACCAGAGCACCCCGGGCTCCACGTCGGGTGCGGGCCAGCCTGCGCTGGGCCCGCTGTACAGGGCGCGCAGGCAGACGCCCTCTGGCCGCGGAGGCAGCATGTCGGGGCAGGGCGTGCTGCGCGCGGGCGCTGGCCCGCCCGCGCCGCCCAGCAACAGGGCAGCGACGGGCAGCAACATGCGCAGGGGACGGGTACGCTTCATCTGCAATGGCCCGACGCAGCTGCGCGGGCCGCAGGCTCAGAACGAATAGCCCAGTTCCAGCCAGAAACTGCGGCCGGGTTCGTAGTACATGGTGGTTGCTGCAGTGCCACTGGCGGTGGTCAGGTTGCTGCGGTTGAGCACGTTCTGCACCTCCATGCGTGCGTAGGCCTCCTGGTCGCGTGGAAGTGCAAGGCGATATTCCAGGTTGGCGTCCCAGGTCCAGGTGCCGGCGTACTTGCGGCTGGTGAGGTTGGGTGCGGTGATGCCATCGATGGTCTGCGACGCACCGGTGGAAAAGCCTTCGAAGCCGGCGCGGTAGCGGAAGAAATTGTTCCAGCTCAAGCCCAGCGCGGGAATTTCGGTGCGGGTGCTCAGGCGTGCACTCCACGGGCGCAGGAACTGCGTGGCGGGCAGCTCGTAGCGGTACATCAGCTTGCCATCCAGGCGTACCAGCTCGAACATGTCGTCGCTGTCTTCGTAGCTGTTGTAGTTGCGCTTGACGTCGGTGTAGTCAGCCGAAAGCTGGAAGCTGTTGCGCGTGCCCAGCACCTCCCAGGGCCGCTGCGAAGCGACCGACAGGGTCCAGATCTCCGCATCGCTGCGGCCTTCGTTGGTGTATTCGAAGGTGTTGAGGTTGTAGAGGGTGCGATCGGGGCCGTCGACCTTGCGGCGCAGGATGTCCTTGCGCGTGGCACGGTTGACGTACTTCAGGTTGAAGACCAGCCCTGCCACACGCTGGTCCACGCCCAGGGTCCACTCATCGCTATAGGGCGAATCGACGTCGCGCAGGCGGTTGGTCGCCACGTTGGTCGTGCTGGTGGCATCGGCCCACGTAGTGGATGCCTTGGTGCGCACCAGCGTCTCGCGCAGGCGTTCACGGCCATCGCGCAGCAGGTAGCTGTAGAAGCTGCGGCCGTAGTAGCGGTTCACGCCGGCATTGATGACCGTGCGCCGGTCGCCCAGCACATCCCAGGAAACGGCTACGCGCGGGGACAGGTTGGTCTGGCTCCAGACGTTGTTGCGGTCCAGGCGCAGGCCCGGACGGATGTTCCAGTTGCCCACGTGGATGTCGTCCTGCAGCCACGCTTCGTATTCCTCGCCGCTGACCTCGAACCTGCCGGCGTGGTAAAGCTGCCGCTGCTTGAAGTACTGCCCGGCGCCACCGGCACGCAGCGGCGAGAGCGAGCACGAGAACGTATCGATGGTGCCGTCGGAAAGCTTGCAGCTGCTGGTGACGCCCGTGGACAGATACACCGAATGATCATTCAGGCGCTCATAGCTGCCGTCACGGCGCTGCACGCCCAGGCCGAACTGCAGGGAGTGTTCGCTGCGCCCGACCGTGAAGATGTCGCGGTCCACCACCGCCCGGTAGCCAATGCGGCGGTCATTCTGGTCGACATTGCCATAGCTGCCCTCGGAGCTGATGCCGGTCGGGCTCCAGTTGAATTCCTCGGAACTGGACCAGTTGCGCATGTAGTCCAGGTCGCTGCGGCGCGAGGATTCCACGTTGCTGTAGTTGACCGTATTGCGCAGGGTCCAGGCGCCGTGGGTCCAGTTCGCACGCAGGCTGGCGGTAGGCCCTCCGGATTTGATGTCGAACCAGGAATCACGGCCGTTCATGATGTAGTAGCGGTCATCGGTGGGCGCATATGAAAAGCTTGCGCCCAATGTCAGGCCATCGTCGTTCTGCCAGTCCAGGGCAACGCTGGCACTGGTGTTCTCGCGGGTCTGGGTCTTCTGGTTGACGTCATCGCCGGCAGAGTTGCGGCCGGCGGAATAGGCGCGCAGCGGAATGTCCGAGTGGGTGCGGGTGACCGTGCCGATGATGCCCAGGCCAAACGAAGTTCGGCCCTCCAGGCGCGCGCCCACGCGGTATTTGTCGTACTGCGGCTGGTAGGCATAGGTGGCCGAATCGGCGTAGTTTTCAGCCTGTGCGTCGTTGGCGATGATCTGGTCCCAGGCCGAGCGTGCCATGCGCATCCACACCTTGCCATGCAGGCCATCGCTGGCCTTGCGGCTGCGCGCATCGACCACGCCGCCGGTGAAGCCGCCATACGCCGCCGGAACGTTCGCGTCATATACCGTCAGCGATTCCAGAAGGTCCACATCCACGGCGATGCCCTGTGCCGCGCTGGGCACGTCCACCGCGTTGTTGGGGTTGCCGGTGCCGGAGACGTTGAACGCGGGGTCGATGTCGTTGTTGATGGTCGCGCCATCGAGCAGGAACAGGTTCTGGTAGTACGGCGCACCGTTGATGCTGAAGTCGTCCGGCCGGATCTCGCCCATGTTGCGGCTGCTGTTGTTCGAATCGCTGAATTGCACGGCCGGGTTGCTGCGCAGGGCCGTGGCGATATCACCATTGCCCTTTACCTGCGCTTCGAGCGCATCGGCGTCCATCGTCATGCCCTGTCCGTAGGGCAGGGCCTGTGGCAGTGCAACCCGGCCATCGGCGCCGCCCACGCGCAGCGGCTGGGTCTGGCGGGTGGCGGTGGCGCGGCGCAGGGTGTAGCTGCCGTCCTCGCGGCGTACCGCGCGCAGCCCACTGCTCTGCAGCAGCGCGCCAAACCCTGCATCCACATCGAGTCCTTCCGCCACTGGCGCTGCCTGGCGGCCGCGGGTCAGCGATGGATCGAAGGACAGGGCGACACCGCGTTCGGCGGCGAACGTGCTCAGTGCGCTGCCCAGCGAAGGGGCGGTGGCAGGTGCTGCTGGCGCGACAGGTGCGCTCTGGGCGAACACCGGGGTGGCGACGAGGGCGGCGGCCAGCACGCTCACGCGCAGGCGGGTGGAAGTCATGGGCATGGAAGAGGGGCGGAATAAGAGGGTTCACTTCCTCTGCCCCCCGAAACGGGAAAAAGTGTCACCCGCGGGTGTCGGCCGGCCGCAGCTGGATCCACAGCCCCCGCTGGGCCTGCACGGCGTAGGTCGCTGCGAGCATGGACAAGCTGCGGTCCAGGTCATCCAGCGGGTAGGCACCGGACACGGGCAGTGCGGCGATCGCCGGATCCACACGCAGCCAGTGGCGGTGGTAGCGACCCAGTTCCTGCACCAGCTGCTGCAGTGGCAAGGCGTCGGCTACCAGCATGCCGTGGGTCCACGCATCCGCGCCGGGGTTGGCGGGCTGCGGCTGTGGCAGCGACTGCCGGTTCCAGCGCAGTTGCATCCCTGCATCGACCCGGCGATGCCGCGTGCCTGTATCGATGCGAACTGCACCCTCCTGCACCACCAGAAGCGCGTCCTCGGCGAACAGGCGCACGCTGAAGCGGGTGCCGAGCGCTTGCAGGATGCCCTGCGGTGTAGCGACCCGGAACGGCCGGGTCGGCTGCTGCGGATCGGGCGAGGTAGCCACCTGCACCTGCCCGTGCCGCAGCCTCAACAGGCGTTGCTGACCATCAAAGGCGATATCCACGGCGGTGTCGGTGTCCAGCTGTAGCACGCTGCCGTCGTCCAGCACGTGGCGCAGGCGCTCGCCCACGGCTGTACGCACGCTGGCGTTCCATGCGGCCTCGTCGTACAGGCGCCAGGCCAGCCACCCACCCAGCGGGGCGACCAGCAGTGCGGCGACACTGCGCAATAGCGCGCGCCGGCCCGGCGAGGCGGCGCGCTGCAGTGCGCTATGGGCCAATGGCGGTGGAACCTGCCCGCTCAGCGCCAGCAAACGTTCCGCGCGCTGCCATGCGCGCGCATGGTCGGGATCGGCATCGTGCCAGCGCTGCCACCGCGCGCGCTGCGCCGCGCTGCCGTCTTCGTGCAGGCGCATCAGCCAATCGGCTGCCTGCTCCAGTATGCGCGGCGGAAGTGCCGGTGCGGCGGCGGTCTCAGCCGGCATACGCCAGGCAGCCCAACAGTGCCCGTTTCATATGCCGCTTCACCGTGGACAGCGACAGTCCCAGCTCTTCGCTGATGGCCTCATAGCGAAGCCCGTCGAACTGCGCCAGCAGGAACACCCGGCGTGCCATCGCCGGCAACCCGTCCAGCATCGCATCAATCTGCTGCAGTGCTTCGCGCACCAGCGCCTGTTCCTCCAGCGAGGGCAGCACTGGCTCTGGAAACTGCGCCAGATACTCCAGATACGTGCGTTCCAATGCCTGGCGGCGGAACCAGTTGGCGGCCAGCCCGCGCGCCACGGTGGTCAGGAACGCGCGCGGCTCGCGCAGCGCAGCCAGGTCGCGTCCCTGCAGCAGGCGAGCGAAGGTGTCCTGGGTAAGGTCATCGGCCACATCGCGATTGCCCACGCGCCCACTCAACCAGCCTTGCAGCCAGGCGCGGTGATCGCGGTACAGCATGCCCAGTTGTTCGTGATGAGGAGCCATGGGGGAGCGGGTGGCGGGCTTGATCGAAATGAGAATGATTCGCAAGTATTGCATCCGCGGTGCGCGGATTCCAGTGCCAAGCGCGCAGTGGCTTGCGCAGGATCAACGCGGCTGCAACATGCGGTGCGGCATGCTGGCCGCAGGCTGACTGGCCTTCGAATGCAGTCGCAGCCACCCTTGAAACGGGGTGGGGCAACCGCATCTTTCCAGCATCGCCGGCACGGCCGGCCAAGATGACCGATGAGGTTTCACAATGCGCATGGACAAGCTCACCTCGCGTTTCCAGCAGGCGCTGGCAGACGCGCAGTCGCTGGCGGTAGGCCGCGACAACAGCATCATTGAACCGGTACACGTCTTCAGTGCCCTGCTGGACCAGCAGGGCGGCAGCACCCGGCCGTTGCTGGCCCAGGCCGGCGTCAATGTGCCGGTGCTGCGCGAGCGTCTGGACGAGGCGCTTGAGGCGCTGCCGAAGGTGTCCGGCCAGGCCGGTAATCTGTCGATCGGCAATGATCTCAACCGCCTGCTCAACCACACCGACAAGCTGGCACAGCAGCAGGGCGATGCCTTCATCGCCAGCGAGTGGTTCGTGCTTGCCGCGCTGGAAGATGGCGGCACGCTGGGCATGGCGCTGCGCGCTGCCGGCGCCGACAAGGCGCGCCTGCAGACCGCCATCGACAAGCTGCGTGGCGGCGAGAACGTGCAGTCGGAGAACGCCGAAGAGCAGCGCCAGGCGCTGGAGAAGTACACCATCGACCTCACCGCGCGTGCCGAGAGCGGCAAGCTCGACCCGGTGATCGGCCGTGACGAGGAGATTCGCCGCACCATCCAGGTGCTGCAGCGTCGTACCAAGAACAACCCGGTGCTGATCGGCGAGCCCGGCGTGGGCAAGACCGCGATCGTCGAAGGCTTGGCCCAGCGCATCATCAACGACGAAGTGCCCGAAGGCCTGCGCGGCAAGCGCGTGCTGTCGCTGGACATGGGCGCGTTGATCGCCGGTGCGAAGTTCCGCGGCGAATTCGAGGAGCGCCTGAAGGGCGTGCTCAACGACCTGGCCAAGAGCGAAGGGCAGATCATCCTGTTCATCGATGAGCTGCACACCATGGTCGGAGCGGGCAAGGCCGACGGCGCGATGGATGCCGGCAACATGCTCAAGCCCGCACTCGCACGCGGTGAACTGCACTGCGTCGGTGCGACCACGCTGGACGAATACCGCAAGTACATCGAAAAGGATGCAGCGCTGGAGCGCCGCTTCCAGAAGGTGTTCGTGGGTGAGCCGACGGTGGAGGACACCATCGCGATCCTGCGCGGGCTGAAGGAAAAGTACGCAGTGCACCACGGGGTTGAGATAACCGACCCGGCCATCGTCGCCGCGGCCACCCTGTCCAACCGCTACATCACCGACCGCCAGCTGCCGGACAAGGCCATCGACCTGATGGACGAAGCCGCTTCACGCCTGCGCATGGAGATCGACTCCAAGCCGGAGGAACTGGATCGGCTGGAGCGTCGCCTGATCCAGTTGAAGATCCAGCGCGAGATGCTGAAGAAGGAAAAGGACGATGCCTCGCGGCAGCGTCTGGCCGACCTGGAAAACGATATCGACGCGCTGGAGCGCGAGTTCTCCGATCTCAACGAGGTCTGGAAGTCGGAGAAGGCCGCGCTGCAGGGCACGACCAAGCTCAAGGAACAGGTCGAGCAGGCCAAGGTTGAACTGGAGTCTGCCCAGCGCCGGCAGGATTTTGCGCGCATGAGCGAGATCCAGTATGGCGTGTTGCCGCAGCTGGAAAAGCAGCTGGCTGCCGCTCAGGAAGTGGAGAACCACGACTTCAAGCTGGTGCAGGACCGCGTCACCGACGAGGAGATCGCCGAGGTCGTCTCGCGTTGGACCGGCATCCCGGTCAACAAGATGCTCGAAGGCGAGCGTGACAAGCTGCTGCGCATGGAAGAGGTGCTGCACAACCGCGTGGTCGGCCAGGAAGAGGCGATCAAGGTGGTGTCCGACGCGGTGCGTCGTTCGCGCGCTGGCTTGTCCGATCCGAATCGACCGGGTGGCTCGTTCCTGTTCCTGGGCCCGACCGGCGTGGGCAAGACCGAACTGTGCAAGTCGCTGGCCGAGTTCCTGTTCGACAGCGCCGACGCGATGATCCGCATCGACATGAGCGAGTTCATGGAGAAGCACAGCGTCGCCCGCCTGATCGGTGCGCCCCCGGGCTATGTGGGCTACGAGGAGGGTGGTTACCTCACCGAGGCCGTGCGTCGTCGCCCGTATTCGCTGATCCTGCTGGATGAGGTGGAAAAGGCGCATCCGGATGTGTTCAACATCCTGTTGCAGGTGCTGGACGACGGTCGCCTGACCGACGGCCAGGGCCGCACGGTGGACTTCCGCAACACCGTCATCGTGATGACCTCGAACCTGGGCTCGCACCAGATCCAGGACATGAGTGGTGATGACACGCCGGAGGCCTACACGCAGATGAAGGCGGCGGTGATGGGCGTGGTGCAGGCGCACTTCCGTCCGGAGTTCATCAACCGTCTGGACGACATCGTGGTGTTCCATCCGCTGGACAAGCAGCAGATCAAGCAGATCGCGCGCATCCAGATGCGTGGCCTGGAAAAGCGCTTGGCCGAGCGTGGCCTGAAGCTGGTGGTGTCCGATGCGGCGTTCGATCTGCTCGGCAACGTCGGCTTCGATCCGGTCTACGGTGCGCGTCCGCTGAAGCGTGCGATCCAGGCACAGCTGGAAAACCCGCTGGCGCAGCAGATCCTGTCCGGTGCATTCGCCAACGGCGATACCATCGAAGTGGGCAACGACGGCGGCCATCTGGTGTTCGCCAAGGCCTGAACCAAGCGGGGCGCTGCATGATCGCAGCGCCCCGTTTCCGTTGTAGCGACCGGCCACATCCGGCGCATGCCGGCAATGCTCAGAACCGGTGCGTATACCCGGTCATCAAGCCGAACTGGTTGGCCTTCTGCACGATCGGGCTGTCTGCCGCATCGCCCAGCAGGCGGGTGCCTTCCACGGCGATGTACCAGTTGCCGTTGCGACCGGCGCGATGGCTCCATTTCATGCCCAGGCCGGCGCTGACCAGCCCGGCCTTGGGCTTGTGCTGGGCGAAACCGGTGCGAGCGGCCTGATCAGGGCTGACGCCGTACCAGGTCTGCATGTAGCCGCGGTTGCCGTAGTCGGTGGAGACGCTGCCGCTGACCACGCCACCGGCCAGATCGAACAACGGCATCTCCAGGTTCAGATGGATCTGCTGGGTGGCAAGGCCGTTGTCGCCCTTGTCGTCGTCTTTCAGCGTGTACTGCCACGAACCACTCAGTACGGCCTCACCCAGCGTATAGCCAGCTGCCAGGCCCACCAGGGGCCGGGTATCGATATCGCCCATGCCACGCAGGAAGTCCGAGCCGCCGAGGATCGAGTTCTTCTGGCGGCGGCTGCCGCTGCCACCGACGTAGGCACGCACGCGGGTGTGTTCGCCGATCGCCGTACCCCAACCCGCACCGCTGGTACCCAGAAACCAGCCGCCCGGCGAGGTCACGTCGAAGGACAGTGTGGGTGCGGCCTGGAATTCCTCGCTGCCACTGTAACGCGGGGCGACACCGCCGCCAGCAGCAAGCTCGAAGGTCCACTGGTCATCCTTGGCATGCGCTGCGGACGTTGCGAACAAGGGCAACAGGGCCAGGCCGAGCAGGGTGGGGAAACGGCGAAGGTGGGACATGGCAACTCTCTACATTGGGAGGAAGTGCAGCGCGCGCATCCGGCGCGTGCTGCAGGGTCGCCAGCGTGGCGGGACGCCGGCGACCAATCCGTCCGCAGTTGTGCGGGAGTTGTAAGCAACTGTAAGCGCGGCCTGCGCCGTTCAGCTGGCAGCCATTGGCCAGTGCATTTCCAGGCGCGCGCCACCGAGGGTTGCGCGTCCCACGCGGAGCTCTCCGTGGTGACGAACCGCGATGCGCCCGGCGATGGCCAGGCCCAGGCCGAAGCCACCCGTGTCGCGGCTGCGGCTGTCATCCAGACGGGTGAACGGGCGCAACACCTTCTCGCGATCGCCTTCGGCGATGCCGGGGCCATCGTCGTCCACGCGCAGGCAGGCCTTGCCGGCCACGCTGACCAGTGACACCTCCACACGGGTGCGTGCGTAGCGCATCGCGTTACCGACCAGATTGCTCAGGGCCAGCTGCAGCAGACGTGGCTCGGCATCCACGCGTGGCAGCGCACTGGGCCAGACCTGCAGTACCAGGCCCGTGCGCTCGGCATCGCGCCGCGCGTCTTCCATGCAGGCCTGCAGCCAATCGTTGGCTTCGATCCGCTGCATGGGCTCGGCGTCGTTGGGATGCTCCAGACGCTCGTAGGCCAGCAGCTCGCTGACCAACCGGTTGAGCTCGGCCAGATCGCCATGCAGGCCGGCAGCGAGGTGTGTCCGCCGCGCTTGGTCGTTGCTGTCCTGCATCAGGTCCAGGCCGAAGGCCAGGCGTGCGATCGGCGTGCGCAGCTCGTGGGAAATGGCATGGGTGAGATCGCGCTGCCGTTGCACCAGTTCGGCCACGCGCGCTGCCATGCGGTTGGAATGCTCGACGATGACGCGGATCTGCGAGCGCGGTGATACCTGCGCACGCGCCTGCAGGTCACCGGCACCGATGCGGTCTGCATGACCCCGCAGCGCCTCCAGGTCGCGCCACAGCAGGCGTACCCACGCGTAGAGGCAGGCGCCCACCAGCAGCAGGATGCACAGGTACGCGGCGACGGTCATGTACAGGGTCATCTGCACTTCGCCGGGAAAGCGCAGTTGCAGCCAGCGTCCATCAGCGCCGTCGATGGGCAGCAGTACCTGCTGGTAGCGGTTGCGGACGATGAAGCCGTCCCCTTGCAGGGCAGCGCGCTCTTCGTCATCGAGTTGCGGCGGTACATCCAGCAGTGACAGTGCAATGCCGTAGTGCGGTTGCCATTGCGCCACACGCTGCTCTTGCTGCTGGCGGTCCAGACCGGCCAGTCCGCTGCGCAGCGCGTACACCTGTCCGCGCACCTGTTCGGCGAAGACACGTTCCTGCAGGGGCGTGTAGATGCGGTCCAGCAGATGGTTGAGGCTGAACACCGACACCAGCAGGCAGGCACCAGTGACGAACCACAACCACAGGAACAGGCGCTTCACGCCGACCAGGCCGACGGGTTGAACTGATAGCCGCGGCCCCAGACGGTCTTGATCCGCCGCGGTTCGCGCGCATCGTCGCCCAGCTTGCGCCGCAGCTTGCCGATGCAGACATCCACGCTGCGGTCCAGGCCATCGAAGCCGATGCCACGTGCCGCCTGCAGGATCTGGTCGCGCGAGAGGATCTGCCCGGGCTGGCTGGCCAACAGCCATAGGATTTCGAATTCGGTGGTGCCCAGTTCCACCGGCTGCCCATGCAGGTGAACCTCGCGCTGCACGCGATCGATCAGCAGTTCGCCATGCATCAGCCGGCACGGCACCCCGGCAGGGCCGCTGCCATGGCGACGACGCAGCAGCGCGCGCAGGCGTGCCAGCAGCAGGCGCGGCTCGATCGGCTTGTGCACGTAGTCATCGGCGCCGGACTCCAGGCCCAGCACCTGTTCGATATCGTCCTCGCACGCCGTCAGCATCAGGATCGGCACGTCGGAAAAACTGCGGATCTGCCGGCACACATCAATGCCACCGAGGCCAGGCAGCATCAGGTCCAGCACCACCAGTTCCGGCGCGTGCTGGCGACAGGCCGCGCTGGCCAGGTCGCCACGCGGCACGTGCTGCACGGCAAATCCATGTTCGCGCAGATAGTCGCTGACCAGCTCGGCCAGGCGGCGGTCGTCCTCGACCAGCAGCACCTGGGTCGGGGTGCCGGCGGCGGGAGTCCACGGGGAGGGCTGCATTGGGTAGGGCGTCCTTGTCCGGGGCGAAGGGCCCGGCGGCGAAGCCTAGCAATGGCCCATGACGTCTGCCTGAATCCCGGGCAACCTGATAACCGCCGGTACTGGCGTCATCGCCAGGGGCTCTCAGTGGCGGTCGGAGGCTGGCCTATCGTGGGTGTTTCCCCGGATGGAGCCTGGCGCAATGAGCGACCCGCAGTGGCAACTGGAAACCCTGGCCGTGCACGGCGGCTACCGTCCCGACCCGACCACCCGCGCGGTGGCGGTGCCGATCTACCAGACCGTGGCCTACGCATTCGATGATACCCAGCACGGGGCGGACCTGTTCGACCTGAAGGTGCCGGGCAACATCTATACGCGCATCATGAACCCCACCACCGACGTGCTGGAGCAGCGCGTGGCGGCGCTGGAAGGGGGCATCGGCGCGTTGGCACTGGCCTCCGGACAGGCGGCGATCACCTATGCGATCCAGACCATCGCCGAGGCCGGTGACAACATCGTCGCCGCCAGCGCGCTGTATGGCGGCAGCCTCAATCTGCTGGCGCACACACTTCCGCAGTACGGCATCCAGACGCGTTTTGCCGATCCGGCCGACCCATCGGCGTTCGCCGCCCTGATCGATGAGCGCACCAAGGCCGTGTTCGTCGAGTCCATCGGCAACCCCCGTGGCAACGTCACCGACATTGCCGCGATTGCCGACGTCGCGCATGCGGCCGGCGTGCCGCTGATCGTCGACAACACTGTGGCTACGCCGTTCCTGCTGCGTCCGTTCGAACACGGCGCCGACATCGTGGTGCACTCGCTGACCAAGTACCTTGGCGGCCACGGCACCAGTCTGGGCGGGGCAATCGTCGATTCCGGCCGCTTCGACTGGACGGCGCAGCCGCAACGCTTCGCCCGCTTGAACCAGCCCGACCCGAGTTATCACGGTGTGGTCTACACCGAAGCACTCGGCGCGGCGGCCTACATCGGCCGCGCGCGGGTAGTGCCGCTGCGGAATACCGGTGCCGCGTTGTCACCGTTCAATGCCTTCCTGATCCTGCAGGGCATCGAGACCCTGGGCCTGCGCATGGAGCGGATCAACGCCAACGCGCTGGCCGTGGCGCAGTACCTGCGCGCGCATCCGAAGGTGGCGTGGGTGCGCTATGCCGGGTTGCCCGACGACCCCGAACACGCGGCGGCGCAGCGCTATCTGGGCGGCCACGGCTCCGGCGTGCTGACCTTCGGCCTGCCGGGCGGTCGCGTTGCCGGCGCGCGTTTCCTTGATGCACTGAAGCTGTTCACCCGGCTGGTGAACCTGGGGGACGCGAAGTCGCTGGCCACCCATCCGGCGTCGACCACCCATCGCCAGCTGGATGCGGCTGAGCTCGCCAGGGCAGGGGTCAGCGAGGACACCGTGCGCCTCTCGATCGGCATCGAGCACATCGGCGACCTGCGCGCTGACCTGGAGCAGGCCCTGGCCGGCACCTGAGGGCAGCCAATCGCGCAGGATCGGTTACGCACGCGGCCAGCGGATCAGGCAGGATCGCAGCCATGTCCTCGACCGGAGATGGTCATGAAGCGGCTTGCAGGCCTGCGCCAGGCGCAGGGAATCGAACGGGTCATCGACCATCTGCAGGCCTGCCTGCGTGAGCAGCAGGCGCTGCCGGATGTGGCGGCACTGGCGACGGTCGCGCATCAGTCGCCCTTCCATTTCCAGCGCCTGTACCGGGCGCTGACTGGCGAAAGCCCGGGGCAGACGCTGGACCGCCTGCGCCTGCTCAACGCCCTGCAGGCGCTGCAGCAGCCCGGTGCAAGTGTCACCGACGCCGCGTTGGCCGCAGGCTATGAAAGTGCGCAGGCCCTGGCGCGGCGCTGCCGGCAGCGCCTGGATACCACCCCGCGTGCCCTGCGTGCCGATGCAGCGCTGCGGCAGCAATGGCAGCAGGTTTTGGCACAGCCACCGGCCGACGTGGACGCAGAGACCGCTGCCCCGTTGAAGGTGGAAGTGCGCGCGCTGCAGCCATTCGAGGTCGTGCTGTTGCGCGCACAGGGTGCCTTCGGTGATCTCGACGCCAGCTTCGGTCGCCTGTTCGAATGGGCGCAGACGCAAGGCCTGGCCGACGATCTGCTGCACCTGGTGGGCATCGCCATCGATGACCACCGGGACGTATCGGCACGGGCGCACCGCTTCGACTGCGGCATGGGATTTGTCACGGGGTTGCCGTCACTGTCATCGCCATTGCGACGGCAGGCCCTCGGGGTCGGGCCGCATGCGGTTGTCCACCATGTCGGCCCCTACGAACAGCTGCAGGCGGTGGGTGATGCACTGCTGCGCGACTGGTGGCCCGACAGTGGGCACGCGCTTGCCGAAGCGCCCCTGTATTTCCACTTCCTGGATGATCCCGAACAGGTACCTGCCCACCAGCTGCGCGCCGACGTGTGCCTGCCGCTGGCCGGCTGATAGCCACCGGCTTGGTTGTCATCGCCAGAGGCGATCACCACCGCTGCAGGAACGCGCTACGGTAGAGACGCTCTCCAAGGGCGTGGCGATATCATCCCCGGCCGATGCGGGTCGGCCGGGGATTTTTTTGGGCGCAACGAATCCTGGTGGATTCACGCCATGCGTGGATGAATCTCAATCGAAATCTAATTCTTCTACGATTGAACGAAGAGCATCCACGCATGGCGTGGATCGACGTGTCGACCAAGGTCGACACCTACCAACAGCCACGGGAATCTGTCGAAGGCGGGGTGGGTCCGGTTGCGGGAGTGTCCGCGGCATGGATGCCGCGGCCAAGCCCCCATGGACGGGTTTACGGCGTCTCCCGCAACCGGACCCACCCCGCCAACCCACAGGAAGCCAGCTTCCGCTGTTGCTGTTGCTGTTGAGGTTGCCGGCCAGCGGCCGGCACTACCGCGGGTGCAGGGCGCAGCCCTGCCGCACACCTCTCACACCACCGGAATGCTGTGCTGCCCGAGGCTGCGATACGGCGGGGTCGCCATCACCATTTCCGCCAGCGAGTAAGCCAGCTCGCGCTCGGCCATCACCGTACCGTCGGCACCGTGTTCAAGCAGATGCTTCACTTCGGCATCGCTGTGAGCACGCGCCAGCAGGGTCAGGTTGGGGTTGATCGCACGCAGCTTGGCCAGTGTCTCACCGGCTTCCAGCGGCTGCGGGATCGCCAGCACCGCGATCTTCGCGCGCTCCGGATGGGCCTCGGCCAACACCTTGTCCGAAGCGGCGCTGCCACGGATGCCGGGCAGGCCCGCCGCATGCGCTTCGGCAACATGTTCCTTGTTGTCGTCGATGATCATCACCGGTACACCGCGATCGCGCAGCACCTGCGCCAACGCGCTGCCAACGCGGCCGTAGCCGATGACGATGGCGTGGTCGTGCAGATCAAGCGAGGGCCCGGGTGGCAGCTCGGTCTCCACCGCCGCAGGCGTGGTCTCCTGGTGTTTCAGCAGCCAGCGGTCAAGCAGGCCGAACACCAGCGGATTGAGCATGATCGAGATCAGCGCACCGGCCAGCACCAGCGCCTGGCCGGTGGGCGGCAGGATCTTCAGGGTCACGCCGAGGCCGGCGATGATGAAGGCGAACTCGCCGATCTGCGCCAAGCTGGCCGAGATCGTCAACGCGGTGCCGGTGGGATGGCCGAACGCGCGCACGATGAAGAACGCCGCCGCCGATTTGCCGAACATGATGATGCCGGCGGTGGCCAGCACCTGCCAGGGATGTTCGATCAGGATGCCGGGATTGAACAGCATGCCCACCGAGACGAAGAACAGCACCGCGAATGCATCGCGCAGCGGCAGTGAATCGCTGGCTGCCTTGTGGCTGAGTTCGGATTCATTGAGCAGCATGCCGGCGAAGAATGCGCCCAGCGCGAACGACACGCCGAACAGCATCGCCGAACCGAATGCCACGCCGAGTGCGATCGCCAGTACCGACAGGGTGAACAGTTCGCGCGAGCCGGTACCGGCGATGCGCTCCAGGATCCACGGAATGACCCGGCGGCCGACCACCAGCATCACCGCCACGAACAGGCCCAGCTGCACGAACGTCCAGCCGATGCTGGCCAGCACACTGCCGATGGTGTGGTGTTCGTTGGCCGCGTCGGGCCCGAACACCCCGGCCATCACCGGCATCATCACCAGTGCCAGCACACAGGCCAGGTCTTCGACGATCAGCCAGCCGACTGCGATCTTGCCGCGCTGGGTTTCCAGCAGGCGGCGCTCTTCCATCGCGCGCAGCAGCACCACGGTACTGGCCGTGGCCAGCGCGAAACCGAACACCACGCCATGGATGACCGGCCAGCCCATCAGCGCCGCGAGGCCCCAGCCAAGCAGGGTGGCGACCAGTATCTGGCCGATGGCACCGGGAATGGCGATGGCCTTGACCGCCATCAGGTCCTTCAGCGAGAAGTGCAGGCCGACGCCGAACATCAGCAGCATCACGCCCAGTTCGGCGAGCTGGTTGGCCAACGCCTGGTCGGCGACGAAGCCCGGGGTGAACGGACCGACGCAGATGCCAGCAACCAGGTAACCGACCAGAGGAGACAAGCGGAGCTTGTTGGCCAGCGCGCCGAAGATGAAGGCGAGCCCGAGACCAACGGCAACGATGTTGATCAGGTCGGTGTCATGGTGCATCGGCTCTCGCAGGAAACAGGGGGGGTACCCCGATTTTCACCGATGCGGCCAGATACGGCAAACCCGCAGGCCTCGATCCGTGCCCTGCGGGTTTGCGCTCGCCTTGTTGCCGGCCAGCGGCCGGCACTACCAGAGCAGCCGCCGGGCATGGCCCGGCGCTACCGCCACCGCTTACCAGTTGTACTTGATCCGCCCGTACACATACGCGCCGTTGAAGCCGAACGGCGAGTAGTTGCTGTACGGCAGCATGCCGAAGGTCGAGTTCTGCAGATCTTCGGTGCGGTCCGGGTACTCGTTCAGCAGGTTGTCGGCACCCACCGTCAGCGTCCAGTTCGCACTCGGCTTGTAGCTGGCCGAGGCATCCAGCACCCACTTGTCGCCGTAGGTCTGGTCACGGGCGGCAGTGGCCGAGTTGCGCACGGTGAACTTGCCGTAGCGGGTCGCCGCCAGGCCCAGCTCCCAGTGATCCGAACGCCAGGTGCCGCTGAGGATGGTCTTGTCGTGCGGGTAGCTGTCCTCGATGCGGCCGATTTCATCGCGGCCGATCAGCGACTGGGTCAGGCCCAGCGTGCCGAACACCGCCGGCGTGCCGCCCACGCGCTGCACTTCGGTGTCGTTGTAGCTGTACGCCGCGGTCAGTTCCAGGCTGCTGGCGCTGAACGGCACGGTGTAGCTGGACACGAAGTCGACGCCGCGGGTGCGGGTGTCCAGACCATTGGTGAAGTACGAGAACGCGGTCACCTGCGGCAGGCCCAGCCCGGACAGCAGCGCACTGGAAGCAGCGTTGGTGGTGATGCTGGACGACAGCGCGATGCGGTTGTCGATGTCGATCTGGTACGCATCGACGGTGATGTAGAGGCGGTCGACCGGCTGCAGCACCAGGCCCAGGCTGTAGGAGGTGGACGTCTCGGCCTTCAGCGGCGAAGCGCCCAGCGCCTGCGCGGCCTGGCTGGTGGTCGGGAAGGTGCCGCGTTCGACGAACACGCCGTTGGTGAACTGGCTGGTCACCGCCTGGTAGCCCTGCTGCGGCAGCGACGGTGCGCGGAAGCCGCTGGAGGCGGTGGCACGCAACGCGACCTTGTCAGTGAACGCGTAGCGCGCAGACAGCTTGCCGGAGAAGCGGTCGCCGAAGTCCGAGTAATCCTCGTAGCGACCGGTGATGCCGGCCGAGAACTTCTCGGTCAGGTCCGCTTCCAGGCCCGCATAGACCGCGTAGTTGTGGCGGTCGGTGTGTACTTCGTTGGTCGGGGTGAAGCCGGCGAAGCCCTGCGCGCCGGTGCCGGTGTAGGAGTTCAGTTCACCCGGGTTCTGGTCCCACTTCTCGCGACGGTACTCACCGCCGAAGGACAGGGTGACCGGATAGGCCAGGCCCCAGTCCAGCGACTTGGTCAGGTCGGCGTTGAAGATGTCCTGCTGGTACTTCAGCGTGCCGTCGTAGAACGAACGCGGGCTGGTGGCGCCCAGGCTGTAGTTGATGCTGTTGCGGGTGTGGAAATCCAGGGTGTTCTCGCCGTGGTTCAGGCTCAGGTCCCAGGTCCAGCCGTTGTCGGTGTTGCCTTTGACGCCGGCCACCAGCGAACGGTCCTTGGAGTACTGGTTGATCTGCGGCACGTAGCCATCCGGGTAGGTCTGCGCCAGCAGCGCGCTCTGCCCACTGTGGTTGCGCGAACGGTAGAACGCGAACGAGGTGATGTCGCGGTTGCTGAGCAGCGCGCTGGCGTAGCCGGTCACGTGGTCGCTGAAGTCATAGCTGGCATTGACCGAGGCAGCGGTGGCGTCGACCTTCGGGTCGCCGACAATGAAGGTGGTCTGGCCAACGCTGGGGAAGTTGCCGGTGTTCGGCGTGGTGCCGCGGTAGGGGCCGGCGCGGTCGCTCTCGTCCTGCTGGCTGATCTGGCCGGCCACGTGCACGCGACCACGGCCGTTGCCGAATTCCACGCCGGTATCGCCAGAGAGCTGGTACTTGTTGCCGTCGCCGGCCGAGTACTGGCCGTAGTCGACGGCCAGGCTGCCGCCACTGCCGCTGCCCTTCAGCACGATGTTGATGACGCCGGCGATGGCATCCGAACCGTACTGTGCGGAGGCGCCGTCACGCAGCACCTCGACGCGCTCGATGGCGGCGATCGGGATCGCGTTGATGTCCACCGCCGACGAACCACGGCCGATGCTGCCGTTGACGTTGATCATCGCCGAGGTGTGGCGGCGCTTGCCGTTGACCAGCACCAGCACCTGGTCCGGCGACAGGCCGCGCAGCTGTGCCGGGCGCACACCGCTGGTGCCGTCGGTCAGTGCCGGGCGCGGGAAGTTCAGCGACGGCAGCGCGCGCGACAGCGCGGTGGCCAGCTCACCGGTACCGGTGGACTGCAGGATTTCGGGGGTGATGATGTCGATCGGCGACTGCGATTCGGCGACCGTGCGGTCGGCCACGCGGGTGCCGGTAACGATCACCGTATCCAGGGTGTTGGCGGCGGTGCCGGCCTGCTGGGCGGCGGCAACGAACGGAGAACCACCGAGTGCGACAGCGACGGCGGCGGCGATCAGGCTGGTCTTGCGGGTCATCGGGAGGGGGCTCCGGTTGGCGGGATGGCACCGGAATCGACATCACGGAGGTGAGCGGACGACGGTTGTTGCGGTGCGCAATACAGGAATTAACGGGATATTCAGTGCCTGTCAAATGCCGGTCATCAGAAAAAACGTTGCAGCAGCAACCATTTAGCTGCGACAGGCAGTGACGGGGGAGGGGCCCGGGAGGCGCGCGGACAGGACGTGGGAGAGAGGAACGTCGCCCGCCGCGCATCCCGGGGCGCGTCAAGTATTCGTTAACGTTAGAATTGCGTCGCAGGAACAGTGCTTACCAGCACATTCCATTCGGTTATATGGACGCCTCCCCCCATGATTTCGCTTCGTAATTTCGCCTTGCGCCGCGGCGAGCGGCTGCTGTTGTCCAATGTCGACCTGACGCTGCACGCCGGTTACCGGGTGGGTGTGGTCGGCCGCAACGGTGCTGGCAAGTCCAGCCTGTTCGCGGCGGTGAAGGGCGAGCTGGAGGCCGACAAGGGTGACGTCGACCTGCCCGGCAAGATCCGCATTGCCAGCGTCGCCCAGGAAACCCCATCCCTGCCGGACCCGGCGCTGAGCTTCGTGCTCGGCGGTGACGTCGAGGTGGCAGCGGTGCTGGCCGCCGAGGCCGAAGCCACCGCCCGCGAGGATTGGGAAGCGGTGGCCGAAGCGCATACGCGCATGGCCGAGCTGAACGCCTACGACGCCGAAGCGCGCGCCGGCAAGCTGCTGCACGGCCTGGGTTTCCCGGCCGAAACGCACCACCGCGCGGTGTCCTCGTTCTCCGGCGGCTGGCGCGTGCGCCTGAACCTGGCCCGCGCGCTGATGATGCCCAGCGACCTGCTGCTGCTCGACGAACCGACCAACCACCTGGATCTGGACGCGGTGTACTGGCTGGAACAGTGGCTGCTGAAGTACCCGGGCACCCTGCTGCTGATCTCGCATGACCGCGAGTTCCTCGACAACGTGGCCACCCACACCCTGCACCTGCACGGTGGCGGCGCCAAGCTTTACCCGGGCGGCTACACCGACTTCGAGCGCCAGCGCGCCGAACAGCTGCGCCAGCAGCAGATCGCGCACGACAAGGAACAGGCCGAGCGCGCCCATCTGCAGAGCTTCATCGACCGCTTCAAGGCCCAGGCCAGCAAGGCCGCGCAGGCGCAGAGCCGGATGAAGCGCCTGGCCAAGCTGGCCGGTACCGAAGCAGTGCGCGCCGAGCGCGAGTTCCGCATCGAGTTCGCGCCGCCGGCCAAACTGCCGTTCTCGCTGATCCGTCTGAACCACGTCGAGGCCGGCTACGGCAGCGACTCGGTGATCCTGCACAACGTGGGCTTTGGCCTGGAAGCGGGCCAGCGCATCGGTCTGCTGGGCCCCAACGGCGCCGGTAAAACCACCCTGGTGAAGACCCTGGTGGGCGAGCTGGCACCGATCGCCGGCGAGCGCGCCGCGCACCCGGACCTGCGCATCGGCTACTTCGCCCAGCACACGGTCGAGTCGCTGCATGAAGGCCAGTCGCCGATGGAACACTTCCGCGACCTGGCCCCGGATGCACCGAACCAGTCGTTCCGCGATTTCCTCGGCAAGTGGAATTTCCCGGGCGACCGTGCCTTCGAACCGGTGGACGGCTTCTCCGGCGGCGAGCGCGCGCGCCTGGCGTTGGCGCTGATCGCCTACCAGCAGCCGAACGTGCTGCTGCTCGACGAACCGACCAACCACTTGGATCTGGAAATGCGCGAAGCGCTGGCCGAAGCACTGGCCGATTTCGACGGCGCGATCGTGATGGTCTCGCATGATCGCCATCTGATCGGCCTGGTCTGCGACACTTTCTGGCGTGTGGCCGATGGCGTGGTCGAGCCGTTCGACGGCGACCTCGACGCGTATGCCGCTTGGCTGCGTACGCGCCCGCAGGCGCAGGGCACCAAGGTACGCATGGAGCAGGTGGAGGAACCGGTGGTGGTCAAGACCGCACCGGTCGCGCAGATGGTGCAGAAGAAGCCGGTCAACCCGCACAAGCTGGCCAGCGCCGAAGCCAAGGTCGCCGAGCTGGAAAGTGTGCTGGCCGAACTGGATCGGCAGCTTGCCGACTCGAGCAACTACGCCGATGCCACGCGCATGGCCGTGCTCGGTCGCGACCGCGAAGCTACCGCCGCGCAGCTGGAAAAGGCCGAAGCGGCCTGGATGGAACTGCTGGAATCCTGATCGGTAGTGCCGGCCGCTGGCCGGCAATGCGATGCGCCCACAATGATCAAGGGGGTGCCGGCCAGCGGCCGGCACTACCTACGCGCCCTGCGCCTGCAGCCATTCACGGAACCGCTTGGCCGGTTCTCGCTCTGCACGTGAGCGCAGCCGGGTCAGCCAGTAGCGGCCCAATTCCAGCGTGGTGGCAAACGGTTGCAGCAGCCGGCCCTCGGCCAGATCCGCCTCGAACATGCGCAGCGGCAGCAAAGCCACGCCTGCGCCACCGGCCGCGGCCACGGCCAGCGTCAACGACGAATCGAACACCGGTCCGCGTGCTTCCACGCCGTTGACCCCCGCTATCTGCAGCCACCGTGGCCATTCGTCGCTGCGGTACGAACGCAGCAGCGGCAAGGTCGCCAGGTCGCGCGGATGCTTCAGCCGCCGCGCCAGTGCCGGTGCACACAAGGGGGCGAACGGCGCGTCCAGGATCGCCGTGCAGGTCTGCCCCTGCCAGTCGCCATCACCGAAACGGATCGCCAGGTCCAGGCCTTCACCGGCCAGGTCGATGCGGTTGTTGTGGGTCTGCAGCCGCAGCTCGATATCCGGGTGCGCGGCGTCGAACGCAGCAAGGCGCGGCAGCAGCCAGCCGGTGGCGAAGGTGCCGACCACGCCGATCGTCAGCACTTCCCGTGCCGGGCCGCCGGTGTAGCGGGCGATGCTGGCTGAAATGCGCTCGAAGGATTCATTCAGCACCGGGTACAGCGCTGCTCCTTCCTCGGTTAACGCCACGCCGCGGGGCAGGCGATGGAACAGGCGGACGCCCAGCCGGTCCTCCAGCCCGCGAATCTGGTGGCTCAGCGCGGCCTGGCTGACACACAGTTCCAGAGCCGCCCGGGTGAAGTTCTGGTGCCGGGCAGCGGCTTCGAAGGCGCGCAGCGCATTCAGCGGCAGGGTAGGGTGGAGCATGCGTGAGCCGTGAGCCGGAATGATGGCTGATCGTATCCGGTTGGCGGGTTGCTTTGGAATGGCGGCAGACTATTTGCGAAAGGCATGAATACAGCTCATGGCTTGTACTGAAAATTCGTGCTGGTAGTGGTCGCAGAAGGGCTTCAATAATCGGGATCACGCCCAGGAGAACTCCGAATGCTCGCTCGTCGCCGATTCCTGCAGTTCAGTGGTGCTGCCGCCGCTTCCGCGCTCGCGGCACCGCTGCTCGCCCGTGCCTCCACATCGACCATGGCCGCTGCGCCAGCCCCTGCCGCCATCGCCGCCGCCGCCGATTTCGCCGCATTGGAGAAGGCGTGCAGCGGTCGACTCGGGGTGACCCTGCTCGACACTGGCAGTGGTCGCCGCCTCGGTCATCGCCAGGATGAACGATTCCCGCTCTGCAGCACCTTCAAGAGCGTGCTGGCTGCCACAGTGCTCAAGCAGGCGGAGCGCGATCCGGCACTGCTGGACCGCCGCCTGCCGGTACGGGCCACGGACATCCTCGAGCACGCGCCGGTTACCCGCCGCCATGTCGGCAAGGACCTGACCGTGCGTGACCTGTGCCGGGCCACGCTGATCACCAGCGACAACACCGCTGCCAATCTGTTGTTCGCAGCGATCGGTGGGCCGCCGGCAGTGACTGCGTTCCTGCGCGTCAGCGGCGACACGATCACCCGCAGTGATCGCTTGGAGCCGGAACTGAACAGCTTCGCCATCGACGACCCGCGCGACACCACCACCCCGGCGGCCATCGCTGCGACGCTGCAGCGGCTGGTGCTGGGCGATGCGCTCAAGCCGGCCTCGCGCCAGCAGCTGGCCGACTGGCTGATCGACAACGAAACCGGCGATGCCTGCCTTCGTGCAGGCCTGGGCAAGCGCTGGCGGGTGGGCGACAAGACCGGCAGCAATGGCGAAGACGCCCGCAACGACATCGCCGTGTTGTGGCCAGTGCAGGGCGGTTCGCCGTGGATCCTGACCGCCTATCTGCAGGCGGGCGCGATCAGCTTCGAACAGCGCGCGGCGGTGCTTGCGCAGGTCGGCCGCATCGCCGATGGGCTGATCGCCTGACCGTAACAGCTGTGCACGGAGGCTGCGCAACAGGGGCCACTTTTCAGCAGTGTTCTACTTGTCGCGCCGCGCGCAGGCGTGCATCCTGCGCGCGTTCGATCCACACGGAAGTCCCCCATGAGTCATGAACTGGTCTACCTGCTGCTGATCTTCGCGCTGCTGGTGATCCCGCGCGCGCTGCAGCGCTTCAGCCTGCCCGCGCCGCTGACCTGCCTGCTGTTCGGCATCATCGGCATGCTCTGGCTGGGCGACCAGGCGCACGACGCGGTCATCGGACTGCTGGCCACGCTGGGCATCTCTTCGCTGTTCCTGTTCGCCGGCCTGGAAGTGGACCTGCAGGCTCTGCGCCGCGGCATGTGGCCGCTGCTGGCGCATCTGGTTATCCGCAGTGCGACCCTGTTCGGCGTCGGCTGGCTGGCTTGGCGTTATGCCGGTCTGCCATGGCAGGCAGCGGGGCTGCTGGCGCTGGCGCTGCTGACCCCGTCCACCGGTTTCATCATGGATTCGCTGTCGCGGCTGGGGCTGAGCGAGGACGAACGGTTCTGGGTCACCAGCAAGGCCATCGCCGGTGAACTGCTGGCCCTGGCGGCGTTGTTCATCGTGCTGCAGGCCGGCGATCCGGCGCACATGGCGCTGTCCAGCACGGCGCTGCTGGCGATGATGATCGGCCTGCCGTTGGTGTTCATCGCGCTTGGTCGCTGGGTTGCGCCGCATGCGCCGGGCTCGGAATTCTCGCTGCTGGTGATGGTCGGCATGGTGGCGGCGTACATCACCTACCTGCTGGGCGTGTACTACCTGGTCGGCGCCTTCATCGCCGGCCTGGTCGCGCGGCTGCTGCACCAGCGCATGCCGCTGCTGGCCTCGCACGAAAACCTGCATGCGCTGCGACTGTTCGCCTCCTTCTTCGTGCCGTTCTACTTCTTCAACGCCGGCACCAAGGTGCCCAGCGAAGCGTTGAGTTGGGAAGCACTGGGGCTGGGCATCGTCATCACCCTGGTGGTGCTGCCGCTGCGCATCGCGGTGGTCTGGCTGCAGCGCCGCGTGATGTTCGGCGAGAGCTTCCGCAGCAGCCTGCGCGTGTCGCTGGCGCTGGCACCGACGTTGATCTTCACGCTGGTGCTGGCCGCGATCATGCGTGATCGCTTCCAGATTCCGGCGGTGCTGTTCGGCGCGTTGCTGCTGTACGCCGCATTGACCACGCTGCTGCCCTCGCTGGTGTTCCGTACGCCGTTCGATGTCGACCCGGTGGAGCAGGAACCGGCAGGGCAGGGCGAAGATGCGCCGGTGGCGGCGACGGAAGTGGTTGCCGCCGCCCCTGCAGCCGAGCGCTGAGGCAGATCCAGGGAGTGCGGTTTGCGCGCATCGGCCATGGCCGTTAGGGTTGGGGCATGAAACTGATCGCCGCTGTTGCTTCCGCCATCGCCCTGCTCGGCCTCGCCGCCTGCTCGCAGCCATCGCACACGGTCAACCACGATCTGGCGACCGCGCCGGCCGACGCCTTCATGGCCGCCATCGCAGCCCATTGCGGCCAGGCCTACGAGGGCAAGGTGGTGGAAGACACGCCGGCACCGACCGGCGAGGATCCCTTTGCCGGGCAGAAGCTGGTGATGCATGTGCGTGGCTGTGCGGACCCGGGGCATGAGCTGCGCATCCCGTTCCACGTGGGCGATGACCATTCGCGCACCTGGGTATTGACCCGCACCGAGCACGGCGTGCGCCTGAAGCACGATCACCGCCACGCCGATGGCAGCCCCGATGCGATCACTCTCTACGGGGGCGACAGCAAGCCGCCGGGTACCGCCGAACGCCAGCAGTTCCCCGCCGATGGAGAGTCGGTGGCGATGTTCCGTCGTGCCGACATGCTGGCCTCGACCCACAACACCTGGGCGATGGAGATCGAGCCGGACCAGCGCTTCGTCTACGAGCTGACCCGTCCGGAGGGCCGTCGATTCCGGGTCCAGTTCGACCTCAGCAAGCCGGTCGCATTGCCGCCGGCGCCTTGGGGCGATCAAGCTTCGCCGGCACCCTGATTGCGGGGTCGGGTCCCTCCTGTGGAGGGCTCCGACCCCAGCATTGCACGCACCCGAGGGGCAGAGCGCTGGCCGTCGGCCAGGGTTCCGACCCTGCCCTCAACGCGTGCCGAAGCGCGCCCGGCAGCCATTGCTGACCCACACGTTGCCGCGCGAGTAACCCCAGGTCCGGCCTTCCTGGCAGGCACTGCCGGACAGCTGCTGCTGCAGCACCGGCCGGCCTTGGCGGTCGTCCCAGTTGCAGCTCTGCTGGCGGTTGTTGTTGCTGCTGCAGGTCACGGTGTAGTTGCTGTTACCGCCACCCCAGCCGCCGCCATTGCCCCCACCATTGCCGCCGCCCCAGCCACCGCGGGCTTCGGCGAACTCGGCGCGGCAGCCGCGGTTGACCCAGATCGCGCCGTTGCGCACGCCCCAGTTCTGGCCTTCCACGCATTGGGTACCGGAGATCTGCCGGACCACGCGCGCGTTGCGCCAGCCGACCGGGCAGCTGCGTTCGCGGTTGTCCTGGCTTTCGCAGCGGACGGTGCCGCCGTTGCCGTTGCCGCCGCCCCAACCGCCACCGTTGCCGCCACCCCAGCCGCCGCGGCCCTGGGTGAATTCGGCGCGGCAACCGTTGTTGACCCAGATGCTTCCATTGCGGGTGCCCCAGGTGCGGCCCTCCACGCAGGCCGAGCCGGACAGTTGGCGGACCAGCTGGGCGTCGCGCCAGCCGGTGTTGCAGACACGTTCGCGATTGTTCTGGCTCTCGCAGCGGACCACCCCGTTCTGCGCGGCGGCAGGGGCGGAG
Organism: Stenotrophomonas indicatrix; assembly: GCF_050573115.1. Classification (GTDB taxonomy): domain Bacteria; phylum Pseudomonadota; class Gammaproteobacteria; order Xanthomonadales; family Xanthomonadaceae; genus Stenotrophomonas; species Stenotrophomonas lactitubi_A. Next base: position 133,691 of record NZ_JBNYZT010000004.1, read on the forward strand.
GGCAGGGCGAGCGCGGTAAAGGTACCGAGGATCACGGCCAGGCTGGCCAGGGACTGCGGTTTCATGGCGACATCCCCATACGGGAGTAGGTGCGCGACTATAAGGATCGGGGCGATCAAGCCCGCGTGACCGTCCGCATTTGCCCCGGCCGGGGCCTCGGCCGCAGAATAAGAGGCTTTCCGGCCCCCATCAGGCGTCGGCGTTCTCCAGCGGAGCTTTCCCCCCATGCGTACCCACTTCTGCGGCCTGGTCGATGAGACCCTGATTGGCCAGACTGTCACCCTCGCCGGCTGGACCGACGTGGCCCGTAACCAGGGCGGCGTCTGCTTCATCGATCTCCGCGATCATGAAGGCATCGTGCAGGTGACGGTGGAGCTCGACAACGCCGAAGTGTTTGCCGTGGCCGCCAGCCTGGGCTATGAGGACGTGCTGCAGGTGGAAGGCGTGGTGCGCGCCCGCCACGCGGTCAACGACAAGCTGCGCACCGGCAAGGTGGAAGTGATCGCCACCGCCATCACCGTGCTGAACAAGGCGGCACCGCTGCCGTTCCATGCGCACGAGAACCCAGGCGAAGAAACCCGCCTGAAGTACCGCTACCTGGACCTGCGCCGTCCGGAAATGCAGCGCATGCAGCGCACCCGCATCAAGCTGGTGCAGGCCCTGCGCCGCCACCTGGACGAAAAGGGCTTCCAGGACATCGAAACCCCGATCCTGACGAAGGCCACCCCGGAAGGCGCACGCGACTTCCTGGTGCCGGCGCGCATGCACCCGGGCGAGTTCTACGCCCTGCCGCAGAGCCCGCAGCTGTTCAAGCAGATCCTGATGGTGGCCGGCTTCGACCGCTACTACCAGATCGCCCGCTGCTTCCGCGACGAGGCCCTGCGTGCCGACCGCCAGCTGGAATTCACCCAGCTGGACATGGAGTTCGCCTTCGTCCGCGAGCGCGACGTGCAGGACTTCGTCGAAGACATGATCCGCGGCATCTTCAAGGAAGTGGTCGACGTCGAGCTGGAGGCCAGCTTCCCGCGCATGACCTGGGCCGAGGCGATGCGTCGCTACGGTTCGGACAAGCCGGATCTGCGCATCGCGCTGGAACTGGTGGACGTGGCCGAACTGGTCAAGACCAGCGAATTCCCGGTGTTCACCGCTGCTGCCAACGATGCCGATGGCCGCGTCGCCGCGCTGCGCATCCCGGGTGGTGCCAGCCTGTCGCGCAAGCAGATCGATGAGTACGCCGCGCACGCCGCCAAGTACGGTGCGAAGGGCCTGGCCTACATCAAGGTGGGCGAGAACGGTGAAATCAGCTCGCCGATCCAGAAGTTCTTCAGCGAAGAGGGCTTCGCTGCGCTGGTGGCCCACGTCGGCGCCGGCAACGGCGACATCGTGTTCTTCGGTGCCGGCGGCTACAACAAGGTGTCCGACTTCATGGGCGCGCTGCGCCTGAAGGCTGGCAAGGACTTCGGCCTGGTCGCCGACAGCTGGGCGCCGCTGTGGGTCACCGACTTCCCGATGTTCGAGTGGGACGAGGAAGCGCAGCGCTACGTCGCCCTGCATCACCCCTTCACCGCGCCGGCCGTGGACGACATCGCCGATCTGCGCGCGCACGCCAAGACGGCCGTTTCGCGCGGCTACGACATGGTGCTCAACGGCAATGAAATCGGCGGCGGTTCGATCCGTATCCACCGCCCCGACATGCAGAGCGCGGTGTTCGAGCTGCTCGGCATCGGTGCCGAAGAAGCCCGTGCCAAGTTCGGCTTCCTGCTCGACGCGCTGAACTACGGCGCGCCGCCGCACGGTGGCATCGCCTTCGGTATCGACCGCATCGCCGCGCTGATGGCCGGCACCGAGTCGATCCGCGACGTCATCCCGTTCCCGAAGACCACCGGTGCACAGGATCTGATGACCGACGCGCCGTCGCCGATCGTGGACGAGCAGCTGGCCGAAGTGCACATCCAGGTTCGCCCCAAGAAAAACTGATCAGGAGATCCAGGCAATGACCGAGTTTGCGTTTTCGCTGGAGTGGGAAAAGCTGGGCAATGAAGGCTCCGAGGCCAACCTGGTCACCGAGCGTGCACGTGTCTTCGGTGGTTGGCTGGTCCGCGTCGGTACCAACCCGTCGGCCATGGCCCTGACCTTCGTCGCCGACGGCGAAGGTCGCTGGGACGGTGAAGACTTCGGCGTCGAGGATTACGAAGACGACGAAGAGGAAGAGGAAGAGTACGACGAGGACGAGGAAGGCGAAGAAGAGGAAGAAGGCGAGGAAGAAGAGGACGACGAGGAATACGAAGAAGAAGAGGAAGAGGAAGAAGACGGCAAGGAACCGACGGAGCGGGCTTGACCCGAACCGTTGTCCTGACGTCAACTCGACCCATGTATTCGATCCGCCGCGCCACTGTGGACGACGCGCCGACCCTGTCGGCGCTGGCTGCGCGCACGTTCACTGAAACCTTCGGACATCTGTATCCGCCGCAGGATCTGCAGGACTTCATCGACGCGTCCTACACGGTCGAGCGCCAGCGCACGATCCTGGCCCACCCCGATTACGCGGTGTGGCTGCTGGAGCTGGATGGGGAGGCGGTCGGCCATGCCGCCGCCGGCCCCTGTGGTCTGCCGCATCCGGACGTGAAGCCCGGTGACGGCGAACTCAAGCGCCTGTATCTGGTGAAGACGCAGCAGAGCTGCGGCTGGGGCAGCCGCCTGCTGGAAACCGCGCTGGCCTGGCTGGAGCACGACGGCCCGCGCACGCTGTGGCTGGGTGTGTGGTCGGAAAACTTCGGCGCGCAGCGCTTCTACGCCCGGTATGGTTTTGAAAAGGCCGGCGAGTACCTGTTCCCGGTGGGCGATACCAACGATCTTGAGTTCATTCTGCGCCGTCTGCCGCATCCGGCCTGAAGTCGTTCACCGCCGCTTGCCCCTGGCTTCTGTTCAATCACCGTAGTTCCGCCCCGCTGACCGCCAGGCTGTTGCACATGACTCCCCCCGTTCTGTTGTTGCATGGCATCTGGAATGCCCGTGCCTGGGTCGGGCCGCTGGCCTGGCGCCTGCGCGCGCGTGGCTTCCAGGTCCATACGTTTGGCTACTCGTCCGTATTTGGCGGCCCCGATGTAGCCGTCCCGCAGTTGCTGGAGCGGCTGGCTGATGCAGGCCCGCTGTCGCTCGTCGGGCACAGCCTGGGCGGCCTGTTGGCGCTGGAAGCCCTGCGCCGGCAGCCGCAGCTGCCCGTGCAGCGCGTGGTCTGCCTGGGTTCGCCACTGCGGGGCAGTGGCACCGCACGCTCGTTGTCCGAACATGGTTGGGGCCTGGCCCTGGGCCGCAGCAGCGAACTGTTGCTGGATGGGCTGCCGGACTGGCAGGGCAAGGCCGCAGTCGGCCTGATCGCCGGCTCGGTGCCGCATGGGCTGGGCAGTCTGCTCGGGGCGCTGGATGATGATTCCGACGGCACCGTCGCGCTGGCCGAAACCCGCCTGCCGGGCCTGTCCGACCACTGCGTGGTGCGCACCAGCCACAGTGGCCTGGTGGTGTCGCCGGATGCCGCGCGGCAGACCGCACATTTCCTCCGCCATGGCCAGTTCGACCATGGCCGGGACGCCGCTGCAGCGTAAGACGGTTCACCGGGCATGGCCCGGCGCTACCGGCCTGCCTTGGTGGGTGTGAACCGTCCTGCCTTGGTGGGTGTGAACCGTCCTGCCTTGGTGGGTGTGAACCGTCCTGCCTTGGTGGGTGCGAACCGTCCTGCCTTGGTGGGTGCGAACCGTCCTGCCCTTGTGGGTGCGAACCGTTGGTTCGCACGCTCTTGGCCGGGCCATGCCCTGCGGCATCTGCCCACCCTCGACACGGTCACCGGGCCCGATCAGGTAGAATCCGCGGCCTTATCCATCAACGCACGTACGGAAAGACCCATGGGTAGAGGCCCCTCCATCGAGAACCGCAAAAACGCGTCTGACGCGAAGCGCGGCAAGATTTTCACCAAGATCATCCGTGAGATCGGCGTCGCCGCGCGCGGCGGTGGAGGCGACCCCAACAACAACCCGCGCCTGCGTGTGGCCGTGGACAAGGCGTTGACCGCGAACATGTCCAAGGACGTGATCGAGCGCGCCATCAAGAAGGCCACCGGTGAACTGGAAGGCGTCGAGTACGAAGAGATCCGCTACGAGGGCTACGCGCCTGGTGGCGTGGCCGTCATCGTCGATTGCCTGACCGACAACCGCGTGCGCACCGTGGCCGATGTCCGTCATGCGTTCAGCAAGTGCGGCGGCAACATGGGCACCGAAGGCTCGGTCAGCTTCATGTTCAAGCGCGTGGGCGTGCTGCATTACGCTGCCGGCGCCGATGAGGACGCCATCTCCGAAGCGGCCATCGAGGCCGGCGCCGATGACATCGTGGTCTACCCGGAGGATGGCGCGATCGACGTGCTCACCGCCGCGGACAGCTTCCACGCGGTCAAGGATGCGATGCAGGCCGCTGGCCGCACGCCGGACCATGCCGAGCTGACCTTCCGTGCCGACAACGACATCAAGGTTGAAGGCGACACCGTCCTGCAGGTCAAGAAGCTGCTGGACATGCTGGAAGACCTCGACGACGTGCAGGACGTTTACTCCAACGCCGATCTCGGCGCGGACGCCTACGCCTGAACGGACGCTCCGCCGGTCGCCTTTGGCGGCCGGTGAGCGGACAATGCGGACCATGATGACCCCAGACGTTTCCAGCCATCACCGCCGCATGCGTCCTTCCCGGATCAGCGGCGCCCGCGTGTGTGCCGCATGACCCGTATTCTCGGCATCGACCCGGGTTCACAACGGACCGGGGTCGGCATCATCGATGTCGATGCCAGCGGCCGGGTCAGCCACGTGCATCACCAGCCGCTGGTTCTGCTTGGGGCAGATGACTTCCCGCAGCGCATGAAGCTGCTGGTGCTGGGCCTGGCCGAGCTGTGCCACGAGTACCAGCCGCAGGAAGTGGCCATCGAAAAGGTGTTCATGGCGCGCAACCCCGATTCGGCGCTGAAGCTGGGCCAGGCCCGTGGCGCGGCGATTTCGGCGGTGGTGCTGCGCGACCTGCCGGTGCACGAATACGCCGCCAGCGAGATCAAGCTGGCGGTGGTCGGTCGTGGCGGCGCCGAAAAGCAACAGGTTCAACACATGGTCGGGCTCATGCTCAACCTGAAAACCAAGCTGCAGGCCGACGCGGCCGACGCGTTGGCCGTGGCCATCACCCATGCCCACGTAAGGGCAACGGCTAACCGCCTGGGGCTGACTGCCCGCCAGGCGTGGGGTCGCAAATGAGGAGCTGCACGCAATGATCGGTCGACTGCGCGGAATCGTCGCCTACAAGGCGCCGCCGTGGCTGGTGGTGGACGTCAACGGGGTGGGCTACGAGCTGGAGGCGCCGATGAGCACCTTCTACGACCTGCCCGAGCTGGGCCGTGAGGTCACGCTGTACACCCATTATTCGCAGAAGGAAGACAGCGTCTCGCTGTACGGCTTCCTGCGCGAGGGCGAGCGCCGCCTGTTCCGCGACGTGCAGAGGGTCAGCGGCATTGGCGCGAAGATCGCGCTGGCCGTGCTGTCCGGCGTCACCGTCGAAGAATTCGCACGCATGGTCCAGGCCGGTGACATCACCGCGCTGACCCGCATCCCGGGTATCGGCAAGAAGACCGCCGAGCGCATGGTGCTGGAACTGCGTGACCGCGCGGCGCAGTTCGGCGCCGGTGGCGCACTGCCGACCGGCAGTGGCCCGGCCCCGGCCGATCCGCTGTCCGATGCCACCGTGGCGCTGCAGCAGCTGGGCTACAAGCCGACCGAGGCGGCGCGGATGGCGCGCGAAGCCTTCAACGAGGGCGATGAAGTGGCCATGGTCATCCGCAAGGCCCTGCAATCGGCGCTGCGCTGAGCCGCTCCATTTCCCTTCCAATTACACCCTGAGCTTCGCCAGGAGCCCCATGTCCAGCAGTCAAACCCCGCACACCGCCGCCCATGGCGGCCATGGTCACGCTCCCCCCGCCGGGGGGCTGGCGCTGATCATCGGTGCGATCGGCGTGGTCTTCGGCGATATCGGTACCAGCCCGCTGTACACCCTGAAGGAGGCGTTCTCGCCCCACTACGGGCTTACCAGCGACCACGACACCGTGCTGGGCGTGCTGTCGCTGGCGTTCTGGGCGCTGAACATCGTGGTCACCCTGAAGTACGTGACCATCATCATGCGCGCCGACAATGACGGCGAGGGCGGCATCATGGCGCTGATGGCGCTGACCCAGCGCACGCTGCGCAACGGGTCACGCTCGGCGTACGTGGTCGGCATCCTCGGCATCTTCGGCGCCTCGTTGTTCTTCGGCGACGGCGTGATCACGCCAGCGATATCGGTGCTGGGCGCGGTCGAAGGCCTTGAGGTGGCGGCCCCCGGGCTGCACGCCTTCATCGTGCCGATCACCGTGGTGGTGCTGCTGGCGGTGTTCGCGGTGCAGCGCTTTGGCACCGAGAAGATCGGCAAGCTGTTCGGTCCCATCACCTCGATCTGGTTCATCTCGCTGGCGGCGATCGGCATCTACAACATCGTCGACGCGCCGGAAGTGCTGAAGGCGTTCAACCCGTGGTGGGCGATCCGCTTCTTCATGGAACACGGCTGGCACAGCATCTTCATCCTCGGCGCGGTGGTGCTGGCGGTGACCGGTGGCGAGGCGCTGTATGCCGACATGGGTCACTTCGGTGCCAAGCCGATCCGCCACGCCTGGTACTTCTTCGTGCTGCCGTGCCTGGTGCTGAACTACCTGGGGCAGGGCGCGCTGGTGCTCAATCACCCCGAGGCGGTGAAGAACCCGTTCTTCGAGGCGGTACCGTCGTGGGCGCTGTACCCGATGATCGTACTGGCCACGATGGCCGCAGTGATCGCCTCGCAGTCGGTCATCACCGGTGCGTTCTCGGTCTCGCGCCAGGCCATGCAGCTGGGTTACATCCCGCGCATGCGCATCAAGCACACCTCGCACGACACCATCGGCCAGATCTACATCCCCGGCATCAACTGGGGCATCGCGGTGATGGTGATCGGCCTGGTGCTGGCCTTCCGCAGCTCGTCCAACCTGGCCGTGGCCTACGGCATCTCGGTGTCGGCCACCATGCTGATCGACACCCTGCTGCTGGCCCTGGTCGCACGTTCGCTGTGGCCGAAGGCACGCAACTGGATCCTGCCGCTGTGCGTGGTGTTCTTCGTCATCGACCTGGGCTTTGTCATCGCCAACGGCGCCAAGCTGCTGCAGGGCGCCTGGTTCCCGGTGGTGCTGGGCATCTTCCTGTTCACCATGATGCGCACCTGGCGTCGTGGCCGCGAACTGCTGCGCGATGAGATCCGCAAGGACGGTATCCGCATCGACACCTTCCTGCCGGGCCTGATGCTGGCGCCGCCGGTACGCGTACCCGGCACCGCGGTGTTCCTCACCGCCGACCCGACCGTGGCCCCGCATGCGCTGATGCACAACCTCAAGCACAACAAGGTGCTGCACGAGCGCAACGTGTTCCTGCATGTGGTGACCCTGCCGGTGCCGTACGCAGCGGAGGGGCAGCGCCTCAAGATCGAATCGGTGGGCGATGAGTTCTACCGGGTCTACGTGCGTTTCGGCTTCATGGAGACCCCCGACGTACCGCTGGCTCTGATGCGCTCGTGCGACCACGGCGGCATCTACTTCGACCCGATGGACACCACCTTCTTCGCCAGCCGCGAAACCATCGTCGCCACCGCCAACCGCGGCATGCCGATCTGGCGCGACAAGCTGTTCGCCCTGATGCACAGGAACGCCGCCCCCGCGACCGGCTTCTTCCGCATTCCGGGCAACCGCCTCGTAGAGCTGGGTGCGCAGGTGGAGATCTGACCGCACGGGGTCGGATCCCTTTTCCACAGGAAAAGGGCTCTGACCCCATGTTCGGTTCGTGCCATCCAGCGCCATCCACGCATGGCGTGGATCTACCGTGTCGACCAAGGTCGACACCCACCAGGAGCAGGCCATGTCATTCCGACAGATTGCGCAGATCTGTCGAAGGCGGGGTGGGTCCGGTTGCGGGGGCGTGAGCGCCATGGATGGCGCGACCGAGCTTACATGGACGTACTCGCAGCGTCCCCCGCAACCGGACCCACCCCGCCATCCCACGGGTAGCCCGATTTTGACGTTGACGTTGACGTTGATTCGGCAGGTGCCGGGCGCAGCCCGGCCGAATCCCCCCGCTTTTGCCGCATAATCAGCACATGACCGACGACCGCATCATCGCCGCCGGCGCCACCCGCGAGGATGACGCCGCCGACGCCAGCATCCGACCCAAGCGACTTGCCGACTACCTCGGCCAGGTGCCGGTGCGCGAGCAGATGGAGATCTACATCCAGGCCGCCAAGGGTCGTGGTGATGCGTTGGACCACGTGCTGATCTTCGGCCCGCCCGGCCTGGGCAAGACCACGCTCAGCCATGTCATCGCCAACGAACTGGGCGTGGCCCTGCGCGTGACCTCCGGCCCGGTGATCGAAAAGGCCGGCGATCTGGCCGCTCTGCTGACCAACCTGCAGCCGCACGATGTGCTGTTCATCGACGAAATCCATCGCCTGTCGCCGGTGGTGGAAGAAGTGCTGTACCCGGCGATGGAAGATTTCCAGATCGACATCATGATCGGCGAGGGCCCTGCGGCGCGCTCGATCAAGATCGATCTGCCGCCGTTCACCCTGATCGGCGCCACCACCCGCGCCGGCCTGCTGACCGCGCCGCTGCGCGACCGCTTCGGCATCGTCCAGCGGCTGGAGTTCTACAGCGTCGAAGAACTGACCCGCATCGTGCGTCGCTCGGCCGCCATCCTGGCCATCGACTGCACCGCCGACGGGGCAGGGGAGATCGCGCGCCGCGCGCGTGGCACCCCGCGTATCGCCAACCGCCTGCTGCGCCGCGTGCGCGATTACGCCCAGGTGAAGGCCGGTGGCCACATCGACCAGACCGTGGCCCAGGCGGCGATGCAGATGCTCAAGGTCGACCCGGAAGGCTTCGACGAGCTCGATCGTCGGCTGTTGAAGACCATGGTCGACTACTTCGACGGTGGCCCGGTCGGCATCGAGTCGCTCGCAGCGGCGCTGTCCGAAGAGCGCGGCACGCTGGAAGACGTGGTCGAGCCCTACCTGATCCAGCAGGGCTACCTGGTGCGCACCGCGCGTGGCCGTATGGCGACCCACAAGGCGTACCGGCACCTGGGCCTGAAGCCGAAGAACCCGCCGCAGGATCTGTTTGCCGAGGTCCCCGATGTCGGTTGAACCCTCGGTTGAACCCCGATTCAGTTGGCCGACACGCATTTACTGGGAAGATACCGACGCTGGCGGGGTGGTTTACCACGCACGCTACGTGGCCTTCATGGAACGGGCCCGGACCGAATGGATGCGTGCGCTGGGTTACGGCCAGGAGCGCATGCGTACCGAGCACGGCATGGTCTTCGCGGTGCGCTCCATGCAGATGGACTTCATCAAGCCGGCACGGCTGGATGACCAGCTGCAGGTGAGCGCCAGCCTGGTCCAGCTGAGGAAGGCCAGCATGGTCTTCGACCAGCAGGTCCTGCGCGACGGCCAGCTGCTGCTGTCCGCGCAGGTCCGCATCGCCGCACTGGACGCGGCCAGTTTCCGCCCGCGTGGCATGGACGATTCCGTCCTTGCCGCGCTGCAACCCCACCTCCACCCCGAATCCGAACAGAACTCTTGAGGAACAACGGATGATCGCAACGCTCCTGGCCCTGCAGGCCACGGTCACCGAGGCTTTGCCGGCTGACGTCAGCAATGCCGCGACCCAGACCCTTGCCCAGGCCACCACCGGCGGCGGCATCAACTACCTCGAACTGATGGCCAAGGCCAGCCTGCCGGTGAAGATCATCGTGCTGGCGCTGCTGGTCGGCTCGTTCGTCAGCTGGGTGATCATTTTCCGCAAGGCCCGCATCTTCAAGCAGGCCACCCGCGAAGCCGACGAGTTCGAGAACCGCTTCTGGTCCGGTGCCGACCTGGGCAAGCTGTACAGCTCGGCCACCGACCGCAGCCGCAATGTCGGCGGCCTGGAAGCGATCTTCGAAGCCGGTTTCCGCGAATACACCCGCCTGCGCGACAAGCGCCGGCTGGATGGCCGTGCCCAGCTGGAAGGTGCCCAGCGCGCGATGCGCACCACCTACACCCGCGAAGTCGACCAGCTCGAACGCAACCTGGAACTGCTGGCCAACATCGGCTCGACCGCCCCGTACGTGGGCCTGGTCGGTACCGTGTTCGGCATCATGGTGACCATGCACGACATGATCAGCAGCGGTGCCCAGGCCGGTATCGCCGCCGTCGCCCCGGGCATCTCCGAAGCGCTGTTCGCCACCGCCATCGGCCTGTTCGTGGCGATTCCGGCAGTGTGGGCCTACAACCGCTTCACCACCCGCGTGGAGCGCATGTCGGTGCGTTTCGAGACCTTCGCCGACGAGTTCAGCTCGATCCTGCAGCGCCAGAGCGCTGGCGACGAGTAAGCGCCAGACCCGGGAGTCCAAGCCATGTCCGCTGCCATCGGTCGCCGCAAGCGCCGCAAGCTGAAATCGGAAATCAACGTCGTTCCCTATATCGACGTCATGCTGGTGCTGTTGATCATCTTCATGGTCACCGCGCCCATGCTCACCCTGACCTTCGACGTCGACCTGCCCAATTCCAACGCCAAGGCGCTGGAAAGCAAGCAGGATCCGTTGATCGTTTCGGTGCGCCAGGACGGTCAGCTGAGCCTGAAGCTGCCCGACGCCAAGGAACCCACCGCAGTCACCGCCGAGGAACTGCAGGGCCACCTGTCCGGCATCGCCGCGCAGGACAAGGACGTGCGCGTGATCGTCGCCGCCGACCGTGCCGTGGCCTATGAAAAGGTCATCGATGCGATGGATGTGATCAAGCGCGCCCACGTCGACAAGGTGAGCCTGGCCACCGATGCACGCTGACGCCCTGCCACCGCCGCATACGGAGGAACCGGGCTGGGGCCTGCCCCTGGTGCTGGCCGTGCTGGTGCACCTGCTGGTGGCGCTGATCTTCATCGGCGCCTGGCTGTGGTCACCCCAGCGCAACACCGACGCTGCGATCGGCGATCCCTCGGTGGAAGCCAGCCTCGCGCTGTCCGCCTCCGAGGCGGCTGCCGCGCGCCAGGCCCTGCGCCAGTCGGAGAAGCTGGAGGACCTGCCGCCACCGGTCGCCGAGCCGATTCCGGTACCCGAAGACACCATCCCGCCGCCGCAGCCGATTGAAGAGCCGCGCCCGCAGGACGCACCCACGCCGCAGCAGCAACAGGCGCAGGAGCGCGTCGCGCAGCCGGACACCAAGGACCAGGACGCAGTGAGCGCGCTGGCCATCTCGCAGGAGAAGGCCAAGCAGGAACAGGAAGCCAAGCGCCGCCAGGAACAGATTGACCTGACCGAACGCAAGCGCCAGGAAGAGGCAGAGCAGAAGCTGCGCCTGGCCAAGCAGCAGGAAGCGGACGCCAAGAAGAAGCAGGCGGACCAGGAGCGTCTGGCTGCCGACAAGGCCGAAGCCGAGAAGCAGAAGAAGATCGCCGACATCCGTGCCCGCCGCGAGCAGGCCGAGAAGGAAGCCAAGCTGGCCGAGCAGAAGCTGCGCCAGGTCGCTGCCGCGCGTAACGCTGCCGGCAGTGCTGCCGCAGGCGCCAGCGGCGCCGCACAGCCGGCCGCCGGTGGTGGTGGCAGCAGTGACGACCTGTCTGCCAAGTACGCTGCGGCCATCCAGGCCAAGGTGCTGGCGCAGTGGGTGCGTCCGGACAGCGTGCCGCTGGGCCAACGCTGCCAGATCACCATCAACCAGCTGCCGGGGGGAACGGTCCGCAGCGCTACGGTCAGCGCCGGCTGCCCGTTCGACGAGGCCGGCAAGCGCTCGATCGAAGCCGCCGTGCTCAACGCCCAGCCCTTGCCGTACCGTGGCTTCGAGCAGGTATTTGCGCGCACGATCAACTTCACCTTCACCGCCCAGGATCGCTGAGGCGCAGGGGCAGGGCAGCCCTTTGGGGTTGTCCCGTCATCCGATGACGCCTCTGACTCTGGATCGTACGGTGCCGTCCAAGCCATGCTTTGGACGAGTCATCCGCACGGAAGTTGGCCGCGACGTTAACGGCATGTGAGAGAACCGGCTGGCACTGACCCGGAATTCACGTACCCTTGGTTCATGATTGCGAAGCGGTTCACTCCCGTTTTGCTATCCCTCGTTCCGGTTTCCCTTTTTTGAGCTCTCCATGAAGAAGATGCCTCGCTGGCTTGCCGTGTTTGCGGCCCTGTTGTTGCCTTTCGCTGCCGTCGCGCAGCAGAAGGGGCTGGATATCGACATCATCGGCGGCAATGCCTCCGCGTTGCCGATCACCATCGTGCCGATGCCCTACCAGGGTTCGGCTGCCGCTCCGCAGACCGACGTCGCCGGCGTGGTCCGTGCCGACCTCGAACGTTCGGGCCAGTTCCGTACGCTGCCCGAAGCGCAGATCGTCGAAAAGCCGATCCGTGGCGGTGACATCCAGTTCGCCACCTGGCGCGCGCTGAAGCAGAACTACATCGTCGTCGGCCGGGTCATGGATGCCGGTGCCGGCGCCTACCGCGTCGAGTACGAGCTGTTCGACGTGCCCAAGGGCGAGCGCCTGCTGGGCCTGGCGATGACCGCACGCGGCAACGCCATGCGCGACGTCGCCCACCAGATGGCCGACGCCATCTACGAGAAGATCACCGGTGTCCGTGGCGCCTTCTGGACCCGCATCGCCTACGTGACCGCCAGCGGCAAGGGCGACGCCATGCGCTATGCGCTGATGGTCGCCGATTCGGACGGCTTCAACCCGCAGACCATCGTGCGTTCGGCCGAGCCGCTGCTGTCGCCGTCGTGGAGCCCGGATGGCAACAAGCTGGCCTACGTCAGCTTTGAGCGTGGCAACTCGGCCATCTACATCCAGAACATCTCCACCGGCGCCCGTGAACTGGTTACCAGCTTCCGCGGCATCAACAGCGCCCCGGCCTTCTCGCCGGACGGCCGCAAGCTGGCCCTGACCCTGTCGCGTTCGGGCAATCCGGAAATCTACGTGATGGACCTGGGCAGCAAGCAGTTGACCCAACTGACCAACCACTTCGCCATCGATACCGAGCCGACCTGGGCCCCGGACGGCAGCGCGGTGTACTTCACTTCCGACCGCGGCGGCCGCCCGCAGGTCTACAAGGTCGGTGCCGGTGGTGGCAGCGCCGAGCGCGTGACCTTCCAGGGCAACTACAACGCCAAGCCCTCGGTGTCCTACGACGGCAAGAAGATCGCCGTGGCCCAGGGTTCGGGCAACAGCTACAAGATCGCGCTGATGGACAGCTCGCTGGGCTCGCCGCGCTGGAGCACGCTGTCGCCGGGTTCGCTGGACGAGTCGCCGAGCTTCGCGCCCAACGCAAGCATGGTGCTGTATGCCGCCCGTGAGGGTGGTCGTGGTGTGCTGTACGCCGTCTCGGCCGACGCGCGCGTGCGCCAGCGCCTGGTTCTGGCAGACGGTGATGTGCGCGAGCCGGCATGGTCCCCATACCGTACCCAGCGCTAAAAGAGTGTTAATATTTTCTCTGTATTGAACCCCTCATCGGCTTAGGAGCCACAAAGGTATCGCCATGAACAAGTCCACCCGCGTTCTGCTTGTTTCCCTGCTGTCCGTGGCCGTCCTGGCCGGTTGCTCGAAGAAGGTCAAGGAAGAAGCCCCGGCTCCGGTCGATACCGGCACCTCGACCACCACCCCGACCGGTCCGTCCACCTCCGGCCTGTACGGCCCGGGCGATCTGGACACCGATGCCTGCCTGCGTCAGCGCGTTGTCTACTTCGACCTGGACAAGGAAGAAGTGAAGTCGGAATTCCAGGCCATCATGGCTTGCCACGCCAAGTACCTGCGTGACCGTCCGTCTTCGCGCATCACCCTGCAGGGCCACACCGACGAGCGCGGTTCGCGCGCGTACAACCAGGCCCTGGGCGAGCGTCGTGGCAACGGCGTCAACTCGGCGCTGCAGGCCAACGGTGGCTCGGCTTCGCAGCTGACCGTCGTGTCCTACGGTGAAGAGCGTCCGGTCTGCACCGAGTCGAACGAGTCCTGCTGGTCGCAGAACCGTCGCGTCGAAATCGTCTACACCGCGCAGTAATCCATGCGCCTTGGCATCAAACTGATGCTGGTCGTTGCGGCAGCCCTCGTGGCTGCCGCACCGGCGCATGCACAACGTCAGAGTCTGGCCGACCGCGTCGGTTCGCTCGAGCAGCAGATGTACAACAACAGTGCCAACCAGGACCTGTTGAACCAGATCAATCAGCTGCGGCAGCAGGTCACCAGCCTGCAGGCCTCGATCGAGCAACTCCAGCACGACAACGCCCAGCTCAAGCAGTCCGCCCAGGACCAGTACCTGGATCTGGACAGCCGCCTGAACCGGTTGGAAGGGGGCTCTGCCGCCCCGGCCCTGCCTGCTGTTCCGGCGAGCGCACCGAAGGCTCCTGCAGCCCCGGCAAAACCCGCAGCGGCGGCCACTTCCGAGCGGCCGCCCTCCGTCCATGGTGACCCGGGCAGCCTGGCCGTCACCGGTGACGAGCGTACCTCCTACAACGTGGCTTTCGATGCGTTGAAGGCAGGCAAGTACGATGATTCCGCGCAGCTGTTCCTGAGCTTCCTGGAGCTGTACCCGAACGGCGTCTACGCCCCCAATGCGCTGTACTGGCTGGGCGAGAGCTATTACGCCACCCGCAATTTCCCGATGGCCGAGTCCCAGTTCCGTGAACTGCTCTCGCGCTATCCCACCCACGACAAGGCCGCAGGTGGCCTGCTCAAGGTCGGCCTCTCGCAGTATGGCGAGGGCAAGGTCGACCAGGCCCAGCAGACGCTGGAGACCGTCGTGGCGCAATACCCAGGCTCGGATGCCGCGCGTACCGCGCAGGATCGCCTGCAATCGATCCGCCTCGGCAATCAGATCCGCTGATCCGCTGATCCGCTGACCGGGCGTACAATATGTGTCCCGTAGCGCCGAGCCCATGCTCGGCTGCTTTCGTTTCCGGCCAGGCCAGGCCTGCCCGGTTTCAGTAGAGCCGAGCCATGCTCGGCTGCTTTTGTCCCCGGCAGGGTCATCCCCGACCGGTTGTTTTTGTAGAGCCGAGCCATGCTCGGCTGCTTTCGTTACCGGCCACGGTAGCCCACCCGCCACGTGCCCCGCCAAGAAGTACCCGCCATGACCGCCGTTTCCCCGTCCGCCGCCGTCGCCACGCCCAGCGAGATCGTGCAGTCGCCACTGCCGCGCCTGAAGATCACCGAGATCTTCACCTCGCTGCAGGGTGAGGCCGATACCGCCGGTTGGCCGACCGTGTTCGTGCGCCTGACCGGTTGCCCGCTGCGCTGCCAGTACTGCGACACCGCCTACGCCTTCCACGGCGGCACTTGGTGGGACATCGACGACATCGTGGCTCATGTGCAGGCGCAAGGCGTCCGCCACGTCTGCGTCACCGGCGGCGAGCCGCTGGCACAGAAGCGCTGTCTGGTGCTGCTGCAGAAGCTGTGTGATGCCGGCCTGGATGTGTCGCTGGAAACCTCCGGTGCGCTGGACGTCAGCGCGGTCGATCCGCGCGTGTCGCGCGTGGTCGACATCAAGACCCCCGGCTCGGCCGAGGTCGCCCGTAACCGGCTGGAGAACCTGCCGCTGCTGACCTCGCGCGACCAGATCAAGTTCGTGATCTGCAACCGCGAAGACTACGACTGGGCCAAGGCCATGGTCGCCGAGCACCAGCTGGTACAGCGCACGATGGTGTTCTTCTCGCCCAGCAAGGGCGAGATCACTGCCCGCCAGTTGGCTGACTGGATCGTGGAGGACCGGCTGCCGGTGCGCTTCCAGATGCAGTTGCATAAGATTCTCTGGAATGACGAACCGGGCCGCTGAGCCCGTCCGTTGTTCCTTGATGTAGTTCCGGCGCGGGACAGCGTGCTGGCTTTTCCCCCAAACCGGATGATTTACCCATGAAGAAGGCAGTTGTGCTTCTCTCCGGCGGCATGGATTCAGCCGCCGTCATCGCCATGGCCCAGGAACAGGGCTTCGCCGTGCATGCCCTGAGCGTGCGTTACGGCCAGCGCCACACCTCCGAGCTGGACGCCGCCGCGCGCGTGGCCAAGGCCCAGGGCGTGATCGTGCACAAGACCGTGGATGTGGACCTGCGCAGCATCGGCGGCTCGGCGCTGACCGACGACATCGACGTGCCCGAGGCGGGCGGCGAGGGCATCCCGGTCACTTACGTGCCGGCGCGCAACACCATCATGCTGTCGCTGGCGCTGGGCTGGGCCGAAGTGCTCGGTGCCAACGACATCTTCTGCGGCGTCAACGCCGTGGACTACTCCGGTTACCCGGACTGCCGTCCCGAGTTCATCGCCGCCTTCCAGACGCTGGCCAACCTGGCGACCAAGTCGGGTGTGGAGGGCGCGGGTATCACCGTGCATGCGCCGCTGCAGTTCCTCAGCAAGGGCCAGATCGTCAGCGAAGGCGTGCGCCTGGGCGTGGACTTCGGCCTGACCGTGTCCTGCTACAACGCCGATGCCAACGGCGCCGCCTGCGGCCACTGCGACGCCTGCCGCCTGCGCGCGCAGGGCTTCACCGACGCCGGCGTGGCCGACCCGACGCTGTACGCCTGACCGCGCGGTAGAGCCGGCCGCTGGCCGGCTTCATCGGTGGGTGCGAACTCCACCCTGGTGGGTGCGAACCGTTGGTTCGCACTCCCTGTCCCGGCGCTACCGCTGCCTGGCTTCGGGTAGTGCCGGCCGCTGGCCGGCAGCTTCATTGGCATTCGCAAGCCGCAGCCACCCCGATGCTTCGATGAAGCCGCGTACCGCGCCAGGATCCTCGTAATCCAACTCGATCATCCGCGCGATCGCCGCCCGCTCATCGGGCTGCCGGCGCATGTACTCCTGCGCGATGCGATACCCCGCGTAGTAACCCAGATCGCCCACACCGAACGCATTGCGGGCGCTGTTGTACAGCCAGTTGTCCAGGTCATCGCCGTCCATCTCGGCGATGAAGCGAGCGCGGATCTCCGATTCGTGCAACGGCCCGTAGGCATACGGCGGCAGCGCCGGTCGGCGCCCGCTGATCCGCTCGGCGATGTACTCGGCCACGCCCTCGCGCACCGCGTACTGCGCGAGCGAACCGGTGGTCTCGCGCTGCTGGGTGTGCACGTACTCGTGCAGGTTGTTCTGCGCATTGTTCGCGCCCGGAATGCTGTCGTAGAAGATCCGCAGGCGGCTGCGCAACGGCTCCGGCAGTTCGCTGACATCCACGCTTGCATCGCCCAGTGCCATTTCCGCGCCGATCAGCACCCGGTTGCCCAGCGTGGTGCCGCCTGTGCGCAGCACGCCTATCGCATAGGTGATGATGGCCGGGCGCAGGGCCGGGTAGAGCGCTCGGAACGCCGCCAGATCCCGCTCCAATGTGGCGCTGGCCTGCTGCGCGTTGGCGGTCAGCGGCCGCACTGAGGCCCAGAAGCGTGGCCACGCCAGCATGGCGCCGGCGTACTCGGCGGCGGTGTAGTTGCGCACCTTCATCAGCGCATGCAGGCCGGGGCTGCCCGGCGCGATATAGCGCTGCTGCACCAGGGCCACCCGCTGCGCGGCATCGGGTTCGGCAACCACCGCATCGTAGGTAGCCCAGAAGCGGTCGATATCGTCGGTTCGCACCTGTGTAGGCGATGCCGCAGAGGCGGCAAACGGCAGCAGCAGGGCGAGCATCAGCGGCAGTGACAGGTGCATCCATCGCTCCGGGGCAGGGTCGCAGGTGAGATGCGGCGGGCGCCGGAAAGGTTTAGACGCCCGCAGCCGGGGTAGTGCCGGCCGCTGGCCGGCAACCTCATAGATCCCCGGCTTCACCCAGCCCGGAAAAGTACGGTAGAATGCCCACCCCGCCGAAAGGCCGGGGCCTTGCATGGGCCGTTAGCTCAGTCGGTAGAGCAGAAGACTTTTAATCTTTTGGTCGATGGTTCGAATCCATCACGGCCCACCATTGCAGGCAATAACTTCGGTCATCCAGGAAGGCATCGCTGAGCGGTGCCTTTTTTGTTGCACAACGGTGAGGTCCTACTTGGACTTCGCGCCCTGGGAACGGGCTGCCTTGCGGTCTGCCGCTTCCTGTGCGGCAACCGCGGCCGCGTTGGCAGCACGCTCCACTGCGGCGCGCTCTGCGTCGAACCGGGCCTGCCGCTGGGCGCTGTAATTGCGCTCCAGTTCCAGCGAGGCAATGAAGCTGTCGGGATGCTTGGCGGCGCACGCCTGCTGCACCAACTGCACGGCACGGTCGGACAGGCCGGGTTGGATATTGCCGAGCAGGCAGTCGGCGTACGGTACGGGCGCGGCTGGGCTTGCGGCCAGCGCGGCAATGATCATGGCATTCAACATGTGAACCTCCTTGTGTCAGTGTCGATGGAGATCGGGACGAGGCCGGCCCGGGTATGGGCCGGATTATGGTGCAGGTGCGCCTAATCTGGCCGGATATCCCGGCACACCAGCTCCGCCAGTCCGCGGAAGGCGAAGAACAGCCCTTCGACCACGCCGTCATCCAGATGCCGGTCCGGCGTTGCCATTGATCGGCAGCGTTCGGCGGCGTGCAGCATCTCTGCCACGGTCAGCATGCCGACGGCCGCCCGTTCTACGCGTGACAGTGCCACCCTGCGCCCTGCGGGAAGGCTTGCATCAGGCCAGGGCTGGCCGTCTGCACCTTCGCCTGCGCGGATGCGCTTGAGGCAACCCAGGAACGTGCTCAGTTCGGGCGCAGGGTTGTCATCGTCGTCATTGACGCTGGCGGCATATGAGGCATAGGGCGGACCTTCGGTCATCTCGGCTTCCTCGGCTCTGCGGTGGGAGTGCCACCGTGTGAGACGGGTGGCGGACGGTGCGTGGCTGCAAGCCGGAATGACATCAAGCAATTGACCGGCGGGCCCGAAGACCCCCACGCACCGCCCGCCATAGAGGCCGACGGATCACCCGCCGGCACCGATTCAGGACGGTGCCGACGGGCGAGCGCAAACAACGTGCTTGATAGTCGTTACGGGCTTGCAGGCCCGGTGCCACCCGTTGTCGGTGGCACTGCATGGTGTTTACGCCCGCGCTTGGATTTCAATCAGAATTTTCCGGAAGGAAATGCGGAATCCAGACGCGTGGCGATGGTGGCGCAGGCGTGTCTTGCGCAGCAAGCGTCAGCACACGACGTATTCGTTTCCCCGTTTGTTTGGTCCCGTTGGAAAATGGCGCAAATCGCATATGACGGCGCATCTGCCGTGAACCCGCGCGTGCAAAGCTGGATTCACTTTCTTTGTCAAAGTCCTCTGTGCGTGCCAGCCGCACCCGCCGAATTTCGGTTCAGGAGCGACTGTAGTGGCGTTCTTGGCGGTTCAAACGCGACACGTGGCAGTGCGCGCGCGGTATGGGGAGCGTACCCGGGCGTGAGTCACGGCAAGTCATCCACGCATCCGGCAGGGATGTTGAGCATGCCGCAGCCGCCAACGCTCGTGTCCGGGCGCTATGCTCGGCGTCTTTCTCCAGGATGGGTCGCCTCAATGCGCTTGATCGTGCTGTCGCTGTTGTTGTCTGCTGTCTCCGCAGCGCCGCTGATGGCCGCCGAACCGGCAGCGCAGCCGGCGCCCGCTTCGCCGCTGGTCATCGGCGAAACCTTCACCCTCCAATCCAAGGCGCTGGGCGAAACCCGCCGCATCAACGTCTATCGCCCGCAGCCGTGGGGCCTGGACCCGAAGACGCCGCTGCCGGTGCTCTACATGCCCGACGGCGGCATCGGCGAGGACTTCCTGCACGTGGCGGGGTTGCTGCAGGTGCTGACCGGCAATGGCAGCATGCGCCCGTTCCTGCTGGTGGGCATCGAAAACACCGAGCGCCGTCGCGATATGACCGGCCCCAGCAACGTGGCGGAGGATCGCAAGATCGCGCCTCGCATTGGTGGCTCGGCGGCGTACCGTGATTTCCTGCGCGATGAACTGATGCCGCAGGTGCGCCAGCGCTACCCGACCACCGACGAGCGGGCGCTGATCGGCGAATCGCTGGCCGGCTTGTTCGTGGTCGAGACGCTGTTGCAGGAACCGACGCTGTTCAACAGCTACATCGCGCTGGACCCCAGCCTGTGGTGGAACCGCGGCGCCTTGCTGTCTGGCGCAGGCAAGCAGTTGCCGTCACTTGCCCGCAGTGGCGCGCGGCTGTACCTGGCCAGCAGTGGTCAGCCGGAGCTGGCCGCGTCGAGCGCACGCTTGGCGGCGCTGTTGCAGCAGGCATCACCGGCAACACTGGTGAAGTACCAGCCGCTGCCGGAAGAGACCCATGCAACGATCTACCACCCAGCGGCGCTGCAGGCGCTGCGTACGCTGTTCCCGGCACCGCCGCCAGCCTCGCTCTGACAGTGGCTTGGCGTGTGGCAACGCGGCGTGTGAGGATGCGGTAGCGGTGCCACCTGCGTGCGCCGCCCGCAACAGGAGAGCGCGGATGCAGCGTGTGCGTAAGTGGAGTGTGCTGGCCTGCCTGGCCCTGGCAGGTTGCGCGATGTCGGTGGCGCCGCCGGCATCGAAGAATGAAGCCAAGGAAAGCGCGACGGCCGTGCCAGGCGTGGTGCTGCCCGATACCGAATCCCTGCGCGTGCATGACCCGATCGGGCGCGACTATGCCCTGTGGGTGGCGTTGCCTGCCGACTACGCGGCGCATCCGCAGAAGCGCTATCCGGTGCTGTACGTGACCGACGCGCTGTACAGCTTTCCGCTGGTGCGCAGTGTGCGCAACCTGGTGGGGCAGCAGGGCGTCAACATCGAGGATTTCATCCTGGTCGGCTTGCCGCCGCAGGAGGGCCTGACGTCGAAACAGAGCCGCTCGCGTGACTACACCCCCAGCGAGCCCGTGCGCGACAGGCCCGGTTACTACAGCGATGACGTCACCTATGGCGGCGCGGCCCACTATCGCGACTTCGTGGCCGACCACGTATTGCCGATGATCGATGCGCGCTACCGCACCGATCCGGCACGGCGGGCGTTCGCCGGCCATTCCTATGGGGCCCTGTTTGGCGCTTACGTGTTGACCACGCGGCCAGACATGTTCCGGACCTACATCCTGTCCAGTCCTTCGCTGTGGTTCGACCAGCACCTGCTGCCGCGCATGCAGGACGAGGCGAAGGCACCGGCGAACCCGACCCGCGTGTTGCTGTCAGTCGGCAGCTACGAGACAGTCAAGCCGGGCCCACGCTATTCAACCGGCAACGACATGCTGCGGCAGGCCGCTGACTTCACCGCCCAGCTTGAGCGGAGTGGCCGCACGCTGCAGGTGGACAATGTGGTGATCGACGGTGAGGACCATCTCACGGTGTATCCGCGCGTGATCACCCGTGCGTTGTTGGAGGTGTTTCCGGGTGAAGGGCCGTACACGGGCGGCTGATTGCCGATCTCATCCACGCCATGCGTGGATGAAGCAGTAGATCCACGCCATGCGTGGATGAAGCAGTAGATCCACGCCATGCGTGGATGAAGCAGTAGATCCACGCCATGCGTGGATGAAGCAGTAGATCCACGCCATGCGTGGATGAATGCCTCACGCTGCCTGTGCATGCGGGCCGGTCAACACGCCGACATCCGCATGGCGGAAGCACAGCCGGATCGCATCCAGCAGCTCGCTCATGTTGTAGGGCTTGGGCAGGAAGTGGATGCCGTCGCGCAGCTGCGGCAGCACGGCGTGCTGATCCATGCCCGACGTCACCAGGATCGGCAGCTGGGGATAGAGGCTGCGAACCCGGTTGGCCGCTTCAATGCCGCTGATCAGGCCAAGGTTGACGTCGGTGAACAACAGATCGAAACGTTCACCGGCCGCCAGCAGGCCCAGTGCCGCTTCGGCAGAGCTCACGCCCACCACGTGGCAGGCCTGGCTTTCCAGCGCCATCCGGCTCAGTTCACGGGTTTCCTCGGCGTCTTCAATCAGCAGGACGCGTGGTTCAACGTGGCGCTTGGACAGCAGCATGACGCAACAACTCCGGACGGCAGGGCATGAAAGGCGCGCAAGTATGCGCAAGCACCCAGTGAGCCCCGTGTGCAGGATTGGCTAAGTGGGCGTTACAGGAGGTAGCTGCGCTGGCGGCGCGCATGCCAGGCCCGTGCTGCCACCGCCAGCAGGTGCAGTGCGCTGGGCGGCCGGGGGCGGCGGCACGCGCCGGAAGTCCCTGTACCATCGGTCATGCGTTGCCGCACAGTCATCCGCACGCAGGTACAGTCGAGGTCAGACCGACAGGAGCAATGCGCATGTTGTGCCCCGTGTGTACGACCCAGACCCTGCAGATGGCCGAGCGCCACGGCATCGAGATCGATTACTGCCCGGGTTGCCGTGGCGTGTGGCTGGACCGTGGCGAGCTCGACAAGATCATCGAGCGCGCCAATGCCGGTGCTGCGGTGCCGCCGCCCGCTGCGGTGCAGGCACAGCCGGCCGCCGCGCCGCCGCCGGTGATGCATCGCGACACCCGCCACCTTGGCCAGCGCTACGAGGACAACCGTGGCCAGTACAGCGATGGCTACAAGAAAAAGAAGAAGGAGAGCTTCCTCTCCGAGCTGTTCGATTTCTGATGCCGCTCAGGGCCGGCGCAGGATGAACTCGCGGTCGCGGCTGTCGCCGACGATGAAGTCATACTCGCCGGCCTTGCTGCAGCCATAACGCGCGTAGAAGCGCTGCGCGCCGAAGTTCTCTTCCCACACGCCCACCCACAGGGTGCGGCGCTGTGGCTGGTCCAGCCAGGCCATGAACGCATCCATCAGCCGCGCGCCGTGGCCACCGTTCTGGTGGCTGGCCAGGATGTACAGGCGTTTCAGCTCGATGTCGCCGTCGCGCGCGTCCGCATGCGGCAGGGTGTTGGCGCCGGCGGCCAGATAACCCACCACCGTTTCGCCATCCAGCAGCAGCCACACCGCGCTGCGCGGGTCGGACAGTTCGACCCGCTGCGGTGCGGGGCCGTAGTGATCCTGCAGGAAGGTGTGCAGGTCCTGCGGCGGATAGGAATCGCCCCAGGTTTCGCTATAGGTGGCGATGGCGATTGCCGACAACGCGTCGACGTCGGCCAGGGTGGCACGGCGGATATGCAACGACATGGCGCAGCCTGCAATGGAACGTGCGGCAGTGTAGCCGGCCCCGGTGGTTGCCGGGGCTGGCTAGTGCTCACGATTGCCTGCTTAGAACCACATGCGGATGCCGGCGACCCAGCGCGTATCGCGTGCATGGTCGCCGGCATAGTCTGCCGTGTCGCCGAACGCGCGTTCGTGGCTGATGCCGATGTACGGCGCGAAGCGGCGGCTGAACTCGTAGCGCAGGCGCAGGCCGGCTTCGACCTTGTTGAGGCCGCGGCCGATGCCGTACTCGGGTTCATCCTTGCTGGCCACGGTCGCTTCCAGCAGGGGCTGCAGGATCAACCGGTTGGTCAACAACACGTCGTATTCGATTTCGGCCTTGGCCATCAGCTGGCCACCGGAGCCGGCATACAGCGTGGCCGAGCTTTCGAACTTGTACGGCGCCAACCCCTGGATGCCGATCGCCGCCCAGGTGCGTGAGTCGGCGGGGCGGAAGTCCTGGCGTACGCCGACCAGCACGTCCCACCACGGCGAAATGGCACGCCCGTAGAGTGCTTCCACGCCCGACGATTCCGTGCGACCTTCGCTGCGTTCGCCATCTGTACGCAGCCACAGGCGGTTGATGTTGCCGCCGATCCAGCCGCTGGCCTCCCAGGCCTGGCCGGTGCCGTTCTTTCCATCCCAGTGCTCCAGGCGATCAATCAGCAACAGGCTGTGGATTTCCGGCGCGTGCTCCATCGCACCATGCGCGATGGGCGGGAACGCGGCCGCACGATCGGCATCGGTGGGGACAGGGATGGGTACGCGCGGCTCAGTCGGCGCGGGTGTGCCGTGACCCATTTTCGAATGATCCATCGCGCCATGGTCCATCGTGGAATGGTCCATCGCGCCGTGATCCATCTTCGAGTGGTCCATCTTCGAATGATCAACGTCGGCAGCTGCCGCTGGCGTGGTATCGGCAGGAGGCGAGGGCACTGTCATGTCATGGCCGGCATGGGACTGCGCGAACGCGGGCAGCGCGGCCAACAGGCCGAGGGTCAACAGGCTGGGAGCAAGCAGGGAACGGCTCATTCTTCGATCCTCACTTCGCGCATCATGCCTGCTTCCATGTGGTACAGCAGATGGCAGTGGTAGGCCCAGCGACCGAGTGCATCGGCGCGAACGCGATAGGTGCGGCGTGTGCCGGGCGGCATGTCGATGGTGTGCTTGCGCACCTGGAATTCACCCTGTGCGTTTTCCAGGTCGCTCCACACGCCATGCAGATGGATCGGGTGCTGCATCATGGTGTCGTTGACCAGCACGATGCGCATGCGCTCGCCGTAGTTCAGCCGCAGCGGTTCGGCACCGGCGAAGGGAATGCCATCGAACGACCAGGAGAACTTCTCCATGTGGCCGGTCAGGTGCAGCTCGATCTCGCGACTGGGCTCGCGGCCATCGGGGTCCTCGAACAGGCTGCGCATCGCGCCGTAGGTCAGCACCTGGCGGCCGTTGTCGCGCAGGCCGATGCCGGGGTCGTCCAGTTTCGGCTCGGTGGCCGAGCTCTGCATGTCCACCAGCGGGTTGTTGCGCTCGCTGGCCGGATGCTTTGGCGCTTTGCTGGCAGCATCGCTGCCGCCGCCATGCGCGCCGTGGCCCATGCTGGCACCACAGCCGCCTTCCATGCCCTTCATCGCCGCCATGTCGTGGACACCATGGCCAGCGCCGCCCATGTCATGGCCCATATCGCTCATCGTCAGCAACGGGCGCGGGTCGCGCGCGGGAATCGGTGCCTGCAGCCCGTGGCGCACGGCGAGGGTGCCGGCGGCATAACCGGTGCGGCCCATGTCCTGGCAGAAGATGGTGAAGGCATCCTGGCCGCTGGGTTCCACCAGTACGTCGTAGGTTTCGGCCGGGGCGATGCGGAACTCGTCGATGCTGACCGGATGGATGTACTGGCCGTCGGCGGCGACCACGGTCATTTTCAGGCCGGGGATGCGCACGTCGAAGTAGGTCATCGACGCACCATTGATGAAGCGCAGCAGCACCTTTTCGCCGCTGCGGAACAGACCGGTCCAGTTGCCGGCCGGCGCCGTGCCGTTCATCAGGTAGGTGTAGGTGTGCGCGTTTATGTCGGAGATGTCGCTGGGCGTCATCCGCATCCGGCCCCACATGCCGCGGTCGGACAGCGCGGCCGACCAGCCATCGCGACGGGCGTCGCGCAGGAAGTCAGGCAGGGTGCGCTTGTAGTAGTTGTCGTGCTCGGCGAGCTTCTTCATGCGCCGGAACAGCGCGCCAGGATCCATGTCGGTCCAGTCGGACAGCATGATCACGTGCTCGCGGTCATGCCGGTAGGGCGCGGGCTCTGCCGGATCGATGATCAGCGCACCGTACAGCCCTGCCTGTTCCTGGAACAGCGAATGGCTGTGATACCAGTAGGTACCGGACTGCTTGAGATCGAAGTGGTAGTGGTAGGTCTCGCCGGGGGCGATGCCGTTGAAGCTCAGGCCCGGTACGCCATCCATGTTGGCCGGCAGCAGGATGCCGTGCCAGTGGATGGAGGTGGGGTGCTGGCCGAGCGTGTTGCGCACGAACAGGTCCACGGTCTGGCCTTCGCGCCAGCGCAGGATCGGTGCCGGCAGCGAGCCGTTGACGGTGATCGCCGGGCGGGTGCGGCCGGTGAAGTTGGCCAGCGACTCGCCGATGGCCAGTTCGACGCGGGTATCGCTGATGACCGCTGGCGCGCCGGCCAGGCGTGGCGTGGCGTAGGCGGCGGCGAGCGCGCGCTGCGGGACGCCGGCTGCGGAGATGCCGGCAACCACGCCGCCAGCGGCGATGCCCTGCACGAAAAGACGGCGCGACGGCATGGGCACAGCGCCCGGGCCGGGAGGAATACGGGTACTCATGGTGGTGACTCCAAACACGGAAAGACGCCAGCGCAGGGCCGGCTTCGGTGCGCAGCGCGCACGAGGCGTGTTGGATCAGCCGATGGGAGGGCGTGAGATCGGCGGCAGCGGCGGTGCCGGGCGGCCGTTGGCAGGCATCGGCTGCGGGGTCAAGGAAAGACTCGGGCCAGCCAGGAACGGCAGTGCCTGCACCGCCAGCAGCGGGTGCTGGGCGCAGCTGCGCACGCAGTCCTTGATCTGGCAGTGCGCGTCATGAGCGGGCGCCTTGGCCTGCGGCGTCTCGTCGGCGGTCATGCCGGCATGGTGGTGACAGTCCGCGTCACCCTCGTCGGTCATCGCCGAGGTCATCGCGTGGGCCATGCGGCCCATCTCTTCGTGTCCGCTGGCCATGGCCGCGTTCAGCCCGTTGAGCAACAGGCTGAGCATGAGCACGACACGGAGCAGGGTCGAGGCGAGGGACATGGCGCCAATTTAGCCGCAAGTGGGGCGGGATGCACATCCGCCTGAACGGCTGGTTCAAGGTTGGAGCTACGCCAAGGTGGAGCCGGGCGCATGCTCAGCTGCTTCTGCTGCAACGGCAGCCGAGCATGGCTCGGCTCTACAGCGGCGCGGTTGCCCGTTGCCTGGCGGCGTTCAACCTTCCTCGCGAACGATCTCCACCAGGCGCGGGCCGTAGCGGCTGAGTTTGGTGCCACCGATGCCGCCGACCCGGGCCAGTTCGTCCAGCGAGGTCGGGCGCTGTTCGGCGATGTTGCGCAGGGTGCTGTCGTGGAAGATCACGAAGGCCGGCACATTTTGCTCGCGCGCCAGCTCGGCGCGCAGGCCACGCAGGGCATTGAACAGGGCCAGGTCCTGTGGGAGCACCGATAGGCCGGTGCGCTGCGCGCTGCGTTCGCGACCGGTGCTGGCACTGACCGCATCACGGCGCATGCTGATCTGGCGGCGCCCGGTCAGCACATCGCGGCTGGCATCGGTCAGGCGCAGGCCGCCGTGGCCCTCGCTGTCCACTTCCAGCAGGCTGGCGGCCACCAGCTGCCGGAACACACTGCGCCAGGTGCGCGCATCCAGATCGCGGCCGATGGCGTAGGTGCTGAGTTTGTCGTGGCCCTGCTGCTTGACCTTCTCGTTCTCGCTGCCACGCAGGACGTCGATCAGGTGGCCGACGCCGAAGCGCTGGCCGCTGCGGTACACGCAGCTGAGTGCCTTCTGGGCGGGGATCGTCGCGTCCCAGGCGGCCGGCGGGGTCAGACAGTTGTCGCAGTTGCCGCAGGGTTTGGGGTAGGTTTCGCCGAAACCGGCCAGCAGTACCTGGCGGCGGCACTGCATGGATTCGCAGTAGCCCAGCAGGTGATCCAGCTTGGAGCGCTCCAGCTGCTTGCGCTCCTCGCTGGCCTCGGACTGCTCGATCATCTGCTTGAGCAGCACCACATCGCCCAAGCCGTAACAGAGCCAGGCCTCGGCGGCTTCGCCATCGCGGCCGGCGCGGCCGGTCTCCTGGTAGTAACCTTCCATCGACTTGGGCAGGTCGGTGTGGGCGACGAAGCGTACGTCCGGCTTGTCGATGCCCATGCCGAAGGCGATGGTCGCGCACATGACGATGCCGTCTTCGCGCAGGAAGCGGCGCTGGTTGTTGGCACGTACTTCCGAGGGCAGGCCGGCGTGGTAGGGCAGGGCGTTGAAACCCTGCGTGCACAGGAACTCGGCGGTTTCCTCCACCTTGCGGCGTGACATGCAGTAGACGATGCCGGCCTCGCTGCGATGGCTGCGCAGGAAATCGCTCAGCTGCTTGCGGGCGTTATCCTTCTGCACCACGGCGTAGCGGATGTTGGGGCGGTCGAAGGAGCTGACGAAGTGACGTGCTTCGGCCAGGTCCAGGCGCTCGGCAATCTCGCGCTGGGTCGGCGGGTCGGCGGTGGCGGTCAGGGCGATCCGCGGAATCTCCGGCCAGCGCTCGTGCAGGACGGTCAACTGGCGGTATTCGGGGCGGAAGTCATGGCCCCATTGCGACACGCAATGGGCTTCGTCGATGGCGAACAGGGCGATCCGGCTGCGCGACAGCAGCGACAGGAAGCGGCCGGTCAGCAGACGCTCGGGGGCGACATAGAGCATGTCGAGCTCACCGGCGAGCAGTTCGCGTTCGACCCGGGCGGCCGTTTCGGCATCCAGGGTCGAGTTCAGGAATTCGGCGCGCACGCCGAGCTGGCGCAGGGCTTCGACCTGGTCCTGCATCAAGGCGATCAGCGGCGAGATGACGATGCCACAGCCGTCACGCAGCAGGGCTGGCACCTGGTAGCACAGCGACTTGCCGCCACCGGTGGGCATCAGCACCAGGGCATCGTGACCGGCAGCCACATGCTCCACGATGTCCTGCTGCGGACCACGGAAATCGTCGTAACCAAAGACGCGTTGGAGCAGGTCGTGCGCGGGACGGGAAGCCATCCGGCTAGTTTACCCCGGCGGGGGAGTCGGCAGGGCTGCGCCCTGCACCTGCTACAAGCCAGTGCAACGTCAACGTCAACGTCAAAGGCAACAGCCGGCTCTGGGCTGTCTGCTGGCTGGGCGGGTCGGTGTTGGCTTGCAGGACACGCCGTAAACCCGTCCATGGGGGCTCGATGGCGCCATCCATGGCGCCAACGGTCCTGCAAGCCCACACCGCCCCACCCCCGATAGATCGCCAATGACGGTGGGGCCATCCACGCCATGCGTGGATCAAATCTGTCAGATATCGACAAACAAAATGGGGTCGGATCCGTTTTCCTGCGGAAAACGGATCCGACCCCAAGAACTGGCCCGACAGATCGCGGAGGTCTGTTAAGGGCGGGGTGGGTCCGGTTGTGGGAGTGTCAGCCGCATGGATGCGGCTGCCAAGCCCCCATGGAAGGGTTTACGGCGTCTCCCACAACCGGACCCGCCTCGCCAACCCACAGGAAACCAGCTTTTGCTTCGGCCGTTGCGGTTGCAGTTGCCTGTGCGGGTGCAGGGCGCAGCCCTGCCGAGAACCCCCAACCCTTACTGGAGAAGGGAGCGCAGCATCCAGGCGTACTTCTCGTGGGTCTGCAGGCGCTGGGTCATCAGATCCTCGGTCGGGGCGTCGTCAGCGTCGTCGGCGACATCCAGCACTTCACGTGCCGTACGGCATACCGCTTCGTTGGCGACCACCAACTGGCGTACCATTTCACGCCAGTCCGCACTGTCGGTCAGGCCCGGCTCCTCGACGATCGAGGTCAGCGCAGCAAATTCCCGGTAGGAGCCCGGGGCATTGAAGCCCAGTGCGCGGATGCGCTCGGCCACATCGTCCAGTGCCGCCCACTGCTCGGTGTACTGCGTCTCGAACATGGTGTGCAGCGAGTTGAACATCGACCCGGTGACATTCCAATGGAAGTTGTGGGTCTTCAGGTAGAGCGTGAACGCATCCGCCTGGAACCGCGCCAACCCATCGGCGATCTTCTTGCGGTTGCCCTGGGTGATCCCGATATCGATATTGGGCGCCGACGGCGCGGAGGCCGCAAGCTTCTGCTTGCCGGTCTTGGGCTTGGTCGTGCTCTTGGTCTTCGCCATGGGGTTGCTCCTTGTGGAATCGTTGGCCTTCACAATAAATCAGTCTTGATGACTGGTTGCATTCAAAGTTTTAAACGAACCGATTGATGAACGCTATCGACAAAATGCCGCAGTCCCGCCAGCGCCAACAGCGTGCCGCCATCGACGGCGCCATGAGCCGCGACCGTGGACGATTGCTGGGAATGCTCTCGCGTTGCCAGGCCAAGCCACAGGATGCGGCGCTGGCCGCCAGCTTCGAGCAGGCCTTGCAGGTTTCGGTGCAGCGCCGGCAGGCGCGGGCGCAACAACAGCCGGCCATTACTCTGGACCCTCAGCTGCCGATTGCGCGTGAAGCCGAGACCATCACCCAGCTGATCCGCGACCATCAGGTGGTGGTGATCGCCGGTGAAACCGGCTCGGGCAAGACCACGCAGCTGCCGAAACTGTGTTTGGCCGCCGGCCGTGGCCAGGCCGGCATGATCGGCTGCACGCAGCCGCGCCGGATCGCCGCACGTGCGGTGGCCAGCCGTGTCGCGCAGGAACTGCAGAGCGAACTGGGCCAGCTGGTCGGCTATCAGGTGCGCTTCAATGACAAGGTCGGCGAAGACACCCGCATCAAGTTCATGACCGACGGCATCCTGCTGGCGGAGATCGCCAGCGATCGCTGGTTGTCGAACTACGACACGATCATCGTCGACGAAGCGCATGAGCGCAGCCTCAACATCGACTTCCTGCTCGGCTATCTCAAGCAGCTGCTGCGCAAGCGTCCGGACCTGAAGCTGATCGTCACGTCGGCGACCATCGACACCGAGCGTTTCGCCCAGCATTTCGACAACGCGCCGGTGATCAGCGTCGAAGGCCGCACCTATCCGGTGGACGTTCGCTATCGCGCGCTGGAAGGCGAGGGCGAAGAGCAGGGCGAACGCACGGTCAACGATGCCATCGTCTCGGCCATCGATGAAATCACCCGCCTGGATTCGCGCGGTGACGTGTTGATCTTCCTGCCGGGCGAGCGCGAGATCCGCGATGCGCACCAGTCGCTGGAACGGCGCAAGTACCGCAATACCGAAGTGCTGCCGCTGTACGCGCGGCTCTCCAACCAGGACCAGGACCGGGTGTTCAACCCCGGCCCGAACCGGCGCATCGTGCTGGCCACCAACGTGGCCGAGACCTCGTTGACGGTGCCGCGCATCCGCTATGTGGTTGACCCCGGTTTCGCCCGCGTCAAGCGTTACAGCCCGCGCAACAAGCTTGATCGCCTGCACATCGAGCCGATCTCGCAGGCCAGCGCCAACCAGCGCAAGGGCCGCTGTGGCCGCGTGGCCGAGGGCATCTGCTATCGCCTTTATGCCGAGGCTGATTTCCAGGCACGGCCCGAGTTCACCGATCCGGAAATCCGTCGTTCCAGCCTGGCCGGGGTGATCCTGCGCATGCTGCAGCTCGGCCTGGGTCGCATCGAGGACTTCCCGTTCCTTGAGGCACCGGATGAGCGGGCTGTCGCTGACGGTTGGCAGCATCTGACCGAGCTGGGGGCGATCGACAGCGAGCGCCATCTGACCGCGATCGGCAAGCAGATGGCGCGCCTGCCGGTGGACGTGAAGCTGGCGCGCATGCTGGTGGCTGCGCAGGCCGCGGGGTGCCTGCGGCCGATGCTGGTGATCGCCTCGTTCCTGGGTATCCAGGATCCGCGCGAGCGCCCGCCCGAGGCGCGTGGCGCGGCTGATAACGCGCATGCGCAGTTCGCTGACGGCCGCTCTGAATTTGTCGGTGTGCTGCGCCTGTGGGATGCCTATCGTCAGTCCCATGAGGATCTGACGCAGTCCAAGCTGCGTGATTGGTGCGGCCGCCACTTCCTCGGTTTCCTGCGCATGCGTGAATGGCGCGAGCTGCATCGGCAGCTGCGCCTGTTGTGCGAGGAACTGGGCTGGAAGGAAGAGGGCAACGAGGCGTCGATGGCGCCGTTGCTGGCCGGTAGCAGCGCACCACCGGCGGCCCGCGATGACGCCGCCGCAGTAAAGGCAACCCGTGGCCAGCTGCACCGTGCCGCGCGCCTGGCCCGCGAGGGCAAGGCCGAAACGGCGCCCGCGCCGGTCGCTGCCCGCGCGCAGAAGGACCAGGTGCCCGACGGCGGTGGCTACAGCGAACGCGTTCGCGCTGCTGCCTACCAGACCCTGCATCGGGCGCTGGTGGCGGGCCTGCCCACGCAGATCGGCCATCGCAGCGAAAAGGGCGATTTCCAGGCGCCGCGCCAGCGCCGCTTCCTGCCGTTCCCCGGCTCGACGCTGTCCAAGCGGCCGCCGCCGTGGCTGCTGGCAGCCAACCTGTTGGATACGCAGAAGGTATGGGGCATGACCCTGGCGGCAATCGAGCCGGACTGGGTGATTGCCGAACTGCCGCACCTGCTGCTGCGCAAGCACTTCGATCCACACTGGTCGCGTGCGCAGGGCCAGGTGCTGGCCTCCGAACAGATCAGCCTGTTCGGGCTGGTGCTGGCACCGAAGAAACCGGTGCATTACGGCCGCATCAATGCCGGCGAAGCGCACGACATCTTCGTGCGCCAGGCGCTGGTGACCGGTGAGATCAACACCCGCGCCAGCTTCGTGGCTGACAACCAGAAGGTGCTGGAGCAGGCCCGCGAGGAAGAAGCCAAGCTGCGCCGTGCCGGTATCGTCGCCGACGAGGACTGGCAGGCACGCTGGTACCTGGACCGGGTGCCGCCGCAGATCCACTCCGCGTCCGGGCTGGATGCGTGGTGGAAGGCGCTGCCGCCGGAACAGCGCAAGGGAGTGCACTGGTCGCTGGTGGATCTGCTGCCGGGCGAAGGCAGTGAACAGGAGCGCTACCCGAAGTACCTGGCATTGGGCCAGGCGCGGCTGCCGTTGCACTACCGTTTCGAGCCGGGTGCCGAGGATGACGGCGTGACCCTGGACGTTCCGCTGCATCTGCTCAATGCATTGGATGCGGTGCAGTTGGGATGGCTAGCGCCCGGTTTCGTTGCCGACAAGGCGGCGGCGTTAATCCGCAGCCTGCCCAAGGCGATGCGGCGCAACTACGTGCCAGCGCCGGATTTCGCGCGCGCCTTCTACGAAGCGTTCTCACAACCCAGCGCCGATGCGATCACCGGTGAGCTGGCGCGCTTCCTGTCACGGGCAACCGGGGCAACCGTGGCCGCGACCGATTTCGAGCCCGCTTCAATCGAACCGCACCTGCACATGAACCTGCGCCTGCGCGATGAGCAGGGCAAGGTGCTGGCAACATCGCGCGACCTCGATGTGCTGCGTGCGAAGTTCGGCGGCCAGGCCGGCGATGCGTTCGCAGCACGAGCCGGGCGCGAGATGGCAGCCGATGGCCTGCGCACGTTCCCGGCAACGCCTATTCCGCTGCAGGTACCGGGCGAAGCCGGCGTGCCGGCCTATCCCGCGCTGAAGGATGAGGGTGACAGCGTCGCATTGCGCATCTTCGCTGATCGCCAGCAGGCCGAAGAAGTACACCCGCTCGGCGTGCGCCGATTGCTGGAGATCGGTCTGGGCGAGAAGATCAAGCAGGCACGCAAGCAGTTGCCGGTCGCAGCGAAAACCGGCCTGTTGTACGCCTCGATCGAAACCCAGGAACGCCTGCGCGGCGATCTGGTCGATGCGGCGATGAATGCCGTGCTGGCCGACGGTCTGGGCGATATCCGCGATGCAGCTACATTCGAGCAGCGTCGCGAACACGCCGCAAAAACGCTGTTCGGCGAAGCCATGCAGCGGTTGAAACTGGCCGAGTCGATCCTTGCCCTGGTGGCCGAGTTGAAGCCGATGCTGGAGGCGCCGTTGATGGGCTGGGCGCGCGGCAATCTGGATGACATGGAAGCGCAGCTGGTCGGGCTGATCCATCCCGGCTTCCTGCGCGACACGCCGGCCGATGCCCTGGCGCAGTACCCGCGTTATCTGAAAGCGATGATCCTGCGCACCGAGCGTGCCAAACGCGATCCGCCACGCGACCAGGCGCGCATGCTGGAACTGCATCCGTTCCTGGAGGCGTTGCAGGTGGGCGAGCAGCAGGGCCTGCGCGAGCGGCCGCAGTGGCAGGCATTGCGCTGGGACCTGGAAGAACTGAGGGTGTCGTTGTTCGCGCAGGAACTGGGCGCACGTACTGGTGTTTCAGCCAAGAAGCTGGCGCAGCGGGTGACCGCACTGCGGCAGGCCTCGTAAGCCCTGGCCTGACCCCGCCGGTTGCTCGCCGGTGGGGTCAAGCGGAATGCCATTCACGCATGGCGTGGATCTACTGCGGGTCTCGGCGGTAGCGGCCGATGGCGCCGTTACTTGGTGCGACGCACCTTGGGCTGGGTGTTCACGCCTTCGACCTTCAGGTACCACACGCCCATCACCCCGGGGCTGATGCTGACCTTCGGCGATTGCTTGCGTACGCCGGAAACCGAGGTGGTATCGGTCTGTTCCCACTGCTGGCCATTGTCCAGCACGTAGATCCGGCCCTTGCCGAAACCGCGGAACTCGCCCTGCAGCACGCCGCTGATCGGTTCGTTGCTGCCGAAGTCGAAGAAGCCGCGGTTCTTCACGATCACTTCCTGGCGGCCTTCCTCACGCGCTTCTTCGCGCACCGCAGCGACGGCTTCGGTAGTGGCGGCTTCGACCTTGCCCTGCAGCCAGCGGTTCAGCGTAGCCAGCTCGGCGGCATTGAGCTTGTCCAGGCCTGCGGCCTTGAACTCGGCCGGCGACATCTGCTGTTGCAGGTCGCCCTGCACCACTCGCTGGGCCAGCGCGGGCGCCGACAGGGACAGGAGCACAGCGGCACAGGCCAGCAGGTGAGGGCGGAAAGGCAGGGTGATCGAAGGCATGCGGAACTCTCCCGTGGATGTCGGCGAGTGTAGCGGCATGTCCACATTCCCGGCGATGGTGGCCGTGGCGATTGTTCCTGAACGGCTGCGGCGCTAGTGTAGGGGCTTCTGTCTTGCCTGCTCGATGCTGTGAACCGCGCTTCCGTCCCCGGCCTGGATGCCTTGTTGAACCGCCCCTCGGCAGCCGTGCTGCCTGCTCCGCTGCGCCAGGCCCTGCGCGGGCACTGGGAAGCGCCGGACTGCGACCCGCAGATGCGTGCCAGCTGGTCGGTGCTGGGCGATACCCTGGACGCGCTGGCACTGCTCTCGGCAGACGAGGGCGCCGTGGTGGCGGCCCTGCTGTTCGATCTGCCGGGCCTGCGCGTCCACCTCGACACACTGCCGTTGGGCAGCCACAAGGCGGCGGTGATCGGCCTGCTCGATGGCCAGGATGCGGCCGACCCCGTTTGGGCCCTGCATGCCGGTCGCGAGGCGGGCCGCAACAGCGAAGGCCTGCGCCGGTTGCTGCTGGCCATCATCCGCGACCTGCGGGTGGTGCCGATCCTGCTGGCGCGGCAGCTGGCGCGCATGCGCGCGGCCGACAAGCTCGATGAGGAGCAGCGCCGCGCGCTGGCCCAGTTGACCCGCGACATCCATGCGCCGCTGGCCAACCGGCTGGGTATCTGGCAGTTGAAATGGGAACTGGAAGACCTGGCATTCCGTCACCTGGAACCGGACACCTACCGGCGCATCGCGCGTGAGGTCGATGAAACCCGCATCGCCCGCGAACGTTACGTCGAGAACGTGAAGAAGGTGCTGTCGCGCGAACTGGGCGTGCAGGGCATCCGCGCCGAGGTCAGTGGCCGACCCAAGCACATCTACAGCATCTGGCGGAAGATGCAGAAGAAGCGCCTGGCCTTCGACCAGCTGTATGACATCCGTGCGGTACGGGTGATGGTCGATGACGTTGCCGCCTGCTATGCCGCGCTCGGCGTGGTGCATGCGCTGTGGGCACCGGTGCCGAGCGAGTTCGACGATTACATCGCCCGGCCCAAGGCCAACGATTACCGCTCGCTGCACACGGCGGTGGTTGGCCCGGAAGGGCGCACCATCGAAGTGCAGATCCGGACCCACGACATGCACGCGCAGGCCGAGCTGGGCGTGGCCGCGCACTGGAAATACAAGGAAGGCGGCAAGGGCGCGGAGAAGTCGTTTGATCGCAAGATCACCTGGATGCGCCAGCTGCTGGAGCAGGCACAGGACGGGCAGGGCAACGAACTGGCCGGGGCGCTCGATGCCGAGCTCACCGAGGACCGGGTCTACGCGCTGACCCCGAAGGACGAGGTGCTGGACCTGCCGCAGGGTGCCACACCGCTGGATTTTGCCTACCAGGTGCACACCATGGTCGGGCACCGCTGCCGTGGCGCCAAGGTCAACGGCCGCATCGTGCCGTTGACCTACCGGCTGCGCAGCGGGGATCGGGTCGAGATCCTGACCGGCAAGGAGGCCGACCCGCGTCGCGACTGGCTGATGCCGGCCAACGGCTTCCTGGCCAGCAACCGCTCGCGCGAGAAGGTGCGCAGCTGGTTCCACAAGCTGGACCGTGCGCGCAACGTGCAGGCAGGGCGCGAGCTGCTGGAGCGCGAACTGAAGCGGTTGGGCCTGCAGCATTCGGACCTGTCGGCGGCAGCGAAGAAGTTCCATGCCGACAGTGTCGACGACCTGTACATCCAGGTCGCCCTGGGCGATACCGGCCCCAACCAGGTCAGCCGATCTCTGCTGGAAGCCGAGCGTGCGGCCAGCCAGCCGGTCGCACCGCCGACCCTGCCGCGGCCGACCGCCCGCCGCGAGAACCTGGGCAAGTCCAAGTTCACCGTACAGGGCGTAGGCAACCTGCTGGTGCAGTTGGCGCGCTGCTGCCAGCCGGTGGCGGGCGAACCAATCGTCGGCTACCTGACCCGTAGCCGGGGTGTCACGGTGCATCGTGCAGACTGCGTCGCACTGGCGCGGCTGGCAGCGACCAGCCCGCAGCGGATCCTGCCGGTGGAATGGGGCCAGGCCGGCGGTGGCTATGAAGTGGACGTGGTGGTCGACGCGGTCGACCGCCGCTGGCTGCTGAAGGACATCACCAACCTGATCGCACAGGAAGACGCCTACGTGCTGGACATCCACAGCGACAACGTCCGCAACAGTGGCCGCGCGCATCTGCGCCTGCGGCTGAAGGTCAGCGACTACGGCCAGTTGTCGAACCTGCTGGGCAAGCTCGATGCGTTGCCGGGTGTCAGCGAGGCGCGTCGTCTGGGCTGAGCTTCACGCTGCCCCGGCTACCCTGCACGCATGGAACGCGAGCCCCCGCATCGCTCACACGGCGCCGCACATCCGGCGCTCGATCGCGTTCGCCGTGAAAGCCGTTGGTGGTGGCTGCAGGCGCGCCACGCGCGTCGGGTGTGGCGTTGGGCGCTGTTGGCGGCTGCAGCGGTGTTCGTGCTGCTGGTGCTGGTGCGCAAGCCGCTGGCGGACTGGTTCTGGGACGAGCCACAGATAGAACAACTGCTGGCTGAGGGCGATCGCGCGCTGGCCGAAGGGCGCCTGACTGTCGCCGACGGCAGCGGCGCACGCGAGCGCTACCAAGCGGTGCTTGCCCTGGATGGCGACCGCCCGCAGGCGCGGCAGGGCCTGGCCCGCACCGGCGCGGCAGCGTTGCAGCAGTCGCGTGAGCGGCTGCAGGCGGGCGATCTGGACGGCTGCACGCAGGCGCTGGCGCTGGCGCGTGAGCTGCAGGTGCCGCGCGCCGAAGCGGACGCGGTGGCCCAGCAGCTGCAAGCGCGTCGTCGCGCTGGAGCTGGCATCGGCGCGTTGCTTGCACAGGCCCGCAATGCCTTTGCAGCGGGGCGACTGGACGACGGCGACAGCAGCGCGTTGCCGTTGTTCCAGCGTGTGCTGACGCTGCAACCGGACAACCTGCCTGCGCTGGAAGGCCGCGAGGATGCATTGAGCGACTTGCTGCAGCAGGCGCGCGCACAGGCCGCGCGCGGCGAACTGGCCACGGCGGCTGCCATCCTGCAGCGTGCACGCCAGTTCGATGCAGGTCATTCCGAGCTTCCTGTCAGCCAGGAAGCGCTGGCCCAGGCCGTCGACCAGCGGCTGCAGCAGGGCCAGCGTGCGCTCAAACGGCAGCAGCTTGAGACGGCGGCAGACAGTTTCCAGGCCGTGCTGGCGGTCACCTCCGATGATCCCACTGCACTGCGTGGGCGCGAGCAGGCCGTGCAGGCATTGCTGGCGCGCAGCCAGAAGCGGGCCGACGATTTCCAGTTCGAGGCGGCCGACAAGGACGCTGCGATGGCGGCGGGTTTGGGCGCCTCGCAGGTGGCGCAGCAGCAGCTGGCACAGCGCCTGCAGCGTGCGCGGCAGGCTCGCCAGTCGTTGCTGCAGCCGGGCATCAGCGCTGCCCAGCGTGAGCGCCAGCTGCGTGATCGGCTGCGTCAGATCGACCGCGCCGAGCGTGCCGGGCAGTGGATCAGTCCCCCTGGGCACAGTGCCTTCGATGCGCTGCGCGAAGCGCAGGCACTGGCGCCGCGCGACAGCCGGGTCAAAGCAGCGGCAGCGCGCCTGCTGCCCGCCAGCAGGTCCTGTTTCAATGACAACCTGCGACAGAACCGGGTGCAGGCTGCGGGCGCCTGCCTGCAGGCGTGGCAGACGCTGGCGCCGACGGCCGCAGGATTGCCCGATGCGCGTTCCCGTCTTGCCCAGCGCTGGCTGGCGATCGGCAGCGAACGGCTGGGTCGCGGTGATGTGGAATTCGCCGCCTCGGCCGTGGAGCAGGTGCGGCGGTTGCAGCCGGATCTGGCCGAACTTCCCGCGTTCGAGGACCGCCTGCGGCATGCAGGCGGTCACATCGACTAGTCGAAGAACACCCGCTGCACCGTGGCCGACGCAGCATCCAGCGAGAAATGCTCGGCCACGTTGGCCAGGCCAGCGGCGGCCAGCTGCTGCCACAGCACAGGATCCTGGTACAAGCGGATCACCGCATCGGCAAAGCCGGCGGCATCGTCGGCTACCAGCACATCCTCGCCGGCGCGCAGGTGCATGCCTTCCACCGCGCAGGTGGTGCCGACCACGGGCTGGCCATGGGCCATGCTCAGGTTGATCTTGCCCTTCACGCCGGCGCCGAAACGCAGCGGCGCGATGGCGATGCGGGCACCATCCATGTACGGAACGATGTCTTCAACGAAGCCATGCATCACTACGCCTGGCTGGGTAGCAGCCAGGGCAAGCAGCGTGTCCGGTGCGCCGGCACCGATGCAATGCAGGCGCACCTGCGGCAGCGCCGCGCGGATATGCGGGAATACGTCGCCGATGAACCACTCCATCGCGTCCAGGTTCGGCGGGTGGCGGAAGCCGCCGACGAACACCAGGTCGTGGCGCTGCGCGAACGGCGCGCCCGTGCCGGCGACCTCATGCAGGTTGGAGATCAGCTCCACCCGTACCTGGGGTGCATCGGCCTGCAGCTGTTCGCGCTCGGCGGCGCTGACCAGCACAGTGATGTCGCACTGGCCCATCACTGCCAGTTCGCTGGCGCGGGTGCGTTCGGCGTTGCGCAGCAGGCCAGCATCGCCCGCCACTTCCGCACCACGGCGTTCGCGCAGGTAGTGCAGGTCGACGGTGTCGAACACGGTGCGGGCCTGCGGCGCATAGCGCTCGAGCAGCGGCAGGCATTCGTTGGCGACGTGGTGGCGCACCATCATCACCACGTTGAAGCGGGCGCCATGGCTGCGCAGCCAGCCTGCAACACCGTCCAGGAAGGGGGCGTACCAGACTTCCACGCCCATCCGCTGCAGGGCTTCGGTCGCCACGCCGCCGTGTTCGCGCCGTGTGGGCACGAATACCACGTGGGCGCCGCCCTGCAGCAGCAGGCGGATCAGGTTGACCTGCCGCAGCGAGCCGGAGTCGCGCTCCGGGCGCGGCACTTCCTCATCCAGGATCAGCACCTGGCGACGGCCGCGCAGCAACAGCGCCGGCGAGGGTACTTCGCCGATCTTCGGATGGGAGGCCAGTTCAGCGGCCCATCGGGCTGCGAAAACAGCTTGGTTGCGTACCTGGTAGGCCTTTACGCCGCTACCGGTATCGGTGCCATTGCTGGTGCCTTCATCGTGGATTACCCGGCTGGCCGGCTGCACCAGCACGCGCAGGCCCTGTGCCCGCACGCGGAAGGCCAGGTCGGTGTCTTCGTAGTAGGCGGGCTTGTAGCGGGTGTCGAACCCGCCAAGTTGCTGCCACAGCGCACGGGGCAGCATCAGCGCGGCGCCGGAGCAGTAGTCGACGTCGCGCAGACTGGCGAAGCGGGGATCATCGGCCGCTTCGAAACGGCCGTAGCTCCAGCCACTGCCATCGCCGAAGATCACCCCGCCCGATTCCTGCAGGCGTCCGTCGGGGTACAGCAGCTGGCTGCCCACCAGGCCGGCATCGGTGACGGTCGCAAAGGTCTCCAGCAATGCTTCCAGCCAGCCCGGCTGCGGCACCGTATCGTTGTTGAGCAGTACCACGTAGCGGCCGCAGGTGCGCGACACGCCGTCGTTGCAGGCCTCGATGAAGCCACCGTTGCGCTCGCGCACTTCGTAGCGCAGGCCGCTGATCTGCGGCATCCACTGCACCGTTGCGTCGCTGCTGCCGTCGTCCACCACGAGGATCTCGCAGGCCACCGACGGCGGGTGCGCGGCCAGGGCGCGCAGGCAGGCCAGGGTATGGTCGACGTGGTTGTAGACCGGAATGACAATGCTGACGTCCGGCGCATCGCTGGTGGGCACCGCGAAGGGAGCGAACGGCTGTGCCGGTGGCAGGTACAACGGTTTGCGCGGTGCTGGAACGGCGCGCTGGCTGTGCACGCGGATCCGCTGCCAGGTGGCCCGCCAGCCGCGGGTGCGCAGGCTGGCCAGGCTGCGGCGGGCCAAGCCGGTCAGGCGATTGATCAGGTAGCGGATTTCGGCCAGGGACATCGCCATCCGGTTGCAACTCCAGCTTAAGCAGGGGGGACCGGAGAATTCGCCTGCCGCAGCGGCTGGGGTAGACTCGCCAGACCCTACATTGTCGCATTCCCGTGCCCCGACGCTACGATTCAGACGATATCGACGATTTCGACGACGACGACCAGCAGGACACCGGTCCGCTCTGGCGCCGCCGGCTGATTACCTGGAGCATGGCGGCGGTCGCGTTGGGATTGGGTTTCCTGATCCCCTATACGCTGTACCTGAACCAACAGGTGACGCAACGTTTCGGTGAACTGCGCTGGCAGATCCCGACGCGGGTCTATGCACGCCCGCTGGTGCTGTTGCCCGGCAAGGCAATGGATGCGGCGACCCTGAAGACCGAACTGGCCGCCTCGGCCTATCGCGATGATGGCCAAGGCAAGGAGCCGGCAACCTATGCGGTGCAGGGCGGGCGCTTCGTCATCTCCAGCCGCGGCTACAACGATGTCGATGGCCAGGTCACGCCTCGTCGGGTCGAACTGTCGCTGTCCGGCGGCAGCATCGCCTCGCTGCGCGACGCCGACAGTCGCAAGGCGCTGAAGGCGGCCCGCATGGATCCTGCACGCATCGCCACGCTGTACGGGCAGAAGCAGGAAGAACGCCGTCTCATCCGCATGAACGAGGCCCCTGACCTGTTGGTCACCGGCCTGCAGGCGGTTGAGGACAAGGACTTCAACCGCCATCACGGCATCGATCTGTCCGGTATCGCGCGCGCGGTCTGGGTGACGGTCCGCTCGGGTGGGCAAAGCCGCCAGGGCGCTTCCACCTTGACCCAGCAGCTGGCCCGCAGCGGCCTGCTGGGAATCGGCAAGGAACAGACCTATACCCGCAAGTTCAACGAAGTGCTGTACGCCTTGATCATGGAAGCGCGCTATGACAAGCGCACCATCTTCGAGGCCTACCTCAACCAGGTGTATCTGGGCCAGCGCGGCAGCCAGGCGATCCACGGCATGTCCTCCGGTGCCGAGTTCTGGTTCGGGCGCGATCTTTCCTCGCTGGAAACCGAGCAGATCGCACTGTTGATCGGCCTGGTCAAGGGGCCGTCGTACTACGACCCGCGGCGCAATCCCGAGCGCGCGCTGGACCGTCGCAACTTCGTGCTGGGCAAACTGCACGAGGCGACCCTGATTGATGATGCCGAGTACCAGCGGGCGTTGAAGGCGCCGCTGGGCGTGCCCAAGACCCCGGGTCTGGTGGCGGCCAACCGCTTCCCCGCCTACGTCGACCTGGTGCGTCGCCAGCTTGGCCACGACTATCCGGAATCTGCCCTGCAGGGCGCCGGCCTGAGCGTGATGAGCGGCATGTCGCCGTCCGCGCAGGCCTATGCCGAAGGCGCGGTCACGCGCACCATCAAATCGCTGGAAAGCAAGCGTCGCCCCGAGCTGCAGGCCGGTCTGGTGATGACCGACGTGCACAACGGCGACGTGGTGGCGGTGATCGGCAGCCGCGAAGTATCCGAGGTCGGCTTCAACCGCGCCATCGAGGCGCAGCGCCCGGTCGGCTCGCTGCTCAAGCCGTTCGTGTACCTGCTCGCACTGGCGCAGCCGGACCGCTATTCGCTGGCCAGCTGGGTTGATGATTCACCGGTGACCGTGCAGCTCAGCCGCGGCCGCAACTGGAATCCTGGCAATGCGGACAACCGCAGCCAT
This sequence comes from Stenotrophomonas indicatrix, assembly GCF_050573115.1. Lineage (GTDB taxonomy): Bacteria > Pseudomonadota > Gammaproteobacteria > Xanthomonadales > Xanthomonadaceae > Stenotrophomonas > Stenotrophomonas lactitubi_A. Next base: position 175,704 of record NZ_JBNYZT010000004.1, read on the forward strand.
GGCACCGTGCGTCTGATCGATGCGTTGGCTCATTCCTACAACCAAGCCACGGTACGCGTCGGCATGCAGGTCGGCCCGGAACGGGTGACGCAGTTGATCCACGTGCTGGCCGGCATCAAGGCCGAGCCGAATCCGGCGGTGATCCTCGGCTCGACCGACCAGAGCCCGTACGCGATGGCGCAGCTGTACCAGTTCCTGGCATCGGGCGGCGAAATCCAGCCGCTGCACGCGGTGCGTGGCGTCCTCGATCCGCAAGGCAAGCTGCTCAAGCGCTATGACAAGACGCCTGCACCGGCACAGGAAGGTGACTCCATCGCCGCCAACCTGATCAGCATCGGCCTGCAGCAGGTGGTGGCCAGTGGTACCGCGCAGCGTTTAAATGCCGATGGCCTGGGTCGCCTGCAGCCGGCCGGCAAGACCGGCACCACCAATGATGGCCGCGACAGCTGGTATGCGGGGTACACGGGCGACCATCTGGCGGTGATCTGGATGGGCAACGACCAGAACGAACAGGCTGGTTTGTATGGCGCCACCGGCGCGATGCGGGTGTGGTCGGGCATCTTCCAGCGCTTGCCGACGGCGCCGCTGAAGGTCAGCAACAAGGGCCTCGACTGGCAACCGGTTGCAGCGACCGGTACCAACAGCACCGATGAGGGCTGCCCGGGCGCACGGCGATTCCCGTTCGTGGTGGGCTATGCGCCGGCTTACGAGCCGTGTGCACCGGCCGCCGTGCCGGACGCACAGGGCGGTGCGGAAGGTGAGGGCGGCGGCTGGCGCAGCTGGTTCGGCCTCGACCGTAAACCGGAACCTGCCGCCGAACCTGCCGCAGCACCCGCTGCAGCGACTCCTCCTCCAAGCCGATGATGCCGATGACTATCCGTTCGCTGTTCCAGCCCTTGGTCCTGAGTGGCCTTACCCTGGCCCTGGCGGCTTGCGTGAGCAGCGCGCCGCAGGTGGTCAAGCCGGTGGACACCACCACGCCCGCACAGCGACTGGCAGCCGTGGAAGCCGCCGCCGGCCCGGATGACAAGGAAGTGTCGGTGCAGCCACTGCGCGACTCGCAGGTCGAGGATCTGCGGCAGACGGCGCTGAGCCAGCGCCAGTCCAACGATCTGGCGGGCGCGGCTGGCAGCCTGGACCAGGCGTTGCAGATCGTGGCCGGTGATCCGTCAGTACTGCAGGAACGCGCGGAACTGGCGCTGCTGCAGGGCAAGTGGGCAGAGGCGGAAACGTTTGCACGCAAGGCCGTTGACCTGGGTTCGAAGACGGGGCCGCTGTGCCGCCGGCACTGGGCGACGATCGAACAGGCACGCCTGGCGCGGGGCGAGAAGGAGAATGCGGTGTCCGCACATGCGCAGTTGGAAGGCTGCACGGTGCCGGGGATCAAGCGGTACTGAGGTATTCCCCTCCATCGGGCGCTGCCCCCTCTGCGGCGGGCGGGCTGATGGTCTGACGTGGGTTGGCCGGGTGGATGGGCTGGGCAGGGGACGCTGCAAGTACGTCCATGTAAGCTCGGTCGCCGCATCCATGCGGCTCACGCCCCTGCCCAGCCCATCCACCCGGCCACGGACAGTTTCCTGCGGCCGCCGCAGGCAAGAACAAAATCAAAATCAAACGCGGGTCGCGCGCTGCGCGCACTCGCTGAGGGGTCGGATCCGTTTTCCGCAGGAAAACGGATCCGACCCCTTCTACTTTCCCCGTTACACCAACCGCTTCTGCTCCGCCTTTGCCTCCCGTCACCGGGAAACTGTCGAAGGCGGGGGGCTGGGGGTTGCGGGGTGTCCGCGGCATGGATGCCGCGGCCAAGCCCCCATGGATGGGTTCACGGCGTCCCCGCAAACCCCCAGCCCCCCGCCAACCCGCAACAGCAACCCAGAGCCATGAACGCAAGCCGTTGCTGTTGCTTTTGCCTGTGCTCTGGCTTGAAACGGGTGCCGGGCAGCGCCCGGCCGGGTATCCTTTCCACCTGATGTCCGACCTTGTCCATGCCAGCCGCGAAGCCCTCAGCGAAGGCGGCGCGCTCGCCTCCCATCTGGATGCATTCGTCCCGCGTCCTGCGCAGCTGCGCCTGACCGAGGCCATTGCCGCGTCGATGCAGCAGCGCGATCTGCTGCTCGCCGAAGCCGGCACCGGCACCGGCAAGACCTTTGCCTATCTGGTGCCGGTGCTGCTGTCCGGAATGCGCACCATCATTTCCACCGGTACCCGTGCGCTGCAGGACCAGCTCTACCACCGTGACCTGCCGCGCGTGCGCCAGGCGCTGGGCGTCGGCCTGCGCAGCGCGTTGCTGAAGGGACGCAGCAACTACCTGTGCCGCTATCGCCTGCAGCAGGCACGCGGTGAACCGCGATTCTCCAGCCCCGAACAGGCGGCACAGTTCCAGCGCATCCTAGCCTGGTCCGGGCGCTCGGATTCGGGCGATATCGCTGAACTCGATGGCCTGGCCGATGACTCGCCGCTGCTGCCGATGGTCACCTCCACCGTCGACAACTGCCTGGGCAACGAGTGTCCCTTCTGGGATGACTGCTTCGTCGTGCGTGCCCGCCAGCGTGCTCAGGCCGCCGACCTGGTCGTGGTCAACCACCATCTGCTGCTGGCCGACCTGGCGCTCAAGCAGGAGGGCTTCGGTGAGCTGTTGCCCGGTGCGCAGGCCTTCGTCATCGACGAAGCCCATCAGTTGCCCGAGCTGGCCGCGCAGTTCTTCGGCGAGGGTTTCGGCATGCGTCCTTGGCAGGAGCTGGGCCGTGACTGTCTGGTTGAAGCGCGCGGCGTGGGTGGCGCGCAGTCGACGTTGCAGGAACCGGTCGATCATCTGCAGCAGGCCTTGTCTTCGCTGCGTGCTGCGATGGAGGGCTTGCCCGCGCGCGGTACGCAGTGGCGGGCGTTGGCGATGCCGCAGGTACGCGAGGGTTTCGATGCGGTGATGTCCAGCCTGGTGGTGCTGGAGCAGGCATTGCAGCCGTTGCGCGAAGCCGCTGCTGGCCTGGATGCCTGTCATGCGCGTGCACGTGAGGCGATTTCGCGGCTGGGCCGTTGGCTGGGGGATGAGGAACCGGCGCTCGACTTCGATGCCGATCCCGCCGAAGCAACCGCTGCCGCCGGTGACGTGCTCTGGTACGAGCTGACCCCGCGCGGTTTCCGCTGCCAGCGCACGCCGATGGATGTGTCCGCGCCGCTGCGCGAACATCGCGAGCGCAGCCATGCCGCATGGATTTTCACCTCGGCCACGCTGACCGTTGGCGGCGGCTTCGAGCACATCGCCACGCGCCTGGGCCTGGATGATCCGCAGACGCTGGTGCAGCCCAGCCCGTTCAACTGGCCCGAGCAGGCACTGTGCTATCTGCCTGAAGGCTTGCCCGATCCAGCCGCACGCGGTTTCGGAACTGCACTGATCCAGGTGCTGCGCCCGGTGCTGCAGGCGTCGCAGGGCAGGGCGTTCCTGTTGTTCGCTTCGCATCGTGCGCTGCGCGAAGCCGCCGAGGCGTTGCGTGATGGACCCTGGCCGCTGTTCGTACAGGGCGAAGCGCCGCGCGCGACCCTGCTGCAGCGTTTCCGCGAATCCGGCAATGGCGTGCTGCTGGGCTCTGCCAGCTTCCGCGAGGGTGTGGATGTGGTCGGCGAGGCCTTGAGCGTGGTGGTGATCGACAAGCTGCCCTTCGCCACGCCCGATGATCCGGTGTATGAAGCGCGGCTGGAGGCCATCCGTACCCAGGGTGGCAATCCGTTCCGCGACGAGCAGTTGCCGCAGGCGGTCATTGCCCTGAAGCAGGGCGTCGGCCGCCTGATCCGCAGCGAGACCGACCGTGGCGTGCTGGTGCTGTGTGACCCGCGCCTGCTCAACCGTGGCTATGGCAAGGTTTTCCTGCAGTCGCTGCCGCCGTTCCGGCGAACCCGGGCCCTGGCCGATGTGCAGGCCTTCTTTGCGCCACAATGGGCCCCCGTGGCAGATGCCGCAGCCCCGACCACCGCCGTGGCGGGCCCGGAGCCGGCTCCCGGTGCCACGTTCCCCCTGTTCTGACCCGATCCGATGAAACTGCTCGCCTTTGAAACCGCCACCGAAGCCTGTTCCGTAGCCCTGCATGTCGATGGGCAGGTGCTGGAACGCTTCGAGATCGCCCCCCGCCGGCATGCCGAACTGAGTCTGCCGTGGGCGGAGGAGCTGCTGGCCGAGGCCGGCATCAGCCGCCGCCAGCTGGACGGCATCGCGCTCAGTCGCGGTCCCGGTGCGTTCACCGGTGTGCGCCTGGCGATCGCCTTGGCACAGGGCATCGCACTGGCGCTGGATCGCCCGTTGCTGCCGGTGTCGACGCTGCAGGTGCTGGCACTGCGCGCGCCGAAGGAAGAGAACCAGATCCTGTCGGCGATCGATGCGCGGATGGGCGAGTTGTACGTGGCACGCTTCGAGCGCGTGGATGGCCTGCCGGTGGCGCGTGATGCCGAGCGCGTGTGCGTACCGACGGCGGTGTCGTTGCCGGAAGACGCATCCGTCTACGGCGTCGGCACCGGTTTTGCCGCGGCGGAGGGCGCGCTGGTCGCGCAGCTGGGTGCGGGTCTGCACGGCTTCGATGCGACGGCGCTGCCGCATGCAGCGGATGTGCTGGCACTGGCGGTGCCGGCGTTCGCACGCGGCGAAGGCATTGCTGCGGAGAAGGTCGAGCCGGCGTACCTGCGTGACAACGTGGCGCTGACGCTGGTCGAGCAGCAGGCTGCGCGGGCCGCGAAGGCGAAAGCCAACGGCTGAGCCCCTCGTGGCGGGTCGCTGAAAGCAGAAGCCGTGGGTTGGCCGGGCGGGTGGGCTGCGCAGGGGACGCCGTGAATACGTCCCTGTAGGCTCGGGCGCGCCATCCATGGCGCTTACGCCCCTGCGCAACCCACCCGCCCGGCCACGGACAGTTTCCGTGCGCGTCCGCCACGGAAAATCAAAAAAATAAAAATCAAAAGCCGGTCGCTTCGCTCGCATCCACGCATGGCGTGGATCTACCGTGCAGGCATGGCGTGGATACATCGTGTCGACCAAGGTCGACAGCTACCAACAGCGGATTGACGATGCGCCGCGATCTGTCAAAGGTGGGGCGGTGTCGGGTGGCGGGGTATCCGCGGCATGGATGCCGCGGCTAAGCCTACAGGGATGTACTTGCGGCGTCCCCGCCGCCCGACACCGCCCCGCCAAGCTTCAGTACACTGACCGCCGCTCTTGATCTTGCCGTTGCAGTTGCCGTTGCTTCCAGCGGGTCCCGGGCCGCAGGCCCGGGCAGAAACCCTTACCGGTCGTCGCGCAGTTCGCCACCCGGCAGGAATACCCACGTGCGCGTGACCTGCAGGATGTCGATCTGATCATCGCTGTTGGGCAACGGCGGGAACGGCTGCGCCAGCTGGATCACCCGCAGCGCCGCCTCATCCAGCAGTGGCGTGCCGCTGGAGCGCAGGATGCGGCTGCTTTCCACGCTGCCATCGCGGCGCACCCCCACGCTGATCACCACCTGCCCACCCAGCCGGCGCTGCCGCGCTTCGTCGGGGTAGTTCAGGTTGCCGACCTGCTCTGCGCGGTCCACCCACGCGCGAAGGTAATTGGCGTAGGCGTATTCGCGCGTACTGGCCGAAACGAATTTCCGGTTCGGGCGCTTGGCGTACTGCGCCGAACGCAGGTGTACTTCCGCCGCCAGCCGCGCCATCTCGGCATCGCGTTGTTCGCGTGCGGTCAGTGGTGCATCCGGCGTGGGCTGCAACGGGGTAGGGCGCGACTGCGCCAGGGCCACCGTGTCCTCGCCATTGCGGCTGCTGACCACCCGCGCCTGCGGTGGCGGCACCGGTGCTGCCGACTGTTGCTGCTGCGGTACCGGGCTGATGCCGGACTGGGCCTGCGGCACGATGCCGGCCTGGTTGTCGCGAGGACGCTGCGCACGATCATGCTCGCCGCCGCCCTCCTGGCTGGCGGCGGCCAGGAAGTCCGCCTGCTTCGGGGTCAGCGCGGTGCGCGTCTGGCTGAAGATCACTTCCAGGGTCGGCACCAGCGGCGCATCGCCTTTCACGGCAAAGCCGACCCCGAGGATCAGCAGGGCGTGCACCAGCACCGACAGCGCGATGGTGGCGCTCAGCCGCTGCGCTTCGCGCGGCGGCGGGGCGAGGACGGCAGGTGCGGCATCCATCAGTGCAGATCGGCCTCGATCGCGTCGAACAGGGTGCCGGCGATGTTCAGGCCGTACTGTGCGTCCAGTTCTCGCACGCAGGTCGGGCTGGTCACGTTGACCTCGGTCAGGAAGTCACCGATGACGTCCAGGCCGACGAAACGCATGCCACGACGCTTCATCTCCGGGCCGACCTGGGCGGCGATCCAGCGGTCGCGTTCGCTCAGTGGACGGCCTTCGCCGCGGCCACCGGCAGCCAGGTTGCCGCGGAACTCATCGCCCTGCGGAATGCGCGCCAGGCAGTAGTCGACCGGCTCGCCATCGACCAGCAGGATGCGCTTGTCGCCAGCGGTGATGTCGGGAATGAACTTCTGCGCCAGGGCCAGCTTGCGGCCGCCGTCGGTCAGCGTTTCCAGGATCACGTTCAGGTTGGGGTCGCCCTGGCCGCTGCGGAAGATCGATCGGCCGCCCATGCCATCCAGCGGCTTCAGCACGGCCTGGCCGTGTTCCAGCGCGAAGGCCTTCAGCGCCTTGGCATCGCGGCTGACCAGGGTCGGCGGGCAGCACTGCGGGAACAGCAGCGCGGCCAGCTTCTCGTTGTAGTCGCGCAGGCCCTGCGGGTTGTTGACCACGCAGGCGCCGGCGGCGGCAGCGACATCCAGCACCTGGGTGTCGTAGACGTACTCCGCATCGACCGGCGGGTCCTTGCGCATCAGCACGATCTGGCCGGGGCCGAACTCAGTCCGGCTGAATGCGCCCAGCTCGTACCAGCCGGACGGGTCGTCGCGCACCTGCAAGGGGGCGGTCCAGGCCACGGCCACCCCGCCTTCCAGCGCCAGCCCGCCCGGGCGCACATAGTGCAGGGCATGGCCGCGGCGCTGGGCTTCCAGCAGCATGGCGAACGTGGTGTCCTTGGCGATCTTGATGTGGGCGATGGGATCCATCACCACGATGACGTTCAACGGCATGGGCGCACCTGTCAGGCAAGGCGTTGATGGTAGCGGCAACGCCGGCTGTGCGCCTCCCCGGCAATGTGCAACGCAGCGTCCCTTGCCGGGCTGCGCAGTGATTGCCAATCCGGTCACGTTCAGCCCGGCGCCACGCCCCGCGCCACGGACCGCCCTTGAAGCGGGCGCGGGAAGTGCGATATAGATACGCTTTCGCAGCGGCTCCCGCCAAAGATTGGGCCGTGCGCTTGGGGAATGGCAATGACTGAAAACACGACTGCGGGCGGGGAGCTCGCAGGACTCCGGGTGATGGTCATCGATGACTCGAAGACCATCCGCAGGACTGCGGAAACGCTGCTGAAGCGCGAAGGCTGCGAAGTAGTGACCGCGACGGACGGTTTCGAGGCCCTGGCCAAGATCGCCGACCAGCAGCCGCAGATCATCTTCGTCGACATCATGATGCCGCGTCTGGATGGCTATCAGACCTGCGCACTGATCAAGGGCAACCAGCTGTTCAAGGCGACCCCGGTGATCATGCTGTCATCCAAGGATGGTCTGTTCGACAAGGCGCGGGGGCGCATCGTCGGCTCGGAGCAGTACCTGACCAAGCCATTCACGCGCGAAGAACTGCTGGGTGCCATCCGCACATACGTCAACGCCTGACCAGGGGGGAAAGGCACAATGGCTCGTATCGTCCTGATCGAGGATTCACCGACCGACCGCGCGGTGTTCACCCAATGGCTGCGCCGTGCCGGCCATGAGGTGCTGGAAGCGGACAACGCCGAAGATGGCCTGCAACTGGTCCGCGACCAAGTGCCGCAGCTCGTCCTGATGGACGTGGTGCTGCCGGGCATGAGCGGTTTCCAGGCGACCCGGGCGATGGCCCGCGACGCAGCGATCAAGCACATCCCGGTCATCATCGTCAGCACCAAGGCGATGGAAACCGACAAGGCCTGGGGGCTGCGCCAGGGTGCCGCTGACTACATCGTGAAGCCGCCGCGCGAGGAAGAACTCATCGCGCGGATCAACGAGCTGGTGGCCTGATGCGCTCGCCCTTCGACATTCTTGAAGCCTACGAACGGCGCAGTCTGGCCCACGCGGTGCAGCTGCCTGGGCGACAGTTCGCCCAGGACCTGTGGCGTGGCGTCGGTTTCCGTGTCGGCCAGCGCCGGCTGGTGTCCGATTTCCGCGAAGTGGTGGAGATCGTGCCGATGCCGCCGGTGACCCCGGTGCCCTGCGCGCAGCCATGGCTGCTGGGCGTGGGCAACCTGCGCGGCAACCTGTTTCCGGTGGTCGACCTGAAGTACTTCCTGGAAGGTGCGCGCACCGTCCAGCAGGAAGGCCAGCGCGTGCTGATCATGCGCCAGGCCGGTGGCGACGTCGCCCTGACCATCGACGAACTGTTCGGCCAGCGCAGTTTCGAGCTGACCCAGCAGATCGAGGCTGGTTCTCTGGCCGAAGGACGCTACGGGCACTTCGTCGATCGCGCTTTTCATGCCGATGGCAACGACTGGGGCGTGTTCTCGCTCTCGCTGCTGTCGCGCACCCCTGAATTCCGGCAAGCCGCGGCCTGAGGCCGGGCATAGCCCCCTGCATTGAAAATCGAGGTTGAACGATGAGTACTGCTTCGGATGCCACCAAGTCCGGCAAGCTGCGGCTGGGCGGCAGCAACCTCTGGCTGGCGCTGTTGGCGCTGTCGATGATCCTGTTCGGCGTGAACACGGGTGTGTCCACCTGGCAGGGCAGCCGCCTGGCCGATGCCGGTTCCAAGGCGGCGGACCTGCAGGTGCTGTCGCAGCAGCTGGCCAACCAGGGCCGTGACGCGGTCGGCGGCAACGCGCAGGCCTTCACCGCCTTCAAGGCCACCCGCAACGCAATCGAGCAGAACGTGTCGACCCTGCAGGGGCGCTACGGCAACGAGCCCGGCGTGTCGCGGGCGATCTCGACCCTGGCCGACACCTGGACGCCGCTGGGCAAGCAGGCAGGCCAGCTGGTCGCCAGTGAACCGGCGGTGTTGGCGCTGGCCGGCAACGCCAACAACTTCTCCGGCGCGGTGCCGGGCCTGCAGGCCCAGTTGAACGAACTGGTGCGTGCGATGTCCGCCTCTGGCGCCCCGTCCTCGCAGGTCTACAGTGCCCTGCAGCAGGTGGTGGTCGCCGGTTCGATGGCGCGTCGCGTTACTGAAATCCGCGCCGGCGGCACGGCCGCAGCCGCTGCCGGTGACGCGCTGGCCCGCGATATCACCGTGTTCTCGCAGGTGCTCGATGCGCTGCGCACTGGCAACGAGGATCTGGGCATCACCGCCGTGCGCGGCGCTGCCGCCGTGGCTGCGCTGGAGCAGTCGCAGCAGAAGTGGGAGGCGATGAAGCAGGACGCCGACGCGATCCTGGCCAGCTCGCGTCAGCTGTTTGCCGCGCAGTCCGCTGCCGCCACGCTGGGCCAGGGGTCGGCGAAGATGCTGACCGACAGCCGCAAGCTGTTCGAAGCGTTCTCCTCGTTCGGCTCGGTGTCCGACACCCGCCTGTTCCCGAATTTCTGGATCGGCGTGGTGTCCGGTGCGCTGTCGCTGATCGCGATCATCGGCTTCGTCTCCACCAACGTGCGCAGCCGCTCGCGCGAGCAGGAACTGCGTTACCAGACCCAGGTGGAGTTCAACAGCCGCAACCAGCAGGCGATCATGCGGCTGCTGGATGAAATCTCCTCGCTCGGTGAGGGCGACCTGACGGTGAAAGCCTCGGTGACCGAGGACATGACCGGCGCGATCGCAGACGCCATCAACTACGCGGTGGATGAACTGCGCCACCTGGTGACCACCATCAACGACACCTCGGCCAAGGTCGCGCTGTCGACCCAGGAAACGCAGGCAACGGCGATGCAGCTGGCCGAAGCGGCCGGCCACCAGGCCAACCAGATCACCTCGGCGTCGGACCGGATCGGCGAAATCGCCGCCAGCATCGAGCAGGTATCGCGCAACTCGGCCGAGTCGGCCGACGTGGCACAGCGTTCGGTGGTAATCGCCGCCGAGGGTGCCGGCGTGGTCCGCGAGACCATCCAGGGCATGGACCAGATCCGCGACCAGATCCAGGAAACCTCCAAGCGCATCAAGCGCCTGGGCGAGTCCTCGCAGGAGATCGGCTCGATCGTGGAACTGATCAACGACATTTCCGAGCAGACCAACATCCTGGCATTGAATGCGGCCGTACAGGCTGCTTCGGCCGGTGAGGCCGGTCGTGGTTTCGCGGTCGTGGCCGACGAAGTGCAGCGACTGGCAGAGCGCACCTCCGGTGCGACCCGACGCATCGAGAACCTGGTGCAGGCCATTCAGGCCGATACCAACGAAGCGGTCACCTCGATGGAGCAGACCACCGCCGAAGTGGTGTCGGGTGCACGCCTGGCCGAAGACGCTGGTACCGCACTGACCGAGATCGAGCGCGTGTCCAACGCACTCAACACCCTCATCAAGAACATCTCCATCGCCGCCCAGCAACAGTCGTCGGCGGCGTCGGACATCACCCGCACGATGGGCGTGATCCGCCAGATCACCGGCCAGACCTCGCAGGGTGCCGGGCAGACCGCCGAGTCGATCGGCCACCTCGCGCAGCTGGCGGCCGACCTGCGTCGTTCGGTCGCCGACTTCAAGCTGCCGGCGTGACGCGGGCAGGGCGGCGAGCAAGGAACCAGTCGATGAAGCATTTCCATTTCCCACGCCAGGATCCGCGCGACCGTCGCGCGGCGGCGACCGGAGCGCATCCATGAGCAGCCTGCGCGATGCGATGAGCCACGCGGCATTGGGCTGGGTCAAGCCCGAGCTGGACGAGACCCTGCGCCTGGTGCGCAACGAGGTCGAGTACTTCGCCGAAGACCCGGGCGACAGCAGCCGCATGCGCATCTGCGCCGGCTACCTGCACCAGGTGCAGGGCACGCTGCGCATGGTTGAACTGTATGCGCCGGCAATGGTGGCCGAAGAGCTGGAACAGCTCGCCATTGCTGTCGGCAAGGGCGAGGTGGCCGAGCGCGATGAGGCCTGCGCCACCCTGATGCGTGGCAGCGTGCTGCTGCCTGATTACCTGGAGCGCCTGCAGAACGGGCACCGTGACATTCCGATCGTGCTGCAGCCCCTGCTCAACGAGATCCGCGCCGCCCGTGGCGAAGCGCTGATCAACGACAGCGTGCTGTTCGCGTTCGCGCCCGATTCGGTCACTGCCACCGAAGCGGAACTTGACCACGCACGTGGCAGCCTCAGCGGCCGCAACCGCGAGCTGCTGGACACCGTTGGCAACGCGGTCAAGGAAGAACTGCTGCAGGTCAAGGACGCGCTGGACCTGCACCTGCGTACCGACGGCGCGCCGCAGCAGCTGCAGGAGCAGGTGACCAAGCTGGGCTCGGTGGCCGATACGCTGGGCATGCTCGGCCTGGGCGCCGCGCGCGGCGTGGTCGTGCAGCAGCGCGACGCGCTGCGTGGGGTTGTCGAAGGCCGCCAGCAGATCGACGAAGACATGCTGCTGGATATCGCCGGTGCGCTGCTTTATGTCGACGCGTCGCTGGACGACCAGGTCGCACACCTGGGTGCCAGTGGCAGTGGCCAGGATGATCCGAGCGCGGTGGAGAACCGGCGCACGGTGGAAGTGCTGGCACACGAGGCGATTGCCAATTTCGCCGCCGCCCGCGAGCATTTTGTCGCTTTCATTGAAACCAGCTGGAACCATGCGGAGCTGCAGGATGTGCCGCGCCTGCTCGGCGATGTCTCCGGCGCACTGCGCATGCTCGACCTGGGCACCGCCGCCGACTACCTGCGCGGCGTGCAGCAGTACATCGAAGCCGAACTGATCGGCCGCCAGCGCGTGCCCAGTGGGCGCCAGCTGGACACCCTGGCCGACGCCATGGCCAGCCTGGAGTACTACCTGGAAGCCCTGCGTGACCGCCGTCCGGGTCGCGAGGACATTCTCGACATCACCCGCAGCAGCCTGGAAGCCCTGCGCTACTGGCCGCTGCCCGAGCGCGGCGTGGTCGTTGCCGAACCTGTGCAGCCGGTTGTACGCGAAGCCGTGGCCGTGTTGGCCGCGCCGCTGCAGGTCGAACCGCTGGACGCCATCGTGCAGACCGCCGCGCCGGTTCCGGGCGACGTGCCGGCCTCGCTGCCCGATTTCACCTTCGATCCACTGCCGGAGGCCCCGGCCGCCGACAACGGCCTGATGTTCGGATCGCTGGGCACGCCGGCCGTCCCTGCTGAACCGCGCGACACCCCGGCACCACTGTTGTTTGCCGCCTCCACCGCACCCGCGCCGGAAGTGCCGCAGTGGGAACTGGGTGGATTCGACGCGTCGGCTGATGCGGCTGCGGAAGCCGACGACGAACGTGCGCCGACATTCGACAGCTTCGACCCGGTCAGCTTCGATCCAGTGTCCGCCGAACAGTCCAACACCGCTGCCTGGACGCTGTCCGAAATGCCGGTGTTGGAACAGGCCGATACGCAGGTAGCCGCCGTGGACGGCAACGATGACGCCCTCCTGGCGACGTCGTTGGACGAGGCATCGTTTGCTGCGCCGCTGGATGCGGTCAATTCGCCGGCATTCGATCCGGTCGCCGCCGAGCAGGACGGCCAGCCGCTGAACGACGATGTCGTGTTCCGTTTCGACAGCAGCCTGCTGGACAACGCCGATGACGTGCTGTCGCTGGAGGCGATGGAAACGCTGTCGTTGGACGACGAACCGCAGTCGCCTGCGACGCTGGAAATTGTCGATGTTGTTGCGTCCCCGCAGCTTGACGATGGCCTGGTTGTCGCCGAGGTCGCCGACGCCACCGGCGAGACCGAGCCTGAGGCTTACGTCACGCCTACCGCTGATCTGCCCGCGTCCGAAGACCTGCCGGCATTGGCGGCTGTGCCGACCGTGACTGTGGTCGATGTGGACACCATTGCGCCGATCGACTTCAGCGAGGCCGATGCGCAGTTCTTCGCAGAGCTGAATGCCGCCGCCGCCGGCTTCAATCCCCAGGCCATGCCGGCCGCCGTCGAGCTGCCCGGAAACGTGCCGCCGACCGTGGCCGAGATCGGGTTCGATGCGGGGTTCGACGACGATGCCGAGAACATCGACCAGGACATCCGCGAGGTGTTCCTGGAAGAGTTCGACGACGAGCTGGGCAATCTCGGCACGCTGCTGCCGGCATGGCGCATGCAGCCGGACAACATGGATCGGCTGCGACCGATCCGGCGCATTTTCCACACACTGAAGGGCAGTGGTCGCCTGGTTGGCGCACGTACCCTGGGTGAGTTCGCGTGGAAGATCGAGGGCATGCTCAATCGCGTGCTCGATGGCACCCGTGCCCCCACGCCGGCGGTGCTGGCGATGGTCGATCACGCTTATACGGCACTGCCGCAGTTGAACGCGGCACTGCGCGATGGCCAGCGGGTCAGCGTCGACCTGCAGGCGATGCAGGCCATCGCCGATCGCGTGGCTGCAGGCGAAGAGACGTTCTACGTTGCGCTGCCGGGCGCTGCGGCGCCGACGGTGGTGGCAGCGGCCGATGCTGTCGAGCCGCTGGGCGGCACCGAGCCGGTTGTCGATGTCCCGGCAGAGAGCGCTGTCGAAGTGGCAGGAACTCCGGCCAACATCGACAGCGTGCTGCGCGAGATCCTGGAGGCCGAGGTGGAACTGCACCAGGCCACCCTGCAGGGCTGGCTGCGCTCGGCGCAGCAGGCACCGCAGCCGGTCAGCGACGCGTTGCTGCGTGCGGTGCACACCATGAACGGTGCCTTCGCGATGACCGAAGTGCCGGAAATCACGGCTGTTACGGGCGGCGCCGAGTCGTACATCAAGCGCGCCCTGGCTGCCGAAGTGGTGCCGGGTGATGACGCCGTGGCGGCACTGGACGAGACCGCGCAGGCGATCAACGCGACCATGGACGCGCTGCAGGCCGAACAGCCGCGGATTGCGCCGCAGGCTGAACTGGCGCAGCGCCTGCAGGCGCTGGCCGGCGAACTGCCGGAAGCACGCTGGCCGATGGCCGGGCTGGATGTCGAGGATGAAGACGAAGACGATCAGCTGCTTTCGCTGGTCGCCGATGCCGATGCCGATGCCGACGTGGTCGAGTCGCCACATGGGCTTGAGATCGAGCCGGAAACCGTACGTGACACCGATAGCGCCGATACCGACGCTCTGGACGCACCGCAGGTCAGCGAGCATTCGCTGAGCGATGCAGGTCTGGAGTCGGCTGAATTGACGGGCAGCGATGATCTGTCGCGTTACTTCGATGCAGGGTGGCCGTCGATGCCGGACGTGCCGGCGCCGGAATCGACGTCGGAGTTCGCTGCTTCCTCCCTCGTCGGCGCGGAGATCGAAGCCGGGCCGGCAGTGCCGGCAGTGCCGGCATCGGAAGAAACCGTGCTGGAAGACACCGCGCTGACTGCGGTGGATGATCTGTCGCCGTATCTGGATGCCAGCGCGCTGCCGGTTGACGACCGCGATCTGGATGTCGCAAACGACCTGAATACGCCGCTGCCGTTAACACCTGAAACGGCGGTGGATGACGACGCTGCTGCAGTGCCGCTCGACAGCGGGCTGTCCAGCCTGCAGGATGAAATGGCTGTGCCGGGCTTCGCAGACCCGGTCACGCTGGAAGCCGCGCTCGAGGCCGGCCTGCACGTGATCGACGAGGAGCAGGGCCAGGACGAAGACGGGCAATGGCCCGTGCTCGGCCTGCAGGCCAGCGAACTCGCGCCTGGCGAGGCGGAAGCCTTTGCCGAGGATGCGGACGTCGGCGGGGAGGCGGCGGTCGGTGAAGGAGAGAGCACTGACCAGCCGTCCCCGGCGACGGTGGAAGACGTCGAGACTACGGATTCGGCGCAGGACGCCGTTTCGCCCTCGCGTTTCTTCGAACTGGAGGATGCTCCGGGACAGCCTGCCGTGGCGGACAGCGGCATGATCGTGGTGCCGGTCGCGATGGAGGCTGCGGCGATCGACGCCGAACCTGTCGCTGCCGACAGCGCCGATGCGTTGGTGCCGGTGGATACGGCTGTGCTCGAGGCCCAGACCGAATCCGAGTCTGAGACCGAGTCCGAAGACAGCGCCGACCTGCTCGACTTCAGCGTCTATGACCGCGAGCTGGTCGACATCTTCGTCGAGGAAGGCAAGGACCTGCTGGATCATTGCGATGGGCTGATCAGCGAACTGCGCGAAGCGCCACAGGACCGCGAAGCGCTGGCCGGCCTGCAGCGCGATCTGCATACGCTGAAGGGCGGCGCGCGCATGGCGGGCATCAACGCCATCGGCGATCTCGGCCACAGCATCGAATCGTTGCTGGAGGCTGTGGCTGGCGGACGCACCGAGATCGAACGCCGTGATGTGCAGCTGCTGGAGCGCGGTTTCGATCGTCTGCACCAGCTGCTGACCCGCACTGGCGAACACCGCGTTGTCGAGCCGGCACAGGATCTGCTCGATGCCTTTGAAGCACGGACCACGACCGACATCGCCGCTGCCAGCGCAGCTGCAGCCGCTGCTGCGGCCCTGGCAGAGCAGACCCCGCAGGCGGCTCCGGCCGTGGCCGTGGTCGACGCCCCGTTGTCTGCGCCGTTGCCGGTGGAAGGTTCTACCGAAGAAGACCCGCTGGCTCGTCCGCAGCAGGAACAGGTGCGTGTGCGCGCCGACCTGCTCGACCGCCTGGTCAACCACGCCGGTGAAGTGGCGATCTACCGTTCGCGCCTGGAACAGCAGCTCGGTGCCTTCCGCGGCGCGATGGGCGAGCTGGAACGCACCAACGCGCGTCTGCGCGACCAGCTGCGTCGCCTGGACCTGGAAACCGAAGCGCAGATCGTTGCCCGCTACCAGCGCGAGCAGGACCAG
Organism: Stenotrophomonas indicatrix; assembly: GCF_050573115.1. GTDB lineage: Bacteria > Pseudomonadota > Gammaproteobacteria > Xanthomonadales > Xanthomonadaceae > Stenotrophomonas > Stenotrophomonas lactitubi_A. Next base: position 191,613 of record NZ_JBNYZT010000004.1, read on the forward strand.
GCCGACCAGAAGTTCGATCCGCTGGAACTGGACCGCTTCTCCACCCTGCAGCAGCTCAGCCGCGCGCTGAACGAGTCCGCCGCCGATCTGGGTGGCCTGCAGGGCGTGCTGGATGATCTGTCGCGCCAGTACGATTCACTCCTGCAGCAGCAGTCACGTGTCAGTTCGGAACTGCAGGATGGCCTGATGCGCGCGCGCATGGTGCCGTTCGACGGCCTGGTGCCGCGTCTGCGCCGGGTGGTCCGCCAGGCCGGCATGGACACCGGCAAGCAGGTCCACCTGACCCTGGAAGGTACCCACGGCGAACTCGACCGCAACGTGCTTGATCGCATGGTCGCGCCGCTGGAGCACATGCTGCGCAACTCGGTTGCCCATGGTCTGGAAGCGCCCGAACAGCGTCGTGCCGCGGGCAAGCCGGAAGAGGGCGAAATCGCCATCCGCCTGCACCGCGAAGGCTCGGAAATCGTGCTCGACGTCGCCGATGATGGCGCTGGCCTGGATCGTGAGGCGATCCGCCGTCGCGCCATCGAACGCGGCCTGTTGCCTGCCGATGCGCAGCCGAGCGAGCAGGAGCTGGACAACCTGATCTTCGCTTCGGGCTTCTCCACCGCCGACCAGGTCAGCCAGCTGGCGGGCCGTGGCGTCGGCATGGACGTGGTCGGCAACGAAGTGCGCCAGCTCGGTGGCTCGGTCGACATCCAGTCGGTGCGTGGCCAGGGCGTGCGCTTCACCCTGCGCCTGCCGCAGACGCTGGCGGTCACCCAGGCGGTGTTCGTGCAGATCGGCGAAACCACCTTCGCGGTGCCTGTGGCCTCGGTCAGTGGTATCGGTCGGCTGTCGCACGAACGCTTCGAAGCGGCCGACAGCAGCTACCGCTACGGCGGCGAAGACTATCCGCTGTACGACCTCGGCAGTCTGGTCGGCCAAGCCCCGGCGCGCGCCGACGGCCAGGCCCAGGTGCCGCTGCTGCTGGTCCGCGCTGGCGACCTGCGTGCCGCCGTCGCGATCGATCAGGTGCTGGGCAACCGCGAAGTCGTGGTCAAGCCTGTGGGCCTGCAGATCGCCTCGGTACCGGGCATCTATGGTGCCACCATCACCGGCGATGGCCGGGTGGTGGTGATCCTGGACGTGGCCCCGCTGGTGCGTCGCTTCCTGGCCAATCCGACCGCGCCGGTGCTTATCAACGCGCCGCGCCAGGAACGGCAGGTGCCCTTGGTGATGGTGGTGGACGATTCGCTGACCATGCGCAAGGTCACCGGCCGCATCCTGGAGCGTCACAACTTCGAGGTGAGCGTCGCCCGCGATGGTGTCGAAGCCCTGGAGCAGCTGGAAGAGCGCGTGCCGGACCTGATGCTGTTGGACATCGAAATGCCGCGGATGGACGGCTACGAGCTGGCTACCGCCATGCGTGCCGATCCGCGCTACAAGGACGTGCCGATCGTGATGATCACCTCGCGCAGCGGCGACAAACACCGCCAGCGCGCCTTCGAAATCGGTGTGCAGCGCTACCTGGGCAAGCCGTACCAGGAGCTGGACCTGATGCGCAACGTGTACGACTTGCTGGGGATTGCCCGTGTCCGTGAGTGACCTCGATCCGGTTCCGGCCGTAGCCCTGCTGGCCCGCCCGGGTGCGGCGCGTGAGCGCCTGCGCGAGGCGTTGGCCCATGCCGATGTGCAGATCGTGCTGGAAGACGATCCCATGACGCTGGAACCCGTGGCGCTGCGTGATGCGCGTCCGCAGTTCGTGGTGATCGCGCTGGAAGCGGCGATTGAAGATGCGCTGGAGCGCCTGGAACCGGCGCTGTCGGCGCCCGGATTGACGCTTGTGTTCGACGAGGCTGAACTGGCCGCGCGTCGCGACGGCTGGGAAGCGCAGCGCTGGGGCCGTCACCTGGCCGCCAAATTGCACGGCCATCAGCAGGTGCTGCCGCCCGGCGCCGAAGACGAACCGACATTGCAGCTTGAGCCGGGCCGGCCGTCGACACCTCCAGTGCCGAAGGAAACCGCGCTGCAGCCGCACCTGGAGCAGGCCCGTTCGTGGGCCGACGACGTTCCGGCGGATGGCCTCTATTCGCCGCCAGCACATCTGCATGAACCGATCGCGCTGGAGCACGCACTGGCGGCACTGCAGCCGGTGCTGCCGGAGGCGGCGACGCCCGTTGATGCAGCGCCTGCACCGCCACCGGTGCCGGCAGCTCTACCGGCGGCGTTCACCGATCACACGGCCTGGTCGCTGGTCGACGAGGCCAGTGACGCGCCAGCGGAGCCGCGTGTTGCTGCTCCGGTCGCCGCGCCGGAACCTGCATTCGACACCGAGCATCTTTCACTGGTCGATCTGGACGCCGCCGCACCCGCAGGCAGCCGCGCCGGTGCGCTGCTGGTACTGGCCGGTATCGGCGGTCCCGATGCCTTGCGCCGCCTGCTCGCGGCACTGCCCAGCGGGCTGGCCGTGCCGGTGCTGGTGCACATGCGCCTGGATGGCGGCCGCTACGGCAATCTGGTCAAGCAGATGGCGCGCGTATCGCCGCTGCCGGTGCAGTTGGCCGAAGCCGGCCAGCGCGCCACCGCGGGCGAAGTGCACGTGCTGGCCGATGACATCGGGGTGCACGCTGCTGCCGATGGCCTGTATTTCCAGAGCGAAGCGCAGGGCATCTCGATTGCCGCGTTGTCGGCCGAGCACAGCGCGCTGGTGCTGCTCAGTGGTGCTGACCTGGCTCATGTGGGCCCGGCGTTGGACCTCGCCGCCGCCGGCGCCTGGGTGGCCGGGCAGGTGGGCGAAGGCTGCTACGACCCGGCTGCGGCGACGGCCGTGGTCGCCGCCGGCATGGTGGCCGGTGAACCACAGGAACTGGCGCAGGTGATTGCCGCGCGCTGGGGCCTGGATGACGACGGAGATGCCGAATGAGCTACGCCAGCAATGATGAGATCCGTGGCGTCCTGATCTCGGCCGGTGCCGAACGGGTACTGCTGCCCAATGCAACCGTGGCCGAGATGATGTCGCGGGTGCCGGTAGAGGCGGTAGCCGGCGCTCCGCGCTGGCTGGTGGGTGAGATCGGCTGGCACGGCTGGCAGGTGCCCCTGGTGTCGTTCGCACGGCTCTCCGGCTTGGGCGAAGAGACGGTGGCCGGCCACAACAAGGTGGTGGTGCTCAAGACCCTCAACGGCAATGCGCAGCGCCCGTACTACGCACTGCTGACGCAGAGCTTCCCGCAGCTGATTTCGGTACCGCGCGACGGCCTGCTGGCCGACGCGTCCGAGGAAACCCTGCCCGACATCGTGCACATGCGCGTGCTGCTGGGTGAACAGAGCGCGCTGTTGCCGAACCTCGACGCGCTGGAAGCCGCGCTGGATTCGCTGACGGCGTGAACACCGAACGGTAGTGCCGGCCGCTGGCCGGCAGCCACGGGATGAAGAGGTTGCCGGCCAGCGGCCGGCACTACCACAGGGTGAGGCCCTATCCCAGATAGCGCAGCCGTGACGGCATGAATACCGAACGGTAGTACCGGCCGCTGGCCTGCAGCCATGGGATCAAGAGGTTGCCGGCCAGCGGCCGGCACTACCAGGTTGTGAGGCGGACGCGTTGGCACCGGGCGATGCCCGGCCAACGCAGTGGTCACGCGGTCCTGTGCTTACCCCAGATCGCCAAGCCGTGCCTGCAATGCCGCGATCGCGGCCAGGCCTGCGGTTTCCGTGCGCAGGATGCGTGGGCCCAACTGCAGACCCTGGAAGCCTGCGGCCGCCAGCTGCTCACGGTCACGCGGCGACCAGCCACCCTCCGGGCCGATGGCGATCACCACGCCCCCGGCCGGCGCTGCCTGCAGCGTCGACAACCGGTGCGCTCCCAGCGGATCCAGGGTCAACCGCAACGTATCGGCTGGCAGTGCCGCGCTGGCCTGTGCCAGCGACTGCGGCGCCCCTACCTGCGGAATGCGCGCACGGCCGGACTGCCCGCAGGCCGACTGCACCACGTTGTTCCAGTGCGCAACGCGTTTCTCCGCGCGTGCTGCATCCAGCTTCACCTCGGTACGTTCCGCGTTCACCGGCACGATGGCGCTCACCCCCAGTTCGGTGGCCTTCTGCAGGATCAGGTCCATCTTCTCGCCGCGTGCGATGCCCTGCAGCAGGGTGATGGTCAGCGGCGATTCGTTGGCGATCGGCTGCACCGCGTCGATGCGCACCTGTACCTCGCGCTTGCCGGCCAGCGTCAGCGTCGCGGTGTAGTCGTGGCCATCGCCGTTGAACAGCACGCAGGTGTCGCCCTCGCGCAGGCGCATCACCCGCACCAAGTGGTTGGCCGTCTCTTCCGGCAGGGTCACGGTCTGGCCGCTGTGCAGCGCCAGGTCGATGGGGCAGCGGGTCACGCGCATGCAATTGCCTCGTCGATGGCGGCCAGCGTGGTATGCGCCAGCAGCTCCAGTTGTTCGTCGTCCACGCAGTACGGTGGCATCCAGTACAGCACGTTGCCCAGCGGGCGCAGCACCACGCCACGCTTCAGCGCCGCCTTGTAGGCATGCAGCCCCAGCTTCAGCGCCGGATCGAAGGGCGTGCGCTTGTCGCCGTTGCGGGTCAGTTCGAAGGCCACCACCATCCCGGCCTGGCGCACATCGGCCACGTGTGGATGGTCGGCAAACGGCGCAGCCAGGGTGCCCATCACCGAGGCGATGCCGCGGTTGCGCGTGATCACATCGTCGTCGCGGAAGATGTCCAGCGTGGCCAGTGCGGCCGCGCAGGCCAGCGGGTTGCCGGTGTAGCTGTGCGAGTGCAGGAAGGCACGTTCACGCGAATCATCAAGGAATGCGTCGTACAGCGCCTGCGTGGCCAGCACCGCAGCCAAGGGCAGGAAGCCGCCGGTCAGGCCCTTGGACAGGCACAGCAGATCGGGCATCACGCCGGCCTGCTCGCAGGCGAACATCGTGCCGGTGCGGCCGAAGCCGGTGGCGATCTCGTCGGCGATCAGGAAGGCGCCATGGGCGTCGCACAGTTCACGCACGCGCTGCAGATAGGCCGGATCGTGCATGCGCATGCCACCGGCGCACTGCAGTCGCGGCTCCAGGATCACCGCGCATATCTCGCCCGGGTGCTGGTCGAACAGCGTGGCCAGGCCATCGGCGGCCTGGCGTGCGCGGTCGGCTGCGCTCTGCCCGGGCTCGGCCAGGTAGGCATCGGGCGAGGGCGCGAACAGACCTTCGGCCAGCAGCGGCGCATAGACCCGGCGATACAGCGGGATGTCGGCCAGTGCGAGGGCGCCCAGCGTCTCGCCGTGGTAGCCGTTCTCCAGTGAGACGAAGCGCGTGCGCCGGGTCTCGCCACGGTTCTGGAAATACTGGAAGGCCATCTTCAGCGCCACTTCGACGCCGGCCGAGCCGTTGTCGGCGTAGAACACCTTGGCCAGCGGCGCCCGGCCGGGCTGGCGCGGCGCCAGGGCCAGCAGGCGCTCAGCCAGGGTGATCGCGGGCTCGTGGCCGAAGCCGGCCAGCATCACCTGTTCCAGCTGCCTGGCCTGGGCGGCGATGGCACCGCCGATGCGCGGCTCGGCATGGCCGAACAGGTTGGTCCACCAGCTGCTGACGGCATCCAGGTAGCGGTTGCCGTCGTGATCGATCAGCCAGGCGCCTTCGCCGCGGGCGATCGGCACCAGCGGCAACGTGTCCGGATGCTCGCGCATCTGCGTGCACGGGTGCCACAGCACCTGGAGGTCGCGTTGCCGCCAGTGCTCGACCAGCGGAGATGGGGTTGGGTCTGCTAGCATTTCGGGCTCATGAACATGTTGCTGCCTGCACATTCTATCGGCCTCGGCGCATGCGCCGGTTGCCACGGAGATTCCGCATGAACGATGACCGCGCCAGGCGTCCTCTGCCGATCATCCATCGGATCACCGACGAGGAGAACGGGCCCTTCCAGCGCCAGCACCTGGACCTGGAGTTCTCCAATGGCGAACGCCGCCGCTTCGAGCGCCTGGTCAGCCGTGGCCATGGCGCGGTGGTGGTGGTGCCGATGCTCGATGATGAAACCGTGCTGCTGGTGCGTGAATACGCGGCCGGCATGCACCGCTACGAGCTTGGCCTGGTCAAGGGCCGGATCGATGCCGGCGAAACGCCGGAGCAGGCCGCCGACCGTGAACTGAAGGAAGAGGCCGGCTACGGCGCGCGGCGGGTCGACGTGCTGCGCGCGATGACCCTGGCGCCGACCTACATGAGCCATCAGTCCTGGTTGGTGGTCGCGCGCGATCTGTACCCGGAGAAGCTGGCGGGCGACGAGCCGGAGGAGCTGGAAGTGGTGCCGTGGAAGCTGGCCGATCTGGACCAGCTGATGCTGCGTGAGGACTTTTCCGAAGGGCGTTCGCTGGCAGCACTGTTCATTGCCCGCCAGTGGCTGCAGGGAGCACGATGATCAAGCTGACCACGGAACTGCGCGAGACCGCCATCGCCATCGCCCAGGAAGCCGGGCAGGCCATCATGCAGGTCTACAGCAACGGTTTCGACGTGATACTCAAGGACGACGACAGCCCGGTCACCGCTGCCGACCTCGCCGCCGACCGGGTGATCCAGCAGGGGCTGCGGCAGCTGACCCCGGACCTGCCGATCCTGTCGGAGGAGTCGCCGCTGGTGCCGTGGGAGCAGCGTCAGCACTGGGGCGCGTACTGGCTGGTCGACCCGCTTGATGGCACCCGTGATTTCGTCAAGCGCAATGGCGAATTCAGCGTCAACATTGCGCTGATCTACCAGGGCGCCCCGGCCTTCGGCGTGGTCCAGTCGCCGGTCACCGGCATTGTCTGGCACGCAATGCGGGGCGAGCTGGCGTATCGCCGGCAGGGCGTACATGACACCGTGCTGCGTACCCGTACACCCGCGACTGCGCCCCTGCGGGTCGCCGCCAGCCGTTCGCATCGTACAGCCGAGACGAATGCGTTGCTGGCCCGGATGGGGGACATCGAGACTGTGGTGCAGGGGTCTTCGCTGAAATTCTGCCGGATCGCCGAAGGCGGACTGGACGTCTATCCGCGGCTCGGCCCGACCTCCGAATGGGATACCGCTGCCGGCCAGTGCGTGCTGCACGCAGCCGGTGGTGCGGTGCTCTCGGTCGGCACCGGCAAGCCATTCCGCTACAACCGCCGGCCGACGCTGTTGAACGGTGAGTTCATGGCGCTGGGCGATACCAGCCTGCCGTGGCGGGACTGGTTGTCCGATTGATCCTGGAGAAACGCATGAGCACGCACGACACCCCTGCCACCGGCACTGCCAGCGCGGAGCTGGAGCGCCTGCTGGCCATCATGGCGCGCCTGCGCGACCCACAGGGCGGTTGTCCCTGGGACCTGGAACAGAACTTCGCCAGCATCGCCCCCTATACGATCGAAGAAGCCTATGAAGTGGCCGATGCGATCGATCGGGGCGATCTTGACGACCTCTGCGATGAACTGGGCGACCTGCTGCTGCAGGTGGTGTTCCATGCACACATGGCCGAAGAGCAGGGGGCGTTTGCCTTTGCCGAGGTCGCGCGCGCGATCAGCGACAAGATGCAGCGGCGCCATCCGCATGTCTTCGCCGATGTCAGCGTCGACGATGCCGATGGTGTGATGCGCAACTGGGACGCGATCAAGCGCGCCGAGCGCGCTGCCAAGGGCGAGCAAGACACCTCAGCGCTTGCGGGCATCTCGCGGGGCCTGCCGGAATGGCAGCGGGCGGTGAAGCTGCAGTCGCGCGCGGCCAAGGTCGGTTTCGATTGGCCCGGCCCGCTGCCGGTGCTGGACAAGGCGGCCGAGGAACTGCAGGAACTGCGCGAGGAATTCGAGCGCGGCGACATCGCCGGCAACAAGGCGCGCCTGCAGGAAGAGCTGGGTGACCTGCTGTTCGTCTGCGCCAACCTGGCGCGGCATGCGGACATCGATCTGGGCGCGGCGCTGCGTGGGGCCAACCACAAGTTCGAACGTCGCTTCCGGTCGATGGAGGCGCAGGCCGAGGCACAAGGCGATTCGCTGGCTGCACTCGATCTGGATGCGCAGGAAGCGCTCTGGCAGCACGCCAAGGCCGCGGAAAAAGCGTGAAAACGCTGGGTCTGTTCCTGCTGACCGCACTGGCAGAGATCGTCGGCTGTTACCTGCCGTGGCTGTGGCTGCGCAAGGGCGGCAGCATCTGGCTGCTGCTGCCGGCGGCGGCCAGCCTGGCGTTGTTTGCCTGGCTGCTGACCCTGCACCCGACCGCCAGCGGCCGCGTCTATGCCGCTTATGGTGGCGTGTACATCGGCACGGCGCTGTTCTGGTTGTGGCTGGTCGACGGTATCCGTCCCAGCCGCTGGGACCTGCTGGGTGCTGCACTCTGCCTTGCCGGCATGGCGGTGATCATGTTCGGGCCGCGACAGCCGGGGTAAGCCGCAGGGGTGTAGAGTCGAGCCGTGCTCGACTGCTGTTGGCATGGCCCGGCACCACCCTCAACGAACGGAGCATGCGCATGTCCCGCTTCGCCAGCTTCCGCGAGTTCTACCCGTTCTATCTCAGCGAGCACCGCAACACGGTGTCGCGTCGGCTGCACTTCATCGGCAGCTGCGGTGTGCTGCTGCTGGTCGCCAGCGCCGTGCTGCGCGCGCAGCCGCTGCTGTTGTTGGCTGCACTGGCCTGCGGCTACGGCTTTGCCTGGGTCGGCCACGTCTTCTTCGAGAAGAACCGCCCCGCAACATTCCGCCATCCGCTGTATTCATTCATCGGTGACTGGGTGATGTTTGTCGACATCCTGCGGGGCAGGGTGAAGTGGTGACGAGGCCGGGGGAACTGTCCTGCGACGTACGACTCAAGGCGCGGTGCAGCCCAACATCGCCAGGTTGATCGAATCCGCCATGCGCCGGTAGCCCTCGTCGTTCGGGTGCAGATGATCGCGAGTGATGTTCGCCGGCAGTGATTCCGGCTGTTTCGGATCACGCAGCGCCGCATCGAAATCCACGACGCCATCGAAGCCGGTGTCCTGGCCTCGCGCCCACTGGTTGATTGCGGTGCGGGTGGCGGCCGATACCGGTTCGTAGCGCTCCGAATCGCCGAAGGGCGTCAGTGTGCCGAGATGGGCGCGGATGCCATGCGCATGCAGCCGGGCCGCCACTTGGCGGTAGCCCAGCAGCATGTCTGCCGCGCTGCGTCCCGGCAGGGGCTGTGCACCGCCACCGTGGCGGATGTCATTGATGCCTTCGAACAGGATCACCTGGTCGGCGTCAGCCACCGCGATCACGTCGCGATCCAGCCGTGACAGCGCGCTGTGGCTGCGGCCATGGTCCAGCAGCTTGTTGCCGCTGATGCCTTGGTTGAGCACCACGAAGCGGTCCGGACAGGCCTGCTGCAGGCGCTGGCCGAGCCGCTCGGGCCATTGGTTGAACGAGCCACGCGAGGCGGTCGCGCCTTCGGTGATGGAATCACCCAGTGCCACGATCACCTGCGGACGATCCGCGCGCTGTACCAGCACGGCCGAGAACACATTCTGCTGGTAACCCACGCGCACGCTGTCGGCCACCGCATCCTGCTTGCCGTCGGCCAAACGCACCACGGTGCGGCGCACCGCAGGGCGGGTGGGCTGCGGAAAGTACGCGGTCACGCTGATCTCCTGCAGGGCGGCGACCTGCAGCGGCAGCGCATCACTCAGCAGCGCTGCACCCACCGGTACGTCGATGGACGCGCGTCCATCGACGGTGACCGGCAACGCTGCCGCCTTGCCATCCTTCAGGCGCACCCGCACGTCTTCCACATGCAGCGGCGTGGTGCCCAGCTCGTTGCTGATGCGCAGACGCAGCGCATCGCCCTTGCTGCCCAGGCGCATGTCCTGGCGCACGGTCTGCGCGGCGAACTGTACCGGCGCATCGGCGCTGCCATCCTTGCGGTCAGGCGCGGGCGAGGCAGTCCAGGCGGTGACCCAGACCGGTGCGGCCAGTGCCACGGGGGCGGCCACGGCGCTGCCGATGGCCAGGGAAAGCAGGGTGATCCAGCGCTGCATGGGCTTCGGTCCGGTCAGGAGAAGTAGGTGCCGCCGTTGACGTCCAGATTGGTGCCGGTGACGAACGCTGCTGCGTCCGACGCCAGGTACACCGCCGCATCAGCCGCTTCGTCCGGCTGGCCCTGGCGACGCAGCGGCGTGGCGCCGGCCACCGCCGTGCGCACTTCCGGCTTGGTGAATTCGTCATGGAAGCGCGTGGCGATCATGCCGCAGCACAGCGCATTCACGCGGATGCCCTTCGGCCCCAGCTCCTTGGCCATGGCCCGGGTGAAGGTCATCACGCCGGCCTTCGCTGTGGCGTAGATCGCCGCGCCAGGGCCACCGCCATCGCGACCGGCCTGCGAGGCGAAGTTCACGATCGCTGCGCCTTCGCCCATGTGCGGCACCACCGCGTGGGTGGTCAGGTAGGTGGAGGTCAGGTTGAGGTCGATGACTTTGTGGAAGAACGCCGGATCGATGTCGGCCAGCGGACGACGCTCGACCATGCCGCCGGCCACGTTCACCAGCACATCGATGCGCTGGCCGAATGCCGCCTGGGTTGCTGCGACCAGACCGGCCACCGCGGCCGGATCGGTGACGTCGGCGCGGTGAGCGATGGCCTGGCCACCGGCCGCCTTGATCAGCGCCAGCGTTTCCTGTGCGCTGGCTTCGTCGTTGGCGTAATTGAGGCAGACGCGTGCACCGGCCGCAGCCAGCTTGATCGAGACGGCACGGCCGATATCACGGCCACCACCGGTGACGATGGCCACCTTGTCCTGGAACGACATGCGGGAAACTCCTTGGTTTGCGGGGGAATATGAGGGAAGGGGGGGCTCAACCGTCGTTGCGGTCGAGCTTGTGGATCGGTCCGGTCCACCACCACAGCGCCACCAGCGACAGCGGCACCAGTGCGGCGACGAGGATGAAAATCGGTGCGTAGGAATGGCGGGTCAGCACCGGCACCAGCCAGGTGGTGATCAACGTCCCGGCCACAGCGGCCAGGCCGCCGAGACCGGCCAGCGTGCCGACCGAGCGGCCGTCGAACAGATCGCCGGGCAGGGTCTGGATGTTGCCGATGGCGATCTGGAAACCGAACAGCACCGCAGCGATTGCCAGCACCGCAAACAGCGGCTGGTTGGCCAGTACCGCGCCGAGCAGGGCCGGTGCCATGATCACGCAGCCCAGCGAAATCGAAAGCTTGCGCGCGCGGTCCACGCTATGACCGGCATTGATCATCCGCCCCGACAGCCAGCCGCCGCTGAGGCTGCCCAGCATGGCGCCGACGAAGGGCACCCAGGCGAACAGGCCGATCTGCTTGATGTCGAATCCGAAGGTCTCGGCCAGATAGATTGGCAGCCACGATACGAACAGCCACCAGATCGGGTCCAGCAGGAAACGGCAGGCGAGCATGCCCCAGCTCTGCCGGTGGGCCAGCAGCGAACGCACGCTGACCTTGGGCGCATCCGCGCGCTGCTGGCCGGTCTGGTCTTCCATGATCAGGCGTCGCTCGGCGTCACTCACCCACGGGTGCTTGTCGGGGCCGGCGCGATAGACGAAGAGCCACGGCAGCAGCCACAGGAAGCCAAGCGCACCGACCAGCACGAAGGTGCCGCGCCAGCCCAGCCACAGGTACAGGCCGGCGATGGCCGGCGCCGAAACGATGGCGCCGATGGACGCACCTGCGTTGAAGATGCCCTGTGCGAGGGCGCGTTCACGCGCGGGGAACCATTCGGCGTTGGCTTTCACCGCGCCGGGCCAGGCACCGGCTTCGCTGATGCCCAGCATCGCCCGCACCACGCTGAAGGACAGCATGGAATGGGTGACCGAATGCAGCGCGATCGAGATCGACCACACGCTGATCGACAACGCGAACCCGAGCCGCGTCCCGATCATGTCGAACAGGCGCCCGAACAGGAACTGGCCAGCGGCGTAGAACAGCATGAACACCGTGACCAGCAGCGCGTAGTCGTCCTTGGTCGCGCCGACCTCCTTGGCGATCTCCGGCCACATCACCGCTAGCGCATTGCGATCGATGTAGTTGATTACCGTAGCCACCGCGATCAGGCCGACGATCAGCCAGCGCACGGCCGAACGCACCGGCACCCTGCGCAGCGTGGCCACGGCCGAGGGGCCGTTCATCGCGCGTCACCCTTGCTGCGGTCCATGCGCGCATGGCTGCCGCTCCAGCGGTAGGCATGGCCGTCCACGGTCACGCTGTGTTCGCCCTTCGCCTTGCTGTCGTCGGCCACACCGAGTGCGATGCGTGCACCGCTGGCCAGGCGCAGTTCAAGCACCTCGGCATCATTGCCACGCGTGCGGACGATCTCCTTGATGCGGCTGTCGGCGCCGTGCACGTACTCGGCGGTGCCGTTGTACTCGCCATGCGGCTCCAGCACGCTGAAGAAGGTCACGTCCTTCTGTCCCTCCACACGCTGCAGCAGCGCCGGTTCGCGGCGCAGGTTGAATTCGGGATCGTTGGCGCCGCTTTCCACCAGCAGCGCCTGCGATGACGCGCTGCTGCCGAAGCGGTAGGTGTAGAAGCGTCCATCGAGCAGCCACGCCAGCGTGCGCGGTTCACTGCCGGCCTTGCTACGCGCGTCCAGCCACAGGTGCTGGTAGCCGTTGTCGCTGCCGAGCACCGGGCGCTGGGTGGGGAAATGCTCGGCTTCGAAACCGGTGGTGACGATGTGGCCGTTGAAGTGCAGCGGCAGGTCGTAACGCGCGGCCTTGTCGCCGTGCACCTGCAGCAGGTCCAGCACCACTGGAAGGCCCAGTTCGGGGTGACGCAGCAGTGCCTGGGTGCGGGTGAATACCACGCCCGGGTAGGCGTCGCGCATCGTCGCCGAAGCGATCTGCGTATCCGCGTCGGCCTGGAAGAAGCGCACCGTTGGCGCATGCTCCTCACCGCGCTTCCAGTCGCCCTTGAAGTGGCTCTGCTCGTTCACCACCAGGGTGTTGTGGGCCACGGTCTGCTTGGCCCAGCTGCGGTTCTCGGCCAGGTAGATGCCGCCTCGCTTGGCTTCCACGTTGAGGAAGCGCGCCGCACCGTAGTCGGTCACCACGGCACTGCCGTTGTCGTAGAACAACCAGTTGAGCTTGTCGAAGTGACCGTGGCCCATGCCCTGCATGGTGTCCTTCTGCACCAACGCCTGGCCGCGTTCGCCGCCCATGCGCAGGATTGCCAGACCGCCGCGTTCACCGTCCGGGCCATCGCGCAGCAGCATCGGCCGGTAGTCGAACGGTTTGGCCTTGTTGGCCGCCAATGCCTGCGCCACCTGCAGGCCTTCCGGTGACAGCAGCAGGCGTTTCTGCTGCTGCGCGACCGACAGCAGACGATCATCGCCGGCCTGCGCATAGGCGATGCCGATGCCCGCCACCAGCTCTTCGGTGTCGATACCCTTGTCCAGGATCGCATCGTTGATCGGGAAGAACAGGCCGTCGTAGCTGGTCTGCACCAGCACGTCCACCGCCTTCAGCAGCACGCCGTCGCGGCGCGCGAAGATCTTCCGCTGCGGCTCGTTGCGTTCGATCGCGTTGGCGAACAGCAGGAACGGCGCCAGCGCATAGCGCTGGTAGTAGGGGCCTTCCTCGTAATAACCATCGGGCGAGAACAGCAGGTCGATCTGCCGCAGGAAACCGAACTGGTCATCCTTGCGGCTGCCGCGCAGCGATTTCTCCACCAGTTCCGGATCGCGCAGCACGTAGCCGGTCATGCCGGTGGCGGCCACCGCCCAGGTGGCGTGGTTGTGGATCTGGTCGTAGTTCTTCGGCTCGCTCGCCAGGAACTCGGCCATCGGCCGGAACACCTGCGATTCGATGGTCTGCCGATCCTGCGGCGACAGGGCATCGCGGATCGCGTCATAGCCCTGGATGGCATTGACCAGCCAGACCGAATCGTTGAGCACCTGCCAGAACACCCGGCCGGGAATCTGCCCGCGTCCTTCCGGATGCGGGCCGAGGGTCGGGTAGAGCTTGGCGTACTGCAGCAGCATGTCGCGCGAATAGGTGACATAGGCCTTGTCGCCGGTCAGCCGGTACAGGGTGCCGGCGGCCAGCAGGGCCTGGTAGTTGCGCTTGTGCTGCTCATGGGTGCGACCGCCGCCCTTGTCCTTCGGCACCGGTACGTCGATGCCGGCCTTCATCATCTTCTGCAGCGATTTCTGCGTACGCGCCTGCTCCTTGGCGAACCACGGATAGCGGCTGCCCTCGCTGGCCATCTGCTGCCACTGTGCAGAGGTCACCAGTACCGGCGCGGTATCGCCTTGTCGCGCAGCCGCGGCAGGTGCCGCGTGCAGCGGTGCCGTCGGCATCAGGGCGAAAGGAGCGGCCAGGGCCAGGGCGAGCGCCAGGCGGTGGGAACACAGGGACAGCGGCTGCAACCTCATCGATCAACTCCGGTGCTGGTGCGTGACAGGGCAACCTCGCCCACCTTGGGATACCAGTCCACCCCCGTCTGTTCGCGCGGGGTCATTGCCAGCGCCGGATCGGCGCCAATGGCGGGCAGGGGCGTTGCCGGAACCCACAGGCCGCTGGCGGCCTGCTGCAGGGCGATGCTGGCGCTGCTCACCCCGCCCGGGAATATGCTGCTGGCCTGCGGCGACTGCACGTTGTTGCTGAAGGCGATGCCCGCCAGCGAGCTGGCCGCATTCGGTGGGTTCTTGCTGGTGCGGTTGACGATCAGGTTGCCGCTGAAGTGGCTGTTGCTGGCGGCAACCACGATCCCCTTGGCTTGGTCATGGCCCACGCCGAAGCTGATCTTCGCCACGTCGACAAACGTGTTGCGGCTGATGGTGGCGTTGACCACCGGCGCATAGCCGGACAACGGCGGATTGGCCTGTGCATCCATCACCGCCAGCGCCGAACGGTTGCTGGAGCCGGCGAGCCGTTCGAAGTAGTTGTTGCTGACGGTCTGGTCGGCATTGATGATGCGCACGCCGCCGGTGCCGGCCTTGTCGTCGCCGAGGAAGAGGTTGTCGATCACCCGGTTGCCGTTGCCATGACGCAGGGTCAGCGCGCCGGCCGAACGATAGAACACGTTGCCGCGGAAGGTGTTGCCGCCGGACTTGTTGGAAACGATCTCGGTCTCGCCATCGCAGCCCTCGAACCAGTTGTTCTCGACAGTGCTGTTGGAATCGCTCAGCGAGGTGTCGCTGGTGCCGACGCGGATCGTTTCGCCGCCATTGACGCCCAGCGCCGGCCGCGGGCCGAACCAGTTGTGGTCGATGCGGTGCTGGTTGTCCAGGCCCTGGGTGGCATCGCGCACCACCACCACCGTCGGGCCGGCATTGGTCTTGCCACGCAGCTGGCTGTGGTCGACGCGGTTGTTGCTGCCGTACAGCGACACCCAGTAGTCCTGGTCGCTGCCATCGGGGTTGCTGTAGTCGTCGATGACCAAGCCGGTGACGCGGCTGTGGCTGGCTACCGCCTTGCTCGACTCGCGGAAGGCCACCACCGCGTCACCCGGGGTGTAGCCGTTGCGGAACACCAGGTTGGAGACCTGCAGGTAGCTGCCGGCCAGGCGCAGGTCCGATGCCCCGCTGAGGATCACCTTGCCCGGCGTCTGCGCGCGCAGCACGATCGGCGCGGCGGCCGTGCCCTGGCCCTTCAGCAGAAGGCGCGCGTCGGTCCAGGTGCCATCGGCCAGCACGATCTCATCGCCGGGCTGCAGGGCGGCAGCGGCGGTGGCGAACTCGCTGGCGTCGTGGACGAGCCAGCTGGCAGCCATTGCTGGTGAACTGGTCAGGCATGTTGCCAGTCCAATTGCCAGGCAATATCCAAGCGTAGGTTTAGAAAGGCGGTGCGAAGTCGAGTGAGTGCGCATGAAGTCCTTCCAGAGACGGCGATGCCGTGGTTTCAGAGTGGGTGTGCATACCACTTGTTGGGTGTGTTGTAAGCCACGTTGCGCGCAAAGTCATGCTGCATCAGCACATGAAATGGCGGGCAACCGGTCTGAATCAAAGGTATTACGAAAAATCCAGTCCAGTTGGTTGACATTTCTGTGTCGGCGTGTCGAAGCTGCGTCCCACGCCTACCGTCCGGGCGATCCTTTGGGAGGAGGAAAACCATGCGGCTACCTGCCGGAGTTGTACGTCGTACACCGTTGTCACCCACACCACTGATCGTGGCGCTGCTCGCTGCGCTGGCGGCTTCGCCGGCCGTACAGGCGCAGTCTGCCGCTACCGGTTCCGGGCAGGACGCCACCACCCTGGACCAGGTCCAGGTCACCGGCATCCGCGAGTCGATGCAGAGTTCGATCAACAAGAAGCGCGACGACACGGTGATCGCCGATGTGTTGTCGGCCGATGACATCGGCGACCTGCCCGCGCCGTCGCTGGCCGATGCGATCGAAACGCTGACCGGTGCCGCCTCGACCCGCGACAAGACCGGCGCGTCGGAAATCTCGATCCGTGGCCTTGGCGCATTCCTCAGCAGCACCAACTTCAATGGCCGCGAGATCACCAACGGCAGCGGCGACCGCTCGGTGAACTTCAACATGTTCCCGGCCGAGCTGATCAACACGGTGGCAATCTACAAGACCCAGCGTGCCGACATCATCGAAGGCGGTGTCGCCGGCACCATCGGGCTGGAGACGGTCAAGCCGCTGGAGTACGGCAAGCGCTCGGCGCAGATCGATCTGCGTGGCAGCTGGGCCGAGTATGACAAGAAGTACCGCGACGACGATGGCATCGGCTATCGCGGTACCGCCAGCTACATCGACCAGTTCGAATTCGGCAACGGCCAGAAGCTCGGCATCTCGCTGGGCGTCCAGCGGCTGGAGGGCACCGATCCGGAGGAGAGCATCACCAGCGGTTCCACCTGGTATGCCTGTGATGGCAGGCAGAATGTGGCCAATGCCAACTGCAGTGAAGTCAGCGCGCAGGCCATCGCCAACGGCGCCCCCTATTACCTGGTGCCAAGCAGCCGCATCTATCGCATGAAGCAGGAACGCAATGATCGCCAGAGCGAATTCGCGGCGGTCCAGTGGCGGCCCAACGACGTGGTCGAGGTCAACCTCGATTTCGAGCATACCGAGCGCAACTGGGACGAGAACCGCAGCGACCTGAGCCTGTCCAACGCACGTCGCGGCATCACCCAGCGTGTCGTGGACGAGGACGGCATCGTCCGTCACCTGCATGGCAGCACCTCCATCGATTCGACCTCCAACCGCTATTGGCGCGGCGAGGAATACACCGGCGGCGGCCTCAACCTGATCCTGCGCCCGAGCCCGGCCTGGGAGTTGTCCACCGATGTTTCCTATTCGCATACCAACCGCCTGGACAGCGAGCGCATGACCCGGCTGCGCGCCAACCAGCGCGACGTCAACAACGCCATCGTGCCGGGCATCAGCAGCGGTGCCACCGGCTATGTCGACTACGACTGGGACTGGCATGGCGAGGTGCCGAGCGTGGCGCTGGCGCCGAACTTCGATCCGAACAACTGGGATGCCTACACCGGTGCGGCGCGGGTGACCTCCAGCGCGACCGAGAACGACCACAAGATCAAGGCCGGCCGCTTCGATGCCAGCTTCATGCCCGAGTCCGGTTTCTTCACCCGCATCAAGGGTGGCGTGCGCGCCAGCCAGGCCGACTACCGCCTGCGCGACAACACCCTGGTGACCGACTACGACCAGCGCGTGGCGGCCGACAAAGCGAAGATCATTGCCGCCAACCGTGCCTGCCGTGCACCGTTCCCGCAGGACGACTTCATGGATGCGGCCAGCGGCAACACGATCTCCTCGTGGGCGTACTTCGATCCGAGCTGCCTCTACGAGTCCTTCCGCGGCACCAGCGACAGCGGCCTGGACCCGGATTTCCAGGATCCGAACAACGTCGACGTGACCGAGAAAACCCGCGCGCTGTACCTGATGGGCGAGTTCAGCAGCACGCTGTTCGGATTGCCGGTTACTGGCAATGTCGGCCTGCGCTGGGTCAAGACCGACGTGCGCTCGGAAGGTGTGCGCACCGACCTGGCGATCATCGACAACGGCGACGGCACGATCCGCCTGCAACCCACGGGTGATTTCACCACCCAGGTGTTCAAGTCGGGCAACGACAAGCTGCTGCCAAGCCTGAATGCCGCCTTCGAGCTGAAGCCGGACCTGCTGCTGCGGGTAGGCGCGTATCGTGCGATGTCACGCCCGGATATCGCCGCACTCGGTGCCGGTCGAACCATCAATGTCAGCAGCGATGCCACCTATACCGGCCTGGCCGACGCGCTGGATGACATCAGTGCCAGCGGCAATCCGGCCGCACAGCCGTTGATGTCCTGGAACGGTGATGTCTCGCTGGAGTGGTATGCGAACCCGGACACGCTGCTGGCCGGTGCGGTGTACTGGAAGCAGTTCAACGGTGGCACCGCCACCGCGCTGGTGCCGGAAACCTACACCATCAACGGACAGACGGTGACCGTGCCGGTGCGCCAGCAGGTGACCACCGACGAGGACAGCACCCTGACCGGTATCGAGCTCAGTGCCACCCACCGGTTCTCGTATCTGCCCAAGCCGTTCGATGGTCTCGGCTTCAAGGTCAGCTACAACTATGCCGACGCCGACTACCAGACCCAGGATTCACGGTTGGGCGAGCAGTTGGCTGCCGACGGATCGATCATCCCGGCCATCGTGCCGCCGGCAGGCCTGAGCGGATTCTCGCGGCACGTGCTGTCCGGTTCCCTCTACTGGGATGTGGGCCGCTTCAACATCCAGGCCATCGGCAAGTTCCGTTCGCACTATTACCAGGACTTCACCGGGAACACGGCGCAGCAGAACCGCTATTACGATGACAACACCAGCGTCGACCTGCGCCTGCGTTACCGGGTGAACAAGCAGCTGTCGCTGTCGCTGGAACTGATGAACCTGACCAACGAGCCACGCGTGGCATACCAGCCGCTTTACGGTAATTTCCGCGAGGTGGTGAGCTACGGGCGGCGCGCGTATTTCGGTGTACGATACAAGTTCTGAACAGGGCGGCGCGGCCAATGGTCGCGCCGTCGCTCCAACCGGACCCGCACCGTGCCCGGTGGCCGGGGACGGGCCCGGAGGGAACCGCCAAGGGTCAGCCGCATGTCCGCCAACCGTCTCTACCAGACCATCGCCGCCAAGCTCCGCAAGCTGATCGAAGATGGCGAATATCCGTCGGGTTCGCGCCTGCCGGGCGAACGTGAACTTGCCGAACGCTTCGGCGTCAGCCGGGTGACCATCCGCGAGGCGGAAATCGCCCTGGAAGCGCAGGGCTGGATCGCGATCCGTATCGGCTCGGGTGTCTATGTGAAGCCGCGCCCGGCACAGGCTGCCGGCGGGCTGCCCGATATCAGCGCCTTCGACCTGACCGCTGCGCGTGCCGTGTTCGAGGCAGAAGCTGCCGCGCTGGCGGCAAGCAATATCGATGAGGCCGGCATCGCCGAGCTGCAGGTACTGGCCGAAGCGTTGTGCCGGCGTGACCTCACCGATGACGAGGCCGGCGATTACGACCGCCGCTTCCACCTGGCCATCGCCCGCCTGTCGGGCAATCCGGTGGTGGAGTATCTGGTGCAGCAGATCTGGCGCATGCGCAGCGAGCTGCCGCGGGTGACCGAGGTCTATGCCCGGGTATGCCACGACGATGGCGCCAGTCGCGCCGACGAGCACATGGCGATCTTCGAGGGTCTGCGTGCGCGCGATCCGGTCGCGGCACGCAATGCGATGCGGCATCACTTCCAGCGCCTGTTCGAGGCGATGCTGGAGGCGACCGAAAGCCAGGCGCTGGCCGAGATCCGCCGGCAGACCCAGCAGGACCGCGAGCGCTTCCTGGCCACGACCCGGATCTGACCGGGCCCATGCTGTAGAGCCGGGCCACGCTCGGCTGCTTTCCGCTGGAACGTCCCGCACCCGCACTGCCTGCATCCGCGCGCTATGCTGGGCTCCGGACGTCTCCCATAAGGAAAGCGCGATGTTCCCGACCATGTTCTTCAGCGCGGTACTGGCCTTCGTGGCCGTGGTCATCCTGTTCAAGGCGGTACGGATGGTGCCGCAGGGTTATGAGTGGACCGTCGAGCGGTTCGGCCGTTACACCCACACGATGTCGCCCGGCCTGCATTTCCTGATCCCGATCGTCTACGGGGTGGGACGCAAGGTGAACATGATGGAGCAGGTGCTGGACGTGCCCGGCCAGGAAGTGATCAC
Organism: Stenotrophomonas indicatrix; assembly: GCF_050573115.1. Lineage (GTDB taxonomy): Bacteria > Pseudomonadota > Gammaproteobacteria > Xanthomonadales > Xanthomonadaceae > Stenotrophomonas > Stenotrophomonas lactitubi_A. The sequence goes on from NZ_JBNYZT010000004.1 coordinate 211,713, forward strand.
CAAGGACAACGCCGCGGTGCGTGTCGATGGCGTGGTGTTCTTCCAGGTACTGGACGCAGCCAAGGCCGCCTACGAGGTGTCCGTGCTGGAAGTGGCGATGATCGCCCTGGTGCAGACAAACATCCGTACCGTGATCGGCTCGATGGACCTGGATGAATCACTCAGCCAGCGCGAGGTGATCAACGCCAAGCTGCTCAGCGTGGTCGACCATGCGACCAACCCCTGGGGCGTGAAGGTCAACCGCATCGAGATCCGCGACATCCAGCCGCCGCGCGACCTGCTCGATGCGATGGCACGGCAGATGAAGGCCGAGCGCGAGAAGCGCGCACAGATCCTCGAGGCGGAAGGTTCGCGACAGTCCGAGATCCTGCGCGCCGAAGGCGAGAAGCAGGCCACGGTGCTGGAAGCGGAGGGGCGGCGCGAGGCCGCGTTCCGCGACGCCGAAGCCCGCGAGCGTCTGGCCGAAGCCGAAGCCAAGGCGACCCAGGTGGTGTCGGCGGCGATCGCCGACGGTGATGTCCAGGCCATCAACTACTTCATCGCACAGAAGTATGTGGAAGCGTTCAAGGCGCTGGCCACGTCGCCGAACCAGAAGCTGGTGCTGATGCCGATGGAGGCCAGCGGGGTGATTGGTTCGATTGCCGGCGTGGCCGAACTGGCCAAGCAGGCCCTGTCCAACCAGGAAACCCGGCCGCCGGCCAAGCGCCCGCCGCCGATTGGAGGCTGACATGCGCTGGGAAGTCGTTGCCTGGGGTGCATTGGCGTTGTTGCTGTTCGCCGCGGAAGCGCTGGCGCCCGGCGCGTTCATGCTGTGGATCGGCATCGGTGCGGCGGCGGTGTTCGCGCTGGTGGCGGTGTTCGCCGATATCCCGGTGCTGTGGCAGGTGGTCGCCTTCGTGGTGCTGAGCGTGCTGTCGATCCAGTGCTACCGGCACTGGGGCAAGCCGCGCGCGCGGCAGAGCGACGCGCCGCTGCTCAACCGTCGCGCTGAACAGCTTGTCGGGCGGGTGGTGCCATTGCAGCAGGCCATCGTCGGCGGGCAGGGCCGGGTCAGCATCGATGACGCGTCGTGGCAGGTGAGTGGGCCGGAGCTGCCGGCCGGCACGCTGGTGCGGGTGGTGGCGGTGCAGGGCAGTGCGCTGGTGGTCGAAGCGGCCGGCTGAGTTTTCCAGCCAACGGCGCAGCCCCTCGTGGGTGGTCGCTTGATGCGTCGGGGTCTGTTTGTAGGGTCGGGCGGGTTGGGTTCGCGGGACACGCCGTAAACCCATTCCTGGGGGCTCGATGGCGCCATCCATGGCGCCAACGGTCCCGCGAACCCAACCTGCCCGACCCCCGACAGTTTCCGTGCGCGTCCAGCCCACGGAGAAGAAATTAAAAGCGATAAGCAAAAGCGGGTCGCTGCGCTCCGTGCGCCCGGGGTCGGATCCCTTTCCGCAGGAAGGGGCTCCGACCCTTCTCTCTATATATGTATCGACACCCAAATCTGCTCTTGCTCTGGCATTTGCCTTCCGTCCCGTCACCGGGAACGTTGAAAGGCTGGAGCGGTAGGGGCGAGCGGGACCGTTCGCGCCATGGATGGCGCGACCGAGCCCCCAGGGACGGGTTCACGGCGTGTCCCGATCGCCCCTACCGCTCCAGCCAAGCCGTCGACTTCGCCGAGCCGACACGCTTTGCGCTCTGGCTTGTAGAAAGCGTCCGCCGGCCGCAGGCCGGCCAACACCCCCGCTGCGCTGCGGCGCGACCTGCGGCCGACCGATCTGGGATAATGCGCGTTCTTGTTTCCTCTGCTGCCGGACCCGGTCATGACCCAGAAGACGCTGCTCAACGATACCCACCGCGCCCTTGGCGCCAAGATGGTCGATTTCGGGGGTTGGGACATGCCCATCCACTACGGCTCGCAGCTGGACGAGCACCACCTGGTGCGTCGTGAGTCGGGCGTGTTCGACGTCAGCCACATGACCGTGGTCGACCTGCGCGGCGACCAGGTCAAGCCGTTCCTGCGTCGCCTGCTGGCCAACTCGGTCGACAAGCTCAAGGCCACCGGCAAGGCGTTGTACTCGTGCATGCTGAATCCGCAGGGCGGCGTCATCGACGACCTGATCGTCTATTACCTGGGCGAAGATTTCTTCCGCATGGTGGTCAATGCCTCCACCCGCGAGAAGGATCTGGCCTGGCTGCGCGAGCAGGCTGCGCCGTTCAACGTCTCGGTCGAGCAGCGTCCGGACCTGGCGATCCTCGCCGTGCAGGGGCCGCAGGCGCGCGACATCGTCATCGGCCTGGCCCGCGAAGCCGACCGTGAGTCGCTGGGCAAGCTCGGCCGCTTCGCCGCGCTGCAGGTGCAGTCCGACGACGGCGTTGAACTGTTCGTTGCCCGCACCGGCTACACCGGCGAAGACGGTTTCGAGATCCTGCTGCCGCAGGATGCCGTGGTCGCGTTCTGGAACCGCCTGATCGCCGCCGGCGTGAAGCCGGCCGGCCTCGGTGCGCGCGACACCCTGCGCCTGGAAGCCGGCATGAATCTGTACGGCCAGGACATGGACGAAGTGATCAGCCCGTACGAGGCGGCGCTGGCCTGGACAGTGTCGCTGGACGAAGGTCGCGACTTCATCGGCCGCGACGTGCTGGAGGCGCAGAAGGCGGCCGGCAACGCACGTCAGATGATCGGCCTGGTGATGGATGAGAAGGGCGTGCTGCGCCATGGTCAGGCGGTCACCACCGCCGGCGGCCAGGGCGAGATCCTGTCCGGCACCTTCTCGCCGACCCTGGCCAAGGGCATCGCTTTCGCGCGCGTGCCGGCCGGTGAACTCGGCCAGGTCACCGTCGACATCCGCGGCCGTCAGGTGCCGGTGCGGGTGGTCAAGTTCCCGTTCGTGCGCGAAGGCCAGGCCCAGCCCGGCGTACTCACCGACGCATGATCCAAACGTGCCGGTCGTCACTGCCAGCAGTGGCGGCCGGTTGGTTACACTAGCCCCGTTTTTTCCACCCCCTGCATATCTCTGGAGCAGTCCCATGAGCGAGATCCCCGGCGACCTCAAGTTCCTCAAGTCCCATGAGTGGGCCCGTGTCGAAGGCAATGGCCGCGTTACCGTCGGTATTTCCGACCACGCTCAGGGCCTGCTGGGTGACCTGGTCTACGTCGAGCTGCCGGAAGTCGGCACGACCGCCAAGGCCAACGAGCAGATCGCGGTCGTCGAGTCGGTGAAGGCCGCCTCCGACGTCTACAGCCCGATCAGCGGCACCATCGTCGAGGTCAACTCGGCGCTGGCCGACAAGCCGGAAACCATCAACGAAGACGCCTACGGCGACGGCTGGATGTTCGTGGTCGAAGTGTCCAACAGCGAAGAGCTCAACGAGCTGCTGGACCCGGACGCGTATGCCGAAGGCCTGGAAGACGAAGAGCACTGAGTCGTCGTTTCCCCGGTACGAAAACGGCCACCCTCGGGTGGCCGTTTTCGTTCTGGAGGACGCGTCGAACTTATGCCGACCGGTTCGCCGCATGCCATCGCCATGGCATCAGCCGGTGTTGAGCGCGGCCAAAAGGCGTGCGCAGTTTTGCGCAAATCCGCGTTTCCACCCCCGCGGAGGCACGCCAGGATGTGAAAACTTTTTGGTCTTGTTGCAGGTCCGTTGTGCTGGCGTTGGCGTGTGCGTCGCCATGCATGGCCGCGTCGCCGCGCGACGTTCTGCTTCATGCTCCTACATGACGCAGAGTGCTTATTTCAAGTGTTTTTTCTTCGCTGCTCGTGCGCAGTTGATGGCAGCGACGATGCGCAATGCAGTGTTTGCCGGCGCTCGCGAACGAGCATCGGCAGGCGCGGGAAGGGTTCCCGGGACGCGGCGGATGTGAAAATTTTTCGCGGGGGTTGTTGACAGTAAAAAAAACCGTGATTAGGTTTCGCCTCAGCAGACCTTGCCTGCCAAACCGAGTGCGCAGAATCAATCGTCCGATGCGAAGCAGCCCCTCGAAGACCACCGCGATCCTCAAGACGGTGGACATGGCCCCGCTTCCCCCGGAGAAATGCAAGGCGACCCCTGTTCCGATGCCTGCTCCGCCGATCGTGGCGGGCATCACCGCATCCGTAACGGCGCGCCTGACGCGCCGGCGGTCCCCGCACGCAGCATGGGCGGGTTTGATCCACCTGGGCGTTTCAACTCCCTATCACTGACGAGGAGCCATCACCATGGCAACCAAGAAAGCTGCGAAGAAAAAGCCCGCCGCCAAGAAAGCGGTGAAGAAGGTCGCCAAGAAGGCCGCTGCCAAGAAGGCAGTGAAAAAGGTCGCGAAGAAGGCGACCGCCAAGAAGGCAGTGAAGAAGGCTGCCAAGAAGGTCGCCAAGAAGGCTACGGCAAAGAAGACAGTGAAGAAGGCTGCGAAGAAGGTAGCCAAGAAGTCCACTGCCAAGAAGGCCGTAAAGAAGACCGCGAAGAAGGCCGTCAAGAAGGTAGCCAAGAAGGCCACCAAGAAGACTGCCAAGAAAGCCGTAAAGAAGACCGCCAAGAAAGCCACTGCCCGCAAGCCGGCGAAGAAAGTCGCCAAGAAGGCAGTAAAGAAGGCGGTAAAGAAGACCGCCAAGAAGGCGGTGAAGAAGACTGCGAAGAAGGCCACCAAGAAGGCTGCCCCGAAGAAGGCTGCCAAGAAGGTTGCCAAGCGCAAGCCGGCCGCCCGCAAGAAGAAGGCCGCCCCGGTGGCCCTTCCGGCAACTCCGGCACCGCTGATCTAAGTACTTCCCGATAGCCGTACCCTGAGACCCCTTCCCCGACTGCCCAGCGGGGAGGGGGTTTTTTTATGGGCTGTCTGCGCCTGGCCAGTTGCGATGATCAGCTGCTTCGCGGGGAAACCGCTCGACCATAAACTCCACGAAGCTGCGCAGCCGGGTCGAGTGATAGCGGTCGTGCGAATAGACCACGTGCATGGGCCGACCGTGCTGGCCGTGTGCCGGCAGCAACGGGACCAGGCGACCGGCATCGATGTCCGCCGCCAGCAGCAGGCTCGACTGCAGGATGATGCCCAGCCCCTGCAGCGCGGCCAGCCGCAACGCTTCGCCATTGTTGATCTGCAGGCGTGAGGGTAGCGGCCCTGCCGACATTGCTTCGTTGCCCAGCCAGTGCGACAGCGCCGCCGGGTCCAGTGACAGGCATTGATGCTGCCGCAGCGCCTGCACGCTGTGCGGCGTGCCATGCCGTGCGAGGTAGGCCGGTGATGCACACAGGGTCAGCCGATAGGGGCTGAGCGGACGCGCCACCAGATGCGTGGTGTCGGCAAGCATTCCGATGCGGATGGCGGCCTCGAATCCCTCATCGGTCAGTTCGACCACGCGATCGGTCAGGACCAGTTCGACACTGACCTCAGGGTAGCGGTCCATGTAGGTCGACAGTGCCGGCACCAGCGCATGCGTGCCGAAGATCACCGGTGCACTGATCCGCAGCTTGCCTGCCGGTGCCAGACGATGATGCTGGGCCTGCGCATCTGTTTCCTCCACCAGGCGCAGGATCTCCTTGCAGCGGCCGTAGTAGGCCTCACCGAAAGCGGTCATGTGCTGCCGTCGCGTGGTGCGGCTCAGCAGCTGCATGCCCAGCCGTCCTTCCAGTGCGCGCAGGTGTTTGCCGGCCATCGTCGCGGAGATGTCCAGTGCCGATGCCGCGGCACTGAGGCTGCCCTTTTCCACGGCCAGCACATAGACCTGCATGCTCTCCAACAGGTTCATCTGAAACCCCGGGTTCTGAATGTTGAAACCTCGCCGGAGTTTATCAATCGAGGGTATTCAAAGAGCATGTCCGCACGGCCAGATGGGCCGGCAGAACCTGGCAGGGCAACACATGAAACTCGATCTTGAAGGACGTACCGCACTGGTCACCGGCGCAGGCAGTGGCATCGGCGCCGGTGTCGCGCGGGTGTTGGCAACGCTGGGTGTGCGCGTGGCGATCACGGCGCGGCGGCAGACGTCGTTGCAGTCGGTGGCGGCCGCGATCGAGGCGGCGGGTGGGCCGGTACCGGTGGTGGTGATGGGTGATCTGACCGACGCCGACGATGTGCAGCGCATCGCCAGCGCGTCGCTGGAGGCGCTGCAGCGCGTGGATATCCTGGTCAATGCGGCCGGCGGTGCGCGGCTGGCCGGGGTGTCGGCAGCAGATGAGGTGTGGGACGAGGCGATGGCGCTGAACTTCTCGTCAGCACGGCGGCTGACGCAGGCGTTGCTGCCGTCGATGCGGGCCAATGGCTGGGGGCGTGTCATCAACCTCAGTGGCTCGATGGAGCCGCGTGCGGTGAATGCCGCGAGCCCGGCGAAGGCGGCGCTGCATCTGTGGAGCAAGGGGCTGTCCTGCGACGTGGCGGGCGAGGGCATCACCGTCAACTCGATTGCACCGGGGCGTATCAACAGCGCGCAGATCCTGGATCGCCTGCATCCCACCGAAGAGAGCCGGCGTGAGTTCATCGCCCGCAACATTCCGATGGGGCGTTTCGGTGAGCCGGAGGAGGTGGCGCACCTGGTCGCGTTCCTGGCCTCACCGTTGGCGGGGTACATCACCGGCGCGGTGATTCCGGTGGATGGAGGAATGCACTACTTCGCCCACTAGCATCGTCGATGCGCGGCCGGCGTGGTCGGTCAGGTTTGGCGCCGCGTGCAGGACGCCGACGCGCAAACAAAAAGGGCGACCCGAGGGCCGCCCTTCTGCTTAAGGTCGAGCTCGCCAGCTCAGCGCGGCGAGGCCACCGCGCGGTTGCCCGAGGCACCCTTGCCCTTGCGCTTGTCCTGCTGTGCCGGGGCGGCGCCCTCGGCCATCAGGTTGTCGCTGCCGAAGTCGGTGTCCACGTCCAGCCAACGTTGCGACGGCAGGCCGAGGGCGGCGTCGAGCACGGTTGGCAGCAGGCCGCTGGGCAGGCCGCTTTCACCGTTCCACATGATGGCGATGCCGAGGTCGCGCTCGGGCACCAATGCCACCAGGCCGCGGTAACCCTGCACGGCGCCGGCATGGAACACCACGTCGTGACCGGCGTAGTCGAAGGTGCGCCAGCCCAGCGCGTAGCCGGCCGAGTGCAGGCGTTCGCGGCGCCAGCCCGAGCGCATCTCGCCCGGGGTGTTGATCAGGCTGGAGTGCAGGGTCGCCAGCAGCGGCGCCGGCAGCACGTCCGGGCGGTGGCCGGTATGGGCCAGCAACCACTGCGCCATGTCACTGGCGCTGGCGTTGACGCCGGCAGCAGGGGCTACGCGGTAATAGGTCGGCTTCGGCGTCAGCGATACCCAGCCGTTGCGGCTGCGCACATGCGGGCGCGCCCAGCGCGAGCTGGCCTGGATGCCGGCCAGGCCGAGGCTGGCATCGTTCATGCCCAGCGGCTTGAAGATGCGGCGTTCGACCGACTGCTCGTAGAAACTGCCGGAGGCGGCATACACGACGTCGCCGATCAGGCTGAAGGCCACGTTCTGGTAGGCGTAGCAGTCGCCCGGCAGGCACTTCAGGCCGGTGTTGGCCAGCTTCTGGGTCAGCGCGTAGTACTCGGCGTTGCCTTCGATGTCGCGGTCGTAGGCGTTGTACGGCAGGCCGACGCGGTGGCTGAGTACATCGGCCACGGTCAGGCGGTCGGTGGCCTCCGGCGAGTTCAGGCGGAAGCCCGGCACATAGTCGGTGACCTTGCTGTCCCAGCGCAGTGTGCCATCGTTGACCAGCAGGCCAGCCATGGTGCCGGCGAAGGCCTTGGACAGCGACGCCAGGCGGAACACGGTATGGGCGTCGACCGGCAAAGGGTTGTTGACGTCGGTGACGCCGTAGCCGCGCGCGCTGAGCACGCGGCCGCCCTGCACGATGGCCACCGCCATGCCCGGCACGCGCTCGCCATAGGTGAGCTGCTGCGCCATCGATTCGATGTTGGCGACGTTGAAGCCGGCGGCCGGCAACTGCACCTGCGGCACCAGGCCGGTGCGGTAGGCCGCCGGTTGGGTGTGGGCAATGGCGCCACCGGCAGCGGTCTCGATGTTGGTCGGCATCGGCGGCAGGGCCGGCGGGGTCTGCGCGGTGGTGGACAATGCAAGGGGCATCAACATGCCCAGCAAACCGGTGGCCGCCGAACGGATCGGACGACGCAGGCTGTTCTTTTTCATCGGTTGGAACCCGTGCGCGACTGCTGGGGATGATTCTAGCGCCGCTTTTCGCCTGTGCACAAACAAAGCGAAGATGAATGCGCATCTTGTTGAAAAAGTTGGATTTTTGACACCGCAAAAGCGGGTGTCAGAAGGTGTCATGCGTGGGATGCCGTGACACTTCGTTGCAGCCATCGGTGCAGCCTGCGCTGGCGATGTTGCAGTGCATTGGATAACGTACGCGCTTCACTGCCCCCGGAGCCTGCCATGCCGCTGTCCAACCGCCGTTCGCTGGCGAGGGGAGCCGCGTGAGCGCGGCCGGGACGGGCGGTCCGCTGAAGAAGCTGGTCGCAGCGCTGCGCGAGTCGCCGGCGCTGTGGTGGTCGTTCCTGTACTTCTTCTGCCTGCTCAGCGGTTACTACGTGCTGCGCCCGGTGCGCGAGGCGATGGCCGCCTCGGCCGACCTGGAGACGGTGTTCCCACCGGTGCTGATCGCCTGGTTCGCCAGCCACGGCATCGCGCTGAAGGACTTCGTCCTGCAGTTCCTGTTCTCCTGCGTGTTCGTGATCATGCTGGTGCTGCAGCCGGTCTACGGCTGGCTGGTCAGCCGCTTCCCGCGGCGGGTATTCCTGCCGGCGGTGTACGGCTTCTTCATCGCCACCCTGCTGGGCTTCTATGCGCTGTTCGACAGCCAAGTGCCGGGGCGGGGCATGGCCTTCTTCCTATGGGTGATGGTGTTCAACCTGTTCGCAGTGGCCGTGTTCTGGAGCTTCATGGCCGACGTGTTCTCCAATGCGCAGGCGCGGGCCTACTACGGATATATCGGTGCGGCCGGCACGGTCGGCGCCTTCCTCGGCCCGCTCATCACCAGTGCGCTGGCGCAGCGCGTGGGCATCGCCAACCTGATGCTGGTGTCGGCCGGTTTCCTGGTCATCTGCCTGTTCTGCATCTGGCGCCTGCGGCACTGGGCGGTACTGCGCGAACGCGAGCAGCAGCTGGTGTCGGGTGAAATGCCGATGGGTGGAAGCGTGCTCGATGGTCTGAAGCTGATCGTGCGCGAGCCCCTGCTGCGCTGGCTGGCAGTCCTGGTGATGTTCGGTGTGGGCGTGGGCACCCTGTTGTACAACCAGCAGGCCAGTATCGTACGTGCGGCCTTCAGCGATCCGGCCGCCAGCACTGCGTTCTTCTCGCGCATCGACCTCGCGGTGAACGCATTGACGCTGCTGCTGCAGCTGAGCCTGACCCGCTGGCTACTGTCGCGCCATGGCATCGCCCCGGCCCTGCTGATTCCCGCCTTCGCCATCCTGCTCGGCTTCTCTGTGCTTGCTGCGTCGCCACTGCCGATGATGGTGGCGGTGGTGCAGGTGCTGACCCGGGCCAGCGAGTTCTCGCTGTTCAAGCCAGCGCGCGAAACCATCTACACCCGCGTGGACCGCCAGTGGCGCTACAAGGCCGGCGCAGCCATCGACACGGTGGTCTACCGCGGTGCCGACCTGAGCTTCACCTGGCTGCACAAGGCGCTGTCGCTGTTCGGCTCGCACGTGGTGTTCATCGGTGGCGTTGCCGTGGCCGGGTTGATGACGCTGGCGGCGTTCGGCGTGCTGCGCGAAGAAAAGAAGCTCCCGCGCGACCGTTGATTTTCCGGGGTCAGATCCCTTTCCCGCAGGGAAAGGGATCTGACCCCATTCTCCATCCCTGTTCAAGGAACCGCCCATGTATTGGATCGCGCTCGCCCTGACCCTGCTGGTCGCACTGCTGCACGTTTATTTCCTGGTGCTGGAAATGTTCCTGTGGACCCGCCCGCTGGGCCTGAAGACGTTCCGCAATACGCCGGAGAAGGCGGAGACCACGCGGGTGCTGGCGGCCAACCAGGGCCTGTACAACGGCTTCCTGGCGGCAGGCATCGTGTTGGGGCTGGTGCTGGCGCAGCCGGTGCTGGTGACGTTCTCGCTGGCGTGCGTGGTGGTGGCGGGCTGTTATGGCGCGTACAGCGTGAGCCGGCGCATTTTCATGATCCAGGCGGTGCCGGCGATCCTGGCGTTGATTCTTCGCGCGGTGGCGTGAGTTTCCAGCCAACGGCTGAGCCCCTCGTGGGTTGGTCGCGGAATGCGGGTCATGGGGGTGGCCGGGCGGATGGGCTGGGCAGGGGACGCCGTGAACCCATCCCTGGGGGCTTGGCCGCGGCATCCATGCCGCGGACACCCCTGCCCAGCCCATCCGCCCGACCCCCGACAGTTTCCGTGCGCGGCCAGCCCACGGAGAAGAAAAAGAAGATCAAGAGCAACAGCGGGTCGCTGCGCTCGTGGGTTCTGCGCGCATGAAAAAAGCGGCCACCGGGCCGCTTTTGTTTTTGCTTTTGCTCTTCTTTTTTCTCTTGCGTGGGTGGACGCCGCAGAGAACTGTCAGAGGCTGGGGGCGGTGGGTTCGCGGGGGTGTCCGCGGCATGGATGCCGCGGCCAAGCCCCCAGGGATGGGTTCACGGCGTCCCCCGCGAACCCACCGCCCCCAGCCAAACCAGCGCTTTCCGCGACCAACCCACGAGGGGCTGCGCCGTTCGCTGGAACATCACTTCGCCGGCGACACCCACATGTCGATGACCGCACTGAACACTTCCGTGCCCGCGTGGTCGCGCACGCTCACCGTCACCGGCAACGCGTAGCCTTCCGCTGCCACCACGATCGGCTGCGCCGGCAACGCCACCGCGTGCAGCGTGCCGCGCGCCTTGGCCAGGTACTGCACCTGCATGCCCTTCGGGATCCAGCGCATGCCCTTCGGCAGCGACGCGTCGACCATCAGCCCGGCGGTCAGCTCGGCCAGGTTGCACATCGCGATCGCGTGCACCGTGCCGATGTGGTTGCGCACCCTGCGGCGGTCGGCCAGCGTGCCCTCGCAACGGCCGTTCTCGAGGAGAGTGATGCGCGGGGCGATGCTGGCGAAGTAGGGTGCCTTGAAGCACACCGCGCGCGAGAACAACCAGTTGCCGGCAGGCCAGCGCTGCAGGCGGTGGTAAAGCGTAAGCAGTGGAGCAGACATCGGGTGTCTCCCTAAAGAAACGGCGGACCGAAGTCCGCCGTTGTCGTTTACATGGTGGCTGCGATCACGCGGCCTGCGACTGCGCGCCCTTCTGTTCGCGCTTGTAGTAGCCCGCCGAGCGCAGCTCTTCCGGATCGAAGTCGTCCACGGTGATGGTTTCCAGGGTGAGCGTACGCAGCTCCTCGAGCAGGGTGCGTTCGTCCTGGGTGATCACGCCTTCGGCCACGGCCTCGTCCAACTGGGTGACGAAATCCAGCGCTTCGATGCCCTTGGTCTTGAGCGCCTTGATGAACTTGCGCTCCACCGGCTCGGCCATGATCGCCTTGCTCAGGTAGCTGTTGATGCGGCCACCCGGGTTGTTCTCGCACGGGGTCAGGAACACGCCGCTGGCGAGGCGGTCACGGGCTTCGTTCGGTGCCATCAGCAGCGCAGCCACGCGACGGCTCAGGCGGTCGCCCGGGGCCTCGGCACGACGGCCCAGCGGGAAGATCAGCGCCCACATCAGCCAGCCGATCGGACGGATCGGGAAGTTGCGCAGGGCCGCCGACAGCGATTCCTCGATCTTGTGCACGCTGTCATGGAAGGCCCAGGCCAGCAGCGGCTGGTCGGCCTGCGGCGCACCTTCGTCGTGGTAGCGCTTGAGCATGGCGCTGGTCATGTAGACGTGGCTCAGCACGTCGCCCAGGCGACCAGACAGCGATTCCTTGAACTTCAGCTTGCCGCCCAGCGTCATCATCGAGATGTCGGCCATCAGCGCCAGGTTGGCCGAGTAGCGGTCCAGCTTGCGGAAGTAGCGGCGGGTGTAGGCATCGCCCGGGGCAGCGCCGAAGCGCGCGCCGGTCAGGCCGAACCAGAACGAACGCACGGCGTTTGAGATGCCGTAGCGGATGTGGCCGAACAGGCTGCGGTCGAAGTCCTGCAGGCCGGCACGGGTGTCCGGATCCTGCGCAGCCTTCATTTCCTTCAGCACCCACGGGTGGCAGAGGATCGCACCCTGGCCGAAGATCAGCAGGCTGCGGGTCATGATGTTGGCGCCTTCCACCGTGATGGCGATCGGCGCGGCCTGCCAGCTGCGGCCGGCGAAGTTGCGCGGCCCCAGGATGATGCCCTTGCCGCCGATCACGTCCATCACGTCCGAGATCACTTCACGGCTCATGTTGGTGCAGTGGTACTTGGCGATCGCCGACGGCACCGACGGCACGTCACCGCGGTCCACAGCGGCAGCGGTGGCCTGCGACAGCGCGCTGATCTTGTACGCCTTGCCACCAATGCGGGCCAGCGCTTCTTCCACGCCTTCGAAGCGGCCGACCGAGAGGCCGAACTGCTTGCGGATACGCGCGTAGGCACCGGTCACCACCGCGCCGGCCTTGGCACCGCCACTGGCGGTGGAGGGCAGGGTGATCGAGCGGCCGACGGCCAGGCACTCGTTGAGCATGTTCCAGCCCTTGCCGGCCTTCTCGGCGCCGCCGATCAGCTGGGTCAGCGGGATGAAGACATCCTTGCCACGGATCGGGCCGTTCTGGAAGGTCGAGTTGAGCGGGAAATGGCGACGGCCGATTTCCACACCGGCGGTGTCACGCGGCAACAGGGCCAAGGTGATGCCGATATCGCGGGTGGTGCCGATCAAGCCATCCGGGTCGTACATGCGGAAGGCCAGGCCGATCAGCGTGGCCACCGGGGCCAGCGTGATGTAGCGCTTGTCGAAGGTGAGCTTGACGCCGAGGACCTGCTCGCCGTTCCACTCGCCCTTGCAGACGATGCCGTAATCGGGGATCGAGGTGGCGTCCGAGCCGGCGAACGGGCCGGTCAGGCCGAAGCAGGGCACTTCGCGGCCATCGGCCAGGCGCGGCAGGTACTGGTCTTTCTGTTCCTGGGTGCCGTAATGGTTGAGCAGCTCACCCGGGCCCAACGAGTTCGGTACGCCAACGGTGGAGCTGACCACGCTCGACACTGATGCCAGCTTCTGGATCACCTTGTGGTGGGCCAGCGCGCTGAAGCCCAGGCCGCCGTATTCCTTCGGAATGATCATGCCGAAGAACTTGTTCTTCTTGATGAAGCTCCACAGCTCCGGCGGCAGGTCGGCATGGACGTGGGTGATCTCCCAGTCGTTGACCATTTTGCACAGCTCTTCGACCGGGCCATCGAGGAAGGCCTGCTCTTCAGCAGTCAGCTGCGGCTTGGGGTAGTTCAGCAGGATGTTCCAGTCCGGGTCACCGGTGAACAGTTCGCCTTCGAAGCCGACCGAGCCGGTTTCCAGGGCGATCCGCTCGGTCTGCGACAGCGGCGGCAGCACCTTGCGGAACACCTTCATCATCGGGCCGGTCAGCAGCGGCTTGCGGATGAACGGCAGCAGCAGCGGCACGACGATCACGGCCAGTACGGCGGCAGCGACGATCGTGGCGGTCTGGTTGACGTAAGGAATGAACCAGCAGGCGACCAACAGGGCCACGCTGATCAGCGTCCAGGTCAGCAGGCGCATGCGGTGGTAGGCAACGAACGCGCCTGCCAGCAGCAGGGCGAGGAAGGGAATGACGAGGCTCATGAGCGTGCTCCGGTGACGTGCTCGTTTATGGCGGACGAAGCTGCAGCATCCGCTGCGGGCAACACGTCCAGATAGTCCAACACAGTAGCGGTAAAGGCGTCGTTGTCATCACCGGCGACCATGTGCGTGGCCTGCGGCAACTGTACGTGGCGTGCGTGTGGCGCCAATGCCAGGAATTCGGCCACCGTCTGCGGGGTGACCAGGTCGCTGCGGCCACCGCTGACCAGCAGCAGGGGGCACTTCACCTGGCGCGCGGCCTCGGCCAGTGCATCCTGGTGCTGCTCGCTGTCGCGGGCCAGCTCGGCCACCAGGCGCGGGTCCCAGTGCCAGCGCCAGCGGCCATGGCCATCTTCGCGCAGCAGGGCGCGCAGTGAATCCTCGGATTTGCGCGGGCGGTGCGGCACATAGGCCGAAATCACATCGGCAGCCTGCGACAGCGAGGCGAATCCTTCCGGGTGCGCGGTCATGAAGGCGAGGATGCGTTCGACGCCAGCGGTATCCCAGCGCGGGGTGATGTCCACCAGCACCATGGCCGAGAACAGCCCGGGCCAGCGCGATTCGGCCAACAGGCCGAACAGGCCCCCCATCGAGGCCGCCACCAGCACCGGCGGTCGCGGCTGCTCGCCGGCAAGCACGATCAGGTCATCGGCGAACTGCTCGCCGTGATAGGCCAGATCGGCTGCATTCCAGTCGGAATCGCCATGACCGCGGGCGTCGTAGGCCAGCGTCTGCAGGCCAGCGGCCGACAGTGCTTTGGCCGTGGTTGTCCAAGCATGGCGGGTCTGGCCAAAGCCGTGTGCGAACAGCACGCGCCCGCGACGGCCGGAGGTGCTGGCAGTTGCAGCCAGCGAGGCGCCGTGGGCAGCCTCCAGGCGCAGGTCATGGAATGCAGCGGGAGTAGGGGACATAACCATACTCGTTAGTATGGATTGCTTCTGCAGGAAGTCAATACTGCACGGTATGGTGCGCTGCAGGAATCCCTTCTGGCCCGGTTGACGACGGTTTCGGCCGCAACCGCGTACTGCAACGAACCCCGGCGTATGGTTAAATCAGCAAATGAATCAACCTGACGCTTCCGCCGGCGAACCGCGTGCCGGCCGCAACAGCCGCCTGAGTGCCGAAGACTGGGCCCAGGCGGCCCTCGATCTGATTGCCGAGCAAGGTGTCAGCGCCGTCGCGGTGGAGCCGCTGGCGCGCCGCCTTGGCGTGACCAAAGGCAGTTTCTACTGGCATTTCCCCTCGCGTGATGCGCTGCTGCAGGCCGCGCTGGAACGCTGGGAACTGTTCGAGCAGGAACAGGTGTTCGGCAGTCTGGAAGACGTGCCGGACCCGCGCGTGCGACTGCGCCAGCTGTTCCAGATGGTGGCGCACGAAGTGCAGCCGCACATTATCTACAGCGAACTGTTGAAGGCGCTGGACCATCCGATGGTACGACCGGTGATCGACCGTGTGTCGCAGCGACGGCTCGATTACCTGATCGCCTCCTTCCGCCAGGCGGGCCTGAGCTCGACCGATGCACGCCATCGCGCACGCCTGGCCTATGCGGCCTATGTAGGCTTCCTGCAGTTGTCGTTGCAGCTGCAGCAGCCCAAGCAGGCGCGTGAGGATTTCGAAGCGTATGTCGAGCACCTGATCGATACGTTGATTCCGAACGGCTGAGCGTTTCTTCATCGCTGGATACAGAAAGGCCGCGGCGGTGCCGCGGCCTTTTTCGTTGGCATTGACGCCAGCGGCCAACGCACAAAAAACAACGGCCCCTTTCGGGGCCGTTGCTGCATCAGCTGATCACTGGATCGATCAGAACTTCTGCTTGTACTGCATGTACATGTAGCGGCCCGGCAGGTCGTACTGCGGGTCGAACATGTTGTACGAGGTCGAGTACGAGACCGGCGGCTGCTTGTCCCATGCGTTGTTCAGACCCAGCATGATCGTGCCCTTCCACGGGGTGTTGTAGCGCACCTGGATGTCGTGGTAGGTGGTCGATGCCATGTGGTTCTTGCCGTTCTGGCCGTCGGAGCAGTAGCCCACCAGGTCGGAGTCGCGCACCGGATCGAACGGACATTCTTCGGTCATGCCCGACTTGTAGCGCAGACCGTAGTTCACGCCGAAATCACCGTAGGACCAGTCGACGTACAGGTTGGAACGGATGCGCCAGTACGGATCCTGGTCGAGGTAGCGACCGGCACGGCCGTCGACCGGAGCATCTTCGGTGGACTTGGTGTCCCACTTGGACAGATAGGTGCTGTCCCAGCTGACGGTGAACTGGCCGAACGAGGTTTCCGGCAGCTTGTACAGGACGCCCACATCCCAGCCTTCCACCTTGTACGAGGACAGGTTCTGCAGCGGCATGTCGACGTTGGTGATGGTATAGCGCTGGGTCGCGGTGCCGTAGGTCGGGTCGCGGGTGATCAGGCCGCAGTAGGCTGCCTGTTCCTGCGGTGAACCACCGTAGCAGCGATCCATGATGTCGCCGATCGCCGGACGGGTGATGGCGTCTTCGACCTCGATCTGCCACCAGTCCACGGTGACGTTCAGGCCGGTAACGAAGCTCGGGCTCCACACCAGGCCCAGCGTCTTGCTGGTCGAGGTTTCCGGCTTCAGATCAGGGTTGGACTTCCAGGTGAACGCTTCCGGCGTCTGCTTGTTGGCGCCGCTGCCGGCACCCGGCTGCTGGAAGTTCGCCGGTACGCCTTCAGCAGCGCACTGCGCAGCCACCGCACCGGTGCGACGACCGCTGGAGGCCGAGCACGGATCGGCATAGGTTTCGAACGAATCGGCGTCGCCGCGATACAGGTTGTTGATGCTCGGCGCACGGAAGCCTTCGGAGTAGTTACCACGCACCATCAGGTCATCGATCGGCTTCCAGCGGAAACCGAACTTGTTGTTGGTGGTGTTGCCGAAGTTGCTGTACTTCGAGTAGCGCGAAGCCACGCTGAAGTCGAGCAGCTTGGCACCCGGCAGGTCAGCCAGCACCGGGATCGACAATTCCAGGAAGAACTCGTCCAGGTCGTAGGCGCCCTTGGTCGGTGCCGCGCCGTTGCCGGTGCTCAGGCCAGCGGCAATGAACGCGTCCGGATCGAACTGGCCACTTTCCTTACGGCCTTCATAACCTGCTGCGAAGCCCAGCGCACCTGCCGGCAACTGCACGATTTCACCGGAGATGTTGGCGTAGTAGCTCTTGGAAACCAGGCTGGCCGAGTCATGCGCGGTGAAGGAGGCGTAGTCCAGTGCTTCCTGCGAGATCGAGCCCAGCCCGCCCAGCGGATTCATCGGCACACAGCCCGGAATGACAGCGCCGGCTGCGGTCAGACAGACGGCCTGGCCACCCTGCATTGCCGACGGGCCATAGGCTTCGTTCAAGCGCTGGACGTTGAACAGGCCGTAGGTCAGGTCGTTCTGGTCGGTCTTGTCGTAACGGTAGCCGACGTCCCAGTCGAAGTTGCGGTCGGCGAATTCGAAGAAGCCCTCGAAACCACCGTAGAAGTGCCAGTTCTTGACGTTCTGGTTGAACGAACGGCCGCCGGTTTCATTGAAGCGGCGATTCACGCCGGTCAGGTCCTCGCCGAACGGGTTGTACATGCTGCTGGCGCTCAGGCGACGGCCGGTCACCGGCATCGCCGCGAGCAGCTGCTCGGACTTGCGCTCGTTGTACATCGCCTCGGTACGGAAGGTGATGTTGTCGGTGACGTTGTAGGAACCGGTGGCGAACAGCGAGGTGCGTTCCTGCGGGGTCAGCAGGTAGTTGTCCGGCGAGGTGTTGTAACCATGCACGTCGCTGTCGAACGGGGTCTGCACGCCGTTGATGAGTACATAGCGCTCGTCATCGCGGATGTAGGAGCCCGGGATACCGGTGCTGCTCTGGCCGCCGAAGAACGGCGGGCCACCGGCTGAGATCTTGCGATCACCAGCCATCACGGTGCCTTCCTTCACGTAGGACACGCCGAGCACCAGCGACGCGCGGTCGGTGGTGGTGCCGATGGTGAAGTCGGCCGCTTCGCGCTCGCCGTCGCCCTGGCTGTACTGGCCCTTGTAGAAGTTCGCTTCGGCGCCGTCGAAGTTCTGCTTGGTGATGATGTTCACCACGCCGGCGATGGCATCCGAACCGTAGATGGTCGAAGCGCCGTCCTTCAGGACGTCGATCCGCTCGATCATCGCAACCGGGATGGTGTTGAGGTCGACGCTGCCATCCAGGCCGGTGGTCCAGCGACGGCCGTTGACCAGCACCAGGGTGCGTTCGGCACCGAGGTTGCGCAGGCTGATGCCGGACGTACCGTCGCCGCCATTGTTGAAGGTACGGTTCAGTGCGGCACCGTTGGCGGCAACGCGCTGCAGGATGTCGGCGACCGAGGTCACGCCCTGCTTCTCGATGTCGGCGCGGGTCAGGCTCAGGACCGGCTGCGAGGTTTCGATATCGGTGCTCTTGATGCGCGAACCGGTTACCGAAATGCGATCCAGGTTGGTCGCTTCCTGCGCCTGGGCTGTTACGGACGTCGCCGCACCGGCGATCAGCGCGACGACGACAGCGTCACGCAGCTTGTTGGACTGGAAATTCATTGGCTCTCTCTCTCCAAGAAATCTTGGCTGGGGTAGTGCCTGCGCGGCGGGGCCAAAAAAGAAGGCTCCAAAATCGCGAGGCTGAATCGATAGTAACGGCCCTTCGCCAAAAATTAAAGCTGTGTTAATTCACACTGTGGTTACACATGAATGCGCCTTGATTTCTTTTATTTCAACGAGTTATCGGGATGTGCGAAGAGGCGCAACCGCGCCTGCCTGCCCTTGAAGCACAAAAAAGTTTCAGTTGATGCATGTCGTGATGTATCCGTTTGTAACGGATGAGTGCTTTTCGCACTTGACAGATGCGTCCAGAAACAATTCGGGCGCCCCAGGGCGCCCGATGTTGAACACTGCTTGTTACCAGTCGATGAGCGGCTACAGATCCTGCTCGTAGCGCACGTACGGCACGGTGCCGTCATCGTTGCTTTCGTTGCGCGGGGAGAACGGGTTCTTGCCGCGGCTGATGACGTTCTCCGCGCCGACGGTGAGCTGGCCGGACCACGGGGTGCGCCAGGTCAGGCCGATGCCCAGGCCTTCCCATTTGCCGGGCTTGCCGGGAACGTCAACCACGCGACCGATGATGCTGCCACTGAAATTGCCGTAGCCGGCGCCCAGGCTCAGGCTCTTGCTGTCCCAGCGGTCGACGATGGCCGGCGAGGCGTCCGCCAGGGGTACCAGGCGTGCCTTGGCATACGTGCCGGCGATGGAGACAAAGCCTTCGCGACCGATGTTCTTCTGTGCGAACACGGTCAGGTCATTCTGTTCGGCGCGCAGCGAGGGGGTCTTGCTGGGCGTCGCCAGCCAGGCGGGCAGGGTCTCGCGACCGGTGCCGGCAGTGATTCCCAGGCGGCCGGTCCCACGGTTGAGCGCGGCGGTGCCGGTCAGGCGCCGGTTGGAGCCGATGGCGTCATCCTCGTCGCCCAGGCTGGCCAGCATGCAATGGCTCGCCAGTCCGCTGATGCTTGAACCGCTGCTGCTGTTGCACAACAGGCCCAGCGAGTCGCCCGAGGACAGGCCGAACGCTGCATCGAGCGAATTGCGGCCGAAATGCCAGCGTGCGCCGACGGCCTGTTCACCGGTCGGCTCCAGGTACAGCAGGGCCTCGACCTTGCCACTGCCCTTGTTCCAGACCGGGATCACGGTGCGGGTGTCCTTGCTCTGCGCATGCACGCCCGTGATCGCGCCAAGGGCGATCAGCAGGGCCAGCGGTAGACGCAGGAAGGTACGCATCGGACCAGTTCAGACAGTGACGGACAGTGAAAGTTCCCGCTGGGGCGGGAACTCGATCCTAGGGTGTTTATGAATTCTTAACAAGCCTTGTTCCTCCCCAGATACAAGACTCATTCGTTTTTACTGAAGACGTTCAGGTGCCGGTACAGCCCCCTTGGCACCGTGGAACAGTATGCCGAACTCCGTCAACGGAAAGTGATACTCCTGTCCGCAGAATTCGCAACGTACGTCCACCGCACCGGTGTCTTCGGCAGCGGCACGCGCCTCTTCCTCGCCCAGCGAGAACAGCATCGAGGCGACTCGTTCACGCGAGCAGGAGCAGGCGAAGGACAGGGCCTTGTCACCTACCAGCTCCGCCTTCTCCTCGTGGAACAACCGGTGCAGCAGTTCCTCGGCCGGGGTGGCCAGCAGCTCCGCCTTGCCCAGGGTGTCGAACAGCGCGCTGGCGCGGGCCCAGCCGTCGTCGTCGCCCTCGTCGCCCGGCAGCTTCTGCAGCAGCAGGCCGGCAGCGCCGTCGCGGCCGGCGGCCAGCAGCAATCGCGTCGGCAACTGCTCGGACTGGCGGAAGTAGTCCTCGAATGCTTCATCCAGTTCCGGTGCGGTCAGTGCGACCAGGCTCTGGTAACGCTGCGGTTCGCGCGGATCCAGGCCCGGATTCTCGATGGTGATGGCCAGCAGGGCGTCCTGGCCCAGGTCGGTCAGGACGCGGGGGGCGTCACCGCCTTCGGCCAGCTGGACGATGCCGCGCAGGGTGCCGGCAGCGGTGCATTCGGCGAACAGGGTGCGCAGCGCGGTATTGCTGCGCAGCTGGATCGACAGGCGGCCGTCCACCTTGGTGTGGCCGGTGAACAGTGCCGACGCCACGCAGGCCTCGCCGAGCAGTTCGGTGGCACTGTCCGGATATTCGCCGTGGGACTGGATGTCCTGCCAGGTGGCCTGCAGGCGCACGTGGACGCCACGGACACCGGCGTCGGGGAGCAGGAAACGGATAAGGGAATCGGATTGGGCGGTCATCGGCTCACATCGCGCGGAAACAGGGATGGTTGCCGGATAATGCGCCGACAACCAGGCATAAGAAGGATGCACCAGTAATGGGGGCAGGGGGAGAGCAGGACAAGGTAGTGGCCGCCGCCGACACGGCGCCACGTCGTCGCTGGCGCTGGAAGCGGCTGCTGTGGCTGCCGGTGCTGTTCGTGGCCTTCAGTTGCCTGCAGGTGCTGGTGCTGCGTTTCATCGATCCGCCGCTGTCCACGGTGATGGTCTGGCGTTTCGGCGAGGCACTGGGTGAAGGCGACTGGTCCTACCGGCTGCACTACCAGTGGCGGGATCTGGACCAGATGGCGCCGAGCCTGCCCATTTCGCTGGTGGCCGCCGAGGACCAGCGCTTCCCTGACCACAGCGGATTCGACCTGCAGGCCATTGAAAAGGCGCGCGACCACAACGCGCGGGGCGGGCGCCTGCGCGGGGCCAGCACGATCAGCCAGCAGGTGGCCAAGAACCTGTTCCTGTGGCAGGGCCGCAGCTGGATCCGCAAGGGCCTGGAGGTCTGGTACACGGTGTTGATCGAAGCCTTCTGGCCGAAGCAGCGGATCCTGGAGATGTACGCCAACATCGCCGAGTTCGGCGACGGCGTGTACGGCGCACAGGCGGCGGCGCAGACATTCTGGGGCAAGGACGCCGCGCGGTTGAGCCCTGCGGAGAGCGCGCGTCTGGCGGCAGTGCTGCCGGCGCCGCGCCGCTACAACGCGGCCAAGCCCGGCCCCTACGTGCAGCGTCGTGCGGCGTGGATCCAGCGGCAGGCACGGCAGCTGGGTGGAGCGGGGTATCTGGCCGAGGACTGAGGGACACGAGCGGTGCTGGTGGTACCTCTGATATTTGCACGGCAAGCAAGTGCCTGGAGCCGTTGACTGACGGGCTGCGCGCCCGTCAACCACGTACAATCGCGCGATGACTCGCGAACGCCTTACTTTCGTCATCGCCGCGCACAACGAGGAACTGGCGCTGCCCCAGCTGCATCCGCGGCTGTGCGCGGTACTGGATGGCCTGGTCGGAATCGATGGGCACATCCTGTACGTGGATGATGGCAGCAGTGACATGACCTGGTCGTTGATTACGTCGCTTGCCCAGACTGACCCGCGGGTATCGGCGCTGAAGCTGTCGCGCAACTTCGGCAAGGAGGCCGCGCTGACCGCCGGCCTGGACCAGGTGCTCGAAGGCGCGGCGATGATCCTCGACGCCGATGGCCAGGACCCGCCGGAACTGGTGCCGCAGTTTGTCGAGCGTTGGCGCGAGGGCTACGACAACGTCTACGGCACCCGTCTGGTGCGCGACGGTGAGAGCTGGAGCAAGCGTGCGACCGCGTCGATGTTCTACCGGGTGATAGGGCGCCTTTCGCGCACGCCCATTCCGGCCGATACCGGCGATTTCCGTTTGTTGTCGCCGCGCGCGCTGAGCGCACTGCGCGAGATGCGTGAACGCCACCGGTTCATGAAGGGGCTCTTCAGCTGGGTCGGTTTCCGCCGCATAGCGGTGCCGTATCACCGGCATGCCCGCCTGGCCGGCAGCAGCAAGTTCAGCCTGTGGCGGCTGTGGAACTTCGCGCTGGAAGGCATCACCGGTTTCTCGACGGTCCCGCTGCGGGCGGCGACCTACATGGGGCTGGCCACCGCTAGCGTGGCCTTTGTGTTTGCCATCTGGGTGATCGCCAAGGCGGCGATGTACGGCGACCGTGTGGCCGGGTGGCCGACGATGATGGCGGTGATCCTGTTCCTGGGGGGCGTGCAGTTGATCGCTCTGGGGCTGATCGGCGAATACCTGGGGCGCCTGTACGAGGAATCCAAGCAACGGCCGTTGTACCTGGTTGACGCATGGTTGGCCCCTTCCGTGGCAGACTCGGACCTGCAACCCACCCTGGGAGGGCAGGCAGATGACGTCGGTACGGCAACTGTTGGACGGCAAGTCCCCTGAAGTGCATGCGGTCGCGCCTGGCGCGGCGGTGATCGATGCAATCCGGCTGATGGCGCAGAAGGGCATCGGTGCGGTACTGGTGATGGACGGACCACGACTGGTCGGGATCCTGTCCGAGCGTGATTACGCACGCAAGATCGTGCTCCATGATCGTTCGTCGCGTGATACGGCGGTGTCGGAGATCATGACTGCGAAAGTAGTGACGGTGACCCCGGGTGAGCAGGTGGAACACTGCCTGCAGCTGGTGACCGATTACCGCATCCGCCATCTGCCGGTGGTCGAGGGCGGGCAGGTGCTGGGGGTGATTTCCATCGGTGACCTGGTGAAGTCGGTGATCGATGCGCAGCGGCGCGAGCTGGATCAGCTGCAGCAGTACATCGTGGCGGGGTAAGTTTGTCGCTGGCGGGCCTGCGGCCCGCCGGCCCGCTTTTTTAAGCAACTGCCAAATCCAAAGCCAAAGCAGCGCCTGTCTGATGGGCGATGAGGCGGAGGGCATGGCGGTGCAGGACACGCCGTAAACCCATCCATGGGGGCTCGATGGCGCCTTGCTCGTGTGCGCTGTCCTGCGCACACGGCAAGACCGGGGTTTGGCGTCCTGCCCAACCCGCCCGGCGCATGCGCCGGGTATTTGATCCAGCTTATCTGGCTTGGTAGATGCCAACCTCGGTTGGCACTGCTTTTGATTCTGCTTTTTTCTTTTGACTTTGAATTCCTGCTCCCGTTCCGCGCGCGCAGGAAACTGTCGGGAGGGGGACGGGTGGCCCAGGCAGGACCGTTGGCGCCATGGATGGCGCCATCGAGCCCCCAGGGATGGGTTCACGGCGCGTCCTGCCTGGGCCACCCGTCACCCTCAAGCCAAGATCAACAAAGGCGCCGAACGCCCGCTCTACTTCGCGTAGTGCCCACCGCAGTCGGCATCCTTGCCCGGGCCCAGTTCGATGGTGGCCAGCAGTGCCGCCGGTGGCGCGATGCTGCCCAGCGTCAACGCCACCGCACCACGGATACCCAGCGCCTTGAAGTCCGGGCGGAATGACGGGTCCTTGAAGGTTCCACCGATGCGTAGCGGCGAGCGCAGTACCAGGATGCTCCTGTCCTTCGGCCGTGGCTTCAGCAGCAGGTCCAGTGTTTCATCGCGCAGGCTCACATCGCCCTCGCCAAGGATGATCGTATCGGTGGTGTCCACTGCCATTGCACGGGTATGCATCAGGCCCTCGCGCACGCCGAAATCGGCGAAGGCGCAGCGCAGCGGAATCTGCCTGTCGCCGGTGAACAGGAATTTCAGCGATTCGGTGATGTCCAGCCCCGCAACTTCCATCAGCAGATTGCCGACATGGCCGCGGCCCATGCCCAACGCCACGTTGCCGCTGCTGCTGCCGAGCATCGCCGCGATCGAGTTGCCGGTGCCGGTCAGATCAATGTCACCGCTGATACCACCCTTGGCCTGTTCGGCCAGCTTGGCATCGGGGAACAGCTGACCCAGCTGCACACTGCGCACGCTGGCCTTGAAGGTGGTTGCGATCTGCGGGCGACGTGCGTCCATGCGGATCGTGCTGCGGATGTCGCCGCCCGCAACGCCGAAGTTCAGCGGGTCCAGCCGCAGCACACCGTCATCCAGCAGCAGGTGCGCATCCATGTCGTCCAGCGGCAGTTTCGGTGCATTGATGCGTTGAGCCTTCCAGCGCACATCGGCATCCATCGCACGCAGCTTGCCGAGGTTGTACGGCGTGGCTGGCAGCACCTTCGCGCTGGCGGCCACGCGCGCAGCCTCGGCCTTCTGCGCTGCATTGGCGGTCTCGCCACCGCCGGTCCTCGGCGGCGCGCCGACGAAGCCGGCAAGGTCATCGAAATCGAGACGACGCGATACCAGGTTCGCGGTCATCCGTGGGCGTTCCCGGGAGACGTCGAACTGCACATCGCCAGCCAGATCACTGTCGCCGACTTTGCCGGTGAAGCGCTCGTAGCGCCACACCTGGTGATCGCGCTTCAGGCGGCCATCCAGGGCATACGGCGGGGAGGGCGGAATGGCGATGCCCAGCAGTGGATACAGATCGGCCAGGTCGTTGCCGCTCAGCGCGAACTGCAGGTCGAACACCTGCAGCTGGAACGGGTTGGTCAAGGTGCCGGTGGCAACGGCATGGGTGGCGCCGGCGCGGCCATCGAGGTGGATGCGGAAGGGATGGGCGCTGTCGGTCAGCTCAAGCGGCGATTCGGTGCCGCCGCTCAGGATGAAGGGATTGCCCCGCCAGCGGCCTTTGCCGGCCACCAGCAACGGTGGTGCGGCGTCGGCCCGTTTCGGTTCGCCGCTGCGCACGTCTACCAGGATATCGGTGCGGCCGAGTGCGTCGAGGAACTGCAGGCGGCCATCGTCGATGCGCAGGCGCTTGAGCTGCGGCGTGGTGCCGCCCTTGCTGTCGCCGAGGAAATTCCAGTTGCCCGGGTCACCTTTGCGCGGCGCCGTCTCCAGCAATACGTCAGGGCGGGTCAGGCGGACTTCGGGAAGCTGCACGTTGCCGCGCAGCAGTGGCCACACGCGCACGTCGATCTCGACCCGGTCGGCGCTGGCCATGTTCGGCTGCTTCGCCCAGGGCGCATTGGCGAAGGTGAGGGTATCGGCACGCACGGTGGTGGTGCGGCCGAGGTCGACGTCCAGGTTGCCGATGTGCAGGGCGCGCCCGGTACGGGCCTGCACCGCACGTTCGACCGGACCCTTGAACCAGTTCCAGTCCCACAGGGCGATGAGGATCAGGATCGCCGCGAACAGGAACACCAGCACGGCGAGCCAGCGCTGCCCGCGTGGACCGGGGCGACGCAGGCGCCAGTGCGACGCTTTGGGATCAGCAGGAGCAGAGGCAGCATTCACGCTGCCATGGTTGCCCCGTCGGGGTGGACGGGGCGCGAAGCGATCATGTGCATGGCGTGCAGAGTGGACGCCTGCTTGCCGGGCAGGGCCCGGCGTTACCGCCTGTCTATGGTCACAGCACCTGTCGGGTCACTGCAACGAAGTGGCAGACGCTGCCGCCGATCACGAACAGATGCCAGATCGCATGCGAATAGGGGATGGATTCACGGTGGTAGAAGTAGGTGCCCAGCGTGTAGGACAGGCCGCCGCCGAACAGCCAGGCCAGGGTGCCGCCATCGATCGAGGCCCACATCGGCTTGATCGCCACCACCACCAGCCAGCCCATGGCGATGTAGATCACCGTGGACAGCAGCTTGAAGCGGCCGGTGTAGAACAGCTTGAACACCACGCCACCGAGCGCCAGCGCCCAGATCGCGGTGAACATGCCCCAGCCCCAGGGGCCGCGCAGGCCGATCAGGGTGAACGGGGTATAGGTGCCGGCGATCAGCACATAGATCGCGCAATGGTCGAACACCTTCAGGCGGCCTTTGGCCTGCGGGTGCTGGATGGCGTGGTACAGCGTGGAGGCGGTGTACAGCAGCAGCAGGGCGATGCCGAACACGATCGCGCTGGCCAGCTGCCAGCCATCGCCGTAGATCGCGGCCAGGGTGATCAGCACCGCGCTGGCGGCCAGGGCAAGCACCGCACCCAGCCCGTGGGTCAGGGCGCTGGCAATTTCTTCACGGATCGAAGCAACAGAAGTCGTGGACATGGCATGAGCATCGTCTGCAGGGAGGGGGACCCGCACCCCCCTATCATCGCCGCGATGGCGGGCGCGTGCACCCCCGCCACCGTATGGTCGCTGCAATCAGTTGCCGGTGACCGTATGCGCGGCTTCACGGGTTGCCGAGAAACGCACGTCCGGCGCACGTTCCTGCGCCAGCTGCAGGTTGACCCGGGTCGGCGCCAGGTAGACCAGGTGGCCGGCCGCGTCGAGGGCCAGGTTCAGCGCATTCTTCTCGCGGAACTCCTCCAGCTTCTTCTCGTTGCTGCAGTGGACCCAGCGCGCCGTGGTCACGCTGACCTGCTCGAAGGTGGCTTCCACGCCGTATTCGTCCTTCAGGCGGTAAGCGGCCACATCGAACTGCAGCACGCCCACCGCACCCAGGATCAGGTCATTGCTGGTCAGCGGACGGAAGAACTGGGTGGCGCCTTCCTCGGACAGCTGTGCCAGGCCCTTCTGCAGCTGCTTGAGCTTGAGCGGATCGCGCAGGCGGGCGCGACGGAACAGTTCCGGGGCGAAGTTGGGGATGCCGGTGAAGGTGATCGCTTCGCCTTCGGTGAAGGTGTCACCGATGGAAATGGTGCCGTGGTTGTGGATGCCGATGACATCGCCCGGCCACGCCTCGGCGGCGATTTCACGGTCGCTGGCCATGAAGGTCAGCGCATTCGCCAGCTTCATATCCTTGCCGGTGCGCACGTGCAGGGTCTTCATGCCGGCACTGAACCGGCCCGAGCAGACGCGCATGAAGGCCACGCGGTCACGGTGCTGCGGATCCATGTTGGCCTGGATCTTGAACACGAAGCCAGTCAGCTTCGGCTCCTGCGGGGCGACTTCGCGGCCGGTGGTGGAGCGCGCCTGCGGCGACGGCGCGTGCTCGACGAAGAAGTCCAGCAGCGGCTGTACGCCGAAGTTGTTCACGCCCGAACCGAAGAACACCGGGGTCTGCTTGCCGGCCCGATAAGCCTGCAGGTCGAACGGGTGGCTGGCACCCTGCACCAGTTCCAGTTCATCGCGCAGGTCGGCCAGCATGCGCTCGCCGATCTTCTCGGCCAACCCGGGCGAATCGATCGACGGGAAGATGGTCGAATCCTGACGGGTGAAGTTGCGGCCCTGTTCGTACAGGTGCACTTCGCCGGTGATCAGGTGGACCACGCCCTTCAGGCGCTGGCCCATGCCGATCGGCCAGGTGACCGGTGCGCACTGGATGCCGAGCACGCTTTCAACCTCATCCAGCAGGTCGATCGGCTCCTTGCCCTCGCGATCGAGCTTGTTGATGAAGGTCATGATCGGGGTGTCGCGCAGGCGGCACACTTCCATCAGCTTGATGGTGCGCTCTTCCACACCCTTGGCCACGTCGATCACCATCAGCGCCGAGTCCACCGCGGTCAGCACGCGGTAGGTGTCCTCGCCGAAGTCGGCGTGGCCGGGGGTGTCGAGCAGGTTGATGATCTTGCCTTCGTACGGGAACTGCATCACCGAGGAGGTGACGGAGATGCCGCGCTCCTTTTCCAGCGCCATCCAGTCCGAGGTGGCGTGGCGGGCAGCCTTGCGGCCCTTCACCGAGCCGGCCATCTGGATCGCGCCGCCGAACAGCAGCAGCTTTTCGGTCAGCGTGGTCTTGCCGGCGTCAGGGTGGGAAATGATGGCGAACGTGCGGCGACGCGACGCTTCGGTGGCGACTTCGGACATGGCAGTGGCGCCCGCACGGGGCGCTTTTCAAAGAGATAAGCGCCCGATTATACCGGCCTGCCGGCGTCGGCGGGTCAGCGCCCGGCGCTGGCGTCGCCGCTGCCCTCGCGGGCGAAGTGCAATTCGCCCTGCGGGGCGAGGATGCGCACCGGCACCGAACGCAGCCCCATGCCCCGGTTGAGCTGCACCACGAAGTGCAGGTGCGGGGCGGTGCTGTAGCCACTGTTGCCGGACAGGCCGATCGGCTGGCCAGCCTGCACGGCTTGGCCGGGCCGGACCCGCATGCCACGGGCCTGCAGGTGGGCGTACATCGCCATGCTGCCATCGCTGTGCAGGATGCGAACGAAGTTGGCGCGTCCGGCATCGCGTTCACGGTCCAGGCCATTGCCGCGGAAACCGTCCTGGACCTGCATCACCGTGCCTTCGCGGGCGGCCAGCACCTGCGTTGCTTCGGGCAGGGCAAAGTCGATGGCGTCGCGGTTCTCCTCGTCATCGTGGCTGAACCGGCCCTGCGGCGCCTGGTCCACACGTAGCTGAGCAGCCTCGAACGGCAGGCGATAGGCGACGTCTTCGGCGTGCGCGGCCGGATTGCCCGGCACCGACTGCAGGCGAAGGTCCAGTGCCTTGCCGCTGGAAGGGGAGGCAAGGTGGCCCACCACCAGACTTCCGGTGGCCTGCACCAGTGATTGCAGCGGCAGGCCGTCCACCTGCGTGCCGGGGGCCGCGCGCAGCTCGATCTGCACCGGGCCGGACATCGGATTGTCGATCCGTGCCTGCCACTGGTCGCCCAGCGACTGCAGGCGCAGTCCCACCTGGGGAGCGGGGGTACCGTTGCCTGCGGCGGCGTCGCTGGCCGGCTTGCGGTCTGCCAATCCCCAGCCCTGGCGCCAGTCGGCGGCATTCGCGGAGGCGCTCGCCAACAGGGGCAGCAAGAGGCAGGACAGGGGCAAGCGGCGCATCGATGGCTCCAGCGACATAGACCGCGGGGACTCTACGCAAGCTGTCGGGAAGGGGGAAGGGTAGGGGTCTCTGCACTCATTCATCTCTTTATCCGCATGAAGGGATTGACATGCCCGGAAAGGACTGGCATCGTGGCTCCACCATCGAGACCGGCAGAGGGACAGGCCCTTTGAAGCCGGGGCAGCCCGCAGACGCGAAAGCGCCTGCGTAGGTGCCAAATCCTGCGGGGACCGTGGCGTCCACCGAAAGATGGTTCGAACCTGCACACAACGTGCATTTCGAACGCGAGCCCCGCGAAGGCTCGATGGCCGATTTCCCTACCGGAACCCGCCATGAGCTTCGCCACCAGCACCGTGCTTCGCCCCGAACCCTTTGTCCCCGTCAGCGTGCCGGTCGATGACCGCGTGCACGCCGATCGCGGCGAGTTCGCCGCCGTGCTGTCGATGCGTCATGCCGGCCCTTGCCCGGTACGCCTGCGCTATGAGTGGGTCGGTCCGGTCAATGCACCGGTGGTGGTGCTGGCCGGCGGCATTTCCGCGCACCGCCATGTGGCCTCCAATGCGCAGTTCACCGAAAAGGGCTGGGCCGAAGGCCTGGTCGGCAGCGGTCGCGCACTGGACCCGCAGCAGCTGCGCGTGCTCGCGTTCGATTTCATCGGTGCCGACGGCGCGCTGGATGTGCCGATCGATACCGCTGACCAGGCCGATGCGCTGGCACTGCTGCTGGATCACCTCGGCATCCGCGCGCTGAAGGCGTTCGTCGGCTATTCGTATGGTGCGCTGGTCGGCCAGCAGTTGGCGATCCGGCACCGTGCCCGGGTACGCCAGCTGGTGCTGGTCAGCGGCGCACACCGCCCGCATCCGTATGCCGCCGCCTGGCGTGCGCTGCAGCGCCGTGCCGTGGCGCTGGGCCAGCTGCAGTGTGGCGAAGACCACGGTCTGGCACTGGCCCGTCAGTTCGCAATGCTCAGCTATCGCACGCCGGAAGAATTCGGCGAGCGCTTCGACGCAGCACCGGAAGTGGTCAATGGCCGCGTCCGAGTCGCCGCCGAAGATTACCTCGACGCCGCTGGCGCGCAGTACGTGGCGCGCACGCCGGTCAATGCCTACCTGCGCCTGTCCGAGTCGATCGACCTGCACCGCGTGGACCCGAGCGCGATCCTGCCGCCGACCGTGGTGGTTGCCGTTGAAGGCGATCGCCTGGTTCCGCTTGCCGACCTGGTCGGCCTGGTCGAGGGACTGGGCCCGCGCGGCAGCCTGCGCGTGCTGCGCTCGCCCTACGGTCACGACGCCTTCCTGAAAGAAACCGATCGCATCGACGCGATCCTCGCCACCGCCTTCCGCACTTCTGGAGAGTCCGCATGAGCCTGCACGCCGCTGAACCGTCCTGTTGTCGCACCACCGCCGCCGTCCGCGCCGGCATCGATCGGGACACCGCCCATGGCGCGGTCACGCCGCCGATCGTGCTGTCGTCGAATTTCAGCTTTGAAGGCTTCGGCAACAAGCGCCAGTACGATTACACCCGCAGTGGCAATCCCACGCGCGACCTGCTGGGCGAGGCGCTGGCCGAACTGGAAGGCGGCGCTGGCGGCGTGGTCACTGCCACCGGCATGGGCGCGATCAACCTGGTGCTGAACGCACTGCTGCAGCCCGGCGACACCCTGGTGGTGCCACATGATGCGTACGGCGGCAGCTGGCGCCTGTTCAACGCGTTGGCGAAGAAGGGCCATTTCGAACTGGTCACCGCCGACCTGACCGACCCGCGCGCGCTGGCCCAGGCGCTGGCCACGCAGCCGAAGCTGGTACTGGTCGAAACGCCGTCCAACCCGTTGCTGCGCATCACCGATCTGCGCTTCGTGATCGACGCCGCGCACAAGGCCGGTGCATTGGTGGTGGTCGACAACACGTTCCTGTCGCCGGCATTGCAGCAACCGCTGTCGTTCGGTGCGGACGTGGTGCTGCACTCCACCACCAAGTACATCAATGGCCACAGCGACGTGGTCGGCGGTGCGGTGATTGCCCGCGATCCTGCCGTGCACGAACAGCTGGTGTGGTGGGGCAACGCACTGGGTCTTACCGGTTCGCCGTTCGACGCGTTCCTGACCCTGCGCGGCCTGCGCACGCTGGATGCGCGCCTGCGCGCGCATCAGGAAAACACCGCTGCGATCGTGGCACTGCTTGATGCGCATCCGGCGGTGGCCAAGGTCTACTATCCGGGCCTGGCCGATCATCCGGGCCATGCCGTTGCCGCCCGGCAGCAGACTGGTTTCGGCGCGATGTTGTCCTTCGAACTGGCCAGCTGTGCCGGTGACGATCCGCATGCTGCTGTGCGTGCATTTGTCGATGGCCTGCGTTACTTCACGCTGGCCGAGTCGCTGGGGGGCGTTGAGAGCCTGATCGCGCACCCGGCAACCATGACCCATGCGGCGATGACGGCCGAAGCACGCACCGCTGCGGGCATCAGCGAAGGCCTGCTGCGGCTGTCGGTCGGTATCGAAGGCGAGCGCGATCTGCTGGCGGATCTGGGCGGCGCATTGGCGCGCGCCGAGGCGGTGATCGACGCGGTGGCACGCGGCAAACAGGTGGCCGACGCATGAGTGCTTTGCCTGTCGAGATTCCGCTGCTGGGCACCGGCCGCTTGGCACTGCTTGGAACCGGCACTGTCGGTTCGGCCTTCGTACAGCGCTACCAGGCGCTGCAGGCACGTGGGCTGGAGTTGCCCAGCGTGCAGTGGCTGGCCAATTCACGCACGGCGCTGGCGATCGACCGCGATCTGGCGTTGCCGCTGGAACTGGCACGCCGTGCGCCGCGCGATGGGCAGAGCTCGCCGCCCTGGGCCAGCGCCGAAGGGCTGGAGCGTGGTGACGTGGTGGTCGATGCCACCGCCAGCGAAGACGTAGCGGCGCGCCACGTGCAGTGGTTGGCGCGCGGCGTGCACGTGGTGACCGCCAACAAGCTCGGCCGTGGTGCACAGCTGTCGCGCGCGCAGGCGATCGCCGACCGTTGCGCCGACAGCGGTGCGCGCTACGGCGACAGTGCCACCGTCGGCGCGGGCCTGCCGTTGCTCAGCAGCCTGCGTGCGCTGGTTGCCGGTGGCGACCACATCCATGCCATCGAGGGCGTGCTGTCCGGCTCGCTGGCGTGGCTGTTCAATCGATATGACGGCCAGTCGCCGTTCTCGGCGGCGGTGCGTGAAGCGCTGGCGGCTGGCTACACCGAGCCGGACCCGCGACTGGATCTCTCCGGCGAGGATGTTCGCCGCAAGTTGTTGATCCTCGCCCGCAGCAGCGGCTTGGCGCTGGATGCCTCGCAGGTGCAGGTCGATTCACTGGTGCCGGATACGCTGGCGGCGTTGCCGCTGGAAGATGCAGTGAATGCGCTGGAGCAGCTGGACGCACCGCTGCAGGCGCGTTGGCAGCAGGCGCGCGCGAACGGGCGGGTGCTGCGTTTTGTCGGACGTGTGGATGGCGAGGGTGCGCAGGTGGGCCTGCGCGAGCTGGCGGCCGACCATCCGCTGGCGCAGGGCGCGGGCACCGACAACCGCGTGGCCATCCACAGCGATCGCTATCGCGTGCAGCCGCTGTTGATCCAGGGGCCGGGCGCGGGTGCGGAAGTCACCGCAGCGGCACTGCTGGATGACGTGCTGCGGATCGTGGGTTGAGCGGCTGATCGACGCACAGCAGCCAGGCATGGCCTGGCTCTACCAAGGGCGTGTGTACAGCCGAGCCCATCCTCGGCTGCAGTTCGTGACGAGCCGAAGGCTCAACGCGCTTTGAGCGCTTTCAACAACGCCGCATTGAACTGCTTCGGATCCTGCACCTGCGGCGAATGACCCAGTGCTGCGAACTCGACCAGGGTCGAGCCTGCAATCGCCGCCGCTGCCGCCTTGCCCAGCGCCGGGTAATTGCCCAGCGTGGCCTTCAGTTCGGGCGATGCCTGGTCACGACCGATCGCTGTGCGGTCCTTCTGGCCGATGAACAACGTGGTCGGTACCTGCAGATTCTTCAGTTCATGGACGACGGGTTGGTTGAACACCATGTCCGAAGTCAACGCCTGGCTCCAGGCGACCTGCTGCTTGCCCGGGCCTTCGTACATACCCGACTGCATGCGCGCCCACGGTTCGTACGCCGGCTTCCACTTGCCGTCGTAGTACACGTCCAGCTGGTAGCGGCGGATGCTGTCATAGCTGATGTTCATCTCGCCGGCATACCACGCATCCACGCTGCGCCAAGGCACGCCCAGTGCCTTCCAGTCTTCCAGCCCGATCGGATTGACCAGCGACAGACTGCGCATCTCCTGCGGATACATCAGCGCATAGCGGATGGCCAGCATGCCGCCCATCGAATGACCGACCACATGCACCGGCACGTCACCCAGCTGCAGCTGCAGCAGCAACGCATGGGTGTTGTCGGCCAACTGTCCGAAGGAATACTGGTAGCGCTCGGGCTTGCTCGATTTGCAGAACCCCACCTGGTCCGGCGCGATCACCCGGTAGCCTGCAGCCACCAGCGGCTTGATCGTCTCCTTCCAGGTCGCTGCGCAGAAGTTCTTGCCATGCAGCAGCACCACTACGCCGATCGGCTTCTTCTTCGGCGCGACATCCAGATAGGCCATTTCCAGCGGCTGGCGCTGCGATTCCAGCGCAAAGGTCTTCACCGGATAGCCGTAATCGAACCCCTCCAGACGTGGCCCGTAGGTTGGCGCAGCGAGAGCGGACAACGGAAGGCAGGCAAGCAGGGCTGCGGCGATCACGCGCATGGGACATTCCGGGGCAGGGGATGCCCGAGCCTAACCGGAATCAGGTGACGACGCCGTCCGGTGTAGAGCCGAGCCATGCTCGGCTGCACAGTAGAGCCAGGCCACGCCTGGCTGTGCCAACCATCAGCACTCGATGACGTTCACCGCCAGCCCACCGCGGCTGGTTTCCTTGTACTTGTCCTGCATGTCGCGGCCGGTATCGCGCATGGTCTTGATGACCTTGTCCAGCGACACCTTGTGCTTGCCGTCGCCGCGCATGGCCATGCGCGAGGCGTTGATTGCCTTCACTGCACCCATCGCATTGCGCTCGATGCACGGAATCTGCACCAGGCCGCCGATCGGGTCGCAGGTCAGTCCCAGGTTGTGCTCCATGCCGATTTCCGCCGCGTTCTCGATCTGGCTCGGGTTGCCGCCCAGCGCCGCGACCAGGCCACCGGCGGCCATCGAACAGGCCACGCCGACCTCGCCCTGACAGCCCACTTCGGCGCCGGAAATCGAGGCGTTTTCCTTGTACAGGATGCCGATCGCCGCCGAGGTCAGCAGGAAGTCGAACACGCGCTGTTCGTTCGCGCCGGGGCAGAAGCGATCGAAGTAGTGAAGCACCGCCGGCAGTACACCCGCCGCGCCGTTGGTGGGCGCGGTGACCACGCGGCCACCGGCGGCGTTCTCTTCATTCACGGCCAGCGCGTACAGGTTGACCCAGTCCAGCGTGGTCAGCGGATCGCGCATCGCCGCTTCCGGCTTCGATGACAGTTCGCGGTACAGCGCCGGTGCGCGGCGGCCCACTTTCAGGCCACCGGGCAGCACGCCTTCCTCACGGATGCCACGCGCCACGCAGGCCTGCATCGCGCTCCAGATCTCGCGCAGGTTGTCGCGGATCTCGTCTTCCGTGCGCCAGCACTTCTCGTTCTCGAACATCAACTGGGCGATGCTCAGGCCGCTGCGGGCGGTCTGCGCCAGCAGCTCGTCGCCGCTCTTGAACGGGTAGGGCAACGGCGTTTCGTCCGGCACGATTCGGTCATCGGCCGCGTCGTCCTGGTTGACCACGAAGCCGCCGCCCACCGAGTAGTAATCACGGGTGGCCAGCACTTCGTCATCGGCGTTGTACGCGGTGAAGCGCATGCCGTTGGTGTGGTAGGGCAGCTTCTGCCGCTTGTTCAGGCCGAGGTCGCGCTTTTCGTCGAAGGCGATCTCGTGCTGGCCCATCAGTACGATCCGCTTGCTGCTGCGGATGCGCTCCAGCGTGGCCGGAATGATGTCCGGGTCGATCAGGTTCGGGCGCTGTCCTTCCAGGCCAAGCAGGATCGCCTTGTCGGTGCCGTGACCACGACCGGTCAGCGCCAGCGAGCCGTACACGTCGGCACGGATGCGCGCGACCTCCCCAAGCTTACCCGGGTCGAGCAGCCAACGATGGATGAAGCGCTCGGCGGCCCTCATCGGCCCGACGGTGTGCGAGGAGCTCGGGCCAATGCCGATCTTGAAAACGTCGAACGTGCTGACAGCCATGGTTGCCGTACTGCGGGTACCGGGAGAGACCGCTATTCTAGCGGTTCACGCCGCACTTCCATGACTGCGGCGCAGCATTTCCGCCAAGGGAGCAAACCGCGGTGTTGACCCTGTTCCAGCGTGACGACTGCCATCTGTGTGACATGGCCCTGGCCGAACTGGCCAAGGCGCGGGCGCCCGAGTTCGAATCGGTGTTCCTCGATGACCAGCCGGCGCTGGAGGTGCGCTATGGGGCACGGGTGCCGGTGCTGCGTGACGAGGCCGCCGGCCGGGAGCTGGACTGGCCGTTCGACGCGGCTGCGGTGCAGGCCTGGTTGGCCGCTGATCGGTAGTGCCGGCCGCTGGCCGGCAGCTGCCTCGATCAGTGAGGTTGCCGGCCTGCGGCCGGCACTACCGAAGATGATGGCCGGGGCGAGGCCCCGGCCTGTCGATCATTTCGCGTCGAACTTCACGATCGTGCTGATCGCGGTTTCGTCCGGGATGGTCTTGGTATCGGCCCAGTCGCCGCCGCCGACACCGAAGTCCAGGCGCTTCACCGTGGCCCTGCCGGTCAGCACCGGCTGCGCGCCGGGCTTCCAGGTGAAGGTGAAGGTGACCGGCTTGCTCACGCCGCGCAGTTCCAGCGTGCCATCGGCAGCGAACTGGTCGTTGCCGAGCGCGCGGAAGCCCTTTGCGGTATAGCGCGCGGTAGCGAACTTGCCGACGTTGAAGAAGTCCGCCTCCTTCAGGGTGGAGTCGCGGTCGCTGTTGCCGCTCTTGGCGCCGGCCAGGGGAATCACCACGTCCAGCGAACCTGCGGACGGATTGGCCGGGTCGAAGCTGAGCTTGGTGGCAAAGCCCGGGAAGCTGCCGGTGAACACTTCACCATCGTATTTGGTGGCAAAGGCCAGGAACGAACCGGCACCGGGCGCCTGGGCGTAATCGGCGGCGAGCACCGGTGCGGTGGCCAGCATGCCGGCAAGGGCGGCAGCCACGGCGGCCGGGGTGGTCAGTTTCAGGTTCATCAGTCAGTCCTTCTGGGGAGAGGCGAGCCAGCCACGCGGCAACATCCGGGACAGGGTGGCATCGCGCTGGAACAGGTGGTGGTAGAAGGCAGCGCCGGCATGGGCCAGCACCACCGCGATCAACAGCCAGAAGCCGTACTCGTGCAGGGCATGGGAGACCGCCACGACCTGCGGGTCCGGTCCGCTCAGCTTGGGAACGTCGACCAGCCCGAACCAGCGGAACGGACGCAGGCCGCTGGCCGAGTCGTACATCCAGCCCGACAACGGGATGGCGAACATCAGCACATACAGCAGCACGTGGGTGGCGCTGGCGACGCGCTCCTGCCAGCTCGGCACGCCGGGGACGGGCTTGGGGGCACCTGCATACAGGCGCCAGCCCAGGCGCAGCACCACCAGTGCCAGCACGGTGATGCCGATCGACTTGTGCGCGGTATAGACCCAGAAATACTTGGGCGTCTTGGGCAGCTCGCCCATGGTCAGGCCGACGATGCCCAGGGTGAGGATCAGCAATGCGATCAGCCAGTGCAGGGTCTGGCTGACACTCCCCCAGGCGGCGGGGGTGTTCTTGGCGGTCATGAAGGGTCCTTGGTGGCCGTCTGGCTGTCGGAGTGGGGTTGAGGCGTGGGAGTTCCCGGAGCGTCGCTGCGGTCGAGGGTGGCTTCAGCCTCGATCCGCACCTGCACCGCATCGCCGATCACGCCAGGCCAGGCGGTGATGCCGAAGGCACGTCGGCTCAGTGTCGTCGTAGCGGAAAACCCCGCAGTACGCCGGAACGGTGGCAGCGGGTAGCGTTTGATCTGGTTCAACGTCACTTCCAGCGCGACCTCCTGGCTGACGCCGCGCAGGGTCAGGGTGCCGAGTACGCGTGCATGGCGGCCGTCGATCGGTTCGACTTGGCGGGAGACGAAGCGGGCGGTGGGGAAGCGGTCGCCATCGAGCAGGCTGCGCGCCAGCGTGGCCTGGTTCCACTTGGCATCGCCAAGGTCCAGTCGTGCTACCGGAATCTCGACGTCCAGCGTCGCATCGCGCCAGTTGTCGCTATCGAAGTGCAGTTGGCCCTGGGTTCCGGAGATCGTACCCAGCGCCTGCGAGTAGCCAGCATGGTCGATCGCGAACAGCACCCGGGTGTGCACCGGATCGATGCGGTAGGCATCGTTGCCTGCCCAGGCGGGGGCGATGGCAAGCAGCATCGGCAGCAGGGCCAGGCAATGGCGCATCGGCGGAGGACTCGGGAAAAAAGACTCTTCGATCATACCCATAGCCCTGGCGCAACGCTGTGTGCACGGCTGCAACAGTTCGTGGTGCCGATGTGGCCGGAAACAGGCTGTTGCAGCGATGGCTGCAGCCCTGTGTGACAATCGGCACAGGACAGGGGGTTCAGGATGACGAGCGGCTGGCGCCGGTGGTGCCAAGGCATTGCAGGAGCAGGTCTGGTGCTGTTGGCGCTTTCCGCTGCAGCCGCGACCTTGGACATGGCGGGTGAAACACCGCGCCTGCGCCGTTTCGGCGCGGCCGAGGGGTTGCCCTCGCGCATGGTGGTCGCGCTGGCCGAAGACCGTCAGGGCCGTGTGTGGGCGGCCACCGACGGCGGCCTGGCCCGCTATGACGGTGGGGAGCTGCGGGTCTGGCAGCACGACCCGGCCCAACCGGATTCACTGCCCGGCAACGAGATCGAAACCCTGCTGGTCGACCCGCTCGATCGGGTGTGGGTTGGCATCAACGGCAAGGGACTGGCCCGCCTGGATGCCGACCGCGAGCGCTTCAAGACCTTCGAGTCCGTCACCGAAGGCTGCCAGGGGCAGTTCTGGACCTTGGCCTATGCCGAGGACGCGCTGTGGATCGGCAGCAGCAGCCATGGGGTCTGCCGCTTCGGCGAAGACGGCTCGTTGCGCCATTTCCAGCATGATCCGGCACAGCCCGGCGGACTGCCGAGCAACACGATCTTCAGCAGCCTGGTCGACGCGCAGGGACGGTTGTGGGTGGGAACCGAAGCCGGCGTGGCGCGCTGGAACGGCCACGTCTTCGAGGCCGTGGCACCGCGCGAACTGAAAGCGGTCAGCGTGCTGCGGCTGAGCCGTGATGCCGATGGCGCAATCTGGATCGGCACACAGAACGACGGCCTGTACCGCATCGATGCGCAGGATCGGGTAACGCGACCGGCCTGGGCCGACAGTGCCGGCCTGCGTTCGGCACTGGTGCTGCCCGACAGCCGTGGAGGCTACTGGGCGGGAACCTCCGATGGACTGCTGCGCGGTGATGGCCAGGTGTTGCGCAAACTGGAAGGCGACCGTGGCAGCGGCTTCCTGACCGGTCATAGCGGCGTGCTAGACCTGCTGCAGGACCATGAGGGCGGGCTGTGGGTCGCGCTGTTGACCCAGGGCCTTGCCTACCTTCCGCCAGACTGGCGGCGCTTTTCGACGTGGTACCAGCTTGATGGCAAGCCGCTGGACAGCCAGTACCTGCTCAGTGCCGCCAGCGATGGCGGCAGCTACTACGTCGGTTCTGCGCACGGTGTTTACCAGATCGATGCACAGGGGACGTTGAGCCTGCTGGCCAGCGACCGCGAGCTGGGCAGCGGTGCGGTGTGGTCGGTGCTGCCACGTCCCGACGGACGACTGTGGCTGGGCCGCGCCGGGCGCATCAGCGTTTATGACCCCGCTACGCGCGCGCTGCGCGATTGGCGCATCGGCGGCGGCTCCGACCTGCGACAGCGGATCGATCTGATGCGGCAGGCGCCTGATGGCACGGTCTGGGTGTCGGTGATGAATCTGGGCCTGCAGCAGCGCAGTGCCGACGGCCGCCTGCTGCGCAGTTTCGATGGCGCCATGCTGCGTGGTGATACCGATGCACCGGTCGAACAGATCCGCTTCGATGCCACGGGGCGGGCCTGGGTGATGGGTGAAACGGGGATCCTGCGCGAGCAGGGGGACCGCTTCGAAGCGGTGCCGGGCGTTTCCCGGGGCCCGATCTACGATCTGGTATGGATCGATCCCCGGCAGATGTGGATCGCGCGCCAAGGGGCGTTCGAACGCTACCAGTGGGATGGCCTCAGCCTGCGCCTGATCCAGCGCGTCGATGCCGGCGCCGGCGTGCCGCCGGTCAGCATGGGAGGGCTGGCCCTGGCCGCGAACGGACAGCTGTGGGCGACGACACCGCGTGGCCTGCTGCGCTGGGATCCGAAACAGCGTCGCCTGCAGATCTTCAATGAGCGCGACGGCCTGCTTGATGCTGAGTTCACCGGACGCCCGCCGGCGATCGATGCCGATGGCCGCGTGTTGGCCGTTACCCAGACCGGCATGGTGGGCTTCGATCCGAATGCCGCCGACGTCGAATTGCCGCCGTCGCAGCTGGTGATCGCGCAGGTGCGCGTCCGTCGCGACGATGCGCGCGGCTGGCAGCCCCTGCCGACCTCCGGCCTGCTGTTGCTGGGGCCCGATGACCGTGACCTGCAGATCGATGCGCGGCTGCTGTCCTACGCCAACCCGCAAGGCAACCGCTATCGGTTCCGTGTGGAGGGATACGACCAGAACTGGGTGGAGCAGGGCGGGGATGGCCAACGTACGTTGTCGCGGCTGCCACCCGGGGCCTATTCGATCGAGGTGCAGGCCGCATCGGCCAGTGGCACGTGGACGCCCTCGCAGCAGCTGCACATCAAGGTATTGCCACCCTGGTGGCGCAGCAGCATGGCGATCTTCGGCTATGTGATGCTGGGCTCGCTGTTGCTGTTGGCACTGCTGTGGTTGATCCGCAGACGGCTGCGGCGGCGCCAGCAGTGGCAGTTGACGGTGCACAAGCAGCAGATCGCCGAGCAGGCATCGCAGGCCAAGAGCCGCTTCCTGGCGACCCTGGGCCACGAGGTGCGCACGCCGATGACCGGCGTACTGGGCATGAGCGAACTGCTGCTGGCCACCGAACTGGACCCGGTGCAGCGCAGCTATGCCGGCTCGATCCAGCAGGCCGGCAGCCATCTGCTGCGCCTGGTCAACGACGCGTTGGACCTGGCACGGATCGAGGCCGGCCGACTGGAACTGGACATCCGGCCGTTCGACCTGGGCGGACTGCTGGACCAGGTGCAGGCGCTGATGCAGCCGATGGCGCAGCAGCGCAGGCTGGCCTTCCAGCGTGAGGGGGACCTGCCTGGCCCGATCTGCATCAGTGGCGATGAGATGCGCGTCCGCCAGATCCTGCTGAACCTGCTGGGCAATGCGATCAAGTTCACCGAGCGCGGCCATGTCGGTCTGGCGGCGCGCCTGGACGAGAACGGCGGGGTGGTGACCTTCGAGGTCAGCGACAGCGGGCCGGGCATCAATGCCGAGCAGCAGCAGCGCCTGTTCCACCGCTTCGAACAGGCTGATGGCCCGCGTACCGCCTCGCGCTATGGCGGCAGTGGGCTGGGCCTGGCGATCTGCCAGGAGCTGGCGGTGGCGATGGGCGGCCGCATCGATGTGGACAGCCAGCCGGGGCGTGGCGCACGTTTCGCCGTGCGGCTGCCGCTGCCATGGAGCCGGCAGCAGGCCTCCAGCGATGGCGAGGTAGCGTTGCCGACGCTGCCCGCACTGCGCATCCTGCTGGTCGAGGATGATGCAACCGTTGCCGAGGTCATTGCCGGCCTGCTGCGCAGCCAGGGCCATGAGGTGGTGCACGTGCTGCATGGCTTGGGCGCGCTGTCGGAGATTTCCACCGAGGGCTTCGATGTCGGCCTGCTCGACCTCGACCTGCCTGCGCTCGACGGCACCGCCATCGCCCGCCAGCTGCGCGCGCTGGGCTACGAGTTGCCGTTGGTGGCCGTTACCGCGCGCTCGGATACCTATGCCGAGACGCAGGTGCTTGCGGCCGGATTCGATGGTTTCCTGCGCAAGCCGGTGACCGGCGATCTGCTGGTTGCGGCGATTGCCCAGGCGCGCAGTAAACGCCAGATCATCAGCTGAGTACGGCATCCTGCGGCGTGAATCCCGCAACTTTCGGTTTACCATGCCGACGCCCACGGCGTGGGCATCATCAACAGCAGCGTGAGGAGGCCATCGGTGGTGTATCTGCGGGCAGTGACGCTGCTGATGCTGCTGCTGTGCTGCCTGGCGCCCGCTGCCGCGCAGCCGGTGCCACCTTCGCCGCGGCAGGTCACCGTGTTCGATGGGTTGCCATCCAACACCGTCAACCGCATGGCCGAAGACCGCTACGGCTACCTGTGGATTGCCACCAACGATGGCCTGGCCCGCTACGACGGGCGCAACTACCGCATCTGGCGTTCCGAGGACGGCCTGCGCGACAACCGCATCTGGAGCGTGCTGGTCGATGCCCGCAACGAGCTGTGGATCGGCACTGAAAATGCCGGCCTGGTGCGGATGTCGGCCGACCGCCGACAGCTGCGCTTCTATGACCGCAGCAGCCAGCCGCTGATGGGCAGCAACACGGTCTGGAGCCTGGCCGCGACGCCGGATGGCGCGATCTGGTTCGGCACCCACGAGGGCGGCCTGTACCGGCTGGACAACAATGATCGTCTGCAGCGGTTCCTGCCCGAAGCGAACAACCCGCGCAGCGTACCGGCCGCGTCGGTGCCCTACCTGGCCACGCTTGCCGACGGCAGCCTGTGGGTCGGCACCAAGCATGGCGTGGCGCGCTGGACCGGCACCGATTTCGAACGCATCGGCGGCGACCTGGTGCCCAGCC
This sequence comes from Stenotrophomonas indicatrix, assembly GCF_050573115.1. GTDB lineage: Bacteria > Pseudomonadota > Gammaproteobacteria > Xanthomonadales > Xanthomonadaceae > Stenotrophomonas > Stenotrophomonas lactitubi_A. The sequence continues at coordinate 253,320 of NZ_JBNYZT010000004.1, forward strand.
TGCTGATCAATGGGCTGACCGCCGAACCCGACGGCAGCCTCTGGATCAGCACGCTGGCCGGGGCCACCGTGCGGCGCCCGGATGGCCGTTTCGAATCCGTGCCCTGGACATTGCCAGCCGGCGACCAGGTACTGGGCATGATGCTGCGCGACGAGCAGGGCGGGCACTGGCTGGACACCCGCAGTGGCCTGGGCCGGGGCATCGATGGCCGGTACCAGACAGTCCCGCTGTACAGTGCCATCGCCCGCGGCCTGGTGCGGCCGAACTGGACCGGCGCCTATGAGGACCGCGAAGGCGGCATCTGGCTGGCCAGCACCAATGCAGGCCTGTGGCATCTGCTTCCGCGCTGGTGGCAGTTCTCGGTGTTCTCGCGGCTGGAGGATGATCCGTCCTCGCTGCGCAATTCCTATGTGCTGGGTACCAGCCCTTCCAGCAATGGTGGCGTGTGGACTGTCGGCAGCCATGGCGCGCTGGATCGCTTCAATCCACGCACGGGCGTGATCGAACAGCACCGCACCTTCGTCAACGGCATGCACTGGCTAACGTCGGTGCGCGAAGACCGGCAGGGACAGGTGTGGGTGGGTTCGACCGACGCCTTGATGCGCTACGACCCGCGTCGGGGCGAGCTGCGGCGCTGGGGGCGGGATTCCGGCGCGGATGCGACCATGGAAGGCAACATCGAGGCGATGATGACCTGCGATGGCGACAGCCTGTGGTTGATGCTGGCAGCTGGCCTGCAGCAGCGTGACCTGGACGGGCATGTGCGCCGGCAGCTGGACAACGGCCAGGATGGTCTGCAGGCCGGTCAGCTCAATCTGGACGTGGAATGTGGCCCGCAGGACCGGATATGGCTGGCCAGCAGCCGCGGCCTGCTGCAATGGCAACCGGATGCGCAGCGCTTCCAGCCGGTGCCCGGTGCGCCGGCCACGGCGGTGTATGCCCTGCACGTCGGCAAGGACGGGCAGGTCTGGTTGTCCGAGGATGGCCGCCTGTCGCGGTATCTCTGGAGCCAGGGCAGATTGGAACGGCAGGCGGTGGTGGGCACGGAGCAGGGCTATCCGGCGATTTCCGCCACCGGTCTGGTGGTCGACGCACAGGGCGTGGCGTGGGCCACCAGTGCGCGCGGCCTGGTGCGGGTCAGTGCCGATGGCGAGAGCGTGCGCCTGTATGGGGTGCACGATGGGCTGCCCAGCCAGGAGTTCCGCGAGCACACCCTGATTGCTTCCGCCGCCGGGCGCATGGTGGCGGGTACGCCCGCCGGTGTGGTGGTGTTCGATCCCGAGCAGGTTCGACCGTCCACCCGGCGTGCGCCGCTGGTGATCGAGCGGGTGGAGGTGCGCCGCAACGAACAGTTGCTGGACCTGACCCATGACACACCGCTGCAGATCGCCGATGGCGACCGCGACCTGCGTATCGTCGCGCGCCTGTTGTCCTTCGCCGATTCGGCCTCCAACACCTACCGCTACCGGTTGGCCGGCTACGACCCGGATTGGGTCGAGGTGGGCCCGGCAGGCGAGCGTCTGTTCTCACGCTTGCCCCCTGGTGCCTACCGGCTGGAAGTGCAGGCGCGCTCGGCCGACCACGTATGGTCCCGGGTGCAGACCCTGGAATTCCACGTGCAGCCGCCATGGTGGCGCAGCTTGTCCGGGCTGCTGGTGCTGGCCTCGATCGCATTGCTGCTGACCAGCTGGTTCGCCTGGTTGTACCGGCGCCGCCTGCAGCGCCAGCACGCTTACCAGCTGGCCCTGCACAAGCAGGATCTGGCCGAACACGCGTCGGCGGCGAAGACACGCTTCCTCGCCAATCTCGGCCATGAGATCCGCACGCCGATGACCGGCGTGCTGGGTATGAGTGAACTGTTGCTGGCCTCGCCGCTGGATCCGCAGCAGCGTGGCTACACCCAGTCGATCCGGCATGCAGGTGAGCACCTGCTGCATCTGGTCAACGATGCGCTTGACCTGGCGCGGATCGAATCCGGGCGCCTGGAGCTGCAGTCCAATGCGTTCGCGCTCAATCGCCTGCTGCAGGATCTGGCCGCGCTGATGGGGCCGCTGGCTGCACAGAAGGGCCTGCGGTTCATCCTCGACAACCAGTTGCCCGCTGGCTTGCAGGCGACCGGCGATGCGATGCGCGTGCGCCAGATCCTGCTCAACCTGCTGTCCAATGCGGTCAAGTTCACCAGCCGTGGCAGCATCACGCTGCACGCGCGTTGCGAGGAAGGGCCGCGTGGACTGCATTTCGAGGTGCGCGACACCGGTCCGGGCATCAGCCAGGAGCAGCAGCAACGGTTGTTCCGGCGCTTCGAGCAGGCTGACGGCGCGCGCACTGCTGCGCAGTACGGCGGCAGCGGTCTGGGTCTGGCGATCTGCCGCGAGCTGGCACTGGCCATGCAGGGGCGGATCCGCGTGGAAAGCCAACTGGGCAGTGGCACCTGCTTCGGCGTCAGTCTGCCGTTGCCGCTGCAGCAGATTGCAGCCGGCGAGGGCGGGGCCGACAGCGACGCCGCTGCCGTGATCAACATGCCGCCGTTGCGGGTGTTGCTGGTGGAGGACGATGCGACCGTGGCCGATGTGATCTGCGGCCTGCTCACCACCCGCGGGCATGAGGTCGTCCACGCCGCCCACGCGCTGGCGGCGCTGCGTGAAATCAGCGCGGATGATTTCGATGTCGGCCTGCTCGATCTGGATCTGCCGGGCCTGAGCGGTTTCGAACTGGCCCAGCATCTGCGCAACCAGGGCTACACGCTGCCGCTGCTGGCGGTGACGGCACGCACCGACCCGGATCTGCAGCAGCAGGTGGAAGCGGCGGGCATCGGTGGTTTCCTGCGCAAGCCGGTGACCGGTGAGCTGCTGGTGGAAGCGATCGCCCGCGTGCTGGGGCGGTAGGGGTTCGGCAGGGCTGCGCCCTGCACCTGCCGAATCAACATCAACATCAACGTCAACGTCAACGTCAACGTCAACGTCAAAAGCGGGCTATCCGTGGGATGGCGGGGTGGGTCCGGTTGCGGGGGACGCCGTAAACCCATCCCTGGGGGCTTGGCCGCGGCATCCATGCCGCGGACACCCCCGCAACCGGACCCACCCCGCCTTCGACAGACTTCCGCGATCTGTCGGAACGGCGTTCTATGTTGCTGTTGGTGGGTGTCGACCTTGGTCGACACCGGAATGGCATGGGATCTGACCCCAGAATTATTTCGATATCTAACAGAGATTCATCCACGCATGGCGTAAATCCATCAGCCACCGGAAATCTGTCGAAGGTGGGGCGGTGTCGGATTGCGGGGTGTCAGCCGCATGGATGCGGCTGCCAAGCCTACAGGGACGTACTTGCGGCGTCCCCGCAATCCGACACCGCCCCGCCCTCCCACGGAATGCACGCTGTTGCTGTTGCTGTTGCTTGCGCAGTGGCCTCTGCAGGTGCAGGGCGCAGCCCTGCCGAACCCACTACTCCGCTACGTGCTCGACCTCGCGCGGTTCCGGCTTGGTGTCGGGCAGCTGCCAGAAGATCAGCGTCGAGGTCAGGGTGATCGCGCCCACGCACAGGAAGGTAGCGTGCAGCGCAGCCGTCGCGCCGTGGCCTTCCAGCTGCGTGCCGAACGCGGCCAGCAGGCTGCCTGCAGCCGCCGCACCGAAGCCGGCGGCGAGCATCATCACCATCGACAGCAGGCTGTTGCCGGAACTGGCGAACTCGCGATCCAGGTCGCGTAGGGTGACGGTGTTCATCACGGTGAACTGCAGCGAATTGACCGCACCGAAGAACGCCAGCTGCAGCAGGCGCACGCTCAGGTGCTGGCCCGGTGTCATCAGGATGAAGCTGGCCATTGCCAGGCCGACCAGCACGGTGTTGGTCATCAGTACGCGGCGATAGCCGTAGCGTTCAACCAGCTTCACCGCCAGCTTCTTCGACACCATGCCCGCGGCCGCCACCGGCACCATCATCAGTCCGGCATTCATCGGCCCCAGGCCAAGACCGACCTGCAGCAGCAGCGGAATCAACATCGGCATGGCACTGCTGCCGATGCGCGAGAACAGGTTGCCGAGAATGCCGATGCGATAGCTGGGCACGCGGAACAGCGCCAGCGAAAACAGCGGTGCCGTTGAATTTGCCGCGTGCAGCCAGTAGCCGACCAGTGCAGCCAGGCCGGCTACGGTCATCAGCATCACCAGCGCGTGTGGCGTGCCGAGCCCGGAAATGCCATCCAGCGCCAGCGACAGCACCACCATCGCAAACGCCAGCATCGCGTAGCCGCGCAGGTCGAAACGGGTGCGGTGGCTGGCGTAGTGGTCGGGCATGATCTTCATCGCCGCGATGAAGCCGATGACACCGATCGGCAGGTTGATCAGGAACACCCAGTGCCACGATGCGATCTCGACCAGCCAGCCGCCCAAGGTCGGGCCGATCAGGGGGCCGACCAGTGCGGGGATGGCGATGAAGCTCATTGCACGCAGGAAGTCCTCGCGTGGCACCGAGCGCATCACCGCCAGGCGTCCCACCGGCAGCAGCATCGCGCCACCGATGCCCTGCAGTACGCGTGCGCCCACCAGCTGGTGCAGCTGCTGCGCCATCGCGCAGGCCAGCGAGCCGAGGGTGAACAGGATGATCGCCACCAGGAAGGTGCGACGGGTGCCGTAGCGGTCGGCGATCCAGCCGGAGGCAGGAATGAAGGTGGCTACAGCCAGCGCGTAGCTGAACACCACCGACTGCATCTGCAGGGGGCTTTCGCCGAGGCTGGCCGCCATTGCCGGCAGTGCCGTGTTGACGATGGTCGAGTCCAGCATCTGCATGAAGATCGCCAGCGAGACCAGCCACAGCAGGGGACGCTGGCGGGTGTAGGTCGATGGCGCTGTGGACATGGGGTGGGGCCGGTGCAACGTGGGGGCGCCATGATCGCGCACTGCGGGTCACGGCGCGATCAACATCGCGCCGCGACCGCATGCGGGATGCTCAGCGTTGGCTGTGCGCGTGCACCGCGTCGACCAGCACCTGTACATGGGCCGGGTCCATGTCCGGCGACATGCCGTGGCCGAGGTTGAATACATGGCCCTCGCGCGAACCACCATTGCCGGCGGCATAGGTGTCGAGCACACGTGCGGCCGCTGCGGCGATCGCGTCGGGCGAGGCATACAGCGTGGTCGGGTCCAGGTTGCCCTGCAGGGCTACGCGGCCACCGGTGCGGCGCAGTGCTTCATCCAGGTCCAGCGTCCAGTCCAGGCCGAGCGCATCGGCGCCGGTCTGCGACAGCGCTTCCAGGTGCAGGCCGGTGCCCTTGCCGAACAGGATCAGCGGCGTGCGCTCGCTGCCTTCGCCGCGCTCCAGGCCTTCGGCGATGCGCTGCAGGTAGCGCAGCGAGAACTCGCGGTACATCGCCGGCGACAGCACGCCGCCCCAGGTGTCGAACACCTGCAGGGCCTGCGCGCCGGCCGCGCGCTGCGCGCCGAGGTAGGCAATCACCGCGTCGGTGGTCACTTCCAGCAGACGGTGCAGGGCCTGCGGATGATTCAGCGCCATCGCCTTGATACGCGCGAAATCCTTGCTGCCGCCGCCTTCGACCATGTAGCAGGCCAGTGTCCACGGGCTGCCGGAAAAACCGATCAGCGGCACCTGGCCGTCCAGCTCGCGGCGGATCAGGCGCACCGCGTCCATGACGTAGCCCAGGTCCTGTTCCATGTCCGGCACCGCCAGCTTGGCGATGGCCGCTTCATCGCGCACCGGGTGACGGAACTTCGGGCCTTCGCCTTCGACGAAGTAGAGCTCCAGGCCCATTGCATCGGGAATGGTGAGGATGTCCGAGAACAGTATGGCCGCGTCCAGCGGGAAGCGGCGCAGCGGCTGCAGGGTGACTTCGCAGGCGATCTCCGGGTTCTTGGCCATGGCCAGGAAGCTGCCGGCTTTGGCCCGGGTGGCGCGATATTCCGGCAGGTAGCGGCCGGCCTGGCGCATCAGCCAGACGGGGGTGCAGTCCACCGGTTCGCGGCGCAGGGCGCGCAGCAGGCGATCGTTGCGGAGAGGGCTGGTCACAGTGGGCATTCCTTGGGCGAAAAGGGCAGCGGCGCAGTCAGTCGCCGTGCGAAAGAATCTGGAAGCCCCGATGCAGTTCGGCATCGCGGGCCTTCTCGTAGGCGTGGCGGGCTTCGTCGGCCTTGAGGTACAGCTCGCGCCGCAGCTGCGAGCGGGCGCCGACGCGGCCGGATTCGCGCAGCAGCTCCCAGCTACCGAACAGGTCCGGGACCAGGGTCAGGCGCAGGAAGCGCGGTGCCTGGGCACCGTCGGCGGGTTGTTGCAGGTGGACGTGCATGGCGTCGATTGTAGCGGGGGTGGTGTGACCCCTGCCGCAACGCTGATCCGGTAGTGCCGGCCACTGGCCGGCAACCGCATGAAACCTCCCCGGTAGCGCCGGGCCATGCCCGGCGAACGCGGAAGCGGTCAGCCTGCGCCCAGTACCTTCAGCACCGCCGCTTCATCCACATCCGGCACCACTTCGGCACGGCCCATGCCGCGCCACAGCACCAACCGCAGGCGGCCGGCCACGTTCTTCTTGTCCAAGCGCATGCGGCCGAGCAGGGCCTGCGGGTCCAGTCCGACGGGGATTGCCACCGGCAGGCCCAACTGCTCCAACAGGGCCTGCAGGCGCACACGGTCGGCGTCGTCGGCCAGGCCCAGCTGAGTTGAGAGGCGGGCCGCCAGCACCATGCCCACCGCCACGGCTTCACCGTGGTTCAGCGCATTGCGCCCCGGTGCGGAGTAGCCCTGTTCGGTTTCGATGGCGTGGCCGAAGGTGTGGCCGAGGTTGAGCAGGGCGCGTTCACCCTTCTCGAACGGATCGCGCTCGACAATCGCCGCCTTGTGCCGGCAGCTGCGGGCGATGGCCTCGGCGATCACGGCATCTTCGCCGGCCGCCAGTGCGTCGGCATGCTGCTGCAGCCATTCGAAGAACACGGCATCACCCAGCGCACCGTACTTCACCACTTCAGCCAGGCCGGCGTGCAGTTCACGCGGCGGCAGGGTGGCCAGCACGCGGGTATCGGCGATCACCGCACGCGGCGGATGAAACGCGCCGACCAGATTCTTGCCGGCCGGGATATCGACGGCGGTCTTGCCGCCCACCGAGGAGTCGACCATCGCCAGCAGCGTGGTCGGCAGCTGCACGCAGTCGACGCCGCGCATCCAGCAGGCCGCGGCAAAGCCGGCAAGGTCGCCGACCACACCGCCGCCGAGGGCGAACAGGCAGGCATCGCGGGTTGCGCCGAGCGCAGCCAGCGCCTCGATGACCGAGCCGAACTCGGCCAGAGTCTTGGAGGCTTCGCCGGCAGCGAGCACATGCTCACCCACAATCAGGTCCGGGCGTGCGGCCAGCAGGGTCTGCCTGACGCCATCCAGATAGCGCGGCGCAACCTCGCTGTCGCTGACCAGCAGCACATGGCGGCCACGTACATGGCTGGCCAGTGCGGCACCGTCGGCCTGGGCGCCGGCGCCGATGGTGATGGAATAGGGGCGGTCGCCGCCAACGGCGACCTGCAGCAGGGCAGGGGAAGTCATGCAGTGGGGTCCTGTCGCTGCCAGTGCGTGGCCAGCTTGAGCACAAGCTGGGCAGTCGCATCGGCAGCGGTAAACGGGTCGGTATCAAGGGTGACATCGGCCAGCTCGCGATACAGCGGGTCGCGATGCGCGGCCAGATCATGCAGCACCTGTTCGCGGTCCGGTCGCTGCAGCAGCGGTCGGGCCTTGTCGCGTGACAGGCGCTCCAGCTGGGCCGCGACGCTGACCCGCAGGTAGACGACAAAGCCACGCCGGGCGATCAGGGCGCGATTGTCCGGATCGAGCACGGCACCACCGCCGGTGGACACCAGCTGGCCACGGCCGGCCAGCACCTGTGCCAGTGCCTGGCGCTCATGGGCGCGGAAGCCGGCTTCGCCGGAATGTTCAAAGATCGTGGGGATGCTGGCCCCGGTCGCATCGACGATGGCCTGGTCGACGTCGACGAAGTCCAGCGTGAAGCGCTCGGCGAGGCGGCGGCCGATGCAGGTTTTACCGGCGCCCATCGGGCCGATCAGGATCAGGTTCGGAGCGGGATTCATGCCCTCTGATGCTAACACCTCCGTGCCTTGGCCTTTACGTTCTTCACGTCAGGGTGGAGGTTCCTGCGGGGTTTCCCGCGCCTGACGGAGTACCTGCCATGTCGGTTGCCAAGGTCATCGAAATCAATGCGTCCTCGCCCAAGAGCGTGGAGGACGCGGTGCGCAGCGGATTGAAGAAGGTGTCCGGGACGGTCAAGGGCATCCAGGGCGCCTGGATCAACGAGACCAAGGTGGTCACCGACGGCAACGGTGAGATCACCGAATGGCGGGTGAACCTGCGGATCACCTTCCTGGTCGAGTGAGCCTGCTCAGCGCAGCGCCTGCACCTGGCGCTGCGCATCCAGCACCACCATCCGGTCGGCAATGGCCGGCAGCGCACGCAATGCCTGCCGGCTGACCCGCTCGTAGTACTGCACGAAGCGCTCCAGCTGCGGCCGGCTCATGCCATGCCGGCCCGGCTGGGCCGCCTGCAGGTTCTGCTCCTGCTGCCAGCGCCAACGCGGCACCACCGAGAAATCCGGGGGTTGCAGGAACCACAGGCGATCGCAGCGCTGCCACAGCGCCGGGTAGTCGCGGGCCAGCGCCTGGTTGCACCAGCGCCGCCAGCGACCATCGGCATCGGCCTCGCGCTCCAAGGCGTTCAGAGGAGTATCCAGTTCGGACGCGTCCTGCGCCGGAGTGCCGAGGAACCAGCCCTCGAACACCAGCAGGTCCAGCGGTTTTTCGAGTTGCGGCCACTGCGCTTCGGGCAGGCGCTCGTCGGCCAGTTTGTCGAAGCGGGGCAGGGCCAGCGGCTGTCGTGCGGCCACTGCATCCAGCACCGCATGCGCCAGCGGCAGGTCGTGGGTGCCCGGCGGGCCACGGGTGATCAACAAGGGATGCACCTGACGTGCCAGGCGCTGGCGCTGCGCGCGGGTCAGGTAGACATCGTCGATGGAGAGCGTTGCGGCGTTCAGGCCACGGGCCTGGGCACGGGCGACCACCTGCGCGGCCAGCGTCGATTTGCCGCTCCCCTGCAGGCCGCTGATCGCCAATACTGGAACGGCTGTACTGCTGCCCAGCGCGTCATCCAGCGCCTGCTCGACCACTGTTTCGGGGAATCCTTTCACCTGGGGCATGTACGCAGCAGCGACCATGCCGCCACAATAGCCCAAACCGTGTGAGAAGAATGCTGTCATGAGCGACCTGTACGCCGAAGCCCTGTCGACCTTTGCCGCCCTGTTCGAAGAAGCGAAACAGAGCCGTGAGGTGGAGCCCAATGCGATGACCGTCGCCACTGCCGATACGCAGGGCCGGCCGTCGGCGCGCACCGTGCTGTTGAAGGCGTTCGATGAGCGCGGCTTCGTGTTCTACACCCACCTGGACAGCCACAAGGGCACCGAACTGCAGGCCAATCCGCAGGCAGCGCTGCTGTTCCTCTGGCGCAGCCTGCGCGAGGCCGGCATCCAGGTGCGAATCGAGGGGCGCGTGGAGCAGGTGGCCGATGCCGAGGCAGATGCCTATTTCGCCAGCCGTCCGCGCATGAGCCAGATCGGCGCATGGGCCTCGCTGCAGTCGAAGACGTTGAACACCCGCGAGGAGTTTGACGCGCGCGTGGCCGAGGTCGAGGCACGTTTCGACGGCAAGGACGTGCCACGTCCGGACGGCTGGAGTGGTCTGCGGGTAGTGCCTGACCGTATCGAGTTCTGGTACGGCGCGCAGTTCCGCCTGCACGAGCGCTGGTGCTATGAAGCGGGTGCGGAAGGGCGGTGGAGCAAGCGTCTGCTGTACCCGTAAGGTGCAGTGATGAGGCGGGTGGCGCTGTATCGCGTGGTGGTATGCGTGCCGTCGCCCGCGCTGGATCATCTGTGTCAGGTGCCGATGGGCGCAGTAGATCCACGCCATGCGTGGATGGAGGCGCCAACACACCGGCTACGGGACCGAATTGTCGCGAACGGACAAGTCAGCTTCATGTGCGAGCAGGCAGGCACAGGGCACACTCCGGCGAATGCCCTCGACTCGCGGAGTTCCCATGCCCTCCTGGCGTTGCCTGTTTGCCGTGCCTTCGCCGCGCCGCGGCATGGAAGCGTTCCTGTTGCTGCTGGCCCGCATCGTGGCCGGCGTGATGTTCTGCGTGTCCGGCTGGAACAAGGTGTTCACCGACGCCGGGCGCGAGCGCATGGTGCATACGCTGGTCGATGCGGGGATCCCGTTTCCGGTGTTCAGTGCGCCGGTGCTCGGCGGCATTGAATGGATCGCAGGTGGACTGCTTGTACTGGGCCTGCTCAGCCGCCCATCGGCGCTGCTGTTGGCGGCGATCTGCGCGGTGGCGGCGTTGACCGACGGTATCGCGCGCATTCCTGCGGGGCTGAGTGTGCCGGATTGGCTGAGCTGGTTCTTCTACCTGAGCGAAGTGCCGCTGGGCGTGCTGCTGCTATGGATTGCCGCAGTGGGCAGTGGCCGGTTTGCCATCGAAGCGCGCTGGAGGCGATGAAAATTGAGAGATACGAAGGCAATTGGAATGGGGATGGATGATGTGATCCAGCGCGTGAATCGCGCATGCCCGGATCGCCAGAATCTTGATTGCGCTTCGACGGCCGAGGCCATGCATCGATTGGGCGTTGGACCTCGCTGCAATATGTGGATGTTCTACATGGCGATCAACGGCGCGCTGCCTCCCATGCACGGGAAGCTTGAGTTGTTGCGCATTGTTGGACCGGGAATTCCGAAGATTCCAGACCAGGTCGAGTACGTTCGGGATCGGTACGAGCTCCCAGCGGATTTTCTTCCGTTGTCATCTGACGAAGGTGAGGGGATGTATTTGTACGATGTGCGAACGGAAGAGGTGCATGACTATTACCTGGCTCGGCATGATCAGTTTCTTTCAGGTGAAGCCCCGGCCCGTTGGAAGAACTTCGTAGATTTCATCGTTTGGTACATCAACGATGATGATCGGGCGGCTTAGATGAAGCAGTCGGGCAAGCTCGACTTCTACAACCCTTCCGCACGCAGCCACCGCCACAGCGTGGTGCGTGAGACGCCCAGCGCCTGCGCCATGCCCTCACGATCATTGCGGTGTTCCTGCAGCAGTGCTTCCAGCTGCGCACGCGGCGGTCGCTTGCCGTTGCTTTCCACCGGTAGCGCCGTGACGCCTTCGTTCACCAGTTCCGGCGCCAGCTGCAGCAGTCGCGCGGCATCGATCAGCCCTTCACCCGGCTGCCAGTGGATGCGCAGCCTATCCACCAGGTTGCGCAGTTCACGCACATTACCCGGCCATTGCGCGGCGCAGAGCAGGGCCAGCGCATCTGCATCCAGCGGTGCATCGATGCCGCGCAGCTCGCGGAAGAAGTGCGTGGTCAGCAGCGGGATATCGCCGCGACGCGCACGCAGCGTGGGCAGCGCGATGCGCAACGCGGCCAGCCGGTAATACAGGTCGCGGCGGAAGCTGCCAGCCGCCGCGCGCTGCTCCAGTGATTGCAGGGTTGCAGCCACCACGCGCAGGTCCACCGGCGTGGGCTCGGTCGCTCCCACGCGCAGCACTTCGCGTTCTTCCAGCACGCGCAGCAGGCGGGTCTGCAACGGCAGCGGCAGTTCGCCGATCTCATCCAGGAACAAGGTGCCGCCATCGGCGGCCTCGACCAGGCCGACGCGGCCACCGCGCCGTGCCCCAGTGAAAGCGCCATCGCTGTAGCCGAACAGCTCGGCCTCCAGCAGCGATTCGCTGATCGCGCCGCAGTTCAGTGCGACGAAGCGACCCCGCCGGCCGCTGGCCGCATGCAGCTGCCGAGCCACCAGTTCCTTGCCGGTGCCGGTCTCGCCCGTGACCAGTACAGTGCTATCGTAGGGCGCGTACAGCGCGATCTGCGCGCGCACGTCGGCCATCGCGTTGCTGTCGCCGAGCAGGGCATGCGCATCGGCGCGCGGTGCGGCCCGTCGGCGTGCGGCCGGGCGCGCGTCCGCAGAGCGTGCCAGGGTCTGGGTCAGTTCCAGCGCGTGCTCGAAGGCCTGCCGCACCGAATCGGCCGAGTACAGCAGCACGCCCGGCAGGCCGGCCTGTTCGGCGTGGTCGATGGCCATGCCGGTGCCGACGATCACCTCGATGCCGTTGGCGCGCAGGTCGGCGATGCAGTCGCGAGCGTCTTCGCGGGTGACGAAACGGCGATGCTCGATGTCCAGGCCGAAGCTCTGCTGGAAACTGCTGAACACCGGCACATCGCTGGCGTGGGTGACCAACCCGATGCGTGGAGCGATGCGGCGCGCGCGCGCCAGCGCTTCCATCAGATCGAAACCGTTAGCTTGGATCGGCACCAGCGGCAGGTCCAGGCGCCCGCGCAGCCAGGCCGCGTTGGAGCCGCCGGCGATCACCACGTCGCAGTGCTCGCGGCGCAGGCGCTGGCCGATCACCGCCACTGCTTCCTCGAAGCCGAGGTTGATCTGCTCGATGCGTGCGCGGCGGTCGAATTCGGGAATGACATCGCCCAGCAGGCCGGTCAAGCGCGAGACGCTGACGGTCCAGATGACCGGGCGGCCGGGGTCGGCATCGGCGTGGCGCAGGGGCGAGCGGGGCAGGTACATGGTGCGGGGATCGGGAGGGGCGATGTTTCATGATACATCTGTTTCAATGTTTCATTTGTTTCACTTCTGTTGGCCGGTCATCCCCGTGAAATCAATCGCTTGCAGGTTGGCATGGTGCTTGCGCTTACCTCCCTGTCCTTCAACCTGGATCGCCGCATGACCGCTTCCACCCCCTTCTCCGCCGGTGCCCGCTTCCGCGAGGCGCTGGCTGCCGAATCGCCGCTGCAGGTGATCGGTGCGATCAACGCCAACCATGCGCTGCTGGCCAAGCGCGCGGGTTTCCGCGCCATCTACCTGTCAGGCGGCGGCGTCGCTGCCGGTTCGCTGGGCCTGCCGGACCTGGGCATCAACACCCTGGAAGACGTGCTGGTGGACGTGCGCCGCATCACCGACGTCTGCGACCTGCCGCTGATGGTCGACATCGATACCGGCTTCGGCCCGAGTGCGTTCAACATCGCCCGTACCGTGAAGTCACTGATCAAGGCCGGCGCGGCCGCCTGCCATATTGAAGACCAGGTCGGCGCCAAGCGCTGCGGTCATCGCCCGGGCAAGGAGATCGTCTCGCAGGGCGAAATGGTCGACCGCGTGAAGGCGGCTGCCGATGCCAAGACCGATCCGGACTTCTTCCTGATCGCACGCACCGACGCTATCCAGGTGGACGGCGTGGACAAGGCCATCGAGCGCGGCATCGCCTGCGTCGAAGCCGGTGCCGACGGCATCTTCGCCGAGGCTGCCTACGACCTGGAAACCTACCGCCGCTTCGTTGATGCGGTGAAGGTGCCGGTGCTGGCCAACATCACTGAATTCGGCGCGACCCCGCTGTTCAGCCGCGATGAGCTGGCCTCGGCCGGTGTGGCCATTCAGCTGTTCCCGCTGTCGGCGTTCCGCGCCGCCAACAAGGCGGCCGAGAACGTCTACCAGACGGTCCGCCGCGAAGGCCACCAGCGCAACCTGATCGACAGCATGCAGACCCGCGAGGAGCTGTATGACCGCATCGGCTACCACGCCTTCGAGCAGCAGCTCGATGCGTTGTTCGCCGCCAAGAAATAAGCAGTACCCTGCACCATCAAGTTTCGGAGGGAAACATGAACGATACGACCGCAACCCCGACCTTCAAGCCGAAGAAGTCCGTCGCCCTGTCCGGCACCGCTGCCGGCAACACCGCGCTGTGCAGCGTCGGCCGCAGTGGCAACGACCTGCATTACCGCGGCTACGACATCCTGGACCTGGCCAACACCAGCGAGTTCGAGGAAATCGCCTACCTGCTGGTGCACGGCAAGCTGCCGACCCGCGCCGAGCTGGTTTCGTACAAGGCCAAGCTGAAGTCGCTGCGTGGCATTCCGGCTGCGGTGAAGGCTGCGCTGGAAGAACTGCCGCCGTCGGCGCACCCGATGGACGTGATGCGCACCGGCGTGTCCGTACTCGGCTGCGTGTCGCCGGAGAAGGACGACCACAACCATCCGGGCGCGCGCGACATCGCCGACAAGCTGATGGCCTGCCTGGGCTCGATGCTGCTGTACTGGTACCACTGGAGCCACAACGGTCGCGCGATCGACGTGGAAACCGACGATGACTCCATCGGCGGCCACTTCCTGCACCTGCTGCACGGCGAGAAGCCGCAGGATTCGTGGGTGAAGGCGATGCACACCTCGCTGATCCTGTACGCCGAGCACGAGTTCAACGCTTCGACGTTCGCCTGCCGTGTCATCGCCGGCACCGGCAGCGACATGTACAGCGCGATCTGCGGTGGCATCGGCGCACTGCGCGGTCCCAAGCACGGCGGCGCCAATGAAGTGGCCTTCGAAGTGCAGAAGCGCTATGACAATCCGGACGAAGCCGAGGAAGACATCAAGGCCCGCGTCGAGCGCAAGGAAGTGGTGATCGGTTTCGGCCACCCGGTCTACACCGTATCCGATCCGCGCAACAAGGTGATCAAGGATGTCGCCCGCGAACTGTCCGAAGAACAGTCGAGCCTGAAGATGTACGACATCGCCGAGCGCCTGGAAACGGTGATGTGGGACATCAAGAAGATGTTCCCGAACCTGGACTGGTTCAGCGCCGTCAGCTACCACATGATGGGCGTGCCGACCGCGATGTTCACCCCGTTGTTCGTGATCGCCCGCACCGCCGGCTGGAGCGCGCACATCGTCGAGCAGCGCATCGACGGCAAGATCATCCGCCCGAGCGCCAACTACATCGGCCCGGAAGATCGCGACTTCGTGGCCATCGACAAGCGTTCCTGATCATCGCCACTGTTTCATTGCTGCATGCATCCGGCTGGCCCCGTGCCGGCCGGATGTTTTCGCCGCCGCATCGCCGGCACCCGGCCCGCCTCAAGTATTCCGCCAGCCCATGAATATCGACTATCGCAAGAACCTCCCCGGCGCCTCGCTGGACTACTTCGACGCGCGCGCCGCGGTCGATGCCATCCAGCCCGGTGCCTATGCCACGCTGCCGTACACCTCGCGCGTGCTGGCCGAAAACCTGGTGCGCCGCTGCGACCCGGCCACGCTGACCGACTCGCTGAAGCAGTTGATCGAGCGCCGTCGCGACCTGGACTTCCCCTGGTTCCCGGCGCGCGTGGTGTGCCATGACATCCTCGGCCAGACCGCGCTGGTCGATCTCGCTGGCCTGCGTGATGCGATTGCGGACAAGGGCGGCGACCCGGCCAAGGTCAATCCGGTGGTGCCGGTGCAGCTGATCGTCGATCACTCGCTGGCAGTGGAGTGCGGTGGTTTCGATCCGCAGGCGTTCGAGAAGAACCGTGCCATCGAGGATCGACGCAATGAAGACCGCTTCCACTTCATCGACTGGACCAAGCTGGCCTTCGAAAACGTGGACGTGATTCCGCCGGGCAACGGCATCATGCATCAGATCAACCTGGAGAAGATGTCGCCGGTGATCTATGTGCAGGATGGTGTGGCCTTCCCCGATACCTGCGTGGGCACCGACAGCCACACCCCGCACGTGGACGCGCTGGGCGTGATCGCCATCGGCGTGGGCGGCCTGGAAGCGGAGAATGTGATGCTGGGCCGCGCGTCGTGGATGCGCCTGCCGGACATCATCGGCGTTGAGCTGACCGGCAAGCCGCAGCCGGACATCACCGCCACCGACGTAGTGCTGGCCCTGACCGAGTTCCTGCGCAAGGAACGCGTGGTCGGCGCCTGGCTCGAATTCTTCGGTGAGGGTGCCGCCGCACTGACCATCGGTGACCGCGCCACCATCTCCAACATGTGCCCCGAATACGGCGCCACCGCGGCGATGTTCTACATCGACGGGCAGACGCTTGATTACCTGCGCCTGACCGGCCGCGAGGAAACGCAGGTCGCACTGGTCGAAAACTACGCGCGCAGCACCGGCCTGTGGGCCGATGACCTGGCCACCGCGAAGTACGAGCGCGTGCTGCGCTTCGATCTGTCGACGGTGGTGCGCAACATGGCTGGCCCGAGCAATCCGCATCGCCGCCTGCCGGTATCGGAACTGGTCGAGCGTGGCATCGCCGATGCCGCCAAGCTTGAGGCCGGCAAGGCCGAACAGGCACAGGGCCTGATGCCCGACGGTGCGGTGATCATCGCCGCCATCACCAGCTGCACCAACACCTCCAACCCGCGCAACGTGATCGCTGCGGCGCTGCTGGCACGCAAGGCCAACGAGCGTGGCCTGCTGCGCAAGCCGTGGGTGAAGTCGTCGCTGGCGCCGGGTTCGAAGGCGGTGCAGCTGTACCTGGAAGAAGCCGGCCTGCTGCCGGACCTGGAGAAGCTGGGCTTCGGCATCGTCGCCTTCGCCTGCACCACCTGCAATGGCATGAGCGGCGCGCTGGATCCGAAGATCCAGCAGGAAATCATTGATCGCGACCTGTACGCCACCGCGGTGCTGTCGGGCAACCGCAACTTTGATGGCCGCATCCATCCGTACGCGAAGCAGGCCTTCCTCGCCTCGCCGCCGCTGGTGATCGCCTACGCCATCGCCGGCACCATCCGTTTCGATATCGAAAAGGATGTGCTGGGCGTGGACACAGACGGCAACGAGGTGCGCCTGAAGGACATCTGGCCGAGCGACGCCGAAATCGACGCGGTGGTGAAGGCTGCGGTGAAGCCGGAGCAGTTCCGCAGCGTCTACAACCCGATGTTCAATGTGCGCGTGGAGCACGCTGCAAAGGTCAGCCCGCTGTATGACTGGCGCGCGCAGAGTACCTACATCCGCCGTCCGCCCTACTGGGAGGGGGCACTGGCCGGTGAGCGCACGCTGGCGGGCATGCGTGCGCTGGCGGTGCTGCCGGACAACATCACCACCGACCACCTGTCGCCGTCCAACGCGATCCTGGCCTCGAGTGCTGCCGGTGAGTACCTGGCGAAGATGGGCCTGCCGGAAGAGGACTTCAATTCCTACGCCACCCACCGCGGCGACCACCTGACCGCGCAGCGTGCCACCTTCGCCAACCCAAAGCTGTTCAACGAAATGGTGCGCAACGAAGACGGCAGCGTGAAGCAGGGCTCGCTGGCGCGCGTGGAACCGGAAGGCAAGGTCATGCGCATGTGGGAAGCGATCGAGACCTACATGGAGCGCAAGCAGCCGCTGATCATCATCGCCGGTGCCGACTACGGACAGGGCAGTTCGCGTGACTGGGCCGCCAAGGGCGTGCGCCTGGCGGGTGTGGAGGCCATCGTTGCCGAAGGCTTCGAGCGTATCCATCGCACCAACCTGATCGGCATGGGCGTGCTGCCACTGGAGTTCAAGCCGGGTACCACCCGCCTGACCCTGGGCATCGATGGCACCGAGACCTTCGACGTGATTGGTGAGCGGACGCCGCGCGCCGAGTTGCGCGTGGTGATCCACCGCCGCGACGGCCAGGACGTGATCGTGCCGGTCACCTGCCGCCTGGACAGCGACGAGGAAGTGGCGATCTACGAGGCAGGTGGTGTGCTGCAGCGCTTCGCCCAGGACTTCCTGGAAGGCGCCAAGGTGGCGTGACACATCCGACGGCCCGGTAACGGGCCGTCTTTCATTGTAAGGAACCGATCCATGGCATTTCTCCCGCAACTCCGCATTCCCGCCACCTACATGCGCGGCGGCACCAGCAAGGGCGTGTTCTTCCGCCTGCAGGACCTGCCCGAAGCCGCACAGGTGCCGGGCGCCGCGCGCGATGCCCTGCTGATGCGCGTGATCGGGTCGCCCGACCCGTATGGCAAGCAGACCGACGGCATGGGCGGCGCCACTTCGAGCACCAGCAAGTGCGTGATCATCTCCACGGCTTCGGTGCCGGATCACGACGTCGACTATCTGTACGGTCAGGTCTCGATCGACACGGCGTTCGTCGATTGGAGCGGCAACTGCGGCAATCTCAGCACTGCCGTCGGCCCGTTCGCCATCGCCAATGGACTAATCGATCCGGCCCGGGTGCCGCGCGATGGCCTGTGCACCGTGCGCATCTGGCAGGCCAACATCGGCAGGACCATCGTCGCCCACGTGCCGATGCGCGATGGGAAAGTGCAGGAGATCGGCGATTTCGAACTGGATGGCGTGACCTTCCCAGCGGCCGAGATCCAGCTGGAGTTCATCGATCCGTCCGATGATGGCGATGCGGGCGCGATGT
This sequence comes from Stenotrophomonas indicatrix, assembly GCF_050573115.1. Taxonomy (GTDB): domain Bacteria; phylum Pseudomonadota; class Gammaproteobacteria; order Xanthomonadales; family Xanthomonadaceae; genus Stenotrophomonas; species Stenotrophomonas lactitubi_A. The sequence goes on from NZ_JBNYZT010000004.1 coordinate 271,542, forward strand.
TCCCGACCGGCAACCTGGTCGATACGCTGGACGTGCCGGGCGTGGGCAGTTTCGAGGTAACGATGATCACCGCCGGCATCCCGACCATCTTCCTCAACGCTGCTGACCTCGGTTACACCGGCACCGAACTGCAGCCGGCGATCAATGAAGACAAGGCGGCGCTGGAGCGCTTCGAGAAGATCCGAGCCTATGGTGCACTTCGCATGGGCCTGATCCAGACGCTGCAAGATGCGGCGACCCGCCAACATACGCCGAAGGTGGCTTTCGTTGCCCCCGCGCAGAGCTACGTGTCGTCCAGCGGCAAGGCGATCCCTGCTGCGGACATCGATCTGCATGCACGCGCGCTGTCGATGGGCAAGCTGCATCACGCGATGATGGGCACCGCTGCGGTGGCGATCGGTACCGCAGCGGCAATCCCCGGCACGCTGGTCAATCGTGCGGCCGGTGGCGGCGAGCGTGAGTCCGTGAATTTCGGGCATCCCTCAGGCACGCTGCGCGTCGGTGCGCAGGCGGCGCTCGTTGACGGTCAGTGGACAGTGTCCAAGGCCATCATGAGCCGCAGCGCCCGCGTGCTGATGGAAGGCAAGGTCCGGGTCCCCGCCGAGTGATGGGCTGGTCGGTGGTGGCATCACATGCTTCGGTAGATGCCAATCTTGGTTGGCATGGAGAAGGCAGCGCCGGGTAAACGTCCGCGCCAACCAAGGTTGGCGACTACCGGGTCTGGCGTGGCCTGGCAAACCTACGAGGAGATCGACGATGTCCGAGAATCAGACCCCATCCAACGCGCGTGCAGCCTGGGATGCGCTGCTGGTGGACGTCGTCGACTACGTGCGGGACACCCGCATCGATTCACCGCTGGCGTTCCAGACCGCGCATCACTGCCTGCTCGACACGCTTGGCTGCGGGCTGGAGGCGCTGTCCTTCCCCGCCTGCAGCAAGCTGCTGGGGCCGCTGGTGCCGGGCATCAGCGTGGCCAATGGCGCGCGTGTCCCCGGCACCAACTTCGTACTCGATCCGGTGCAGGCGGCCTTCAACATCGGCGCGATGGTGCGCTGGCTGGATTTCAACGACACCTGGCTGGCCGCCGAATGGGGCCACCCCTCGGACAACCTGGGTGGCATCCTTGCCGTGGCCGACTGGCTTGGCCGCAATGCGGTCGCGTTGCGACGCCCGCCACCGACCGTGCACGACGTGCTGCTGGCGATGATCAAGGCGCACGAGATCCAGGGCGTGCTGGCGCTGGAGAACTCCTTCAATCGCGTTGGCCTGGACCACGTGCTGCTGGTCAAGGTGGCCACCACCGCCGTCGTCGCGCAGATGCTCGGGTTGGACCGCGAGCGCATGCTCAATGCGGTGTCGCTGGCCTGGGTGGATGGGCAGGCGCTGCGCACCTATCGACATGCGCCCAACACCGGCTCGCGCAAGAGCTGGGCAGCCGGTGATGCGACCAGCCGTGGCGTGCGTCTGGCGCTGATGGCTGCGACTGGCGAGATGGGCTACCCCAGCGTGCTCAGTGCACCGACGTGGGGCTTCGAGGCGGTATCGATGCATGGCCAGGCGCTCACCCTCGGCCGCCCCTTCGGCAGCTACGTGATGGAGAACGTATTGTTCAAGATCAGTTTCCCGGCTGAGTTCCACGGCCAGACTGCGGTGGAGGCAGCGGTCCTGCTGCACCACCAGCTGCGCGCGTTGGGGCGGAAGGTCGAGGACATCGAGCACATCGCGATCCGTACCCAGGAAGCCTGCATCCGCATCATCGACAAGCAGGGGCCGCTGTACAACCCGGCAGACCGCGACCACTGCGTGCAGTACATGGTTGCCATCGCGCTGCTGCATGGGCGGCTGGTAGCCGAGGACTACGAGGACGACATGGCGGCCGATCCGCGGATCGACACGCTGCGCGCGAAGATGGCCTGCGATGAAGACCCGCAGCTGAGTGCCGACTACCTGGACCCGGACAAGCGCAGCATCGCCAACGGCCTGAGCGTGCGCTTCAACGATGGCAGCGCGCTGCCGGAGGTGCTGGTGGAGTATCCGCTGGGCCACGCGCGCCGGCGCGAGGAGGGCATCCCGCTGCTGATGGACAAGTTCCGCCGGCATCTGGCGCACCGCTTCCCCACCGCCCAGCAGCAGCGCATCCTGGCCGCCTCGCTGGACCCGGTGGCCTTGGCGGCGATGCCGGTGACCGACTACGTGGACCTGTACCTGCCGGGGTAGGGCGGGGCCCGTTCCGATGCTCCACCGGGCACCCGCGCTGGACCTGCTCTGGTAGATGCCAACCTTGGTTGGCACAAGGCGGGCAGCGGGCGCGTGACGGACAGCGCCAACCAAGGTTGGCGTCTACCGGGTTTCCGTTGCCGGGTGCCGGCGTCAACGCCTTGACGCGACGCGCCTATAATGGCCACCTCGATCAAGGAGTGACGACATGAGCGGTCCGGCACGGCGGATGCGGTGGGGATGGACGGCAGCATTGCTGGCAGGAGGCCTGTTGCTGGGCCTGGCCGGTTGCCGCAACGACAGCGGGCAGCTGCCCAAGGCCAGCGGCGAGGCCATCGCCACCAAGGCCGAGCAGGTGAAGGAGTTCACCCTGCTGCGTGCCTACCCGGACCAGAAGAGTGAAGGCCTGTCGCTGGCGCTGGAGTTCTCGCGCCCGCTGGTCGGCACCCAGGACTTCGACAAGCTGGTGCGCTTTGAAGAGAAGGTCGGCAACGATGACAGCAGCTGGACCCTGTCTGATGACGGCCTGACCCTGCGCTACCCCTTCGTCGAAGCCGGCAAGGAATTCAGCTTGGTGGTCTCGCCGGACCTGCTGGCCGCCGATGGCAGCCGCCTGGGCAAGGAACTGAAGCAGAAGGTGTTCAGCGGCGAGCTGAAGCCGGTGGCCGGTTTCGCCTCGCAGGGCAGCGTGCTGCCGGCCAAGGACAGCCGTGGCTTGCCGGTGGTGTCGGTGAACGTGCCGGAAGTCGATGTCGAATTCCTGCGCGTGCGCGAGAAGGACCTGCCGACCTTCTTCAGCCAGTACCAGCGCGGCGGTCGCCGTGGCAGCTGGGAACTGAGCAGCGACTACGAGCGCAGCCCGATCAACAAGCTGGCCGAGCCGGTCTACGTCAACCGTTTCATTCTGGGTGGCAAGCAGAACGAGCGGGTGCTGACTTACCTGCCAACCCAGGACATCAAGGAACTGCAGGAGCCGGGGCTGTATTTCGCCCTGCTCAAGCGCACCGGTGACTACGAGGGCGAGTTCGATACCGCCTTCTTCTCGGTCAGCGACATCGGTCTGCACACCCGTGCCTACAAGGACAAGCTGTTCGTACACACCGCCGCGCTGAAGGACGGTGCATCGCTGAAGGGCATCGACCTGCGCGTGCTCGATGCCAAGGGCGAGGTAGTGCTGAAGGGCAGCACCGACAGCAACGGCAATGCGCTGCTGAACTACACCCTGGATGCTACCCACGTGCTGGTCGCCAGCAGCGGCAAGGACACCAGCTTCCTGCCCTTCAACCAGCCCGCGCTGGACCTGAGCGAGTTCGCCGTGGCGGGGCGTGACAACGCCTGGTTCGACGTCTACGCCTGGTCGGGTCGCGACCTGTACCGCCCGGGTGAGACGGTGCGCCTGTCCGCGCTGCTGCGCGACAACGATGGCAAGCCGGTGAAGAGCCAGCCGGTGTTCCTGCGCCTGAAGCAGCCCGACGGCAAGACCTTCCGCGAAACCCGCGTGCAACCGGGCGACCAGGGCTACATCAACTTCGAACAGACCATTCCCGCCGAGGCGCCGACCGGGCGCTGGCAGGTCGAGTTCCGCACCGACCCGGCCAGCAAGGAAGCGATCCAGGGCATGACCCTGCGCATCGAGGAGTTCCTGCCCGAGCGCATGAAGCTGGACCTGGACAGCACGCAGAAGACGCTGAAGCCGGGTGAGGACCTGCGCCTGCAGGCCAATGGTGCGTACCTGTATGGTGCGCCGGCCGATGGCAACCGCTTCACCGCGCGCATGGCGGTGGCTGCCGAACAGAAGCCGGTGGAGGGCTTGCCGGGTTACTTCTTCGGCGACCCGACCCTGCAGCTGCCGCGCGAAGCCAAGGATGTGATCGACACCACGCTGCCGGCCAATGGCCAGTTGCGCGAAGACGTGGCGCTGCCGGAAGAAGCGACCAAGGCGAAGGCGCCGATCGCGGTGGTGCTGTCCGGCAGCCTGTATGAAACCGGTGGCCGCACGGTCACCCGCACCCTGAAGCGGGTGGTGTGGCCGGCTGCCGCGCTGGTCGGTGTGCGCCCGCTGTTCAATCCGGACGATGGCGCTGATTCCAACGGCAACGCGCGGTTTGAACTGATGCGCGTGGATGCGGACGGCAAGCCGCAGCCGGCCAAGGGCTTGAAGATCACCCTGGTGCGCGAGCTGCGCGACTACCACTGGACCTTCAACGACAACCGCTGGGACTACGATTTCACCCGCCGTTTCGAAAACAAGGAAACCCGTACCGTCGATGCGGGCGGCAGCGCGGTAGCCTTCGACTTCCCGGTGGAGTGGGGCGAGTACCGGGTGGACGTGTTCGATCCGTCCACCGGCCTGACCAGCCGCTATCCGTTCCGCGCCGGCTGGAGCTGGGGCGATGACAACCGTGGCCTCGATGCCCGCCCGGACAAGGTCAAGCTGGGCCTGGACAAGACCGGCTACAAGGCCGGCGATACCCTGGAAGTGACGGTGACCCCGCCGCATGCCGGCAAGGGCGTGCTGATGGTCGAGACCGACCGCATGCTGTACGTGCAGGACATCGACGCCAAGCCCGGTGCCACCTACAAGATCCCGGTCACCGCCGATTGGGAGCGCCACGACGTATACATCACTGCGCTGGTGTTCCGCGGTGGCAGTGCGCCGAGCAAGATCACTCCTGCCCGTGCCGTAGGCGTGGTGCATGTGCCGATGGACCGCAAGGGCCGCACGGTGGCCGTCGGCCTGGCCGCACCCAAGCAGATGCGACCGGAGCAGGACCTGCCGGTGACGGTCAGTGCACCGCAGCTGGCCGGCAAGACCGCGCACGTCACTGTTTCGGCAGTGGACGTGGGCATTCTCAACATCACCCGTTTCCCGGTGCCGGATGCCGGCGCGCACTTCTTCGCCCAGCGTCGCCTTGGCATCGATGCCTATGACATCTACAGCCGGGTGATCGAGAGCTTCGACGGCAGCAGTGGCAAGCTGAAGTTCGGTGGTGACATGGCGCTGCAGGCGTTGCCGCAGGCCAAGCGACCGACCGCACGGGTGCAGACCGTGGACCTGTTCTCCGGCCCGGTGCAGCTCGATGCCAAGGGCATTGCCCGCATCCGCCTTAAGGTGCCGGATTTCAATGGCACCCTGCGCGTGTCGGCGCTGGTCTACAGCGATGACCAGTACGGCAAGCGGGATGTGGAAACCGTGGTGCGCGCGCCGATCCTGGCCGAGGCCAGCATGCCGCGCGTGCTCGCCCCGGGCGACCGCAGCACCGTCACCCTGGACGTGCAGAACTTCACCGGCAAGCCCGGTCAGTTCAACGTGCGCGTGGACAGCGAAGGCCCGCTGAGCCTGAGCGAGGGCACGCGCAGCGTGCAGCTCAATGCCGATGCCAAGACCACGTTGAGCTTCCCGTTGTCGGCGCGCGAGGGCCACAGCGTGGCCAAGGTGCGCGTGCGTGTGGATGGCAACGGCTTCAAGGCTGATCGCCGCTACGATCTGCCGGTACGCGCGGCGTGGCCGCAGGTGCTGCGCTCGCAGGTGCGCACGCTCGATCCGCTGGCTGCGGTGAGCCTGGATGGCAGTTTGATGGATGGGCTGATGTCCGAATCGGTCAATGCCCGCCTGCTGGTCAGCCCGCTGCCGCCGATCCCGTTTGCCAGCGCGCTGCAGGGCGCGCTGAACTACCCGTACGGCTGCGCCGAACAGACCACCAGCAAGGGCTACGCCGCGCTGATCCTGGATCAGGCCACGTCGTCCATGTTGGGCGCCGATGGCCTGGATGCGAAGACCCGTCGCGAGCGCATGGAAGGGGCGTTCGGTCGCCTGGCGTCGATGCAGGTGGCCAACGGCAACTTCTCGATGTGGGGCGACGACGGCTACGTGAACCCGTGGTTGACGCCGTACATCGCCGAGTTCCTGCTCGATGCCAAGGACGGTGGTTTCGCGGTGCCGGACAACGTGCTGCAGAAGGCGCTGAACCGTCTGAGCGAAGACCTGCTGTCCGGTGGCAACCAGTTCTACGGCCAGGAAAAACGCGAAAGCCTGAAGTTCGCCAACCAGGCGTACTCGGGTTACGTGCTGGCCCGCGTCAACCGCGCGCCGCTGGGTACCCTGCGCACGCTGTACGACAACGAACGCAGCAAGGCCGTGGGTGGCCTGTCGCTGGTGCACCTGGGCGTGGCGCTGTCGCTGCAGGGCGATGCCAAGCGTGGCCAGGCAGCCCTTGCGGCCGGCTTCGCCAAGTCCAGCAGCGAACGCCCGTCGTACTTCGGTGACTACGGCAGTGCCGTACGTGACGACGCATTGATGATCGCGCTGACCCACGAAAACAAGTTGGCCAAGCCGGCATGGGATGCACGTGCGGTCGATCTTGGCCGCGGCCTGGATGCGCGCCGCAACAGTGGCTGGATGTGGCTGAGCACGCAGGAACAGGTGGCCATCGCCCGCCTCGGCAAGGCGTTGGCTGCCAACCAGAAGGCACTGGTGGCCGGTGAGCTGGTGATCGGTGGCAGCACCGAGGCCATCGGCGAGCGCAAGCTGTTTGGCCGCAACTTCGATGCAGGGCAGCTGGCCGCGGGCGTGCGCTTCACGCCGCAGGGGCAGCCGCCGATGTTCGCCAGCATCGACGTGGCGGGCATCCCGCGCAGCGCACCGGCGCCGGACAACAGCGTGATCGGCGTGGAGCGCAGTTACTTCGGTACCGACGGCAAGCCGTGGTCGCCGCGTCCGTTGAAGGAGGGCGAAGCACTGATCGTGCGCGTCACCGTCACCGCCGACAGCGAGATGCCCGATGCGTTGCTGACCGACCTGCTGCCGGCGGGCCTGGAGATCGAGAACCTCAACCTGGGTGATGCCAAGCAGTGGGCCGATGTGGTGGTGGATGGCATCACCATCAGCGACCGCAGCGAAGCGGCCGATACCAAGCACGAGGAGTTCCGCGACGACCGCTACGTGGCGGCGCTCAAGCTCTCGCGTGGCAGCAAGGCCAATGTGTTCTATCTGGTGCGTGCGGTCACCCCGGGTACCTACACGGTGCCGCCGCCGCTGGTGGAGGACATGTACCGGCCGCAGCTGCGTGGCGTCGGTCGCAGCAACCCGACCACGTTGACGGTGGTACAGCCGTGATCGTGCGGACGGGCCGCGACGGTGCGGCCCGTCCCACAGGATGCCGTGGATGAAGGTGGAATCTCTGAAGACGCGGCTGCCGCGCCTGCGGCAGCGGCTGCAACCGCTGTGGCCGTGGCTGCGCTGGGGCACGGCTGCATTGCTGGCGCTGTTGCTGGTGCTGGATTTCGCCTTCCCGCCACCATTGCCGAAGCAGCGCGACACCAGCACGCTGGTGGTTGCCGCTGATGGCAGTCCGTTGCGTGCGTTCGCCGACGCCGAGGGCGTGTGGCGCTATCCGGCGTCGGTCGACAGCGTTTCGCCGCTGTACCTGCAGGCGCTGCTGACCTACGAGGATCGCTGGTTCTGGCAGCACCCGGGCATCAATCCGCTGGCGATCCTGCGTGCTGGTGGCCAGTTGCTGCGGGGTGGCCGCATCGTCTCCGGTGGCTCGACCCTGACCATGCAGGTGGCGCGCATTCTGGATCCGCATACGCGCACGCCCTGGGGCAAGCTGAAGCAGATGCTGCGTGCGGTGCAGCTGGAAGTGCACCTGTCCAAGCGCGAGATCCTCGCGCTGTACCTGGAGCGCGCGCCCTACGGTGGCACCATCGAGGGCGTGGAAGCGGCCAGCTGGGCCTATCTGGGCAAACCGGCCGCGCAGCTGTCGCATGCCGAAGCCGCACTGCTGGCGGTGCTGCCACAGGCCCCCAGCCGACTGCGCCCGGACCGCCATCCCGAAGCCGCACAGAAGGCACGCGACAAGGTGCTGGCGCGCATGGCCGAGCTTGGCACGTGGACGCCGGACGAAGTGGAAGATGCGCGCATCGAGAACGTGGTTGCACGCTCACTGCGTCCGCCGCTGCATGCCGCACTGCTGGCCCAGCGCCTGCATTCGGCGCAGCCCGGCAAGGCGCGCATCCAGAGCAGCATCGACATCGGCCTGCAACGCACCCTTGAAGAGCGTGTGGCCAGCTATTTCTCCACGTTGCCCGAGCGCACCTCGGCGGCGCTGCTGGTGGTCGACAACCAGACCCTGCAGGCGCGTGCCTACGTCGGCACATTGTCTTTCGGTGATCGGCAACGGCTGGGTCACGTGGATATGGTGCAGGCCTGGCGCTCTCCGGGCTCCACGCTGAAGCCGTTCCTGTACGCGATGGCACTCGATGATGGCCTGATCCATTCCGAGAGCCTGCTGGTGGATGCACCGCAGAGTTTCGGCAATTACCGACCAGGCAACTTCGACATGGCCTTCAACGGACCGATCAGCGCCGCCAGTGCCTTGCGTCTGTCGCTGAACGTGCCGTCGGTGGACCTGCTGCAGCGCGTGGGCGCTGCACGCTTTGCCGCGCGCCTGTCGCACGCTGGTATCCAGCTGCGTTTCCCACCGGGCAGCTCGCCGAATCTGTCGCTGATTCTTGGCGGCACCGGCGCGCGCTTGGAAGACCTGGTCGGTGCGTTTGCCGCACTCAATCGCAACGGCATTGCCGGCCGCGTGCGCTACACCGATGACGAACCGATGATCGAGCGCCGGCTGGCGTCGCCCGGTGCCAGCTGGATCGTGCGCGAGATGCTGGAATCGAACCCGCGCCCGGGCTATGGCGTTGGTACGTTCGATGTTGGCGGGCGGCCGCGCGTGGCCTGGAAGACCGGCACCAGCTACGGCTACCGCGATGCATGGGCGATCGGCAGTACCCGCCATTACACCGTGGGCGTGTGGGTGGGGCGACCCGATGGCACGCCGCTGCCCGGCCAGTACGGCGCAGTCACCGCGTTGCCGCTGATGTTCGAGGTGGTGGACAGCCTGCCGCGCCAGCGCGGCGATGCGGCGGCCGCGCCGATGCCGGCCAGCGTGACCGAGGCGGACATCTGCTGGCCGACCGGTGAACTGGCCGAAGCGTTGCCCACCGAGCTCTGTCAGCGACGCCTGTCGGCTTACCTGCTGGACGGTGCGGCGCCGCCCACGTTCCCGGAGCGCGATGCGCGGCGTTGGCAGCCGGGTCGTCAACGTTATCTGGCCGACGCGCGCACCGGCCTGCGGGTATCGGCCGACTGCAGCGCACCGCATGAAGAAGTCGCGCGTGAGATCGCGCGATGGCCGGCGCTGCTGTCACCCTGGCTGCCCAAGGCTACGCGCGATGCCTCACAGCTTCCCGCGTTGTCGCCAGACTGCCGCGACGATGGGCGCGAGGCCAGCGTGGCCCTGCATATCGATGGCCTCAACGAGGGCGCGACGCTGGCGCGTGCGCCGAACGCCGAACACGGTGTACGCCTGCAGCTGCGTGCATTGGGCAGCGAGCAGGCGGTGGATTGGCTGCTGGATGGCCGTTGGATCGCGCAGACGCGTGGTGCGCAGCTGATGCAGCGCGAGTTCGCCGATCCGGGTGCGCATACGTTGACCGCGCTGGCCGCAGACGGCGCTTGGACGCAGGTACGGTTCAACGTCCTGCGGTAGCTGCCGACCTTGGTCGGCAAGCGCAGAGGCTGCCCACCAAGGTGGGCAACTACCAGGGCATTGGTCTGGCGCTATTCCCCGATCCAGCCGTCCAGCAGATCCGCGAACTCATCAGCGTGCTCCTCCTCCTGCGCCAGGATCTCCTCCAGGATGCGCTTGGTGGTGGTGTCACTGTCGCCAATGAAGTTGATCATCTCGCGGTAGCTGTCGATGGCGATGCGCTCGGCCACCAGATTCTCGCGGACCATGTCGCGCAGGTCGCTGCCTTCCTTGTATTCGGCGTGCGAGCGCGCGGTCAGCGTGTCCGGATTGAGGTCCGGTTCGCCGCCGAGCTGGACGATGCGCTCAGCCAGCTTGCCGGCATGTGCCTGCTCCTGCTGCGCGTGTTCCAGGAACTCGGCCTTCACCGCATCGGCCAGCATGCCCTTGGCCATGAAATAGTGCCGGTAGTAGCGCAGCACGCACACATATTCGGTTGCCAGCGCGTCGTTCAGCAGCTTGATCACCACCTTGCGGTCGGCGCTGTAGCTGTCGGTGATCGCACCATCCTTGATGTTCTTCCGGGCCCGCTCGCGCAGGGTCTGGCGGTCACTGATGCCGGCGATCGAGGTGGAACGAGAGGTGTTGCTGGCTTTGGCTGGCTTGTTGGACATGGCTCGCCGTTTTCCTTTGCAGTCAGGGTTTCAGGTTGGAAGGTGCTCCAGCACATACTCGGCCGAAGACACCTCGAACTGTCCGGGTTCCTCGATCCAGGCTGCGCGTACCGTGCCGTCCACAACGTACAGGGCAAAGCGGCGCGAACGGATGCCCATGCCCGAGGCACTGGCATCGAGCTCCAGGCCCAGTGCGCGGGTCAGTTCGGCGTTGCCGTCGGACAACATCAACAGACCATCGGGCACGTGCTGGTCGGTGGCCCAGGCCTTCATCACGAACGGATCGTTGACCGCCATGCAGTACACGTCGATGCCGCGCTTGCGGAAGGCATCGAATGATTCCACGTAGCCAGGCAGGTGGCGCGCCGAGCAGGTGGGGGTGAAGGCACCGGGCACGGCGAACAGCACCACCTTGCGCCCGTCGAACAGGGCGTGGGTATCGAGGGTCTCGATGCCTTCGCGGATGCGCTTGAGGGTGACTTCCGGAATGCGGTCGCCGACATGGATGGTCATGGGAACTCCTTGCTGGATGAGGGTAGGGGCCAGGAGGGGACGGACGCGTCAAGACATTGGAAAACCCATGTATACACCCCATCGCCGTCGTCCGCGGCGGGCTGTCAGCCACAGCATGGGGCAGGGCGATGGCAGGCGCATTGCGCTGGATCAGTCGGCCTCACCATTGCCGCACGACCGGCGGCGTAGCATCGCCGGCGCGTAGAATGAACCCGGGGCGGCGCCACCGGCGCCGCCGAAGCGAATCGAGGTAGCTGGATGGAATTCAAGGATTATTACGCCACCCTGGGGGTGGAACCGAGCGCGGGCGAAGCGGAAATCAAGACCGCCTATCGCCGGCTGGCACGCAAGTACCACCCGGACGTCAGCAAGGAGGCCGGGGCCGAAGACAAGTTCAAGGCCATCAACGAGGCTTATGAGGCGCTGCGCGATCCTGAAAAGCGCGCGGCCTATGACCAGCTGCGTGCGCAGGGCTATCGCCCCGGCGAGGAATTCAATGTGCCGCCGAACTACGGCGGTGGCGGTTTCAATTTCGAGGAGGTGTTCGGTGGTGGCGGCGGTGGCCCCAACGGTGGCTTCAGCGACTTCTTCGAGAGCCTGTTCGCGCGCCAGCGCGGCGGCCAGGGCGCGGGCCCCGGTCCGGGCTTCAGCAGCCACGGGCACGCGCCCAATCGCGACACCCGGGCCAAGCTGTCGGTACCGCTGGAGGCGGCCTACAACGGCGACAGCCTGCGCATCACCGTCAATGGCAAGCAGCTGGACGTGCGCGTGCCGAAGGGCATCCGTCCCGGGCAGGTGATCCGCTTGGCCGGGCAGGGCAACCACGGCGGCAATCTGCTGCTGGAAGTGGAGTACGCCGCGCATCCGCAGTTCGAGGTCGACGGCCGCAACATCCTGTACACGCTGCCGGTCACCCCGTGGCAGGCGGCGTTGGGCACCAGCATCAGCGTGCCGACCCTGGGCGGAGCGGTGGAACTGAAGATCCCGGCGGACTCCGATGCCGGCCGCAAGCTGCGCCTGCGTGGACGTGGCCTGCCGGGCAGCCCTGACGGCGATCAGATCGTCGAGCTGGAGATTGTCGCCCCGGCGGCGACGGACGAGGCGCAGAAGAAGGCCTATCGGAATCTGGCCAAGGCGTTTGGCGAAACGATCTGAGACCTGCTTCGGCGGGTGCGGACCCTGGTCCGCACGCCCTGCGGTAGTGCCGGCCGCTGGCCGGCAACGTCATTGATCGGGACGGTGATGCGTGGTTGCCGGCCAGCGGCCGGCACTACCCGGGCGGGGTCAGCCCTGTCCGGCGAACACCCGCTCCAGCACCTCGGACAGTTCGTCTTCCGAGAACGGCTTGGTGATATAGGCCTTGGCGCCCTGGCGCATGCCCCACATGCGGTCGGTGTCCTGGTCCTTGGTGGTCACCAGGATCACCGGAATGTGCCGGGTTGCTTCATCGCGGGCGAGGGTGCGGGTGGCCTGGAAGCCATTGAGGTTGGGCATCACCACGTCCATCAACACCAGGTCGGGCAGCTCGGCCTTGGCGGTCTCCACCCCGGCCGCACCATCGGTGGCGGTCAGGATCTGGTGCCCGAGCTTCTCGACGATGCGCTGTATCCCCAACAGCTGCGACGGTGAGTCGTCGACGATCAGAATGCGTGCCATGTTGTTCCCCATGTGATGCCGGAAGTGTAGTGCCGGCATCCTGTTGGCGGGAGGGCGACGGCTGCCGTCTGTCGCCTGCCTGCGACGTTCAGTCGATCCGCACCACCGTGCGGCCAAGCGAGCCGCCCGCCAGCATGCGATCAAACACCGCAGGCAGCCCGTCCAGGCCGACTTCGGCGGTGCAGATGCGGTCCAGGTGCTGCGGTTTCCACGCGTCGCCCAAGCGTGCCCACACCTCTTCGCGCAGCGCGCGCGGGGCATTGGCCGACGATACGCCGAGCAGCGAGACACCGCGCAGGATGAAGGGCATTACCGTCATGTCCAGCGTCGGGCTGGCGGCCAGGCCTGCACTGACCACGCTGCCATAGGGCACGGTCTGTGCCAGCAGACTGGCCAGCATCGGCCCGCCGGCGTTGTCCAGGCCACCGCCGAAGCGTGCCGACTGCAGCGGCCCGGTGTCGGCAAGGGCATCACGCGGCAACACTTCGGCGGCACCGATGCCGTGCAGGAAGTCGATCTGCTCCGGTTTGCCGCTGATCGCGTGCACGGCATAGCCGGCGCGGCTGAAGATGTCCACGGCCAGGGCCCCGACGCCACCGCTGGCACCGGTGACCGCCAGTGGCCCCAACTCGGGCGTCTGCCGGTTGTCCTGCAGGCGCAGCAGGGCCAGCGCGGCGGTGAAGCCGGCGGTGCCCAGCACCATTGCCTCGCGTGGGCTCAGGCCTGCCGGTTGGGCGATGACCGCGCTCGATTCCAGTCGCACGTACTGGCTGTAGCCGCCATCGCGGGTTTCGCTGAGGCCGCAGCCGGTGGCCAGTACCGCATCGCCCTCGCGCCAGGCCGGATCGGTGGAGGCGACCACCGTGCCAGCCACGTCGATACCGCCCACCAGCGGGAAGCGGCGCAGGATCCGGCCCTTGCCGGTACCGGCCAGGGCATCCTTGTAGTTGACCGAGGACCAGTGGGCACGGATCAGCACCTGGCCGGGATTGAGGTCGTCCAGACTCAGCGGGACCAGGCCGCTACGGTAGCCGGCGTCGTCTTTTTCGATGCGGAAGGCGGTGAACGGGGCGGTGGGGGCCATCGGCGTTGCCTGACTTCGAGGAAAACGCCACCTTACCCGTTCGGGGGCCTTTCAATCCTGCCGGCCAGCCCCATCTTGTATGATCGGTAGTGGTTCATGGCTGGCGTTGCGGGAAGGGCCCGCGTCGCAGCCCACATCTTGATGGAGCGTGCATGGCCTGGAATACACCCGGCGGCAACAAGGGCGGACAAGGCCCCGAGGACAAGCGACGCGGGCCGTTCGGGTCGCGCGGCGGTGGCAATGGTGGCGGCTGGGGCGGATTGCCCGGACCGCTGAAGGATCTGTTCGACGGCGGCATCCTGCGTTGGGTGGCGGCAGCAGTGGTACTGCTGGTGCTGTTCTCCAGCTTCCAGCTGATCGGCGAACAGCAGCGTGGCGTGGTGCTGCGCTTCGGCCAGTTCTCGCGCATCCTGACCCCAGGCCCGAACTTCAAGTTGCCGTGGCCGATCGAATCGGTCACCAAGGTCAACGCCACCGAGATCAAGACCTTCTCGATCCAGGTGCCGGTACTGACCCGCGACGAGAACATCGTCAACGTCTCGTTGAACGTCCAGTACCGCATCGATGACCCGCAGCAGTATCTGTTCGGCACCGTCGATGCCAACCAGGTGCTGGAACAGTCGGCGCAGAGCGCGGTGCGCGAGGAAGTCGGCCGTGCCGACCTCAACGCGGTGCTGAACAACCGTGGCCCGCTGGCCGTGGCTGCCGAAGAGCGACTGCAGACATTGCTGACGGCCTTCAAGACCGGTCTGACCGTGACCGGCCTGACCCTGCAGGACGCCCGTCCGCCGGAGGAGGTCAAGCCGGCCTTCGACGAGGTCAACGGTGCCCAGCAGGTCAAGGAGCGCCTGATCAACGAAGCCCAGGCCTATGCGGCCAAGGTCGTGCCTGAAGCGCGTGGCCAGTCCTCGCGTGCCCGTACCACCGCCGAAGGCTACAAGCAGGCCGTGGTGTCCAAGGCCGAGGGTGATGGCCAGCGCTTCAGCCTGCTGCAGGCCCAGTACAAGGATGCACCGGAAGTCACCCGCAAGCGCCTGTGGCTGGAAACGGTGCAGCAGGTGTTGAGCGAGAACCGCAAGGTCATTGGCGGCGATGGCCGTCAGCTGATCTACGTGCCGATGACCGGTGATACCCGTTCCAGCACCTCGGCACCGGCGCCGGTACCGAACCCGGACGTGGTGATGCCGTCGCTGCCGGGTACCACGGCAGTGGAAGCTTCCCGTGATCCGGGCCGGCCGGTAGGCCGCCCGACCGGGCGTTCGAGTGGCCGTGAGGAGGGCAGCCGATGAGAAATTCAATTTGGATCGCCGTTGTCGTAGCGGTGCTGCTGGGCCTGCTCGGCTCGGTGTACGTGGTCCGCGAGGACCAGACCGCCATGGTCCTGAACCTGGGCAAGGTGGTGCGTTCGGATATCAAGCCGGGCCTGCACTTCAAGCTGCCGGTGGTGGAAACGGTGCGGGTGTTCGACCGCCGCTTCCAGGTGCTGGACACCGCGCCGGCCCGCTACTTCACCGCCGAGCAGAAGGATGTCAGCGTCGACTTCTTTGCCATCGGTTACATCTCCAACGTGGGTGATTACTTCCGTGCCACCGGTGGCGATCCGCGTATCGCCAACGCCCGCCTGGCACCGATCATCACCGACTCGCTGCGCAACCAGATCAACTCGCGCACCCTGCAGCAGCTGGTCTCCGGCGACCGCAGCGAGCTGATTGCCGAGCAGCTGAAGGGGATCAACGAAGCCGTTGCCGGCCTGGGCATGCAGATGATCGACCTGCGCATCAAGCAGGTGGATCTGCCCACCGACAGCCAGGTGATCAATGACGTGTACGAGCGCATGCGTGCCCAGCGCAAGCAGGAAGCCGCCAAGCTGCGCGCCGAAGGCGAGGAGCAGTCGCTGACCATCCGCGCCCAGGCCGACCGTGACAGCACCGTGCTGATCGCAGAGGCCGAACGCGATGCCCAGCGCCTGCGTGGTGAAGGCGATGCCGAGGCCGCGCGCATCTACGGCAAGGCCGGTTCGGCCGACCCGTCGTTCTATGCGTTCTACCGCAGCCTCGAGGCCTATCGCGGCTCGATGACCGACGGCAACGGCGTGATCGTGCTGGACAAGAACGACCCGTTCCTGCAGTACCTCAAGAACGATCGCTGAGTCCGCACGGCAGTACCTCACGGGGCCCGGCCATACGCCGGGCCCCGTGCTTTTCCGGAGTTCCCCCATGAAAGATCTGTTCGCCGCCGTCTGCCTGGTCGCGGTGCTGGAAGGCCTGTTGCTGTTCGCGGCCCCCGTGGCCTGGAAGCGCATGGCCGAACGCCTGCTGGACCTGCCCAGCCCGGCCCTGCGCAGCTTCGGTGGCCTGGTCCTGCTGGCAGGGTTGAGCCTGCTGTGGTGGGTGCGGCACTAGGCGCCCGCGCGAACTCCGTGAGGTAGTGCCGGCCGCTGGCCGGCAACTGCGGGGTACACGGGCTTCAGAGGGTAGCCGGCCAGCGGCCGGCACTACCGGGCCGGGGCCGGCCTGACCGGCCGGTGAAGCCGTCCGCCGAAAGGGTGGCACCGGACCCCGGAAACCCGGATAATGCACAAAAGCCGGACGGGCCTCCCCGTTCGGCTTTTTCCGTGTCTGGGCCTTCCATCGCCGGCCGCTCCCCGTTTGGAGCCGCCACCCAAGCGCTGGCCAGCCCCGTTGCGGTTTACCCGTCCGCGGCCCCGATGGCCGCAACAAATAGAGGAACCCGTCATGGGTCAGTCTGTCGTAGTGCTTGGTGCCCAGTGGGGCGATGAAGGAAAGGGCAAGATCGTCGATCTGCTCACTGAGGAAATCGGCGCCGTCGTGCGCTTCCAGGGCGGCCACAATGCCGGCCACACCCTGGTCATCAACGGCAAGAAGACCGTCCTGCACCTGATCCCGTCGGGCATCCTGCGTGACGATGCGCTGTGCCTGATCGGCAACGGCGTGGTGATCTCGCCGGCTGCGCTGCAGAAGGAAATCGCCGAGCTGGAAACCTCCGGCGTGGAAGTGCGTTCGCGCCTGAAGATCTCCCCGGCCGCGCCGCTGATCATGCCGTACCACATCGCCTTGGACCAGGCGCGCGAACGCGCTGCCGGCGGCAAGGCGATCGGCACCACCGGCCGTGGCATCGGCCCGGCATACGAAGACAAGGTGGCGCGTCGCGGCATCCGCATCGCCGACCTGCATTACCCGAAGCAGTTGGAAGAACTCCTGCGCACCGCGCTGGATTACCACAACTTCGTGCTGACCAACTACCTGAAGACCGACGCGGTCGATTTCCAGAAGACCTTCGACGAGGCGCTGGCCTTCGGCGAGTACGTGCAGCCGATGAAGTCGGACGTTGCCGGCATCCTGCACGACCTGCGCAAGCAGGGTAAGCGCGTGCTGTTCGAAGGCGCGCAGGGCGCCCTTCTGGACATCGACCACGGCACCTACCCGTACGTCACCAGCTCCAACACCACCGTGGGTGGTGCGCTGGCCGGTGCTGGCGTCGGCGCTGACGCGATCGACTACGTGCTGGGCATCGCCAAGGCCTACGCGACCCGCGTCGGCGGTGGCCCGTTCCCGACCGAGCTGGACGATGAAATCGGCCAGGGCATCCGCGACCGCGGTGCCGAGTACGGTGCCTCGACCGGCCGCCCGCGTCGTTGCGGCTGGATGGACATCGTCGCCCTCAAGCGCGCGGTGGCCATCAACGGCATCAGCGGCCTGTGCATCACCAAGCTGGACGTGCTGGACGGCATGGAAAAGCTGAAGGTCTGCATCGCCTACGAATACAACGGCAAGCGTACCGAGTACGCGCCGCTGGACGCGCAGGGCTGGGAAGAGTGCACCCCGGTGTACCTGGAGTTCCCGGGCTGGACCGAGAACACCCACGGCATCACCAACTGGGACGACCTGCCGCCGGCCGCACGCGCTTACCTGCGTTCGCTGGAAGAGCTGGCCGGCTGCCCGATCAGCATCGTCTCCACCGGCCCGGACCGCGACCACACCATGGTCCTGCAGGATCCGTTCGCCTGAGCGACCGCCCGCTGACGTAAAGGAAAAGCCCCGCGAAAGCGGGGCTTTTTCGTTAGTGTGTACGCAGTGCCAGCAGGGAAGCGGACCGATGACCGGCGATGTCAGCGTGAAAGGGACCAGGGTGCTGCGGATCACCCTGTGGGTGTTCTGGGGCCTGTGGGCAGCCGCTTGTGTGGTGCTGACGGTGGGCGCTGTGGCCAACCATCTGGCCTCACGCACGCAGACCCTGCCGCTGGTGCTGAGCCCCGGTGCGAGCGCGGAGATCGCGGTCTACCGCTTCATTGACGATCGCCTGCGGTTGCGGCTGCGTTACCCGCCCAACGCTGCCGACCCGGCCCTCGACCCCGACGTGCTGATGCGCGTCGAAACCCCTAACGAGCATGCGGACTTCCGCGCGAGCGTGCGATCTGGCCCGCCCGCGACGGAGGTCGTGCGCAGAGTGGAAACCGTTGAAACGGCGGGGTTCACCGCCGCGTACTTCGGCTACGGCCGCGGTGACGCATTGCCCCGTGGCCGCTCCTGGCTGCGGGTGACCGTGCTGGCAGTGGAGCCGGCGCTGGCCGGCAGGCCGGCAACCGTCGAGCTGCAACCGCCGCTGGATCTTCTGAAGCTGACCGACCTGGACTACATCTGGCTGTGGCCATTCTTCTTCTGGAAACTGGCGGCGCTGTTGCTGCTGGTTCCAGGCATCGCATTGGTGATCTTCACCATCGCGCTGCGCAGGCAGCGCCCGCGCGTGGCGCAGGCGCCCTGAAGCAACCGTGCGGATTGCGACTTAATCCCCTCCGTCCGCTTTTTTCAGCAGCGGATAGGGGTTGAGCGACTCGCCCTTCCACCACTGTTTTTCCGGTCCCAGCGCGTGCACTTCGAAATGCAGGTGCGGGGCTTCGGGATTGGCATTGCCGGTACTGCCGACGTAGCCGATCACATCGCCGCGCTTGATGGTCTGCTTCTCGGCCAGCCCGTCGGCGTAGCGCTGCAGGTGTGCGTAGTAGTAGCACCAGCGGCCACTCGGTTCGAACTGGTAGAGGGTGAGGCCGCCACGTTTGCTGTCGAACAGTTTCTCGACATGGCCATCGGCCACGGCCAGCACCGGCGTGCCGGCAGCGGCCATGATGTCGATGGCGTCGTGCACACGGCCTTCGCTGCGTGCGTCGGTGAAGGTGTCCTGCAGTTGCGACGGCGCAATGCCCTGTACCGGCAGCAGCAGACCGGAGGGTGTGTCGCCGGTTGCTGCTGGGGCGGGCGCAGCGATTGCCGTCGCTGCCTGCTTCACGGATACGGCACCGACCCCGTTGGCCGCAGCCGGGGGCGGCACCACTGCAAGGGGGCGGGTACCCGCGCCATCGGACGGCTCGCCATCGCGCTGCAGCCACCAACCGGCGGCCACGCCCATCACCAGTCCCAGCACGATCAGTTGCGCAAGTCGCATCGGCTCACTCCTGCATCACCACGACTACCGACGTATCCACCGCCGCGGCCACGCGCAGCGCATCCCAGTTGGTCATGCGCACGCAACCGTGCGATTCGGTCTTGCCGACGTGGCCGGGCACCGGTGTGCCGTGCAGGCCGTAATGCGGCTTGGAGAGATCGATCCAGACCCGGCCGACCGGATTGTTCGGGCCGGGCGGAATCGTGGCTTTGCGATCGCCCTTCTTCGCGTCCCAGAACAGTTTCGGGTTGTAGTGGAATGGCGGATCCGGGTACACGCCGAGGATCTTCCACTCACCGATCGGCAGCGGGTCATGCTCGCTGCCCGACGACACCGGCACCTGCGCGATTACCTTGCCCTGTGCGTCCAGCAGCTGCAGGGTGGAGTCGGACTTGTCGACCACCAGCCTGGCGGCCTTGGGCAAAGCGGCAGGCGCAATGTTGGGCACCTGGATGCGAGTGCCGGCCTTGCTCAGATCCACGCCGGGATTGAGGGCCTTCAGCAGCTCCGGGGCGGCATGGAAACGCTCGCCCAGTGATTCTTCGATACTGCTGAAGCCCAAGGATTTCAGTTTGGCCTGTTCGGCCGGCTTCTTGGGGATGGCGACAAAGGGACCGGCCACGTCTTCAGCGGTCAGCGTGTAGCTGGCCAGCGGAGTGACCGAATCGGCCTCCAGGGCTTTCCAGGTGGCATCGTCCAGTTCACCGTTGGCCGTCAGCCCGTGCGCGGCCTGGAAGCCGGACACCGCACGCCGCTGGTTGCTGCCCACTTCACCATCGATCTCGCCCGGAGAGAAATTCGCACGGTCCAGCAGGACCTGCGCATGCAGGGGTGAGCGTGCCGCCGTGTCAGGACCGGCTTTTTCGGCAATCGGCGCTGGCAGGCCGGCAGGTGGCGTGGACTGTGCGAAGGCGGGTGAGATCAACAGCGACAGGGCAAGCAGGGCGGGGCGGCATACGGGCATGGGCGTCTCCAAACAGATAACGCCTCCACCCTGCCTGCAAACGCTGCGTAGCCGCCGTGAAAAGGAACTGATGCCGGCATGAGCAGCGGGGGCGCATCGCCACGCCAAAGACCCACCGCGGAAGCGGAGGACCGCACCTCACCAAGGTGAACGGCTTCCGACGCAGGCGCACGGGGGACGATCAAGATTCCCGGCGGGCAGGCCGATATGGGCGCATCCCCCCCGTTTTGGATTCACCCCATGAACTACTTGAGGAACGTCAGGGTTGCCTGGCGTCTTGGGCTTGGCTTTGGCCTGTTGTTGCTGCTGGTTGCCGCCGTGGTGGCTACCGGCGCTACCGCCACCACCGTGCAGAAGCGCGCGATGGAGCAGGTGGTCGAGGTTGGCGTAGCCAAGGTACGGCTGCTGTCGGAGATGCTCGATGCCAACAACCAGATGATGGTCGTGCGCCGCGAAATGTTGATCCGCCAGGGCGAAGACCGCGCCAACGACGAGCAGCGCATCGCCGATCTGGTCAAGCGCTACGAGGCCAGCTGGACTGCCTACCAGGCCCTGCCCGGCGATGCCGAGGGCAAGGTGATCGGCGAGACCATCGCCGCCAAGCGTGCGCTCGCCCGTCCGCTCAACAAGCAGACCAGCGAACTGATGGAGCAGGGTGATTTCCCCGCTGCAGTAGCGTTGACCCTGGGGCCGGTGCAGGAAGCCGCCAATGGCTGGAACAAGGCCCTGGCCGATGGCGTGGCCTATGAAGAGAAGGAAAGCCGTGAGGCCGCGGCCGAGGCGATCCGCCTGGGCGAGCGCAGCCTGCTGCAGCTGCTGGCGCTGGGCGGCGTAGCCCTGCTGGTCGGCATCGCCGCGTCGGTGTTGATCGGCCGCAGCATGACCGGCCCGCTGGCGCGTGCGGTGCAGCTGGCTGAGCGCCTGTCCAAGGGCGAACTGGACCAGGAATTCCGTCTTGGCGGTCGTGATGAGCTGACCCAGCTTGGCGAGGCCATGGCCAGCGTGCGCCAGAGTGTTCAGGCGGCGATCGGCGCGCAGTTGCAGATGGCCGAGCAGCATGAAGCCGGCGCGATCCGTTACCGGATGGACGCCAGCGCGTTCCCCGGCGACTTTGGCCGCATGGTGCAGGCCACCAACCACCTGGTCGAATCGCACGTGCAGGTGCAGCTGTTGATGGCCGAGGTGATGCAGCGCTATGCCATCGGCGATCTCAGCCGCGATCTGCCCGAGTACCCCGGCGAGAAGGGCACGCTGACCCGCACCCTGGCGGCGGTGAAGCAGAGCCTGATGGCGATCAACGCGCAGATCGATGAACTGGCCCGTGCCGCGCGCGCCGGCGATTTCAGCATGCGTGGCGACGCCGCGGCATTCCAGTACCAGTTCCAGGCGATGGTGAACCACCTCAACGGCATGATGGCCAGCTCGCAGGCCAGCATCGCCGATGTCTCCGACGTTCTGCGCGCCATCTCACATGGCAACCTCACCGCGCGCATGGATGGCGAGTACGAAGGCGTGTTCGCACGCATGCGTGACGACGCCAACACCACCACCGCACAGTTGACCGGCATCGTGCGCGGCATCCAGGTAGCGGCCGACAGCATCAACAACGCGGCACAGGAACTGGCCGCCGGCAACAACGATCTGTCGCGCCGTACCGAACAGCAGGCCGCGAATCTTGAAGAGGCTGCTGCCTCGATGGAAGAGCTGACCTCGACCGTGCGCCAGAACGCCGAGCTGGCCCGCCAAGCCGACAGCGAAGCGCACGCGGCCGGCGTTGCCGTGCGCGAGACCGAGCAGGCCATGGCACAGATGGCGACCGTGATGGGCGAGATCGATCAGTCTTCCGCGCGCATCTCGGAAATCTCCACGGTGATCGATGGCATTGCCTTCCAGACCAACATCCTGGCGTTGAATGCCGCGGTGGAAGCGGCGCGTGCCGGCGAACAGGGCCGCGGCTTCGCGGTGGTCGCCAGCGAAGTGCGTACGTTGGCACAGCGTGCCGGAGTCGCTGCCAAGGAGATCAAGGAGTTGATCGAGGACGCCGCCGCCAAGGTGCAGAGCGGCCTGGCGGTGACGGTGCAGTCCGAAGCTGCCATTGCGCGCGTGGCGCAGGCCAGTTCGCGTACCACCCTGCTGATGAGCGACATCGCCGCCGCCAGCAAGGAACAGGCGGCTGGCATCGAACAGGTCAACCAGGTAGTGGTGCAGATGGACCAGGTGACCCAGCAGAACGCGGCCCTGGTGGAAGAAGCGACTGCTGCCAGCCGCGCGCTGGAAGAGCAGGCACATGCACTGACGACATCGGTGTCGGTGTTCCAGCTGGAACAGGGTGTGCGCAAGCCTGCCGTGGCTGCGCGCGCGGCGTAAGCAGTCCGTAGTTGGATGTTGGATGACGCCCTGTATGCGATGGCCAGCATGCAGGGCGTCGATGTGTCCAACGGATCCGTGCAACTAGCGCCCGCGTGCGGAGCGTTCGATCCACCAACCGACCGCGTACAGGAACAGCAGTGTTGGCGGCACCAGCACCGCATACGCGGTCGACCAGGACTTGCCGTACAACAGGCTGCCTGCGCCGATGGCATCCAGCGCGGCCGACTGCAGGGTGATGGGCAGCGCCATCAGGATGTAGGTGCCCTTCGGGTCCGCATCCGACTGCGCGCCGTGAACCAGCCACGCGGTAAACAGCAGGTAGGCCACGCACAGCGCAAGGCCGGTCCAGCTGAGCAATCGTCGCATCTTCATCCGCAGGCCTCCTTTCAACGGACGTCGAAGCGGGCCTGCAGGGGCAGGCTCACATTCCGCAACAGATCCCTGACCACCACCTGCGCGGTCCACGTGCCCTTCGGGTCACCGGCCTCGGCGACGAACTTCAGGTGCAGGTTGGTCATGTACAGCAGGGTTGGCGGGCCGGGCAGGGCGGCAGTGAAGCAGGGAACATCGCGTTCGTCGACACTGGTACTGCCGTCCGGGCGAAGCATGCGCAGATCGCAGTGCACCTTGGGTACGCGGTACTCGTCCAGTTGTGGGTTGGACAGGAATATCAGCAGGAACAATTCTCCGCCCAGCTGGACTTCGCTGGCCTCGGTAAAACCGGGAGTGGTCTCCGGTGGGGTTTCCCACTTGGCCTGCCAGTCGGCGTCGGAGGTGACCAGCAGCGATGCCGCAAAGCCATCCTTGGATTTCATGGTATCGGTCTGCGGCACCGCCTTGCCGTTGCTGTCGATCCAGCCATCGCTGGCAAGCGCGGTCAGTGGCAGCATCAGGGCCATCATGGCCAGTGCGTTGGTCCATCGCATCGACGATTCTCCTTGGTAGCCGCATCCTGCGGCGGAGCCGGCAGTATCGCGCAACCTTGACCGACGCAGCGGGAGAAGAGCAGAGCAGGATCTTCCGCAGCCTTCCGATCCGGGCGATGCTTGCCAGCAAAGGAGGTGCCATGGGAATTGGACGCGAGGAAAAACAGAGCTGTGATGCCGCGTCGGCCGCGCCGCTGCACGTACTGATGCTGCCAGGCCTGGATGGCACCGGCAGCATGTCGACCCCGTTGCTGTCCGCACTGCAGGCTCATGGGCTGACGACGCAGGCGATCGCGCTGCCTGCGCAGGGCGGGCAGGATTACGCCACGCTTGCCAGATGGCTGTGGCCGCAGCTGCCCCACCACCCCTTCATCCTGCTTGCCGAGTCCTTCTCGGGGCCGTTGGCGGTCGAGCTGGCCGCGCGACAGCCCGCAGCGCTGCGCGGACTGGTGCTGGCCGCGACCTTTGCGCGCCGGCCCGTGCCATTGCCGGCAGCCGGCGCGGCACTGCTGTCACCGGCCTGGCCGGTGCCTCCCGTGGCGTTGCTGGCGCGCCTGCTGCTGGGGCGCTGGCGCACCGGCGAGCACATGTCGATGCTGCGCGATGCGTTGGCTCAGGTTCCAGCGACCACGTTGCGGCAGCGCGCCGCAGCGACCCTGCGGGTGGACGTACGCGGGTTGCTGCCGCAGATCACGGTGCCGACGCTGTGCCTGCAGGCGCGTCAGGACCGGTTGCTGTGGCCGCCGAGCGTGGCCGAGTTGCAGGCCCTGTTGCCGGATGCGCGGCACGTTGCACTGGCAGGGCCGCATCTGCTGCTGCAGGCCTGTGCCGAACCGGCCGCAGCGGTGGTGGCCGGTTGGGTGAGGGCGCTGCCCGCTACCGGCTAACTGCCGGCGCGGGTGCGTGCGGCCTTCTTCGCCGCGGTCTTGCGTACCGCCTTTTTTGCTGCACGCGTCTTCGCGGCCTTCTTCGCTGCGGTGCTGCGTGAGGCGCTCTTCTGCGTTGCCTTCCCGGCGGCCGCCTTCTTCGCAGGGGCCTTCGCAGGGGCCTTCTTCACCACCTTCTTTGCAGCAGTCTTCCTGGTGGCGGCCTTCTTCGCAGGCGTCTTTTTCGCAGCGGTCTTCTTCGCCACCTTCTTCGCCGACGCCTTGCTTGCGGAAGCCTTCTTCGCCGTTGTCTTTCTGGCAACCGTCTTCGTTGCCTTGCGCGCGCTGCCGCTGCGCTTGCCGCCACCGTCCTGCTTGTTCACGGTGGCCCAGGCGATGCGCTCGGCGGTGCCTTCACTTGCACCGCGTTCGCGCTCGCTCTCTTCGATGTGCTCGGCCTGGCGCTTCTGCTTGTCGGTATAGGCGGATTTGTCACCACGGGGCATGAGCATTCTCCTGTCGGATGATCAGGCCAGCAGGCGCAGCTTCGGCTCGCGCGCCCACTGGCGGGTGGCGGCAGCGGTGAGGAAGGCCTTGCTGTCTTCGGCCTCCACGGTGCCGGCATCGTTGCCGACGCGCGCTGCCTTCAGCAGGGCCTGTGCACCTTCGTCACTGGCGATCGCTTTGAGATGCGCCCAGGCGTCGCTGACGAAGCCCACAGCCGCGGCTTCCTTGGCCAATGCCTTGCCAGCATCGGCACTCAGCACCACGGCCACTGCATCGAACACCACCGACGGGGTACCGGCCAGCTGTCCATCGGCGGCTTGCAGCTTGCCGTCGCTGAGCGTGGCGCCGCCGACTTTCGGTGCGACCAGCTTGACGCTGGCGCCGGCCTTTTCAGCGGCCTTGCGCAGGTTGGCGATCACCCGTGCATCGGAACCTTCATCGAACAGGATGCCGATGCAGCGCCCCTGCAGCAGTGGCTTGTTGCGGCCGATCACGCGTACTTCGGGTGCGGCGGGCAGGTCCTGCGCGGGGGTTGCCGTCGGTGCCGGGTCGGGCAGGGTGCGCAGGGCCAGTCCGTCGGCCACGCGCTTGGCCAGCCCCTCGTCGATATTGCGCAGATGGCTGACGGTGCGCACGCGCACCTTCTCGGTTTCCACCTTCGACAGCTCGAACACCAGCGCGGAGGCCAAGTGCGCCTGCTCCGGTTTCTCCAGGCTGCGGAAGAACATCCGTGCCTGGCTGTAGTGGTCGGCAAAGCTCTCCGCACGGGTGCGGCCCTTGCGCCCGTCATCGGCGCTGGCGTGACTGCGGAAACCGGCGGGTGTTTCGCGCGGGCTGTCCTCCTGCAGCGAGCTCGGGTCGTAAGCCACGCGTCCCTTCGGTACCTGCATCTGCATGTGGCCATCGCGCTGGTGGTTGGCGAACGGGCACTTCGGTGCGTTGATCGGGATCTGGTTGAAGTTCGGCCCGCCGAGGCGGATCAGCTGGGTATCCAGATAGGAGAACAGACGCCCCTGCAGCAGCGGATCGTTGCTGAAGTCGATGCCGGGCGGCACGTTGGCCGGGCAGAACGCAACCTGCTCGGTCTCGGCGAAGAAGTTGTCCGGCCAGCGGTCCAGCACCATGCGCCCGATCACCTGCAGCGGCACCAGCGACTCGGGGATGATCTTGGTCGGGTCCAGGTGGTCGAACGGGAAGCCGTCGGCCTGTTCCTCGCTGAACAACTGCACGGCCAGCTCCCACTCGGGGAAGTCGCCGCGCTGGATCGCCTCGAACAGGTCGCGCCTGTGGAAATCGTTGTCGGCTGCCTGCAGTTTCAGCGCCTCGTCCCAGATCGTGGACTGCAGCCCCAGCTTCGGGCGCCAGTGGAACTTGACGAAGGTGGAGTTCCCTTCTTCATCCAGCAGGCGGAAGCTGTGGATGCCGAAACCTTCGATGGTGCGCAGCGAGCGTGGGATCGTGCGGTCGCTCATCGCCCACATGATCATGTGCATCGATTCGGGCATCAGCGAGACGAAATCCCAGAACGTGTCGTGCGCGCTGGCCGCCTGCGGGAACGCGCGGTCCGGTTCCATCTTCACCGCATGGATCAGGTCGGGGAACTTGATCGCGTCCTGGATGAAGAACACCGGGATGTTGTTGCCGACCAGATCCCAGTTGCCTTCCTTCGTGTAGAACTTCACCGCGAAGCCGCGCACGTCGCGCGGGGTGTCGACCGAGCCGGCGCCGCCGGCAACCGTGGAGAAGCGGGTAAACACCGGCGTCTTCACCCCGACCTCGGTGAGGATCTTCGCCCGGGTCACCTTGTCCAGCGACCGGGTCAGTTCGAAGAAGCCGTGGGCAGCCGAACCGCGCGCGTGGACGATGCGCTCGGGAATGCGTTCGTGGTCGAAGTGGGTGATCTTCTCGCGAAGCAGGAAGTCTTCCAGCAACGTCGGGCCGCGCGGCCCCTGGCGCAGGGAATTCTGGTTGTCGGCGACCGGGATGCCCTGGTTGCTGGTCAGTACCGGATGAGCGCCTCCTGCGAGCTGATGCAGTTCATCGCCCTGGCCGCGGCTGTCACGGTCGGCGGAGGGAGTGGCGGGAGCGCGCTTGCCGGTCGGCTTGCTGGCGGCCATGGAGGATCTCCTGGAGCGAGTAGGGGCAGACCCCAGACACTGGCGCCGTCGGTGTTAATGCACGGTCCCGTGGGAGTGAACGCGCAGACAAATCGGCGGCTCGGGTATGCTTGCCGCATGCGAGTCGAACCCGCCGACATCGAAGCCCTGTTCGACGCCATTCCGGACGTGCTGTTCTTCATGAAGGACCGCCAGGGCCGCTACACCTACGTCAACCAGACCATGCTGCGACGGCTGGGCCTGCGTGCGCGCAAGGACGTGATCGGCCGCACCGCAGCCGAGATCTACCCCACCGGCCTGAGTGCGGACTATGTCGACCAGGACGCTCGCGTGCTGTCCGGCGAGGTGATCGAGAACCTGATGGAACTGCACCTGTTCGCCAATCGCGAACCGGGCTGGTGCCTGACCTGCAAGCGCCCGCTGGTGGTCGACGGGCAGGTCGAGGGGCTGATCGGCATCTCCCGCGACCTCGGCCAGAAGGACAGCCTGGGCACCCAGTACGAGCAGCTGCGGCTGGCCTTGGCCCACCTCAATACGCACTACGCCGAGAACGTGCGGATGCAGACCCTGCTGGACATCACCGGATTCTCGTTGTCCAAGCTGGAGCGCAGCTTCCGCAAGGTGTTCCAGATGACTCCGCAGCAGGTGCTGACCCGGCTGCGCATCCAGATGGCCATGCACCTGCTGCATGGCAACGAGAGCATCGCCTGCATCGGCCAGGCCTGCGGTTTCAGCGACCAGAGCGCGTTCACCCGCAAGTTCAAGGCTGAAACCGGTTTCTCGCCGCGCGCCTACCGCGCCCGAATTGGTGGGAATGTCGGCGAGCAGCTATCGGCCTGAGTTCCCTGCTGCGCTGTGCCTATCCCCGCAGCGGCTGGACACGGTAAGGTGTCGCCCTTGTCGCCGCCGCCAGCCCTGCCGATGCCCGCCACCCCCGATCAGACCGCTTCGCCCTCCCGCCTCGGCCATTCGCTCAAGCCACGCCAGCTGATCATGATGGGGCTGGGCAGCGCCATCGGCGCCGGCCTGTTCCTCGGCTCCGGCGTGGGCGTGCAGGCGGCCGGCCCGGCGGTGCTGGTGTCGTACCTGGTGGCCGGCGCGCTGGTGATCATCGTGATGAACGCGCTGGGCGAAATGGCCGCCGCCAAGCCGACCAGCGGCGCATTCTCGGTGTATGCAGCCGATGCCATGGGCGCCACCGCGGGTGCCACCGTGGGCTGGTTGTGGTGGGTGCAGCTGGTCATCGTCATCGCCGCCGAGGCGGTGGGCGCAGCCGGGTTGCTGGCCACGGTCTGGCCGGTGGTGCCGGTACCGATGGCGGCATTGGCTTTCATGCTGTTCTTCACCGCGATCAACCTGCTCGGGGTGAAGAACTTCGGTGAGTTCGAATTCTGGTTCGCCATCCTCAAGGTGGCGGCGATCCTGGCCTTCATTGCCGTTGGCGTGGCGCTGCTGATGGGCTGGCTGCCGCAGGTGGCCTCGCCGGGCCTGAGCAACTTCACCGAGCATGGTGGCTTCGCACCCAAGGGCCTGGCCGGTATCGGTGCGGCACTGCTGGTGGTGGTGTTCGCCTTTGGTGGCACTGAGATCGTGGCCGTCGCGGCGGCAGAAACCGAAGACCCCGAGCGCAGCATCGCCCGTGCCATCCGCACCGTGGCCTGGCGCATCCTGGTGTTCTACATCGGCTCGCTGAGCGTGATCATCGCCGTGGTGCCGTGGACCAGCGAAGCGCTGAAATCACCGTTCGCCGCGGTTCTCGATGTCGCCAATATTCCAGGGGCGGCCACGGCCATCACCCTGATCGCAGTGATCGCCCTGCTGTCGGCGCTCAATGCCAATCTCTACGGCGCCTCGCGCATGATGTATTCGCTGGCGCAACGCCGCGAAGCACCGACCGTGCTGGGCTGGACCGACCCGCGCCAGGTGCCGGTGATCGCGGTGCTGGCCAGCGTCCTGTTCGGCTTTGCTGCCACCATCATGGAACTGCTGTTCCCGGACAAGGTGTTGCCGGTGCTGCTGAACATCGTCGGTTCCACCTGCCTGCTGGTGTGGACGTTGTCGCTGGTTTCGCAGCTGGTGCTGCGCCGTCGCGCTGATCGACTGGGCACGCGTCTGCCGTTCCGCATGGCCGGCTTCCCGTGGCTGACCGTGATCGGCCTGGTCGTGCTGGCGCTGATCTTCGGCCTGTTGCTGAGCGAGGCGCATACGCGCCTGCAGTTCCTGTCGATGGTGGCGCTGACGGCAACCATCGCCGCCAGCAGCGCCATTGCCCGGCGCATGCGCGAGGCGTGATTGGCGCTGCCGGCCAGCGGCCGGCACTACCACGGGGGCTGCACATCAACCGTGTCATCCTGATCGCGTGGGCCATCACCGGCCCGACGAACGGGAGCACCGCATGCTGCGCAGCCGTCCCTTCCTGATGTTCACCGGCCAGGCCGAAGCCGCGCTGGCCCTGTACGCCGAAGCCTTCGCCGAATTCCGCCTGCTGGCCCTGCAACGCCATCCGGACGCGGCGGGTGCAGGCGTGCCCGGGCAAGTCCGCCAGGCCATTTTCCTGCTCGGCGGCACCCACTACCTGTGCTTTGACAGTCTGGATGTCCACGACTTCACGTTCACGTTCACGCCCTCGATGTCGCTGTTCGTGGAATGTGCGGGCGCCGAATCGTTCGAGCGCGCGGCGCGTGTGCTGGGCGACGGCGGGCATTGGCTGATGCCGGTGGGCGACTACGAGTTCAGCAGCCGCTATGGCTGGGTGCAGGACCGCTTCGGCGTGTCGTGGCAGCTGAGCCTGGGGCAGGTGCCGGATCCCTGATGGCAGATCCACGCCATGCGTGGATGGAAACGAAAACGGCCCGCTTGCGCGGGCCGTTCTGTTACCGGATTACCGATGTCGCAAAGGCTTACGCCTCGACTTCATCGTCCTTGTAGGCATCGACCGGGATGCAGGCGCACATCACGTTCTTGTCGCCGTAGACGTTGTCGACGCGGGCCACCGGCGGCCAGTACTTCTGCAGCTTCAGGCTCGGCAGCGGGAAGGCGGCCAGCTCGCGCGGGTAGGCGTGGGCCCACTCGCTGGCGGTCACCGCCGTGGCGGTGTGCGGTGCGTTCTTCAGCGGGTTGTCCTCGCGGTCCAGGCGGCCGTCTTCGATCGCGGTGATCTCTTCGCGGATCTGGATCATCGCGTCGATGAAGCGGTCCAGCTCGTGCAGCGATTCGCTCTCGGTCGGCTCGACCATCAGCGTGCCGGCCACCGGGAAGCTCAGGGTCGGGGCATGGAAGCCGAAGTCGATCAGGCGCTTGGCCACGTCCTCGGCACCGATGCCGCTGGTCTTCTCCAGCGGACGCACGTCCAGGATGCACTCGTGCGCGACCAGGCCGTTGCGGCCGGTGTACAGCGTCTTGAAGTGCGGGGCCAGGCGCTTGGCGATGTAGTTGGCGTTGAGCTGGGCGACCTGGGTGGCCTTGCGCAGGCCTTCGGTGCCCATCATCGCGATATACATCCAGCTGATCGGCAGGATCGAGGCGCTGCCGAAGCTGGCCGCGCTGACCATGCCGACCGGACCGTTGTCACCCAGCTTGCCCGGCAGGAACGGGGCAAGGTGCGACTTGACCGCACACGGGCCAACGCCCGGGCCGCCGCCGCCGTGCGGGATGCAGAAGGTCTTGTGCAGGTTCAGGTGCGAAACGTCCGAACCCCACTTGCCCGGCTTGGCAACGCCGACCAGGGCGTTCATGTTGGCACCGTCGGTGTACACCTGGCCGCCGTGCTTGTGGATGATCTCGCAGATCTCCACCACCTCTTCCTCGAACACGCCGTGCGTGGACGGGTAGGTCATCATGATCGCGGCCAGGCGGTCGCTGTACTTCTCGGCGTTGAGGCGGATGTCCTCGACGTCGACGTTGCCGTTGGCATCGGTCTTGGTGACCACGACCTTCATGCCGCACATCTGTGCCGAGGCCGGATTGGTGCCGTGCGCCGAATCCGGAATCAGGCAGATGTCACGGTGATCTTCGCCGCGCGAGCGGTGGTAGGCGCGGATCGCCAGCAGGCCGGCGTACTCGCCCTGCGCACCGGAGTTGGGCTGCAGGCTGACGGCGTCGTAACCGGTGCACTCCACCAGCATCGCTTCCAGCGAATCGATCAGTTCCTTGTAGCCCAGCGCCTGCTCGGCCGGCACCAGCGGGTGGATCTGCGAGAACTCCGGCCAGGTCACCGGAATCATTTCGGCGGTGGCGTTGAGCTTCATGGTGCACGAGCCCAGCGGGATCATCGTGCGGTCCATCGCCAGGTCCTTGTCGGCCAGCGAACGCAGGTAGCGCAGCAGCTCGTGCTCGCTGTGGTGGGTGTTGAACACCGGGTGGGTCAGGAACGCGGACTGGCGCAGCAGGCCGGCCGGCAGCGCATCGGCGGTGCTGGCATCCAGCGCGTCCACATCAAGGTTGGCACCAAACAGCGCGCCCACGGCGACGATGTCGGCGCGGGTGGTGGTCTCGTCCAGGCTGATGCCGACCGAGCTGCTGTCGATCGCACGCAGGTTGTAGCCGGCAGCACGGGCCTTGGCATGGATCGCGTCGGCATCGATACCGGTGACGTGCAGCGTGTCGAAGAAGTCGGCACCGACCTGCACACCGGCGGTGCGCAGCGCGCTGGCCAGGATAGCGGCCAGGCGATGGGTGCGGCGGGCGATGCGGGTCAGGCCTTCCGGACCGTGGTAGACGGCGTACATCGAGGCCATCACCGCCAGCAGCACCTGTGCGGTACAGATGTTGGAGGTGGCCTTCTCGCGGCGGATGTGCTGTTCGCGGGTCTGCAGGGTCAGGCGGTAGGCTGGGTTGCCCTGCGCGTCGATCGAGACGCCGATCAGGCGGCCCGGCATCGAACGCTTGTAGGCGTCACGGCAGGCCATGAACGCAGCATGCGGGCCACCGAAACCGAACGGCACGCCGAACCGCTGGCTGTTGCCGACCACGATGTCCGCACCCCATTCGCCCGGGGCGGTCAGCAGGGTCAGTGCCAGCAGGTCGGTGGCCACGGCCACCAGGCCGCCGCGCGCGTGCACGGCATCGACCAGCGCCTTGTAGTCGCCGACCTGGCCGAAGGTATCCGGGTACTGCAGCAGCAGGCCGAAGGCCTCCGCTTCCAGCGCTTCGGCCGGGGTGCCCACGCGCAGCACGATGCCCATGGGCTCGGCGCGGGTGCGCAGCAGTTCCAGCGTCTGCGGGTGCACGGCGTCGTGCACGAAGAAGGTGTCCGACTTCGACTTGGCCGAACGCTTGGCCAGGGTCATCGCTTCAGCGGCGGCAGTGGCTTCGTCCAGCAGCGAGGCGTTGGCGATTTCCATGCCGGTCAGGTCGGCGCACAGGGTCTGGAAGTTGATCAGCGCTTCCATGCGGCCCTGCGAGATTTCCGCCTGGTACGGAGTGTAGGCGGTGTACCAGGCCGGGTTTTCCAGGATGTTGCGCAGGATCACGTTCGGCGTGTGGGTACCGTAGTAGCCCTGGCCGATGAAGCTGCGCAGCACGGTGTTCTTGTCGGCGATCGCGCGGATCTTCGCCAGCGCCTGCACTTCGGTGATCGACTCCGGCAGCGCCAGCGGTGCCGGCGACTTGATCTTGGCCGGGACGATGGCATCGGTCATCGCATCCAGCGAGGCGTGGCCGATGACGCCGAGCATCTGAGCGATCTCGGCATCGTTGGGGCCGATGTGGCGCTCGACGAAGGCAGAGTGATGCTCAAGCTCACGCAGGGAAGGGGTGTTCTGGGACATGGCGAAGGATCCGTCAGGAAAGGGCGCACGCACGGGCACAAGCCGCCGGTCGGCGGTCTGCGGGGCGCCCCTCTGTCCTTTTGCCTGAGAGTTTAAAAGCGCGGAAAACCGCAGCTTCGTGCCCCTTCGGCGCCGGATCGAACCGGTCTCTCCAGAGTTCTGTTACGGGTGGTATCGGGCCTGAGCGATTACGGGCGTTGCGCCTTCGGCAGCGGTGACCTGCTTCTCCCACCGTGTTGCCCGCCGATTATAGCCTCTTGCCGGTGCCCGACGGTGGTCCGAAGCGGCCTCACAGGCCTGAATGGACGATGGCCCGGGCGTGCGTTCTGTGCACCGGTGCATGGCATCGCGCGCATTCCCCACCTATGATGGTGAGATTCTCGTATTCATCTGGCGCCGTCCCTGCTGCAGGGGATCGGCGCCCGCCGTGCGTGTCACGCATGGCCCTGCCGGACGCTTGCCCGATGACCGCCGCTGTTGCTCCTTCCACCCGCCGCATGGCCCTGTTGCTCGCTGGTCTGGCCATGTTCGGTCCGTTCTCGATCGACACCATCTTTCCTGCGTTCCCACAGCTGGCCCAGCGCCTGGCGGTGGACGAGGTGGCGGTGCAGCAGACCATCAGCGTCTACCTGCTGTTCTACGGCCTGATGAGCCTGGCCCACGGCCCGCTGTCCGACGCCTGGGGGCGCAAGCGGGTGATCCTCGGCGGCCTGGTGATTTTCGTCGGTGCCTCGGTGGGCTGTGCGTTGTCCACCGACCTGACCACGCTGCTGGCGTTCCGCGCACTGCAGGGCCTGTCTGCCGGTGTCGGCATGATCGTCGGCCGCGCGGTGATCCGCGATCTGTACCACGGCCACGACGCGCAGCGGCTGATGAGCCAGGTGTCGATGCTGTTCGGCATCGCCCCGGCCATCGCGCCGATCATCGGTGGCTGGATCCTGCTCAGCGGTGCCGGCTGGCCGCTGATCTTCTGGTTCCTGGTGGTATTCGCGCTGGTGCTGCTGGCGGCCACCGCGCGCTTCCTGCCGGAAACCCATCCGGCGGAGGCACGGGTCGCACTGTCGCCACGCACGTTGATGCGCGATTACGTGCGTATCGGCTTCAACCCGCGTTTCCTGCGCCTGGCGCTGGCTGGCAGCATCGGCTTTGGCGGCATCTTCCTGTACATCTCCTCGGCGCCGGCCATCGTGATGCAGCACCTGCATCTGGGTGAAGGCGGCTTTGCCTGGTTGTTCATTCCCACCATCGGCGGCATGACCACCGGTTCGTTCCTGTCCGGGCGCATGGCCGGGCACAGCACACCCACCCGGCAGGTCTCCCTTGGCTTCACCTTGTGTGCGGTCTCTGCCGTGTTGAACATCGGCTACGTCAGCCTGGCGCCGCAGTTCGCGCTGCCGTGGGCGGTGATGCCGATCTTCCTCGGCGGCATGGGCATGGCACTGATCTTCCCGATCCTGGCGCTGGCGGTGCTGGACATGTATCCGCAGCAGCGCG
The DNA here is from genome assembly GCF_050573115.1 of Stenotrophomonas indicatrix. Classification (GTDB taxonomy): domain Bacteria; phylum Pseudomonadota; class Gammaproteobacteria; order Xanthomonadales; family Xanthomonadaceae; genus Stenotrophomonas; species Stenotrophomonas lactitubi_A. The sequence continues at coordinate 305,687 of NZ_JBNYZT010000004.1, forward strand.
GCCTGGCCTCGTCGCTGCAGGCCTTCGTGCAGCTGATGATCAGCACCGTGGTGGCCGGCGTGGTATCGCCACTGCTGCACGACAGCCCGCTGCATCTGGCACTGGGACAGGCGGCCTTCTTCGCGGCCGGCTTCGTGTTCTGGTACTGGGAACACCAGCGTGAACGCGCATCAGAGGCAGCCGGCACGGCGCATTGAGCGTCGCGCAGGGGTAGGGTGCAGCATCACGCAGCGCCCCCTTGCGGCGCTGCGGGCAGGGATTAGGCTGGGGTTTCCAGCAAGCCGGTTCGTGGATGCACGACAGCCAGCCATCCCGATGTCGTCGCATGAGGTATCCGCATGGCTGCGCAGCAGACCTACCGCCTGTTCGAGGTGGCGCTGAAAGAGCGCCGCGTTCTTTCTCCTTCCCTGGACCGCATGGTGTTCACCGGCGCCGACGTAGCGCGCATGAAGACCGAAGGCCCCGACCAACGCATCAAGGTGTTCTTCCCCTTGCCCGGCCAGGACGCGCCGGACGTGCCCAGCGGCGAAGACTGGTATGCCCGTTACCGGGCACTGCCCGATGACGCGCGACCGCCGATGCGTACCTTTACCATCCGCCAGCTGCGTGCCGGCGACTGCGAGGTCGACGTCGACTTCGTGCTGCATGGCGAGACCGGACCGGCCTCCCGCTGGGCCACGCACGCACGGCCGGGCGACCGCGTGGTGCTGCTGGCTCCCGACGCCGACTGCGCGGACAGCAGCGAAGGCTGGGAATGGAAGCCGCCCGCCGGGGTCGGCCAGGTGCTGCTGGTGGCCGATGAGACCGCATTGCCGGCCGTAGCCGGCATCCTCGAGGAACTGGCTGGGCTGGCCGATCCGCCGCGGACGCTGGCCCTGCTGGAGATCGCCCAGGCGGGTGATGCGGTGCCATTGAAGGCACCGGCCACGGCCGAACTGATGTGGTTGCCGCGCGGGCAGGAGGTTCATGGGCAGCGGTTGCTGCAGGCCGTGCAGGCGCGGCTGGCGGCGGCCTCCGCCGTGGCCGAGGGTGCAGAACTGGACGACATCGACGTCGACGCGCAGATCCTGTGGGAGCAGGCTGACGCCAGCGCGGACGGCACGATGTATGCGTGGGTAGCGGGCGAGGCCGGCGCGGTGATGGCGATCCGCCGGTATCTGGTGAAGGACTGCGGCCTGGATCGCCGCGCGATCACCTTCATGGGCTACTGGCGGCAGGGGCGGGTGCTGGACTGAGCCGATACCGTCCCGGTGTGAACCAGCATGCAGGGGGCGTGGGTTATCCTTGCGCCCCCGCAATGCAAGCCCCACCGATGTCGACCTCTTCCAAATCCCGCCGCGACCAGCGCCGTCGCCAGGAACAGCAGGCTGCCAACAAGGCCGCCGCCACCGCCTCGCCCGTCGAGCCGCATGCCGAACTGCGCGACACACAGCGCACGCTGCTGGCCGGCGTCGTCCGTCGCGATGGCGAATGGGTGCTGGGCATGGATGGCCGCATCGCCGGCCAGAGCGAAAGCGCGGCCCAGGTGCTGGCGCTGATCATGCAGGCCGGTGAACTGCACGAACGGCAGGGCACGCCGGTGCGTTTGATCTATTCGGATGCGCTGCGCGATGCGGCCCAGGCCGAAGCCAACGAGAAGGGTCAGACCTTCGAGGAATTCAAGGCCGCGCTGGTCGAGGCGATGGCAGCGAAGAAGAGCAACTGATCGTCATCGCGCGATTGCCGGCCAGCGGCCGGCACTACCGAAATGGAAAGGGGCGGATCCTCGCGGATCCGCCCCTTTTTTCATTTTGCCGCTGCTGCCGGTGCCGCGTTGGCCTGCCAGCCGCACATCTGGCCTTCGTTCTGCTGCTTCAACCAGGCGTTGACCGGGCTGAAGTACTCGATCATCGGGCCGGCATCGAGCTTGTCCGAGCCGGTCAGTTCCTTCAGCGTGGCCTGCCACGGCTGGCTGGCGCCCTTGCTCAGCATCGCCCAGTACTTCTGGCCGGCTTCCTTGTTGCCGTAGAAGGTGCACTCGTGCAGCGGGCCCTTGAAGCCGGAGGCATCGCACAGGCCCTTGTAGAACTGGAACTGCAGGATGCGTGCCAGGAAGTAGCGGGTGTACGGGGTGTTGCCCGGCACGTGGTACTTGGCGCCCGGATCAAAGAACTCTTCGCCACGGGTGCTGGCCGGTGCCACGCCCTGGTACTTGGCCTTCAGGTCCCACCAGGCCTTGTTGTAGTTGTCCGCGGTGATCGAACCGTCGAACACACCCCAGCGCCAGCGGTCGATCATCAGGCCGAACGGCAGGAACGACACGCCCGACAGCGCCATGCGCATCTGGTTGTTGATGACCGCTTCGCGGCTTTCGGTCGGCGCGTCGACCAACCCGATCGAACTGAGGTACTTCGGCGTCATCGCCAGCACGATGGTGTCGCCGATGGCTTCATGGAAGCCATCGTTGGCACCGCCCTGGAACAGCGGCGGCAGCGGGTTGTAGGCCAGGTCGTAATAGATGTGGCCCAGCTCGTGGTAGATGGTGGTGAAGTTCTCTTCGTTGGGCTTGATGCACATCTTGGTGCGCACATCGCCTTCCATGTTCATGTCCCAGGCACTGGCGTGGCAGACCACGTCGCGGTCATCAGGCTTGATGAACTGGGTCTTGTCCCAGTACGACTGCGGCAACGACGGCATGCCCAGCGACACGTAGAAGTCCTGCGCACGCTCGGTCATCTGCTTGGCGGTGCGCAGTTCGGCTTCGCGCTGCGCCTTGTACTGCGCGGCCACGTTCGCATCCTTGCCGGCCTTGGCCAGCGCCGCGCTCAGGTTGGTCTGGTACTGCTTTTCCAACGCCGCGGTGATGTCCAGGCTGCCGGCACCCGGGTACGGTTCCAGCTGGTCCCACAGATTGGACCAGTCCTGCTGCCACATGTTGCCCATCAGGTGTGCGGCGATCAGGCCGTTGCCCACCTCGGCCTTGTCCTTGCCATAGGTCTTGTCCAGCTTGCCGCGCGCGTAGCAGTGCAGCTGCTCGTACATCGGCTTGACCTGTTCCCACAGACGATCGGTTTCCGGGCCGATCTGCTCCGGCGGCATGTCATAGCCACTGCGCCACATCTGCCCGGCATCGGTGAAGCCCATGCCCTTGGCACCTTCATTCACCAGGCCGACGAACTTCTGGTAGTCACCGCGCATGCTCTTGGTGGTGCTGTGCCAGCCCTGCCAGGCATCGAGCTGCTGGTCATAGTCGCGGCTGCGCGCCAGCACCTGCTCCAGCTCGCCCAGCTGGCGGCACGAGTTCGGATCGTTGGCGTCGGTGCAGTACTTGCCTGCGCCGTAGCTGCCTTCCATGCGGGTGGCGATCTGGGTGAGTTCGGCCAACTTGGCCGGGTCGCGCGGTGCCGGCATCGACGACATCAGCTTCAGCAGATGGATCGCGCGCTTGCTGTCCTCGCTCATCGGCTTGCCGTCGAACTTGCCGGCCTGCTCGATCCAGCTGTTGAGCTGGGTCAGCGAACGCTCGTTGGCCTTGGCCGCGATGCGCTCTGAATCACCGTTGATGTAGGTGGAGGACAGCCACTGGGCCGAGGTCATCTCCGGGTAGGCCGCCTTGAATTCGGCATTGATACGGGCCACGAACTGGTCGGCGGTTTCGCCGGCCGGTGCGCTGCTGCTGGCGGTATCGGTGCCTGGCGCAGCTTCCTTCTTGCAGGCGGCCAGGGCCAGCGTAGCGGCGGCGATTGCCGCGGCCAGCAGGAGATGACGGTGTTTCACGGGCGATCCTTGGGTGGTGAACGACCGCCGAAGGCTAGTGGGCAGGGCTTGCCACCGCAAGTGGCGGAAGTCGGCCGGGCGGCGCCCGGCACCCGCAGAGGCCTTCAGGCAACGGCAACGGCAACGTCAACTTCAAAAGCGGGCTATCTGTGGTTTGGCGGGGCGGTGCCGGAGTGCGGGGACGCCGCAAGTACGTCCCTGTAGGCTTGGCAGCCGCTTGCTCGTGTGCGCTGTCCTGCGCACACGGCAAGACCGGGGTTGGGCATCCTGCCCAACCCGCCCGAGGCTTGCCTCGGGCCCATGCGGCTGACACCCCGCACTCCGACACCGCCCCACCTCTGACAGATCTCCGCGATCTGGTAGATCCACGCCATGCGTGGATGAAATCTGTCAGGTATCGAAAATCAAAATGGGGTCGGATCCGTTTTCCGAAGGAAAACGGATCCGACCCCAAGGTCGTTCCAACAGCTCGCGGAAATCTGTCGAAGGCGGGGTGGGTCCGGTGGTGGGAGTGTCCGCGGCATGGATGCCGCGGCCAAGCCCCCATGGACGGGTTTACGGCGTCTCCCGCCACCGGACCCACCCCGCCAACCCTCAGGAAACCCGCTTCTGCTGTTGCTTCGGCCCTTGCCGTTGCCGTCGCCTCTGCGGGTGCAGGGCGCAGCCCTGCCGACAAACCCTCAACTCTCGCAGTTGGCGAACAGGTCGCGATCACGCTCGTAGAGTGAGGTCTTCACCTGCATCAGCCCCAGCACCGACGGGAACAGGTTGTCGTGGTCGGTGTAGCTGGCCGAGCGCTTGCGAACGCACTGCAGGTCCAGCCCGCGGCTGCTGGCGAAGCCGGGCGAGAACCACATCGTCATCGGTACCCGGGTCTGCTCGGCCGGTGCGATCGCGTACGGTACGCCGTGCAGGTACAGACCCTTTTCGCCCAGCGACTCACCGTGGTCGGACAGGTAGATCATCGCCGTGTCGTAGTCCTGCAGGCCCTGCAGCGTGCCGATGGTCTTGCTCAGGAAATGATCGGTGTACAGCACGGCATTGTCGTAGCTGTTGGTGATCTCTTCGCGTGTGCAGCGGCCGATGTCGCGGGTATCGCAGGTCGGGGTGAAGCGGCGGAAGGCGGGCGGGTAGCGTTCGAAATAGGCCGGGCCGTGATTGCCCAGCTGGTGCATCACCACCACCCGGTCACCTGGGCGCGCACGCACTTGGGTCGCCAGATCCTGCAGCAGGATCTCGTCCATGCAACGGCCATCGGCACACAGCCCCGGCGTGGTGGCATCCGACAGCGACTGGAAATCCAGGCCCTCGCATACACCCTTGCAGCCGGACTGGTTGTCGCGCCACAGCGGCGCGATGCCCGCGCGGTTCAGTACATGCAGCAGCGATTGGTGCGCGCGGATCTTCTTTTCGTCGTACTCGTGGCGTCCCCACGGCGAGAACAGGCACGGCAGCGACACCTCGGTGCTGGTGCCGCAGGAATGCATGTCCGGGAAATTGACCACCGCCGCCTGGGCCAGCTCCGGTGTGGTGTTGCGACCACCATTCAAGCCCCAGTTCTGCGCGCGCACCGTTTCGCCCATCACGATCACCAGCAGACGTGGCTTGCTGGTCGGCGCGCGCGGGGTCGCCTTTGCATCGGTACCGATCGGCAGCTTCGGCGCGCGTTGCACTGGGTTGTCGCCGCGCAGCGCACGCGGCAGCCCCAGCAGCACATTGGCGGGCGTTGCCAGGTAGCGCACTTCGCGCTGATTGCGCATCAGGGCCGACACATCCTGGAATGAAACGAGCGCGCCACCGAGTGCAGTTGCCGCAGCGACGAGCAGGAATCCGATGCGCCACAGCAGGCTGCGCGCCCAGCTCCGGCGGCGCAGTTGAACGCGCCACAGCACCACCATCGGCAGCGCGGCCAGCAGCAGTACCGGCCACAGCAGCGACACCGTCATCAGCTCGCGGCTTTCCTTCGGGTCGGTGGCCAGCACGTTGCGCAGCATGTCCGCATCCAGATAGATGTGGTAACGGCTCATGTAGTGCGCGGCAAATGCGGTGACCAGCAGCAGTACGCTGATCACCACCTTGGCATTCCAGCGCCACACCAGGATGCCAAGCAGCACGCCGTGTGCACCCAGCAGCAGCAACAGCAGCGAAAGCGCATAACGCAGGCTGCCCGGATGGCTGGCCATGGCGCTGTGCCAGAACAGGCCATTGCCGGCCACAGCGAAGAACAGGCTGGTGAGAATGATCAGTGCTTCGGTGGACAGCTGTGGCCGCCATGCGCGGATGCTGGCCAATGTCGGCAACCGGAAGGAACGTTGGACCGATGCGTTCATGCAATCGCCTCCTGGCGGGTCGAGCGGTCCAACTGGCGGCGGACCATCAGGTACAGGCCCAGCGACAGCAGCCAACATATCAACGCGGTAGCAACGTCATGCGAAAGGAAATGGGCGCCACGAAGCTGCTGACCGATGCCGAACACCAGGCCACTGCCGAGGCCGATCCACAGCCCGGCCCGGCGCCACGACGGTCGCCACAGCAGAGCGAAGAAATACAGGCACAGCCATGCGTATCCCGCGCTGGCGTGGCCGGCGGGGAAACAGGCGCGGGCAGCCATGCCGGTCGGGCGGCTGCTGAAAAGACCGACGAACGGTTCGTGTCCGCCATAGCGCAGCAGGTCCCACGGGCAGTCCATCGGCACCAGCGACTTCAGCAGCGAGACCAGCCCGGTGCCGAGTGCTACGGCCATCACCACATAGAGCAGCGCCCAGCGCAGCGTGCGATCGCGGCCACGGCGCCAGTGGTGGAAGCACAGCAGCATCGCCACCAGGGCCGCAGTGGTGCTCAGCCACTTGCCGGCCTTGTGCACCACCGAACGTGTCAGCCACGCATCCTGCAGCGCCCAGTGGCCGCCTTCCAGCCGAAACAGATGATCGGCCAGCCACTGGTCGCCACCGAAGCCCATCAGCAGGGTGAACACCGCAATGCCGATGACAGAGGGCAGCCAAAGATGGGTAACGGCAAAACGCGACGCCAACAGCGATGGCGCGAAGGAGACTGCCGGGGCAAGAGGACGAGCGGGCATGCAGGGAAGGGGCCGTTACGGGAATCCGCGGCCATGCTCGTCACTGGCATGTCGGAGAAGGGTCGTACATGCGTTTGCGCCGGGTTAATACGCACCCGGCGCAAATCGTCGTTCAGTCTTCATCGTCGTTGGCGCCGGCGCGTTCGGCGTGGCACGCCGGGTCCCACGCAGTACCCGGAAGCAACTGCCAACGATTGCGGTTTGCAACACCGATCTCGATGACCTGGGCCGGATCGACACAGGGGCTCATCGCCTTGTCCAACACCAGCAACCAGCGCTTGTCCGGGGCCTCGGCCAACCATGGGCCGGCGTCGTGCCACTGCTCCGCCCACGGCCGCTTGAAGCCGAACTCGCGTACCGGCCGGTCGGCCTGCAGCAGGTTCTGTTCGCGCCAGGCCACCAGCGCAAGTTCCGCATCAGGGCCGATCCGCGTGCCCACCCGGCGCATCACCGCCGACGCTGAGGCGTAGGGGTCCAGCGCCGGTATCAGCACCAGTCCGTACAGCATCCACAGCAGGCCATGGGTGAGCAGTACGAGCGTGGCCGCGCGTCGTACCCGCAGCCACACCGCCAGCGTTGCCACGGCGATGGCGAAGGTCAGCAGGCCGTCGCCGAATACGGGCAGCAACGAGTCGGGCATCGCCCGCCGTGCCAACTGCGCCTGTGCCCAGGGGCTGTCGGTCAGCATCATCACCCCTAGGACGCCGGTGACCAGCATCAGCAGCAGGCTGTAGCCGAACAGGTAGCGGCGCACGCACAGGCGACGCAGCAGGCCGGGCAGAAGTGGTGACACCGCCAGTGCCATCGCTGGCAACATCGGCAGTACGTACACCTCACGCTTGCCGGGGCTGGCAGTGAAGAACAGCAGGACCAGCGCGGCCCAGCCCAGCAGCAGCCATTGGCGCTGGTCGCCGCGACGCAGGCGGCGCCACCACGGCTTGATCATCAGCGGCAGCAGCAGGGCGCCCGGCAGCCACAGGGTGGCGATCACCTGCAGGTAGTACCAGACCGGCTGGCGATGGTGCCAGGCATTGGCATAGCGGGTGCCGGTCTGCTTGAACAGCAGCTCGTGTGCGTACGACTGCAGCGATGCACTGGGTTCATGCAGCAGCGCCCAGCCCAAGGGCGCCAGCCATACCGCCGTGCCCAGCAGGAACGCCGGAACCAGCCACAGCAGGCTGGCGGGGTGGGGGCCGTCCACCGGCTGGCCGCGACGGGGTTGGTACAGCCACCAGCCGAGCCAGGGCAGCACCATCAGCAGTGGCAGGAAGCCCACACCCTTGGTCACCGTGCCGACGCCAGCGGCGAAGCCGGCCAGCCACAGCAGCGGCAGGTTGCGGCGCTCGCAGAGATGGCGCAGCAGACCCCACAGGGCCAGTGTGGTCATGCCTACCAGCACCATGTCGATCTGCGCGCGCTTGGCCATCAGGCCGAACTGCAGGGTGCAGAACAGTGCGCCAAGTGCGTACAGCGAATGGCGTGGCGACCACAGCCGGCGTGCCAGGTCCGAAACCAGCCACAGGCTGAGCAGTGCGGCCAGCAGCGACGGCAGCAGGAACGACCACTGCCAGCTGCCGACCACCTGATGGGCAGCGGCCTGCAGCCACATGAACACCGGTGGCTTTTCGGCGTACAGCTCACTGCCCCGGTGCGGCAGCAGCCATTCGCCGCTCTCCACCATGGACCGTGCGGCCAGCACGAACCGTGGTTCGTCCGGTGGCTGCGGCTGGCGAATGCCAAGACCGGCCGCCAGCGCCATCACGATCAGCAGCCACAGCAGGGGAAGGTGCCAGCGGCGGGGCAGGGCAACGGGCACGGGGGGGGCTCCGGCAGCAAAACGGCCATTCTGATGAGGGGCACGTGGGAAAGCCGTCGGAGCCGCCGCGGCGGCGACCGCATTCCGACATCCGCAGCGCTACCATGGCATGAACTTCCGTGGATGTTTCGTGCATGCGCCTGTTGGTGATCGAGGACAACCGCCAGTTGGTGGCCAACCTGTTCGACTATTTCGAGTCGCGCGGGCATGTGCTGGACGTGGCCCCGGATGGCATCACCGGCCTGCACCTGGCCGGCAGCCACCCGTACGACGCGGTGATTCTGGACTGGATGCTGCCGCGCATGGAGGGCCCCGAGGTGCTGCGTCGGCTGCGTTCCGAGCACGCGTCGGAAGTGCCGGTGATCATGCTGACCGCGCGCGACGAGCTGCCGGACAAGATCGCTGGCTTCCGTGCCGGAGCGGATGACTACCTGACCAAACCGTTCGCATTGCCGGAACTGGAAGTGCGCCTGGAGGCGCTGCTGCTGCGCGCGCAGGGCCGCAATCCGCGCAAGCGCCTGCAGGTGGGCGACCTGGTGCTGGATCTGGCTACCCTGGAGGCGCAGCGTGCCGGCCAGGTGCTGCACCTGTATCCGGCCTGCCGCAAGCTGCTGGAAGTGCTGATGCGCGCCAGCCCGGGTGCGGTTACCCGGCAGCAGCTGGAATTCGCCCTGTGGGGTGACGAACCACCGGATGGCGATCTGCTGCGCTCGCATGTGTACGAGCTGCGGCGCAGCGTGGACGGCCCGTTTGCCGACAAGCTGATCCACACGCTGCCGCGGGTCGGCTACCGGCTGGCGTCGACTGCAGGTGCGGACGCACGGAACGATGACGATGGCGCGTAAACCCGGGCCGCTGTACCGGCGGGTGGTGTGGTGGTTGCTGGGCTACCTGGCGCTGATCTCGCTGGCGGTATTCAGCGTTGGCAACTACGTGCACGAACACGCCGAGCATGCCGCGTGGCGCGCGCTGCTCAATTCCGAACTGGACAGCATTGTCGATCACACCGAGCACGAGCCGCACTATCGCTGGCAGGACTCGGACACGTTGAGCCTGTTCCGCTTCAATGAAGCCAATATGCCCGCCAGCCTGCGCACCCTGCATCCGGGGTTGCATGACGGGGTGATGATCGGCGAGCGCGAGACGGCGGTGATGGTGCGCGATACCGGTTCGATGGGACGGGTCGCGCTGGCCCTGGACATCTCTGATTTCCACGACCTGGAACAGTTCGCCACACGCTGGGTGATGCTCGCGGGCATCATCATGATCTTCGTCACCGTGTTGATGGCCTCGTTCGGCATGGAGCGCATGGTGCGCCCGCTGAGCCTGCTGGCCCAGCACATCGGTGCACTGCGGCCGGGCGTGCAGGGCCAGCGCATCCACGTCGATCCGCGTGGAAGTTCCGAGTTGCACACCATTGCCGATGCGCTGAACGATTACCTCGATCGCAACGAGCAGTTCGTCGAGCGTGAGCGGGTGTTCATCAGCACCGCAAGCCATGAACTGCGCACGCCGATCGCGGTGATGACCGGTGCCGCCGAGCTGGCCCTGGAACAGCCAGGCCTGCCTGAGCGCGCACGCCAGCAGATGCAGCGCGTGCTGCGGACGGCGCAGGGTGTCGAACAGCTGATCGAGTTGTTGCTGGTGTTGGCGCGTGATCCCGCACGTCTGGCTACCCGTGCCGAGCGCATCGCCCTGGACCAGCTGCTGCCGGAAATCGTTGACGACCATCGCCACCTGCTGGGCGACAAGGACCTGAGCATCGGCATCCAGGCCGCGCCGGTGGACATCGTCGCACCCCTGGCCGTGGTGCAGGCGGCGATCGGCAACCTGCTGCGCAACGCCATCGAGAACAGCGGACGCGGTCATATCGAACTGCGCCTGACCTCGGCAGCGGTGCTGACCCTGCAGGACCCTGGCCATGGCATGAGTCCGGAAGAGATCGCTGCGATCCACGCGCGGATGGCACGTGGTGAGCGCGGCGACCGCGGTGGCATCGGCCTGGAACTGATCGCGCGGCTGTGCGAGCACCTCGGCTGGACCCTGCAGCTGCAGCCCTGCGAGCCGCGCGGCACCCTGGCCTCGCTCGACTTTGGTACATCGCGGCCAGGCTGACCTGTCCGTCGGCCGAGGTCGACGCCTACCAGGCAATGGCCGCGTGCGTTCTGGTAGGTGCCAACCTTGGTTGGCACGCTGGCCGCGTCACCGCGCCGTCGGCCGCGGCACATGCTGGTCGATCAGGATCACGTTGCCATCCGGATCGGCCAACTGCAGGTAGCCCGTGCCCTGGCCATCAGGATCGGTGCGGAGCGCCAGTTCAATGCCCTTGGCATCCAGTTCGGCCTGTATCTCGCGGACGTCCTGGAAGGACGCCAGTTCCTGCTTGTGCTGGTCCCAGCCGGGATTGAAGGTCAGCAGGTTGCCCTCGAACATGCCCTGGAACAGGCCGACCACGATGCCGTTGTTGCGCAGTACCAGCCAGTTCTGCGCCGCATCACCTCCGGTCACCGAGAACCCGAGCGCCTCATAGAACGCACGCGAGGTGGCCAGGTCCTTCACCGCCAAGCTGACTGAAAAAGCGCCGAGTTGCATGGGGCAGGCTCCAGAAGGGAATGCTGCGATTCTCGGCAGGCCCGCGCGCTGCCGCAAGCAGCGCAGCATGACCCTGCGTGAAGACTATGTTAATTTCGACCCGCGCCGCTTATGCGGCGCTTTTCTTTTCCGCTCTTTCGATCGACAGAGGATCCCATGCCGACCGAACCCGCTACCGCTACTGCCCTGATCAGCAACGACATCGTTGGCCTTGGTCTGATTGCCGCCACCCTCGCCCTGATCTTCTGGGCTGCCAGTGGCCCAACGCCCTTGCTGAAGAAGATCTTCGCCTGGGTACCCGCACTGCTGCTGTGCTATTTCATCCCCGCCATCTACAACACCGCCGGTATCATCGATGGCCACAACACCTCGTTGTACAACCCGGTCGCACGTGACGTGCTGCTGCCGGCGGCATTGGTCCTGCTGACCCTGTCGATCGACCTGAAAGGCATCGCCAAGCTCGGCCCGAAGCTGCTGCTGGTGTTCTGCGCCGGCACCGCCGGCATCATGCTCGGCGCCATCGTCTCCTTCCAGGTGATGAAACTGATCCACCCGGAAACCGTGGCCGGTGACACCTGGGCCGGGATGGCCGCACTGGCCGGCAGCTGGATCGGCGGAGGCGCCAACATGGTCGCCATGCGCGAAGTGTTCGGCACCGATGCCACCACCTTCGGCCAGTTCGCCGTGGTCGACGTGGCCTGCGCCAGCCTGTGGATGGCGATCCTGCTGTTCATGGCCAACCGCGCGCAGCAGATCGATGCCCGCAACGGTGCCGACACCCGCGCCATCGATGAGATGAAGGCGCGTATCAGCGCCTACGACGCACAGAACGCACGCATCCCCAGCATGACCGACCTGATGGTGATCGTCGGTGTGGCACTGGGCGGCGTCGGCCTGGCCCATGCCATCGCCGCACCGTTGTCCGGCTGGTTCAAGGCCAATGTCAGCTGGGCCAGCCAGTTCAGCCTCGACAGCCAGTTCGTCTGGGTGATCCTGTTGTCCACTGCGATGGGCCTGACCCTCAGCTTCACCCGCGCACGACGGCTGGAAGCGGCCGGTGCTTCGCGCCTGGGTACCGTGTTCCTGTACTTCCTGATCGCCTGCATCGGCATGCAGATGAATCTGCTGTCGCTGCTGGATCGTCCGTGGTTGTTCCTGCTCGGTGCGATCTGGATGGCCACCCACGTGCTGGTGCTGTGGATCGTCGCCAAGCTGGTGCGCGCGCCACTGTTCTTCTTCGCGATTGGTTCGCAGGGCAACATCGGTGCTGCAGCGTCGGCACCGGTGGTGGCGGCGGCGTTCCACCCGACGCTGGCGCCGGTGGGCGTGCTGCTCGGCACGGTCGGTTATGCCACCGGCACCGGACTGGCGTACGTGACCGGGTTGATCCTGAAGTGGATGGCCAACGGCTGAGTAGTCCAGCCGGGCGGCACCCGGCACCCGCGGTAGTGCCGGCCGCTGGCCGGCAACCTCATACAGCAACAGCAACAGCGGGCATTCCGTGGGATGGCGGGGTGGGTCCGGTTGCGGGGGACGGCGCAAGTACGTCCATGTAGCCTCGGTCGCGCCATCCATGGCGCTCACGCCCCCGCAACCGGACCCACCCCGCCTCCGACAGTTTTCCGCGATCTGCTGGTTCCATCCCATCCCAGGATGAATTCCATCGGTATCCATGAACAAAGAAGGGGTCGGATCCGTTTTCCAAGGAAAACGGATCCGACCCCAGATGTTTCGCACCGTCACCGGAAATCTGTCGAAGGTGGGGCGGTGTGGGCTTGCAGGACCGTTGGCGCCATGGATGGCGCCATCGAGCCTCCATGGACGGATTTACGGCGTGTCCTGCAAGCCCACACCACCCCGCCAAACCCACAGAAACCCAGAGCCGACGCTTCGGCCGTTGCCGTTGCCGTCGCTTCTGCGGGCGCCGGGCTACAAGCCCGGCACCCACCTCGAACTTCAACAGCAGCGACCGCCGTTGCGCCCGCCATACCGCGCTTCCTGCCGCTCGCGGAAGAACGTCTTGTAGTCCATCGGCTCGCGGTCCGGATGCTTCTCAGCCATGTGGCGCACGTAGTTGTCGTAGTCGGGAATGCCGCAGCACAGTCGCGCTGTCTGCACCAGGCGTCGCCAGATTCGTCGATGCGCCTGGTATTGCCCCACCGGAACCAGTTGCGTACTCATTACAGATCCACCATTTCATGTGGCTTCAGCGCCACGTATGGGGTCTCGCGGTCGCTGCGCTGCGGATTGCGGCGCGCCGCCACGATCGTCTTGATCGAATACACCAGCACCGACGCCACCACCAGCAGGAACAGCGTGGTCAGACCCGTGTTGACGTAGGCATTGACCACGATCTGCTGCATCTGTGCGACCGACTTCGCCGGTGCAGTGATGGTGCCGCTGGCCAGGGCGTCCTGGAACTTGTGCGCCTGGGCCAGGAAGCCCTGCGCCGGATTGCTGTCGAAGATCTTGATGAAGCCGGCGTAGGTGGTGCAGATCAGCAGCCACACCGCTGGCAGTGCAGTGACCCACGCGTAGCGGTCACGCTTCATCTTGAACAGCACCACTGTGCCCAGCATCAGCGCGATGCCCGCCAGCATCTGGTTGGAGATGCCGAACAACGGCCACAACGTCTGGATGCCGCCGAACGGATCGACCACGCCGGTGTACAGCAGGTAGCCCCACAGCGCCACGCAGCCGGCCGTACCGATGATGTTCGCGGTCCACGATTCGGTCTTCTTCAGTGCAGGAATGAAGTTGCCGAGCAGGTCCTGCAGCATGAAGCGACCGGCGCGGGTGCCCGCATCCACAGCGGTGAGGATGAACAGCGCTTCGAACAGAATGGCGAAGTGGTACCAGAACGCCATCATCGCGTCGCTGCTGCTGGGGATCGCCTCATGCAGGATCTGCGCGATGCCCACCGCCAGAGTGGGTGCACCACCGGCACGGTGCAGGATGGTCGGTTCACCGATGGCTGCGGCCGTGGCCGTCAGCTGTTCGGGGGTGATGGTGAAGCCCCAGGTATTGGTGATGTAGTGCGCGGCCGACGCTGCATCGGCACCGATCACCGCTGCCGGGCTGTTCATCGCGAAGTAGATGCCCGGATCGATGATCGAAGCGGCCACCAGTGCCATCACGGCCACGAACGATTCCATCAACATGCCGCCGTAGCCGATGTAGCGCATGTGCGCTTCATTGGCCAACAGCTTCGGTGTGGTACCCGAAGAAATCAATGCATGGAAACCTGATACCGCGCCGCAGGCGATGGTGATGAACAGGAACGGGAACATCCCGCCCTTCCACACCGGGCCGTCGCCGCTGGCGGCGAACTGGGTGAGTGCCGGCATCTTCAGTTCCGGCATCACCACCAGTATGCCGATGGCCAGCGCGATGATCGTGCCGATCTTCAGGAAGGTCGACAGGTAGTCGCGCGGTGCCAGCAGCAGCCACACTGGCAGCACCGAGGCGACGAAACCGTAGCCGATCAGCATCCAGGTGATCTGGGTGCCGGTGAAGGTGAAGGCCGGGCCCCAGGTCGGGTCTGCCGCCACCTTGCCGCCGAACCAGATCGCGGCCAGCAGCAGCACCAGGCCCACCACCGAGATCTCACCGATCTTGCCTGGCCGGATGTAGCGCATGTAGACGCCCATCAGGATCGCGATGGGCATCGTGGCGATCACCGTGAACATGCCCCACGGGCTTTCCGCCAGCGCCTTGACCACCACCATCGCCAGCACGGCCAGGATGATGATCATGATCAGGAAGGCACCGAACAACGCGATGGTGCCGGGTACCTGGCCCATTTCTTCGCGTACCAGGTCACCCAGTGAGCGGCCGTTGCGGCGGCTGGACAGGAACAGGACCATGAAGTCCTGAACCGCGCCGGCCAGCACCACACCGACCACCAGCCACAGCAGGCCGGGCAGGTAGCCCATCTGCGCGGCCAGCACCGGGCCGACCAGCGGACCGGCACCGGCAATGGCGGCGAAGTGGTGGCCGAACAGCACGTGCTTGTTGGTCGGGACGTAGTCCAGGCCATCGTTGTTGATCACCGCCGGGGTGGCCCGGGTCGGATCGATCTGCATCACCTTGTCGGCGATGAACAGGCTGTAGAAGCGGTAGGCGACCAGGTACAGCGATACCGCCGCCACCACGATCCACAGCGCGTTGATGTGCTCACCGCGTCGAAGCGCCACCGTACCCAGGCAGAACGCGCCGAGCAGGGCGAGGGCCGCCCAGCCTATTTTGGAAAAACCTTTCATGAGGTGCTCTCTCCCGGAAAGACAGGCAAAGAGTCCCGCGTGCCCCTGGCAGGGTCAATGTGCACGGGACCATTCTGCGGTAGTACTTTGGTCGTACATGGGTGTGGCAGGTGGCGATGTTCCCTCGCTGCCCACAACGCAGGCGGTGCCGGCGTGCGGACATGACATGCGGCGAACACCAGGGATGGAACAATCGGTTGCGATGACATCCATTGGCGTTGCGCGCTGCAGCGTCCATTTTTACTGGCATCCATCCAACAGGAGTCACCATGAGCCTTCCCGAGCCGGTCCGCGTCCTGCGCACCATCCGTGGCATGCCCACCTCCGACGGTGCCGGTGTTCGCCTGACCCGGGTCATCGGCGGTCCGTCGCTGCCCGATCTCGATCCGTTCCTGCTGCTCGATGAATTCGGCACTGATCGGGCCGAGGACTACATCGCCGGTTTCCCGGAGCATCCGCATCGTGGTTTCGAGACCGTTACCTACATGCTCGATGGCCGCATGCGGCATCGCGACAATCACGGCAACGAAGGCCTGCTGACCCCGGGCAGCGTGCAGTGGATGACCGCCGGCCGTGGCCTGGTGCATTCGGAGATGCCCGAGCAGGAAAGCGGGCAGATGCGCGGCTTCCAGCTGTGGGTGAACCTGCCGGCGCGCGACAAGATGACTGCGCCGAAGTACCAGGAATTCGCTCCTGAAAAGATCCCGGTGGTGCGGCCGGCTGAAGGCGTGCAGGTCAAGGTGATCGCCGGCACGGTCGATGGCACGGCGGGCCCGATCGCGCAGCCCGCCACCGATCCGCTGTACCTGGATATCGAACTGGCCGCCGACCGCGCCTGGACCTATGCGCTGCCAGAAGGCCACAACGCGTTCGTCTATGTGTTCGAAGGCGGACTGACGGTGGGTGAGCAGGATGCTGCGCGCGACGTGGCACGGCAGGAACTGGCGGTGCTGGGCGGCGGCGAGCAGCTGCATCTGTCGGCCGGTGCGGAAGGTGCGCGGTTGATCCTGGTGGCGGGTCGTCCGCTGCGCGAGCCGGTGATGCGCCACGGCCCGTTCGTGATGAACACCCGCGAAGAACTGATGCAGGCCTTCGTTGATTTCCAGGAAGGCAGGTTCTGAGGGGCAGCGCCGGGCCATGCCCGGCGGATGCCCGGCGTGCCTGATCCTGCGGGGACGCTGCAATGCAGTCATCCCCGCAGCCTCTCAGCGGCCGTCGGCCACGGCAGAGGGCGTCAGGTTCATGCCCTGCGCAAGCTGCTGCAGTGTGCCCAGTTCCTGGGAGCTGTCGGGATACAGCGCGATCTGCGCGTAGCGGCCCTTGTCCAGCTTGACCACGCTGATGCGGCGCTCGGCATAGCCGGGCGGCTGCTGGCCACCCAGATCCGGCTGGTACCAGTACATCGATTCACCGGCAAAGCTGCCCTTTTCCTGGCGCAGCGAGCGGGTCAGCGGAATGCCCGGATCGCGTTGGCTGAGCATCAGGCTCAGCACTTCGCGACCGTCGCCCGTGGCCGCACGGCAGACCAGGAAACCGGACTGTGCCTGCTGCTGCCATTGCAGGCCGCTGCTGGCGGGCAACGAAGGACATTCGACCGGGGCCTGCGCGCAGGCAGACGCCGCAACGAACAGCAGGCTCGACAAAACAACAGGCGCGAACTTCATGCATCCCCCAAGGTGGCGTGTCGTTGGCACCGCCGGTGTCACCGGCGGTCGAGGCATCCCATCCCCGGATGCCGTCCAGCCCGGCACAAGCACGGGCGGATGACCAGACCTTAACGGAACGTGAGCGATCGCACAAATCGCGGTTACATCCGTAACCATTGCGGCCGAAGGTCGGCCGCAATGGCACGGTCACGGCTCAGCGGTCGTTGCCGATCCACTTGTAGATGATGCCGCCGATCGCACCGCCCAGCAGCGGGGCAACCCAGAACAGCCACAGCTGGCCGGTGGCGCCGCTGCCGGCGAAGAAGGCCACCGCCGTGGAGCGGGCCGGGTTCACCGACGTATTGGTCACCGGAATGCTGATCAGGTGGATCAGGGTCAGGGCCAGGCCGATGGCCAGCGGCGCGAAACCTGCCGGCGCCTTGCCATGGGTCGCACCCATGATCACGATCAGGAACACCGCCGTGAGCACCACTTCACACAGGAACGCGGCCGCCACACTGTAGCCACCGGGCGACAGCGCACCATAGCCGTTGCTGGCGAATGCACCCGCCTGGCTGCCATCAATGGCGAAGCCGCTGGCACCGGAGGCGATCTGCAGCAGGATGAAACCCGCCAGCAGGCCGCCGGCCACCTGGGCGATGATGTAGGGCAGCAGATCCTTGGTCGGGAAGCGGCCGCCGGCCCACAGGCCCACGCTGACGGCTGGATTGAAGTGCGCACCGGAGATATGGCCGAACGCGTAGGCGCCGGTCACCACGGTCAGGCCGAAGGCCAGCGCCACGCCGAGGAAACCGATACCCAGCGGATTGCCGTCGCCACCGAACTTGGCGGCGAGCACGGCACTGCCACAGCCACCCAGAACCAGCCAGAACGTGCCGAGGAACTCGGCGGACAAGCGTTTACCCATGCTCATGTGTTGCACTCCTTTGACGGTCGAAAGTGTGATTTATGTCACATTTCAGTGATCAGCGGGTGACTGTAGCGTCAACGCCGGGTGCAGGGATACACCCTCGGATGTGTGCAACACGCGATGCTCAATGCTCGGGCAGGGGAATGAATTCCTTGTCGTCGCCGGGAATGGTGCCGAAACGCCCGGCTTCCCAGTCATGCTTGGCCTGCTCGATGCGTTCCTTCGAACTGGAAACGAAGTTCCACCACAAGTGGCGCGGACCATCCAGCGGCTCGCCGCCGAACAGCATCGCCTTCACCGGTGTCTTCGCACGCAGGCGGCCGCGCGCACCGGCTTCGGGGATCACCAGATGCTGGGCGGGAATGTCCACACCATCCAACTGCGCTTCGCCCTCGAGGATGTACAGCGCACGTTCGCGGTGGCCATCATCGATGTCGATCTCTGCATCCGGGTCGAGGTCGATCGCCACGTTGAGGGTGTCGGCGAACACCTTGACCGGCGACTCCTCGCCATAGGCTCGTCCGGCGATCACCCGCAGCCAGGCACCGTTGCGGCGCTGCTCCGGCAGCGTGGCAGCCGCATGGTGGTAGAACGCCGGTTCGATTTCCTCATGCGACTTCGGCAACGCTACCCAGGTCTGCATGCCGTGGATCGGGTTGTCATGGTCGCGGTCCGGTTGCGGCGTGCGCTCGGAATGGGCGATGCCGCGGCCGGCAGTCATCCAGTTGACGTCACCCGGGCGGATCACCTGGTCCGAACCGAGCGTATCGCGGTGGCCGATGGCGCCCGACCACAGATAGGTGACGGTGGCCAGGCCGATATGCGGATGCGGGCGAACATCGATGGCCGTACCGGGGTGCATGAGTGCCGGGCCCATCTGGTCGACGAACACGAACGAACCGATGCTGCGGGCCTGCAGGGTAGGCACTGCACGGCGCACTTCCAGGCCGCCGATGTCGTGTACGCGCGGGGCGATGATGGTGGTCATGCGGGCGTTCTCGCTGGCAGGGATCAAGGCGGTCAGCATCGCATGCTGCCGTTACGGTGGCATTCCCCGTTCGGGTAACAGGTTGTTCCAGGCAACGGCGCAGCCCCTCGTGGCTGTTGGTTGGTCGCGTAAGGCAGAAGCAAAATCAAAAGCCGCGCTTGGCCGGGCGGGGTGGGTTGCGCAGGACACGCCGTAAACCCATCCATGGGGGCTCGATGGCGCCATCCATGGCGCCAACGGTCCTGCGCAACCCACCCGCCCGGCCTCTGACACTTTCCGTGTGCCGTCCAGCCACGGAGAAGAAAAAAGAAAATCAAAATCAAAATCAAACGCTGGTCGCTTCGCTCGCATCCACGCATGGCGTGGATCAAGCGTGTCGACCAAGGTCGACACCTACCAACAGCCGCGTGAACCTGTCAGGGGTGGGGCGGTGTCGGGTTGCGGGGTGTCCGCGGCATGGATGCCGCGGCCAAGCCCCCAGGGATGGGTTTACGGCGTCCCCGCAACCCGACACCGCCCCGCCCAACAAACAGAAAAGCCAGAGCCGCTTTGGCTCTGGCTTCTGCTGTTGAGGTTGCCGGCCAGCGGCCGGCACTACCGCAGGTGCCGGGCCGCAGGCCCGGCCGTTACACCACCGGTTCGCGCAGGACCGGGTTGTCCCAGCCCGGCCGCGGGGCGAAGCGGTCGCCATGACGCTGCTGCAGCGCCTTCAGTCGCTCCACGATGGCATCGGCACCGACTGCGCGGATGTGCTGGATCGGACCGCCGCGGAACGGTGCGAAACCGGTACCGAAGATCACGCCCGCATCCAGCAGGTCCGCATCGGACACCACGCCCTCGTGCAGGCACGCCACTGCCTCGTTCAACAGCGGCAGGATCAGGCGATCTTCCAGATCGGCAGGCGCCTGGTAGTCGCGTGCCACGTCCGGCTTCTTGGCCCGGCCGTTTTCCCAGGTGTAGATGCCCTGGCCATCCTTCTTGCCGCGCTTGTCCGGTTCCACCGTCTGCAGCGCCGCCGGAATCTGCAGGCCCAGGAACGGTGCCAGTTCCTTGCCCACGCCAGCGGCCACGTCCAGGCCCACGGTGTCGATCAGTTCGATCGGGCCCATCGGCATGCCGAACTTCACCGCCGCCTTGTCGATCACCGGCCCCGGAATGCCTTCGGCATACGCGGTAGCGGCTTCCAGCATGTACGGGAACAGCACGCGGTTGACCAGGAAGCCGGGGGTGCCGGCCACCGGCACCGGGAACTTGCCCAGCGCCTTGCAGAAGGCCGCCAGGCGACGTTCGGTTTCAGGCGCCATGCCGTCGTGATGGATGATCTCCACCAGCGGCATCTGTGCCACCGGGTTGAAGTAATGCAGGCCGGCGAACTGCGCCGGACGCTGGATGTGATCGCGCAGTTCCACCAGCGGAATCGACGAGGTGTTGGTGGTCAGCAACGCATCGAGCTTCATCTTCGGCTCCAGCGTCTGGTACAGCGCACGCTTGGCTTCCGGGTTCTCGATGATCGCTTCGATGACCAGATCGGCCTGAGCCACGCCGTTGCCTTCCAGATCCGCACGCAGGCGCGCGGCGACGGCCGGGCGCTTGCTCTCGTCACGCACCTTCTTGGCAAACAGTGCCTGCGCACGCTCCATGGCGGGATCGATGAAACGCTGCTCGCGGTCCTGCAGGGTCACGTCGAAGCCCTTGTAGGCCGCCCACGCCGCAATGTCACCGCCCATCACGCCGGCACCGACCACGTGCACGTGGCGGATGCCGGAATCACCACCGCCCAGGCCCTTCAGGCGTTCGGTGAGGAAGAAGATGCGGATCAGGTTGCGCGCGGTCGGCGTGCTGGCCAGTTTCACCACGGCGCGTCGTTCGGCATCCAGGCGTGCCTGCACCGGCTTGCCGCCGCTGCGCTGCCAGGTGCTGATCAACGCATATGGCGCCGGGTACTGGTCCTTCTTCGCCTTGCGCGCAACCTGCTTGACCATCTGCGGTGCCAGCAGTTGGCGCGCAAGCCAGGTATTGGTCGCCCACGCTGTCGCACGCTGCTTGAACGGGCGGGTGGTGCCGGACAATGCCAGCGCCACGGCGGTATCGAGCACGACGGCCGGCGCCACCACCTTGTCGACCAGGCCGATGCCGCGTGCGGCCGAGGCCGACAGGGTGCGTCCGGTCAGCATCATGTCCATCGCCGCCGGTGCGCCGACCAGCTGCGGCAGACGCGCGCTGCCACCCCAGCCCGGGAAGATGCCCAGCTGGGTTTCCGGCAGGCCGATGCGGGTAGAACTGTCATTGGAGGCGACGCGGTAGCGGCAGGCCAGCGCCAGCTCGGTGCCGCCGCCCAGGCAATGGCCATGGATGGCGGCCACGGTCGGGCAGGGCAATTCGGCCAGCTTCTGGTAGGTCGACTGGCCACGGCGGATGGCATCGTTGACGGTGCCGCGGCGATCGAACTCCTGGAATTCCTTCAGGTCGGCACCGGCGATGAAGCCTGCCTTCTTGATGGACTGGATCACCACGCCCTTGGGCGGATCCATGGCGATGCGTTCAAGCAGATCGCCCAGCTCCAGCAGGACATCCTGCGACATTGCGTTGACACTGCTGTCCTGACGATCAAGGGAGAGGACCACCACGCCATCGTCGCGGATCTCGGGGTGCCAGTGGCTGAAGCGGAGACCATCGAAGCTTGAGAGCATGGACGTTCCATCCGGTTGTGTATGGAGAAGGGGGCTATGATCCAGAGGTTGTTTCCCCCGCGTCAAATCCCAATAGCAGGGGTGTGGCGCCCCGGATCGCAGGCCTTGGACCGGAACGTTAACGGAACGGTGGTTAAAAGCTGGTGCGGCGCCAGGTGATCGGCGACTGAACTTTTCCCGGGATTGGCAGTCTCATTGCCCGACGTCGGTTGGGCTGACAGGAGTGCGGCCCCTCATGGCCGATGTTGATACACCACAGGAGCTGGATCTGGAACTGGTCCGGCGAGTGCAGCACGGCGAGAGTGCCGCCTTCGATGTCCTGGTACGCAAGTACCAGCATCGGGTGGTGGCCCTGGTCGGTCGCTACATCGCCGACTGGAGTGAATGTCAGGACGTGGCCCAGGACACTTTCATCCGTGCCTACCGTGCGATTGGAAGCTTCCGTGGCGACGCCCAGTTCTCAACCTGGTTGCATCGGATCGCCGTGAATACCGCCAAAAATCATCTGGCTTCGCACAATCGCCGCCCGCCGACCGATGACATCGACATCGGTGACGCCGAGCAGTTCGACAGCGGCACACGCCTGCGCGACACCGACACGCCGGAGCGCGAGTTGATGCGCCAGGAACTGGAACAGACGGTGATGAAGGCCGTCAACGCGCTGCCGGAAGAACTCCGGTCAGCGATCACCCTGCGCGAGGTGGAAGGCCTGAGCTACGAGGAAATCGCGCAGAAGATGGGGTGCCCGATCGGCACCGTGCGTTCCCGGATCTTCAGGGCGCGCGAGGCGATCGACACCGAACTCCGGCCGCTGTTGGACATCGGCAGCGCCACCCGCGAGAAGAGCCGTATATGACCCGCATTCCGAACAACGAATCGCACAACCACCAGTCTCCCGCCGGGCAACGCCTGGACGAACGCCATCGCCAGCAGTTGTCGGCGCTGGTCGACGGCGAGCTGGGGGCAGACGAGGCGCGCTTCCTGGTGCGCCGCATGGAACATGATCCGGAGCTGGCTGGCTGCCAGGAACGCTGGCAGCTGCTGGGTGACGTCATGCGTGGCCAGGCGTCACTGCTGGCACCGGCCGGTTTCAGTGCCGCCGTGGCTGCTGCCATCGCCGCCGAGCCTGCGCCGCAGGCCGAGCCGAAGCGTCAGGCCCGCCGTAGTGGTTGGCGTGCCTGGGGTGGCGGCGCACTGGCTGCTTCGGTTGCCGCCGTGGCGCTGTTCGTAGGCCGCGAAAAGCTGCAGGAGGCCCCGCCAGTCGATGTCTCCGCCCCGCAGGTGATCGCCAGCCAGGCGCAATTGCCGCCGGCATCCGGGCAGTCTGCGGTTGTCACCGAGGCATCGGCGGGCACCGCTGCGATGGCCGTGGCCAGCGTGCCGGCTGTAGCCATGGCAGCGGCCAGCCGTCGCCAGGATGTTCGCCGCGCCAGCGCCACCCGCAGCCAGCAGGCCGCGCGCGTGGCCCAGCGCGATGACGCACCGCTGCGCGCGGTCGCCAGCCAGGCGCCGCTGATCCCGACCGTGCCCGCCGGTAGCACACGCCACCTGCCATTTGGCGAGGTCGGCAGCCTGCAGGCACGGCCGTGGCCGCGCTCCAGCCTGGCGCCTGCCGCCGGTGGCGCCCTCAATGCCAGCTTCCCGGCCCATGCCGGTGGCGCCGCGTTCTATCCATTCGAGCCACGCCTGCAGGACGATCTGCCTGCGTCGCAGCGCCCGCGCGACTGAGCCGGGTACCGTCCCACGCCCCGCCGTCGGCGGGGCGCATCTTTCCCTTTCCATCCGACCCGGAGGTTGCCGTCCGATGACTCCCCGACTGCGCACACATGCCATTGGCCTGTTCGCCCTGACCCTGCCGCTGGTGGCCTGTGCCCAACCGGCGGCGCCTGCCGCCCAGCCGCAGGCCGCGACCGCCGCTGCGGCGCCCCGCGCACCGGCGCAACCGCTGGTCAGTGGTCTGCCTGATTTCACCAACCTGGTTGAACAGGTCGGCCCCGGCGTGGTCAACGTCGACACCACCATCGTCCGCAGCAACCGCCAGGCGCGGGGCGGCATGGGCCCGGGTGATGACGAGATGCCCGAATTCTTCCGCCGCTTCTTCGGCCCGGATTTCCCGATGCCGGGGCAGGGCCCCGGCGGCCAGGACGGCGGACCCAGCATCAAGGGCCGCGGCATGGGCTCGGGCTTCATCATTTCGCCTGACGGCTACGTGCTGACCAATTACCACGTGGTCGCCGACGCCAGTGAGGTGAAGGTCAAGCTCGGCGATCGTCGCGAGTTCACCGCCAAGGTGGTCGGCAGCGACCAGCAGTACGACGTCGCCCTGCTGAAGATCGACGGCAAGAACCTGCCGACCGTGCGCGTGGGTGATTCCAACAGCCTGAAGCCCGGTCAGTGGGTTGTCGCGATCGGCTCGCCGTTCGGCCTCGACCACTCGGTCACTGCCGGCGTGGTCAGTGCCCTCGGCCGCAACACCGGTGGGCCGGACCAGCGCTATGTGCCTTTCATCCAGACAGACGTGGCGATCAACCAGGGCAATTCCGGCGGTCCGCTGCTGAACACCCGGGGTGAAGTGGTCGGCATCAACTCGCAGATCTTCTCGGCCTCGGGTGGCTACATGGGTATCAGCTTCGCGATCCCGATCGACCTGGCGATGAGCGCGGTCGAGCAGATCAAGAAGACCGGCAAGGTCACCCGTGGCCAGCTCGGCGCGGTGGTCCAGGAAATCGACGGCCTGAAGGCACAGGCGATGGGCCTGCCCGACAGCCGCGGCGCGCTGGTCAACCAGATCGTGCCGGACAGTGCCGCGGCCAAGGCCGGGGTCAAGATCGGTGACGTGATCCGCACGGTCAACGGTGCGCCGGTCAACAGCTGGTCCGATCTGCCGCCGCTGATCGGTGCGATGGCGCCGGGCAGCCGGGTTACCCTGGGCGTGATCCGCGACGGTAAGCCGCGTGACCTGAGCGCGACCCTGACGGCCCTGGCCGAGGATGCGCAGGGCAACGCCCGCAGCCCGTCCGCAGGCAATGACACGGCAGCCCCGCAGACCGGCGCCAATGCCCTGCTGGGGTTGGAGGTTGCCGACCTGACTGCGCCGCAGCGCAAGCAGCTGGGCCTGGAGACGGGCGAAGGCGTCCGCATCACCGCAGTGAAGGGCGAGGGCGCCCGCGATGCCGGCCTGTCGGGCGGCATGGTGATCCTGCAGGTGGCCAGCACCCCGGTCGGCAGCGTCGAAACCCTGAACCGTGCACTGTCCGGGTACAAAAAGGGCGACGTGGTCATGCTGCTGGTCCGTACCGGCAGCGGCAACAGCGCCTTTGTGGCGGTCAAGGCCGGCCCGTAACAACGGATGGCCGCCTTCACGGCGGCCCTTGAGGTATCCCCGAAGCCCCGCCCCGGCGGGGCTTCGGCCATTCCGGGGCTTGCCCGGACAGGCCAACCACGCGGCCACCCTCCGGGCGTGCGATAATCGACCGTTACCCTGACGACGCCGCGCGCCGCCGCCACCTCTCTATGTCCTCTGATTCGATGCGGAACATCCGCAACTTCTCCATCATCGCCCACGTCGACCACGGCAAGTCCACGCTGGCCGACCGCATCATCCAGCTCTGTGGCGGCCTCCAGGCGCGCGAGATGGAAGCGCAGGTGCTCGACTCCAATCCGATCGAGCGTGAGCGTGGCATCACCATCAAGGCGCAGTCGGTGTCGCTGCCGTACGTGGCGAAGGACGGCCAGACCTACCATCTGAACTTCATCGACACCCCCGGCCACGTCGACTTCTCCTATGAAGTCAGCCGCTCGCTGGCCGCCTGCGAGGGCGCGCTGCTGGTGGTCGATGCAGCCCAGGGCGTGGAAGCGCAGTCGGTGGCCAACTGCTACACCGCGGTGGAGCAGGGGCTGGAAGTGGTGCCGGTGATCAACAAGATCGACCTGCCTACCGCCGATATCGAGCGTGCCAAGGCCGAGATCGAGGCCGTGATCGGCATCGATGCCAGCGACGCAGTCCCGGTCAGTGCCAAGACCGGCCTGAACGTGGTCGACGTGCTGGAAGCGATCGTGCATCGCATTCCGGCGCCGGTGCCGCGTGAGACCGACAAGCTGCAGGCGCTGATCATCGACTCGTGGTTCGACAACTACCTGGGCGTGGTCTCGCTGGTGCGCGTGATGCAGGGCGAGATCAAGGCCGGCGACAAGCTGCAGGTGATGTCCACCGGCCGCAACCACCAGGTCGACAACGTCGGTGTGTTCACCCCGAAGCGCAAGGTGCTGCCGGCACTGCGTGCGGGCGAAGTGGGCTGGGTCACTGCCAGCATCAAGGACGTGCATGGCGCGCCCGTCGGTGACACCCTCACCCTCGCTGCCGATCCCGCGGCGAAGCCGCTGCCGGGCTTCCAGGAAATGCAGCCGCGCGTGTTCGCCGGCCTGTTCCCGGTCGATGCCGAGGACTACCCGGACCTGCGCGAAGCGTTGGACAAGCTGCGCCTGAACGATGCCGCGCTGCGCTTCGAGCCGGAAAGTTCCGAAGCGATGGGCTTCGGTTTCCGCTGCGGCTTCCTCGGCATGCTGCACATGGAAATCGTGCAGGAACGCCTGGAACGCGAATACAACCTGGACCTGATCAGCACCGCGCCGACGGTGGTGTATGAAGTCCTGAAGACGGACGGCACGATCATCAACATGGACAACCCGGCCAAGCTGCCGCCGTTGAACCATGTGCAGGAGATCCGCGAGCCGATCATCCGCGCCAACGTGCTCACCCCCGAGGAGTACATCGGCAACATCATCAAGCTGTGCGAAGAAAAGCGCGGCAGCCAGATCGGCATCAACTACCTGGGCAGCCAGGTGCAGATCAGCTACGAGCTGCCGATGGCCGAAGTGGTGCTGGACTTCTTCGACAAGCTGAAGTCGGTCAGCCGTGGCTATGCCTCGCTGGACTACCACTTCGTGCGCTTCGATGCCGGCCCGTTCGTGCGCGTGGACGTGCTGATCAATGGCGACAAGGTCGATGCGCTGTCGCTGATCGTGCACCGCAGCCATGCCGATCGTCGTGGCCGCGAGCTGTGCGAGAAGATGAAGGACCTGATCCCGCGCCAGCAGTTCGACGTGGCCATCCAGGCCGCCGTCGGCTCGCAGATCATCTCGCGCACCACGGTCAAGGCCATGCGCAAGAACGTTCTGGCCAAGTGCTATGGTGGCGACGTTTCGCGCAAGAAGAAGCTTCTGGAAAAGCAGAAGGAAGGCAAGAAGCGCATGAAGCAGGTCGGCCGCGTGGAAATTCCGCAGGAAGCCTTCCTGGCCGTGCTGCAGATGGACAACAAATAAGCCCCGAAACCGGCCTGCGGGCCGATCGTCCGGTGACGTTGCAAAGGACCCTGAATGAAACTGTTTGAGATCCTCCTGGTCGTGCTGACCCTGGCCTCTGGCCTGATCCTGCTGGCCGACAAGCTGTATCTTGCCAAGCGTCGCGCCCAGCGCGCCGGCCTGCTCGACACCGAGCCGGTGCTGGTGGACTACTCGCGTGCGTTCTTCCCGGTGCTGGCGATCGTGCTGATCGTGCGCAGCTTCATCGCCGAGCCGTACAAGATCCCGTCCAGCTCGATGATGCCGAACCTGCTGATCGGCGATTTCATCCTGGTCAACAAGTTCTCCTATGGCCTGCGCCTGCCGATCACCAATACCCGCTTCGTGCCGGTCGGTGATCCGGCCCGCGGTGACGTGGTGGTGTTCCACTTCCCCGGCCATGGCGACAACGATCCGGCCAAGGGCGAGAACTTCATCAAGCGCGTGATCGGCGTGCCGGGCGACACCATCGTGTTCGAAGGCGACGGCGTGATCCTCAACGGCGAGCCGCTGAAGTACGACAACAAGGGCATCTACGCCGGCCACAAGGGCCAGGGCGAGGGCGCCAACCTGCTGGTCGAGCACCTGCCGGGTCGTACCCACACCGTGCTGGAGACCGACTATCCGCGTGGCCAGGGCCAGTGGACCGTACCGGCCGGCAAGTACCTGGTGATGGGCGACAATCGCGACAACAGCGACGACGGCCGTTTCTGGGGCCTGCTGCCGGAAGAGAACCTGCGCGGCAAGGCGTTCCTGATCTGGCTGAACTGCCAGGGCTGGTTCTGCAAGGACGGTTTCGAACCGTCGCGGATCGGCTCGAGCATCAACTGACTTCACATCCACTCGCGTATCTGGGGAGAACGCAATGAAGACGATGAACACGCAGCGCGGCATGACCCTGACTTCGTTCCTGGTAGTCCTGATCGTGGTTGGCTTCTTCCTCTACGTCGGCATGAAGCTGTTCCCGATGTACCAGGAGTACTACGCGGTGCGTTCGGCGATGAAGAGCCTGGCGAAGGAGCCCGGCATCGGCAGCATGGCGCCGGCCAACATCCAGGACCTGTTCTTCAAGCGGCTGTACATCAACTACTCGGACAACGTGAAGCCGGCCAACGTCAAGTTCGATCGTCGCGACAATGGCTGGACCCTCAAGGTCAACTACGAAGTGCGCCGCCAACTGGTCGGCAACCTGGATGTGGTTGGCAAATTCGATTCTTCCCAGGACCTGACCCGTAGCGGTGTCGAATAAATCTTTCCAACGTGAAGACCTGATCGGTCATGCCTTCCGCGATCCAGACCTGCTCAAGCAGGCGCTGACCCATCGCAGTGCCGGCGCGCCGCATAACGAGCGGCTGGAGTTCCTCGGCGACAGCATCGTCAACATGATGGTCGCCGAGGCGTTGTACCTGCGCTGGCCCAAGGCAGACGAAGGCGCGATGACCCGCGCCCGCGCCGAGCTGGTGCGAGAAGGCGCGCTGGCGGTGATCGCGCGGACCCTGCAGCTGGGTGACCGGCTGACGATGGGACCTGGCGAAATGAAGTCCGGCGGCCATCGCCGTGACTCGACCCTGGCCGATGCATTCGAGGCCGTGGTTGCGGCGATCTACCTGGATGTGGGTTTTGAAGCCTGCCGGGCGCTGGTCCTGCCCTGGTTTGCCGCCTCGATGGAGGCGCTGCCGGCCACCGGGCGACCGGAGAAGGACCCCAAGACCCGCCTGCAGGAATGGCTGCAGGGCCGACAGAAGGCGTTGCCTCAGTACGAACTGGTGTCAGAATCCGGTGACGACCACGCCAAACACTTCCGGGTACGCTGCAACGTAGCCGACCCCGCCGCCAGCACCGAGGGCGAAGGCTCCTCGCGGCGGATTGCCGAACAACAAGCGGCTGCGGCCGTCCTTGAACAACTGGATTCCAAGTGAGCGAACAAACTTCCCATCATTGCGGCAGCGTGGCCGTCATCGGCCGCCCGAACGTGGGCAAATCGACCCTGACCAATGCGTTGGTCGGGGCCAAGGTCAGCATCGTGTCCAACCGGCCGCAGACCACCCGTCACCGCCTGCTGGGCATCGCCACCTACCCGGAAGGGCAGCTGGTGCTGGTCGACACGCCCGGTCTGCACAAGGTGCAGAAGCGGGCGATGAACCGGGTCATGAACCGCGCTGCCCGCGGTTCGCTGGAAGGCGTTGACGCCGGCCTGCTGGTGATCGAAGCCGGACGCTGGGACGAAGAGGACAGCCTTGCCTTCAACGTGCTGCGCGACGCCGGTGTCCCGGTGGTGCTGGTGGTCAACAAGATCGACCGCATGAAGGACAAGGGCGCACTGCTGCCGTTCCTGCAGGAAGTGACCGCCGGCCGTGATTTCTCGTCGGTGCATCCGATTTCGGCGCAGAAGCGCAACGGCCTGGAAGCCCTGGTCCGTGATGTGCTGGCGCTGTTGCCGGAAGCCCCGCCGATGTTCGGCGAAGACGAAATCACCGATCGCAGCCAGCGTTTCCTGGCCGGCGAACTGGTGCGTGAACAGCTGATGCGCCAGTTGGGCGAAGAGCTGCCGTACGCCACTACGGTGGAGATCGAGCGCTTCACCGAAGACGGCAACCTGCTGCGCATCGGTGCGGTGATCTGGGTCGAGCGCGAAGGCCAGAAGGCGATCGTGATCGGCAAGGGCGGCACCCGCCTGAAGGAGATCGGGGCCAAGTCCCGCCTGCAGATGGAGCGATTGTTCGGGGCCAAGGTGTTCCTGGAAACCTGGGTGCGCGTGCGTGAGGGCTGGTCCGATGACGAGGCCGCGCTGAAGGCCTTCGGCTACGAATAAGCCGCGACGGTCGCTTCGATGCTGATCGAGGACGACACCGGCTTCGTGCTGCATGCGCGGGCCTATCGCGAGACCAGCCTGCTGGTCGAGGTATTGAGCGCCGAGCACGGCCGGATCGGCCTGCTCGCGCGTGGTGTTTCCACGGCCAAGGGCCAGGTACTGCGAGCGGCCCTGCAGCCCCTGCAGTGGATCCGCTTCAGCGCGCTGCAGCGTGGCGAACTCGCCCAGCTGCGCGGTGCTGAAGCGCTGGATGTGGCGCCGCGCCTGCTCGGCCAGGCCATGCTGGCCGGGTTCTATTTGAGTGAACTGACCCTGCGCCTGGCACCGCGCCAGGATCCGTTGCCGGAGTTGTACTTGGCCTACGGCGAAGCGCGTGCGCGTCTGGCCGTGGGTGCCGGACTGGCCTGGACCCTCCGCCGTTTCGAACGCGAGCTGTTGGCGGCGCTGGGCGTGGGCTTCGATCTGGAGACCGCCAGCGATGGCCAGCCGATCGACCCGGCGGCGCGCTATGAACTGGACCCGCAGGAAGGACCACAGCGCCTGCTCAGCGAGCGTGGTGGCGAGCGTGGTGCGGCGGCCACCGGCTCAGCACTGTTGGCCCTTGCAGCCGACGACGAGCCGGACGCAGCAGATCTGGCCAGCCTGCGCCTGCCGATGCGGCGGGTGCTGTCCCATCACCTTGGCGCGCGCGGCTTGAAATCGTGGGAGATGCTGGAGCAGCTTGCACCCAGGCGTTGAGGGGTGTTCGGCAGGGCTTGCAGCCCTGCACCTGCCGAATCAACGTCAACGTCAACGTCAACGGCAAAAGCTGGCTATCCGTGGGTAGGCGGGGTGGGTCCGGTTGCGGGGGACGCCGTAAACCCATCCCTGGGGGCTTGGCCGCGGCATCCATGCCGCGGACACCCCCGCAACCGGACCCACCCCGCCTTCGACAATTGTCCGCGAGCTGTCGGAACGGCTTCCGGCTCTGGTAGGTGTCGACCTTGGTCGACACGGTAGATCCACGCCATGCGTGGATGTTCTACGTTCAATTGTCGAAATATTCGATTTCGATGGAGATTCACCCACGCATGGCGTGGATCTACCAGCCACCGGGAAACTGTCAGGGGTGGGGCGGCATGGGTTGGCAGGACCGTTGGCGCCATGGATGGCGCCATCGAGCCCCCATGGATGGGTTTACGGCGTGTCCTGCCAACCCATGCCGCCCCGCCATCCCGCAGGAAGCCGCTTTGGCTGTTGCCGTTGCTGTTGAGGTTGCCGGCCAGCGGCCGGCACTACCACGGGTGCCGGGCGCAGCCCGGCCGAACCCCCCTTAGTGCAGTAGAGCCGCTACGGCGGCGCGGAACCCCGCCTGTGCCGGCCCCGATTCGGGCATGTGGTGCAGCTGCCGCACCGCGCGCGCCAGTCGCGCTGCACCCACGAACCCGCAGCTGGCCTGCAGCCGGTGCAACTGGCTGCGCAGCTGGCGCTCGTCGTGCTGGTCCACGGCCTGTTCGACCGCGTCGCGTACGCCCGGCAGTTCGGCCAGGAACAGCTCGCGCAGGGCGATCAGGTGGTTGCGCTGGCCATTGAGCGCGGCCAGGGCGGCGGTTTCATCCCAGTCCTCCAACGCCAGCTCGACCGCCGCTGGCGGCAGCGTGGAACCGGCAGGGCTGTTCACCAGCGCACGACGGACCGCCTTCAGCAGTTGGTCGCGACCCAGCGGTTTGACCAGGGTGTCGCTGAAACCGGCCTCGCGCAGGCGTGCGTGAATGGCGGCATCGCCGTCAGCGGTATGCGCCAGCGCCGGGGTGTCCGGGTGCGAGCGGCGCAACTGGTGCAACAGCTGGGCACCATTGCCATCGGGCAGGTTGACGTCGATCAGCCACAGATCATGGGCACCGGGCTCGGCGCGCGCCAAGGCGCTGGCCAGTGAGTCGGCGGTATCCACATCCGCTGGTAACGTTTCCAACGCCGCTTTGAAAAAACCGCGGCTGATGATGTCGTCCTCGACAAGCAGGAAGCGGGGTCGACTGGCCCGCGGGGTCATCTGCATCAGGGCTGCCTCCATGTCAGCTGGGGTCAATCATCAAGCACGGCGGCGGCGGGCGCAAGCGGCCAGCGGCCCCGCCGGTCAGGATCTGCGACAATACGGCCCCACTTTTGCCCGCAGCCTGTTGCCACGTGGCCCGATCCCGCTCCCGTACCGACCGCACTCCCTTCCAGACCGAGATCCTCGACCTCAGCCATGATGGTCGCGGTGTTGCCCGCCGTGAAGGCGAGGGCGGCAAGGTCACCTTCATCAGCGGCGCCCTGCCGGGCGAAGTGGTGATGGCCGAACAGACCGCCCGCAGCCGCCACTTCGACGAGGCGCGCACGGTGCAGGTGCTGCAGGCCTCGCCGCAGCGGGTGACCCCCAAGTGCCCGCATTTCGGCACCTGCGCCGGCTGTGTGCTGCAGCACCTGGATGAAGACCAGCAGATCGTCGCCAAGCAGCGCGTGCTGATGGACAACCTGGAGCGCATCGGCCATGTGAAGCCGGGCACCGTGCTGCCGCCGCTGGTCGGCGACAGCTGGGGTTACCGCCGCAAGGGCCGGTTCTCGGTGCGCCGGGTCGAGAAGAAGGACAAGACCCTGGTCGGCTTCCGCGAACAGGACCCGCGTTTCGTCGCTGACCTGCAGCAGTGCCTGACCGTCATCCCGGAGATCGGCACCAAGGTGGAGGTGCTGTCGACCTTCATCGAATCCCTGGACGGCAAACGCGACATCCCGCAGATCGAGTTCATCGCCGGTGACCAGGCTGTGGTGCTGACTGTGCGCCACATGCAGCCGCTGAGTGACGCCGATCGCGCGGCCTGGGCCGCCTTTGGCCAGCAGCAGGGCTTTGTCATCTACCTGCAGTCGGGCGGCGTGGATACCGTGCAGCCGCTGGACGGGCAGGGCGTGGCACTGTCGTTCCGGCTGGCGCCGTGGGATGTCGAACTGGCGTTCCGTCCGCTGGATTTCATCCAGGTCAATGCCAAGCTCAACGAGAAGATGATCGCCCACGCGCTGGACCTGCTTGAGCCGGGTGCCGACGAGCGTGTGCTGGACCTGTTCTGTGGCCTGGGCAACTTCACCCTGCCGCTGGCACGCAAGGTGCGTGAAGTGGTGGGCGTGGAAGGTGATGCCGGGCTGGTGGCGCGTGCGCGTGAGAACGCCGAGCGCAACGGACTGGCCAACGCGCAGTTCTACAGCGCCGACCTGACCCAGGATCAGCGCAGCACGCCGTGGATGCGCCAGGGCTTCGACAAGCTGCTGTTGGATCCGCCGCGTTCGGGCGCCATCGAAGTGCTGCAGCAGCTGCCGTTGAAGCAGTTCAAGCGCATCGTCTATGTCAGCTGCCATCCGGGCTCGCTGGCCCGCGATGCCGGCTACCTGGTCAACGAACAGGGCTTCACCCTGGTCAGCGCCGGTGCGATGGACATGTTCCCGCATACCGCGCACGTGGAAAGCATCGCGGTGTTCGAAAAGCGCTGATGCCTGCGGCGCCGGGGTCTACCCGGCGCCTGCCTTGCTGCCTGCACGCAGGCAACGCGATCAGTCGGCCGGGGCGTTCTGCCACTGGCCGTCCACGCGCACGAAGGCCATGGACTGCTCGCCGTGCTCGTTGCCGTCGCCCGCGCGCACGGTGCATTCGATGACGGCCTTGTCGCTGGCGACGTCGCAGCTCCTCACGTCCTGCACCTGCAGGGTGTCGGACGCCTGCTCGTAGCGCGCGCGCAGGGCGGGGTCGGACTGCTGCTGCGCCTGTGCGGCGATCCGTTCCCGCAGCAGGGCCTGCACCCGATCCTTCGGCGGCGCCGGAACTGGGACATCGCGCTGGTCAGGCAGGGTCCACACGCCGCCCACCAGGGCCAGCCGCAGCAGCTGCGGTCGCGAATTGATGCCTGCGCTGGCGGTGGCGATGCAGTCGACGGCGTCGCCGGCCTCGGTGGCTGCGCAGCTGTCCAGGGCTTGCAGACGGGGCCGGAAGGTCTCCGCAACCAAGCGGCTGCTGTCGCTGGCGGGGCGATCGGCAATGGCCTGATCGAACATCCGGTCCATCGCGGCCTGTGCCTGCTGCAGCGATGGCATCGCCGTTGATGCGGCATTGGCGGCCACACACGGCAGCAGTGCCGACAGCGCAAGACAGCGACGAAGATGACGGGGAAGTGTCATGAGCGACCGTTCCTTGGTTAAGGGGGCCGCGCAGTGTAGTCGTGCCTGCCGCCGCGCTGATAGGCAGCGTCTGGCGTGAGCCGCATACTGTGTCCATGGGCATTGAAATCGAACGCAAATTCCTCGTTACCCATGATGGGTGGCGCACCGCCGCGCACCGGGTCATCCCGATGGCGCAGGGCTATATCAACGATCTGGGCGCGCTCGACCGCGGCACCCAGAACGCCTCGGTGCGGGTCCGCATCGAAGGCGAGAAGGCCGCACTGAACCTGAAATCGCGAACGCTGGGCCATACCCGGCAGGAGTTCGATTACCCGATCCCGGTGCAGGATGCGCGCGACCTGCTGGCGCTGTGCGTCGGTGGCCTGATCGACAAGCGTCGGCACCTGGTCGAGTACGCCGGCCTGACCTGGGAAGTGGACGAATTTCTCGGCGACAACGCCGGCCTGGTGGTCGCAGAAGTCGAGCTCGACAGCGCCGACCAGGCCATCGACCTGCCGGACTGGGTTGGCGCCGAGGTCACCGACGACGCGCGCTACTACAACGTGGCGTTGGCCAACAATCCCTATTCACAGTGGTGAAATCCTGAAGCGGGGCAGAGGGAGTAGCGACTTGAATCCCGCCGCCCCTTTTTTCGGGGCGAGCAGGCCACATGTCGCAGGGATGAGAATCGACATCTACTCCGACGTGGTCTGCCCCTGGTGCTGGATCGGCAAGCATCGTTTCCAGCAGGGTGTGCAGTTGCTGGGCGCGGACGCGCCCGAACTTGAGATCCACTGGCAGCCGTTCCAGCTCGACCCGGATGCGGACGCTACCCCGCTGCCGTTGCGCGAGGCCTACGTGCGCAAGTTTGGCGGTGCCGAACGCACCGAGCAGATTCTTGGCCAGACCCAGACCACTGCGCGGGCCGAGGGCCTGCCGATGGACTTCAGCCAGGGCCAGGTGCGGGTAACCACGCTGCCGGCGCATCGCTTGCTGTGGCTGTCTGGCCAGCATGGCGTGCAGGAAGCGGTCGGCGAGGCGCTGTTCCGCGCTCACTTCGAGCATGGACGTAATCTGGCCGACCCGGCGGTGCTGGTCGAGGCCGGTGCAGCGGGTGGTCTGGCTGCAGATGAGATCCAGCAGATGCTGGCCGGCGATCGTGGCCTGGCCGAAGTGGAAGCGGGCCTTGCGCAGGCCCATGCCCTGGGTATTTCTTCGGTGCCCACCTTCGTCATCGATGGCCGCTGGGCGGTTTCCGGCGCCCAGCCCCCGGAAGCCTTCGCCAACGCCCTGCGCCAGATTGCCGCCGAGCAGGCGGCAGGGCAGGGCGCGCAGGGTGCCCCGGATGACAGCGACGACGCCTGCGGCGCGGACGGCTGCAAGGTCTGACCGGACCGTAGAAGGGGACAGAGGGGATTAAGTCGTATTCGGCGCCAGTGGGTCGATTGCGCCTTGATCCCCTCCGTCCTCTTTTTTGACCACTGCGCCTGTTGGCCGGTTCTGCGACAATGCGGCACTGCGCCATGCGGGCGCCCGTTGTGGAGATCGACCATGCTGCTGATCGGCGTTGCCGGTACTGAACTGACCGCCCAGGAACGCGACTGGTTGCAGCACGATGCTGTGGCCGGGGTGGTGTTGTTCAAGCGCAACTTCGCTTCGCGGCAGCAGGTGACCGAACTGTCCGCGGCGATCCGCGCTGCCGCACCGCGTCCGCAGTTGATCTGCGTGGACCAGGAAGGGGGGCGCGTGCAGCGCTTCCGCGAGGGCTTCAGCGAGCTGCCGCCGCTGCAGGACATTGGTGTCCAGTACGCCAAGGATCCCGACGCTGCGCTTGCTCTGGCCGAGCAGCACGCCTGGCTGATGGCCAGTGAAGTGCGCGCCAGCGGTGTGGACCTGAGCTTCGCGCCGGTGGTCGACCTTGGCCGTGGCAATCGCGCCATCGGCAACCGCGCCTTCAGTGAAGACCCGCAGGTCGTGGCCGCGTTCACCGCCGCCTACGTGCGTGGCATGCACGCGGTCGGCATGGCGGCCACCCTCAAGCATTTCCCCGGCCATGGCACCGTGCTGGAAGACACCCATGTGGACACCGCGATCGATCCGCGCGCGCTGGATGAGCTGCGTGCACAGGATCTGGTCCCGTTCGCGGCCGGTATCGCCGCCGGCGCCGATGCGGTGATGATGGCGCACGTGATCTACCCGCAGGTCGCGCCGGAACCCGCTGGCTACTCGCCGCGCTGGATCCAGCAGATCCTGCGTGGCGAGCTCGGCTTCCGCGGCGTGGTGTTCTCCGATGACATCGGCATGGCTGCCTCGCACAGCGCCGGTGGCGTGCCGGCGCGCGTGCACGCGCACCTGGATGCCGGCTGCGATGTGGTGCTGGTCTGCCACCCGGAACTGGTCGATGAAGCCCTGCACGCGGTGCAGGGACGCTCCCTCAATACCGCTGCGCTGCTGGGCCTGCTCGGCCGCGGCGCGCTTGGCTGGGATGGCCTGCTGGCCGATGCCCGCCATGGCGACACCCAATCCCGTCTGCTTCAAACCCTTGGAAGAACCGTCTGATGCCGAACCTCACCATTTCCCAGGCCCTGGCCCAAGCTGACCTGCTGGTCGACCGTCCCACCATCGACAAGGCCATTGCCGGCATCGCCGACGCCATCGCGCGCGATTACCAGGGCGAGGTGCCGCTGTTCCTGTCGATCATGCATGGTGCGCTGCCGTTCGCAGGCCAGCTGGCACTGGAACTGGGCGCACGTGGCCAGGACGTGCAGTTCGATTACCTGCACGCCACCCGTTACCGCGGCGAGACCACCGGCGGCGACCTGGTGTGGAAGCACAAGCCGGCCACCGCGCTGTTCGGCCGCCGCGTGCTGCTGGTCGATGACATCCTCGACGAGGGT
The DNA here is from genome assembly GCF_050573115.1 of Stenotrophomonas indicatrix. Taxonomy (GTDB): domain Bacteria; phylum Pseudomonadota; class Gammaproteobacteria; order Xanthomonadales; family Xanthomonadaceae; genus Stenotrophomonas; species Stenotrophomonas lactitubi_A. The sequence continues at coordinate 342,657 of NZ_JBNYZT010000004.1, forward strand.
TACACCCTGCAGGGCGTGCGCACCTGGTGCCTGGAGCAGGGCGCGACCGACGTGCGCATTGCCGCGATGACCGTGAAGAAGCACGACCGCGCACTGCCGGACGTCACCGCCGACTACGCAGGTATCGAACTGCCGGATCGCTACGTGTTCGGTTTCGGCATGGACGTCAACGAAACCCTGCGCTGCGTGCCGGCCATCTACGCGATGAAGGAATAACAACGCGGCCGCCTGCGGCCTGCGTTTCCTGCCGCCGGCATCCTCGGGTGCCGGCGTTCTTTTTTCTCTGGAGTGCTTTTCATGCAACAGATCGCCCTGGCCGTGATTGGCGGCACCGGTGTCTACAACCTGGCCAAGCTTGACGACGTGCAGACCCACGAAGTCTCGACCCGATTCGGGCAGCCGTCCGGCCCGGTGCGGGTCGGGACATTGCTCGGTCATCGCGTGGCTTTCCTGGCGCGCCACGGTGAAGGTCATTCGCTGCCGCCGCACAAGATCAACTACCGCGCCAACCTGGCCGCGCTGCAGCAGATCGGTGCACAACGGGTGCTGGCACTGAATACCGTGGGCGGTATCGGTGACGATTTCGGTCCGCGCGTGCTGGCCTGCCCGGATCAGGTAATCGATTACACCTGGGGCCGGATCAGCACGATCTGCGAAGAAGAAGGCACCGACGTGGTGCATGTGGACTTCGGCCATCCATATACGCCGATGCTGCGCAGCAAGATCCTGGCGGCAGCGAAGGTGACCGGAGTGAAGGTCCACGATGGCGGTTGCTACGGCGCAACGCAGGGCCCGCGGCTGGAAACCATCGCTGAAATCGCGCGTATGCGCCGCGATGGTTGCGACCTGGTAGGCATGACCGGCATGCCCGAAGCGGCGCTGGCACGCGAGCTGGGGCTGGATTATGCCTGCCTGGCGATCGTTGCCAACTGGGCCGCCGGGTGCGGTGACGGCGAGGAAATCACCATGGCCGAAGTACTGGCCAATGTGCAGGCCGCCAGCAACGGACTTCCGGAACTGGTCGGCGAATTGGCGCGGGGGTGATTGTCTTCGCGTAACAAGCTTTGCATACTCAGCTTGTGCGCGGGTTCAGCGTACACCACCCATTCATTGCATAAGGTCACGCATCACCATGCCGAACGGTACCGTCAAGTGGTTCAACGACGCCAAGGGATTTGGCTTCATCTCGCCGGAGGACGGCAGCGCCGACGTCTTCGCGCACTTCTCCGCGATCAACTCCAAGGGCTTCCGCAGTCTGCAGGAAGGCCAGAAGGTCACCTACGACGTGACCCAGGGCCCGAAGGGCGCCCAGGCCTCGAACATCGTTCCGGCCGAGTGATCCACTCGATAGTGCGTTGAAAACCCCGCTTCGGCGGGGTTTTTTTTTGCGGGCCGTGAAGATGCTCTTGCTGCGGGAGCGCCTGTCCTTGCGTGCGAATGTCCCCCGGCGCTGGCCTGCGGCCATCGCCTCCTCCTTTACTTCGCACGCAAGGACAGGCGCTCCCGTTGCGGAATCGCGCGCGCGCCAACATGGGCCATGAAAGCCGAGCGCCGCCACCACTGTCGGCTCTCCTGCGAAGTAAAGGGGGAGGCACCGCGTAGAGGCTGCCGGGGGACATTCGCAGGAGAGCCGGCAGTGGTGGCGGAGCCCGATGCACAGCTTCTGCTGGGAAGCCAGCTGATGTACCGCCCCTGCGCCGATGGCACAATGCGGGCATGACGGAACGACTGCGCATCGCCGTGATTGGATACGGCACCGCTGGCCAGGCATTGGCCATCCTGCTCACCCGCGATGGCCACGAGGTGGAGATCTTCGAACGCGTGCCGACGCCAGGGCCGGTGGGCGCAGGATTTCTGCTGCAGCCCAGCGGACTGCAGGTGTTGTGGCAGATGGGCCTGCTCGATGCCGTGCGTGGCTACGCGATGCCGGTGCGCCGCCTGTATGGCGATACTCCGTGCGAACGCGCGGTGATGGACATGGGCTATGACGGCCTGGACGCGCGCCTGCACGGCCTGGGCATGCAGCGCGGGGCGTTGTTCTCGGTGCTGGACAAAGCGCGTGAAGGCGCCGGCGAGCTGCACGTGGGCACGACCATCGTCGAGGTCGACCACCAGCAGGGGCGGCTGCGCGACAGCGACGGCCGCACGCACGGACCGTTCGATCTGGTAGTTGCCGCCGATGGCGCGGCATCCACGCTGCGCAACGGTATCGAGGGTGGCGCGGCGCTGGACCGGGTGTACCCGTGGGGCGCGCTGTGGTGCCTGTTGCCGGCCGAAGACTGGCCGCACATGCAGCAGCTGCGGCAGCGTTACGTCGCCGCGCGCAAGATGATCGGCCTGCTGCCGGTGGGTACCCGCCCGGGTGACGACACGCCTCGCCTGAGCTTCTTCTGGAGTCTGCCGCGTGCGGATTTCGAGCGCTGGCAGAGCGACGGCATGGCGCCCTGGCTGGAAGAACTGCATGCGCTGTGGCCACAGGCGACCGCGCGCTTCGCCCATCTGCAGGACGCAGGGCAACTGGCGCGCGCGGTGTACCGCGATGCCGTGATGAAGCGTTGGCATCAGGGCCGGCTGGTACTTGTCGGTGATGCAGCACACGCGATGAGCCCGCAGCTGGGGCAGGGCGTGAACATGGCGCTGCTGGATGCGCTGGCACTGCGCGACGCGTTGCGCACCCATGGTGGCGGTGAACCGGCATTGCAGGCCTATCAGGCGCAACGGCGTGCGCACGTGGCGGTCTATCAGCGCTGGAGCCGCTGGCTGACGCCGCTGTTCCAGTCCGACCGTGATGCGTGGGCGAAGGCGCGCGACGTGCTGCTGGGGCCGATGGGACGACTGCCTGGCGGGCGCGGGCACATGCTGCGCGTACTCAGCGGTACCCAGCACGGGTGGCTGGGCGCGTTGCCGCTCGATCCGGCATTCATCGAAGCGCTCGCCGCCGCGCCCTCGGCCGCACAGAGCGTGGCAATTCCGGCTGCCGCGTGAATCTTTCGTTACATCGATTAACGATTACCTCACCCCGTATATGCGACAAGAGATGAGCACGCGGCAGCCGCGTCGCCCGTTTTCCTTTTCGTGATCGTTCATCGCGTGGCCCGGGTGGCGCCGCCGTCGCTGCCTGCTGCGGCCCGGATGTGCCGCACGATGCACGAGGAGGACGCCATGTTGTTCGCGGTCGAGAAGCTGGAATCGGAAATCTGCAAGCTGCGCGGTCTGCTGCGGATGCTGCACGAGGACCAGCCCGACGTACTGGAAGATGTGTTCGAGTTCCATGTCGGCAGTTTGATCAGCCACGCATCACCGGAAAGCCACGACCATATCCGCGCCTGCGCCCATGAGATGCTGGCAGCGATACAGGCCCTGCCACGCCACGCTGACGAGGCGACGCCGGATTTCAGCCTGATGCCCGGGATCGTCGCGCGCCCCTCGTAATGCAGGGCAGGCCTCGACGAATCAGCGAACCGGAAGCGGCACCACGCTGTCTTCCACACAGGCGAGCAGCTGTTCGCCGGGTGCCAGTACAGGCACGACACCGGCGGTGAACGCCGAGAACGCTGGCAGGATGGTGATGCCCCGGCGCAGCCAGAACGCGGGGAAGCGTCGACGCAGTGCCGGCAACGCAACCTGCGGATGCACATGGCCCGCCAGCACGTGCGCGGAGGCATCAGCCAGCGGCTCGTGCCGCAGCAGGAACGGTCCCAAGCGCGCGTCGTCATGCATCTGCACCTGCAGCGCCGCCTTCGGCAGATCACGGTCGTGATTGCCGCGCACCACGTGGATGTCCAGCGCGGCGTGTTGTTCGCGCCAACCGAGCCATTGCTGATACCAGGCCGCGCGATGCGCCGGGCCATGCAGGACGTCGCCGAGGATCCATAGTTGCTGGCACTGGTGCATGGCCACCATGTCCTGCAGGCGCTGCAGGTCATTGCCGGTACCCCCGGCCGGCAAGGCGATTCCCGCACGGCGGAACACGTCCGCCTTGCCCAGGTGCAGGTCGGCGATCAACAACGCGCGACGCGCTGGCCACAGCAGCGCGCGTCCGCCCAGCAGCAGCATCGACTCACCGCCCAGCTGCAGCGGCAGATCAGCGGCCATGACGGCGCTCCAGCTGCTGCGCGGCACGCTGCACGCGCGTGCGCCAGTCTTCATTGCTGAACTGCCCACGCAGGCGTTCGGCCCACAGCGGAAACGCCAACGGGGTCAGCGACGATGGCTGCTGCAGCGACAACGAACGTGTGGCGATGCCTGCCAGCACCTGCTGCAGCCCGGGCAGATCCAGGCTGTCGTGCAGCACTTCATGCTCGGCCAGTGCCAGCAGCAGATGTTCCGGATCGTGCTCGCGCAGCACGTCATACAGCAAGCCGGCGGAAGCCTGCAGCTGGCGTAGCGAGCGCGGCATGCCGCCAGGCAGGCTGGGCACCAGCAGGCCCGCCACGCGCGCGATGCCGCGGAACTGACGGCGCGCCAGCTCGCCCAGGTTCACCGCTTCGCGCAGGTCCTGCAGCAGACCGTCAGCATCCAGCATCGCCCGCCAGTCCTGTTCCTGCAGTTCCACCGGTGTTGCCGGAGCGAGTACCAGGCCCTGGTCGTTCACCGCATAGCCGATGCTGTTGCGCTGCTGCCGCGTGCAGCGCAGCGCCAGCAGCGCGGCCAGCGCTTCATGTACATGGCGCCCAGCAAAGGGATAGACGAACAGGAACTGGCCCTCGCGCCGGCGCACGTCTTCCACCAGCAGGTGGTCGGGAGACGGCGGCGCAGACAGCTTCGACTGCAATGCCAGCAGCGGCGTGAGCCAGCGCGACTCCGGGCTCTGGTCGACGCCTGACAGCACCCTTTCCAGTTCGCGCCCCAGTGGCATCGACAATGGCAGCTGGCCGCCCTGCCAGCGCGGCACCACGCCATCACCACTGCCGCGCGCCACGCGCACGAAGGCGGTCATGTCGCGCAGCTGCACCAACTCCAGCAGACGCCCAGCAAACTGGAAGCGGTCGCCACGGCGCAGGCGGCTGGCGAACTGCTCTTCCACCGCGCCCAAGCTGCCGCCACGCAGGAACTGCACGCGCACGCTGCCGTCGCTGCTGATGGTGCCGATCGACAACCGATGGCGCAGCGCCTGGCGGCGATCGGGCATGCGGTAGATGCCCTCGGCATCGCGTACCACCTTGTGGAACTCCGGATACCGGGACAGTGCACGTCCGCCCTGCACGATGAAATCGATCACGGCATTCCATTGCGCGTCTTCCAGCGCGGCGAAGGCATGCGTGCCACGAACCTGCTGCAGCAGTGCATCGGCCTCGAAGCCGCCCGCCAGCGCGCGGCTGACCGCATGCTGGGCCAAGACATCCAGCGACAACGTGGGAGGACGACGCGCTTCGATCACCCCGTCATGCAACGCGCGTCGGGCCGCCGCGTATTCGGCCAGTTCCAGCGCATGGCTGGGAATGCACAGTATTTCGCCGCTGGCACCGGGCCGATGGCGCGCACGCCCGGCCCGCTGGCGCAGGCGGGCCACACCCTTTGGGCTGCCCAGTTGCAGCACCTGATCCACTTCCGGAAAGTCCACGCCCAGATCCAGGCTGGACGTGGCCACTACGCACCGCAGCGCTCCCGCACGTAGTCCGTCTTCAACCTGCTGTCGCAGCGTGGGATCCAATGAGCCGTGGTGCAGGGCGAGCGTGCCGGCATCCTCCGGCCACACCGCCGCGAGGGCCTGGTGCCACAGTTCCGCCTGCGCACGCGTATTGGTGAAGAGCAGGCTGCTGCGTGCGCGGAACAGTGCATCGAGCACGCGCGGAAGCTGCGCCAGGCCAAGATGACCGGCCCATGGAAAGCGTTCGCCGGGTTCGGGCAGCAGGCTGCGGATCGTCACCGGCCGCTGTCGTGCGCCCTCTACGATGGGTGCCTGTGGCCGGTGCGGCAGCAGTACATCGCGCGCCTGCGGCAGGTTGCCCAAGGTGGCCGACAGCCCCCACAGTTGCATCGCGGGCGCCGTCTCACGCAGCAGCGCCAGGTTCAACTGCAGCAGCACGCCGCGCTTGTTGCCCAGCAGTTCGTGCCATTCGTCCACCACCACGCAGCGCAGTTGGCGCATGCGCTCAAGGGTATCGGGATAACTGAGCAGCAGCGCCAGCGACTCCGGTGTGGTCACCAGCACGTCGATGCGACCTTCGCGGGCCAGACGCCTGTCGCGGTTGCTGGCATCGCCGCTGCGCAACCCCACCCGCCAACCCAGGCCAAGGCCGTCGATCGGTGCCTGCAACGCGCGCGCGGTATCGCTGGCCAGCGCCCGCAGCGGTGTCACCCACAGCACCTGCAGCGGGCGTACCGCGCTGGCGCGACGCGGGGTGGGGGGCGGGTCGAGCATAGCCTGCAGCAAGGGGCCACCGAACATGGCAAGGGTCTTGCCGCTGCCGGTGGGGGTGTGCAGCAGGCCCGATCCGCCGGCCAGGTAATGGCGCCACATCGCACGCTGGAAGGGCAGGGGGCGCCAACCGCGGCTGCCGAACCAGTCGTTCAGGCGCTGCAGCGCATCACTGCGCTTCATCGTGCCAGCGCCTGCAACTGGGCCAGATGGTCGGCTTCGGCAGCCGGCTTGTCATGGCGCCAGCGCAGGATGCGTGGAAAGCGCACGGCGATGCCGGACTTGTGGCGCGCGCTGCGGTTGACTGCTTCGAAACCGAGTTCGAACACCTGCTCGGCACTGACGCTGCGCACCGGACCGAAGCGCTCGCGGGTATGCGCGCGGATCCAGCGATCGAGGGCCAGGATTTCCTTGTCGTCCAGCCCGGAATAGGCCTTGGCCACTGGAACCAGCGTGTCGCCGTCCCAGACCCCGAAGGTGTAGTCGGTGTACAGCGTGCTGCGTCGGCCATGACCCGCCTGTGCATACAGCAGTACGGCATCGATGGTGAGCGGCTCGACCTTCCACTTCCACCAGTCGCCACGACGACGCCCGGACTGGTAGATCGAATCGCGGCGCTTCAGCATCAGCCCTTCCACGCCGCGCTCGCGCGATGCTTCGCGCAGCTGCGCGGCTTGCTGCCAATCGTCGGCGGGCACCTCGGGCGACAGCTGGATGCGCGGATCGTCGAGCGCACCGACCACCTCGGCCAACTGCGCGCGTCGGTGCTGCAGCGGCAGCGCACGCAGGTCCTTGCCATCGCGTTCAAGCAGATCGTAGGCAAGCACGCGCACCGGCGTGTTGCGCAGGGTGGCGGCGCCGGGTTTGCGGCGCTGGATGCGGGTCTGCAGCGCGGTGAATGCACGCGGAAGATTGTCAGCCTCGTCCCATGCCAGCAGCTCTCCATCCAGCACGCAGCCATCGGGCAGCAATGCGGCGGCCTGTTCGATCTCCGGGAAGCGACCGTCCAGCCGTTCTTCGCCGCGCGACCACAACGCCACTTCGCCCTGGCGCCGCAGCAACTGCAGGCGGATGCCGTCCCACTTCCATTCCAGCAGCCAGTTGCTGATCTCGCCCAGCCGCTCGGTGGGCTCACCTTCCAGCGGCGAGGCCAGAAAGAACGGATAGGGCTGCTGGCGATCGGTCGGCAGTTCTTCGACAGACAGCAAGGTGGCCAGCAGGCCGGGAGAGGGCACCCAGTCGCCGAGCATGCGCTGGGCGATGCGGGCGATGTCCAGCCCGGACCACTCAGCCAATGCCTGCTGCACTACGCGCTGCGATACGCCAACGCGCAGTGCGCCGGTCAGCAGCTTGTTGAAGACCAGGCGTTCGGCCGATGCAAGCTGTTGCCAGCCCTCGACTACAGCGGTACGACGCACGGGCTCTGGCTGGTTGGCGACGGCAAGCAGGTGCTGTTCGATCCAGTCGGCCAGAGGGCGATCCTCGCCTTCGCTGACAGGATCATCCAGCAGCAGCGTGAGCGTTTCCGCGAGGTCGCCGACCTGCGCGTAGCTGTCCTCCACCAACCATGGCGGCAGGCCGGATTCTTCCGCGATCCACGCCCGCAGCTCGCCGCTGCCTGCAATCTTGCGCCGCGCGCCGCCCACCTTGCCGCCGCTGAGCAGGTACAGCGCCCACGCTGCGTCGTGCGGACGTGCGTGCTGGAAGTAGTCGATCAATGCCGCGCGCTTGTCCAGCGTCGCGGTGCTGCGGTCCAGTTGCTGGTACAGCGCGGCGAAGGCCTTCATTCCTCACCTCCGAAATCGGTGCGGAAGGCTTCGGCGGCAACGCCGCGTTCGCGCAGGTACGGAATCAGCGCATCGGTGTTGCCGTGCGTGGCGATGACCCTCTGCGCGCCAGTCTGTGCGATGGTCTGCAGCAGCGCGGGCCAGTCGGCATGGTCGGAGATCACGAAGCCGCGGTCGACGTTGCGGCGGCGACGATTGCCGCGCAACTGCATCCAGCCCGAGGCGAAACCAAGCTGGTGGCGACCGAAGCGCCGCAGCCAGGGCGTGCCGGCGGCCGAGGGCGGCGCCAGGATCAGTTGGCCGGCGGCATCGGGCTGACGTCCCTGTTCGGCCACGGTGAGGGTGTCGAGCATCGGCACACCGGCCTGGCGATAGACGGCGACGCCGTTGGCGATGGCGCCATGCAGCCAGGCAGGCTGGTCGTCCACCGCACGCAGTTCGGCAAGCACGCGTTGCGCCTTGCCCAGCGCGTAGCAGAGCAGTACCGCAGCCTCGCCCCGTTGTGCGCATTCGCGACGCCAGGCGGCGATCTCGGCCGCCACTGCGCGGGTATCGGGCCAGCGATAGATCGGCAGCGCGAATGTGGCTTCAGTGATGAAGGTATCGCAGGGCACCACTTCAAACGGGGTGCAGGTGGGATCGGGCTGGCGCTTGTAGTCGCCCGATGCGACCCAGACCTGCTCACCGTCGTCGATACGCACCTGTGACGAGCCGAGCACGTGGCCGGCCGGATGCAGCGATACCTGCACCCGGCCCAGCGCGAACGGCACGCCCTCGGCATGCGCGTGCAGCGGCACATCGCCCAGGCGCCAGCGCAGGATCGGCACGCTGCCGGTGCTGCAGTGGTATTCGCCCATGCCAGGGCGCGCATGGTCGCCATGGCCATGGGTGATGACCGCACGCGGCACCGGCCGCCAGGGATCGATATGGAAATCGCCTGCCGCGCAGTACAGCCCTTCCGGCCGCAGTACCACCAGATCGTCATTGCCTGCCATGCCATCACTGTGGCGTGCCGGTCGTGCACGCGGCGAGAATCGGCCTGAACGCGGGGTTGCCGGGCGATACGGCACAATCGGGCCGCACACCTCTTGCCGGCGGGGAAAGAACCGATGAGTGGACCGAGCTTCAACAGCAGCGCTCCCTACGAAACCCACGTGGTGCTCAACCAGCCGCCACCGTTCGCGGGTCGCCAGTTGTGGACCGACGACATCGCACTGATGGAGGCCGTGCAGCGCGAGTCTGCGGCAGCGTTCGCGCCACGCCTGGCGGTGTATGGAGGACTGGCCGGGGACGAGCTGTACCGCATCGGCTTCGAGGCCAACCGCGACCGCCCACGCCTGCGCACCCATGATGCGCAGGGCCATCGCATCGATACCGTGGAATTCCATCCGGCGTATCACCAGCTGATGCAGACGGCGAAGGAGCACGGCGTTGCAGGGCTGTCCTGGCATGAGCCGCAGCCCGGCGCCCATGTTGCGCGCGCTGCACTGAGCTACCTGCACCACCAGGCCGAGGCGGGCACCAGCTGCCCGTTGACCATGACCCATGCAGCCGTAGCCGTGCTGCGCGGGCAGCCGCATCTGGCCGAGTGGTCGCGCAAGGCTGCCGCACCGGTATACGACCCACGTGATGTGCCGGTGTCCGACAAGGCCGGCATCACCCTGGGCATGGGCATGACCGAGAAGCAGGGCGGCTCGGACGTGCGCGCCAACACCACCCGCGCCGAACCCATCGATGGCGAGCGCTATCGGCTGATCGGACACAAATGGTTCTTCTCCGCACCGATGTGCGATGGCTTCCTGGTACTGGCGCAGGCGCCGGCCGGATTGACCTGCCTGCTGATGCCTCGACGCCTGGCCGATGGCGATCGCAATGCGTTCCGCCTGATGCGCCTGAAAGACAAGCTGGGCGACTGGGCCAACGCCTCCAGTGAGGTTGAGTTCTGCGGTGCACAGGCTTGGCGGGTGGGCGAGGAGGGACGCGGCGTCGCTACCATCATCGGCATGGTGATGATGACCCGGCTGGACTGCATGCTGGGCGCTGCGGCGGAAATGCGCATGGCGCTGGCACAGGCGCTGCACCACGCGCGGCATCGGCGCACCTTTGGAAAGCCACTGATGGACCACCCGTTGATGGCCAACGTGCTGGCCGATCTGGCGCTGGAATCGGAAGCCGCCACGGTGCTGGCGATGCGTATCGCACGCGCGGTCGATCACGCCGGCAGCGATCCGGCCGAGGCCGCGCTTGCGCGGCTGGGTACGGCATTGGGCAAGTACTGGATATGCAAGCGTGCGCCTGCGTTCGTCAACGAAGCACAGGAGTGCCTGGGCGGTGCCGGCTACGTGGAGGAATCGATGTTGCCGCGGCTGTACCGGCAGGCGCCGTTGAATTCGATCTGGGAGGGCAGCGGCAACATCCAGTGCCTGGATGTGCTGCGCGCGCTGGCGCGCGAACCTGAGGTGCTGGCGGCACTGCACGGTGAACTGGAGGCGGTGGCCGACCGTGATGCGCGCTATGCGGCGGCGCTGCAGCATTGGCGCGATGCGGCGGCACCGGAGGAGGCACAGGCGCGGGTGTTCTGCGAACGCACTGCGTTGCTGCTGCAGGCGGCGTTGTTGCTGCGTGCGCGCAGTCCGATGGCCGAAGCATTCATCCGCAGCCGGCTGCAGGGCGAACATGGGTTGGCATTCGGCACGCTGCCGGCGGGGGTGGATGTGGCGGGGATGCTGGCGCGCGCGTTGCCGTAGTGGTGGCCAGCGGCGGAGCCCCTCGTGGTGGGCCGCGCGGAGTCTGCATCGTGAGCGGGCCGTGCGGATGGGCTGCGCAGGGGACGCCGTGAACCCGTCCCTGGGGGCTTGGCCGCGGCATCCATGCCGCGGACACCCCTGCGCAGCCCACCCGCGCGGCCTTGGACGGTTTCCGTGCGCGTCCACCGCGGAATCAACAGAAGAAGCGGAAAGCAGAAAGCAGAAAAGCCGCGGGCGTGCCGCGGCTTTTCCTGTAGAGCCGAGCCCGTGCTCGGCTTTTCCGGTAGCGCCGGGCCATGCCCGGCGAACGCGAAGGCCTTAGTGCTTGGCTTCTTCCTTGGCGGCGTTGGCCTTGGCGTCGTTGGCGACGTCGCGGGCCTTGTCGGCGACCTTCTGCGCGGCATCGGCAGTGGCGTCGCTGGCGTGGGCGGCGGCATCGGTGGCGGCGGCCTTGGCTTCACCGGCTGCGGTGGCCGTGGCGTCGGCGGCCTTGTCCAGCGCGTGCTGGGTGTCGGCGGCAGCCTGCTCGGAGGCAGCGGCGGTCTTGTCGGCGGCGTTGCGGGTTGCTTCTGCGGCCTTGTCGACGGCATCGCGTGCGGCAACACCGGCACTGTCGGCGGCCTGCGCGGCATCCTGCTTGGCCTGTTCGGCTTCCGGGCCCTTGCAGGCAGCCAGTGCGAGCAGCAGGGAGGCGGCCAGCAGGGTAGTGGTCAGCGGGCGAATCTTCATGGCGGTCTCCGGTACTGCAATGGATGGGGACGCCAGCCTATTCATACCGTTGTGAAGACGTAGTGGTGACCTGCGCACGGAACTGCGCGCAAAGAAAAAGCCGCTGGCGAACCAGCGGCTTCTTCAGAACAGCTTGAAGAAAGAAGTTATTACTTCTTGGCTTCTTCAGCAGCGTCCTTGGCCTTCTCGGCGGTGCCTTCAGCAGCCTTGGCAGCGTCGGCAGCAGCGCCGGCAGCAGCGTCGGTGGCAGCGCCAGCAGCCTGGGCAGCGGCGTCAACCGAAGCGTCAGCAGCGGTGGCGGCGGTGTCAGCGGCCTGCTGGGCAGCGTCGGCGGTCTGGGCGCCAGCAGCGGCGGCCTGGTCGGCAGCAGCCTGGGCTTCGGTGGCGGCCTGGTTGGCCGAAGCAGCGGCGTCCTGGGCAGCTTCCTGCTTCGAGCAGGCGGCCAGGGCCAGAGCCAGGGACATCGCGACCAGCAGCTTGTTGATGCTCATTGTGTAAATCCTCGTCGTTAGAATTAGGCAACGCGCATGCTGCGCGCCGACAACATGATGACAAGCCAAGATTGGGTGTCAAGCGATCCCGCATTCATTTTTGCGAAATAGACGTTAAACCCTTTCAGATCAACTCGATGGCGATAGCCGTCGCTTCGCCGCCGCCGATGCACAGGGTGGCAATGCCGCGCTTGCCGCCGCGCGTGCGCAATGCGTTGACCAGGGTGACGACCAGGCGTGCGCCGGAGGCACCGATCGGATGGCCCAGCGCGCAGGCGCCGCCATTCACGTTGAGCTTGTCGTGCGGGATGCCCAGTTCGCGCATCGGCGCCATCGCCACCACGGCAAAGGCCTCGTTGATTTCGAACAGATCGACCTGGTCCAGCGACCAGCCGGTCTTCGCCAGCAGGGTGTGGATGGCGCCGATCGGGGCGGTGGTGAACCACTCCGGCTCCTGCGAATGGGTGGCATGGCCGACGATGCGCGCCAGCGGCTGCAGGCCGCGTGCGGCAGCATCTTCTTCGCTCAGCAGGACGACGGCGGCAGCGCCGTCGGAAATGCTGGAGGAACTGGCGGCGGTCACGCTGCCGTCCTTCTTGAAGGCCGGGCGCAGGGTCGGAATCTTGGCGATGTCCGAACGGCCGGGCTGCTCGTCGCTGGCGACCTCGACGTCACCCTTGCGGGTGGCGACCTTCACCGCAACGATTTCGTCGGCGAAGGCGCCGTTGGCCTGGGCCGCCTGTGCGCGCTTGACCGATTCGATGGAGTAGGCGTCCTGCTCTTCGCGGGTGAACTGGTACTTGTCCACGGCACACTCGGCGAATTCGCCCATGGCCTTGCCGTCATAGGCATTGACCAGGCCGTCGTGGGCCATGTGGTCCACGGCCTGGAAGTTGCCGAAACGGTTGCCGGTGCGCGAATTGGGCAACAGGTGCGGGGCGTTGGACATCGATTCCATGCCGCCGGCGACCACGACCTTGGCCGAGCCGGCCTTGATCAGGTCATGACCGAGCATGATGGCCTTCATGCCCGAACCGCAGACCTTGTTGAGGGTGGTCGCGCCGACCGACAGCGGGATGCCGGCGGCGATCGCCGCCTGGCGGGCAGGGGCCTGGCCGAGGTTGGCCGGCAGCACGCAGCCCATCAGGACTTCGGAGACGTCGCTGGCAGGAACGCCCGACTGTTCCAGCGCGGCGGCAATGGCGGCCGCGCCGAGGGTCGGGGTCGGAACGCCGTTGAACTGGCCGAGGAAGGAGCCGATGGCGGTGCGCTTGGCGGCGGCGATGACGATGTTGGACATGGCAATCTCGTTGATGCGTGAGCAATGTTCGGAAAGGAGACGACGGGCGTTGGAAGCGGCGCCGTTTCCCGGCAGACTGCGTGGGGGTCGGCTCAGTATAGAGGGTCGGCGAAGACTGCCGCTGGGCAGTACTGGATGCCTGCCCGGATGGCGGCAGGCCAACGTTCATGGGAAGGAAACGATGGAACGTAAGACGATGGGAAGGTCGGTCCTGGCATCGGCGCTGGCGGTGGCGCTGTCGGCGTGTGGCGGTGGAGGGGGCGGCAGCAACGTGCGCATCGACCCGCCACCGGTCACGCCTCCGGTCACGCCCCCGGTCACTCCGCCTCCCGCTTCCAAGCCGCTGGAGCCGGCTGTGGATGCGCATCTGGCACAGACCAACGCGCGTGCCGCACAGACCACTGGCGCGACCGGCCGCGGCGTCCGCATCGGCATCGTCGATTCGGGCGTGTTGCGCAACGCCGAGGCACTGAACGGACGGGTGGTGGCCAACCTCAACTATATCGACCCGAGTCGCAACAATCTCAACGTCGATGACGTGCTTGGCCATGGCACGGCCGTAGCCAGCCTGGCCGCCGGTGTATCGGTGGGCGTATGGCCCGGGGGCATCGCACCGGGTGCGGAGATTGTCTCGGCGCGGATCATTTCCGACACCGCGCCCAAGGACGACGGCAGCGGCAAGGGCAATTCCTTCAGCGGCACGCTGGGCGTGGCCGGGGTCCACCAGGACCTGATCAACTACGGCGTGAAGGTGATGAACAACTCCTGGGGCGGCCTGTACTGGACCGACCTCGGTACCACCGCGCAGGTCGCGGCCGAATACCGCCCCTTCATCATCAACCACGGCGGCCTGGTGGTGTTCGCCGCCGGCAACGAGGGCCGCGACCAGCCCAGCAGCGTGGCCGCGCTGCCGAGCCAGCGTGGCTTCGGCGGATCGCTGCCGGCCGCTGATCTGGAGAAGGGCTGGCTGGTGGCCACCGCGATCGATCCGAACAAGCCCGGTGAACGTGCCTCTTGGGCGAATGCCTGTGGCGACTCCGCGCGTTACTGCCTGACCGCTCCCGGCAGCGCGGTGTTCCCGGAGCCGGGTACCGGCAAATACCTGTGGAACTACGGCACGTCCTTTGCCGCGCCGCTGATCTCCGGTGCTGCTGCGCTGGTCTGGCAGCGCTACCCGTACTTCGACAACGACCTGGTGCGGCAGACCCTGCTGGGCACCGCCACCGACATCGGTGCACCTGGCGTCGACCCGATCTATGGCTACGGCATGCTCAACGTCGGCAAGGCGGTGAACGGTCCCGGCCGCTTCGACTGGGGTGATGTCACGGTCAATGTCGATGCACCTTCCTCGGGCTCGAGCTGGAGCAACGACATCGCCGGCGCTGGCGGCCTGGTCAAGCGCGGCGATGGCCGGCTGGAGCTGAGCGGCAACAACAGTTACAGCGGTGCGACCCGCATCGAGCGCGGCAGCCTGGCCCTGCGCGGCGGCGCCGTGATCCGTTCCAACGTCAGCATCTCTGGTGCCGGCGGTGCCTCGATGGCCGGCCTGCAGTTCATGCCCGGCACGCCGCGGGTGATCGGCAACGTCGACAACGGCGCCAGCGTGGTGCTGATCAACGCCAACACCACTGCGACCATCGAAGGCAATTACAGCCAGCGGCCGGATGCGCAGCTGATCGTCGCGCTGGGCGTGAACCCGCTGCAGGTGACCGGCACCGCACGTCTGGCCGGTGGCGTGGTGGTCAATGGCATCGTTGCGGGTTACGTGCCGCAGGTCGGCAGCCGCCAGGGGCTGATCCATGCCAACGGCGGCATCAACGGTACGTTCACCACGCCGGTGAACAACACCGGGGCCAACGGCCTGACCCTGCTGCAGGCGCAGTACGGCTACAGCAGCAACGACGCGTGGATGGACTTGACCCAGGTCAACGTTTCCGCCGCTGCGTCCGGCCTGGGCGCCAATGCACAGACATCGGCACTGCGTGTGGCGTCGGCATTCACCGCGCTGGACCGCAATGCCAACCTGCAGGGTTCAGCGTTTGGTGCGGCCGCCGGCGCGCTGCAGCGCACGGCTGGCGGGACCGATGGCCTGTCGGCGAGCCTGGAGAGTCTGTCCGGACAGGCGCATGCGCGTGCTGAAGCGTCGACCTTCGACAGCGTGGACATGTCGCGCCGTGCGGTTGCCGAGCGCTTCGACCGCGTGCAGGCAGCACCGAAGCTGCGCGGTGCCTGGCAGAGTGCGCTGGGCGAAGCCGGGCAGGGCAGCTTTGCCGGCAACGGCGCCGACAGCCAGGGCTGGATGGCCGGCCAGGACGTAGCACTGGGCAGTAATGGTCTGCTGGGCATGGCCTTCGGCGAAACCCGCAGCAATGGCGGCAGCAACTTCAGCGGCGATCGTGGCCGCGACCGCCAGGCGCAGGCGCAGTTGTATGCCGGCTGGAACCTGGGGCGTGGCTATGCGCTGGCCCAGTTCGGCACCGGCCAGTTCACCCGTGAGCTGGACCGCCAGTTGCTGCTGGGCGCCGGTGCCTACGGCGTGTCCGCGCGCTACGGCGGGCGTTTCAGCAGTGCCAGCGTCGAAGGTGGCTATCGTTTCGGCCGCATCGGTGCGTCGCTGACCCCCTACCTGGGGGCCAGCAGCACGCGGCTGGATACCGATGGCTTCAGCGAGCAGGGCGGCTTTGGCTTCGGCCTGCGCGGTGAGGCGTCACGTGCACAGCGCAGCCAGATGCTGGCGGGCCTGCGAGGCGAGCGGCAGTGGGGGCGTTGGACCCTGCGCGGCCATGCCGAATGGCAACAACGGCTGGATGGCAACGAGCAGGCCTGGCAGGCAAGTTTCGTCGGCGTTGATGCCTGGGCGCCGTTGGCCGGGGTTGACGCACCGCGTGGCAGTGCCCTGTTTGGCCTGGCGCTGGAATCGTGGTGGGGCCGCAATGGCCGCCTGAGCCTGGGCATCGACCAGCGCGTGGGTGGCAATGATGCACGGCAGGCGGCGCTGCGCTACAGCACAGGCTTCTGATCGTAGCGCCGGGCTTGCCCGGCGCATTCATCCGGCGGTGCCGACCACGGTCGGCACCCGCCTGGTTCGTGAGGGCGGCGATCAGCCGCCGCGCAGATTGCCCAGACGCGGTGTGCTGCGGCCCAGCGGCATCTTCAGCTTGCCGATCGACAGGATGCGCGCTTCGGCAATCCGGTCGGCCGCGCGCTGCGGGGCGATGTTCTCGCGCTGCGACAGCTCGAAGATGCGTGTCAGGTTGTGGTAGATGCTGCGGATCAGCCGCATCGCGCGCTCGCGGTTGTAACCGTCGATTTCCAGCGACACGTTCATCACGCCACCCGCGTTGACCGCGTAGTCAGGCGCATACAGGATGCCGCGCGCATGCAGCTCGTCGCCGATCTCCAGGCTGGACAGCTGGTTGTTGGCGGTGCCACAGATGATCTTCGCCTTGATCCGCGGCAGGGTGTCGGCGTTGATCGCGCCTTCCAGCGCGCACGGCGCGAACACATCGGCGTTCACTTCGTGGATCTCATCCGGCTTGACGGCCTCGGCGCCGAAATCGCTGACCGCCCGATCCACCAGGGTGGTGTCCAGATCGGTCACGTACAGCTTGGCGCCACGGTCGCGCAGCAGCTTCACCAGTTCCATGCCGATATGGCCCAGGCCCTGCACCGCGATGCTGGTCTTGCCCACTTCCTCATGGCCGAACTTGAAGCGCATCGAGGCCATCAGCGCCTGCAGCGCGCCATAGGCGGTGAACGGGGCCGGATCTCCCGAGCCGCCATGGACCTGGTGTACGCCGGTGACGAACTGGCTCTCCAGGTAGATGTTCTCCATGTCGTTGACGTCGGTACCGACATCCTCGGCCGTGATGTAGCGACCGCCCAGCGAATCGACGTAGCGGCCGAAGGCGCGGAACAGCACTTCGGTCTTGTCGACCTTGGGGTCGCCGATGATCACCGCCTTGCCGCCACCGACATTGAGACCGGCCAGCGCGTTCTTGTAGGTCATCGTGCGGCTCAGCCGCAGCACATCGGCCAGCGCATCGTCGGTGCTGGCGTAAGGGCGCATGCGCACCCCGCCCAGGGCAGGGCCCAGGGTGGTGTTGTGGATGGCGATGATCGCCCGCAGACCGGCATCCTGGTTGTGGCAGAACACCACCTGTTCGTGGCCGGTGGTTGCGAGGGTTTCGAATAGCATGGGGTCTCCGATGGCGCGATCTGCGGTGAACTGCGGCGAACTGCCAATGAACGGTAGGGTCCGAAAACAAAAAAAGCGACGTCGTCGGTACGGGGGGACGGGTCGCGCGGCGCCATTCTAGTCCATTCGCCCGGGATATGCCGTCGACGCCTGAGGCGTCCGGATTAAAGAAGATGAAAGTGCGGCCGATGCTGCGACGACGGCAGGTGGCCGGATGTGATGAAGGTGCAGGCAGGCCGTGGCAGCAGCAGGACAACGACAGGGTGGGCGGCGATGACCGCAGCGTGGTGGCGATCCGTGCTCCGTCGGCTGTCGCAGCTGACCGGGCGGGCCCCGGCACGTCTGGCCGCAGCCCCCCGCCAGGCCGTGGCCGCGGCGGCGGCCAGCCTGCAGGGTGATGCGTTGCCGGCGGCCGAGGTCGCCGCTCACCTGCAGCGCGGACTGCATGCGCTGGCACTGTATCCGCGCTTGGCAGGTGAACCGACGGCGGTCAGTGCATCGGGTCTGGCCGAGGCGGTGGACCGTGCACTGCAGGACCGCGACTGGGCCACCCGGCAGCTGCCGCGTCGCCCGCAACTGCTGCCGCAGCTGATTCAGACGGTCAATGACGACGTCGCATCGGCGCGGGTGATGGCCGCGATCATCGGCCAGGATCCGGTGCTGACCGGCAACCTGCTGCGCATCGCCAACAGCCCGGTCTACAAGGTGCACGAGCGGCCTGTGGAAAGCCTGCAGCGGGCGGTGACCCTGGTCGGCACCGAAGGGGTGCGGCAGATCATCAGTGCCGTGCTGGTGCAGCCGGTGATGCAGGTGCAGTGCGAGGTGTTCCCGCAGTTCAGTTCGATCATCTGGGAGCACGCGCTGCTGGCTTCACGCGCGGCCGCCGACCACGCACGCACGGTCACCTTCGGCGATGCCTTCGCGGCGCAATGGCTGGGCCTGGTGCAGGGCCTGGGCGCGGCGCTGGTCATGCGCCAACTGCTGCAGGAAGCGCAGGCGCGCGGCGAAGAGGTGGAGCCCGCGCTGGCCCTGCAGTTGCTGCAGCAGTGGTCACTACCGCTGGCACAGCGGGTGGCTGCCGCCTGGGAACTGCCCGAACCGGTGCATCAGGCCCTGTCGCCTGACGCCGACGGTCCGCTGGCTGACAGCCTGCGACTGGCCAGCGCCGCTGCGGCGGCCAGCCTGCTGTGCCGGCACGGGCATGCCAGCCAGGGCCGCATGCTGGCCTTGCTGGAGCAGTTGCCGGCAGCGCCGCCGCACGCGCTGCGCTGGATCTGGCGGCGCCTGCATGGGCGCAATGTGGAAACCCTGGACGAGAGCCTGCACGGCGATGGCGAAGGGCCCGCTCCCTGATCGTTACAGCTGCGATTCCAGCGGCAACCAGCTGATCACCCGTGCCGTCCAGCGTTTGCCAAGGCTGCTGCCGGGCTCGGCATCGACCCAGTGTGGCGGCGGCTCGCGCTGCAGCCAGCGCAGTTGGTCATCAGTGCCCAGTGCCAGCCACCAGCTGTGTTCCGGGCTGGCCAGGCGCAGGTATTCCGCGCGCAGCTGACCGCCCAGTACCGGGTCGTCGAACAGCACGCCCATCTCGGTGTTGAGATAGGCCGAACGCGGATCGAGGTTGAACGATCCGACGAATCCGCGCTGGTCGTCGACCAGCAATGCCTTGGTGTGCAGGCTGGCGCCACTGCTGCCGAACAGGCTGCCGTCACCGCTCTGGCCGCTCGCCTTCAGTTCGTACAGCTGCACGCCGGCCTTCAGCAGCGGCACCCGGTAGCCCATGTAGCCACCGTGTACGGCAGCCACATCGTTGGCCGCCAGTGAGTTGGTCACCACGCCGACCTGGGCGCCACGCCCGGCCATCGCCGAAAGGCCGTCCAGCCCTTCGCTGCCGGGCACGAAGTACGGCGAGATCAACAGTGCCTTGTGGCGCGTCGACTGCAGCTGCCGGACCAGCGCGGAGACCAGCCAGTCGTCATGCGCATCGCCGTGATGCTTCATCGGTGGATCGGACACGATCCGTACCTGCGTGCTCCAGTGCAGCGGCTGCGGGCTGGCGCGCTGGCGCTGACGCGACTCGGCCACGCGCTGCAGGTACGGTTGGGCCTGGGCATGCAGCGCATCCAGATCGGACTGGCGCACCAACTGGCGCAGTTGCGCATCGGTGTAGGTCGCCAGCGCCGAGATCGGAATCGCCGCGTCGCTGTTCCAGTAGTCGTCGAAGATCTGGTTGGCCTGCTGCACGGCCGGGCCGGCCACCACCAGGTCCAGGTCCTGGAAATTCACGTCGCTGCGCGCGCTGAAATACTCCTCACCGATGTTGCGGCCACCGACGATGGCGATGCGCCCATCGGCGATCCAGCTCTTGTTGTGCATGCGGTGGTTCACGCTGAAGGCGCGTTGCACCAGCTCCAGCGTGCGGGCGATGCCGCTGCGGTTGCGGAACGGGTTGTACAGGCGAAGCTCGATGTTGGGATGCGCATCGAGCGCCATCATCAGCGCATCCTTGTCCTTGGCGTTCATGTCATCGAGCAGGATGCGCACGCGCACGCCACGTTCGGCGGCGTCGTACAGCGCCTTGGCCATCAGGTGGCCGATCAGGTCGTCGTGCCAGATGTAGTACTGCAGGTCCAGGCTGCGGCCGGCATGTTCGGTGATCATCGCGCGGGCGGCGAACGCATCCATACCATCGCTGAGGAACGCCACGCCAGACTGCCCCGGATGGGCGGCCTGCAGGGGCCTCATCTGTCGATCGATGGGCGTCTGCGCGGGCTGCAGTGGTAGTACCTGCGACGCTTCACCGCGCGCCTGCGGGGCCAGGTGGTCGGCCAGCAGCAGGCCGGACAGGGCCAGCAGAAGCAGGGCGGCGATGATGATCGCGGCGACGCGCAGCAGGCGTCGCCATAGGGGTTTGCGCAGACTCATGACGCCGATGGTAGATCCACGCCACGCCTGGAGGTAGATCCACGCCATGCGTGGATGAAGTGCGTGACTCAGAACCGCTCGTCGCTACCCAGATAGCGCCACTGGCCCACGGCCAGCGGGCCCAGCGCGACCCGGCCGATGCGCAGGCGGCGCACGGCCACAACCTGCAGGCCGGCAGCCGTCACCGCAGTCCTCAGTCCCCTCGCGGTCAGCCCCTTGCCTGCAAAACGCAGGCGCTGCTCGCTCTGCCAGCTGACCTTGGGGCCGCCGGCTTCATGCTGCAGCCGGGCCATCAGCCACGGGCCACGTTCCGGGCCGCCTTCAGCCACTTCCACCAGATACTCCTGTTCGGTACGGCCGAGGTTCCGCTGCAGGTGCGCGAGCACCGCCGGATCCTGGCTGACCACCACCAGCCCGTTGTCGTCGGCCGGCAGCGAGGAGGCCAGCTGCAGGCCGTGGAAGTGCCGCTGCAGCGGACGGATGTCACTGGCATCCAGTTCGCTGCGGGTTTCGGTGCGGATCAGCGCGCACAGGGCATCGGCCGGCACGCCTGCCGGCTTGTGCAGCAGCATGCTGGCGCGCTCGGCCTTGCTGTCGCTGGCCTGCTCGGCCACCACGATGCTGGCGCTCTCGTCCACCGGGCGCTGCGGCTGTTCCACCACCTCGCCATCGACGCTGACCCAGCCGCCCTCGATATAGCGCCGCGCTTCACCACGCGGGATGCCGAGCAGGGCGGACAGGCGTTTGTCGAGTCGGGTCGGTTCCATGGCGAAAGGTCGGGCAGGGGGCGCGCAGTGTAGCCGCTACGCCGTTTCAGCGCTGGCCACGGTTGGCCAGCTCGGTCAGGTACAGCCGGGTATCGAACTCCAGCTGCAGGTAATCGGGTTCCATGTGCTGGCACAGCTGGTAGAAGGCCTTGTTGTGGTCGGCCTCCTTCAGATGGGCCAGTTCGTGCACCACGATCATGCGCAGGAAGGCGGCTGGCGCCTGCCGGAATACGGTAGCGATGCGGATCTCGCGGCTGGCCTTGAGCCGGCCACCGTGCACCCGGGAAATAGCGGTGTGGGTGCCCAGGGCATGCTTGATGACCTCCAGCGTGTTGTCGTAGCAGACCTTGTTGAGCGGCACCGATTTGCGCAGGTAGCGGTCCTTCATGTCCTGGGTGTAGTCGTACAGCTGGCGATCGCTGCGCACCTCATGCGGGTCGGGGTAGCGCTGCTGCAGCCAGGGGCCGAGCTTGCCCTGTGCCAGCAGGTCGCTGACCTGGGCGACCAGGGGTTCGGGGTAGCCGGTGAGGTACTTCAGGACAGCCATGCAGGGGCGTCGGCGCGTCGGTAGAATGGGGCATCCAGATTACACGCGGTACGTATCGACCATGGCAAAGCCCAACGCGCTGCAGGAACAATTGCTCAAGGCCGGCCTGGCCAAGAAGTCGCAGGCCAGCGCCGCCGCGCGTGAACAGGCCAAGGCCCGCCAGGGCAAGGCCGAGTCGACGTCGGCGGAGGTCCAGCGTGAAGCTGAACGCGCCCGGGCCGAGAAGATCGAGCGTGACCGTGCGCTGGCTGCCGAGCGCAACGCGCAGGCCAAGCAGGCGGAGCGCAAGGCGCAGGCCAAGCAGATCATCAGCGCCCACGCCGTGCCGCACAAAGGCGAGGACGAGTACCGATTCAGCGATGGCGCGGTGATCCGCACCCTGCTGATCGATACCAAGCTGCGCAAGGCGCTGTCGGTGGGCGTGCTGGTCATCGTGGCCCACGGCGACAGCTACGCGGTGCTGCCGCGCGCGGCGGCTGAAAAAGTGCGTGAACGCGCCCCGGAAGCCATTGTCGTCGACCATGGCACGCCCGGCTCCAGTGTCGAGATCTCCACCGGCAACGCCGAGGACGACGCCTACTACGCGCAGTTCCAGGTTCCCGACGACCTGGTCTGGTAAGGCGGCGCTGAACCGGCCGCAGCGTCCGCCGGGCATGGCCCGGCGCTACCGATTGCGGCGGGGTGTATCGTCCCCATATCAGGTGACACCCCTGCGGAGGATGGCCATGGCTACCGGTTGGGCCGGAGATGGCGCGGTCCAGGACCAGATCGACGCCACCGTCGACGATGCGATTGCCCGCGCGCGGCGCCAGCTGCGCCAGGGCCCGGGTCTGGAACACTGTGAGGAATGCGACGCGCCGATTCCGTTGGCGCGGCGTCAGGCGGTGCCTGGGGTTCGGCTGTGCGTGAACTGCCAGCAGGCGCACGACGAAGAGGAACAGGCGCAGGGTGGCTACAACCGCCGCGGCAGCAAGGACAGCCAACTGCGGTGAAGGGTGTTCGGCAAGGCTGCGCCCTGCACCCGCCGAAGCAACATCAACTTCAACGTCAAAAGCGGGCCTTCCGTGGGTAGGCGGGACGGTGTGGGTAGGCAGGACACGCCGTAAACCCTTCCATGGGGGCTCGATGGCGCCATCCATGGCGCCAACGGTCCTGCCTACCCACACCGCCCCACCTCTGACAGATTTCCGCGATCGGGTAGATCCCACCGTGCGTGGATGAATTTCGATGGAAATCGAATATTTCGATATTTGATCGAAGAGCATCCACGCATGGCGTGGATCTACGTGTCGACCAAGGTCGACACCTACCAACAGCAGAGGGAATCTGTCGAAGGCGGGGCACTGTGGGTTTGCGGGGTGTCAGCCGCATGGATGCGGCTGCCAAGCCCCCATGGACGGGTTCACGGCGTCCCCGCAAACCCACAGTGCCCCGCCATCCCACTGGAACCCAGCTTTTGCTGTTGCCTTTGCTTTGGTTTGAAGCATCTGCAGGTGCAGGGCGCAGCCCTGCCGACCAACCCGACCTCAGCCGTCGCCCTGGATGCCGCCGGGCGCCTGCGTCGGGTCGCGCCAGCGGCGTACCGTGCGCTGGAAGAACAGGTTGTTCGGCAGCTGCAGCACCGTGCCCTCGTGGCCGTCACCGGTTTCCTGCAGCGTGGTGTAGATCAGGTTGACGTCGATCACCCGACCCTTCAGCCCGGGCTTTTCGCCGTTTTCCAGCACTTCGATGTAGTCATGCAGGCGGAACGGCCGCGTGGTGAAGATCAGCAGCGTGCAGAAGATGTTGGACAGCACGCTCCAGGCCGCGAAGAACGCCACCGCACCTACCGCAGCGAAGCCGGTGAAGGCCGTCCACAGCACCGACGGCGAGGCGCCGAGCAGGCTGAGGATGTACAGCACCGCGCTGAAATAGACCACGAAACTGGTGATCCGGCGCGCGCCCATCACCATTTCCGGTGGCAGCGTGTAGTGATCGGCGAAGCGGCGGATCAGGCGCCGGGCCAGGACCCGCAGCAGCCAGGCGGCCAGCAGGGTGATCAGGATCTGCAGGGCGATCCCGATGTCATGCAGCCAGGGGTGGGTCCAGGCGGGCAGGTGGTCCTTCAGCGACAACATCATGGGGCGACAACGTGTGACGGAAACGGGGCTTGATGTTACCCGGCGCGTGTCGACGTTTCGACCGCCTGTGTCCAGGCCAGGCAGACGAGGTCCTGTTTGTGCTGCTGCAGGCAGGCGCGACCGCTCTCGGCACGCCAGTGCAGGGAAACGCCGAACGCCTGCAGCAGCATGCAGGCCACGATCGCCAGCAGGGCGGCGCAGGAAGGACTGGACATGGGAGGCTCCTGGCCGGGAAGGCCTGCGGGGGACCTGTGATGGATGCAGCCAGCCGCGAAAAGGTTGCAAGCGGAAAACGCGTCGGCAGATCTAAACCTTTTTCCGGCTGGCCGCATCCAACGGATATGCTCGACACCACCATGCCCGCGCCGCCTGCCGCCACCGACGCCGTCGACGAAACCGCCTTGGTGCGTGCGGCGGCGGCCGGCGATGCCGCTGCCTATGAACTGCTGTATCGGCGGCATTCGCCGCGCGTGTTTGCCTCGTTGTGGCGGCTGTGTGGCGGCCAGCAGGCACGCGCCGAGGATGCACTGCAGGAGGCCTTCCTGCAGGCATGGAAGGCACTGCCGGGCTTCCGTTTCGAGAGCAGCCTGTCGACCTGGCTGCATCGGTTGGGGGTCAACGCTGCGCTGATGGAACTGCGTGGCCGCGGCGCCGGGCATGACCACGACAGCCTGGACGACGTTGACGGTGGGATACCGGAGATGGCAGTGCACGATGGTTGCGCCGGCACCGAACGCGATCTGGAACGCGCATTGGCGACCCTGCCGCCGCGCGCACGTGCGGTACTGGTGCTGCACGATATCGAAGGCTGGAAACACCATGAAATCGCCGGCCAGCTGCAGATGGCGGTCGGTAGTTCCAAAGCACAGCTGCATCGCGCGCGTGGCCTGCTGCGCGCGCGCCTGGGAGACATGACATGACTACGCACGACCCCGATCACGACCTGCTGGCGCGCCTGCGCGCCCTTCCCACTGAACGCAGCACACCGGCCGATGGCTGGGAACGCCTGTCCGCGCGGTTGCCACCCCGCGAGCCGGTTGCTGCGCAGGTGCCCACGGACAATGTGGTGGCGTTGCCACTGCGCAGCCGTCGACGCTGGTGGTTGCCGGTTGGCGCCGCACTGGCGGCCAGCCTCGCGCTCTACGCGGTGGCGCCGTGGCGGCATGCACCCGAGGCGCTGCCTGCGCCCAGTGGCCTGCAGCTGCAGGCCGATGCGATGACCGAACAGTACCGGCAGGCCGTGGCGTCACTGCCTGATGGCACTGCGCCGGAGTGGCAGCCCGCGCTGCACGAACTGGATCGCAGCGTGGAACAGATCCGCGCCGCGATGGCGCAGGACCCGCGCGCGCCGCACCTGCTTGGCCAGCTGAAGCGGACCTACGCGCTGCGGCTCGAACTGACCCGGCAGGCGGCCCAGGCCGCCACCGGTCTGACAACCTGAGGAGACCCCCCGATGCGAACCCTTTTCCCTTTCTGCGCGGCCCTGTTGCTGGTGCCCGCCATGGCGCTGGCCGATACACGTGTCGATGAACGCCACAATGTTGCTGCCGGCGGCCGCATCGAACTGAGCAACATCGCCGGCAAGGTGACCGTGCGCGGCTGGGACCGCAATGACGTGCAGCTCACCGGCACGCTCAGCGACGGTCTGCAGCTGCGCCAGGAAAAGAGTGCCAACCGGGTGCGCTGGGAAATCGAGTATCCGCGACGCGGCAACAGTGGTGGCGCCACCCTGACCCTCAACGTGCCGCGCTCGGTGGAGTTGTTGCTGAGCACGGTCAGTGCCGACCAGGACATCAGTGGCGTTGATGTGCGACGCCTGCAGGCCGATACGGTCAGCGGCAGCCTGAGTGCGTCCGGTCGCAGTGGCGACAGCAAGCTCAACACGGTCAGTGGCAATGTCACTGCGCGGTTGCAGACCCCACGGCTGGACGTGAACACGGTCAGTGGCCGGATCGAGGCCGGTGGCGGCGTTTCCGGCGAGATCGGGGCGCAGACGGTGTCTGGCCGGGTTGGCGTCGATGCCGGTCGCATCCAGCGCTTGGTGGTGGAGACGGTATCCGGCGGCATCGACCTGTCTGCGACCGCATTGGCGCCGGGCGGGCGCATCAACGTGGAGTCGGTCAGTGCGTCGGTCAGCCTGCGTCTGCCGCGCACGGTATCGGCGCAGCTGTCGGTGAACAGCTTCAGCGGGTCGATCAACAGCGACGCCGGCAAGGTCGAGCGGCCGCGCTATGGGCCAGGCAGCAGCCTGGATGCCCGCCTGGGCAGCGGCGACGGCGATATCCGCGTGCAGTCGCACTCGGGCAGTGTGCAGGTACGCCTGGACCGCTGAGCGCGGTCCGGCAGGCCGCGGCGGCAGCGCCGCCGCGGTCGGGGGTGGGTCAGCTGGCTTTCTTCAGCGCCCAGGTGGTACCGAGAACTTCAATCTTGCCACCGCTCTTGCGGAACGCGGCCAGGTCGGAGGCGATCGAGTCGCTGTTGACCACGGTGCTGGCGGATGCGCCCTTGCGTTCGCTGCGGATGCTGTTGCTGGCCTTCGCGGGGGTCTTTGCCTTGCGGGGCATGGTTGCTCCTGTCAGGTGGAAGGGGAGGAAAGCGCGCAGGATTCAGCCTGGCGCAGGTAGTCCTGCCGCTCGCGGCGGCAGTCGTCGCCGCCCATCGAGAACTGGCGGCAGATCGCCGGGCGCTGCGAATAGATCGTGCAGCGCAGGTGATACGGATCGATCGCCGCGCACCAGCCTTCCTCGTTGCGCGCCATCACGGCACGGCCGTGTGCGTCGCGCGACAGGAACTGGCCAGGCACGTGGTCGCCGGGCTGCAGCAGGACCGGCAACCGGCAACAGACCGCGTCACAACGGCGGCAGTCGATGGGTGCTGGTTCAGCGTCAGGTTGTACGGCCACAGGGGCCTGGCGGGTGCCCAAAGCGGGTCTCGATGGCGGCTCGGGTAGTACGCGGACCATGATCGAGCCAGAGGGCATGGTCGCCAGACCCGCTGGGCGGGGCAGGCTGCACCATGGGTACACACACCGGCGAGGCCAGCGGAAGGTGCAGCGGTTTTCTAGCCGGCCAAGGGTAGCGCAGACCGCGTAACGTTTTGTTAATCCCGGCTGGCTGCCGCCAGCGCGAGGCCTTGGACGACCCCCAGCGAGGGCTCGCCGTGGACCATCCGAGCGCCCGGGAACGCCTCGGCAGCGGCCTGCCGCAGGTAGCCGGCGCGGGACATGCCGCCGGTCAGGAACACCGCGTCCGGGTCACCACCGATGTCATTGCGGACCTGGGCGAGCAGTTCGCGGATCTGGGTCAGGTAGCCATGGGCGGCGGCGGCCAGACCGTCGGCGCTGTTGTCCACGTGCAGGTCGCGCGCGATGTAGTCCAGCGTGCTGCGGTGTTCGCTGGCGCCGCTGAGGGCGATCTTGGCGCGCTCGACATCGCGGTACAGGCGGGCGGTGTTGCCGGTGTCCTGCAGTGCCTGCAGGCGCGCCCCCCAGGGAGCGTCGACGTTGTCGTAGCTGTGCTGGCGGAACTCGCGCTGGCGGGTCATGTCCTGCACGGTGGCCGCTTCCACGTAGTGGTGGGTGGGCACGCGGGTGATGCCACGGCCGAACAGCGGCATGTAACCGGACAGGCTCAGGGCCAGGTCGATATCGGTACCGCCGCGGGCGATACCCCAGGCACGATGGATCCGTGGTGCTTCGCTGCCACCCACTTCGGCGTGCGCGATATCGGTGGTGCCGCCGCCGATATCGACGATCACCGCCTGATGGCGATCGCTGCTTTCAGCGTGGTAATGCATGGCCGCGGCAGCGGGTTCTTCAAGGAAGTCGATCTGGTCGAAGCCGGCCTGGCTGGCCGCTTCGCGCAGGATGTCCAGGGCCTGGTCGTTACCGGCCTCACCGATCGAACTGCGGAACTGCACCGGGCGGCCGAGCAGGGCGCTGCGCAGCGGTTGGCCGAGCTGCGCGCTGGCGGTCAAGCGGATGTGTTCGAGGATGTGCGCGGCGATGCCGGTGATGGTCTGCCGCGCACGCGGGTGCAGGTTGTAGCCGAGCATGGACTTCGGGCTCTGCACGAGGTTGCCTTCGTGCTCCTCGAAATATGCTTCCAGCGCGTCGTCGCCATAGACCGCGTTCTGCAGCAGGTCGCTGGCGCTGCGTTCCTTTCCAGCGCGAGCCTCCATCCACTCCCGGCGCAGGGCGCGCAATGCCTCGCGGCGCAGGGCCTGTGGCGTGCGTTCCTGGCCAGCGGCGCGGGCTGCACGGGCGGCGCTGTCGATCAGCTGCTGCAGTTCGTGTTCCTGCCCGGCGTCGAGCTGGAAATCGTCCGGGTCGGGCACCACGCCGGGGAAGTACACGCTGGTACGGAACTGTTCGGCCTCGCCGAAGCGGATCGGCAGCAGCTTCCCATCACGCACGATGGCGGCGGCGGAGTTGCTGGTACCGAAGTCGATGCCGAGGCGCATGGGGGAGGTCCGGGGACGATCAGGGGCCGCGCACTCTGCTGGAGTTTGCCGCGCGCTGCAAGTTCCGGCGCCTCCCTCGTGCGGGGACGGGCGAGCCCCCACCCGGACCGCCGCCGGAAAATGAACGAAAAGGTCGGGCGGTTACAATGGCGGCTGTTGATTCATTTTGAGGTACTTGCGATGTCTTCTGTTCCCGCCTGCCCGCAGTGCACCCTGGAAAACACCTATGCCGATGGCGCGCTGTGGATCTGCGCCGACTGCGGCTTCGAGTGGACGGCCGAAGAAGGTGCTGGCTCGACCCTGCTCGTGCGTGACAGCAACGGCAATACCCTGCAGACCGGCGACACCGTCACCGTGATCAAGGACCTGAAGGTCAAGGGTTCCTCGATCCCGCTCAAGCAGGGCACCGTGATCCGCAACATCCGTCTGGTCGAAGACGATGCCGAACACATCGAGGGCAACTCGGACAAGATCAAGGGGCTGGTGCTGAAGACCTGCTTCCTCAAGAAGGCCTGATCGCGCCTCAGCGCTTGGCCTGCTGCGCTCGCCAGCGGGCCAGACTGTCCAGTTTGGCCTGGTAGCGGGCCTGCTGCGTTGAACCGCCCAGTTCCTGCGCCCGCAGCAGCTCGCGGTCTGCACGCTGCAGCCGGCCCGTCAGGAAATACACCCGCGCCAGGCCGAAGTGGAACTGGTGCGCGGTGTCGTACAGGCGCACCGCCCGCCGGTAGTACGTGATCGCCTTGCCCAGGTCGCCAGCGCGTTCGGCCTGGGCGCCCTGCATGTACTGCGCGAACGGATCCTCGCGCTGCACCGACTGCAGTTTCTTCTGCATCGACTGCGCCTGCGCCGTCATGCCGAGCTTGCGATAGAGCGCACTGGCGTTGTTCAACGCGGCACTCTGGCGGCCGTCCAGGCGCAGGGCGGTATCCAGCGCCGTGCGAGCACCCTGGTCGTCACCCAGGCGGTTGTCGAGCACGCCGATGTTGTTCCACGTCGATGCGAATGTGGGGTCCTGTGCCAGCGCGGCATCGAAGAAGGCACGCGCCCCGCTCAGGTCGCCGTCGGCCAGATGCTCCGCGCCGCGGTTGTTGTAGTAGTGCGCCAGTGCCCGTTCACGGCCGATCGGCTGCGGCCCATGGCGGTCATACAGCACGTTGCGGTCCAGGTCGACGGTGCCGTAGCGGCCGCCGACATCCACGCCGGCGTTGACGTGGCCGACGTTGTAGACCACGCCCTGGTCCTGATCCTGGTACCACGACACCACCTGGCCAACTTCCTGCACGCGCGCCTGGATGCCGGCCTCACGGGCGAGCGTGACGAACAGCAGGGTGAAGGCGAGGCAGTTGGCGCGCTGGTGCTGCCAGATCTCGCTGACGGTGTAGGTCGCATCGGCGTCGTACTGCAGGTCCAGCCCATGCTGGCTGAAGATCATTTCCACCAGCGCCTGCAGGCGCTGGTCACGCGAGTAGCTGCGGCTGATCACCTGCTTCTGCAGCATCTCGCGCATCGCCGGCGGGATCGCGAACACCTGTTCGGGCGTCGGCACGCTGGCGGCGGTGACCTTTACGGTGGAGATGGTCGGGATGGCGGGCGCAGCGGCCGGAGCATCCTGGGCGGACAGGGCTGGCGCGCCGAGCGTAGCCAGTGACAGGAGAAAGCATCGAGCGGCAAGACGGCGCATGACGGTTTCCGGCAGCGGCGGGCGCTCCCGCCTGCGGCCAGTGTAGACCTGCAGGTGGCGGTCCGCATCCATCGGCAATCAGCGCGGCGCTCATCCACAGCCGATGTGGACCAGCACGCGACAAACCTGTGGACAACCGCCTCTGGCCCTTGCCCGGTGCGGGATGTGAGTGGCTGGTGAAAAAACAGCCAGCTTGCCCGGCGTTGCCAAGGGCGGGATCATCCACGCATGGACTTCGCCCCGCTGACCCTCGCCCCTGCGCATTGGCAGGCATTGCAGGATGCCTATGCGACGCCGCCGCGCGCCTACCACCACTTCGGCCATGTGCGCGCGGTCCTGCAGCATTGCCAGACGGTGGCCGAGGGGCCGGGCTGGCAACAGCCAGCCGAGGTCTATGTGGCTGCGCTGTACCACGATGCGATCTACCAGGCCGGGCGCAAGGACAACGAGGCAAAGTCGGCCGCGCTGGCCCTGCGGACCATTGCGGCCTCACCGGAGCTGGCATCGGTGGACGCCGGCCGGGTCGAGCAGTTGATCCTGCTTACCGCCCGCCATGGCGAGCTGGGCCCGACCGATGTCGATGCCGAAGCCGCGTTGTTCCTGGACTGCGACATGGCGATCCTGGCGGCGCCGGAAGCGGTGTTCTCCGCCTACGACCGCGGCGTGGCCGAAGAATACAAAGGCGTGGTGCCCGGCTTCCTGTACCGCGCCGGACGCCGCCGCTTCCTGCAGGGGCTGCTGCGCGCGCCGCGGATCTTCCTCAGCGACTTCTTCGACCAGCGGCTTGATGCTGCCGCGCGGGCCAATTTGCGCCGCCAACTGGGCGCCTGAGCGCGCCGCTACACTATCCACCTGCAACCGCGTGGTGTTGTTTCCAGCCGTGACCGTCTCCGATACCCCCGCCGATCCCCGTCCGCTGCCGCCGGAAGAACCCGGCCCCAACGAATGCTGCGGCAGTGGCTGCCCGTTGTGCGTGCTGGACCTGTACGCCGAGGAGCTGCAGCGTTACCGCAAGGCGCTGGCTGACTGGAAGGCACGGCATCCGGACGCCGATCCATGAGCCGTGCCCGTCCAGCCGCGATGCTGGCGCTGGTGGCACTGCTGTTGTTCGTGGCGACCGCGTTGTGGACGCAATTCGCGCGTGCGGATCTGGATTGGGTAAAGGCCACCCTGAGCCTGTACCTGCATGGGCCGTGGGGCCTGGCACTACGCACGGCCTATTGCCTGCTGGCACTGGCCATCGCCGTGCTCGGCATCGCGTTGTATCGGTACAGCGTGGGGCCGCGGCGCAGCGCAGCGGCACCGTTGCTGTTCTGCGTGGCTGCCGGCGGCTTGGCCACCGTTGCCATCGGTGACAGCTGGCTGCCCGCGGCAACGCCGTTGCTGGCGCCGCTGATCCATGGGCTGGCCGCCAATACCGCCTT
Source organism: Stenotrophomonas indicatrix (assembly GCF_050573115.1). Lineage (GTDB taxonomy): Bacteria > Pseudomonadota > Gammaproteobacteria > Xanthomonadales > Xanthomonadaceae > Stenotrophomonas > Stenotrophomonas lactitubi_A. The sequence goes on from NZ_JBNYZT010000004.1 coordinate 374,195, forward strand.
CCTGTGCGCCAGCGTGGGCATGCTGCTGCAGGCCTGGTACCTGCGCCGCGAGCCGGGCTGGCGACGCAGTGCGGCGCTGTTGTGGGGCTGGGCATGGCTGGCCTTCGTGCTGCTGTGGATGCACGTGCTCTGGCGTGGTGGGCCACCGCGCGGGCTGGGGCAGAAACTGGTGATCGCGGTGATCGTCGGCTGGTTGATCTGGCTGGCGCTGGCGCTGTATCGCCGCGGGCGTGCCACCTGCACCCGCTGAATCGACCACCTGCTGTGTTGCGGGACGCCTGTACCGGTACGTGCCGTGCACGCAGCGGCGGCGTATCGTGTGCGCATTCCAACGGGATGCGAAACGATGCGTGCAGGGCTGGGCAGGGCGATGGGGCTGGTGTTGGCGTTGGCGGCGTTGCCAGCGATGGCCGCTGTGCAGCAGGTCAGCCACGGACGCTTCGATCAGGTGCCGGTGCATGTGCCGGCCGGGGCGCCACAACGGGTGGTGATCTGGTTCCATGACGGCGCTGATGCCGGCCGCACGCCGATCGAAGCGCTGCGTGCCGATGGTGCGCTGGTGGCCTCGGTGGATGTGGCCCACCTGCGCGGCGTGCTCAAGCGCGAAGGCAACAGCAGCTGCGCGTTCGGGGCGGGCGATGTCGAGAATTTCTCACGTTGGGTGCAGGCGTTCCTGCATCTGCCGGGCTATCACCTGCCGTTGGTCGGCGGCAGCGGCGAAGGCGCCGAGCTGGCCTATGCGCTGGCAGCGCAGGCCGACACCCAGGTCTTTGCCGGCCTGTTGACCTCGGGCTTCTGCCCGGCCCACACGCACGAGCGCATGGTCTGCGGCGATGGCGTGAAGCACGACCGCTTGCAGCCCAGTGAACTGAATTTCCCGTGGTTGAACGCGGCCGGTGCGGCGGGGTGTTCAACCAACAGTGCAGGCCCGTTTGTGCAGCAGGTTGCGATGGCCCGCGAATTCAAGCGCACCGTTGCCGGCGATGCGACACCGGGGCTGGTGGCAGCGGCCCGGGTGATCGGTGCGCAGGCCGGGATCGCGCTGGCACCGCCGCCGGATGCCCTGAAGGGGCTGCCGGTAGTGGAAGTGCCGGCGCAGGGCAGTGGTGACACACTGGCGGTGTTCGTTTCCGGCGATGGTGGCTGGGCCGGCCTGGACAAGGACGTAGCTGGTGCCCTGGCCGAACATGGCGTGGCGGTGGTTGGCCTCGATTCGCTGCGTTACTTCTGGAGCGAACGCACGCCGCAGGGATTCGCTGTCGATCTGCAGAAGATCATCGGCCACTACCGCCAGCAATGGCAGCGCGACAAGGTGATGTTGATCGGTTTCTCGCAGGGCGCCGATGTGCTGCCGGCCACCATCAACCAGCTGGATGCAGGCACCCGCGCCAGCCTCGAGCGCATCGTGCTGCTGTCGGTGGGCAAGAACGCCGACTTTGAATTCCATGTCAGCAACTGGCTGGGCGGCGGTGGCGGCGGTCTGCCGATCGCGCCGGAAGTAGCCAGGCTGCCGGCGGACAAGACCCTGTGCGTGTACGGCGACAAGGACGAGGACGCGCTGTGCCCCGGTCTGCCGGGCAACGATGGCGTGCACAAGGTCAAGCTGCCGGGCGACCATCACTTCGGAGGTGACTATGATCGCCTGGCCGAAGTAATTCTCAAGGGCGGCGCGTAAGCCCCTGGTAGACGCCGACCTTGGTCGGCGCTTGGGCTTGGAACTCCATGGCAGGGAGCGTGTCGACCAAGGTCGACACCTACCGGGCGGCAGGTAGCGCCGGGCCATACCCGGTGAGACGCAGGCGAGATGATTTCGGTAGCGCCGGGCCATGCCCGGCGGATCGTGACCTCAATTCCGCCGCGGGTCCAGCGAGATCAGCCGCGTGGCATCCAGCAGTGCGGCCGGCAGGTGCATGCCGCCGGGCGCGGCCAGGTAGCGCGGTCGCCATTGCGGATCGAACTTCGACTTGAACCTGCGCAGGCCGCTGAAGCCATAGAAGCGCTCGCCGTGTCGTGCGAGCAGGCCGGCCAGGCGGTTCCAGCGACCGGCCAGGCGATGCTGGGCCAGGCCGGACAATGGCGCCATGCCCAGCGAGAACCGTGCATACCCCTGCGCGCGGCCCCACAGGAACAGCTCGATGAACAGGAAATCCATCGTGCCCTTCGGTGCGTCGCTGACGTGGCGCATCAGATCCACTGACAACTCAGCGCCGGCCGGTGCCTGCCACAGGTTGGCGAAGGCCACGATCCGACCCTCGGCTTCGACCAGGGCGATCGGGAAACGCACCAGATAATCCGGGTCGTAGCTGCCCAGCGAGAAGCCCTTCTCGTCGCCGGACTTGTCGTCCAGCCACGCGTTGGAAATGGCATGCAGGCGTGGCAACAGGGCAGGGATCTCTTCCGCCGGTGCAACGCGGAAGGACAGCCCACCGCGCTTGCCGCGGTTCCAGGCTTGCCGCAGGTCGGCACGCTCACGGCCTTCCAGGCCGAAGTCGTGCAGCGGCACCATGGCCTCTTCACCCAGCTTGACCAGACCCAGCCCGAGATCGAGATAGGTCTGCCAATACGCTTCACCCACCTGGTAGAACACCGGGCGCAGTCCGAGCCGGTCGGCCTCTTCGCGGAAGCGCCAGATCAGTGCGCGCGCCACCTCGGGTGGCCCGACCGGGTCGCCCATCGCGATCAGCGAGCCGCCGTAGCGCTGCATCATCACAAAGCCCTTGTGTTCCGCATCGCGCAGCACCGCCTTGTCGGCGGTCAGCACCAGACAGGCCTGGGTATCGGTAGCGCCTGCCAGCACCGGTGCCAGCGCCTGCAGGGTTGCGTCGTCGGCAGGTGGCAGTGGGCTGCGCGTGCTGTGCAGCAACCGCGCCAGCCCGAACATCACCAGTGCCATCGCCACCAGCAGCAGCGCACGCAGCGCGCGTGGCGCATTGCCGGACACTGCGAACTGCCACCACAGCTCGTTCTGGTATTCGACATGGCTGTAGGTGAAGAACAGCAGCCAGGTCACTGCCACCAGCACCAGGCCGAGGTTGCGCAGCCATGGCCACGACCAGGCTTCGTCCAGCAGCGCGCCCTGACGATAGAACTCGCGCCGCGCCGCCCACAGCGCCATCGCCACCAGCAGCGCCGACAACGCGATCAGCGGTTGGCCACCGCGAAGCCAGATCGGCAGCGGCGCGATCACGCAGATCGCCATCGCCAGCATCCAGGCCGCGTGGCTGCGGCGGGCCAGGCCCTGGCCGATCAACAGCAGGGCGACACCGCCGAGGCTGCCGATCAGGTGCGAGGTTTCCAGGATCGGCAGCGAGGCATTGATCAAGTGCCGGCGTGGGGTGGGCAAGGTGCCGTCGATGACCAGCGCGGCGCCGACACTGAAGGCGGCCAGCGCGATGATCTGCGGCAACCACGGACGCAGCGCGTACCAACCGGCGCGGGTTGCACCTGCGCTGGCCTGCAGCGGTTGCCGCAGCGCGGGCGCCAGTGCCAGCACGGTTGCCAGCAGCAGCGGCAGCACGTAGTAACTGACGCGGTAGATCAACGCCGCTGCCAGCACCGCAGCAGGCGCCACTTGCGGCAGCAGCTTCAGCAGGCTCCACTCGAACACGCCCAGGCCGGCCGGCACGGTGGAGATCAGGCCGGCCAGCACGGCTACCAGGTACAGGCCGACGAAACCGGGCAGGCCGGTTGGCGTGGAATCCGGCAGCAGCACGTAGAACGCGGCGCTGGCCAGCACCAGCTCGACCACGCTGAGCACGGTGACACCCAGCATGGTGCGTCGGTCGGGCAGCCACAGGCCATGGCCGAAGATGCGGAACTGGCGACCGTCGCGGCCGACCAGGATGAAGGTGGCGGCAAAGGCGATCAGCGCGATGATGCCGACCACGCGCACTGCAGCGGGGTCCAGCGGCAGCGCAAGCGCGGCAGCGGCCGGCTCCATGCACAGCGCCACGCCGATCAGCAGCCATGCGCCGAAGATGAAGCCCAGCGTGCTCATCAGCACCACCTGGCCGATCTGCGCCAGATCCAGGCCGGCACTGCGATAGCCGCGCAGGCGCACGGCACCACCGGTGAGTGCGGCAAAGCCCACGGTCTGGCCCAGGGTGTGGGCGAGGAAGGCGGTGATGCCGATCCGTGCCGGATGCACGCGGACGCCGCTGCGGCGCAGGCCGATTGCATCGAAGCCGATCAGGCACGCATAGCTGGCCAGACCGAGCAGCACGGTCAGCGCGATCTGGGCACCGCTGAGCTGGCGGAAGGCCTGGCGGATGGCACGATAGCCGTGCTCATCGAATTCACCGGCCAGCCCGTGCAGGGCCAGCGCCAGGATCAGCAATGGAACGACGATGGTGACGACCCGCTTCCAGGTCGGGGCAGGGGCGGCAGGGACGGAATCGGTAGGGGCGGTCATCGGCGCAAGGGTGCGGCAGTAAGGGCGAGGGCGGTGTCAACGCAGGGCGTCGCGCATCGTGCGCCTGTCAGCGCGGTTTGACCAGCGGCGCGGCTGTGCCGCCGGTGGCGGTATTCAGTGGCCGCACCGCGCACACACTTCCAACGCCGGCTGGGTGAGAATGCAGTTCAGACCACCCGCAGGAGCCACGCCCATGATGGAGCGTTACGACGTCGGACCGCGCATGTCCGAGATGACCGTGTACAACAAGGTCGCCTACCTTTCCGGCCAGATTCCGGAAGACACCAGCCAGGACATCACCGGGCAGACCCGGCAGGTGCTGGCCGAGATCGACAAGCTGCTGGCGCTGGTGGCCAGTGACCGCCAGCATGTGCTGCGTGCGGAGATCTTCCTGGCAGACATGGCTGACTTCGAGGGCATGAACAAAGCGTGGGACGAGTGGGTGGTGGATGGCGCGACCCCGGCCCGCGCCACCGTCGAAGCCAAGCTTGCGCATGCCGAATGGAAGGTCGAGATCATCGTTACGGCGGCCGTGCCGTAATGACCGGGCAGGGGGCAGATCCGTTTTCCACTGGGAAAGGGATCTGACCCCATTCGCCGGTGAGGCGACGCTGCGACGCCTGTTACGGCTGCGGTTGTAACCGTGTGCTTGCCTGCGCGCTCAAGGCCACGCAGGCCAGCATCAAGCCTTCCATGACGCGGTCGCCGACGTATTCCTCCGGCGCCCCATTCTGCCGGGCGCGTTCGGCGGCCAGCATGACCTCCTGCACCACGCGCAGCCCTGCCAGCGCGCAGTCGGCATCGGCCAGTGCCATGCACCGGCTGGGAAGTTGATGCCGTTCCGGCCACGCTTGGCCATCGGCCGCCGCGCCAGTACCGATACGCCGCAAGGTCGCAACCAGCGTGGTGGGATCACAGGCTGGTGCCTGTTGCGTGTCCTCGTCGGCGTCTGCCGGGCCGAGGTAAGGGTGCAGATGGGGGAAATCCGATGCGTTCATGGCAAGGCTCCGTGCAGGACAGACGGTAGCCGCCACTCAAAGGTGGCGGACGGAGACGTGGCTCGAAAACCGGGACGCAAGACGAAACCGGTGGACCCGAAAGCCCCCACGCTCCGCCCGCCATGACCGGCAGACGGATTGCCAGCCGGCGCCACGCAAAGTGACGCCGGCTGGCAAGCGTAAACAACATCTTGCGTCGCGGGTTTTCGACACCCGGCCACCCTTTTGCGGTGGCTCACCATCTGTAAACCCGCTGTGGCGGAATGCCAATCAGACGAGTTGCATTGCTCGCACCATCAAGACGCTTTCAGCATTTTTGCATGCTGTTGAACAGCCTCAAGCACAGGTGGCGCAAGGGCCGCGAATGATCGAGCAATCTGCGACATGCATCGTGATTCGATAGTTGCCAGTGCACACAGGGCAGGTCGTTTGCGACGAAGGTCCATGACGTCGGACAGATGGTGCGGACCAAGATCCGCACCTACCAACACCCAAGCCATGGCATTGCACTTGCTCGACCGTCCGCCGCGGATATCTGTCAGGGGCTGGTGGGCGGGGGCAAGCGGGACCGTTGGCGCCATGGGCCAGGCGCATGCCGCCTGGCGGGTTGGGCAGGACGCCCAACCCCGGTCTTGCCGCGTGCGCAGGATAGCGCACACGAGCAAGGCGCCATCGAGCCCCCATGGATGGGTTCACGGCGTGTCCCGCTTGCCCCCGCCCACCCGCCCAGACCATGAAACCCAGCCAGCCGACGGCTCTTGCCGTTGCCGTTGCCGTTGCTGTTGCTGTTGCTGTTGCTGTTGCTGTTGCTCTCAGCGCAAAGCGACGCCGCCGCGTCGCAAAAAAACCTACACCAACACCAGCTCGATGCAATCCACCGGACACGGCGGAATACACAACTCGCATCCCGTGCACAGATCCGCAATCACCGTATGCATGTACTTCGCCCCGCCGACGATCGCATCCACCGGACACGCCTGTATGCACTTCGTACACCCGATGCAGTCAGCCTCCACGATCAACGCCACCTGCGGCGCCTTGTGCTCGCCCCGGCTGCGGTCAAACGGCAGCGCCGGCACACCCAGTACCTGCGCCAACGCCCGCGCCCCGGCATCGCCACCCGGCGGACAACGATCCACACCCACCTCGCCACGGGCCATCGCCTGCGCATACGGGCGACAGCCGTCGTAGCCGCATTGCCCGCATTGGGTCTGCGGCAGCAAGCGGTCCAGGCGTTCGGTCAGGGGCGGAATCAGGCTCATGCGTGGCGAAGGCTGCGCGTGTGGTTACTTCAGGGGTTTGCCGCGGTACCAGCGCTCGTGCGCCAGGGCCAGCATCGGACGATCCTCGGCGCTGTCACCGTAGGCATGGATGCGTGTGTAGCGTGACAGATCGAACTGGCGACGGATGTGCTCGACCTTGCGCGGACCACAATCGCCACCGGCGTAGCGGCCGGTCAGGCGTCCGCTTTCGCTTTCCAGCCGATTGCAGATCAGCTGCAGGCCCAGTTGTTCGCACCACGGCCGCAGGTACAGGTCCAGTGAGCCGGACACCACCACCACGGTGTGCTGCTGCGCCTTGTGCCAGCGGATCTGCTCCAGCATTTCCGGACGCACGACATCAGGCAGGAACTCGCGGGAAAAGCCTGCCGCCAGCGTCTCGATGTCATCGGCATGGCGCTCGCTGAAGGTCAATCGGGTCACCCGTGCGCGGATGCGCTCGGCGGAGATCAGCTTCAGCTTGTAGGCCAGCAGCCATGGGCCGACTTTCCACCACGCCTGTGCCAGCTGTTCAGCGGTGGCGACCCGGCGCAGGAAGCGGCCGTAGGTGTCGCAGGTGGTGACAGTGTGGTCGAAGTCGAACAGCGCCAGTTCCAACGCAGCATCTCCCATCACGGTACCTCCCTTCGCGGTGCTCATGACCGGGCGCGGCCGGGGCCGCGCCCGTGTTGCATCAACGCACCGGCATGCCCGGCTGCGCGCTGCTGTCGGCGTCCAGCAGCGCCAGCGCGCCGCCATCGAAACCGGCCGACAGGATCATGCCTTCGCTCAGGCCGAAGCGCATCTTGCGCGGGGCCAGGTTGGCGATGAACACCACGCTGCGGCCGACCAGCGCTTCCGGCTCGCCGTAGCTGGCGCGGATGCCGGAGAAGATCTGGCGCTTGCCGAGTTCGCCGGCATCCAGTTCGAAACGCAGCAGCTTGTCCGAGCCTTCCACGAACTCGCACACCAGCACCTTGCCGATGCGCAGGTCGAGCTTGGCGAAGTCGTCGATGCCGATGTAGGCCGGCGCGTCAGCGCTGTTTGCTTCGTCCTTGGCCACCACCGGTGCGGCAGGCTTTGCGGCTTCCACCTTGGCTGCGGGGGCAGCAGCGGCAGCGGTCAGGGTGTCCTTGGAGGCGTCGATCATGGCGTCAATCTTCTTCGGGTCGATACGGGTGAACAGCGGGGTGTATTCGGTGATGCGGTGGTCCAGCAGCGGCTGTGCCAGCTCGGTCCAGTCATTCACCGGCGCGGCCAGGAAGGCCTCGGCCTGCGCAGCGGTGGCCGGCAGCACCGGCTTCAAGGCGGTGACCAGCACGCGGAACAGGTTCAGGCCCTGGCTGCAGACCGCCTGCAGCTGCGCGTCGGCGCCTTCCTGCTTGGCGATCACCCACGGCTTGACGTCATCGATGTAGCGGTTGGCTTCATCGGCCAGGGTCATGGTCAGGCGGATCGCTGCGGCCGGGTCGTTGCGCTCGTACGCCTCACGGATCGGCGCCAGGCCATCGACGAAGCGCTGGTACTGCGCCGCGTCGGGCAGCTGCGCGGCCAGCTGGCCATCGAAGCGCTTGCTGATGAAACCGGCGCAGCGGCTGGCGAGGTTGACGAACTTGCCGACCAGATCGGCGTTGACGCGGGCGATGAAGTCGCCCAGGTTCAGGTCGAGGTCGTCGACGCCGCCACCGGACTTGGCGGCGAAGTAGTAACGCAGCGCCTCCGGTTCCAGGCCGGCATCCAGGAACGTACGCGCCATCACGAAGGTGCCGCGCGACTTGCTCATCTTCGCGCCATCGACGGTCAGGTAGCCGTTGACGTGCAGGCGGGTCGGCGCGCGGTGGCCGGTGCCGTGCAGCACCGCCGGCCAGAACAGGCCGTGGAAATTGACGATGTCCTTGCCGAGGAAATGATGCAGCTCGGTGCTGGTGCCGGCGCGCAGGTGCGCTTCGAAGTCCTCGCCGATCTTGCCGCACAAGGTCTGGAAGCTGGACAGGTAGCCGATGGGCGCGTCCAGCCAGACGTAGAAGTACTTGCCCGGCTGGCCGGGGATCTCGAAACCGAAGTACGGCGCATCGCGCGAGATGTCCCACGCACGCAGGCCACCTTCGGCGTTGAGCCATTCACCGAGCTTGGCCTTCACGCCGGGCAGGGCGACATCGCCGGCCAGCCAGTCGCGCAGGAAGCCGTCGAAGTGGCCGACCTCGAAGAAGAAGTGCTCGGAATCGCGCATTTCCGGGGTGGCCCCGGAGATCACCGAGCGCGGTTCCTTCAGGTCGGTCGGCGCATAGGTGGCACCGCAGACTTCGCAGTTGTCGCCGTACTGGTCGGCGCTGCCGCAGTTCGGGCAGATGCCCTTGACGTAGCGGTCGGGCAGGAACATGCCCTTGGCCGGGTCGTAGAACTGCGCCACCGAACGGCGGCTGATGTGGCCGGCCGCTTCCAGCTTCAGGTAGAACGCCTCGGTCAGCGCCTTGTTGGCCGCCGAATTGGTCGAGTCGTAATGGTCGAAGGCGACGCCAAAGGCAGCGAAATCGCGTTCGTGACTGGCCTGGATGTTGGCGATGAAGGCTTCCGGGGTGACCCCTGCCTTCTCCGCAGCCAGCATGATCGGCGTGCCGTGGGTGTCGTCGGCGCACACGAACCAGGCCTTGCCGCCGCTCATTCGACGCGCACGCACCCAGATGTCAGCCTGGATGTAGCCGACCAGGTGGCCCAGGTGCAGCGGGCCGTTGGCGTAGGGCAGGGCGGTGGTGACGAGCGCGGTACGGGTCATGGTCACGGGGTGCAGCCAGGGGGAACCGGGGATTATCGCATGCCCGCAACGCAGTGACCCGGCCGGAGCCGGGTCACTGGGGGCCGTGCAGGACCGGTGCGCTTACTCGCGCACCCAGGTCTGCGTGCGGCAGATGAAGGCGATGCAGCCGGCCACATCCAGCTTGGTGCCGCCGGACTGGAGTTCCAGCTTGGACTTGTAGGTCTTGCCGTTGCCCGGGTCGAGGATGGTGCCGCCGGACCACTTGCTGGTGCTGCCCTTGTCCTGGGCCAGGTTCCAGAGGATCGTCATGCCGCGCACCGGCTTGTTCTTGTTGGCGCCTTCACAACCGTCGCAGACCGGGTTCGGGCCCTTGTCCGAATGCAGGATCTCGACCACCCGGCCGGTCAGCGTGCCGTTGGCGGCCTGGCTGATCTCGACGATCGACTTCACCTTGCCGGTCTTGTCGTCGATGGTCTTCCAGCGGCCGGCAGCACTGTCGGCGGCCTGCGCGGAGAGCGCGGCCAGGCACAGCGGCAGCGCCAGCAACAGGGTCTTGAAGGTCTTGCGCATGGTCCCCTCCCAGGGTTCATTCCGGCACGATGCCGGTACGGGTCGACTGTATACCCATTCGGCGGGGTATGGGGAAGGGGGGGGGCTCGGCCGGGTGGCGCCCGGCACCCGCAACGGCAACGGCAACGTCAAAAGCAACGGCAACAGCCGGCGTTCCGTGGGATGGCGGGGTGGGTCCGGTGGCGGGGGACGCCGTGAACCCATCCCTGGGGGCTTGGCCGCGGCATCCATGCCGCGGACACCCCCGCAACCGGACCCACCCCGCCTTCGACAGGTTCCTGCAATCTGCCGGAATGGCATGGCCTGCTGTTGGTAGGTGTCGACCTTGGTCGACACACAGCATGGATGAACATCTGTCGGTGGATGAATCTCTGTCGATTGAGAGTAGATCCACGCCATGCGTGGATGAATCTCCTCGATTGAAAAATGCTCAACCGATTTCGTACAGCTCCAGCGGCAGGTCGTCGGGGTCGGCGAAGAAGGTGAAGCGGCGGCCGGTGTATTCGTCTACGCGGATCGGTTCGCAGGCTACGCCGTGGCTGGCCAGGCGTTCGATGAAGGGTTCCAGTGCGGTTACGCGGAACGCGAGGTGGCGCAGGCCCTGGGCTTCCGGGCGGCTGGGCCGTGTGGGCGGGGAGGGGAAGGAGAACAGCTCCAGTTGGCCGCCATCGGGCAGGGCGAGGTCCAGCTTCCACGAGTCGCGTGCGGTGCGGTGGTTCTCGGCCAGTATGCGCAGGCCCAGCACGCGCACGTAGAAGTCTTTCGAACGGGCGTAGTCGCTGCAGATCAGTGCGGCATGGTGGATGCCCAGCAGGCCGGTGGTATCGGGGGTCATTGCAGGGTGTCCAGCCAGCGCTGGGCGATCTTCAGCGCCAGCGGATAGGGTTCGGGGGCGTTGCGGTTGCTCAGCACGATCACGGTCAGGTGTTTGTCCGGGTAGCGCAGGATCACGTTGCGGAAGCCGATGCTTTCGCCGCTGTGCCACTGCATGCGGCCGTTCAAGCGCCAGCCGAAACCGTAGTGCGGTACGTCCGCTTCGGTGGTGGCGGTGGCTGGGCTGAACATCGCCTTGCGTGATGCGGCTGACAGCAGGCGGTCGTCGTAGAGGGCTGCATCCCAGTGGGCGAGGTCGTCCAGCGAGGAATAGATGCCACCGTCGCCGAGTACGGCGCTGGTGGTGCTCTGGTCGGTGCGTTGCCAGTGGCCGTCAATCTCGCTGTAGCCATAGGCACGCTGCGCGACCACGTCGACACCGTCCTGGTGGGCGACGGTGTGCGCCATGCCCAGCGGCTGGAAGATGCGCTGCTGCAGGAAGCTGGCAAAACCGGTGCCGGCGGCGCGGCCGACGATCAGCGCCAGCAATGCGTAGCCGCTGTTGCTGTAGCGGTACTGCGTACCGGGTGCGAAGGCGAGCCGATCTTCGCGGGCCAGAAGGGCCAGCACATCGGCATCGTGCACCTGCCGAGTATCGGCAGGGTCCATCAGGTCTTCGTAGTCCAGCAGACCGCTGGTGTGCGACAGCAACTGTCGCAGGGTGATGGCGGCAGCGGCGGGCGGCAGTTCCGGCAGCCAGCGCCGCGCCGGCTGGTCCAGCGCGAGGCGGCCATCTTCGACCAGCAGCAGTACGGCGGCGGCAGTGAACTGCTTGCTGACCGAAGCAAGGCGGAAGTTGCTGGCCGGCGTCACGGCGCTGCCATCTTCGACCACGGCCAACCCGTAGCCGCGGCGGAATACCGGCTGGCCGTCGTGCAGCACCAGCACCGCCGCGCCCGGCACTTGGCCGTCATAGGCCTGCATCAGGCCATCAACGCCTGCATCCGGCGGCGCCACCGGTACCGCCGCCATAGTCAGCGACGGCAGCAGGGCGAGGGCGGTGGCGCACAGCAGGGCGGCAGGGCGCATGGCAGCTCCGTTACGGTCAGGGCGCGGGTGCTGGTGTTGCGGTGGCCGGCTGGGCCAGCCAGCGTTCGATCTTGTGGTCCAGCACATCCAGTGGCATCGAACCGTCCTTCAGCACTTCGGCATGGAAGCGACGCAGGTCGAATGCTGCACCCTGGCGTGCCTTGGCCTTGTCGCGCAGGGCGATGATCGTGGTCAGGCCCGCCACGTTGGACAGCGCCTGACCAGGCTGGGCCATGATCCGTTCCACTTCCGCATTGGCATCGTCAGCGCTCATGTCCACGGTCTTCTGCAGATAGGTCACGGCCTGCTGCTTGCTCCAGCCCTGCGCATGCACGCCGGTGTCGGCGACCACGCGCGCGGCGCGCAGCAGGCGCGAGTACAGATAGCCGATGCGGTCGTACGGATCGCTGTACGCGCCGAGGTCTTCGCCCAGGGTCTCCGCATACAGGCCCCAGCCTTCGACGAAGGCGAGGTCACCGCCGAGGCGGCGGAAGCGCGGCAGCTTGGTCAGTTCCTGCTGCAGGCCCAGCTGCACGTGGTGGCCGGGAATGGCTTCATGCAGATACTGCACCGGCACGTTCCAGCGCTTGCGGCTGGGCAGGTCACGGGTGTTGACGAACAGCACGCCGGGTTGCCCCGGGGGTGACGGCTGGTAGGAGGCTGCGGCGGCGGTCATGGCGCGCTCCGGCTCCACTGCATGGATCTGCAGCGGCGCCTTCGGCAGGGTGTCCAGCACCTGCGGCAGGCGTGCATCGACCTGCTGCTGCACCTGCCGGTAGCGGTTGAGCAGCGCGTTGGCATCGCTGTACTGGAACTGGCGGTCGTTGCGCATGCTGCGCAGCAGCTTGGCCTGCGAACTGCGCAGCTTGCCGTCGCGCATCACCGTGGTGATCTGCGCCTGCAGCTCCTGCACGCGCTGTTCGCCCAGCGCATGCAACTGCGCGGCGGTCTGCTGGCTGGCGGTGGTCTGCACGATCAGATTGGCGTACCAGGCCTGCCCGTCGGGCAGTGCGCCCAGGCCGCTGCTGCTGCGCGTGGCAGGTAGGTATTCGGTGGCGATGAAGCCACGCAGGGCGCGGTAGGCCGGCATGATGCGCAGTTCGATCATGCGCTTGTACTCGGCGCTGATGCGCGCCTTGTCTTCGGCGGAGATGGACTCCGGCATGGTCCGGATCGGCGACCAGAAGATGCTCTCTTCGGCGGTCGGCTTGATCACTGCATCCAGTTGCGGCAGCACCTTTTCCATCAGGTCGCGCGGTTGCACCACGCCGGCCTTCATGCCCTGGCGCATGTTGGCGATGGCCTGGTCGAACAGATCGGGAATGCCCAGCGAGCGGCGCGACCAGGTGTCGTAGTCCTTGGCCGTGTTGAACGGCTGCGCGCCAGCACCGGCGCCGAGGATGGCCATGATGCTGCCGACGTTGTAGTACTGGCTGATCGGCATCATCCAGCTCGGATAGCGTTCGGCGGCCAGCGAGGCGCGGGCGTCGCGCACGAAGATCTCGTAGCTGAGCAGGTCCTGTCCCTGCAGGCCGTCGCTGCCGATCTTCTCGACCTTGCCCAGCCATTCGGTGGTGAAGTCGTGCGATTGCTGGCGCCAGGCGGCGGACAGGATATTGGGCAACTGGTCGTTGTAGCGTGGTTCGCCCTGGAAGGTGGCCTGCAGCGGGTTCAACCGCATGGAGGCATCCCAGTATTCGTCGTACAAGCGCTCCAGCTGCACCTGCTTGGGTA
>NZ_JBNYZT010000005.1:0-369353 GCF_050573115.1 Stenotrophomonas indicatrix
ACGCTCGGCCTCGCGGCGGGCCAGGCGCACGGCGCGTGCGCGGAAACGTTCGCGCGCGGCCCATGCACGCTGCAGTTGCAACTGCATCTGGCAGAGCCGGTCGGGCAGGTCCGGATGGTCGGGCAGCAGCCGGTCATCGCCAGCGCGCGCCACGTAGTCCATCAGCCCAGCCTGCAGGGCGCCATCGGGATCGTCTGCCTGGACCCGGGCAAACAGCAGCACGGGGTTGGGTCGGGATGCCATGGCGTCAGCGGTTCTGGAAGGCGGGGGGACGGCGCTGCAGGAAGGCGCTGGTGCCTTCGCGCATGTCTTCGGTGGCGAACAGCAGGCCGAACTGCGCACTTTCGTATTCCAGGCCGGCGTCCAGGCTGCATTCGCCGCCCACGTGCACCGCGTCGAGCAGGCCGCGCAGCGCCAGCGGCGCCGACTGTGCCAGCTGCCGGGCCAGGGCCTGCACGCGGCCGTCGAGCTCGGCAACAGGCACTACTTCGTTGACGATGCCCAGGGCCAGCGCGCGCGCGGCGTCGATCGGGGTACCCAGCAGGCACAGCTCCAGCGTGGCCGCGCGGCCACACAGGCGCAGCAGGCGCTGGCTGCCGCCGAAGCCGGGAATCAGGCCGAGATTGATCTCCGGCTGGCCGACCTTGGCGGAATCGGCCGCAATGCGCAGGTGGCAGGCCATCGCCAGTTCCAGGCCGCCGCCCAGCGCAAAACCGTTCACACGGGCGATCACCGGCTTGGGCATGCGTTCGATGCGGCGCATCAGGGCCTGGCCGAGCAGGGAGAAGTCACGTCCCTGAACCGCGCTCAATGTGTTCATTTCCGCGATGTCGGCCCCGGCCACGAATGCCTTGGGGCCAGCGCCGGTCAGTACTACCACCCGTACCGCCGGATCGGTGGCCGCGTCGCTGAACGCCTCGGCCAGCGCCTGCAGGGTCGCGGCATTGAGGGCGTTGAGCTTGTCCGGGCGCTGCACGGTAATGGTGCGGACGGCGCCGTCATCGCTGACGTCGACCGGGCGGGGAGCGGGGGCCTCGACCACGGGAAACTCCTGGAACGTTAAAAAAAAGTGATATTGAACTCTGTAAACGCAGACAGGTCATAGCCTGCGTGGTGAGTAGCGGTTACACGTTGTGGCCGTTATCCTAACCCGTCGCCTCAGGGCGGCGCAGAACGTCCCTGAGTTACCACCCCTGGAGAACTGTTTGATGAAGTTGCGTTCTATCGCGGTCGCCGTCGCGGCCCTGGCCCTGACGGGCAATGCCTTCGCCCAGGACATTGCGTCCGAGAAGGGCAAGCTGAGCTACTACTTCGGTTACGACTACGGCAACAACCTGGCGGAGCTGACTGGTCGCGGTGAGCAGCTGGACATCAACTCGGTGGTGAAGGGTCTGCAGGACGCCTACGCCAAGAAGCAGCCGGCGATCACCGCTGAGCAGCTGAAGCCGGCCGTTGAAGCGTTCCAGAAGCGCGAGCAGGGCCGTGCCCAGGCCGCCAAGGCCGAGTACGAAAAGGCCGCTGCCGACAACAAGACCAAGAGCGATCAGTTCATGGCGCAGAACAAGGCCAAGGCGGGCGTGCAGACCCTGCCGAGCGGCGTTCAGTACCGTGTGATCGAAGCCGGCAAGGGTGCCAAGCCGACCCAGGCCAGCACCGTGCAGCTGGAAGTGGCCGGTCCGTTCCCGTACGGCCAGCGTCCGACCGAGGCTCGCCCGGCCCAGCAGATTCCGTCGATCAAGGTCAGCGAAGTCGAAATGAAGGCCATGCGCGAGACCCTGCTGCAGATGCCGGCTGGCTCGAAGTGGGAAGTGTCCCTGCCGCCGGATCAGGCCTATGGTGCCGACCCGCGCACCCCGTTCCCGCCGAACGTGGCTGTGCAGTTCGAGATCAAGCTGATCAGCGTCAAGTAAGAAGAAACAGCGTCAACATCAACGCGCCGGTGATTCCACCGGCGCGTTCTTGTTTCTGCAGTACGCAGCAACCGTGTGGGCCCCATCCCAAATCCAGCCCATTCGCGCTACTGTTGACCGGTGCAAATAATGGAAGAAACGGCGCGTGCTGTCGCAAGCCCCTGCATCAACGTGTGCAAGCTGGATCGCAACCGGCTCTGCGCTGGCTGCGGGCGGCATATCGACGAAATCGCACGGTGGTCGTCGATGAGCGACAGTGAGCGCACCCACATCCTGCAGCGCGTGCTGCCACTGCGCCAACAGCTGCAGCAGTCGCTGCGAGGCTCCCTGGCTGATCATGAGCGCCTGCTGCGCGCACTGCATCCGCTGGCCGAGCCGCCGGCAGGTGACGGCTGGAATCGTAGTGAGCTGGATGACCTGCTGCCCCCGGGCCCACCGGTCGAGGCCGCAGTGCTGGCCGGCATCGTGCCGCGTGCCAACGGTGCGCAGGTGATCCTGACCCGGCGTACCGAAACCCTTCGGCAACATGGTGGCCAGGTCGGTTTTCCCGGTGGCCGTACCGAGCCGGATGATCGTGATGCGCTGGCCGCCGCACTGCGCGAAAGCCAGGAAGAAATCGCCCTGGCGCCGACGCAGGTGCAGGCACTGGGTTATCTCGATCCATTCGTGACCATCACCGGCTACCGGGTAACCCCGGTGGTGGCGGTGATCGATCCGGATTTCGTGGCGGTACCGCAGCCCAGCGAAGTGGCCGAGGTGTTCGAAGTGCCGCTGGACTATCTGATGGCCGCCGACAACCTGCGCCAGGTCGAAATCAATCATCGCGGCCGCGTCCGCCATGTCCTCGAATACGGCTGGCCCGGCCAGCGCATCTGGGGCGCTACTGCGGCCATCCTGTACAACCTGCGTCGCCGCCTGGAGCAAGTGCAATGAATCTGATCGACCCGCCGTGGACCACTCTCGTTGATGTCGCGACCCTGGCTGCGGCCTTGGGCGACGGAGTACGCGTGGTCGATGCCCGCGCGACTGCAAGCACCGCCGTGCGCGTGGTCGACGCGCGTGCATCGCTGGCCGATCCGCAGGCGGGTATTGGCCTCTACGCGCAGGGACACATTCCCGGTGCGGTGCATGCCGATCTCAACCGCGACCTGTCCGACCTGGCGCGGATCGGCCATGGGCGCCACCCGTTGCCGGACAGCGATGCGTTCGCCGCGCGCCTGGGGCAATGGGGCATCGGCCCCGATACGCAGGTTGTGGTGTATGACGGCAGCGATGGCAGCATGGCCGCCGCGCGACTGTGGTGGCTGCTGCGCCTGATCGGGCACACGAAGGTTGCCGTCCTCGATGGTGGCATCGCCGCGTGGCAGGCTGCCGGCCAGCCGCTGGCGACCGGCAGCAGCGAGGTCACGGCGTTGCCGGCGTATCCGGGGCGTTTCGATACCAGCCAGATTGCCAGCGCGGACGAGATCGAATCGCGCCTCAAGCATGCGCCGGGCTGGCTGGTCGATGCCCGCGCAGGCGAGCGTTTCCGTGGCGAGGTGGAGCCGCTGGACCCGGTCGCCGGCCACGTGCCAGGGGCGGTCAATCGGCCGTTCGCGTTGAACGTACTGGACGGCCGCCTGCGCGATGCACAGGAGCTGCGGGCCGAACTGCAGGGTGTGATCGGCAACCAGGACCCGCAGCGCGTGGTCCTGATGTGCGGCTCCGGCGTGACCGCCTGCCATCTGCTGCTGGCGATGGAAAGTGCGGGCCTGTCCGGCGCGCGCATCTATGCGGATTCATGGAGTGGCTGGGTCAGCGACAGCAGCCACCCGGTGGCTACCGGCGCCTGAGCGAAGCGGGCAGATCGATTTGACGTTCATCCACGCATGGCGTGGATCTACTGGCCACCGGTTCATATCCGGGGCAGAGCCCCCTGAGTCAGGGGGCGGCCGCGAAGCGGCGGGGGTGTGGGAGCTGGTAAGTGGGGCCCGCGGTTCGCGCAGCGAAGCGTGGGAGCGACAGCGCGTATGCGATGGCGTGTACCTAGGGCGCAGCCCTGCCGATCAACCCAGCGGCTGCAACGGCACCTTGGCCAGGATCCGCTGCCACGGGAACAACGGGCCCGGATCACGCTTGCGCGCCACGGTCACGGCCGGATCGTCACTGGCAGGTACCTGCTCCAGATCCAACTGGTCGTGGCCGGCGATCTGCCGCAGCGAGGGGTACTGCAGCACCAGCGCCTGCAGCAACCGTTCCAACGCCAACAGCTGCGCTTCGGTATACGGCTCGTCCATCGCCTGGTGGCGGCTGTCGAGCCAGTGCGGGTAGCGCCCCGAATTGACCAGTTCGATGCCCACCGAATCGGCATTCATGCCGCGCACGTGGTGGGCGATGCGCTCCGGCGCCACGTACTGCACCACGCTGCCGTCGCGGTCGATGTAGAAATGCCCGCTGTTGCCGGCGCCGCTGTCGTACAGCACGCGCTCGCCGTACTCGCGGGCGGTAGCCAGGTCGGGCAGTTCGGTGCAGTGGATGACCACCATCGCCAGGCTGGATGGATCGCGCACGGGCAGGCGGTCGTGATAGGGCAGCGGCTGCAGCTGCAGGCCGGGCAGGAGCGGGTTGGGCATGCGGCGATGCTAGCATTGCCGAATGAAACTGCCTTCCTTTCTGCTGTCGGTCCGCTCCGTGGGAGCGCACGTATGAGCCGCGGTCACTGCATCCTGTCGCACGGTTTCGAGAGCGGCCCGGAGGCGACCAAGGTCACCGCCCTGGCCGAGGTTGCCGAGCGCCTGGGCTGGACCCATGAACGCCCCGATTACACCGACCTGGACGCGATGAGCGAGGTCAGCCGCGTTGGCGACGTGCGCACCCGCCTGCAGCGCCTGATCGAGCACACGGCCGCTGCCGCTGCGCAGGGGCCGGTGGTGCTGGCCGGCTCCAGCCTGGGCGCCTACATCTCCGCCATCGCCTCGCTGCAGGTGCCGGTGGCTGGCCTGTTCCTGATGGTGCCGCCAACCACCATGGGCCCGATGCCGGCGCTGGACGCCGCACCGGTGCCGACCACGGTGGTGCAGGCCTGGCATGACGAGGTGGTGCCGGCCGCCGGGGTCATCGCCTGGGCACAGGCGCGCTCGGCGCAGCTGCTGCTGGTGGACGACGGCCATCGCCTGGAACGCCATGTGGAGGCCTCCGCGCAGGCCTTCGAGCGCCTGCTGCGGCAGCTGTGAAGCCCGGGCGCACGGCGCGCCCGCCCGCATTGACTACAATGGCAGCCCCGCCGCCCCTGGCGCGGGGCTGCCGGCCGTGCCTACGGCCCTCCCTTCCGAATGGCCCGGCTCCCTGCCGTGCCTGACCACCTGCGAACCGATCCCGTGAAATTTTTTGTCTCCTGCGCCAAGGGCCTGGAATACCTGCTTGCCGATGAGCTGTCGGCCCTCGGCCTGGAAAAGGCCACTGCCACCATCGCCGGCGTCAATGCCGATGGCGAACTGGAGCAGGCGCTGCGGATCGTCATGTGGTCGCGGCTGGCCAGCCGCGTACTGTGGCCGATCGACGAATTCGAATGCCCGGACGAGCAGGCGCTGTATGACGGCGTGCGCGCGCTGCCGTGGCACGAGCACATCAAGCCGGAGATGACCCTGGCGGTGGACGCGCACGTGTCCGGCGACAAGATCACCCATGCCCGTTTCGCCGCGCAGCGGATCAAGGACGCCATCGTCGACCGCATGCGTGACGAAGGGCTCGAGCGCCCCTCGGTCAACACCGATCTGCCGGATGTGCGCGTCAACCTGTCGCTGCGCAAGGGTCGCGCCTCGCTGTCGATCGACCTCGGTGGTGGCCCGCTGCATCGCCGTGGCTGGCGTGGTGCTGCCCATGACGCGCCGTTGAAGGAAAACCTGGCTGCCGCGCTGCTGATGCGCGCGCAGTGGCCGCGTCTGCACGCTGCCGGAGGCGGCCTGCTGGATCCGATGTGCGGCAGCGGTACCCTGCTGATCGAAGGCGCGCTGATGGCCGCCGACGTCGCTCCCGGCCTGATGCGCCATGGCAGCCTGCCGCCGAGCCGCTGGCTGGGCTTCGACAAGGCGGCCTGGAAGACCATCCAGAGCGAAGCGCGTGATCGCGAAGCGGCCGGCCTGGCTGCGCTGAAGCCGGTCGTCCACGGCAGCGACATCGACCCGGTGGCGATCCAGGCGGCGCGCGAGAACGCGGAAGTGGCCGGCGTCGCCCATGCCATCCGCTTCACTCGCGCCGATGTGGCTGACCTGCCCACCCCGGAGCAGGAGATCGGCGCGGTGGTCTGCAACCCGCCGTATGACGAGCGCCTGGCGGCGGATCCTGCGCTGTACCGCAAGCTCGGCAATGCCCTGCAGAAGGCGGTGCCGCAGTGGCGCGCCAGCCTGCTGTGCGGCAATGACGAGCTGGCCTTCGCTACCGGCCTGCGTGCGGGCAAGAAGTACCAGATGTTCAATGGCGCACTGGAATGTGCACTGATCGTCTGTGATCCGATTGCGGTGCCGGGTCGCGATCCGGCACAGGTGCGCGAGCTGAGCGAAGGCGCGCAGATGGTGGCCAACCGCCTGCGCAAGAACCTGAAGAAGTTCAAGAGCTGGCGCGCGCGCGAAGGCATCACCTGTTTCCGCGCCTACGATGCCGATCTGCCGGAATACGCAGCGGCCATCGATGTGTACGAGGAAGATGGCGGCCAGCGCCGCACGTTCCTGCACGTGCAGGAATACGCCGCACCGGCTGCGATTCCCGAGAACGACGTGCGCCGTCGCCGCAATGAACTGCTGGCCGCTGCGCGCGAGGTCTTCGCCGTACCGCCGGAACAGGTGTCGATGAAGTCGCGCGAACGTGGCAAGGGCGGCAGCAAGTACGGCCGTTTCGAGCAGCGTGATGAGTTCCTCGTGGTACGCGAGAACAATGCGCTGCTGCAGGTGAACCTGTTCGACTATCTGGACACCGGCCTGTTCCTCGACCATCGCCCGCTGCGTCGCCTGATGGCCGAGCAGGCGCGCGGCAAGCGCTTCCTCAACCTGTTCTGCTACACCGGCGTGGCCAGTGTGCAGGCGGCGGTGGCCGGTGCGGCCAGCACCACCAGCGTCGACCTGTCGGCCACCTACCTGCAGTGGTGCTATGACAACCTGGCCTTGAACGGGCAGGGCGGCAACCAGCACCTGCTGGTGCAGGCCGATGCGATGGCATGGCTGGAAGGCGATCGCGGCCAGTACGACGTGATCTTCTGCGACCCGCCGACGTTCTCCAATTCGGCCCGCGCCGAGGACTTCGACGTACAGCGCGAGCAGGTGAAGATGCTGCGTGCGGCCGTCGCACGACTGGCACCGGGTGGCGTGCTGTACTTCTCCAACAACTTCCGCCGCTTCAAGCTGGAAGAGAACGCCATCGCCGAATTCGCCCAGTGCCGCGAGATCAGCGCCAGCACCATCGGCCCCGATTTCGAGCGCAACGCACGCATCCATCGTGCGTGGGAGCTGAAGCGCCTGGCGTGATGCCTGGCGATGTCCGGGGTCGGATCCCCTGCGCGCAGCGCAGGGGCTCTGACCCCATCAAGGTCGGTAGATCCACACCATGCGTCGATGGCGGTACGTGCATGGGGTCAGAGCCCTTGCGCTGTGCGCAAGGGATCCGACCCCGGCGGCTTCTGCTACACCAACGCCACCACCAACCCGATCACCGGCAACCCGACCGCCAGCGGCGCGATCCACTTCGGCCTGTACGGATACAGCGCGAACGCCAGCACCATTCCACCCAGCGTAAGCGCGCCGAGCCACAGCACCGGGCCCATCGCCCAGCCCTGGTCGACCACGCACAGCGCGAACGCCACGGTCAGCAGCACCCAACCCAGCACCCGCCATTGCGTGCGCCGTACCGGTGACGCTGCTGCCTTGCCATGCAGTTCCTGCTGGTGCTTTTCCATCGCCAGCGACAGCGCGGTGAACGCTGTGAACGACAATCCCAGTACCAGCAGCATCATGCGCTGGCCTCCGCTTCCACTGCATCGGCCGGTGTCTTGGTCGCTGCAGCGGCGGCCGCGCGCTTCTTCTTCTCGGCGGCACTCAGTGGTGGTGTCCAGCGCTGCATGCGCCAGCCGCACAGGGCCAGCATCGCGCCGAAGGCGATCATCGACAGATCGAAACCGGCCAATGCCCAGTCACCGTTGAACAGGGTCACACCCAAGTGCGCGTGGGTGGTCAGCGCGTTCACTAGCGGGATCAGGGCGAACGCGGCCGCGCCGGTGTACAGCTGCCACGCCCACATCATCCGCTTGGGCCAGATGAAGGCCGCCAGCAGCGAGGCGCCCCACGCGTAGAAGAACACGTTTGCCTCGGCGTTGGAGCGCTCGGCCAGGCCGAGCGGCAGCAGCCGGTTGCCCCAGAAATAGGCGGCAAAGGCGATCGGCAGGCCGGCCACGGCGCCGATGTTCAGTGCATCGACCAGCCGCAGGCCGAAGCCGGTGCGACCCGTCTTGGCATGCTTCGGACGCTCCTTCACCGCCCACAGCACCACGCCGCTGGCCACCATCAGGCAGCCGGTCAGGCCGGACAGGAAGAACAGGGCGCGCACGCCCCAATCGGCGAAGCGTGCCAGGTGCAGGCCATACAGCACGCCACGGGTGGCGGTGGCGCCGCCGGAAGGCGGGGTTTCCTGCAGCAGCGCGCCAGTGACCATGTCATAGCGCAGCGCGGGCGTATCGATGGACAAACGCTTGCCGTCGCGCTGGCGGATGTCGATCACCGCATTGGCAGCACCGGGATTGGCAACGCTGAAACCGGCGACCTCGGTTCCGTGCCAGTGCGTGCGGGCACTGTCCAGCAGCTGCCGCAGGGGCAGGGGTGCGGCCTTGCCTTCGGCAGGCGCGGTGACTTCGGGCAGGCCACCGAAGGCCTCCGCGTAGAAGGCATCCTGGTCGGTACCGTAGGCCGCGTTCACTCCCCACGGCAGGTACATGATCATCAACGTGACGATGCCGGTGTAGGTGATCATCGCGTGGTAGGGCAGGGCCATCACCGCGCTGACGTTGTGGAAGTCCAGCCAGGAGCGCAGGCTCTTGTCTTTCCGGAAGGTGAAGAAGTCCTTGAAGATCTTCTTGTGGGTGATCACGCCGGTGATGATCGCCACCAGCATGAACATCGCGCAGAAGCCCACCAGGTAGCGCGCCCACAGTACCGGGATGTAATGCAGGTCGAAGTGCAGGCGGTAGAAGAAGTCGCCGCCACGGGTCTCGCGCGCCTTCAGCTCGGTGCCCGTGTTGGGGTCCAGGGTGGCATCACCGAAGGCGCCGCGGCGGCCCTTGCTCGGGTCGGCCAGTGCCTCTGGCAACCGCCAGAACATCTGCATGGCCGGATTGCGCGGCTGCGGCAGGGTGACGAACCAGCTTTCGGCCTGTGGTGCATTGGTCAGCAGGTAGTCGGCCGCGCGCTGCGCCGCTTCGTCGGTGCTGACCGTGCTGCGCGGCAGTTCCGGGCGCATCCAGCGGCTGATTTCCTCGCGGTAGTAGCTGGCGGTGCCGGCCATGAAGATCAGCAGCAGCAGCCAGCCGACCAGCAGGCCGGTCCAGGTGTGCAGCCAGGCCATGGATTGGCGGAATCCATTCTTCATGCCCACGCTCCCAGCAGGCGCGAAACACCGGCCATCAGCAGGGTGGGGATGAGAATGCCGACCCAGGCGCGCAGCGCACTGCGGGTGGCGAACGCCCACAGCGCGGCGCAGGCGGCGACCAGGATCGCCAGCAGCATGCCGGTCAGCACAGCCTGGCCGCGCGCGCCCGGCAGCGCCAACGCGCAGAACACAGTGGTCATCGAGGCAAGCGCGTAGCCGCCGAAGATAGCGGCAAGGGATCGGGACAGCACGCCCCATCGCGGGTTGGCGAAGAAGGTGCTGAGGCGGGGGCTGGCGGTTGCGGGCGAGCGATCCACGGCGGTCCTGCAGGTTGAATGAAAGAGGACCGGCGCACCGAAGCGCGCCGGGGGTGGCCATCCGTGGCCGGGGCCGGTCGCAGAACCGGCGCCATCCATCAGATCGTCAGAGCTTCCAGCGCAGCGTCATCATCACGTTGCGTGGTTCGCCCCAGTACACGCCGTCGTAGAAACCGACGCGGTTGTAGTACTTCTTGTCCAGCAGGTTGTTCACGTTCACCTGGGCGGTGAAGTTCTCGTTGAAGCGATAGCCGGCCGACAGGTTGAGCAGGTAGATGTCACCCTGTTCGATCGCCACGCGGTCACGCTTGCCGCTGACCAGGAAGTCCTCGCGCGGCTTGTTGCTCAGGCTCCAGATGCCGCTCTGCCAGGTCGCGCCGCCACCGATCCAGAAACGGCCTTCGGCACCGCCCGGACGCCAGCTGGCGTTGAGGCGGAACAGGTCGACCGGAACGGTGGTGTTCTGGCGGACGCCCAGCGCATTGCGGCTGACGGTGTGGGTGAACCCGGTCGACAGGTTCCAGTGCTCGCCCAGGCTGCCCTGCGCTTCGATTTCCCAGCCCTTCACCTTGTTGCCCTTGCCGGTGGAGCGGTAAGCGCTGATGCCACCGGGCAACGAGTTTTCCGGCACCGAATCATCGAGCTCGGCGACGTTGTCCTTCTCGCCCTTGAACACCGCGACCGAGGTGTTGAGCAGGCCATCGAAGAACTCGGCCTTGAGCCCGGCTTCCCACATGTCACCGACGACCGGTTCAAGGTAGTTGTTGGCCTTGTCGCGGTAGTTCTGCGGCTGGAAGATGTCGGTGTAGCTGACGTAGCCGCTGAAGTAACGGTTGAAGTCGTAGATGAAGCCCGCGTACGGGGTGAGCGAGTCGTCCGGCTTGTAGCCACCGCGGGTGGTACCGGTCAGGCGGCCGGCGGCGTCATGGGTGTAGTTCCAGCTGCGCGTTTCCCAGCTGCCGTAGCGGGCGCCGAGCACGGCGGTCAGCGGCTCGGCCAGCTGCAGGCGTGCGGCCAGGTAGGCGGCACGCTGGCGCAGTTCGTCTTCCGAGGCGAGATAACCCAGGCGGGTGACCTGCAGCGGCGCGACGTCGCCGTTCCAGCTGCGCCAGTCCGGCACGCGGGCGTAGCTGTCCGGGTAAGCGGCGGTTTCACTCGCAGGCACTTCGCCCTTGCGCACCGACTGGCCGAAGCCGAACACCAGTTCGTGTTCGCGGCCGAACAACTGGAACGGACCGCCGACGTTGAAGTCGAACACCTGCATGTCGCCGTTTTCACCGAAGCTGCCGACGAAGGCAGAGATGCCGCTGCCATCGGCACGCGGGTAACCGGACGCGCCGTACCAGACCGCGCCGTCGGTCTCGCGCTTGGAGCGGGTGTAGGCGAATTTCGCGGCCCAGCCATGGCCCAGCTGTTGTTCAAGGCGGGCGAAGGCGCTCTTTTCGATGATCGGCCAGCTGCTCCAGCGCGCCGACAGGTTGGTCGAGCGCGGCAGGTTGGCCGGCTTGCCATCGGCGCCCCAGTACGGCACCACGCCCCAGGTCACGCCGGTGGTGCGCGGCGACTGGTACTCATAGCCGGCTTCCAGCAGGGTGGTGTCGGTGATGTCGGCCTGGACGATGCCGTAGAAAACGTCCTTGTCCAGCTTGTACACATCGCGGAACGAATCGCTCTGCTGCTTGGCCGCGACCACGCGGGCGCGGATGCGGCCATCCAGGGCGATGGGACCGCCGAGGTCGGCTTCCAAGCGCTGGTTGCCCCAGCGGCCGAGCGTGAGGTTGGCGCTCATCTGGAACGTATCGGTGGGGCGCTTGCGGACGAAGTTGATGGTGCCCGATGGATCACCCGCACCGGTGGTCAGGCCGGTGGCACCACGCACCACTTCGATGCGGTCGTAGATCACGCTGTCGGTGTTGGTCTTGATGTAGCCACCGAAGGTGTTGAGCATGCCATCGACCTGGAAATTGGTGATGTTGTACCCGCGCGAGACGTAGTTGATGCGTTCGCTGTCGGTGACCGACACCGCTACGCCGGTGACCTGGCCCATCACATCGGACAGGGAGAACAGGCCCATGTCGTCCAGCCGCTGCCGGGTCACCACGGTCATCGACTGCGGCGTGTGGCGCAGCGACAGGCCGAGCTTGGTTGCGGTGCTGGCCCGCTTGACCGTGTAGCTGTCGGCAATGTCGCCATCGGCAGTTACCTGGATGGTGTCCAGGGTGCGCGCGGACGGGTCGGCAGAACCTTCCTCAGCGTGTGCCAACGGTGCGATCAACAGTGCGGTCACGGCCAGGGCCAGCAGGGTTGGACGGGGAGTAATCAGGGACGGAGCCATCGGTGCGATTCCATGCAGGACAAAAAACAGGCGATGGCAAACGCACCCATGGCAGCCATGCGCTCCGCGCACGTCGCCCAGCGTGATTCCCATCGACGGTGCGCCACCTGCGGCAGGCAGGCGACCCAGTGGTCGGGGGATGTACACGGGCGAAGGGGCGGGTGGGCGCGTGCTTCCGTGCCCCGCTTGGCTAAGCGTACAACCGATCAGTAAATGATAGGCATTCGCATTTCGTTAAGCAAGCGTGACAGCTTCCCTCATCATCCACGCGTGGCGTGGATCTACTGACCAGGGCTCCGGAATCTCAGCCTAGAACCGGAACAGCACCGTGGCGGCATGCAGCAGCAGGCCGATCAGGCCGCCCACCAGGGTGCCGTTGAAGCGGATGAACTGCAGGTCGCGGCCGACGCTCAGCTCCAGCTGTTCGACCAGATGGCGTTCGTCCCAGCTCTTCACGGTCTGCGCGATATGGGTGGTGACGCCCTCGCGCAGGCGCCCGGTGAGGCGCTGTGCGCCTTCCAGCAGGTGCTGGTTCAACGCCTCGCGCAACGCCGGGTCCGATTGCAGGCTGTCGCCCAGCGAGGCCAGGCTGCGCTGCAGATGGCCGACCAGTGCCGAATCCTCGCGCTGCAGATCGCCACGCAGGCTGGCCTGGATGCGCGACCACAGGCCCTGCACGTACTCCTGCAGGGCAGGGTGGTCGATCATTTCCTGCTTGAGCTGCTCGATGCGCTCGGCCAGTGCCGGGTCTTCGCGCAGGCGCTGCACGTAGTTGCCCAGCCATTGCTCGTAATCCTGGCGCAGCGGATGCTGCGGCTCGGCCAGCACCTGCTGCAGTTCTTCCAGCACCGCCCGTGCCAGGCGTTCGGCAAGGTTGTCGCCGATCTCATCGATCGGCTTGATCCAGTTCACCGTGCTCGACAGCGTCGGCCATTCGCGCTGGATGTAGCGCACGATCAGCTGCGAAGCGCGTTCCTTCACTTCCGGCTGCTCCAGCCAACGCCCCAACCGTTGCAGGCCTTCGTCCAGCACCCGCTGGTGACGGCCATCGGCGGTCAGCAGGCCCAGCAGCTCGCCGGCGGTGGCCGCGGCATTCCACTGCCGCAGTTGCTGCACCACGAAGCTGTGCAGCTGCCGCCGCACCGCGGCTTCATCGAAGAAGTCCAGCGCCTGCAGTGCCCAGCCACGGGCCATGTCGGCCAGCATCCGTGACCGCGCGGGATCGGCCAGCCAGCTGCCGAGGCGGCTGGCCGGGTCGAACACCTGCAGCTTGGCCAGCAGCACGGTCGGTTCCAGGAACTGGTCGCGCACGAACAGGGCGAGGCTGTCGCCGATGCGTTCCTTGCTGCGCGGAATGATTGCCGTATGTGGAATCGGCAGGCCCATCGGCCGCCGGAACAGGGCGACCACTGCGAACCAGTCGGCGAGTGCGCCCACCGCGGCAGCCTCGCAGAAGGCCGAGACCCAGGCCCAGATACCGCGTTCGCCCTGCCAGTGGCTGACCGCGAAGCCGGCCAGCATCAGCAGCAGCAGGCCAAGGGCGAGGGCTTTCAGGCGCCGCAGCTGGGCGTGGCGCGGATCGATGGCAGACGTCATGCCCGAAGTCTACCCGCAGGCCGGTGAGCGCCCGGTAGTGCCGGCCGCTGGCCGGCAACCTCGTGAACGTTGCGGGTGGGTTGCAGATGCCGGCCAGCGGCTGGCACTACCACAGGGTTCAGAGCGCTTCCAGCTGCTTGCGCAGATGGGCGAGCTGCGCGCGCAGGGTGTCGTTCTCGCGGGTCAGGTTCACCACGCGACGGCGCAGCGCCGGGGCATCCTCGCCCAGCTGCTCCAGCGCAGCCAGTACCTCGGCATCGCGGCTGGCGATCTCATCCTCGTTGGCTTCTTCGAAGTCCATTTCCGGCGACTCCGTTTCCGGCTTCGGCGCACGGGGCTTGCGCTTGGACTCACGCACGCGCTTTGCAGCCTGCTTCAGTTCATCCTTGCCACCGGCGGCAGCGGCGCGCTGCTCTTCTTCCGGCAGGTCGGCCACGGCAGCGGCGGCGCTGATCGAGATCATGCCGGCCTTCACCGCTTCCACCACCTCGGCCGCGGCCTGGGCGTGGATGCGTTCGATCATGCCGACCTGGCTGGTGCTCAGCTTGGCTTCGCGGGCCAGTTCGGCGCGGCTGATCTTCGGCGCTGGTTCCCACGGCGGGCTGTCCTCGCCGGCTTCGTCGGCAAGCTCGGCGGTGCCATCGCTCTCACGCTGCAGCTGCGCCTGCTCGACCTGCTTGCGGGCGGACAGGATGTCGCGCTTGCGCAGGGCCAATACGCCGCGCTGGAAATCGGAAACGCTGCGTCGGCCCAGGTGCTGCTCGATCATCCACAGGTGCACGTCTTCCATGCTCTGGAAGCGGGTGTTCTGCACGGTGTTGAACGGCAGGTCATGTTTCTGGCAGATGCCGAAGCGGTTGTGTCCATCCACCAGCACCTCGCCCCACAGCACCAGCGCATCGCGGCAGCCTTCGGCGAGGATGCTGCGCTCCAGCGCCTCGTGTTCGTCCGCGGTGAGCGGGTCGATGTAGGCCTTGAGTTCTTCTTTGACGACGATGTTCATGGGCACGGCAACGGGCAGGAGCGGAACCGCCCATTGTACCCGCTCGCCACCACCGTCCCGGCCTCAGGCGGTGGCCCGGATCATCTCGCCCAGGGTGCCGGCGATCTGGTCGATCTGTGCCTTGTCCACGATCAGCGGCGGTGACAACGCGATGATGTCGCCGGTACAGCGCACCAGCAGGCGCCCGTCGTGGAAGCAGCGGCGGAACACCTCGTAGCCACGGCTGCCGGGGGCGTCCTTGCGCGGCGCCATCTCCACCGCACCGACCAGGCCGAAGTTGCGGATGTCGATCACGTTCGGCAGCCCCTGCAGGGCATGCAGGCGCTCCTGCCAGTATTCACCCAGCTCGATCGCGCGCTCGAACAGGCGTTCTTCGGCGTAGACGTCCAGCGTGGCCAGTGCCGCCGCGCAGGCCAAGGGGTGGCCCGAATAGGTATAGCCATGGAACAGCTCGATGGCCTGTGGCGGACCCTGCATGAAGCTGGCATGCACGCTGTCGCCGACCAGTACGCCACCCAGCGGCACCGCGCCGTTGCTGGCGCCCTTGGCGAAGGTCAGCAGGTCCGGGGTGACCCCGAAACGCTGTGCGGCGAACGCCATGCCGACCCGGCCGAACCCGGTGATGACTTCATCGAACACCAGCAGGATGCCGTGCTGGTCGCAGATCTCGCGCAGGCGCTGCAGATACCCCGGTGCCGGCAGGATCACACCGGCCGACCCAGCGATGGGCTCGACGAACACGGCGGCAATGGTGGAAGCGTCGTGCAGGGCGATCAGCCGTTCCAGATCGTCGGCCAGCTCGGCACCCTGGCGCGGCAGGCCCTTGCTGAAGGCATTGCGTGACAGGTCCAGCGTGTGCCGCAGGTAGTCCACGCCGCCGAGCTGCAGACCGAACTGACGGCGGTTGTTGGGCAGCCCGCCCAAGGCCATGCCGCCGAAGCCGACCCCGTGGTAGGCCTTCTCGCGGCTGATGAAACGCGTGCGCTGGCCTTCGCCGCGCAGGCGGTGGTGGGCCAGCACGATCTTCATCGCCGAATCCACCGCCTCCGAGCCCGAGCTGGTGAAGAACACGTGGTTGAGCCCGGCCGGGGCCAGCGCCGCCAGTCGCTGCGCCAGGGCGAAGGCCGGCGGCGAACCCATCTGGAAGGCGGGCGAGTAATCGAGCGTGGCGGCCTGCTCGGCGATCGCGTCGACGATGCGCCGGCGCGCGTGCCCTGCATTGCAGCACCACAGGCCAGCGGTGCCATCGAGAATGGCCCGCCCATCCACGTCCTCGTAGTGCATGCCCTCGGCACGCACCAGCATGCGCGGCGCGCCCTTGTACTGGCGGTTGGCAGTGAACGGCATCCAGTACGCATCCAGTGAGTCGGGGCGCTGGGTGGCCAGGTCGTGCAGGTCGCTTGCAGGGGTTTTCATGCCGGCTCCGTCGGGTCCGATGGTTGCGACTCTAGCGCAGCCGCGTCACGGTTCTGTCGCCAGGCACGGCCCGGTACGGCCGGGGTGTGCACGTCACGGCCCGGTAGCGGCCGCGTCGGTATAACGGCGGACAGTCGATACGCGGAGGACCCCATGACCCACTTCCCCGACCGCAGCCACTGGCAGGCCCTGTCCAGCCGCGTGGCGATTCCCGGACAAGCGTTCATCGATGGCCGTTACGTGGATGCCGCCAGCGGCGCGCGCTTTGATTGCATCAGTCCGATTGACGGGCGCGTACTGGGTGCGGTGGCCGACTGTGATGCGCAGGACGTGGACCGTGCAGTTGCTTCCGCGCGCCGCGCGTTCGAGGCTGGCCACTGGTCGCAGGCCAGCCCCGCCCATCGCAAGCGCGTGCTGCTGGCGTTGGCCTCGCTGGTGGAGACGCACGCCGACGAGCTGGCCCTGCTGGAAACGCTGGACATGGGCAAGCCGATCCGCGATGCGCGTCGCATCGACCTGCCCGGCGTGGTGCGCTGCCTGGCCTGGACCGCCGAAGCGGTGGACAAGCTGTACGGTGAAATCGCGCCCACCGGCCCGCACGAGCTGGGTCTGGTTACACGCGAAGCCGCAGGCGTGGTGGCCGCCATCGTGCCGTGGAATTTTCCGCTGTTGATGGCCTGCTGGAAGATCGCGCCAGCCTTGGCGATGGGAAATTCGGTGGTGCTCAAGCCCTCCGAGCGCTCGCCGCTGAGTGCGTTGCGGCTGGCCGCGCTGGCGGCCGAAGCGGGATTGCCCGAGGGCGTGCTCAACGTGCTGCCGGGCCACGGTTCACGCGTGGGCGAGCCGCTGGCCCTGCACATGGATGTGGACGTGCTGGCCTTCACCGGCTCCACCGCTACCGGCGCCAGGTTGCTGGAGTACGCCGGTCGTTCCAACCTCAAGCGGGTCTGGCTGGAATGCGGTGGCAAGAGCCCGCACGTGGTGTTCGCCGATGCGCCGGACCTGGATGCGGCGGCCAAGGGCGTGGCGCAGGGCATCTTCTTCAACCAGGGGGAGGTCTGCACGGCCGGTTCGCGGTTGCTGGTGCAGCGTTCGATCCGCGATGACTTCGTGCACCAGGTGATCGCTTACGGACAGCGCATGCAGCCCTGCCATCCGCTGCAGGCAGATGCGCCGATGGGTGCGCTGGTCGATGCCGCGCATGTGGACAAGGTGCTGGCCGATATCGCCCGGGCCGAAGCCGATGGCGCGCGCCTGCTGCTGGGCGGCCAGCGTGCCGAGGTGGAGACGGGCGGTTGTTATGTGCAGCCGACGGTGTTCGACCAGGTGCGGCCGGAGCAGGCGCTGGCCCGCGAGGAAGTGTTCGGCCCGGTGCTGGCGGTGCTTGGCTTCGATGACGAAGCCGAGGCCGTGCGCGTGGCCAATGACAGCCGCTACGGGCTGGCTGCCGGCCTGTGGACGCGGGATCTCGGTCGCGCCCATCGCGTGGCCCGCCAGCTGCGTGCGGGCAGCGTGTGGGTGAACGGCTGGGATGGTGGTGACATGACGGCGCCGTTCGGCGGCTACAAGCAGTCAGGCAACGGCCGCGACAAATCGCTGCATGCCTTCGACAAATACAGCGAGATGAAGGCCACCTGGATCCAGTTGTAGTACCGAGTTATCGGCAGCTTGCACTGACCTGCAGCACCGCCTCGCGCAGCAATTGCCGGTCCATTTCCTCCACCGCGTTCTGGAAGTAGTCCATGTCCTGCCGCCCCAGCCTGCAGGGGTCAACCAGGTAACCCGGTGGCCAGGTGCCAAGCAGCTGGGCAACGCCCTGCACGATCTGCTCAGGCGTCATCTGCCGGCGGATCCGGAAATGATGGCGACGGGGTACGAACGCCGCATGCACCTCACGACGGCCGACCAGCTTTGCGGCCAGACCCTCGGCACTGATGCCGTCGCCCCCCTCGATGCTGCCAGCCGGCAGTCCCAGGTTCAGTGGCTCGGCGAGCACAGCCACAGTGCGTTGCTGATCGGCGTGTGCCGTCAGTTGCTCGGCCGCCGCGGGCGAAAGCGCGGGAGAGCGCGGATCCCGGCGCGGCGTAGCCAACGGCGGGGATGTATCGACAACCCTCGGGATCACCGGCAGTGCTTCCGGCGGCACCCAGCGCAGGCTGATCCGCGAACCATCGTGCGCCACCAGGGCGATGCGCCCCGCATGCAGCAGCCACAGCAGCATCAGCATATGCACCAGCAGCACCACCAGCCAAGCGGCCAGACGAGGCAGCAGCAGGGAATCGGACCACGACTGCGGCGCGGTAAAGCCCATCGGCGAAGCATCCATGCAGGGACCGGTGGTGCAGCCTAGCGGGCGGCTGGAAAAATTTCGTTGGCATCGGTGTCGGCTGAAACCATCGCCCCGTACAGCCACTGCCCCGTGGCAGAATCGGTCGATCCGCCGTTACCCGCCTTGCCGATGTCGACAATCACCGCTGCCGCGCCACCCGTGAATTCTCCCCGTCGTGTGCTGTTGGCCAGCCTGATCGGCACCACCATCGAGTTTTTCGACTTCTACATCTACGCCACCGCCGCGGTGCTGGTGTTCCCGCACCTGTTCTTCCCGGACAGCAGCGACCAGGCCGCATTGCTGCAGTCCCTGGCGACGTTCGCAGTGGCCTTCATCGCACGCCCGGTGGGCTCAGCGGTGTTCGGCCACTTCGGTGACCGCGTCGGCCGCAAGGCCACCCTGGTGGCCGCGCTGCTGACCATGGGCCTGTCCACGGTCGCCATCGGCCTGCTGCCAACCCATGCGCAGATCGGCCTGTGGGCCCCAGCGCTGCTCGCCCTGTGCCGCTTCGGCCAGGGTCTGGGCCTGGGAGGCGAGTGGGGTGGGGCGGTGCTGCTGGCCACCGAAAACGCACCGCCGGGCAAGCGCGCCTGGTACGGCATGTTCCCGCAGCTGGGTGCACCGATCGGCTTCCTGCTGTCAGCAGGCATCTTCCTGCTGCTCGGCCGCTGCCTGGGCCAGGACGATTTCCTGCAGTGGGGCTGGCGCATTCCGTTCGTTGCCAGTGCGCTGCTGGTCGGCCTGGGCCTGTGGGTGCGCCTGAACATCCACGAGACGCCGGATTTCAAGCGCGCGCTGGAGCGCAAGGCGCCGGTGCGTCTGCCGATGTGGACGGTGCTGCGCGATCATCCGTTGCCGATGCTGCTGGGCACGCTGGGTGCGTTCGCTACGTTCGTGCTGTTCTACCTGATGACGGTGTTCAGCCTCGGCCACGGCACCGCGGTGCTGGGCTACAGCCGCGAGCAGTTCCTGCTGATGCAGATGGTGGCGATGCTGTTCTTCGCCGCCGGCATCCCGCTGTCGGCACGTTACGGCGACCGCTGGGGGACGCGCCGCACGATGGCCATCGCCAGTCTGCTGATCATCGGCTTCGGCGTGCTGTTCGCACCGCTGTTCCAGCCCGGCAGCCCGTGGCTGGTGCTGACGTTCCTGTGCCTGGGCCTGTTCCTGATGGGGCTGACCTACGGCCCCTGCGGCACCTTCCTGGCCGAGATCTACCCGGTGGAGGTGCGCTACACGGGCGCCTCGCTGTCGTTCAACCTGGCGGGCATTCTTGGTGCAGCGCCGGCGCCGTACCTGGCGACCTGGCTGGCTGAGCGCTACGGGCTGGTCGCGGTCGGCTACTACCTGTGCCTGACCGCGGTGGTCACGTTGTGTGCGCTGCTGGCGCTGCAGCGCCGCCAGCACTGATCAGCCGAAGAAGCGCTTGAGCGTGCGGCCCAGCCAGCCGCCGCTCTGATGTTCGCGGGCAAACTGGTTCAGATGCTGCTTGACCTGTTCGGCATAGGCCTGGTCATCGCCGCGGATGTGGTTGAACAGCCAGCGCGAGAGCATGGTGCGCAGCTCGTCGCTGATGTCCTCGCCGGCCTGGAAGCGCATGCGGTATTCCGATACCCGCTTGATGAAGACCTCATGCACTCGCTTGTGCGCGGCACAGAACGGGTAGCCGGCCTCCTCCATCAGCTCTTCTTCGAATGCGAAGTGCGACATGGTGTAGTCCACCACCTCGTCGATCACTTCGCCCACCGCTGCCCGCTGCAGGCTGGTCTGTGCCACGTGCAGGTGGTTGAGCATTTCGATGATGCGGCGGTGTTGTTGATCGATCACATCGATGCCGATGTTCAGATCGTCCTGCCAGACCAGTAGTGCCATCCCCGGCTCCCCTTCATGCTGATGTCGGGGCCGACTGTAGAGGCGCCGCCCGCAGGCGGCGTTGATCTGGATCAAAGCATGCCGGTCAGGACAGCGCAGCCTCGCGCGGGCGCAGCGGGCTGGCCACCGTGGTGCAGCTGACGCGGTTGCGGCCGCCGGCCTTGGCCAGGTACAGCTGGCGATCAGCCTCGGAAATCAGCCGGTGCAGCGCATCGCGCTGCGGTCGCAGGCAGCACAGGCCGATGCTGACCGTCATGCGCAGGGTGGCGCTGCCGATATCCACTTCCAGCGCGGCGATGCGCTGGCGCAGCTCCTCGAAATAGAGCAGCGCTTCTTCCTGTTCCATGTCCGGCACCAGCAGGCAGAATTCCTCGCCGCCGAAGCGCGCGATCAGATCCTGGCTGCGCGCGTGGTCGCCGACAGCACGGGCTACCGCACGCAGCGCATCGTCACCGGCTTCATGGCCGTGGGTGTCGTTGATGTGTTTGAAATGGTCGATGTCGATCATCGCCACGGCCACGCACTGGCCATGCAGCTGCAGTTGCGGCAGCTGGCGCTGGCTCTGTTCCAGGAAGCAGCGGCGGTTGGGCAGGCCAGTGAGGAAATCGCGGGTGGCCAGGTCCTGCAGCGTGCCGATCAGCTCCAGCTGGTCGACGTTCTGCGACACACGGCAGAAGAACTCTTCGCGCGAGAAGGGCTTGCGCAGGAAGTCATTGGCACCGTTCTTCAGGAAACGCGGGATCAGTGACGCATCGGTATTGCCGGAAATGCCGATCACCGCCACCTTGTCGCGCGAACGCAGGGTGCGCAGGCGGCGGGTGAACTCCACGCCCTGCATGCCTGGCATTTCCTGGTCGACCACGGCCAGGCGGATCGCCGGGTGCGCCTCGATCGCCGCCAGGCCTTCGTTGCCATCGGCTGCTTCGTACACCTCGTGACCGTACATGCGCAGCAGGGCGGCGGCGTAACCACGCGCGGACGGCGAGTCGTCCACCACCAGCGCCGCGATGCGCCGGTTGCGCTCCAGGCGCTGCACCAGCCACACCAGATAGTCGATGCTGCCCGGGGTGTTCTTCAGCACGTAGTCGATGATCTGCTGCTGCAGCACGCGCTTGCGCAGGTCCTCGTCATACACGCCGCTGACCACCACGGTGGGCAGGTTGCGCTTGAGGAAGAACTCGACCACCGCGTCGCGGTCACCATCGGCCAGCACCAGCCCGGTCAGGACCAGGAACCAGCCGTCCTCGGAGCTGAGCAGCCGGTCGGCCTCGGCCAGCGAGCTGGCCACCACCACCGGCAGCTCCAGGCGTTGCTCGATTGCCTCGCGCAGCATGCCGGTGAACGCGCGCGAGTTTTCCACCAGCAGGATCCGCTGAGGCAGGGGATCGGTCAGGTCGCCTTCCAGAGCGGCCTGCGACAGGACGGGCATGATGCGGTGGCTCATGTGGGAAAGTCTTGGCACGGATAACGGCGGTTTCGGACGTAACTTTAGGACGAAAACGTCCATGCCCGTCGCCTGGCCAATTGATTGGACGGGAAGCGGTTAGTATCTGCTGGAGGTTCCCGACGTTAACTTCGACCTGGAGGTCACTGTGCGATTTTCATGTTTTGGTGCGGCCACTGGATTTCTGATGCTTGCCGCTGCCCCAGCAATCGCGGGCGGTCCGTCGGATTTTCATGGAAAGCCATTGGCTACGGCTGGGTTGGGGCAGGCCAGTCCGGCCGCGATAAATCTCAGCCAGGACCCCAGCTGGCAACTGTATGGATTCCAGCGTGACGGAATCACCTATCTGCAGGTGAATGACCTGCTCGGAAATGTGCAGCTGATCATCGGCAATGCAGGGGGTACCTACTGGGTGCTGCCGGCAGGCAACAACGCGGCCCGGGTTTCGCTGCCTCAGCAGCGCATCCAGATACCGGCAGGTGCCAGCCGCTCGCAGATCTACAGCGGCAGTGATTTCTCGCTGGTGCGTTATCGCAGTGGCGGGGACGTCATCTGGTCGGTTGAAACGCCGTAAAGAGCATGAACTGCGCAGCGGCGTCGGGATCTCCTGCGCCGCTGCGTTTCACCGCGATGGGCACGGCCGAAGCGTGACACGCCGCCAGGCGGGCCTTTGGCGGACACTGACCGTCAGGTCTGGGTCTGCGAGTTTCCCTGGCCGAACGCCGTCACGTGATCCATGGCGTTGAACGATGCCATGCCCAGGGCAGCGGAATCACCTGTTTCCACCATCGCCATGCGTATGCGGTTCCGATGGCACTGTACTGTTCCGCCATAGGCAATCGTCCGGCCAGCCAAGCGCTCGACTGTGGCGGTGACGGTGGACGGTGACAGCCTGCGGTATGAATCCAGAAGTGCGACCGTCATCAGGATGCCGCGGCGTCCGCCTGCCTGGCCGCAGCGCACGCGGATGCGGATCTGGCCTGATTCACTGTTGATCAACAGCGAAACGGCATCGGTGAGGGCACGATAGGCGGCCAGCTGCAGGCCGACACTCAGCTGACAGGGATCGCCCAGCAGGCGAGGGCGCATTACCCGATGGCTCAGCTCCCAGGTTTCGCGTACGCCGCCTGCCTGGAGCGCGACATAGAGCCCGAGATGTTCCAGCGCAGCGGGGTAGACCATGCTGGTCTGTTCCCGGAACTGTCGCGAATGGACCGAAGCCATGTGCAGGAGACTGTTCGCTATCGTGGGATGGCCCTGAGCATTGAGCCAGTTCACCACCTCGCTGAGTGAGGTGTCGATGCCGTCCCCCAGCTTCCTCAGGTGCCGCGCCCGCTCACGGAGATCGAGCTCGCTCGCCACCAGTGAGTTACGCGCATGCTTGAGCGCATCTTTTTCACCCACTTCGCCCAGTCTCGAACGGTGGTAGTAGTGGGTGATACGCGAACCCAGCACCAGCAGCGCAGCGCCGGTGACCGCCATGATCTGCTGGGTCGCGAAGGCGGCCGGATCGAAGGCGCCCGTGTAGGGGCTGGGGGTGGTCAGGCCAATGATCAGGTTGAGCGACGGCACGCCGATCGCCGCACCTCGCCAGCCGTACAGGCAGGTAAGCACGACGACCGGCAGCGCCATCAGCAGCTGCATCGACGTCTTGGCGTTGAGCTCGTCCAGGGGCAGCTGTGCGGCATACAGGCCAATCATCGCCATCAGCGTCAGGGCAGCGAGTGCAGGCGGGGCGAAGCCAGAAGTCCACCGCGCGTTGCTGGTCCGTCGTGTCCACAGCAGCACGAGCGGCGCAAGGGTCAGAATGCCGATGAAGTCGCCGACGACCAGGCGCGCGATGCTGGCAAGTACCGGCATCTCCGGTGGTGTCGGCCACAGAAGGTGTGCCAGCATCAGATTGAGCGCCGTGACCACCAGCGCCGAAGCCGCCGCGACTGAAATCAGCCACGCATTCTTCGTGGTCAGCATCATTTTCCGGTGCAGATGCACGATCAGCATCACGGCAGGCATCAGCAGTGCCGAACCCAGCACGACCCAGGCCAGCCCATACTTCTCGATCATTGGCACGCGCATCTGCGCAAAGTAGGCATATTCGCCCAGCAGCAGATACGGCCACCAGCGAGGGGGAAACAACAACACTGCGGCGACGCGGACGCCGGCAGGCAGATAGAACTGGTCGAGCGACAACTGGCGCGACGCCCAGCATGCGACCGCGTACAGCAGCGCAAGGACCAGCCCCGCCGGGCGGATACGCAACTTCAACTGCAGGCCTTCATTCCACCAGTTCAATCGCACTTCTCCCTCGAGTACGTTCCCTGTCAGCATCCATTCGCCGCGGGACCCGGTTCTGAGGGACGGTATCGGCATGAATTGGATAATGCAATTGCCGATGCGATCTGCCGATCAAATGAGAATTACGTCACGCCCTTCTGCATGAGCGCTCTTCACATGATGCGAAGGGCCAGGACTGCCTGTTCTTCGGAATCTCGCTGTGTCAGATCACTGTTTCACCACAGCGCATCGCGCAGCTTGTACCAGGACATCGCCGCCACCAGCAGCGGCATGCGCAGCAGGCGTCCGCCGGGGAAGGGCGCGTGCTGCAGGCGCTGGAACACGTCCAGACGCTCGCTCTGGCCCGCAATCGCGGCGGCAATGACCTCGCCGGCCAGCCCGGCCGCTGCCACACCGTGGCCGGAGAAACCCTGCGCGAAGTACAGATTCCCATCCAGCCGGCCCCAGTGCGGGGCGCGGTTGCGGGTGATATCCACATAACCGCCCCAGACCTGCTGCAGCGGAATGTCGGCCAATTGCGGGAACACCTGGTGCATGCGCCGCTGCATCACCCGGTGCAGGCCCGGCGGCGGCAACGCGGAATAGCTGGCACGGCCGCCGAACAGCAGGCGGTGGTCATGGCTGAGCCGGAAATAGTCCAGCGCCCAGGCGGTATCGGAGACCGCCATGTTGTTGCCGATCAGCGCCTGCGCGCGCTCGGCCCCCAGCGGCGCGCTGGCGCCGATATACGTACCGACCGGCATGATGCGCCGTTCCAGCTCAGGCACCAGCCCCTGCAGCAGGGCGTTGCCGGCCACCACCAGTTGCGGCGCGCGCACGCTGCCGTGGTCGGTGTGCAGCACTGCGTGTGCACCACGTTGGATGCGCGTCACCGGCGACTGTTCGTGGATCACCACCCCGGCCGCACGTGCGGCATCGGCCAGCCCGCGGGCGTAGGCCAGCGGATGCAGGTGCGCGCTGAGCGGGTCGAACATCGCGGCGCGATAGCGCGGGCTGTCCAGCTGCGCACGCAGCGTGTCGCGCGGCCACCACTGCATCGGGTAGTCGTAGTGCTGCTGCAGATGCTCGCAGTTGGCACGCAGATCCTGCTCGTGGCGCGCGCGGATGGCGACGCTGGCGTGGCCCTCCACCCAGTGGCAATCGATGCGATGCCGGTCGATGCGCGCGCGCATCGCCTGTACCGCGTCACGCGACCAGTCGAACAGGTGGCGTGCATCGTCCCGGCCGAGCTGGCGTTCCAGCTCGTCGACCTCACAGCCGTAGCCGACCAGTGCCTGGCCGCCATTGCGGCCGGAGGCTCCCCAACCGATCCGCTGTGCTTCCAGCAGCACCACCCGCTGGCCGCGCAGGGCCAGTTCCAGTGCGGCGGTGAGGCCGGTATAACCGGCGCCCAGCACCGCTACATCGGCCTGCAGTTCACCGCGCAGTGGCGGCAACGCGGGCGGTTCGGGCAGGCTGCTGGCGTACCAGCTGGGCGGGAAGGCGGCGCTCACCGGCGGCCTCGCAGAAGCGGGAAGGGGCGTCGGAGCGGGGGAGGACGGTCGGGCTTCACGCCGATAGTTTGGCCCAAGCGGAGCGCCCGTGGTGTGACGGCAGCGGCTTGCTGTTGTCGGTTCAGGGCGGGTAACGTGATCGCACGCCAAGGAGATTTCCCATGCGTCGCCTGCCTTGGGTAGGCCTGCCTACCGACAGCACTGTGCTCGGCCATCATCGTTTCGCGGTGGCCGGAGAAAAATATGTGCGTGCATTGGTTGACGCTGCGCAGGCAACGCCACTGGTGCTGCCGAGTCTGCAGCCGCCGCTGCCGGCACGCGACTGGTTGCAGGGCCTGGATGGCCTGCTGTTGACCGGCGCGGTCAGCAACATCGAGCCGCAGCACTACGAGGGCGGCCGCTCCTGGGAGGGTAACCCGCACGACCCAGCGCGTGATGCCACGGCGTTCGCCCTGCTGCACGATGCGCTGGCGATGGATCTGCCGGTGCTGGCGATCTGCCGCGGATTCCAGGAATTGAATGTGGCGCTAGGCGGTACGCTTCATCCGCAGGTGCATGCGGTAGCTGGCCTGACCGACCATCGTGAAGACCTGCAGGCACCGGTGGAGGTCCAGTATGGGCCGGCCCATGCGAT
Source organism: Stenotrophomonas indicatrix (assembly GCF_050573115.1). GTDB lineage: Bacteria > Pseudomonadota > Gammaproteobacteria > Xanthomonadales > Xanthomonadaceae > Stenotrophomonas > Stenotrophomonas lactitubi_A. The sequence continues at coordinate 26,250 of NZ_JBNYZT010000005.1, forward strand.
CACCCTGGCCGATGGCGGTTGGCTGGCACAGTGGTCTGCCGTCACTCGGGTGCAGGTCAATTCGGTGCATGGGCAGGGCATCGCGAGACTGGCCGAAGGCCTGCAGATCGAGGCCTGGGCCGATGATGGCCTGGTTGAGGCAGCACGCAGCCAGCGCCATCGATTCGTGCTCGGCGTACAGTGGCACCCTGAGTGGCGTGTCATGCAGACGCCGTTCTATCACGCTATTTTCCGTGCGTTCGGCCAAGCTTGCCGGCAGCACCAACAGAATCGACTGGAATCCCCATGAGTTCGCGAACGCGCCCGCGCAAGACGGCTACGCCCACGCCCCCGCAGGAAAGCAGCCTGCTGCGCTGGCTGAAGGAGCGGCGCATCACCGAAGTCGAGTGCCTGGTTCCGGACATCACCGGCAATGCGCGCGGCAAGATCATCCCGGCCGACAAGTTCTCGCACGATTACGGCACGCGCCTTCCGGAAGGCATCTTCGCGACCACGGTCACTGGCGAATTCCCGGATGACTACTACGACCTGACTTCGCCGTCGGACTCGGACATGATCCTGCGCCCGGACCCGGACACCGTGCGCATGGTGCCGTGGGCGACCGACCCGACCGCGCAGGTCATCCACGACTGCTACACCAAGAACGGCGAGCCACACGAACTGGCCCCGCGCAACGTGCTGCGGCGGGTGCTGGATGCCTACACCGAGCTGGGCCTGCGGCCGGTGGTTGCGCCCGAGCTGGAATTCTTCCTGGTGCAGAAGAACACCGATCCGGATTTCCCGCTGCTGCCCCCCGCAGGCCGCTCGGGGCGCCCGGAAACGGCGCGGCAGTCGTATTCGATCGACGCGGTCAACGAGTTCGATCCGATCCTCGACCTGATGTACGACTACTGCGATGCGATGAAGCTGGACGTGGACACGCTGATCCACGAATCCGGCGCGGCGCAGCTGGAAGTCAACTTCACCCACGCCAATGCGATGGACCTGGCCGACCAGGTGTTCCTGTTCAAGCGCACCATGCGCGAGTCGGCGATGCGCCACGGGGTGTATGCCACCTTCCTGGCCAAGCCGATGGAGAACGAGCCGGGCAGTGCGATGCACATCCACCAGAGCCTGCTGCGCATCAGCGATGGCCAGAACGTGTTCACCGGCGAGCACGGCGGTGAGGATTTCAGCCCGCTGTTCGCCCACTACCTGGCCGGCCTGCAGAAATATGTGCCGATGGCCATGGCGTTCTTCGCGCCGAACGTGAATTCCTACCGGCGCCTGGTGTTTGGCGAAGTCTCACCGAGCAACGTGCACTGGGGCTTCGACAACCGCACCTGCGGCCTGCGGGTGCCGCTGGATACGCCGGAGAACATGCGGGTGGAAAGCCGCTTCGCCGGTTCCGATGCCAACCCTTACCTGGCGATGGCCGCGACCCTGGCCTGTGGCCTGCTCGGCATCCGCGAGCGCCTCGCGCCCGATGCGCCAGTGACCGGCAGCGCCAAGGAACTGGGCTACGACCTGCCGCGTTCGCTGGGTGAAGCGCTGGACGGGCTGGAGCAGTGCAGCGAGCTGCAGGCGCTGCTCGGAGAGCGCTTCTGCCGCGCCTACATCTCGGTCAAGCGCAAGGAATACGAGACCTTCTTCCGCGTGATCAGCTCGTGGGAACGCGAGTTCCTGCTGCTGAACGTGTGAAGGCCGCGAATAGAAAAATCCGTCGCCGGGGGGTAGGCTGGCACCCGTCGCCGGCCCGGCCGGCCCCCCTTTCCGTATTCTGGAGCACCCGATGAAGCTGCGTATCCTCACGCTCGGCCTGGCCTCCGCCATGCTTTCCGCCTGTGGCGGCGGTAACGGCGGCGGACAGGACAGCAAGGTCCTGAACGTCTACAACTACAGCGACTACATCGCCGAAGACACCATCCCGAACTTCGAGAAGCAGAGCGGGATCAAGGTCACCTACGATGTGTTCGACAGTGACGAGATGGTCGAGACCAAGCTGCTGGCCGGCAACAGCGGCTACGACGTGGTGGTGCCGACGCTGAACTTCTTCGGCCGGCAGATCCAGGCCGGTGTGTTCCTGCCGCTGGACAAGTCGAAGATCCCGAACCTGGCCAACCTCGACCCGGCGGTGATGAAGCGCATCGCCACCCAGGATCCGGGCAACCAGTACGGTGTGCCGTACATGATCGGCACCACCGGCATCGGCTACAACGTGGACATGCTGAAGGAGCGTTTCGGTGGCAGCGCCGACATCGCCAACAGCTGGGACCTGGTGTTCAAGCCGGAAAACATCAGCAAGATGAAGGATTGCGGCGTGACCATCCTGGACACGCCGGCGGACATGATTCCGATCGCGCTGCACTACCTCGGCCTGGATCCGCACAGCGGCGATCCGGCCGACCTGCAGAAGGCGGCGGACCTGCTGAAGTCGATCCGCCCGTACGTGCAGAACTTCCACTCCTCGCAGTACGTGGGCTCGCTGGCCAATGGCGGCACCTGCCTGGTGGTGGGCTGGTCGGGTGACATCATCCAGGCCCGCGACCGTGCGGCCGAGGCCAGCAATGGCGTGCACGTGGCCTATTCGATCCCGAAGGAAGGCGCGCCGCAGTGGTTCGACATGCTGGCCATCCCCAAGGATGCCAAGCATCCGGAAGCGGCCTACGCGTTCATCAATTACCTGCTGGAACCGAAGGTGGCCGCGGCCAACACCAACTTCATCCACTACGGCAACCCGGTACCGACCGCGACGCCGCTGGTGGACGAAGCGATCCGCACCGACCCGACCATCTACCCGCCGGCCGAAGTGGCCGAGAAGATGTTCACCTATTCGATCAACACGCCGGAGACCGACAAGCTCTACACCCGGCTGTGGACCGAGGTGAAGACCGGGCGATAAGCGGTCCTGGTGGCGCCGGGTCATGCCCGGCGGCTGCCTTACCCTGCGCCGGAGCCGGTACTGCCGCTCCGGCCCAGGTGCTTCAGGATGGCGGGCAACAGGTCCCGCGCATCGCGACCGCCGTTGCACAGGAATGACGAGCTCATCCGCTGCAGGTTGTGCATGCCGATGAAGAACAGCCCGGGCTGCGGGGAGACACCAAACTCGCCGAGCGGGTAGCCGTGTGCGTCCAGCACGCCGTCCACATCCAGCCATGGCCATTCGGCGACGAATCCTGTGGCCAGCACCACCGAATGGATGCCTGCCGCCTGCAGATCCAGCTCGCGTGGCGAGGGCGCCGGCTCCCAGTGCAGGTACACCTCCTCGGGAATGTAGCGGGCGTCGTCCGTGCGCGGTTCGGGCTGCGTTGCGTAGTACGCGCTGGCCAGTGAATCGAGATAGGCGTACTCGGCCCGCGTCGCTTCGATGGCGGTGCGCAGTTGCGGGCGGGCATCGGCGAAACGGGCGATGCCCTCGGTGACGCTCTGCAAGCGGCCCAGCAGGGTGACGCCCTCGCGGTGCATCGCCAGCAGGCTGATCGAGCTGCCCCTGCCGGTGGCGCCCTTGCCGGAAATCAGTGGGAACTCCGCAGTGCGGGCCTTGCGCAGGGCATCGGGCTCTCCCGCCAGCACACCGGCCGAGTCGCGCACATGCTGGTGGATGCGCCCGGCCATGTCCCACCAGGTCATCGAGTCCTTGCCACGCAGCCGGCGCGTATGTGAATGCCGCTCGGCCAACGACCAGTACACGCTGCGCCCGCTGGCGCGCAGGTCCTGGGCGATCTGCGCGCCGGACTGGCCGCCGCCGATGACCAGCACTGCGCCATCTGGGAGCTGCCGGGCATTGCGGTAGTCGGCGGAGTGCAGCACTGCCAGGTCCGGCCGCAGAGCAAACGGAACCCGTGGCATCCGGGGGCGACGGTATTCACCGGTGGCAACCACCACTGCGCGTGCGTTGATCAACCGCTGACCGGTTTCGATGGCATAGCCGCCGGCCTGCGGCGTGACCCGATGTACCGCACAGCCCTCATCGACCGGCAATGACCGCTCGCTGGCGTAGTCGCGCAGCCGCTGGATCACTTCCGGTGCGGCCATGAAGCCCTCCGGATCGTCGCCCGCGTAGGTGTGGCCATGCAGGGCCATCGTCGCGTTGGCGGTGTTGGTCTGGAAGGAATCCCAGCGCCGCCGCCAGCTGGCGCCCACGGTTTCGGCTTCCAGTACGCGATGGTCGACGTTGGCCTCCTGCAGGACGGCGCTGAGTGAAAGCCCGGCCTGGCCGGCGCCGATGATGACCAGCTCCAGCCCATGGGTTGGCGGCGCCAGGCACTGGGGAGAGGCGGGAGGGAAGCAGTCTGCTGGGGATATCACGCGTGTTCGTCCGTGGTGTGCTTCGGTCCAGCAGATTGCGCAGGGCGCGCGATGGGCGATCAATGCTTCCCGTTCTGAAAAACGTTGCAAATTGCGGGTGCCTCCGGTGGCGCTTGGCGGAGACGGCCGGCAGAAGCAGGGCAGGGGGACATGCTATGGACGGGAGGGCGCCAGTTACGGGCGGAATCCGACACCTGACGCGGGCTCCGGGCCAGCCGCCGCTGCTGCCGCCCGCCGCCGTCATATCCCCATCGGCCCCCGGCCGTTAGAATGGCGGCCGCTGTCCACCGCCCGCTCCCGGAGCCCCCATGCCCGTTGAAGCCCAGCCGGAAGCCGCCGTCGTCGAAGCGACCGGTGCGCCCGGCTATCTCTCCATTCGTGATCTGCGCAAGGAATTCGATGGCTTCGTCGCCGTCGATGACGTCAACCTGGACGTCCGCAAGGGCGAGATATTCGCCCTGCTGGGCGGCTCGGGCAGCGGCAAATCGACCCTGCTGCGCTGCCTCGGCGGCTTCGAGACGCCCACCAAGGGCAGCATCACCGTCGATGGCCAGCGGATGGATGCACTGCCGCCGTACCAGCGGCCGGTCAACATGATGTTCCAGTCCTACGCCCTGTTCCCGCACATGACGGTCGAGCAGAACATCGCGTTCGGGCTGAAGCAGGATGGGCTGGGCAAGGACGCGATCAGCAAGCGTGTCGGCGAGATGCTGGACCTCGTGCAGATGGGCCACCTGGGCAAGCGCAAGCCGCACCAGCTGTCCGGCGGCCAGCAGCAGCGCGTGGCGCTGGCGCGGTCACTGGCCAAGGGGCCCAAGCTGTTGCTGCTGGACGAACCGATGGGCGCGCTGGACAAGAAGCTGCGCTCGCAGATGCAGCTGGAGCTGGTCAGCATCATCGAATCCTCGGGCGTGACCTGCGTGATGGTCACCCACGACCAGGAAGAGGCGATGACCATGGCCACGCGCATTGCGGTGATGGACGCCGGCTGGATCCAGCAGGTCGGCAAGCCCGACGAGGTCTACGAGCAGCCGGCCAACCGCTTCGTCGCCGAGTTCATCGGTTCGGTGAACCTGTTCGACGGGGTGATCGACGAGGACCTGCCCGAATATGTGACCGTGCGCTCGCCGCTGTTCCCGGCGCCGGTCTACATCGCCCACGGCATCACCTGCTATGAAGGGCAGCCGGTCGCATTCGCGCTGCGCCCGGAGAAGGTGATGATCGGCAAGGACGAGCCGGAAGGGCACACCAACAAGGCGCAGGGCGTGATCGAGGACATCGCCTACTTTGGCAGTCATTCGGTCTACCACGTGCGCCTGCCCAGTGGTGCCAAGGTGCTGGCCAACTTCGCCAACTCGCAGCGCTGGGCCAGTGATGGCCTGACCTGGGGCGATGAGGTGTGGGTGCACTGGCGTGACAACGACGGCGTGGTGCTGACCTCATGAGCACGGCGGGCCTGAAGCGCTGGCTGCCGGGCACGCGTGCCACGGTCATCGGCATTCCGTACCTGTGGCTGCTGCTGTTCTTTGCTGTGCCGTTCCTGATCGTGCTGATGATCAGTTTCTCGCACAGCCGGGTAGGCTCGCCGCCGTATACCTGGCTGCTGCAGTACGTCGATGGTGGGCTCTCGCTGAAGCTCAACCTCGAGAACTACCTGGCGCTGTTCCGCGATTCCATCTATGCCCAGGCGTTCCTGAGCTCGATCAAGATCGCCGCGATCTCGACCTTCTTCACCCTGCTGATCGGCTACCCGATGGCCTACGCCATCGCCCGCCTGTCGCCAGCCGCGCGCAACGTGGCGATGATGCTGGTGGTGCTGCCGTCGTGGACCTCGTTCCTGATCCGCGTGTATGCATGGAAGGCGATCCTGGACCGCAACGGCCTGCTCGACCAGTTCCTGCAGTACACCGGCCTGCAGACGCTGATGACCAACATGGGCCTGCCGAAGCTGCAGCTGATCGACACCCCGACCGCGGCCTACATCGGCATCGTGTACTGCTATCTGCCGTTCATGGTGCTGCCGCTGTACGCCAACCTGGTCAAACATGACCACCGCCTGCTGGAAGCGGCATACGACCTCGGTGCCAAGCCGTGGCAGGCGTTCCTGCGCATCACCCTGCCGCTGTCGAAGGCGGGCATCATCGCCGGCTGCATGCTGGTGATGATTCCGGCGATCGGCGAATTCGTGATCCCGGAAATGCTCGGTGGTTCGGAAACGCTGATGGTTGGCCGCCAGCTGTGGAACGAGTTCTTCAACAACCGCAACTGGCCGGGCGCCTCGGCGATGGCAGTGGCGATGATCCTGCTGTTGCTGGTGCCGATCCTGCTGTTCAATCGATCCCAGCAGCGACTGCTGGAAGGTAAGCAGGCATGAGCCCACGTTCTGCCAAGGGCCTGGGGCTGGGCGTGCTGCTGCTCGGCTTCGCCTTCCTGTACCTGCCGATCCTGCTGTTGATGTTCTATTCGTTCAACAGCTCGCGGTTGGCCATGGTCTGGGCCGGGTTCTCCACCCGCGCCTACAGCGACCTGTTTGCCGATCGCGCGCTGATGGATGCGATGTGGACCAGCCTGGTGGTCGCGTTCTGGACCGCCTGTACCGCCACCGTGCTCGGCACGCTGGCGGCGATGGTGATGACCCGCTTCAAGCGCTTCCGCGGCAAGCCGTTCTTCGGTGCACTGGTAACCGCGCCGCTGGTGATGCCGGACGTGATCCTCGGCTTCTCGCTGATGGCGCTGCTGGCCTCGATGGGCGCAATTCCGGGCTTCCCGGCGCGTGGTCTGGCCACCATCTGGATCGCCCACGTCACCTTCACCCTGTGCTTCGTCACCGTGGTGGTGTCCTCGCGCCTGCAGGAAATGGACCTGTCGCTGGAAGAGGCGGCGATGGACCTCGGCGCGAGCCGGCTGACCGTGTTCGGCCGCATCACCTTGCCGATCATCGCGCCGGCGCTGGTGGCCGGCTGGCTGCTCGCTTTCACCCTGTCGCTCGACGACGTGGTGGTGGCCAGCTTCGTCGCCACGCCCGGCTCGACCACGCTGCCGATGAAGGTGTTCGCCTCGGTGCGCATGGGCATCAGCCCAAAGATCAATGCGCTGGCCACCCTGCTGGTATCGGCGGTGTCGATTGCTGCGGTGATCGGCTGGTACATCAATGCGCGTGCCGAGAAGCGACGCCAGCGCGACCTGCAGCTGGCACGCCAGGACAACGGCTGAGCCGGCAACATCCGGCTCACGGCGGCCGGCGCACAATGGGGGTCTACCTGATGGAGACCCCCCAATGACCGTCGAGATCATCAACCCGGCCACCGGCCAGGTGACCTACCGCCATGAGCTGATGGACGCCGCTGCCATCGAGCAGCGCCTGCAGGCGGCAGCGGATGCATTCCCGCGCTGGGCCGAGCGCTCGTTGCAGGAACGTGGGGCGACCCTCAAGCAGATCGCTGGCCAGTTGCGTGCGCGTCGCGACGACCTGCAGCAGGCCATGACCAGCGAAATGGGCAAGCTGAAGGCCGAGGCGTTGGCTGAGGTGGAGAAATGCGCGAGTACCTGCGAGTTCTATGCCGACCACGCCGCCGACTACCTGAAGCCGCAACTGATCGACACCGAGGCACAGCGCAGCTACGTGCGCTATGAGCCGATCGGCTGCGTGTTCGCGGTGATGCCGTGGAATTTCCCGATCTGGCAGGTGTTCCGCTTCCTTGCCCCGGCATTCATGGCCGGCAACGTGGCGTTGCTCAAGCACGCCAGCAACGTGCCGCAGTGCGCCGACCTGATCCTGGCCGTATGCCGAGATGGCGGCCTGCCTGACGGCGTGTTCGACGTGCTGCACATCGACAACGACCAGGCTGCCGAGGTGCTGCGCGATGCTCGGGTGAAGGCCGTGACCCTGACCGGCAGCGAGCGGGCAGGGCGCTCGATCGCGTCCAACGCCGGCAGCCAGTTGAAGAAGTCGGTGATGGAGCTGGGCGGCAGTGACGCCTTCGTGGTGCTCGATGATGCCGACCTGGACAAGGCGGTGGCCGCCGCAGTGAAGTCGCGCTTCGACAACAGTGGCCAGACCTGCATTGCGGCCAAGCGCTTCATCGTTGTGGACGCGGTGGCCGATGAATTCACCCGACGCTTCGTCGAAGCCGCAGCCGAGCGCCAGTACGGCGACCCGAACGAGCGCGGCACCACGCTGGCGCCGATGGCCCGTGCCGACCTGCGCGACGAACTGCACAAGCAGGTGCAGGCCAGCGTCGCCAAAGGCGCGCGCGTGCTGATCGGCGGCGAACCGGTTGCTGGCAGCCACGCCGGCTATCCGGCCAGCGTGCTCGACCAGGTGGGGCCGGGCATGCCGGCCTATGACGAAGAACTGTTCGGGCCGGTCGCAGCCGTCATCCGGGTCAAGGACGAGGCTGATGCACTGCGCGTGGCCAACGACACCCGCTTCGGCTTGGGCGGCAGCGTGTGGACGCGTGACCCGGTGCGCGGTGAAGGGTTCGCCCAGCGCATGGAATGCGGCGCGGCGTTCGTCAACGCCATCGTCAAGAGCGATGCACGGCTGCCGTTCGGTGGCAGCAAGGAATCAGGTTTCGGCCGCGAACTGGCCGACCACGGCATCCATGAGTTCATGAACATCAAGACCATCTACGTGGCTTGATACCTGTCCGGTAGTGCCGGCCGCTGGCCGGCAACTCGATCCTCTCTGGATGCATCATGAGGTTGCCGGCCAGCGGCCGGCACTACCTACAACCATTTCACCCGTTTGAACAGCCGGTACAGGCCGACGCAGATGCCACCGACGCCGACGATCATCAGCGGGTAGGCCCACGGCTGGTTCAGTTCCGGCATGTGGCTGAAATTCATGCCATACCAGCTGGTGATCAAGGTCGGTGCGGCCAGCAGCGCGGCCCATGCACCCAGGCGCTTCACCGTCTCGCCCTGGGCCAGCGTCACCAGTGACAGGTTCACGCTCAAGGCCGTGCCCAGCATCTCGCGCAGGGTGTCGATCACATCGCTGATGCGTACCGCATGGTCGTGCACGTCGCGGATATACAGCTTCACTTCGTCCGGGAACAGTTCGCCCTGGTAGCGGCGCAGCTGCGCCAGCACATCCTGCAGTGGCGCCACTGCCATCCGCATCTTGTTCAACTCGCGCTTGAGCTCATACAGGCGCACAACGGTGCTGCGCTTGTAGCTGTCGGCGAAGATGTCCTTCTCCAGCAGTTCCAGGGTGTCGCGGAAACGGTTGGTGATGGGCAGGTAGTTGTCCACCACGAAGTCGGCCACGGCGTAAAGGCAGTACGACGGCCCCATCTTCAGCAGTTGTGGTTCGCGCTCGACGCGTGCGCGCACCGGCGCGTACGACAACGAGGCGCCATGGCGCACGGTCACCAGGAATCGTGGGCCGAGGAAGGCATGGGTTTCGCCGTACTGGATGCGCTCGTCAACCATCTGCGCGGTGGTCACCACCACGAACAAGGAATTGCCGTAGGCCTCCACCTTGGGGCGCTGGTGCGCGTTGCGCGCATCCTCGACGGCCAGGTCGTGCAGGCAGAATTCTTCCTGCAGCTTCAGCAGGACATCTTCATTCGGGTCGTACAGGCCAACCCAGACGAAGCCGTTGTTGCTGGCGATGACATCGCTGATGGCATCCAGGCTGATGTCGTGGCGTTTGCCGTCGTCATCGTAGTGGACGCAGTTGATGACGCAGGTGGGATTGGCTGCGGCGGAGGCGGCAGCAGGGACGGGCAGTGAGGCGGGCAATGACATGCCCGCCATCGTGCGTCAGTGCTGCGTTTCCGACAAGTGAGGACGGCGCCCCAGCACCCAGGCCAGCGCAGCGTGGACCGGCAGCAGCAGCACTATCCACTGCACGTTGTACTGTGCCTGCAGGCTCAGCCAGTGCAGCACCAGTGCGGCCACGGCCTGTACCGCTACCAGCCACAGCACGATCCTGAACATGCGGCCAGGCACGCGCCGCCGCAGCAGGCTGACCGCGCCCGGCAACAGCAGCAGGCACAGCGGCGACAGCAGCAGCAGGTTGCGGTTGGCCCAGGCGGCGTAGTGCGTGCTGAAGCCCCACAGGAACACCAGCAGGCCACCGGCAATCGTGCACAGCAGCCACAGCGGCAAGGCCAGGCCGGCCAGCAGGCGCGGACGGTTGCGCAGCGCCAGCACGCCCGCCGCAATCACCAGGCCACACAGCAGCCAAGGCCACCAGCGGCGCGCGAATTCCTTCGGCTCGGGGTCGATGCGGTGCGGCAGCAGCTCCTGCTCGGACTGCACCAGCGGGCGGCCGTCGCTGTTGCGGGCTTGTCGCAGGGCATCGGCCAGGCGCATCGGCACGAAGGCTTCCTGCCAGCGCGACAGCGGCTGGTCGGCAAACGGACCCAGGCCGATATCGAAGCCCAGCCACATCCACGGCGCCGGCGACGCGAGGCGCACCGACTCGCTGCGATAGGTGTTGCCGCGCGAACGGCCCGACAGCTGTGAATGCAACCCGCCGCCCAGTGCCTTGTCCAGCGTGTCACGCACCATCGTCGCGCAGTTGGCGGTGTAGTAATCGTAGTGGTAGCGGGCGTTTTCCGGCTTGGCCCGTTCGGCCAGGTCGGCGGCCAGCGAGCGTGCCTGGTCCGGGGTGATATCCAGCCACTGTACGCTGGCACCGCGGCCGGTCTCGTCGTAGTACGACAGGTCCTGCTGCAGTGGCAGGGCCACCAGGTAGTACATCATGTCGCCACGCACGAAGCGGCCGATGAAATCCTGTTCGGACGGATCGAAGTAGCCGAAGTTGTACGAGATCGCTTCGCCGCTCACCGGGTCCAGCACGACGATGGCATCGTGGCCGAAGCGTTCGAAGAACACGGTGCCCGGTTGCATGGTGACCACGCCGACACGCGGGGCTGGGGCATCGCTGGACGTGGAAACGGCCGGCGGCGCCGCCTGTGCGAACGCAGTCAGCGGCAGGGCCGTGGCCAGCAGGCACAACGCCAGCCACAGGGTCAGGATCAGGCCACGGTGCTTCAAGCGTCGTCCTGCGCGTCCGGTGCCAGCACCGTTACATGGAAGGCCTGGACCCGGCGCGCATCGGCGCGGGCCACACGGAACATGAAGCGGTCCAACGCCAGTTCATCGCCGACTTCCGGCAGATGGCCGACGGCTTCGGTCACCAGGCCGCCGATGGTGTCGTAGTCCTCATCGGAGAAGGTGGCACCGAAGCGCTCGTTGAAATCGCCGATCGGGGTGAGGGCATCGACCACGTACTGGCCGTCGGCCTGGATGGCGATCTGCGCTGAGAAATCCTCGGCCTCGTCGTGCTCGTCGTCGATCTCGCCGACGATCTGCTCCAGCACGTCTTCGATGGTGACCAGGCCGGCGACACCGCCGTACTCGTCCACCACGATCGCCATGTGGTTGCGCGACAGGCGGAACTCCTTCAACAGCACGTTGAGCTTCTTCGCTTCCGGAATCAGCACCGCCGGGCGCAGCAGTTCACGGACGTTGCCCGGACCATTGTCGGCAACAACGCCGCGCAGCAGGTCCTTGGCCAGCAGCACGCCGAGGATGTCGTCCTTGTTCTCGCCGTGCACCGGGAAGCGCGAATGGCCGGACTCGACCACCTGCTTCATCAGCTCCAGGAAGGGCGCCTCCACCGGCAGCGAGACCATCTGCGAACGCGAGATCATCACGTCGCCCACGGTCAGCTCGGCTACCGAAATGGCACCTTCCATCATCTTCAGGGTATCGGCGGCGATCAACCCTTCTTCCTGCGCGGTGTGCAGGACAGCGACCAGCTCGTCGCGGGTATGGGGTTCGCCGGAAAAAGCAGACGTCAGGCGTTCAAGCCAGCCGCGCTTCTTTTCACTGTGCTCCACGAAGGAGCTACTACTGTCGTCTTCTGACATCTCTGGAAAAAAGGCACCCGGCAGGCCGGGCGATGGCTCCAGTCTAGCAGGATGTGGGGGCCTGTCAGTGACCCTTGCCAGCCGGGGCGGCGGCGGCCGGGCCCTCGTCCTCGGCCGGCAGGTCCAGGCTGTAGGTGCAGCCGGCCAGGGTCTTGCCCGGGTGGGTGGCGACGGTGGATACGCTGAGGATGATCGACTCGATCTGCGCCTCCCCGGTCTTGGGGTCGGTCACATCGCGGCTGACCAGCTCGCGCCCGGCCATGAACTTGCCGTCCTGGTCGTAGCCGGTCTCCAGCGCCAGTTGCCTGGCCAGTGGCCGCGGGTCGGCCTGATCAAGCACCGCCATGATGCTGGCGCCCGCCACGGCCACGCTTTCGGTCTGCTGGCCGAACACGGTGATGGGGCTGGCCAGGCGGTACTCGCTCATGAACTGGTTGCCCTGCGGCAGCGGCTGCAGGCCGTGGGCCACGGCCTTCAGCGGATCGGCCAACAGGGGGGCCAGCGCGGCATGCTCGACCACGCCCTGGCGGCACTCGATCAGCGCTGGCAGGTCCAGTGGCGCGGCGGAAGCGGCTGGGGCGACGACCAGCAGCATGGGCAGGAAACGCAGCGGTGACATCGCGGGAGCACCCCGTCGGCAGGATGGAAGCCGTGCATGGTAACGACGATGCACGCGGGCGGCGAGCAGACCCGGCGGGTCAGAGGGGGAATCGCTGGCTGGAGGCAGACTGCCAGTTGATCCGGACCGGGTAGCCCAGTTGCACTTCCAGGTGATCGCGCACGCTGCTCACCGCTGCTCGTATCTGTCTGTCATCTTCAACATCGAGCACCAGCTCGCCGGTTTTGACGTCCAGCGCAAGACCGTCAACCTGCGGAATCTGACTGTGGATCCAGTCGCGCTGGGCCCGCATGCGTCGCAGCATCTCCGCCTCGGTCAGCGCAGCGCCGGTGCGGAAATGCACGTACTGCGGGCCATCCGCGCCGCCATGTACTTCATCCGCCACCGGTGCATCACCTGTCAATCGCACCACGATGTGCCAGCCCGGATCGTTTTCCACCCAAGCGCCCGCCAGCCGTGCCGCGTGTCGGGCTTCCAGGCGCTCGAACAGTGCCCGTTGCTGGGCGGTGGCGACGGCCTGGCGGGTGTCCTGTTCGCTGCTGCCAAAGAACGCCCGCAGCTCGGCAACCTTTGCGGCGATGTCGCCCTCGCTGTCGCTGGCGGGGAACGGTGAGGGCTGGTCGGGATCGGACATCAGGCCTGCTACGGACTGCAGCAGCGCGGCAAGCAACAGTGAGGGCATCAATGACATTGGCGCTCCCGGGCCGGTATCACCCGTTGCAAAGGGCGGTGTCAGCCCTGCGATGTCCGGTGCAGCAGCGCCCGCACACGTCGTACCGAACGGTTGGCCACGGCACGGAACGCCATCACCGGCAGGGCGAGCAGCACCGAGACCAGTGCTATGTGGATCACTTGCAGCACGGAGCGGACTGCAAACTGCAGTGCACCCGGTTCCAGCAGCCAGGGCGGCAGGTCTGCACTGGCGTGGTGGGCAGCGCCCATATACGCGGCAGCGAGCACAAACAGCGCGCACAACTGCGTGCGCGTTGCATGGAAGAACGGCAGGCTGCCGCTTGCGCGGCCCAAGCGCTGCTGCAGGACCACGCGCCAGCTTATCGGTGCGGAGAACGCACCGATCAGGATCAACACCATCGCGGTCATCCACAGCGTCGAGGTGCTGCTCACCGGCCCATGGCCACCCAGCAGATGCGGCCCGACCATGCCCACGGCTACGCCTGCCAGCAGGCTGGTCGGGGACAGCAGGGCCAGCGTGCGCAGCAGCCAGTGCCGGCCATCGGGGTGGCGGGCGCTGACGCGGCGCACCCCATTGGCGGCCATGACCAGCAGCAGGGAGAAGATCGCACTTCCGGCCAGGAATGGCCCCATGTCGCCCATCATCATCCATGTCTCCGGGGAGGTTGCAGGCGCAGGATAGCGCCGTGCGAGGCTCAGCGCTCGCCGGCGTAGGGATCGTCGATGCCGAGCTCGGCCAGGATCTCGCGTTCCAGTTGTTCCATCGCCTCGGCTTCCTTGTCGTCCTCGTGGTCCCAGCCGAGCAGGTGCAGCACGCCGTGCACGGTCAGGTGCGCGTAGTGGGCATTGAGCGCCTTGCTCTGCTCGTCGGCTTCACGCGCCACCACCGGCGCGCAGATCACCAGGTCGCCCAGCAGCGGGAACTTGACGCCCTTGGGCAGGCCTTCCGGCACGTCGGCCGGGAAGCTGAGCACGTTGGTGGCGTAGTCCTTGCCCCGGTAATGCCGGTTCAGGGATTGGCCTTCCTTGCTGTCGACCACGCGGATGGCGAGGTCGGCCTCGCGGATGCGCCCCTTCAGCGCGGCCGCGACCCACTTGCGGAAGCTGACGGCCGAGGGCAGGCCGGCACGCGGCAGGGCATAGCTGACGGCGACATCCAGTCGCTCGGGACCACGGGTCATGGAGTCGCTCCAGGTTGGATCTGATGCAGGTCGCGGCGGTCGTAGGCGCTGACAATGCGTGCCACCAGCGGGTGGCGGACCACATCGCGGGCGTCGAAGAAGGTGAAGCTCACGCCCTCGACATCGCGCAGTACGTCGATTGCATCGCGCAGGCCGGACTTCACGTGCTTGGGCAGGTCGGTCTGGGTCAGATCGCCGGTGACCACGGCGGTGGAGCCGAAGCCCAGGCGGGTCAGGAACATCTTCATCTGTTCGATGGTGGTGTTCTGCGCTTCGTCCAGGATCACGAACGCATCGTTGAGCGTGCGGCCGCGCATGTAGGCCAGCGGCGCGATCTCGATGACGTTCTTTTCCAGCAGCTTGAGCACCTTTTCCACACCCAGCATTTCATACAGGGCGTCGTACAGCGGCCGCAGGTACGGGTCGACTTTCTGGCTCAGGTCACCGGGCAGGAAGCCCAGTTTCTCGCCGGCCTCGACCGCCGGACGCACCAGGATCAGGCGCTGCACCCGCGATTCGTTCAGCGCTTCCACCGCGCTGGCCACGGCCAGGAACGTCTTGCCGGTACCGGCCGGGCCGATGCCGAAGTTGATGTCATGGCTGACGATCTGGTGCAGGTAGCGGCTCTGGTTGGAACCGCGCCCGCGCACGGTTCCGCGCTTGACCTTGATCGCCACGTCCTGCGCTTCGTAGGAACGATCGGCGATCTGCTCGATGTTCGCCGCGTTCAGGCGCAGGTGGATGCCGTGGCTGTCGAAGGTGGTCTCGGCGGCTTCTTCATACAGCGCCTCGATCAGCTTCTGTGCCTCGGCGCTGGCCTCGGCCGGCCCGCTGATGCGGAACACGAAGCCGCGGTTGGCGATTTCCACGCCAAGCTTCAATTCGATCTGGCGAAGGTGTCCGTCGAACGGGCCGCACAGGTTGGCCAGCTGCGCGTTGTCTTCCGGCGACAGGGTGAAGTCTCGATGCTCGATGCTTTTCATTGCTTGGGGTGGGGCGGGGTCGCCGTCCACCGCGATGGAGTCAGGGACGACAAGGGTAACGCGCAAGGCGGCAGGACGACAGTTCTCCACACCGGGTGTGGACCGGCGTCGAAGAAACCTGTGGATAGTCCTTCGCAGCGCTTGTGCCACAAGGAAGATGATGCCGTGGTGAAAATTGTGCCAGTGCCTGCAGGGTTCTCCACATGTGGTGTGGACGGTGTTGCCGCGAACCTGTGGATAGGTGGCAGCGAGCCTTGCGGCAGTGGCGTTGCCGGCCGGTGATCAATTATTGACCAGCCCTGTTCTGGATCATTGCGGGTGCACAGGGAGCATGGCACCGTGGCGCCATCGGAGGAGGTGGCGCATGGCCGTGGGCACGTGGATGCGCAGGATGGGGCTGCTGGGCAGCTGCCTGCTGGCGGGCTGCGGCGAAGCACCGCCGGCGGCACTGGGTACGCTTGAATGGGACCGGATCAGCGTGCCTGCACCGGCGGCGGAAGTGATCAGTGCCGTTGACGTGCGCGAAGGGCAGGCGGTCAAGGCCGGCGCGCTGCTGATGCGCCTGGACCCTGCCCGTGGCGCCGCCCAGTTCGACGCCGCACAGGCCGAAACCGCCCGCGTGCAGGCACAGCTTGAGGAACTGCAGGTGGGCCCGCGTCCGGAGCAGATCGCCCAGGCGCAGGCACAGCTCACCGCGCTGCGCGCGCAGGCGGCGGAAGCGACCGCGTACTACCGCCGGGTGCAACCGCTGGCCCGCCAGCGGCTGGTCGCTGCTGCCGACCTGGACCGGGCCCGCGCGGCCGCTGACAACGCCGTGGCCAGCGTGCGCGCTGCCGAACAGGCGTGGCTGGAGCTGCAGCGCGGCAACCGTCGGGAGGACATTGCCCAAGGCCAGGCCACCGCTCGGGCGACGCAGGCGCAGGAGGTGGTGCAGGCCGTCAACCTGCACAAGCTGCAGCTGCGCGCGCCGCGCGACGGCGTGGTCGATGCGTTGCCGTACCGGCAGGGCGACCAGGCACCGATCGGTGCGCCGTTGGTGGTGATGCTGGTGGGCGAGCGCCCGTATGCGCGCGTGTACCTGCCGCAGCCATTGCGCCTGCAGGTGAAGGTGGGGCAGGCGGCGCAGGTGCAGCTGGATGGCGCGAACACCGTGTTGAAAGGGCATGTGCGGTCGATCCGCAGCGAGCCTTCCTTTACCCCGTATTACGCGTTGACCGGTGATGACGTCTCGCGGCTGAGCTACCTGGCCGAGATCGAGATCGATGACAGTGCCGACATGCAGGCGCTGCCCGCCGGGCTGCCGGTACAGGTGCGCTTCTGAATCCCGTCGATGACATCGCCGTGCGCGCGCAGGGCCTGAGCCGCCGCTTCGGCGACCTGCTGGCGGTGGACAACGTCGACCTGCAGGTGCCGCGCGGGCAGGTATACGGCTTCCTCGGCCCGAACGGCTCGGGCAAGTCGACCACCATCCGCATGCTGTGCGGGCTGCTTGAACCAAGCGCGGGCGAGATCGAAGTGCTGGGCCTGGCCATTCCGGCGCAGGCCGAGGCGTTGCGCCGCCGCATCGGCTACATGACCCAGCGCTTTTCGTTGTACGAAGACCTGTCGGTGCGGGAGAACCTGGAATTCCTGGCTGCCATCCAGGATCTACCACGCGTGCAGGCGCGGCAGCGGGTCGATGCGCTGCTGCAGCAGTACCGTCTGCAGGACCGCCAGGTGCAGTTGGCCGGCACCCTCAGCGGCGGGCAGAAGCAGCGGCTGGCGCTCGCCGGTGCGGTGATCCATGCGCCGGAACTGCTGTTCCTGGATGAGCCGACCAGTGCGGTCGATCCTGAGTCGCGTCGCGATTTCTGGGAGGCGCTGTTCGAACTCGCCGATGCCGGCACCACGGTGCTGGTGTCCACCCACTACATGGACGAGGCCGAACGCTGCCACCGGCTGGCGATCCTCGATCGCGGTGCCCTGGTGGCTGATGGCACCCCGGCCGAGCTGTGCGCGCAGCTGCAGGGTCGTACCCTGAAGGTCACCGCCTCGCAGCCCCGGCAGGCCAGCCGCGCGCTGGCGGCGTTGCCGGGCGTGCTCAGCGTGGCCCAGATCGGCACCGAACTGCGCGTGCTGTGCAGCGAGGGTGCGGCCGATACCAGCGTGCTGGCGCAGGCACTTGCCGCCGCCGATCCGCAGGCCAGGATCGAACCGGTGGCGCCCAACCTGGAAGACGTATTCGTTGCCGCCACCCGTGGCCGTGGTCGGGAGCCTGCCGCATGAGCGTGCGACGGCTATGGGCGATCATGCTCAAGGAGCTGCGGCAACTGCGCCGTGACCGCATCACCCTGGCGATGATCGTCGGCATCCCGGTGATGCAGCTGCTGCTGTTCGGCTATGCGATCAACCTCAACCTGCGGCATCTGGATGCCGGTATCGCCGATCAGGCCAATAGTGCGGCGTCGCGCGCGCTGGTGCAGGACATGGTCGCCACCGGCGTGATCACGCCGCGCGCGCAGGCCCATACGCCCGATCAGCTGATGGAGGCGTTGCGACGGGGCAGGATCAGCGTGGGCATCGTGATTCCGGCCGACTTCGAGCGACGCCGCTACGAAGGCCGCGAAGCGGTGCAGGTGCTGGTCGACGGCAGCGACACGGTGGTGCAGAGTGCGGCGATCCAGCTGGCGCAGGTACCGCTGGACACGCGCCCGACCAGCAACACACGGCCGCTGCGCGAAGGCAGCATCGCCAGCGGGCAGGTGAGCGTCATCAGCTTCTACAACCCGCAACGGCGCTCAGCAGTGAACATCGTGCCTGGCCTGATCGGAGTAATCCTGACCATGACCCTGGTGATGTTCACCGCAGTGGCGGTGGTACGCGAACGCGAACGCGGCAACATGGAACTGCTGATCGCCACGCCGGTATCGCGCAGCGAACTGATGGTCGGCAAGGTGTTGCCCTATGCGGCGATCGGTCTGCTGCAGACCACGCTGGTACTGCTGCTGGGAACCTGGCTGTTCGAGGTCCCGATCCGCGGCAGCCTGGTTGATGTCTACCTGGCCGCGGTGCTGCTGGTGCTGGCCAACCTGGCGCTGGGCCTGTTGATTTCAACGCGCGCGCGGTCGCAGTTCCAGGCCATGCAGATGACCCTGTTCCTGTTCCTGCCGTCGATCCTGCTGTCGGGTTTCATGTTCCCGTTCGCCGGCATGCCCAGGCCGGTGCAGTGGCTGGCTGAAGTGCTGCCGCTCACCCATTTCCTGCGCCTGGTGCGCGGCATCATGCTGCGCGGGGCCTCGCTGTGGGAGCTGTGGCCGGACGCACTGGCACTGCTGGTGTTCATCGTGGCGATGATGACCCTGGCCATCCTGCGCTTCCGCAAACGCCTGGATTGAAGGGACCGGGGTCGGATCCCCGCAGGGGCTCTGACCCCATTGATCGGTGCAACAGGTCGGAGCCCCTGCGGGGATCCGACCCTGGCGCTCAGTCCGCCGCCACCACGCGGCCGCGCAGCGAATTGGTCAACGCTTCAGTGATCACCACGTCCACGAACTGGCCGATCAGGCGCGGGTGCGCCGGGAAGTTCACCGAACGCATGTTCTCGGTCTTGCCGGTCAGTTCGTTCGGGTTCTTGCGTGAAGGGCCTTCCACCAGCACGGTCTGCACGCTGCCAACCATCTTCTCGGAGATGCCTGCAGCGTGTGCATTGATGCGTTCCTGCAGGCGCGACAGGCGTGCATGCTTTTCCGCATCGCTGATCGTGTCTTCCAGATCCGCTGCCGGGGTGCCGGGGCGACGCGAATAGATGAAGGAGAAGCTGTGGTCGAAGCCGATGTCCTCGATCAGTTTCATGGTCTTCTCGAAGTCCGCATCGGTCTCGCCGGGGAAACCAACGATGAAGTCCGAACTGATCGAGATGTCCGGGCGTACCGCACGCAGCTTGCGGATCTTCGACTTGAATTCCAGTGCGGTGTAACCGCGCTTCATCGCCGACAGCACACGGTCGCTGCCCGCCTGCACCGGCAGGTGCAGGAAGTTGGCCAGCTGCGGCACATCGCGGAACGCATCGATCAGCGAATCGCTGAACTCCAGCGGGTGCGAGGTGGTGAAGCGGATGCGGCCAACGCCATCGATCTCGGCGATGGTGCGGATCAGCAGGCCGAGGTCGGCGAACTCGCCGTCGCCATAGGGACCGCGATAGGCGTTGACGTTCTGGCCGAGCAGGTTGATCTCGCGCACGCCCTGCGCGGCGAGCTGCGCCACTTCCACCACCACGTCCTCGAACGGGCGGCTGACTTCGGTGCCGCGCGTGTAGGGCACTACGCAGAACGAGCAGTACTTGGAGCAGCCTTCCATGATCGACACGAACGCCGACGCGCCATCGGCACGCGGTTCGGGCATGCGATCGAACTTCTCGATTTCCGGGAAGCTGATGTCCACCTGCGGGCGCTGCTGTTCGCGACGGGCGCGGATCAGCTCCGGCAGGCGATGCAGCGTCTGCGGGCCGAACACCAGGTCAACAAACGGGGCACGCTTGATGATCGCCTCGCCTTCCTGCGACGCCACGCAACCGCCGACGCCGATGATGACCTCGCGGCCCTGGTTCTTCAGGCTCTTCCAGATGCCCAGCTGGCTGAACACCTTCTCCTGGGCCTTTTCGCGGATCGAGCAGGTATTGACCAGGATGACGTCGGCGTCTTCCGGGCGGTCAGTCAGTTCCAGGCCATCGCTGGCGGCGAGCACGTCGGCCATCTTGGCCGAGTCGTACTCGTTCATCTGGCAACCGTGGGTCTTGATGTACAGCTTGCCTTTCACCTGGTCGGGCTTGCGCGGACCAGAGGGCAGGGCAACGAGCGGGGTACCACCCGGCGTGGCGGGCGGAAAGACGTCTGGCGTCCCGGTCATGGCGCTTAATCCATTCGGGTGGCGGGAAAGGGGGCGATTCTACCCGCATCCCGTCGCGCTCGCCCTGCGCAACGCCAACGGCGCCGCGCTGCGCGCTCGCGGGGCATGGCCCCGCGCTACCCACCTCCCGCCCCGTTCGGTAGCGGCGGGCCGTGCCAGGCGAGTGCCCTTACGCCGCGATCAGCTCCGCATCGATCTGCCGCGAACGATCAAACGCGGTCATCGCGCTCATCCGTTCGATGTAGGCGGCCGTCGCCGGTGCTGGCTGCACGAGGCCGAACGCACTGGTCCATGCCAGCGCATTGCCCCACAACACGTCGGCCGCACTCATCGCCTCGCCCAGCAGGTACGGCCCCTGCGCCAGCTGTGCTTCGATCACCTGCAGCACGGTGTCGGCGTCGTTGTAGGGCGACATCGCATGTGGCGGCGGGTCGCGGCGCATCGCCCGGTCGATCATCGCCGGCTCGAAGCAGGCGCCGTAGAAGGCCATCCAGCGCAGATAGGGGCCGCGCAGGGCGTCGCCGATCGGCGGTGCCAGCCCGGCTTCCGGGTACAGGTCGGCCAGGTACAGGTAGATCGCCACCTGCTCGGTCACCAGGGCGCCGTTGTGCACGATGGCCGGCACCTTGCCCATCGGATTGATCGCCAGATAGGCCGGGGCCAGGTTGGCACCGGCCTTCAGGTCCAGCACCTGCATGCGGTAGTCGGCGCCCAGTGCTTCAAGCAGGGCCACCGCGCCGCTCGAGCGTGAACGGGCGGCGTGGTAGAGGGTGATCTGGCGTGACGTCATGGCATTGCTCCTTGCAGGTGGTGGTGAAGTGGGACCCATGCTGAGGCACAATTGCGGACGACTTCTGTCCGCGATCCGTCATGCGCCATACCGCCCATCGCCTGCTTCGCCTGATCTCGCTGCTGCAGGCCCGCCGCCACTGGTCCGGTGCCGAGCTGGCCGAGCGCATGGGCGTGGACCGGCGCAGCATCCGCCGCGATGTCG
Source organism: Stenotrophomonas indicatrix (assembly GCF_050573115.1). Taxonomy (GTDB): domain Bacteria; phylum Pseudomonadota; class Gammaproteobacteria; order Xanthomonadales; family Xanthomonadaceae; genus Stenotrophomonas; species Stenotrophomonas lactitubi_A. The sequence goes on from NZ_JBNYZT010000005.1 coordinate 47,780, forward strand.
AGCGCCTGCGCGAGCTGGGGTATCCGGTGCAGGCCTCGGCCGGCGTAGGGGGCGGCTATCGGCTGGGCGCCGGTGCGCCGGTGCTGCCGATGCTGCTGGATGAGGAAGAAGCCACCACGCTGGCGATTGCCCTGCGTGCGGCGTCGGCCACGGTGTCCGGCATTGATGACACCGCGCGGGGCCTGCTGTCCAAGCTCGACCCGCTGGTGCCGGCGCGTCGTCGCCAACAGGCCGGCGAAGTGCATGCCGCCACTGCGACCCTGTCCGACCTGCCATCTACCGACGCGCGACTGCTCGGGCGGCTGGCCCAGCATTGCCGGCAGGCCGCGCGGCTGGCCTTCGAATACCGCAGCGCGCAGGACGCGGTGACGCAACGGCAAGTCGAGGCCCAGCACCTGGTCAACTACGGGCGGCGCTGGTATCTGCTGGCCTGGGATCTGGGGCGGCAGGACTGGCGCACGCTGCGTGTGGACCGGATGGGCGCGGTGCGGCTTCTGCCCGAGCCTGGCCTGCACCGGCGAACCCCGGCGCCGCCCGATGTGATGGTGCGGCAGGCGGTGAGCCAGGCGCCGTTCGCGCTGCAGGCCGTCCTGCGCCTGGCCGGCAGCGAAGCGGAGCTGGCTGGGCGCATTCCGCCCTGGTGCGGCGTGCTCGAGGCCGATGGGCCAGGCCATTGCCTGTTGCGGATGGGCGCGGAAAGCCGCGGCATGATGCTGGCGCAGATCCTCAGCCTGGACCGCCTGCCGGTGGCGCTGTGGACCACGCCGGCCGAGCTGCGCGAGGAGCTGTCCCAGCGTCTGGCCGGGATCAGCCAGCTCCTGGCCGTGCCCACCGTCACGGTCTGAGCCGGCGCCCTTGGCAAGCCGCAGCGAAGCTGGGACACTCGCGGCCATGAAGGGGAGACTGGGGATAACGGCGATCATCATCGCTGCGCTGACCGCTGCGCCGGCCAGCGCCGGCACCCTGTACAAGTGCCTTGGCGCCGACGGGGTCACCAGCTATGTCAGCAAGCGGGTGGCCGGTGCCCAATGCAGCACCATCAGCTATACCCGCAGCGCGGGCAGGGCGGTGCGCGCTCCGGTCGCCATCCCAGCATCAGCACCTGCGGCAGTACCTGCTGCAGTGGTGGCCAGTGCCGAGCGCAACCCGGTTGCCGTGGCTGCCAGTGCTGCCAGTCCCGCTGTCGCTCCGGCTGCGGCACCCGTAGCGGCGTCCACACCGGCCAGTACACGCGGCGGCAAGATGGTCAGCGGCCAGGTCTATTCGTACATGCAGGACGGGGTGCGCCACTACACCAGCGCACGCCCGACCCAGGTTGCCAATCTCGGCTCGGTGCGGACCATCCGCTACAGCTTCATGGAGCGCTGCTACGCCTGCGGGGTCAATCCACGCGTCGATTTCGGCAGCGTGCGCCTGAACACCACGGCCTTCCAGAGCGAGATCACCTCGGCCGCACGCGAGTTCGGGGTGGAAGAAGCGGTGGTGCGCGCGATCATCCATGCCGAGTCGGCCTACAACCCGACCGCGCTCAGCCGTGCCGGTGCCCAGGGCCTGATGCAGCTGATGCCGCCCACCGCCGCGCGTTTCGGCGTCAGCGATTCCTACGACGCCGGGCAGAACATCCGTGGCGGCGTGCAGTACCTGGCGTGGTTGTTGAAGCGTTTCAAAGGTGATCTGACCCTGGCCGCGGCCGGTTACAACGCCGGCGAAGGCGCTGTCGATCGCCATGGCGGCGTGCCACCCTACAGCGAGACCCAGTATTACGTGCGCCGGGTCGGCCAGCTGGCCGAGCGTTACCGCACCGCCCTGACCCATCAGTAGGTGCCGACCGTTGGTCGGCACGCAATTGAAAGGTAGTGCCGGCCGCTGGCCGGCAACCCCGCAATCAATGTTGTTGCAATGCGTTGTGTGGCGCGCGACGGTTCCGCTACACTCGACCGAGATTCAATGCGGCTCTGGCCCCCACCGGAACCGCTGGCAGCCTTAAAGCTACCTAATCAATATCGGAGTGCCGGATGGCCAACGATGGGGTACACGATCCAGTCAACACCGGACGTCGGCGTTTTCTTACTGCCACCACAGCCGTGGTGGGCGCCGTCGGCGTCGGATTCACCGCAGTTCCTTTCATCAAATCCTGGAACCCCAGTGCCCGCGCCAAGCTTGCCGGCGCACCGGTGGTGGCCGACATCAGCGCCCTGCAGGAAGGCCAACGCCTGATCGTGGAATGGCGTGGCCAGCCGATCTGGATCGTCAAACGGTCCAAGGCGATCCTCGATGCGCTGCATGGGCTGGATGGCCGCTTGAAGGACCCCGAGTCCGGCGAGAAGGACCAGCAGCCGGAGTACGTGCTCAAGCAGAACCCCGAGCTGCGCTCGATCAAGCCTGAGATCTCGGTGCTGGTCGGTCTCTGCACGCACTTGGGCTGCTCGCCGGAAATGGTCGGTGAAATCCGCCCCGAGCCCTACGACCCGCAATGGAAGGGCGGCTATTTCTGCCCCTGCCACAAGTCGCGCTTCGACATGTCCGGCCGCGTCTTCAAGGACGTGCCCGCACCCATCAACCTGAAGGTGCCCGCGCACCACTACCAGGACGACAACACCATCATCATCGGTGTCGATCCGCAGGGGGCTGCCTGATGTCCAACATCCTCAGCCGTACCGCCACCGGCGTGGCCGACTGGGTCAATGCCCGCGCGCCGGGGTTGATGCCGATCTACCGCAAGCATGTCAGCGAGTACTACGCGCCGAAGAACTTCAACATCTGGTACTACTTCGGCTCGCTGGCGCTGCTGGTGCTGGTCAACCAGATCGTTACCGGCATCTTCCTGACCATGCACTACAAGACGAATGCCGCCGAAGCATTCGCCTCCATTGAATACATCATGCGTGACGTGGAGTGGGGCTGGCTCATCCGCTACATGCACTCCACCGGTGCCTCGCTGTTCTTCATCGTGGTCTACCTGCACATGTTCCGCGGGCTGCTGTATGGCAGTTACCAGAAGCCGCGCGAGCTGGTGTGGATCCTGGGCATGCTGATCTACCTGGTGCTGATGGCCGAAGCCTTCATGGGCTACGTGCTGCCGTGGGGCCAGATGTCGTTCTGGGGCGCCAAGGTGATCATTTCGCTGTTCGGCGCCATTCCGGTCATCGGCAACGGCCTGACCGAATGGATCATGGGCGATTACCTGCCCAGCGACGCCACGCTCAACCGGTTCTTCGCACTGCACGTGATCGCGCTGCCGCTGGTACTGCTGCTGCTGGTGGTGCTGCACCTGGGGGCGCTGCATGAAGTGGGATCGAACAATCCCGATGGCGTGGAGATCAAGAAAGGGCCGAAGGGCAACCGCTGGTCACCGAACGCGCCGACCGACGGCATTCCGTTCCATCCGTACTACACGCTAAAAGATGGTGTCGGTGCGGGCTTCCTGCTGATCATCGCGGCCTTCATCATCTTCTTCGCGCCGGCCTTCGGTGGGCTGTTCCTGGAACACGACAACTTCACCGAAGCCAACCGCCTGGTCACCCCCGAGCACATCAAGCCGGTCTGGTACTACACGCCTTATTACGCGATGTTGCGGGTGGTGCCGAACAAGCTGGGCGGCGTGATCGTGATGTTCTCGGCCATCGCCATCCTGTTCCTGGTGCCTTGGCTCGACCGCGCCAAGGTTAAGTCCTACCGCTACCGCGGCTGGCTGTCGCGCGGCCTGCTGGGCATGTTCGTGGTGTGCTTCGCGTGGTTGATGGTGATCGGCTCCGGTCCTGGTACCGATGCGCACGAGACCTATGTCGGGCGGGTGCTGACCTTCCTGTACTTCGCCTTCTTCATCACCATGCCGATATGGACAAGGCTGGACAAGACCAAGCCGGTACCGGAAAGGGTGACCACGCATGACTGAGCGCTGGATGGTCCGGCTGGCCCTTGCGGCCGCCCTGATGCTGGGCAGTACCCTGGCCATGGCCGCCGAGGGCGGCACCAAGCTGCTGCAGGCCGGCAACGACCTGGGTGACCGGGCGTCGCTGCAGCGCGGCGCCCAGCTGTACATGAACTACTGCAGCGGCTGCCACGCATTGAAGTACCTGCGCTATTCGCGGATGGGCGAGGACCTGGGGCTGAGCGAGGAAGAGGTGATGAACAACCTTAACTTCACCGGCTCGGCGGTCGGTGATCCCGTGCCCGTGGCGATGCCCAAGGAGCAGGCCGAGAAGTGGTTCGGCAAGATGCCGCCGGACCTGAGCCTGATTTCCCGGGTGCGCGGCAGCGACTGGATCTACACCTACCTGAAGTCGTTCTATCTGGACAGCAGCCGCCCGCTGGGCTGGAACAACGCACTGTTTGCCAACGCATCCATGCCCAATCCCTTGTGGGAGATGCAGGGCCTGCAGCACGCGGTGCATGGCAAGGCCGAAGCGCCGGGCATGGACCCGCCGGTGACCGGCCTGCGCATCGAAAGCCCGGGCTCGGTCGACGCGGCCCAGTACGACCAGGCCGTGCGGGACATCACCAACTTCCTTGAATACGCCGGCGAACCGGCCGCGCTGAAGCGGCAGCAGCTCGGTGTCTGGGTGATCCTGTTCCTGGCCCTGCTGACCTTCCTGGTGTACCTGTTGAAGAAGGAATACTGGAAGGACGTGCACTGATCCAGAGCCGGCCATCGCAACGGGCCTATTGGCTTTTGTGATGGTCGGTTGCACACTCGGGGAGGAGTCGACCGCCGGCACGGTGCTGGTGGCGCCGATGCGGCAGGCGGTCTCCTGTCGTAGGAGAGCCTTTGATGGCGGCGAGCGTACGCATGCGCAATACACTGACGCTGTTTTCCTCGAACGACGATGTACTGTGCCACCGTGTGCGCCTGGTGCTGGCGGCCAAGGGCGTGAGTTTCGACTTCGTTCCGGTCGATCCACAGAATCCGCCGGAAGATCTGATCGATCTCAATCCATACCACTCGGTGCCGACCCTGGTCGAGCGCGAGCTGGTGCTGTATGCCGCGTCGGTGGTCAGCGAGTATCTGGACGAGCGCTATCCGCACCCGCCGCTGATGCCGGTCGACCCGCTGTCGCGCGCGCGCATCCGTCTGGCCATGTTGCGTATCGAGCATGACTGGGTGCCGCAGGTGCAGGCGATCCAGCTGGGCAACAAGACCCAGGCCGAGGCAGGGCGCAAGCGGTTGAAGGAACTGCTGACGGCGTCCCTGCCGTTGTTCAAGGCCAGCAAGTTCTTCCTCAACCCGGAAATGAGCCTGGCCGACTGCGCGATGGCCCCGATCATCTGGCGCCTGCAATCGCTGGATGTGCCGTTGCCGAAGGACAGCAAGGCCATCGAGGACTACGGCAACCGGATCTTCCGCCACCCCGGTTTCGTTCGCAGCCTTACCGATCAGGAAAAGAAACTGCGCGATCTGCCGGGCTGATCCGGCATCCGCTTTCCCGTCTGCACGCCGACCGGCGTGCAGGCGATCCGCCCCGGCAGGGGCGTCGGGCGCTACACTTCACGCATGACCGAAGACTTTTTCCACATGACCAGCCACCGCCCGTATCTGTTGCGGGCTCTGGTGGAATGGATCAACGACAACCAGCTGACTCCGCACATCCTGGTCGACGCCGGCGTTCCCGGCGTGCAGGTTCCGCCTTCGGCCGTCAAGGACGGCCGGGTGGTGCTCAACATCGCCGAGCGCGCAGTCGTGCGGCTGGTGATCGACAACGAGTCGGTGAGCTTCTCGGCGCGCTTCTCCGGCACCAGCTATCCGGTGCAGGTGCCGATCAGCGCGGTGCTGGCGGTGTATGCCCGCGAAACCGGGCAGGGCATGGCGTTGCCGGATGACATTCCCGGTGGCGAGCCGACGCCGGCCAGCGACGAGCTGCTGCACGACGATGAGCAGACGCCGCCGGACGACACGCCGCCCGCCGGTCCGCCGCCGAAAGGCCGTCCGACCCTTCGCGTGGTCAAGTAGCTTCCACAGCTTTTCATCCACGCATGGCGTGGATCTACCGGCGCGCTGTCCAGTAGATCCACGCCATGCGTGGATGCACTTGCTTACACATCCTCGGCATCTTCGTTGTCCGCACGGATCTGGCTGATCCGCGCCGCGCCCGGGCCGGTGAAGGAAATCAGCTGGTCGCCGCGTAGCACCATGCGGCCGACATGGCGATCGATGCCGTCGTAGGAATACTCGAACTTGAAGGTGCGCTCGAAACCGAGCCGGCCATCTTCCCCACGCGACAGCCGTAGACCCGTGGCGTGCACCGCCTGGTCCAGCCACTGCACATCGGCGGCACGGCAGGCATTGCGGCCCAGTTCGACCGCACGTTCGGCGGCCGAACGCGCTGCGTTCCAGAAGAAGTAGACGATACCGCCGGCAATCAGCAGGATCAGCAGGGTGGGCATGGCTTCAGCCGTCAGGTGTCGATCCGCCAAAGATGGCGACGAATGGCGACTGGATCAAGCGGCATCTGCTCAGCGATCGCTGCCGGGCTCTGTTGCCGGCTGCGGCACCAGCGTCGGTGTCGGCGCAGCAGGTACCGCCGGCGGAAGCGGTGCAGCCCGCGGCGCAGTGGCATTCAACTGCAGCAGTGCGGCCCAGTCCTGCCGGTTGAAGCTGCATTCGTCCTCGCGGCCCGGTGTGCAGGTCGGGTCGATGCCGGTGGTGTCGCGCTCGCGCGGCGGCGGCAGCTTGATCGTGCCGGTGCGGTCCAGTTGCAGTAGGCGCATCGCCACGGTGTTCATGACATTGCCGCCCACCAGGTAAAGCGTCTGGTCGCCACCGAGGTTGGCCGCCACCACTACTTCGCAATGCGACTTCCAATGGCCGACCGAGCCGTTGCTCAGGGCCTGCACCAGCCCGCTGTAGCTGAGTGTGCTGCTGCGGTCGCGCAGGAAGCACAGCAGGTCGCCCGGTGCAGGCTTGGCGGTGGCCGGGTCCACCAGGCGGTAGGGCACGCCGGAAGGGCCTGCCTGGTAGGCGGCGCGGATGTAGTCGATATGGCGTGGGGAGGTGTTGAAGCCGGGTACGCCGGCACGCACCATCACCCAGGAAATGAACGCCGCTGACCATGGATTGTCGATCAGGAAAGCGCGGCAATCGCTGTCGGTGTAGCGGGTTCCCAGCGGGGCCAGGCAACTGCTGGCACCCGGCTGGCTGCCCAATGCATTCAGTGTGCCGCTTTCGCGCCAGTAGCTGCTGACCCGTTGCCAGGCGATCAGGCCGTTGTCAGCCAGATGATCGCTCTCGGCCTCGGTGACACTGAGGCTGGCGGCGCGGCCGTCACGGTCGATGAAGGGGCGGAACCAGAGGCGATGTTCGTTGCAGGCGGTATTGCGGATCGCAACTGCCAACGGGCTCAGGCCGAAACGCGGCGGCACATCGCAGGCTTCGACGGCGGCGGCCGAGAAGGGCGCCGCGGCCAGCAGCAGGCAGGCGGGCAAGAGCATCCGGCGCATGCGCGGCTCCTGTGGGGGATGGTCGCAGCGTCGCAGCGCTGTTGTGAACGCCGGGTGTGAGAACGGTAGTGCCGGCTGCTGGCCGGCAACATCACAATCCGCGAATCCACACTCAACCCGGCGGCGGACCCAGCTTCAACGACAGGTCAATGGCCTGCACATGCTTGGTCAGGCCACCGATGGAAATGCAGTCCACGCCATCCTCAGCGATCGAACGCAGGCCGCCGAGGCCGACGCTGCCGGACACTTCCAGTGGAATGCGGCCTTCGGTGATGCGCACCGCTTCGCGCCGCAGCTCCGGGCTGAAGTCGTCCAGCAGGATGCGTTCACAGCCGGCCTGCAGCGCCTGCCGCAGCTGGTCCAGGTCCTCGACTTCAACCACCAGCGGCAGCTGCGGCCATTGCCGGCGGGCGGCTGACACCGCGGCAGCCAGGGAGCCGGCCGCGCGGATGTGATTCTCTTTCAGCATCACCGTGTCGTACAGGCCGAAGCGGTGGTTGTCGCCGCCGCCGCAACGCACCGCGTACTTCTGCGCCAGACGCAGGCCGGGCAGGGTCTTGCGGGTATCGAGGATGCGCGTGCCTGTACCTTCCACCGCAGCTACATAGCGGGCTGTGGTGGTGGCGGTGCCGGACAGGGTCTGCAGGAAATTCAGCGAGGTGCGTTCGGCGCTGACCAGGCTGCGGCTGCGCCCATGCAGCAGCGCCAGCACGGTACCGGCGCTGACATGGTCGCCTTCGGCCACCTGCCACTCGATCTGCACGTCCGCATCAAGTGCGCGGTGGGTGGCATCGAACCACGGGCGGCCCGCGATCACCGCATCCTGCTTGCACAGCAGGTAGGCGCTGTCGGGCTGGTCGGGCAGCAGGGCGGCGGTGACATCACCGCTGCCCAGGTCCTCGGCCAACGCGCGGGCGACGTCGGCCGCGACGACGGCTGGGTCCGGCGTCGGCAGCGCGCTCATGCGGTCGGGAAATCGGCGATCTGTGCGGTCGGGATGGCTTCTTCGGCCAGCAGCACCGGAATGCCGTCATCGACGCGGAATACCTGCTTGCGGTCGCGGGTGACCAGGGCTTCGCGCAGCGGCTGCGCCAGCGGGTTGCCATCGGCGCGGTTGATGGTGCCGGCGGCGATCGCCCGGTTGAGGGCTTCCAGGCCCTTGCCATCCAGCAGGGACAGGGGCTGGCGGGTGTCGGGCGATACCAGCAGGTCGAGCAGCTTGCGATCCATGGTTCTTCGTCTTGCGTGGAAGATGGCTAGAATACGTCTTTAAGGCAGGTGACGGCCAATGACCCCCAACCCGATCGCGCCGCTTGTCGGCATCGTCATGGGTTCCCGCTCCGACTGGGAAACCATGCAGCACGCCGCCCAGAAGCTTGAAGCTCTGGGTGTTCCGTTCGAAGTGAAGGTGGTGTCCGCGCATCGGACACCGGATGTGTTGTTCAGTTATGCCGAGCAGGCCGGTTCGCGCGGGCTACGCGCGATCATTGCCGGCGCCGGCGGCGCCGCGCATCTGCCGGGCATGATCGCGGCCAAGACCGCGGTGCCGGTGCTGGGCGTGCCGGTGCAGTCCAAGGCCCTCAATGGCATGGATTCGCTGCTGTCGATCGTGCAGATGCCGGCCGGCATCCCGGTCGCCACCTTCGCCATCGGCAATGCCGGCGCGTCCAATGCCGCGCTGTTCGCCGCCGCAATGCTGGCCAGCGACCAGCCGGCCATCGGCCAGGCGCTGGACAGCTTCCGCGCGCGCCAGACCGAAGACGTGATGGCCCACGACGATCCGCGCCAATGAGCCTGACCGTCGGCATCCTCGGCGGCGGTCAGCTCGCCCGCATGATGGTCCTGGCCGGTGCGCCGCTGGGACTGCGCTTCGAACTGTACGATCCGGCGGCCGATGCCTGCAGCGGCCCATTGGCGCCGCTCACCGTCGGCGCATTCGACGATCGTCAGGCACTGGCGGACTTCGCTGCCAAAGTCGATGTGGTCACCTTCGATTTCGAGAACGTGCCCGCTGACAGCGCGCAATGGCTGGCCGACCGCGTGCCGGTCTACCCGCCGCCGTCGGCGCTGGCCGTGGCCCAGGACCGGTTGAGCGAGAAGACCCTGTTCCAGCAGCTGGGCATTCCGCTGCCGGCGTTCGCCGATATCCGCAGCCGCGCCGAGCTGGCCGCCAAGGCGGCCGAATTCGGTCTGCCGTGCATCCTCAAGACCCGCCGCCTGGGCTACGACGGCAAGGGCCAGTTCCGCCTGCGCAGCGAAGCGGACATCGATGCGGCATGGCAGGCGCTGGGTGCGCAGGTCGAGCGCACAGGTCTGATCCTCGAGGGCTTTGTCGCCTTCCAGCGTGAGGTCAGCGTGGTTGCTGTGCGCGGCCGCGATGGCAGCTTCCAGGCCTGGCCGGTCACCGGCAACTGGCATGTCGACGGTGTGCTGTCGGCCAGCGTGGCACCGGCGGTGCTGTCCGCTGCCGAGCACGAAGCGGCGATCGGCTATGCCCACCGTGTCGCCGAACACCTGCAGTACGTGGGTGTGTTCGCGCTGGAGCTGTTCTGCCGCGACGGTGAGCTGCTGGCCAACGAAATGGCACCGCGCGTGCACAACTCCGGTCACTGGACCATCGAAGGCAGCGAAACCTCGCAGTTCGAGAACCACCTGCGCGCTGTCCTCGGCCTGCCGCTGGGCAGTACCCGCATGCTTGGCCATGCCTGCATGCTGAACTGGCTGGGGGCGATGCCTGATCCGGCCCCGGTGCTGCAGCAGGCCAGTGGCCATTGGCACGATTACGGCAAGGAATCGCGTGACGGCCGCAAGGTCGGTCACGCGACGCTGCGGGATGATGATGCTGGTGCACTGGCCGATGCGTTGGTGCAGGTCGGCCTGGAACTGGACCGCCAGGACCAGGTGGCCCCTGCCGTACACGCGTTGCGCAACGGCTGAGCGAAGGCTTTGCGGCCGTAGGCCGACAGGCGTCGCTGATCCCGGTAGTGCCGGCCGCTGGCCGGCAGACGCCGCTGATCCCGGTAGTGCCGGCCGCTGGCCGGCAAAGCCCACCAAGGTGGGCATCTGCCAGGGCAAAGCCCACCAGGGTGGGCATCCACCACGGCGTGGCGTGATGCCGGCAGCGCCGGGTAATGCCCGGCGGATATCAGCCCGTATCAGCGCAGCTGGCTCTCGGCGAACTCCCAGTTCACCAGTTGCCAGAATGCTTCCAGATAACGCGCACGATCATTCTGGTAGTCGGTGTAGTACGCGTGCTCCCAGACATCGCAGCACAGCAGTGGCGTGCTGTCGCCGGTGAGCGGCGTGCCCGCGTTGCGCGTCGCCTGCAGGCCGAGCTGCCCACCCGGGTGCTGTACCAGCCACACCCAGCCGGAGCCGAACAGGCCAAGCGCGGTCCGGTTGAACTCTTCGCGAAGACGCTGGCCGTCGCCGAACTGGCGCTTGACCAGTTCGCCCAGGCGGCCCTGCGGTTCGCCACCGCCACGCGGGCGCAGGCACTGCCAGTAGAAGCCGTGGTTCCAGGCCTGGGCAGCGGCATCGAACAGCGCGCCTTGGGCGTGGCGGACGATGTCCTCCAGCGTGGCTTCTTCCCATTCGGTGCCGACGATGGCGGCGTTGACCGCGTCGACGTAGGTGCGATGGTGGCGGCCGTGATGCAGTTCCACGGTCTGTGCCGACAGGTGCGGCTGCAGGGACGAGGGCAGGTAGGGCAGGGCGGGCAATTCGACGGGCATGGACAGGTTCGTGGCCAGGGGGCGGCGGCAGCCGGTACCATCGGCTTACAATGGGGGCTACCGTGGGCAGTCTAGCCGACCATCACGGTTGGTTTGTCCGGCGACGCAAGGAGTGAGGTGTGGCGGTAATGCAGCAAATCCAGGCCGAGGTGGATCGTTACCCGCTCGTGCTGTTCATGAAGGGCACCCCGCAATACCCCATGTGCGGCTATTCCAGCCGTGCCGTGCAGGCCTTGATGGCCGCAGGCGCCGTTGCGCTGCGCACGGTCAATGTGCTGGAAGAGCCCGAGATCCGCGCCAACCTGCCGCGCTTCTCCAACCTGCCCACCTTCCCGCAGCTGTTCATCAACGGTGAGTTGATCGGCGGCTGTGACATCGTCATGGAACTGTTCGAAGCCGGCGAACTCAAGCGCATCGTCGAAGAGGCTGCGCAGGGATGAGCGCCTGGCCATCGACGTCACCGGCAGACGGGGCGCTCGATGGCCGCCCGTTGCAGGATCGCGTGGTGCTCGTTGCCGGCGCCGGTGGTGGGCTGGGGAGTGCCGCCGCTGTGGCTGCCGCCGAGGCGGGAGCCACCGTGGTCCTGCTGGGGCGCAAGCCACGCCGGCTGGACCGGGTCTACGCCCAGGTGCAGGCGGTCGGGCCGGAACCCCTGCTGTACCCGTTGGACCTGGAAGGTGCAGGTCCTGACGACTATGCCGAACTGGCCCAGGCCGTGGCGCAGGAGCTGGGACGTCTTGATGGGCTGCTGGTCTGTGCAGCGCACTTTCCCGGCCTGACCCCGTTCGAGCTGGCCGACCCGGCCAGTTTCGCCCGTGCCGTGCACGTCACCCTGACCGCTCCTGCCTGGCTGGCCCAGGCCTGCCTGCCGTTGCTGCGCCAGCGTGAAGACGCGGCACTGGTATTCACCGTGGATGCCCCTGAGCGGGTGGGGCAGGCGTACTGGGGCGGCTATGGCGCCGCCCAGCATGGCCTGCGCGGGCTGATCGGCAGCCTGCATGACGAGCTGGCCCGCAGCCCGGTGCGGGTAAGTGGTCTTTACCCCGGCCCCTTGCGTACCGCCCTGCGGGCGCGGGCCTATTCGATCGACCAGGACCCGGCCGCACGTGGCCCGGAGGCTGCCGCAGCGGCGGCCGTGACCCTGTTGTCCGCCGCTGGACAGGCGTGGCGGGGGCAGGTGTTCGATGCGGGCAATCCGCCATCGACGGGTTAAGACGTTCGTAAAGCGGAATGAAGATCCCGTCACGATAGCGTTGCGATCCGGTGCCGTTTGTCGCACAACCGTCACATTGAAAGCGTAGCGTGTTAATCTAGTGTTAACCGTTGCGGCAGCTGCCGTTCACGGTAGGGAACCCCAGATAAATGTCCGAACAGCCGCCCGCAAGGCTGCTTGGATGCGCTTTTTTTCCGCCATCGCCAACTCGCATCGAGGCTACCGAACAATGACTCACCCATTCCGGATGTCCAAGCTCACCCTTGGTCTCGTGGCTGCGCTCGCCGCCGCTCCCGCCTTCGCCCAGAGCACCTCTGCCGGTGTCGGCGGCCAGGTCGTGTCCCGTGCCGGCCAGCCCGTCGCCGGTGCTGAAGTCACCATCACCCACACCGAGTCGGGCACCGTTTCGCGTGCGACCACCGATGCGGCGGGTCGTTACAACGCGCGCGGCCTGCGCGTGGGCGGTCCGTACTCGATCACCATCACCAAGTCCGGTGAAGGCACCAAGACCGAAGATGGCGTCTACCTGGGCGTGAACCAGACCGGCACCATCAACGCCACCCTGGCCGGCGACCTCGCCGCGACCAACCTGGACACCGTGCAGGTCACCGCTGTCGGCGGCGGCTCGGAAGTGTTCAGCGCCACCAAGATGGGTTCGGGCACCAACATCAGCCAGCAGCAGATCGAAATTGCGCCGTCCATCGGCGGCAACATCCAGGATCTGATGCGTCTGGATCCGCGCGTGACCTTCATCGATCGTGCTTCGGGCTCGATCTCGGCCGGCGGCCAGAACCCGCGCTTCAACTCGATCAGCATCGACGGCGTTTCGGCCAGCGATACCTTCGGCCTGGAAGGCAACAACATGCCGACCCGCCGCCAGCCGGTCGCGATGGAAGCCATCGAAGCGCTGGACATCAACCTGTCCAACTACGACGTCAGCATCGCTGCCGCTGCCGGCGCCACCGTCAACGCGGTGACCAAGTCGGGTACCAATGAATTCCACGGTTCGGTGTACGGCACCTACCGTGACGGCGACTGGTTCGGTGACAACCCGGAAGGCCAGCCGTTCAATGGCTTCACCAAGGAAAAGACCTACGGCATGACCGTCGGTGGTCCGATCCTCAAGGACAAGCTGTTCTTCTTCGCCAACTACGAGAAGTTCGAGCAGTCCGCCCCGGGCGCCGACATCAGCACCACCCCGCTGGGCAAGGCCAATGGCCAGTTCACCCTGGCTGACGTGACCCGTGCGCAGCAGATCGCGCAGGGCTACGGCATCGACGCCGGTGGCCTGGAAAGCAACGGCGACACCTCGATGGAAGAGTACGCGCTGAAGCTGGACTGGAACATCAGCGACAACCACCGTGCCAACATCCGTTACAGCAAGATCGACCAGAGCAAGCTGCGCATCAACGGCATGACCACGAGCTCGGCATCGCTGAACTCGTACTGGTACCAGCACAACAAGACCAACGAGAGCTACGTCGCCCAGCTGTTCAGCGACTGGACCGACACCTTCTCGACCGAACTGAAGGCGTCCTACCGCGAGTACTCGGCGATCCGTGCGGTCAACACCAATGCGCCCAGCGTCCGCATCTTCTTCGATGGCTCGGCAGCTGCACCGTCGGGTGACTCGCTGTACCTGGGTACTGAAGTCAACTCGCAGGACAACATCCTGAAGACCAAGGCGTGGAACTACTACGCCGCCGGTACCCTGACCCTGGGCAACCACGACCTGAAGTTCGGTGGTTCTTACGATACCAACGACATCTACAACTACTTCGGCTCTGGTTCCTGGGGCGCCTATACCTTCTATGGCCTGGACAACTTCGCCAAGGGTATCTGGAGCACCTACGACTACAAGCCGGAGCGCGCCCCGGGTTCCATCCCCGCCGACTACAAGTACAGCAGCCTGGCGCTGTTCGTGCAGGACACCTGGTACGTCAACAGCAACCTGACCCTGACCATGGGTCTGCGCGCTGACCGTCCGGACACCAGCCCGTCGCCGGCCTACAACGGTCCTGCTTCGACGTTCTTCGGCTACGACAACAGCAAGGTCCTGAACAACAAGTTCCTGATCCAGCCGCGTGTGGGCTTCAACTACACCTTCGACACCGAGCGTCCGACCCAGCTGCGTGGTGGCGTTGGCCTGTTCCAGGGTGATTCCCCGCAGGTGTGGCTGAGCAACAGCTACTCGGGGACCGGCTTCAACAACACCGTCTACAGCATCAAGACCTACAACCCGGCGGTGGGATTCAGCGGCGACAAGAACAGCCAGCCGGTGCCGACTGCCCCGGGTTCGGCTGTGCAGAGCGTCAACTTCGTCGGCAACGATTTCCGCATGCCGTCGACTTACAAGGCCAACCTGGCTTTCGATCACGAGACCCCCTGGTACGGCATCGTGGCTTCGGCCGAACTGCTGGTCACCAAGGTCAAGGATGGCCTGTTCTACCAGAACCTGAATCTGGGCCCGGTGCAGTACCAGGGTCCGGACGGTCGTGACATGTTCTACAGCGCCAGCAAGGTCGGCTCCTGGACCACCGGCGATGCACGCATCGGTCGCAACTCCAGGCAGTACGCTGACGTCTACCTGATCAACAACACCGACAAGGGCCGCACCTCGCAGTTCACCGCGTCGCTGTCCAAGCCGTGGTCGGATGCCAGTGACTGGTCCTGGAACATCGGTTACACCTACACCGATGCCACCGAAGTCGGCTCGCTGACCAGCTCCACCGCCAGCTCGGGTTGGAACTACCAGTACGCCTTCGACGCCAACACTCCGGTCGAGAACACCTCGCGCTACCAGATCCGCGACCGCCTGTCGGGTTCGCTGAACTGGAAGCACAAGTTCTTCGGTGACTACGAGACCAAGGTTGGTCTGGTGTACGAAGGCCGCAGCGGTCGTCCGTACAGCTACGTCTACGTCAACGACGCCAACGGCGACGGCCGTAACGCCAACGACCTGTTCTACGTGCCGAAGGGCCCGGGCGATGTGCTGTTCGGTACGCTGGCCGCCAATGGCCAGTTCACCGCCAACGCGCAGATGGAAAAGGACTTCTTCACCTGGCTGGCCGCCAATCCGGACCTGGCCAAGTACGCCGGCAGCACGCCGGGTGCCAATGAGTTCCGCACTGGCTGGATCAACACCTTCGATATCCGCATCAGCCAGCAGCTGCCGGGCTTCATGAAGGGCCACAAGTCGGAAATCTGGCTGGACGTGCAGAACGTCGGCAACATGCTGAACAAGAAGTGGGGCAACATCTACGACTACGGCTTCTTTGCCGATGCTCGTGTGGCCACCCTGCAGGGCATGTACCAGGGCAAGTACGTGTACAACTACCGCAACGCCGATGCGCCGACCGTCGCAAACGCCGACGCCGATGGCTTCGACGTGGGTGTGTCGCAGTGGTCGCTGCAGCTGGGCTTCCGCTACCAGTTCTGATGAACTGACGTAGCAACAGCTGTGCACGGAAACGGCCGGGGAAACCCGGCCGTTTCCCGTTCAGGCGAAAGTCCTTGCGGGGGTGCCTGCATCGGCGTAGCATCCAGACACGTGCGCGGCGCAGATGCCGCCGAAGCGGTCCCGAAGCGGCGAACGCGGGACGCACCTATCCAACGGTCGGGCTTCCCGGCCGTTTTGCTTTTTAAGGGGGCGGCAGTACAGTCGGACACCTTAAAGGAAGCAGAAAAGTGGATATGACAACGAACGAAAAGGCAGCGCGGACGCTGCCGGTGCAGGACGCGCGGATCTACCCGCGTGGTGGCCTGGATGTGCTGTCGCGGGCCGAGGTTGCGCGCCTGCGCGATGCCTCCGGCGGCGGCATGCACGAGCTGCTGCGCCGCTGCGCGCTGGCCGTGCTGACCAGTGGCAGTGCTTCCGATGATCCGCGCGCGGCGCGCGATCTCTATCCCGACTTCGACATCCAGGTGGCGCAGCAGGATCGCGGCGTGCGCATCGACCTGGCCAATGCGCCGGCGATGGCATTCGTCGATGGCGAAATCATCCGCGGCGTGGCCGAACTGTTGTTTGCGGTGGTCCGCGACCTGGCCTACATGGCCATCGAGATGGGCCCGGCCTACGCGGCCGAGCTGGAGTCGTCCGAGGGCATCACCAATGCGGTGTTCGGGCTGCTGCGCAACGCGCGCATCCTCAACCCGGGTGACCCGAACCTGGTGGTCTGCTGGGGCGGCCACTCGATCTCGCGCGACGAGTACCTGTATACCAAGCAGGTCGGTTACGAGCTGGGCCTGCGCGGCCTGGACATCTGCACCGGCTGCGGCCCGGGCGCGATGAAAGGCCCGATGAAGGGCGCCACCATCGCCCACGCCAAGCAGCGCCGGACGGTGACCCGCTACATCGGCCTGACCGAGCCGGGCATCATCGCCGCCGAGTCGCCGAATCCGATCGTCAATCACCTGGTGATCATGCCGGACATCGAGAAGCGCCTTGAGGCCTTCGTCCGCATCGGCCACGGCATCATCGTATTCGCCGGTGGCGTGGGTACCGCCGAGGAGATCCTGTACCTGCTCGGCATCCTGCTGCGCGAGGAGAACAAGGACCTGCCGTTCCCGCTGATCCTGACCGGCCCGACCGTGGCTGCGCCGTACTTCGAGCAGATCGACCGCTTCATCCGCCTGACCCTGGGCGACGCCGCGGCCGAGCGCTACGAAATCGTCATCGGCGATCCGGTGGCGGTGGCCAAGAAGATGTCGTCCGGCATCAAGCGCGTGCGCGAGCATCGCCTGGCCCAGAAGGATTCGTTCTTCTTCAACTGGTCCATTGAGATTCCGTGGGAATACCAGCAGCCGTTCGTGCCGACCCACGAAGCGATGGCGGCGCTGGACCTGCACCACGGGCGTGCGCCGCACGCGTTGGCGGCTGACCTGCGCCGGGCGTTCTCGGGCATCGTCGCCGGCAACGTGAAGGAAGACGGCATGCGCCGCATCGAGGAGTTCGGACCGTTCCAGATCCATGGCGACACCGACATGATGCAGGCGCTGGACGAGCTGCTGCGCGCCTTCGTCGAGCAGCGCCGGATGAAGATCTCCGGCGAGTACCAGCCCTGCTACCAGGTGCTGGCGTAAGCCGGGCGATGGTGGCTGGACGGCGCGGCGGGGGCCGTGCCGGACCGCCCGGGGGAGGGCGGGACGTCAAGGCTTTGACGCCCGTCGCCCGGATCTGACCGTTCATCCTGCCGCCGCTTGCCGGCGGCAGGCCGGTGCGCCATCGTGGCCACCAACACGCTGGGGAGCGTCCAATGTCATCGCGCCGGTCCAATGGCTTCACGCTGGTCGAACTGATGGTCACGATTGCCGTGCTGGCGATCCTGAGCACTATTGCCTATCCCAGCTTTCAGGGCACGATCCGCTCCAATCGGATGGCCACCACCAGCAACGAGTTGATTGCTGCGCTCGCGTTGGCGCGCTCGGAAGCCATTCGTGGCACGCGTGGCGGCGGGGTCTGTGCTTCCACGGCGGGCACCAGCTGCGATGGCAAGTCCTGGGCAGATGGCTGGATGGTCTGGAACGACGCCAATGGCAATGGCAGCTTCGACGCCGGTGAGGTCGTGCTGCGCTACGCAGAGGCCCGGACGAAGATGCAGGGCGTCAGCGACCAGGCGCTTACCATCGCATTCGACCCTCGTGGCCGCAGCCGTGCCGTGACCGCGCAGGACATTACTTTGCGTCCGGCAGATTGCGGCAGCCAGCCGCTGCAGCGGCGATTGTCCATCTCGCTTACCGGGCAGACCCGCCTGCAGAAGGAGGCCTGCAAGTGACACGCGCCGCTCACCAACGCCGTCGGATTTCCGGTCGCACGCAGCAGGGCTTCACCCTGATCGAAGTGCTGATCGCGATCCTTGTGCTGGGCTTCGGCCTGCTGGGCTTCGCCCTGCTGCAGACGATGAATGTCCGCTACGTGCAGAGCGCGAATTTCCGCACTCAGGCCACCAATCTCAGCTACGAACTGCTGGATCAGATCCGCGCCAACCGCGTTGCCGCGCCGCTCTACGTGGGTGATTACACCGCAACGACCACCAAGTGTGAGCCGCCAACCGGCGCGGCCATCGCCAAGGACACCTACATGACCGACTGGCGCTGCCGCCTGGGTAAATCGTTGGGTGCGGAGAGCAAAGCTTCGGTCACCCGCAATGGCAATCAGTATTCGGTCCAGGTCACGTGGGGCGACGAACGCTGGAAGGCGGATGCGGTCGACACCACCTTCACCGCGAGTACCCGCCTGTGAGCCGCGTCAGCTCCTCTGCCCGGCGCATGCAGGGCCTGTCGTTGATCGAACTGATGATCTCGCTGGTCATCGGCTTGATCATCCTGTTGGCGGTGGTGCAGGTGTTCTCTGCCTCGCGCACGGCCTATCAGCTGTCCGAAGGTCTTGCCCGCGTGCAGGAAAACAGCCGTTTCGCGATGGATACGCTGCAGCGTGAGATCCGTATGGCCGGACATTTCGGCTGCACCAACGACCAGGCGCACACGCTGGAATCGCTGTCCACCTTGCAGTCCACCCTGGATGGCGCGGCTAACCCTGGCCTCGATTTCATGCGTTCCATCCAAGGCTACGAGGCCACCGGCACGGAGCCGGGCAAGACGCTCACGTTGGCAGCGACGCCCGCGACGGGAGGTACTGCCTATACCCCGGCATTGCCGACGGCGATCGCCAGCGCGTTGACCAACCGGGTCGATGGCAGCGACATCATTGCGCTGCGCTACCTGATGCCTGACGGTGTTCCGATCACGGCCATCGGTGGCACCATCGAAAAGCCGGTGTACACCTTTGAGGCGGCGCGTTGGTCGGTGCTGCGCAGCGGCGTGACCAATCCGGGTCTTTTCGGCGTTGCCGACTGTGGTTCGGCCACGGTCTTCCAGGCCAGTGCAGTCAACGCAACGACCGGCACCATCACCTTTGACACCGTGAAGTTGAACGGCTCGCGCACCTTCAGCAATGGATACATGCTTGGTCAAGCGATGCTGTATCGCGCTGAAAGCGCCGTCTACTACGTGGGTTACGACGCGACGACCAAACAGAGCTCGCTGTACCGCGTGCGCTTCGGTGCGGCCCCGAACGGCGATCTGGTTGCGTCCAGCCCGGAAGCGATGGTGGAGGGTGTAGAGAACCTGCAACTGCTTTACGGCCAGGACCGCAGTCTGGGCGCTCGGCCTTCCGGTTACATCGATCGTCAGGGTACGGCGAAGGCCGTGCAGGACTCGCTGCCCAGCGACATCGGCCTGGCTTGGCGACGTGTCGGCGTCGTCCAGGTGGGCCTGCTGGTCTCCAGTCCGGATCCGGCAGCAGCCCGCCAGGCAGACTCCAACGCCTCGCTGGTATCCATGGGGGTTACCTATACCGCCCCTACCGATGGACGCATGCGCGCGGTCTACCAGACCACCGTCGCACTGCGCAACCGCCTGTTCGGCAACTGAGGTCATCATGCGCTCACACCGATTCCGGCCCGTCGCTCCCCGCCGTCAACGCGGCGCGGTGCTCTACGTGGCCCTCATCATGCTCATTCTGTTGGCATTGATCGGCATCGCGGGCATGCAGGTCACCAGCATGCAGGAGCGCATGGCCTCCAATTACCTGCGCACGAACCTGGCGTTCCAGAACGCTGAGTCGAGTGCGCGCCAGGTCGAGACCGGCATTGAAACCGCGCTGGATGGCGCGAACGTCTTCCTCGCTGATCAGGAAGAGTGCAGCCCGACCTACGACCCGCTGACCTGGGCCAACGCAATCACCAAGACCGCGGCCAGCTACACCCGGCGCATCGACAAATGCTCTTCGGGCAATACCGGTTCCAGCATCAAGACCGGCAAGCGGGCCAACGAAGAAACCGGAAACACCTACCAGGTCACGGCCCTGGCCAGTGATGCCCCCACCGACGCCTCTGCCAGTGCCGTCATCGACACGGTCTTCATCCCATGAACAACGAACGTCGTTTCCTTCGCCTCCGTCCCGCTACCTGGCTGCGTGCCGGGGCCGGGGTTGCCGTGTTGGCCGGGTTGGCCGCGCTGATTCTTCCGTTGCAGGCGGCGCTCGGCGACTATGACATCGCCCAGGAGCCGCTGTACACCAAGCAGAGCCAGCCACCGCTGATGATGATGGTGATGTCGCGCGATGAGCAGTTGTTCAACAAGGCCTACAGCGACTACAGCGACATCGGTGGCGGACCGGGCGGTGAACCGGATGGCATCCTCGATACCACCTATCTGGATGCATTCGAATACGGTGGCTACTTCGATTCCAAGCTGTGCTATGGCTACGCCAGTGGCGTGTTCAAGGCGTCGGCCGCCGCAGGTGGCACCAACGGCCACAGCTGCAGCAGCGCCTGGTCGGGCAACTTCCTCAACTGGGTGACGATGAGTCGTCTGGACGTGATGCGCGGCGTGCTCTATGGCGGCCAGCGTTCGGAAGATACGAAGGACAAGACCATCATCGAGCGCGCGCAGATCCCCAGTGATCTACATGCCTGGGTCAAGGTCTACAGCGGCAGCGACATCGGCAGTTTCACGCCGCTTTCCGGCACGCAGTCATTCTGCAATGCGACCATTGCCGCCAATGGTGCGCCGCTGATGCGTGTTGCTTCTGGCAACTGGTCCGAGTGGGCGTCCACTGCATCCTACCAGTGCGGCGTCAATCGCTCCGGCGAGGGCAGTGCGGACACGCCACGTTCGACGGCTGACTACACCGTGCGTGCGGAAGTCTGTGGCTCGACCAATGCCGCCTTGCGCGAAGGCTACTGCCGCAAGTACAACGATGGCGCCACCGATCGCTACAAGCCGGCTGGCGTGCTGCAGACCTATGGCGAAAGCGGGCGCCTGCGCTTTGGCCTGATCAGTGGCACGTATTCCAGCCCACGCGATGGCGGCGTCCTGCGTCGCAACATAGGCAAGATCGCCGGCAATGGCACCACGTTCTGTGCCGCCGGCGATGAAATCAACCTGTCCACCGGCCAGTTCTGCAACGCGCTGGCCAGTGGTTCCGAAGGCATCATCAACACCATCTCCAACTTCCGCATTGATCAATGGAATTGGAGCAGCAACTGGAACGACTGCAATACCTACGGCATCCTCAATCGTCAGGATCAGGGCGGCAATGGCAACCTGGCCGATCCGGGTACCAGTGGCCAGAAGTGCAGTGCCTGGGGTAATCCGCTGGCGGAAATGTATGCCGAGGCGCTTCGCTATGTGGGGGGCGGCGCCAAAGTCTATGGTGACAGTGGCGACCTCAGCGGCCTGCCTACCAGCGTGGCCTGGAAGGATCCCTACCGCTTGCCGGCCGATGGCGGCAATTCCTATTGCGCGACCTGCAGCATCCTCGTGCTGTCCTCGGGCCTGCCCTCGTTCGACAGCGACAACATCGGGTCGGTGGCCAATCTTGCCGCGGCCACCACAGCCACCGATGCCGTCGGCGCCGCCGAGGGCATCGCCGGCAACACCTATATGATCGGTCGTGTCGGCGACACCCCAAAAGGCACGTCGCTGAACACCCATGAAGATATCTGCCAAGGCCGGACCGTAACCAGCCTGAGCAAGGCGCGCGGCATCTGCCCCGATATCCCCTCGATGGAGGGCAGCTACATGATGGCCGGCCTGGCCAAGGCGGCTGCCGAGACCGACATGCGCCCGGGTGTGCAGGGCAAACCTTCGTCTTACAAGCTGACAGCGACCACCTATACCGTGGCGATGGCCGAGAATCTGCCGCAGTTCGAAATTGCGGTGGGTGGACGCAAGATCGGCCTGGCGCCGCTGTGCCAGGCCAACAATTCCGGCAGCGCAACGCAGACCACCAATGGCTGGCGCAGCTGCTTCCTGGGCTCGGTTGGCATCGGCACCAAAGAGGCCAACAGCGCCGGCGGCAACCTCGTCTACGGCCGCACCTACCGTTCCGATGCCATGGCCGGCAGTTTCTCGCTGGTCTGGGAGGATTCGCTGTGGGGCAACGACCATGACAATGACGTTGTGGCCATGTTGAGCTACTGCGTGGGCGCGGCCTGCAACGATACGGGTGCCTTCAACAACATCTGCTGGCGCGCCGATGCGAAAGTGAGCAACAGCGCGGTCGGCAATACCCGGTTGTGCAACTACACCCGCAACAGCAACGACGAGTGGATCGGGACGACGCTGGTCAATGACGTTGCCGCTGACGAAGTGCTGATCCGTATCGAAAACCTGTCTGCCTATGCCGGCAACGCGATGCTGACGGGTTATACGATCACCGGTTCCAATGCAGCAAACACCGTGCAGCGCCTGGCGCTGCGCCCGGGCAATTCCAACGCCTCCGTGCTGAGCACCACCAACAACTTCCCCAGCAACTGGCAGAAGCCGGTGGTCATCAAGTACAAGGCGTCGACCACCGCTGCAGGCCAGATGGAAAGCCCGTTGTGGTACGCGGCGAAGTACGGTGTGCGCGCGGGTGGCAAGGCTTGGGACAGCAAGAAGAAGGGCGTGCCGGACAACTACTTCCTGGCCCGCAACCCGACCAAGCTGAAGCAGGCGCTGGAAGAAATCTTCGACAGTGCGGCCGAAGGCGATGCGCCGGTGGGTGGCAGCGGTTCGGGCGCGCGCATCAGTACGGGCTCGTTCACCGTAGCGTCGCATTTCCGCGTGCCCTCCGGCAGCAACGACTGGACCGGTGATGTCATCGCTACTCGGGTGACCAATACCGGCGCCGATGGTGCAGAGTTGTGGCGGGCATCGAGCAAGCTCGCGTCGTCGAGCCGGCGTATTTACATGGCGACGACACCCACATCCACCGATTCGGCCAAGGACACAGTCACCGCTGCCACGGTGGCAGAGTTCACTTCGGCCAACGTGCCCGGCGCCGACGAAAATGCGAAGGCCGCGACCCTGGGCTTGGTCACGCGTCCGGACTGGTACACCGGCAAGACCTCGGCCAACCTGGTCAGCTACCTCCGTGGCGCTGCCATCAGTGGCTTCCGCACGCGCAGCTCCCCATTGGGCGATATCGTCAACTCGGGTACCGAGGTCGTCTCCAACCGTGATGACTTCGGCTATGGCTACTGGAGCGTTCAAGCGGCTCCATGGAAGAAGACGCTGGGCACGTCGTACGCCACGTACCTGAAGGCAAAGCAGGCGAGCAGTGGCCCGCCGACGATGATCTATGTCGGTGCCAACGACGGCATGCTGCATGGCTTCAACGGCTCGGACACTGTCGCAGCCGGGAACGAGGAGCTGGCGTTCATTCCGTCGTCGTCGCTGCAGCACATCGCTGAACTGGCCAATCCCAAGTACGGCCACCGCTACTACGTGGATGGTCCGCTGACATCGTCGGATGTGTACGACGGCAGCAATTGGCGCACCGTGCTGGTGGGTACCACCGGTGGTGGCGGCTCGTCGGTCGCACCCAGTGGTGGCAAGGCCAGCAACGGTTCGGTGTTCGCGCTGGACGTGGGCAACCCGACCGGCTTCGGTGCCAGCAACGTGCTGTGGGAAGTGTCGGGCAAGACCGAGTCGGATCTGGGCTTCGTACTGGGCAAGCCGGTGGTGGTTCCGGTGTCGGGCACCACCGCTGGCGGTCAGCCACGTTTCGTGGCGCTGTTCGGCAACGGTGTCAATTCCACCAGCGGCAAGCCGGTGCTGTTCGTGGTCGACATCGCCACCGGCAAGGTGCTGCGCAGGATCTCCCCGACCGGTGCGGCCTACGCCAACCGCAACGGGCTGATCAACATGGCCACAGTGGCGCTGAAGAACAACGATGGCATCACTGATACGGTGTACAGCGGCGACATGCAGGGCAACCTGTGGAAGTTCGACCTGTCCGATACCAACCCGGCCAACTGGGGGGTGGCATTGGGAGGGGTTCCTTTGTTCACCGCTGTGCGCAACAGCAAACCGCAGCCGATCATGGGCGGCATCGAAGTCACCCGTGGTCCCAGCGGTGGCGTCAGCCTGTTCTTCGGCACCGGCCAGTACTTCGCGGCCGATGACAACGCAGTCAGCAGTTCCTCGCCGGTGCAGAGCCTGTACGGTGTGTGGGACAACCTGCAGACGGCGGCTGGCGGACGCGCCAACCTGGTGCAGCAGAACATCATCACCACTACGGCTACCGATGGTTACTCGGCGCGTGCCGTCAGCAGCACCAGTTTCGTGTACGGCGCTGTTCGCGGCTGGTATGTGGACCTTGTGGTGAACAGCAGCATCGAAGGTGAGCGCTTCGTGGGTAACCCGAACGTACAGGGCGGCACGGTGTACTTCACCACTTATGTTCCAGGTACCGCCATCTGCGGTAGCGGGGGCGGTGTGAACTGGATGTACGGCCTGAACCTGTTGTCCGGCGGTGGTTCAATGAGTGGGTTGAGCTCGACCATCGGCGGCACCTCGATCTGTACCGGTGACTGTGCGGCCGTAGCCCTGACCAAGGGCGGAGATCTTGGGCAGGGACCTCCGGTGACAGGTACCAACATGTTCGTGCCCAAGCTGGGGTCGTGTGACCCTGCTACCTCCAGCTGTACGGTCGACAAGCTGTTGGAAGCCGAGGCCTGCACGTTCGTACTGCGCAGCCCGGGCGCCGATCCGCTGTACAAGCCGCGTGCGTGTGGTCGCCAGTCGTGGCGGCAGATCCGTTGATGATGCAGTTCGAGGACATTGAATGAACGTCTTTACCCTTCGCCGCAAGGCTCGCGGATTCACCCTGATCGAGCTGATGATCACGGTCGCCGTGATTGCGATCCTCGCCGCCGTCGCCATTCCGTCCTACAGCGAGCACGTGCGCAAGTCCCGGCGTGCGCAGGCGAAGGCCGATCTGGTGGAGCTGGCGCAGCAGCTGGAGCGCTTCCATACCGTGCAGAACACGTACAGCGGGATGTCGTTGCCGTTCACCGAGTCGCCCCGGGATGGCAAGTCGTACTACACGCTGTCGCTGTCCGGTGCGGCGACGTCATCGGCGTTCACGCTGCAGGCGGTGCCGGGGACTGGTCAGGACAAGGACAAGTGCGGCACCCTGACCCTGGACCAGGCGGGGCGCAAGACGCCCACTGAGGCCAAGGTGGCGGGTTGCTGGTAAGGGACGAAGGTGTTGCAACCCTCGCAATGAGCGTCTAGAATGCGCCTCCCCGCCCGAATAGCTCAGCCGGTTAGAGCACTTGACTGTTAATCAGGGGGTCGTTGGTTCGAGTCCAACTTCGGGCGCCAGATTCGAAAAAGCCGCGAGAAATCGCGGCTTTTTTCGTTCTTCTATCCGCCATCGGCCGCGTTCAGCAAGGCTTCTCAGATCGTGGCCGCTCGCTGCGCACGCGCCCGCCGACGTTGATGATCACCCTGCTGTGCTCTTTCCCGTCTACGCAGAGCACCAGCGACTGATTGGTGCCGGCATTGCGGCCATCCGGCAGGAACTGTACATGCCGCCGGTGTTGGCTGGATTCCATCCGCACAGGCGACGGTATGCGGTCCCGCACGTGGATGACGGCGGCGGCAGTCGCGGCGGCCCACGGCGAGGGCTCTGTCCGTACCAGCCAACCCTGGCTCCATGCATTGCTGCAGTTGACGCCATCGGCAGACCCACAGATCGTCACTCTTCGGCGCTGGGTGATGGCTGTATTGCGCGCCAGTACCAGGCTGCTGGTCAGTTCGGCGCGCAGTGATTCCGCTTGCAGGTGGCGGAGCGTGCGCTGCCAAGGTCCCCAGACCAGGGTCAGGAGCACCGACAGCACCATCAGTACGATCACCAGTTCCAGCAGGTGAAGGCCGCGTGCCAATCGCGCAGGGTGGGGGAGGTGCGTGGCCGCAGTCATGGCCACAGGTTGACTGCAGTTCTTGACTGCCACCATCAGCCAGACCCCCATCTTTGAGGCAGGCTTCCCCTCAGCCGACCGTCACCGGACGCCCCGTATACTCACCTTCCCCGAGACCTGGCAACACCATGAGCGACAGTTTTCAACTTGTCTCGCCGTATTCGCCGGCGGGAGACCAGCCCAACGCCATCGCCAAGCTGACCAGCAATTTCGAAGCCGGCGTCGCCAAGCAGACCCTGCTGGGCGTGACCGGCTCGGGCAAGACCTACACCATTGCAAACGTCATCCAGCAGATCCAGAAACCGACGCTGATCATGGCGCCGAACAAGACCCTGGCGGCGCAGTTGTACGGTGAGTTCAAGGCATTCTTCCCGCACAACGCGGTGGAATACTTCGTCAGCTATTACGACTACTACCAGCCGGAAGCCTACGTGCCGTCGTCGGACACCTTCATCGAGAAGGATAGTTCGATCAACGAGCACATCGAGCAGATGCGGCTGGCGGCGACCAAGACCCTGCTGTCGCGACCGGATGCGATCGTGGTGGCGACCGTGTCGGCCATCTACGGCCTGGGCGCACCGGAAGACTACCTGTCGCTGCGCCTGATCCTGTCCAAGGGCGAGCGCATCGACCAGCGCGACCTCATCAATCACCTGACCCAGTTGCAGTACACGCGCAACGAGTACGAGCTGCAGCGCGGTACCTTCCGCGTGCGGGGCGAAGTGATCGACGTGTTCCCGGCAGAATCGGACAGTGAGGCCCTGCGCATCGAACTGTTTGATGGCGAGGTGGAGAAGATCACGATGTTCGATCCGCTCACCGGCGAGACCATGCGCAACCTGATGCGCTTCACGGTGTACCCGAAGACCCACTACGCCACCACGCGTGAACGGGTGCTGGCAGCGGTGGAGACCATCAAGGTGGAGCTGAAGGAGCGGCTGGAGCAGCTGTACGCGCAGAACAAGCTGGTCGAGGCGCAGCGCCTGGCCCAGCGTACCCAGTTCGACCTGGAAATGATGGCCGAGGTGGGCTTCTGCAACGGCATCGAGAACTACTCGCGGCACTTGACCGGCAAGACCGCGGGCGAGCCGCCGCCGACCCTGTTCGATTATCTGCCGGCCGATGCGTTGCTGGTGATCGACGAGTCGCACGTGACCATTCCGCAGATCGGCGCCATGTTCAAGGGTGACCGTTCGCGCAAGGAAACCCTGGTCGAGTTCGGCTTCCGCCTGCCATCGGCGCTGGACAACCGTCCGCTGCGTTTCGAGGAATGGGAAGCGCGCTGCCCGCGCAGCATCTACGTGTCGGCGACGCCGGGCCCTTACGAATTCCGTGAGGCTGGCGAGGACATGGCCGAGCTGGTGGTGCGCCCGACCGGCCTGATCGATCCGGTGGTGGAGATCCGCCCGGTCGGTACCCAGGTCGATGACCTGATGAGCGAGGCCAACGAGCGGATCAAGGCCGGTGACCGCGTGCTGGTCACCACCCTGACCAAGCGCATGGCCGAGAACCTCACCGAGTATCTGACCGAGCACGGGATCCGCGTGCGCTATCTGCACTCGGACATCGATACCGTCGAGCGGGTGGAGATCATCCGCGACCTGCGCCTGGGCAAGTTCGATGTTCTGGTCGGCATCAATCTGCTGCGCGAAGGGCTGGACATGCCCGAGGTCTCGCTTGTGGCGATCCTGGATGCGGACAAGGAGGGCTTCCTGCGCTCGACCGGTTCGTTGATCCAGACCATCGGCCGTGCGGCCCGCAACGTGCGCGGCAAGGCGATCCTGTACGCGGACAGGATCACCCGTTCGATGCAGGCGGCGATTGACGAGACCGACCGTCGTCGCGCCAAGCAGGTCGAGTACAACCAGGAGCACGGCATCATTCCGCGCTCGGTCCTGCGGCCGATTGTCGACGTGCTGGAGGGCGCGCGCTCGGATGCCGCCGAAAAGGAATCCCGCAAGGGCAAGGGCAAAGGCCGTTCCGGTGTGGCCGAGGATGCGGCCGACTACCGTTCGCTCAGTCCGGCGCAGTTGGCTGCTCGCCTCAAGGCGCTGGAGCAGCGGATGTACCAGCATGCCAAGGACCTGGAATTCGAAGATGCCGCCCGGGTCCGCGACCAGATCAGGCAGCTGAAGGAAGCCAGCCTGGGCTGAACGCGGTAAAGCGGCTTTTCTTCACAAAAGTATTGCGCTTGCCGGCCGTCGTCCGTAATATACGCGGCCTGCACCGACGCAATCGCGGCGCTGCAGAAGCAACAAACGGGCGGTTAGCTCAGCGGTAGAGCACTACCTTGACATGGTAGGGGTCACAGGTTCGAACCCTGTACCGCCCACCACGAAGTCCCCCAGGGGGCTGTCGTGAGGATCAAAAGCCCGGCCCTGGCGCCGGGTTTTTACGTAGAAGCACCAGCCTGCGGGCTGTACGGAATTTTTGGGCGGTTAGCTCAGCGGTAGAGCACTACCTTGACATGGTAGGGGTCACAGGTTCGAACCCTGTACCGCCCACCACCGGTTCCCGGCATCGCCGGAGCAGCGGTGGACACGATGAATGCCGGCCCTGGGCCGGTTTTTTTGTGCCTGCGATTCGCGGTCGTCTGCACCTGGCCGGTTGCTGCCACCATCAACCGCGTTGCTCGACGCTGGCGCTGCGCTGCAGTTGCCAATGACCATCCACGCGCTGCCACAGTTGCATGAGGCCGCGGCTGCGCGCCTGCCCGCGCTGTCCCGCAGGTGCCTCAGCGTGCACGCGACCATGGGCCACCTGCAGTACGCGGTCTGCACTCAAGCGCAGGATCTGCACGCTCTGGCTGTCCGTCTGGCCGTGCGTGGCTGGCTCGCTGGCGGCGCGTTGGGCATCGGCCTGCAGGATCTGCAAGCGCAGAGAATCGTGTCCGGTGCCGGCGTCGCGGTTGCAGAGACCGGCCATCAACAGCAGCAAGGCAAGCATCGGCATGGCACGGTGCTCCGGAGAAGGGAGTCCAGCGTTGCACTGTGGCCTGCGGTGTGAAACCGGTATGCGACGAAGGCTGGAAAAGCGCGTGCCAACGAGAGCCCGCAAGGATGAATCCGGGCTGGGTCGGGGCGGCTGCGGGACACGGCCATGAAAAAGGCCGGGCCGCCTGTGAAGGCAGTCCGGCCCGTTTGCCCGGAAGTGACCCCGTTGGCCGGGAAGCCTGGGCTCAGGTCACGACATGGCTGGAACCTTCAAGCAGGCTCAGAGCGGATCGCAGCACAGGCGAGGGCCGGACCAATGCCCTGAACCGCCATGCGGGCAACCCGGGGTGAACTCGCAGCCCGGTGCGAACCCGGCCTTGGCCGGCGTGGCGAAGGCCTGCGCGGCACCGAACGACATGGCGGCAACCACGACGATGCCGGCAATGGACGAGAACAGCTTCTTCTTTCCGATCATCCGTATCTCCTTTGCAAAGCGTCGAGGTGGATCACATGGGATCGCAGCAGACCAGCAGGCCGTGGGAGCCGGCATTGCCGTACGGGCAGCTGGGATGTTCCTTGCAGCCCGGTGCGAAGCCGGTCTTCACCGGCGTGGCGAAGGCCTGCGCGGCACCGAACGACATGGCGGCAACCACGACGATACCGGCGATGGACGAGAACAGCTTCTTCTTTCCGATCATGTGTATCTCCTTGCAGTGGCGATGGAACATGAAGTCACCGCATGCGGGGCGGTGTCGAAGAGGAATCAGTTGGCGACGCAGCAGATGCGCGTGCCGCCGGCGCGGCCGTTGCCGCCGAACATGCACCCGGGGGTATCCACGCAACCCGGTGCAAAGCCGGTCTTCACCGGTGTGGCGAAGGCCTGTGCGGCCCCGAATGACATTGCAGCAACGATGACGATACCGGCGACAGACGAGAACAGCGTTTTCTTCCCGATCATGTGTATCTCCTTCAGTTGGTGTGGCTTCCCGGATTCATTGCCTTGGCGACGGCCTGTACCGTCTCTGTGTCGAGCTGGCCAACATGCTTGTAGGCGACGCTGCCATCTGCGGCGAGCACCATCAGCATCGGTGTCAGCGTGGCGCGGTAGCGCTTGGAGACTTCGCCCTGATCGTCGACGGCGATCGGAAATGCCAGCGCGTGTTTGCCGGCGTACCCGGCAAGCTGGTCATACGGTGGCAGGCCGACGCCCACCAGTTCGGCGCTGCCACGTGCAGCCGCGATCTGCTGCAGCTGTGGCACCGAGGCCAGGCAGTAGCGGCAGGCGGTAGAGAAGAAGTAGAGGATCTGCGGAACGGCGCGCACGCCGCCGATATCGACATGGGTCTGCTGCGTCGTCCGCAGCGTCAACAGTTCAGGCCGGGTGCCGGTTGCAAGACCATGCGCATCCAGCTGGGTCTGCTGCAGCTGTGCCGCCATCTGTTCGTTGACCTGCCGCAACTGGCGGTTCTGCCAGGAAAGCATGATGACCAGAGCGGCCAGCAGCAGGGCGAATACAGGAAACAGTGCACGCTTGAGCATCGATCATCCTTGAACGCCGCGTTGCATCGACCATACCGGAAACAGCAACAGGAATGTCAAGCTTTTGTATCATCGGTGACGCAGTTCCCAAACCACAGGACGCCACAATGAGTGACCATGCTCCCGTTTCACGGCCGAACCCGGTCATCGAACTGCTGTTCGGCGGCAACATGCTGGAAGGCACGTTCAAGGCCGTGGTGTGGGTCGCACTGCTGTCTGCGGTCCTTGCCTGGACAACCTTCCGCTGACGCAGTGCTCAGGCAGCAGTGAACGCCTGCCGCAGGCTGCGCAGCGTCGCCTGGCGATATTCGGCCGCACACGGCTCGCCCATCTCCAGTTCCTGCAGGCGCAAACCGACCAACGTCATCGACAGCGCATAGCCGCGCGCGGCGTCGGCAGCGCGCGACAGGCCAAGTGCACGCCGGGTCAGCGCATCGACATGATCCATGTCCGGCAGCAGGCCCAGATAGGCGCGCTCGGCGCTGTCCAGATCCGGCGCGCGCAGGATCGCGTTGGCATCGGCGGTGGGGGAGACGGCGGCCATGCGGGATCCTTGTTGTCCGTGGGGCGGATGCAGGTTCGGTCAGAACGCGCGCATCAGCGAGATGAAAGCGGATGTCTGGCTGCTGCGGCGTGCCATCGGGCTGTCCTCGACGGCATCACCGAACCACTGGTTGGCGACGACGCCGGTCGCGCGCCATTTCGTGCCCAGTGGCGTGCTGACCGCAATCTGCAGGCTCGGCGAGGTGGCACTGCCGGGCTTGTAGGCTGCCAGCCCGGAGCGCAGGGCTTCCTCGTCGCTGATGCCGTAGTAGTAGTCGAGCAGGCGGGCGCTGGAATGCACCACGCCCACGCGCGGCACCCAGGTGAAGCGACCGGCCTGGATCGGATAGCTGTAATGCAGGCTTGATTCAACACCGCCGCCATGCCCGCTCACTTCGCGCTTCACGCTGGCCGCAATCGCACCCCAGTCCGCGCTGTAGTCGGCATTGATGCCGACCATCGCCGACATCTGCCGGCTGTGCAGGCGGCGCAGCTGCGGATCGTTCACGTCGTCGGTCTTGAAGCGTAACGTGTAGGGCGTAGCCACGGCCGACAGGCGCAGGCCATCGGCCTTGTAGAGGTTCATGCCCAGCGAGCCGGGGCTGGCGAAGAAGCGCTTGCCCTGCCAGGACAGCGCCGGCAGCACCAGCGGCTTGTCGTCATAGTGCGCGTACGCGCCGGTCGTCGCGCCGAAGGTGATGCCGGCCTGCACGCCCGGGCGCTGTTCCTGCGCGTTTGCCAGCAGCGGCGTGGAGAGAACGACGGTGCACAGCAGGGGGCGCAGCAGGGCAGGGGGCAGTGAAGTCATCAACGTACTACTTTGCGGGGATGGCGATGCATGCTGCGCGCACAACATTGTCGGAACATTGCGCAGGCGCAATCTGCTGGAATCGGCGCCACTTGCACGCCGAAGGCACTATGATCGGCTCCGTTTCCGGTTGCCGAGCCCCCGATGCGCATTCTCCTGGTCGAAGATGATCCCGATCTCTCGCGAGCCCTGCAGTCCGGGCTGGAGCGCCAGGGTGTGGTCGCCGACGTGGTCGGCAGCCTGGCCGAAGCGGCGCTGGCCCTGCGTGAGCCGGTGCACCAGCTGATGTTGCTTGATCGGCAGCTGCCGGATGGTGATGGTGTGGGCTTCGTGGCGACTGCCCGTGCCCTGCGGCCGAACCTGGCGGTGATCATGCTCACCGCCAAGGGTGGCCTGTCGGACAAGGTGGAGGGGCTGGATGTCGGTGCCGATGACTACCTAGTCAAGCCGGTGGCGATCGAAGAGCTGATGGCGCGCATCCGCGCCGTATCGCGTCGACCGTCGGCAATGGTCACCCCCCGGTTGCGGCTGGGCCGGCTGGAGTTTGATTTCGAATCGCTGCAGGCACAGGTGGATGGACAGCCGGTCGCCCTGCCGCGGCGGCAGGTGCTGGTGCTGCAGGCGCTGGCGATGCGGCAGGGTCGCACGGTCACCCGCAGTGCGCTGGAAGCGGCAGTGTACGGGTTCGATGATGAGATCCAGTCCAATGCGCTCGACGCGCATATTTCAAAACTGCGCAAGGCGCTGCAGCAGGCCGGGGCGGGCGTGGAGATCCACGTGATCCGTGGCGTCGGCTACCTGCTGGCGGAGGCCTGAGATGGCACGACCGATCCGTTCGATCACGCTGGGTCTGGCATGGCGGTTGTTCCTGGCGCAGGCCTTCACGGTGTTGTTTGCCGTGGTCGCGCTGATCCTGACCTGGGGCGACAAGGACACCTGGGGCATGGACATGTTCATGGCCGAGAGCGCGGCCAACGCCGTGCACAGCGAAGGCGGCCGGCTGGTGCTGGATGAAGCACGCTGGCAGAAGCTTGATGCGCGTTCCGGTGGCAACCTGTGGTTTGCCGCGGTCGACGATCGCGGCGCATGGCTGCAGCGCGGCACGCTGCCTGCCATCCACGCGCCGCTGCTGGCCCGCCTGCCGACATTGGGCGCCACCGAGCTGGGGTCGCTGGTACCGCCGTACCTGGACGTGGCCCGGGTGATGATCCGCAACGAAGACGGCCGCCGCATCACGGTGATGGTGGGCGGGGCGCCGAAGGGCGGCCTGCTGGATGGCGCATTGATGGTGCTGCGGTTGATCGGCCTGTGGTTCTTCCTGCCGTTGATCGTGGTCACGCTGCTGGTGATGCCGACAGTGATCCACCGCGCCATGCGTGGCGTGCGCCGGTCCGCGCAGCAGGCCAAGGAGCTGGATATTGGCCAGCCCGGTGCGCGCCTGGACGCGCAGCTGGTGTCGACCGAAGTGGCGCCTCTGGTCGAAGCGTTCAACGATGCGATCGACAAGGTGCAGCAGGGCTACGCAGCACGCGACAAATTCCTGGCCGATGCCGCGCATGAACTGCGGGTTCCGATTGCGGTGGTGCAGGCGCGCTTGTCGCAGTTGCCGCAGGGAGAGTTGAAATCGCAGTTGCTGACCGATGTCGCCCGCCTCGGCAATGTCGCCGAGCACCTGCTCGACCTGCAGCGCCTGGACAGGAACATCGCCGCGTTGCAGCGCCTGGACTTGGCGCATGTCGTGCGCGAAGCGGCCGCCGACCTCGCGCCGCTGGTCGTTGGCGCCGGCTATGGCTTCGAGGTGGATGCGCCGGAAACGCCGGTATGGATCCATGGTGATGGCCTGGCCCTGGGCCGGGTGATCGCCAACCTGGTGCACAACGCCATTGTCCACGGCGGCGGGCGCGGCACCATCTGCGTGCGCCTGGACCGACAGGGCCTGCTGGAAGTCAGTGACCAGGGCGCGGGTGTGCCGGTCGGCGACCGCGAGGCGATCTTCGAGCCGTTCCATCGCCTGCGCGCCGCTGGCAGCGGTAGCGGCCTGGGCCTGCACCTGGTCAAGGAAATCGTGCAGCACCACGGGGGCACGGTGAGCGTGGGCGAGGCTGTCGGAGGCGGCGCCAGTTTCCGGGTCAACTTCCACCGCGGCAACGTGCGTCGCTAGTCGGGCGCTGACAGAACCACAGGGAGTTGCCTGATGGTTGCGTGAGGCCGTACCTCGGCACGCTGTGTCGATGGCTGCCGATCGGACCTTGTCGCCGTTGCTGGGCCCCGCGTGCGCAGCCGCTCTGGTCGCCGGTGCTTTGGCCTGCGTGCTGTTGCCGGTGCTGCCGCCGCTGTGGCTTTCTGTTCTGGCGGCGACCATCGCGGCGTTGGGCTGGGTGCTGCGCTGGCGCGGACGCGCGGCGGCCGCGCTGCTGTTCGGCCTGGCCTGGACGTCCTGCCATGGGCATTGGGCACTGCAGGCGCAGCTGCCGGCCGGTGCTGCTGCGCAGGATGTGCTGGTCCGGGGTCAGGTCGTCGACCTGCCGAAGCAAGCGCCTGGATACACCCGGTTCGAATTCCGGGTCGATGCATCCGATGCGACGCCAATGCTGCGTGGAAAGCGGCTGCAGGTGTTCTGGCACGCGCCCCGGCGCGGGCCGGTCGACGCCGGGGTTGATCAGAGACATCGCCTGCACGCTGGCGCGGACTGGCAGTTGTCGCTGCGCGTGCGGCCGCCACGCTCGCGCATCAATCCGGGGGGCTTCGATGGCGAACGGCATGCGTTGCTGCACGGGCTGGCAGCGAGTGGCAACGTGCGTGATGCCGGCGTTACGCGGCAGCTGCGCCCTGCGCATGGCCTGCCCGCCTGGCGCGAGCGCACCAGTGCGGCCATCGCCAAACAGATCGCACACCCCTCGGCGCGGTTCATCCAGGCGTTGGCGCTGGGCGATACGCGTGGCCTGTCCGATATCGACTGGGCGCAGCTGCGCGCGCTGGGCCTGACCCACCTGATCGCCATTTCCGGCTTCCATGTGGGTCTGGTGGCGGGCTTCGCCGCATTGCTGTGTTCTGTTCTCTGGCGATGCTGGCCGGGGCTTGCCGCGTTCTGGCCACGACCACAGGCGGCGGCCTGCGCGGCAGCGGTGGCAGCGGCCGGCTATGCCGTTGTCGCAGGCAGCGAGCTGCCGACCGTTCGCACCGCGTTGATGATCGCGGTGGTCGCCCTGGCGCGCGTCGTCCGCCGTCCGGTGACCGTGGCACAGGGCTTGGCGCTGGCCGCGCTGGCGATGTTGCTGCCGGCGCCGCTGTCGGTGCTGTCTGCGGGCTTCTGGCTCAGTTTCGGCGGCGTCCTGTGGTTGTTGTGGTGCCTGCCGCAGGGGCGGCCGAAGGGGTTCTCCGCGATGCTGCGCGGCGCTGTCGCAGGACAGGGGGTGGCCAGCGTCGCTCTGCTGCCGCTGGCAGTGGCGCTGTTTGGTGGAACCGCGCGGCTGGGGCCGCTGGTGAATCTGCCGGTCATTCCGCTGTGGAGCCTGCTGGTAGTGCCTTTAGCCCTGCTGGGAACCGCTCTGGAGGCCCTGCGTAGCGGAGCAGGGCACTGGCCCTGGCGCGCGGCAGCCTGGGTGTTCGATGCCAGTTGGCAGCTGATGCAGCCGTTGGCCGAGCACCCGCAGGCGATGTGGTGGTTGGCGCAGGGGCCAGCCTGGGCGGTGCCGGCGGCATTGCTCGGGGTGTTCTGGTGGCTGTTGCCACGTGGTGCGGGTGCGGTCCTTGCCGGGTCATTGCTGTGCCTGCCGTTGCTGTGGCCGGCACGGTCGGTGCCGCAGCAGGGCGAGTTGGAACTGGTGGTACACGATGTCGGCCAGGGCGCGGCCGTGCTGCTGCGGACCGCCCACCACGCACTCTGGTACGACGTCGGCCCGCCGGCGGGCAGCGGGGGCGAGGAGCGGATGCTGCTGCCGACGTTGCGGGCGTTGGGACAGGTGCCGCCGGCACGGGTGATGATCAGTCACGACCACTTGGATCACAGCGGCAACCTCGCCGCGTTGCGCCGACAACTGCCGGGTCTGGACGTACTGGCGCCACAGGGCAGTGCGATTGCCACTGCCCGCACCTGCCAACAGGGACTGCGCTGGCAATGGGATGGGGTCGATTTCCAGGTGTTGCATCCGCCCGCTATGCCCGCAGCTCCTGCAACGGGCGTCGACAACGAGGCCAGTTGCGTGCTGCGGGTTGCCGGCGCGCACGGGGTGGTGC
Source organism: Stenotrophomonas indicatrix (assembly GCF_050573115.1). GTDB lineage: Bacteria > Pseudomonadota > Gammaproteobacteria > Xanthomonadales > Xanthomonadaceae > Stenotrophomonas > Stenotrophomonas lactitubi_A. The sequence continues at coordinate 83,977 of NZ_JBNYZT010000005.1, forward strand.
TGCTGCCCGGTGACATCGGCCGGCCCGGCGAGCAGACGCTGCTGGCGGGCGCTGCCGCTGCGCTGCGTGCTGACGTGGTGCTGGTGCCCCATCACGGCAGTGGCGGCAGCTCCACCCCCGGCTGGGTGAAGGCGGTGGCGCCACGGTTGGCGCTGGTCTCTGCCGGGCACCAGAACCGTTTTGGACACCCGAAACGTGACGTCGTGCAGCGCTGGCAGGCGGCAGGCGCCGAAGTGCTGTCCACCGCCGAGTCCGGCGCGATCCGTGTATGGCTTGGCGCACAAGGCCTGCAGCTGCGTGAACAGCGTATCCACGCAGCCCGGTGGTGGGATGCCGCTGGGCGGGCACGGTCGGCTGCTATCCTATCGTCGATCGAACAAGCGGCCGTTGGGCCGGAGGGTTGAAACGTGTGGGAACTGGTCAAGGCCGGTGGCTGGCCGATGGTGCCGCTGCTGCTGTTGGGCGTACTGGCTTTGGCGATCGTCCTGGAGCGTTTCTGGTCACTGCGGCGTAACGAGGTGCTGCCGCCTGGCCTGGGCCAGGAAGTGCGCAACTGGGCCGCGCGCGGCAAGCTCGACCCGGCGCATCTGCAGACCCTGCGTGCCAATTCACCGTTGGGCGCCCTGCTGGCCGCCGCACTGGAAGCGCGCAACCGCCCGCGCGATCAGATCCGCGAGCGCATCGAAGACACCGGTCGCCACCTGGTGCACCGCATGGAGCGTTTCCTCAATGCGCTGGGCACCATCGCCTCGGCCGGCCCGTTGCTGGGCCTGCTCGGCACCGTGGTCGGCATGATCCAGATGTTCCTGGGCATCCTCGACCACGGCGTGGGTGATGTGAACCAGCTTGCCGGCGGTATCGGCAAGGCGCTGGTGTGCACCGCGACCGGCATGATCGTGGCGATCCCAGCGCTGATGTTCCACCGCTTCTTCAAGGGCCGCATCCACGGCTACGTGGTGGAAATGGAGCAGGAAGCCAGCGCATTGCTGGATACGCTGGATGGCCGGCCCGGGGTGATGACCCCGGCAGCCGCCACGCGCGCGGCCTCCGCCGCCACGGCAAAGGCCTGATCGTGCGCATCGGCAACGACCGGTCGCAGGATGAGCCGCATATCGATCTGGTGCCGTTGATCGACGTCATCCTGGTGCTGATCATCTTCTTCGTGGTCACCACCACCTTCGATGCGCGTTCGACCCTGCAGGTGCAGCTGCCGACCGCCAGTCAGCAGCAGACCAACGAGCCGCCGCGCTCGCTGAGCGTGTTGATCAACGCGGACGGTCGCTACTTCGTGAACGATCAGGAAGTGCTGCGCAGCGACGTCGAATCGGTCAAGCAGACGATCGCCGCCGTCGCCGGCAGCGATCGTGAACAGACCGTGCTGCTGCGTGCCGACGCGCGCACTCCCTACCAGGCCGTGGTCACCGCGCAGGATGCGCTGGGCCAGCTCGGCTTCCGTCGTATCGCCATTGCAACAGCGCCAGAGGTGCGTCCATGAGTTCCCATCACGCGCCAGTGTGGCCGATCTACAAACGTCTGCTGGGCTATACCCGCACCTACTGGGTGTTCATGATCGGCGCGGTCATCGCGATGGTGGTCGAAGCCCTGGCCGGCTATCACTTCACCAAGCTGATGGAGCCGCTGGTCAACCGGGGCTTCGTCAACCCTGAGCCGCGCATGGCGGTGATTCTGCCGCTGACCATCCTCGGCCTGTTCCTGATGCGCAGCGTGGCGACCTGGGTCAGCGACTACACGCTGGCCAAGACCGGCCGCAGCGTGGTCCGCGACCTGCGCGAACAGGTGTTGCAGAAGTACCTGCACCTGCCGTCCTCGCACTTCGACGCCGAAGCGACGCCGGTGATGGTCAGCCGCCTGAACTTCGATACCGAACAGGTCACCCAGGCAAGCGCCGACGCGCTCAAGACCGTGGTCGCCGATACCCTCACCATCATCGCCATGCTGGCGGTGATGCTGCAGATGAGCGTCAAGGTGACCCTGGCGATGCTGGTGGTGGTGCCGCTGATCGGCGTGATTGTCTCCTACGTGGGCAAGCGCTACCGGCGCATCAGCCGCGGCATCCAGGACGGCATGGGCACCATGGCGCAGACCGCCGAGCAGTCGCTGGCCGCGCAGCAGGAAGTGAAGGTGCACGGCACCCAGCAGCACGAGATCTCGCGTTACTCGCGCCTGGCCAACCGCATGCTGGCACTGAACATGAAGGTGGAAGTGACCCGTGCGGCCGCCTCCAGCGTCGTCCAGTTCCTGGCGGCGCTGGCGCTGGCGGTGATCGTATGGGTGTCTACCCGCGAAGCGCTGGCCGGCAAGCTCAATGCAGGTCAGTTCATGGGCCTGATGACCTCGATGATGGCCATCATTCCGTCGCTGCGCCGGCTGACCAGCGTGCAGACCTCGATCTCGCGCGGCGTGGCCGCTGCCGAGCGCCTGTTCAGCATCATCGACATGCCGGTCGAGCGCGACCACGGCAAGCACGCGGTGCAGCGCGTACGCGGCGAACTGGCCTTCGAGCACGTCATGCTGCGTTACCGGGAAGACAGCGGCATCGCCCTGGACGACATCAGTTTCGTCGCCAGACCGGGTACGGTCACTGCCATCGTGGGTCGTTCCGGCAGCGGCAAGACCAGCCTGATCCGGCTGGTGCCGCGCTTCTACGAACCCAACGGCGGCCGCATCCTGCTCGACGGCGTCGCCCTGGATGACTATCCGTTGGCCGATCTGCGCAGACAGGTGGCCATCGTCGGCCAGAAGGTGATGCTGTTCGACGACACCATCGCCGCCAACATCGCCTACGGCATGGATGCGACAGACGAGCAGATCCGCGCGGCGGCCGAAGCGGCCAATGCCTGGGAGTTCATTGCACGCATGCCGCAGCAGCTGCAGACGCCGGTGGGTGAGAATGGCGCGCTGCTGTCCGGCGGCCAGCGCCAGCGCCTGGCGATCGCCCGCGCGATCCTGCGCGATGCACCGATCCTGATCCTGGACGAGGCCACCGCGGCGTTGGACAACGAATCAGAGCGTCTGGTGCAGGATGCGCTGCAGCGTTTGATGCCCGAGCGCACCACGCTGGTGATCGCGCACCGCTTGTCGACCATCGAGCATGCCGACCAGGTGCTGGTGATGGACCATGGTCGCATCGTTGAACGCGGCACCCACCAGGAACTGCTGTCGATGGGTGGCCTGTACCAGCACCTGCACAACATGCAGTTCCGCGAAAGGCAGGACTGATGGCGGGCAAAGGTACCCAGACCCCGCCGTACTGGTATGACGGCAGCCCGGTTCCCTGGCCGATGCGATTGCTGGCACCGCTGTACGCGGGCGTCACTGCGCTGCGTCGGCGCCTGTACCGGCGTGGCTGGCGCAAGCGCCATGCGCTGGCGGTGCCGGTCATCGTGGTCGGCAACATCACCGCAGGCGGCACCGGCAAGACGCCGCTGACCATCGCCCTGGTCGAGCGCCTGCGGGCAGCCGGTTGGAAGCCCGGTGTGGCCAGTCGCGGCTATGGCCGCGAAGAAGCCGACAAGGCGCGTTGGGTGGAAGCCGATACGCCGACCGCCCTCGGTGGCGACGAGCCGGTGCTGATTGCATGGAAAACCGGCGTGCCGGTGCGCGTCGACAGTGATCGCGTGGCGGCGGGCAAGGCGTTGATCGCCGCCGGCTGCGACGTGATCGTCTGCGATGACGGCCTGCAGCACTACCGGCTGGCGCGCGACATCGAGATCGAGGTGGTCGATGCTCAGCGCCGCTATGGCAATGGACGGATGATTCCGGCCGGCCCGCTGCGCGAGCCGGTCAGCCGCGCCACCGAATGCGATTTCCGTGTGGTCAACCTCGGTCAGGCGGATGAAGCGGCTGCTGCCCAGGCCTGCGGCTTCGGCCAATGGCCGATGGCCCTGCACATCGACAGCGCACAACCGCTGGCCGGCGGACGGGCGCGTCCGCTCTCGTACTTCGCGGGCCAGCGCGTGCATGCCGTGGCCGGCATCGCCCATCCGCAGCGCTTCTTCGACATGCTGCGCGCACGTGCGATCGGCGTGGTGCCGCATGCCTTCGCCGACCATCACGCCTACCAGCCGCAGGATCTGTCCTTTGGCAGCCAGTTGCCGGTGCTGATGACCGAAAAGGATGCCGTGAAGTGCCGCGCCTTCGGCAACGACTGGCATTACGCCGTGCCGCTGCGTGCCGAGATGCCTGCTGCTTTCTGGATCGCGCTGACTGATCGCCTGGACAAGCTGCGACCGAACTGAGGGGCCGCGCTGCGCTTGCAAATGCACGCCGCCGGCCGCATTCCTGCTGTATCGCGCCTGCCGAGTACCGCCCGCATGACCGACTTCGTTGTTGCCATCCCGGCCCGCTATGCCGCTTCGCGGTTGCCGGGCAAGCCGCTGCGCCTGCTGGGCGGAGAGCCCATGGTGCTGCATGTAGCCCGCCGCGCGCTGCAGGCCGGCGCGGGTGAGGTCTGGGTTGCGACCGACGACCAGCGCATTGCCGACGCGTTGTCCGGCCTGGAGGAAGTGAAGGTGGCGATGACCGCGGCTTCGCATGCCTCCGGCACCGATCGCCTGGCCGAATGCGCGCGCATCGCCGGCTGGGCGGACGACACCGTCGTGGTCAACCTGCAGGGCGATGAGCCGTTCGCACCGGCCGCCGGCATCCGCGCCGTCGCCGCGGCACTGGTGGAGGGCAGCGCGCCGATGTCGACCCTGGCCACGCCGGTCGAGGATGCACACACGCTGTTCGACCCCAACGTGGTCAAGCTGGTGCGCAACGTGCGCAATGAGGCCATGTACTTCAGCCGTGCGCCGATCGCCTGGCATCGCGATGGCTTCGCGCGTAGTCGCGAGATCCTGCCCGAGGGCCACCAGTGGCTGCGCCACATCGGCATCTACGGCTACCGTGCCGGCTTCCTGCAGCAGTTCGCCTCGATGCCGCCGGGCATGCTGGAACAAATGGAATCGCTGGAGCAGTTGCGCGTGCTGGAAGCGGGCTACCCGATCGCCGTAGCGATCTCGCCCGAACCCTTCCCGCCGGGCATCGACACCCCTGAAGACCTGCAGCGCGCCGAAACGCTGCTGCAGGCAATGGCGGCGCGATGAAGCTGCTGGTCGTCTGCCTCGGCAACATCTGCCGCTCGCCGATGGCCGAAGGTGCGCTGCGCGCTCGCCTGGATGCCTCGGCGCTGGCCGGACGGGTGCAGGTCGATTCGGCCGGTACCGGCGACTGGCATGCGGGCCAGCCCCCCGATCGACGTGCCATTGCATGCGCAGCCGGGCATGGCGTGGACCTTGGCGGCTTGCGCGCGCGGCAGCTGCAGCCGCGGGACTTCGACGCCTTCGATTGGATCCTGTGCGCCGACGAGGCCAATCTGCGTGATGCCGCGCGCCTTGCCACCGCCGCCCAGCGCGAGCGCCTGGCGCTCTACCTGCCGTGGTCGGGCGGGCAGGGCGAGCGCGCGATTCCCGACCCCTATACCGGTGGCAGTGATCATTTCGAACAGGTCTGGTCGCTGGTCGATGCTGCCGCTGAACGTACCGTGGCACGCCTGTTGCATCACGCCCACTCCGGCATAATCGGGCCATGAACATCCAGCCCGTCCCGGACCTGCCCGAGTTCGCCGCCTGGCTCAATGCCGCGCCCTGCACCCTGACCGAACTGCGTGGCCGGCCGGTCGCGCTGTTGTTCGTCAACGCCGCGTCGGCGTGGAGCGCGCAACGGTTGGCCGAGTTCAGCCAGTGGCTGTCGCGCCACCCCGGCAAGCTGCAACCCCTGGTGCTGCAGGTGCCACGCTTCGATTTCGAGCGTGACGCCAGTGCTGCGTTGAAACTGCTGCGCCGCCAGGGCCTGACCATGCCGGTGCTGCTCGATGCCGATTGGGATGGCTGGCGCCGCTTCGGCATCACCGCGTGGCCGACCATGGTGTTGCTGGACGCGCAGGGCCGCGAACAGCAGCGCTTGATCGGCCAGGGCGCGCCCGGCGAGTTGGAGCGGGCATTGAACACCCTCTGCGAGGGGGCGCCGTCGGCGCCTTCGCGCGGCGGCAGTGAACTGCACCCCGAGCCGCGCCAGGCGCTGCGGTTCCCGATGGGTCTGGCGGTGAACCAGGAACGGTTGTACATCGCCGACAGTGGCCGCCACCGCATTCTGGAATGCAGTCACGGCGGCCGCGTGCTGCGTCAGTTCGGCCTGGGCACCGCCGACTTCATGGACGGCAACCTCGCCGAAGCCGCCTTCCACAGGCCGCAGGCGCTGGCGCTGGAACGCGAGTCGCTGTACGTGGCCGACACCGGCAACCACGCCGTGCGCCGCATCAACCTGCTTACCGGCCTGGTCGACACCCTGTGCGGCAGCGGCCGTCCGGGCGCTCCCGAGGAAGGGCCGGTGGCGCAGCCACGGCAGGTATCGCTGGACCATCCGGTTGGCCTGGCCATCGCCGAAAACCAGCTGCACATCGCCATGGCCGGCGACAACCGCATCTGGAGCTATCACCTCGGCCAGCGCAGCCTGCAGTGGCGCGCCGGCAGCGGCGCCATCGACGAGCGCGACGGCAGCGGCCACCTGGCCGCGTTCGCCCAGCCCACGGCCGTGGCCGTGGTCCAGCAGGTGCTCTACGTGGCCGACGCACTGGGTTCATCGATCCGTTCGCTGCAGCTGCGCGGCGATCTGGTGCAGACCCTGGTCGGGCAGGGCACCTGGCGATTCGGTGAAGACGATGGTCCGCGCGCGCAGGCCAGTCTGCAGTTCCCGCAGGCGATCGCGTTGAGCCCGGATGCTCCGTTGTTGTGGATCGCCGACACCGGCAATGGCCGCCTGCGCACGTTGCGTCTGGGCGGCGGCGAACTGACCACCCAGCCCTTGCCGCGGCGCCTGCACGGCCCGGCCGGTCTGGCCATTGGTGCCGGTGCTGTGTGGATTGCCGAAACAGATTCCCACGCCGTACTGCGTCTGGACCCGGACAGCGGCGTACTCAGCGAAGTGCCGATCAGCGAATGACCGTTGTTCCCGTCCCGCCCTTCGATGGCAAGGCATTCGCGGCCCAGCTGAGTACCGCCCCGGGCGTGTACCGCATGTACGCCGCTGACGACACGCTGCTGTACGTTGGCAAGGCCCGCGCGCTGCGCAACCGCGTGGGCAGCTATTTCAACGGCAGTCCGAAGAACGCGCGCATCATGTCGATGCTCTCGCAGATCGTGCGCATGGACGTGACCGTGACGCGCTCGGAAGCCGAAGCGCTGCTGCTGGAAAACCAGCTGATCAAGTCACTGTCGCCGCGCTACAACGTGTCCCTGCGCGACGACAAGACCTATCCGCATGTGCTGCTGACCCGCGAGGACTGGCCGCGCATCGCCCTGCATCGCGGCCCGCGCGCCATTCCCGGGCGCTACTTCGGGCCGTATCCCGGCGTCACCGCGGTACGCGAAACGCTGAACCTGATGCACAAGCTGTTCAAGCTGCGCAGCTGCGAAGACAGCGTGTTCCGCAACCGCTCGCGACCCTGCCTGCAGTATCAGATCGGGCGCTGCAGTGCGCCGTGCGTGGAGCTGGTGCCGGCCGCGGACTACGCCGAGTCGGTGCGCCGCGCGGCGATGTTCCTGGAAGGCAAGAGCGACGAGCTGACCCGGGAACTGGGCGAGCAGATGCAGGCCGCCAGCGAAGCGCTTGAATTCGAGCAGGCCGCGCGTCTGCGTGATCTGATCACGTCCTTGCGCAGCATGCAGACCCGCCAGTACGTGGACGGCCGCGCGGCCGACCTGGACGTGTTGGCGGTGGCCATGCAGGGCTCGCAGGCCTGCGTGATGCTGCTGGCGTTCCGCGACGGCCGCAACCTGGGCACCCGTCCGTTCTTTCCCCGCACCAACGGTGAGGAAAGCCCTGATGAAGTGCTGGCGGCCTTTGTTTCGCAGTACTACATCGAATTCGAGCCGCCGCGCGAGATCCTGCTCGACCGCGAAATTCCTGACGCCGACTTGATTGGTTCTGCACTGTCGGCCTCGGCCGAGCGCAAGGTGCAGTTGAAATGGAACGTCCGTGGCGAGCGCGCCGGCTACCTGGAACTGGCCAGCCGCAACGCGCAGCTGACCCTGGCGACCGAGATCAACAGCCGCACCGCGCAGCACGCGCGCAGCGAAGCGCTGCGGGTGATGCTGGGGCTGGCCGAACCGGTGAAGCGGGTGGAGTGCTTCGATATCAGCCACACCATGGGCGAAGCCACCGTGGCCTCCTGTGTGGTGTTCGATGCCGCCGGTCCGGTGCGTGCGCAGTACCGCCGTTTCAACATCAGTGGCATTGAGCCGGGCGATGATTACGCCGCGATGCGCCAGGCCATCGACCGCCGCTTCCGCCGCGCCGTGGAAGAGCAGGGCGTGCTGCCGGACGTGCTGCTGATCGACGGTGGCGCTGGCCAGCTGGCCCAGGCGCAGGCGGCGCTGGCCGATCTGGGCGTGGAAGGCGTGCTGCTGGTGGGTGTGGCCAAGGGTGTGGAACGCCGTGCCGGCCACGAAGCCCTGGTGATGCCCGATGGCCGCGAACTGCGCCCGGGTGCGGCCGATCCGGCCCTGCAGTTCATCCAGCAGGTGCGCGATGAAGCGCACCGCTTCGCCATCACCGGCCATCGCGGGCGCCGGCAGAAGGCCCGGATGACCAGCAAACTGGAAGACATTCCCGGCATCGGGCCGCGTCGGCGCGCCAGTCTGCTGAAGCATTTCGGCGGTCTGGTCGGCCTGAAAGCGGCCGGAGAAGCGGAAATCGCCAAGGTGGAAGGCATCAATGACGCCCTCGCAGCACGCATCTACGCTAACCTGCACGGGTTGGCCGCGCCGGATCCGGCCGAGTAAAGAGAGAATAAAGCAGCATGACGTTGACCCTGCCCACCTGGCTGACCCTGTTGCGGATCGTGATGATCCCGGTGCTGGTGCTGGTGTTCTACCTGCCCTACACCTGGACCAACTTCGCATCGGCGGCGATCTTCGGCCTGGCCGCGATCACCGACTGGCTCGATGGCTGGATCGCGCGTCGCTACGGCCTTGAGTCGGCGTTCGGCGCCTTCCTCGACCCGGTGGCGGACAAGCTGATGGTGGCAGTGGCGCTGTTCCTGATCGTGCAGGGTCATCCGACCCCGTGGATGGCGTTCTGGGCGGCAGTGATCGTCGGTCGAGAGATCGCGGTGTCGGCGCTGCGCGAGTGGATGGCCGAACTCGGCCAGCGCGCCAAGGTGCGCGTGGCGATGATCGGCAAGGTCAAGACCACCGCGCAGATGGTCGCACTGTTGTGCCTGCTGTATTCGGTGGCGCCCAACGTGCCGGTCAACGACATCTGGATGGGCCCGCCGGTGTTCCATATCGGTGACTGGACCCTGGCGATCGCCGCGGTGCTGACCCTGTGGTCGGGCCTGCAGTACCTGCACGCCGCGTGGCCGAGTCTGCGCGACGACGAACGCGCCGCGCGCGAGCGCTCGCGGCAGAAGAAGCTGGGCAACTGAGCCCCAGGGTCGGATCCCTTTCCGCAGGAAAGGGCTCTGAGCCCAGGGACGCCTCCATCCACGCATGGCCTGGATCTACTGGGTATGCATTCTACGCAGGATGCCTCATCCACGCATGGCGTGGATCTACGGGAATGTGGGTTTGCGGTAGATCCACGCCATGCGTGGACACGCAATGTCGGCCACTCCTGCAAATCCCTGAAAAAAAGCGCTTGACGCAATCCTTGGAATAGGTAAAATTTCGCCTCCCAAGCGGGAATAGCTCAGTTGGTAGAGCGCAACCTTGCCAAGGTTGAGGTCGCGAGTTCGAGTCTCGTTTCCCGCTCCAGATTCAAGAAGAACGCTCCCGCAAGGGGGCGTTTTTCGTTTGTGTCCCGCGCGCTTCATACCCGCTTCACCGCCACTCCATCGCCTCACCACGCGCAGGCTCGATGCTGCATCTCCCTTCTCAAGTGGTGATGCCGCGATGCCTCACACTCCTACCGCCTACGACTACGACGTGGTCATCGTCGGCGCCAGTTTTGCAGGTGCCGCCTGCGCACTCGCCGCCGCCCAATACGGCCTGCGCGTCTGCGTGCTCGAACGCAAGGCCGACCCCGGCGAACGCCTGCACACCACCGGCATCGTGGTGAAGGAGGCGATGGAGCAGACCTGGCTGGGGCGCATGCCCGAGCATCTGGTGCAACGTGTAGCGCGTGTGCGCCTGTACGCGCCGAACCTGCGCAACGTGCTGCTGGCCGCACCGGGCTACTACTTCCTCACCACCGATACACCGAACCTGATGCGCTGGCTGGCCAGCGAACTGCATGCCAGCGGCGTGGACCTGCGGTTGCAGCAGCCGTTCAGCGGCGCCTGCCGCGACGGCGATGCGTGGCAGATTGAAGGGGTGGGGCGCACCGGCTATCTGGTCGGCGCTGACGGCGCACGTTCGCGTGTCGCGCAGCGCACCGGCCTGGGGCAGGTGCGCGACAACCTGTACGGTGTCGAGCGCGAATTTGCCGACGTGCAGCTACCGGAAGGCGATGCCTTGCACTGCTTTGTCAGCCGCCGCTTCGCACCTGGCTATATCGGCTGGGCCACGCAGAATCCCACCGGTGTGCAGGTGGGGCTGGCCCTGCGCCACGATCCGGCCCACGCCCGCCCGCCGGATATCGAGGGTTTCCTTGAACATGTGCGCGACGTGGTGGGCCTTCCTCGCTCGGCCGAGGCTGCCGGCACCCGCGCGGGGCTGGTGCCCTGCGGGTTGCCGGATGGCCCGATCACCGCGCCGGGCGTGATCCTTACGGGCGATGCGGCAGGTGTCGTCTCGCCGCTGTCGGCCGGCGGCATCCACTCGTCATGGCGGCATGGCTGGGCGGTCGGCGATGCAATCGGCCTGCACCGGCGCGGCAAGGGGACAGCCGCTGAGCATGTGGCGCGACAGGCGGCGCCGACCTTTCACCGCAAGCGCGTACTGCGCTGGGCGATGGACCACCTGCAGCGGGACTGGCCGGTCGACGCGCTGCTGCGCACCGGCCCGGTGCGCCGGCTGGCCGAACAGATCTACTTCCACCGACGGGGCGTGCGGGTGTGACCCGGAAGCTGAACGCTGCCCCGTGAAAGGGCGGCAGAATCCTGTTGACGCCGTGCAGCAATCCCGACACAATAGCGCTCCTTCGACGCAGGTCGAACGGAATCTGCGGGAATAGCTCAGTTGGTAGAGCGCAACCTTGCCAAGGTTGAGGTCGCGAGTTCGAGTCTCGTTTCCCGCTCCAGATTCAAGAAGAACGCTCCCGAAAGGGGGCGTTTTTCGTTTGCGCGACGCCATCCAGATGCAGCCTCGCTAGTGCGGGATGCCCCGGCTCGCGCTGCACCAGGTACGTACGTCCGCACGGTCGAAGCCGGCGCAGGCGTTCTTCCGCAGGATGTACAGATAAGGCGCGTCGTCCTGGTAGGTAAAGTGGTAGTAGTAGGTCCGGTCCTGCCCATACAGCCAGTAGTTCGACGAGCCGTCGTTGATCACGTAGGGCTCGAAGGAAAAGATCGATGACTGCGCAGGAATGAAGTTGCTTCTGTCCATCAGCAGCATGGTCGCGTTTGACGCCAGTGGCGTAGCCAGGCAGATCGCCATCGTGCCCAGGATAAGCACGGCCATGAAGATGCCGAGCGCGCGGCGAGGACTGGATTTCAAGCGTATTGCCTGCCGGTGGAAGCGTTCCGGCCAATGTGCCGCAGCGCCTGCGAACAGTCCAGCGTTCAGCTTGGCGGCGCCCATGAAAGGCTGGGGAAAGGCCGAGGGTTCGCAATGCATGCACCCCATACGCGCTGTAACGCAGCTCCGACTGATTCTCCATGTCCACTCCACAATCGCGGCGTAGCCTCCTCGGCTTCTCTCTCCACGAAGGTGGGCGGGTGGCCAATCGTTTCACTTCCCCTGCGGCGTCCGTTCGACAACGTGCATCGCTGCCCCGCATCGTCCTGGGGGCCGGAACGCTGCTGGCCAGCGCGATGCTGGCCGGCTGCATGTCGGTGACGGTTCCGGATCTGCCCGATCGCGCTCCAGCGGTCTGGAATCAACCGGCCCCTGCGCAGGGCGTCGCGGTCGATGCGCGGCAGTGGTGGAAGGTGCTGGCCGATGCGCGCTTGAACGCGCTGGTGGAAGAGGCCATCGCCGGCAATCTGGACCTGCAGCAGGCCACCCTGCGGCTGCAGGCGGTACGCCTTGTGTCTGGCACCTCTGATGCGCGTTTCCGTCCAGAGATAACGGCCAGTGCCAAGCAGGTACAGGACGCCGCCGCCGTCGACACCTACTTCCACGCAGGCATCGAAGCGATCTGGGATCTTGGCCTGTTTGGCGCAGCGGAAAGTGCCCGTCTAAGCGCGCAGGCGGCCAACGGAAATGCAGAGGCACTGCGCGGTGCCGCGCAGGTGGCGGTCATCGCTGATGTGGTGCGCAGCTATCTGGATCTTTCCGTCGCGCAGGCGCAGGCGGATCTGTTGGGTAAGCAACAGGCCGTTGATGCACGCGGCGAGCAACTGGGGCTGGTGCGGCAGCGCCTGCGTCTGGACGAGCCTGGCGAACTGGATCGTCTGCGTGCGCGGCAGGCTGTCACACGCGCTGCCATTGCACAGGCGGATGAAAATGCAGGCAACGCCGCGCGTGCGCTGGCGCTGCTGCTGGGGCGCGATGGGCCGGATCCGGCCTGGAATGCCTACCGCACGCCGCCGCAATTGAGCGCCTTCACCCTGCAGCAGGTGCCGGCTGATCTGCTGCGCCACCGCCCGCAGATCCTGCTGGCCGAGGCCGATGTACTGCAGGCCACCGCCGAGAAGGGCAGCGCACGCGCGGCGATGTTTCCAAAACTGAGCCTGGGCGGTTCCATCCTGTACGCCTACAACCTCACCCAGAACGCACGCTCCAACTCCGATTCCAGCCCATCGATCGGTCCCTACATCGACATTCCGCTGTGGGATTGGGGCCAGCGGCGCGCGCGCTACCAGTCCGACGACAAGCAGCTGGATGCGGCATTGCTGGGCTATCGCAAGGCCGTACTGCAAGGCGTGGCTGAAGTGGAAGGCGCATTGGGCAGCCTGGCCCGTCAGGACAGCAGCATCCAATCGCTGCAGGTGGCCGATGAAACTGCCCGGCAGCAGGTCGCGCGACAGGCCCGGCAGGTGCAGCTTGGCCTCTCCAGTGAGTTCGACGGGCTGGAAAGCCAGCGTACGGCGTTGTCCGCGCATGCCGATCTGATTGGTGCGCAGGGTGCGCGCGTGCTCGCCTTCGCATCGCTGTATCGCGCCGTCGGCGGCGCACCCTTGCCGGTCGAGCCTGAAGGCGACGTGCAATGATCGCGCTTGCGCGCAAAACGCTGGTTTACGAGTGGCGCCGGTTCCTGCCGGTGGTGCTGGCCATGTGTTTCGCCGGTGTGCTGCTGATAGTGCAGGCAGCGCTGGTGCTGGGTATCTTCGGCACCGCTGCGATCTACGTGAAGGCATCGACCGCCGATGTCTGGGCTGGCTTTGCCGGTACGCAGAGCGTGAACTACGGCCATGCGATCAGCGCGGACGTCGAAAGCCGGCTGCGCATGGACCCGGATGTCACCCGCGTCGAGCCCTACGAATGGGTCGACGGCGAGTGGCGCTCCAGCGCGCAGGGCACCGGCAACGTGTCGGTGTATCTGTCCGGCATCTCGACGGCGAACGACGCGATGATGTTCTCGCGCATCCTGCCGCCTGAGCTGCGTGCACAGTTGCGCGAACCCGGTGCGGTGATCGTCGACAGTGCGGACCTGGACACGCTGGGCGTTGATCTGCGCAGCAACCGGGCCTGGATCAACGGCAAGGCCGTGCGTGTGGTTGCCGCGCAACCCGGTCTGCGCGGTCTCGGCGGCGTCAACGTGCTGGCGTCACTGGATACCGCACGTGCCATCGCCGGAACCGACCCGCATGAGGGCAGTACCTATTTCGTGGCGGGCACGCGGTCACCGGAGTTGGCCGCGCGCGTGCGCGATCGCCTCAACGATTCAACGGGCCGCGCCACGTCTGTCGAATTCTGGACAGCACCGGAGTTCGCCAGCCGCTCGCAGCAGTACTGGCTGTTCGACACCGGTGCCGGTATCGCGGTGCTGTTCATGGCGGTCATCGTCTGCTTCGTCGGTGCGGTGATCACCAACCAGTCCTTCGCGGCGGTGGTGGCCGGTTCGGTACGCGAGTACGCCACCCTGAATGCGCTCGGTGCCGGTCGCTACGCATTGGCCCGGGTGGTGTTCGAACAGGCGGTACTGATCGGCGGTTTCGGCATGCTGCTGGCTGCAGCCTTCAGCACGGTGGTGCTGCTGGCGGCGCAGACCCAGCGCGTGCCGGTACAGCTCACGCCGATGGTGGTTCTCGGCTGCGTGGCGCTGGTCGCGGTGATGGCCATGCTGTCGAGCATCATGGCGGTGCGCAGTGTCGTCCGCTCCGATCCATCGTTGCTGTTGCGTTGATGGGCGACCGATGACGAACACCCCCATCACGTCCCCGACCCTGCGAGCCGATGCACTGGAAAAGGGCTTCGTGTCCGGCGATGTGCACGTTCCCGTGCTGCGTGGCCTGTCACTGGACATCTATCCAGGCGAACTGACCCTGGTGTCGGGTCCCTCCGGCTGCGGCAAGAGCACGCTGCTGTCGCTGATGTCCGGACTCTCCACGCCCGACGGCGGTCGCGTGCATGCGCTTGGACAGGACGTCAGCCATATGACCCGCAGTGAGGTGGAGCGCTTCCGCCTGCACCATGTTGGTTTCGTGTTCCAAGGTTTCAATCTGTTTCCGGCGCTCACCGCGCTGGAACAGGTGCAGCTGCCGTTGGGCTATCGCGGCATGCGCAATCGTGACAGCGAACCGCTGGCGCGGCAGGCGCTGGACGAGGTCGGTCTCTCGCACCGCAGCCACATGCGTCCGGCACAGTTGTCCGGCGGCGAGAAGCAGCGCGTAGCGGTTGCACGTGCCTTCGCCAAGTCACCCACACTGATCTTTGCAGACGAGCCCACCAGTGCGTTGGACGCCGAGAACGGCCAGCGTGTGATCGACATCCTGCACCGCTATGCACGCGCACATCAGGCCACGGTGCTGTGCGTAAGCCACGATCCACGCCTGATCCGCCATGCGGATCGGGTGATCGCCATGGAAGACGGCACGGTCCGCGATGACCGTCGCCAGAACGAAACCGTAGAGCCCAACCGATGACCAGAATGCCGCCGTTGTTCTCCCTCAGCATCTCCTTGGGTGCGGCCCTGCTGCTGAGTGCCTGCAGCAAGGATGCACCTGCGCCCGCGCGGCCGGCGGCGACCACGCCCGCTACCGCGGACAAGGTAGCCGTCGCTCGCGGCATCATCGATGTGGAAGGCGGGCTGATCGCACTGGTCCCCTCTATGGATGGCTCCGTCAGTACCGCGCCGGTGAAGGAGGGGGCGGTGGTCCGCAAGGGCGATGTCCTGCTCACCCTGGATGGCGCACTGCTTGAACAGGAAGTGGGCATGGCCAACGCCGATCTCGCGCTGGCCGCCGACCGGCTGAAGGGCAGCCAGGCGCAGCTACGCGAGTTGGAGCGCAATGCCACCCGCTTGGCCACTGGTGCAAGCGAAGGCGTTTCTTCCAGCCAGCAGGCCGACGCGGCCAGGCAGCAGCTGGCTGGTGTTCGCGCCGATGTCGATGTGGCTGGAGCACAGGTCGAGATGGCCCAGCACAAGCTGGAGCACGCCAGGCTCAAGCTGCGCCAGATGTCGCTGACCGCGCCGGATGCCGGCACCGTGATTGGCCAGGTGCCCGGCGTGGGTGCATTCGTGCCGGCCGGCAAGCCGGCGATGTCATTGCTGCCGGCGCGGCCCCTGCAGGTGCGCGCCGAACTGAGCGCGGCCTATGCCGATGCGGTGCAGGTGGGCATGCGCGCGACGGTGGTGATCGATAGCGATGGCACCGAGGGCAAGCCGCTGCCGGTAGCGCGCGTGGTCCGCATCAGCCCGGTGTTCGCGGCGGCGCGGCTGCCCGAAGACGCAGGGCGCGGCGTGGCGAAGGTAGTGGAGTGCGTGCTGGAATTCGAGAGTGCGGCAACGGCGCGCGTTGGCCAGCACGTACGGGTGGAGTTCCGGAAGTAACGGCGCCGCTCTCTATGGGAGCGCGTGGCCTTGCTTCCTTCTGGCCAACGCCCGCCACGCACTGACCAGTGACACCACGCACAGCGCCAGCAGCAATCCCACATCCAGAAGCACCAACCACAGAAGGTGCATTCCCTGTACCGGTGGCTGATGCATCATCGACGCCAGCCACGGGAAGGTCCACGCCAGCAGCAACACTAAGGCGATCAACAGTCGCAGCCATAAGCGATCGAATCTCCAGGGGCGCACGATCAGCGCAGCGATCACCAGCTCGACCGTACTCAACAGCGCGAACACGACAACGCTGCTGGTCGGGTAGGGCAGGGTTCCGCCATCGAAGTGTCGCAACATCCAGTAGTCCGGGGTGAAGCCCGCATTGATCAGTGCGGCGATCACCGCCAGCCAGGTGAGGGCGACAAGGATCCAGAACAGGCGGACGTAGCGAGGTCTCGTGTGCGGGTTCATCGGGTAGGCGGGTTGTTGACGGCGTGAAGGAATTTCGACACAATAGCGCTCCTTCGACGCAGGTCGGAGAATCTGCGGGAATAGCTCAGTTGGTAGAGCGCAACCTTGCCAAGGTTGAGGTCGCGAGTTCGAGTCTCGTTTCCCGCTCCAGATTGCACAGGGCCCCGGTTGGGGCCTTGTTTTTCTCCCGCCCGGCAAGGCGGGGCACGTTGAGCCACAAGGCTTTGCGCGCAGTCAGAAAAGTGAAAACAGTTGTGAAATGGCTGGTGTGTGTCCCGGGCTTCCGGTACCATGACGGCTTATGCGGGAATAGCTCAGTTGGTAGAGCGCAACCTTGCCAAGGTTGAGGTCGCGAGTTCGAGTCTCGTTTCCCGCTCCATGTTCCGACAGGCCCCTCCGCGGGGTTTTGTCATGTCAGGGGCGTCGTTCCTGATCGCAGTACGTTGGCCTCATGGCAGAGTGGCTATGCACCGGATTGCAAATCCGTTTACAGCGGTTCGATTCCGCTTGAGGCCTCCAATTGAAAAGCCCTGACTCCGGTCAGGGCTTTTTCTTTGCGCGCAATCAGGTGCCATCAGGCTGTACCAAAATGCACATGCGACCCGGCGGGGCGGCTGCTAACGTCGCCGCACTTCTCTTCAGCAGTGGTGGCCGCAGTGCGAAACCTGGCGATCCAGCAGGCCGTGTACCTCCCTCTCGGCGCCATGCTGGCCCTGATCGCTTTTGCATTCACCGTGCCCGGCTACCACCCGGTCTCGCAGCACCTCAGCGAGATGGGCCTGATGCCGGGGCTGCCGGCCAATGCCGTGCAGGTCGGCCCGATGGTCAGTGGCTCGGCCATCATCCTTTTCAGCCTCGCGCTGCTAGCCCAGGGCCGCCGTTTCGCGCTCACTGCGCTCACCTCCACCCTGTTCGGGGTGTCCATGGTCAGCAATGGCGTCTTCACCATCGGCAGCCCCATGCATGGCCTCTATGGCATCGGCATCTTCTCGATCCTCACCCCGCTGCTGTTCCTGGCAGAGCTGGGCCCGCAGGCGTCAACGCGGATGGCATGGTTCGCGCGCGCGAGCTCGCTGCTGGGGATGGCCTATCTGTGGCTGATGATGTCCGGCTTCGACCCGGAGCCCTATCGCGGCCTCACCCAGCGCCTTGCGCTGCTGCCGGCGTTTGGCTGGTACACCTTGGCGGCGCTGGAGCTGCGTTCATTCCGGCGGTGATTCGCCGGGGGAATGGCATTTGCCCGGACGCACGATCAGTCGTAGCGTATGGTCAAACGGGCCGCAGGGCCCTGGACAGGAGGTCTGGCATGAACATGAAACCTGGCATTACGCTGGCATTGCTGCTGGTCGCCCCGCTGGCATCGGCGCAGGTCTACAAATGCAAGGGGGCA
This sequence comes from Stenotrophomonas indicatrix, assembly GCF_050573115.1. Lineage (GTDB taxonomy): Bacteria > Pseudomonadota > Gammaproteobacteria > Xanthomonadales > Xanthomonadaceae > Stenotrophomonas > Stenotrophomonas lactitubi_A. The sequence continues at coordinate 101,930 of NZ_JBNYZT010000005.1, forward strand.
TCCGGTGAGACAACCTACTCGCAGAATCCGTGCAGTGCCGGCTCGGAACCGATGAAGCTGCGCTCCAACCGCGCCGCATCGGAATCGGTTGCCGAGCTTGCCAATCGCACCGCGGTCTACCGCACTGCCGAAATGAATGACGCCGGCATTGCCGAGCGCAACTGTCTGCAGAGCGAGCAGTCGCGCATCTATGGCCCGTTCGAATCGCGCAGCCAGGCGGTCAATCGGCAGGTGGCCGATCTGAACCGGCAGCTGGCTGCTGCCAGCAGCAGTCTGGCCGGCGCCACCAGCGGATCTGGCATCCGGGCGCAGATTTCCAGTCTGCAGCAGTCGTTGAGCTCGGAACGGACCTCGGCCGACAGCCAGATGTCGACAGCGCGCGAGCGCTGTTCAAACGCGCGTCGCGACCGCGAGAAAGAGGTACACGAGAAGTACGCTAACGCGCCAGCGTCTTCTTCCTGATCACTGTATCAGGCTTGCAGATAAGCCTGCGGCCACGAGAAGCCGCGGTCCTGCGTTGCGCAGTCCGTTTGGCATACGCGCCTGACGTGCGCCGCGTCCCCCTGTCAGTCTCAGCCGGCCACGACATAGCATCGGGGTATGGTCGAGTTCTGGTCTTCGGGAGCAGCAATGGCAGGCAAGGACATGAGGGGCCGCATGCACGATGCGGCTGGCGGGCAATGAGCAGATCCACCGCAGATGTGCGCTGGCTTACATTCCGGCTGAAGAACGGGCAGTCCATCGGCCCCGATCAACTGAAGGACGGCTGGGTCCTCGCTTCGGAGAGCCGCCATTGTGACGTGCGCCGCGAGCGCATCGAGGGCGCTGGTGTGGTCTATGCGCTGTATGGTCCGCCAGACCTTCCGTCTCCCCGGCGCGCGGAGCTGCGCATGCGCGACTTCCTCATGCGCTCCGGCTATACCTTCACCATGGGTACGCTGGGCCACTGATCTGGTCGGCCATTGCCACGCCTGCATCTGTCACCGGTGCGGAAGGCACCGACAGCAACCGAACGCGCGAACCGGCTCCCAGGCTGGGAGCCGGCCGGAGTGCAGGTCAGGGCGACGGGCAATCCGTTTCCCTGCAGAGGCGATACTGCAGGTCGCACTGTGCAGAAGTGGGGCCACCGGGATTATGGGTGGCACGCAGGCACTGCTGATACTTCAGGTCGCAGAATTCGCAGGTGTTGGCAGCGAATGCGAAACCTGAAACTGCTACAGCAAGGAACATCATGGTCTTCAAGGTCGTCTTGATCATCACGTCAGTCCTTTGTTCGCCCTTCAATGGGCGAGGCAACAATAGCAGTGGTGGCCCGGCACGCCTGGTGCGCTGCCGCAAGGTGCGGATCACAACGAAGTTCTTGCTGCCCTCAGCGCCTCGACCACTTGTGAATCCATAAAGCTGCAGTGGCCTTCGCCAACCGCAGGCAGGACGCGCGGCAATGGCGTTGCGCCGGCGCGCCTGGCCAATTGCAGATACACCGTCTGCATGCGCGGCACGATGCTTGGGTCATCGTTGTTGAACTGGATAACCAGCGGTCGCTTGACCGCGCCGGTCAATGCCAGCTTGCCGCGCACATATCGCTGTGCATGCGTGACCGGCGCGCGCCGCTGCACGCCTGCGTTGAAGGCTTCGTCATCGCCGAATCCGCGGTAGACCGTTGCCAGGTTGCCGACCGGCATGCCGCCGGCGCGCGTGGCCAGTTCGTGCAGGATCATCGCGTGCAGGCTGATCGTGCCCGGCAATGCCTCGGCGCTTACCTGCAGCCGTGCCGCCAGTTGCGCAGTGACTGCCGGTCGGGTCTGAAGCGCGGCAGCGATGCCTTGATACAGCGCCATCTGCGATAGCGCCGTCGCTTCTGCCGATGCCAGCCCCTGGCGGGGCAGCCCTTCGGCCTCGGGGAAGAAATAATCGAACGCTACCAGTGTGGTCAGCAGGTCATTGGCCAACTGCTCACCGGGCAGGTTGGCGCCGCACAGCGAAACTCCGCCGTTGTAATGCTGCGGCAGGCGTTCGAGGGTGGCAACGGCTACCGCACCGCCCATCGAAAAGCCGAGGATCCAGGTGCGACGCACGTCCTTCAATTCGGACAGGGCCTGCACGCGCAGGCGTTCCATGTCGTCGATCGCATCTGCCACTGCCCAGCCCTGGCTGGCATAGGCGCTCTGGGCAACGGCGTAGCCCGCTGCAAGCAGGCCAGCGGTGCTGTCGTTTGCCGGCATCGGTGAAGGCTGCGGCGAGCCGACCGGCTCATAGCCATGCGCCAGCATCACCAGTTCACCGTTCCAGCCGGCGGGCACGTCCAGGCGCCAGCGTGCGCCCTGCAGCTCGCCGCTGGAGGTGCGCGGCGGGGCTGCGGGCGCGGCCGACAGCAGGGTGTGTGGCAGCAGCAGGGCCACGGCCAGGGCGAGTCGAAAACATGGACGCATCGTGACCTTCCTTGCAGGGCGTGTGGCGAGGATAGGGCTGGATAGTGCAAGGCGCGCACTGCACCGCATCAGTGGCTTGCCCAGGCGCCTGATCTGACGCTGGTATGGGGGAATGGTGACTCAACGCATTCCGGCGATTATCCGAATTCCCCACGGGAAGGCGGGTTAGCGCGCGGATGTTCCAGCCATGCAACCCGCCCGGGAGGGCGGGCTGCCACCGCTCCCGGGCGATCGACGTTCCTTCGCCCTCGGAGATGGCACATGCAGCTACTTCCCGCCGGTACACACGATTGCCCGGCCACCCTGCACCTGGTATGCGGCAAGATCGGAGCAGGCAAATCCACGCTGTCCCGGCAGTTGTCGATGCAGCCGCGGACTGCGCTGATCTGCGAAGACACCTGGCTGGCGGCACTCTATCCCGGCCAGATCACGTCCGTGGCCGACTACATGCGGAACGCGGCGGCGTTGCGCGGCATTCTTGCCGACCACGTCTGCTGCCTGCTGCAGGCGGGGATGTCGGTAGTGCTCGACTTTCCCTCCAATACCCCCGCCAGCCGCGCATGGGCGCGGCAGATATTCGTTCGCGCCGGCGCGGCGCATCGGCTGCACTTCCTGGACGTCCCTGATGAGGTCTGCAAGGCGAGGCTGCACGCGCGCAATGCTGCTGGCGCGCATCCATTCCAGGCCACAGAGGCCGAGTTCGAGCGGATTACCCGCCATTTCATTGCTCCTGCCGAGGAAGAAGGATTCGACGTGATCCACCCTCCCGGAGGATGAGCCCTTGTTCCGGCTTGAGCCGCCGTGCCGGTAGGTCTTGAATCCGATACGATCTGGCGTATCTGCCTCCCTTCGTTTGACCTGGAGTCCCGCCATGGCCGATCGCCTCGCCATCCTGCTCGAACGCTTCGCGGTCACCGCCTCGGTGTTCCATGCCGGCGCGCTGTGTGGCATCAACAGCCTCGAAGGAGAGGGCGAGGCCGGCCAGCTGCATCTGGTGCGGCGCGGTCCGTTGCAGGTCAGTCATGGGGCGCAGATGGTGCAGGTCGAGGTTCCCAGCCTGCTGCTGTACCCGCGCCCGATGCCGCATCGCTTCCACACCGATCCACAGCACGGCGCCGACATGGCCTGCGCCAATCTCCATTTCGAAGGTGGCAGGCTCAACCCGATCAGTGCGGCGCTGCCCGACTTCATCTGCCTGCCCTTGGCCGATCTGTACGGCGGCCATGCCGCCCTGGAGCTGCTGTTCGAGGAGGCATTCGAGCAACGCTGCGGTCGGGCGGTGATGGTCAACCGCCTGTTCGAGGTGGTGATGATCCAGGTGCTGCGGCAGCTGATGGAGGGGGGCGAGATGCGCGGTGGCCTGTTCGCCGGGCTCGGTCATCCACGTCTGCGGTTGGCGCTGGTGGCGATGCATGAGGCACCTGCCCAGGCCTGGACGCTGGAAGATCTGGCCGACGTCGCAGGCATGTCACGCAGCGTGTTCGCCGCCAGCTTCCGTGAGGCCATGGGGACCACGCCCGGTCACTATCTGCAGGGGTGGCGGGTCGGCTTGGCGCAGCAGGCGCTGCGTCAGGGGCGACCGTTGAAACGGATTGCCGACGAGGTCGGCTATGGCAGCGAGGCGGCGTTGTCGCGGGCGTTCAAGGCACACACCGGGCAATCGCCACGGCAGTGGCGGGGACAGGCGCGCGTTGCTGCCGGTTGAGTGTCACCCCAGCGCGAGCCGGGTCAGCTTCATGCCGGCGAACAGCCCGGCCAGGCCAAGGGCGACCGAGCCGCCCGCGTAGAGTGCGGCCAGGCCATGCTGGCCCCGCTGCAGCAGCAGGCCGGTTTCCAGCGAGAAGGTGGAGAAGGTGGTATAGCCGCCAAGAATGCCGGTGGCCAGCAGCAGGCGCAGTTGCGGCGAGGCGCCGTTGCGCAGGGCAAATGTCTCCACCACCACGCCCATCAGCAAAGCGCCGCTGATGTTGACCAGAAAGGTCGACCAGGGCCAGGAACTGCCGACGGCGACGCGCGCGCCGATCAGATTGCAGGCGTGGCGCAGGCATGCGCCGACACCGCCGCCCAGGAATACCAGCACATAGTTGTTCAACGTCTGCATTGCTTGCCTCGAGTGCGTGTTCGCAGGTTCGACGGCGTGCGCGATGGCGGGCAAGACCTGCCATCGACGAACGCCGGGTTCGTCGCAGCAGGAGCCATCAGCCATCTCAGGCGGTTATCGGGGGAGCCCCATCCCCATCGACCGCAATGCTACCAGCCCGCGTAGGGTCAGGGCAGGGCCGTCATCACCACGCGTGCGACCTTGCCGCGGCTGACGCCTTCCATCAGCAGGTCATGGGCCATCAGCCCCAGCGTGGCCTCGCGCCGGTAGCCCACCTCCAGCCCGCGCTCGGCAAGGATGTGGGCGACCAGCTCATAGGCCGCTTGCCACACGTCCAGATGGGCTTCGCTGGGCATGTGCATGTACGCCGTGCCGCGCTCGCCGACACCCCGTCCCAACGCGCCGAACAACAGCTCCCGCGGGTCCAGCTTCACCGCGTCGGCCATGCGGAACAGCTGTTCGGCTTTCACATGGTTGGCTTTGACGTGGTCGTTGAGCCAGTTGCTGACCGTCGCCGTCGTCGTGTCGGCGGCACGCGCCAGGTCGGCCGGGCGGGGATGCCCGGCGTCCTTCATGGCGACCGCGAGTCGTTGTCCAAGAGTATTCATCTATGCAAGCCAGCTTAACGCGTGGAATCGAAAGAGGCCTTGGCGCAAGAATAAGTTTGATGATGAAAGGGATCGAAAATGGACGAATTCTGGAGCAAGCGGCAGGTCCGCACGCGGCTGGGCTTTTCCACCGACGCAGAGCTCGCCAAGTTGTTTGGAATCAGCAGATCCGCTGTCTCGCAATGGCCCAGAGGCTTTCCCATCCCGCCGCTGAGGCGCTACATCCTGCAGCAGCGATACCCCGCGCTGTTCCCGGTGGATCAGAACTCGCACGATGAAACCGCGTGAGATGCGTCGGGGGTTGTCGCGGAAAGACCACTAAGATCAATTCGCTAATTATGCTTAGCAATAGGATCAGGATTGATCGACTTACCGGCGGCGATGGCCTGATCTGTGATGGGCATCCGGGTTCGCAGGTGGGCGATGTCGACATCGGCACGGAGATTCCCGATCCCCGTCGTCACGTCCTTTCATGAACGATTAATAATTTCAATCGCGAAAGTCGCGCCCTGTAATTGACGTGTCGTGAAATCTATGACTAATTGGCATCAACCGGTTGTGAAGGCCGGGAGTCTTTCAGTAGCTCGCAAGTGAATTGGTCGACCGTCAACGATGCAGAACAAGTCAAACGGAGGTCGTATGGAATACGGCATGCATGGCTTGGCTGAACGGGTACGCCGCGAACTGGAAGCCAGTTATCACAAACACGGATGCGGTCCGGCGTTCTGGGATACCTACCAGCAGGTGCTTGATCGTCTGGTTCCGCAGGGGACCGGGCGGACCGACGTCACCAACGAAATGGCCCTGATCATCGAACAACTGGGCATCGTCCGTCGCGCCCAGCTGGTACCGCCACGCCCGGGCGACCCGGGCTGACTCAAAGCAGGCGCCAAGCGCCACAGGCCAGCAGGGCCAGCAGCATTGATGCCAAGGCTGTGGTGCGCGGGCGCCACCACCGGCGCGGCTGGCCTGACATCACCTGCGGGCTGCAATAGCGCACCAGGCTGGGCCCGAAGCCTGCCTGATGCTGCTGCCGGGTGCACGCTTCCAGACAGGCACCGCAGGCCAGGCAGTCGGCCTGTGGGCCATGGCGGATGTCCAGCTGCATCGGGCAGGCGCGTACACAGGCCATGCAATCGATGCAGTCGCCCAGCCGATCCGCACTGAAGGTGGGCATCGGTCCGGCCAGCAGTGGATGCGCGGCGCGGAAGACGTAGTCCTGCGCAGTGGTCGGATCGAGCAGGCCACGACCGCGGCCGAGCACGCCGCCCAGTGCCGGCGGGCGGACCCCGCGCGGTTCGCCACGGCGCGGGTCATACAACATGCGTGGGGTATGCGGGTCGGTCAGCAACGGTTGCATGCGCGCGAAGGGGCAGAGCGATCGGCACACCTGCTCGCGCAGGAACCCGGCATTGCCCCAGGTGGCGCCCGCATAGAACAGCACCCAGAAGGTCTCCCAGCCGCTCCAGCGACCATCGAGCGCGCCGGCGACGAGTTCGCGGATCGGGCTGAACAGTCCTACGAAGGTGATCCCGGTCCACAGCGACAGCAGCAACCAGACCACATGGGTGACCGGCCGCGCTGCCTGCGCGGGCAGGATGCGGGCCAGTGCCTGCGCGGTCCCATCGAAGGCCCGTGTCCACAGTGTCTGCGGGCAGGCATGCCCGCACCACACCCGGCCAGCCAGATGGGTGAGCAGGGCCAGGCCCACTGCCATCACTGCCAGCAGGCCCAGCAGCACGCCGATGTCGTCCGGCCACAGGGTCCACGCGAACAGGTCGAAGCGGCGCGCGGTGAGGTCCAGCAGCAGCGCCTGCCGGCCATTCCATTGCAGCCACGGCAGCGCATGGAACAGGACCAGCAGCGCAACGCCCAGGGTGCGGCGCCAACGCCATGGGCGGGGCGGCGGGGAAGCGGTGATGCTCATCCCAGCGGCAGCTCCTCATCCTCATCGTTCGGCATCGGCCGCAGCAGATACCCGGTCACCGCGCTGGACAGTCCGGTGACGGCCCAGAACATGAAGAAACCTGCGGTGTAGCCCAGCTCACGGCTGATGGCTGTACCCGGGAAGCTGATCGCCTGCAGCCGCAGTGGATCGACGAAGGCGAAGAACACCACGCAGGCCAGGCCGGCGGCGATGAAGCTGGGCCACAGGACTGCGCCCCAGTGCTGGATCAGCCGCTGGCGGCTGGAAGACGGTGTGTTCATGCGGGTTCGGGTTGAAGAAGGGGGCGGCGCGTATACTTCGCCGTGGTTGGCGCAGCATCCGCAGGGCATGCTTCCTGCAAGCGTGCCAGCCTAGGTGCGCCCCCGTGCGCTGACATTGATCTGGATCAACAGCGGTCGTGGCGGCATGCGGCACACTGCCGATCCGCATTTGGTGCCTTGATGAACGCAACGCCCACGACCGTCCTTCCCATCGCGTCGCCCGAGCTGTGCAGCGAGGAGGAAGTGACCCGGCTGGTTCACGATTTCTACGCGCGCGTGCGTGACGAGGAACGTCTGGGGCCGGTGTTCGAAGGGCATGTGCACGACTGGCCGGAGCACCTGGCCCAGCTCGTCGATTTCTGGTCGGCAATGCTGCGCGGGACGCGCCGGTTCAAGGGTTCGCCGATGTCCAAGCACATGGCGATCGATCTGGAAAAGGATCTGTTCGACCGCTGGCTGGTGCTGTTCCACATCACCACGGCTGAATGCAACAATCCGCCGATGCAGGCGCTGGCCGACGATGTGGCCGCCCGCATCGCCGAGACCTTCTGGCGCCGCTACCAGATGCTGCGCTGGCCGCAGGTCATGCTGCCGGTGCTGGGCGTCCCCGCCAAGGATTGATCTGGGTCAAGGCGCATCACCTGGCTTGGCGTGATGCTGGCGCCATGGACACGTTCTCTCCCGCTGCCGGTGGCTTGGCCTGGACCTTCGATCCCGATCTGCTGCGCAGGCATGACCGGCCCGGCCCGCGCTACACCTCCTATCCGACCGCACCGCACTTCCATGACGGCTTCGATGCACCGGCGCTGCGCCAGGCAATCGCCGACAGCAACCCGCTGGCGCGTGCGTTGTCGTTGTACGTCCATGTGCCGTTCTGCTCCAGCCCCTGCTTCTACTGCGGCTGCAACCGGGTGATCACCCGCGACCGCGGACGTGGCCACAGCTATGTGTCACGCGTGCTGGCCGAGGCAGACCTGCTGGCACCGCAGTTCGCCGATGGCCGTGAAGTGATCCAGCTGCATCTCGGTGGTGGCACGCCCAATTTCCTCGATGCCGATGCGATGACTGCGCTGGTCGAAGGCTTGCGCCGCCGCTTCGATTTCAGCGATTCGTCGCAGCGTGATTTTTCGATCGAGCTGGACCCGCGTTTCATCGATACCAGCGACGTGGCGATGCTGGCCCGGCTCGGCTTCAACCGCGCCAGTCTGGGGGTGCAGGATTTCGATCCGCAGGTGCAGGAATCGATCAACCGCGTGCAGGGCGTGCGGCAGACGCTGGACATCCTGCGCGCGTGCCGCGACAGCGGCATGCGTTCGGTCAACGTCGATCTGATCTACGGCCTGCCCGGGCAAAGCCTTGAGGGCTTCGGCCGCACCCTGGAACTGGTGCTGGCGCTGCGCCCGGATCGATTGGCGGTGTATGGCTATGCGCACCTGCCACACCTGTTCCGTGCACAGCGGCAGATCGACGAAAGCCGGATGCCTTCGCCGGAAGCCAAGCTGGCGCTGCTGGGCCTGGCGGTGGAGCGCCTGTCCGCAGCCGGTTACCAGTACATCGGCATGGACCACTTCGCATTGCCGGAAGAAGATCTGTCGCGTGCCCAGCGCGCCGGCCAGCTGCATCGCAACTTCATGGGCTACACCACCCATGCCGACACCGATCTGCTTGGCCTCGGTGTCAGTGCGATCAGCCACATCGGCGCCACCTACAGCCAGAATCCGCGTGACCTGCCGTCATGGGAAAACGCGGTGGACCAGGGACAGTTGCCGGTCTGGCGCGGCGTCGCGCTCAGCGCCGATGACGAGCTGCGCGCCGAGTTGATACAGCAGTTGATGTGCCAGGGTGAAGTGGATGGAGTGTCACTTGGGCAGCGCCATGGCATCGACTTCGAACACTACTTCGCCGAAGACCTGCAGGCCGTGCAGCGCCTGCAGCAGGATGGCCTGGCCGAGTACCGTGATGGGGTAGTGCGCACCAGCGAGCCGGGGCGGCCGCTGCTGCGCCTGCTGGCGATGTGTTTCGATCCCTATCTGCGTACCGCCCAGGAGCAGCCTCGCTACTCGCGGGCGATCTGAGCGCAGGGTTCAGCGCTTGCCGACGCCGCGTTCGGGGTGGCGCGCGGCCATGCCGCCGCTGGAGGTGGTGGTCCAGTTGCCGTTGAGATCGCGCACACTGGTCGAGTAGGAGCCATCGCTGTACTCGGTGCGCCACCTGCCGCTCAGGTCACGCTTGCTGACCGAGTAGGCCCCGTTGCTGTACTGGGTGCGGATGTTGCCGTTGAGGTCCGTGCTGCTGTTGGAATAGCTGCCATCGCTGTGGGTAGTGCGCTTGCGGCCACTCAGGTCGGTGGTGGTGGTCGAACGGCTGCCGTTGCTGTGCTCGGCGATCTCGCGTCCGGACAGGTCGCGTCTGATGCGGCTGGACGAGCCGTCGCTGTTGCGGATATCGCGACTTCCGTCGAGGTTGCGGTGGCTGTTCGAACGGCTCTGCGCCGATGCCGGTGCGATGGGCTGGGCGAGCAGCGTGACCAGTGCCAGCGATGATGCGAGCCATGTCCACTTCATGGGTGATCTCCTTATGCGTCGTTCGGCGGCCGGGGGCAGCACGTTCGATTCTGCCATGCCGGCCTGAAGGCGTCTCGATCGCAGCGACGGCAGCCGAATGACCGCATCCCGTTCAGTGGGCTGCTGTAGAACCAGCGATGCGCGGGCCTGGTGCGGGGGCGTCGATGCGCGATTGGGTGGTGCCCGGAGCCGGAATCGAACCGGCATGGGGTTGCCCCCGGCGGATTTTAAGTCCGATGCGTCTACCAGTTTCGCCATCCGGGCCTGCAGCGCGCGCCGATTGTAACGGAATCGCCGCCGCTGCCGCCGGCTAACGCTGCTTTTACGCAGTCGGCCGCGGGGCTGGGTACAGTCCGCCAACGTTTCCGGGAATGGCGATATGCGTGCACGTGGCAAGCGATGGATCGGATGCAGTGCCGTACTGGGGCTGATGCTGGCGATAGGCACGGCCGCCGCGCAGCAGGCACCAGCGCCCACTGGCCCGGTGGTGGACATGGACACGGTGCAGGTGACCGGCGAGCAACCCGGCCCCGGCCTCTGGAAGGTCACCGCTCCACAGGGGCATGTGCTGTGGATCCTGGGAACGGTCTCGCCGTTGCCAAGCGGTGTGCAATGGCGTTCCGACGAAGTCGAACGGACCATCGCCGGTGTCGACCATGTGCTGGGCGATCCGGGTTTCAGCCTCGATGCGAAGATCGGTGTGTTCAGGGGCCTGACCCTGTTGCCGCTGGCGATGAAGACCGCGCGCGATCCGCAGGGGCGCACGCTGGATCAGATCCTGCCGGCGGCAACGTACGCACGCTGGCTGGGGCTGAAACAGACCTACATGGGCAATGACCGTGGCGTGGAAAAGGACCGTCCGCTGGTGGCCTCCGGTCGCCTGTACCAGGCCTTCCTCAAGCGCAACGGCCTGCGCGACGGCAAGCAGGTGAAGGAAGCGCTCGGGCGCGCCTACAAGGCCCGCGATCTGAAGCCTGAAGACATGCAGGTGAAGCTGAAGGTCGACGACATCCGTGGCACGTTGAAGGAGCTGCAGGCCACCGAAGTCGATGACCGCGCGTGCTTCGAACGCACGCTGGACACCGTGGAATTCCAGGCGCCGGTATTGCGCGAGCGGGCCAATGCCTGGGCACTGGGGGATGTCGCTGCACTGCGTCGGCTGTCGGGTTCGGCCATGGCGCAGACCTGCCGTGAACTGCTGCAGGACTCGGCCTTCGTGCGCAGGCGTGGCTGGAGCGACATGCCGCAGCAGGTGCGCACGCGCTGGCTGCAGGGCGTGGATGCGGCACTGACCCACCACGCTGGCACCTTCGCGACGGTGCCGGTCAGCCTGCTGCTGGGCGAAGGCTATCTGGATGCGCTGGTGCAGCGCGGCTACCAGGTCGAGGCGCCGCCGGAATAGCCAACGCTTGAAGTCCTCGTGCTTCCTGTCATATTCCTCTGCACTCAGGAGGGGAGTGATGGACATGCCGTTGCATGCGTACGCCTATGTCAGCACGGCCAGGGAGGGACTGGACGTGCCCGAGCTCGATGCGCTGCTGGCCGATGCGACTGCGTTCAATCGCATGGCCGGAGTGACCGGGGTGCTGATGTTCGATGGCAGCCGTTTCCTGCAGTACATCGAAGGTCCGCGGGATGGACTGGCCTCGGTGCACGCGCGCATCAGCAACGCGCGACGCCACGGCAGCGTCGTCCAGCTTGCCGCAGGCCCGATCCCGACCCGCTGGTTCCCGCGCTGGACGATGGCCAACCGGCATGTGGATCCGGCGACGCTGGCCAGCATCGTGGCGGCCCCGTGGCACGGTTTCAGTCTGGAGCAGAATCATCTGGACCACGGCTTCTGCCTGTTGCTGCGGGCCTGGACCGGGGGCCACGGCGAGCTCGAGCCGGCCGCCGTCAGCCTCGGATCCTGATCAGGGCGTGGTCTGGCGCCGCCACCGCGGTTAATCTTGTCGGCATGATTGCCTGCACCCGGACCCTCGCATGACCCAGTGGACACCGTCGCCAGCTGCCGGACGCCGCGCATGAGTGCGCCGATCGGCGCGGCGCAGATGCCGTCCCCGGCCATCATCGGCCTGGGCTACGTCGGGCTGCCGTTGGCGGTGGCCTTCGGGCGGCAGCTGCCCACTCTGGGGTACGACATCGATGCCGCACGCATCGCCGAACTGGCCGGTGGGCAGGACCACACGCTGGAGATGGAGTCGGACGAACTGGCCAGCGCCTCGCTGCTGCGCTACAGCAGCGATCCCGCGCAGCTGGACGCCTGCAACGTCTACATCGTCACCGTGCCCACGCCGATCGATGCCTACGAGCAGCCCGATCTGGAGCCCTTGCGCTCGGCGACGCGACTGATCGCCAGCCATCTTCGCGCCGGTGACCTGGTGATCTACGAATCCACCGTCTACCCGGGTACCACCGAAGAAGTCTGCGTACCACTGCTGGAGCAGGGCTCGGGCCTGCGCTTCAACGAGGATTTCTACTGCGGCTACAGCCCCGAGCGGGTCAGCCCCGGCGATCGCCAACGGCGTCTGGCCGACATCCGCAAGATCACGTCCGGCTCAACGCCGGAAGTGGCTGCGGTGGTGGATGACCTGTACCAGCGGATCATCACCGCCGGTACGTTCCCGGTGCCATCGATGCGGGTTGCCGAAGCGGCCAAGGTGGTGGAGAACATCCAGCGTGACGTCAACATCGCGTTGGTCAACGAGTTGGCCTTGATCTTCGATCGCCTCGACATCGACACCCAGGATGTGCTCGACGCCGCGGGCAGCAAATGGAATTTCCTGCCGTTCCGGCCGGGGCTGGTGGGAGGCCACTGCATTGGCGTAGACCCGTACTACCTGCTGCACAAGTCCGAAAGCATGGGCTACCACCCCGACCTCATCCATACCGCGCGGCAGGTCAACAACCGGGTGGGCGAACATGTGGCCAATCGAGTGTTGGCGATGCTGGCCGAACGAGGTCGTGCACCGGCGCAATCGCGCATCCTGGTGCTGGGCGTGACCTTCAAGGAGGATTGCCCGGACCTGCGCAACAGTCGCGCGCTGGAACTGGCCCAGCGGCTGGCCGACAGCGGCGCGCACGTGGACGTCAGCGATCCGTGGGTAGGGCCGGCTGCATTGGCGGACGAAGGTGTGAACTGGTTGGCCGAGCCGACGGCCGGCAGCTACGACGCGGTGGTGCTGGCGGTGGCTCATGAGAGCTTCAAGGCGATGGACGATGCCGAAATCCGCAGCCTGCTGGCACCGGGTGGACTGGTCTACGACGTGAAGTCCGCCTGGCCGCGCAGCGTGGTTGACGATCGCCTGTAGGTGCTTGCGCGGTAGACTCGTGGGCAGTTGCAACCGAGGAACGCCATGCACCGGTATATCGTCTACCTGCTCGCCATCCTGATGTTTCCGATCTGCCTGTGGCTGGCCACGATCTGGCCGGCCTGGTATTGGGGCGTCGGACTTACAGCCGCGATGGTGGCGCTGGGGACCTGGGACCTGCTGCAGAAGCGCAGCACCCTGCGCCGCAACTATCCGGTGATGGCGCACTTCCGTTATGGCCTGGAATCGATCGGCCCGGAGATCCGCCAGTACTTCGTGCAGAGCGATCTGGAAGATGTGCCGTTCTCGCGGCAGCAGCGCGCGCTGATCTACCAGCGTGCCAAGAACCAGATGGACACGGTGCCCTTCGGCACCCTGCGCAGCACGTACGCGGTGGACTACGAATGGATCAACCATTCGCTGGCGCCGACCACCATCGCCAAGCACGATTTCCGCGTGCTGATCGGTGCGAACTGTGCCAAGCCCTATTCGGCCAGCGTATTCAACATCTCGGCGATGAGTTTCGGCTCGCTGTCGGCCAACGCGATCCGTGCGTTGAACGAAGGCGCGCGCCGGGGTGGCTTCTACCACGACACCGGCGAAGGCTCGATTTCGCCGTACCACCGCGAGATGGGCGGCGACCTGGTCTGGGAGATCGGCTCGGGCTACTTCGGTTGTCGTGACGAGAAGGGCGGCTTCAGCGAGGAACGCTTCGTTGCCAATGCCAATCACGATCAGGTCAAGATGATCGAGATCAAGCTGTCGCAGGGCGCCAAGCCCGGCCACGGCGGCGTGCTGCCGGCGCCGAAGGTGACGGCTGAGATATCGGTGACGCGTGGCGTGCCGATGGGCGTGGACTGTGTTTCTCCGTCACGCCATTCGGCGTTCTCCACGCCGGTTGAACTGCTGCAGTTCGTCGCACGCCTGCGCGAGCTGTCCGGTGGCAAGCCGGTTGGCTTCAAGCTGGCCATCGGCCACCCCTGGGAATGGTTCGGCATCGCCAAGGCGATGCACGAGACCGGTCTGCTGCCCGACTTCATTGTGGTCGATGGCGCTGAAGGCGGCACCGGCGCGGCACCCGCCGAGTTCGTCGATCACGTGGGTGTGCCGATGCACGAGGCGTTGCTGCTCGTGCACAACACCCTGGTGGGCCTGGATCTGCGCGAGCACATCCGTATCGGCGCGGCCGGCAAGATAACCAGCGCGTTCGATATCGCCCGCACCATTGCGATGGGCGCCGACTGGTGCAATGCCGGGCGCGGTTTCATGTTCGCGCTGGGCTGCATCCAGTCGCTCAGCTGCCATACCGACAAGTGCCCGACCGGCATCGCTACCCAGGATCCGGCGCGCTGGAAGCATCTGGATGCACCGGACAAGGCCACGCGCGTGTACAGCTTCCACGAGCACACCCTGCATGCGCTGAAGGAGTTGCTGTGTGCGGCAGGCTTGAACGATCCGGCCGAACTTGGCCCGGAACACATCCTGCGCCGGGTGTCGCCGGTCGAGATCCGTTCGCTGGCCTCGTTGTACCGCTACCTGGAGCCGGGCGAGCTGCTGCACAAGGTGCCCGACCACGCGGTGTTCCATTCGTTCTGGGCCGACGCGCGCAGTGACTCGTTCCAGCCGCCGCCGAAGATACAAGCGCTGCGGGCCAGCAAGTCGCGATGACCCGCGTTACAGGGCATGAAAAGCAGAGGCATACGGAGGCTGCATGCAGTTCAGGATCGGCACCATCGATGATGTAAGCACGCTGTGGGCTCTGCGTACGCGCTGCGTACGTGAGTTGTGCAGCAGCCACTATCCGCCGGAGGTGATCGCGCCGTGGTCGGCATCGCCACCGCCGGTGCAGTATTCGCGGTTGCTGGGGCAGGGCGGCTGTGTCGTCGCCGAGGATGATCGGGGCGAGGTGCTGGCTTTCGGTGTGCTCGATGCCGAGGGCAACGAGATCGACGCGCTGTTCGTCGATCCGGATCGAGGCGGGCAGGGGATTGGCCAGGCGCTGATGCAGCGGTTGCTGGCCCTGGCCGACCCGACGCGCGAGGTGGTGTTGTCGGCCTCGCTCAATGCCGTGCCGTTCTACCAGCGGCAGGGCTTTGTCGCCGAACGCGAGGAACTGTATCCGCACCCCAGTGGCGTGGCATTGGCTTCGGTGAAAATGCGCCGGCCAGCCTGATGTCGCCGGCGCTACCGCGGGTGGGTCAGCGCGTGGCCAACCACGCTGTCACGCCCTCTGCCGCGCGCAGTCCGCTGGCATAGCACGCCGTCAACAGGTAGCCACCGGTTGGGGCTTCCCAGTCCAGCATTTCTCCTGCGCAGAACACCCCCGGCACGGCACGCAGCATCAAGCCGTCGTCCAGCGCGCCCAGGCGCACGCCACCGGCAGTGCTGATCACCTCGGCCATCGGTCGCGGGCGCAGCAGGCGCAACGGCAGGCGCTTCAATGTGGTGACTACGGCGGCCAGATCGTTGCCGGCATCCGTGCCCAGTGTTTCAAATATCAATGCAGTCTTTACTGCATCCAGCCCAGCCTGGCGACGCAGGTGCTCGCCGAAGCTGCGACCCTTGCGCGGCTGCGAGAGATCGGCCTGCAGGCGTGCCTCGTCGCGGCCCGGAACCAGGTCCAGCCGCAGCGTGGCATGGCCATCGCGGTTGATGGTGTCGCGCAGGTCGGCCGACAGGGCGTAGATCAGGCTGCCTTCGATACCGTATTCGCTGGCCACACACTCGCCCTGCAGGGAGCGGGGTTCACCGTCCAAGCCATGCCAATGTGCGACGACCGGCTTCAGTGGCGCACCCGCGTGGCGCTGCGCGAAGAACGGTGTCCATGCAATGTCGAAGCCGCAGTTGGCCGATTGCAGCGGCGCGATATCCACGGCGCGGGCCTGCAGGGCCGGAACCCAGGCACCGTCGCTGCCGAGCTGCGGCCAGCTGCCGCCGCCCAGTGCCAGTACGGTCGCGTCGGCGCGAACATCCAATGCACCACTCTCGGTGGCGAAGCGCAGTGCGCCGTCTTCGCTCCAGCCCAGCCAGCGATGGTTGACGTGCAGGCGCACGCCCTGTTCCTTCAGCCGGCGAACCCAGCCGCGCAGCAGCGGAGCGGCCTTGCGATCAACCGGGAACACGCGCCCGGAACTGCCGACGTAGGTTTCCACACCGAAGCCTGCGGCCCAGTCGCGCAGCGCCTGTGCATCGAAGCCGTCCAGCCAATGACCGACACTGGCGGCCTGCTTGCGGTAGCGGCTGTCGAACAGCGGGCGCGGGTCGGAATGGGTGAGGTTGAGCCCCCCCTTGCCGGCGATCAGGAACTTGCGGCCCGGCGAGCCCTTGGCCTCGTACAGATCAACGTCCAGCCCGGCCGCGCGCAACCGCTCGGCGGCAAACAGCCCCGCCGGGCCGCCGCCGATGACGGCGACGCGGCGCGGCGGATGTACGTCACTGTTGGACATTGAGCAGCTCGACATCGAACACCAGCGACGAACCTGCCGGGATCGGGCCGACCTGGCGATCGCCATAGCCGAATTCCGGCGGAATCATCAGCGTGCGCTTGCCGCCGACCTTCATGCCGGCCACGCCTTCATCCCAGCCACGGATGACCTGGCCCGCGCCCAGCGTGAAGGTGAACGGCTCGCCGCGTTCGACCGAACTGTCGAAGGTCTTGCCGTGCTTGTTGTCGGCGCGCTCGTCGTAGATCCAGCCGGTGTAATGCACGCTGACCTTCTGGCCCGGCACGGCCTCGGCGCCGGTGCCGGGCTGGGTGTCGATGCGCTCGAAAGCGGCGATGGTGCCTCCCGGCGGCGGACCGGACGGTTCCGACGAGCAACCAACGGCGGCGAGGGACAGCAGCAGGGGAAGCAGCAGGCGGCGCATCGGCGTCTCCGTGGGTGATGAGTCAAGGGCGGCAAGGTTAGCGCATCGGCGCCGGGTATCATGGGCACATGGCAAAACTCCTGCTCAATCTGCGCAATGTCGGCAACGACGAATATGCCGATGTCTGCACGCTGCTCGACCAGCACGGCATCGCCTGGTACCGCACCGAACCCAGTCCCTGGGGAATCTCCAATGGCGGCCTGTGGCTGCGCGAGGATACCGACCAGCCGCGTGCCAAGGCGCTGATGGCCGACTACCAGGCGGCCCGCGGCGTGCGGGTCCGCGCTGAGCGCGAGCAGGCCCTGCGCGATGGCACCGCCGAGACCTTTGGCAGCCTGTTCCGGCGCCGTCCTGGGTTCGTGGTGCTGGTGCTTCTGGGCATGGCGGTGGCGGCGGCCTTGGTGCTGCTGCCGTTCATGCTGCTGCGGGGGTAAGGGTGAGGGGCCGGGTTGCACCCGGCACCTGCAGAGGCAACGGCAACGGCAACAGCAACGGCGGGCGTTCCGTGGTGGGCGGGGCGGTGTGGGCAGGCGGGGGACGGCAAAAGCTGCTCCTGCGTGCCTCGTAGAGCGCCATCCATGGCGCTCTGCGCCCCCGCCTGCCCACACCGCCCCGCCTCTGACAGTTCCCGCGATCTGCGGGGTCGGATCCCTCTGCTGCGCAGAGGGCTCCGACCCGTGAATCTGTCGATGGGGGCGGTCAGGCGGTAAAATGGCGGCATGATCGCCAACACCGCTGCTTATTATTTCGCCGTCATCGACGCTCCCCAGGCCCTGTGCGACCAGCTGCAGGCGCGTGCCGAGGCGTCCGGCCTGCAGGGCACGATCCTGGTGGCGGGCGAGGGGCTGAACCTGTTCCTGGCGGGTGCACCGTCTGCTATCGATGGCTTCTACGCGGAACTGCATGCCGATCCGCGCTTCGCCGACATGCGGGTCAAGACCAGCTTCAGCGAGCACCAGCCGTTCGCGCGGCTGAAGGCCAAGGTCAAGGACGAGATCATCAGCTTCCGCCGGGACGATGGCCAGCCGCTGGACTATCCGCGCGCGCCGGCGATCGATCCTGCCACCGTGCAGCGTTGGCTGCGGCAGGGGCACGATGATGCTGGCAAGCCGGTGGTGATGCTCGATACGCGCAACCTGCAGGAGATCGAGTACGGCACCTTCAAGGATGCGCTGGTACTGCCCATCCACAAGTTCACCGATCTGCCAGAAGCACTCGCACCCCATCGCGAGGCGCTGAAGGACAGCACCGTGGTCAGTTTCTGCACCGGTGGCATCCGCTGCGAGAAGGCCGCGCTGTGGATGCTCAACGACGGCATGGACAACGTGCTGCAGCTCGATGGCGGCATTCTCGGTTACTTCGAGGAAGTGGGCGGTGAGGGCTACGAAGGCCGCTGCTTCGTGTTCGACGAACGCGTGGCGCTGGATGCCGAACTGAAGCCGCTGGTGGACGAACCGCTGGCCGAACCGCGCCCCAGCGCCTTCTGACCCGAAATGTCGGTGCCCCGGTAGGCCGGCCGCTGGTCGGCTGCAACGGCGCTCTGCCTGCCGGCCAGCGGCCGGCACTACCGGATCAAGCCCGGCGGGCGCTGAATCCGTGACACAGGAATCAGCGTCCCGCTACCGGCACTGGCCGCCGGAGCAGGGCGACCCCATCAACAGGGGATCTTGTGACGGAAAACCGCCTGATGATCCCGTTGTCGATCCTCGACCTGGCCCCGGTCTGCGAGGGCAGTGATACCACTGCTGCCTTCGCCAACATGCTCGAACTGGCCCAGCATGCCGATGCGCTGGGCTACCGCCGCTATTGGCTGGCCGAACACCACAACATGCCTGGCATCGCCAGCGCCGCCACCGCGGTGCTGATCGGTCACGTGGCTGGTGGCACCAAACGCATCCGTGTCGGCGCTGGCGGCATCATGCTGCCCAACCATGCGCCGCTGCAGGTGGCCGAGCAGTTCGGCACCCTGGCCTCGCTGTACCCGGACCGTATTGACCTCGGCCTTGGCCGCGCACCGGGTACCGACCAGCCGACCGCGCGCGCCCTGCGCCGCTATTTCGACAGCGCCGACCAGTTCCCGCAGGACGTGCGTGAGCTGCTGCACTACTTCGAACCGGTGCAGCCGGGGCAGGCGGTGCAGGCCGTACCGGGTGGCGGCCTGCGGGTGCCGACCTGGATCCTCGGTTCCAGCCTGTTCGGCGCGCGCATGGCCGCCTCGATGGGGCTGCCGTACGCCTTCGCCTCGCACTTCGCCCCCGATTCCATGGATGAAGCGCTTGCGGTGTATCGCCGCGAATTCCGCCCTTCGGCCACGCTCAAGCAACCGCACGCGATGCTGGCATTGAACGTGGTGGCCAGTGACAGCGAGGCCGAATCGCGCCGGCTGTTCACCAGCCAGCAGCAGAGCTTCGTCAACCTGCGTCGCGGCCGTCCCGGCAAGATCCCGGCGCCGATCGATGACATCGAGTCGTTCTGGGAACCCCACGAGAAGCTGGGCGTGGAGCGGGCGCTGGCGTGCACGGTGCTGGGTGATCCACAGCAGGTGGCCGACGGTATCGCGGCGTTCGTCGAACGCCACCAGCCCGACGAATTGATGCTTACCGCCAACCTGTACGACCACCGCGCGCGCCTGCGTTCGTTCGAGCTGGCGATGCACGCTTGGCATGCCCGCCACGCGGGCTGAACAATTGCGTCACGGCAATTTGCGGCGCAGGCGCGTCTGATGGGGGCTCCTACCTCCGGAGTCCCCCATGGACGAGCCCCGTACCGAACACATTGCGCAGCTGGCCGAACTGATCAAGGACGTGGAGGTGGCGATGTTCACCACCCGCGGTGTCGACGGGCGCCTCTACAGCCGCCCGCTCGGCACCCAGCAGGTCGCCTTCGATGGTGACCTGTGGTTCGCCACCGCCGCCGACAGCCCGAAGGTGGCCGAGATCGCGCTCGACCCGCGGGTCAACGTGGCCTATGCCTCACCGTCGAAGAACACGTATGTGTCGGTGGCGGGTGTGGCGCGCATCGTCGATGACCGCGCCAAGGTCGAAGAGCTGTGGTCGCCGGCGATGAAGCTGTTCTTTCCCGGTGGCCCGGATGATCCGAAGTTGCGATTGATCCACGTACGCGCCGAGACCGCCGAGTACTGGGACGGTCCGGGCACGCTGCTGGGTTCCGCGCTCAGTTTCGTGTTGTCGGCAGTGCAGGATGAGCCGGCACAGTTGGCCGACAACGGGTTCATTGACCTGCGTTGATCCCGGTCCGTGGCAATACGGGTTGATCCGGGCCCGTGGCAATGCCGGTTGATTCCGGCCCGTGGTAGTGCCGGCCGCTGGCCGGCAATCAGGTAAACGTGGCAGCCGGCCAACGGCCGGCTCCACCACGGCGGGGCTCAGAACCAGCGCTGGAACAGTTCGACGGTGTAACCCACCAGCTGCCCGGAACTGAAACCAAAGAACGCGATCGCTACCACCGCAGCCACCCAGTTGAACAACATCAGCGCACCGTCGCGCTCGAGCAGAGCCAGCGCGAACAACAGCAGCTGGAAGCCGAACAGATAGTTGGTGAACGGAATCGGCAGCGACAGCAGCAGGCCCAGCAGCACCAGTAGAAGACCGCTGAAGGCGTGGGCCGGGGCAGGCGTCAGCAGCTGTGGCATGCGCGGCTTGAGCATGCGGTCGAGCCGGCGCAGGGCACCGTCGATGCGGTCCAGGAACCGGTGCATGGTGCCGCGCTTGGGCCCACGCCGGGCGATGAACCCCGGCAGCCAGGGCCGGCGCATGCAGAACAGCATCTGCAGGCCGATCAGGATCACCAGCGGCCCGCTGACCGCGCCGCCCAGCCCCGGGATGGGGATGAAGGCCGGCAGGATGGCGACGAACAGGAACACACCGAAGGCACTCTGCTGCAGATCCTGCAGGATCTGCCCCAGCTTCATGTGCTGGGCCGGGTCACCGAAGGCGAACATCGCCAGCAGGGTGCGGATGCCCTCGTTGCGATACTCCGGCGGCGCAGCGCCGGGGCCGGACTCAGGCGGTGAGCTCATCGGCCTGCTCATCGGACAGGGTGCGCAACAGCAGCTTGTCCACGCGCGCACCGTCCAGATCAACCACCTCGAAGCGCCAGCCGGCCCAGTCGAAGTACTCGCCTGCGTGCGGGATGCGGCCGAAGAAGTGGATGCACATGCCGGCCAGGGTGTAGTAGTCGCCATCCTCGGCGTCGGGCAGGTCGTTGCTGCCTATCAGCTCGCGCAGGTCCTCGATCGGCAGCGAACCGTCCACCAGCAGCGAGCCGTCTTCACGGGTCACCACCAGCGCGTCTTCGTCGGCATTCTCCGTCGCCTGCAGGCGACCAACCACGGCGCCCATCAGGTCGCTGATGGTCACCAGGCCCTGGATCTCGCCGTACTCGTCTACCACCAGCGCCATCGACTGCTGTTCTTCGCGGAAGATCTCCAGCAGCTTCATCGCATGGGTGGATTCAGAGACGTACAGCGGCTCGCGCAGGGTCTGGAACAGCGCGTTGTCGCCGCGCGCCATCCGCGTGGCCAGCGATTTCAGCTCCAGCACGCCAACCACGTCCATGTCGTTGTCGCGGTACACCGGGTACCGCGAGAACTCGTGCTCGGCCATGATTTCCAGGTTCTTGTCCAGGCCACCCAGCGTGTCCAGCCAGGCGATCCGGTTGCGCGGGGTCATCAGGCTGTCGGCGGTACGGTCGCCCAGGCGCATCACGCGGTTCATCATGTCGCGTTCGTGGCTGTCGATCACGCCGGCTTCGTGGCTCTCGGCCACCAGCATGCGGATCTCCTCTTCGGTGACCGACGCAACCTCGTCCTTGCCCAGGCCGAACAGGCGCAGCACAAGCTGGGTGGTCTTGGACAGCAGCCAGACGAAGGGGAAGGCCAGCTTGGCCAGCCAGCTCATCGGCAGCGCCACCAGTCCGGCGATGTCCTCTGAACGGGTCAGGGCCAGGCGCTTGGGCACGAGTTCGCCGAAGATCAGCGTGATGAAGGTAATGAAGGTGACTGCCAGCGCCTTGCCAACGGCTCCGGCATAGGCGAAGCCCGGCATCAGCCCTTGGATCCAGCCGCCGATGGCCTCGCCCAGTGCTTCGCCGCCGAGGAAGCCGGTCAGCACGCCGATCACGGTGATGCCGATCTGTACGGTGGACAGGAACGCTTCCGGCTTCTCCGACAGCTCCAGTGCCTTGGCCGCGCGCTTGGAGGTGCCGGCCAGCTGCTTCAGCCGGCTCTTGCGCGAGGTCATGACCGACATCTCGGACATGGCAAAGAAGCCGTTCAACAGAACGAGCGCGAAGACAATCAGGATCATTTCAAACACGGGCATCGTCCCCGGTTGGTGACAGGGAGGGCGGGTGCTTGCGATGGCGGCAGGCGCTCAGGAACAGGGTCCGGCGCGGCGCTGGGGGATAAGGGTCGTCGTCCATAAGGTGCGCCCGAAGGCGCGCTGGCATCTTAGCAAAGGGCCGTGGCCGGGTGGCAAATGCCTGTTCAGTTTTGGGCCTCCCGGCGCCAAAAAGGGGGCAGGGATACCCGTGATGGTCATCTAGCCGTCATAATTCGCCCTGGTGCCGTCCTTCCCGCGACGGCTGACAGGTTTCTCAATGTTCTCTCTGCAGACCATTTTCGGTTCCGGCAAACAGTTCTACACCCTGCTTGATGAGGCTGCCGTCGCGGCTTCCGATGCCGCCAAGGCACTGCATTCGATGCTGCGCGACGCCGATCGCCAGCCCGCCCTGGATGCCTTCAAGCTGGCCCGACTGCGCGAACGCGCGGCCTCGGACAAGATCAGCCAGGCGCTGGTGGACAGTTTCATGACCCCGATCGAGCGCGAAGACATCGAAGCGCTGGGCTCGGCCCTGTACAAGATTCCCAAGCAGATCGAGAAGTTCGCCGATCGCTATTCGCTGGCCACGACCCACCTGGAGCACATCGACTTCGCGCCGCGCGCGGCGATGCTCGAGCAGGCTGCTGGCGTGGTGGTGGAGATGGTCGCCGACCTGCGCCACATGAACCTGGACCGGATGACCGCGCTCAACGAGCGTCTGCGTTCGCTGGAAAACGAGGCCGACCGCCTGATGCTCGAGCTGTACCGCGACATCTATTCCGGTCGCCTGGACAACCTGCAGATGTTCCTGCTGAAGGAATTCTTCGAGATCCTGGAAAAGGCCATCGACCGCTGCCGCGAAGCCGGCGTGGTGGCCTACCAGATCGTGTTGAAGAACAGCTGACGGACGCCACAGCATGCTGACCCTCGTTCTGGTGGTGATCCTGGCCGCGCTCGTTTTCGAGTTCATCAACGGCTTCCACGACACCGCCAACTCCATCGCCACCGTGGTGGCGACCAAGGTGCTCTCGCCCGGTTGGGCGGTGATGCTCGCCGCGTTCATGAACCTGCTGGGTGCGCTGACCGGCACCGCCGTGGCCCTGACCATCGCGTCGGGCCTGCTCAACACCAACGTGGTCGATGTGACCCCGCAGGTGATCCTGTGCGCGCTGCTGGGCGGCATCATCTGGAACCTGATCACGTGGTGGAAGGGCCTGCCGTCCTCGTCCTCGCACGCGCTGATCGGCGGCCTGTGTGGTGCCGGCCTCGCCGCAGCCCACAACAACTGGGACGCGCTGATCTGGTCGGAACGCTTCGGCAGCTGGGCGCAGAACAAGGGCCTGCTGTGGAAGGTGTTCGTGCCGATGATCACCTCGCCGATTGCCGGCTTCCTGCTCGGCATCGTGGTGATGGTGCTGCTGTGGGCGCTGATCGCCGGCCTGGCAAAGATCGGCGGCGCGATCGGCCGACTGGCACGCCCGCGCATTGTCAATGCGTTCTTTGGCAAGGCACAGATCGCCTCGGCGGCCTACATGGGCTTCGCCCACGGCCACAACGATGCGCAGAAGACCATGGGCATCATCGCCATGACCCTGATCGGTGCCGAAGCGACCGGCGCGTTGAATGACCTGCCGTCGTGGCTGGCCTTCATGCATCCGGACGCGCACGCCGGTGATGGCATCGCCATGTGGATCGTGCTGACCTGCGCCGTGGTGATGGCCGCCGGTACCGCCTCGGGCGGCTGGAAGATCATCAAGACGCTGGGCCACAAGATGGTCAAGCTGCATCCGATCCATGGTTTCGCCGCGGAGACCAGTTCGGCCACCGTGCTGACCGTGGCTGCCCACTTCGGCATGCCGGTGTCGACCACCCACAGCATCTCGACCGCGATCATGGGCGTCGGCTTCGCCAAGAACCCGCGTTCGCTGCGCCTGGGCGTGATCGAGCGCATCGTCTGGGCCTGGATCCTGACCATCCCCGCGGCAGGCGGCTGTGCCTACCTGATCCTGAAGCTGTTCGAGCTGTTCGGCTGGGCCTGATGCACGAGGCATTGGGGTCAGAGCCCTTTCCCTACGGGAAAAGGATCTGACCCCGGCAAAACAAAAAGCCCGCCGGACTCCGGCGGGCTTTTTTCATGGGCAGATCATTTTCCCGTATCCACGCATGGCGTCGATCTACCGTGTCGACCAAGGTCGACACCTACCAAGAGCGCCAGGAACCCGTCAGTGGCGGGGTGGGGTGGGGTTGCAGGACCGTTGGCGTCATGGATGGCGCCATCGAGCCCCCATGGATGGGTTTACGGCGTGTCCTGCAAGCCCATCCCACCCCGCCATCCCACGGATCGTGGCTTTGGACGTTGCCGTTGCCGTTGATTCTGCGGGTGCCGGGCCGCAGGCCCGGCCCACACACCCCTCAATTACGCTGGAACAGCGCCTGCACATCCCTGCGGAACGCCGCCTGGCTGTCAGCCCTGCTGTAGAACATGTGCCCGCCCGGATAGCTGCGCACCTGCACGCGGTCCGGATTGCTGCCCATTGTCGGCATCTGGTCCACCGTCAGGATCGAGCCCATGAACGGGCACGACAGATCATTCCAACCGTGCACGATCAGCACCTGCAGATGCGGGTCGATAGCAACCGCCTGGCGCAGCTGTGTCACCGCACCCTCGCGCAGGTCGCCATTGCGATCCCACAGACGGTTCACGTCGTAGTTCAGTGCCTGGTAGCGCGCATCCACCTTCCAGCCGACCTCGCGGGTGACGAAGTCGACCATCGCCGTGGTGGTCGGCGCGATGATGCTGTCCAGCAGCGGATCGTTGGCGCGCTGCTCCGGATCGTTCGGGAACGGATCGAACGCGGTGACGTTGGAATCGTAGCGGCTGCCCAGCGTGCCCTTGTCGCGGAACACCTCGCGCAGGTAGGCCTGGGTTTCCAGGCGGCCGCCGGCGCGGCGCACGAACTGCGGGTCCAGGCCGGTCAACTCGGCCACCCGGCGCAGCATCGCCTCGGTCGCCTGCGGATCGCTGCGGCCCTTCATCAACGCAGTGGCGTAGTCGCCGCGGGTGTACTCGACCACCTCGCGCATCGCCGCGTCGGTCAGCTTGCCCTGGCGCTCCAGGTGCGCGGCAGCGATCGAGGGCAGAGTCTGCATCCACGCCATCGGCGAGACATCGGCGTTGTCTTCCAAGGTGGGGCTCAGGTACGGCGACACCAGCACCAGGCCGTTCATCGCCACGCCCAGGCGGGTCTGCAGGAAGTGGGTGATGCGCGGACCACGGTAGCCGCCATAGCTCTCGCCGGTCAGGTACTTGCGCGACGCCATGCGCTGGTTGCGCAGCAGCCAGTCGTAGATCGAGCGCGACAGGTACTCGATGTCGGCGCTGGGGTTGTACAGCTGCTTCTTCGCTTCGTCATCGCCGATGCGCGCGCGGCTGAAGCCGGTGCCGACCGGGTCGATGAACACCATGTCGGTGAAGTCCAGCCAGGTGCCCGGGTTGTCGTGCAGCTTCGCCGGCGCCGATGCGCTGTCGCCTTCCGAACCGAAGGTCACCACCTTCGGTCCGATGGCGCCCAGGTTGAGGTACACCGACGACGCGCCGGGGCCGCCATTGAGCGCGAAGGTGACCGGCCGGTCCTTGCCCGGCATCGTGTAGGCGGTGAACACCACATCGGCGATCACCTTGCCCTTCGCATCGCGTACCGGCAGCGTGCCGACGGTGGCGGTGTAGTCGAGGGTGCGGCCCGCCAGGCGCATGCTCTGGCGAGCCGACGCATCGGCCGGCAGCGGAGCGGCTTCGGTCTTTTCTTCTTTCGTTTCGGAGGCGCTGTCAGCAGCAGGAGCGGCCAGCACGCAGACAGGGGCGATCAGCAGGCCGACGCAGAGCGCGGCAGAGTGCAGCAGGAACTTCATGGCACCGGAACGGCAGCGGAAGGGACCCCGATGCTAGGGCGGGGTGCCGCGTACCGTATGTGTCCAAAGGCATGGGCCGGCGTTGTGGCCTGATCCGGTCAAGCGGAGGTGGCAGCTCGCGCAGCGTCGTCGGCCAGCAGCCCATACACGGCCGAGTCCGCCAGTTCACCGCGGATACGCCAGCGCTGCCGCAGCAGGCCTTCTCGGTGGAAACCCAGGCGTTCGAGCACATGTGCCGACGCCTCGTTGCGTGGATCGATCTCGGCTTCCACCCGATGCAGTTGCAGGGTGTTGAACAGATAGGCCAGCACCCGCTGCAGCGCTTCATGCATGTAGCCATTGCCCTGCCTGCCAGGTGCCAGCAGATAGCCGATTTCGGCACGTGCCGCGTCCCGATCCAGCGCAAACACCACGCAGATGCCCAGCAGCGGGCCGTCCACTGATTCACGCAGGGCAAGCTTCAATTGCGTGCCGGTCGCCTGTGCAGCCAGGTCATCGTCGATCTGCGCGCGTGCCTCGGCCGGGCGCGTCCACGCCGCGTGGTTCCACCAGTGCATCACGTCCGGGTCGGACTGCAGGGCGAACAGGGCCGCGGCGTCATCGCGGCGGATGGGGCTCAGCACCAGCCGCGCGCTGTGCAGCGGCAGCCCGGGAAACAGCAGCGAGTTGGCGGGCAATGGGGTCGTCCACGCGGATGAGCGCGCATTATGGACCCGCAGGGTTTGCCGATGGGGGCGGAAGCGGCCCGGTAGTGCCGGCCGCTGGCCGGCAACGCGGGGGAGGTCCGGTAGTGCCGGCCGCTGGCCGGCAGCGCGGTGAGGCCTGGTAGTGCCGGCCGCTGGCCGGCAACCCAGGTATCCCGATGGTTCACAGAAAGCAGCCGGCCAGCGGCCGGCACTACCACACGTGCGGGGATCGCCCAAGGTCGGGGCCGTCGCCACGGCCCCGCGCAATCACGCGCCGGGAATCAGGCTTCCAGCGAAGCCAGATCGCCCTTGCTCTCCAGCCAGCCCTTGCGATCCGATGCACGCTTCTTGGCCAGCAGCATGTCCATCAGCGAACGGGTCTGCTCACCATCATCAATGGTCAGCTGCACCAGACGGCGCGTGTCCGGATGGATGGTGGACTCGCGCAGCTGCGGCGGATTCATCTCGCCCAGGCCCTTGAAGCGGGTCACGTTGATGGCGCCCTTGATCTTCTCGCGTTCGATCTTGTCCAGCATCGAGCGCTTTTCTTCCTCATCCAGGGCGTAGAACACCTGCTTGCCCACGTCGATGCGGAACAGCGGCGGCATCGCCACGAACACGTGGCCGGCATCGACCAGCGCCGGGAAGTGCTTCAGGAACAGCGCGGTCAGCAGGGTGGCGATATGCAGGCCATCCGAGTCGGCGTCGGCCAGGATCACCACCTTGCCGTAGCGCAGGCCGGTGATGTCATCCTTGCCCGGGTCGCAGCCGATGGCCACCGCCAGGTTGTGTACTTCCTCCGAGGCCAGCACGCTGTTGGAGGACACTTCCCAGGTGTTGAGGATCTTGCCGCGCAGCGGCAGGATCGCCTGGAAATCCTTGTCGCGGGCCTGCTTGGCGCTGCCGCCTGCCGAGTCGCCCTCGACCAGGAACAGCTCGGTGCGCGACAGGTCCTGGCTGATGCAGTCGGCCAGCTTGCCGGGCAGGGCAGGGCCCTGGGTGACCTTCTTGCGGACGACCAGCTTCTCGGTCTTCAGGCGCGCGCTGGCGCGCTCGATGGCGATCTGCGCGATCTTCTCGCCCAGCTCCACGTTCTGGTTCAGCAGCAGGCTGAACGCATCGTGCGCGGCGCCTTCGACGAAACCGGCGGCCTGGCGCGAAGACAGGCGTTCCTTGGTCTGGCCGCTGAACTGCGGGTCGGTCATCTTCAGCGACAGCACGAACGACACGCGGTCCCACACGTCTTCCGGGGCCAGCTTGACGCCACGCGGCAGCAGGTTGCGGAAGTCGCAGAACTCGCGCAGCGCTTCGGTCAGGCCGGTGCGCAGGCCGTTGGCGTGGGTGCCGTGCTGCGCGGTGGGGATCAGGTTGACGTAGCTTTCCTGTACCAGCTCGCCTTCCGGCAGCCAGGCCACGGCCCAGTCCACGATCTCGGTTTCTTTCTTCAGCGTGCCGACAAACAACTCGGCCGGCAGCGATTCGCGATCGCCCAGCTCCAGCCGCAGGTAATCGCGCAGGCCGTCCTCGTAGTACCAGGTATCGACTTCACCGGTGGCTTCGTCGGTCAGCTTGACGGTCAGGCCCGGGCACAGCACGGCCTTGGCGCGCAGCAGGTGCTTGAGCGCGCGCACGGCGAACTTGGGCGTATCGAAGTACTTCGGGTCCGGCCAGAAACGCAGGCGGGTGCCGGTGTTCTTCTTGCCGACGGTGCCGACCACTTCCAGCGGCGAGGCGCGGTCGCCGTTGCGGAAGGTGATGCGGTGTTCGGCACCTTCGCGCTTGATGTGGATTTCCACCAGGGTCGACAACGCATTGACCACGCTGACGCCGACGCCGTGCAGGCCGCCGGAGAAGGTGTAGTTGTTGTTGTTGAACTTGCCGCCGGCATGCAGGCGGGTAAGGATCAGCTCGACGCCCGGGATCTTCTCTTCCGGATGGATGTCCACCGGCATGCCGCGGCCGTCATCGCTGACCTCCACGCTGCCGTCCTTGAACAGGGTGATCTCGATCGAGCGGGCATGGCCGGCGAGGGCCTCGTCCACCGAGTTGTCGATCACTTCCTGCGCCAGGTGGTTCGGGCGTGCGGTGTCGGTATACATGCCGGGGCGGCGCTTGACCGGGTCAAGGCCGGACAGGACTTCAATATCGGCGGCGTTATAGCGGGCGTTCATCTGTCTTCGAAAGCGTGGAGCGACGGGCAAGTGTGCGGTCTGGACCGGGAATTTGCACGCCTGCGGTTCAGCCTCGTTGGCGGGGAGGGGGTAAAATGGCAGGCGCTGGAACCGAACACCGGCGCCCCCCATATCCGAGCCATACCGCGAGGAGGACTCCATGAAGAAGTTGCTGACCATTGCGATCCTGGCTGCCGCCGCTGTTGCAGTGCCGATGGTGTTGGCGCAGAACGCCGGCCAGCCTGCTCCGCAGCAGGGTGACCAGGCCGACAAGGCGCAGTCCGAAGCCGACGCCAAGGCCAAGCGCCGCGCGCAGGCCAATGCCGAGATGAAGGCCAAGGGCCAGCCGGTGCCGCAGCAGGAAGAAGAGGAAGAGGCACGCAAGAAGAAGTAATTCTTCTGCCCCTCCGAAGCCCTTGCCACAAGGGTTTCAGCCTTGAACGCCCCGCCCAGCGGGGCGTTTCTTTTTGCCGATGGCGTCATCTGCCCCTTGGGTTGGCGGCCATCTATCTGTAAACTATGGCTTTCCGGGAGTAAGTGCGTGTCCACCATTTGCGAATGGGCTGGCACGGCCAAGCGTGGCCTCCAGCAAAGCGGGTCGCAGGTGACGGTCGAAGTGACCGGCACGGCCGCCCCGACCTCGCAGGGTGGTTCCCCGTTGGCGCCTGGCGCCGGCCGGGCCCGCACCTCCCTCGCTGCTCCAGCGAACCGGAAAACCCCCTTTCTGCTCCACGCCCGCCCCCCGGGCAGGCGTGGCGCTGCCGTTTTCCATTTCCAGACAGGATGCTTGCAGCCATGACTCCCTTGATTTTCGTAACCGGCGGCGTGGTGTCCTCGCTCGGCAAAGGTATTGCCGCCGCGTCACTGGCCGCCATTCTCGAAGCGCGTGGCCTGAAGGTCACGATGATGAAGCTCGATCCGTACATCAACGTCGATCCGGGCACCATGAGCCCGTTCCAGCACGGTGAGGTGTATGTCACCGACGACGGCGCCGAAACCGATCTCGACCTGGGCCACTACGAGCGCTTCGTGCGCACCCGCCTGAGCCGCAAGAACTCGGTCACCACCGGCCGCATCTACGAAGAAGTGATCCGCAAGGAGCGCCGCGGCGACTACCTGGGCGCGACCGTGCAGGTCATTCCGCACATCACCGATGAGATCCGTCGCTGCATGGACGAAGCCACCGAGGGCTTCGACGTGGCCCTGGTGGAGATCGGCGGCACCGTCGGTGACATCGAGTCGCTGCCGTTCCTGGAGGCGATCCGCCAGGTGCGCACCGAGCGTGGCCCGGAAAAGGCACTGTTCATGCACCTCACCCTGGTGCCGTACATCGCCGCTGCGGGTGAGCTGAAGACCAAGCCGACCCAGCACTCGGTGAAGGAACTGCGCTCGATCGGCATCCAGCCGGACGTACTGCTGTGCCGCTCGGAACAGCCGGTGCCGGATTCGGAGCGTCGCAAGATCGCCCAGTTCACCAACGTCTCCGAGCGCGCGGTGATCAGCGTGCCCGACGTCGATGTGCTGTACCGCATTCCGATGGGCCTGCACGCACAGGGCCTGGACGAGATCGTCATCAACCAGCTGAAGCTGGCCGACAAGGCCGGCCCGGCCGACCTGTCGATGTGGGAAGACGCCGTCGATGCCACCCTGCATCCGCTGGATGCGGTGACCATCGCGGTGGTCGGCAAGTACATCGACCATCAGGACGCCTACAAGTCGGTCGGCGAGGCGCTCAAGCACGGTGGCCTGCGCCAGCGCACCAAGGTCACCCTGAAGTGGCTGGAAGCGCAGGACCTGGAAGGCAGCGACATGTCGGCGCTGGCCGATGTCGACGGCATCCTGGTGCCGGGTGGTTTCGGCGACCGTGGTTTCGAAGGCAAGGTGCTCACCTCGCAGTACGCCCGTGAGCAGAAGGTTCCGTACTTCGGCATCTGCTACGGCATGCAGGCTGCCGTGGTCGACTACGCGCGCCACGTTGTGGGCCTGGAAGACGCCAACAGCACCGAGAACGACCGCCAGTCGCCGAACCCGGTGATCGGCCTGATCACCGAATGGCGCACCGCCACCGGCGACGTGGAAAAGCGTGACGACAAGAGCGACCTGGGCGGCACCATGCGCCTGGGTCTGCAGGAGCAGCGCCTGAAGCCGGGCACGCTGGCCCGCGAGCTGTACGGCAAGGACGTGGTCTCCGAGCGCCACCGCCACCGCTACGAGTTCAACAACCGCTACCGCACCCAGCTGGAAGACGCAGGCCTGGTGATCGCCGGCAAGTCGATGGACGACACCCTGGTGGAAGTGGTTGAACTGCCGCGCGACCAGCATCCGTGGTTCCTGGCCTGCCAGGCGCACCCGGAATTCCTGTCCACCCCGCGTGATGGCCACCCGCTGTTCATCGGCTTCATCCGTGCCGCGCGCGAGCGCAAGGCCGGTGGCAAGCTGCTGCAGGAAGTGCGCGCCTGACTTGTCATGGGGGCCGCCGGCCCCCATCTTGCTCGCTTCAACCCCAGCGCACCGGCACTGCCGGTGTAGCGGACAACAAGGAAACGCCATGAAACTGTGTGGATTCGAGGTCGGGCTGGACCAGCCCCTGTTCCTGATCGCCGGCCCCTGCGTGATCGAGTCGATGCAGCTGCAGCTGGATACCGCCGGCAAGCTGAAGGAAGTGACCGACAAGCTCGGTGTGAACTTCATCTTCAAGTCCAGCTTCGACAAGGCCAACCGTACCTCCGGCACGGCCTTCCGTGGCCCGGGCATGGAAGAGGGCCTGAAGGTGCTGGCCGAGGTCAAGAAGCAGATCGGCGTGCCGGTGCTGACCGACGTGCACGAGTACACCCCGATGGACGAAGTGGCCTCGGTGGTGGACGTGCTGCAGACCCCGGCGTTCCTGGTCCGCCAGACCGACTTCATCCGCAAGGTGTGCTCGGCCGGCAAGCCGGTCAACATCAAGAAGGGCCAGTTCCTGGCGCCGTGGGACATGAAGCCTGTCGTCGAGAAGGCCAAGGCCACCGGCAACGAGCAGATCATGGTCTGCGAGCGTGGCGCCAGCTTCGGTTACAACAACCTGGTCAGCGACATGCGTTCGCTGGCGGTGATGCGCGATACCGGCTGCCCGGTGGTGTTCGACGCCACCCATTCGGTGCAGCTGCCGGGCGGGCAGGGCACCAGTTCCGGTGGCCAGCGCGAGCATGTGCCGGTCCTGGCCCGTGCCGCAGTCGCCGTGGGCATCTCCGGCCTGTTTGCCGAGACCCATCCGGACCCGTCCAAGGCACTGTCCGATGGCCCCAATGCGTGGCCGCTGGACCAGATGGAAGCCCTGCTCGAGACCCTGATGGAGCTCGATGCGGTGACAAAGAAGCACGGCTTCTCGCGCTTCGCGTGAGTCAGCACCCGCAGGCGGCGCTGGAGATCCAGCGTCGTCGCCGGCAGTGGCGGCGGTGGCCGTGGGGCCCGATCGCACTCGGTCTGGCCCTGCTCTCGGTATCGGGCGTATTCGCCATTGGCATGCTGTTCGGTGCCGGTATGCGCCCGTCCAGCGCCGGCGGCCCGGTAGTGAACCTGATGCCCTTCGTCATCGCCTTGGCGGTGGCCGAAGTGCTGACCATTTCCGCAGGGTTTTTCGCCGCGGTGCTCGGCTGGCGTCTGAACCGGGGCAGGGTCACCGCTGCACTGGCGATGGTCCTGCTGTCGCTGTGGGCGGGCATCCTGCTGCACGATCTGCTTTGATGAATACGACGGCCGAACCCTCGCGCAGCCGGCCCTGGGGCCTGATCGCGCTGTTGCTGTCCGTGCTCGCCTGGGGCGCCTTGCTGCTTGGCGTGCTGGCCTTTGCCGCCAGCTTCCGTCCCCCGGGGGATGGCAACAACGGCGTGCAGGCCATGCAGTACTGGATGCTGGGCGCATTGGTCACGCTGGTGCTGTCTTTCATGGGCAGCCTGGTCGCGATGGTGATGGCCTGGCGACGGGGACGCGGGCCGGTATGCGCGGCCATTGCCGGTGCGCTGCTGGTGATGCTGGTGTCGCTGGTGATGATCGTGATCGGGTCCAGTTGGGGCTGATGCCACTCAGGCCATTTGGCAAGTGAGGGGTAGCCGGGGATAATCACGCGGCATTCGTTTTTGTCGCCCCCTCTCCATACAGGTAACCGGCCCGACCATGAGTACGATCCGCAGCATCCATGCCCGTGAAATCCTCGACAGCCGTGGCAACCCCACGCTGGAAGCCGAAGTCACCCTGGAGGACGGTTCGTTCGGTCGCGCCGCGGTTCCCTCCGGCGCATCGACCGGCACCAAGGAGGCGGTGGAGCTGCGTGACGGCGACAAGACCCGTTACCTCGGCAAGGGCGTGCGCAAGGCCGTCGACAACGTCAACGGCGCCATCGCCAACGCGCTGAAGGGCTTCGAGGCTACCGACCAGGCCGGCCTGGACCGTCGCCTGATCGATCTGGATGGCACCGAGAACAAGGGCCGCCTGGGCGCCAACGCACTGCTGGGTGTTTCCATGGCCGCCGCGCACGCCGCCGCTGCCTCCAGCAAGCAGGCACTGTGGCAGTACCTGGCCAGCAAGACCGGCGCGACCCCGTCGCTGCCGGTGCCGATGATGAACATCATCAACGGCGGCGCGCACGCCGACAACAACGTCGATTTCCAGGAGTTCATGGTGCTGCCGGTCGGCTTCACCTCGTTCTCCGAAGCGCTGCGTGCCGGCACCGAAATCTTCCATTCGCTGAAGTCGGTGCTGAAGGGCCACGGCCTGAGCACGGCGGTGGGCGACGAAGGCGGCTTCGCGCCGGACTTCCGCAGCAACGTCGAAGCGCTGGACACCATCCTCGAAGCCATCGGCAAGGCCGGCTACACCGCCGGTGAAGACGTGCTGCTGGGCCTGGACGTGGCCTCCAGCGAATTCTTCGAGAACGGCAAGTACAACCTGGTCGGCGAGAACAAGCGCCTGACCTCCGAACAGTTCGTCGACTTCCTCGCCGACTGGGCCGCGCAGTACCCGATCATCACCATCGAAGATGGTCTGGCCGAGAACGACTGGGCAGGCTGGAAGCTGCTGACCGATCGCATCGGCAAGAAGGTGCAGCTGGTCGGCGACGACCTGTTTGTCACCAATCCGAAGATCTTCCAGGAAGGCATCGATTCGGGCACCGCCAACGCGATCCTGATCAAGGTCAACCAGATCGGCACCCTCAGCGAAACCCTGGAAGCGATCGCCATGGCTGACCGTGCCGGTTACGCCGCCGTGGTCTCGCACCGTTCGGGCGAAACCGAAGACACCACCATCGCCGATATCTCGGTGGCCACCACCGCCACCCAGATCAAGACCGGTTCGCTGTGCCGCAGCGATCGCGTGGCCAAGTACAACCAGCTGCTGCGCATCGAGGAAGCCCTCGGTGCCGGCGCGCGTTACGCGGGTCGTGACGCGTTCGTGTCGCTGAAGCGCTGAGCCGATGCGCGACTGGCGCTGGCTGCTGTTGTTGCTGGCCCTGCTGCTGGCATGGCTGCAGTACCGTTTCTGGTTCGGCCCGGGCAATTCGGGTGAAGTGATGATGCTCGAAGCCCAGGTCGCCAACCAGGAGCGGGACAATGACGGTCTGCAGCAGCGCAACGATGCGCTTGCTGCCGAAGTGAAGGACCTCAAGGAAGGCCAGTCCGCCATCGAAGAACGCGCGCGCAGCGAGCTGGGCATGATCAAGCCCGGCGAGAAGTTCTATCGCGTCGTGGAAGATGCACCAACGCGTCCGGCGCAGCCTGCGCCGATCACGGCCCAGGCCGGTGACCATCCGGCGGACGTGCCATGAGCGCGGCGATCTGGGTGGTTGTTCCGGCGGCGGGGCGCGGCACGCGTTTTGGTGCGCCGTTGCCCAAGCAGTACCTGCAGGCGGGCGGGCAGACGCTGCTCGCCCATACCCTGGACACGCTGCTGGCACATCCGGCCGTGGCCGGGGCGATGGTGGTGATCGGCGCGGACGATGCTGACTGGCCTGGCTGGACCGAATGGGCCGGCAAGCCGGTGCTGACCTGCACCGGTGGCGCCACCCGCGCCGCCTCGGTGCTGGCCGGGCTGCAGGCGCTGCCGGACAGTGTGCGTGCCGATGAATTCGTGCTGGTGCACGATGCGGCGCGTCCGAACCTGTCGCAGGCCGATCTTGGCCGCCTGCTGGAAGTAGGGCGCACCGACCCCGTCGGCGCCATTCTGGCCGCGCCGGTGCGCGACACGCTGAAGCGTGCTGGCGACGATGGCGGCATCGATGGCACCGAACCGCGTGAGCGCCTGTGGCGCGCACTGACGCCGCAGCTGTTCCGCCGTCACCAGCTGATCCGCGCCTTGTCCGAAGCGGCTGCTGCCGGCGTCGACGTCACCGACGATGCCATGGCCATGGAGCGCCAGGGCCAGCGCCCGCTGCTGGTGGAAGGCAGCGAGGACAACTTCAAGGTCACCACCCCGGCCGATCTCGATCGTTTCGAATTCGTACTCTCCCGCCGCGCCGGCTGACCGCCCGCGCGGCCCTGCTGCAAGGGCTGCATCCATGAGCACCTCCCCGTTCCCGCCCGTCCGTATCGGCCAGGGCTACGACGTCCATGCCTTCGGTGAAGGCGACCACATCATGCTCGGCGGCGTCGCGGTACCGCACAGTTGCGGCGTGCTTGCGCACAGCGATGGCGACGTCATCCTGCACGCGCTGTGCGACGCCATGCTCGGCGCGATCGCGCTGGGTGACATCGGCCAGCACTTCCCGCCAAGCGACGACCGCTGGAAGGGTGCGGACAGCAGCGAGTTCGTGCGCCACTGCGACAGTCTGCTGCGCGAGCGCGGCTGGCGTGTCGGCAACACCGACATCACCGTGATCTGCGAGCGGCCCAAGGTCGGCCCGCATGCTCTGGCCATGCGTGAACGCATCGGTGAACTGCTGCAGCTGCCGCTGGATGCGGTCAGCGTCAAGGCCACCACGTCCGAGAAGCTGGGCTTCACCGGCCGCGGCGAAGGCATCGCCGCGCAGGCCGTCGTTCTGCTGGTGGCCGCATGATTCCGTTGCCGCTCGCGTTCGGCGCGCCGCTGCTGCAGGCGCGCATCCGCACCACGCCGGAAGACTTCCAGGTCGATGAACTGCCGGCCTTCGAGGCCACCGGTGAAGGCGAACACCTGCTGCTGCATATCCGCAAGCGCGGCGCGAACACGGTGCATGTGGCCAAGGTGCTGGCCAAGTGGGCGGGCCTGCCGGAAATGGCGGTCAGCTATGCCGGCATGAAGGATCGCAACGCGGTCACTACCCAGCGTTTCAGCGTGCATCTGCCCAAGCGCGTTGCGCCGGACCTGGCCGAACTGGCCAGTGACGAGATCGAAGTGATCGAGTCCACCTGGCACAACCGCAAGCTGCAGCGCGGTGCGCTGGCGGGCAACCGCTTCAAGCTGGTGCTGCGTGATGTTCAGGGTGACGCTGCGGCAATCGACGAGCGCCTGCAGCAGATCGCCATGCGCGGCCTGCCGAACTGGTTCGGCGAGCAGCGCTTCGGTCGCGATGGCGGCAATGTGCCGGCTGCGCTGGCGATGTTCGGTGGCCGCCGCATGCGCAAGGACCAGCGTTCGCTGCTGTTGTCGGCCGCCCGTTCGGCGCTGTTCAACCGCGTGCTGGCCGCACGCGTGGAGCACGGCAGCTGGGATCAACCGCTGCAGGGTGAAGTGTGGATGCTGGATGGCAGCCGCAGCGTGTTCGGTCCCGAGCCGTACAGCGACGTGCTGGCCGAGCGCTTGGCGCGCTTCGACATCCACCCCAGCGCCCCGCTGTGGGGCGAGGGTGAGCTGCGCAGCAGTGACGCCGCCCGCGAGCTGGAACTGGCGGCGCTGGATGATGATGAATCCAAGGCGCTGCGTGTTGGCCTGGAAGAGGCGCGACTGAAGCAGGAGCGGCGCGCGCTGCGGCTGCGTCCGGCGTTGCTGCAGCACCAGTGGCTGGCAGATGACGTACTGGAGCTGTCCTTCGCGCTGCCGCCGGGCTGCTACGCCACGGCCGTCCTGCACGAGCTCGGGCCGGTCGAAGACGCGTCGCAGGTTTGAAAGAAAATGGGGGGCGGGGGCGAAGAGCATCCACGCATGGCGTGGATCTACTTTCCTCCGCTCGCCGCAGTAGAGCCACGCCACGCGTGGATGAGTCGTCAGTAGAGCCACGCCACGCGTGGATGGGCCGTCAGTAGAGCCACGCCACGCGTGGATGGGTCGTCAGTAGAGCCACGCCATGCGTGGCTGGGTCGTCAGTAGAGCCACGCCACGCGTGGATGGGCCGTCAGTAGATCCACGCCCCGCGTGGATGAATCCCACCGGCAAAACGTCAGCGTCGCGCCAGCAGCACCAGCACTGCGCCGGTCCCGCCTTGCCCGGTCGGGGCGGAATGGAACGCCAGCACGTCGTTGCGCAGGCGCAGAAGGCGGTCCACCAGGTTCTTCAACACGGGCGCACTGCCATCGGACTGCAGACCTTTGCCGTGGATGATGCGCACACAGCCGTACTCGTGGGCGTGCGCCTCCAGCA
Organism: Stenotrophomonas indicatrix; assembly: GCF_050573115.1. Lineage (GTDB taxonomy): Bacteria > Pseudomonadota > Gammaproteobacteria > Xanthomonadales > Xanthomonadaceae > Stenotrophomonas > Stenotrophomonas lactitubi_A. The sequence goes on from NZ_JBNYZT010000005.1 coordinate 139,652, forward strand.
GGAACTGGCGCAGCATCGCCTCTGCCTGCGCGGCAGTGGCGCCATGCAGATCCAGTTCGTCCTGCACCGAGTACTGCCCGCGCTTCAAGCGCTGGAACAGGCGGGGTGGCAGGTTGTCGCGCCGGTAGCTGGCAACGTCGCCCGCTTCGAGGGGAGCGTTGTCGCGCAGCAGCCGGGCGAACTCTCCGGCAGCTTCGGCGTCGTCGCGCTCGGCCATGCGCGCGCGCGGCTTGGGGCGCGGCGCGGCAGGCGCGGGCTCCACTTCCTTGCGCAGCGGCGTCACTTCGCCGATGGCTGCACGGAACAATGCAGCCGGATCTTCGTCTTCAGGGTGCGACATGCGCACAGGTTAAACCGCCTGCGCGGGTCTGCCTATGACCGTTTGATGTCGGCCGTGACCGCAGACAGGGTAGGACCCAGCGCCCGCTTGCGGCACAATAGTCGGCGCACTTGCGGAGTCGCCGCCTCCTTGTAGGAGACTGGCCGGCTTCGCCCACGCTGCAAGGTGACGGGATCGAATTCTTGGAAAATCAAGCGGTTAAATCGAAGATGCGCATCCTGGTCAGCAATGATGACGGTGTCGACGCGGCGGGCATCCGGATGCTGGCATCCGTACTGCGCGAGGCCGGGCACGAAGTGACAGTGGTCGCACCCGACCGCGATCGCTCCGGCGCCAGCAATTCGCTGACCCTGGATCTGCCGATCCGGCTCAAGCGCATCGACCACTACACCGTGTCGGTGGCCGGTACGCCTACCGATTGCGTCCACCTGGCGCTGACCGGCTTGCTGGAATTCGAGCCTGACATTGTCGTGTCCGGTATCAACAATGCCGCCAATCTCGGCGACGACGTGATCTATTCCGGCACCGTGTCAGCGGCGATGGAAGGTCGTTTCCTCGGCCTGCCCGCTGTCGCAGTGTCGTTGGTGACCCGAAACCACGACCCGAAGCATTTCGAGACGGCGGCGCGTGCCGCAGTGGAGATCGTTGCCCGGCTGAAGGCCGATCCGCTGCCGGCCGACACCATCCTCAACGTCAATGTGCCGGACCTGCCGTGGAGCGAGGTCAAAGGCTTCGAAGTCACCCGCCTGGGCAACCGCCATCGCGCCGAAGGCTGCATCGCGCAGAAAGACCCGCGCGGCAACGAGGTGTACTGGATCGGTCCGGCCGGCCGCGAGCAGGACTCCGGCCCGGGTACCGATTTCCATGCGGTGCGCACCGGCCACATTTCGATCACTCCGATCCAGGTCGACCTGACCCGCTACCAGGCGCTGGAAAAGGTCGCCAGCTGGGTCGGCGGCCTCACCGCCGCGCTGGACCAGCCGGCATGAGCCCGCGCTTGCGCCTGCAACCGGAAGCGGTCGGCATCGGCATGACATCGCAGCGCGTGCGCGACCGCCTGGTCGACCGCCTGCGCGAAGCCGGCATCGTCGACGAGTCGACGCTGAACGCGATCCGGGTGGTGCCGCGCCATCTGTTCATCGACGAGGCCCTGGCCTCCCGCGCGTATGAAGACACCGCGCTGCCGATCGGCCACGGCCAGACCATTTCCCAGCCGTGGGTGGTGGCGCGGATGACCGAGGCCGTGCTGCAGGTGGCGCCGAAGAAGGTGCTCGAAGTGGGCACTGGCTCGGGCTACCAGGCTGCAGTCCTCGGTGCGCTGGGGCTTGAGGTTTATACCGTCGAGCGCATCGGCGATCTGCTGCGGCAGGCGCGCAAGCGTTTCCGTGCGCTGGGCATGAACATCCGCACCAAGCACGACGACGGGCGTGTCGGCTGGGCCGAGCATGGTCCGTTCGATGCCATCGTGGTCACCGCTGCCGCACCGGCCCTGGTCGATGCCCTGGTCGAGCAGCTGGCTGAAGGTGGCCGCCTGGTCGCCCCGGTCGGTGGGCCGGGCGCACAGTCGCTGGTGCAGCTTGACCGCAAGGACGACGGCAGCATCGAACAACGCGTGCTGGCGCCGGTCACTTTCGTGCCGCTGCTGTCTGGCATGCTCGATTGAATCCACGGAGCAGGGTTGCATGAAAATTTTCGGGCCGCTGTACGAGCGGGCGATGAAGTGGGCCGCGCACGAGCGCGCGCCGACCTATCTGATGGTGTTGAGCTTTTTCGAAGCCATCATCTTCCCGGTGATGCCGGAAGTGATGTTGGCGCCGATGTGCGTGGCCCAGCCCAAGCGCGGCTGGTGGTTCGCCACCCTCAGCCTGGCCGGCTCGATGGTTGGCGCGGTGATCGGTTACGCGCTGGGTCACTACGCGTTCGAAGCGGTCAAGCCGGTGTTCGAGGCGCTGGGCATGCTGCCGGCGATCGAGCAGGGCATCGCTACCGTGCAGGCGAAGATGGTGGAGTCGCCCTGGGCGGTGTTCACGTTCCTGGTGCTGGGCGGCTTCATGCCGATTCCGATGAAGGTCTTCACGTGGGCATCGGGTATCGTCGGCGTGCCGATGCCGCAGTACCTGTTGAGCATGTTGATCGGTCGTGGCAAGCGCGTGTTCGTGCTGGCCGCGGTCATCCGTATCGGTGGTGCGCGCGCCGAAGCAGCGCTGCGCCGATGGATTGAACCGCTGGGCTGGATCGCCACCACGTTGGTGGTGGTGCTGATCGCCTGGCTTGTATGGAGGTCGAAGTTCGCATGAGTGCAGATCGTCTGAGCAAGGGAGTGCGCATCGGCGCACTGGCGTTGCTGGTATCCACCCTGGCCGCCTGTGGCACCGCCACCGTGGTCCGGCCCAGTGGCAGCGGCGGCAGTGGCGTCAGCACGCCGAAGACGTCAGTGCCCAAGCCGGGGCAGAACGTGGTTGTGCGCAAGGGCGACACCATCTACGCACTGGCCCGCATCCACGACATCACCCCGGCCGACCTGATCGCCTGGAACAATTTGGACAATCCGTCGACGATTTACCCGGGGCAGGTGATCCGCCTGTATCCGGCCGGTTCCGGCGGTGGCCGTGCGCCGACCACCGTGGTCACCGCGCCGCGTCCGGGTGGCAGCACGTCCGGCGGCAGCACCGCGCCGACGCCGGGTCCGGCGGGTCCGGTCAAGAGCAACATCGCTTGGCGCTGGCCGGCCGACGGCGCAGTCGTGGGCCGCTACGTGGCCGGCGATGCGACCAAGCAGGGCGTAGACATCGCCGGCACCAGCGGCGCGCCGGTGAAAGCTACCGCCAATGGCGTGGTGGTGTATTCCGGCGCCGGTCTGGTCGGCTATGGCGAGCTGATCATCATCAAGCACAGCGACCAGTGGCTGTCGGCCTATGGCCACAACCGCAAGCGCCTGGTCAATGAAGGGCAGAGCGTGAAGGCCGGCGAGCAGATCGCCGAGATGGGCCGTACCGGCGCCAACCGGGACATGGTGCACTTCGAGATCCGCTACAACGGCAAGCCGGTCGACCCGCAGCAGTATCTGCCGGCGAAGTAACTCCACATCCGCCTTCCAGGCGGATCCCCGGCCCGGCGCAGCGCGCCGGGCGTTCGCCGGGGGCGCGGCCCATGGGCCGCAAGCACCCTCGGCTCACCCGCTACAACGGCAAGCCGGTCGACCCGCAGCAGTATCTGCCGGCGCGCTAGCGCGGGCAGATACGGGTAGCGCCGGGCCATGCCTGGCGTAACTCACCTATAGCGCCGAGCCATGCTCGGCCGCTCTTTGCTGCGATACGACGCTGCCCGAGCATGATCTCGGGCGCTACACGCAACGTGTGGTCCAGGGGCGGGAGCGCCGGGCCATGCCCGGCGGCTTCAGGCCTCAGCCTTCCAGAATGAAGGCGGCCGCCACCTTGCGGCCTTCGCCGGCAAGGATGTTGAAGGTGCGCGCGGCAGCCGGATTGTTCATCACTTCCAGGCCGATACCACGCGACAGGCAGGCGGCCAAGACAACCGCCGGCGGGAACGCCTGGCGCTCGCCGGTGCCGAGCAGTATCAACGCCGGCTTCAGTGCCAGGATCGGCTCCAGGTCAGCCACCTGCAGCGCCGTGACGTCGGTCACCGGCCACTGCTCGACCAGCTGGTCCGGGGTCAGGAAGAAGCTCTTGCCCAGAACGCGATCATTGACCCGCGCCGAACGACCGTCAGCGGCGCGCAGGCTGTAGGCGTAGTCGGGCAGTTCGTGGTTCAGCTGCATGGCAGGGGCCGATCAGCCGCGCGGCAGCACGATCTGGCGGTGTTCCTTGCTCGGGCGATACAGCACGGCCACATGGCCGATACGCTGCACCAGCGCACTGTCGGTGGCCTGCACGATCTCGCCGATCATTACGTCGCGGGCGTCACGGTCTTCGGCGGCAACCTTCACCTTGACCAGTTCGTGGCGTTCCAGCACTTCGTTCAGCTCGGTCAGGAAGGCCGGACTGACGCCCTTGCCGCCGATCTGCAGCAGGGCCTTCAGGTCATGGGCTTGGCCGCGCAGGAAACGGGTCTGGGAAGGGGTCAAGGCAGTGGGCATGCAGAAAACACGGTTGAATGGGACGATCAGGGTATCATGGCGACCCCCTCAGCCCCTATTTCCAATGGCTACCCGCAGCAAAAGCAGCCAGCGCTGGCTCAAGGAACACTTCTCCGATCCCTTCGTGAAGAAGGCCCAGGCTGAAGGCATGCGCTCCCGCGCGGCCTACAAGCTGGAAGAACTGCTCGAACGTGACCGGCTGCTGAAGCCGCACATGGTGGTGGTCGACCTCGGCGCAGCCCCGGGGGGCTGGTCTCAGCAGGTTCGGAGACAGATCGGCGATACCGGCCGCGTGCTTGCCCTGGACATCCTGGACATGCCGCCGTTGGCCGGTGTGGAGTTCCTTCATGGTGACTTCAGGGAAGAAACCGTCCTATCGGAGTTTGAAGCCATGCTCGGGGATCAGCCGGTAGACCTTGTGCTGTCGGACATGGCCCCCAATAAGAGTGGTGTGGGCGCGGTCGACCAGCCGCGGATGATGCACCTGGCGGAGCTGGCCATGGATTTTGCCGACAACCACCTCAAGACCGGTGGGGCATTCCTGATCAAGCTGTTCCAGGGCGAAGGCTTTGACGACTACGTGCGCGACATGCGCCGCCGGTACGACAAGGTCTCCATCCGCAAGCCGGAAGCCTCGCGCAAGCGCTCTCCCGAGGTATATGCCTTGGGTCAGGGAAAACGCGCCCACATGAAGTAAGCTCGACCCCGTAAGTTCGACCCCAACGCAACGCCAGCACTAAGAGGAACACCGGAGCCAATGAGGATGAACGACTTGACCAAGAACCTCCTGCTATGGGTGGTCGTCGCCGTCGTGCTGATGGTGGTCTTCCAGAGCTTCTCACCCAAGACCTCAGGGGCCGGGGCGCAGGGCGCTTCGTACTCGCAGTTCCTGGACCAGGTGGACACCGGCAACGTGCAGAAGGTCGCCTTCGGCGGCGATACGCGCGGCGGTACCAGCCAGATCACCTACACCACCCGTGGTGGACAGTCGTCCACCATCACCGCGCCGTTCGATCGCGACCTGATCAACGTGCTGCGCACCAAGAATGTCGAGATCGTGCAGGAGGAGCCGTCCAGCGGTATCTCCCTCGGCGCGATCCTGATGAATTTCCTGCCGGTCATCCTGATCATCGGCTTCTGGCTGTTCATCATGCGGCAGATGCAGGGCGGTGGCGGCGGTGCCAAGGGCGCGATGTCCTTCGGCAAGTCGCGCGCCAAGCTGCAGGGCGAAGACCAGATCAAGGTCACCTTCGCCGACGTTGCCGGCTGCGACGAGGCCAAGGAAGAAGTCGGCGAACTGGTCGACTTCCTGCGTGACCCGTCCAAGTTCACCAAGCTCGGTGGCAAGATTCCGCGTGGCGTGCTGATGGTCGGCCCGCCGGGTACCGGCAAGACGCTGCTGGCCAAGGCCATCGCCGGCGAAGCCAAGGTGCCGTTCTTCTCGATCTCCGGTTCGGACTTCGTGGAAATGTTCGTCGGCGTGGGCGCCAGCCGTGTGCGTGACATGTTCGAGCAGGCCAAGAAGCACGCGCCGTGCATCATCTTCATCGATGAAATCGACGCCGTCGGTCGTCACCGTGGTGCCGGCCTGGGCGGCGGTCATGACGAGCGCGAGCAGACCCTGAACCAGCTGCTGGTCGAGATGGACGGCTTTGAAGGTGGCGAAGGCGTGATCGTGATCGCCGCGACCAACCGTCCGGACGTGCTGGACCCGGCGCTGCTGCGTCCGGGCCGCTTCGACCGCCAGGTGGTGGTCGGTCTGCCGGACGTGAAGGGCCGCGAACACATCCTCAAGGTTCACATGCGCAAGCTGCCGCTGGCCGACGACGTCGTGCCGATGGTGATCGCGCGTGGTACTCCGGGCTTCTCGGGTGCCGACCTGGCCAACCTCTGCAATGAGGCCGCCCTGTTCGCCGCCCGTGGCAACGAGAAGGAGGTCCGCATGGACCACTTCGATCGTGCCCGCGACAAGATCCTGATGGGTGCCGAGCGTCGCTCGATGGCCATGAGCGAGGAGGAGAAGACCCTCACCGCCTACCACGAAGCTGGCCATGCCATCGTCGGCCGCCTGGTGCCCGAGCATGACCCGGTCTACAAGGTCACCATCATTCCGCGCGGCCGCGCGCTGGGTGTGACCATGTACCTGCCGGAAGGCGACAAGTACTCGATCAACCGCGTGGCGATCAACTCGCAACTGTGCTCGCTGTATGGCGGTCGCGTCGCCGAAGAGCTGATCTTCGGGCCGGACAAGGTCACCACCGGTGCGTCCAACGACATCGAGCGTGCCACCAAGATGGCCCGCAACATGGTCACCAAGTGGGGCCTGTCGGAGACCCTGGGCCCGATCGCCTACGGTGAAGAGGACGATGAAGTGTTCCTCGGCCGTTCGGTCACCCAGCACAAGAGCGTGTCCAATGACACGGCGCGCCGCATCGATGAGGAAGTGCGCAGCATCCTGGACAAGGCCTATGCCCGGACCACCGAGCTGCTGACCGCCAACGTCGACAAGCTGCATGCGATGACCCAGCTGCTGCTGCAGTACGAAACCATCGACGCGCCGCAGATCGACGCCATCATGGAAGGCCGCGATCCGCCGCCGCCGATGGGGTGGACCAAGTCGAGCAAGGATGATGGCGGCAATGACAAGGGTGGCGACGCCCGTCCGCTGCCGCCGATCGCCGGTCCGGCCGAATCGATCTGACGGCCTGCCGTACGCAATGCAAGACGAGGCCGGGGCAACCCGGCCTTGTTGTTTCCGGGCCCCGGCCCATCTGATCCCGACCGTCCGCTGGAGTCCGCATGTCCGCCCTCAAGCCTGAACCGATTTCCCACACTGCCGAGATGGTGATCGCCACCGTCGTCGGCGTCGCTGTTGGCCTGACCGTGGACAATCTGCTGCTGGGCTGTGGCGTGGGTATCGCAGTGGGCATCCTGCTGAGCATCATCAAGACGCTGTACGTGGACCGGAAGCGTCGACGCAAGTAGGGTTCTGCGGCAGGGCTGCGCCCTGCACCCGCGTTAGTGCCGGCCGCTGGCCGGCAACCTCAACCTCAACAGCAACAGCAACAGCAACAGCCGGCATTCCGTGGGATGGCGGGGCGGTGTCGGATTGCGGGGACGCCGTGAACCCATCCCTGGGGCTTGGCAGCCGCATCCATGCGGCTGACACCCCGCAATCCGTCACCGCCCCGCCTTCGACAATTTCCCGCTGCTGTTGGGCTGCTGTTGGGCTGCTGTTGGTAGGTGTCGACCTTGGTCGACACGTAGATCCACGCCATGCGTGGATGCTCTTCGTTCAATTGTCGACATATTCGATTCCGATGGAGATTCATCCACGCATGGCGTGGATCTACCGGCCACCGGAAAACGGTCGAAGGCGGGGTGGGTCCGGTTGCGGGGGTGTCCGCGGCATGGATGCCGCGGCCAAGCCCCCAGGGATGGGTTTACGGCGTCCCCCGCAACCGGACCCACCCCGCCATCCCACGGAAACCCGCTGTTGCTGTGGCTTGCGCCCTGGCCTCTGCGGGTGCAGGGCGCAGCCCTGCCGCCGTAAACTAACCTTCGTTGCCCGCAGGATCTGCCATGTTCGATATCTCTCCCCGGCTCGATTGTGCCGGCCGCATACTTCGCCTGGACCGTGCCCGGGTCATGGGGATCGTCAACGTCACCCCGGATTCGTTCTCCGACGGCGGTGCCCATGACACCACCGAAGCGGCGGTCGCGCATGGCCTGAAGCTGGTGGAGGAGGGCGCCGACCTGCTCGACATCGGCGGCGAATCCACCCGCCCGGGTGCAGCGCCGGTGTCGATCGACGAAGAGCTGCGCCGTGTCTTGCCGGTCATCGAGCAGCTGGTTGCGCGCACATCGGTGCCGATCAGCATCGACACTTTCAAGCCGGAGGTGATGCGTGCCGCAGTCGCTGCAGGCGCCGGGATGATCAACGACATCTTCGGCCTGCGCCAGGAGGGTGCGTTGGAGGCGGCGGCAGACACTGGCGTGCCGGTGGTGCTGATGCACATGCAGGGCGAGCCGGGTCACATGCAGTCCGACCCGCAGTACGACGATGTCGTCACCGAGGTGCATGGCTTCCTGGTGCAGCGGTTGTTCGCCGCCGAGATGGCCGGCATCGCCAAGAAGAATCTGCTGATCGATCTTGGCTTCGGCTTCGGCAAGACCACCGCGCACAACATCACCCTGCTGGCCCGCTCCGAGCGCTTTCTCGAGCTGGGCGTGCCGATGCTGGCCGGACTGTCGCGCAAACGCAGTCTGGGCGAGCTGACCGGTCGCGAGTCACCGGCAGAGCGCGTCGCTGCATCCGTGGCCGCACACCTCATCGCCGTGCAGCGCGGGGCCCGTATCGTGCGCGTGCACGATGTGGCGGCGACGGTCGATGCCTTGAAGGTCTGGCAGGCGGTCGACGCGGTGCCCGCTGTCCGGGTGGATGCCAAACCGACCCTCCGCTGGCCGGACGAAGACTGATGGCAGTCGATCAGAGGCCGCTGGCGATCGCCGTGATGGGGCCGACCGCCAGTGGCAAGACCGCCACCGCGATCGCGCTGGCGCAGCAACTGGATGGCGAAATCGTCAGCGTCGATTCGGCGCTGGTCTATCGCGGGCTGGATATCGGTTCGGCCAAGCCTGATGCCGCCGAACGCGCGCAGGCGCCGCACCATCTGCTGGACCTGCGCGATCCTTGGCAGACCTATTCGGCCGCCGAGTTCGCCGCCGACGCCGGCCGCGTGGTGGCCGACATCGTCGCCCGGGGCAAGACGCCGATCCTGGCCGGCGGAACGGGCCTGTACTTCCGTGCGCTGCTGCAGGGACTGTCGCCGATGCCGGAAGCAGACCCGGCGATGCGCGATGTGCTGAGCGCCGAGGCTGCCGAGCGTGGCTGGGCGGCCCTGCACGCCGAACTTGCCACCGTCGATCCCACCGCCGCTGCACGCATCCATGCCACCGATCCGCAACGCATCCAGCGGGCGCTGGAGGTCTACCGGCTGACCGGCACGCCGATCAGTGAATGGCAGCGCCGCCCAGGCGTCGCCCCGTTGCCGGTGCGCACGTTGAAGCTGATTCTGGCGCCGCGCGACCGCGCCGTCCTGCACCAGCGCATCGAGGCGCGCTTCGACGCCATGCTCGCCCAGGGCTTTCTCGACGAAGTGCGCGCCCTGCGTGCGTTGCCGGACATGCAGGCGGTCGCCGCGCCGCTGGACCTGCCAGCCGTCCGCGCGGTGGGGTATCGCCAGGCCTGGGAGTACCTGGACGGCGAGGGGGACCAAGTCCGCTTCCGTGACAAGTCCATTTTCGCCACCCGGCAACTGGCCAAGCGCCAGCTGACCTGGCTGCGCGGCGAGCTTGATGCGCGCTGGTTCGACCCCCATATGGATGGGGAGCGCCTGGCAGGCGCGGTGTCGACCTTCGTTGCACGCTGAACCGACGCTGGCCGTGTACCATCATGGGCCGGCAAGCGGCTCGGGGGCCGCGGCAACCGCCGGCTACCAATAAGAACAATAATCAGGAGTGTGCAATGTCCAAGGGGCAATCGCTGCAGGATCCTTTCTTGAATGCACTGCGGCGCGAACGCGTGCCGGTTTCGGTGTACCTGGTCAACGGCATCAAGCTGCAGGGCACGATCGAATCGTTCGATCAGTTCGTTGTCCTGCTGCGCAACACCGTCAGCCAGATGGTCTACAAGCACGCCATTTCCACCGTGGTGCCGGCGCGCAACGTCAAGGTCGGCCCGGGTGGTGGGTACGTGCAATCAGGTGAGGATGGTCAGGCGGGTGATGAAGCAGACGAATGATGTTGGAGCGGTGAATGTTTGACCGCTCGAAAAAGGGCGAACACGCCCTGTTGATCCAGCCGCATTTCGGCAAGCTGGAAGACGATGTGCTGGAAGAATTCGGTGATCTGGCCCGCTCGGCTGGGGCCAGCATCGCGGTGACCATCACCGCGCGCCTGGATCGTCCCAATCCATCGACCCTGCTCGGCAGCGGCAAGCTGGATGAGATCAAGGCCGCCGCTGAAGCAACCGGCGCAGATCTGATTCTGGTCAACCACGCGTTGAGCCCGGGTCAGGAGCGCAATCTGGAACGTTTCCTGGAGCGCCGGGTGATCGACCGTACCGGTCTGATCCTGGACATCTTTGCCCAGCGTGCGCGCAGCCATGAAGGCAAGCTGCAGGTCGAGCTGGCCCAGCTGCGCCATATGGCGACACGGCTGGTGCGCGGCTGGACCCATCTGGAGCGCCAGCGTGGTGGTTCGATCGGTCTGCGCGGCCCGGGTGAAACACAGCTGGAAACCGATCGTCGCCTGCTGCAGAAGCGGGTTGAACAGCTGCAGAAGCGGCTGGAAAAAGTCGAAGTGCAGCGCACCCAGATGCGCCGTGCGCGTGTGCGCAGCGAATTGCCGCGCGTGGCCCTGGTGGGCTACACCAATGCCGGCAAATCGACCTTGTTCAATGCGATGACCGGCGCCGAGGCCTATGCGGCTGACCAGTTGTTCGCGACCCTGGATCCGACCGTGCGCCGCATAGCCGTGCCTGGTGGCAACGTCGTGCTGGCCGATACGGTTGGGTTCGTACGCGACCTGCCGCATGACCTGGTGGCGGCCTTCCGTTCGACCCTGTCTGAAGCGCGGGAAGCGGATTTCCTGCTGCACCTTGTCGATGCCGCCGATCCGCACCGCGAGGAGCGCATCGCCCAGGTCGACGAAGTGCTGACCGCCGTCGGTGCCGGCGACCTGCCGCAGCTGCTGGTGTTCAACAAGATCGACCGCATCGAGGGTGCCGACGTGCGCCACGATGGCCAGGACGGCGTGCCGGACGAATCGCGGCGTGAGCGGGTGTGGATCTCCGCCCGCGACGGGCAGGGCATCGAGCTGTTGCAGGCCGTGCTCGGCAAGCGGTTGGGTCTGCAGCACGTCACCGGCGAGCTGCGCCTGCCACCCAGTGCCGGCCGCCTGCGCGCGCGCCTGCACCAGCTGGAAGTGGTCCGCAGTGAACAGGCCGATGAAGAAGGCTGGCTGTTGCAGGTCGATCTTCCCATCGCCGAGGCCGAGAAGCTGGCGGCCAGCGCCGATGGCGAGCCGATCCGGGCCCTGCTGCCGGAAAAGCTGCCCGAATGGTGAGGTAGTGCCGGCCGCTGGCCGGCAGTTCCTGCGGCCCCGTGCCGCGACACCACCTTGCGATCTGCGGTACAACGTGCAGGTTCTTCATCTTTCAGCTACCCCGATGTCCTTCCCGACCGACGCCGAACTCAACGCCCAGGCCGCTGCGCTGGGCCAGCGCCTGCAGCAGGCTTCGCTGCAGCTGGTGACTGCTGAAAGCTGCAGCGGTGGCTGGATCGCCAAGTGCATGACCGACATCGCCGGTTCGTCGGCGTTCTTCGATTGCGGCATGGTGGTTTACAGCTACGAAGCCAAGCAGCGCCTGCTCGGCGTGCGCGCGCAGACGCTGGAGCAGTTCGGTGCGGTCAGCCGCGAGACCGTGCTGGAAATGGTGTCCGGGGCGCTGGTCAATTCCGGTGCCGGCATCGCGGTGGCAGTGACCGGCATCGCAGGGCCGGGCGGTGGCAGCCCGGACAAGCCGGTCGGCAGTGTCTGGATCGGTTGGAAGCGCCGCGGCGGCTATGCCCGTGCCGAGCTGTTCCAGTTCGACGGTGACCGTGAAGCCATCCGCCGGCAAACCGTAGCGGCGGCATTGCACGGCATCGACGCCCAGCTGTGACATGCTGCTCCGGCAATCAACCGGAGTAGGCAACGATGTGGGAGACGCTGGGCACCGTCCGTGACCTTGGTCGGCTGCAGGAAATCGCCGCCGTCCTGATCCGCTACGGCTTCGGCGACGTCGTGCGGCGCATCGGCCTGGCCACGGTGCTCGAACGTACCGGCCGCCTGCTGCATTGGAACGAGGAGCGGCAGGAGATGCTGCGGATGACCGCGCCGGTGCGCGTGCGCAGCGCCCTGCAGGAACTCGGTCCGACGTTCGTGAAGCTGGGCCAGGTGCTCGCCACCCGTGTGGACCTGCTGCCGCCGGACTGGATCGCCGAACTCTCCGAGTTGCAGAACGCGGTCCCTGCATTGCCCTATGAAAAGATCCGCGAACAGCTGGAGGCCGATCTCGGTGCGCCGCCTTCGCAGGTGTTCGCCTTCCTTGATGAAACCCCGATGGCCGCTGCTTCATTGGCCCAGGCGCACCGTGCGCGGCTGCGCGATGGCCGCGAAGTGGTGTTGAAAGTGCGTCGCCCCGGAATCCGTGACGTGGTTGAAGCCGATCTGCGATTGCTGGCACGGCTGGCAGAGATCGTTGAGGCACGCCTGCCGGATCTGCGCCGCTATCGGCCCGCCGAGGTGGTGCAGCAGTTCACCGTGTCGCTGCGGCGCGAGCTGGATTTCGCCGCTGAGTGCCGCAACGCCGAGCGCATCGCGCGCAACTTCGAGGGGCGTGACGACATCCTGATTCCGGCGGTGCATTGGCAATGGACCTGCGAAAGCCTGAATGTTCAGGACTTCGTCGACGGCATTGCCGGACGTGATCTGGCCGGGGTCGATGCGGCTGGTCTCGACCGCCGTGAACTGGCCCGGCGCGGCGCCGACATCGTATTGAAGATGGTGCTGGAGGACGGCAGCTTCCACGCCGATCCACACCCGGGCAACATCATCTACCTGCGTGATGGCCGCATCGGCGTGATCGATTTCGGCATGGTCGGGGCCTTGTCGGAGGTACGCCGCTTCCAGGTCGCACAGCTGCTGCATGGTCTGGTGGAACAGGACCCGCAGGGCGTGGCCGACGTGCTGCTGGACTGGGCGGGAGGCGTGGAAGTGGACGAGAACCGGTTGCAGCACGACATCAGCCTGTTCGTCGACCAGTACCGCGGCGTGCCACTGAAGGACCTGCGCATCGGCCTGATGCTGGGCGACATCACCCAGTTGCTGCGCAGCTACAACCTGACCCTGCCGGCGGATCTGGCATTGATGATCAAGGCCTTCCTGACCCTGGAGGGCATGGGCCGCCAGCTCGACCCGGACTTCGACATGGCCAGCGCCGCACGCCCGTTCCTGGAACGGGTAGTGCTGCAGCGCTATGCACCGCGGGCACTGCTGAAGCGTGGCCGACGCAGCTTGCTGGGCATGATCGACTTTGCCGGCGAACTGCCGCGGGATCTGCGCAAGCTGGTGCAGGCTGCGCGCCGTGGTCGCCTGCAGCTGAAGGTCGAGACCAGCGCGCTGCAGGGCTTCGGCGATCAGGTCAATCGCGCCGCGAACCGGATGGTGATGGGCATCGTCACTGCCGCCCTGATCATCGGCTCCTCGATCGTGATGCACAGCGTAGGCGGCGTCTCCAGCCGCTGGCTGCTGGCGCTGGGCGTGTGCGGTTTCATCGGCGCAGGGTTCTGCGGGGTGTGGATCCTGTTCTCGATCTGGAGAAGCGGTAAGCACACGTAGTGCGCTTACCGCTGCGGTTCCCACCGGGAACCGCGGAATCGCGCAGCAATTCGTGTAGAGCCGACCGCTGGTCGGCTGCCTTCGCCTTTGCCGCCCGGGCACTCGCCCGATTACCGAGCATGGCTCGGCACTACAGGTCGGTTTCGGCCCGCATTGCGCCTTGTCGCCCCCGGCACTTGCAGTCCTGGGTGTTAGTAGTAATACTACTAATCATGGACCTGACCGACACCCAGCAGGCGATCCTGCAGTTGATCGCCGAGCGTATCGAGAGCGAAGGGGCACCCCCTTCGCAGACTGAAATCGCACGTGCCTTCGGCTTCAAGGGGGTGCGTGCGGCGCAGTACCACCTGGAAGCGCTGGAGCTGGCTGGGGCGATCCGTCGCGTACCGGGCCAGGCACGCGGCATCCGCCTGGTGCAGGCGCCACCGGTGGAGAAGCTCGCCGAGCCGGGCCTGCCCGACAGCGTCCTGCGGCTGCCGATCCTGGGCCGGGTTGCGGCAGGTCTGCCGATCGGCGCCGACATCGGCTCGGATGATTTCGTGGTGCTGGACCGGGTGTTCTTCTCGCCGGCACCGGACTACCTGCTGAAGGTGCAGGGCGACTCGATGATCGACGAAGGCATCTTCGATGGCGACCTGATCGGTGTGCATCGCACCCGTGATGCCCATTCCGGGCAGATCGTGGTGGCGCGCATCGATGACGAGATCACCGTCAAGCTGTTGAAGATCGCCAAGGACCGGATCCGCCTGCTGCCGCGCAATCCCGATTACAAACCGATCGACGTGCTTCCTGACCAGGATTTCTCGATCGAGGGCCTGTACTGCGGGCTGCTGCGACCGAACCGTTGACGATTCACCCTGCATTTCCCGCGGTCTTTTGTGGCGATTCTCTGGTTCTGCTGAGGTTGGTACGGATGTCCGATAATTTTTTTCCGAACGCCGGGCAGAATCTCAGCCTGTGCGATACGCCAGCCTTAAAGTGAACCCATGGCCAAGAAAACTTCCAAAGACAGCACCTCCAACGACGTGACCTCTGCAAGGACCAATCCGATGGACGAGAACAAGAAGCGCGCCCTCGCTGCAGCTCTGGGCCAGATCGAAAAGCAGTTCGGCAAGGGCTCGGTGATGCGCATGGGCGACCGTGTGGTCGAGCCCGTCGAGGCGATTCCGACCGGTTCTCTGATGCTGGATATCGCATTGGGCATTGGTGGCCTGCCCAAGGGTCGCGTCGTGGAAATCTACGGCCCGGAATCCTCCGGCAAGACCACGTTGACCCTGCAGGCCATCGCCGAGTGCCAGAAGCTGGGCGGTACGGCCGCCTTCATCGATGCCGAGCACGCGCTGGACCCGATCTACGCAGGCAAGCTGGGCGTCAACGTCGACGATCTGCTGCTGTCGCAGCCGGATACCGGTGAGCAGGCGCTTGAAATCGCCGACATGCTGGTCCGTTCCGGTTCGGTGGACATCCTGGTGGTCGACTCGGTGGCCGCATTGACCCCGAAGGCTGAAATCGAAGGCGAGATGGGCGACCAGCTGCCAGGCCTGCAGGCCCGTCTGATGAGCCAGGCGCTGCGCAAGCTGACCGGCAACATCAAGCGTTCCAATACGCTGGTGGTGTTCATCAACCAGTTGCGTCACAAGATCGGCGTGATGATGCCGGGCCAGAGCCCTGAAGTGACCACCGGCGGCAACGCGCTGAAGTTCTACGCTTCGGTCCGCCTGGACATTCGTCGTATCGGTGCGATCAAGAAGGGTGACGAGATCATCGGCAACCAGACCAAGATCAAGGTCGTCAAGAACAAGCTGGCACCCCCGTTCAAGCAGGTCATCACCGAGATCCTGTACGGCGAGGGCATCAGCCGCGAAGGCGAACTGATCGACATGGGTGTGGAGGCCAAGCTGGTCGAGAAGGCCGGTGCCTGGTACAGCTACGGTGAAGAGCGCATCGGCCAGGGCAAGGACAACGCCCGCGGCTATCTGCGCGACAACCCGCAGGTTGCGGCCAAGCTCGAGGCCGAGCTGCGCGAGAAGTTCCAGCCGAGCGAAGCCGCCCGCGAGCAAGGCGACGACGAAGACGGCGACGACGAGTAAGGCTTGCTGTGGGGCAGGGCGGCGCCGTCAGTGACGTCGCCCTGTCCTGCAGATTCGGTTTCCCCGACGGGGGACGCGCCAGGGACGGCGCATTTGATTGAAGGCGAGCATGAACGATTCCGACGCCCCGGCACCCGGCCGCAAGCGCCGCGTACGCGAACAGACGCCTGTCCAGCGCGCCTTGGGGTTGCTGGTGCGGCGCGAGCATTCGCGCAAGGAGTTGACCCGCAAGCTGACCTCCCGGGGTATCGAGGGCGAGGCGGCGCAGGCCGCGGTCGACAAGCTGACCGAGGCTGGCTGGCAGGACGACACCCGGTTTGCCGAGAATCTGGTGCGTATGCGCGCCAATACCGGCTATGGCCCCATCCATGTGCGG
The DNA here is from genome assembly GCF_050573115.1 of Stenotrophomonas indicatrix. Lineage (GTDB taxonomy): Bacteria > Pseudomonadota > Gammaproteobacteria > Xanthomonadales > Xanthomonadaceae > Stenotrophomonas > Stenotrophomonas lactitubi_A. The sequence continues at coordinate 155,998 of NZ_JBNYZT010000005.1, forward strand.
GCCGAACTGGGTACCCATGGGCTGGACAGCGAGCAGATCGCTGCCGCCATGGAGACCTTTGAAGGCGACTGGACGGAGAACGCCCGGGATCTGGTCCGTCGCCGCTTCGGTGAGGCTGGCCCGCAGGACCTGGCGCAGCGTCGCAAGGCTGCCGATCTGCTGGCCCGCCGGGGCTTTGATGGCGACAGCATCCGCCGTGCGACCCGTTACGATCCGGACGACTGAGACTGATGGCGCCGGGCCTGATACCCTTTGGGGTTTCGGCGGTCCGTTCGACCCTGGCCACTGCGGCTGGCGGCGCGGGCCCCGGCCCGCAGACTGCCAGCCCCCATGAACGCATCCGCCAAATTCACGACATCCCAGATCCGCAGCGACTTCCTTGAGTTCTTCAAGGGCAAAGGCCACACCATCGTGCCGTCGGCGCCGCTGGTGCCGGGCAACGATCCGACCCTGCTGTTCACCAACTCCGGCATGGTGCAGTTCAAGGACGTGTTCCTGGGCGCGGAGAAGCGCAGCTACGTGCGTGCGGCCGACGTCCAGCGCTGCCTGCGTGCCGGTGGCAAGCACAACGATCTCGACCAGGTGGGCTACACCGCCCGCCATCACACCTTCTTCGAAATGCTGGGCAACTGGTCCTTCGGCGATTACTTCAAGAAGGATGCGATCGCCTGGGCCTGGGAGCTGCTGACCCAGGTCTGGAAGCTGCCGGCCGAGCGCCTGCTGGTCACGGTCTACCAGACCGACGACGAGGCCTACGCGCTGTGGCGCGACATGATCGGCATTCCGGAAGAGCGCATCGTTCGCATCGGCGACAACAAGGGTGCGCCCTTCGCCTCGGACAACTTCTGGCAGATGGCCGATACCGGTCCGTGCGGGCCGTGCACCGAGATCTTCTACGACCACGGTGACCATATCGCCGGTGGCCCTCCGGGCTCGCCGGATGAGGACGGCGACCGCTTCATTGAAATCTGGAACCTGGTGTTCATGCAGTTCGATCGCCAGCAGGACGGCACGCTGATGCCGCTGCCGGCGCCGTGCGTGGATACCGGCATGGGCCTGGAACGCCTGGCTGCGATCCTGCAGCACGTGCACACCAACTACGAGATCGACCTGTTCCAGGCGCTGATCCGCAAGGCATCGGAACTGACCGGCACCGCCGATCTGGAAAACAAGTCGCTGCGGGTGATCGCCGATCACATCCGCGCCTGTTCGTTCCTGATCGTCGATGGCGTGCTGCCGTCCAACGAAGGCCGCGGCTATGTGCTGCGCCGTATCATCCGCCGCGCGCTGCGACACGGCTGGATGCTGGGCGTGCGCCAGCCGTTCTTCAGCAAGCTGGTGCCGACCCTGGTCGAGCAGATGGGCGAGGCCTACCCGGAACTGCCGGCGCAGGCCGATACCGTCGTGCGTGCACTGCAGGCAGAAGAAGAGCGTTTCGCTGAAACCCTCGACTCGGGCATGAAGATCTTCGACGACGTCGCCGCCAAGGTCAGCAATGGCGTGATTCCGGGCGTGGACGCCTTCCGCCTGTACGATACCTACGGCTTCCCGCTCGACCTCACCCAGGACATCGCCCGCGAGCGTGACCTGACCGTGGACATCGACGGCTTCAATGCCGCGATGGAGACGCAGCGCGAGACCGCGCGTGCGGCCGGCAAGTTCGGCGGCGGCGTGACTCTGTCGGCCGATCTGGTCGCCACGCTCAAGCCGACCGTCTTCCTCGGCTATGACCGCCTGCAGGCCGACGATCTCCGCGTGGTCGCGATCCTCAAGGATGGCCGCCCGGTGGACGCTGCCCAGGCCGGTGACGAGGTCATCGTGCTGACCAGCCAGACCCCGTTCTACGCCGAGTCCGGCGGCCAGGTCGGCGACACCGGCATCTTGTCCGCTGCTGGCGTGCAGATGCAGGTGAGCGACACCCAGAAGTTCGCGGGCCAGTTCCATGGCCACGTCGGCAAGCTCACCCAGGGCAGCCTGAAGATCGGTGATGTGCTGTCCGGCCAGGTCGATGGCGAGCGCCGTGGCGCCACCATCCTCAACCACTCGGCCACCCACCTGTTGCATGCCGCCCTGCGCGAAGTGCTGGGCACCCACGTGCAGCAGAAGGGCTCGCTGGTGGCGCCGGACCGCCTGCGCTTCGACTTCTCGCATTTCCAGCCGATCAGCGCCCAGGAACTGGCGATCATCGAGCGCAAGGTCAACCAGCAGGTGCGCGTCAACAATGCTGTTGAAGTACACAACATGGGCATGCAGGAGGCGCTGGACTTCGGCGCGATGGCCCTGTTTGGCGAGAAGTACGGCGAGAACGTGCGCGTGCTGAAGATGGGGGACTACTCCACCGAGCTGTGTGGTGGTACCCACGTCAACCGGACCGGTGATATCGGTCTGTTCAAGATCACCTCCGAGGGCGGCGTATCGGCCGGTGTGCGTCGTATCGAGGCCGTCACCGGCCAGGGCGCGCTGGACTACGTGGACGCCGAGGAGGCGCGCCTGGCCGAGGCCGCTGAACTGCTGGGTGGCAGCGCAGCCGACGTGGTCGAAAAGATCCGCGCGCTGGGCCTGCGCCAGAAGCAGCTGGAGCGCGAATTGGAGGCCTTGAAGGCCAAGGCCGCCGCCGGTGCCACAGCGGATCTGTCCGGTCAGGCCGTCGAGGTCGCCGGCGTGAAGGTCCTGGCCGTCCGTCTGGAAGGCTTCGATGCCAAGGCCCTGCGCGATGCCATGGACCGCCTGAAGCAGCAGCTGGGCGACGCGGTGATCGTGCTGGCCGGTGCCCAGGACGGCAAGGCGGCCCTGGTCGCGGGCGTGAACGGCAGTGCAATGGGCAAGGTCAAGGCCGGGGAACTGTTGTCCCATATCGCCGGTCAGATCGGGGGCAAGGGCGGCGGACGCCCGGACCTCGCCCAGGGTGGTGGCGAGGACGGGCCCGCCCTTGCCACCGCGCTGGCTGCGGTTGTCGAGTGGGTCAGCCCCCGCCTCTGATGAACCCTTGCCGTCCCCCTCCTTGTAGGAGCGGGACGGCTGACGGTACCATTGCGAATCTTTTCCCTTTGTCGTGGGCGCGCTTCTTGACGGAGCGTCAAGCCGGTGGGGGATACCCTTCCACACGGTTCCATGGAGACTTAAAAAAATGTTGATCCTGACTCGCCGCGTCGGCGAAACCCTGATGATCGGTGACTCGGTGAGCGTCACCGTGCTTGGCGTCAAGGGTAACCAGGTGCGTATCGGCATCACTGCGCCGAAGGACGTCGCTGTGCATCGCGAAGAGATCTACCAGCGCATCCAGCGTGGTGACGAAGCCGGCAGCACCGGTGGTGAAAATTCTGCGGAATAAGGCTTTACCTTCGCGCGTGATTAACGTTATGATTCACGCCCCGCTGAGGTGCAACGCACCAGACGCGGAGAAAACCCCGGAGCGATGCCCGAGCGGCTGAAGGGGCTCCCCTGCTAAGGGAGTATAGGGTCAAAAGCTCTATCGAGGGTTCGAATCCCTCTCGCTCCGCCAGATGCAAAGAAGCGCCTGCAGATCCTCGATCTGCAGGCGTTTTTCTTTTCAGCTCCCTCAAAGCTTCACGGTCACACCGACCTGGAACCCACGACCGGGCAGCGGTGCGATGTACTTCAACGGCGAGTTGTGTGGACGCGCTTCGTCATCCAGAAGGTTGCTGCCGTTGACGAACACCTCCACCCCAGCGATGTAGGCATTGCGTACCGGCAGCTCGCGGCTGACCTGCAGATCGACCAGGTTGAACGCATCCAGCGGAATCTCCTCGCTGACGTTGCGACCCAGATACTTCTGCTTGTCGTAGTAGGTACTGGACAGTTGTACCTTCCAGCTGTCGCGCTGCCATTGCAGGTTGGCGCCATAGCGGTTGGTCGGCATGTTCGGCAGGTACTCGCCGTCGTTGTGCGCGCGCAGCGTGTCCGGGCGATCGGCGTGGTTCCTGACCAGATCGGCGAAGGCGGACAGATTCAATTTTCCGTAACCGCCAAGATCGAGCGCCTGTGAGGCATCGATCTCGAATCCCTTCACCGTGGTGTCGGTCTGCTTCCAGTACTTCAGCGTCAGGCGATTGGCCATCTGCATGCCGGAGTGGCCCTGGTAGAGGTAGTTGTCGTACTTCATCCGGTAGGCGGTGGCCGACAGCGCGAAGCCGCCAAGGTGGAACAACCCCGTCAGCTCCAGGTTCTTCGCGCGTTCCGGCTCCAGGTTCTGGTTGCCTTCTTCCTGGGTCATCACCGAATAGTGCGCATTGCTGGCATACAGCTCGTTGATCTCCGGTGCGCGCTGCGAAGACGAATAGCGCACCTTGGCTGCGAACAGCGGGCCGAGCTCGACATACGAACCCAGGCTGTAACTGTTGAGACGATAGGAGCGGTCCTGCAGCGTGGTGTTGGCAGCATTGCGCGAGGTCTTGAAGCGGCTGGGCTGCAGGTCATGGTCCACGCGTTCATGGCGGACGCCGGCATCGAAGGACGCCCAGCCGAAGTCGAGGGTTTCCTTCAGGAACACCGCGTTGCTGCGCGTTTCCACATCAGGCAGGTAGCGCAGCGTGCCGCTGCCGGTGACGTCGCGCGCCTGATGGCTCAGGCCCAGCACGCCGCTGAGCGGCCCGACCGGTTGATGTGCCAGCAGCAGCTCGGCCTGGGTGCTCTGGAAGTCGTAGTCGTTGGCCCTGGTCGAGCCCAGGCGCTCGCCCGAGGTGTTGTCCAGTTTTGAAACCCGCAGTTCGGCGCGTTCGACGTACGGCAGTGGGTCCCGCAGCAACGCTTCCAGGGCGTAGCGCTGCTGTTTGATCACCACGCCCACCGGCAGGCCGTCGGCAGGGTTCGCGCCGAAGGACAGGTTCTGCATCGAGAAGCCCGGCACACCGTATTCGCTGTCCTTGGCATCGATGCTGACGCCGACGTAACCGCGATCGAAGAACCAGGTCGAACCGAGTGCTACCTGCGAACTGCGTGAGTAGCTGTTGCCCAGCCGGTGGTGGTAATCGGGGGTCACATCGTTGTTGATCTGCTTCTGCACATACGACGGCGTGCCCGCCACATAGGCCGGATTGACCGGATTGACGTACGTGCGGCGCTGCCAGATCGACGTCGGGCTGTTGGTATAGAAGGAAAAATCGCCATCGGCCCAATCGGGGTTCTCGGTCATGAACTGGTCGATGTAGGGTTGCGAGGCCTTGTTGTAGAGCTGCTGGACGCGTGCTTCTTTCTGGCAGCTGTCGGCCAGCGCCGAGTTGACGCCGCCGGTGGCCGGGAACAGCCGGGTGTTGCAGACGCCCGCCTTGCTGTTGCCGGGAATGTCGTAGTACGAAATGCGTTGCCGCGAGACCTGCAGGTTCGTCGAGACATTCCGCTGGTTGTTGAAGTTCATGCGGAAGCCCTGCGCATCGGCCGCGTTGAAACCTTTGCGCAGGACCAGTTCCATCGACTGGTCCTTGTCCTCCATCGTGCGCGAGATCAGGCCGGAGTCGATGTCGACGCTGCCGCCGATCGCGTTGCCGCCGTAGCGGACGGTATCGGAGGATTTGTTGACGGTGACGCTGCGAACGAACAGCGGATCGAACGGAATGTTGATGTCGCCGCTGAAGGCGTTCATGCCCAGGATGGACTGGCCGTCCTCCAGGATCTGCACGCGGTTGCCGCTGAGGCTGCGGATGACCGGTGCGCCGGCGTTGGGCCCGAAGGCGCTGTTCTGCACGCCGGAGACATGTTCAAGCATGCCGCCGAGGGTGCGGTTCTGGGCCTGCGAGGCCTCGACAGTGACGATGCTGTCGATCCGGGAGGGCTTGCTTGCCTCGACCCGGACGGCGGGCAGGGTAGGGTCGTCCGCGGCATGGGCGTTGTGGACGACGAACAGGATGGCTGCAGCAAGCAGTTGACGACGCATGGCACACTCCGTGAAGAGAATGTGAAATGTTATAACGTAACTATTTAGCTTCACAAGTCGCAGGAGACGGCGGAATGGAGGCGTAGAGATTGGCCTGGCAATAGGCGGCAGCGTGGCCGCTTGCACGCCCGGCCGCTGGCGCGCAGCATCCGGCTTTGCAGGTCCCCACAATGCACCTGCAGGACCTTGCTCACTTGAAAGGAGCCTCGCATGAAGCTGTTGTCCGCCGCGTTGCTGTCCGTGGCCCTGCTGCAGGCGATGCCTGCCCTGGCTGAAAGCCCGAAGTCCTCGCCGCTGCTCGGCCGCTGGTCGCTGGATATCGCCACGTCCGCGCTGCCTGAAGCACAGCGTCCGCAACAGGTCGTGCTGGAATTCAAGGATGCCGGCGCGGGCAGGTGGAGCTCGCACGTGGATATCGTCCTGCATGATGGCAAGACGATGAAATCCGACGGTACGCTGGCACTGGATGGCACGCCCGCTGCGCTGACCGGCAGCTACGGCGCCAACCAGGCGACGCTGAAACTTCCGGCGCCGAACACGCTGGTGATGCAGCTGGTCGATCACGGCGAGCCGGCATCCACCCGTGTGTATACGGTGGCCGCCGACCGTTCAACGATGACCGAAACCAAGGCGTTCTTCGGTCATGACGGCACGCCGATCCTGCAGACCAACCTGTTCAAGCGCTTGCCGTAGACGTGTGATGCAGCGACACCCGCAGAAGCGCGCTCTGCGGATGCCGTTGCTGCGCTGTCATGCGGCGGCGGGGTCGCGCTTGCCGGTATCGATCCCGTACCGGTCTATCGCCTGCTGCAGCAGGCTTCGTTCGACATGCCCGTCATCGGCCAAGGCCTTCAGTGCCGCCAGCACGATGAAGTGTCGATCAACCTCGAAGAACGACCGCAGTGATTCGCGTGTATCCGAGCGGCCGAAGCCATCGGTGCCGAGTGCGATGAAGCGACGGTCGTTGACGAAGGGGCGGATCTGGTCGCCGACGATCTTCATGTAATCGGTCGCCACCACCACTGGGCCGGCATGGTCCTGCAGGCGCTGCTGCACGTAGGCAACACGCGGTTCGTCAGCCGGGTGCAGCAGATTCCAGCGCTCGACGGCCAGGCCGTCGCGGCGCAGTTCGGTCAGGCTGGTGGCGCTCCAGACGTCGCTGCTGATACCGAAATCCTGCTGCAGAAGATCGGCAGCGGCCAGCACCTCGCGCAGGATCGAGCCACTGCCCATCAACTGCACGCGCGGCTGTGCAATGGTGTCGGCAGCGGCGGGGCGCAGTAGATAGAGCCCCTTCAGGATGCCGGCTTCGGCACCGTCGGGCAGAGCCGGGTGCGGGTAGTTCTCGTTGAGCAGGGTGATGTAGTAGTAGATGTCTTCCTGGTCCACGTACATGCGGCGCAGGCCGTCGTGGATGATCACCGCCAGCTCGAAGTTGTAGGTCGGGTCGTAGGACACGCAGCTGGGAATCACCGAGGACAGCACGTGGCTGTGGCCATCGTCGTGCTGCAGGCCTTCGCCCATCAGCGTGGTGCGGCCCGAGGTGGCGCCAAGCAGGAAGCCACGGGTGCGCGCGTCGGCCGCGGCCCAGGCCAGGTCGCCGACGCGCTGCAGGCCGAACATCGAATAGAAGATGTAGAACGGAATCGTGGCCAGATCGTGGTTGGCGTACGCGGTACCGGCGGCGATCCACGAACAGATCGCGCCGGATTCGTTGATGCCCTCCTGCAGGATCTGGCCGTCCTTGGCTTCCTTGTAATAGCTCAGCTGGCCAGCGTCCTGCGGTGTGTACAGCTGGCCGAGGAAGGAGTGGATGCCGATCTGGCGGAACAGGCCTTCCATGCCGAAGGTGCGTGATTCATCGGGCACGATCGGGATCACCAGCCTGCCCAGCTCGGGATCCTTGAGCAGGGTGGTGAGGATGCGCACGAAGCCCATGGTGGTGGACTGGCCGCGATCACCACTGCCCTGCAGTTGGACGTTGAACGTGGACAGCGGCGGCAGCGGCAGCGGTTCGACCTGTGCCAGTCGTGCCGGCAGCTGGCCACCCTGCGCCTGGCGACGCTTCGCGAAGTAGAGCGCCTCCGGGCTGCCCGGTGCCGGGCGCAGGTACGGCATTTCCTCCAGCTGTTCATCGCTGACCGGCAGATCGAAACGGTCGCGGAAAGCGCGCACCGCATCGGTGCTCATCTTCTTCAACTGGTGATTGATGTTCTGGCCTTCGCCGGCCTCACCCATGCCGAAGCCCTTCACCGTCTTGGCCAGCACCACGGTCGGCCGGCCCGGGGTGTTCACTGCCTGCTGGTAGGCGGCGTACACCTTCTGCGGATCGTGGCCGCCACGTGCCAGCGCCCATATCTCGTCGTCGCTCATGTGCGCGACCAGCGCCAGCAGTTCCGGATTGCGTCCGAAGAAATGCTCGCGTACATAGGCACCGCTCTGTGACTTGAAGGTCTGGTAGTCACCATCGACGCATTCCATCATGCGCTGGCGCAGCAGCCCGCTGTGATCGCGTGCCAGCAGGTCGTCCCAGCCACCGCCCCAGATCACCTTGATGACGTTCCAGCCGGCAGCACGGAAGGTGCCTTCCAGTTCCTGGATCACTTTGGCGTTGCCGCGCACCGGACCGTCCAGGCGCTGCAGGTTGCAGTTGACCACGAACACCAGGTTGTCCAGGCGCTCGCGCCCGGCCAGCGAAATGGCCGCCAGCGATTCGGGCTGATCCATTTCGCCATCACCGAGGAAGGCCCAGACCTTGCGGCCCTGATGCTCCTTCAGACCACGGTATTCCAGGTAGCGCATGTAACGGGCCTGATAAGCCGCAGTCAGCGGGCCCAGGCCCATCGATACGGTGGGGAACTGCCAGAACTCCGGCATCAACCGCGGGTGCGGGTACGAAGACAGCCCCTCACGCCCAGCCTCGCGGCGGAAGTTGTCCATGCGCTCGGCACTGATGCGACCTTCCACGAACGCACGGCCATAGATGCCCGGCGCGGAATGGCCCTGGATGTAGATCATGTCGCCGTCGAAGGTGTCGGTACGGCCACGGAAGAAATGATCGAAGCCCACGTCATACATGACCGCTGCGGACTGGTAGGTGGCGATGTGGCCGCCGACATTGGAATGCTTGCCGGCGCGCAGCACCATCACCATCGCGTTCCAGCGGATCATCGCGTTCAACCGCCGCTCGATGGCCAGGTCGCCCGGGTAGGCGGGCTGGCGCTCGGGTGGAATCGTGTTGGTGTAAGCGGTCCATGCGCGGGTGTGCAGGTCGCCATGCTGCTGCACATCAAGCTCATCGAGCTGGTCCAGCAGATAGTGCGCGCGGGGGCGGCCGCCAGCCTCGATCACGGCGTGCAGGGACTCGCGCCATTCGCGGGTTTCCTGCGGATCGGTGTCGAGAGGGAAGTGTGCCTGGTTCATGCTGCGTCTCCAGAGAGCGCCGGTCGGCATCTGCGCGACACCGCCGGCAGGGCGACAGCTCTGGAGCGGAATCGCGCCGGCAGGGCCGTGGCGCGGGGGCGGCCTTGGTGGCTGCCGGGGAGACAAGCGTAGGCGGCGCATGGGTTGGCCGGTAGACAGGTGAGGGTTGGGTCTGCGCGAACCTGCGCTTTGCCCGGCGGCGCTGCAATGCGGCTGTCATCGTCGGTGTGCACCCTGCTGGGTTTTCCAGCCTCGGGGTGGTTGGTCGGTTGTGAACAGCGTCAGGATCTGGGAGAAGAGCTACGCCTTGCGGCGCCGCCTGCTGCGTGGCTTCTTCCTTCGGCGTGGTTCACAGGCTGCCGATGCCGAGGATCTGGCGCAGGAGGTCTACCTGCGCCTGTTGCGCAGCACCGGCGAAGACGCCGCGGCGATCGAGAACCCTGAAGCCTATCTGTTCGCCGTGGCAGCCAACCTGGCCCGTGAACAGGCACGCTCGCGCTCCGGCCTGCCGCAGATCGAGGACGTCGACCTGCTGGCCGAGGTACTCAGCAGCGAAGAGGACATCGAGGGTGATTTCGAGCGTGCGCAGCGCTGGAGCGGGATCCGCGGCGCCATCGCGCAACTGCCACCCACGACGCGGCGGGTGATGGAACTGCACTACCGCGAAGGACTGGATTGCCAACAGGTGGGGGCGCAGCTGGACGTGTCGGTGCACATGGTGCGCAAGCACATCGGCAAGGGCCTGGATGCCTGCAGGAAGGCGCTGGGCGCCGGGAAGGACGGATGAACCGGCAGGAGCCTGCAGCGATGGATGACGAGGTGGCCGAACAGGCTGCGCACTGGTTCCTGTGCAACCGCGAGGGTGACCTGAGCGCTGCGCAGCGCGCCGAGTTCATGGCGTGGATGAAGGGCTCGCCCGAGCACGTACGCGCGTACCTGCATGCCCTGCATCTGCACCGGCAGGTGGGCGCGGCCATGTCGGCGCACGTACAGGAACAGGGAAGCAGGGCAGTCCTGCCCGTGCTGCGGGCAACGGCGAAAGTGGTGCCGTTGTTTGCCGCGCCCGTGCCCGCGCCGCGCGCCGTGGTTGCAACACGAACGCGCCGGCCGCTCTGGAGGCGGGTGGCTGCGGTGGCGTGCGGACTGTTGCTGGTGGCCGGTCTGCTGCCGTGGCTGATGCCGCGCGAACAGATGCTGGTCGCCGGGCACGGGCAACTGCGTGAGGTGGTGCTGGCTGACCGGACCCAGGTGCGGCTGAATGCAGACAGCCGTCTGCGGGTGACCGTCGGCTGGTTCAGCCGCCGCGTCGAACTGCTGCAGGGCGAGGCCACATTTGATATCGCAGCGGATCGCCGGCCCTTCGAGGTACGGGTCGGTGATCTGCAGATCCGTGACATCGGCACCGTGTTCGATGTGTCGCGCCGGTTGCAGAGCACGCGTATCGGCGTGGTATCCGGCGAGGTGGAGGTCTGGACCGCCGGTGATGGGCAACGCCGGCTGGCGCAGCTGCCCGCCGGGCGGGTGGTCCAGGTCGATCATCTCAGCCATGCGGTGCAGCCGCTGGAAATACCGATGTCCATGCTGCTGGACTGGCAGCAGCGCCGGGTGTCGTTCCGTGATGAGCGGCTGGACGAGGTGGCTGCTGCGTTCAACCGGCACAACCAGGTGCAGGTACGGGTGACCGATGACGTGGCGCGGGCGGCGCGCCTGTCGGGCAGCCTGGAGGCGCACCGGGTCGCAGCGCTGCAGGCATTCCTGCAGCGGGACGCGCGCTTCGTCATCCGTCGCGAACAGGACACGGTATGGGTCTCCAGCCGCTGATCCCGGTTGGGCGATGGGCTGTCAGAAAAAATTCATCGAATCGGCGTTCTCCACTTCCGCCGATGCCGGCTCTTACTTGGGAGAAGCCGCTGTCGAATGCCGACGCGGCAGCAGCAGTCCTCTCTCCTGCAAGGAACCGTGATGCGCAAGAAGCTCTATCTGTCGGTGGTACTGGCCTTGTCTCCCTGTCTGGGCGCGCATGCGCAGGCGGCGTCGTCCAACGGGCTTGAGACCAGGGTCACTGCAGCGATCGCCGCGCAGCCTTTGAGCCAGGCACTGGAGCAGCTGTCACGCAGCTCCGGCGTGCAGTTCCTGTATGCCGGCGCGGGCAATGCACCCATGGCGGGCGCGGTACCGCGGGGGGCCACCGTCAAGCAGGCGCTGGACACGCTGCTGGCCGGCACCGGCCTGCGCTACACGGTGCTGGACGGCAACGTGATCGCCATCGATGCGGCACCGGCAAAGCGCGAAACCGGGCCGGCCGCACCGGCACCGCAGCAGCCGCAAGCCGTGGTCGCTCCGACCCTGGGAACGATCAGGGTGATCGCTGCGCATGAGGTGATCGAACAGAAGAAGACCTCGCCGGTGATCAAGGATTCGGTGATCTACGACGAGATGGACAGCTACGGCGATGAGACGCTGGCCGAGAGCCTGATGGCTGCGCCGGGCCTCAGTGCGGTGGAGGATGCGGGTGAACCGCGCTATGTGACCGTGCGCGGGGTTCAGGCCAATCTCAACTACACGACCATCGATGGCATCGCGATCGCAAGCGTGGGCGGCAGTGGCTCCGGCGAACGCATGAACAACCTGCAGCTGATTCCCAGCGACATCGGCACCCGCACGGACATCTACAAGAGTTTCAGTGCCGAGCAGGCACCTGATGCCATCGGTGGTGTGATCGACATCATCAGCCGTAGTGCCTTTGACCGCTCCGGCAAGTATGTGTTCGCCGACGTGGCCGGCATCTATTCCACGGCCGAGACCAATGTGGGGCGCAGCGCGGGTGGCGACCACAAGACACTGGGCCACTTCGGCAAGAGCGCCAAAGCGGTGTTCTCCAACCAGTTCGGTGCAGACGATCAGTTCGGCATCGTCGCAGTTGCGCGCTATGAGCAGCGATCACGCAACAGTGTCAAGCGCTGGGTGGAATCGAACTATTACTACAACGATGCCGGCAAGTACCTCACCGACGGAACCACCGGCCCGGACGAGGCGAAAGGCTGGAACGGCCTGCGCGCGCCGGGCAACTTCAGCACCGGCACCTACACCAACTACATCACCAACTTCGGTGGCTCGGCCAAGCTGGAATGGAAGCCGTCGGACGATCCGTTCTATGCCTCGCTGCTGTTGTATTCGTACCGGTTCTACGAGAACTCGACGATGAACAAGACCGATCTGTATGGCAACGCCAAGTTCCCGATACGCAACCAGACCGAGGACGGCGGCACCACCCAGATCAACAGCATCTACATCAAGAACCGCCATGACCGCTGGGACCGCAGTAACCGCGGTGCGATCGCCAGCTTCAACTGGGATATCGGCGACCTCTCGCGGCTGACCCTGCGCGCCGGCCACACCGAAGAGACCTTCCACAACACCCAAGTCTACTGGGGCGTACGCGCGTACCCGAGCAACCTGTTCGTCGACTATGCCAACGACAGTCATGGCTTTCCGAACGCGGTGGGTGTGTCGGACTCCAGTCTGCTGACCAGCTCGGCGTTCAAGCTCAATCCCGCGCAGGCCTACATCTCGCCGCGCGACGCGAAGGAGAGCATCGACAACCTGCGTGCCGACTTCAGCTACAACATCGATGCCGATGCGCGCGGCTTCGGTCTCGCCGCCGGTGCCGAATATCGCCACCTGAAGATCTGGCAGGACATCGATTTCGATTACTACAAGACCAGCGCGACCTTGAACGACTATCTGTATCCGGGTTCGACCCTGCTGGGCAGCGTCCCCGGCTTCCCGCTGATCGACAACCGCAAATGGCATGACGAGCTGTACCCGAAGCTGGGCAACAACGATGCGGCCTACCCGAATGCCGATTTCACCAGCGACTACAAGTACGTGGAAGACATCGCCAACGCCTACGTTTCGGCGCATTACGCCTGGGACCGGCTGCTGCTGATCGGCGGCCTGCGCTATGACCACACCTCCTTCGATGCGTTCAGTCCGTTCAGTGATGATGGCGGTACCACCTACACCTCGGCATTCCGCAAGAGCAGTGGCGGCTACAACAACCTGCTGCCGTCATTGAACGCGACCTTCAAACTGAGCGAGAACCAGCGCCTGCGCTTCTCCGCCAGCCGCACGCTGGGCCGGCCGACACCCAGCAACATCGCCCAGGCCACCAGCACCAGCTGTGGCGATGACGAGCTGGGCGGAGGCTTCTGCACCATCAAGCAGGGCAATGCCTCGCTGCAGCCGCGCCGCGCCACCAACCTCGACCTGGCCTGGGACCTGTACTTCAACGGCAACAACGGCCTGGTGTCGGTCGCGTTGTTCGACAAGGTGATCAAGGACGACATCTATACCCTGACCACGTTCGAGAACATCGGCGACGTCCGCTATCGCGTCACGCAGCCGATGAACACCGATGAGTCCACGCTGCGCGGTGTCGAGTTCGCGGTGGCAAACCGCAATCTGCAGTGGGGCCGCCACCGCTTCGACATGTACCTCAATGCCACCCGACTGGACGGGCAGACCAACTACCGCATCAGCGATGGCAGCGAGCGCCGGCTGGACCGCCTGCTGTACCAGCCCGACTGGTCGGTGAACGGCTCGGTGATCTGGCGCATGCCGTGGAAGAGCTCGCAGCTGCGCGTGTCCGGTACCTACCGCAGCCGCATGCTGGTCGACTTCGGCGATACCCAGTGGCTGGACTCGTACTACGACCCGTACATGACCTTCAACCTGGCCTTCAGCCACAAGGCCAGCAAGCACGTGACGCTGAAGTACGAGGCGAAGAACCTGTTCAATACCCAGCCCACCTACAGCACCGGTCCGAACGGTCGCTTCCGCACCGAGATCGACGACTACGGTCGCTTCTTCTACTTCCACATCATCTACAACTGAGGGCGGCCGTCTTGGATACGATCAATCGCAGGCGCTTCCTTGCCCTGTCGGGACTTTCCGCGTTGGGTGCGTGGGTCGGCACTGCCCGCGCGCTGGCTGCGCAGAGCGATGCGGCAGCACTGAATCCACGCAATCTGCTGGCCTCGCCGCGCTTTGCCAGTACGCCGTTCACCCTCGGCGTGGCGTCGGGTGATCCGTCGGCCGACGGCATGGTGCTGTGGACGCGGCTGGCCACCGAGCCCCTGGTGTTCGGTGGCGGCATGCCCACCCGGCCGATGGTGGTGGGATGGCAGGTGGCTGATGACGAGGGCATGCGCACCGTGGTGCGGCAGGGTACCTCGCTGGCCCACCCCGAACTGGGCCATGCGCTGCACGTGGAACTGGACGGCCTGCTGCCTGGGCGGCCGTACTGGTACCGCTTCACCGTGGGAGGCCATGCCAGTGCGATCGGACGCACCCACACCCTGCCTGCGGCGAACGCGCCGATCAAGCGCGTGCGCTTCGCGGTGGCCGGATGCCAGCATTTCGAGGAAGGGCACTACACGGCTTGGCGGCACATTGCCGAGGAACCACTCGATTTCGTGTTCCATTACGGCGACTACATCTATGAGGGTGAAAGCCAACCCGGCATGCGGAAGATGAACGGTCAGCCGTTCACCAACCTGCGCAACCACGTTGGCCCACAGACCTATACGCTCGACGACTATCGCCGCCGCTACGCGCAGTACAAGACCGATACGGACCTGCAGGCGGCGCACGCTGCGTCACCGTGGTTCGTGACGTTCGACGACCATGAAGTGGACAACAACTGGGCGGGTGCCGAAGACCAGGACGGTACGCCCAGCGAGCTGTTCCTGCTGCGCCGCGCACAGGCGTTCCAGGCGTATTACGAAAACATGCCGTTGCGCGCTTCGTCGTTCCCGCGCGATGGTCATATGCAGATGTTCCGTCGCGCGCGCTACGGCACGTTGCTGGACCTGCACCTGCTCGATACCCGCCAGTACCGCAGCAAGCAGGTGGACATGGCGCAGCGCGGACAGGTGGAATCTTCCGAGCGCAGCATTGTGGGTGCGAAGCAGGAGCAATGGCTGTTCGACGGCCTGGCCGATGCGGCACCGCGCTGGCACGCGATCGCGCACCAGGTCTCACTGGGCAACTACATGCGCGAGAAGGACGGCGTCGTGCAGTCGTCCGATGACCAGTGGTCCGGCTACCTGTCCAGCCGCCGCCGCCTGCTTGATCACATCCAGAAGGTGGGCTTCGGCAACGTGGTGACCGCCTGTGGCGATGCGCACCGCCACTATGCCAGCGACCTGGTGCAGGACAGCACCGATTCCGGGGTGATCTCCAGCGAGTTCCTGGCGACCTCGATCAGCTCGGGCGCCGACGGGCAGGGTATGGATGCGTATGCAGAGAACCAGCTGCGGCACAGTCCCCACCTGAAAGCGACGACGGACAAGCGCGGTTACGTGCTGTGTGATGTCACCCGCGATACCTGGATCGGTGACATGAAGACGCTCGATACGGTCATGCGGCCGAACGGCACGCTGCAGAGCTGGAAGCGCTATGCAGTGGAGCACGGCCGGCCGGGGTTGCAGGAGGCCTGAGCCCGTAGAGCCGGGCAATCGCCCGGCTCTACGGAAGTGCGTTCAGCCGTGTTCGAAGCGCAACGGTGCGGTGCCCATGGCGGGGTCGCTCGTACCAGGGCGGCCATCTTCGGCACGACCGGCAAGACGTTGCTCGACGCCCTCCGAATGCACGATCAGGTCGTACCAGCCTGCGGTCGGTGTCGGGTCCCAGGCCAGTACGGTTTCCGCGCCGGCCACCAGCTGCAGTTCCTGTGCGGGCATGTGGCCCGCGTAGGCGCCGCCCTGCACCTTGACCCTGCGCGCTGAAGGCGATGGATTGCGCAGCACCAGCCGCATCTGGCCATCCGCGCGCTCCACGTGCGCGTGCAACGGCGCGAGCGTGCCAGCGCCGCGATAGTGGCGATGGAATCCATTCGGCCCCAGCAGCCAGAGGTCGTAACGACCCTGTGCATCCAGTGGCCAACGATCCCGCAACGGAGTACCCGGTACCACGGTGTAACGGCGCGGGATGGCGTCCAGCTGCAAGCGGTCGTAGACATGCAGCACGGCCGTGGCGCCATCGCTGGCCAGCTGCAGGCTGAGGCCCTCGCCATCCACCGACGTGGCCTGCACCTGCGGCCGATAGGGCAGTGCCCGCGCCGGACGCACGCCCGGCGCCTGGCGAGCCGGATGCAGGCCATCGGGCAGCGCAGGCACGGTACGGCCGGGCAGGGCGGCGGCGCGCGCTGCGACGGCGGTGACATCCGGCAGCGCCTTGACGAAGGGGCGCGTGTCGCGCTGGGCGAAGTCGAAGGCGTTGCTCAGGTCACCGCAGACCGCACGCCGCCACGGCGAGATGTCCGGCGCGGCCACGCCGAAGCGGCGCTCGATCAGACGCAGCACCGAGGTGTGGTCGTACACCTGCGAGTCGACCCAGCCGCCACGGCTCCACGGTGAAATCACATACAACGGTACGCGCGGGCCGAGACCGTAGGGACGACCGCGCAGCTCGGCGGCATCGTATTTCCCGTCGCCCGGTGCCGGGTTGCGGTGGTATTCGCCCTCGGTGCTGACCGCCGATGCACCGGCCCAGCCATCGCCAAGCGGGGAGGGCGGTGCCGGTGGCGGTACATGGTCGAAGAAGCCATCGTTCTCATCGAACATCAACAGCAGGGCGGTGCGGCTCCACACCTCGGGATCGGCGGTCAATGCATCCAGCAGGCGCGCAGTATAGGCGGCGCCCTGCGCGGGGCTGGACGGCCCCGGATGCTCGCTGCCGGCCGCATCGGCGATGATGAAACTGACCTGCGGCAGGCGGCCGCTGATCGCGTCCTCGCGCAGCTGCGCCAGGCCACGGGTGCTGACGCCGCGTGCGCGCAGCTCCGGGTCATGCCCCGGGTCGCCGCGGTGCGCCTGGCGGAAGGCCTCGAACCCGGCCAGCGGGTTGTCGGTGAAGTTGTCGGCCATGTCCTGGTAGATCTGCCAGGACACGCCGGCCTGCTGCAGTCGCTCGACATAGCTGGTCCAGCGATAAGACTCCGGATGGCCGCCCTGCTCGGGGAAATTGTCGTGCGAATTGGCGATCACCGGGCCGCCTGCGCGGGCCTGGGCATCGTTGTGGCCGGTCCACAGGAACACGCGGTTCGGGTTGGTGCCGGCCTGCATCGCGCAGTGGTAGGCATCGCAGAGGGTGAACGCATCGGCCAGGGCGAACTGGAACGGCATGTCGCTGCGCTGGAAGTAGCCCATCGAATGGTTCTGCTTGGCCTTGGGCCAGTGCGCCATGCGCCCGTGGTCCCACGCCTGCTGTGCATCCGGCCAGGTGTGGGGCGTGCCCTCCACCCGCATGTAGCCGAAGTGCGCGGCGGTATCCAACGGGAAAGGGGCGATCGCGCGTTGGCCGCTGGCATCGGGCTGCAGCCACAGGCTGCGCGGGTGGTCGTCGCCGGGCAGGGGCGGCGCTGGGGCCACGAAGCGGTCGCCGAAACCACGAACGCCCGGCAGGGTGCCGAAGTAGTGGTCGAACGAACGGTTCTCCTGCATGAACACCACGATGTGCTGCAGGTCCTGCAGGCTGCGCGTGCGCGAAGCAGGGGCGATCGCTGCTGCCCGGGCGATGCTGGGCAGCAGCGGCGAAAGGCCGGCGGCGACGCCGGCCTGCAACAGTCGGCGTCGGCCGGTATCGGTCACAGGGTCACACTCACAAGTCCACGCGGAAGGAGATGCCGACGGTGCGCGGGGCGCCGATGAAGGCGTTGTCGCGGCCGTCCACCCCTGCAAGATAGCGCTTGTCGGTCAGGTTGCTCACCACCAGGTTGGCGCCCATGCCCTTCAGGCGCGGCGACAGGCCCTGCAGGTCAAAGCCGATGTTGGCGTTGAACACGGTGGCCGAAGGCAGCTTGTTGACGTTGGCCGCATCCAGGTAGCGCTCGCCGAGGTAGCGACCGGACAGGCCGAAGTTCCAGTTCTCACCCTGCCAGTCGGCCGACACCACCAGGATCTGCTCGGGCTGGCCGATCACCTTGGCGCCGTCGACGATGCCCAGCTGCTTGTCGCGCGCGTCGTTGCCACTGCCCAGGTACTTGGAGCGGTTGTAGGTGTAGGCGGCATTGATGCGCCAGCCATTGTCCCAGCCGTAGCCGAAGGCCGCTTCCAGGCCGTTGCTCTCCACGCCGCCGAAGTTCTCGTAGACGCCGTCGGTCTCGCCGAGGTAGTCGATGCCGCTGACCAGACCGGCCGGCAGGTAGACGATTCGGTTGTCGAACTTGATGTTGTACAGGGTGATTGAAGCGGTCAGCGGCCAGCGGCTGATGCGCATGCCCAGTTCGATGTTGTCGGCGGTTTCCGGTTCGACATTGCGGAAGCGCTGCGGATCGGTTTCACCCAGCACGCCGGAGGGGATCGCCGCGAAGTTCTGCGAGTAGCCGGCGAACAGCTCCATGCCCTCCACACCTGGTGCCCAGGTGAAGCCGGTGGACAGCAGCGGATCGGACTTCGAATCGGACTTCACATTCTCGGCGGCGCCGATCACACGGCGACGCGACTGGTCGACGAAGAACTGCTTTACGCCGAGGCGTGCGCTGAACGGGCCGAAGCGGGCCACGTCCTCGACGTAGTACATCTGCTCATCGACCTTGTACTTGTCTTCGAACTGCACCCAGTAGGGCTGGTGGTCGAAGGCGATATCCTGGCCGACGTTGAGCAGGCGGTGCCAGTCACGGCGCACGGAACGGTCCAGCTTCTCGACCCACAGACCACCGCGGATCGTATTGTCGATCGCGCCGAAGGTCTGCCGCCATTCGACGTCGGCGGTGACGCCCATACGATCGTTGTCGTAGTGGGAATGGCGGTAGGACTGCGCGCCCTGCACATTGCCGGCGTAGCAGTTGGGGTCGTACTCGGCGCTGAAGCCGAGTCGCGGCGTGCAGTTGGCCAGACGCTGGGCGGAACTGCCATCGGGGTTCACGAAGTAGATCTGGCCGCGGTTGCTGCCGCCGTAGACCGTCCTGCCGCCGAGGTATTCCGACTGCGGGCGACCGGCGCCATCGTCGCTGACATCGGCCAGGTACGGCGGCAGCCAGTCACCGCGGCCCTGCATGCGGTGCCCGTAAGCGGCCATCGAGGCCTTGAAACCGTCGCCGCCGTCAAACGCCGCGCGCAGGTAACCGAAGGTGTTCTCGCGCAGTGCGCGCGAACCGGAGCGGTAGTTCTGGTCCAGATACGGAATGCCGGTCAGGGTGCCGACCAGACCATCGCGGTCCGGGTTGGTGGCGAAACCCTTCGGTGAAACGCTGGTGTACTCCGGCTCGTCGGCATCGTTGTAGGACAGGTAGCCGGTCAAGGTCCAGCGGTCCAGTTCGGTGATGAATTTGCCGGCGATGTTGTCGTTGCTGGTGTGGCCGGTGCCATCGATCCAGTCATGCACGCGCGCCGATGATGCGCTGATCCACGCGCGGGTGTGTCCGCCCAGCAGACCGGTGTCGTAGCGTACGTAGTACTTGCGTGCTTCATTGTCACCGGCACCCACCACCATGCGCAGGCGCTGCTCCTGCAATGGATCGCTGGTGAGGAAGTTCAGGGTACCGCCCAGTGCTTCGTTCGAGCGCGAGGAGATATCGGCCGTGCCCTGGCTCACTTCCACCGTTTCCAGATCGAGCGTATCGATGTAGCGGTTGGCCAGCGAGCCGCCGCCATAACCGGAACCGCCATTGGGCAGGCCGTCGATGGTGGTGCCGATCTGCTGGGTATCGCGGTTGGTGACGAAGCCGCGCATGCTGATCTGCGTGCCCCAGACCGACGAGCCAGTGGCATCGGCTTCGCTGACGACCACGCCGGGCACTTCGTTGAGCGCACCGTTGACACTGCTCAGCACGGTCTGCCGGTTCAAGGTTTCCTGGCGCACCGAGGTCTTGGCATAGCTGGTGGCCTGGCCGATCACCTGCACCTGGTCCAGGGTCCGCGCGTCGGCGCTTCGCGTATCGGCGGCATCGCCCTGCGGTGCTTCAGCCAGGGCATCCAGTGCGGGAGCAATCAGCAGGGCAAGCAGCGAGATACGGGGAAAGCGCGCAATCGTTCGCATCGAAACCGGACCTTCAGGGGAGGAAAGTCCGGGAGTGTCGGCAGTGCCGATGACATGGCGGTGACGCGCAGATGCAGGGAGTGTGTTGTGTGACGGCCGGCAACACCGGCGGCGCTCCTCAGTAGCGCGCGTCCTTCGGTTTCGGGTCGCGTGGCCAGTCCTTTGCCTTGCCGGCGAAGTCCGGGCGCGGCTGGTTGATGAAGTAGCTGGCGACATCCACTGCATCCTGGTCGGGCATCACCTGCTGGCCCAGTGGCGGTTCACGGGTCACTGCCGGCGGCATGTTGTGCTTGACGAAGCCAGCGGCCTTGTACAACCGCGCCATGCCGGCACCGATGTTGAAGCTGTGCTCGCCCCACAACGGCGGGAACGCGATATCGCCGCTGGCATCGCGCTGGCCTTCGCCGTTGTCGCCGTGGCAGGCAGCGCACTGCGCGGCATACAGCGCCTGCCCACGTATCGGGTCCGGCATCAGCGTGCTGTCGATCGGCCCTTCGCTGGGCGCGGCCACGCGTGCACCCTCCGGTACCGGGCGGCTGAGCCACGCCATGTACTCCAGCATCGCGCGCATCTCCGGTGCATCCTTGGCCAGCGGCTTGCCGTTCATCGAACGCTGCAGGCAGCCGTTGATGCGCTCGGCCAGACCGATTTCCCTGCCCGGGCGCGGCATGTAGCGCGGGTAGCTGCCACCGCCGGTGTTGAAGTAGTGATTGCCGAACGGTCGCTTGCCCTCGGCCATGTGGCAGGAATTGCAGTTCAGATCGTTGCCGACGTTGTCCGGCAGCAGGCGTGCGGTCTCGTTGAGCAGGCGACGGCCGAACATCACCGCGTCGGCGTTGCCGAGGCTGGCGATCTCTTCGGCACTGGGCACGTGGTACTGGCCCACCACCTGGCCGTGGCCGTCGAGGATGTCCAGGGTCCTTGCCACCTCCGCATCCAGGTCCGGGTACAGGTGCTGGTACAGCAGCGTGCCGGCACCGGCCAGCAGCACCGCAACCACTGCGCTGGCGATCAACGCTCTGGAACGCTTCTTCGAACGCCTCATTGCGCCGTCTCCTGCGGGACCACATGCACCGGCTTGTCACGCACTACCCGGCGCATGCGCGCCACGTCCAGTTCGCTGACCGCACTGGCCTGGTTGCCCCAGCTGTTGCGGATGAAGGTGAGGATGTCGGCGAGCTGCGCATTGGGCAGCTGCTCGAAGCCCGGCATGGTGAACGCCATCCGGTCATGCGGCGTGTGCGGCGTGCGTCCACCGATCAGGGTTACCTGCACCAGCGAACTGGGATCGTCGGCGAACACGATGGAGTTGCCGGCCAGGGCAGGGTAGACCCGTGGCATGCCACGGCCATCTGCACGGTGGCAGGCCTGGCAGTGTTCGGCGTAGGCCAGCGAACCGGCCACCCGGTAGTCGCCGCCGCGCAGTGCGGCGGTAGTGGTGTCGGTGCCCGGCGTCCACTGCGCGCTGCGGCCTTCACGTGCTGGCAGCTGCTTCAGATACCGCGCCATCGCCAGCAGATCGGCATCGGAGAGGTACTGCGTGCTGTGCTCGACCACATCGGCCATGCCGCCGAAGGCCGCGGAACGATCGGTGCGGCCGGTGCGCAGGAACTCGACGATCTCGGCTTCGCTCCAGCTGGCCAGCCCGGTGGCCTCGTTGCGCAGGTTCTTCGCATACCAGCCTTCCAGCACCGAGCCGGACAGGAACTGGCGGCTGCCATCATCGGCCATCGCTTTTTCCTGGAAGGCCAGCCCGCGCGGGGTATGGCAGGCGCCGCAGTGGGCCAGGCCTTCAACCAGTTCGGCGCCGCGCTGCTGGCCGGCATCCAGGGTTGGATCGGGGGTGAAGCTGCGCGGGCGCGCGAACAGCAGCTGCCACCAGGCAAGCGGCCAGCGCATGTTTGCCGGCCACGGAATGGTGCTGTCGGCGTTGTCCTGCCGCACCGGCTGCACTGCACCCATGAAGTAGGCATACAGCGCCTTGATCTCGGCATCGCTGGCGATCACGTACGAGGCGTAAGGCATTGCCGGATACAGCGGCTGGCCGTCATGGCGGACGCCACGCCGCACCGCGCGCTCGAAATCCGCATAGTCGTACGCGCCGATACCGGTATCCGGGTCCGGGGTGATGTTGGTCGAGTACAGCGTGCCCATCGGCGTCTGCATGCCAAGCCCACCGGCGAAGGGCTTGCCGCCCGGTGCGGTATGGCAGGCGGCGCAGTCGGCGGCACGCGACAGATACCGGCCCTGCTCGATCAGGGTCGGATCGTGGATATCGACCTCGGCCTGTTGCCGTGTGGAGAACCAGTACGGTGTGCTGCGGGCGATGCCGTAGGCGGCGGCCAATGTGGCGGCCAAGGCAATGGCGAGCTTGAACGAGGTGCGCATGCGGGCACTGTGGCCATTCGTGCGATGGCGTTCATTGATCCGGATCAATGCTCTGGCCGGTCGCGACATTGTGACAAGCTGAATCGATCCTGCGCTGTCATCAACCCGTCATCCAGCTGCGATAGATGGCATCGGGCGTGACCGCTAACCTGCCACGCTGTCGCACTTTTCCCCTGACTGCCCATGAAGCGCCTGCTGCTGCTTTTGCTGGCGTGCGCCGGCCTGTGGCTGGCTGCATGCTCTTCTTCGATGACCGCCTCGTCCACCTCGCTCAGCGATCGCCTGATCGCGCCCGGTGGCGTTTCGACCCTGCTTGATCAACCGCGTATCGCCGCCGCTGTGGCCGCGCTGCCGAACCGGCATGGCTTCGCCGCGGGCCGTGATGGCGTGCCGATCTTCTGGCGTGCTTTCGATCCGGGCGACTATGGTGCGCGCTATCACTACCTGCCGCAGCAGCACCAGAACGGCCTGCCGCTGGATACCGGGTTGAGCCTGGCGGTACCGCAACCGTTCCGCGCGCAGGCGCCGCGTGGCACCGTGGTGCTGCTGCACGGCTGGATGATGAACGGTGATTCGATGCTGCCGTGGTCGCTGCAGCTGGCCGAGTCGGGCTACCGCGTGGTCACCCTGGACCTGCGCAACCATGGCCAGTCCGGCGCCGGTCCCTCTGGCTACGGCACCTATGAATCGGACGATGTGGTGGATGTCATCGCCGAGCTGCGCGCGCGCGGCGAAGTGACCGGCCCGCTGTACCTGTTCGGTGTTTCCTACGGCGCGGCCACCGCACTGTTCACCGCTGACAAGCTGGGTGACCAGGTGGCCGGCGTGGTGGCGATGGAATCGTTCGCCAATGCCGGCGTAGCGATCCGCACCATGATTCCGCATCTGATGGCGCTGCAGCCGGAAGGCTTGAAGGCACAGGCCATCGCCTCGTATGCACGCTGGCGCTACGGCAGCCAGGACATCAACCAGGTGGTGGCCGCCGCCAGCCGCCGTATCGACGTGGACCTGGACAAGGTGGATGTTGCCCGCGCGCTGGCCGATACCCGTGCCTGCGTACTGCTGCTGCACGGGCAGGGTGACCAGCACATTCCGGTCAGCCAGGGGCGTGTGTTGGCGCAGGCCAACCCGCGAGCGCACTACATCGAGATGCGCGGCGAAGATCACATCACCCTGCCGCTACGGCTGGACCTGCTGGCCGGCGTGGTCGATGACTGGATGGCGCGCGACGAGCACCACCCGAAGACCGCGTGCCCAGCGCCGCAGTTGCCGGCACAGGCCGAGTGGCTGGTGCACGGCGTCGATGCACCAGCAAAGACCCCAGCGCGCAGCTGAGCCTTCAGGGCAGGCGGCGCGCCAGCGAACGTGCCGATGCCGCAACGCCCAGCAGCATCGCTGCCACGCACAGGAAGGCGAACCCGAGGCTGGTGGCATGGGCGAGCGCGCCGATCGCTGCAGGGCCTGCAAGGATGCCGGCGTAGCCCAGCGTGGTGACTGCGGTGATCGCAATGCTCTCCGGCATCGCGCGCTGCTGGCCGGCCATCGAGAACAGGGCGGGCACGATGTTGGCGCAGCCCAGGCCCACCAGCACGTAGCCGACCAGCGCCATCGCGAAGGAGGGCACCAGCGTGGCCAGCGCAAAACCGGCCGCAGCGGTGATGCCGCCAATGACGATGGTGCGGGTGCGGCCAAGGCGCTCGACGATGCCGTCGCCAAACAGGCGCATCGCGGTCATCGCCAGCGTGAACACCGCAAAGCCGGCACCGGCCTGGTCTCGCGGCACCTGCCGCACTTCGGCCAGGAACACCGCACTCCAGTCGAGCATCGAGCCCTCGGCCAGGAACACCACGAAGGCCAGCACGCTGATGAACAGCACGACGCCGTGCGGCACGGCCAGCATCGGGCCGTCATGCAGGATGCGTTGCGGGCGCCAGTGTGGTGCCGACAGCAGGGCTACCAGCAGCATTGCCGCTACAGCAACCAACGACGCCAGCCACAGTGGCGTGCCCAGAACCAGCAGGCCGGTCATGCAGCCGGCGCCGACGAAGCCACCAATGCTGTAGAACGCGTGGAAGCCGGACATCATCGGGCGTCCCGCATCGCGCTCGACGGCTACCGCCTGCATGTTCATCGTGCAGTCCATTGCGCCCACACCCGCACCGAAAACGAACAGCGTCGCGCCCAGTGACAGCGGCGTGGGGGCGAGCGTCAGCAGCGGCAGAGCGAGCAGGATCAACGCCGTGGTGGCGATCATCAAGCGGCGCGAGCCCAGGCGCGCGGTCAATGCACCTGCCAGCGGCATCGCCAGCAATGAGCCAAGCCCCAAGCACAGCAGCAGCCCGCCGAGGCTGGCATCGGACAACCCGGCCTTGGCCTTGGCGAACGGCACCATCGGTGCCCAGGCAGCGGTGGCAAAGCCGGGAATGAAGAATGCAGCGCGGGTGGCGTGCTGTTGGGCGCGGGGAGAAGAAGGCGTCATGCGCGAGGAAGGCTCCAGAGGATCGTCGCCATGAAAACGTTTTCAGAAGTTCCGGGCAAGTGCCATCAATGACATCGAATGTCGAATACGAATGCATTGGTCCGGATGCGTCACCAGTGATTAACGCCATCGGTGGACAGTAGCCCGACGGTCGGCATTCCGCCCGGCCGCTGCCGGAGATCAGCGCATGAGCACCACACCGACCATCCTCCTCGTCCATGGCTTCTGGGGCGGGGCCGCACACTGGGCCAAGGTGATCCTGGAACTGCACCGCAAGGGCCACGACCAGGTGAAGGCGGTCGAATTGCCGCTGACCTCGCTGGTCAACGACGCCGAGCGTACGCGCCGGATGATCCGCCAGATCGATGGCCCGGTGGTGCTGGTCGGGCATTCCTATGGGGGCGCGGTGATCACCGAAGCCGGCAACCAGCCCAACGTGCAGGGCCTGGTCTACATCGCTGCATTTGCGCCGGACAGTGGTGAGAGCCCCGGCGGCATTACCCAGCAGCACCTGCCCGAAGCGGCACCGAATCTCGCCCCGGACAGTGATGGCTATCTGTGGCTGCGTGCCGACAAGTTCCATGAGAGTTTCTGTCAGGACCTCAGCGCCGACGAAGGCTGGGTGATGGCCGTGACCCAGAAGGCGCCGCTGGCCAGCACCTTCGGCGATGCGATCAGCGACCCGGCATGGAAGCACAAGCCGAGCTGGTACCAGCTTTCCAGCCAGGATCGGATGATCGCGCCGCAGAACCAGAAGGCCATGGCCGAACGCATGCAGCCCAAGCGCCTGCTGCAACTGGAGGCGAGCCATGCCTCGCTGGCATCGCATCCGGCCGAAGTGGCAGCACTGATCCTGGAGGCCGTAGCTGCCGTCGACGGCTGACCATCGCCACGGACAGAGCCAGCCCAGACCCAGGCGCCACCCACGACAGCGGGGGCGCAGGAGAGTAAACTCCTGCGCCTGCGGCCCTTGGCCGCCATTTCCCCCCCTTACCCTCGAGCCGCCGCCAGAGGATCCCACCCCTTCGTGGAGGTCCCGTCGTGTCGTCTGTGCCTGTTCGTTTTTCCGTGCTGTCCCTGCGTCGTCGCCCGTTGGCGAACGCCCTTGCCCATGGTCTTCTGCTGACCTCGCTGGCCGCTGCCGGCACCACCTCGGCGCAATCCGCACCGGCTGAAGAGGAGGGCAAAACGCCCTCGCAGACCCTGCAGACCGTGCAGGTCACCGCCAACCAGCTGGGCACCATCACCGAAGGCAGCGGCGCCTACACGCCGGGCACCATCGCGACCGCCACCCGCCTGGTACTGACACCGCGGCAAACCCCGCAGACCATCAGCGTGATCACTCGTGCGCAGATGGACGACTTCGGCCTGGACGGCATCGATGACGTGATGCGGGTGACCCCGGGCATCAGCATCGTCACCTATGACAGTGAGCGCACCGAGTACTACGCACGTGGTTTTGCCGTGCAGAACTTCCAGTACGACGGTATTCCGATGTCGCGCGACTCGGCCTACTCGGCCGGCAATACGCTCAGCGATACCGCGATCTACGACCGCATCGAAGTGCTCAAGGGCGCGACCGGCCTGCTGACCGGCATGGGCGATCCCGGCGCGACCATCAACCTGGTGCGCAAGAAGCCGGGCAAGGAATTTGCCGGCAGTGCGACGCTCGGCGTCGGCCGCTGGGACGACTACCGCGCCGAGGTCGATGTCGGCGGCCCGCTGACCGCCGATGGCCGCGTGCGTGGGCGCGCGGTAGGTGCCTGGCAGGACAAGCATTCCAATCTGGATTTCTACCAGCGCACGAGCAAGGTCGGCTATGCCGTGCTGGAAGCCGATCTGGGCGAACGCACGCTGCTGACCGTGGGTGGCGACGTGCTGGAGAGCGATCCCAAGGGCTCGACCTGGGGCGGCATTCCGTTGCTGGACAGCCAGGGCAATTTCAATGACATGCCGCGCTCGTTCAACAACGGCACCCGCTGGAGTGGCTGGCGTCAGTACGTGCGCACCGGCTTTGCCACGCTGGAACACACGTTCGACAACGACTGGGTGGCCAAGCTGCAGCTCAACCACCAGGTCAACGGCTACGATGCCGCGCTGGCGGGTGCGGCCGGTGGCAATCCCGATCCGGTCACCGGCGAAGGCGTCTCGTTGTGGCTGGGCAAGTACGTCGGCAAGACGGTCAGCAACGCTGCCGACTTCTATCTGAGCGGCAACTTCGGTCTGTTCGGCCGTCAGCATGAACTGGTGGTCGGCGGCAGTGCGTCGCGCAAGCGCTGGACCAACACTGGTTATTCGCCGCAGCCCGGCTATCCGACCGCCGTTGCCGACTACAACAGCTGGAAGGGGGATATCCCGGAACCGGAATGGCAGCGCGGTTATGGCAACAATGAAGTGACCCGCGAGAACGGCCTGTACGTGGTCGGTCGCTTCGATGTGGCCGACCCGTTGAAGGTGATCGTTGGCAGCCGCCTGGCCAGCTACCGTTCGCCGCAGACGCGCGAGACCGGCGTGTTCGTGCCGTATGCCGGCGTGGTCTACGACCTCGGCGAGCACTATTCGGTCTATGCCAGCTACAGCACCATCTTCAAGCCGCAGGGTGAGCGCGACGAACAGGGCAGGACGCTGGATCCGCTGGAAGGCCGCAGCTATGAAATGGGCCTGAAGGCGGAGTTCCTCGACGGCCGCTTCAATGCCAGCGCGGCACTGTTCCAGCTCGATCAGGACAACTTCGCCCAGCCGACAGGCGGCAAAACGCCGACCGGCGATATCGCCTATCGCGGATTGATGGGGGTGCGCACCAAGGGCTACGAGCTTGAGTTGTCCGGGCAACTGGCCGAGGGCTGGCAAGTGCAGGGCGGCTTTGCGCACAAGATCGCACGCCAGGCCGGAACCAAGGTGTCCACGCTGGAGCCGGAGAACCAGTTCAGCCTGCACACCAGCTACCGCCTGCGCGGCGACTGGCAGGGCCTGACCGTTGGTGGCGGCGCGCGCTGGCAGGATTCCACGTTCGGCAACATCACCAACCCGGCCAGTGGTGCGTCGGTGGTTCATCGCACCCAGCCGTACTGGCTGCTGGATGCCATGGCCCGCTACCAGTTCAACGATCGCCTGTCGGCCACCGTCAACGTCAACAACCTGCTGGACAAGCGCTATTACACGATCTTCAGCTGGTACAGCACCTACACCTGGGGCGAGCCGCGCAACGTGCGGCTGGCGGTGACGTACAAGTTCTGATCGCGCTGCGACATGACATGCCCGCGATGCCGGACGGCATCGCGGGCGTGTGGGTTACAGCGGCAGGTCGAACACCAGCACTTCGGCGTCGTTGCCGTTTTCCAGGGTCAGCTGTGCCTCGTCGCTGACCTGCAGGGCGTCACCCGCTTCCAGGGTGATGCCGTTGACCTGCAGCTGGCCACGCGCCACCTGCACATACGCGCCGCGGCCGGCAGCCAGGGCGTGATGCAGCTTCTGCTCGCCATCGAGGATGGTGGCGAAGATGCGCGCATCCTGATGGATGTGCAGCGAGCCATCGGCGCCATCCGGCGAGGCGATCAGGCGCAGCTGGCCGCGCTTGCTCTCCGGCGTGAAGTGGGTCTCCTCATACGACGGCGTGATGTTCTCGGTCTGCGGAAAGATCCAGATCTGCAGGAAATGCACCGGATCGGTGGCCGAATGGTTGAACTCGCTGTGGCTGACGCCGCTGCCGGCGCTCATGCGCTGCACGTCGCCGTAGCGCAGCACCGAACCGGTGCCCATCGAGTCCTTGTGTTCCAGTGCGCCGCCCAGCACGTACGAGACGATCTCCATGTTGCTGTGGCTGTGGGTGCCGAACCCTTGGCCGCCGGTCACCTTGTCTTCGTTGATGACCCGCAGCGGGCCGAAGCTCACATAGCGGGGGTCGTAGTAGTTGGCGAACGAGAAGGTATGGCGCGAGGACAGCCAGCCATGCTCGGCCAGGCCACGGGTAGCGCTCTTGCGGATCTGCAGCATGATGGAATCTCCTTGTTCGATGATTTCGATGGGGCGGAGTGGGTTGGTAACCACTGCGTTTCCCCGTTGAAGAGAAGTATCCGCTTGCACCTTGGGTTTGAAAAACGGATAGTTTTGACAGCCATCATCGAAAATTTCGAATGCTCAAGCTCAGCCTCGATGCCCTGCAGATCCTGGACGCGATCGACCGCCGAGGCTCCTTTGCCGGCGCCGGCAAGGCCCTGCACAAGGTGCCCTCGACCATTTCCTACACCGTGGCCAAGCTGGAAGAGGACCTTGGGGTGCAGCTGTTCGACCGGATCGGCCCGCGGGCGGAGCCGACCGAAGCCGGGCGCGCGTTGCTGGAGGAGGGCAGGCACCTGCTGCGTGCGGCACGGGAGCTTGAGCTGCGGGTACGGCGGGTAGCCTCAGGCTGGGAGGCTGAATTGACCATGGCGGTGGATTCGGTGTTTCCGACCTGGCTGCTGGGGCCGGATATTGCTGCCTTCCGCGAGGTGGCGGCGCCGACCCGATTGCGCCTGTTCGGCGAGGCGTTGTCCGGCACCTGGGAAGCGCTGCTGGACCGGCGTGCCGACCTGCTGGTGGGCGCGCCCGGTGAGGGCCCCAGTGGCGGGGGCTACGTGGTCGAGCCGCTGGGCAGCGTTGATTTTGTGTTTGCCGTGGCGCCGAGCCATCCGCTGGCGACCGTGCCGGGTGTGCTGGGCCGCGAGCAGTTGGCGCCGTATTGCGCGATCGCGGTATCCGATTCGGCACGACGCCTGCTGCCACGCACCGTGGGCCTGTTGATGGGCCAGGAGACGTTGACCGTGCCGGACATGGCCAGCAAGTTGAAGCTGCAGTGCCAGGGGCTGGGATTCGGCTTCCTGCCCGAGCCGTGTGCGCGGGCGGCGGTGGCGCGCGGCCAGCTGGTGATCCGCGAGGTCGAGGAGCACAAGCCGGAGGAGACTTTCTGGCTGGCCTGGCGCACTGGCGAAGATGGCGCGGCCCTGCGCTGGTGGCGCGAGCGCCTGCGACGGCCGGAGCTGCTGGCACAGTGGTGGCAGACGATGGCAGAGGGGTAGGGTTCGGCAGGGCTGCGCCCTGCACCTGCCGAATCGACGGCAACAGCCAAAGCAAAAGCCAAAGCAACAGCGGGCATTCCGTGGGATGGCGGGGTGGGTCCGGTTGCGGGGGACGCCGTGAATCCGTCCATGGAGGCTTGGGCGCGCCATCCATGGCGCTTACACCCCCGCAACCGGACCCACCCCGCCTTCGACAGTTTCCCGCGATCTGTCGGAATGGCATGGCCTGCTCTTGGCCTGCTCTTGGTGGGTGTCGACCTTGGTCGACACGTAGATCCACGCCATGCGTGGATGCTCTTCGTTCAATTGTCGAAATATTCGAACTTGATGGAGTCATCCACGCGTGGCGTGGATCTACCAGATCGCGGCGATCTGTCAGAGGTGGGGCGGTATGGGTAGGCAGGACCGTTGGCGCCATGGATGGCGCCATCGAGCCCCCATGGATGGGTTTACGGCGTGTCCTGCCTACCCATACCGCCCCGCCACCCACGGAATGCCTGCTTCTGCTGTTGCCGTTGCCGTTGCTTTGGCCTCTGCAGGTGCAGGGCGCAGCCCTGCCAAAAACACAAAAAAAACAGCAGGCCGAGGCCTGCTGTTTCGGTGTAATGGTGCGCCCGGAGAGATTCGAACTCCCGACCGCCTGGTTCGTAGCCAGGTACTCTATCCAACTGAGCTACGGGCGCCAATTACATAAACTTGTTGTGTTGATCGTGTGTGGTGCGCCCGGAGAGATTCGAACTCCCGACCGCCTGGTTCGTAGCCAGGTACTCTATCCAACTGAGCTACGGGCGCGCGGTACACAATCAACTTACTTCTCTATTTTACTGCACTTCCAGCGGCGGATGCTGAAGGTCTGTCGAGTGGTGCGCCCGGAGAGATTCGAACTCCCGACCGCCTGGTTCGTAGCCAGGTACTCTATCCAACTGAGCTACGGGCGCCCTGCGACAGGAGCGGAATTATGCGGATGTCGACGCGAGTCGTCAACGCTTTTGTGAAAATTTTCACCCAACTGAATGAAAAACGCCTCTGCGACAGCCTCCGGGTGTTTCATCCACGCGAAGTGGTCAGCTCGCGTACCTAGGTCCCGCGCAGAAAGCACGCGCACCTGTGAGGCGACATTCGGCAGTTTCGCCAGCAGCGCCTGCATTGATCCGATGGGCGCCAGCCAATCGTTTTCCATCAGCACTGCCTGCGCACTGCCATGCACACGCGCCATCTGCGCGTCCAGATCCTCGTCCATGCCGACGGCGGCGTAGTGATTGTTCAGCCCTACGCGCGCCCAGTCGGCGATCAATCCACGTGCTTCGGTGCCGCCGAAGCCCAATTGGCGCCCGTGCAGCACGCCCTGACGCCGTGCGATCCATGGCAGGAAGCGATAGATCAGCGGCAGCAACCAGTCGCGTGGTGGAGGGAACGTGCGCCAGAACGGTGTACCGCTGGCGGCCAGCCACAATCGATCAAATGCCTGCGGCTGGCGCCCGGCGTGTACGCAGGCCAGCTGACCGCCCAGGCTGTGACCACCGATGATCCATGGCAGCACGTTCTGGCCAGCATCTGCATCGGCGAGCAGGGCCTGACTGGCCGGAAGATCGTGGTCGAGAATCTGCCTGTAGCCCCAATCCTCGGTGCGCGACGGGCGCAGCGAGCTGCTGCCATTGCCGCGCCATTCGTGCAGGTAAACCGCCACGCCCTTGGCTGCCAGTGCCTGCGCAAGCGGCAGGTAGTGACGCGCGGCCACACCCAGCGCCGGCAGCCACAACAGCCGCGCTAGTGGCTGTGCAGGCACGCAGGCGATGACCTCGTAACGGTGGCCATCGCCGCTGTCCACGGCGAGTGCGTGTGGCGAATCGCTCATGCGTGTGGTGCCGCGCCGAAGTGGTCGAGTACCAGCACCTCGCTGCGGCCGGGCGCATAGCCCTGCTGCAGCCCGCGCGCCACGTAATCGATGCCGGCTTCGCAGGCATTGGCCAGGCTCAGACCGTTGCACAGCTGCGCGGCGATGGCCGAAGCCAGCGTGCAGCCCGTGCCGTGCGCATCCAGTGGCAGGCGGGCATGACTGAATTCTTCGCTGCTGACGCCATCGAAGTAACGGTCGACCACGCGGTTGCCTTCGTGCAGGTGACCGCCCTTCAACAGCACCGCACCGGCACCCAGATCAAGCAGTGAGGCGGCGACCTGCTCCGCGTCATTGCCATTGGCGATGCTGTGGCCCACCAGCAGCTCAGCTTCCGGTGTATTGGGGGTGACCAGGGTGGCCAGTGGCAGCAGCCGTTCGCGCATTGCCTGCAGCGCGCTGTCCTCCAGCAGGCGAGCGCCGCTGGTGGCGACCATCACCGGGTCGAGCACCACGTGCGGTGGTCGATGGCGTTCCAGGGCATCGGCCACAGCGTGTATCACCTCGGCGTTGGCGAGCATGCCCAGCTTCACTGCGTGGATGTCGAAGTCGTCGAAGCAGGCCTCGATCTGCGCGCGCAGGAAGTCGATCGGCGGCACGTGCACGGCGCTGACGCCGCGGGTGTTCTGCGCGGTCAGCGCGGCGATCACTGACAGGCCGTGCACGCGATGCGCGGCGAAGGCCTTCAGGTCTGCCTGGATGCCGGCGCCGCCGCCGGAATCGGAGCCGGCGATGGTCAGGGCGGAAACGGGGGTGGTCGGGCTCATGCGTTGATTGTGCCGTGCTGCCCAGTGTGGGGGTAGTGCCGGCTGGGTTGCACCCAGCACCCGCAGAAGCAACAGCAACGCCAGGAGCAACGGCGGTATCTGGGGGAATGCGGGGCGGTGTCGGATTGCGGGGACGCCGCAAGTACGTCCTTGTAGGCTTGGCAGCCGCATCCATGCGGCTGACACCCCGCAATCCGACACCGCCCCGCCTTCGACAGCTTCCCGGTGACGGTCAGTAGATCAACGCCATGCGTGGATATCGCGGAAATGATTGGATGAGCATCGTAGATCCACGGCATGCGTGGATGACGCCATGCTCAGCGCCGCCAGCGTGCCCACTGCTGGTAGAACACATAGCCCAGGCCGGTCAGTCCGGTCAGCAGGGCAGGGGCGAGCAGGGCGTCGTACTGCCAGCGCACGAACAGCCAGGCGCCGAGGACGCCGCCTGCGAGGAAGCCGCTGATGATCAGGCCGCTCAGGGTCAGGCGTCGTATCTGCAGCGGTAGTCCGCGCAGCAGGTGGCCGAGGCCAATACCGAGATCGGTGAACATGCCGCTGAGATGGGTGGTGCGTACGACGGCACCGCTGAAGGTGGTGGCCATCGCATTCTGCAGTCCGCACGCCATCGCGGCTGCCAGTGCGCCCCAGATCTGATGCTGCTTGAACAGCGGAATGGCCGCCAGCAGCAACAGCGATTCCAGCGCCAGTGCTACGCCGTAGCGGCGGCCCAGCTGCAGTGCGCTGTCCTGGATCAGCAGCCCGCTGACCATCGCGCCCAATGAAAACGCGATCAGCAGACCCCACAGGTGGCCGACCGCGCGCCAATCACCTTGCGCCAACGCCATGCCGAGCTGGCTGGTGCTGCCGGTCATGTGGCTGACCGCCTGGTGTTCAAAACCCAGGAAGCCGACCACATTGACCATGCCGGCCACGCACGACAGAGCGACCGCGCCGATCCAGACCCAGGTGGGCAGGCGGATTCCCATGGCAGGCCCTCAGGGCCCGCCGAAGCCGCCGTTGAACTGCAGCTCGTTGAAGGTGCCGCTGGCCGGATCGAAGACCGCGCCCCAGAACTGCGCGCCACCGTCGCAGACCCGCACCGCTTCGCGGGCGGGTCGCAGACTGTTGTCTTCAGGCAGGTGGAACGCGTTGATATAGATCACCCGCTTTCCGTCCAGTTCGATGCCCACATACTGGCGGTCGAAATCCATGACGCGCGGCACCTGCGCTTCCAGCGATGCCAGCTTCGCTTCCAACTGGTCCACCTGCTGCCGGCTCGGTGCCCAGTAGCCGCTGACCCGCCCGGCCTCGCGGCCGGGACTGGGTCGCGAGCAGGTATCGAGTACCTGCGCGGCGATGATCGGGCGGGTGACCACCCAGGACTGGCCACTGCGTTCGGTGGTCGGCACGCTGGCCGGTCCCTGCGTGGTCGCGCAGGCACCGAGCAGCGTGGTGATGGCGACCGCCATCGATGGCAGCAGCAGACGGGTGCAACGTTTCACAACACCTCCGACGCGTAATCAGCCAGCCGCGAGCGTTCACCACGACGCAGCGTGATGTGCGCGCTGTGCGGCCAGTTCTTGAAGCGATCCACCGCATAGGTCAGGCCCGACGTG
This sequence comes from Stenotrophomonas indicatrix, assembly GCF_050573115.1. GTDB lineage: Bacteria > Pseudomonadota > Gammaproteobacteria > Xanthomonadales > Xanthomonadaceae > Stenotrophomonas > Stenotrophomonas lactitubi_A. The sequence continues at coordinate 190,552 of NZ_JBNYZT010000005.1, forward strand.
GTTTCGGTCAGGTACGGGGTGTCGATCTGTTCGACGTTGCCCAGGCAGACGATCTTGGTGCCGGGGCCGGCACGGGTGATCAACGTCTTCATCTGCTTGGGCGTCAGGTTCTGCGCCTCGTCCAGGATCAGGTAACGTGACAGGAACGTACGGCCGCGCATGAAGTTCATCGAACGGATCTTGATGCGGCTGGCGAGCAGGTCGTTGGTGGCCTGGCGGCCCCAGGTGCCGCCTTCCTGGTTGTGCGTCAGCACTTCCAGGTTGTCGGTCAACGCGCCCATCCACGGCGTCATCTTCTCTTCCTCGGTGCCGGGCAGGAAGCCGATGTCCTCACCGACGCTGACCGTGGCGCGGGTCATGATGATCTCGCGGTAGCGCTGCTGGTCCATCGTCTGCGCCAGGCCGGCGGCCAGCGCCAGCAGTGTCTTGCCGGTACCGGCGGTGCCGAGCAGGGTGACGAAGTCGATTTCCGGGTCCATCAGTGCGTTGAGCGCGAAGTTCTGCTCGCGGTTGCGCGCGCTGATGCCCCACACGGCATGGCTGCCGTGGCGGAAGTCATCGACCAGGGACAGCACCACCTTGCCATCGCCGACGATCTTGCTGACACGCAGCTCGACCTCGTCTTCGCCCGGCAGGTAGACGTACTGGTTCGGGTACCACTCTTCGCCGTCCTGGGCGAGCACTTCGTAATGGGTGCGGCCCTTGTCGCTCCAGCTGCGCAGATCGTCGCCGTGGCGCTTCCAGAAGTCTTCCGGCAACTCGGTGGCGCCGGTGTAGAGCAGGCTGAAATCGTCCAGTGCACGATCGTTCTCGTAGTCTTCCGAAACGATCCCGGCGATGGCCGCCTTGATCCGCAGGTTGATGTCCTTGGAGACGAACACCACCGGGATTTCAGGGGTTTCTTCCTTCAGGGCCAGGATCGCGCCGAGGATGGCGTTGTCCGGGATGACCTTGCCAAAGCTCTTGCCCGCGTCGAAATGACTGGTCTGGAAGCGCAGCTTGCCCACGCTCTGTTTGCCGCGCAGCTGCAGGCCCTGCGGCCGCTGCAGCGGAATGCCCTCGGCCAGGTTGTCCAGGCCCGAAGCCTGCACCAGCTCGTTGAGGAAGCGGCTGACCTGGCGCGCATTGCGGCTCGCTTCGGTCGTGCCCTTCTTGCCGTTGTCCAGCTCCTCGATCACCTGCATGGGCAGGTAGACATCGTGCTCCTCGAATTTGAACAGCGCGGTGGGATCGTGCATCAGCACGTTGGTATCCAGCACGTAGATGCGCTTGCCTCGGGTCATCATCGGTTCCTGGTTACGGACAGGGAAAAACCACCACGACCTGCTGCAGGGCAGGGTGGTGGCTGACAAAGTGGGCGATGGGACTCACTTGGAGGGATTGGCCTTCAGTTCGGCAAGCACGGCGTCGGCATGGCCGGCGACCTTGACCTTGCGCCATGACTGCACGATGCGGCTGTCGGGGGAAATCAGGAAGGTGCTGCGCTCGATGCCACGTACCTGTTTGCCGTACATGTTCTTCATCTTGATGACGTCGAAGGCAGTGCACAGCGCTTCGTCGGCATCACTGACCAGCGGGAACGCGAAGCCCTGCTTGGCACAGAAGTTGTCGTGGGACTTCACCGAGTCGCGGGAGACGCCAAGCACGACTGCGCCCGCCTTCTTGAAGTCGGGCAGCAGTGCGTTGAAGTCGATGCCCTCGGTGGTGCAGCCCGGTGTGCTGTCCTTGGGGTAGAAGTACAGCACCAGCCACTGGCCGGCGTAATCGCCGAGGGTGGCCTGGGCGCCGCCGGACAGCGCCAGCGGCAGGGAGAGGGTGGTGCTGTCCAGGGTATCGCCGTTGTTCATGAGGTCCTTCTGTCGAGCCTGGGTTCTTTCTACGACAATTGCATGAAACGCCACGCGCCCGTGAGGAGCGCGCGAAAAATCAGGGTTTCAATCAGAACTTCATCGGGTCCATGATCGCGTCCAGGTTCAAGTGGTCGCAGAACTCGAGGAAATCGTCGCGCAGGGCAGCGATGTGCATGTTGGCCGGCACGCCGATGGTGACCTGTGCGCTGAACATTTCCGCACCGGTCTGCATGGCGCGGTAGCGCGTGCTCTGCAGGGTTTCGATGGTGATGCCCTGGCGATCGAAGAAATCGGCCAGCTGGAACAGGATGCCCGGCTTGTCGGCGGCGATCACCTCGACGATGTACGGCAGCAGGTTGGACTGCGCCTGCTTGGCTTCGGTGCGGTACCAGACCAGCTTCAGGCCTTCCTCGCGCTCAAGCCGGGTCAGCATCGCTTCCAGCTTGGCGACCGAATCCCAGGAGCCGGTGGCCAGTGCGGTCACCGAGACATCGCGGCCCACGGTGGCCAGACGTGCATCCACCAGATTGCACCCGCTGTCGGCGATGCGGCGGGTGACGGACAACAGGGGGGACTCCGGATGCGTCGTATAGGCGTTGATCAGGAGGTGGTTTTCGCTCGGCGCTGGGCGCGGGGTGGTGTCGGTCAAGGCGATTCCGGGTAATGCATGCGTTAGTCTGAATGCCCGCCAGAGGCGGGGATCCACCGGTGTCCAGCATACTTGCCCGTGCTTTCGCGCCGCAAGTAACATTCAGATCGCCCCCGCCCTTTCGTGGCGGGCGTTTTCCCTCCCCAGCCAAGAGCAGCACGTCCTTGTCCCTTTCCGGCCTCATCACCGCGCTGGCGACCCCCTTCCGGGCCGACGGTGCACTCGACCCCGACGGTTGGCAGCGCCTGCTGCACCTGCAGCTGGAGGGCGGCGTCCAAGGCGTTGTCGTTGCCGGCTCCACCGGCGAGGCAGCCACCCTGTCCGATGCGGAGTACGACCAGCTGCTGGCCAGCGCCGTCGAGCGCATCGCCGGCCGCGTTCCGGTCCTGGCCGGCACCGGCCTGTCCGGCACCGCCAAAACCATCGAGCAGACCCGCCGCGCCGCCGCGCTGGGTGCCACCCACGCGCTGGTGGTCACCCCGCCGTACGTGCGGCCGACCCAGGCTGGCCTGATCGCGCATTACCGCGCGGTGGCCGAGCAGGGGGGATTGCCGGTGGTGCTGTACAACGTGCCGGGCCGAACCGGTTGCGACATGCTGCCGGAGACCGTGGCGGAGCTGGCCAGCCATCCGAACATCGTCGGCATCAAGGAAGCGGTGGGTGACACCGGCCGCGTGCGTGCGCTGCTGGACCTGCGCAGCCCGGCCTTCGCCGTGCTTACTGGTGATGACGGCACTGCCGCACGTTCGATCCAGGCCGGCATGGACGGCCTGATCTCGGTTGGCTCCAACGTGCTGCCCGGCGCCTACCGCCGGATGTGCGACCTGGCCGCTGCCCATGACCATGAAGCCGTCGAATCCTGGGATGCGCGCCTGCAGCCGTTCCATGACTTCTGCGGTGTCGAATCCAACCCGATTCCGGTCAAGGCGCTGTTGCGTCGGATCGGCATCGGTCACGATCTGCGCCTGCCGCTGCTGCCGCTTTCGGCTGCACATGCGCCTGCCGCCGACCATCTCGCCGGCGATATCGCCGCCCTCGAAGCCCTTTCCAGCCACTGACCTTCCGTCTTGGTCTGATCCAGGAGATTCACATGCGCCAATCCGTTTCCGCCGTCCGCGTGCTGTCCTTCGCGCTCCTTGCCGTCGCCACCGCTGCCGGCACCACCGGCTGCTTCAAGCGTGGCGTCAAGGGCGACTATGCCCTGGCCCCGGAAGTGCGTCCGCTGGAAGTGCCGCCGGACCTGAACCTGCCGGCAGGCGCCGGCAACAACCAGGTGCCGACCCTGAGCTCGGCGACCAAGCCGGCCACCCCGGCTGCCGCCACCCCGGCGGTCAGCGCCACCGGCTTCACCATTGCCGGCACCAAGGAAGACGCCTTCGCCAAGGTCGGTACCGCCCTGGAAGGCGTGGAAGGCCTGACCATCGCCACCCGCGCGCAGCTGCTGGGCTCGTACGACGTGGCCTATGAAGGCAGCAACTTCCTGGTCCGCGTGGTCGCTGTCGACGCCGGTGCCTACATTTCCGCAGTCGACCCGCGTGGCCTGCCGGCTACCGCCGCTGCGCCGGTGAAGCTGATTGCCGCGCTGAAGGCGAAGCTGGCCCCGTAATGGCCAGTCTGGTGGGTACGGACCTGCGGGTTCGTACCTGCCGTGGTGGAGGCCGACCTTGGTCGGCGCTTGTGTGCCAACCAAGGTTGGCGCCTACCAGGGCCAGAACAGGAAAGGGCGCCCTGGGCGCCCTTTTCATTGCCTGCAGGTTGGTGCCTGCCGTGGTAGAGGCCGACCTTGGTCGGCGCCTGTATGCCAACCAAGGTTGGCACCTACCAGAGCAGCGATGCCGGCGCCTCAGCGCTCCAGCAGCTTCAGCTTGTCCGGCTTGCCGTCCCACTCGCCGGCGTCGGCTGGCGGATCCTTGCGCACGGTCAGTACCGGCCACGCCTTCGCCAACTCGGCGTTGAGGGCGACGAAACCTTCCTGGCCCGCGGGAACATCGTCTTCCGGGAAGATCGCGTTGACCGGGCACTCGGGCTCGCAGAGGGTGCAGTCAATGCACTCGTCCGGGTCGATCACCAGGAAGTTCGGGCCTTCGTGGAAGCAATCCACGGGGCACACTTCCACGCAATCGGTGTGTTTGCACTTGATGCAGTTTTCGGTGACGACAAAGGGCATGGGTAGGGGGCGAATCGCTTACTGAACCTGCCAATTCTAGAACAGGTTGGCCCCCGGTGTCGGTCGCCGTGTGAAAGTGGGCCGGATTGGTGCCCGGAACGCCCATTTGGCGGCATGCCCACCCTGTGCGACGCTGCCGAGGTCGCCGGCCCGCTTCGGTCGGCCCCCTTCCTTGCAGGATCCTTCATGTCACCAGTCCAGCCCGGTGCCGCCTCCAACGGCGGTGAGAACACGGCCTTCATCGTCCTGATCAGCTGCGCCGCCACCCTCGGCGGCTTCCTGTTCGGCTTCGATAGTGGCGTCATCAATGGCACCGTCGACGGCCTGCGCCAGGCCTTCAACTCCAGCGAAGCCGCGCTCGGCTTCGAGGTCGCCTCGATGCTGCTGGGGTGCGCAATCGGCGCGTTCGCAGCCGGCTGGCTTGGCGATAGGCTGGGGCGCCGCGGCGTGCTGATCGGGGCGGCCGTGTTGTTTCTGGTGTCGGCGCTGGGTGCCGGCGCCGCACATGCGTCCTGGCTGTTCGTCTGCGCACGCGTGCTCGGTGGATTCGCCGTTGGTGCGGCCAGCGTGATGTCGCCGGCCTATATCGCCGAAGTCGCGTCGGCGCGCTATCGCGGCCGGCTGGCGACCGTGCAGCAGATGGCGATCATCTGCGGCCTGTTCGCGGCGTTCCTCAGCAATTATCTGCTGGCCCGGGCCGCAGGCGCCTCGACCGAACCGCTCTGGCTGGGGCAGGAGGCATGGCGCTGGATGTTCTGGATGCAGGCGCTGCCGTCACTGCTGTTCCTGCTGCTGTTGCTGGTGATCCCGGAAAGCCCGCGTTTCCTGGTGATGAAGGGCCGACAGGCGCAGGCGAGGGCGGTGCTTGGCCGCTTGTACGGTGAACGTGCCGCAGCGAACAAGCAGGCCGAGATCGAAGCAAGCCTGGCCCAGGACCAGCACAAGCCGCGTTTCGGCGACCTGCTCAACAAGGCCACCGGCAAGCTGCGTCCCATCGTCTGGGTCGGCATCGGCCTGGCGATGTTCCAGCAACTGGTCGGCATCAATGTGGTGTTCTATTACGGCGCCGTGCTGTGGCAGGCGGTGGGTTTCTCCGAAAGCGACGCGCTGCTGATCAACGTGTTGTCGGGTGCGCTGAGCATCGGCGCCTGCCTGCTGACGGTGGTGCTGATCGATCGCATCGGCCGCAAGCCGCTGCTGTGGGTCGGTTCGGTCGGCATGTCGGTGGCCCTGGTGCTGATGGTGGTCGCCTTCGCCAGTGGCAGCCTGGCCGATGGTCGCCTGCAGCTGTCCGACGGCATGGGCCGGTTGGCGCTGGTAGCGGCCAACGTCTACGTAGTGTTCTTCAACATGTCCTGGGGCCCGGTGATGTGGGTGATGCTGGGCGAGATGTTCCCGAACCAGATCCGTGGCCCGGCGTTGGCCGTGGCCGGTGCGGCGCAGTGGACGTCGAATTTCGCGATCACCGTGACCTTCCCGATGCTGCTGGCCGGCATCGGCCTGGCCGGTGCGTACGGCATCTACACCGTCGCCGCGATCCTCTCGATCATCTTCGTCATCCGCTACGTACGCGAGACCAAGGGCAAGGAACTGGAGCAGATGGAAGGCTGACGTGTGTCTGGCTTCGGTTGCATTTCGTCGGCGCCTGATTGTCGTCGATAGCGAAGGCGGGGCAGCCCAAGTCGGGACACGCCGTAAACCCATCCCTGGGGGCTCGATGGCGCCATGCATGGCGCCAACGGTCCCGGCTTGGGCTGCCCCGCCTTCGCGCCCGGTCATGCGGCTTCGGCGGATGCTTCAAAGCCTGGTGCCGAGTCTGTTGCGGCCGCCGTCGCGGGAAATTGTCAGGAGGGGGCGGGCCACCCTTTCCTGGACCGTTGGTGCCAAGGGTTCGGCGCATGCGCCGGACGGGCTGGGCAGGACGCCCAGCCCCGGTCTTGCCGAGTGCGCAGGACAGCGCACGCGAGCAAGGCGCCATCGAGCACCATGGATGGGCTTTAGCGTGTCCAGGGAAGGGTGGCCCGCCCCCTCCCGCGCAGGAACAGGGAGGCGCCAAAGCGACCACGCCGGTTGGAATCGAGAATCCGGAAAACAGAAAAGCCCGCACAAGGCGGGCTTTTTCGGTTCCTGCTGCGGCGACTGGTGCTCCCTAGGGGACTCGAACCCCTGTTTTAGCCTTGAGAGGGCCACGTCCTAACCACTAGACGAAGGGAGCAGTGTGTCGCTGCCGGTGCAGGAGCGCTAGTATATGCACCTCGATGCCATTGGGCAATCCCGAAACTTCAACCGGAAGCGCCAACATCATTTCCTCTGCTACATCACCGTTCAGCCTGCGCGTCATCCCGCGCGACCAGCACACGATCTCCCGCAAGGACATCAGTCCGAACGCGTTGCGCGTCCTTTATCGACTGCGCGATGCCGGCTTCGGCGCGTACCTTGTCGGCGGCGCGGTGCGCGATCTGCTGGTCAATGGCCAACCCAAGGATTTCGACGTGGCCACCGATGCCACGCCCGAACAGGTCAAGCAGTTGTTCCGCAACTGCCGCTTGATCGGCCGCCGTTTCCGCCTGGCCCATGTTGTGTTCGGCCGCGAGATCATCGAAGTTGCCACCTTCCGTGCCAACATCGATGACGGTAGCGGCGACCGTGAGATGGAAAACGGCATGCTCGTGCGCGACAACGTGTACGGCAGCATCGAAGACGACGCCATCCGCCGCGACTTCACCTGCAATGCCCTGTACTACGCCATCGAGGATTTCTCGGTGCGTGACTACACCGGCGGCTTCGAAGATGTGCAGGCACGTCTGATGAAACTCATCGGCGACCCGGTGCAGCGCTACCAGGAAGACCCGGTGCGCATGCTGCGTGCGGTCCGCCTGGCGGCCAAGCTCGGCTTCCAGATCGAAGAGGGCACCGCCGCACCGATCCCGCAGCTGGCCGGCCTGCTCAATGAAGCCGCACCGGCGCGCCTGTTCGAAGAAGTCCTGAAGCTGTTCCTGTCCGGGCACGGCGTGGCCAGCTTCGAAGGACTGGAGCGCTATGGCCTGTTCGACGTGTTGTTCCCGGAAAGCGCCAAGGCGCTGAAGTCGAACCGTACCGGTGCGCTGCGTCGCATGGTGGTCGAGGGCCTGGCCAACACCGATGCACGCGTGGCCAATGACGAGCCCGTGTCGCCGGCGTTCCTGTTCGCGCTGTTGCTGTGGCCGGCCTATTGCCGCGCGCAGGCAACCCTGCTCAAGCAGGGCGTGGCACCGGAAGAGGCACAGCGTCGCGCCGCCGACCGCGTCACCGTGCAGCAGTTGAGCACCATCGCATTGCCGCGCCGTTTCTCGCTGCCGATGCAGGAGATCTGGCTGCTGCAGGCGCGCTTCAGTTCGCGTCAGCGCAAGCGCGTGATGCGCACGCTCAGCCATCCGCGTTTCCGTGCCGCCTTCGATTTCCTGGCCCTGCGCCAGGTGGCATCGGCAGAGCACGAAGCCGACGTCGCGTTCTGGCGCGAAGCGCAGGCGCAGTCCGGGCAGGAGCTGGATTCGTCGCTGGATTCGCTGCACAGCGAGGCCGGTGATGAGGAGGGTGGGGCGCCGCGCAAGCGTCGTCGTCGCCGTCGTCGTCCGGACGGCGCAGCTGCCGGTGCTGCCGAGTAATCCATGACCGGTGCCTGGATCGGGCTGGGCGCCAATCTTGGCGACGCAGCCAACACCGTCCGCGCGGCCATCGCCGCGCTGGGCGAACTGCCCGGAACCCGGCTGACACAGGCGTCGCGGTTGTACGTGACGCCGGCATGGGGCAACGAGGACCAGCCCGCCTTCGTCAATGCAGTGGCGTCGGTCGACACCGACCTGTCCGCTGTCGCACTGCTGCAGGCCATGCTCGCGCTGGAGCAGCGCTTCGGCCGCGTACGCGACCCTGCCGTGCACTGGGGCCCGCGTGCGCTGGATCTGGACCTGCTGCTGTTCGGCGAGCAGGTGCTGGACCTGCCCGAGCTGAAAGTGCCGCATCCCTACCTGCACGAGCGTGCGTTCGTGTTGGTGCCATTGGCCGAAATCGCCGCCGATCTGGCCATTCCCGGCCATGGCCGCGTGCGGGATGCAGTGATGCGGGTGGATGCCTGCGGGATCGCGCCGTTAGGGTGATAATGCCCGGGTTATCTCCCCCGGTTATCAGCACATGAGCACCCACGCAGACAGCAAGCCCTGGACCGTTCCCGCCCTTGCCGAGGCCAAGCGCAATGGCCAGAAGCTGGTCATGTTGACCGCCTACGACGCAGGCTTCGCCCGCACGTTCGATGCCAATGGTGTCGACCTGATCCTGATCGGCGATTCGCTGGGCATGGTCGTGCAGGGCCACGATTCGACCCTGCCGGTGACCGTCGCCGACATGGTCTACCACACCCGCGCGGTCGCCCGCGTGCTGCAGCGTGCGCTGCTGATCGCCGACCTGCCGTTTGGCGCCGATGCCACCCCGGAACGCGCGCTGGATGCTTCGCTGCAGCTGCTGCAGGCCGGTGCCGAGATGGTCAAGATCGAAGGTGCCGGCTTCAAGGTCGACATCATCCGCTACCTGGTCGAGCGTGAGATTCCGGTCTGCTCGCACCTGGGCCTGACCCCGCAGTCGGTGCTGCGCTTGGGTGGCTTCAAGATCCAGGGCCGTGGCGATGCCGCGCGCCAGCTGGTGGACGACGCCAAGGCCGTTGCCGAGGCGGGCGCCAGCATCATGGTGCTCGAATGCGTGCCGACGCCGGTTGCCGCTGCCGTCACCGCTGCCGTTCCCGTGCCGACCATCGGTATCGGTGCTGGCCCGCAGTGCGATGGCCAGGTGCTGGTGCTGCACGACTTCCTCGGCCTGGACAGTGGCCACCGTCGTCCGAAGTTCGTCAAGGACTTCCTGGCCGAAGGTGGCTCGGTGGCCGGTGCCACCCGTGCCTATGCCGATGCCGTGCGCGATGGCAGCTTCCCCGACGAAGAGCACGCGTACGCCCAATGATCCAGACCTTCAACGAACTCGGCGCACTGCGCGCGCAGATCGCGCAGTGGAAGGGCGAGGGCCTGCGCGTGGCGCTGGTGCCGACCATGGGCAACCTGCATGGCGGGCACCATGCGTTGATCACGCTGGCAAAGCAGTACGCCGACAAGGTCGTGGCCAGCATCTTCGTCAACCCGACGCAGTTCGGGCCGAACGAGGATTTCAGCCGCTATCCGCGCACCCCCGAAGCCGATGTGGCCGGGCTGGAACAGGTGGGCTGCGATGCGGTGTGGTTGCCCAGCGTCGAAGCGATGTACCCGCTGGGCGTGGACAAGACCACGCGGATGCATGCGCCCGGCGTCAGTGAAGTGCTGGAAGGCGCGAGCCGCCCGGGCCATTTCGATGGCGTGTGTACGGTGGTGGCGCGGTTGTTCCTGCAGGTACAGCCGGATGTGGCCGTGTTCGGTCGCAAGGACTACCAGCAGCTGGCGGTCATCAAGCAGATGGTGGCTGAGCTGTCGTTCCCGATCCAGATCGTCGGTGCCGAGATCGTGCGGGATGAGGATGGCCTGGCCAAGAGCTCGCGCAACCAGTACCTCAGCGCCGAGCAACGTCCGTTGGCGACCACCCTTCATCGCACCCTGCTGGGCATGCGCGAAGGCTACGTGGCCGGGCAGACGCGCACGCAGATCGAGGCCGAAGCCACGGCTGCGTTGCAGGCGGCCGGCTTCCAGGTGGATTACGCGGTGCTGCGCACCCCGGAACTGGCCGAACCGAGCTTCGACGGCGGTGGCCGCGTGGCCCTGATCGCTGCCCGCCTGGGCACCACCCGGTTGATCGACAACCTGGAGTTCTGAGCCGCCCCGCGCGGTTCTGCAGGGCGCCCGTAGTGGGCGCCTCTCACCTTCCCATGGACGGGAGACCGGAAATGAATACCCCCACCACTGCCGGCCGTCTTGCCCGGGCCTCGATCCTGGCGGTACTGGCCGCTGGCATGGTGCCTGCCCAGCTGATGGGCGGCCTGTTGTTCGCGCTCGACTTCGCGCGTACGCCCGTACCGGCACTCACCGGCGGTGCGCTGATGTTCGTGCTGGGCGTGTGCAACGCCATCGCGGTGTTGCTGCCGATGGCGCTGATCCTGCAGTCCCAGCGGCGTCTGCGCCGGACCGCCTTCCTGCTCGTGGGGTTCGGTCTGGGCGCGCTGGCGATGGCGACCTGTGCCTGGCCGGGCGCGGACAATGGTCCGCTGCTGCAGCGCCTGCGCTATGTCGATACCTTCGACGTGATCAGCTACGGTCTGTCGGTGCTGGCCGCGGGTGGCTTCGGCCTGGTCGCCGGGCTCACCTTCCATACGGTGTTCGGCCTGTCGCTGCAGGGCGCCTGCGGGCATGGCCCGGCAGCGCTACCGGTCGAGGGCGCCTGAACGGTCTTCAGCGTCCCGTCCCAGCTCCCTGATGACGGCCAAGCGGGTGCTAGAATCCGCTCTTTCCTTTGCCGTTGCAGCGCCCCCATGCACCTGTCCCTGCTCAAGACCAAGATCCACCGCGCCACCGTCACCCATTCCGAGCTGAACTACGAAGGCTCGATCGCCATCGATGACAACCTGCTGGCTGCCACTGGCATCCGTGAATTCGAGCAGGTGCACATCTGGGACGTGACCAACGGTGCGCGCTTCTCGACCTACGCGATCCGCGCCGAAGCCGGCAGCGGCGTCGTCTCGCTCAATGGTGGCGCCGCGCGCCACGTGCAGGTCGGTGACATCATCATCATTGCCGCCTTCGCCAGCATGACCGAGCAGGAAGCCGACAGCTTCAAGCCGAAGCTGGTGTACGTTGATGGCAACAACCAGATCTCCCACACCAACGACACGATCCCGACCCAGGCCGCATGACAACGAACAACGGATTCGCCTCGCTGCATTCCCACGCCCAGCGCCTGAAGGGCGCAAGCATCCCCAGCCTCCTCGCCGCCGAACCCGGCCGCGTGCAGGACCTGGCGCTGCGGGTCGGTCCGTTGTATGTCAACTTCGCCCGGCAGAAATACGATGCCGCGGCGTTGCAGGCGCTGTTGGCACTGGCTGCCGAACGTGATGTCGGCGGCGCCATCACGCGCCTGTTCCGTGGCGAGCAGGTGAACCTGACCGAAGGCCGCGCCGCGCTGCATACCGCGCTGCGCGGTGATGTGGTCGATGCGCCGGTGGCGGCCGAGGCCTATGCCACCGCGCGCGGCATCCGCCAGCGCATGGGCGTGCTGGTGCGCGCGCTGGAAGACAGTGGCGTGACCGATGTGGTCAGCGTCGGTATCGGCGGTTCCGATCTCGGCCCGCGCCTGGTGGCCGACGCGCTGCGTCCGGTCAGTGGGGCGCGCCTGCGCGTGCATTTCGTGTCGAACGTGGACGGCGCCGCCATGCAGCGCACGCTGGCCACGCTGGATCCTGCGAAGACCGCCGGCATCCTCATTTCCAAAACCTTTGGTACCCAGGAAACCCTGCTCAACGGCCAGATCCTGCATGACTGGCTGGGCGGCAGCGAGCGCCTGTACGCGGTCAGTGCCAATCCGGAACGCGCCGCCAAGGCCTTTGCCATTGCCGCCGAGCGCGTGCTGCCGATGTGGGACTGGGTGGGTGGCCGCTATTCGCTGTGGTCGGCGGTCGGTTTCCCGATCGCACTGGCCATCGGCTTCGAGCGCTTCGAGCAGCTGCTGGAAGGTGCCGCGCAGATGGATGCGCATGCGCTGGACGCGCCGCTGGAGCGCAACCTGCCGGTGCTGCACGGCCTGACCGACATCTGGAACCGTAATCTGCTGGGCTCTGCCACGCATGCGGTGATGACCTACGACCAGCGCCTGGCGCTGCTGCCGGCCTACCTGCAGCAGCTGGTGATGGAAAGCCTGGGCAAGCGCGTGCAGCGCGATGGCCAGCCGGTCACCACCGACACCGTGCCGGTGTGGTGGGGCGGTGCCGGCACCGACGTGCAGCACAGCTTCTTCCAGGCGCTGCACCAGGGCACCAGCATCATTCCGGCCGATTTCATCGGCTGCGTGCATAACGACGATCCGTATACGGTCAACCACCAGGCGCTGATGGCCAACCTGCTGGCGCAGACCGAAGCACTGGCCAACGGCCAGGGCAGCGACGATCCGCACCGCGACTATCCGGGCGGCCGCCCGAGCACGATGATCCTGCTCGACGCGCTGACCCCGCACGCGTTGGGCGCATTGATCGCAATGTACGAGCACGCGGTGTACGTGCAGTCGGTGATCTGGAACATCAACGCCTTCGACCAGTTCGGCGTCGAGCTGGGCAAGCAGCTGGCCAGTGGCCTGCTGCCGGCATTGCAGGGCGAGGATGTGGCGATTGCCGATCCGATGACCCGCGAGATCCTGGCGCAGCTGAAGGGCTGATCCGCCCTGGTAGTGCCGGCCGCTGGCCGGCATCCCGGTGATGCTTCGATCGTTCATGAGGCTGCCGGCCAGCGGCCGGCACTACCGTGAAGGGCGTTCCGCGTTACCGGCTCGGATCGCGCTCCGGGCTCGGCCGCTTGGCCAGTTTGCGCTGCAGCGAACGCCGGTGCATGCCGAGCAGGCGCGCGGCCGCCGACACATTGCCGCCGGTTTCATGCATCGCCTGCTGGATGTGTTCCCACTGCAGGCGGCTGATCGGGGTCATCGCGTCGGGCACTTCCATCTCGCCGTCATCGGCGGGGCCGTCGTCTTCCTCGCCCAGTGCGCGTAGGATCATCGGCACCGTCGAAGGCTTGGGTAGGTAGTCGTCAGCGCCCAGCTTGATCGCCTCCACCGCGGTGGCGATGCTGGCATAGCCGGTCACCAGCAGGATCCGCATGTCCGCACGCAGCGCGCGCAGCGGCTGGATCAGTGCCAGGCCGGAATCGCTGCCCAGCTTCAGATCAATCAGCGCGAAGGCTGGCGGATGCTGGCGGGCCAGTGCCAGTGCGCTGGCGGCATCCTGTGCGGTCTGCGTCTCCAGCCCTTTGCGGGCCAGGCTGCGCTGCAGCGTGCGCAGATAGAGTTCGTCGTCGTCGACCAGCAGGCCAAGGGTTGAAGCAGTCATGGTCATTCCTCGCGGGGGGCCAAGGGCAGGCGGAAGCCGACGCGGCTACCGGCCCCTTGGGCCGGGCGCATCCACATCTCGCCGTCCAGGCGCTCGATGGTGGCATGGGACAGGGCCAGGCCGACGCCCATGCCTTCACTCTTGCTGCTGCCAAACAGCTTGCCGGGCAGGACGGCGGCGCGGGCATCGAAGCCATGGCCGTAGTCGCGTACTTCGCCGATCAGGTCGTCGCCTTCGATACGCAGGCTGAGATCGACGCGCGGTCGCCCGGCCTGCTCGCCGGCATCGGCAGCATTGTTCAGCAGCACCATCAACAAGTGGCCGACGCCGGGGTCCAGCGGCAGGCGCAGCGGTGCGTCGTCGTTGCGATGCAGATCGATGGTCGGGCGTACAAGCCGCCATTGCTCCAGCACCTGCTGGGCGGTGGAGTGGGCGCGCCCAGGGCGGTCGTTGGAGGCCGGCGCGGCCAGTGCCAGCACGCGTTCCCGGCACTGCACCAGCAGCTCGCGCAGGGTTTCCATGTCCTCGCGCACTTCCGGCTCTTCGCTACGCTCGGCCACGTCGTCGGCAAGCAGGGTCATGGTCGCCAGCGGCGTGTTCAGTTCGTGCGCCACGGAGGCCGCATGCGTGGCCAGAGCGACAATACCTTCGTTGCGCGCAAAGCGTTCGCGCAGCGCCGACAGTTCCAGCTCGCGCTCGCGCAAGGCGATCGCCAGTCGGGTGGAGAAGATGAGTACGACTGCAGCGGACAGCAGGAAGGTGGCGATCACGCCCCAGCGATTGAGGTCCAGTGCATTGAAGTAGCCCGCCGGCAGCGGTTGCCCGAACAGGCCGCTGGCGGCATAGCCCAGCAGGCAGGCGCTGGCCACGGCCAGGGCCCAACGCAGGGGCAGGGCGAACGCAGCCAGGGCGATCAGGATCAGGAACAGCGAGCCGAACGGATTGGCGATGCCGCCGCTCCAGCTGACCATCCAGGTGAGGATGATCACGTCCACCAGGATGTGGCCGAAGGCGGTCAGCGGCGCGGTATCGGCCGGCTCCGGCCGCAGCTGCGTATACAGGTTGAACACGGCGAGCACGGCCACGCCCGACCATAACGGTAGTTGCGGCAAAGGCAGTCCCAGCACCCAGGTGGCGACCAGGATGGTGGCCGCCTGGCCAGCCACGGCCAGCCAGCGCAGGCTGCACAGGGTTCGGAGAAACGGGGCGTCGGGACCGGTCATTCGCGCCCATCGTATGCGTTCGCAGGGATGCCTGCCTGCGACAATCGGCCGCAGCCGCACTGCCGCCTGAATGCGACACACCCGCAAGGTCGGGGCGGGCGTTAGAATGCCCGCATGCATGACGCCGTCACTCGCCCTACAGCGCCCTCCGATGCCACTGCCTGGCCCCGTCGCCTGACCCAATCGGTCCAGATTGGTGGAGTCACCGTGGGCGGTGGCAAGCCGGTGGTGGTGCAGTCGATGACCAATACCGACACCTCCGACGTGGCGTCCAGCGTGAAGCAGGTTGCCGAGCTCTGGCGCGCCGGTTCGGAAATGGTGCGCCTGACCGTCAACACGGTCGAAGCGGCCGCGGCGATCCCGCGCATCGTCGACAAGCTGGCGATGATGGGCATCGATGTCCCGCTGATCGGTGACTTCCATTACAACGGCCATCAGCTGCTGACGGCCGAACCGGCCTGTGCCGAGGCGCTGGCCAAGTACCGCATCAACCCGGGCAATGTGGGCTTCGGCAAGAAGAAGGACCTGCAGTTCGCCCAGCTGATCGAGTTCGCCATCCGCTACAACAAGCCGGTGCGCATCGGCGCCAACTGGGGCTCGCTGGACCAGGCCCTGGCGGCGAAGCTGATGGACGAGAACAACCATCGCGAACAACCCTGGGATGCCGGCCGCGTGCTGCGCGAGGCGCTGATCCGTTCGGCGCTGGATTCGGCCGAGCAGGCCGTCGAGCTGGGGTTGCCGCGCGATCGCATCATCCTCTCGGCCAAGGTCAGCGGCGTGCAGGAACTGATCGCGGTGTACCGCGACCTGGCTCAGCGTTCGGACTTCGCCCTGCATCTGGGACTGACCGAAGCCGGTATCGGCAGCAAGGGCATCGTCGCCTCGGCGGCGGCGCTGAGCGTGCTGCTGCAGGAAGGCATTGGCGACACCATCCGCATTTCGCTGACGCCCGAACCGGGTCAGTCGCGTACGCAGGAAGTGATCGTCGCCCAGGAACTGCTGCAGACCACCGGCCAGCGCGCCTTCACCCCACTGGTCACGGCCTGCCCAGGCTGTGGCCGAACCACCTCGGAGTTCTTCCAGGAGCTGGCCAAGGTGGTGCAGACGCATGTGCGCGACAAGATGCCGCTGTGGAAGATCCAGCATCCGGGCGCGGAGAACATGACGCTGGCGGTGATGGGCTGCGTGGTCAACGGGCCCGGTGAGTCGCGGCATGCCAACATCGGCATCTCGCTGCCGGGTACCGGCGAAGCACCGTCGGCACCGGTGTTCGTGGATGGCGAGAAGAAGGTGACCCTGCGCGGCGAGAACATCGCCCAGGAATTCGTCGCCCTGATCGATGATTACGTTGAACGCACCTATGTCCGAAGCGCCGGGTAAGCCGACGATCCTCGCTGCACCGGAGCCAGCCTCCGGTTTCCGCCACTGGATGGCGCGCAATGCCTGGCGGCTGCTGTTGCTGTTTGCCGGTGTGCTGCTGCCGCTGGCCGGATTCGTTGCCCTGGCCGACGAAGTGCACGAGTTCGAGTCCTTCCACTTCGATGCGCCGCTGCTGTGGCAGATGCACGGCCTGCATTCGCCGTGGCTGGACCGCATCTTCGTGCTGCTTTCGAAACTGGGTTACGAGTGGTTCCTGATTCCGGCCGATGTGCTGATTGTCGGCGCACTGGCCTGGCACCGGCGGTGGCGCGAAGCGACCTTCGTGGCCGTGAGCTTCGTAGGGTCCGCGCTGCTGAACATGGGCAGCAAGCACTTCTTCCAGCGTGACCGGCCCAGCCTGTGGGAATCGATCGCGCCGGAATCCACGTTCAGTTTCCCCAGCGGCCACGCGATGGGCTCGATGACCCTGGCGGTCACCCTGGTGCTGCTGGCCTGGAACACCCGCTGGCGCTGGCCGGTGCTGCTGCTGGCACCGTCGTTCAGCCTGCTGGTAAGCGTTTCCCGGGTCTATCTGGGGGTGCATTACCCCTCGGACATCCTGGCCGGATGGTGTGCCGCGCTGGTTTGGGTGGTAGGGTGCTATCTGGTCATGTTCAGTCGCCGTCACCCATGGAGACGGCACGGTTCGCCGCCAGCGACGGCCAGCGAAGCGATCACGCAAGGGGAGTGACGTGGATGCCCTCCCAAGGGCGTCTACCTGAGGGACGGGTTGTTTCGTTGTAGCGGGTTCTGCAGGGCAAGGGGCACGATCAGAGCGTGAAGAATGTGATGCGCAAGGCAGAACGCCGGAATTGCGCAACATCCGCGCTTGCAGTCGTCAGGTGCTCCTGCCTAGGTTGACCCGTATTGGCCGCATTCGAAGAGGTACGTGAATGACGATTCGAGTCTACCTGGTGGATGACCACGCGTTGGTCCGCACCGGGATGAAGATGATACTGTCGAGTGAAACCGACATTGAAGTGGTGGGCGAGGCCGAGACGGGCGAAGAAGCGCTGCCCGCGATCCGCCAGCTGCAACCGGACGTGGTGTTGTGTGATCTGCACCTGCCCGGCGTCAGCGGGATGGAAGTGACCGAGCGCATCGTCCGTGGCCACCGCAGCACGCGGGTGGTGATCGTGTCGGTGCTGGAGGACGGTCCGCTGCCCAAGCGCCTGCTCGAAGCCGGCGCTGCCGGTTACATCGGCAAGGGCTGTGATGCGCAGGAACTGCTGCGCGCGGTGCGTGACGTGGCCGCCGGACGACGCTACCTGGGCACGAGCATCGCGCAGAACCTGGCGTTGTCCACCGTGGAAGGCAACGGCTCGCCGTTCGACAATCTGTCGCCGCGTGAGCTGGAGGTGGCATTGCTGCTGACCCAGGGCCTGCGCCAGGAAGACATCGCCCGCCGTCTGAGCCTGAGCGCGAAGACGGTCAACACGCACAAGGCGCGGTTGTTCGAGAAGATGGGAATCCACGACAACATCGCGTTGGCGCGGATGGCCAGCCAGTACGGGTTGGTGGATCCGGCGCGGCCGCTGTAAGGGTTTCGGCCAACGGCTGAGCCCCTCGCGGTGTATTGCCGCTGACATCGGTGGCATGGCCGGGCAGGTTGGGTTTGCGGGGGACGCCGTGAACCCATCCATGGGGGCTTGGTCGCCGCATCCATGCGGCTCACACCCCCGCGAACCCGACCTGCCCGACCTTGGACAGTTTCCTGTGGCATCCACCGCGGAATGAAGAAGGAAGAGCAGGAGCGGGTCGCGCGCTTTGCGCGCTCGTAGACTGGGGTCGGATCCCTTTCCCGGCGGGAAAGGGCTCTGACCCCGTAGTGCTTCAGTGGCCGCGTACGCGCTTGACGATCTTCGCGGCCTGCGCCGCGCTTTCGCGCACCTTGTCCCACTGGCCGGCGTCGATCCAGTTGCCCGGCACCATCCACGAGCCGCCGATGCAGACCACGTTCTTCTGCTCGAGGTATTCGGCCGCGGTGTTCTCGGTGATGCCACCGGTCGGGCACAGCTTGAGGTCGGCGATCGGGCCGGCCACGCCCTTGATCATGGCCAGGCCACCCACGGCCGTGGCCGGGAACAGCTTGCACACGCGGAAACCGCGCGCATAGAGCGACAGCAGCTCGGTCGGCGTCGCCGCACCCGGCACCACCGGCAGCGGTGCCGCAGCCAGCGCATCGGCCAGCACCGGCGGCGTGCCCGGGGTCACCAGAAAATCCGCGCCCGCATCGATGGACTGCTGCATCTGCTCCACCGTCAGCACCGTACCGGCGCCGACCACCACATCCGGCAACTCGCGCTTGAGCATCGCCAGCGCTTCCATCGCCACCGGCGTCCGCAGCGTCAGCTCGATCGCCGGCAACCCGCCTTCCAGCAACGCCGCACTGACCGCACGTGCCTGGTCCAGCGTATGAATCGTCACCACCGGCAGGATGCCCGCCGCATGCAGCAACTCCGCCGCCCGCACCTGATGTTGTTCGATACCCATAGCTCTGCTTCTGCCTTTGCTTTCGCTCTTGTTGTGCTTTCAATGATCACTTCGCGGCGTTGACGCGCCGGAGAGTGTCAGGAGGGCGCGGTCAGCCCCAGACGGGACCGTGAGCGGCATGGATGCCGCGACCGAGCCCCCATGGATGGGTTTACGGCGTGTCCCGGCTGGGGCTGACCGCGCCCGCAGCCAGGAAATTTACCGCTGCGACAAACCCGCAACGCTCTTCAATCCCTCAGGCGTCCTTACCCTCATGTGGCGCCGCCGCAGCCGCAGCATCGTGCCCCAGCTCATACTCCGCGTCGTAATCCCACGGCCCACCATCGGCCGCCGCCGGACCGCACGAAATCGAGATCGCGCCCTGATCCGCGGGACCCACCACGCGCCGATTGATCGCGAACAGGTTGCGGCCCAGGTCGTGTGCTGCCGGCGCCGTATTCGGCGCATGCGTACGCGCGGCCCATTCGGCCGCGTCCACCAGCACCTCAAGCGTGCCGGCTTCGCCATCCAGGCGGATGATGTCGCCCTCGCGCACCTTGCCCAGCGGACCACCGCGTGCGGCTTCCGGGGTCACGTGGATCGCGGCCGGAATCTTGCCCGACGCGCCGGACAGGCGACCATCGGTGACCAGCGCCACGCGCCGGCCCTGGTTCTGCAGCAGGCCCAGCAGCGGTGCCAGCGAATGCAGTTCCGGCATGCCGTTCGCACGCGGACCCTGATAACGCACCACGGCCACGAAATGCTCGGGCAGCAGGCCGCCGGCGTGCAGCTTGTTCAGTACCTGCGGTGCATCAACCACCACGGCCGGCGCTTCGATGGTGCGGTACTGCGGCTTCACCGCTGACAGCTTGATCAGCGACTTGCCCAGGTTGCCGCGCAGCAGGCGCAGGCCGCCCTGGCTCTCGAACGGGTTGTCGACACCGCGCACCACTTCTTCGTCGGCGCTGCGTTCCAGGCCCGGCAGATACACCAGCTTGCCGTCGCGCAGCTGCGGCTCCAGGGCGTAGTCGGCCATGCCGCCACGGGCCACGCTGACCAGATCGCCATGCATCAGGCCGGCCTTGATCAGTTCGCCGAACACGAACGCCGGGCCACCCGCTGCAGCAAAGCGGTTCACGTCGGCTTCGCCGTTCGGATAGACGCGGGCCAGCAGCGGAATCAGCTGCGACAGCTCGTCGAAATCGTCCCAGGTCAACACGATGCCGGCCGCCCGCGCCACCGCGATCCAGTGGATGGTGTGGTTGGTCGAGCCACCGGTAGCCATCAGCGCGATGATCGCGTTGATGATCGCGCGCTCATCGATGATCCGACCCAGCGGACGGAAATCGTCGCCCAACGCAGTGATGTCCAGCGCGCGCTCGGTGGCTTCGCGGGTCAGTGCATCGCGCAGCGCGGTGTCCGGATTGACGAACGACGCGCCCGGCAACTGCACGCCCATTGCCTCCAGCAGCACCTGGTTGGAATTGGCGGTGCCGTAGAAGGTGCAGGTGCCCGCGCCGTGGTAGGAGGCCGATTCGGCTTCCAGCAGTTCTTCGCGGGTGGCTTCGCCGGCAGCGTAGCGCTCGCGCACTTCGGCCTTCTGCTTGTTGGGAATGCCCGGTGTCATCGGGCCGGCCGGCACGAACACCGCCGGCAGATGGCCAAAGGCGAGGGCGCCGATCAGCAGGCCCGGCACGATCTTGTCGCACACACCGAGGTACACGGTGGTATCGAACATGTCGTGGCTGAGCCCGATTGCAGTGGCCTGGGCAATGACATCACGCGAGAACAGCGACAGCTCCATGCCGCCACGGCCCTGGGTGACACCGTCGCACATCGCCGGCACGGCACCGGCCACCTGCGCGGTAGCGCCGAGTTCGCGGGCCACCGCACGGATCTGTTCGGGATAGGTCTCGAACGGCTGGTGCGCCGACAGCATGTCGTTGTAGGCAGTGATGATGCCCAGATTGGCTGTCACGCCGCCGCGCAGGCGGCTCTTGTCGGTGCCACCGCAGGCGGCGAAACCGTGGGCAAGATTGCCGCAGCTGAGGCGGCTGCGGAACGGGCCATCGCGCAGGGAGGCGTCGATCGCTGCCAGATAGGCGGCGCGCGAGGCGGCGCTGCGGCGGATGACGCGCTCAGTGATGGCTTGCAGTTGCGGATGGAGGCTCATTGGCTACCGGCGTTCGAGGTGGCGAGAGGCAAGCGGCGGCAGGGCGCCGCCGCCGACATCAATCAGCCCAGTGGACGCGCAGGCGCGCGCCGTCCAGGTTGATCGCGTTGAGGATCGGATACTGCTGAGGGTCGTTGCTGTCCAATGCCTGGCGCAGCACCTGCAGCTTCTGCTTGCCGCGCAGCAGCAGCAGACGCTGGCGGCACTGACCCAGCCCGCGCGGGGTCAGGGTGATGCGCAGCGGCCACTGGTTGGCACCGGGGCAGCCGGTCGCATCAAGCGCGGCATAGGGCAGGGTGCTTTCGAGGGCACGCTGCAGGTCGCGCGAGCCCGGGAACAGCGACGCGGTATGGCCGTCATTGCCCATGCCCAGTGCGACCAGGCTTGGCGGCTGGCTGTGCTGGGCCTGCAGGTTGGCGGTGTACACGCACTCGGGCAGCGGCTTGCCGATCCGCACCAGCGGATCGAAGTGCGCACCTTCTGCACGCGTGAGCAGGTTTTCGCGAACCAGCCACGCATTGCTGTCGCGATCCTGCGGCGACAGCCAGCGCTCGTCGGCCAGGCTCACTTCAACGCGGTCCCAATGCACGTCCAGCTCGGCCAGCGCCTGGTACACCGGAGCCGGCGTGGTACCGCCAGACAACAGGATGCGTGCGCGGCCCAGCTCGTTGATGTCGTGGTTGATCGCCTGTGCCATTTCGGCAGCAACCGCTTCGATCCAGCCATCGGCATCGCCGTGGTTGATGAAATCGATACGGTCGTCGTGGAAGGTGGGGCTCATGCGGCAACTCCTGGTGCGTCACGTTCGGCGTCGGCAGCATAGGCAGCGGCGCCCAGCAGTCCGGCGTGGGGATGCATCACGGCTAGCGACGGCACCCGCGCCATGATCGAAGAGAACCGGCCCTTGTGTTCGAAGCGCTGGCGGAAACCGGAGTGCTGCAATGAATCGAGCATCTTCGGAGTCAGCCCGCCGGTCAGGAACACACCGTCCCAGGCGCCCTGGGTCAGCACCAGATCACCGGCAATGGCGCCGAACACCGCGCAGAACACATCCACGGTACGCATCGCCTGTGGATCGCCGTGCAGGGCGCGGGCGGTCACGTCCACCGGTTGCAGTTGGCCCGGGTCGACACCTGCCATCTCGCAGATTGCGCGATGGATGTTGACCAGGCCGGGGCCGCAGATCAGCCGCTCGTTGGAGACGCGCCCAAACTGCTCGGACAGGATCTCCAGAATGCGGATCTCTTCCGGCGTTCCCGGCGGGAAGCTGACATGGCCGCCTTCGGTTTCCAGCGGGTAACAGCGGCCGTGGCGAAGGATCAGGCCGCCAACGCCGAGGCCGGTACCCGGCCCGATCACTGCGTAGTTGCGCGGCTGGCCCGGCTTGCCCGGAACCCAGGCGGCACCGCCCACTTGGACCACGTCATCGGGCTGCAATAGCGAGATCGCCATCGCCTGCGCGGCGAAATCGTTGATCAGGTGCAGTTCGTTGAAGCCCAGCATCGCGGCCGTGCGGCTGCGCGAAATCACCCACGGATGGTTGGTGATGCGGGCTTCGTCACCATCGACACGACCGGCGACTGCGAACACGCCACGGCTTGCGGTGGCGCCGATCTGCTCCAGATGGTGGCGCGCGGCATCACCCAGCGACGGGAACTCCGCCACCGCATACTCGCGGATGCTCTCTTTCAGCAGCGGGGCGTCCTGCGAGGTGTCGGCAAGGGCGAAGCGGGCATTGGTGCCACCGATGTCGGCGACCAGCACCGGCTGCGAGCTGGCACTCATTCCGACGCTCCGCTATCCGGCGCATCCACGCCCTGCGGCAGGAAGTCGACCGCGTTGGCCGGGCCCCACTGGCCGGCCGGGTAGGGCTCCAGCGGCAGATCGGCCGCCTTCCAGGCATCGGCAACGCTGTCGATCCAGGCCCAGGCGGCGCGCACTTCGTCATCGCGCACGAACAGGGTGTGGTTGCCGTTGAAGGCGTCCAGGAACAGGCGTTCGTAGGCGATGCGGCGATGCAGGCCGGTCGGTACCGAAAGTTCAAGTTCCAGCGGTTGCAGTTCCAGCGCGCCCCATTCCGGGCCGGCCAGGCTGCTCATCAGGCCCAGTTCGATGTTCTCCTGCGGCTGCAGCTGGAACACCAGGCGATTCGGTGCGGCCTGCGCACGCTGCGGACGCTCGAACAACCAATGCGTGACCGGCTTGAGGGTCACCACCACGCGGGTGGTGCGCTCGGGCAGGCGCTTGCCGGTGACCAGGTGGAACGGCACGCCGCTCCAGCGCCAGTTGTCGATGTGCGCGGTGACGCCGGCAAAGGTTTCCACATCGCTGCCTTCCGGCGGCTGGTAGGCCTGTGCGGGCTGGCCGTTGATGCTGCCGGCGGTATAGCGGCCACGCACGCTGTCACGCGCTGCGTGCTTGGCATCCAGCGGGCGCAGCGCACGCAGCACCTTGACCTTCTCGTCGCGGATGCGGTCGGCTTCCAGCGAGGCGGGCGGCTCCATCGCCACCATGCA
Organism: Stenotrophomonas indicatrix; assembly: GCF_050573115.1. GTDB lineage: Bacteria > Pseudomonadota > Gammaproteobacteria > Xanthomonadales > Xanthomonadaceae > Stenotrophomonas > Stenotrophomonas lactitubi_A. The sequence continues at coordinate 214,052 of NZ_JBNYZT010000005.1, forward strand.
CAGCAGCTGCAGGATGTGGCTCTGCACCATGTCGCGCAGGGCGCCGGAGCGCGCGTAGTAGGCATCGCGGCCATCCACGCCTTCGCTTTCGGCGACCAGGATGTGCACCGATTCGATGTAGTTGCGGTTCCACACCGCTTCCAGCAGCGTGTTGCCGAAGCGCAGCGCGATCAGGTTCTGCACCGCCGCCTTGCCCAGGTAGTGGTCGAGGCGGAACACGCGGTCTTCGTCGATCCACTGGCCGATGGTGGTGATGATCTCCTCGGCGCTTTCGCTGTCGCTGCCGATCGGCTTCTCCAGCATCAGGCGCGCGGGTGCAGCCAGTGCGCCGCCCTTGGCCAGGCCTTCGCAGGTGGAGATGTACAGGCCCGGCGGGATCGCCAGGTAGCTCACGCAGCGGCGGTCGACCAGGTCGGATACCGCGGCGGCGACCGAGTCGACGTCACGCAGGTCGACCGAGCGGTAGTCGATGCGACGCAGCAGGGAGGCGATGTCCTCCTGGCTGGCCATCGGCATCGCCTGCTGCAGGCGCGGGCGCAGGATGTCATGGAAGGCTTCGGTGTCATGGCCGGACAGGGCCAGCGCACGGATGCGGAAATCCTCCGGCAGCAGGCCGTCGCCAAGCAGGCGCAGCAGCGAAGGGAACAGGTAGCGCTGGGCCAGATCACCTGTGGCACCAAACAGGAAGAGTGTGTCGTGCATCGCTCGAGTTTCAGATCCGGGTGACATCGTTGTCAATCGCTTCATGGCTGGGTTCGGGGGACATCCGCGCAACTGCCTGTCCGAGGCTCATCTGGATCGGCCTTCCGGGTTGCCGGAGCACCGTTCCAATCGAAACCACTACAGCGGCAACCCTTCGTTCGGTCGACGGTGCAGGTCGGCGCGCACCGACGTTCGGATAGTGCCACGTGAAAACGTTTACATGGCAGAATGGGCAACTGTATTCGATTGCAGTGGTCGCCGTCATGCGGCAACCGCGCAATCATCACTGCCATCGGGAGGGCCGAGGCAGTCCCAAAAGACAGCCCGGCGTCGGGCGGACTGGATGAGTGAAATGGCAAAAGTGCAGTTGCAGGGTGTGCGCAAGGTCTACGACAACGGCCAGGTCGCGGTGAAGGACGCCACTTTCGAGGTCGCCGACGGCGAACTGATGGTGCTGGTTGGCCCGTCCGGGTGTGGCAAGTCGACCCTGTTGCGGATGGTGGCCGGGCTGGAAGAGATCAGCGGCGGCACGTTGACCATCGGTGATCGCGTGGTCAACGACGTGGCACCGAAGGATCGGGACATCGCGATGGTGTTCCAGAGTTACGCGCTGTACCCGCACATGACCGTGGCCGAGAACCTGGCCTTTGGCCTGAAGCTGCGCGGGCATGACAAGGCCACCATCGACAAGCGCATCAGCGAGGCCGCGCAGACGCTGGGCCTGACCGACATGATGGACAAGCTGCCCAAGGCGATGTCTGGTGGCCAGCGCCAGCGTGTTGCTCTGGGACGTGCGCTGGTGCGCGAGCCGGCGGTGTTCCTGCTCGACGAGCCGCTGTCCAACCTCGATGCCAAGCTGCGCCACAGCGTGCGCACCGAGATCGCGCAGCTGCACCGCAAGCTGGGCACCACCATGATCTATGTGACCCACGATCAGGTCGAAGCGATGACCTTGGGCCAGCGCATCGTGGTGCTGAAGGACGGTGTCATCCAGCAGATCGATACGCCAATGGCGCTGTACGACCGTCCGGCCAATCTGTTCGTGGCTGGTTTCCTCGGCAGCCCGGCGATGAACGTGCTGCGCGGCACGCTGCAGGGCGATGCTGGTGGCGTGACCGTGGTCGATGGCCAGTGGCGGGCTCCGCTGGGGCAGGCAACGATCGATCCGGTGTGGCTGCAGAAGCCGATCGCGGTGGGCGTGCGTCCCGAACACCTGCAACCTGCAGGCAGCGAGGATACGCATGCGTTCACCGCGCGCATCGAAGGCATCGAGCCGGTGGGCAACGAGATCTTCGTCAACATGAGCAGCGGCCAGCACGCGCTGACCATGCGCGTGGCGCCGCAGTCGCTGCCGGGCGTGGGCGAGGACATCCGGGTGGCGATCCACCCGCAGGGCCTGCACTTCTTCAACCCGGAAACCGGCGAGCGCCTGTAAAAGGTGGTGCCGGCCGCTGGCCGGCAATCTCATCGATGCGTGGTTGCCGGCCAGCGGCCGGCACTACCATCTTTCAGTGGATGACGTGCCGGATCGGCGTCTCAGCGCGCCAACCCGTCCAGCAGCGGCATCCGCTGCGCGGGGGCATCACCCACCTGCAGTTCGCTGTCGCCGGTCTCCAGCGGCAGCACGGCCAGCGCCAGATCCCCGGCCACGCTGGCCAGGGTACCCAGCGCGGTACCGTCCTGCTGCACGTGATCGCCGGCCTGCGCCGGTGCTGCGGTATGCAGCAGCTGCACCGCGCGCTTGGCCTTGCCGAGGAAATGGGTGCGCGCGACGATCTCCTGACCGGGGTAGCAGCCCTTTTTCACGCTGTAGCCGTTGAGGCGGTCCAAACCCAGCTGTTGCGGGGTCCACGCCTCGCGCTGGCTCTCTTCCAATCGCGGCAGGCCAAAGCGCAGGTCGGCTTGGCGCCAGGCCAGAGCAAAGGCGGTGTCCTCGGCCTCGTCGCTGGCCGGGAAAGCCTCGATCGGGCCGATACGCAGCGTGCGGGGAAGTGCGTCGCTGCCCAGATCCAGCTCCCAGCCCTGGTTACCGGCCAGCGCGATGGCGGCGCCGGCAGCGGCTTCCGGCGCAGTAAAGGCCCCGGCTACTGCCAAGTCGGCATGCACCTGCAATTTCACTTTGCGGCGGAACACGAAGCGCTGCAGTTGCGACGCAATCGCATCGGCATCGCCGTCTGCCAGCACCAGCAGCACATGGTCATCGGCCAGCCGCAGCAGCTGGAACACCGCCAGGGTGCGGCCTTTGGCGCTCAGCCACGCACTCCACTGCCAGTGCAGCAGGGGCAGGGCGGTCACGTCGCTGCTGAACTGGGCATGGGCAAAAGCGGCTGCATCCACGCCCTGCAGGCTCAGCAATTGATGGCCGGGCAGGCGCGGATATGCGACGAAAGCAGGGGGAAGGTTGTCAGGCACGTGAACGAGGTCTAAAATTTGTGCGTTGCGAGACCCATCATGATAGGCCAAACAACCCCCACTCCCGACGCCGAAGCTGAAGCCCCGCTGGTTCCCCCGGTCCCTGTGCCCGTGGAACAACCAGAGGTGGAAGAAGAATTCGGTGGCCGCGGCGGACTCGATCCGGTGCGGTATGGCGATTGGGAAAAAAACGGACGCTGCATCGATTTCTGATCCAGCATTGAGCCAACGCGGCATCATGCCGCCCAGCCGAGACAACGAGCCCAGCGAATGGCGACCAGACAACGTCCCCTTTCTCCGCACCTTCAGGTGTATCGCTGGCAGATTCAGATGGCCACCTCGATCCTGCATCGAGCCACTGGCGTCTTTCTGTCTGTTGGTGCCCTCATCATCGCCGGAGGCCTGTTGGCTCTGATGATGGGGCCCGAATCCTGGAACTGCTTCACCGGCCATGCCGGGGCCTGGTATGGCCGCGTGTTCCTGTTCGCGTGGACATGGTCGTTCGCCTATCACCTGTGCAATGGCATCCGCCATATCGTGCAGGACTTCGCGATCGGATTCCGCATTGCCACCTTCATCCGCAGCAGCTGGATGTCGGTGATCGGCAGCCTGCTGATCACCCTGGCGGTGTGGGCCTATGTGATGTTCGGAGGTGCCGCGTGAGCAAGTTCCGTACCCCGTTGAAGGGCGTGCGCGGTCTAGGTTCGGCCAAGACCGGCACCGAGCACTTCGTGCATCAGCGCCTGACTGCCGCCGCACTGGTGGTGCTGGGCATCTGGTTCCTGGTGTTCGTGCTGGGCCTGCTGGGCTCGGATTACGTGACCGCCACTGCCGCGATCGCCAAGCCGTGGAACGCCGTTCCGCTGATCGGCTTGCTGATCGCCATGTTCTGGCACGCCCAGCTCGGCCTGCAGGTCGTGCTGGAGGACTACATCCACGAATCGCTGCTGGCCCTGGTGCTGCAGACCGCGGTGAAGTTCGTCGCCGTGCTCGGCATGATCGTCAGTGTGTTTGCGGTGGGCCGCATCGCCCTCGGCGTTGCCTGAGCCCAGGCGCCAAGACAGGAATCCAGACTAGATGTCCGCTTACAAGATTACCGAACACAAGTACGACATGGTCGTGGTGGGCGCCGGCGGCGCCGGCCTGCGTGCCACGTTCGGCCTGGCCGCCAAGGGCCTGCAGACCGTGTGCCTGACCAAGGTCTTCCCGACCCGGTCGCACACCGTCGCCGCCCAGGGCGGTATCTCCGCCGCGCTCGGCAACATGGGCGAGGACGACTGGCGTTACCACTTCTTCGACACCATCAAGGGTTCGGACTGGCTGGGCGACCAGGACGCCATCGAGTACATGTGCCGTGAAGCGATTCCGGCGATCATCGAGCTCGAGCACTACGGCGTGCCGTTCAGCCGCACCGCCGAAGGCAAGATCTACCAGCGTCCGTTCGGTGGCATGACCACCCAGTACGGCGAAGGCCCGGCGGCGCAGCGTACCTGCGCGGCGGCTGACCGTACCGGCCACGCGATGCTGCACACGCTGTACCAGCAGTCGCTGAAGCACGACGCACGCTTCATGATCGAGTACTTCGCACTCGACCTGATCTTCGATGACGAAGGTGCCTGCCGCGGCGTGCTGGCGTTGGACATGTCCGACGGCACGCTGCACCTGTTCCGCGCCCAGGGCGTGGTGCTGGCCACCGGCGGCTATGGTCGCGCCTACTTCAGTGCCACTTCGGCGCACACCTGCACCGGCGACGGTGGCGGCCTGGCCATGCGTGCCGGCATCGCCATGCAGGACATGGAGTTCGTGCAGTTCCATCCGACCGGCATCTACGGCGCTGGCTGCCTGATCACCGAGGGTGTCCGCGGTGAAGGTGGCATCCTGCGCAACAGCAGCGGCGAGCGCTTCATGGAGCGCTACGCACCGCATTACAAGGATCTGGCCTCGCGCGACGTGGTCAGCCGTTCGATGACCATCGAAATCCGCGAAGGCCGCGGCGTCGGCGAGCACAAGGATCACATCCTGCTCGATCTGACCCACCTCGGCCCGGGCGTGATCGACGACAAGCTGCCGGGTATCGCCGAGAGCGCCCGCATCTTCGCTGGCGTCGACGTGCACAAGCAGCCGATTCCGGTGATCCCGACCGTGCACTACAACATGGGCGGCATCCCGACCAACTACCACGGCGAAGTGGTGCGCAAGGATGGCGAGAACCCCGATGCGGTCGTGCCGGGCCTGTACGCCATCGGCGAAGCGGCCTGCGTTTCGGTGCACGGTGCCAACCGCCTGGGTTCGAACTCGCTGCTGGACCTGGTGGTGTTCGGGCGTGCGGTGGCCAATCGTTGCGCTGCGACGATCACCCCCGGCGCTTCGCACAAGACCCTGCCGGCCGACGCCTGCGACAAGGCGCTGGGCTTGCTCGACAAGCTGCGTCACGCCAACGGTGATACGCCGACTTCGGTCATCCGTGATCGCATGCAGCGCACCATGCAGGCTGACGCGGCGGTCTTCCGAACCAGCCAGACGCTGAAGGAAGGCTGCGAGAAGATGGACAAGATCTTCGACTCGTTCCAGGACGTGAAGGTCTCCGACCGTTCGCTGGTCTGGAACTCGGACCTGATCGAGACCTACGAGCTGAACAACCTGCTGCTGAACGCGGTGGCGACGATCAACTCGGCCGAGCAGCGCAAGGAAAGCCGCGGCGCACATGCGCACGAGGACTTCCCGAACCGCGACGACGTCAATTGGCAGAAGCACACCCTGGTCAGCGTGGACGAGAAGGGCAAGTGCAGCTTCGACTACCGTCCGGTGCACATGTACACGTTGACTGATGACGTGTCCGTGGTGCCGCCGAAGCCGCGCGTGTACTGATCCGACCCCGCCTAACATGCAATCCGCGCCCTCGGGCGCGGGCCGCCTGAGCCAACGAGAGCAGCCATGGCCGAGTTTTCACTCCCCAAGAATTCCAAGATCACGAAGGGCAAGCACTTCCCCGCCAGTAGCGGCGGCAAGAACGTGCGCACCTTCAAGATCTACCGCTGGAGTCCGGACGACGACAGCAATCCGCGCACCGATACCTATGAGGTCGATCTGGACGCCTGCGGCCCGATGGTCCTGGACGCGCTGATCAAGATCAAGAACGAGATCGACCCGACCCTGACCTTCCGCCGCTCGTGCCGCGAAGGCATCTGTGGTTCGTGCGCGATGAACATCGACGGCACCAACACCCTGGCCTGCACCCGAGCCATTTCGGACTGCGGCAAGAAGGAAGTGCCGATCTACCCGCTGCCGCACATGAACGTGGTCAAGGATCTGGTTCCGGACCTGACCCACTTCTATGCGCAGTACGCGTCGATCAAGCCGTGGATCCGCACCCAGACTCCGGCACCGCCGGACCGTGAGCGCCTGCAGTCGCCGGAAGACCGCAAGAAGCTCGATGGTCTGTACGAGTGCATCCTGTGCGCGTGCTGCTCGACCAGCTGCCCAAGCTACTGGTGGAACGGCGAGCGTTACCTGGGCCCGGCGATCCTGCTGCAGGCCTACCGCTGGATCATCGATTCGCGCGACGAGGACACCGGTGCGCGCCTGGACGATCTGGAAGACCCGTTCAAGCTGTACCGCTGCCACACCATCATGAACTGCGCCCGGACCTGCCCGAAGGGCCTGAACCCGGCACTGGCGATCGCCGAGATCAAGAAGCTGATGATGGAACGCCGCGCCTGATACGGCGCCGGGTAGCTGCATGACCCCAGTAGAGCCACGCCATGCGTGGCTTTGCTGTATCTGGAGAAACACGATGGAAGAAGATGTTCTGCTGAAGAAGCTGCGCTGGCGTTGCCGGCGCGGCATGCGCGAACTGGACCAGTTGTTCGGCCGCTACCTGGACCGTGAGTGGAGCAGTGCACCGACCGAAGAGCGCGAGGTTTTCCTGTTCCTGCTCGATTGCGAGGACGATAAGTTGTGGCGCTGGTTCATGGGCTACGAGGCCTGCCCACATGCGCACGCCGTCCCCCTCATGCACAAGATCCTCGCCCTCAAGCCTTGAGTGGCGCCCGTCGCGGCTGCAGGCCGGTGCCCAGTTGGCCGTACTGCTCGCCGCGCCGTGGCTGCTGCGCGCTTCGGATCTGCCTTCCGCGCATCTGGTTCCCGCGCTGATCGGGGTATGGGTGCTGGGCCTGGGCGAACTGACGTGGCGGCTGCGGCGACCCCCCGTGATGCTGCAGCTGCCACCCCTACCGGAGCCATTGCGCGTGGACGGGCAGGACATTCCCGCGCCGCGACTGGTGGTGCGTGGGCCCTGGCTGCTGCTGCAATGGGGTGATCGCTGGCACCGTCGACGGCTGTTGTTCTGGCCGGACGTACTCGATCGCGGGCAGCGACGTGAACTGCGACTGGCCGTATCCGCACGCGCCGTTTCCCGTAAGCCCCGGTCGGTGGCACCATAGGCTGAATCGACTGGCGTGCCTGCATGTTCAAACCCATTCCCGTGGCCATTGGCCTGCGCTACCTGCGCGCCAAGCGCCGCAACGGCTTCATCTCCTTCATTTCGATGGCATCGATCCTGGGCATTGCGCTCGGGGTGACGGTGCTGATCACCACGCTGGCGGTGATGAGCGGATTCCAGAAGGAGATCCGCAGCCGCCTGCTGCAGATGACCGCACATACCACCATCAGCCGCGACGGCGAACCGATGCCGGACTGGATGCGCGTGGTCGATGTGGCCAGCAAGGATCCGCGCGTCGCCGGCGCTGCACCGTATATCGAGATCCAGTCGATGATCAGCGGCCCGCGCGTGCAGGGGGCAATCATCCAGGGCATCGACCCGGCGCTGGAGCCGAAGGTGTCGGTGATCGACAAGAAGGTCACCAAGGGCAGCTACGGCAGCCTGACCCCGGGCAGCTTCAACCTGCTGCTGGGCAAGGAACTGGCCGTCTGGCTGGGCGTGGATGTCGGTGACCAGGTACTGGTGACCTTCGCCGAAGTGCAGGGCACGCCGGCCGGCGCGGTGCCGCGGATGAAACGCTTCACCGTCAGCGGCATCTTCGAGGCCGGTTACAACGAAGTCGATCGCGGTGTGGGCTTTGCCAACATGAAAGATCTGGAGCGCGTACTGCGTTCCGATGGCGCCACCGGCGTCCGCCTGAAACTGCATGACATGGACCGCTCGCTGGAGGTGGGCGTGGACCTGGCGCAGAACCTCGGCGGCGCCTATCGGGTCAGCGACTGGACCCAGCAGAACGCCAATCTGTATCACTCGCTGCGCATGGAAAAAGTGGTGATGGGCATCCTGCTCTCGCTGATCATTGCCATGGGCGCATTCAACCTGGTGTCCTCGCAGGTGATGCTGGTGACCGACAAGCAGGCCGATATCGCGATCCTGCGCACCCTCGGCCTGACCCCGGGCGGGGTGATGCAGGTGTTCATGGTGCAGGGCTCGCTGATCGGTATCTTCGGCACCCTCGCAGGCCTGATCGGCGGCATCACCCTGACCTTGAACCTGGAGCGCATCCTCGGCGCGATCGAAGCGGTGTTCAAGATCAAGCTGCTGCCGGAGGATGTGTACTACATCACCGGCCTGCCCACCGACATGCAGACCAGCGACATCGTGGTGATCACCCTGATCGCGCTGCTGATGAGCTTCCTGGCCACTTTGTACCCCGCCTGGCGGGCAGCACGCACCCAGCCGGCGGAGGCCCTGCGTTATGAATAAGGTCTTCAATCGCGGCGATGAAGTGATCCGTGCCGAAGCGCTGGGCAAGACCTACGCTGAAGGGCGTATGCAGACCCCGGTGTTCGATGGCCTGGACCTGACGGTGACCGCAGGCGAGACGGTTGCGATCATCGGCGCCTCCGGTGCCGGCAAGAGCACGCTGCTGCACCTGCTGGGCGGGCTGGATACGCCGACCGCGGGCGAGGTCTATGTCACCGGCCAGCGCATGTCTGCGCTGTCGGACACCTCGCGCGGCCTGCTGCGCAACCAGGCGCTGGGTTTCGTCTACCAGTTCCACCACCTGCTGCCGGAATTCACCGCGCTGGAAAACGTGATGATGCCGGTGATGCTGGCCGGTACCGCGGTGGCAGAGGCCAGCACGCGTGCGACTGCGCTGCTGGAATCGGTCGGCCTCGGCCATCGCCTGGACCACAAGCCCGGCGAATTGTCCGGTGGCGAACGCCAGCGTGCTGCAGTGGCGCGCGCGCTGGTCAATCACCCGGCCTGCGTGCTGGGCGACGAGCCGACCGGCAACCTGGATGACCGCACGGCCGCGACCGTGTTCGAGTTGATGCTCGAGCTCAACCGTGCCCGCCACACCAGCCTGGTGCTGGTCACCCATGACCGCTCGCTGGCACGGCGCCTGGACCGGGTGCTGGAGCTGCGCGAAGGGCGCCTGCACGCGCTGGCGCACGCCGACGTCTGAGCGGGCTGGGCCCGCTCTGGTAGATGCCGACCTTGGTCGGCTGCTCCTGCAGGCCAAGCGCCAACCAAGGTTGGCGACTACCGCGGTTGCAAGCGACCTGAAGCTGCCGACCAACGGCTGAACTGGGCTGCCGGCCGTTGCGCCGGCGCCACCCCGGTGGGTGCATGATCAACACAGTTCCCCTGTGGAGATCGCCATGAAGACCCCGCTGCTGATCGCCGGGCTGTGCCTGGCCCTGGCTGGCTGCGCAACCACCGGCCGCTTGGGCAGTGCCGAGAAGCTGGAGCTGTATCGTGCCCACGCCGGCACGCCGCAGAAGGACATGCAGTTCTTCGGCAGCCTCAATGGCTGGACCGAACTGGGCGACAGCGCGCTGGCGGTCTGGACCAAGCCCAGCGAGGCCTACCTGCTGGAACTGAGCGGGCCGTGCCCAGATCTGTCCTACGCACCGGCCATCGGATTGACCAGCCACATGGGCCGCGTCTCGGCGCCGTTCGACAAAGTGCTGGTACGCGACCCAACCGGTGGCCCGCGCATGCCGTGCTTCATCAAGACCATCCGCAAGCTGGACGTGAAGTCACTGCGGGCGGAGGAAAAGGAAATGCGCCAGGCGCAGGTGCAGGAACGCGAAGAATCCGCGTCGCCCGCAAAGTGATGCGGTAGTGCCGGCCGCTGGCCGGCATCCCCGATATACCAGGTTGCCGGCCAGCGGCCGGCACTACCGGGGTCAGGCCTCCGGTACGAAACCAGCGGGCTTCTCTGCATCCTTCTCGAACAGGAACTTCACCAGTTCCGTTTCCAGGAAGGCGCGATGCTCCGGCTTTCGCGGGGAGAGGCGGTTCTCGTTGATCAGCATGGTCTGGTGCGCCAGCCATGCGGTCCATGCCGGCTTGCCGATGTGGTTGAACACACGCTGGCCCAGATCGCCTGGGTAAGGCACGAAGTCCAGGCCCTCGGCATCGCGTTGTTCGTACTGGCAGAAGACGGTTCGGGGCATGGTACTCACTCGTGGTTGCGGGATTTCGCGGGGGGGCGCTTCGGGGCCTTGATGGGCGTGCCATCAAGCAGTTTTCGGATAGGGGCTGGCAAGCCCAGTGCAGACAATTCGGCGGCGTCGACCCAGCGCAGCGTGGATTCTTCCACACGCAGGCCGTGCACCTGCCGTGACAATACCTGCAGATGCAGCTTGTAGTGGCTGAAGGTGTGCTGCAGCACCGGGAGTTCCTCGGCATCTTCCAGCGAACCATCGACGTGCACGTCGAACCAGTCCTGCAGCTCGCTGCCCGCATCGGCCTGCGGAAGTGTCCACAACTGCGCCCAGATGCCGGTATCCGGCCGCTTCTGCAGCAGCACGCGCTGCTGTTTGTCGCGCAGCAGCAGGGCCACCGCCTCGCGTTCGGGCAGCACCTTGCTCGGCTTGGCTGTTGGCAGTTCGGCCGTGCGGCCTTCGCGACGGGCCACGCAATCGGCCTGCAGGGGACAGATTACGCAGGCGGGTCTAGCGCGGCTGCAGACCGTCGCGCCGAGGTCCATCTGCGCCTGCGTGTAGTCGGCCATGCGCCCCGCCGGCACCTGCGCGACCTGCGCTTCGGCGATGGCCCAGAGCTGCTTTTCGATGGCGGGCAGGCCGGGGAAGCCTTCGACGCCGTGATAGCGGCTGAGCACGCGCTTGACGTTGCCGTCGAGGATCGCGAACGGGTCGTTCCAGGCCTGGCTGAGGATCGCGCCGGCGGTACTGCGGCCGATGCCGGGCAGGTCGTGCAGGGCATCGAAATCACGCGGCAGGTCGCCCGCGTGTTCGCTCACGCAGCGCTTGGCGGCCGCATGCAGATTGCGCGCGCGGGCGTAGTAACCCAGCCCGGCCCACTGCGCCATCACCGCGTCGTTGCTGGCGGCGGCAAGGTCGGGCAGGGTGGGGAAGTGCTGCAGGAAACGGTGGAAGTACGGAATGACCGTTGCCACCTGGGTCTGCTGCAGCATGATTTCCGACAACCAGACCCGATACGGGCTGCGCGGATGCTGCCAGGGCAGGTCGTGGCGACCGTGGTCGTCGAACCAGTGCAGCAGGCGGGCGACGAAGCCGTGCTCGGGGGCTGGCATGGCGCTGGCGTTCTGCTGGCGGGGCATTGGTACTCCAAAAGGCAGCCACCCACGGGGTGGCTCTACCGGGTTGCAGTAGAGCCACGCCATGCGTGGCTGCACGGTGTTTCAGGCACCCAGCGCTTCGGGCAACAGGGCGTCGACGAAAGCTTCCGGATCGAACACGCGCAGGTCTTCCGGGCGCTCGCCGATGCCGGCGAAACGGATTGGAATCCCGAACTCACGGGCCAGTGCGAACACCACGCCGCCCTTGGCGGTGCCGTCGAGCTTGGTCACCACCAGGCCGGTCACCTTGACCGCGGCATTGAACTGGCGCAGCTGCGAAAGCGCGTTCTGACCAGTAGTACCATCGATCACCATCAGCACTTCGTGCGGCGCGTTCTCATCGATCTTGCCGAGCACGCGGCGGATCTTGCCCAGCTCGTTCATCAGCCCGGACTGGGTGTGCAGGCGACCTGCGGTATCGGCGATCAGTACCGACGTCCCGCGGGCCTTGCCGGCCTGCAACGCGTCGTAGGCGACCGAGGCGGCATCGGCGTTCTGCCCCTGCGCGACCACGGCCACACCGTTGCGCTCGCCCCAGATCTGCAGCTGGGCCACGGCGGCAGCACGGAAGGTATCGCCAGCGGCCAGCATCAGGCTATGGCCCTCGTCCTTGAAGCGCTTGGCCAGCTTGCCGATGGTGGTGGTCTTGCCAACGCCGTTGACGCCGACGGTCAGCACCACGAAGGGCTTGGCGTTGCGGTCGATGATCAGCGGCTTGGACACCGGCTGCAGGATCGCGATCAGGTCGGCGCGAAGCGCTGCCAGCAGGGCGTTGGCATCGATGAATTCGCGCGCCTTCATGCGCTTGCGCAGGTCGGCGATCAGGTCGGTGGTGGCGGCAACGCCGACGTCGGCGGTCAGCAGTGCGGTCTCGATCTCGTCCAGCAGGTCGTCATCGAGCTTGGGATTGCGCGAAAACAGGCCACCGAAGCTGCGGGCGAAAGCGCTGTTGCGCAGGCGCTCGCGCCAGCCGGGCTTGCCGGCCGTGGCAGGCGGGGCATCGACCAGCACCGGCAGGTCGGCGGCGGGGGCGGCCGGTTCCTGCGCGGGGATGACCGGGGCCAGCGGAGCGAGGACCGCAGCGGCGGCGGCCGCTTCGGCTGCGAAGTTCTCCGGTGCCAGCACGCGTTCCGGCAGGGCTTCCGCAGTGGTTTCCTGCGGTGCTTCCAGCGTCGCCTGCGCGGGCGGCGCTGCTGACGTTGCGGGCGCGACGACTTCGGGGGTGGCGGTTGGCACCGGCGCTTCCGCCACGGGCGGGGCTACCGGTGTGGCCGGGGCCTGCTCGGGCGGCGCGGCCGACGGGAATGCCGCCGCCAGCTCTTCGGCCGAGTAGTGCTGGGTCTTGGGCGCGTCCGGTGTGGCGGCGTCCTGGGGCTTCTTGCGGCGGAAAAAACTGAGCATTGGCAAAAGGCGCTGAAATCAGAGGGATATGCTACCACCCGGGCCTGTCTGGCCGGCGTGGACTCAAGGTCGCAGCCGCGCGGCCGTTAACCGGTGCGGAAGGCTGCGTTGGGTGGCCTGGGAGACCCCCGATGAACGATGTGACCGGTGTTGCCCTCAGCGGGATGCGTGCGGCCCAGCGGGGCGTGCAGGTGGCCGCACACAACGTGGCCAACCTGGCGACCGCGGATGCACCGCGCCTGCAACTGCAGCGCGAAGCCGCAGCGCAGGGCGGGGTGGACGCCCGCGTGATCTCCACTGGCGACACAGACCCGTCCGCGCCGCTGGGTGACCTGTTGGCCGCCAAGGCCGAGGTGGTGGCCTTTGCTGCCAACGTGGCGGTGATCCGCCGCGGGGACCAGATGCTGGGCTCGCTGCTGGATCGACAGGCCTGATCCGATCGGCTCTGGGCGGGCCGGTGGCTGGCCTTGGGCAACCGTGGCCTGCTTCTGCGGAATACCAACCTCGCCGTGCTTCGGGGGACAACCGCGATCCGCTTTGGTAGGTGCCAACCTTGGTTGGCACGCTTCTGCAGTCGAACCAAGCGCCAACCAAGGTTGGCACCTACCAGCGCAGCGACAGCGCCAACCAAGGTTGGCCTCTACAGGTCAATGGCGGTGCCAACCGAGGTTGGCACCCACCAGACCGGGCGATCCCGGCATCAATCAGGCCGACAGCTCCAGTAGCAGCTTGTTCAGACGGGCCACGTACGCACCCGGATCCTTCAGGCTGTCACCGGCGGCCAGTGCAGCCTGGTCGAACAGCACCCGGCCCAGGTCGTCGAAACGTGCGCCGTCGGCTTCGGCATCCAGCTTGGCGATCAGCGGGTGGCCCGGGTTGATCTCCAGTACCGGCTTGCTGTCGGGCACCTTCTGGCCGCTGGCTTCCAGGATCTGGCGCATCTGCAGGCCCAGGTCCTGTTCGCCGATGGCCAGCACCGCCGGCGAATCGGTCAAGCGGTGCGACACGCGCACTTCGGCCACGTCATCGCCGAGCACGTTCTTCAGGCGCTCGACCAAGCCTTGCTTGTCCTTGGCAGCAGCTTCCTGTTCCTGCTTGTCCGCTTCGCTTTCCAGGGCGCCCAGATCCAGATCGCCACGGGCGATGTCGACGAAGCCCTTGCTGTCGAAATCGGTCAGGTAGCCCATCAGCCACTCGTCGATGCGGTCGGTCAGCAGCAGGACTTCGATGCCCTTCTTGCGGAACACTTCCAGGTGCGGGCTGTTGCGCACCTGGCTGTAGCTCTCGCCGGTCAGGTAATAGATCTTGTCCTGGCCTTCGGCCATGCGGCCGATGTAGTCGGCCAGCGACACGGTCTGCGCATCGGCCTCGCCACGGGTGGAAGCGAAGCGCAGCAGGCCGGCGACCTTTTCGCGGTTGTTGTAGTCCTCGGCCGGGCCTTCCTTCAGCACCTGGCCGAATTCCTTCCAGAACGCGGCGTACTGCTCGGGCTTGTCGTTGGACAGCTTCTCCAGCATGTCCAGCGAACGCTTGGTCAGCGCGGCCTTCATCGAATCGATGACCGGGCCCGACTGCAGGATTTCGCGCGAGACGTTCAGCGACAGGTCGTTGGAATCGACCACGCCCTTGATGAAGCGCAGGTACAGCGGCAGGAACTGCTCGGCCTGGTCCATCACGAACACGCGCTGCACGTACAGCTTCAGGCCCTTGGGTGCATCGCGATGGTACAGGTCGAACGGCGCACGGCCCGGCACGTACAGCAGCGAGGTGTACTCCAGCTTGCCTTCGACCTTGTTGTGGCTCCAGGCCAGCGGATCGCTGTGATCGTGGGCGACGTGCTTGTAGAACTCGGTGTACTCCGAATCGCTGATCTCGGTGCGCGGACGGGTCCACAGCGCGCTGGCGCGGTTGACGGTCTCCCACTCGATCGCGGCGCCTTCTTCAGCATCTTCCTTGGGCATCTGGATCGGCAGGCCGATGTGGTCGGAGTATTTCTTGAGGATGCTGCGCAGGCGCCAGCCGTCGGCGAAATCGTGTTCGCTGTCCTTCAGATGCAGCACGATGCGGGTGCCGCGCTCGGCCTTGTCGATGGTGGCGACATCGAAATCGCCTTCGCCACGCGAGGTCCAGCGGACGCCTCCACTGGCAGCCAGGCCGGCGCGACGCGAGGTGACTTCGACTTCGTCGGCGACGATGAAGGCGCTGTAGAAGCCGACGCCGAACTGGCCGATCAGCTGCGAGTCCTTCTTCTGGTCGCCGGACAGCTGGCGCAGGAAGTCGCCGGTGCCGGACTTGGCGATGGTGCCGAGGTGGGTGATGGCGTCGGCGCGGCTCATGCCGATGCCGTTGTCTTCGATGGTGATGGTGTGCGCGGCCGGATCGAAGCTGACGCGCACGCGCAGTTCGCTGTCGCCTTCCAGCAGCTCGGGCTGGGTCAGGGCTTCGAAGCGCAGCTTGTCGGCGGCGTCGGCGGCATTAGAGACCAGCTCGCGGAGGAAGATCTCCTTGTTGGAATACAGCGAGTGGATCATCAGCTGCAGCAGCTGCTTGACTTCGGTCTGGAAGCCAAGGGTTTCGGTCTGGATCGTCTCGGTCATCGGGTAAGGCTCCATGTGCGGTGCCGCGCAAGCGCGTGCGGCCTCGCCAAGGGGTAAGGGTGATTGTCCCGAAATCAAGGGGTTGTTCTGGCAGGGCTGCGCCCTGCACCCGCAGAGGCCAGGGCAACAGCAACAGCGGGCATTCCGTGGGATGGCGGGGCACTGTGGGTTTGCGGGGACGCCGTAAACCCGTCCATGGGGGCTTGGTCGCGGCATCCATGCCGCTCACACCCCGCAAACCCACAGTGCCCCGCCTTCGACAGATCGTCGCGATCTGTAGATCCACGCCATGCGTGGATGAAATCTCCCACATATCGAAATCCAAACCAGGGTCAGATCCGTTTTCCGCGGGAAAACGGATCTGACCCCAAGAGCCGTTCGACAGATCGCAGGAAACTGTCGAAGGCGGGGTGGGTCCGGTTGAGGGGGCGTGAGCCGCATGGATGCGGCGACCGAGCTTACATGGACGTACTTGCAGCGGCCCCCTCAACCGGGCCCACCCCGCCAACCCACGGATAGCAGGCTTTTGCCGTTGCTTCGGCCGTTGCTGTGGCTTCTGTGGGTGCCGGGCGCAGCCCGGCCGAACTACAATCCCGCTCATGCTGAAATTCTCGAATACCTCCCGCCGGGGGCGCCGATGAGCGGCCGGGGTGCAAACGACGGCCAGGTCCGCATCATCGGCGGGCGCTGGCGCAATACCCGGCTGCCGGTGCCGACGCTGCCGGGCCTGCGGCCCAGCAGCGACCGCGTGCGCGAAACCCTGTTCAACTGGCTGATGCCCAAGCTGGGCGGGGCCCGCGTTCTGGACCTGTTCGCCGGCAGTGGCGCGCTGGGGCTGGAAGCCGTCTCGCGCGGTGCCGCGCATGCCACCCTGGTCGAGCGCGATGCGCAACTGGCGCGCAATCTGTCCGCTGCCGTGGCCAAACTGCAGGCAGGCGACAGCGTCACGGTCGCCCAGGCCGACGCGCTGCGCTGGCTGCAGGCCGCGCCGGCGCAGCAGGCAGATCTGGTGTTCATCGACCCGCCGTTCGCCGATGGCCTGTGGCAGGACGTGCTGGCCCAGCTGCCGCGGCACCTGGCTGCCGATGCCTGGCTGTACCTGGAGTCGCCGGCCAGCCACGTGCCGGTGCTGCCCCCGGAATGGCTGCTGCACCGCGATGGCAGCACCCGCGAGGTGCGCTTTGCCCTGTACCGCCGTGCCGCTGCTACACTTTGACCTCATCTGAACATCTGCAACCGCCCATGACCGTGGCCAACCGCCGCATCGCCGTCTATCCCGGCACGTTCGACCCCATCACCAACGGTCATATCGACCTGGTGAGCCGGGCCGCGCCGCTGTTTGAAAAGGTCGTGGTGGGCGTGGCGCAGAGCCCCTCGAAGGGGCCGGCACTGCCGCTGGAACAGCGCGTGCAGCTGGCGCGTGGCGCCCTTGGCCACCACAGCAACGTCGAGGTCATCGGCTTCGATACGCTGCTGGCCCATTTTGTACGTTCGGTGCAGGGCGGGGTGCTGCTGCGCGGTCTGCGCGCGGTGTCCGACTTCGAGTACGAATTCCAGATGGCGAGCATGAACCGCCACCTGATTCCGGAGGTCGAGACCCTGTTCCTGACCCCGGCCGAGCAGCACAGCTTCATCTCGTCCTCGCTGGTCCGCGAGATCGCACGCCTGGGTGGCGATGTGTCCGGCTTCGTGCCGGCCGCCGTGCTCGAGGCGCTGCGCAAGGTCCGCGAAGCGAAGTCGGCGCAGTCGTAAGCCTTGGCCAGCAGTAGATCCTGTAGTACCACGCACCCCATTACGCACACCAACACGCAACATTCCGGGAGGAAACCCATGAACAACACCATGCGCGCGATGCTGATCGCCTCGTTTGCCCTGGCTTTCACCGCCTGCAAGAAGGAAGAAGCCGCTCCGGTCGACGAAGCCAAGCAGGCGCTGGTCGCCCCGGCCAAGGAAGACGACGCAGGCTGGAAGAAGTACCTGCAGGAAGTGGCCATCCAGAACATGGGCAACATCACCAACAGCCCGTTCCTGTACTACCTCTCGCCGGAAACCGACCCGGACTTCCAGGCCAAGTACGAGCGCCAGACCGAAAGCGCGACCCAGGCCGTGGCCCGTGGCGTGCAGCCGGGCAACATGCTGGCCTTCGGCTCGTCGGCCTCGGGCAAGATGGCTGACATGATCCAGGTCGTGTTCAAGGACGTCTCGCCGGATTCGATGAAGGGCGTGCGCGTCGTGTTCATCGGCCAGTCCGCCGACAACGCCCGTGTCCAGGCCGTGGTCCAGCCGACCGGTGCCGAGTACATTTTCGTCGAAGCCAAGTAAGACCGAGCCGAGGCGGTCGTGCTGCGGCACGACCCGGGCGGCGCCCTGCGATGGGCGCCGCTGATGACCTGACCGGCCCGCGCGCCCGCGCAGGCCGGTCCTTGTCCCAAGGCGCGGGCGTGGAGTATCGCCATGTCGCTGAAAATCAATGAGCTCTGCGTCAACTGTGACGTATGCGAGCCGGCCTGCCCGAACCAGGCCATCACGATGGGTGAAACCATCTACGTGATCGACCCCGCCCGCTGTACCGAGTGCGTGGGCCATTTCGACGAACCGCAGTGCGTGGTCGTCTGTCCGGTCGAATGCATCGACCCCGATCCGGACATTGTCGAAACCGAAATCGAGCTGCTGGCGAAGTTGCGCCAGCTGCAGCACGATCATCCCGAACTCTATGCGGAGCCCCCATCCGAATGAAGCCGTTCGCCCGCCCCCTGTTGTTGCTCGGCCTGCTGCTGAGCCCCGTCGCCTGGGCTGATGCCCCGGCCCGCGCCGAGCGCCCTGATGGCGCGGCCATCGCCAGCGGCCACGCGTTGGCCACGCAGGCCGGTGTCGACATCCTGGCCCAGGGCGGCAACGCCTTCGACGCGGCGGTGGCGGTTTCCTCCACGCTGGCCGTGGTCGAGCCGATCAGTTCTGGATTGGGCGGCGGCGGCTTCTTCCTGCTGCATGATGCGGCCACCGGCAAGGACGTGATGCTGGACGCGCGCGAGACCGCGCCGGCCGCAGCCACGCCACAGGCGTTCCTCGACAAGAAGGGTGACCTGGACCGCGACCGCTCGGTCAACGGCCCGTGGTCGGCCGGCATTCCGGGCCTGCCGGCGGCGCTGGTCGAACTGTCGGCCAAGCACGGCAAGCTGCCGCTGGTGACCTCGCTGCAGCCGGCGATCCGCATTGCCCGCGACGGCTTCCCGGTCTATGAGCGCATGGCCAAGGGCTATGCCTCGCGCCGCGAAGTGATGGAGCGCTATCCCGGTACGCGCGAGGTCTACCTGCGCAACGGCAAGCCGATCGCCACCGGTGACCTGTTCAAGCAGCCGGAACTGGCGCAGACCCTGGAACGCCTGGCAGCCGGCGGTTTCGATGGCTTCTACAAGGGCCAGACCGGCAAGCTGCTGCTGGCCGGCGTGAAGCAGGCAGGTGGCAAGTGGACCGCCGAGGAGCTGGCCGGCTACCGCGTCAAGCAGCGCGCGCCGATCGTCTTCAACTACAACGGCTGGAAGATCACCACCGCGCCGCCGCCGTCCTCCGGTGGCATCGCCCTGGCCAGCATGCTGCAGATCCTGGAAGGCTGGGACATCAAGCAGATGGATGCCGCGCACCGCACCCATCTGGTGGTCGAGTCGATGCGCCGTGCCTACCGTGACCGCACCTTCTTCCTCGGCGATCCGGATTTCGTGCAGATCCCGCAGAAGGTGCTGGCCAGCAAGGATTACGCGCAGGGCCTGCGTGCCACCATCCACCCGGAAAAGGCCACCCCCAGCGACCTGCTGTCGGGCAACCCGACGCCGCTGGAAGATGACGAGACCACCCATTTCTCGATCATCGACCGTGACGGCAACCGTGTCGGTGCCACCCAGACCGTCAACCTGCTGTACGGCTCGGGCCTGATTCCGAAGGGCACCGGTGTGCTGCTGAACAACGAGATGGACGACTTCGCGCTGAAGCCGGGCACGCCCAACGCCTTTGGCGTGATGGGCTACGCCGCCAATGCACCGAAAGCGGGCAAGCGCATGCTCAGCTCGATGACGCCGACGTTCATGGAGAACGACGACAAGGTGATCGTGCTGGGCACGCCCGGTGGCAGCCGCATCATCACCATGGTGCTGCTGGGCATCCTCGGCTACGACGCTGGCCTGGATGCGCAGCAGGTCGCCGCGCTGCCGCGCTACCACCACCAGTGGCTGCCGGACCTGATCGAGGCCGAGAGCAACGCTTTCGACGCTGGCACCATCAAGCAGTTGCAGGCGATGGGCCACAAGATCGATCTGCCGGGCGAGGTCGCCGCTGGTGGCCGTGGTTCCAGCCATGTGTGGGGCAACCTGCAGACGGTGGAGTGGGACCGCAAGGCCAACAAGCTGTTTGGCGGCAGCGATCCGCGCAACCCGGTCGGCAGCTCCCAGGTCGTGCAGGCTCCCTGATCCGGTAGTGCCGGCCGCTGGCCAGCAATCAGGTCGATCCCGAAACCCCGCCCGCAACGGCGGGGTTTTTCATTTCCCGGCTAGCGATTATTTAACGAGCGGCGACCGATAATTGCGCCATGAAACTATGGTCGATCCGCGGTAATACTCAGCGCCTGGATGGCGGTGCGATGTTCGGCAATGCACCGCGTGCGTTGTGGGAGAAATGGGCAGCACCGGACGAGCTCAATCGCATTGAGCTGGCCTGTCGTGCGTTATTGGCAAGCCCGCTTGAGGGCAAGACGGTGCTGTTCGAAACCGGCATCGGTGCGTTTTTCGATCCGCGCATGCGCGAGCGCTATGGCGTGCAGGAAAGCCAGCATGTGCTGATCGATTCATTGCGCGAAGCCGGCTTCGAGCACGAAGACATCGATGTGGTGGTGCTCAGCCATCTGCATTTCGACCATGCCGGTGGCCTGCTGGCGGCGTGGCGCGAAGGCCGTGAACCGGAACTGCTGTTCCCCAATGCGACGTACGTGGTCGGTGCGCAGCATTGGCAGCGCGCGTTGCAGCCGCACCCGCGCGATCGCGCCAGCTTCATTCCGGAACTGCCGGGCCTGCTGCAGGCCAGTGGACGCCTGGAAGTGGTGAACGGTGAGTATTCGAAGGTGCTCGGCCACAGCGTGCGTTTCAGCTATAGCGACGGGCACACACCGGGGCTGATGCTGGCCGAGATCGTGGGGCAGGGACGCGCAGGCGAAGGGGCGCACGGCGGCGTGGTGTTCTGCGCCGACCTGATTCCCGGTCGTTCGTGGGTGCACGTGCCGATCACGATGGGCTACGACCGTAATGCCGAGCTGCTGATCGACGAGAAGCGGCAGTTCCTGGAAGACAAGCTGGCGCGCAACGTGCATCTGTTCTTCACCCATGACCCGCAGGTGGCGCTGGCGCAGGTCGGGCGGGATGAGAAGGGGCGTTTCGTTACGCTGCATGAGCAGGGCGAGCTGAAGGCGCGGGCGTTGGGGTGACGTTTGCGGGCAGGGCTGCGCCCTGCATCTGCCGAATCAACGTCAACGTCAACGGCAAAAGCGGGTTATCCGAGGGGTGGCGGGGCGGTGTCGGATTGCGGGGACGCCGTAAACCCATCCCTGGGGGCTTGGCAGCCGCATCCATGCGGCTGACACCCCGCAATCCGACACCGCCCCGCCGCTGACAGATTTTCGTGACCCGTCGGGGTCGGATCCTGTTGCTGCGCAACGGGCTCTGACCCCATTCGACGGACAGGTTCCAAGTGACGGTCAGTAGATCCACGCCATGCGTGGATGGGCCTTTCTTCGCTGTTTTTACGATGCCTTGAGGCAGCTGCTCATGAAGGTCTTGCGGGCGTCACCGGCGAGCTTCCTGGTGGCGGCGTCGGCGTTGCATTTCTTCATGCGTTCCTGCGGCGTGGTGGGGGCTGCCGGGGCGGCTGCGTGCGAGCTCAGGCACGTGCTCTGCGCAGACTTGTAAGCGTCGCCTTTCAGCCCTTTGTTCTTGGCCGAACAGTCGGCCATGCGCTGCTGCTGCGGGGTGGCGGCGTTGGCGGCAAGCGGGAGGCTGAGCAGCAGGGCGGCGGCGAGCAGGAATGATGCTTTCATGGTGGCTCCAGGGCAGGGCGGGTGCGCGGAGCATTCGCCCGTCTCCGCAAAGCCGGCGTGAAGGTGCCTGGAGCAGGTGGAGCACTTCCTTTCGAAAGCGCTCCGACCCCGGTCGATCTCAGCCCACGCGGGTACCGAAGATGCGGTCGCCGGCATCACCCAGGCCCGGCAGGATGTAGCCCTTTTCGTTGAGCTGCGCGTCGATCGCGGCGGTGTAGATCTCCACGTCCGGGTGCACGGCCTTCACTGCTTCGATGCCCTCGGGTGCGGCAACCAGGAAGATGCCCTTGATCCGGCGGGCACCGGCGCGCTTGAGCATGTCGATGGTGGCGATCAGGGTGCCGCCGGTGGCCAGCATCGGGTCGAGGATCAGCGCGTCGCGCTCTTCCAGGCGGCCGGTCAGGCGCTCGAAGTAGGGCACCGGTTGCAGGGTTTCTTCATCGCGCTGCAGGCCGACCACGCTGACACGAGCGGCCGGGATCAGCGACAGCACGCCGCTGAGCATACCCAGGCCGGCGCGCAGGATCGGCACGACGGTGATCTTGGCGCCGGCGATGCGCTGCACGGTGACCGGGCCGGACCAGCCCGGCAGGGTGTGCGGCTCGGTTTCCAGGTCGGCGGTGGCCTCGTAGGCCAGCAGCGTGCCAAGTTCGTTGGCCAGTTCGCGGAAATCCTTGGTGCTGAGCGCGGCGTTGCGCATCAGGCCGATCTTGTGCTGCACCAGCGGGTGGCGCACTTCGACGATCTTCATGGGAGGGTCTGGCAGAAGGGGAGAGCCCCATTTTAAGCGGAATGCGCGGTGGTGCCGAGCCGGGTCCGGCAGGCCAGGCTCCACCGGTGTCATGCCCATGCAACCTCGCGGACATACCGTGCTGACCCAATCTTTACACCGTTGGGGATAGCTGTGCAGAAGAAGAACACGTTGGGCCTGGCAATCAGCCTCTCACTGCTGGTGACGGCCAGCCCGTCGGTGCTGGCAGCCGAAACTGCTGCAGCGGCCGGCGGCGGCGCTGCGGCGACCGATCTGGACCGCATCGAAGTACGTGCGCAGCTGGAATCGCAGGTCCGCGCCGTTGACCTCAAGCGCAGCAGCGATGCCATCGAAGATGCCGTGTCCTCCGATGCGCTGGGGCAGTACCCTGACAAGAACGTGGCTGAGTCGCTGCAGCGCCTGCCGGGCATCAGCGTGACCCGCGACCAGGGCGAAGGCCGCTTCGTGGTGGTACGTGGCCTGGATGCCAACCTCAACAGCGTCAGCGTCGACGGCATCGCCATCGGCACCCCGGAAGATTCCAGCCGTGCTGCACCGCTGGACGTGATTCCGTCCGATTCGACCGAGCGCCTACGCGTGGTCAAGTCGCCGACCCCGGATATGCCGGGCGACGCCATCGGTGGCGCGATCCTGGTCGAATCGGCCTCGGCCTTCGACCGTGACGGCCGCAGCCTGCGCGGCAAGATCGAAGCAAGCCACCAGCAGCTGTCCGGCGAAACCAGCCCGAAGGCCGCTTTCAACTACAGCGAAGTGTTCAACGACACCTTCGGCGTGGCGCTGGGTGTGAACTACCAGAAGCGCAAGTTCGAATCGGACAACACCGAAGTGGAGTACGACGGCAAAGACGATGCCGCGCCGGGCGACGTCACCGCCATCAACCTGCAGCACCGCAAGTATGAGATCGAGCGCAAGCGCATCGGCGCCAACCTCAACCTGGACTGGCGCCCGAACGAGGACAGCAAGTACTACCTGCGTGCGCTGTACAGCCAGTTCGACGATGCCGAAACCCGCCAGCGCGTGATCTTCAATTTCGACGACGCGAAAATGGTCAAGACCGGTACCGACCAGTACCGTCTGGACGGCATGCCGAAGGATTCCATCGACAAGCGCATGCGTTACCGCACCAAGGAAGAGAACACCTTCGCCGCCAGCGTGGGTGGCGAGAACAAGTTGACCAACGCCGTGGTCGATTACAAGCTCGGCTTCACCCGTACCGAAGAGCGGGTGAACGATGAGATGGAGGCGCGCTTCAAGCTCAATGGCAAGGCGTTCAACGGCACCCTGGACCAGAGCAGCCGCCTGCCAAGCTACAGCTTCCACAACCCGCAGTGGCTGGACAACGGCAACTACGCGTTCGACCGCTTCGTGATCTCGCCCAAGCAGGTGAACGACAAGGAATACAGTGCGCAGGTCAACGTGCGCTTCGACGGCGACAACAGCAGCATCAAGTTCGGCCTGCTGGGCCGCTGGCGCGACCGCGACGTCAACGTGGACGAAAGCGAGTTGCGCGTCGGCCCGAAAGTTGCCCTGTCGAGCTGGACCACCGGCTCGCCCGACTACCGTCATGGCACCCTGGGCGATGGCATGGATTCGGATGCCATGCGCGCGTTCTGGGCGGCCAACGGCGGCCAGTACAGCGCCCGTCCGCAGGACGTCGGTGCCAATGCGATGACCTCGCTGGAAGAGGACTACACCGCCAGTGAAGACATCTTCGCCAGCTATGCCATGGGCACCTGGGATGTCGGCGCGCTGCGCATCATCGGTGGTGTGCGCGTGGAGAACACCCGCTTCAAGGCCGAGGGCAATCAGGTCGATGTGGCTGCCAACGGCCGTAGCTATACCGTGACCCCGCGCGTGGCCAACAGCAGCTACACCAACGTACTGCCGGGCCTGCACCTGCGCTACGACGCTGCCGATGACTGGGTGCTGCGCGCCTCGGCCAACAAGACCGTTTCGCGCCCGTCCTTCGGCGATATCTCGCCGCGCGTCGGCTACAGCCGCGGTGACGAGGAAGTGCGCCTGGGCAACCCGGCGCTGGACCCGTACGAGTCGAAGAACATCGATCTGTCGGTGGAGAAGTACCTCGGCAGCACCGGCATCGTCTCGCTCGGTCTGTTCCACAAGTCCATCGACGGCTACATCGTGCAGACCGTGCGTACCAATGATCCGGCGTACGGCGGTTTCGACGTGACCCAGCCGATCAATGGCCGCAAGGCCACGGTGCGTGGTGCGGAGCTGAACTGGCAGCAGCAGCTGGCCTTCCTGCCCGCCGGCCTGGACGGCCTGCTGGTGGGCGCCAGCGGCACCTGGCTGGACACCGAATTCGACGCCGGCATCGAGGATCGCGCCGGTGAGGACTTCACCTTGCCGCGCGCCTCCAAGCACGTATACAGCGCACACATCGGCTATGAAAAGTACGGACTCAGCACGCGCCTGGCGGCGGTGTACCGCAGCGAGTACCTGGACACCATCGGCAAGGGCCGTGCGTTCGATATCTACGTGGCACCCAACACCCAGCTCGACTTCTCGCTGGACTACAAGTTCAACGCGAACGTGAGCCTGTACTTCGAAGCGCAGAACCTGCTGGACAAGCCGCTGGAGCTGTACCAGGGCACGCGCTCGCGCACCCTGCAGCTGGAAGAGTACGGCCGCACCTACGCCGTTGGCCTGAAGGTGGCACTGTGATGGTGCGTGGCATGACCCTGATGGCCGTCTCGCTGGCCGCCGTTCTTGCCGCCGGCTGCACGCCTGCAGCGGACAAGGCGCCGGCCGCGGCTGCCGCGACGGGTGCTGTGGCACCCGTCGAGCGCAAGGTGGCGACCATCGCCGAGGCGTTCCTGACTCCGATGACCCCGGCCGACAACATCGATTCGCCGGCCTCCTGGCAGGCACCGGATGGCAAGACCTGGCTGATCGCCACGGCCAAGGCCACCGACAAGCTGGTGGTCTACGACGGTAGCAATGGCCAGCACCTGCGTGACGTTGGCAGCACTGGCACCGGCCTGGGCCAGTTTGATCGCCCCAATGGCATCGCGGTGATCGATGACCTGCTGTGGATCGTCGAGCGCGACAACCACCGTGTGCAGGTGCTTTCACTGCCGGACTTCGCTCCGTTGGCCACCTTCGGTGCCGACGACCTGCGCAAGCCCTACGGCCTGTGGGTGGACCGCCGCGCCGATGGCTACAGCGTCTACGTCACCGACTCCTGGGACAACGGCGAGGATGCACAGGGCAAGGACATCCTGCCGCCGCTGGCTGAGCTGGACAAGCGCGTGCGCCAGTACCACGTGACCCGCGACGGTACCAAGGTCCAGGCAACGCTGTCGGCCAGCATCGGTGATACCAGCGAAGCCGGCGCGCTGCGCGTGGTCGAATCGATCTGGGGTGATCCGGCCAATGATCGCCTGCTGATCGCCGAAGAGGACGAAAGCTACGCCAGCGAATTCAAGGTCTACACCCTGGCCGGGCACTTCACCGGCACCACCTTCGGTCGCGATGTTTTCAAGGCGCAGGCCGAAGGCGTGATGCTGCGCACCTGTGGCAAGGACGGCTGGTGGATCACCACCGAGCAGGGCAAGCAGCGCAGCGTGTTCCATCTGTTCGACCGCCATACGCTGAAGCCGGTGGGCGCGTTCCAGGGCAATACCGTGGCCAACACCGATGGCATCTGGATGATGCAGCAGCCGACGCCGCGGTTCCCGCACGGTGCCCTGTACGCGGTGCACGATGACCAAGGCGTGGTGGCCTTTGATTGGGAGAGCATTGCCAAGCAGCTGGCCCTGCCGTTGGAGTGTGGTTCGTGAGCGCGCGTTCGATGCGTAGGCTTGCGATCGGCTTGTTGTTGGCATTGCCATCGCTGGCGATGGCGGCGGCCGAGCCCAACACCCAGGTGCCGTCGGGCAGCCGTTACTACGCAGCCGCATCGGTGCCGGACCGCATCGTCGCCTCTCCGTCGGTCGACCCCAGCCACGGTTTCGCGGTGGCCTGGCGCACCGATGGCAGCGTGCAGGCGCCGCTGCTGGAAATCGCACTGGCCGACGATTCGCCGGCCATCGAAGGCATCCGCGAGGTGCGCGCGACGACCCAGGTGCTGCAGACCGAGAACGGCCTGTCGCATCATCATCGCGCCGACATCGATGGCCTGCAGCCGGACACCCTCTATGTCTACCGCGTACAAGGCAACGGCAGCTGGAGCGCGTGGAACCAGCTGCGTACGCTGGCCGCTGCCGACCAGCCGCTGACCCTGTTGTATTTCGGCGATACCCAGAACAAGAACGTCAGCCATGTCAGCCGCGTGGTGCGGGCTGCACAGAAGGCTGCACCGGATGCGCGGATCAGCCTGTTCGCCGGTGACCTGGTCAGTGGTGGCGACAACATGGACGACAGCGAATGGGGCGAATGGTTCGCCGCCACCAGCTGGCTGGCGCAGGAGACGCTGGTGGCGCCGGCGATCGGCAACCACGAGTATTTCGAGGAGTTCGAGGACACCCCGCAGGAACGCCGCGTGCTGGGCCGTCATTGGCCGGTGACCTTCGCCCTGCCGGGCAACGGTGCCAATGCAGCGGCGGGTACCAGCTACTGGTTCGATGCGCAGGGTGTGCGCGTGGCCGTGGTCGACGGCACATCAGCGCTGGATCTGGGAACCGCCAAGGCGCAAGCGCAGTGGCTGGACAAGGTGCTGGCCGGCAACCGGCAGCCGTGGACAATCGTGCTCCTGCACCAACCGTTCTATTCGCCGCGCGAGGGCCGCGAAAATGCAGCCCTGCGCAAGGTGCTGCTGCCGGTGGTGCGACGCCACAAGGTGGATCTGGTGCTGCAGGGGCATGATCACACTTACGGCCGTCGCGGTGAAGGGCAGGCAGCAACGCCGCAGTACGTGGTGACCGTGGCAGGGCCGAAGCAGTACCGGCTGTCCGACGAAGCACGCAGGACGATGGAACCTGTGGGCGAGGACACCCAGCTGTTCCAGGTGTTGCGCATCGATCCGCAGCACCTGCGTTACGAAGCGCGCACGGTCACCGGACGCCTGTACGACGCCTTCGAACTGAAGCGCGATGGCAGTGGCAGCAAGCAACGGGTGGAGCTGCAGGAAGGACGAATTGCACCGCGTGACTGTGCACGTGCCCAGACCGCCAAGGGTCGCACTGACCGCTGCTGGGAGTGAAGACAGACCGATGAGAACGCGACCGCGCTTCGGTCCGATGGCCGCCATTGCCGCTGCCCTGCTGCTGATGGGCAGCGCGCTGGCTGCTGCGGATTCGGTACTGCACCCGTTCCTGGCTGCACAGCCGAAGCAGGCGCCGCAGGAAAGAAAGCCGGGCGGGTGATCAGCGAAGGCATGAAGTAGATCCACGCCACGCGTGGATTGAACCCACCCGTACACCATCCACGCATGGCGTGGATCTACTGCATCGCGTCCAGGAACAGTTGTGCCTCGTCCGTGCCGCCCAGCACCGCCCAAGCAGGCGCCGCAGGAAAGAAAGCCGGGCGGGTGATCAGCGGAGGCATGGAGTAGATCCACGCCACGCGTGGATTGAACCCACCCGTACACCATCCACGCATGGCGTGGATCTACTGCATCGCGTCCAGGAACAGTTCTGCTTCGTCCGTGCCGCCCAGCACTGCAGCGACAGCGCGCAGTGCCGCTTCGCGATGCTCGGGACGGATTCCGCCATCATCGTCATCGCTGTACAGATCCTCATCGGCCTCGAGGTAAACGCTGCCGGCCGCCGCCAGTGCGGCCATCAAGGTCGGTACGTCGGTGACGAACTCGTCGGCATCCCAGTGGCCCGCGCCATGACGGGCGAACAGCACGCGACCGGTATTGATGTCGAGGATGAGGGGATCGGCACCGTGGTCGGCGATCACCAGCCAGTGCGCCGGCCAGTCGCTGATCGGTTCGCCATCGACGCCGTTCCAGCGATAACCTGCCTGGTACGCCCACAGGCGCTGCAACGGCGGCAGCCACACTTCTACGCCCGGTACGGTGATGCCGCTGGGGCCTTTGGCAGGGTTGAACACCTCACCGAACGGCCCGACGTGTGCATAGAATCCAGCCAGCACGTCAGGCAGCGGGAACGGCCCTTGCCACGCGTCGGCGGATTGCGGCTGCAGGGGGCCGAAGCGGGCAAACGTGGCGCGAAGATCATCCATGACGAGGGCGGTGCGGAAGCGGAGGAGCGCGCAGCCTAGCAGAGCCGGTCGCACGCATCGCCTTCACCGTCACTGGCTATCATGGCTGCCCAGCAACAGAGAGGCAGTGCACGTGTCGGTAGCGTTGGTATGGTTCCGTCGGGACCTGCGGTTGCAGGACAATCCGGCGCTGCAGGCGGCGCTCGACGCGGGCCACGATGTGGTGCCGGTCTACATCCACGCCCCGCACGAAGAGGGCGACTGGGCGCCGGGCGCCGCGTCGAACGCCTGGCGGCACCGCTCGCTGGCGGCGCTGGATGCCGACCTGCGTGCACGCGGCTCCTCGCTGGTGCTGCGTGCCGGCGACAGCCTGCTGACCCTGCAGGCGCTGATTGACCAGACCGGCGCCGAGGCGGTGTACTGGAACCGCAAGTACGAACCGGCGACGCAACCGCGCGATGCCGCCGTCAAACGCACCCTGCGAGAGCAGGGCATCGATGCGCAGAGCTGCAACGGCAGTCTGTTGTTCGAGCCCTGGGACATCGCCACCCAGCAGGGCCAGCCATACAAGGTATTCACCCCCTACTGGCGCAACGTGCTCAGTCATTGGCGATTGCCGGCCCTGCAGGAGGCGCCGCGCACGTTGGCCGCACACACGGTTGAAGGCCTGGCGCTGGACGCGTTGCAGCTGGCGCCGTCATTGCCGTGGGACGCCGGTTTCTGGGAACACTGGCAGCCGGGTGAGGCCGGCGCGCTCGAGGCGCTTTCCGTGTTCGAAGATGGTGCGCTGCGCGGCTATCGCGAGCAGCGCGATCTGCCGGACCGGGTCGGTACCTCGCGGCTGTCGCCGCACCTGCATTTCGGCGAAATCGCTCCGTGGCGCATTGCCCACGCGTTGGAAGGCCTGCGCAGCGCCGGGACCGATGCGGACATCGACGGTTACCTGCGCCAGCTCGGCTGGCGCGACTTCGCCTACCACCTGCTGCACCACTTTCCGAAGACGCCGACCGACAATCTCAATCCACGCTTCGATCGCTTCCCCTGGGCCAACCCCAGTGCTGCCCAGTTGCAGGACTGGCAGCGCGGCAACACCGGCGTCCCCATCGTCGATGCTGGCCTGCGCGAACTCTGGCACACCGGTTACATGCACAACCGGGTGCGGATGATCGTCGCCAGCTATCTGTGCAAGCACCTGCGTGCGCATTGGCTGCATGGCGCGCACTGGTTCTGGGACACGCTGGTGGATGCGGACCTGGCCAACAACACGATGGGGTGGCAGTGGGTGGCTGGCACCGGTGCCGACGCGGCTCCCTATTTCCGCGTGTTCAATCCAGTCACCCAAGCCGAGAAGTTCGATCCACACGCGCGCTACATCAGTCGCTGGGTGCCGGAGCTGGCGGCGCTGCCGGTGAAGGCGCGGTTCGCTCCCTGGCAGCATCCGCAGCTGTTGGCCGAACGCGCGCCCGGGTACCCGCGCACGCCGCTGGTGGACCTGGCGGCAGGCCGGGATGCGGCACTCGCTGCTTACCGGCAGTCGGCCGCCGGGTAAAGCGCTGGCTGAGCGGTCCAGACAGCTAGCTGAACACGTCCCTGTCGACCGGCGCGATCATCATGCCGACATCGCGTCCGGCTGTTTATCCTCGTTGCCGCCCGCAAGCCGCCGGCCCGACCGGAAACCAAGGAGAACACCATGATCCGCAACACCACCCGCAACGTCGCACTGGCCCTGATGAGTGCGGCCGTCCTGTCGGCCTGCGCCACCGGCGGCTCCTATGTGCAGAGTGATCCGTACGGCAACCCGACCGAGCAGCAGAACCGCACCGGCCGCAACGCCCTCATCGGTACCGCCATCGGCGTGGCCGCGGGCCTGCTGACCGGCGACAGCGCGACCGAACGTCGTCAGCATGCGCTGATCGGCGCGGGTATCGGTGCACTCAGTGGCGCCGCCGTGGGTCAGTACCAGGATCGCCAGGAGCGCGCGCTGCGCGAGCGCACCGCCAACACCGGCATCGACGTCGAGCGCCAGGGCGACAACATCATGCTGAACCTGCCGGACGGCATCACCTTCGACTTCGGCAAGTCGGCACTGAAGCCGCAGTTCTACGGTTCGCTCAATGGCGTTGCTGGCACCCTGCGCGATTACAACCAGACCATGATTGAAGTGGTCGGCCACACCGACAGCATCGGCAGCGACGCGGTCAACAACCGCCTGTCCAAGGAGCGCGCTGATTCGGTGGCGCAGTACCTGATCGGCCAGGGCGTGCAGAGCGTGCGCATCGAGACCCTGGGCGCTGGCAAGTCCTACCCGATTGCCGACAACAGCACCGATGCGGGTCGTGCCAAGAACCGCCGCGTCGAGATCCGTGTGATTCCTCTCAAACAATAATGCCTAGCGTTGTTGCTTGAGCCGGTCAGGCTATCGGCCGGAACGAAAATGCCGCCCTTGCAGGCGGCATTTTTGTGGGTGTCGGGCTTGCCCGGCACGCCGATAGCGCATGTGGAGAGCCGTGCCGACCAAGGTCGGCATCCACCAGAAAATTGGCGCGCGGCATTGTTGTGGATTACGCCGCCGAAGCCGCCACCTTCTCCAGGATCCGCTTGCCGCTGCTCGCCAGCGCTGCCTCTTCCTGTTCCTGCTGCTGCCGCGCCAGCTTCGCACCGGGGCACTGCGCCAGCATGTAGTTGGCGTCGAAGTTGAGCTTCTCCACCAGGAAATCGACGAACGCGCGCACCTTCGGCGAGACCAGGCGGCCGCCGGCGAACACCGCATTGAAATCCACTTCCGGCCCGGTCCAGCCGGCCAGCACGCGGCGCACCATGCCCGACTCGACGAACGGCTTGGCCATCACGTCACCGGTCAGCAGCAGGCCTTCGCCGCACACCAGCGCGCCATTCAGTGCAGACATGTCGTTGGCCGTCATCAGCGGTGTCACCGGGAAGTCGCGCAGTTCGCCACCGTTCTCGCCCAGCTGCCAGGTAAAGCGCGGCGAGTTGCCGGTGTGGTACGGCTTGCGCATGGCCAGGATGCGGTGGAACTGCAGCTCTTCCGGATGCAGCGGCTCGCCGTAGCGCTCGATGTAGGCGGGGCTGGCGAACACCTGCGTGCGCAGGCTGCCAAGCTTGCGCGCCACCAGGTTGGAATCGGGCAGGGCACCCACGCGCAGGGCGAGATCGGCCTCACCGGCGATCAGGTCCAGCTTCTCGTTGCCCATGTGCATGTCCAGACGGATCTCCGGGTACTGCGCATGGAACTGGCCCAGCAGCGGTGCGATCCAGGTGATGCCTATGGAATAGGGCACGGTGAAGCGCAGCCAGCCGCGTGGGCCGGACTGCAGCTGGCTGACCGCACTTTCGGCTTCTTCAAGCTCGCGTGCGATGCGCTGGCAATGCTCGTGATAGATCGAGCCGGCTTCGGTGAGGCCAAGGCGGCGCGTGGTCCGGTGCAGCAGGCGCGCACCGAGGCGCGTTTCCAGTTCCTGCACCTTGCGGCTGACCGTGGTCTTGGGCAGGCCGAGTGATTTGGCAGCTGCGATGAAGCTGCCTTGCTCGACCACTTTGACGAAGATCAGCGTCTCGTTGAGATCGTGGGACATGGTCAGGGATCCTGGACGTCGGGGATGGGGCAATCGTGACAGAACGATTGGACCGGGGACGGGATGATTATTCCCCTTAATCAGGACTAATCAAGTAGGGGTTTGAGGTCTATCGTGGCGCCATTCGCTAATTGGAGCCCGTCCGCCATGAGCCTGCGCAACATTCTTGCCCGCTTCCGGATCGCCGGCCAGAACGCCATGGACCTGGCGATGACCGTCGAATCCCGCCCTAGTTCCTTGGTACACAAGGACTTTCGTGAGTTTACCGCACCCATGCGTCAGCAGCGTGGCGGGGCCTTGCGCCTTGCTTCGAGCAAGGGTGACCGACTACGTCGAATCGGGACTATCCCGGATTTGGGAGGAAATGTCCCGTGAATGGGATTCTGACCCCCGAGGTCCTGGTTCTCGGCGGCACTGGTGCCGTCGGCCAGGGTGTAGTCGGCGCATTGCTGGAGGCCGGCAGCCCCGTGCTGGTGGTCGGCCGCGATCCGCGCCGCTTGGCTGCATTGCACGAGCAGTTCGCCGATGAGCCGGGCCTGCAGACGATGCTGGGCTCACTGAGTGACGACAGCTCGGCACGCGTGCTGGCCGAACGCGTGGCGCAGCGTCCGCGTCCGCTGGCAGCGGTGATCGCCGCAATGGGTGGTCCGTACAACCGCGGTCGCGTGGTCGAGCGCGGCGGTGACGCACTGGCGGCGGCATTGCAGGCTGACCTGATGCCGCATGTGCACGCGGTGCGCCATCTGTTGCCGCTGCTGCAGGACAACGTGCATGCCCGTCGCTACGTGATGATCGGCAGCCCGGCCGGGCTCAAGCCCTGGGCCGGTTATGGCGAGACCTCGATCACCACGGCCGCGCTGCGCATGTACGCGCAGGTGGTGCACCAGGAAGCGCAGGCCGTGGGCGTTCGCGCGCAGATGCTGGAAGTGTGCAGCCCGGTCTGCACGCCGGCCAATGCCGCCAACGCCTGCATTGAATGGCCGAGTTCGCTGCTGGTCGGTCGCCGCGTGGTGTCCCTGCTCGATGGTTGCCGCGACAACCGCGCGATCGTCCGTTGCGACAGCAGCGATGCCGAACTGCCGCGCGGCCTGCTGCACCTGGAAATACCGCCGCTGTGGCGCGACACCGCAGGCGTTGCTTGACCTCGACCTTTGTTGAGGTCGCAGGATACGCCGCCAAAAGTTGATAGCAATTCTCAAATAGCTGTACCACCCCTCCGTACGGATGCATGCCATGACTTCCCCCAACACCACTCCACATCGTTTCCGTCATCGCCTGGCGATGGCTGGCGTGTCGATCCTCGCTGCCGCCGTCCTGGCTGCCTGCAGCGGTGGCCATGCCGAAGAAGCCGGCGCACCGCCCCCGCCGCAGGTCAGCGCTGCCCCCGTGCTGCTCAAGCAGATCAGCCAGTGGGACGAATTCAGCGGTCGCGTTGAGGCCGTACAGAGCGTCGAACTGCGCCCGCGCGTGTCCGGCTACATCGACAAGGTCAACTACGTTGAAGGCGAAGAAGTGAAGAAGGGCGCCGTCCTGTTCACCATCGATGCCCGCAGCTACCAGGCCGAGTACGACCGCGCCAACGCCGAACTGGCCCGTGCACGCACCCAGGCGGTGCTGGCCCGCAGCGAGTCCGAGCGTGCCAAGCGCCTGGCCGAGCAGCAGGCAATCTCCACCGAAACGGCCGAACAGCGTCGCGCGGCCGCCGACCAGTCCGGTGCGGCAGTGCAGGCTGCGCAGGCCGCCCTGGATGCAGCCCGCCTCAACCTCGAGTTCACCAAGGTGCGTGCGCCGATCGACGGCCGTGCCGGTCGCGCGATGGTCACCGCCGGCAACCTGGTCACCGCCGGCGACAGCGCCAGCGTGCTGACCACGCTGGTCTCGCTGGATACGGTGTTCGTCTACTTCGATGCCGACGAAAGCACCTTCCTGCGGTACGCGCAGATGGCACGCAAGGGCGAGCGCCCGAGCGAGCGCGACAGCGAGCTGCCGGTGAAGGTCGGCCTGTCGGGTGAAGAAGGCTACCCGCACACGGGCAAGGTCGACTTCCTCGACAACCAGGTGACCCGCAGCACCGGCACCATCCGCGTCCGCGCGCTGCTGGACAACGCCGATCGCCAGTTCACCCCGGGCCTGTTCGCCCGCGTGCAGCTGCTCGGCAGCGGCCAGTTCCAGGCCATGCTGATCGACGACAAAGCCGTGCTGACCGACCAGGACCGCAAGTACGTCTACGTGGTCGACAAGGATGGCAAGGCCCAGCGCCGCGACATCCAGCTTGGCCGCACCGCCGAAGGCCTGCGCATTGTCGAGAAGGGTCTGGCTGCCGGTGACAAGGTGATCATCGATGGCGTGCAGAAGGTCTTCATGCCCGGTATGCCGGTGCAGGCGAAGGCGGTGGCGATGCAGCCCACCGCTGCGCCGGCGCCGGGTCGCGATGCAACTGCTGCACTGAACCACTGATCCGCCGGCTCCTGATCCGCGTCCCCGCTTAGCTGCCGGTGCCAGCGGCAGCCGTCACTGCCTTCACCAGATTGGTGAGGGGCAGGGCGGCTGTTGCCCGCCGACGGCCTTTTCCAGGAATTCTTCCATGGACTTTTCCCGTTTCTTCATCGACAGGCCGATCTTCGCGGCGGTGCTGTCGATCGTGATCTTCGCCGCCGGCCTGATCTCGATTCCGATGCTGCCCATCGGCGAGTACCCCGAAGTGGTGCCGCCGTCGGTCGTGGTGCGTACCGTGTATCCCGGCGCCAACCCCAAGGTGATCGCCGAAACCGTGGCCACCCCGCTTGAGGAAGCCATCAACGGCGTTGAGGGCATGATCTACCTCAAGTCGGTGGCCGGCTCTGACGGCGTGCTGCAGATGACCATCACCTTCCGCCCGGGCACCGACCCGGACGAAGCGGCGGTGAAGGTGCAGAACCGCGTCGCCCAGGCCCAGGCGCGACTGCCCGAGGACGTGCGCCGGCAAGGCGTGACTACCCAGAAGCAGTCGCCCACCTTCCTGATGGTGGTGCACCTGACCTCGCCCAACGGCAAGTACGACACCCTGTACCTGCGCAACTACGCCCGCCTGCACGTCAAGGACGCCCTGGCGCGAATCCAGGGGGTGGGCGATGCGCAGATCTTCGGTGGTGGTGACTACGCCATGCGCGCTTGGCTGGACCCGGACAAGGTAGCCTCGCGCGGCCTGACCGCCAGCGATGTGGTGCGCGCCATGCGCGAGCAGAACGTGCAGGTTTCGGCCGGCCAGCTCGGCGCCGAGCCGATGCCCAACAGCCAGTTCCTTACCCTGATCAACGCCCAGGGCCGCCTGCGCAGCGAACAGGAGTTCGGCGACATCGTGCTCAAGAGCGGCACCGACGGTGAAGTGGTGCGGTTGTCGGACGTGGCCCGGGTCGAACTGGGTGCCGGCGACTACACGCTGCGCTCGCAGCTGGACGGCAAGAACGCGGTGGGTATCGGCATCTTCCAGGCCCCCGGTGCCAACGCGCTGGAGATCCGCGATGCGGTGATGGCCAGCATGGACGAGATGCAGAAGACCATGCCGGCCGACGTGAAGTATGAGGCGGTGTATGACACCACCATCTTCGTGCGCGACTCGATCAAGGCAGTGGTCTCGACCCTGCTGGAAGCCATCGCGCTGGTGGTGCTGGTGGTGATCCTGTTCCTGCAGACCTGGCGTGCCTCGATCATCCCGCTCATCGCGGTGCCGGTGTCGATCGTCGGTACGTTCGGCGCGCTCTACCTGCTGGGCTTCTCGATCAACACGCTGAGCCTGTTCGGCCTGGTGCTGGCGATCGGCATCGTGGTCGATGACGCGATCGTGGTGGTGGAAAACGTTGAACGCAACATCGAAGAAGGCCTGACCCCGCTGGCCGCTGCGCATCAGGCGATGCGCGAAGTGTCCGGGCCGATCATCGCCATCGCGCTGGTGCTGTGTGCGGTGTTCGTGCCGATGGCGTTCCTGTCGGGCGTCACCGGTCAGTTCTACAAGCAGTTCGCGGTCACCATCGCCATTTCCACGGTGATCTCGGCGATCAACTCGCTGACCCTGTCGCCGGCCCTGGCCGCCCGCCTGCTGAAGCCGCATGGCGCGCCGAAGGATGCCCCGACCCGCATCATCGACCGCCTGTTCGGCTGGGTGTTCCGTCCGTTCAACCGCTTCTTCAAGTCCAGCTCGGAAAAGTACGAGCGTGGCGTGTCGAAGATCCTCGGTCGTCGTGGCGCGGTGTTCGTCGTGTACGCGGTGCTGCTGGTCGGTACCGGTTTCATCTTCAAGCTGGTGCCGCCGGGCTTCATTCCGACCCAGGACAAGCTGTACCTGATCGCCGGTGTGAAGCTGCCGGAGGGTTCGTCGATCGCGCGTACCGATGAAATGCTGCGCAAGGTCGCCAAGATCGCCCAGGAAACCGACGGTGTGGCCCACACCATCTCGTTCCCGGGCCTGAACGCCCTGCAGTTCACCAACACGCCCAACACCGGTGTCGCGTTCATTCCGCTCAAGCCGTTCAGCGAACGCCATGGCCGCACCGCCGCGCAGATCAATGCGGAGATCAACCAGAAGATCGCAGGCCTGCAGGAAGGGTTCGCCTTCGCCATGATGCCGCCGCCGATCCTTGGCCTCGGTAACGGCAACGGCTACCAGATGTTCATCCAAGACCGTGGCAACCTCGGCTATGGCGCGTTGCAGAACGCGGTGCAGTCGATGCAGGGTGCAGTTGCGCAGACCCCGGGCATGGCCTTCCCGATCACCAGCTACCAGGCCAACGTGCCGCAGCTGGATGCCGAGGTGGATCGTGTCAAGGCAAAGGCCCAGGGCGTACAGCTGACCGAGTTGTTCGATACGCTGCAGACCTACCTGGGTTCGGCCTACGTCAACGACTTCAACCAGTTCGGGCGTACCTGGCAGGTGATCGCACAGGCTGATGGCCAGTTCCGTGACAGCGTCGAGGACATCGGCAAGCTGCGCACCCGCAACGATCGTGGCGAGATGGTGCCGATCGGCTCGATGGTCACCGTCAAGGAAACCTACGGTCCGGACCCGGTGCTGCGCTTCAACGGCTACCCGGCCGCTGACCTGGCCGGTGAAGCCGACCCGCGTGTGCTGTCCTCGGCCGAAGCGATGAACAACCTCACCGCCATCGCCGCCAAGGTGCTGCCGGTCGGCATGGCCACCGAATGGACCGATCTGAGCTACCAGCAGGCGACCCAGGGCAAGGCGGCCTTCATCGTGTTCCCGGTGGCGATCATGCTGGCCTTCCTGGTGTTGGCCGCGCTGTACGAAAGCTGGTCGCTGCCGCTGGCGGTGATCCTGATCGTGCCGATGACCCTGCTGTCCGCGCTGTTCGGCGTGTGGATGACCGGCGGCGACAACAACGTGTTTGTGCAGGTCGGCCTGGTGGTGCTGATGGGCCTGGCGTGCAAGAACGCGATCCTGATCGTCGAGTTCGCCAGAGAGCTGGAGATGGGCGGCAAGGGCATCGTCGAAGCGGCACTGGAAGCCTGCCGCCTGCGTCTGCGCCCGATCGTGATGACCTCCATCGCCTTCATCGCCGGCACCGTGCCGCTGGTGCTGTCGCATGGTGCTGGCGCCGAAGTGCGCTCGGTGACCGGTATCACCGTGTTCGCCGGCATGCTGGGCGTGACCCTGTTCGGCCTGTTCCTGACCCCGGTGTTCTACGTGGCACTGCGCAAGTTCGTCACCCGCAACGGTGGTGGCCAGCTGGTGCAGCACGGCGAGCCGACCATCCACCACTGACATGGAAAACAGCGGCGCCGGCAACCACCGGCGCCCGCTTCCCCCTACCAAGGCAATGAATCCATGAACACCCATCAGAACAAGATCGCGCTGGTCACCGGCGCAACCCGCGGCATCGGCCTGGAAACCGTGCGCCAGCTGGCGCAGGCCGGCGTGCATACGCTGCTGGCCGGGCGCAAGCGCGAGACCGCTGTCGAACTGGCACTGAAGCTGCAGGCAGAAGGCCTGCCGGTGGAGGCGCTGCAGCTGGACGTCAACGATGGCGCCAGCATCGCCGAGGCGGTCGAGCAGGTACGTCAGCGCCATGGCCGTCTGGACATCCTGGTCAACAACGCCGGCATCATGATAGAGAACCCGGCACAGCTGCCGTCGGAGCAGTCGCTGGACACCTGGCGTCGCACCTTCGACACCAACGTGTACGCACTGGTGGCAGTGACCCAGGCCTTCCTGCCGCTGATCAAGCAGGCCAAGTCCGGCCGCATCGTCAACGTCTCCAGCATGCTGGGCTCGCAGACGCTGCATGCCGACCCGACCTCGGGCATCTACGATTTCAAGATCCCGGCGTACAACGCGTCCAAGGCCGCGGTGAACAGCTGGACCCTGGCCCTGGCCCATGAGCTGCGCAGCACGCCGATCAAGGTCAACACCGTGCACCCCGGCTACGTGAAAACCGATATGAACGGTGGCAACGGCGAGATCGAAATCGCCGAGGGCGCACGCTCCAGCGTGCAGATGTCGCTGATCGGCGAGTCTGGCGCCAGCGGCAGCTTCACTTACCTGGGCGAGGTGCTGCCATGGTGATCCGCACCCTGGCGATGGCCGTCTCCAGCCTGGTGCTGGCGGGCTGTGTCAGCGTCGGCCCCAACTACAAAGCACCGGTGCAGGAGCCCGTCGTCCTGCAGGGTGCGCAGCAGCCGGTCTTCAGCACCACCTCGCCGGTGGCCAGCTGGTGGGCGCAGTTCGATGACCCGGTGCTTGAAGAGCTGGTGCACGGCGCGCTGTCGGACAACCTGGACCTGCGCGTGGCTGTCGCCCGTGTCAGCCAGGCCCGTGCAGTGTTCGTCGAGAGCCGCTTCGACCAGGCGCCACACGTTACCGCTGGCGGCAGCTACGACCGCCGCAAGCAACCCGATCCGCAGCTGGGTGGGCAGCGGGTGTTCAGTGAAAGCTACCAGCTCGGCTTCGATGCGGGCTGGGAGCTGGATCTGTTCGGCCGCAAGCGCCGTGCTGCAGAGGCCGCGCGTGCCGACCTGGACGCCGAGCAGGCCAACCTCGCCGACGCGCAGGTGCTGATCGCTGCCGAAGTGGCACGCAACTACTTCGAGTTGCGTGGCACGCAGAAGCGCATCGCGGTGGCCCAGCGCACCCTGGTCAATCTGCGCGATACGCAGCGGCTGACCGAGGCACGCTGGGAACTGGGTGCCGGCAGCGAGCTGGACGTGCAGAGCAGCCGCGCACGGTTGAAGGCCATCGAGGCCGACATCCCGCTGCTGGAAGTGGCCGAGACGCAGTCGCGCAACCGGCTTGCCGTGCTGCTTGGGCAGCGCCCGGAAGTGCTGACCGCCATGCTGGCACCGCATGAAGTGCCGGCGTTTGCCAAGGCATTGCCGCTGGGCGATACCCGCGAACTGCTGCGTCAGCGTGCTGACGTGCGGGTCGCCGAACGTCGCCTGGCGGCCGCCACCGCGCGTGTTGGCGTTGCCACAGCCGATCTGTTCCCGCGGCTGTCGCTGTCCGGTTTCGTCGGCTTCCTCGGTGGCGATGCCAGTGGCCTGGTCAACGGCAACAACAAGGCCTGGTCGCTGACTCCGTCGCTGAGCTGGGCGGCATTCGACTTCGGTACGGTCAAGGCACGCCTGCGTGCCAGCAAGGCCGAGGCCGAGGGCGTAGCCGCGCAGTACGAACAGGCGGTGCTGCTGGCGCTGGAAGACACCGAAAACGCGTTGACCCGCTATTCCAAGCAGCAGGCGCGACTGGCCATCGTGGTCGAGCAGGCACAGGCGGCGCGACGTGCCGAATCGCTGGCGCAGATCCGCTACCGCGAGGGCTCGGAAGACTTCCTGACCCTGCTTGATGCGCAGCGCACGCAGCTGGTGGCCGATGATGCACTGGCGGCTGCCGAATCAGAGGTCAACGTCAGCGTTGTGGGCGTGTACAAGGCACTGGGTGGCTGGGGCCAGTCACCGCAGGCGCCGAGCGTGGCCCAAGCGCGCTGATCGGCAGGGGACGGGAGCATCGGCTTCCGTCCCCCTTTTTTTCGCTATGGCCAGAGGTTGGCCGGGGCATCGTGGTCGCGCATGCGCACGATGCAGAAACGATGAGCGGTGGGCGCTTCCATCACCCACCAGCGTTTGACGAAACCGACCCGGCGCGCACCGAGCTTTTCGAGCCTTTCGGCCTCGGCGTCGATGTCGTCGCTTTCGATATCCAGATGCACCCGTGACGGGTGATCTACCCGCTGCACTTCTACGTTCAAGCCTGCCGGCGCACCTGTCAGGTCGGCGTACTCTGCGTCGCCTTCGCCACGGGCGGGCTCAGCCTGCAGGCCCAGCGCGGCGGCCCAGAAGCGCGCGCTGTCCGCGGCAGGCGTGTCCTGACAATCGATGATGAACCCGGCCAGTCGGCTGCGATGGGCCATGTGCCGTCTCCGCTCAATGAGGGTGCCGGCAGGGTAGCGCGTACGTTGCCGCACGCGTTCTCGCCGCCATGACGTTTCTGACTCTGCCGGAAGCACCGCCCACCGTGTAACTAGGTGGGAAAGGTAACGGAGCACAGGACATGAGCGAACAGAAGCAATCGGCCCAACGGACGCTGCTGGGCGATCCCGGCCTGCCGGGAGCCGGGCTGTCGGTCGGCGTAGTGGTGCTGGTGGTGCTGGCAGCAATGGCCGCGTTGATCGGCTTCCTGCGCCTGCCCGATTCAATGCTGGGGGTTGGTCTTGTCGGCATCGCGGTGTTCCTGGCCGTCGGCGCCCGCATCTGCCAGGCACACCACCAGCACCAGTCGCTGTATAGGCTGCTGGGCAAGCGACCCCCGCCGTAGCGAGGGTCGCTGCAGTGCTCAGCGCTTCGGCCAGTTCAGCTCAACCACCAGCGGGAAGTGATCGGAGGGCAGCACGCCGTCGATGCGGCGGTCATCGGTGAGGAAGCTGTGTGCTTGGAAGCCGCGTACCAGCACCCAGTCCAGCTCGGCGGTTGCCGTTCCTGTGAAGTTGTGGAAGGTCAGGCGCGGACCCTGCGGCGACTTGACCTGGCGCCGGGTGTCCTGAAGCACGCGAGTGAAGGCCTGGTAGGTGCCGCCGCCTGGCTCGCTGTTGAAATCGCCGGTCAGCACGACCGGCAGATCCGAAGGCAACGCAGCCACGCGCGTTGCGATCAGCTCGGCACCCTTGATCCGTCGTGGTTCGTCCTCGTCGCGGTAGGGCAGGTGGGTGTTCATGAAGTAGAAGCGACGGCCATCATCCAGGCGACGGAACACTGCCCAGGTGACCATGCGCGGGAACAGG
Source organism: Stenotrophomonas indicatrix (assembly GCF_050573115.1). GTDB lineage: Bacteria > Pseudomonadota > Gammaproteobacteria > Xanthomonadales > Xanthomonadaceae > Stenotrophomonas > Stenotrophomonas lactitubi_A. Next base: position 255,555 of record NZ_JBNYZT010000005.1, read on the forward strand.
TTGCCCCAGCTGATGCTGCCCGCAACGTCAGGTGTATCGGACAGCCAGAAGTTGCCGGACTGCTCCACCGCCAGCACCTTGCTGTCGTAGAACACGCCCATGTGCTCGTCGCCGCTGCCACCGCGCCGCCCTTCACCGAACCAGCGATAGTCGGGCAGGTGCTCGGCCAGGTAATTGGCCTGTTCCAGCACCAGTTCCTGGGTGCCGATCACGGCTGGGTGTGCCTGCTGGATCACCTTGACCATCGCATCGCGGCGATCTTCCCAGCGCTTGCCAGGGTCGGTGTCGGCGGGCGTACGCACGTTGAAGGACATCACTTTCAACGGCGCGGGCGAGGCTGCCCAGGTGACGGCGGGCAGTGCAAAAGCCAGGAGTGCGCAGAGCGCGGACGTGCGGAAGCGAGACAACATCGTGGAATCCCTCCATTCCATGAAAGCGGTTTCATGGAGGATGCCACGGAAGGCAAGGGCAGCGGTATGCCGGGACGGGCGGCTGCAATGGTGCCGGGCGGACGGTGTGCGACCGCCCGGCAGATGCCACTGGGCGATCAGGGGTCGTACATCATCCCGTTCTCGTCGCGGTTGTAGTGGTCGCTGGCCACGCGGGTGCCATCGTCATAGACCACGTACAGCGTGCAACGCTGGTGGATGCCGAAGCCGGCACGGAAGGGCACGCACTCTTCCTGCAGGCCGACCTCTTCGGCGGCAGTTGCCGGCGCTGAAGGCACCAGCGCGGCAAGCGCCAGCACGGCACCGAATGAACACGCGAACAGTTTCTTGTGCAGCATCATCGAACACGCTCCTTGTTGTCGTGGGTGCTACCAAACTCCATTGATGCAATGACTGCCGACCGCGGCTGGCAACAGCGTGCCGGCGCCACACCTGCAGCAGAACGCAGGTGCGGTCCTGTGTAGCACGCAGCCTGCGCCGGCAGGAAGTGCCTGTCCTCTCAGCGCGCGGCCAACGCATCCAGCAGGGTGCGCGCGGCCAGCTTGCCAAGCGCATTGCCCGCAAGCGGACTGTCGCCGGTCAACAGCAGGCGGTCCTGCATCACGCTGCCATCGATGCCCTCGTTGACGATCTGCACGCCCTGCTGGGCCAGACGCTCGCCGAAGAACCAAGGCAACTGACCAGGCATGTAGCCAATATCCGGTGTCTGTCGGTCCATCGCATCGGGGAAGGCGCAGATCCGATGGCCGCGGAACAGGGAGTCACCCTCGGCTTCATCCACACCGGCCGCCAGCAGCGCGGCAGGGCCGTGGCAGAGGGTGATGATGTGGCGCTGATTGTCCATCGCCCACTGCAGCGTGGCCTTCACTGCGCGGCTTTCCGGCAGGCCGATCAATGCACCGTGACCACCTGGAATGAACACCGCGGCATAGTCCGAACCGGCATCGAGCGCGGCCGCCACGTCGTTCAGCTGCAGAGGCTGGCGGAAGCGGGATTCGTAGCGCTCGTACAGGCCGCCGATTTCGCGGTCCTCGCGTGGGAATGCCCACCATTCGAACTTCACCGGGTTGCCGGACAGCGTGGCCACGTCGATCTCGAAACCGGCCTTGTCCAGGTGGTACATCGGCAGCAGCGTCTCCACCGGATGGTTGCCTGTGGAGAACAGATGGCCATTGGCGGTAGGCAGATACCGTTCGTCGGCGGCGATCATCAGCACTTTCCAGCGTCCGTCACGACGGGCATCGGGATAGTCTGCGCCGGACAGGTCGGTGGTTGCCGAAGTGAACTGGGACAGCGAATACGGCGATGGGAAAAACGCATCGCGCTCAGCGGGATCGGGACTGGGCTGGCGGCTGGGCTCTGACGTGTTCATGTGGACCTCCTGCGAAGAGAGTGGCCAGCTTAGCCAGAGCGATGCGCAGGAACGATGAGGGTTTTCCCTCAATAGGGCCGCCAGTTGGCAGATGCCAGTCCCATCAGCGTGGGACTGGCGGTGCCGATCCGCCGTTTCACCGGGGTACTGGATCGACCGGAGTGCGCAGTCAGTATGGCGAGTTGCATCCGGTGGAATTCAGGCACCGGGATAGTGCGCCGTAACACCAGATCTCGCTTTTGCCTTGCGACAGGCAGATCTGGTAACCGCGGTAGCACTCATCGCAAGGGGTCGGCTCGGCCGCGACAGCGTTCAATCCGAACACCAGCGCCACGGCACCGATAGCAACAGACAGCCTGAACATCCTCTTCATGCGTGTTCTCCGTTGTAGCCCGAATGGGCAGCTGCAACGCTACAGACCGCAGTCCGTTCATTCAACAATGAGGCACGTTGCCCCATGGGAACGAACTCAACCTCCCGCACCCGAAGATGGGCAAGCGCGGGCCACGGTTGCTGGATTTCGTGTACTACTTCGCCGGCAGAGGATGAGCCTCCATATCCTCATGCAGGATGCGGCGAAGTTCGACGATGGCCGGTGTAGCTTCCTGCACGCTGTGACCGGACACGATCACCTTTTCCGAGACGGCATTGGGCAGGTGCGAACTCCAGTACGGGACCAGCCCGTCATCGGTCTTTCCCAGCGGACCTTCTGCCTGGGTGCGCGCGATGATCGAGTGGTAACGCACCTTCGGCGAAATCGGCAGATCGGCCACGGCCTTGACGAAGGCATCGTCCTTGTCCAGGTTCTGGATGCTGTTCATCTGGTAGCCGTGCTTGTCGTCGTTGCGCTCGACCTTGCCGTCGTTTGCCAACGTTGCGACATCCTCCAGCACGGTCAGCGGCAGTCGCACGAAACGGCCCAGCCAGCGTCCCAGACGCGTACCGGCAACATCGGTGCCGCGATGCGGGGTGGCGATGAACACCACCCGTGAAATTTCTGGTTCCGGCTGGAATGTCAGCACCGGCGCGCCCTTCGTGCGCAGCAGTTCGCGCTGCGCCGGGGTCATCTGCGCGGTCGCCAACAGGGTGTCGACCAGATGATCACCCGAGGAGGACACCATCAGCCGCGAAATCACACCGCCCATGCTGTGCGCGACCACAACCATGTCGTGGGATGCGAGCGCCTGGCCGCTCGGATCAAAGTGCTGCAGTGCCTCGTGCAGGATGCGCCGGATCTCATCGTGGCTGAGCGCGATCGGCATGTTGGTCGGGTAGTAGAACTGCCAGATCTGGAAATCGCCGCGGATCTCATCGTCGCGCATCAGCTCGTTGGCCACGTTCACCCACGCTTCCGGGCTGCTGGCCAGTCCATGGATCATCAGCAGCACGCGCCGGTTCGGATCGTACGGCTGCATCATGAACAGATGCGGCTTTTCGATGCCACCCTTGCCACCGAACAACGAACGCAGCGATTGCCGGCTGAAGTTGGAGCGGGCCAGCCACAGCGCATAGCCGGCGGTGAAGTTCGCCGCCAGCGGCACCTGCTCGCCATGCAGTTCCACCACCGCCACCTGGTAGGGGTCGTGGATCTCCAGTTCCGGTTCGTCGTCGTGCAGCACTTCCCACAGGTTTTTGCCCGAGAAGCGCAGCAGCACGGTCATCGAAGGCGACGGCATCTCGCTCCAGTCGCGCCCGGCAGCCGGTGCGTTGCCTGCAGCGGCCGCCGCCAGTCCGGTACTGGCCGGGTCGGCCATCACCGCCACCAGCTCGGCACCGAAACCATCGCGGCGATGCACGCTGCGCAGGGTGCCGGTGAAGGACATCGATGCCGCCGGTACCAGTTCGATCGGTTCGCGCGTGTCCGCGGCCGCGCCATCGTCGGCAGGCGCCAGCACGAAGGTCCAGCGACCCAACTGGAATCGCCCGTTGTCGTTGCGTACCTGCTTGCTCGAATACGCCTCGAACAGCAGCACGGCTGATTCCTGCACGGCCAGGTTGTAGTAGTCGCGTACCTGGGTCTGGCGGTCTTCGAAACCACGCTGGTTGGCGGTGCGTTCGGTGAAGAACAGATACGCATAGGACTGCCGTGCGATCTGCATCCACGCATCCAGGCGTGGTTGGAAGGTCGGGTCGGGCTGAGCGGTCGCGGCCTTGCTGCGCGCCACCGACGCTGACTCGCGCTTCGGCGCCGGCATCGTCATCGCGTACTGCACCCACAGCTCGGCCAGCGACGAGCGCTTGTCTTCCTCGCGGACGACGATGCTGGCCTCCATTGCTTCGATGCACGGCAGGCCCGGTTTGGCGCAGGCACCTTCGTCGAGGCCTGCCACGCGCAGGGTCTCCATGGTGGCCGCGCTGAGCTTGCCGCTGGTGAGGATGTCACCGCGCTTGAGCGCGATGTACTGGCCCGGCGTGACCGTGCCCACCTGCACCGATGGGCCGAACTGACGCAGCGTCGCGCAGCCGCTCAGCGTGAGCAGGGCAATGAGGACGAAGGTGGTGTGGCCGATGAAGCCGATGCGTGTTCTTGCCATGTGGACTCCCTGCGCTGGCGCCACTCTAGCGGCAGGCGTGTCAACGCGGAAGCAGGGCGCAGCTGGGTCATTGCTGGCCGATGTGCGGCTCCGGCATCGGCGTGTGACACTGGTTCGGACATCCGATGCCGGGACAGCCGATGCGATTGCTGGAAACCCGCGTTCCCCCGCCTCTTGTAATGCTGCTGTGCGGTCTGCTCGGTCTCGGCATCAGCCGCTGGCTTCCCGCAACGGAATTGCCCACGCCATGGTGGGCTGCGGTGGTGGTGATGGCCGCGGGGCTGGTGATGAACCTGTTGCCCAAGCTGGCATTCCAGCGAGCGGGTACCACGGTCAATCCGATGCGGCCGGCATCATCCACGGCGCTGATCACCAGAGGGGTCTATCGCTATACCCGAAACCCCATGTATCTCGGGCAAGCGGCGTTCCTGCTCGGAGGCATGCTGTATCTGCAGAACCTCCTGGCACTCGCAGTGGTGCCGATGTTTGTCCTGTACATCACGCGCTTTCAGATCCATCCGGAAGAGCGTGTTCTTGGCGAGCGTTTCGGCGCCCAGTACAGCGCGTTCCGGCAGAAGGTCCGGCGTTGGTTGTAGCGCCCGGATCGGCTCTTCAGTCGATCATCGGTCCGGTCACGGATGGATCTGGCAGGTCACCGAGGCCGAATAGCCCTCGTAGTCGTCAGCGGCGCCGACATGCAGGGTGTGACGGGCGTCGGTCTGCTTGATGTACGACGGTTCCTCCGTCTGGGCGGCATCGTCGACGGTCGTCACCGACCACGCTTTAGCCAGGCGCTTGTGGTCGACGTTGTTGAGGTACACGTGCAGGCTCTTGTGGACATTTGACACGCTCACATCCGCGCTGGCCACGGTGCCTCCGAACAGCGCCACCGGCTTGTTCTTCGGCTCGAACACGCTCCCGGGGTCGCGGGTCAGGCCGGCGGCATGGAATGCCTGGTCCACCTGTGCTTCAGTGAAGTCGGAGCCGGCCTTGCAGGCCAGCAGGGCTTCCAGAGCGGCGGTGCTGGTTGCGTGCGGGGAGGGGGCGGCAGCGAGTGCGCCGGTGCTTGAGGCCAGGCCCAGCAACAGGGCGATCAGGGGTTTGTACATTGCAGGTCCTTCTGGAATTCGCGGGGAGGCGAGGGGCCGTACTGTCAGCCCCTCGCATGCCCGGAGTGTGGGGGAGGGCGGCTTGGCCGGGCAAGACCCGGCGGCGGCCACTGCCCGCGCGAGGCTTACACCATGCGTACACCGGCCGAGTCGGTATCGACAGTGAGGATCTCGATCAGCGCCCACAACCCGGTGATGACCACGCCGATGATCAGCCAGCCCAGCAGCAGGGTGATCAGCAGCTGGGCGATGCCGCGGCCGTGGTAGCCGGCATAGAAGTTGTGGATGCCCAAACCGCCCAGAAAAAGGCCCAGCAGAATGTAGGCAACGCGGGTACGGGCGACAGGCTGCGGTTGTGCATGCGGAGCGGCGTAGACCTGCCCCGCATGCAGAGGTGGCGGTGACGGCAGGGTCGATCCGACCGGGGCGCCGCAGCCCACACAGTTAGAGGCCTTGTCACTGACCTCGCGGTCGCACTCCACACAATTCACCAACGCCATCGTTCTGCTCCGTGTCCTGGGCGGGTTGTCCGCCGGTCCAACGGGCAGTATCGGCGCTGCCCGGAAAATCTGGAACGGCCGGAGAGCAGCCAACAAAAAAGCCAGACCCCAATCGACGGGAGATCTGGCTTTTCGTGCCCCGAAGGGCGGTACAAATGGTGGAGGTGGGCGGAATTGAACCGCCGTCCGAAGGCACTCCATCCCCAGCACTACATGCTTAGCTCACCGTTGAATCTCATCCCGGGACAGCACGGCGTGCAAAGCGCATCCAAGGACCAGCCTGTTGTGTTCTTGTGCCGGACTGACAGGCAGCCGCCCAGCGCGATTCCATGATAATGACTCTACGCTGCGAGCATGGACACAAGCAGTTTCGAGGCTCCGCCTAAGTCGGCAGAAGGTCACGCACCGCAGTTTTTAGGCTGCGAGGGCGACCGGAGCGTAGTTGTCGTCGTTGGCAACTAGAGTTTTGCAGCTGGATTTACGAGGAAAGCTACCCCCTCGGCATGCGCCAGGCGACTTCACAACCCCCGTCGAAACCAATGCACCCCCGGTTTCTTCAAGTACTGCAAGGTACAAGGCCTGTTCCGTGTTGCCACGGCCAGTACCTGCCTAACACCGCACATGCTACGCCAAAAAGCCTGAACAGTCACCCGGCCGGCCCAACCGTCCACGTCAATCCACAACATGTTGTAGAGCCTCCGTCATAGCGGATTGCTAACGTCGCTGGCACGAATTTGCGACACACTGGCCACGACCATTCGAGCCAGCACAGATACGGAGACGGCCGGTGACCGAAGCAATGCAAAAGCGCAGCCTGCGTCAGCTGGTTGGCCCGGTAGGGGCCGATTACCAGCGGCGGGCGTTGCCGCCCGGCTGGGTCTGGGCGGTGCTGGCGGTGTTGCTGGCTGGAACGTGGGCCACCGAGCTGCCGGCCACGGCTGCAGCTGCGCTGATCGCCAGTGCGGTGGTGGTGCACTGGCCTCGGCGTGGCCGCTTCCACTGGCTGGGCTGGCGGCTGCCGGCGTTGGCGGTGCTGGCCGCGCTGTTGTGGGGCCCGGATGTGCTGTCACAGTGGTTCGAGCACGGCCTGGCCCTGACCCTGATGTCGCTGGCCAGCCTCAGTATCGGCGTGCACGTGTGGCAGTCGCGGCAGTTGGCCCGGCAGCTGCAGGCGTCCGCCGATGCGCTGGATGATGCCCAGCTGCTGGCCTTGCTGCCGGTCGATGCCGCGCGGTTGGCGCAGCAGTGGCGGGCCGGTGATGATCGCCATGCCCCGGAGCTGTCGGTGGTGATGCACCTGGCGGTGATGCACGCGGCGCTGTCGCCGCGCCTGCGCGGGCAGGGCGTGTTGGCGGGTTGATCGGTCTTGTGCAGGGCCGGGGCCCTGATCAGGCTTGATCGAAGCCCTGCTGAAAGCAGCCGAGCATGGCTCGGCTCTACAAAAAGGTAAGCGGGGTCCTTATGCGTCGCGGTTGCCGCGACGCATCACCCGCTGCTTCTCGATCGCCCAGTCACGATCCTTGGCGGCATCGCGCTTGTCGTGGGTCTGCTTGCCCTTGGCCAGCGCCACTTCCAGCTTGATCTTGTTCTTGCTCCAGTACATGGCCGTGGGCACGATCGTGTAGCCATCGCGCTCGACCTTGCCGACCAGCTTGTCGATCTCGCTCCGGTGCAGCAGCAGCTTGCGTTCGCGCCGGTCGTTGGCCACCACGTGGGTGGACGCCTGGATCAGCGGTGTGATCTGCGCGCCGATCAGGAAGATCTCGCCATCCTTCACGTAGGCGTAGGCGTCGACGATGTTGCCGCGGCCAGCGCGGATCGACTTCACTTCCCAGCCCTGCAGCGCCAGGCCGGCTTCGAAGCGGTCTTCGATGTGGTACTCGTGACGGGCACGCTTGTTCAACGCGATGGTCTTGTTGGCCGTCGCGCTCTTTGCTTTATCCTTGCCGGTGTTCTTGCTCATTTCCGTATTGTCTCCGATTCGGGCCCGCCCGGTCGATTGCCGAAGCGTCCTGTATTCATGCCTACTATCCGCCGCAGTGCCCTGGTCGAACATTCGGCCGCACGCATGTTCGATCTGGTCAACGACGTCCAGGCCTATCCGCGCCGTTTCCGCTGGTGCTCGGACGCCCGCATCCTCGAGCAGGGCGAAGACCGGCTGGTCGCTCGCCTTGATCTGGGCCTGGGTTCGTTCAGCACCTGGTTCCAGACCGAAAACACCCTGCAGCGTCCGCACAGCATCGACATGCAGCTGCGCGAGGGGCCGTTCAAACAGCTGCACGGCCGCTGGGAATTCCATGCCCTGGCCGAAGATGCCTGCAAGGTCACCCTCACCCTGGACTTCGAACCAAGCTCACGCCTGCTGGGCCCGGCGCTGGCCATCGGCTTCCAGGGGTTGGCCGATCGCATGGTCAACGATTTCGTCCGCGTCGCCGACGAGGACTGAAACATGATCGAGGTCGAGGTCGTGCTGGCCTGGCCACAGCAGGTGCTGTCGCGCCGGTTGCAGCTTGAGGAAGGGGCGACCGTGGCTGATGCCGTGGCAGCGGCCGGGCTCGAAGGCAGTGCCGATTGTGCGGCCGTTGCCGTGCATGGCGTGCTGGCGCGGCCGCAGCAGGTGCTGCTGGATGGTGATCGTGTCGAGCTGCTGCGTGTGCTGCAGGCCGACCCGAAGGACAACCGCCGGCGACGCGCGCGCGGCGGTTGATCCTCAAGACCCGTCCCGAGGGACGGGCAGGGTGGCTCAGCGGCCGCCCTTCTTCTTCTTGTCCTTCGGCAGATTGCGGCCGAACTGGCGCACGGTCTGCTGGGCAAGGGCCTTGTCGTTGGCCGGGAAGTAATCGCCATCCCAACGGGTGACCACATCATTTTCGAAGTACACGACGAAGTTCTTCACGTCGGTACGGCCCAGGCGGTTCACGCGCTCGGTCGAGGTGTAGTCCCAACGCTGGGCGTGGAACGGATCCGGCACCGACGGGGTGCCCAGCAGCGCGGTGACCTGCTGCTTGCTCTGCCCGACCTGCAGCTTGGCAACGGCATCTTCCCGGATCAGGTTGCCCTGGTAGATGGGTTGCTTGTAGATGATGCCGCACCCGGTGGTGGACAAGGCGACGGCGGCGACCAACAGGAGATTGCGCATCGGGACTGGCGGTTGGGGAAATCAAACCGATGATACACTCCCGGCGTGCCACCGCGACCCAATCCGAGGCAGCTGGCGCTAAATCGCCAATGAACGGAGACCTATGGAAACCCACGACCTGCGTAAAGTCGGCCTGAAGGTGACCCATCCGCGGATGCGGATCCTGGCGCTGCTCGAGCAGCGCAATGCCCAGCACCACATGACCGCCGAAGACATCTATCGCCAGCTGCTGGAGCATGGCGACGAGATCGGCTTGGCCACGGTGTACCGGGTGCTGACCCAGTTCGAGGCCGCAGGCCTCGTGCTCAAGCACAATTTCGAAGGCGGCCAGGCCGTCTACGAACTTGACCGCGGCGGTCACCACGACCACATGGTCGATGTGGACAGCGGCAAGATCATCGAGTTCGAAAGCACCGAGATCGAAGAGCTGCAGCGCAAGATCGCCGCCGATCACGGCTACGAGCTGGAAGAGCACTCGCTGGTGCTGTACGTGCGCAAGAAGCGCAAGTAAGGCCCGCAGCCAGCTGATTGCGACGAAACCCCGGGCATGCCCGGGGTTTTTCGTTTACCGCAGCGGCCGCGTCACCGGGGCAGTAGATCCACGCCACGCGTGGATGGCCCCATCAGGACCTCCAGATCCACCGCCTCGGCCATCGCCCGGTTGCCGGCGTCACCGGGGTGCAGGTGATCGCCGGAGTCGAAGGCAGCCGCCATCCGTGAAGGATCGACCGGATCGCGCAGGGCGGCGTCGAGGTCGATCACCCCATCGAATGGACCATCCGTACGCAGCCAGGCATTGAGCTGCTGGCGCAGGGCATCCTTGCCAGGGGCGTAGTAGTCGTCCAGCGGGGTGCCGGGCAGGGCACCGGCAAACGGTGTCAGGGTCGCGCCGAGGATGCGCAGCCCGCGGGCATGGGCGCGTTCGGCCAGTTCGCGGTAGCCGGCCTGCAGCTCGGCCAGGGTCGGCCGCGTCTCGTCGCGGGCAAAGGCCGTGCCCGGCCAGCTGAGGTCGTTGATGCCGATCAGCACGATCACGCTGGCGACGCCAGGCTGGTCGAGCACGTCACGCTGGAAGCGCTCCAGCGCCGATTGGCCCATGCCATCGCGCAGCAACCTGCCTCCGGAAATGCCGGCATTGACCACCGCTACGGCCTCCGGCGCCAGCCGCGCGGCGAGGTGATCAGTCCAGCGCTGGTCCTGGTCGAGGCTGGCGGTGGCGCCATCGGTGATCGAATCGCCGATCACCACCACACTGCGCGCACTGGCCGCGGCCTCCACCTCGATGCCCGACAACAGCAGGCGGGCCGTGGTGCTGCTGGCGCCGTGCAATGCGGGCAGCCGGTGCTGGTCACCCGGCGCAATCCAGCTGGTCTGCCGCCCGTCCCAATGGAAGGTCTGCAGCGGCGTGGGGTCGGGCAGATAGACGCTCACCTGCAAGGCCTGCCGATCAGCGGTGGGAAGGGAAAGTGGATCGCTCAGGCGGTCCTGCCCGGGCGCAATCACGACCCCGGGCTGGCCGTCGAAGCGCAGCGGCTGGGGCGCGTCTCCTGCATGCGCGGCGACGCCGGCAGCGCCGATCCGCAACGGCCGTGTGCCATAGGCATTGCTCAGCCGGACCCGCAGGCGCGGCCCGCCCAGGCTGAGGCGGGTGCTCTGGCGAAAGGTCTGGTCCTGCAGTTGGCCGGGGATGAGGGCAGGGAACAAAAAGTCGCCGCCCCATACCGGCTGCGGGCTGGCTTGCCAGCTGGCGACCCAGTGCGAGGGAGGCGACGCGACGGCGTTGCCGGAAATGGCAAGCAAGGCGGTGGCGGTCAGTTGGCTCAGGCGATTCATGGGAATGACCCGGTGGGAGGAAGCGCCATGGTGCGTCTGGAGCCATCTGTGAACTAGACTGCGCCTGGACAATTATCTGTGAATCGCATTCACTGAAATGGCACGCACCGACATCAACCGATCCGGCGAACTTGAAGTGTTCGTGCGGGTAATAGAAACCGGCGGTTTTTCCGCCGCCGCCCGCAGCCTGGAGATGACGCCGTCGGCGGTCAGCAAGCTGGTTGCGCGCTTGGAGCAACGTCTGGGGACGCGCCTGCTGCAGCGCTCCACCCGCCAGCTGCAGCTGACCCCGGAGGGTTGCGCGTTCTATGAGCGTGGCCTGCGGGTGCTGGCTGATCTGGAAGAGGCCGAACGCTGCGCCAGCGCCCACGCCGAGCCGCGCGGGCGGCTGCGGGTGAATGCCAACGTGCCGTTCGGCCAGCACTTCCTGCTGCCGCTGCTGCCGGAATTCCTGCAGCGGCATCCGCAGGTAGGGGTGGACCTGACCCTGACCGACGAGGTGATCGATCTGCTGGAGCAGCGCACCGATGTGGCGGTGCGTGCTGGCCCATTGAAGAGTTCCAGCCTGGTCGCGCGCCGGCTGGGGGCAACGCGGATGATGATCGTGGCCGCCCCAGCCTATGCGGCACGACACGGACTGCCGGGCAATGCCGACGCGCTGCTGGCCCACAACCGGCTGGATATCGGCCATGCACGGTCGGTACAGGGCTGGCCGCTGTTGCAGGATGGCCAGCAGCAGCGGGTGCTGCCCAGCGGAAATGCGCGTGCCAGCAATGGCGATGCGCTGCGTCAGCTGGTACTGGGCGGGCTGGGCATGGCCCGGCTGGCGGCGTTCCAGGTGCAGGCCGACATCGCGGCAGGGCGGTTGTTGCCAGTACTGGAGGAGGCCAACCCGGGCGACCTCGAAGAGGTGCACGCCGTGTTCCTGGGGCAGGGCGGCTACCTGCCGCTGCGCGTGCGCGCGTTCCTCGATTTCCTGGTGGAGAACGTCGACCTGACGCAGCCGCGAGGGTAGTGCCGGCCGCTGGCCGGCAACCTCATGACCTTCGTCCACCCGCATCGGGTTGCCGGCCAGCGGCCGGCACTACCCGTAGATCCACGCCATGCGTGGATAAACGCATGCGGGCTTACACCTGCAACAGCTTGCGCGCGGCGGCGCGGGCTTCCTTGCTCACTTCCACGCCACCCAGCATGCGCGCCAGCTCTTCCTCGCGCGCCTTGGTGTCGAGCTTCTCCACCGCGCTCTGGGTCATGCCTTCCACCGGCGCCTTGCTGACCCGGTAGTGCGCGTGGCCCTTGGAGGCGACCTGCGGAAGATGGGTCACGCACAGCACCTGACGCTTCTCACCGAGGGCGCGCAGCTTCTGGCCGACGATATCGGCCACCGCGCCACCGATGCCGGAGTCGACCTCGTCGAACACCATCGTCGGTACCGCATCCAGATCAAGTGCGGCCACTTCAATGGCCAGCGAGATACGCGACAGCTCGCCGCCGGAAGCGACCTTGCGCAGGGCGCGCGGCGGCTGGCCGGCATTGGCCGCGACGAGGAATTCGACGCGCTCGGCACCCTGTGGGTCCGGCTTGCCGTTGTCCTGCGGCTCCAGATCGATCAGGAACTGGCCGCCGCCCATGCCCAGCTCAGCGATGATGCCGGTGGTGGTGGCCGACAGCTCGGCAGCAGCGGTGCGGCGGCTGGTGGTCAGCACCGCGGCCTCGACACGCCAGGCCGCTGCGGCCTTTTCAATCTCGCCGGCCAGGCGCTGCAGGCGTTCGTCGGCGCCGCGCAGCTGTTCTACTTCGGCGTGCATGCGCTCGCGCTGCGCACCCAGCTCGTCCATCGGCACGCGGTGTTTGCGGGCCAGATCGTGCAGGCGGCCGAGGCGGCGCTCGTTCTCTTCGAACTGGTCCGGATCGGCGTCCAGGTCGTCATGTACCCGGTCGAGCAGGGCCAGCGCTTCGTGCAGCTGGATGGAGGCGCTGTCGATCAAGGCATCGACATCGCCCAGGCGCGGGTCATGCTCAGCCACTCGCGCCAGTTCATGCCGGACCTGCTGCAGCAGATCGAGCGCCGAATGGCCTTCGTCACCGTTGAGCTGGTCCGTAGCTGTCTGGCAGGCGCTCAGCAGGGCGCTGGCATGGGCCTGGCGGCGGTGGCTGGCGCCGAGCGCAATAATCGACTCCGGCTCCAGATCTTCACGATCCAGTTCGCGCAGCTGGTGCTCGAGGAAGCCGATGCGGTCACTCACATCGCCCTGTTGCGACAGTGCCAGGGATTCATCGACCAGCGCCTGCCAGGTGGCGGCAGCGCGGCGTACCTGGCGGCGTTCGCCTTCGTTGCGGGCATAGGCGTCCAGCAGGGCCAGCTGCGACGGACGCGTCAGCAGGGCCTGCTGCTCGTGCTGGCCATGGATCTCCACCAGCAGGCCGGCCAGGTCGGCCAGCTGCGCCAGCGTGACCGGGCGGCCATTGATCCAGGAGCGTGAGCCGCCGTCGGCGCGGATCACGCGGCGCAGCTGGCATTGGTCTTCATCGTCCAGCTCGTTGCTGGCCAGCCACTGGCGGGCGGCCTGCAGCTGGTCCAGCGCGAACTCGGCCGACAGTTCGGCCCTGGCGGCGCCATGGCGCACCACGCCGCTGTCGGCGCGCAGGCCGGACAGGAAGCCCAGCGCGTCGACCATCAGCGACTTGCCCGCGCCGGTCTCGCCTGAAACCACGGTCATGCCCGGCCCGAACTCCAGTTCGGTGGCGCGGACGACGGCGAAATCCTTGATTGAAAGATGTCTGAGCATGGGTAAGGGGGTGTCTGCAGCCGCGCAACGCTAGCACGCGCGGCGGGGTCGTCCAATGACTTGCCAAGGGGATGCGTCGCCATTATCTAATGTCCCTGTCTCACAGGTTGATTCCATGCACGGTTCTCCCGACCAACTTGCCCCTCGCGCGCGGCACCTGCTGCGCACGCTGATCGCGCGCTACATCCAGGACGGCGAACCCGTGGGCTCGCAGACGCTGGCGCGTGTGGCCGGCCTGGAGGTCAGTCCCGCCACCATCCGCAACATCCTTGGGGATCTGGAAGACCTGGGCCTGTTGGCCTCACCGCATACCTCGGCAGGCCGCATTCCGACCGCGCATGGCTATCGGGTGTTCGTCGACAGCCTGCTGCAGATGCAGCCGCCGGGCGAAGGTGAGCTGGCCCGGCTGCGTCAGGAACTGGCCGGAGGCGGCAGTACCCAGGCCCTGCTTGGCAGCGCCTCGGAGCTGTTGTCGGCGATGAGTCATTTCGTTGGCGTGGTCAGCGCCCCGCGCCGTGAGCAGTTCGCCTTCCGCCAGATCGATTTCGTGGCGCTGGACGGACGCCGGGTGCTGGCGATCCTGGTGTTTGCCGACAATGAGGTGCAGAACCGGGTGATCGAAACCCGCCAGGACTTCGCGCCGGGGCAGCTGGAGCAGGTGGCCAACTACCTCAATGCCCACTTCGCCGGGCTGCCCCTGGCCGAGATCCGTACCCGCCTGCTGTTGGAGCTGCGCGACGCGCGGTCCGAGCTGGAACAGGTGCTGGCGCACAGCATCGAGCTGGCCGAGCAGGCCCTGCAGCCGCCGGCCGACGACATGCTGGTGGCCGGCCAGACCCGTCTGATGGGGGTGCAGGACCTGTCCGACCTGGAGCGCCTGCGCGAACTGTTCGAGCTGTTCTCCAGCAAGCGGGAGATCCTGCAGCTGCTGGAGCGGACCATCCAGGCCCCCGGCGTGCGCATCTTCATTGGCGAAGAAACCGGCGTGGTGCCCCTGCAGGGCGTCTCGCTGGTCACCGCGCCGTACACCGCCAATGGCCAGGTACTGGGCGTGCTGGGCGTGATCGGGCCGAAACGGATGGCCTACGACCGCATGATCCCACTGGTCCAAGCCACCGCCGATGTGCTCGGAGCGGCCTTTTCGCCCGGCGGGCGAAGTCCAGGTGCATCGGACGCTTGAAACGCAGCATCCCGCCCACACTAGGGTGGGTGGAGGCGGAGAGTGACCGCCAGGGACCCAGACATGAATCAAGATCAGCCAGACATCGCCGCCCAGCAGGCCGCCGCCGACGCAGCTGCCGCCGAGGGCGTCAACGAACAGATCGAACAGCTCCGCGCCGAAGTGGAGCAGGTCAAGGCCGAAGCGCTGCGTGAGCGCGCCGACCTCGACAACCAGCGCAAGCGCGTGGCCCGCGATATCGAGCAGGCGCGCAAGTTTGCCAACGAAAAGCTGCTGGGTGAGCTGCTGCCGGTATTCGACAGCCTCGATGCCGGCCTCAAGGCCGCCGGCGACGATGCCCATCCGCTGCGTGAAGGTCTGGAAATGACCTACAAGCAGCTGCTGAAGGTTGCCGCCGACAACGGCCTGGTCCTGCTGGACCCGACCGGCCAGCCGTTCAACCCGGAACACCACCAGGCGATCAGCCAGGTCGCCGCCCCCGGCGCCGCCCCGGGCAGCGTGGTGACCGTGTTCCAGAAGGGTTACCTGCTCAACGAGCGCCTGCTGCGGCCGGCGCTGGTGGTGGTTGCCGCCGATTGACCCCGCGCGCTGGGCCAGGCCTGGCGCGGGTGTCCTCGCCCCGTACGGGGCCTCGGCACGACCGACGCTGAACGTGTTGGGCGAACGGAAACACAGCGTTCGGGGGGTGGCTTGAATGTTCCACGAGCCTCCCCCACATCCCATTCATCCACCGGCCGAACGGCCGGACTGACAAAAACAACATCCTTCAAGGAGTCCCCCATGGGCAAGATCATTGGTATCGACCTCGGCACCACCAACTCGTGCGTGGCGATCATGGACGGCGGCAAGGCCCGCGTCATCGAAAATTCGGAAGGCGATCGCACCACCCCGTCGATCGTCGCCTACACCAAGGACGGCGAAGTCCTGGTCGGTGCCTCGGCCAAGCGCCAGGCCGTGACCAACCCGAAGAACACCTTCTACGCGGTGAAGCGCCTGATCGGCCGCAAGTTCACCGACGCCGAAGTGCAGAAGGACATCGCGCACGTCCCGTACGGCATCCTGGCCCATGACAATGGCGATGCCTGGGTGTCCACCAGCGACGCCAAGAAGATGGCGCCGCAGGAAATCTCGGCCAAGGTGCTGGAGAAGATGAAGAAGACCGCCGAGGACTTCCTCGGTGAGAAGGTCACCGAAGCGGTCATCACCGTGCCGGCCTACTTCAACGACAGCCAGCGCCAGGCGACCAAGGACGCAGGCCGCATCGCCGGTCTGGACGTCAAGCGCATCATCAACGAGCCGACCGCGGCCGCGCTGGCCTATGGCCTGGACAAGGGCGACAACAAGGATCGCAAGATCGTTGTGTACGACCTGGGCGGCGGCACCTTCGACGTCTCGGTGATCGAGATCGCCAACGTCGACGGCGAGAAGCAGTTCGAAGTGCTGGCCACCAACGGCGACACCTTCCTGGGTGGCGAAGACTTCGACAACCGCGTCATCGAGTACCTGGTTGAAGAGTTCAACAAGGACCAGGGCATCGACCTGCGCAAGGATCCGCTGGCCCTGCAGCGCCTGAAGGATGCTGCCGAGCGCGCCAAGATCGAGCTGTCCAGCGCCCAGCAGACCGAAGTGAACCTGCCGTACGTCACCGCTGACGCGTCGGGTCCGAAGCACCTGAACATCAAGCTGACCCGCGCCAAGCTGGAATCGCTGGTGGAAGAGCTGATCAAGAAGTCGATCGAGCCGTGCCGCGTTGCGTTGAATGACGCCGGCCTGCGTTCGAGCGATATCAGCGAAGTGATCCTGGTCGGTGGCCAGACCCGCATGCCGAAGGTGCAGCAGGCTGTCACCGAATTCTTCGGCAAGGAACCGCGCAAGGACGTCAACCCGGACGAAGCCGTGGCACTGGGTGCTGCGATCCAGGGTGGCGTGCTCGGCGGCGACGTCAAGGACGTGCTGCTGCTGGACGTGACCCCGCTGTCGCTGGGTATCGAAACCATGGGCGGTGTGTTCACCAAGATCATCGAGAAGAACACCACCATCCCGACCAAGGCCTCGCAAGTGTTCTCCACCGCCGAGGACAACCAGTCGGCCGTGACCGTGCACGTGCTGCAGGGTGAGCGCGAACAGGCCCGCTTCAACAAGTCGCTGGCCAAGTTCGACCTGTCCGGCATCGAGCCGGCCCCGCGCGGCCTGCCGCAGGTGGAAGTGTCCTTCGACATCGACGCCAACGGCATCCTGCACGTGTCGGCCAAGGACAAGAAGACCAACAAGGAACAGAAGGTCGAGATCAAGGCCGGTTCGGGTCTGTCCGAGGAAGAGATCGCACGCATGGTCGCCGACGCGGAAGCCAACCGCGAAGAAGACAAGAAGTTCCAGGAGCTGGTGCAGACCCGCAACCAGGCCGATGCCCTGATCCACGGTACCCGCAGCGCGATCACCGAGCACGGCAGCAAGGTCGGCGGCGAAGTGATCGGCAAGGTCGAAGCGGCTCTGGCTGATCTGGAAACCGCGATGAAGGGCGACGACAAGGCACAGATCGAAGCCAAGTCGAAGGTGCTGGAAGAAGCCGGCCAGTCGCTGTTCGCTGCCGCTTCGGCCGACCAGGGCGATGCAGCCCCGGGTGCCGACGCGGGCAATGCGGGCAAGGCGCAGGATGACGTGGTGGACGCCGAGTTCACCGAAGTCAAGGACGACAAGAAGTCCTGATCCGGACCGACGCGGGACGCTGCTTGCCAGCGTCCCGTTGTCGTATCAGGGTCCTGACCGCCCTCTGGCGTGTCGGGGCGCCCGACGCAAGAGCGGACCTGGTTCCGCTCTTCCGCTTTGACGAATCCCGACTTTCCGGAATGCGATCCACGATATGAGCAAGCGCGATTACTACGAAGTGCTGGGCGTTGCCCGCACCGCCACCGACGAAGAACTGAAGAAGTCCTATCGTCGTTGCGCGATGAAATTCCACCCGGACCGCAACCCGGGTGATGCGGCGGCCGAAGCCTCCTTCAAGGAGTGCAAGGAAGCCTACGAAGTACTGTCCGACGGCAACAAGCGCCGCATGTACGACAGCCATGGCCACGCCGCGTTCGAACACGGCATGGGCGGTGGCGGTGGTGGTCCGGGCGGCCCGGACATGAACGACATCTTCGGCGACATCTTCGGCAACATCTTTGGTGGTGCCGGCGGCGGTGGTCCGCGCCAGGCGCGCCGCGGCGCCGACATCGGTTACGTGATGGAACTGGATCTGGAAGAAGCAGTGCGTGGCGTCGAACGCCGCATCGAGATTCCGACTCTGGCCGAATGCGGCGACTGCGATGGCAGCGGCTCGGAAGACGGCAAGGTCGAGACCTGCAACGTCTGCCATGGTCGCGGCCAGGTGCGTATCCAACGCGGCATCTTCGCCATGCAGCAGGCGTGCCATAACTGCGGCGGCCGTGGCCAGATCATCGCCAAGCCCTGCAAGACCTGCCACGGCAACGGCCGTGTCGAAGAAGACAAGGTGCTGTCGGTGAAGGTGCCGGCGGGCGTGGATACCGGTGACCGCATCCGCCTGGCGGGTGAGGGCGAGGCCGGTCCGGCGGGTACGCCGCCGGGCGATCTGTACGTGGAAGTGCGCGTGCGTGAGCACCACATCTTCCAGCGCGACGGCGACGACCTGCACTGCGAAGTGCCGATCCGCATTTCGCAGGCCGCGCTGGGTGACACCGTGCGCGTGGCGACCCTCGGTGGCGAAGCAGAAATCCGCATTCCGGCCGAGACCCAGACCGGCAAGCTGTTCCGTCTGCGCGGCAAGGGTGTGCGCTCGGTGCGCAGCCGCAGCGAAGGCGACCTGTACTGCCGCGTGGTGGTGGAGACCCCGGTCAACCTGACCAGCGACCAGCGCAAGCTGCTGGAGCAGTTCGAGGCCACCTTCAACGGCGAGGACGCGCGCAAGCATTCGCCGAAGTCGGCCACCTTCATCGATGGGGTGAAGGGCTTCTGGGACCGGATGACGTCCTGAGTTCTCAACGGAAACGTTGAACGACAGCGCCGGGCTCTGCCCGGCGTTTTCGTTTGCGTTGCAGTAGATCCACGCCATGCGTGGATGCCGTTTCAACGGATCAACGGAAAAACGCCGCCGGCGTCTGCCCCAGCTGGCGCTTGAACATGCTGGTGAACGCGCTCGGGCTGTCATAGCCCATCGCCAGCGCCACATCGATCACCTTCTCGCCGCGGGCCAGCCGTTCCATCGCGGCCAGCAGGCGCGCCTGCTGCCGCCACTGGCCGAAGGTCATACCGAGTTCGCTGGCGAAGTGGCGCTGGATGGTTTTCACGTCGATTGCCAACGCCTGCGCCCAGTCCTGCAGGGTGGCCTCGTCGCCGGGATGCTTCTGGATGTGCTGGCAGATCCTGTGCAGGCGCGGGTCGACGGGCTCGGGCAGGTGCAACGGCAGTACGTCCATGCGGTGCAGTTCATCGAGCATCAGCCGCACCACCCGCCCATCGCGGCTGTCCTCTTCATGCGGTCCGTCGATCAGGCTGGCCGCCTGCAGCAGTTCGCGCAGCAGCGGTGCCACCTGCACGGCGAAGGCCTCGGCGGGCAGGTGCGGGGCGAACGCCGGTTCGATGTACAGGCTGCGCATATGCACCTCGGCGATGCAGTCCACCGCATGCGCCATGCCCGCCGGCATCCAGATGGCGCGGGTGGAGGGCACCACCCAGCGGCCGACTTCCGATCGCACCACCATCAGCCCGGACATCGAATAGACCAGCTGGTGGCGGCGATGTTTATGCGCTGCAACACGGGTGCCGGCCGGGTAATCGCGCGCGCGGCAGGTCACCGGGCGGTGCACCGGCACGTCGTTCCACGGCGCGGTTTCGCGGATGGGGCAGGGGGTGTCCTTTTTGCGATAGGCCATGACCAGAACGCGGCAGAAGGGAGCGGATGGCCACCGTAGCATGCACGGCTCGCCCCCATCCTGACCGTGCGCAATGTCGACTCTGGCTTCTCCCGCCGTATCCGCCCGCCCCGTATCGCCAGGAGTGCTGGCGGCGATCTCCAGCTCGCACATGGTCAACGACATGATGCAGTCGCTGATCCTGGCCATCTATCCGGTGATCAAGGGCGGCTTCAACCTCAGCTTTACCCAGATCGGCCTGATCACACTGACCTACCAGCTCACCGCCTCGATCTTCCAGCCGCTGGTCGGGCTCGCCACCGACCGCCGGCCGGCACCGTATTCCCTGCCGATCGGCATGGCCTCGACCTTGTGCGGCATGCTGCTGCTGGGCTTCGCGCCCAATTACGCGATGGTGCTGCTGGCCGCCGCGCTGGTCGGTATTGGTTCGGCGATCTTCCATCCGGAAGCCTCACGTATCGCACGCCTGGCCTCAGGCGGCCGGCATGGCCTGGCGCAGTCGGTGTTCCAGGTGGGCGGCAACTTCGGTACGGCCCTGGGGCCGCTGATCGCCGCAGCGGTGATCGTGCCCTACGGCCAGCATTCCGCGTCGTGGTTTGCCGGTGCAGCGTTGATCGGTATTGCCCTGCTGACCTATGTCGGCCGCTGGTATTCGATGCATCTGGGCGCCCCCCGGCCAGCAGCACACGGCGTGATCGCCGCGCGCCATCCGCCGCGCACGATTGCCCGGGTGCTGGCCATCCTGCTGGTACTGATCTTCAGCAAGTACTTCTACATGGCCAGCATCGGCAGCTATTTCACGTTCTACCTGATGCATCATTTCGGCATTCCGGTGGCGCAGGCGCAGTTGCATCTGTTCGCCTTCCTGGTGGCGTCCGCCGCGGGCGGCTTCTTTGGCGGGCCGCTGGGTGATCGTATCGGCCGCAAGCCGATCATCTGGGCCTCGATCCTGGGTGTGGCACCGTTCGCGCTGATGCTGCCGCATGCCGATCTGCTGTGGACCACGATACTGGCGGTGCTGATCGGCTTCGTCCTGTCGTCCGCGTTCTCGGCCATCGTGGTCTACGCGCAGGAAATGATGCCGCATCGTATCGGCATGGTGTCCGGTCTGTTCTTCGGCTTCGCCTTCGGGATGGGCGGCCTTGGCGCAGCAGTGCTCGGCCTGCTGGCCGACAAGACCAGCATCGAATTCGTCTACCAGTTGACCGCGTTCCTGCCGCTGCTGGGCATCGTGGCGGCGTGGTTGCCGCCGTCGAAGCCTGTGCACTGAAGGAGTGTTCTTCTGCAGGGCTGCGCCCTGCACCCGCGGTAGTGCCGGCCGCTGGCCGGCAGCAGCTACAGCAACAGCAACAGCAACAGCGGCACTCCGGGAGATGGCGGGGCACTGTGGGTTTGCGGGGTCGCCGCAAGTACGTCCTTGTAGGCTTGGTCGCCGCATCCATGCGGCTCACACCCCGCAAACCCACAGTGCCCCGCCTTCGACAGTTTTCCGGTGGCCAGTAGATCTACGCCATGCGTGGATGAATCTCCATCGAAATCGAATATTTGGACAATTGAATGTAGAACATCCACGCATGGCGTGGACCTACCGTGTCGACCAAGGTCGACACCCACCAAGAGCAGGCCATGCCATTCCGGCAGATCGAAGAAATCTGTCGAAGGCGGGTTGGGTCCGGTTGCGGGGGCGTGAGCGCCATGGATGGCGCGACCGAGCCTCCATGGACGGATTTACGGCGTCCCCCGCAACCGGACACAACCCGCCATCTCACGGATAGCCCGCTGTTGCTGTTGTCGTTGCAGTTGCTGTTGAGGTTGCCGGCCAGCGGCCGGCACTACCGTGGGTGCAGGGCGCAGCCCTGCCGAAAACCCCCTTGGGCGTAGAATGCGGGCATGAGCGAATCCCTCGACAACCACTTGGTCCACGGCCGCCGCCAGCGGCCCGACGGCCCTTCGCCGATCGATGTCATTTCGGTCCAATCGCAACTGGTCTACGGCCACGCCGGCAACAGCGCCGCGCTGCCACCGATGCGCGCGCTCGGCGTGCGCGTGGCCTCGATCCCGACCACGCTGCTGAGCAATGCGCCGTTCTACGAGACTACCCGTGGCCGTGTGCTGCCCAGTGACTGGTTCGCCGACCTGCTGCTTGGCACCCGCGAACGGGGTCTTCCGCAACGGGCGAAGATGCTGGTGTCCGGCTACTTCGGCAGCGCCGCCAACGGTGCCGCATTCGCCGATTGGCTGGACGAGATCCTGCCGGCATGCCCGCAGCTGCGTTACTGCCTGGACCCGGTGATCGGCGATACGCACACCGGTCCCTATGTGGAGCCGGGCCTGGAGGCGATCTTCGCTGAGCGCTTGCTGCCACATGCTTGGCTGGTCACCCCGAACGCCTTCGAACTCGGGCGACTGACCGGCATGCCGGCGCTGGTCGAGGCCGATGCCATCGCCGCCTCGCATGCGCTGCTGGCACGCGGTCCGCAGTGGGTGCTGGCACACAGCGTCGGCGGCAATCCGGGCGAGCTGGTGACGCTGGCTGTCGGTCGCGAGGAAACCTGGCGCTGGACTTCGCCGCTGCTGCCGGTCGACGTGGCCGGTACCGGCGATGTGCTGATGTCGCTGATGGTGTCCTTCCTGCTGCGCGGTGAGCCGATGCAGATGGCCATCTCGCGCGCCATCGCCGGCACCCATGCGGCGCTGGAGGCAACCCTGGCCCATGGTTTCGAGGAGTTCGACGTGATCGCAGCCGCACCGGCGGCCCTGGCCGACGGGATGCGCTTCCGCGCCGAACGACTGGCATGAGCGATCTGCACGAACGCACGCCGCGCACGGTTGGCATCGTCGGCAGTGCCGGCGCCTACGGGCGCTGGCTGACCCGGTTCTTCGAACAGCACATGCAGGTGCAGGTGATCGGCCACGATCCGGCCGACCCGGGCTCGCATGCGCCGGAGCAGTTGCTGGAACAGGCTGATGTGCTGGTGTTCTCCGCACCGATCCGGCACACGTCCGCGTTGATTGCCGAGTACGTGAGCCTGTCGGCTGGGCGCGAGCAGGAACGCTTGTGGCTGGACGTGACCTCGGTGAAGGAAGCGCCGGTGCAGGCGATGCTGGCCTCGCGCGCCGAGGTGGTGGGCCTGCATCCGATGACGGCGCCGCCCAAGGCGCCGACTCTGAAAGGCCGGGTGATGGTGGTCTGCGAGGCGCGCCTGCAGCATTGGCGGCCCTGGGTGGACGCGGTGTGCCTTGCGCTGCAGGCCGAATGCGTGCGGGCCACCCCGCAGCACCACGACCAGATGATGGCGCTGGTGCAGGCGATGGTGCATGCGACCCATCTGGCCCAGGCCGGTGTGTTGCGCGAGTACCAGCCGCAGCTGGGCACGCTGGCGGCGATGCTGCCGTATCGGTCGGCTTCGTTCGAACTGGATACGGCGATCATCTCGCGCATCCTGTCGTTGAATCCGGCGATCTACGAAGACATCCAGTTCGGCAATCCCTATGTGGCGCCGATGCTGCAACGTCTGATCGGCCAACTGCAGACGCTGCAGGCGCAGGTCGGGCAGGGCGACGATGCTGCGCGTGGCGCATTCCGCGAGCACCTGCTGGGGGCCAACAGGAGTGCCTTCGGCGATCAGGCGCTGGCTGCGGGAAATTACACCTTCGAGCGCGTCGGCTATCTGCTGGCCGACCTGACCGAGCGTAACGCACTGTCGGTGCATCTACCTGAAGACCGCGCGGGTTCGTTGCGCGAACTGCTCAACGTGTTCGAGCAGCATGGCATCAGCCTGGCCTCGATCCATTCTTCGCGCACACCCGCGGGCGAAGTGCATTTCCGCATCGGCTTCGTGGCAGGCAGTGAACCAGGGGCTATCGCGGCAGCAGCAGCCGAGGTGGATGCCAGCGGGATCGGCCGGGTGCTCTCCTAGTAGGATTCATCCACAGGGCGTGTGGATGGCTTCTGCGCAAACATGTGGATAACCTGTCGCATGCCTTGGCGGGCAAGGCTGTCAAGATGGTTGGTCAAAAAATGACCAACCTTTTTTGATGGAGCCAACGGCGGGGCGGAACGTGGCTCGGCGCTACAGCGGACCGCTAGATCGACAACCGGACTTCACCGCCGCTGGTGGTGAACTCGCGGCCGTTGCGCACCAGCTGGCGGCCGTCGTCGAGTTCATAACGCGGCGTCGTCTCGGAGCCATGCCCGCTGCCGCTGGCCTCGGGCTTGAACTCGATGATGATGTGGCTTTCGCCATTGCTGTCGACAGCAGGGAACTGACGGAACGACATGATTGACTTCCTCCAGTGGTTCTTCGAAACGCCGTCAGAGTGATCCGGCCGGTGTTAGGCGGCCGTCATCAATCGATGAACTGCAGGCGTGCAAGCTCGGCATACAGGCCGCCTTCAGCCAGCAGCTCCGCATGCGTGCCCTCGGCCACGATGCGGCCGTGATCCATCACCACGATGCGGTCAGCCTTCAACACGGTCGCCAGCCGATGGGCGATGACCACCGTGGTGCGCCCGGCCATCAATCGTTCCAGCGCCTGCTGCACGCCATGCTCACTCTGCGCGTCCAGCGCGCTGGTGGCCTCGTCCAGCAGCAGGATCGGTGCGTCCTTCAGCAGGGCGCGGGCGATCGCCACGCGTTGCTGCTGGCCACCGGACAGGCGGGCACCGCGCTCGCCCAGTTCGCTGTCGTAGCCCTCTGGCAGCGCACGAAGGAAGGCGTCAGCCTCGGCGGCGCGGGCTGCGTCTTCCACCTCGGCATCGCTGGCCTCCAGCCGGCCATAGCGGATGTTGTCGCGTGCGCTGGCGGCGAACAATGTCGGCTGCTGTGGCACAAGCGCAAGCTGTGCGCGAAGCGCGGCCGGATCGACGTCGCGCACATCGATGCCGTCCACGCAGATGCGGCCGGCGGCCGGATCGTGGAAGCGCAGCAGCATCGACAGCACCGTGCTCTTGCCGGCGCCTGACGGGCCGACCAGAGCAACCGTTTCACCCGGTCGCACGTGCAGGTTGAAATGGTCCAGTGCGGCCTGGTCCGGGCGCTGCGGGTAGTTGAACACCACGTCATCGAAGTGGATTTCGCCACGCAGCGGTTGCGGCAGCGCGCGCGGCTTGGCCGGCGCACGGATCTCGATGTCTTCCTGCAGCAGCTCGCCGATGCGGCCCATGCCGCCGGACGCGCGCTGCAGTTCGTTCCACACTTCGGCCAGCGCACCGACCGAGCCGCCACCGATCAGTGCGTACAGCACGAACTGGCCCAGCGTGCCGGCGCTGAGGCGCCCGTCGATGACGTCGTGCGCACCCAGCCACAACACGCCGACAATCGCGCCGAACACCAGCAGGATGGCGCTGGCGGTGACCAGCGACTGCGCACCGATGCGCCGACGGGCGGCACGGATCGCATCGCCCAGCGCATGATCGAAACGGCCGCGTTCATAGGGCTCGCGCGCATGCGCCTGCACCGTGCGCACCGCCCCCAGCGTTTCGCTGGCCAGGCTGTTGGCATCGGCGATGCGGTCCTGGCTGCTGCGCGCGATGGTGCGCAGCTTGCGCGCGCCGATGATGATCGGCAGCACCGCCAGCGGGATGCCGAGCAGCGACCAGGCGGCCAACCGCGGGCTGGTGACGAACAGCATCGCCAGGCTGCCGACCACGGTGACGCTGCTGCGCAGCGCCACGGACATGGTCGAGCCGACCACGCTGCGCAGCAGTTCGCTGTCGGCGGTAAGGCGCGAAACCAGTTCGCCGCTGCGGCTGCGGTCGTGGAAGCCGGCGCCGAGCTGGATCAGGTGCGCGTACAGGCGGCTGCGCAGATCGGCCACGACCTTCTCGCCGAGCAGCGAAACAAAGTAGAAGCGCGCGGCCGTCGCCAAGGCCAGTACCACAGCGACCAGCATCAGCAGCGCAAAGGCACGGTTGATCTGGCCACCGCTGCTGAAGCCGTGGTCGATCATCTGCTTCACGGCAGGCGGCAGGCTCAGGGTCGCTGCCGAAGAAACGGCCAGGGCCAGCAACCAGGCGCTGAACAATCCGCTGTGGCGGCGCACGAATGGCCACAGCGTGCGCAGGCTGCCGAGGCGGCGCAGCGGCGGGGAAGCCGGGTCGGTAGCCGGTGCGTCCTTGTCAGTCATCGAGGGGGTCATCTTGGATACGGATACGATCACGGGTGGCGTCGCGCAGGCGGATTTTCAATGCGTCGACCTGGTCTGCGGGCAATTCCACCCGCAATCTCACGCCATTGGCATCGAACTGTTCATCGCGCTTCTCGGCGGCATGGGCGGGCAGGGCGGCGTGCAGAGCGCCCAGATCCTCGAATCCGGCCAGCAGCTGCAGCCGCGCCATCGCCACCAATGGCAGGCGCGGCGCCGTGCGCAGGCATTCGGCAGCCGCGCCGCCGTAGGCCCGGACCAGGCCACCAGCGCCCAGCTTGATGCCGCCGAACCAGCGGGTGACCACCACCATCACACGGTCGAAGCCTTGGCCATCAATCGCCGCCAGGATCGGTCGGCCAGCCGTGCCGGCCGGTTCGCCATCGTCGCTGGAGCGATAGTCCTGGCCGTGTCGGTAGGCCCAGCAGTTATGGGTCGCATCGACCACGGCCACGGCCCGCAGAAATGCCATGGCGGCAGACGCACTCTCGATCGGCGCGGCATGCGCGATGAAGCGGCTGTGCTTGACGTCCAGGGTGTGGCTGACCGGTTGGGCGAGGGTGTCGGGCATTCCCTTCATTCTACGGGCTTGCCGTCGAGGTGCTTCAGTCGTCCAGCAATGGCCGCACATCCTTTGGCAGGCGTGCCTCTGGATAGGTCTGCAGGTAGCGCTCCAGGCTCGCCCGGGCCAGGTCGCGCTGGCCGGCATCGCGACGCTCGCGGATCTTCTGCAGCCATTGCCGGCGTGGCAGCCCGGCATCGGCCAGTACTTCGGCCTGTACGTCCGCCGCGCTGAGCCCTGCGTCACTGGCACGGCGCATGACACCCGGTGCGATCCTGCCGGCCGCGTCCTGCTTGGCCGCGTTGGGCGCGATGCGGTCTTCGGCGATGGCCTGTGCGGAGGACATTGATTCCGCCGTCGCCGCAGTGGCCTTGCGCGCCCTCATCGCGGCGGCAGGAGCCGCAGGTGCGGCTGCAGGTGCAGGCGCCGAATAGGCTTCCGGTGCGGGTGGCGCTGCCGCAGGCATCGCAGGCGAGGCAAAGGCGGTGTCGGCTGCGGGCGCAGGTGGCGGTGCCGGCGCCATCATCGGGGCAGGCAACTGCCGAGGTTCGGCGGGCGCGGGTTTCGGCACGTCTGCGACGGCCGCTGCCGAAGCAGGTGCTGCCTCAGCGGCCGCAGGTGCTGGTGCTGCTGTCGGTGCAGGTGCCGGTTCGGCGGCCGCGACATCAGCGGCCGCGCTGTCGGAGGCCATGCCTTCGGCGCTCGCATCGGCTGCCATTTCCTGTGCAGCCGGCGCGGTGGCAACCGCCTCCGCAGGCGCCGACGGCGGCTCTGGACGCATCTGCCAAGCAATGCCAACGGCAAACACCGTCGATGCGGCTACGCCAAATACGGCCGGCCAGCGGCGGCGCGGGCGCAGCGTGCGCGGTGCCGCCGGCAGCGGGGTCGCCTCAGGGGCCGGCGCCTGCACGGCCGCACGCGCAGCGGCCAGGATCGCCGCGTCCAGCGCCGGTGGAGGGCCCTGTTCGGCGCGTCGCCCAAGCAGGCGTGCCAGCTCGCGTTCTTCCGGCGTCAGTGGATCATCTCGGTTCATGCGTTCAGTCCCGCACGCAGCTTGTCCATCGCATAGCGCAGCCGCGATTTCACGGTTTCCCGGCCAACGCCGGTGATCTGGCCGATCTCCTCCAGGCTCAGTTCCTGTTCCAGCCGCAGTTGCAGCACTTCACGCTGTTCTGCGGGCAGTTCTTCCATCGCCAGTTGGATGCGGCGACGTTGTTCGAATTCGGACAGTTCCGCTTCCGGGGTCTGCCCATCCTCCAGCGCGGCCAGACGCAGGTCGGCATCTGCCGGTGCAGCAGGGCGATGGCGGGCGGCACGCCAGTGGTCGTTCAGGCGGTTGTGGGCGATGCGGAACAGCCAGGTGCTGAAGGCCGCGTCGGCCTGCCAGCCGGCCCGCGCGCTGATCACCCGCTGCCAGACGTCCTGGAACATCTCCTCGGCCAGCGCGGTGTCGCGCAGTTGCCGCAGCAGGAAGCCGAACAGGCGCTTGCGATGACGTGCATACAGGCTTTCAAACGCGTGCACGTCACCGGCGGCCCAGGCCAGCATCAAGGCTTCATCGGTTGGCAGGGCGCTGGCATCCACGCCGTACAGGGTAAGCCCTGCAGGCGGTGGCGCATAGCCGGCGATGGCGTGGGACAGGGCGACGGTCACGGCGGGAATCGGGAGAGGATCGACAGGAAAAACGCTTGAGGGCACGTTTCGGGGTTACCGGGCTTCCATTGCCCCCCGGGTGGCGCGTTATGCTCGGTAATTCAGGGGAGGCGGCGCTCAGGCGGCGCCAAGAGAACGTCATTTGTCCACCGAAGCCGACCGCGCGCTGGAAGCGTCAAACAACGAGCTCGTGCTGAGCGCGGCGCTGGTGCGCGCGTTGCATGCGCTGCTGCCGGAAACGGCGGTCGTGCGCGTCGGCTGGGACGATCCGCAGCTCGGCAGCGGCCGGGGCGGTTGGCCGATCGGCGGCGACGACGAGGACATCTGGCAGCCGCTGGCCGACCACGCTGAAGGCCGCCACGGCTGGGAGTACGACGGCGCCCGGCTGCTGCTGTCGGTGCGCGGGGCGACACCTTCCCCGGCCTGGTGGGGACTGTCCAGGCAGGCGATGGAACTGGCTTTGCAGCGCGACCGCCAGGCGGGCCAGATCAAGGCGCTGGAACAGGCCGAGCGGTTGCAGCAGGCCTTGTTCCAGATTGCTGACCTGGCCGGTGCCGACCTGGAAATGGGCGAGATGCTGCGCCATGTGCATGGCGTGCTGGGCACGCTGATGTATGCAGAGAACTGTTACATCGTCGAGTACGACGATGTGCGGGGGCAGATCCGCTTTCTTTACTTCGCCGACCAGCTCGACGATTTCATTGCCGACCCAGCCCATAGCTATGACGCCAACGAAATGCCGCATAGCCTGACGGTGGCATTGCTGCGGCATGGTCGCCCGCTGAGCGGGCCATCGCGCGAGCTGCTGGCGCGGGTGGACCAGGAGCACGACCCGCAGCGCGGCCCGGAAAGTCTGGACTGGCTGGGCGTGCCGATGCTGCGCGATGGTCGCGTGTGCGGTGCGATCGTGGTGCAGAGTTACGAGCATGCGGCCCGCTACGGCGAGGCCGAACGGGCGTTGCTGGGCTTTGTCGCCCAGCACGTGCAGACCGCGATGGACCGTCGCCAGGCGCAGGTGCGGCTGGAGCAGCAGGTGGAACGGCGCACGCTGGAGCTGCAGCGGGCAAACCGCAGCCTGCAGGATGAAGTGGTCGAGCGCCGCCGTGCCGAACAGCTGCAGACGGCGCTGTACAACATTGCCGAAATGGCGATGTCGGCCGACAGCCTGGCGCAGTTCTACGGGCAGGTGCACGGTGTGGTCGGGCGGCTGCTGGACGCACGCAATTTCTATATCGCGCTGGTTAATGCCAAGGGTGATGGGCTGGATTTCGTCTACTCGGTCGACGAGCACAACGCGAGTCGTGCACCGCGCGCGTTCAGCCGTGGCCTGACCGAGTATGTGGTCCGCCATCGTCGGCCCTTGCTGGCCTCGCGTGCGCAGATCGATGCGCTGCTGGAAACCGGCGAGGTACGCGAATCCGGCGCGCGTTCGCAATGCTGGCTGGGGGTGCCCTTGCTCCGCGACGACGAAGTGGTCGGCGCGATCGTGGTGCAGAGTTACACCGAGCAGATCGATTTCAGCGTGCATGACCAGCGCCTGCTGACCTTCGTCGCGCAGAACATCGGCACTGGTCTTGCGCGCCAGCGCGACCAGCAGCGCCTGCGCTCGGCACATGCCGAGCTGGAAAAGCGCGTGGAAGAGCGCACCCGCGAACTGGCCGAGGTCAACGACAAGCTGCTGGGGCAGATCGGTGAACGCCTGCGTGCCGAGCAGCGACTGACCCACCAGGCCATGCACGACGCGCTGACCGGGCTGCCCAACCGCCTGCACCTGCTGGACAGGCTGCAGGATGCGCTGGCCCAGGCCCGGCGCGAAGGCGGCCCGGTGTTCGCGGTGCTGTTCCTGGACCTTGATCGCTTCAAGCTGGTCAACGACAGCATCGGCCACGCCGCCGGCGATCGCATGCTGGTGGAGGTAGCCAAGCGCATCGTATCCATGGCGGGTGACACCGACGTGGTGGCGCGCCTGGGTGGCGATGAGTTCGCCGTGCTGCTGCACTGTCCGGAGGGCCTGGCGCAGGCCCTGGATTTCGGCCAGCGGTTGTTGCTGGCGCTACAGGAGTCGATGTGGATCGCCGGTCGCGAGCTGTTCCCCTCCGGCAGCCTGGGTATCGCCCTGTGGAACCCGCGCTACCGTACCGGCGAAGAGCTGCTGCGCGATGCCGATGCAGCGATGTACCGGGCCAAGGCCCAGGGCCACGACCGCTGTTCGATTTTCGACGAGGAGATGCGCGAGCAGGCGCTGCGCAGCCTGGATCTGGAAGCCGACCTGCGACGGGCGATCAACAATCGCGATTTCGTGCCGTTCTACCAGCCGATCGTTCGCCTGTCCGACGGCGAGGTGGTCGGCCACGAGGCCCTGTTGCGCTGGAAGCATGAGCGCCGTGGCCTGTTGCTGCCGGGCGCGTTCCTGGAGCTGGGCGAGGAAAGCGGCCTGATCGAACAGGTCGACTGGTTGATCTACGAGCAGGTCATCGCCGGCCTTGCCGATGGTGGGCGTGGCTATGTGTCGGTCAACGTGTCGCCACGGCATTTCCGCTCTGCAGAGTTCAGCGGGCGGCTGTATGGCTTGCTGGAGGCCTGCAACGCGGATCCGCGGCGGCTGCGGCTGGAGATCACCGAGGTCGCGCTGCTCGACGATGGTCCGCATACGCTGCGCATCCTGAAGGGGCTGCGTGAACGCGGCATCCAGGTGCAGCTGGATGATTTCGGCACGGGCTTCTCGGCGCTGTCCTACCTGCACCGTTTCCCGATCAGCACGTTGAAGATCGACCAGAGCTTCATTGCCGGCCTGCACGGGCCGGAGGCGCAGAGCACGCGCGCGCTGGTGGAGGGCGTACTGTCACTGGCGCGCACGCTGGGCATCGAGACCATCGGCGAAGGCATCGAGACCGAGGCGCAGCGTGACACGCTGTTCGAGCTCGGCTGCGACTACGGCCAGGGCTACCTGCTGGGCCGGCCGGCACCGTGGACGCGCGCGGCGGCCTGAGCCACCGCGCACACCGACTTCAACGCAGCGCCGCGCGGCGCTTCTCGTCGATCCACTTCGAGGCCTGGGCCGGCTGGTAGTTCTTCATCCAGGTCAGCATTTCCTCGATATCCGAGCCGTACCACAGGTCCTGGCGCTGCTCGGGGTGCAGGAAGCGCTCCTCCACCATGCGATCGATCATGCCGATCAGCGGCGCGTAGAAACCGTCCACATCAAGGAAGGCGCAGGGCTTGTTGCCGATGCCGAGCTGGCGCCAGGTCAGCATCTCGAAGATCTCTTCCATGGTGCCGAAGCCACCGGGCAGGGCGACGAATCCATCGGACAGATCGAACATGCGCGACTTGCGCTCATGCATCGAACCGACGATCTCCAGCTCGGTCAGGCCGCGATGGGCCACTTCCCAGTCGGCCAGCTGGCGCGGAATCACGCCGGTGACCTCACCGCCGGCGGCGAGCACGGCATTGGCCACGGTGCCCATCAGGCCGACATTGCCGCCGCCGTACACCAAGCGCATGCCGTCGCGGGCAATGCGATCGCCCAGCGCGATGGCGCGTTCGGTGTAGACCGGCTTGCTGCCAGCGTTGGAACCGCAGTACACACAGATCGACTTCATGGATCTTCCTGTCTTGGCCGGAAACGAAAACGCCCCGCGGTCGACCAGTGAAGCCGGTCGCAGGGCGGGGTGTCCGGGCAATTATGAGGCCTTGCGCTTGCTTCCAGTAGAGCCGAGCCACGCTCGGCTGCTCTCCGTTCAGACCGCGCAGACGCCCATAGGGGGCCGTTACGCAGCGGCAGCCTGTTCGCGGCGGGGGCCTTCACGCAGGGCACGGCCCACCATGCCCACCAACAGGTCCAGCTCGTTGCTGTCCATGCCGAAGTGCGGGGTGAAGCGCAGCGAATTCTCGCCGCCGTGGATCACGTTGATGCCGTGCTGACGCAGCCATTCCTCGGTGGAATTGGCGCCATAGCACTTGAACTGCGGGGCCAGCTCGCACGAGAACAGCAGGCCGGTGCCCTGCACCTTGGTGATCAGGCCGCCCAGCTCGTTCTTCAGCTGCTCCAGTTTGCGAACCGCCTCGGCGCCGCGCTCGGTGATCGCCGCACGGACCTGCGGGGTCAGCTGGGCCAGGGTGGCGCAGGCCACGTCCAGCGCACGCGGGTTGCTGGTCATGGTGTTGCCATAGATGCCCTTGCGATACAGCTGCGCGGCGTGATCGGTCACTGCCAGCACCGACAGCGGATACTGTGCAGCGTTCAGCGCCTTGGAATAGGTTTCCATGTCCGGCGCATCCAGGCCTTCGAAGCCCGGATAGTCGACCACCGACAGCACGCCGTGGGCGCGCAGGCCTGCCTGGATCGAGTCCAGCAGCAGCAGGCTGCCGTGGGCGCGGGTCAGTTCGCGGGCCAGCGCGTAGAACGCCGGCGGCACGGAGCGGCCCGGGTCACCTTCACCCATCACCGGCTCCAGGAACACCGCTTCGATGAACCAGTTGTTGTGCGCGGCATCCTCGAACACCTTGCGCAGGCCGGCTTCGTCGTAAGGCGCGACGGTGATCACCGACTCCTCGCCACGGTAGCTGGCCAGGTGCTGCATGTAGGTCTTGCGGCTGGAATCGGAATACAGCGCCGGGCGGTCGGTACGGCCGTGGAAGCTGCCCTTGATGACTACGCGCTTGATCGCCGCACCGGCGTGGCGGGCGCCCGGGTCGGTCTGCAGCTTGGCGTTGACGTCGGCGATGCGCGCGGCCAGACCAACCGCTTCGGAACCGGAATTCAGGCACATGAAGCGGGTGAACGGACAGCCGCCACGACGGTGGCCGATCTCGGCCCGCAGCGCGGTGATGAAGCGCTGCTGGGACAGGCTGGGGGTCATGATGTTGGCCATCACCTGCGGCCGTGACATCGCCTCCATGACCGCATCGGGGGTGTGGCCGAAGCCGAGCATGCCGTACCCACCGGCGTCGTACAGCACCGCGCCCTTCAGGGTCACCACCCATGGGCCGCGTGCGGCCAGCGCCACGTACGGGGTTACCGCATCATCGGCGTAGAAATTGACGAAGCCGTCCTGCATGGCATCGATCTGCGCCTGCTCATCCTGTGCCAGCAGCGGCCCCAGCTCGGCCTGCACGCGCGCGAATTCGGCAGCAGCGGCATCAATCGCGGCAACCAGTTGCGGGTGGTTGGCGGCGAGGGCGGTCAGGGTTGCGTCATCCAGGCCGTTGGTGAGGCGGGTGCCGGGCTGGGCGCGGAGGGGGGCGAGGCGTTCGATGAAGCTCATTGCAGATCTCCTGAAACGTTGGGTCGCACGGGCCTTCAAAAGCAAAACGCGCGTCTTTACGCGCGCTTGGGGCGGGCTCGTGCAGCGGACTTCCTCGTCGATGCTAGCACTTGTTTTTTTGCGCGATAACCCCGCAAAAGACTGCTGCATAGCAGCATTTTGCGCGACGTTCGAGGTCCGCTGCGCCGGCTCGCAGACGCTGGACGTACAATGCGCGCCATTGTCGACCTGTTGCCGTCCACTGCCTTGAAGAAGTCCGATTTCCATTACGACCTGCCGGCCGAACTGATTGCCCAGGCACCCTTGGCCGAACGCTCGGCGAGCCGTCTGCTGCTGGTACCGGCGGCTCCTGCTGACTTCACCGACCTGCAGGTGCGTGACCTGCCGTCGCTGCTGCAACCGGGCGACCTGCTGGTGTTCAACGACACCCGGGTGATCCCGGCGCGCCTGTTCGGGCAGAAGGCCAGTGGCGGCCGCGTGGAGATCCTGATCGAGCGCCTGCTCGGTGGCCAGCAGGCGCGGGCCCAGGTGGGCGCGAGCAAGTCGCCCAAACCCGGCAGCCGGATCGCGCTGGACCCGGGTGGCGAAGCCGAGGTGCTCGGGCGCGATGGCGAGTTCTACGTGCTGCAGTTCCATGTGCCCGAATCGCTGGAACAGTGGCTGCTGCATGCCGGGCGCCTGCCGTTGCCACCTTACATCCAGCGCGAGCCGGGCGTGGATGATCGCGAGCGCTACCAGACCGTGTTCGCCCGCGAAGTGGGTGCGGTGGCGGCGCCGACTGCAGGTCTGCACTTCGATGAGGCGCTGCTGGCGGCACTGAAGGACAAGGGCGTGGAGTTCGGTCATGTCACCCTGCATGTGGGCGCAGGCACGTTCCAGCCGGTGCGCGCCGACGACCTGAAGGACCACGTGATGCACCGCGAGTGGCTGAACGTCGGTGCCGAGCTGGTGCAGCAGGTGCGACGCACACGTGCGGCCGGCGGCCGGGTGATCGGCGTGGGCACGACCGTGGTGCGCGCGCTGGAAAGCGCGATGCGCGATGGTGAACTGCTGCCGTTCGCCGGCGAAACGCAGATCTTCATCACCCCGGGCTACCGGATCCGCAGTGTTGACGCGATGGTGACCAACTTCCACCTGCCCGAAAGCACGCTGCTGATGATGATCTCGGCCTTTGCCGGCAAGGAGCGCGTGTTCGAGGCTTACCAGCACGCGATCGAGCAGCGCTATCGCTTCTTCAGCTACGGCGACGCGATGCTGCTGTTCCCGCAGGCGGGGTAGGGCGCCGGCATTCGCTTGTGGTGGGTGCGTACCGTTGGTGCGCACTTGCGGGCCATCCACCGGGCGTGGCCCTGCGCTGCCGGAGCAGGAAAGGTGGTTTTGGGAGACAATGGGCGACTATTTGCCCGAACGACCGCTCCATGTCCCGATTGCAGTTCCAGCTCCAGACCCGTGATGGCCGCGCCCGCCGTGGCCGCCTGACCTTCCCGCGTGGCACGGTGGAAACGCCGGCCTTCATGCCGGTGGGGACCTATGGCTCGGTCAAGGGCATCCTGCCGGACCAGGTGCGGGCACTGGGCGCCGAGATCATCCTCGGCAACACCTTCCACCTGTACCTGCGGCCGGGCCTGGACATCATCGCCGACCATGGCGGCCTGCACGGCTTCTGCCGCTGGGATGGCCCGATCCTGACCGACTCCGGCGGCTTCCAGGTGTTCTCGCTGGCCCATCGCCGCAAGATCACCGAGCAGGGCGTGACCTTCGCCTCGCCGACCGACGGTGCCCGGGTGTTCCTGGGCCCGGAAGAGAGCATGAAGATCCAGAAGGTGCTCGATTCGGACGTGGTGATGATCTTCGACGAGTGCACGCCGTACCCGGCCACCGAGGACGTCGCCCGCCGCTCGATGGAGCTGAGCCTGCGCTGGGCCCAGCGCAGCCGCAACGCGCATGACCAGCTCGGCAATGACGCGGCCCTGTTCGGCATTGTCCAGGGCGGGGTGCACACCGACCTGCGCAGCCGTTCGGCCGAAGCCCTACAGGGGATCGGCTTCGACGGCTATGCCATCGGCGGCCTGGCCGTGGGTGAGCCGGAAGACGAGCGCAACGCGATGCTCGACCATCTGGACCCCGAGCTGCCCGCCGACCGTCCGCGCTACCTGATGGGCGTTGGCCGCCCTGAAGACCTGGTCGAGGGTGTCGCACGTGGCGTGGACATGTTCGATTGCGTGATGCCGACCCGCAATGCCCGCAACGGCCACTATTTCACCTCGTTCGGCACCGTCCGCATCCGCAATTCACAGTACGCGCGGGACATGGACCCGATCGAGCCGGGCTGTGGCTGCGTGGCCTGTGCCGGCGGCTATACCCGCTCGTACCTGCGCCATCTGGACCGCTGCAACGAGATGCTGGCGCCGATGCTGGGCACCCAGCACAACCTCTTCTATTACGAAAAACTGATGGCCGACATCCGCGCGGCCATCGAGGCGGGAACCTTCCTGGCCTTCCGCGAGTCTTTCTACGCAGCACGCGGGGCAGTAGTGCCGCCCCTGTAAACCCGCACCACCCCCTGCCAAACGGCCCAAGGACGAATGCCCGGGGCCGTGGCATACTTCAAGGCTGACCCAGATCCGCGGTCGACACCTCGTGCCCGTGAAACGGCCGAAGCGCCGCCCAACCAAAGGACCAACAATGAACCTGCTTGCCTTCCTGATTCCCGCCGCCCACGCCCAGGCCGCTGGCGGCCAACCGCAGGGCATGGGCCTGACCACGCTGCTGTTCCCGATCATCCTGATCGCCATCATGTACTTCCTGATGATCCGCCCGCAGATGAAGCGGCAGAAGGAGCACAAGTCCATGCTGGAGAAGATCAAGCGCGGCGACGAAGTGCTGACCAACGGCGGCATCGCCGGCAAGGTCACCGATATCGGCGACAACTTCGTCACCGTCGAAGTGGCCGAGAACGTGCGCATCCGCGTGCAGAAGGGCGCTGTCGGCAGCGTGCTGCCGACCGGCACCCTGGATTCGGCCAAGTAAGCCACTCCCTTTCTGAAGCACAACCGCGGCGCCGGGGATGGCGCCGCGCGGGACCCAAGCAATGCTCGAATTTCCACGCTGGAAGTACGTCGTCATCGTGATCGTACTGGCGCTCAGCGCGCTGTACGCACTGCCCAACATCTACCAGAAGGACCCGGCCATCCAGATCACCGCCAACCGTGGCGGCCAGGTCGACGATGCGCTGCGTGACCGTGTGCTGGCCGACCTGAAGAAGGCCGGTGTCACCACGCTCGGCGCAGAGAAGGAAGGGGACAGCCTGATCGTCCGCCTGTCGGACCTGAAGTCGCAGTCTGCTGCCAGCGATGCGCTGCGTGACAGCGTGGGCGAGAACTACACGGTGGCCCTGAACCTGGCCTCGACCGTGCCGGACTGGCTGGCCAAGCTCGGCGGTCGCCCGATGGTGCTGGGCCTGGATCTGCAGGGCGGCGTGCACTTCGTGCTGCAGGTCGACCAGAAGGCCGCGCTGGACAAGCGCCTGGATGCCTACACCGAAGACGTGCGCAGCACCCTGCGTGATGCGCGCATCGCCTACCAGTCGGTGGAGCGTCGTGCCGACAACACCATCGTCGCCAACCTGAGCCCGTCGGCCGGCGAAGATGCCGGTACCCGTGCCCGCGCCGCGCTGGCCAAGGCGCAGCCGACGCTCGGCTACGACGTCAGCGGCAACCGCATCACGGTGTCCATTCCGGAAGCCGAGATCGCGCAGATCGCCAACGGCGCCATCGAGCAGAACATCAACACCCTGCGCAACCGCGTGAACCAGCTTGGCGTGTCCGAGCCGATCATCCAGCGCCAGGGTGCTGACCGCGTGGTGGTGCAGCTGCCGGGCGTGCAGGACACCGCCGAAGCCAAGCGCATGATCGGTGCCACCGCCACCCTGGAATACCGGGCAGTTGTGGAAGGCAATGCGCAGGACGCCATCGCTTCGGGTCGTATCCCGCCGGAAGCCAAGGTCTACCAGCGCCGTGACAACGGCGGTCCGGTGCTGCTGAACAAGCGCGTGATCGTCACCGGTGACCAGATGGTGGCCGCGCAGGCGGTGACCGACTCCACCAGTGGCACCCCGGCAGTCAGCGTGACGCTGAACAATGTCGGTGGCCAGCGCATGTTCGACTTCACCAGCGCCAACGTGAACAAGCCGATGGCGGTGGTGTACACCGAGCGCGTGCCGACCGTGACCGTCGTCGACGGTCAGGAAGTGCGTGGCTTCAAGGTCAACGAGGAAGTGATCTCGGTGGCCAACATCAACGGCGTGTTCGGCAAGAACTTCCAGACCACCGGTCTGCAGAAGAAGGAAGCCGAAGACCTGGCCAAGCTGCTGAAGTCGGGCTCGCTGGCTGCACCGATGGACTTCGTTGAAGAGCGCGTGGTCGGCCCGAGCCTGGGTGCGGAGAACGTCAAGAACGGCATCACCGCGGTGGTCTACGCGTTCATGTTCACCCTGGTGTTCTTCACCATCTACTACCGCATGTTCGGCCTGATCACCTCGATCGCGATGCTGTTCAACCTGCTGATCGTGGTGGCGGTGATGTCGCTGTTCGGCGCGACCATGACCCTGCCGGGCTTTGCCGGTCTGGCGTTGTCGGTCGGTCTGTCGGTCGACGCCAACGTGCTGATCAACGAGCGTATCCGTGAAGAGCTGCGTGCCGGCGTGCCGGGCAAGACCGCGATCGTGACCGGTTACGAGCGCGCTTCGGGCACCATCCTCGACGCCAACCTGACCGGCCTGATCGTCGGTGTGGCGCTGTTCGCATTCGGTACCGGTCCGCTGAAGGGCTTCGCGCTGACCATGATCATCGGTATTTTCGCTTCCATGTTCACCGCGATCACCGTATCGCGTGCACTGGCGACGCTGATCTACGGCCGTCGCAAGAAGCTCCAGAACGTGGCCATCTGACGGGACGACACGCACATGAAACTGTTTCCGCTGCACATCCTCCCGAACGATACCAAGATCGACTTCATGCGCTGGCGCCATGTCGCGATGGTCGTCACGATCATCGTGTTCCTGGCATCGATCGGCATCATCGGCTTCAAGGGCTTCAACTACGCTCTGGACTTCACCGGCGGCACCCTGATCGAAGCCCGCTTCGAACATGCGGTGGACGTCGAGGACGTCCGCAGCAAGCTTGAGCAGAACGGCTTCGACGGCGCCCAGGTACAGAGCGTCGGTGGCAACACCGACCTGCTGATCCGCCTGGCCCCGCACGGTGAGCACGCTCCGGGTACCGGTGGCGCGTCTGCCGAGGACAAGGCCACTGCGGCGGCCGTGGTCAAGGCGGTCTCTTCGGCCGACAACCAGGCCACCGTGCTGCGCAACGAGTTCGTTGGTCCGCAGATCGGCAAGGACCTGGCGATGAATGGCCTGTACGCCACCATCTTCATGCTGGCCGGCTTCCTGATCTACATCGCGGTGCGCTTCGAATGGAAGTTCGCGGTCACCGCCAGCATCGTGGCCATGTTCGACCTGATCGTGACGGTGGCTTACGTGTCGCTGCTCGGCCGTGAGTTCGACCTGACCGTGCTGGCCGGCCTGCTGTCGGTGATGGGCTTTGCGATCAACGACATCATCGTGGTGTTCGACCGTGTCCGTGAGAACTTCCGCAGCCTGCGCGTGGAGCCGATGGAAGTGCTGAACCGTTCGATCAACCAGACGCTGTCGCGTACGGTGATCACTGCGGTGATGTTCTTCCTGTCTGCGCTGGCCCTGTACATGTACGGCGGCAGCTCGATGGAAGGCCTGGCCGAGACGCACATGATCGGTGCGGTGATCGTGGTGTTGTCCTCGATCCTGGTGGCGGTGCCGATGCTGACCGTGGGCGCCCTGCGCGTGACCAAGCAGGACCTGCTGCCCAAGGCCAAGGACGTCGAAGCTCTGGCGCGTCGCCCGTAAGCCTCTGCTGCACGCAGTACACAGAGAACCCCGCGCAAGCGGGGTTTTTTGTTGGCAGGGCTTGCAGCCCTGCACCTGCTGCAATCAACGGCAACGTCAACAGCCGAAGCGGCATTCCGTGGGATGGCAGGGCACTGTGAGTTTGCGGGGACGCCGTAAACCCATCCATGGGGGCTTGGTCGCCGCATCCATGCGGCTCACACCCCGCAAACCCACAGTGCCCCGCCTTCGACAGGTTCACGCGGCTGTTGGTGGGTGCCGACCGTTGGTCGACACATCTGTCAGATATCGATACACACAAATGGGGTCAGATCCGTTTTCCTTCGGAAAACGGATCTGACCCCAAGAGCTGTTCCGACAGATCGCGGAAGACTGTCGAAGGCGGGGTGGGTCCGGTTGCGGGGGTGTCCGCGGCATGGATGCCGCGGCCAAGCCTCCATGGACGGATTCACGGCGTCCCCCGCAACCGGACCCACCCCGCCATCCCACAGGAAGCCAGCTTTTGACGTTGCTTCGGCTTCGGCAGGTGCAGGGTGCAACCCTGCAAAACACCACCACCCTACGGCAGCGTCGGTTGTGCAATCGGCCCCTGCGCACTACGATCCTGCGGTTCGCGCGCACACGCGTGCCCGTATTCCTGCTGAGCGCCCCGTGCGCCGCATCTGCCAACCCGAGGTCTTCATGGTCATCAAACCGCGCGTCCGCGGCTTCATCTGCGTCACTACCCATCCGACCGGCTGCGACGCCGCCGTCAAGCAGCAGATCGACTACATCCGTGCGCGCCCCCCGATCCAGAACGGCCCCAAGCGTGTGCTGGTGATCGGTGCCTCGACCGGCTACGGCCTGGCCGCGCGCATCACCGCCGCCTTCGGCAGTGGCGCGGCAACCCTGGGCATCTTCTTCGAGCGCCCGGGCAGCGAAACCAAGCCGGGCACCGCGGGTTGGTACAACTCGGCGGCGTTCCACAAGTACGCCGACGAAGCGGGCCTG
Organism: Stenotrophomonas indicatrix; assembly: GCF_050573115.1. GTDB lineage: Bacteria > Pseudomonadota > Gammaproteobacteria > Xanthomonadales > Xanthomonadaceae > Stenotrophomonas > Stenotrophomonas lactitubi_A. The sequence continues at coordinate 295,914 of NZ_JBNYZT010000005.1, forward strand.
TATGCCAAGAGCATCAACGGCGATGCGTTCTCCGATGAGGTGAAGGCGAAGACCATCGAGATGATCAAGGCCGATCTCGGTCAGGTCGATCAGGTGGTCTACAGCCTGGCCGCGCCGCGCCGCAAGCACCCCAAGACCGGCGAGATCATCAGCTCCACGCTGAAGCCGATCGGCGAGCCGATCACGCTGCGTGGTCTGGATACCGACAAGGAAGTGCTGACCGAAACCCACCTGCAGCCGGCAACCCCGGAAGAAATCGCCGGTACCGTCGCAGTGATGGGCGGTGAGGACTGGCAGATGTGGATCGACGCGCTGGCTGATGCCGGCGTGCTGGCCAATGGCTGCACCACCACGGCCTTCACCTATGTGGGTGAAGAGATCACCCAGGCGATCTACTGGAATGGTTCCATCGGTGCCGCCAAGAAGGATCTGGACGACAAGGTGCTGGGTCTGCGCGAGAAGCTGGCCAAGATCGGCGGCGATGCGCGCGTGTCGGTGCTGAAGGCAGTGGTGACCCAGGCCAGCTCGGCCATTCCGACCATGCCGCTGTACCTGTCGCTGCTGTTCAAGGTGATGAAGGCGAAGGGCACCCACGAAGGCTGCATCGAGCAGCTCGACGTGCTGTACGACATCCTGTACGGCGCCAAGGCCGATGGCGTAGCGGTTGATCGCCTGCGCCACGACCTCGTCGATGGCGATGGCCACACCGTCGCGCTGATCGATGAAGAAGGTCGCCTGCGCGCCGACTACAAGGAAATGTCGGCCGACGTGCAGGGTGAGGTGCTGGCGCTGTGGCCGCAGGTGACCAATGAGAACCTGTACGAGATCAGCGACCTGGCTGGCTACAAGGCCGATTTCCTGCGTCTGTTCGGTTTCGGTGTTGAAGGCGTCGACTACGAAGCCGACGTCAACCCGGACGTGAAGATCGACAATCTGGTCGATCTGACCTGATTGCCCTGAGGTAGTGCCGGCCGTTGGCCGGCATTCCGGATGTGGGAGGGTGCCGGCCAGCGGCCGGCACTAGCACTGTTCAACCGAACTCGAAGTTCATCGCCGGCGCTGCCGGGCCGACGAAATCACCCTGCACGTAATCCACGCCGGCACTGAACAGCAGTGTCATCGAGTTGGCGTCGCTGACGAACTCAGCCATGGTGCGGATGCCGGCTTCCTGCGCGCGTGCGGTGATCTGGCTGACCCGGTCGATGTTCTCGCGGGTGGCGGCCAGGTCGCTGGTGAAACCGCGATCGAGCTTGAGGAACTGCGGCTGGAAGTGGGCCAGCAACTGGAACGAATCCAATCCCGAGCCGAACTGTTCCAGGCCGATCCGGCAGCCGAGCGGTGCTACTTCCGCCAGGAACTGCTGGGCGCTGCGCAGGTGGGTGAACACCTTCGACTCCGGCGCATGCAGCCACAGTCGTTCGCCCGGCACGCCGTGTGCCTGCAACTGCTGGCGCAGCGTGGCGATCATCTTCGGATCATCGAACGATTCCGGCGTGACCTTCACCAGCATCTGCGTGGGATGACCCTCGCGCGCACGCGCACCCAGTTCCATGATTGCCTGCGAGACGACCCAGCGGTTGATGTCCGCCAGCAGGCCATGTTCTTCGGCAATGCCGAGGAACGCAGTCGGGCTCAGCAGCTCTCCGTTGTGTTCCAGCCGCAGGTAGGCTTCATACAGTTCCAGCGACTCGCCCTGCAGGTTCAGCACCGGCTGGTAATGCAGGTGGAAGCCATCGCCTGCCAAGGCTTCGCGGATACGCGCGACCCAGCGTTGTACGCGCTCTTCTTCTACGCGATCGACCGCAGCCGGGTCGAAGATGCGGCAGGTATTGCCGAGCGCGGCAGCGGCCTGCGTACATTCACTGGCGCGCGCCAGCACCTGGCCGATGCTGGCGATCTTCTCGCCCACCTGCACCCCGCCAATGCTGACGGTCACCGTGGCCGAGCGCGCGCCGATGCTGAAGACGTGTGCGGCGTAGGCTTCACGAATGCGCTCGGCCAGTGCCACGGTCTGCGCATAGGGGCCGGACTGCAGCACGGCGAAACTGTGTTCGCCGAAACGGGCCAGCTGCGCATCCTCGCCAACGACCTCGGCCAGCAAGGCGGCGAGGGCGCCGATCAGGGCGTCGGCCGAGGCCAGTCCAATATCCGGGAGCAGGCGCGCGTAGTGGTCCGGTTCGACCATCAGCAGGCCGAACTGACCCTCGCTGCGCCCCGCCTGGGCAACCGCGTCCTCGACCTGCAGCATGAAGGTCGGGCGGTTGAGCAGGCCGGTGACCTGGTCGCGCTGGCGCAGGTCTTCGACCTCGCGCGCCAGTTCCGGGTCGAATTCCATGCGTCGGCGGAATACCACCTGCAGGCAGGATTCGCCCTCGTAGGTGGCCGCGGTGAATTCCATCGTCGCCGGGAAGGCGCTGCCGTCCTGGTGGCGGGCGTCGAGCTGGTACTGCGGCGGCGGCGCTTCGCCACGGCTGAGTGACTTCAGCAGCTGCTTGAAATCATCCACGTGCTGGGCGGCGACCATGTCCAGCAGCGAGATACCCTCGACCTCCTCGAAATCTTCGTAACCGAACATCTCCAGGTAGGCATCATTGGCACGGATGTGCATGCCTTCGTGGACATAGGCAATCGGTTCGCGCGACGAGGCGATCAGTGCGTCGCAGCGGCGCTCGGTCTCGCGCATCTGCGCTTCGATCCGGCGCAGGCCGCGGCGTGCCTGCAGATCGACCCACTGGTCGCGGACCACCGCCAGCAGGTGTTCGGCGCGCTGGCGCAGGGCGAGGGCGCGAACGCCGTTGCTGCTGGCCTGTACCAGTTCGTCCTCGTCGATGCGCTCGGCCAGCAGCACCAGCGGGATGTCCTTGCCGCTGGCGGCGATGTGCTGGGCCACCAGTGGCAGCGGGATGCTCTGCGAGGGCGCCGCCAGCACCAGGTCGATCGCCTGGCTGGCCAGTACCTGCGACAGCTCGGCCGAGTCCTGCGGGCGCCATGGGCGCACGGCGATGCCGCTGTTGCGCAGGGTACTGACGATGGCTTCGGCGTTCTCGCCGCTGTCATCGACGATCAGCAGGCGGATGGTGATGTCGTTCGCGTTCTGCATGCACTGCTCCCCAATCTGCAAATCTAGATACACGATGCGTGGCGGCGCGTCCATGCGCGCAACGCTTGCGTGCCTGGAACGGCGATGCGGTTCACACCACGCAGCCGGCCGCGTGCCCGCTGGCCCAGGCCCACTGGAAGTTGTAGCCGCCCAGCCATCCGGTCACGTCCAGCACCTCGCCGACGAAATGCAGGCCAGGCACGCGCTTGGATTCCAGCGTCGACGACGAGACCTCGTTGGTATCGACACCGCCAAGGGTGACTTCGGCGGTGCGGTAGCCCTCGGTGCCGCTGGCCACCAGCGGGAATGCTGAAAGCACCTGTGCTGCCTTGCGCAGGTCCAGCTCGTCCAGCTGACGCACCGGGCGGTCGGGCAGCCAGTGCTCGCACAGGCGCTGCGCCAGTCGCTTGGGCAGTACATCGCCCAGCACCGTACGCAGCTCCGCGGCGGGGCGATCACGCTTCATCTGGCGCAGCCACTCGGCGGCATCCTGGCCGGGCAGCAGATTCAGCGACAGCGCGTCGCCGGGTTGCCAGAACGAGGAGATCTGCAGGATGGCCGGGCCACTGACGCCACGATGGGTCAGCAGCATGAAGTTGCGGAAGCTCGTGCCATTGCTGCTGGCCTCGACCGGCAGGGCGACGCCGCTGAGCTCTGCCAGGCGTTCCTGGTGGGTGCCGCTGAGCGTCAACGGCACCAGGCCGGCGCGCGTAGGCAACAGCTGGTGACCGAACTGGCGCGCGATCTCATAGCCGAACCCGGTTGCACCTAGGCTGGGAATGGACAGGCCGCCGGTGGCGACCACCAGCGAGGCGCAATGGAACAGGCCGTGCGTGGTGTGCACGCGAAAGCCGTCATTACCGTGCTCGATACGTTCCACGCTGCACTGCGTACGGATCTGCACGCCGGCCTGCTGGCATTCGTCCACCAGCATCTTCACGATCTGCTTGGACGACACATCGCAGAACAGCTGGCCCAGTTCTTTTTCGTGATAGGCGATGCCGTGGCGCTCGACCATCTCGATGAAGTGGTAGGGCGAGTAGCGCGCCAGTGCCGACTTGCAGAAATGCGGATTGGCCGACAGGAAGTTGGCCGGGGTGGTGCCGGTGTTGGTGAAGTTGCAGCGGCCACCGCCGGACATCAGGATCTTCTTGCCGATCTTGTTGGCGTGGTCGATCACCTGCACATGCCGGCCTCGCTGGCCCGCCGTGATCGCGGTCATCAGCCCGGCTGCACCGGCACCGATCACCAGCACGTCGCAGCGGATCGTGCTCATGCCTTGGCGCGCTTGCGCCAGTTGGGGATCACGTCCAGCTGCATCTGATCGTTGAGCAGCTGCACTTCGGCGTCCTGGATCAGCACGCTCCAGCGCATCGCACGCTGGATCTGCTGGCCCCACAGATCGACGAATCCGCCGTCCAGGTCAACCACCGACAGGTTGTCGAAGCGGGCCAGGCCCTTGCCCTGCTTCTGCCACCAGATGTCCGACGCGTTGCCGCCGTAGTTGACCACCTGCACCTGCCGGCTGCGGTTGCTGGCCTTGCGGATGCGGGACTCGTCCGGATGGCCGAGGTCGATCCACTGCAGGATGTCGCCGGTGTAGTCGTGCTCCCACAGGTCGGGCTCATCGTCGGTGCTCAGGCCGCGGCCGAACTCCAGGCGGTCGCCAGCGTTCAGCGCGAAGGCGAGCAGGCGCACCATCAGGCGTTCGTCGGTTTCAGACGGATGCTGGGCCAGGGTCAGGTTGTGGGTCGCGTAGTAGCCGCGATCCATGTCGCTGATCTGCAGTTCGGCCTTGCGGATGGTGGCGGTGAGGGCCATGAAGATCCAGAGGGGTAAAGACCGTCAATGATAGAGGTTTGCCCCGGGGGTGTCCGGTATGGGGGTGTTGGCAGGGCGTGATCGGTGGCACGCTGGCCGTCCTGATTCTTTCGGTCTGCCCTGTCGTATGTCCTGTTCACGTCCGTGCCGCCTGCAGATCTCCGGCATCGCGACCACGTCATGACCACGCCCAGCCGACTGCAGCTGCCGCCCGGTGACTGGGTTTCCCTGCTGGAGGGGCTGTGCGCGCGCTTCCCGCGCATCGACCGGCTGCAGTGGGAGAGTCGCTTCGCGCGCGGGCGGGTACAGGACGCGGAGGGCAGGGCACTGGCACCGGACATGCCGTGGCAGGTGGGGCTGGAGATCCGCTACTTCCGTGAAGTGGCCGACGAGCCGGTGATCCCGTTCGTTGAAACCATCCTGCATCACGACGCGCACCTGCTGGTGGCTGACAAGCCGCACTTCCTGCCGACCGCGCCTGCCGGTGCCTTTGTGCGTGAAACCCTGTTGGCGCGACTGGTCGAACGCACCGGCAATGCCGATCTGGTGCCGTTGCACCGGCTGGACCGGTTGACGGCTGGGCTTGTGCTGTTCTCCACCCAGCCGGAAACGCGCGACGCCTACCAGCGCCTGTTTCGTGAGCGTCGCATCGAGAAGACCTACGAGGCGCTGGCGCCGGCCCTGCCAGACCTGCGGTTTCCGCTGGAGCGGCACAGCCGGTTGCAGCCAGGGGAGCCGTTCTTCCGTATGGCTGAAGTTCCCGGCGAGCCGAATGCGCGGACCCGTGTCGAGGTCATCGATGCGCATGGGCCGGTCTGGCGCTACCGGCTTGTGCCCGAATCCGGGCGCAAGCATCAGCTGCGCGTCCATATGGCCGCGCTCGGCGCACCGATCCTGGGGGATGGGTTCTATCCGCAGTTGCAGGAACGAACGCAGGGTGGTGGCGAGCCGCCCTTGCAGCTGCTGGCGCAGGCGCTGGCCTTTGACGATCCGCTTACTGGCCAGCGGCGCAGCTTCCGCAGCGCGCGCACTTTGTGCGTTCCTGGCTGACGCGCCGCCGGATTCACCTGCTCGCGCGGCGGGCCAGCCAGCGGTCCAGCTCGGCAGCGAACAGCTGGCGGTCGCGCGCACCCAGAGGAGGCGGCCCACCGGTCTGCACGCCCGCACCACGCAGTTCCTCCATGAAATTGCGCATCGACAGCCGCTCGGCCATGTTGTTGGGGGTGTACAGCTGGCCACGCGGGTTCAGGGCCACGCCCTTCTTCTCCAACACCAGGGCGGCCAGCGGGATGTCCTGGGTGACCACCAGGTCGCCGGCAGACACCCGCTCGACAATGGCGCTGTCAGCCACGTCCAGCCCCTGCGGCACCTGGATCGAGCGCAGCCAGCGCGAGGGTGGGGTGCGGATCCACTGGTTGGCGACCAGGGTCAGTTCCACGCCAACCCGTTCAGCTGCGCGGAACAGGATGTCGCGAATGACGACGGGGCAGGCGTCTGCGTCCACCCAGATGCGGGGGAGCAGGGGTTCAGCTCGGGTTTCAGCTTCAGTCATTTACCCAGTGTAGGGTAGGAAAAACCTGAATGGGGGCCCGGGTTTAGCCTCGATCTGGTGCAACCCCTTGCCCTGTCTAGGGGCCGGCCGTTTGTCGCTGAATATCAAGGCTATCGCTTTTTGTTCAAAACACGCGTATCGTCTGGCCCACTGTGTTTGCTAGGGTCACCGTGAATCGTGGCCTGGTGCAGTTGATCTCACGATCCGCTCATCGATCCGCTTTACCAACGCCTGCAACTCAGTCTCGGCCCCGATACCCGGTGGCTGCGATTTTTTTCAACATGTGTTTCAGGAGTTAGTAAATATGTCTGATCGTCAGACCGGCACTGTCAAGTGGTTCAACGACGCCAAGGGCTTCGGCTTCATCACCCCGGAAAGCGGCCCGGACCTGTTCGTGCATTTCCGCGCGATCCAGGGCACCGGCTTCAAGACCCTGCAGGAAGGCCAGAAGGTTACCTTCGTCGCCGTCCAGGGTCAGAAGGGTATGCAGGCTGACCAGGTGCAGGCGGTCTAATCCGTCTGCTACCGTTTGGTAGCCAGAACGCCGGGAGCGAAAGCTCCCGGCGTTTTTCGTTATGGGCTTCTTGCAGCGTCGTGCCAGGTCCGGCTCTACAAAGGGCATGCACCCGGCACGGTACGATGCAGATCTCCCCAAGGATCGTCCCCATGCGCATCGTCCATCATCTGGAAAACTCCCGTTCGCTGCGTGTGCTGTGGATGCTGGAGGAGCTGGGGCTGGACTACGAGCTGCGCCGCTACCCACGCGACCCGAAGACGATGCTGGCGCCGCCGGAACTGCGTCAGGTGCACCCGCTGGGCAAGGCCCCGGTGCTGCAGGATGGTGAGCTCATCCTCGCCGAATCCGGCGCCATCCTCGATTACCTGGTTGATCGTTACGACGTGCATCGCCAGCTGTCGCCGTCGCCGGTACCGGCAGATGGCAAAGAGCGCATCGATTACCGCTACTGGCTGCACTATGCCGAAGGGTCGGCGATGCCGCCGATGCTGCTGACCTTGGTGATCAGCCGCATCCGCAGCGCGCCGATGCCGTTCTTCGCGCGGCCGATCGCACGCAGCATCGCCGACAAGGCCGAGCGCGGTTTCGTCGGCCCGCAACGACGCCTGCATCTGGACTGGATGGAACGGCGTCTGGCCGAAAGCCCGTGGTTTGCCGGCGAGCGCTTCACCGCCGCGGACATCCAGATGAGCTTCCCGATCCAGGCAGCGGCCGCACGCGGCGGCGGGCTGGACGACAAGCCGGCATTGCGTGGCTTCCTCAAACGCATCGGCGAGCGTCCGGCCTATCAGCGTGCAGAGGCCCACGGCGGGGCATTGCAGGCCCTGCGCGGCGATTGAGGACGGCCGTCGCCGCCCCCATGCTGTGCTCATGGATACCACAGCTCCCCAGTTCGACAACCGCCTGCTGAACCTGCTGCCGGGCGATCCCGAGTCCGGCCCGCGCCGGCGCGAAGTGCTGGGTGCGGCCTGGTCGTCGGTGATGCCGACGCCTGTAGCAGCGCCAGTGCTGCTGGCGTGGTCGCCGGAGGTTGCCGGGATGCTCGGATTCGATCCCGCGCAGGTCGATGATGAAGGCTTCGCCCAGGTGTTTGGCGGCAACGCGCTGTATGCAGGCATGCAGCCATGGGCGGCCAACTATGGAGGCCATCAGTTCGGGCATTGGGCCGGGCAGCTGGGTGATGGTCGCGCCATCTCGCTGGGCGAGTTGATCGGCGCCGATGGCAGGCACTGGGAACTGCAGTTGAAGGGCGCCGGGCCAACGCCGTACTCGCGCGGCGCCGACGGCCGTGCGGTGCTGCGCTCGTCGATCCGCGAATTCCTGTGCAGCGAGGCGATGCATCACCTCGGCGTGCCGACCACGCGTGCCCTGTCGCTGGTCGGCACCGGCGAAGACGTGGTGCGCGACATGTTCTATGACGGACATCCGCGCGCGGAGCCCGGCGCGATCGTCTGCCGGGTATCGCCATCGTTCCTGCGTTTTGGTTCGTTTGAACTGCCCGCTTCACGTGGCGAGACCGCACTGTTGAAGCAGATGGTCGACGCCTGCATCGCCCGCGATTTCCCGGAACTGAAAGGGCAGGGCGAAGCGCTGTATGGCGACTGGTTCGCACAGATCGCCGTGCGTACCGCAGAGATGATCGCGCACTGGATGCGCGTCGGCTTCGTGCATGGGGTAATGAACACCGACAACCTCTCCGTGCTCGGCGTGACCCTTGATTACGGCCCGTATGGTTGGGTCGAGGACTTCGATCCGGACTGGACCCCGAACACCACCGATGCGCAGGGGCGTCGCTATCGTTTCGGCACCCAGCCGCAGGTGGCGTATTGGAACCTCAGCCGTCTGGCACAGGCGCTGTCGCCGTTGTTCGCCGACGTGCAGCCGCTGCAGGCAGGGCTGGCCGCCTACCAGGCAACCTTTGTCGCCTGCACCCGCCGCGATGTGGCGGCCAAGCTGGGGCTGGCGGCCGCCGACGACACCGATCTGCAGCTCTACCAGCGCTGGCAGCAGCTGATGCAGGAGGGCGGCATGGACATGACCTTGGCATGGCGCGCGCTGATGCGCATCGATGCCAGCGCGCCCGATGCGGGGGTACTGGCCGAAGTCTTCTACGACCCCGAGCAGCAGCACGCGGTGCAGGAACCCCTGCAGCAGTGGTTGCAGGACTATGCGGCACGGCTGCGTGCCGATCCGCTGTCGGCACCCGAGCGCGTCGCGAAGATGGGCGCAGCCAACCCCTTGTACGTACTGCGCAACTGGCTGGCACAGGAAGCGATCGATCGCGCCGAACAGGGAGACCTGGGCGGTGTGCATGCCCTGCAGGACGTGCTGCGTGATCCATACACCGAACGCCCCGAGCTGGAGCATTACGCCGGCAAGCGCCCGGCGTGGGCTGACAACCGTGCCGGCTGCTCGATGCTGTCCTGCAGTTCCTGAAGAGTGTTCTTCTGCAGGGCTGCGCCCTGCACCCGCTGTAGTGCCGGCCGCTGGCCGGCAACCTCAACAGCAACAGCGGGGTTCCATGGTTTGGCGGGGTGGGTCCGGTTGCGGGGGACGCCGTGAACCCCTCCATGGGGGCTTGGCCGCGGCATCCATGCCGCGGACACCCCCGCAACCGGACCCACCCCGCCTTCGACAGATCTCCGCGATCTGTAGCTCCACGCCATGCGCGGATGAGTATCCATCGAAATCGAATATTTCGAGAATTGAACGAAAAGCATCCACGCATGGCGTGGATCTACTGGCCACCGGCAAACTGTCGAAGGCGGGGCACTGTGGGTTTGCGGGGTGTGAGCCGCATGGATGCGGCGACCAAGCCTCCATGGGTGAGGGCGCTTTGCTTGCGAAGCACTGCTTCGCAAGCGCCCGAACGCACAGCCGCCAGCGGCTGGGCAGGTCTGGGGATTCACGGCGTCCCCGCAGACCCACAGTGCCCCGCCATCCCACGGAATGCCCGCTTTTGACGTTGCTGTTGCCATCGCTTGAAGCCTCTGCAGGTGCCGGGCGCAGCCCGGCCGAACCCCTCAACAGGCAGCCGGCGCCCGGAACAGGTACCCTATGCCGCCATCAGACAACCGAATCGCCATGACCGACGCCATCGTCGCTCCGCAGTGGGCCTCGCGCCTGCGCGACATCGCCGACTTCCCCAAGCCGGGCATCCTGTTCAAGGACATCATGCCGCTGCTCGCCCACAGCGACGATTTCCGTGGCGCGATCGTTGCGATGTCCGAGCGCTGGCGCGAGCAGAAGCTGGACGCGGTGATCGGCATCGAATCGCGCGGCTTCATCCTTGGCGCCGCCATGGCGCTTGAGCTCGGCGTGGGCTTCGTGCCAGTGCGCAAGCCGGGCAAGCTGCCGGGCAAGGTGCTGCGCGAGGAATACACCCTCGAATACCGCAGCGACTGCATCGAAGTACATGCGGATGCACTGCCCGCAGGCGCGCGCGTGGCGATCATCGACGACGTGCTGGCAACCGGCGGTACGCTGGTTGCTGCGTTGTCGCTGGTGCGCCGCCTGGGCGTGGAAGTAGTCGGCGCCGGCGTGCTGGTCGAGCTGGACGGCCTGGGTGGCCGTGGCCGCTGGGAAGCGGATCTGCCGCTGCACACCGAACTGGTGTTCTGATTCCGCAGGTGCCAACCAAGGTTGGCGCCTACCCGGGCGAATCGCGGTGAACCGGTAGTTGCCAACCTTGGTTGGCACCGCATGGATGGGCCAACCAAGGTTGGCCACTACCAGGCCACGTCGCTGCCAACCGTGATTGGCAGCGCTCCTTCAATCACATCATCCGCACGCGGAATCGTCGGCCCTTGATCTTGCCGGCTTCCAGCTTCGCCACTGCCTTGTTCACCTGCTCACGGGCGATGGCCACGTAGGAGCGGGTCGGGAAGATCGCGATCTTGCCGATGTGCTTGGCCGACAGGCCGGCGTCGCCGGTAAGTGCACCGAGGATGTCGCCCGCGCGCAGCTTGTCGGTCTTGCCGCCATCGATACGCAGGGTGCGCATCGCCGCCTGCGGCAGCTCGGCCGGGCGCGACGTCGCCAGCGGCGTCTTCTGCCAGTCCAGCGGCTCGCCGCGCTGTGTTTCGATGGCCTCGGCGCGGTTCTTTTCGCGGCCCGCTACCAGGCTGATCGCCAAGCCACTGGCGCCGGCACGACCGGTACGGCCGACACGATGCTGGTAGCTCTCCACATCGGTGGGCAGCTCGTAGTTGATCACCGCCGCCAGGTCTTCCACGTCCAGCCCGCGCGCGGCGACGTCGCTGGCAACCAGCACGTTGCAGCTGCGGTTGGCCAGGCGCAGCAGCACTTCCTCGCGGTCGCGCTGTTCCATGTCGCCATGCAGGGCGAGCGCGGAGAAGCCGAACTGCTGGAGCGAGTTGGCGACTTCGTCCACGTCCTTGCGGGTGTTGCAGAACACCACCGCCGATTCGGGCGTGTACTTAAGCAGCAGGCCAGCCAGCGCCTTCTGCCGATGCGCCGGCTCCACTTCGCAGAACACGTGGCGGATGGCCGGGGCCTGGTCGGCGCCATCCACCGTCACTTCAGCGGCATCGCGCAACAGGTCGCGGGCCATGGCGCGGATGGTGTCGGGGAAGGTGGCCGAGAACAGCAGGCTCTGGCGATCGCGATGGGTGCGGCCGGCGATCTCGCGGATCGGTTCCTCAAAGCCCATGTCGAGCATGCGGTCGGCTTCGTCCAGCACCAGCGTGCGCACTGCGCCCAGGTTCAGTGCGCGCTTGCGCGCCAGTTCCTGCACGCGGCCAGGCGTGCCGACCACCACGTGCGGATCATGGCTTTCCAGCGACGCCAGCTGCGGGCCCAGCGGCGTGCCGCCGGTCAGCAGCAGCAGCTTCAGGTTGGGGATGCCGGTGGCCAGCTTGCGGATCTGCTTGGCGACCTGGTCGGCCAGCTCGCGGGTCGGGCACAGTACCAGTGCCTGCACGCGGATCAGGCTGGGATCGATGGCCTGCAGCAGGCCGAGGCCGAACGCCGCCGTCTTGCCGCTGCCGGTCGGCGCCTGCGCGATCACATCGCGGCCATCCAGGATCGCGGGCAGGCTCTGCGCCTGCACGGGGGTGAGAGTGGTGTAGCCGAGGGCATCAAGGCCGGGCTGCAGGGCCGGGCTCAGCGGCAGGGTCGAGAAATCAGTCATGGCGCATTGTACCTGCGCGCGCGCCCGGTCCCGCCTCGCAGCCTTCATCCATGCACGGCGTGGATCCCCCGGGGGAGGCGGCGCCTTTGGAATTCAGTAGATCCACGCCATGCGTGGATGCTCTGGCCGTCCCCTCAACCCAGCCCAAGGGCCACCAGCCGAGCGGCCATCGCCTGCAGCTGCTCCGGGGTGGCCACCTTTCCCGCCGCCGTGGGCTCCAGCAGCAGCTGGTGGAACCACGGGTTGGCGTGCTGTGTATCGAAGTCGAACGAACAGGTCGCCTGCTCGCCCATCACCGCCTGCACGATCCCGAGCAGCGTGTCTTCGGCTTCATCGACATTGCCCGGCCCATAGCGATCATCCAGCAGGCGCAACGGGATCGGCAGCAGGGTGGGGGAAGCGGGCATGCCTCGAGTCTAACGATCCACGTTGGGCAGGAGCAGGAGGAGGCTCAGGCCGCGTCAACATGGAACTGGATCAGGCCGCAGTGCAGGCACTCGAACGTGTAGAAGCCGATATCTCCACCGGGTTCGTAGTCGCTGACCAGCTCCGACCAAAGCGCTTGGTCGGCGTCGTTGGTCGCGCACCATGCCGCGATGCTCGCTGCCGAGGCCTGACTCAGCTGTTCCATGGTGGCGTCGCCCAGGAAGCGGCAGACATCACTACAATGGGCCAGCCATTTTTCCCCTTGAAAGCTGACGTAGCCTGGCGTGCGCAGGGACAGCTCTTCCAAAGCGGTTACGGGCACGCCGTGGTCGACGTCCAGGCTGCAGGCAAATGCGATATTCAGTGCCGACGCTGCTCGACCATCGGCAATGCACCAAGGGCAGATCTGCTCCGAATAATCTTCGCGCCCTTTGTGGATGGCATCGCGCAGGTACACGTATCCACGCGCTTGCTGGCAGACCCTGCAGGCAGTAGTGGACGGCCCCACGTTGCCCGTCGCAACCGGGTCCGGGTGGTAGCGGAAGTTTGGAAAGTCATTGATGCTCATGGCGTCCATCCAGTGCAGCGCAGGGGACGTTCTTGTACGACCTGCGGATGGTGTCGGCAAGCGGGGAAGGTCGCTCAGCCCAGCACGGCCAGCACGCCCTGATGGATCACCAGCCCACCGAACAGCAGCCAGCCGAACAGGATCAGCGCCAGCAGCAGCGGCTTCAGGCCGGCCTGGCGCAGGGCCGAGACGTGGGTGGTCAGGCCCAGTGCGGCCATCGCCATCGCCAGCAGCACCGTATCCAGCTGCACCAGTCCTGCCAGCAGCCCGGCCGGCAGCAGGTGCAGCGAATTGAGGCCGGCAACCGCCACGAAACCGAACGCGAACCACGGCACCACGATCCGGGCCTTGCCACCGTCCGCCGCCGCCTTGCCGCCACGCGCCAGCCACAGCGACAGCGCGATCAGGAACGGTGCCAGCAGCATCACCCGCACCATCTTGGTGATGACAGCGGTATCGGCGGCCGGCTCGCTCACCGCGCGTCCGGCGGCGACCACCTGCGCGACCTCGTGCACGGTCGCGCCGGTGAACAGGCCGTACTGCTGCGCGTCCATCGCCAGCCAGCCATGTGACTGCAGCAGCGTATACAGCGCGGGATACAGGAACATCGCCACCGTGCCGAACACCACCACCGTCGATACCGCTACCGTTACCTGCGCGGCGCGACCGCGCACCACCGGTTCGGCGGCCATGACGGCGGCCGCACCGCAGATGGCGCTGCCGGCACCGATCAGCATGGCGGCCTCGCGCTCCATCTTGAACACGCGCACGCCCAACCAGCAGGCCAGGCCAAAGGTGCTCGCCACTACCAACACGTCCATCAGCACGCCGGCGACGCCGACGTGGCCGATGTCCTGGAAGGTCAGCCGCAGGCCGTACAGCACGATGCCGGCGCGCAGCAGCCAATGCTTGGAGAAGCCGACGCCCGCCGCGCTGGCAGGGGCCAGTCGTGGATAGAACGTGTTGCCGACCACGATGCCAGCGACGATCGCCACGGTCAGCGCGCTCAGGCCGTGCGCCTGCAGCCAAGGCAGCTCGGCCAGATACAGCGAAGCGGCCGCGACCAGGCCGACCAGCAGCAGGCCGGGCAGGCGAGGTTGCCAGCGCTGGCGCAGGGCGGGCAGGGACCAGGAGGAGAGGGCGGGGGCGTTCATGGCAGTTGAAGGGTCTGAAGAGGCCATGCCAGCGTGCGCTCGCCACATTGACCAGTAAAACGAATAATATTGGTGAAAATTACCCATAAGACAGGTTGATTGTGCGCCTCACCCTCCGCCAGCTGCAGGTCTTCGTCGCCATCGCCGATCACGGCAGCACCACGGCCGCCGGTCAGGCCATCGCCCTCTCGCAATCGGCCAGCAGCGCCGCGCTGCAGGAGCTGGAGGCGCATTTCGGCACGCCGCTGTTCGACCGCATCGGCCGTCGCCTGGCGTTGAACGGCCACGGCCGGGCATTGCTGGAACCGGCGCGCGCGCTGCTGGTCAATGCCGCAGATCTGGAGCGGCAACTGGCGGCGGGCGGTGACCCTGCCCAAGGCGCACCTCTGCGGCTGGTACTGGCGGCCAGCACCACCATCGGCAACTACCTGCTGCCGCCGCGTATCGCCGAACTGCTGCGGCAAGCACCGCAGGCCGAGGTCGACCTGCGCATCGACAACAGCGCAGGCGTGGTCGCCGCGGTGCAGCGCCTGGACGTCGACGCCGGCCTGATCGAAGGCCCATGCCATGAACGCGGACTGCAGGTCACGGCCTGGCAGCAGGATCCGCTGGTGATCGTGGCAGCCGCGGACGCGCCCCCGCGTTGGTCGCTGGATGAACTGCGCAGTGCCCGTTGGCTGCTGCGCGAACCCGGTTCAGGCACCCGCGAAGCCGTTGAACAGGCGCTGCTGCCGTACCTGCACGGCTTCGCACAGACCCTGCAGCTGGGCAATACCGAAGCCATCAAGCAAGCCGCCATCGCCGGCCTCGGCCTGGCCTGCCTGTCCCGCCACGCACTGGAAGAACCCCTGGCCCTGGGCCGCCTGCGCATCCTTGAAACGCCATTGCCCGCCCTGCAACGCACCCTGTGGCTGGTACGCCACCCCGGCAAGCGGTGGTTACCGGGGCTGCAGGCGTTGTTGGGGGACGTAGAGTAACCCGCTGGTATCCAGTCGATTCCATCCAACGATGGATCCTGCAGCAATCATCCACGCATGGCGTGGATCTACGTGTCGACCAAGGTCGACACCCACCAGAAGCAGACCATGTCATCCCGACAGATTGCGGTGGTCTGTCGAAGGCGGGGTGGGTCCGGTTGCGGGGGCGTGAGCGCCATGGATGGCGCGACCGAGCTTACAGGGACGTACTTGCAGCGTCCCCCGCAACCGGACCCACCCCGCCATCCCCCAGGAAACCGGCGTTGGCTGTTGCTGTTGAGGTTGCCGGCCAGCGGCCGGCACTACCGCGGGTGCCTGGCGCCGCCCGGCCAAGCCCCGCAACCCGCTACAATGGTCGGATGCCTCTGATTACTCTGCAAAACGTCGACTTCAGCGTCGGCGGCCCGCTGTTGCTGGAAAAAGCCGAACTGTCGATCGAACCGGGCGAGCGTATTGCCCTGATCGGCCGCAACGGCGCCGGCAAATCGACCCTGCTCAAGCTGCTGTCCGGCGACCACAAGCCCGATGACGGTGAAGTGCGCGTGCAGCAGGGCGTGCGCGTGACCCGCCTGGAGCAGGAAGTGCCGCACGGCGCCGCCGGCAGCGTGTTCGACGTCGTCGCCGATGGCCTGGGCGAACTGGGCCAATGGCTCGCCGAATTCCATCACCTCAGCCACGCCGACGTGTTCGATGGCGAAGCGCTGGGCAACGTGCAGGCCAAGATCGATGCCGCCAACGGCTGGGGCCTGGATCAGCGCGTCAGCGAGACCCTGACCAAGCTCGACCTCGACGGCGAAGCGGAGTTCGCGCGCCTGTCCGGCGGCATGAAGCGCCGCGTGCTGCTCGGTCGCGCGCTGGTCTCCAGCCCCGACCTGCTGCTGCTGGACGAACCGACCAACCACCTGGACATCGAAGCCATCGACTGGCTCGAAATGTTCCTCAAGAACTGGAACGGCAGCGTGGTGTTCGTCACCCATGACCGCCGCTTCCTGCGCGCGCTGGCCACCCGCATCGTCGAGATCGATCGCGGCCAGGTCACCAGCTGGCCGGGTGACTGGGCCAACTACGAGCGCCGTCGCGAAGAACGCCTCAACGCACAGGCGCAGGAAAACGCGCGATTTGACAAGCTGCTGGCGCAGGAAGAAGTGTGGATCCGCCAGGGCATCAAGGCACGTCGCACCCGTGACGAAGGCCGCGTGCGCCGCTTGAAGGCAATGCGCAACGAGCGTTCGGAGCGCCGCGACCTCAGTGGCAACGTCAAGATGGAAGCGGCCCAGGGCGTGAGCTCGGGCAAGAAGGTCATCGACATCAAGGACATCTCGTTCGCCTTCGGCGATCGCACGATGGTCCGTGATTTCTCCACCACCATCCTGCGTGGTGACCGCATCGGCCTGATCGGCCCCAACGGCAGTGGCAAGACCACGCTGCTGAAGCTGCTGCTGGGCGAGCTGCAGCCGCAGAAGGGTGAGGTCAACGCCGGCACCAACCTGCAGGTTGCGTACTTCGACCAGTACCGTGCAGTGCTGCGCGAAGACTGGAGCGCGATCGAGAACGTGGCCGAAGGCCGCGATTTCCTCGAGTTCAACGGCAAGCGCAAGCACGTGCACGCTTACCTGCAGGACTTCATGTTCACCCCCGAGCGCGCGCGCGCGCCGATCACCCGCCTGTCCGGAGGCGAGCGCAACCGCCTGCTGCTGGCCAAGCTGTTCGCGCAGCCGTCCAACCTGCTGGTGATGGACGAACCGACCAACGACCTGGACGTGGAAACCCTGGAGCTGCTGGAAGAGCTGCTGGGCGAATACAACGGCACCTTGCTGCTGGTCAGCCATGATCGTGACTTCATCGACAACGTGGTGACGTCCACCCTGGTGATGGAAGGCGATGGCGTGATCGGCGAGTACGTGGGCGGCTACAGCGACTGGCAGCGTTACGCGGCCAGCGTGGCCGCAGCGCCTGCGGTGGTTGCTGCGGCCAAGTCCGCGGTCGCTGCGCAGGTGGCGGCTGCGGAACCGGCAGCGCCCAAGCGCAAGCTCCCCTACAAGGAAGCGCGCGAGCTGGAACAGTTGCCGAAGACAATTGAAAAGCTCGAAGGCGATGTCGAAGGCCTGACTGCAGCGATGAACGATCCGTCGTTCTACACGCGCAGCAGCGCCGAAGTGACCGCACACACCCAGCAGCTGGCCAAAGTACAGGCCGAACTGGATGCCGCGTACGCGCGCTGGGAAGAACTGGAAGGCTGATCGGCCACCACGGCCACCACGGCCGTCTCGCCTTGGCGGGCGGCTGTGGCTTCTGATCTGATTCCGCCTTGTAGCGAGCCGAGCACCGCAGGTCCGGCGAGGGCGGAGAGGTGCGGGTGTCTGAGCGCAGCGAGTTCCCGCGCCGTCCCTCGGCGGACCGAGGAGCGCAGGGTACCGGTGCGTAGCACCGGCTCGCGGATGGCGGAGCGTTTCTTTTGGTTACTTTTCTTTGCGCGCAAAGAAAAGTAACGCCCATGAACGCATCAGATTGCAGCAGCAGTCACGATCCGCCCAGCGCGATCACTTGACCCCGTGCAGATCCCGCAGCTGGCTCGTGCGGCTGCCGAAGTACGCCGCCAGATCGGCGATGTCCTGATCGCTCAGGTCCTTCGCCTGCGGTGTCATCAGCGCGTGCTGGCGGTCACCGGCACGGTAGGCCTGAAGCGCGTGCGCCAGGTAATCGCCGTATTGCCCACCCAGCTTCGGGTAGGTCGGATCGATCGGCGCATTGCCGTCGGCACCGTGGCAATCGATGCAGCTCTGGCTGGTGGCCTTGCTCTTGACCTTGGCGCGGGCCTCACCGGCGGCTTCACGCCCGGCAGGCAGGCCAGCGGATGAAGACGATCCGTGCTCGCCGCTGGCATGGCCGGGATCGCCGGCGGATTTCTCGCTGTTCTCCACCTGTGACTGCGAGCAGGCCGCCAGCAGCAGGGCGACGGACAGGGCGATGGCGTGACGCAGTGGATGCGCGGCTTTCGACATGGGCGGGCCTTACTTGACGGTGGACAGGTAAACAGCGAGATCGGCGATCTCCTGTTCGCTGAAACTCATCGACTGCGCCTGCATCGTGGGATGCCGGCGCTTGCCCTGGCGGTACTCGGTCAGGGCCTGGGTCAGGTACTGCTGGGTCTGGCCACCGATCTTCGGTACCCGGTAACTGGGGTACGCATTCTTGTAACCGGTGATGCCGTGGCACCCCTGGCAGGTATAGGCCAGCACACGGCCATTGTCGAAACTGCCGGTGGGCGTGGCAGCCGCCGGCACAGGGGCCGTAGCCGGTGCCGGGGCGGGTGCTGCAGGAGCAGAAGCAGGAGCGGGCTGTGCGGCGGCCCCGAGGGGCAGGAGGACGGCCAGAGCGAGACAAGCGGCGAGCGGCTGCGGGCGCATGGTGTCTTTTCCGGGGATTCGGGTCTGGTCGTTCCGGCGTGGGGTACGGAACGACCCGAGTATAGCCTCAGGTTTCATCTAGCTGAAATGGGGTCGGCCCGACCGGCGGCGTGAAGACACCATGACCTTTGGGATATGGTGTTGCCGTGAAGTGGTGCATTACTTTGCTACAACACCTGCCCACGCATCCTCCAGGGATCTGACGATGTCGCACCAAACCTTCCTGCCCGGCCCCCGCAGCGGACTCTGCGCTGCCGCGCTGCTGCTCTCCACCTCCCTGCTGCTGAGCGGTTGCGCCGCTGGGCCCAACAACGAGGCCAAGGCGGCCGAGACCAAGGACGAGAAGAAGGTCGACGCGGTGCCGGTGGAAGTGGCCGTGGCCAGCCATCGCGCGGTGGCCGCCAGCTACACCGGAACCGCAGCACTGGAGCCGCGCGCCGAATCGCAGGTGGTGGCCAAGACCTCGGGCGTCGCGTTGGCGGTGCTGGTCGAGGAAGGGCAGCGGGTCAGCGCCGGGCAGCCTCTGGTGCGGCTGGATCCGGACCGCGCGCGCTTGTCCGTAGCGCAGAGCGAAGCGCAGATGCGCAAGCTGGAAAACGACTATCAGCGTGCACAGAAGCTGGTCAGCCAGCAGCTGGTCAGTGCGGCCAGCGTCGACCAGCTGCGCTACGACCTGGAAAACATCCGCGCCCAGTACCGCCTGGCCACGCTGGAACTGTCGTACACCACCGTGGTCGCACCGATTTCCGGCGTGATCGCCTCACGGTCCATCAAGACCGGCAACTTCGTGCAGATCAACACGCCGATCTTCCGCATCGTCGACAACTCGCGGCTGGAAGCCACGCTCAACGTGCCCGAGCGTGAGCTGGCGACGTTGCGCGCTGGCCAGCCGGTCACGTTGTCGGCCGATGCGCTGCCTGGCCAGACCTTCACCGGTGTCGTCGACCGCATCGCGCCGGTGGTGGATTCGGGCAGCGGCACCTTCCGTGTGGTCAGCGCCTTCGATGGCGCCGCACAGTCGCTGCAGCCGGGCATGTTCGGCCGCATCCGCATCGACTACGACCAGCGTGCCGATGCGCTGGTGGTGCCGCGCCTGGCACTGCTGGACGATGGTGAGCCGGCGGTGTTCCGGGTGCGCGAGGGCAAGGTCGCGCGGGTGCCGGTCAAGCTCGGCTATGCCGAAGGACCGTGGGTGGAAATCCGTGAGGGCCTGGCCGCTGGCGACCAGATCGTCACCGCCGGCAAGGTCGCCCTGCGCGATGGCACGGCGGTGCAGGTGATCGCCGATCCGAAGGCCAAGGCGAGGACGGTAGCCACCTCGGCCAAGCCGGCAGAGAAGGCCGGGAGCACGCAATGACCGCGCCCGGCCACGACCACGGTGCCTCGCCAGGGAGCGACGGCGCCGCCGCAGGCATGCGTGGCGGCCTGGTGGAGTTCGCCACCCGCCGTCGCGTCACCATCGCCATGTGCACGGTCACCCTGCTGCTGTTCGGCCTGATCGCGCTGGGCAACCTCAAGGTCAACCTGCTGCCCGACCTGAGCTATCCGACGCTGACCGTCCGCACCGAGTACACCGGTGCGGCGCCGACTGAAATGGAAACCCTGATCACCCAACCGGTCGAAGAGGCCGTGGGCGTGGTCAAGAACCTGCGCAAGCTGAAGTCGGTTTCGCGCACCGGCCAGAGTGATGTGGTGCTCGAGTTCGCCTGGGGCACCAACATGGACCAGGCCAGTCTGGAAGTACGCGACAAGATGGAAGCGCTGAACCTGCCACTGGAAGCCAAGGCTCCGGTGCTGCTGCGCTTCAATCCCTCCACCGAGCCGATCATGCGCCTGGTGCTGTCGACCAAGGCCGCGCCTGCGACCGACGAAGAAGCGATCCGTGAACTGACCGGCCTGCGTCGCTATGCCGATGAAGACCTGAAGAAGAAGCTGGAGCCAGTCACCGGCGTGGCGGCGGTCAAGGTCGGCGGTGGTCTGGAAGACGAGATCCAGGTGGACATCGACCAGCAGAAACTGGCCCAGCTCAACCTGCCGATCGACACCGTCATCAAGCGGTTGAAGGAAGAGAACATCAACATTTCCGGCGGCCGCCTGGAGGAGGGCTCGCAGCGCTTCCTGGTGCGTACCGTCAACCAGTTCGCCGATCTGGAAGAGATCCGCAACCTGCTGGTCACCACCCAGGCATCCAACGGCAGTGCGGCCGACTCGGCACTGCAGCAGATGTTCAACATTGCGGCGTCGACGGGTTCGGCTGCAGCGGTTGCTGCTGCGTCGGCCGCCCAGAGCGCGTCGTCGAGCGGCGGCTCCAGCGTGGTCGCCAACGGTGTGCCGGTGCGCCTGAAGGACGTGGCCACCGTGCGCCAGGGCTACAAGGAACGCGAAGCGGTCATCCGCCTGGGCGGCAAGGAATCGGTCGAACTGGCGATCTACAAGGAAGGCGACGCCAATACCGTTGCCACCGCCGAAGCGCTGCGCAAGCGTCTGGAGCAGATCAAGGCAACGTTCCCGGCCGATGCCGAACTGACCACCATCGAAGACCAGTCGCGCTTCATCGAGCACGCCATCGCTGACGTCAAGAAGGACGCGGTGATCGGCGGCCTGCTGGCGATCCTGATCATCTTCCTGTTCCTGCGCGACGGCTGGAGCACGTTCGTGATCAGCCTGTCGTTGCCGGTCTCGATCATCGCCACGTTCTTCTTCATGGGCCAGCTCGGCCTGAGCTTGAACGTGATGTCGCTGGGCGGCCTGGCACTGGCCACGGGCCTGGTGGTGGATGACTCGATCGTGGTGCTGGAGAGCATCGCCAAGGCGCGCGAGCGCGGCCTGGGCATCCTGCAGGCGGCCATCGCCGGCACCCGCGAAGTGAGCATGGCGGTGGTTGCTTCCACCCTGACCACCATCGCGGTGTTCCTGCCGCTGGTGTTCGTCGACGGCATCGCCGGCCAGCTGTTCCGCGACCAGGCGCTGACCGTGGCCATCGCCATCGCGATCTCGTTGCTGGTGTCGATGACCCTGATCCCGATGCTGAGCTCGCTGAAGGGCCGGCCGCCGCTGGCATTCCCGGAAGAAGCCGCGGCCGAGCCGTGGCAGCCGCAGAGCCGCTGGCAGAAGCCGGTCGCGCTCGGCCGTCGTGGTGTGATGGCAACGATGCGCTGGGGTTTCTACGCACTTGCATGGTTGGTGGTGCGCCTCTGTCGCGGCGTGGCTGCAGTGGTCGGCCCGGTGATGCGCAAGGCCAGCGACATCGCGATGAAGCCGTACGCCGGTGCCGAGCGTGGCTACCTGCGGCTGCTGCCGGGTGCGCTGGCCCATCCCGGCAAGGTACTGGGCCTGGCCGCACTGGCGTTCGTCGGCACGATGGCGCTGGTGCCGATGCTCGGTGCCGACCTGATCCCGCAGTTGGCGCAGGACCGTTTCGAAATGACGGTCAAGCTGCCGGCCGGCACACCGCTGAAGCAGACCGATGCACTGGTGCGCGAGCTGCAGTTGGCGCACGGCAAGGGTGAAGGCGTGGCATCGCTGTATGGCGTCAGCGGCAGCGGTACCCGCCTGGATGCCAGCCCGACCGAGAGTGGAGAGAACATCGGCAAGCTGACCGTCGTGATGGAAGGCGGCGGCAACCCGCAGACCGAAGCGGAGATCACCGAGCGTCTGCGCGACACCATGGGTCAGCATCCGGGGGCGCAGGTGGACTTCGCGCGGCCGGCATTGTTCAGCTTCTCCACGCCGCTGGAGATCGAACTGCGCGGGCAGGACATGGCCACCCTGGAAGTGGCGGGCCAGCGCCTTGCGGCGCTGCTGCGCGGCAATGCGCACTACGCCGACGTCAAATCCACCGTGGAAGAGGGCTTCCCGGAAATCCAGATCCGCTTCGACCAGGAGCGTGCCGGTGCACTGGGCCTGACCACGCGGCAGATCGCCGATGTGGTGGTGAAGAAGGTGCGCGGCGATGTGGCCACCCGTTACAGCTTCCGTGACCGCAAGATCGACGTGCTGGTGCGCGCACAGGAAACCGACCGTGCCAGCGTGGAGAGCATCCGCCGCTTGATCGTCAATCCGGGCAGCACCCGTCCGGTCACCCTGGACGCAGTGGCTGATGTGGTCGCCACCACCGGCCCGAGCGAGATCCATCGCGCTGACCAGACTCGGGTTGCCGTGGTCTCGGCCAACCTGCGCGACATCGACCTTGGCGCGGCCATGCGCGAAGTGCAGCAGATGGTGTCCGAACAGCCGCTGGGCGCTGGCGTGGGCCTTCACATCGGCGGCCAGGGCGAAGAGCTGGCTCAGGCAGCGAAGTCGCTGATCTTCGCCTTCGGCCTGGCGATCTTCCTGGTCTACCTGGTGATGGCCTCGCAGTTCGAATCGTTGCTGCATCCGTTCGTGATCCTGTTCACCATCCCGCTGGCGCTGGTCGGCGCGATCCTGGCACTGATGCTGACCGGCAAGCCGATCTCGGTGGTGGTGTTCATCGGCCTGATCCTTCTGGTCGGTCTGGTCACCAAGAACGCGATCATCCTGATCGACAAGGTCAACCAGCTGCGCGAGGCCGGCGTTGCCAAGCACGAGGCGCTGGTGGAAGGCGCGCGCTCGCGCCTGCGACCGATCATCATGACCACCCTGTGCACGCTGTTCGGCTTCCTGCCGCTGGCGGTGGCGATGGGCGAGGGCGCCGAGGTGCGCGCACCGATGGCGATCACCGTGATCGGTGGCCTGCTGGTGTCGACCCTGCTGACCCTGCTGGTCATCCCGGTGGTGTACGACCTGATGGACCGCCGCGGTGATGCCTATTACCGCGAACGTGGCCGCAAGCATGCCGGTGAAGGCCTGCACGCCGCGCAGGGCAGCAGCGCGGGCGGGGAGGAACCGGCATGAGCATTGCCGAGTTCTCCATCCGCCGGCCGGTCACCACCATCATGTGTTTCGTGTCGCTGGTGGTGGTCGGACTGATTGCCTCGTTCCGGCTGCCACTGGAAGCGCTGCCGGACATCTCCGCACCGTTCCTGTTCGTGCAGATTCCGTATACCGGGTCCACGCCGGAAGAAGTCGAGCGGACCATCATCCGACCGGTGGAGGAGTCGCTGGCGACGATGACCGGGATCAAGCGCATGCGCTCCTCGGCCACGTCTGAAGCGGCCTCGATCTTCATCGAGTTCAGCGACTGGGACCGAGACATCGCCATCGCCGCTTCCGACGCGCGCGAACGCATCGATGCGATCCGCAGCGATCTGCCCGACGACGTGCAGCGCTACAACGTGTTCAAGTGGTCCAGCAGCGACCAGCCGGTGCTGAAGGTGCGCCTGGCCAGTACCACCGACCTGACCACCGCCTATGACATGCTCGACCGCGAGTTCAAGCGGCGTATCGAACGGATTCCGGGCGTGGCCCGGGTCGAGATCACCGGCGCCCCGCCGAACGAGGTGGAGATCGCGATCGATCCGAACCGGCTCAACGCGCACGGCCTGAGCATCAATGAGCTGAGCGATCGCCTGCGCACGCTGAACTTCTCGATCTCGGCCGGGCAGATCGATGACAACGGCCAGCGCGTGCGCGTACAACCCGTTGGCGAGATCACCGACCTGCAGGAAATGCGTGATCTGGTCATCAATGCCAAAGGACTGCGCCTGGGTGACATTGCCGACGTGCGGCTGAAGCCGGCGCGCATGAGCTACGGCCGCCGCCTCGATGGCAATCCTGCCGTCGGCCTGGACATCTACAAGGAACGCAGCGCCAACCTGGTGGACGTCTCACGCGGCGCGCTTGCCGAGGTTGAAGCAATCCGCGCGCAGGACTCGATGCGCGATGTGCAGATCAAGGTGATCGACAACCAGGGCAAGGCGGTGACCTCGTCCCTGCTGGAGCTGGCCGAGGCCGGTGGCGTCGGCCTGATCCTGTCGGTGACGGTGCTGTTCTTCTTCCTGCGCCACTGGCCGTCCACGCTGATGGTGACCCTGGCCATTCCGATCTGCTTCACCATCACCCTCGGCTTCATGTACTTCGCCGGCGTCACACTCAACATCCTGACCATGATGGGCCTGCTGCTGGCCGTAGGCATGCTGGTCGACAACGCCGTGGTGGTGGTCGAGAGCATCTACCAGGAACGCGAGCGGTTGCCGGACCAGCCACGCCTGGCGTCGATCATCGGCACCCGCAACGTTGCCATCGCGCTCAGCGCCGGCACCTTGTGCCACTGCATCGTGTTCGTACCCAACCTGTTCGGCGAAACCAACAACATCAGCATCTTCATGGCGCAGATCGCGATCACCATCTCGGTCTCGCTGCTGGCCTCGTGGTTGGTGGCGGTCAGCCTGATCCCGATGCTGTCCGCACGCATGGCCACACCGAAGCTGGTGCATTCGCAGACCGGCGTGATCGCGCGCCTGCAGCGTCGATACGCGCAGCTGCTGGACTGGTCACTGCGCCATCGTGGCTGGAGCCTGCTGGGCATCCTGCTGGTGGTGCTGGTCAGTCTGGTACCGATGAAGCTGACCAAGATCGACATGTTCGGTGGTGATGGTGGCAAGGACATCTTCATCGGCTACATGTGGAAGGGCGCCTACACCTACCGGCAGATGTCCGAGGAAGTGGCGCGCGTCGAAGCCTGGGTCGAGGAGAACCGCGAGCGCCTGCACGTGCAGCAGGTCTATTCCTGGTACAGCGAACAGGAAGGCAGTTCGACCGTGGTCACCCTGGACGAGAAGTACGCCAAGGACATCAAGGCGCTGCAGGAGGAGCTGCGCAAGGGCCTGCCGAAGTCTGCGCGTACCGACTACTTCGTTGGCAACCAGGGCGGTGATGGCGGCGGCGGTGGCGGCAACCAGGGTGTGCAGGTACAGCTGGTCGGCGACTCCAGCGCGATGCTGCAGGAGATCGGCCAGGAAGTACTGCCGCTGCTGGCACAGCGCGCCGAGCTGCGCGATGTGCGCATCGACAATGGCGAGAAGGGCGGCGAGTTGAAAGTGCACGTCGACCGCGAGCGCGCGGCGGCCTTCGGATTCAATGCCGAGCAGGTGGCCAGCTTCGTCGGCCTGGCGCTGCGCGGTGCGCCGATGCGCGAGTTCCGTCGCGGTGACAACGAAGTGCCGGTGTGGGTGCGCTTTGCCGGTGCCGAACAGAGCAGCCCCGAAGACCTCGCAGGCTTCAGCGTGCGCACCGGCGATGGCCGCAGCGTGCCGTTGCTGAGCCTGGTCAGCGTCGATGTGGGTTCATCGGCGACCCAGATCGGCCGCACCAACCGCCAGACCACGCTGACCATCAAGGCCAACCTGGCCGAGAAGATCACCGCGCCGGACGGCCGCAAGGCCATGGAAGCCGTGCTCAAGCCGATGAACTTCCCGGCCGGCTACGGCTTCACCTTCGACGGTGGCGACTACGGCGATGACAACGAGGCGATGCAGCAGATGGTGTTCAACCTGCTGATCGCGCTGGTGATGATCTACGTGGTGATGGCCGCGGTGTTCGAATCGCTGCTGTTCCCGGCGGCGATCATGAGTGGCGTGCTGTTCTCGATCTTCGGCGTGTTCTGGCTGTTCTGGATCACCGGCACCTCGTTCGGGATCATGTCCTTCATCGGCATCCTGGTGCTGATGGGTGTGGTGGTGAACAACGGCATCGTGATGATCGAGCACATCAACAATCTGCGCCGGGGCGGGATGGGGCGTACCCAGGCGCTGGTCGAAGGCTCACGCGAGCGTCTGCGCCCGATCATGATGACCATGGGCACGGCGATCCTGGCGATGGTGCCGATCTCGCTGACCGATACGCAGATGTTCGGCAACGGGCCGGAGTACTCGCCGATGGCGCGTGCGATTGCCGGTGGCCTCGCGTTCTCGACCGTGGTTAGCCTGTTGTTCCTGCCGACGATCTACGCGGTGCTCGATGACCTGCGCAGTGCGGTGGTACGCCTGATCCAGCGCGCCCGCGGGCTGGATGCGGTAGAGCCGGGCGCTGCCCGGCTGTAATGCACGACACAACGTGTTTGTGGTGGGGGGAGACCGGTCGTAGTGGGGCGGTCTCCCCCTTTTTTTCATTGCCGTATCGTCTAAATGTCGTGCCAACCAAGGTTGGCACCTACCGGTAGCGCCGGGCCATGCCCGGCGGGGCAGCGCAATCAGCTCGCAACCTTGCTCCACACCTTGCCGGCAGTCAGCCACAGGCCCAGCATGCTGCCCAGATTGGTCAGCATGAAGGTCAGCACCACGCGGGTGACGCGGTTGCGGTACCAGCCCTTCAATGACTGCGCGTCGTCACGCAGCTTGAGGAAATCCTCGTAGGTCGGCTTGCGCAGGCGTGCTTCAACGAGTGCCGAGAACGCACCGGTGGGGATGCTCAGGCGGAACGGCTTGAACGGCGCCACCACGATCGCGGTGAGGATGCTCAGCGGATGGCTGCCGGCCACCAGACAGCCCAGGCCAGCCAGACCGCCGGTATACATCGCCCAGGTCGCCAGCAGTTCGGTGCCCACGCCCAGTCCACCACGATAGAAGCCGACACCGATGCCGGTGGCCACGATGGCGAGGATCGCCAGGGTGAACCACGGGATGTTGCGCTTCTTCGGCACCGCTTCCAGCTGCTCGCGCAACGGCGCGGGCGCCTCGGTATCGGTTTCCAGGTAACGCGCCAGGCCGGCCAGGTGACCGGCACCGACCACCGCCAGCACTTCGCGCTGTTGCGGATCATGCGCTTCACGCAGACGTGTCGCCATGTAGCGGTCGCGCTCGCCGATGATCGTTTCGTACAGGGCCGGGTTCTCGCTGGCGAACTCGCCGAAGCTCGATTCCAGCATGTCACCCTGCTTCAGCTTCTCGATCTCGTCTTCGCCGACATCCTCGGACGAGAACAGGCCGGCGCCGAGCCCGGCCACCAGCTTCAGCTTGCCGAAGAAGCCCAGTCGCTGCGAAGCGCGGCGGAATGTCAGGCCGACTTCGCGGTCGATCAGGTGCACCGGCAGGTTGCGCTCGCGCGCCAGTTCCACTGCACGCTTCAGTTCGGCGCCGGGCTCGATGCCGAGCTGTTCGGCCAAGCGGCGCTGGTAGGCCGACAACGCGAGGTTGGCCGCGAACAACGCGACGCGGCCCTTGCGGATCACCTCCACCAGGTCCAGTTTGGCCAGCGTGTCCGGGTCGCTCAGCGCCTGCAGGCGCTGCGGGTCCAGCTCGACCGCCACTGCATCGAAACGGCCGCTGTCGATGGCTTTCTCCACCGCCTCGACGCTGGCATGGGAGACGTGGGCGGTGCCCAGCAGGGTGTAGCGCACGCCATCGCGTTCGACCACGCGTACGGGCTGGCCGGCAAACAGATCGTCGCCGGTTTCGGGAAGGGTTTCAGTCATGGAATCATTCATTGGAAGGAGCGGAATCGGCGCCATCGCCGAGCGCGCGCTGCATCTGTACGGTGTCCAGCCAGCGGCCGTGCTTGCGGCCGAGGCCACGGAACACGCCCACCAGCTGGAAACCGAAGCGTTCGTGCAGCTTGATGGAAGCGGTATTGGTCGGTTCGCCGATCACCGCCACCATCTGTCGATGGCCGCGCGCGGTACAGGCATCGATCAGTGCCTGCAGCAGGCTGGTGCCGACGCCACGGCCCTGGAAGCGGGCATCGACATAGACCGAGTTCTCAACGGTCCACTGGTAGGCGATGCGCGTGCGGTAGGTGTTGGCATACGCATAGCCGGCAACCTGGCCGTCGACCTCGGCTACCAGGTAGGGGAAGCCGCGGTCGATGATGTCGCGCATGCGGCGCAGCATCTCGGCCTGGTCGGGAATCTCGTACTCGTAGGTGTTGA
Source organism: Stenotrophomonas indicatrix (assembly GCF_050573115.1). Classification (GTDB taxonomy): domain Bacteria; phylum Pseudomonadota; class Gammaproteobacteria; order Xanthomonadales; family Xanthomonadaceae; genus Stenotrophomonas; species Stenotrophomonas lactitubi_A. The sequence continues at coordinate 324,372 of NZ_JBNYZT010000005.1, forward strand.
CGAAGTCGGTCACTTCCACCGCGTAGATCGCGGTGATCGCAGCGATGTCGGCAGGGCCGGCATCACGGATGAGTACGGCCATGCGCGGGCTCCGGGTCAGTCGATGTAGCGCTTGAGCAGATCGCCGTAGGCGTCGATGCGACGATCGCGCAGGAACGGCCAGATGCGCCGCACGTGCTCGCTGCGTTGCAGGTCAACCTCGCACATCAGGATGGTCGCGTCGGTGCCGGCCTCGGCCAGGAACTCGCCCTGCGGGCCCAGCACGTGGCTGTTGCCCCAGAACTGGATGCCCGAGGCGCCCAGCGGCGACGCTTCATGGCCCACGCGGTTGCAGCTGAGCACCGGCACGCCGTTGGCCACGGCATGGCCACGATGGCTCAGCACCCAGGCGTCGCGCTGGCGGGTCTTCTCGTCCTGCACGTCATCCGGGTCCCAGCCGATCGCGGTGGGGTACAGCAGCAGCTCCGCACCGGCCAGCGCCATCAGGCGCGCCGCTTCCGGGTACCACTGGTCCCAGCACACCAGTACGCCGAGGCGACCGACCGAGGTGTCGATCGGCTTGAAGCCGATGTCGCCCGGGGTGAAGTAGAACTTCTCGTAGAAACCCGGGTCGTCCGGAATGTGCATCTTGCGGTACTTGCCCAGCAACGTGCCGTCTTTTTCGAAGACCACGGCGGTGTTGTGGTACAAGCCGGCAGCGCGGCGCTCGAACAGCGAGCCGACCAGCACCACGCCGTGCTTCTTCGCCAGCGCGCCCAGGCGCTCGGTGCTCGGGCCCGGGATCGGCTCGGCCAGGTCGAATTCATCGACCGATTCGTGCTGGCAGAAGTAGGGACCGTTGTGCAGTTCCTGCAGCAGCACCAGCTTCGCGCCCTGCGCCGCAGCGTCGGCAACACGCGCTTCGATCACCGCCAGGTTGGCGGCGGCATCACCGTGGTTGCGCTCCTGGATCAGGGCGACGGTAAGGGGGCTGCGCGAGTTCATGCGGGGCGATCCTGCGGGGGAAAACCCGCATGTTAACGCGGATGCGGCATGACAGCGTGTTGGCTGCTGAATGGTTGAATGGGAGTGCCGGCCACTGGCCGGCACTCCGTCAATCCAGCAGGCATCGCCTGGTTGCCGGCCAGCGGCCGGCACTACCGTTGCTTTACGCCTTTAACAGCCCTGCCGGCAGCTGCATGGTGATGCAGTGCAGGCTGCCGTTCTGCCAGATCAGCGAGCGGCAGGGCACCTGCACGATCTCGCGGCCCGGATGGGCCTGTGCCAGCACATCGCGGGCCAGGTCGTCGGCCGGGTCGCCATAGGCCGGCATCAGCACCGCGCCGTTGACGATCAGGTAATTGGCATACGACGCAGCCAGGCGGCGGCCTTCATCGATCACCGGCTTTGCCCACGGCAACGGGAACAGGCGGTACGGCTGGCCGTCGCGCGTGCGCAGTGCGGCCAGCTCGGCACCCATCGCCTGCAGTTCGGCGTAGTGCGAATCGCTCTCGTCGTCGCAGGCCTGGTAGACGATGCTGTCGGCCGAGGCGAAGCGGGCGAGGGTGTCGATATGGGCGTCGGTGTCGTCGCCTTCCAGGTAGCCGTGATCCAGCCACAGCACGCGCTCCTGCTGCAGCCAGTTCGCCAGGTCGGCGCTCAGGCTGTCGCGGTCACGGTCGGGATGGCGCTCGTGCAGGCACTTCCAGGTGGTCAGCAGGGTGCCTTCGCCATCGGTTTCGATGCCGCCGCCTTCCAGTGCGAACGGAATGCTGCGCACCGTCGCGTCGTTGAACACGCCGGCCTGGTCGAGCACGCCGACCAGCTGGTCATCGAGGGTGGCATCGAACTTGCCGCCCCAGCCGGTGAAGCGGAAGTCCAGCAGCTGGAAGCTGCCATCGGCCCGGCGCAGGGTGATCGGGCCCGAATCACGCAGCCAGGTATCGTCGTACGCGGCGGTGGTGAAGTGGACCTTGTCCATGTCGATGCGGTTGGAGCGCAGCCGCATCTCGGCGTAGGTCTCCACGTCATCGTCGGCCACGCAGATCAGCACCGGCTGGAAGCGGGTGATCGCCGCAACCAGGGCGATGTAGGTCTCTTCCACCTGGCCCAGGCGGTCGGCCCAGTCGGTGTCGGCGGTGGGCCAGGCAATCAGGACGCCGCTCTGGGCTTCCCATTCGGCAGGAAAACGAAGGGTCTGGTTCATGGTCTCGCTACACGCGCCCGCCGGTGGCGGGCATGGGGGTCAACGGATCGGCGGCTTGGGGCCGATTTCGTTCGGATCCGCCTGGTTTGCCACCACGTCGATCACCTTCTGCTTCTCGAAGTAGACGGTGAACTGTGGGTACACCCAGCGGTGGATGGTCGGCCATTGCCGTTTCTGTCCGCCGCGCGGCTGCAGCTGCTCTGCCGGCGCGCCGAACTGGGACTGCACCTGCTGCATGCTCTGGCCGCGGACGGGCAGGGCGCCGGCCGGCTTTTCGCGGGCGCGGTCGACAAGCAGGGTATCGGCCAGCGCCGGAGTGGCGGCAGCCAGGGTGGCCAGTACGGCCAGGGTGCACAGGTAACGCGTCATCTCGATCTACTCCCCAGTGGTCAAGAACAGCGATTACAGCAAAAACGGCAGGAAAAAACCGCATAAACAAAAAACCGCCCGAAGGCGGCTTTTTGCATCGGGTCGGCCCCGCGTGGGGCCAGCCGCGGTCACAAGGACCGTTGGGCTTAGCGCTGACGCGCCTTGAAACGCGGGTTCGACTTGCAGATGACGAAGATCTTGCCACGACGACGCACGACCTTGCAGTCACGGTGACGGGCCTTCGCCGACTTCAGGGAGGACAGAACTTTCATGACATACCTCGGCGTAAACAGTAGTTGTTCGGGTGGAGCGTGGCCGCGATATGCGAAAGACAATCGGCAGTTGACGCTCGTTCAAGCCCGCCATTCTACCGGGCTTTTCCCCATGGTTTCAAGTGGTTGCACAAATGGCCCGTTACGGGGTGTCTGGCAGGGGCTAGAATGCCCCCTTCACACGCGCAAGGACCCCCATGAATCCACTTGTTCCCGTCCTGACCATCGACGGCCCATCAGGGGCCGGCAAGGGTACCATCAGCCGCATCGTGGCGCGCCGGTTGGGCTGGCACTACCTGGATTCGGGCGCTCTGTACCGCGCCGTCGGCGTGGCGGCCAGCTGGGCCGACATCGACACCTCCGATGCCTCCGCGCTGGTGCGCTGCACCTTTGACACCCATGTCCAGTTCGTCGAGCAGGGCGATGCCATGCGGGTCCTGGTCAATGGCACCGACGCCACCGACGAGCTGCGGCTGGAGACCACCGGAGCGCTGGCGTCGGCAATTGCCGCCATTCCCGAGGTCCGGGCCGCCCTGAAGGAGCGCCAGCGCGCATTCAGGATGGAGCCGGGGCTCGTCGCCGATGGCCGCGACATGGGCACGGTCATCTTCCCGGACGCCCCCTACAAGGTCTTCCTGACCGCCAGTGCCGAGGAGCGCGCCGAGCGCCGGCATAAGCAGTTGAAAGACAAGGGGGTTTCTGTTAACTTTGAAGACCTCCTGCGCGAGATCATGGCCCGCGACGCCCGTGATGCTCAGCGTACCGTGGCGCCCCTGAAGCCGGCAGACGATGCTGTCCTCATCGACACCACAGGCATCGGCATCGAAGATGTCGTTGCCAGAGTGATGGATCTGCTTCCGGTTCCGGCTGCCTGATCCGTTCGCGCGGGAGCTCTGCCAGCAGCATCGGCGGTGGTCGCGCATTTGCAGTGCTGTAAAAGCTCCGTCGCGCAATGATGCGTGGCGGTTTTCCTACTTCCACACACGACCTGCATTTCCGGGGTCGACCAACAGGCGGGCGGCAGCCATTCCCTGAAGGGAAGCCAGCCGACCCATGTGTCCAACAGAGTAAATCTAATGACCGAATCATTTGCCGAACTGTTTGAAGCCAGCCAGGCCAACCTGGCCAAGCTGAAGCCGGGCGCCATCGTCAGCGGTACCGTTGTTGAAGTCCGCGGCGACGTCGTGGTGATCAACGCCGGGCTGAAGTCGGAAGGCATCGTGCCGATCGAACAGTTCCGTAACGACGCTGGCGAAATCGATGTTGCCGAAGGCGACATCGTCAAGGTCGCCCTCGACTCGATCGAGAACGGCTTCGGTGAAACCGTCCTGTCGCGCGAGAAGGCCAAGCGCGCGATGGTGTGGGACGAGCTGGAAGAAGCGTTGGAAAAGAACGAAACCATCACCGGCCGCATCAGCGGCAAGGTCAAGGGTGGTTTCACCGTGGACATCAAGGATGTCCGCGCCTTCCTGCCGGGTTCCCTGGTCGATGTGCGCCCCGTGCGCGATCCGGCCTACCTGGAAGGCAAGGAGCTGGAATTCAAGCTCATCAAGCTTGACCGCAAGCGCAACAACGTCGTGGTCTCGCGCCGCGCTGTCGTCGAAAGCGAGCACTCGGAAGAGCGCGAGCAGCTGATGGACAAGCTGCAGGAAGGCGCGATCCTGAAGGGTGTCGTCAAGAACCTGACCGATTACGGCGCATTCGTGGACCTGGGCGGTATCGACGGCCTGCTGCACATCACCGACATGGCATGGAAGCGCGTGCGCCATCCGTCCGAAGTCGTGAACGTCGGCGACGAGCTGGACGTGCGCGTGCTGAAGTTCGACCGCGAGCGCAACCGCGTTTCGCTGGGCCTGAAGCAGCTGGGCGAAGATCCGTGGGATAACATCGCCCGTCGTTACCCGGCCAACAGCCGCGTGTTCGGCAAGGTCTCCAACGTCACCGATTACGGCGCGTTCGTCGAAATCGAGCCGGGCGTCGAAGGTCTGGTGCACGTTTCCGAGATGGATTGGACCAACAAGAACGTCAACCCGTCCAAGGTTGTGCAGGTCGGTGACGAAGTTGAAGTCATGGTCCTGGACGTCGACGAGGAGCGTCGCCGCATCTCGCTGGGCATGAAGCAGGTTGCCGCCAACCCGTGGGAAACCTTCGCTGCCACCCATAAGAAGGGTGACAAGGTGTCGGGCCAGATCAAGTCGATCACCGACTTCGGCATCTTCATCGGCCTGGACGGCGGTATCGACGGCCTGGTTCACCTGTCCGACATCAGCTGGGCGACCACTGGCGAAGACATCGTTCGCAACTTCAAGAAGGGCGACAACCTGGACGCAGTGGTCCTGGCCGTCGATCCGGAGCGCGAGCGCATTTCGCTGGGCGTCAAGCAGCTGGAGCAGGATCCGTTCGGCCAGTACATGGCGACCAATCCGAAGGGCTCCAAGGTCGAAGGCGTGGTGAAGGAAGTCGACGCCAAGGGCGCGATCATCGAGCTGTCCGACGGCATCGAAGGCTATGTTGCAGCTCGCGACATCGCCAACGAGCGTGTTGACGACGCGACCCAGCACCTGAAGGTCGGCGACAAGGTTGAAGCCAAGTTCGTGGGCATGGATCGCAAGGGTCGTACCCTGCAGCTGTCGATCAAGGCCAAGGACGACGCTGAAATGCGCGAAGTGCTGGAGGAATACCAGTCCTCTTCGGCTTCCAGCGGCACCACCCAGCTGGGCGCGCTGCTGCGTGCACAGCTGAACGGTAACAAGTCCGAGTAATCGGCCTTACGCTGTTCGTTGTTTCCTGGACGGCCCGGGCACTGCCCGGGCCGTTTCAGGCTGAGATGCCCCTGATGTGAGCCGGTAATGACCAAATCCGAACTGATCGAAATCCTCGCGCGCCGTCAGGCGCACCTGAAGGCCGATGATGTCGATCTGGCGGTCAAGTCATTGCTGGAAATGATGGGGGGCTCACTGTCGGCCGGCGATCGCATCGAGATCCGCGGCTTTGGCAGCTTTTCGCTGCACTACCGTCCGCCGCGCCTGGGTCGCAACCCGAAGACCGGCGAATCGGTCGCCCTGCCGGGCAAGCATGTCCCTCATTTCAAGCCGGGCAAGGAATTGCGCGAGCGTGTCAGCAGTGTGCTGCCGCTGGACGCAGATCCGGCCTGAGCCGTCCGTCGCGCGACTTCGTGCGAATCCCACCACGAGTCGGATAAGCTACGGCCTCCTGCCAATGGAGCTGTCGCATGAAAGTTTTTCGTCTGCTGGTCCTGCTGGCGGTTCTCATCCTTGGTCTGATCATCGGTGCAGTCAACATGACGGCCATGTCGATCAACCTGCTGTTTACCCAATTGAACACGTCCGTCGGCGTGGCGCTGATTGCCGCCCTGCTGATCGGTGTCGTGGTCGGCGCTGGCCTGGTGCTGGTAAGCGTGGTCATTCCGCTTTACAGCCAGCTGCGCCGTGCCAACAAGTCGGCGGCTGCACCGTCGGCGCCGGTGGCCCCCTCCCAATCTTTTGATGGACGTTGATCGAAGATGGAATTCGTTTCCGAGTGGTTCTGGTTCTTCCTCTGTCTTCCGTTGGCGGCCCTGGCCGGCTGGGTGATCGGACGCCGCGGCGGTCAACGCCACGGTGACAACCAGGTCAGCCACCTGTCCAGCACCTATTTCCGTGGCCTGAACTACCTGCTCAACGAGCAGCCGGACAAGGCCATCGAACTGTTCCTGCACATCGCCGAGCTGGACAAGGAAACCTTCGAGACCCAGGTCGCGTTGGGTCACCTGTTCCGTCGCCGTGGTGAAGTGGACCGCGCGATCCGTCTGCACCAGGGGCTGGTCAACCGCCAGGACCTGAGCGACGCGCAGCGCGTGCAGGCCCTGCTGGCACTGGGCGAGGACTATATGAAGTCCGGCCTGCTGGACCGTGCCGAGACCGTGTTCACCGAACTGGCGCAGCTGGACCAGCGCGCACCGCAGGCGCTCAAGCACCTGATCGGCATCTACCAGGCCGAGCGCGACTGGGAAAAGGCCATCGACAACGCTACACGCTTCGAAGATGTCACCGGCGAGCCGATGGGCAAGCTGATCGGGCAGTTCGAATGCGAGCTTGCCGAGCGCTTCCGTGGCGCGGGCAAGCTGGAAGAGGCGAGGGCGGCTATCGCCCGTGCCTACCAGGCCGATGCCATGTCGGTCCGTGCCGGCATCATCGAGGGTCGCCTGGAAACCGATGCAGGCAACGCCGAGGCTGCCGTGCGCGCCTTCGAGCGTGCTGCCCGCAACGATCCGGAGTACCTGCCGGAAGTGCTGCCGGCACTGATGGAGAACTACCGCAAGGTCGGCGACCTAGGCGGCGCGCGCGCCTTCCTGTCCGAGATGACCGAGCACTACCGAGGTATCGCCCCGGTGCTGGCCCTGACCCGTCTGATGGAAGAGCAGGAGGGTGTCGCGCCCGCCCGCGCATACCTTGGTCGCCAGCTCAAGGATCGCCCGTCGGTGCGTGGTGAGTCGGCACTGATCGACCTCACCCTGGCCGAGGGCGCAGATTCCACTGCGACCCTGCACGACCTCAAGCACATCACCGACCAGTTGCTGGTGCGCAATCCGGCCTACCGCTGCACCCGCTGCGGATTCGGCGCGCGCACCCACCACTGGCAATGCCCGAGCTGCAAGGAGTGGGGCACGGTCAAGCCGCTGTTGAATTACGCGGTGCTCTGAGCCATGCCGTGGCTCGTGATGGCCGCGCTGCTGGGCCTGGCCCTGCTCAGCGCGGCGTTGACCTGGGCGGCGCGCGTGTATGCGCTGCGCAGGCAGTTGCTGGATCAGCCCGGCGAGCGCCGCAGCCACAGTGTCGCTACCCCGCGTGGTGGCGGTATCGCCATCGTAATCAGTCTGCTGGTTGCTGCAGCCGTGGCCGCGTGTGTGTGGCCGGACGCTGCACCCAGCCTGGCAGTCGCCAGCCTTGGCCTGATGCTGGTTGCCGGCATTGGCTGGTGGGATGACCATCGGCCGCTGCCGGCCATGCGCCGGTTGCTGGTGCATTTCCTCGCCGCCGCGTTGCTGGCGGGGCTGGTCAAGATGCACGGGGGCAGCTGGCTGTTGAGCCTGCTGGTGCTCTTCTTCACCGCGTCGTTGATCAACATCTGGAACTTCATGGATGGCATCAACGGGATTGCCAGCAGTCAGGCGGTCATCGTTGCGCTGGGCTTTGCCACCGTGTTGCCCTGGCCCTATTCGCTGGTGGCCATCGTCCTCGGCCTGGCCTGCCTGGGTTTTCTGCCATTCAATTTCCCGCAGGCGCGGATCTTCATGGGTGATGTCGGTAGTGGCGCGCTGGGCTACGCCGTGGCGGTGGTGCTGGCTGTCGCTGCAGTGCACACCGACATCAACTGGATACTGCTGCTGCTGCCGTTGTCTGCCTTCCTTGTGGACGCGGGCTTCACGCTGTTGGCGCGCATGCTTTCCGGGCAACGCTGGATGGAACCCCACACCCAGCACGTCTACCAGCGCGCGGTCCAGGCAGGAGCCAGCCATGCCCAGGTGACAGGGATGTACTTTGTTTTGGGCCTGTTCAGTATTACAGTGTTCAATATCTGCACCAATTTGCAGCCGAGGTGGGAGGCTGCCGTAGCGGTCGCGTGGTTTGCCGCGCTGACCCTGCTGTGGCTCCTCCTGCGCAATGGATTGCGCCACCGATAAGGAATTACTCGATCTATGTCTTCACCCTGGCGGGACAGAATCCTCGGCCTGATGCCGCGTACGGCCATCGTCTGCCACGACTTGTTCATGGTATGGGCCTGTTGGCAGCTGTTGCATGCGGGTCGTTACTCGATCCTCGCCGACGCTCCGGCCTTGCCGCTGTGGAACGTGGACACCACGCTGGTGCTGGCGCTGCAGGGTCTGGTGTTCTGGCGTATCGGCCTGTATCGCGGGCTGTGGCGCTTCGCCAGCGTCAGCGACCTGCTGAACATCTTCAAGGCCAGCTTCATCGGCCTGATCGCCATCGTTCTGGTGCTGGCCTGGAAGCGCTTCAACGGCGTGCCGATGTCGGTGCTGGTGATCTACCCGTTCGCGCTGTCGGCACTGCTGGGCGCGCCGCGCCTGTTGTACCGGGCGTGGAAGGACTACCAGTCGCTGCAGTCCGATTCGACCGCACGCCGCGTGCTGATTCTCGGCGCCGGCCAGGCTGCTGAAACCCTGGTGCGCGACCTGCGTCGATCCGGCAACTTCGAGCCGGTCGGCCTGCTTGATGATGCACCGCACCTGCGTGGCGCCAAGCTGCAGAGCCTGCCGATCCTGGGCACGCTGGACGACGCACCGGCGGTGGCCCGCGAGACCGCGGCCAAGCTGCTGGTGATTGCCATGCCCTCGCTGGATGCCGTCGGCATGCAGCGCGTGGTGGCCATCTGCGAGAGCACTGGCATTCCGTTCCGCACCGTGCCCAAGCTCAGCGACATCCTGCAGGGACAGTCGCTGCCGGGCCAGTTGAAGGAAGTGGCGATCGAAGATCTGCTCGGGCGCAAGCCGATCATGCCGGACTGGAACCTCATCCGCGGCTGGTTGGGCGGGCGCACGGTGATGGTGACCGGCGCCGGTGGCTCGATCGGATCCGAGCTGTGTCGCCAGTGTGCGCGCCACGGTGCGGGTCGTATCGTGCTGCTGGAGATCAGCGAACTGCTGTTGTTGACCATCGAGGGCGAGCTGCGCCGCAGCTTCCCCGATGTCGAGATCGAAGCCGTGCTCGGTGACTGTGGTGATCCTGCGGTGATCCGCCATGCGTTGTCGCTGCACCCGGTGGACACCGCTTTCCATGCGGCTGCCTACAAGCATGTGCCGGTGCTGGAGCGTCAGCTGCGCGAAGCCGTGCGCAACAACATCCTGGCCACCGAGAACGTGGCCCGCGCCTGTCTGGAAGCGCGCGTCGAGCACTTTGTGTTCATTTCGACCGACAAGGCGGTGGACCCGGTCAATGCGCTGGGCGCCAGCAAGCGCTATGCGGAGATGATCTGCCAGAGCCTGGACCAGAAGTCCACGCACACCCGTTTCGTGACCGTGCGCTTCGGCAACGTGCTGGCGTCGGCCGGCAGCGTGGTGCCGTTGTTCCGCGAGCAGATCCTCAAGGGCGGACCGGTCACCGTGACCGACCCGGAGGTCAGCCGCTATTTCATGACCATTCCCGAGGCATGCCAGCTGATCCTGCAGGCCGCCGCGTCGGCGTCGCACGGGGCGATCTACACCTTGGACATGGGCGAGCCCGTGCCGATCCGGGTGCTGGCCGAACAGATGATCCGCCTGGCGGGCAAGCAGCCCTACAAGGACATCCCGATCATCTACACCGGCATGCGTCCCGGCGAGAAGCTGCACGAGACGCTGTTCTATTCCGACGAGGACTACCGGCCGACCGCGCACCCGAAGATCCTGGAAGCCGGCGTACGTGCGTTCTCGCGTGACATCGTGCTGGGCAACGTGCCCAAGCTGCGCGAGGCGATTGCCAGGTACGACATCGATACGATCCAGGAAATCCTGTTCGCGACCATGCCGGAATTCTCGCCAATCGAACAGGATGCTTACATTTCATCCGCTAAGGTTGTGCCCTTTCCGGCACGTGAGGCCAGCAGGCACCAATGAGCAAGCGCATTCGCAAGGCGGTATTTCCGGTAGCAGGTCTTGGCACGCGTTTTCTTCCGGCAACCAAGACGGTGCCGAAGGAAATGCTGCCGATCATTGATCGGCCGCTGATCCAGTACGCCGTGGATGAGGCGATCGAAGCGGGCTGTGACACCCTGGTGTTCATCACCAATCGCTACAAGCACGCTGTCGCCGACTATTTCGACAAGGCCTACGAGCTTGAGCAGAAGCTCGAGCGCGCGGGCAAGCACGAGCAGCTGGAGTTGATCCGTCATGTGCTACCGGAAGGCGTGCGCGCGATCTTCGTTACCCAGGCCGAGGCTCTGGGCTTGGGCCACGCGGTGCTGTGCGCCAAGGCGGTCATCGGTGACGAGCCGTTTGCAGTGCTGTTGCCGGATGATCTGATCTGGAACCGCGGCGCGGGTGCGCTGAAGCAGATGGCCGACCTCAACGAAGCCAGCGGCGCCAGCGTCATCGCCGTGGAAGACGTGCCACACGACAAGACGGCCAGTTACGGCATCGTCGCCACCGAGGCGTTCGATGGTCGCAAGGGGCGTATCTCGCAGATTGTGGAGAAGCCGAAGCCGGAAGACGCGCCGAGTGATCTGGCAGTGGTGGGCCGCTACGTGCTGAGCCCGAAGATCTTCGAGCTGCTTGAACAGACCCGGACCGGTGCCGGTGGCGAGATCCAGCTGACCGATGCGATCGCCGAACTGTTGAAGACCGACGAAGTCGATGCCTATCGTTTCGAGGGCACCCGTTTCGACTGCGGCACCCATCTGGGGCTGGTCGAGGCGACGATCCGCTTCGCGCTGGACAATCCGAAGCTGGCCGGCCCGGCGCGCGAGAAGCTGGCGGCGATGTTGGCGGAATAAGGTTTTTCGAGCGCTCCGTTCGCGGCGCCTTGATTGATACGTGATGGGCGGGATGGGTGGGCCTTTGCAGGACACGCCGTAAACCCGTCCATGGGGGCTCGATGGCGCCATCCATGGCGCCAACGGTCCTGCAAAGGCCCACCCGTCCCGCCAGCCTGGTTTCCTGCGGGCGCGGACGGGTAGGGCGGAATCAAAGGCAGAAGCAAAAGCAAAAGGCAGCCATTGGCTGCCTTTCTTCGTGGGTCGGGGTCGGATCCCTTTGCGCAGCAAAGGGCTCTGACCCCAAGGTCGAAAGCATCCACGCATGGCGTGGATCTACTGCCTTTGCTCACCCCTCCGTCGCGCGGAATGCTGGGTGGTCCGGGTGGGTGAGGCTGACCGGGACTGTCAGCGGCATGGATGCCGCTGCCAAGCCTGCAGGGATGTACTTGCGGCGTGTCCCGGGCAGCCTCACCCACCCGGGCCCCTTCAATACACCGACACGTCCGCCGGCAACGCCTTGAACCTTACAGCGCCTCGAAAATGCCCGCCGCGCCCATGCCGGTACCGATGCACATCGTCACCATGCCGTATTTCTGCTGGCGACGACGCAGGCCGTGCAGCAGGGTCGCGGCACGGATTGCGCCGGTCGCGCCCAGCGGGTGACCCAGGGCGATTGCGCCGCCCAGCGGGTTGACCTTGGACGGGTCCAGGCCGCAATCGCGGATCACCGCCAGCGACTGCGCGGCGAAAGCTTCGTTGAGCTCGATCCAGTCCAGCTGATCCTGGGTCAGGCCGGCCTGCTTCAGCGCCTTCGGAATCGCGGCGATCGGGCCGATGCCCATCACTTCCGGGCGCACGCCGGCAACAGAGAAGCTGACGAAGCGGGCCAGCGGGGTCAGGCCGTAATCCTTGATCGCCTGTTCCGAGGCCAGCAGCACCGCGCCGGCGCCATCGCTCATCTGCGAGGAGTTGCCGGCGGTGACGGTGCCGCCGAACTGGCCGTTGCGGAACACCGGGCGCAGCTTGGCCAGGCCTTCAGCGGAGGAATCCGGACGCGGGCCTTCGTCGGTGTCGGCGACCTTGTTGCGGGTGATGATGCGCTTGCCGTCGGCCAGATCGGGCTGGTGCGAGACGATCTCGTACGGGCTGATCTCGTCCTTGAAGTCACCATTCTGGATGGCGGCCATGGCCTTCTGGTGCGAGGCCAGGGCGAACGCGTCCTGATCTTCGCGCGAGACCTTCCACTCTTCAGCGACCTTCTCAGCGGTGATGCCCATGCCGTAGGCGATGGCGACGTGGTCGTTGTCGAACACGCTCGGGGCCATCGCGATCTTGTTGCCCATCATCGGCACCATCGACATCGATTCGGTGCCACCGGCCAGCATCAGGTCCGAATTGCCCAGGCGGATCTGGTCGGCGGCCATGGCCACGGCCTGCAGGCCGGAGGAGCAGAAGCGATTGACGGTCTGCGCGGCGATGGTGTCCGGCAGGCCGGCCAGCAGCACGCCGATGCGGGCCACGTTCATGCCCTGCTCGGCTTCCGGCATCGCACAGCCGATGATCGCGTCATCGATGCGGTTGACGTCCACGCCCGGCGCCTGCGCGACGACACTGCGCAGCACGTGGGCGAGCATGTCATCGGGGCGGGTGTTGCGGAACATGCCCTTGGGCGCCTTGCCAACCGGGGTGCGGGTGGCGGCGACGATGTAGGCGTCCTGGATTTGCTTGGTCATTGCAGTGATCTCTTGAATAGGGGTTGGAAGAGGTTGCCGGCCAGCGGCCGGCACTACCGATGTCTTCCGTCAGTTCCGCAGCGGCTTGCCGGTCTTCAGCATGTGCGCGATGCGGGCCTGGGTCTTTTCCTGCTGGGCCAGTTCGACGAAGTGCTTGCGCTCCAGGGTCAGCAGCCACTCTTCGTCGACCAGGGTGCCGCGGTCGACCTTGCCGCCGCACAGCACGGTGGCGATGCGCTCGGCGATTTCGTAGTCGTACGGGCTGATGAAGCGGCCTTCCAGCATGTTGACCAGCATCATCTTGAAGGTCGCGATGCCGACGTCACCGGCCACCTGGATGCGGCGTGCCGGCAGCGGCGGACGGTAGCCGGCTTCGGCCAGGGCGCGTGCTTCGGCCTTGGCGATGTACAGCGCCTCGTAGCTGTTGAACACCACCTTGTCGGTGCTGCGCAGCAGGCCCAGTTCCTGGGCGTTGACCGCCGAGTTGGACACCTTGGCCATTGCCACGGTCTCGAAGGTCTTCTTCAGTTCGGCGAACACGTCACCGCCCGGGCCAGCGGCCTGCGAAGCACGCACAGCCAGTTCCTTCAGGCCACCACCGGCCGGCAGCAGGCCGACGCCGGCCTCGACCAGACCGATGTAGCTTTCCAGGAAGGCCACGGTCTTGGCGCTGTGCATCTGGAACTCGCAACCGCCACCCAGGGCCAGGCCGCGCACGGCCGCTACGACCGGCACCAGCGAGTACTTGATGCGCTGGCTGGTGCGCTGGAAGTTGTACACCATTTCCTCGAACTGGTCGACCTTGCCGGCCTGCAGCAGGCCGAGCGCGCCGGCCAGGTCGGCACCGGCGGAGAAAGGCTCCTTCTGCTGCCAGATCACCAGGCCCTGGAAGTCCTTCTCGGCGCGCGTGACGCACTCCTGCAGCCCGTCCAGCACGTGATCGGACACGGTGTTCATCTTGGTCTTGAAGCTGACCACCGCGATGCCGTCGCCGTCGTGCCACATGCGCACGCCTTCGTTCTCGAACACGGTTTCGCCCGGCGCGAACTTCTCGCCCAGCAGCGGATCCGGGAAGCGCTGGCGCTGATACACCGGCAGCGACGAACGCGGCAGCTTGGCGTTGCGCGACGGGCTGTAGCTGCCCTCGGCTGCGTGCACGCCGTCGCGGCCATCGAACACCCAATCCGGCAGCGGGGCGTTGCTCATGCTCTTGCCGGCGACGATGTCATCGGCGATCCACTGCGCGACCTGCTTCCAGCCGGCGGCCTGCCACGTTTCGAACGGGCCCAGCGACCAGCCGTAGCCCCAGCGGATGGCCAAGTCGACGTCGCGCGCGGTCTCGGCGATATCGGCCAGGTGGTAGGCGCTGTAGTGGAACAGATCGCGGAACGTCGCCCACAGGAACTGTGCCTGCGGGTGCTGGCTCTCGCGCAGCTTGGCGAACTTCTCGGCCGGGTTCTTGATCTTCAGGATCTCGACCACTTCCGGTGCGGCGGCGCGGTCGGCGGCGCGGTAATCCTGCTTTTCCAGGTCCAGCACCACGATGTCCTTGCCGACCTTGCGGAAGATGCCGGCGCCGGTCTTCTGGCCCAGGGCGCCCTTGGAAATCAGCGCATCCAGCCACTTCGGCGACTTGAAGAATTCATGCCACGGGTCGTTCGGAAGGGTATCGCCCATGGTCTTGATGACGTGGGCCATGGTGTCCAGGCCGACCACGTCGGAGGTGCGGTAGGTGGCCGACTTCGGGCGGCCGACCAGCGGGCCGGTCAGGCCGTCCACTTCATCAAAGCCCAGGCCGAACTGCTGGGTGTGGTGGATGGTGGACAGGATCGAGAACACGCCGATGCGGTTACCGATGAAGTTCGGGGTGTCCTTGGCGTACACCACGCCCTTGCCCAAGGTGGTGACCAGGAACGCTTCCAGGCCTTCCAGTACGCTGGCATCGGTGGTGGTGGCCGGAATCAGCTCGGCCAGGTGCATGTAGCGCGGCGGGTTGAAGAAGTGCACGCCGCAGAAACGGTGGCGCAGCTGTTCGGGCAGCACGTCGGCCAGCTTGTTGATGCCCAGGCCGGAGGTGTTGGAGGCCAGCACGGCGTGGTCGGCCACGAACGGGGCGATCTTCTTGTACAGGTCCTGCTTCCAGTCCATGCGCTCGGCGATGGCCTCGATGATCAGGTCGCAGTCCTTCAGCTGTTCCAGGCCGGTCTCGTAGTTGGCCGGGGTGATGGCTTCGGCCAGCGACTTGCTGGCCAGTGGTGCCGGGCTCAGCTTGCCAAGGTTGGCGATCGACTTCAGCACGATGCCATCGGCCGGACCTTCCTTTGCGGGCAGGTCGAACAGCACGGTGTCGACGCCGGCATTGGTGAGGTGGGCGGCGATCTGGGCACCCATGACGCCGGCACCCAGCACGGCGGCGCGGCGGACTAGCAGGGAATTGGACATGGTGTAGGGCCTTTGTTGGTCAGCAGTTACTGGGTGGAATCAATGGAGGCGGGCAGGGTGCTGCCGCTGCGGGCGGCGGCGCGGAATCCGGCCTCGGCGAAATGAATCAGTTCATGCGCGGCATGGGCACGATGCGCCGTTTCAGTGACACCGGCGGGTCGCTTGATCAGCCCGAAATCGGCCATGGCATAGGTCAGCGAGCCGGCCAGGAAATCCAGGCGCCAATAGAGCTCTTCCTTGCTCAGGTCCGGCACGCATTCGGCGATGGCCTTGCCGAACGCGCGCAGCACGTGGCCGTAGTGGTCGGACAGGAACTTGCGCAGGTTGTCGTTCTTCTCAGCGTAGGCACGGGCGATCACGCGCACAAAGGCGCCGCCGTTCTGCCGGTCCTGGGCCAGCGCCAGGGCCGGCTCGACGAAGGCGGCCAGCACCGGACGCAGTTGCCCGGGGTGTTCATTGCGGGCGCGCTCGAGCTGGGCCAGGCGGGCACCGGTCATCTCATCCATGCGGCGGCGGAAGACTTCGTTGACCAGATTTTCCTTGGAGCCGAAGTGGTAGTTCACCGCAGCGATGTTGACGTCGGCCTGGCTGGTGACCTGGCGCAGCGAGGTACCGGCAAAGCCGTGCTGGGCGAACAGCTCCTCGGCGGCGCCGAGGATCCGGTCCTTGGTCGAGAAGTGGGCGGGCTTGGCCATCGGGCGGGCAGACCTTAATCAAACGATTGTTTGATACTAGAACCAGACGGTAGCGTATGGCATTTTGCAGTGCAGCAAAAACACCCGGACCGGTCAGATTCCACTCAGGTGGGTGAATGGGGTGGGGTGGGGCAGTGCCGGCCGCTGCCGGCAGCCCCCGCGAGGTTGAATGGCGGCCAATGCCGGCCAGCGGCCGGCACTACCACGTTGGCGCGTTATCTTTTACAATCCGCCTACGTTTATCAGGCTAAGCCCGCGTTTCGACGCGGCTTTTTTTTTTGTTACCCTTCGGGCCATCAGCGGCCCGATTCCATTGGAGACATCCCATGGCGCTGGAGCGCACCCTTTCGATCGTCAAGCCGGACGCCGTTGCCAAGAACGTCATCGGCGAAATCTACGCCCGCTTTGAAAAGGCTGGCCTGAAGGTCGTCGCCGCCAAGTACAAGCAGCTGTCGCGCCGTGAAGCCGAAGGCTTCTACGCCGTGCACCGCGAGCGTCCGTTCTTCAACGCGCTGGTCGAGTTCATGATCTCCGGCCCGGTGATGATTCAGGCCCTGGAAGGCGAGAACGCCGTCCTGGCCCACCGCGACCTGCTGGGCGCCACCAATCCGAAGGAAGCCGCTGCGGGCACCATCCGCGCCGACTTCGCCGAATCCATCGATGCCAACGCCGCCCACGGCTCGGACTCGGTCGAGAACGCCGCGATCGAAATCGCCTACTTCTTCGCCGCAACCGAAGTCGTTTCGCGCTGAGAGTGATGCCGTGAACGAGGTCGTACAGCCAACCGCCATCCCTTCCGTACTCGTTGCGGGTCCGGTTGTGGCAAAGCAGAATCTGCTCGACCTCGATCGCGAGGGTCTGGAGCGCTTCTTCGCCGAGACTCTCGGCGAAGCGCGCTACCGCGCCCATCAGGTGATGAAGTGGATCCACCATCACTACGTCACCGATTTCGATGAGATGACCGACCTGGGCAAGGCGCTGCGCGCCAAGCTGCACCAGCACGCCGAGGTCCGCGTCCCCAACATCGTGTTCGACAAGCCCTCCGCCGACGGCACCCACAAGTGGCTGCTGGCGATGGGCACCGATGGCAAGAACGCCATCGAGGCCGTCTACATTCCGGACAAGAACCGCGGCACCCTGTGCGTGTCCTCGCAGGTGGGCTGCGCGCTGAACTGCACGTTCTGTTCAACCGCCACCCAGGGCTTCAACCGCAACCTCTCCACTGCCGAGATCATCGGCCAGGTGTGGGTCGCTGCGCGTCATCTGGGCAACATCCCGCACAAGCAGCGTCGTCTCACCAACGTGGTGATGATGGGCATGGGCGAGCCGTTGATGAATTTCGACAACGTCGTGCGCGCCATGAGCGTGATGCGCGACGACCTGGGCTACGGCCTGGCCAACAAGCGCGTGACCCTGTCGACCTCCGGCCTGGTGCCGCAGATCGACCGCCTGTCCACCGAAAGCGACGTGTCGCTGGCGGTGTCGCTGCACGCGGCCGACGATGCGCTGCGCGAGACGTTGGTCCCGCTCAACAAGAAGTACCCGATCGCCGAGCTGATGGCATCGTGCGCACGCTACCTGCGCGCCAACAAGCGCCGCGAGTCGGTGACCTTTGAATACACCCTGATGAAGGGCATCAACGACCAGCCCGAGCATGCCCGGCAACTGGCGCGGCTGATGCGCCAGTTCGACAACGCCGTGCAGGCGTCGCACTCGGGCAAGGTCAACCTGATTCCGTTCAATCCGTTCCCGGGCACGCGCTACGAGCGTTCCGGCGAGAGCGAAATCCGCGCCTTCCAGAAGATCCTGCTCGACGCGAAGGTGCTGACCATGGTCCGACGGACCCGTGGCGACGATATCGACGCCGCCTGTGGCCAGCTCAAGGGCCAGGTGATGGATCGCACCCGCCGCCAGGCTGAGTTCAACAAGACACTGCAGGCAGGGAAGGGGAGCGATGCGGCTGCCTGACCGCTTCTGGCTGGCGCTGCTTGCAGGCGTGCTGGCCCTCTCGGTCACTGCATGCAAGTCGCAACCCAAAGCCAAACTGGGTCCCAGCCAGGCGACGGTCTACTCGGTCCGCGACCCGGAGGGCGTTCGCCGCCATGTGCGCGCGGCGGATCTGCTGGCTCTGGCCGTCCGCGACATGCAGAGCGGCAACCTGGATTCGGCCGAGCGCAAGACGCGCGACGCGATCAAGCTGGCTCCCACCGACCCCGATGCACTGGTGCTGCTGGCTGGCATCGATGATCAGCGTGGCCGCACCCGGCAGGCCGGGGAAGGCTTCCGCAGGGCTGCCGAGCTGGCGCCGCAGCGGGGTGACGTACTCAATAATTACGGTGCCTGGCTGTGCCAGAACGGGCAGGCTGCCGAGTCGTTGGCCTGGTTCGACCGTGCGTTGCAGGCGCCCAACTACACCACGCCGGCCGAGGCGCAGGCCAATGCCGGCAGCTGCGCGTTGGACGCAGGCCAGCTTGAACGTGCCGAGCGCAACCTGCGTGCGGCCTTGGCGCAGGTGCCGGACAACCCGGTTGCGCTGGAGGCGATGGCCCAGCTGAGCTTCCGTCGCGGCCAGTTCATGGAGGCCCGCGCCTTCGCCGAACGTAGGATTGCGGCTGCACCGGCCACGCGTTCCGTGTTACAACTTGCGTCTGAAATCGAGGCGCGACTGGGTGATCAGGCAGCATCTGATCGCTATCTTCAGCGGATTCGACAGGAATTTCCGCAGGACGCGGGCTCCTAACTCCAGGGTTGATGCATTGTGATTGATGACCAGACTGTGAGCGATCTCGAGACCGTGGCCGGCTGCGGCACCCGCCTGCGCCAGGCCCGTGAGGCCGCCGGACTGACCCTCGAAGATGTCGGCCAGCGCCTGCGCATGCCGGTTCAAGTGGTGAAGTCGCTCGAACAGGAGCAGTGGCAGAAGCTCGGTGCGCCGGTGTTCGTGCGCGGCCAGCTGCGCAGCTACGCGCGCCTGCTAGGTGTCGACGTCAGCGAACTGCTGGAACAGGCCCAGGTGGGCCCGGTGGTTCCGCCGACCCTGGTCAGCCACACCCATACCCCGCGTGCGCGCCGCATTGCCGAGAATCTCGGCCGCCGTGCGCTGTATGTCGGTATTACCGCCGTGCTGGCCGTCCCGGTGTGGTTCGCCACCCGTGGCCACTTCGATGGCTCCACGCCCTCGCCGAACACTGCCTCGCTGGACGTGATCCCGGCCGCCGTGCCGGTTACCCCGGCCGGTCCCGGGTCCGCCGCTGCGGCGCCCGCCGAAGTGGTCGCCGCGCCCGTCGCCAAGCCGACCGCTACCCCCTACGTTGCCTCGCTGGCCCCGGTGCCCCGCGCTGCGCCGGCCGCTGCCGCCAACCTGGACATGCAGTTCAGTGGCGACAGCTGGGTCGATATTGCCGGTCCGGATGGCGGCAGTGTCGAGAAGGCGCTGATCAAGGCGGGCGAGACCCGCAGCTTCACTCCCGGCCAGGTGGCCCGGGTCACCTTGGGCAACGCCTCGGCGGTCCAGGTTCAGCAGAATGGCGCTATCGTCGATCTGACGCCCTATCAGCGAGCCAACGTGGCACGCTTTCAGGTATCCTCTGAAGGCTCCGTTGTCCCGGTTTCACACTGAGGCGCGGTTTCACCACCTTCGATAATCCCAATGGTCCCTCCCGATGGGTGGGGCGAGAGTACGCATGGCGATCGACGACCTGCTCGACGAGCACGAACAAAGTGAACGCGTCCGCAGCTGGCTGCGGAAGAATGGTGCCAGCATCCTCGGTGGCGTAGTCATCGCCATCGGTGCCATTGCCGGCTGGCAGTGGTACCAGAAGGACCAGGGCGGCAAGCTGGCCTCGGCCAATGTCGAGTACCAGAAGGCCCTGGCGGGTCTGCAGGCCAACAAGCTCGATGACGCGGCCAAGGCGGTCAAGGCGCTGGAGGCTGGCCCGTCCAGCATCTACGGCGATCTGGCTGCGCTGCAGCTGGCCAAGGCCCAGGTCGATGCAGGCAAGAATGAAGAAGCGCTGGCAACCTTGCGCGCGGTGAAGGTCGAAGGTGACCTGCAGCGCGTGGTCGACCAGCGTGTGGCACGCCTGCTGGTGGCTACCGGCAAGGGTGATGAAGCGATCAAGCTGCTGGGCAGCGCCACCGACAGCAGCAGCCTGGAAATCCATGGCGATGCGCTGATGGCGCAGGGCAAGCGTGACGCGGCTCGGGAACAGTATGAGAAGGCGCTGAAGACGCTGGACGTGGCAGCGCCGCAGCGGCGACTGCTGGAAACCAAGGTTATGGACGCCGGCGGCACCGTCGCCGCCCCTGCGGAGTCGGTTTGATGAGTCAGAAGGTCATGATCACGCGCGTCGCCACCGTACTCCTGCTCGGTATGGCGCTGTCCGGTTGCAGCACCATGAAGGGCTGGTTCGCCGGCAAGGACGCAGCAGCGAAGAAGGCACAGGAGCCGGCTGAACTGGTGAAGTTCGAGCCGACCCTGAAGGTCAGCAAGGCCTGGTCGGTCAATCTGGGCAAGGGCGAGCGCCGCATCGGCGTGCGCCAGGGCCCGGCAGTGGCCAATGGTCACGTGTTCGCCGCGGCGATCACCGGTGGCGTGCACGCCATCGACCTGCAGACCGGCAAGAAGGTCTGGACCTGGGAGCCGAAGAAGGAAAAGAAGAAAGCCAAGCTGCGGCTGTCCGGTGGTCCGGGCGTCGGCGAGAACCTGGTGGTCATCGGTACCCTTGATGGCCAGGTGATCGCGCTGGACATCAACGATGGCAGCGAGAAGTGGCGCGCACGCGTGCCGAACGAAGTCATCGCCGCACCGGCCATTGCCCAGGGCATGGTCTTCGTGCGCAGCAATGACGGTCGCGTCACCGCGTTCGATGCCGGCAACGGCACCCAGAAGTGGTTCAACCCGAGCGAGCTGCCGGCGCTGACCGTGCGCGGCAACGCGGCGGTGGTGGCCGGTCCGGGCGTGCTGTTCATCGGCAAGGACGAGGGCAGCGTTGCTGCGATGGCCATGCAGGACGGCCGCACGCTGTGGGACCAGAACGTCGGCACTGGCGAAGGCCGTACCGAGCTGGACCGCATGGCCGACGTCGATGGCGCCCCGGTGCTCGACGGCAATACGCTGTTCGTGAGCAGCTTCAAGAACCAGACCATGGCCATCGAAGGCCCGACCGGTCGCCCGATGTGGGCGCGTGACCACGGCGGTGCCGGCGGTGTGGCGGTGTCTTCGGGCAATGTTTTCGTTACCGACAACAAGGGCGGCGTGTTCGGCTTGGACAAGGCCAGCGGCGCGGCGATGTGGTCGCAGACCGCACTGGCCCGGCGCTCGCTGACCGGTCCGGCGCTGCACGGCGACTACGTGGTGGTCGGTGACTACAAGGGATACCTGCATTGGCTGCAGGCCTCCGATGGCGCGATGGCAGCGCGGGCGAAAAGCGGCGGTGATGCGCTTCTGGCCCAGCCAATCGTCGTCGATGGGGTGCTGCTGGTGCAGAACGTTGATGGCAAGCTGACCGCATTCCGGTTGGCAAATTAATACGGAGTAATCGCGATGCTGCCTTTGGTCGCCCTGGTTGGACGGCCGAATGTCGGCAAGTCGACCATATTCAATGCACTGACCCGAACCCGTGACGCCCTGGTCCATGACCAGCCCGGCGTCACCCGGGACCGCAACTATGGCGTCTGCCGGCTTGACGAGGACAACCATTTCCTCGTCGTCGATACCGGCGGCATCGCAGAGGAAGAAGAAGGCCTGGCTGGTGCTACCACGCGCCAGGCCCGCGCTGCCGCTGGCGAAGCTGACCTGATCCTGTTTGTCGTTGATGCCCGCGAGGGCACCTCGGCGATGGACGATGAGATCCTGGCCTGGCTGCGCAAGCTGTCGCGCCCGACGCTGCTGCTGATCAACAAGATCGACGGCACCGACGAGGACACCGTGCGTTCGGAGTTTGCCCGCTACGGCTTCAGCGAGATGCTGACCGTGTCGGCTGCCCACCGCCAGGGCCTGGACGACCTGCTGGACGAGGTCATCCAGCGCCTGCCGGAAGAGGGCAGCGGCGAAGAGCTGGACAACGATCCGAACCGCGTGCGCATCGCCTTCGTCGGCCGCCCGAACGTGGGCAAGTCGACCCTGGTCAACCGCATCCTCGGCGAAGAGCGCATGATCGCCTCTGACGTGCCGGGTACCACCCGCGATTCGATCTCGGTGGACCTGGAGCGTGACGGTCGCGAGTACCGCCTGATCGACACCGCCGGCCTGCGTCGCCGTTCGCGCGTGGACGAGGTCGTCGAGAAATTCTCGGTGGTCAAGACCATGCAGTCGATCGAGCAGTGCCAGGTGGCCGTGCTGATGCTCGATGCCACCGAAGGCGTGACCGACCAGGACGCCACCGTGCTCGGCGCCGTGCTGGATGCCGGCCGCGCGCTGGTGATTGCGATCAACAAGTGGGACGGCCTGACCGACTACCAGCGCGAGCAGGCGGAAACGATGCTGTCGCTGCGTTTGGGCTTCGTGCCGTGGGCCGAGTCCGTGCGCATTTCGGCCAAGCATGGTTCGGGCCTGCGCGAGCTGTTCCGTGCGGTGCACCGCGCGCACGAATCGGCGAACAAGACCTTCACCACCAGCGAAGTGAACAAGGCGCTGGAAGTGGCTTACGAGACCAACCCGCCGCCGACCATCCGCGGCCATGTCTCCAAGCTGCGTTACGTGCACCCGGCCGGCGCCAACCCGCCGACCTTCATCGTGCACGGCACCCGCCTGAAGGAACTGCAGGAGTCGTACAAGCGCTACCTGGAGAACTTCTTCCGCAAGCGCTTCAAGCTGATCGGTACGCCGGTGCAGTTCATCTTCCGCGAGGGTGCCAACCCGTACGAGGGCAAGAAGAACGTGCTGACCGAACGGCAGGTCAAGGCCAAGCGGCGCTTGATGAAGCACGTCAAGGGCAAGTGATCCACGAGAAGGCGGCCGCAGGGCCGCCTTCTTCGTTTGCGGTAGTGCCGGCCGTTGGCCGGCAACCCGATGATGCCTGGCGTGTTCATGAGGTTGCCGGCCAGCGGCCGGCACTACCCGGCGTTTGCGGGCATCGGTCAAGGCGGCGTGGCGTGGCCTGCGCGATAATGGCGGCATGAGCATTCCAGAGCTTTCCCCCGAGCAGGCGCGGGCACGCGTGGCCCATGGCGCGGTGCTGATCGACGTGCGCGAGGCGCATGAGCGGGCCGGCGGCATGGCCGAAGGCGCGCGTGGCGTCGCCAAGGGCGAGTTGCTGGCCGACGCGGCCGCGCACCTGGCGCTGCCGGAACAGGAGATCCTGTTGATCTGCCAGAGCGGCAAGCGCTCGGCTGATGCGGCGCAGGCGCTGCTGGATGCGGGCTACACGAACGTGAGCTCCATCGCCGGTGGCACCGTCGCTTGGCGTGAGTTGTCGCTGCCGTTGGTGCAGCCGCTGACCAGCGACGCCGATCGTGATTTCTACGACCGCTATTCGCGCCATCTGCTGCTGCCGCAGGTGGGCGAGGCGGGCCAGCGCCGGCTGCAGCAGTCGCGGGTGCTGGTGCTGGGTGCGGGCGGCCTGGGCGCGCCGGCCGGCTTCTATCTGGCGGCGGCCGGGGTAGGGTACCTGTGTTTCGCCGACCACGACCGTGTCGAGCGCAGCAACCTGCATCGGCAGATCGTGCATACCGAGGCCAGCGTCGGTCAGTTGAAGGTGGATTCGGCACGTGAGCGGCTGCTGGCGTTGAACCCGTCCATCGAGGTCGAGGCCGTGCCCGAGCGGGTGACCTCGGAGAACGTGGACCGCCTGCTGCAGGATGTCGACGTGGTGCTGGACGGCTCGGACAACTTCCCGCTGCGCTACCTGCTCAACGACGCCTGCATCAAGCACGCCAAGCCCATGGTCTACGCCGCCATCGAGCGCTTCGACGGCCAGGTGAGCGTGTTCGATGCCGGCCGTCAGCGTGGCGTGGCGCCGTGCTACCGATGCCTGTTCCCGGAGCCGCCGCCGCCGGAGTTCGCGCCCAACTGCTCCGAAGCGGGTGTGCTGGGCGTGCTGCCGGGCCTGGCCGGGGTGCTGCAGGCCACCGAGGTGCTGAAGCTGCTGCTGGGCATCGGCGAGCCACTGGTGGGGCGCCTGCTGCGCTTTGATGCGCTGGGCATGCGCTTCCGCGAGACCGGCATCGGGCCGGACCCGCAATGCCCGGTGTGTGCGCCGGGCGTGCCGTTCCCGGGGTATATCGATTACGCCGCGTTTTGTCGGGGTAGGTGAGTGCTTTGGTAGATGCCGACCTTGGTCGGCGCTCGCATGCCAACCAAGGTTGGCACCTACCGAAGCGGGTGCATGGTTGGCGCCTACGAACACACATGCATGGTTTCGGGATGATGCCAGGGGCTACTCCGGGCATCGTTCCATCTCCAAGACAATAAAACGCAACGTACGTGCTATTGCCGTCATCGGTGTTGCTCTATCGTTGAGTCCGATTTCGATTTCCGGGGAACCCACCGCATGGCGGTAGAAGCAGCGACCAGCGAGCTGGTCAAGGTCGTCGCCCTGTTGGGCGCAGCGGTGGTGATGGTGCCGCTGTTCCGTCGGCTCGGCCTGGGCTCGGTGCTGGGCTACTTTGCCGCCGGTTTGGCGATCGGCCCGTTCGGGCTGGGCTGGTTCTCCGACCCGCAGGCGATCCTGCATACCGCCGAACTCGGCGTGGTCATGTTCCTGTTCGTCATCGGCCTGGAAATGCGGCCCTCGCACCTGTGGAGCCTGCGCAAGGAAATCTTCGGGCTGGGCACGCTGCAGATCGTCACCTGCGCGCTGGTGCTGACCAGCATCGCCAAGTTGTTCGGGTTGCCGTGGCAGGTCGCCTTCATCGGTGCCACCGGCTTCGTGCTCACCTCCACTGCGGTGGTGATGCAGCTGCTGGCCGAGCGCGGCGACATCGCGCTGCCCTCGGGGCAGAAGATCGTCTCCATCCTGTTGTTCGAAGACCTGCTGATCGTGCCGTTGCTGGCGCTGGTGGCCTGGATGGGCCCGAGCGCAGGCAGTGCCGATGGTGAGGGTTCGCGTTGGCTGTCGGTGGCGATCGGCGTCGGTGCCATCGTCGGCCTGGTGCTGGTTGGCCGCTTCCTGCTCAACCCGCTGTTCCGCGTACTGGCCGAATCGAAGGCGCGCGAGGTGATGACCGCCGCCGCGTTGCTGGTGGTGCTGGGCGCGGCGCTGCTGATGCAGCTGTCCGGCCTGTCGATGGCGATGGGCGCGTTCCTGGCTGGCGTGCTGCTGAGCGAATCGACCTTCCGCCACCAGATCGAAGCGGACATCGAACCGTTCCGCGGCATCCTGCTCGGCCTGTTCTTCCTCAGCGTGGGCATGGCGCTGGACCTGAGCGTAGTGGCCGCGCACTGGCAGCTGATCCTTGGCCTGGTGCTGGCGTTGATGGCAGCCAAGGCGCTGTGCATCTACGTGGTGGCGCGCATCATGGGCAGCGATCACGCGCAGGCGCTGGATCGCGGCGTGCTGATGGCGCAGGGCGGCGAGTTCGCGTTCGTGCTGTTCTCGGCCGCGGCTAGCGCCGGCGTGATCAGCCTGGACATCAATGCCAACTTCACCGCCGTGGTGGTGCTGTCGATGGCGCTGACGCCGCTGGTGGTGCTGGTCTACAAGCGTGTGGCACCGAAGCCGACCGTCAGCCTGGAAGGCGTGGACACCGCCGATGGCCTGTCCGGCAGCGTGCTGCTGATCGGCTTCGGCCGCTTCGGCCAGGTGGCCAGCCAGTCGCTGCTGGCGCGCGACGTGGACGTGACCATCATCGACAACGATGTGGAGATGATCCACAACGCCGAGCGCTTCGGTTTCAAGATCTATTACGGCGACGGCACCCGCTTGGACGTACTGCATGCCTCCGGCGCGGGCAGTGCGCGTGCGGTCGCGGTGTGCGTGAACAATGCCGAGGATGCCGACCGCATCGTCGAACTGGTGGCGCACCAGTTCCCGCAGGCCAAGCTGCTGGTGCGCTCGTTCGACCGCGAGCATTCGTTGCGGCTGATCCATGCGGGGGTGGATTTCCAGATCCGCGAAACCTTCGAGTCGGCGCTGCTGTTCGGGCAGGCCGCGCTGGTGGAGCTGGGTGCGGAGGAAGACGACGCGCGCGAGATCGCCGAGCAGATCCGCGAGCGCGACGCCGAACGCTTCGAACTGGAAATGGCCGGCGGCAACCTGCGTGCCGGCGCGCACATGGTGTTCGGCACCGCGCTGCCCGGCGTGCCGACGCCAACGCCGTTCACCGCGCCCAAGCGCAAGGCGCGCACGCTCAATGCGGATGAAGTGCCGGAAGAAGAAGAGGAATGATCTGAAGCCTGGTAGTGCCGGCCGCTGGCCGGCAGCTGCACGGTGCGTCCTGCGTTCATGAGGTTGCCGGCCAGCGGCCGGCACTACCGAAGCGGCGGCGGCCAGCATTCCCGGTGGGCGAGGGGGCGTGAATGGGGGACAATAGCGTCCCCGCCGCCCCACGCCTGCCCCCGATGACCGACTCCGCCCCCCAGCTTCCTGCCCGCATCCTCGATGGCCGCCGTATCGCCGAGGACCTGCTCGACAGCCTGAAGGTGCGGGTCGACGCCCGTGTTGCCGCCGGTGGCAGCCGCCCGGGCCTGGCCGTAGTGCTGGTGGGTGGCGACCCGGCCTCGACCGTGTACGTGCGCAACAAGCGCCGCGCGGCCGAGAAGGTGGGCATCGAAGCCTACGACTACGACCTGCCGGCCGGCACCACCGAGGCCGAGCTGCTCGACCTGATCGACCAGCTCAACGCCGACCCGAAGATCAACGGCATCCTGATCCAGCTGCCGCTGCCGGGCATCCCCGATGCGCGCCGGCTGATCCAGCGCATCGACCCGCGCAAGGACGTGGACGGCTTCCACCCGGAAAACGTCGGCCACCTGGCCCTGCGTGAATTCGGCCTGCGCCCGTGCACCCCGCGCGGCATCACCACGCTGCTGGGCCACACCGACCAGCCGGTGCGCGGCCGCAACGCCACCATCGTCGGCGTCAGCAACCACGTTGGTCGGCCGATGGGCCTGGAGCTGCTGATTGCCGGCTGCACCGTCACCAGCTGCCACAAGTTCACCCCCAAGGACGTGCTGGAACAGGCCGTGCGCAACGCCGACATCCTGGTGGTGGCGGTGGGTCGCCCGGGCATCGTGCCGGGCGAGTGGGTGAAGCCGGGCGCGGTGGTGATCGATGTCGGCATCAACCGGTTGGACGACGGCCGGTTGGTGGGTGACGTTGGATTTGAGGCTGCAGCGCAGCGGGCGAGCTGGATCACCCCGGTGCCGGGCGGCGTGGGCCCGATGACGGTGGCCACGTTGATGCAGAACACGTTGGAAGCGGCGGAAGCCGGGGTCTGATCGGGCCCGCTGTTGATGGGGGCGTGCTGATCGCGATGGACCGCTCCTGGTAGGTGCCAACCTTGGTTGGCGCGCATCTGACGGGGCCGTTGCCCCGGCTGCGGTCCGGATGCCGGACGGTTCGTGCCAACCAAGGTTGGCACCTACCAAGGGCGGTGCGCCCGCGCGACACTGTGTCGCAGCATTGCCTATTTCCGGCTACCAAAATTACTGTTCTTGGTCGCCAAAACAGGGTAAAATGTCGCGCTTCCCCACATCTCGGGTATGCCGATGCTGCGCATCCAGGCTGAAGCTCTCACCTACGACGACGTCTCGCTCGTCCCCGCTCATTCGACCATCCTGCCCAAGGACGTCAACCTCGAAACGCGGTTGACGCGCGACCTGAAGCTCAAGCTTCCGATCCTGTCCGCCGCCATGGACACCGTCACCGAAGCACGCCTGGCCATCGCCATGGCACAGCTGGGCGGCATGGGCATCATCCACAAGAACCTGAGCGTGGAGCAGCAGGCCGCGGAAGTGGCCACGGTCAAGAAGTTCGAGGCCGGCGTCATCCGCGACCCGATAACCGTCGGCCCGGAAACCACCATCCGCGACGTGCTGGCCCTGACCCAGGCGCGCAACATCTCCGGCGTGCCGGTGGTGGACGGCGGTGGCCAGCTGGTCGGCATCGTCACCCATCGCGACATGCGCTTCGAGACCGAGCTGGACGATCCGGTCCGCCACATCATGACCAAGAAGGATCGCCTGATCACGGTCAAGGAAGGCGCCGCGTCTGACGAAGTGCTGCAGCTGCTGCACCGCAACCGCATCGAAAAGGTGCTGGTGGTCAATGACGAGTTCGCCCTGCGTGGCCTGATCACCGTCAAGGACATCCAGAAGAACACCGACTTCCCGAACGCTGCCAAGGACATCGCCACCCGCCTGTTGGTCGGCGCGGCCGTCGGCGTGGGCGGCGATACCGATCGCCGCGTGGAAGCGCTGGTCGCTGCCGGCGTGGACGTGATCGTGGTCGATACCGCGCACGGCCATTCGCAGGGCGTGCTGGACCGCGTCAGCTGGGTCAAGAAGAACTTCCCGAACGTGCAGGTCATCGGCGGCAACATCTGCACCGGTGAGGCCGCGCTGGCGCTGCTGGACAGCGGCGCGGACGCAGTGAAGGTGGGCATCGGCCCGGGCTCGATCTGCACCACCCGCGTCGTTGCTGGCGTGGGCGTGCCGCAGATCACCGCGATCGACCTGGTGGCCGAAGCGCTGCAGGACCGCATCCCGCTGATCGCCGACGGTGGCATCCGCTACTCCGGCGACATCGGCAAGGCGCTGGCCGCCGGTGCCTCGACCATCATGGTCGGTGGCCTGCTGGCCGGCACCGAGGAATCGCCGGGCGAAACCGAGCTGTTCCAGGGCCGTTCGTACAAGAGCTACCGCGGCATGGGCTCGCTGGCTGCGATGGAGAAGGGGTCCAAGGACCGCTACTTCCAGGACGCCGCCACCGCCGACAAGCTGGTGCCCGAAGGCATTGAAGGCCGCGTGCCGTACCGCGGCCCGGTGGGCGGCATCATCCACCAGCTGATGGGCGGCCTGCGCGCCACCATGGGCTACGTGGGCTGCGCCACCGTTGAGGACATGCGCAGCAAGCCCAAGTTCGTGAAGATCAGCGGCGCCGGCCAGCGCGAGAGCCACGTCCACGACGTGACGATCACCAAAGAGCCGCCGAACTACCGCTCCTGATGACTGCCCGCCTCGGTCTCGTGAGCTACCTCCGCACTGCCGGCCAGCGCGCCGGCCGATACCGTGGCGGGAGCTTGCTTGGCGTGGCCCTGCTGGTCGCGGGGTGCTCCGGCGCTGCCGAGCACTCCTCGGCCGAGGTGGCGCCCCCTGCGAACCGGGTGTCCTGTCCGAACCTGACCTTCGACCTGCCACAGGGCTGGCGGCTTGAGCCGCAGGGGGCGCTGCAATGGCGCCTGGTGCCGCCGCGCGCATCCAGTTTCAACGGCTTGCTGGTTTGCTGGCAGGGTGAATACAGCCCGGAGATTCTGCCGTCACTGCGTGATGAGAGCTATCGCCGGCTGGGCTGGTCGACGCAGCTCCCGCACTTCGAGCGGAGCTTCGGTTCCTGGTTCGACGAGAAGCTTGTCGACATGACCGATGCGCGGCTGATCCGCTGCGAAACCAGCAGCGCCGACATCGAACGGCTGCAGACCTGCATGTGGGGCGATCCCTATCCACGGCGCGAGCAGCGTGCCGATGGCTTCATCGGCGTGCGATGGACCGCGCCGGATCCGGTGGCCGATGAATTGCGGCGTGAGTTGTCCGCCAGCGTGCTGAGCACCTTCTCTGTACTACCCATCCCTGAGCGCCCGAATGACCAACATCCATAACGACAAGATCCTCATCCTCGATTTCGGCGCGCAGTACACGCAGCTGATTGCCCGCCGCATCCGCGAGCTGGGCGTCTACTGCGAAATCTGGGCGTGGGACCACAACCCGGCCGAGATCGCCGGCTTCGGCGCCAAGGGCATCATCCTGTCCGGTGGCCCGGAATCGACCACGCTGCCGGGCGCCCCCGCCGCGCCGCAGGAAGTGTTCGACAGCGGCCTGCCGATCTTCGGCATCTGCTACGGCATGCAGACCCTGGCCGCGCAGCTGGGCGGTGCCACCGAAGCCGCTGACCAGCGCGAATTCGGCCACGCCGAAGTGAACGTGATCAACCCGGATGCGCTGTTCAAGGGCCTGAGCGACCATGGCGGTGAGCCGAAGTTGAATGTCTGGATGAGCCACGGCGACCACGTCTCCGTTGCGCCGCCGGGCTTCACCATCACCGCCACCACCGACCGCATTCCGGTGGCCGCCATGGCCAACGAAGAAAAGCGTTGGTACGGCGTGCAGTTCCACCCGGAAGTGACCCACACCCTGCAGGGCCAGGCGCTGCTGCGCCGCTTCGTGGTGGACGTGTGCGGCTGCCAGACCCTGTGGACCGCCGCCAACATCATCGACGACCAGATCGCCCGCGTGCGCGAACAGGTGGGCGACGACGAAGTGATCCTGGGCCTGTCCGGCGGCGTGGATTCGTCCGTGGTGGCGGCGCTGCTGCACAAGGCCATCGGTGAGAAGCTGACCTGCGTGTTCGTGGATACCGGCCTGCTGCGCTGGCAGGAAGGCGACCAGGTGATGGCGATGTTTGCCGAGCACATGGGCGTGAAGGTGGTGCGCGTGAATGCCGCCGACCGTTACTTCAGCGCGCTGGAAGGCGTGAGCGACCCGGAAGCCAAGCGCAAGATCATCGGCAACCTGTTCGTTGAGATCTTCGACGAAGAGTCGAACAAGCTGAAGAACGCCAAGTGGCTGGCGCAGGGCACCATCTACCCGGACGTGATCGAGTCGGCCGGCAGCAAGACCGGCAAGGCGCATGTGATCAAGAGCCACCACAACGTGGGCGGCCTGCCGGAGCACATGAAGCTGGGCCTGGTGGAGCCGTTGCGCGAGCTGTTCAAGGACGAAGTGCGCCGCCTGGGCGTTGAGCTGGGCCTGCCGCGCAGCATGGTCTACCGCCATCCGTTCCCGGGCCCGGGCCTGGGCGTGCGCATTCTGGGCGAAGTGAAGCGCGAATACGCCGAACTGCTGGCCAAGGCCGATGCCATCTTCATTGATGAGCTGCGCAAGGCTGACCTGTACGACAAGACCAGCCAGGCGTTTGCCGTGTTCCTGCCGGTGAAGTCGGTGGGCGTGGTGGGCGATGCGCGGGCTTATGAGTGGGTGATTGCGCTGCGGGCCGTGGAGACGATTGACTTCATGACCGCGCATTGGGCGCATCTGCCGTATGAGTTCCTGGGTACGGTGAGCAACCGGATCATCAATGAGTTGCGGGGGGTGTCGAGGGTGGTTTATGACATCTCGGGGAAGCCGCCGGCTACTATTGAGTGGGAATGAGTTGAGAGAATGAGGGCGCCGAGAGGCGCCCTTGTTGTATGGGATGGGCTGTTTGCCGGTACGCTAGGCGCAGAGTTGAAGGGAATCGGACGGAATGAGTGACATCAAGCTTTTCAGGTTGGTTGACGGCAAAGCGGCTGAACTGCAGGGAAGGGCTTCAGATCTGGAGAAGCCGCTTCAGACGCTGATTGAGGCCAATTTGCTGCCTATGCTTGGGATTCGGTTTGTTGCGACTGAGTACGTGACCGGAAAGACCCATGGTGGTCGCATTGACTCTTTGGGCCTGGATGAAAATAACAGCCCTGTCATTATTGAGTACAAGCGTTCAATCGGTGAGAACGTCATTAATCAGGGGCTCTACTACCTGGATTGGCTAATGGATCATCAGGCCGAGTTCAAGCTGAAGGTAATGGATGCGCTGGGCACCGCCGCGGCCTCGCAAATTGATTGGAGTTCTCCGCGAGTTGTCTGCATTGCAGCGGATTTCACGAAATTCGATGCACACGCCGTCCAGCAGATCAACCAGAGTGTGGAGCTCATTCGGTACAGGCGATTTGGAGATGATCTGCTGTTGTTTGAGCAGGTCAACACCGCAACTACTGGTCGCGGAAAGGTCAGGGCACGCGAAGTAGTAGTGGACGTGCCGTTCACCAATACTCCAAGGTCTTCCAGTTCCACTGGCGATAGGACATATTCCGAGTGGATGGCATTGTATAGCCCCGAAATGGCGGGATTGATTGGTTCGTTGGACGATTTCATCGGATCGCTAGGTGATGACGTTCAGCGCAAAGAGCTCAAGCTGTACATGGCATTCAAACGTCTTAAGAACTTCGCAACTGTCGTGCCGCAAAAGAGTCGCTTGCTCCTCTTCTTGCACATCGATCCCGATTCGATTGCCCACTTAGCGCCCAACATGCGCGATGCCCGAGCGTTCGGCCATTGGGGCACCGGAGACTTGGAGGTTGCGATCTCGAATCTCGATGATTTGGAGCGGGCCAAGCCACTTATTGTGGATGCCTATGAGGGGAGGACGTAGTTGTGTAGGATCGGGCAGCCACCTTCGTGCCTTGGTACAAGCACGACCATCGCCGTAGCAACATCAATTATGTCAGCCCATTTAACGGCATGCAGGCCAGGACGTGGCGATCCCGAAGGCACGCCATGCGCTGCATCAGCAGGCGCGCCAAGCCCATCCATCACGCTGGAGCGGCCCGGCCCGAAACTGGAAGCGGATTGAAGCGGTTGCCCGGAATCCGGAGAAGGACAGCGCCGTGACGGCTGCGACCAAAATTCGAATAGCCGCGTGAAACAGGCGAACACTACCTTGACATGCACCTGACCGAAACCGCACGAACCTTCTGCCTCACCGACCCGGCCACCGAGGCGGGAACGGTGGCCAAGACGGCGACCGAGGCTACCCAAGTGAGCTTCGATGGGGAGCTCTACCCGCAGCACGCGAAGCCCGGGCAGGTGATCGAGGTGAGGTGGGCTGCAGGGCCCAGCTGCCTGCCGGCTTTGGGTCTGCGCAATCGGCGATGTCGCTGGCCTGCCACTGATGGGGGAAGCCTTTGGAAACAAAGCCTTGTCATGTTGCAGGTGCTGCGAAAGTGGCCCTTTACCATGGGGCTGAACGATACTGGGGACCTGTTTGAGGGGATGTCCTTAGATGCCATTGCTTAACTGGTCCAACCGTGACGAGGACCTGACTCGATCTGCCCTAACG
Source organism: Stenotrophomonas indicatrix (assembly GCF_050573115.1). GTDB lineage: Bacteria > Pseudomonadota > Gammaproteobacteria > Xanthomonadales > Xanthomonadaceae > Stenotrophomonas > Stenotrophomonas lactitubi_A. The sequence continues at coordinate 357,567 of NZ_JBNYZT010000005.1, forward strand.
CCCTACCGTCTGTTGGAGCCGGTGGCCAGCTTGTCCTATGGGGAAGAGGATTCCTCCAACATGCTGATCGAAGGGGACAACTTAGATGCCTTGAAGGCGCTGCTTCCCTACTATGCGGGGCAGGTGAAGTGCATCTTCATTGATCCTCCATACAACACGCGGAGCGCGTTCGAGCACTACGATGACAATATGGAGCACGCCAAGTGGCTATCCATGATGTATCCGCGCCTTGAGCTTCTGCGGGAGCTGCTGGCCGAGGATGGATCGATCTGGATCACGCTTGACGATGCAGAGGCTCACTACCTCAAAGTGATCATGGACGAAATTTTTCTCCGGAAAAATTTTGTCTCCACTCTTATATGGGAAAAGGCGGACTCTCCTCGAAATTCCGCACGTCAGTTTTCCAGCGACCACGATTTCATCTTCGTATACTCCAAAAATGACGAGTGGCGCCCCCGAAAGCTGCCCCGAGATGAGAGGTCGAATGCCATCTATACGAACCCTGACAATGATCCGCGTGGGCCGTGGCTTCCTGGGGATCCCTATGCGAACAAACCATATTCGAAAGGCACCTATACGTTGACCGGGCCCACGGGGCGCACATTTTCTCCTCCGCCAGGTCGCTTCTGGCGCATCTCTGAAGACAAGCTTCGTGAGCTGGACGAAGATGGACGTATCTGGTGGGGACCTAAAAGGGACGCGCGTCCGAGCATCAAGAAGTTTCTGTCTGAGGTCGGCGACCTTGTGCCCCGCACGCTTTGGCGTAAAGAGGATGTCGGTAGTAACCGAACATCAAAGAACGAGCTGCGTAAGCTCTTTCCGGGGGATGTGGCATTCGATACTCCAAAGCCGGAAGCCCTCCTGGAGCGCGTGATTCGGATCGCCACCGAAGAGGGCGATATCGTGCTCGACAGCTTTCTCGGATCCGGCACGACCGCTGCTGTGGCGCACAAAATGAAGCGTCGCTGGATCGGGGTGGAAGCGGGTGAGCACGCTCGATCGATGTGCCAGCCTCGGCTAGTGAAAGTGGTGGACGGAGAGAAGGGCGGAGTTTCTGAGGTGGTGGGATGGCAAGGCGGCGGTGGCTTCCGCTTCTACAAGCTCGGAGTGCCCGTCTTCGACGAGAACGGTCACATCCGGGAGGGCATTCGCTTTGAATACTTGGCAGCCCACGTGTGGTTCGCTGAGACCGGCACCGCGCGCTCCACTCGTGCGCCCAAGACGGCATTTCTGGGCGAGCACCACGGCGTGGGTTACTACCTGTTGTTCAACGGGATCCTGGGCGACGAAAGCAAGAGCGGTGGCAACGTGCTGACCAAAAGGGTGTTGCGAGGACTGGAGCCATTCGACGGACCCAAGGTGATTTACGGTGAGTCCTGCGACCTGCCGAAAGAGCGGTTGGAAGAACTCCAGATCACCTTCAAGCAAACTCCCTACGACATCAAGGCGCGCTGACTATGGCTCTCTCCCTGAAGGTGTATCAACGGCGGGCCCTGTCCAGCTTGGATCAGTTCCTAGAAGACGCGCGATTGACCGGTCCCGCATCTGCGTTTGAGAAGAACGTGGATCCGGGCCTGGTCACGGACTACAAGCCCATGCCGGGCATGGAAGCCACGCCTTACGTGTGCCTGCGCATCCCCACGGGCGGCGGCAAGACGGTGATGGGCGCTCACATTATTCAAGCGGTAGGGGATGCTTACCTGGAGCGGACGTATCCGCTGGTCATGTGGATGGTGCCCACCACCCAGATCAAGACCCAGACGCTGGAAGCGTTCAAGGATACCCGCCACCCCTACCGTCAGGAGTTGGATGAGGCCTTCGGTGGCAAGGTCGCGGTGTTCGACGTCGAAGATTTCACTCACATTCGCCCCGCAGATCTTGGCACGAAGGTGTGCGTGGTGATTTCCACGATGGCAGCCCTTCGCGTGGAGAACCAGGAAGGCCGCAAGGTCTACGAGCACCACGAGGACTTAGAGGCACACTTCGCCGGGAGCGTGTCGGATCTGCCGTATCTGGAGCAGAACGCAGCTGGCAGGGCCATCGCGTCGTTCGCCAACCTGCTAAAGCTTCATGGGCCGTTGGTCATCACCGACGAGGCGCACAACGCCAACACACCGCTGTCCTACGAGGTCTACCAACGCTTAGGTGCGAAGGTTGTGGTGGAACTGACCGCCACACCGGAAGCAAGCAAGAGCAATGTTCTGGTCAGCGTCAGCGCCTTCGAACTGAAGGTGGCCAACATGATCAAGTTTCCCGTCATGCTCAAGGAGCATGTGGGGCAATGGGAGGCGGCGGTGGGCAGCGCCGTGGCCCGTCGCAACGAGCTGGGAAAGACCGCGCTTAACGAACCGGATTACATCCGCCCCATCCTGCTGATCCAGGCTGAGAACGCCAAGGGGACGGCCACGGTGGAAGAGGTCAAGCGGCACCTCATCGATAACGAGAAGGTGCCGGAGAAGGCGATCGCCATCGCCACCGGAGATCAGCGCGAGATCGACGGGGTTGACCTGTTCGCCAAGGACTGTCCCATCGAGGTCATCATCACCAAGCAGGCGCTCAAGGAGGGCTGGGACTGTTCCTTTGCCTACGTGTTCTGCTCGGTGGCCCAGGTCAAGAGCGATAAGGATATCCAGCAGCTGCTGGGCCGCGTGCTCCGGATGCCATACGCCACCCGGCGCAAGCAGGAAGCCATGAACAAGGCCTATGCCCACGTCACCACTACCCACTTCAACCTGGCGGCGGCAGAGCTGACCAAGTCGCTCATCGACATTGGCTTCAATCCATTGGAAGCCGTAGGCGCCGTCCAGCGCGAAGCGACGCCCGGCCCTGGCTTGGTCCTGCAAGGTGGAGCGAATCCTGTCCCAGCACCGCCCAAGACCACCGTGGCGGTCAGCAAGCCACCGGACCTGACCAACGTGCCCGAGCGCGACCAGGGCAACGTGGTGTTTGTGCCCAACAAGGACGGCAAGGGCGGCACGATCGAGATCACGGGGGAGGTGGACGATTCCACGGTGGAGGCGATTACCTTGGCCGTGTCCGCCAAGGAGCGCAAGGACGCTGCGGCTACCATCGAACGTCACCAGATCGTCTCCAAGACCGTCAAAGCGCCCAGCCAGAACGGTATGGTCTTCAGCGTGCCCCGCCTATGTGTCATGGAGCAGGGCGAGCTGGAGTTCGTCGAAAGCGGCGCGGTGCCGAGCGGATTCGCCTGGGATTTGCTGGCTTACCGGCCGGACCTGTCGAGCCTCAAATTCAACGCCGACAGCCAGACATTCGAAGTCGATCTGGTTGATGAAAGAATCACCTATACCAAGATCGACGACGATGTGAACACTTACCTTCCGGGCTTTGCCAAGGACCGGACCGAAGCAGACCTGGTGGGATGGCTAGACCAGAAGATCCGTGACCCGGCCGTGAAACAGCCGGTGCTGCGGGAGTGGGTGCGCCGGGCAATCAGCGGACTGTCCCAGGACCAGGGCTTCTCCCTGTCCCAGCTGCTCAACGGCCAGTTCGTCCTCAGGCGTAAGCTGAGTGAGCAGCTCCAGCTCGCCAAGGTCGAGGCGTTAAATGATGGCTTCCAGCAGGCCCTATTCGCCGATGCCGCCGAGGTCGTGGTCAGCGACGAGCCAGACGCGATGTTTACCTACCCGGCGGACATGACCCTGTATCCGGCGCACTCCTACTACCAGGGCGGCACCTACCGGTTCCGCAAGCACTACTTTCCCTTCGTGGGCGACCTTCAGTGGAAGACAGCGGGCGGCAAGGTCGGTGAGGAATTCCTTTGCGCCCAGGCCATCGACCAGCTGGACGAGGTGGAGTTCTGGGTGCGCAACCTGGTGGATCGCAGCCAGTTCTGGATGCCCACCGCCAAGCAGCGCACCTATCCTGACTTCGTCGCTCGTCTCAAGGACGGGCGCCTGCTGGTCGTGGAATACAAAGGCGGGGACCGGTATTCGTCCGACACCGAGAAGGAAAAGCGGATGGTGGGCGAGCTCTGGGCGACCAAGAGCAAGGGCAAGGGGATCTACCTCATGGCCCAGTTGAAGGACGAGAAGGGCAACAGCGTCACCGAGCAGTTGAAGGCGGCAATCGGGGCTTAAGCGGGGAGGCGATATGGAAGGGCCAGGGCAAGTCCAGAAGGTGGTGAGGAAGACGGCCAGCAGTGGCAAGGTGGACTACGCACCACCAGTTGTGCTCAATGAGACCAGTAAGAGCAAGCTCCACGCCCTGGCTTGGTTTATTCCACACAGCGACGGTCGAACCACGTTCTCGCTGAAGCTCGAAGGTTTCGTGAAAGCGAAGGACCAGCCGTGGATTGAGGACAAGGCCAAGACCCTCACGTTGTCGGAAACTTCGTCCCTCCAGCTGCTCAAATACCTACAGACACATCTGCCCCTCGCCGCTCAGTCGGAAACGGGTGAGTTCATCTTGATTCGGGTGGCCAACGGCGAGGCCAATCTGACGGGCCACAACCCTCAAGAGCTGGTGGGTGCCCTGACAAAGGTTCTATCGCAGTCGGAGTTGCTGGGCCATTTGTCCAGCACTGAACTCACGCATGAGTTGAGTACTGCGCTGCGTGGGTCAATCCGTCTGAGCGAGATGCGATCAGCGGTGGCCGAATTGCGCTCCAATCTGGGAAGCGGTGAGGCAGGGGAGCAGACCTATCAGGCATGGTGTGAGAAGCACTGTTGGGCGTTCGGAAATGCCTATGTGGTCCGTGACGAAGTTCGGGCCATTTCCACCGGAGACAACCTCGACCTGTTGTTGCCCAACGTGATCGCGGGGTATCGGGATATCGTTGAGTTGAAGCGACCCGACAAGGAGGTTCTGCTCTACGACGCCACCCACAAGAATTATTACTTTTCGGCAGACGTTTCCCGGGCCATCGGCCAATGCCACCGGTATCTAGACATCCTCCACCAGGCTGCGAAGGATGGGCTTCTAGACCACAAAGAGGTGGTGGCCTATCACCCCCGCGCCACGATTGTCATTGGCCGATCCCACGGATGGACAGACGAGCAGCAGCGTGCACTTCATGGGCTCAATCGCCGTCTCCACGGGATCTCCGTAATGACCTACGACCATCTGCTGGCTCAAGGCGAACGCCTCGTTGAAATGATGAGCCCCGCAGCAGGTTCTGAAGCGGAGTCGGCGGTTGAGGAGGATGACATCCCATGGTGATCATTCCCCTAATCGTAGAGATCTGTCCTAGAACTCCCCGAAGCCACCTATGTCCAGTTTGAGTCCTCGCGAGAGACGGAAGCTTGAAGATCTGTTCGGCATGAGCAGTGGTTACGTCCTCGATTTTTCGAATAGTTCGTTTGCTCGGTTTTTCGAAGAGAGGGGCAATCGAGACATCTATGGCGGGGCATACAGTGGCAATGGCTCGTCCAAAGCTAACCATTTGCGCAGCTTCTGGACCAAAGAAGATGACTCCTTGGTAGGTCGGGTCATCCACGAACTGCTAGAGCACTGCCGGGATACCGGACATTCGGCATTGGAGCGGCAGGTACTCTTCCGGGATTGCGAAGCCATTGCAGCGCGGCTGGCGCAAGCCAGGCCTGTGGATGACATTGAGGCCATCGATGGTGAGACGGAAGACTTTCAGAAGGTGGCGAAAGCAGCGAGAGAATGTTTCGAGCGCGACGAGCCCGAGCAAGGCTTAGACAGGCTGCATACGTTCCTCGTCAAGTTTCTTCGAAAGCTCTGCGAAGAGCGCGGTATACCGAGAGACCGTTCGGTGCCGTTGGGTGGCCTTATGGGTGCCTACGTGAAGCGCATCAGGGAAGAAGGTCTTCTGACTTCCCAGATGGCGGAGCACATCCTGAAAGGCGCGACCACGATCTTCGGTCAATTCGACTACGTTCGGAACAACCACACGATGGCCCATGACAATCCAGTGCTGGCATACGATGAGGCACTTCTGATCGCCAGCAACGTCGCCAGCACGGTGCGCTTCATCAAAGCATGCGAGGAAAGATGGAAGCTCGCTCGGCGGCAAGCAGTAGCTTCTGTCGAGGACCTCGACATCCTGTTCTAGCCGCCCGGTGGGCCGCTACCGCACCCGTACCCGTACCCGCTGATCGCGCCGAATAGGGTAAGCCGGGGACAAGTTCTTACCACTGAAGCACGTGGAGAGTCCGGCGTACGCTTCTGGCTCCGATGGGTGCTATCTGCCGTGGTCGCGGAGAGGTCTGCCTTGAGCGCGTCGTGGGCGGAGAACGCACGACCGGTTTTGAGCCGTGCAGCGTCTGCTGCGGCGACCGGGTACTTGCCAAGCAGGCTTCGGCCTCCGATGCTGTTGCCTAACAATTCATCCAAGCCGAACCGCTGCGCGGGCCGGCCTAATTCCGGAGTTAAGGCCTAGGAGAAGGTCGCATGATCGTTGAATGCTTTGAATGCCGCGCGCACGTCCAAACTCGCGAGTGTGGCGCCTATGAGCGCCTCTCTAACGGGCAGGGGCCCTCCACGCTTTTCACGCTACTTTCATGCGCGCAGTGTAATTCGCCGATCCTCATCCGCCAAAACAACATTGGCAATATGGTCGAAGGCGATCGATGGGACACGCCCTACTTGGTGTTCCCCTCTACCGATCTGCGTGTCAACCCAAACGCGCCACGAAGCATTCAGGCCGCCTTCGAGGAGGCTTGCGCCTGCTATCGCGCTCAAGCCTATACGGCTTCAGCAATCATGTGCCGCAAAACATTGGAGGGCATTTGCGCTGAGCATGGCGTCAACGAGAGAAACCTTGCTGGATCACTAAAAGCTATGCGAGATCAAGGACAAATAGATGATCGTCTTTATGAGTGGTCTGACTCGCTCCGGGTCGCTGGCAATGAGGCCGCGCATGGGGTTGGGTTGAACATCGCGCAGCCTGACGCAAAAGACATCCTGGAGTTCACAAACGCCATTCTTGACTACATGTTCTCGTACCGAGACCGCTTTGATAAGTTCAAGGCCAGGCGTGCCGCTAGGCCCTAACGATTTATTTAAGCCGACGCCGCTTCGTGGTACGGCTTAATTCAAACGTTGAACGCCCACTGCTGGCCGAAATCGGACGCGCCTACGCAAGAGGGTGCAACCAGAATGCTATCGTCCTCTCACGACCCAAAGCAGAAGTGTCGTGGCGCTGGCAGACGATCAGAAAGCGGCCTCCCCCCCTCCTAAGATGGGATCTAATGGATAAGGAGGCCAAGCTCGAAATATACAAGTGCGTCAGGGAACTTCGAAATGACAACAAAGCGTGTCCGGAACCACGAGTTAGAAGAGCTTTCACTTGCAGCACTTCGGTTTGAGTTGCCATCAAAGTGGGTAATACATGATTTCCGCAAGGACTATGGCATTGATGTTCAGTTAGAAATTTTTGAAGCCGACGGCTTTGCGACGGGGCTACGTTGCTATGGTCAACTCAAGGCTACAGACAATGCGGCTGACGATGATGTACTTTCCTTAGATCGCGATCACTTCGAGTATTGGGGCGCGCACACTGATCCAGTGCTTTTGCTGCGCTACTACGCCGACGAAAGACGTTTTTTTTGGTGCTGGCTTCATGATGTCGCCTGGTCGATGAAACCCGACGCGCAGTCCCTGAGCGTGACCAAGTTTCTAAAGCCATGGGATAAGTTGACTTCTCCGAAAGCTATTCAAGTTTTTTTGGAGAAGAGAAGTAGAGCATTTACTGAGCGCCAGTCACCTCCATTTTTGGTCGCAGTTCGATCTGGTTACATGCCTGTGGCAAAGCTGGTTGAGGTTGCCAACGCTTTGAATGAATTGGAGAATCTGAGCGCCTTTGAGTTCGAGGCGGATAGTTCAAATTCGGCGGCTTTTGAAGTATCTGTACTGCCAAGCGGAATCGTTTGCTCATACCTGGGGCTTCCAGGTGTGGTGATTGAAGAATTCAACGAGATGGAACCTTCCTGCATCGCAAAAGCAATCCTCCTGCTTGTCTTCCTGACCGCGTGTCGCTACGACAGAATCCTCGTAGCCCGCCCGATAGCAAAGTGCTGTTTTGGTTTGCTGCTCAAAGCAGCGGGAGAAAAGTTTTTCTTACCTCTAATCGATTCGGTTATCTACGCCATTGGATTGAAAGATGCATCAGACCTATTCCATGGAGAAAGCGTAAGCGACATGCCCGAAATGGGAGGCGCATTGTTTCCTGTAGTTGCATACGTGGCAGCACAACGCTACGGCGAGATCGACCAATGGATTTCAATGCATCGGGAAGAGTTGGCCGCATCCGAGATAGACGAGCATCGCGCCGCAACGGCATATAGCCTTGGCAACGCCCTATCAAACAAAAATCAGTGGTCAGAAGCGTTGCCGATGTTCAAGTTGGCGGCAGATGCATTTCCTGATTACTTCAATCGTGCCTACTTTCGGCATGAATATGGTGCGGCTTTCTTTGAGAATGGACTATTTGCAGAAGCGGCTGAGCAGTACCGTGCTGCTCTTGCATTGGAACCATCGCAACGGCTGCATTACTTGCTAGGCGATGTGCTTTTTTGTGCGGGGGAGTTTTCCAAAGCCATCGTCGAGTTGGATGTCGCGCTTGGCACACCGCTAGACGAGGGATACGCTGCATCAGCTCATTTGCTTCGAGAGCTTTGTCGTGAATTTGTTGAAGATTGGAGAGTAGATCGTCTAGAGCATGTTGTTGCGGAGAATGGTGGCATTGATGTTTTGCAGAGTCTTTCTGGGGACGATCTGCATGATCTTCCGAAAGCGCTCGTGCCGCTGATGCAGAGGTTTGGTTCAGATGCTCTGTTCAATTTCAATGCAGGGCATTTGGCATTAACTAATGGGCAAAATGTCTTGGCAGTTTATAGGTTCTTGAATTGTGCTGCGCGTCAACGTGGTGATTCAGAGGCGTGGGCATTATCTATTGCTAGCGCAATGGGAGCGCAGGATCCGGTTTTAATGGAGCTGGCAATTACTGCTGGGTATTTCTTTGTAAAGGAAAAGCTGCTCGTTGATTTTTTTCGGGTGACGCAGTTTTCGCACGCAAGCTCGGTTGAGCGGGAGCGCTTTGAAATAATGTTCTTGGATATCGTTCATGCAAGTTCGGGTCTCAAACCTTCAAAACCTTTAACTGTTAGATTATTTGGCCCAGATCAGGCCCACGTTTTTGACGTGTAGTCTGAACGTTACTCCGAAGTTTGACTGCCTGGACCGCTCTGCATCTTGGTTCTGGCGGGAATCCCTTGATGCTCGTTCTCGATCCATGATTAGCTTCCCGACACCTGCGACTCGCCTATGGCTGCGGATGGCCGATCCTCGACCCTCTGCAGGACGAGGATCGGCTTTCCGGGCTCAGACATCAGTCTGCCCGGCGATCTCTAAGGCGTCCTCGACGCCTATGCCCAGATAGCGAACGGTGCTCTCCAGCTTCGTATGCCCAAGCAAGAGCTGGACGGCCCGAAGGTTTCGTGTGCGTCGGTAGATCAACGAAGCTTTGGTCCTGCGCATCGTGTGCGTACCGTAGGAGCCCGACTCGAGGCCGGCATCTTCCACCCAGCGCTGGATGATCCGGGTGTACTGACTCGTCGACAGGTGGGGCGATTCCGCCACGCGGCTGCGGAGTAGGGAATCCGAGGCCTTGAGGTCGGCATATACGATCCAAGCCTGGACGAGCTCGCGAGTAGATTGGGTGATCTCGAACTGGACACGTCGCGCCGTCTTTTGTGCATCACGATTGCGCGGGATGCTATCTGGCCGCCATGCGAGACATCAGATACCCGAAGCTTCACCAGATCGCAGGCGCGTAGCTTCGAATCAATCGCTAGGTTGAACAGAGCGAGGTTGCGGATCTTGTGGCCGAACTGAAGTCTGATCCGGATAGCCCAAATATCTTTCAGCTTCAGTGGGGCCTTCTGGCGACTACCTTTCCTTTGTTCCAGGGCTCGAAGCGTTGAGGTGTGTGAAAAATTGCGATGGCCAACTCCTGGTAGAGGGGGTGGCAAGCGTTCGCCTAGCTCGAGAAGCTGGACGTGATGCGAGCCCAAGCGGACATCCGCCGAAGCACACGCTCTGCACTCTGGTGGGTCCGGTTATATATCGGGTTGTTAGCCGGACCCAGCCACCCTAAGATTGAGTCTTACCAAGGGCGTAGCCCACCATACGGTGCGCTGTGGACAGTTCGTATAACCCGGACCCAGGGATCCGGCTATCAGGTAGTTAGACCTCAGGGAGGGGTCATATGCATGCCCAATGGTGATGAGCAAATCTGCAACAGTGTTCGGGCGATGCTTGAGCGGGAAGGTGTATACGCGGGCGAGGACGACATCGACTACGCCACCAAGTTCTCTCTTAAGTCTGGAGCCAATCGATCCATCATCCTGGTCTACAACACGGGGAAGATGCACGTCCAAGGTGCTGATTCTCCGCTGAAGACTTGGGCCAATAATGTCAAGACGAGCATCGAACAGGGCACTGCTGCTCCAGGTGCCCTGCTACCGGCCGAGATTGAGAAGTTTCCGCAGACTCTGCAAGAAAGGGTTCCGGCCTGCGACGGTGTCATCCTCTGGTTCTTTCAGGAGTCGCTTCGCTGCTACAAGGCAGGCAGCATCGCCGGAGCGGCCTTCATGCTAGGCGGCGCGAGCGAGAAGGCGATCATTACCCTGATCGAAACGTACGGGAATTCGATAAAAGATGAATCGCACAAAGCGGCTTTTTTTAGCCGAGTGAACAATCGCGCGATCTCGGTCAGATATGACGAATTCAAGAGGTCTTACAAATCGGCCAAGACTAAGCCGACTGAACTTCCACTTGCTCAGGATCTGGAGCAATTGCTGGACGGTGCTTTCAACTTCTACAGGCACACACGTAACAGCGTGGGACACCCTCAGATTATTCCGGATCTCGACCCTGGCGTTGTGTTAGCAAACCTAGGTCAGTTTATTACCTACATTGAGCGAATCTATGCGCTCATAGACTTCTACGCAGCGAATGGCGTTGAGGTTTAACAATTCGTCCAAGCCGACGCCGCTTCGCGGCGCGGCCTAACTCAGGCGCTAGGGCGCACAAGAGCATCATGAGTTACTTCGTCACCATCACATTCGATCTTCATTACGCATCCATTTCTCCACATGGACGGAACGTCTACAAGAAGATCACTGACGACCTAGACACTCTGAACTATCCAAGCTACGCAACGGGAAAGAAGCGCAGGACTGTTGACCTCCCGTCAAACACATACGTTGCGGAGTTCCAAGATGATGGCAATCATCAATCTGAGATCACAGATTTCGTCGCCGAAGAAATTAGAAAGATTTTCGCCAAATACCATGTGAAAGGTAAGTTTTTCATTGCAGTCGGAAAGAGCTGGCATTGGAAGGTCGGGACTTTCTAGCAGCGCGCCCTAACAATTCATTCAAGCCGACGCTGCTTCGCGGGGCGACTTAACTCGGGCATTGGTGGATGTCCGCTTTTGGCCGAAAGCGGACCTTGACCAGACGTTGTCAGACCCGGCTCCTCAATGGTGGCCGGGCCCTTCAACGTCGCTCAGATTTCGGATTTGCGAAGTTGGGCAACGGCGGGGGGGGGGGGGGGGGGGGGGGGGGGGGCGGGGGGGGGGGGGGGGGGGGCGGGGGGGGGGGGGGGGGGGGGGGGGGGGGGGGGGGGGGGGGGGGTGGGGGGGGGGGGGGGGGGGGGGGGGGGGGGGCGGGGGGGGGGGGGGGGGGGGGGGGGGGGGGGGGGGGGGGGGGGGGGGGGGGGGGGGGGGGGGGGGGGGGGGGGGGGGGGGGGGGGGGGGGGGGGGGGGGGGGGGGGGGGGGGGGGGGGGGGGGGGGG
>NZ_JBNYZT010000006.1:0-324760 GCF_050573115.1 Stenotrophomonas indicatrix
CTGAGTACGTGGGGCATCCACGCGTGAGGCCGCATCCACGCATGGCGTGGATCTACTGCTGGCGCTGGTGGTCCCGCATCCACTCATGGCGTGGATCTACTGCTGGTGCTGGTGGTTCCGCATCCACCACTCAGGGTTCGGCAATCACCCGCAGCGCACTGGCGTAGCCCTTGGCGAGACTGGTCAGGTCAAGCAGCCGGTTCAACGACAGCAGCAGGCCTGGCTGGCAGGCCTTCAGGCGATGATGTTCGAGCCACGCCTCGGTGACGGTTTCCAGCGTGGCCAATGCCTCATCGATGCGCTGCAGGTCGGCTTCGCAGTCGATGGGCTCGGTAGTGGGGTGATGGGGACGTGTCATGGCGAAGCTCCGTGGCGAGTCCGCCGGAAAGGCGGCAGGCGATGCGTGGTTGAAAGACCGTGATCCGAAGGAAGAACGGCGGCCATGCGGCCCCACGCACCGCCCGCCAAAGCAGGGCAGCGCGAGTCGCCGCCGCCCGCGAAGGACGGCGACGGGTGCGGCGTGGTTTCCTTCGGATCATCGGGCTTTCAACCCCGGCAGCGGTGCTCCGCTGTGCGCCTACCCTCAGGCCGATGGGACCGGCAGTCCAATAGGCAATGCCATTCGATGCGCGAATTTCGATACAACGGCTCTGTCGATCAGGACGCTACCGGCCCGATGCCGAAACATCAGGTGGTAAACGCGACACGTCGAGTCGAACCCGGCCGAAAGACCGTTTGTCGGCGGGCCATGAACACCACGCGTTGCACGTCATCGATGGAGCGCGCTGGATCCCTCACAGCGCAGCCCGCGACATCATCCACGCATGGCGTGGATCCATGTGTCGACCAAGGTCGACACCTACCAACAGCAGCGGGAAATTGTCGAAGGCGGGGTGGAGCCGATTGCGGGGGCGTGAGCGCCATGGATGGCGCGACCGAGCCTCCAGGGACGGATTCACGGCGTCCCCCGCAATCGGCTCCACCCCGTCCAGCTGCAGGAAGCTGGCTTTGCGCCGTTGCCGTTGCTTGAGAGTCTCTGCAGGGCCCGGGGCGCAGCCCCGGAAACCCCTCAGACCCCTTCGCCCATCCGCTCCAGGCCATCCCCGGCCAGGCGCAGAATCAGCTTCTCCAGCACCTGCTCCTCTTCCTCGCTCAGCACCGACATCAGCTTGCGGGTGATCTCGATCACCATCGGTGCGATCGTCTCGTACACCTCGAACCCCGCCGCCGACAGGGCCAGCACCGAACGTCGGCGGTCATCGCCATGCGTCTCACGCTTGATGAAACCGCGCTCCAGCAGGCGGGCCACCGCGCGGCTGACCGCCACCTTGTCCATCGCCGTGCGGTCGGAGACCTCGCTGGCCGACGACCCGGGGTACAGCGCCAGGATGGTGATCACCCGCCACTCCGGAATGGCCAGGCCATAGCGGTCGCCGTACAGCTTGGCGATATTGCCGCTGACCCGGTTGGACAGCACGCTCAGCCGGTACGGCAGGAACTGTTCCAGATCGAGCAGGACGTGGGAGGCACGCAGGCGGGTGGAAGCGGGATCGGCGGGGCTCATGTTGCGGTGCACCTTGCTGGTGGTTTCAAGTGTAACTATAAGTGTTGGGTCCGTACCCTGCATTCTCGCCGGGTCCAACCCCGCCCGCACCTGGTTTGTGCCGATGCGGCACCGATTCGGAGCCACGCCATGAATACCGCAGTCCCGTCCGCCTCGCATCCCAACCCTGGCATGCAGGTCACCACCTTCGAAAACCCGATGGGCATCGACGGCTTCGAGTTCGTCGAATTCGCCGCACCGGCCGGCCGTGGCGCCGAGCTGCACGAGTACTTCCGCAAGATGGGCTTCAGCGCGGTGCTCAAGCACAAGCAGCGTCCGATTACCGTCTATCGCCAGGGCGACGTCAACTTCCTGGTCAATGAAGACCCCGACTCGTTCGCTGCCGACTTCGCTGAAAAGCACGGCCCGTGCGCCTGCGGCTTCGCCATCCGCTTCAAGAAGCCGGGTGCGGAGGTCTACCAGACCGCGCTGGGCAATGGCGCTGAAGCCATCGCCTTCAAGCCGGAGAGCAAGGCGGTCAACGCCCCGATCATCAAGGGCATCGGCGACTGCATGCTGTACCTGGTGGACCGCTACGGCGATGCCGGCAGCATCTTCGATGGCGACTACGAGCTGATCGCTGGCGCCGAGCTGCGCCCGAAGGGCTTCGGCCTGACCTTCATCGACCACCTGACCCACAACCTGTACTTCGGCAACATGCAGCAGTGGTCGGACTACTACGAGCGCCTGTTCAACTTCCGCGAGATCCGCTACTTCGACATCAAGGGCCTGAAGACCGGCCTGGTGTCCAAGGCGATGACCGCGCCGGACGGCATCGTGCGCATCCCGCTGAACGAATCGTCCGACCCGAAGAGCCAGATCAACGAGTATCTGGACGCGTACAAGGGCGAGGGCATCCAGCACATCGCCTGCTTCACCGAGAACATCTACGACACCGTTGAAGCAATGCGCGCGCAGGGCGTGGCTTTCCTCGACACGCCGGAGACCTACTTCGACGTGATCGATCAGCGCGTGCCGAACCACGGTGAGGACGTCGCCCGCCTGGCCAAGAACAAGATCCTGATCGATGCCGATCCGGAAACCCACCAGCGCAAGCTGCTGCAGATCTTCACCCAGAACTGCATCGGCCCGATCTTCTTCGAGATCATCCAGCGCAAGGGCAACGAAGGCTTCGGCGAAGGCAACTTCACCGCGCTGTTCGAGAGCATCGAGCGCGACCAGATCCGCCGCGGCGTGCTGTAAGGTCTGCAGGCAATGCCGGCCACTGGCCGGCAATTCCTGTTCGAATGGTAGTGCCGGCCGCTGGCCGGCAACCTCTGGAGCTCCCATGTCCCCCTCCATTACCGCCCGTGGCTACCAGACCGGTTTCGGCAACGAATTCGCCAGCGAGGCCGTGCCCGGCGCACTGCCCATTGGCCAGAACTCGCCGCAGAAGGTGGCCCATGGCCTGTATGCCGAACAGCTGACCGGCACTGCGTTCACCGCACCGCGCGGCAGCAACCGCCGCAGCTGGCTGTACCGGATCCGTCCGGCGGTGAACCACGGCGAGTTCACTCCGTTCGCGCAATCGCAGCTGCAGTGTGATTTCGGTGCGCAGCCGGCATCGCCGAACCAGCTGCGCTGGAGCCCGCTGCCGCTGCCGGAGCTGCCCACCGATTTCGTCGAAGGCCTGTACACGATGGGCGGCAACGGCTCGCCCGACGCGCATGCCGGTGTCGGCATCCATCTGTACGCAGCCAACCGTGACATGGTCGGCCGCTACTTCTACGACGCCGACGGCGAACTGCTGATCGTGCCGCAGCTGGGCAGCCTGCGCCTGCTGACCGAGCTGGGCGTGATCGAGATCGAACCGCAGCAGATCGCGGTGATTCCGCGCGGCGTGCGCTTCCGCGTCGAGCTGCCGGATGGCCCGAGCCGCGGCTACATCTGCGAGAACTTCGGCACACTGCTGAAGCTGCCCGACCTGGGCCCGATCGGTTCCAACGGCCTGGCCAATCCGCGCGATTTCGAGACCCCGCATGCCGCGTTCGAAGACGTCGACGGCGATTTCGAACTGATTGCCAAGTTCGACGGCCGCCTGTGGCGTGCGCCGATCAATCATTCGCCGCTGGACGTGGTCGCCTGGCACGGCAACTACGCGCCGTACCGCTATGATCTGCGCCGCTTCAACACCATCGGCTCGATCAGCCACGACCACCCGGATCCGTCGATCTTCCTGGTGCTGCACTCGCCCAGCGACACCCCGGGCACCAGCAACATGGACTTTGCGATCTTCCCGCCGCGCTGGCTGGTGGCGCAGAACACGTTCCGTCCGCCGTGGTTCCACCGCAACATCGCCAGCGAGTTCATGGGCCTGGTGCATGGTGCCTACGACGCCAAGGCCGAAGGCTTCGTGCCGGGCGGTGCGTCGCTGCACAACTGCATGAGCGGCCACGGTCCGGATGCGCCGACCTTCGACAAGGCCTCCAGTGCAGACCTGTCCAAGCCGGACGTGATCAAGGACACCATGGCCTTCATGTTCGAGACCCGTGGCGTGATCCGTCCGACCGCGCAGGCGCTGGCCGCGGGCCATCGGCAGGGTGATTACCAGCAGTGCTGGAACGGCCTGCGCAACAATTTCCGTTGATCGTCCGCATCCACGCATGGCGTGGATCTACTGCACCACGCACACGGATGGATCCGCGCCATGTGCGGGTGCGCTATCGCGCTTCCCAGTAGATCCACGCCATGCGTGGATGCTGTTCACCGGTTCAGGCAATGGCCGCGAACGCGCTGCAATGCTCCACCGGCAGCGCCTCCATCAGCCGCTGCCGCACGCGCTGGCAGTACCCTTCCGAGGTCAGCGCCGGCAGCACCTGCAGCGCTGATTGCATCACCCGCAGTACCTCGTTTTCGGCGCGCGCCTGCTGCAGGTCGCGGAACAGCGCCGCTGCGTTGGGATGCCGCTGCATCTCCAGGATTCCCAGCACATAGATGCGCGCGGCGACAAGTGAGCGGCGTCGCTCGACTGGCGCGGCGGATGCTGCGGCGACTGGCGGCGCCAGCGGAGCAGCAGCCACAATCGGCGCAGGTTGCATGGAAACGGCGGCGTCCGCGCCGGTCACCAGGTAGCCGGCCTGGATCAGCTGGATCACCATCGCTGCTGCGTCCTGCCCCAGCAGTCCGGTCAGCTCGGGGATGCTGCGCTGGCCATCGCACAGGATCAGCAGCCGTCGCTGGCGCATGTCCAGCGGCGCGCGGTGGGCCTGCAGCGCGGTTCGGGCGAGGTCGGTCTTGCGCGGTTGCATGGGGAGGACAGCCAAGTCGGTGCTTGCCCAGCCTGAATGAGGGCGATGAAACCGCGATGACAATGCAGCGCCTGCACGCGCGCTGGGGTAGCGTGCACCCACCCTGTGCCAAGGATCCGCACCGATGAAGCACCTCCCGATTGCCGGCCTGCTGCTGTTGTCGCTGGCCGCCTGCAACCGTAGTCCCGATACCGCCGCGCCGGATGCACCTGCCGCCGCCACCGCACCGGCGAAGGATGCCTCCGTCCCCGCCGACGCCGATCTGGCCACCGCTTCACCGGTGGACCCGCGCCGCGACAGCCCGGCACGCCTGGATGGATTCGGCGGCGCCACGCTGGGCGCCGGCATCGCCGAGGTCCGCAGCGGCTTCGGCACTCCCTTGCAGGGCCTGGGTACCGATGCCGCCGGCAAGCCGCTACCTGCCGACGATGCCAATGAAGGCTGCTACTTCCTGCGCCCGCAGGACGCCGAAGACCCGCGCCTGATGTTCGAGGCGCGCAAGCTGGTCCGCTACGACGTGCGCAGCCCGTCCATCGTCGCCCCCGGTGGCGGCCGCGTCGGCATGACCCTGGGCGAGCTGCAGGTGCTCTATCCCGAGCGCGCAGACGTCGGCCCGGACAAGTACGACGATAAGGCCCAGCACCTGCGCGTGCGCCCGGCGCAGGAGGGCGCGGCGATCATCGATTTCGCTCTTGGCGCTGACGGCAAGGTCGGCGCTTGGCGGGTCGGTAAAACCCCGCAGGTGGACTACGCCGAAGGTTGCGGCTGATCCACCATCCTCGGCTCACCCGCAGCGGGTGGGCCGAGCGTAGAATCGCGCCACGACCGCTGGGGAGTGCTCGATGATCGCCATTGCCATTGCCTGGTTTCTGCTTGGCCTGCTGTTGCTGGCCCTGGGTGGGGACTCCATCGTCAAAGCCGTTTCCGGCCTGGCGCAGCGCTTCGGTGCCAGCGCATTCACCGCTGGCCTGCTGTTGCTGGGCATCACTACTTCGCTGCCGGAGCTGGCGGTCAACGCCCGCGCGCTGGTGGTGGGGCAGCCGGAGCTGGCCTTGGGCAACGCCGTCGGCAGCAGCGTGGTCAACCTCGGCCTGACCTTGGCAATGGCTGCCATTGCCGCCCCACTGTTGTTGCGTGCCCGCCTGCAGACGGTGCTGTGGTGGGCGTTGCTGGCCGCGGGCCTGCTGCTGATCGTGTTCGGGCTCGATGGTCGCCTGGTGCGTTGGGAGGCCGGCGTGCTGGTGGCCGGGTTCGTGGTGGTGCAGTTTCTGCTGCTGCGACGCGGGCGCCATGAGAGCGCCGAGGTACAGGCGGTCATCGCCGAGTCGGCACTGAGCCGCACCAGCCTGCCGTTGAACGTGTTGCGCGTGCTGTTCGCAGGGCTGGCGCTGTACTGGGGCGCGCGCCTGATGGTCGGTGCGGCCGCTGATTTCGGCACCGCGCTGGGATGGACACCCCTGCTGGTCGGTCTGCTGCCGGTGGCGATCGGCACCGCGTTGCCGGAGGTGGCAGCCGCCGTCGCGGCGGCGCGCCGTGGCCACGGCGACATGGTGCTGGGCCACGTGCTCGGTTCCAGCGTAGTCAACCTGATGCTGGTGATCGGTGCGATGGGGCTGCTGCAGCCGCTGGCGCTGCCCGCCTCGTTCGTACGCCTGGAACTGCCGGCGCTGCTGGCCTTCGCGTTGGTGCTGTACCCGATGTTGCGAGGCGACCTGCGCATCAGCCGCGTTGAAGGCGCGGTGCTGCTGGGTGCGTTCGTGGCCTGGTTGGGGCTGGAAATCGCGCTGGTCACACCGGTCTGACCGATGCGATGGATCCACGCCGCGCGTGGACCCGGTAGTGCCGGCCGCTGGCCGGCAAGTCGGCGAACCCGCAGCCAGGCATGGCCTGGCTCTACTGGCGGTTATCCGGGGTAGTGCCGACCAACGGTCGGCACCCACCGTCAACGCGTGGTGGTTTCCTCTTCCCGCTCCGGTTCCGGCGGCGGCAGTTGCTCTTCTTCCGCACGCTCGTTACCCGGCAGAGTGGGGCGCGTTTCCATCAGCAGCGACAGTGCCGCTTTGGCCATCAGATGCGCGCTGATCGGCGCGGTGATGAACAGGAACACGGTGATCAGCAGCTCGCGCGGCTGCGGGTCCTGGCCCAGGAAGATGTGGTAACACACCGAACACACCAGCACGCAGCCCACGCCCAGCGTGCTGGCCTTGGTCGGTGCGTGCAGACGCTTGAAGAAGGTGGACAGCTTCACCAGGCCCAGTGCGCCGACCAGGATGAAGAAGCAGCCGAACAGCAGCAGGATCGACAGCGCGATCTGGATGAAGGTGATCATTCGACGATGTCCCGCCGCAGCACGAACTTGCTCAGCACGACGGTGCTGCCGAAGCCGAGCATGGCAATGATCAATGCCGCCTCGAAGTAGATCGCCGAATTGAGGTACATGCCGAACAGCATCAGCTCGGCGATGGCCGTCACCGACAGCGTGTCCAGTGCCAGGATGCGGTCTGGCACGGTCGGCCCGCGCAGCAGGCGCCAGGTGGCCAGCAGCATGGCCAGGCCGACCACATGCATGCACACCACCAGGGTGGTCTGGATGATCTGGAATCCAGTCATGGGAAGATCTCCATCAACGGGGCTTCATAACGGCGCTTGATCGTGTCGATCAGCGCCTGCGGGTCGTCCAGGTGCAGCACGTGCACCAGCAGGAACCTGCGGTCGTCGCTGAGCGCGGCCGACACCGTGCCAGGGGTCAGGGTGATCATGCTGGTCAGCGCGGCGATGCCGTGGATGTTGGCGATGTCCAGCGGCAGCCAGATGAAACCGGGGTGGATGTTCTTTTCCGGGCCCAGCACCTGGATGGCCACGCGGATGTTGGACATCAGGATGTCCCACAGCGTCACGAACAGCAGCTTCGGCAGCGGCCGCAGGGTGCCGATGCGGGCGAACTCGCGGTCCAGGCGCGCAGCAAACAACGGAATCACCACGCCCAGCATCAGGCCCAGCAGGAACTGGCCGAGCGTGAAGCTGTCGGACATCAGCAGCCAGAACACCACCACCATCACGCTCAGCGCGGGCGAGGGCAGCAGGCGGCGGATCGGGGAACGCTTGGCGGTCATGGCTGGCGGATCTCCGGCGTGGTCGCGCGCAACTGCTGCACGTAATCGCCCGGCTGCAGCAGCTGGGTGGCGATGGCGTCGGTGTGCTGCATCAGCGGCGCAGCGAACAGCGTCATGCCGATGCCGTACGCCAGCAGGATGCAGGCGGCAAACAGCTCCACACGGCGCAGCGGTGCCTTGCGTGGCGGCGGTGCATCGGGATCGGGCAGCGGCACGCGCCAGAACAGTCGGATGCCACCGCGGGTCAGGCCCATGATGACCAGCAGGCTGCTGACCAGCACCGCCGTCCATACTGCGCCGGTGTACTGCGCGGGCATGCCGGCCAACAGCGCGGCCTTGGCCAGGAAGCCGGACAGCGGCGGCAGACCGGCAACTGACACCGCCGCAATCAGGAACAGCACGGCGGGCGTCTCCTTGCCGGGCATCGGCGCGATCACTTCCTTGCGGTCGCTGGCGCCGCCACGGCGGCGTCGGATCAGGTCGGCGACCAGGAACAGTGCGGCGGCGACGAAGCTGCTGTGCGGCAGGTAATACAGGCCGGCCGACAGCACCTTCGGCGTGCCGACAGAGAACGCGATGAACAGCGTCGCCGCCGAGACGATCACCAGATACGAAATCAACACGCGCAGGCGCGCTGCTGCCAACGCGCCCAGGCCGCCCAGCACCAGCGTCGCTACGCCGGCCCACAGCAGCCAGTCGCGGCCGTAGCCGGCCATCGCACCCGCATCCTCGCCGAACCACAGCATCTGGATGCGCAGCACGGCATACAGGCCCACCTTGGTCATGATCGCGAACAGCGCCGCCACCGCAGCCGGTGCACGCGCATACGATTCGGGCAGCCACAGGTACAGCGGCATCAGCGCCGCCTTGGCACAGAACACCAGCAGCAACAGGCCCATCGTCGCCTTCACCAGGGTCAGCTGCGCGGGCGGTACCTCGGCAATGCGCTGCGACAGCTCGGCCATGTTCAACGACCCCAGCGAGGCGTACAGCAGGCCCAACGCGATCAGGAACAGGGTCGAGGCAGTGACGTTGAACACCACGTAGTGCAGGCCGATGCGCATGCGCAGGCCACGACCGCCACTGAGCAGCAGGCCGTAGGAGGCGATCAGCATCACCTCGAAGAACACGAACAGGTTGAAGATGTCGCCGGTCAGGAAGGCGCCATTGAGGCCCACCAGCTGGAACTGGAACAGCGCATGGAAGTGCGGTGCGCGCCGGTCCCACCCCGAACACGCGTGCAGCAGGCACGGAATGGCCAGCAACAGGGTGGTCAGCAGCATCCACGCGGACAACTGGTCGGCCACCAGCGCGATGCCCAGCCGTGATGGCCAGTCGCCCAACAGGTACACGCGGATGTCACCGCCCACGGTGTCGGCAAACAACAGGCCGACCACCACCGCCAGCGCGGCCAGCGATGTCCACGCCACGGCGCGTTGCACCTTCGGCCCATAGCGCCGGTGTTCGACGAACAGCGACAGCGCAGCGCCGAGCAGCGGTACCAGGATCGGCAGGATCACCAGATGATTCATGCGCGGTCCTCGCCCCGGCGCGGCGGTGCATCGTCGTCCGGCTCGTGCGCATCCACATGGTCACTGTGGTTGTCGCTGCGGCTGCGCATGGCCAGCACGATGCTGACGGCGGTCATCGCAAACGCGATCACGATCGCGGTCAATACCAGTGCCTGCGGCAGCGGATCGGTGTAGTTGCCGAGGTGGCTTTCCACGCCTTCCTGCAGCACCGGTGCCTTGCCCTGCACCACGCGGCCACCGGCGAAGATCAGCAGGTTGGTGGCGTAGGACAGGAAGGTCATGCCAAGGATCACATCGAAGCTGCGTGCACGCAGCAGCAGGTAGATGCCGATGGCGGTCAGCACGCCGATCGCAGAGGCCAGGGCCAGTTCCATCAGTGCATCTCCCCCGTTCGTGCCGAGCGGCGTTGCAGGTCGATCTCGCCCTTGCGCGCGGTGCGCGTCCGCGAGGGTTTGACGGTGGCCATCATCGACAGCATCAGCATCGCGCCACCGAACACCACCAGGTACACGCCGATGTCAAAACCAATCGCGCTGGCCAGCGGCACTTCGCCGATCAACGGCAGATGCAGGTCCAGGTGACCGCTGGTCAGGAATGGCACGCCGAACAGCATCGACGCACCGCCGCTGAGGATGGCGATCAGCAGGCCGGTACCGATGCAGCGGATGTAGTCGAAGCCGAAGCGCGATTCCACCGACGCGGTGCCCTGGATCACGTACTGGATCAGCAGCGGCACTGCCAGCACCAGGCCGGCGATGAAGCCGCCGCCCGGCGCGTTGTGGCCGCGCAGGAACAGGAAGATGGAGACCGTCAGGGTCAGTGGGAACATGATCTGGGCCAGATCGGCCGGCACCGGCAGCTTGATCGGCGGGCCGGGCATGATCTGCTCCGGCGCCATCCGCGTGCGTCGCAGCAGCGCATGCACGACCAGTGCGGCGATGCCGAACACGGTGATCTCGCCGAAGGTATCGAAGCCGCGGAAGTCGACCAGGATCACGTTGACCACGTTCTGGCCATATGCCTCGGGCAGTGCGCGGGCAAGCAGTTCGCCGGCCATGGTGTTCGGCGGCAGCGTCATCGCGCTGTAGGCCAGTGCGCCGAGGCCGGCACCGGCCACGATCGCGATCAGCGCATCACGGCGCTTGCGCCAGCGCGGCCGCTCCGGGCCGGACTGTGCGGGCAGGTAGTTCATGCCCAACAGCATCAGCACCAGGGTCACCATCTCCACCAGCAGCTGGGTCAGCGCCAGGTCCGGTGCGGAAAGGAACACGAAGGTCAGCGCCACCATCAGGCCGACACCGCCGACCAGCAACACCGCCAGCAGGCGCTGCTTGTACATGCGCAGGGTCGCTACCGCGCAGGACATCATCACCAGCCACAGTGCCCAGCCCAGCAGCGGTATCGGCTGCGGCTTGGTCCAGTTCGGCGAGGCGGGGTTGGCGATGTAGGGCGCGGCGGCCACCACGATCGCCACCAGCACCAGGCCCAGCAGCATCCGCTGCAGGCTGCCGTTGGCGATGCCGGCGGTCAACCGCTGCGCGCCGGCCGACAGCAGGTCCAGCTGGTGGTGGAAGGCATTGCGGCCCGGCGTGGTGTTGGTCACCGCGTGCAGGTCGATCAGCTTGCGCAGGCCGAAGTAGAGGGCCACGCCACCGACCACGCCCGCGGCGCTCATTGCCAGCGGCAGGTTGAAGCCATGCCAGATCGACAGGTTGTATTCGGGCATCGCGCTGCCGAGGATCGAGGCGGCTGCCGCATGCAGTATCGGCGCCACCGTCAGTGCCGGGGCGATACCCACCGCCACGCAGATCACCACCAGGATCTCCACCGGCACCTTCATCCAGCGCGGCGGCTCGTGCGGCACGCGGTCCAGGCCATGCGGGCCCTTGCCGAAGAAGGTGTCGTGCACGAAGCGCAGGCTGTAGGCCACACCGAATACACCGGCCAGCAGCGCGGCGATCGACACCGCCGTGCGCATGGTGTCGGTGCCACCGGCCGACAGCGCTTCGGCGAACAGCATTTCCTTGGACAGGAAGCCGTTGAGCAGCGGGATGCCGGCCATCGCCAGCGAGGCGATGATCGCCAGCGCGCTGGTGAACGGCATCAGCCTGCGCAGGCCACCGAGCTTGCGCATGTCACGGGTGCCGGTCTCGTGGTCGATGATGCCGGCGGCCATGAACAGCGACGCCTTGAAGGTCGCGTGGTTGAGGATATGGAACACGCCGGCCACCACCGCCATCGGCGTGGACAGGCCGAACAGCAGGGTGATCAGGCCCAGGTGCGAGATCGTCGAATAGGCCAGCAGGCCCTTCAGGTCATGCTGGAAGATCGCGTTCCAGGCACCGATCAGCAGGGTGATCGCACCGATGCCGCTGACCGTGTAGAAGAACAGATCGCTGCCGGCCAACGCCGGATGCAGGCGCGCCAGCAGGAACACGCCGGCCTTCACCATGGTGGCCGAGTGCAGGTAGGCCGACACCGGGGTGGGTGCGGCCATCGCGTGCGGCAGCCAGAAGTGGAACGGGAACTGCGCGCTCTTGGTGAAGATGCCCGCCAGCACCAGGAACAACGCGTAGGGGTACAGCGCGCTGGCGCGGATCTGCTCGCCGGCAGCCAGCACCACGTCCAGATCGAAGCTGCCGACGATGCGGCCGATCAGCAGCACGCCGGCCAGCAGGGCCAGGCCGCCGCCGCCGGTGATCACCAGCGCCATCCGTGCGCCCTCGCGGGCGTCCTGGCGATGCGACCAGAAACCGATCAGCAGGAACGAGCTGATGCTGGTCATTTCCCAGAAGATCATCAGCAGCAACAGGTTGCCCGACAGCACCATGCCCAGCATGGCGCCCATGAAAAGCAACAGGTAGGTGTAGAAGCGGTGCGCGTTGTCCTGCGGGCTCAGGTAGTAGCGCGCATACAGCACCACCAGCGCGCCGATACCCAGCACCAGCCCGGCGAACATCCAGGCCAGCCCGTCCAGACGCAGGGTGAAGTCCAGGCCGATCTGCGGCAGCCACGGCACCATCGTGCGCACCACTTGGCCATCGATGACCGACGGGGTCAGCCAGGCGAGGATCGCCAGCCCGCCCAACGGCGCCAGCGCCGCCAGCCAGGCAGCAGTCGAGCGCGAACTACGGGGGAAGGCTGCGACAGCCACTGCCATGAGGAACGGCAGGGCCAGCAGCGGGGGCAGGCTGGGGAGCATGCAGGGAATCCATGATTCACGAGCAGGTCAGGGAGCATAACAGGCCGCCAAATGTCGCCGAAACCCATTGAACAGCGATCAATTGCATGTAACGTGCGCTGATTCATTTTTTCTGCGATGCAGCATGCGGCGCGGATGCCCCGTCAGGACCCGGTTGGCAGGTCCACCCTACGCCCACGCAGGGAGACCGCAGCCCCTGTCGCACAGGGACCGCCGCCGCTGGGCGGGACAGGGAGGGGAGGTCACCGGGGCAGGCTGGCAGGCGCGCCGTGCAGCGTGGGTGATGGCATCTGCCCGTTCAGGAAACGAAGGCGTCGATGCGGCGACGCAGGTCAGTAGCGCCAGTCGAGCTTGCGATAGGCCTTGGCCATCACCCAGGCCGGGCCGATCAGCAGGTAGGTCAGATCGGTCAGGAAGCTGGGCTTGCGGCCCTCGAACTTATGGCCGATGAACTGCGCGATCCAGGCGACGACGAAGACGCCGATGGCCAGCCAGAACAGATTGTGCAGGCCGATTTCGGCTTCCAGCAGCCGGCACAGGCAGCCGAACACGAAGAACTGGATGAGCATGCCGATGCCCAGCGGACGCGACAGTTTGTTGTAGAAGCACCAGGCGCTGAACATCGCGAACGCCGACCAGATGCCGTACTGGAACCAGGTGATCAGCGGCGGTATGCACCACAGCAGGGCCACCACCGACCACAGGATCGCCGGCACCGCCACCACGTGGATGCGCTGGTTGATGACGTTGCGGTGGTCGTCGGAATAGCTGGCGAAGTAGCGGTCGATCGGCCGCGCAAGCTGGGTGGTGGTCTGCATGCTGCGTCGCTTCCTCGGACAACGTCGGACAACGGTAGTGCCGGCCGCTGGCCGGCAACCCAGCATAGCCGAGTTCGCGAGATTGCCGGCCAGCGGCCGGCACTACCGCATTCAGAACGCCCCCAGCCAGAGCGGCCGGGGGCGCAGGGGAATCAGTCGACGCTGATTCCGGCCAGGCGCTGCAGCGCCTCGGCGTACTTGGCGCGGGTGCGCTCGATGATCTCGGCCGGGATGGTCGGGCCCGGGGCGGTCTTGCCCCAGTCCAGCGTCTCCAGGTAGTCGCGCACGAACTGCTTGTCGTAGCTCGGCGGGCTGGTGCCCACTTCGTATTCGTCGGCAGGCCAGTAGCGCGAGGAATCCGGTGTCAGCATCTCGTCCATGATGTACAGGCGACCGTCGGCGTCGGTACCGAACTCGAACTTGGTGTCGGCCAGGATGATGCCGCGCTCGCGCGCGTAATCGGCCGCGAACTTGTAGATGCGCAGCGTGGCGTCGCGCACGCGCTCGGCCATCTCCGCACCGACCGTCTTCACCATCGCGTCGAAGTCGATGTTCTCGTCATGGTCGCCCACGGCGGCCTTGGTCGAGGGGGTGAAGATCGGCTCGGGCAACTGCTCGGCCTGGCGCAGGCCGTCGGGCAGGTCGATGCCGCTGACCTTGCCGGTGCGCTGGTAGTCCTTCCAGCCGCTGCCGATCAGGTAGCCGCGGGCGATCGCTTCTACTGGTACCGGCTTCAGCTTGCGGGTGACCACGGAGCGCTTGGCGTACAGGGCTGCGTCCACGCCTTCGGGCAACACGCTGGCCACGTCGATGCCGGTCAGGTGGTTGGGCATCAGGTGCGCGGTCTTGGCGAACCAGAAGTTGGACACCTGGCAGAGCATCTCGCCCTTGCCCGGGATCGGGTCGGGCAGGACCACGTCGAACGCCGACAGGCGATCGGTGGCGACCATCAAAAGGTAGTCCCCCGGCGGGGTACCGGCCGGCAGTCGCTCGCGCGGGATATCGAACACATCACGCACCTTGCCGCGGTGGCGCAAGGGCAGGCCGGGGAGATCGGATTGCAACAGCGTGGTTGGCACGGGCACTCCTGGGGCTTCGTCGAGACGGCTGCCCAGGGGACCCGGCGGGCCCGCAACTGACCAGCGGGCGGCCTAGTGTAAAGCGGTCCGGGCCCGCTGTGACGTAAAATGAGCGTCCATTTCGTCGGCCGACCCCGGAGCGCCATGCGCTGGTACGGAAAACTGCTCGGATTCATCGCCGGGGCCCTGCTGTTCCGGCCCAATCCGCTGTTCGGCGCGGTGGTCGGCCTGTTGATCGGCCACGCCTTCGACTCGGACTGGTTCCGCCTGAACAAGGAGAACCCGTACCGGGAGCTGGGGCTGACTTCCGAGGCCACCGATGCCGAGGTCGAGCGTGCCTACCGCAAGCTTATCTCCCAGTACCACCCCGACAAGCTGGGCGGCGCCGCCCCCGAGCTGCAGCAGCAGGCCGAACACAAGTCGCGGCGCATCAACGCCGCCTACGACCGCATCAAGACCCTGCGCAAGCGCTGACCCCACAGTCCCGCCTGCGGGCGGGAGACCCCTTTCCCCGTTCCGAAGGCCCCGGCCATGTCCAACTGCCTCATCGCTCCTTCCATCCTCTCGGCCAACTTCGCCCGCCTGGGCGAGGAAGTCGACAACGTCCTGGCCGCTGGCGCCGACTGGGTCCATTTCGATGTGATGGACAACCACTACGTGCCGAACCTGACCATTGGCCCGATGGTCTGCCAGGCACTGCGCAAGCACGGCGTCACCGCACCGATCGACGTGCACCTGATGGTCGAGCCGGTGGACCGCATCATCCCGGATTTCGCCGAGGCCGGTGCCACCTACATCAGCTTCCACCCGGAGGCCAGCCGCCACGTGCACCGCACCATCCAGCTGATCCGCTCGCTGGGCTGCAAGCCGGGCATCGTGCTCAACCCGGCCACCCCGGTGGACATCCTCGACTGGGTGCTGGACGACCTCGACCTGGTGCTGTTGATGTCGGTCAACCCGGGCTTCGGCGGCCAGGCCTTCATTCCTTCGGCCTTGGACAAGCTGCGCGTGGTGCGCCAGAAGATCGATGCCAGCGGCCGTGACATCCGCCTGGAGATCGATGGTGGCGTGAAGGCCGACAACATCGGTGAGATCGCCGCTGCCGGTGCCGACACCTTTGTCGCCGGCTCGGCCATCTTCAACGCCAAGACCAGCTACCAGGACGTGATCGCGCAGATGCGCGCCAACGTCGCTGCGGCACGGGGCTGAGCCATGAGCACGGTGGCCGTGTTGAGCATCCGCCCGGCCACCGTCGCCGATGCCGGCCTGATCCTGCGCTTCATCCGCGAACTGGCGATCTACGAGAAGGCCGAGCATTCGGTGCAGACCGATGAGATCGGCATCGCCGAAAGCCTGTTCGGTCCCGACGCCACCGCCCGCGCGCTGGTCTGTGAGGCGAACGGCGACGCCATCGGCTACGCGGTGTATTTCTACAACTATTCCACCTGGCTGGGCCGCAAGGGCATCTACCTGGAAGACCTGTACGTAAGTCCGGAAAAGCGTGGTTCTGGTGCGGGCAAAGCGCTGCTGAAGTACATCGCCCGCCAGGCGGTGGCTGAAGGTTGCGGCCGCTTCGAGTGGTCGGTGCTGGACTGGAACACGCCGGCCATCGAGTTCTACACCGCCGCCGGTGCGAAGCCGCAGGACGAATGGACGGTGTACCGGCTGGAAGGCGCGGCGCTGCACGATTTCGCCAACGGTTGAGGCGGAATGCATCCACGCATGACAGGCAAAAAAAAGCCACGCCAAACACTGGCGTGGCCTTGCTGCATGCGTGGGAGGCTGATCCTGCCTCCATCCGTCGTCCCTGCTATGGCCTTCCATTCTCCGGGCTGCCGATGACACCTGCATGACATCGCGCACTGGCGGCGCCAACCACCTGACCTGAACGGTTGCCAGCGTCTTTCACTGGTCCCGAACGCGCGATTGCTAGCCTGTGCCGCCTTTCCCTGGAAGTACCGCATGAGCACACCGCGTTGGCGCCTGATCCTCAACGGCAAGTCCGCAGGCAACGATGACCTGCGCGATGCCGTGGGCCACTGGCGCGACCGTGGCGTACACCTGGAAGTGCGGGTGACCTGGGAAGACGGTGACGCCGAGCGCTACGTTGCCGAGGCCATCGACCACGGCGTAGACGTGATCGTGGCGGCCGGTGGCGACGGCACGCTAAGCGCGGTGGCCGAGACCCTGGCCCATAGGGACGAGCCGGCCGAGGCACTGCCTTCGCTGGCGCTGGTGCCGATGGGTACTGCCAATGATTTCGCGACCGCTGCCGGTATTCCGGTGCAGCCGCAGGACGCCTTCGAGCTGATTGCCAGCAGCACGCCGCGAGAGATGGACCTTCTGCGCGTTGATGCCGATGGCAAACCATGGTGGTGCGCCAACCTCGCCAGCGGCGGCTTCGGTACCCAGGTCACGGTGGAAACCGATGCCGGCTTGAAGAAGATGCTCGGCGGCCTGGCCTATGTCATCACTGGTATCGCCAAGCTTGGCCGCATCGAACCGATCACCGCGCGCCTGAGCGGGCCGGACTTCCAGTGGGAAGGCGGGTTCATCGCACTGGGCATCGGCAACGGCCGTCAGGCCGGTGGCGGTCAGCAGCTCTGCCCGCAGGCGCTGATCGATGACGGCCTGCTGGACGTCACCGTGGTGCCGGAACTGGACGGTGAAGTCGCAGCCACCCTTGGACAGATGCTGACCGGTGGCAAGGAAGCGGCGCTGGAACGCGTCGCCACGCGGGCGCAGTTGCCGTGGCTGCAGATCGAAGCCACGAAGCCGCTGACGTTGAACCTGGACGGCGAACCGGTGCAGGCACGCAGCTTCCGCATCGAATGCGTGGCGGGCAGGGTGCGGATGCACCTGCCGGAGGATTGCGTGCTGCTTTCCGGCCGCTGATACAGGAACTACAGCAGCGGGATGTCTTCTTCCCTGCTCGGGAATTTGAAGGCCTCGCGCTTCCTGCGGATGTGTTCGGGCATCGGTGGGCGGGGAATGTTGCGTTCGATCAGCCACTGCTGGCATTTCTTCTGCCACGGCAGGTTGTCTGGCGTGGTGACTTCCCAGTAGATGTCCTCGACCATCTTCTGCCGGCCAGGCTGGCTTGACCCTTCCGGCTTTGCAATCGCGGGATCAGCACCATGTTCCAGCAGCCAGTATGCGTAGTCAAAGCCGCCTCGCGTGGTGTACCAGCTCAGTACCGTGTCATCGCCCAGGCTTTTCAGATTGGACTCATTGATGTCCGCGCCGTTCTCCACCAGAACCTGCACGTTTTTCCACTGATTGCCGCTCAGGAACGCCTGCAGCAGCAATGTCTCGTTGTTGACGTTGCGCGTATTGGGGTTTCCCCCATGTCTCAGCAGGAGTTCGAGGAAGCGGGGGTCGTCCATCTTGGCCGCATAGACCATCGCGTTGTCGAACTTGATCAGTTCGCCATTCATCTGCTTTGACTCGCGCGCATTGGGGTCTGCGCCGGCCTCCAGCAATGCCCTGAGTCCTTCAATGTTGCGGGCTCGCAGGGGCCACGCGATCAACGGAATACCATCCCGATTCGAGAATGTTTTATCCGGATCTATTTTTTCGTCCTTGATAAGACGCTGGATGGTTTCGACGTCGCCATTCTCGGCGGCAATGGCCAATCGTAATGCCCCGCCTTCAAAGTAGTCATTGGCCCTGTGTGCAGAGGAGGCAGAGCAGCCCGTAGCCAAGAACAGTGCGGTCCAAGCCACGCAGATGAGGAGCCTTGTCGTCATGGCGTGAAGAATGGCGGGCATGATCTTCCTGTTGAACCGATGATGACGTGACATTAGCAAAATGTTCTGATAATCCATAAGTGTCGCGGATCGAGATGCGCGGCTTTCACTGTGCAATGGAGTTTGCCATGAGTGGTCCAGATGCTGAGGCGCGTGCCCGCGCCGTCCGGGAACAGAATCTTCTTGTTCAGCAACTGCGTGAAAGTGGGAATGACAAAGAGGCGGATCGTCTTCAAGAGACGTATCACGCTCGTGAAATGTCAGGATTGGCAGCCGATGTGTATCAATCCGCGAATGAAGAAGGGCAGGCGCCGGTTGGTTGGGCGCGTGCGAGCAGCGATCCAGCTGCACTTCGTGCTGCCGGGATCGACATTTCGAACGAAGATCTCAAGGAACTGTTGCAACCCCGGCACTCTGGGTTTCGCGCTGAAATCTATCTCCCTGACAGGCGCGTTCTAGGCGAGGATGCAACGCCTGTCATCGTCTACAAGGGCTCTACGGGTCAAATTGTCGACCCGTCTTCGCCCAGTGGACGGCGCGAATCCGGTGGTGAGGACTTTCTCAACAATGGCCAGCAGGGCATTGGAATGCGCAGCGATTACTACGATCGCGCCATGCGTCTCGCATCGATCGTCAATCAAGAGCGCCCGGGTGGTTTCGAAATTGCCGGCCACTCCCTCGGCGGTGGCATGGCCTCGGCCGCGTCGGCCGTCACCGGCGCACGCGCCACCACCTTCAATGCGGCAGGCCTGCATCCGGAAACGGCGGCACGTTTCGCGAAGGAAAATGGTCTGCCCACCTTCAACCCGCAACAAAGCGTGCACACCTACCAGACCACCGGCGAGGTGCTGAATGATGTGCAGAACGGCATGCAGCGCCTGAGCGAGCAGCAGCGTCGCGGCTATGGCGTGCTTGCCAATGAAATGGGCATGTTGCTGAAGGAGCCCGCCATGCAGAAGCTGGTGGGCGACAAGCTGCGCGAGATGATGCCACCGGGTGCGCAGACGTCCGCAGCGCAGTTCATCGAACAACTGGCGACACAGCCGGGGCAGGAAGCTCTGCGCAATATCCCGGTGGCCGCTGGCCGTGCCGAACTGCTGCTTGAGGCCAAGACACGCGACGCACAGGGCACTATCGTCAATCGTTCGCAGGTAGCGGCGCCAAGCCAGGTTGCAGAGTTGGCTGGACCGCTTTCCACGGTGCTGCACGCCACCGGCTACGGTATGCGCGGCGGACGTGTGATCGGTGAGCAGGTTGAACGCGCGGGGGCGACTGGCGCGCATGT
This sequence comes from Stenotrophomonas indicatrix, assembly GCF_050573115.1. GTDB lineage: Bacteria > Pseudomonadota > Gammaproteobacteria > Xanthomonadales > Xanthomonadaceae > Stenotrophomonas > Stenotrophomonas lactitubi_A. Next base: position 19,630 of record NZ_JBNYZT010000006.1, read on the forward strand.
ACTGGACAGGGCCGGTGATGGCGCGGAGCAGATCCTGAGGACCCAGGGCATGGCCATTGGCCAGGTCGTGAACATGGGATCGACCACGCTCCAGGTGGGTACCCGGGCGACCACCACCGTGATCGCCTCCGGGCGCGAGTTGACCGGAAGCATCGAGGCGACCCTGCATCGGGCGCAATCGCAGGCCAGTTCCCATGGCATGTCCGCACTGTCGTGGGTGGCCGGTCGGATCGGTTTGGATGACGCGTCCGACAGGTTGGCCAAAGAGGCCGAAAGGACACGTACTACGGGCGAGCAACGCGCGGTACATGCGTCGCGACAAGCACATGCCGATGCCGAAGGGACGCGCGCCTTTGGCGAGCGGACGGCCACGGCCATCAACCACGACGGCCAGTGGGTGGCCGGCAAGCTGCAGAACGGGTTCGCCACCGCCGGCGCCCATGTGGACCACGGTTATGACCTGGTGGCATCGAAGGTGAAGGGCGTTACCGCCCAAGCGCCAGCCGCCATGGCGACCGTTGGGGGCATCAGTGTGGGAGTGGGTACCGCCGCTGCCACCCATGTACCCACCGGTGTCCTGCCATCGGATGCAGTGAAGCTGTCCAATCTCGCTCAGTCCGCGCGATTGATCCGAAGTATCGGCCCGGCCTTCGGTGAAGCAACCGCGCGCCATGGCATGGCCGAGACCGTCATCCCCAGCCTGGATTCAGAGCTGATCAAGCAGGAGGCCGCCGCCCGTAAGCTGGTCGAGCAGCACCAGCGCATCCAGCATCCGGAGGATGGCCGCCGCGCGAGCGTGGCGGCAGAACCCGCTGCGCGCGGGCCCGGCATCAACGACCCTGGCCACGCCGATTACCGGTTGTTCAATGGCGCACAGACCGGCGTGCACGCCCTGGATGCCGCCCACAACCGTGTGCCGAACCTGCAGAGCGACCAGCTCGCCGGTGCACTGGCCGTGCAGGCCAAGCGCGAGGGGCTGGAGTCCATTTCCCACGTGGTGCTCAGCAACGATCAGAGCCGCGCCTTCGCGGTGGATACGCCCGACCTGAACGCCGCGCACCGGCGCCATGCGCACGTCGATGTGGCGGCGGGGATGGCCCAGCCGCTGAGCGCGAGCACGGCGCAGATTGACGCGCTCAACGCCAGTCGCGAGCAGGCGCAGGGGGTGTCTCTGGCCCAGCAGCAGGTGCAGGAGACCCAGGAACAGGCACGGCGGATGGGCTAGGGCGGCGACAAACCGCCCGTCGCCAAAGGGTTTCCCTGCGGCCAAAGCTGCGATACAGTCATTGGGTGTCCAGCCTGACGACCCCGCATACCCTTTCTTCCGCACGCCGTTGGTGGCGATGGTGGCCTGTTGCCGTCGTCCGTCCCCATAACGCTGTGTCCCGGAAGGAAAGTCGTCTTGATCTCGCACGCTCAGTTTCAGCAGCAGGCCGCTGAAGGCCACACCCATATTCCCGTCGTCCGCGAAGTGCTGTCCGACCTGGACACGCCGCTTTCGGTCTATCTGAAGCTCGCCGACGGCCCCAATACCTACCTGTTTGAATCCGTCGAAGGCGGCGAGCGCTTTGGTCGTTACTCGATCATCGGCCTGCCGGCACGTCGTGTGTATGCCTTCCACGGCCACACCCTGACCGTGCGCGAGCACGGCCAGGTGCTGGAAACCCGTGAGGTGGCCGACCCGTTCGCCGAGGTCGAGGCGCTGCGCAGCGCCCACTCGGTGCCGAAGCTGGAAGGCCTGCCGGGCTTTACCGGTGGCCTGGTCGGCTGGTTCGGCTTCGAATGCATCGGCTACATCGAGCCGCGCCTTGCATCGCCGGCCGGCCGTGACGAACTCGGCACCCCGGACATCCTGCTGCTGCACTCCGATGAGCTGGCAGTGTTCGACAACCTGAAGGGCCGGCTGTACCTGATCGTGCACGCCGATCCGCGTGTCGAAGGCGCCTTCGAGCAGGCCCAGGCGCGCCTGGACGCGCTGGCGGCCACGCTGCGCGCGCCGGGTGCCGGCTATCCGGCACCGCTGACCAGCGATGTGCTGGACGAGTCCGATTTCGTTTCCGGTTTCACCCGCGAAGGCTTCGTCGACGCGGTTCAGCGCAGCAAGGAGTACATCCGTGCCGGCGACATCTTCCAGGTGGTGCTCAGCCAGCGCATGAGCGTGCCGTTCAAGGCGCGTCCGGTGGATGTGTACCGCGCGCTGCGTGCACTGAACCCCTCGCCGTACATGTATTTCCTGGATGTTGGCGACCTGCAGGTGGTTGGCTCCTCGCCGGAAATCCTGGTGCGTCTGCAGGACGGTGAAGTGACCGTGCGCCCGATCGCCGGTACCCGTCCGCGCGGCGCCACGCCGGAGCTGGACCAGGCGCTGGAAGCCGAGCTGCTGGCCGATCCGAAGGAACGCGCCGAGCACCTGATGCTGATCGACCTGGGCCGCAACGACGCCGGCCGCGTGTCCAAGGCCGGTACCGTGGAAGTGGGCGAGCAGTTCGTGATCGAACGCTACAGCCACGTCATGCACATCGTCAGCGAAGTGACCGGGCAGCTGCAGCCGGGCCTGAGCTACGCCGACGTGCTGCGCGCCACCTTCCCGGCCGGTACGGTCAGCGGTGCGCCGAAGATCCGCGCGCTGGAAGTGATCCGCGAACTGGAACCGATCAAGCGCAATGTCTACGCCGGCAGCATCGGCTACATCGGCTGGCACGGCGATGCCGATACCGCGATCGCGATCCGCACCGCCGTGATCAAGGACGGCCGCCTGTACGTGCAGGCCGGCGCCGGCATCGTCTACGACTCGGACCCGGACAAGGAGTGGGACGAGACGATGAACAAGGGCCGCGCGCTGTTCCGCGCCGTCGCCCAGGCCGCCAAGGGCCTGTAATCTTCCGTTGAAGTCTGCGGTTGTTCGCACGCAGGGCGATGGACGCCCTGCGCCTCATGGATACGATCTCTAAAAACAATGAAAAGCACAAACTCCCGATACATGCCGCATATCGATGGACTGCGATGCGTTGCGGTGCTGGCTGTCCTGCTGTTCCACTTCGGTGTGCCGGGTCTCGGCGGGGGCTATGTCGGCGTCGACATCTTCTTCGTCATCAGTGGCTATCTGATCACCTCCATCATTCGCAATGAACTGGTGGAAACCGGCAGGTTCAGCTTCGGAAGCTTCTATGTCCGTCGTATCCGTCGCATCCTTCCGGCACTACTGGTCACGCTGGTGGTCACCAGCCTGTTGGCGGTAGCCAGCCTGACGCCGGCCGATCTGGTGGCCTATGGCAGGTCATTAATTGCCTCCGCGCTATCGGTATCCAACCTGCTGTTCTGGTCTGAAAGCGGTTATTTCGACGCCGCCTCACAGACCAAGCCCCTGCTACACACTTGGTCGCTGAGTGTGGAGGAGCAGTTCTATCTGGTTTGGCCGGCCTTCCTGTTCTTCTGTTACCGCATTGGCGGACGGAAGGGAATCGCTTTGGGAATCCTGGTTTCCGGGGCGGCCAGCTTCATTGCCAATCATGCTGCAGTAACTGGTCAGTCCATCGGGTTTGCATCGGACCTGTTCTTCCTGCCCCATTTCCGCGTATTCGAATTCGCCATCGGTGCTGTTGGCTGCTTCATCGTGGCGCGCATGCCGGCCTCGCAGGCATTGCAGGAGGCCATGTTCGCTGCAGGCATCGCACTGGTCGCTTATTCGATCGTGACGCTTGTCGAGGGCGACGTGTTTCCCTACGTCAATGCCATTGCACCGTGCATTGGAACGCTGTTGCTCATCGCGTCCAGCCGCTCGCGGGCAACACACTGGGTTTTGGCCAATCCCGTTGCAGTATGGCTGGGCAAGATCAGTTACTCCTTGTACCTGACCCATTGGCCAGTAGTGGTATTCGTCGTGCAGTTCATGCCGCATGCATCGTGGGCAGTACAGTTCGCCACGATGGTCGTGCTTTCGCTGCTGACCGCGATCGCCCTGCATCAACTGGTGGAAGTGCGCTTCCGCTATGTCGATCCGACCGCGCGCAAGAGGAAGGTAGTGGGCCGGACCTTGGCGGTTTCAGCCCTGTGCTGTGCGCTCGGCATTGGGGTCCTGTCATCCAACGGTATGGTCTGGCGCTACCAGTACTTCACCCCGGGCATGATTGGCGGACAGGAAAATTTGCTGGTTGCCACTGCTCATGGCAACACCAAGCCCGGCGAGAAAGCGACGCCCGATGCATCCAAAGCCGGCCCGGTGTTCGTACCCATGGATGCTGCCGTGATCGATGCAGGCAAGGGGCGGCGATTCGAAGCGCTGGCCGCGGCATGCAATGTCCAGTCGCTGCAGGATCCCAGCCGCTGTGCAATGGAGCGGCCGGTGCAGGTCCTGTTGTTCGGGAACTCGCATGAACCCGATGCGTTCAATGCTTTCGACCAGATCTATGGGCGCGACAACAAGGTCAATCTGATCAACTTTGGTACCGTCAACGACTGCGTACTCGTGCTTGGTAAGGGAAAGATCGCGTCATCGACTCCTGAGCTTGCCTGCGACAAGCGTTTTGCGGTACTCGACGATAACCGTCTGATCAGCAAACTCGACGTGATCGTCTACAACACGCATCAGGGATTTGATCCCGTCGCCCGCGACCTGTGGAGCGTCCTGGAGATTCTCAAGAAGCGCAATCCGCATGTGAAGATCATCGCGATCGGTTCGTACCTGCAGACAACCTCCGACTGTGCATCGCTCTACAACCGATATGGAAGCTTTGACGCCTGCAAGCGGAAGGACCAGGTGAACTACTTCAATCCCGACGAGCGCGCGCTCTCGACCATTCCGCAGGTGAAGTCGCTCGACTACACCTACATCAGCAAGTACGAGCTGCTGTGCGGGGGGCGTGACTTGGAGCGCTGTGTGGTGGAAGCGAACGGCGAACCGGCTTTCTACGACCAGCACCATCTGTCGCTGGGATTTGCGCACTTTCTCGGCGCGCGCCTCGCCCAGGATCACGCCGCAGACCTGGTCGCTGCGGGTCTGCCTGAACCGGCATCTCCGCAGTGAGTTTCCTGACAACTTTTGACGCCGGGGAGGAGTACCGCATGAAGCTGCTGAGCGCATTGCTGTGGTCGTCGCTGCTGGCCACGATGGCCCCGTCTGCCTGGGCGCAGGCCAACACCATTCCCTCGCAGCCGCACCTGCTGGTGAAGGGCGAGGCGCGCCGTCTGGTGATGCCTGACCGGTTCGGCCTGCAATTGAACATCGAAGAGACCGATATGGATGCCGATGCCGCGCGTCGCCGCGTGCAGGACAACGTCGCCCGCGTGCTGGCGCTGTTCAAGCAGCACAAAGCGGTGGACGGCAGCGTGCGCGCGGATAACCTGCGCATCGGCCCAGCGACGCGCTATGAGCAAAGCCGGCAGGTCTTCATCGGTACGCGCGTGTCACGCCAGCTGCGCGCCAGCTTTGCCAGCGTGAAGGCGATGCAGGATGTGCTGGGTGCGCTGAAGGCCAATGAAAACGTACAGGTCAGCAGCCTGGCCCCGACGTACTCGGGAGAGGTGGCGCTGCGCCGTGAACTCAAGGGCGAGGCCGCGGCCAAGACCCGCGAGTCCGCGCAGGGGCTGGCCAAGGCCTATGGAACAAAGGTGCGTGGCCTGTACAGCATCTCCGATGTGGCGCCGGACTTCGCATATGGCATCCAGGCCGGGCAATGGCCGCAGCCGGGCGAGGATGGTGAGTATCTCGACAGGATCTCGGTGACCGGCAGCTACGCACCGGCCTCGGCGCCTGCTCCCGCTGCACCCGAATCCATCGAAGCGGGCCCCATCACCTATACCGAAAACGTGTACGCCATTTTCCTGATAAGCGACGGAACCTGACCATGTTGTGGATGATCGACAACTACGACAGCTTCACCTACAACCTCGTGCAGTACCTGCAGACGCTGGGTGCCGAAGTGAAGGTGGTGCGCAACGATGCGATGAGCGTGGACGAGATCGCCGCGCAGAAGCCCGAACGCATCGTCATCTCACCCGGCCCGTGCACGCCCAACGAAGCGGGCGTGTCGCTGGAGCTGATCCGGCGCCTGGGCCCGACCACGCCGATCCTCGGCGTGTGCCTGGGCCACCAGGGCATCGGCCAGGTCTACGGCGGCACGGTCATCCGCGCCGGCAACATCATGCACGGCAAGACCTCGCCGATCCGGCATCAAGGCAAGGGCGTGTTCGCCGGCCTGCCGGATGGCTACCAGGCCACCCGCTACCACTCGCTGGTGGTGGACAAGAACAGCCTGCCCGATGCGCTGGAAGTGACCGCATGGACCGAAAACGAGGATGGCTCGATCGAAGAGATCATGGGCCTGCGCCACCGCCAGTTCCCGGTGGAGGGCGTGCAGTTCCATCCCGAATCGATCCTCACCGAGCATGGTCACGCGCTGCTGCGCAATTTCCTGCAGCGCCCGGCTGCCTGATCCAAGGAGTATTCCGATGAGCTTCTCCCCCCAGGAAGCCCTGCAACGCACCATCGAGCATCGCGAGATCTTCTTCGACGAAATGGTCGACCTGATGCGGCAGATCATGCGCGGTGACGTCTCGCCGATGATGACCGCCGCCATCCTCACCGGCCTGCGCGTGAAGAAGGAAACCATCGACGAGATCGCTGCCGCCGCAACGGTGATGCGCGAATTCGCGCTGGCCGTGCCGGTCGCCGATACCACCCACCTGGTCGACATTGTCGGCACCGGTGGCGATGGCTCGCATACCTTCAACATCTCCACCTGCGCGATGTTCGTTGCCGCTGCCGCCGGCGCGCGCGTGGCCAAGCACGGCAACCGCAGCGTGTCGTCCAAGTCCGGCAGTGCCGATGCGGTCGAAGCACTGGGCGCGGCGATCGAGCTGCAGCCGGCGCAGGTGGCCGCGGCCATCGAACAGACCGGCATCGGCTTCATGTTCGCGCCGATCCACCACCCGTCGATGAAGGTGGTGGCGCCGGTGCGTCGCGAGATGGGGGTGCGCACCATCTTCAACATCCTCGGTCCGCTGACCAACCCGGCCAACGCGCCGTCGGTGCTGATGGGCGTGTTCCACCCCGATCTGGTGGGCATCCAGGCGCGCGTGCTGCGCGAGCTGGGCGCCGAGCGCGCGATGGTGGTGTGGGGCCGCGACAACATGGACGAGATCTCGCTGGGCGCGGGCACCCTGGTGGGTGAGCTGCGCGACGGCAAGGTGCGCGAGTACGAGATCCACCCGGAAGACTTCGGCATCGCCATGTCGGCCAGCCGCAACCTGCGCGTGGACGGCCCGGAACAGTCCATCGCCATGCTGCGTGCGGTGCTCGACAACGAGCCGGGCCCGGCACTGGACATCGTCGCCCTGAATGCGGGCGCGGCGTTGTACGTGGCCGGCGTGGCCAGCGATATCGGCGACGGCCTGGCCCGCGCCCGCGCGGTCATCGCCGATGGCAGCGCCCGTGCCCGCCTGCAGCAGTATGTCGATACCACCCGCGCACTGGTTGCCTGAGCGCGCGGTTCAGCCTGACCCACCCGATGGCCGATAATGGTCGTCCTCACCGCCCCAGCACCGACCCGACGACGATGAGCGATATCCTGCAGACGATCCTGGCCCGCAAGGCCGAAGAAGTAGCCCAGCGCCGCGCACAGCGACCGCTTGAGGAGCTGCAGGCGGCGCTGGCCGATGCGCCCCCGGTGCGCGGCTTCGTGCGAGCGCTGCAGGCTGCCGTCGCCAATGGCGATCCAGCGGTGATTGCCGAAGTAAAGAAGGCCAGCCCGTCCAAGGGCGTGATCCGCCCCGACTTCCGCCCGGCCGACATCGCGGTCAGCTATGAGTTCGGCGGCGCCAGCTGCCTGTCGGTGCTGACCGACGTCGACTTCTTCCAGGGGGCCGATGCCTACCTGCAGCAGGCGCGCGAAGCCTGCACGCTGCCGGTGCTGCGCAAGGACTTCGTGATCGACGCCTACCAGGTGGTCGAGGCGCGCGTGCTCGGCGCCGACTGCATCCTGCTGATCGTTGCCGCGCTGGACGATACGCAGCTGGCCACGCTGTCCGAACTGGCGATGTCGCTGGGCATGGACGTGCTGGTGGAAGTGCACGACATCGATGAGCTGGAGCGTGCACTGCAGGTGCCGGCGCCGATGATCGGCATCAACAACCGCAACCTGCGCACCTTCGAGGTGTCGCTGCAGACCACCCTGGACATGCGCCTGGCCGTGCCGCGCGACCGCCTGCTGGTCACCGAGAGCGGCATTCTCGGCCCGCAGGATGTGGCGCTGATGCGCGATGCCGGCATCCACTCGTTCCTGGTCGGCGAGGCCTTCATGCGCGTGGAAGAGCCGGGCGAGGGTCTGCGTCAGCTATTCTTCGCAGCATGAAAACGTACTATCCAACGCCGCGCGAGGATGCGCCGCTGGTGGTCTTCGACTTCGACCACACCCTGTATGACGGCGATTCGGGTACCCACCTGTTCGCCTCGCTGATCAAGCGCAACCCGCTGCGGATGCTGGCGGCGCTGCTGGTCACCCCGATTGCCGGACCGCTGGTGGCGATGCTGCCGACCCGCCGTGCCGGTATCTCGGTCTACGTCTGGATCGGCAGCTTCGGCCTGCACCGCGCCCGCGAGTTCAACAAGGTGATCGACGCCTATGTGCTGCGCAACGAGGCGCAGATGCGCGCCAAGCTGCTGCCACAGGCACTGGACGTATTCGCCGCGCACCGTGCCAAGGGCGATCGCGTGGTGGTCGCCACCGGCGCACCGCCAGAGCTTGCCCGCGCGATCCTGGCCTTTGTCGCCCATCAGGACGTGCCGGTGATCGGCACCGAAGTGGGACCGCGTCTGGGCGGGGTAGGGCCGACCCGGCACTGCCACAACGAAGAGAAGATGCGCATGCTGCGCGAGCGCGGCTACGGCGATATCGATATCGCTTACTCCGACAGCACCGCCGACCTTCCGCTGCTGCTTGCGGCGAAAGCGCCGGTGGTGGTCAACCCGAAGCCGGCCAAGGTGGAATTCTTCCGCCGCGTGCTGCCGGCCGGCACCCGCATCCTCAACTGGGGTTGCGTGGACCGCGGTGGCGACAGGGCGTAATCGATCCCGCCTGCCCGCGCGGGATGACGGATCTGCCGGATAACGCCCTGGTAGTGCCGGCCGCTGGCCGGCAACCTTGCACGCGTTTCCGGAGGTCATGAAGTTGCCGGCCAGCGGCCGGCACTACCGGATCCCACCCGGCGAGCGGTCAGCGGTACAGGTACCCGAACAGCGAATGGCCTACCTGGAACAGGCTGATGCCCAGCACCAGTACGCCCACCGCGACCAGTACCCAGCGTTCCTTCACCCGCTTCACCAGCATCGCCGCCACGGGCGCGGCCATCATGCCGCCGATCAGCAGGCCGGCGACGATCTGCAGGTGCTGCACACCCATCGACAGCAGGAAGGTGGCCGAAATGGTCAAAGTGACCACGAACTCGGCCGCGTTGACGGTGCCGATCGTGGTTCGCGCCTGACCGCCGCCGGCGAGCAGGGTGGAGGTGGCCACCGGGCCCCAGCCGCCGCCGCCGCTGGCATCGAGCAGGCCGGCGAAGAAGCCCAGCACCGGCACCCGGCGGATCTCGCCCTTGGGCATCCAGCGTCCGGCCGCGCGGGCCAGGATGATGATGGCCAGCACCAGCAGGTACAGGTAGATCAGCGGGCGGATCAGGTCGCCTGGAACCTGTGTCAGGACGTACGCGCCGAGTGCGCCGCCCAGGGCGCCGGGCAGGGCGAGGCGGAAGAACAGGCGCTTGTCGACATTGCCGGCGACCAGATGCGACACACCGGAGGCCCCGGTGGTGAACACTTCAGCGGTATGCACGCTGGCGCTGACCTGTGCGGGAGGCAGCCCCATGCTGAGCAGCACTGATGAAGAAACCAGCCCGAATGCCATGCCCAGCGCACCATCGACCAGCTGTGCGCCGAGGCCGATAAGGATGAACCACCAGAATTCGCTGCTCAGCTCCATGGGTCGAGCCTAGCGGAAGCGGGTGTGCGGGAGATGCGATGGTAGGTCGCACGTACGGCGATCCGCCGGGCATGGCCCGGCGGACGCAGGTCGATCAACGGGTGCCGTACAGCACCACGGTCTTGCCGCGGGCATGCAGCAGGCCGTCGGTCTGCAGCTTCTTCAACACCCGGCCGGCCATTTCGCGCGAGCAACCGACCAGACGGGCCAGTTCCTGGCGTGAGACGCGCAGCTGGCTGCCCTGCGGGTGAGTCATCGACTCCGGCTCCTGCGCCAGATCGTGCAGGGTGCGCACGATACGGTCGGTGACATCCAGGAATGCCAGACGGCTGGCCTTGCGGCTGGTGTCCAGCAAGCGCTTTGAGATCTGCTGGCCCAGCGCGTACAGCAGGCGCGGGGCATCGGCCGACAGCGGTCCGAGGAACAGCTGATGCAGCCGCTCGTAGCTGATTTCGGCCAGCTCACAGGCCGTGCGGGTGCGCAGGATCACCTCGCGGCGGTCCGACTCCACGAACAGGCCCATCTCGCCGACGAACTCACCGGCGCCGAAATAGCCCAGTACCAGCTCACGGTCCTCTTCCTCCTCGGCCATGATCGAAACCGAGCCGCTGATGACGTAATACAGGGTGCCGGCCGGGTCACCGGGTCGGAAGACGTCGGTACGGGTGGGATAGCGCCGCCTGTGGCTGTGTGCCAGGAAGCGGTCGATTGTTGCGATGTCCAAGGCCAATGGGCTGCTAGCTAGGCGCACGGTTGACACGATAGGGGCGCTCCCTCTGCGCATGAACGGATTCACGGGGTCGATAGCGGAGCTTAACCAGCGCAATTGTTAAGGGCAAACAGTGTGCCAGAACCTGAGCGTCTTCACGTTCCCCCTGGAGACACTTATGCCGCATAATTCCCCCTTTCCCTTCTTACACAGGAATCGACCGCCGTGGTCAAGCCGTTGCCTCGCCTGAGGTTGCAGGGTTTCAACAACCTCACCAAGGCGCTGAGCTTCAACATCTATGACGTGTGTTACGCGCGCACCGAAGAGGAGCGTCAGCGTTACATTGAATACATCGATGAAGAGTACAACGCCGACAGGCTTACTCAAATCTTGACCGATGTCGCTGAGATCATCGGCGCCAACATCCTCAACGTGGCGCGCCAGGATTACGATCCGCAGGGTGCCTCGGTGACGATCCTGATCTCCGAAGAGCCGGTGATCGACAAGAAGCAGGCCGGCAAGGAGTTGATTTCCGATGCCGTGGTCGCGCACATGGACAAGTCGCACATCACCGTGCACACCTATCCGGAAACGCACCCGCAGGAAGGCATTGCCACCTTCCGCGCCGATATCGACGTGGCTACCTGCGGCGTCATTTCGCCGTTGAAGGCACTGAACTACCTGATCGAGAGCCTGGAATCGGACATCGTGATCATGGACTACCGTGTCCGTGGCTTCACGCGTGACGTGAAGGGCAAGAAGCACTACATCGATCACAAGATCAACTCGATCCAGAACTTCCTGGCCAAGAACATCAAGTCGCGTTACGAGATGTTCGACGTCAACGTCTACCAGGAAAACATCTTCCACACGAAGATGCACCTGAAGGACTTTGACCTGGACCAGTACCTGTTCGAGGAGAAGGCCAAGAACATCTCGTTCAAGGAACGCATGAAGATCGAAGCGCTGCTGCGTCGTGAGATCGAAGAGCTGTTCCACGGCCGCAACCTGGCTGAGTGACCCATGCGCGATGCCGTCAGGCATCGCCACCCAGGCGGGACGCCCCGCCCCGTGGAGCCTGCGCTTGGCGCAATCTTCAGTTCCACGGCGATGTACCGACCTACGGCCCGGTGTGAAAACACCGGGCCGTTTCGTTTTTCTCAAAAAAGGTAAGGAGCCCCCACCCATGCCCTGGATCTATCTGCTGCTGGCCGGTCTGTTCGAGATCGGATTCGCCCTTGGAATGAAGTACTCCGAAGGTTTCAGCAAACCCGTGCCGACCGCCCTGACGGTGGTGTCGGCCCTGATCAGCCTGTACCTGATGAGCCAGGCGATGAAGAACATTCCGGTCGGCACCGCCTATGCGATCTGGACCGGCATCGGCGCCATGGGCGTGACCGTGCTGGGCATCTACCTGTTCAACGACAGCGCCTCGCCGGCACGCCTGGCCTGTGTGGGCCTGATCGTGGCCGGTGTGATCGGCCTGAAGCTGGTGTCGCCCAACTAAGCCCGGGTAGTGCCGGCCGCTGGCCGGCAGCCTCATGACCCGCGGCGACCCATGCGTGGTTGCCGGCCAGCGGCCGGCACTACCCTTGGGTGGCCTTACAGCCGGTAGGCAATGGTCTTCATCACCTTTGAGGCCAGCGCCATCGCGCCGGGAATCGGGAACGGCAGGCGACGTGCGCCGGCCTGCTCCGCATGCTCGGCATGCCGGGCCTCGTCTTCCTTCATCACCCGGATGACCGCGCGGCTGCGCAGATCCCCGGCCGGCAGGTCGACCAGGTGTTCGTCCAGATGGGCCTCCACCTGGCGCTCGGTCTCGACCACGAAACCCAGGTTCCAGCCATCGCCGCGCAGCCCCGCCAGGGTGCCGATGGTGTAGCTGCCTGCGTACCAGAGCGGATTGAACAGGCTCGGACGGCTGTCCAACTCGCCCAGCCGGGTGGCGCACCAGGCCAGGTGGTCGGTCTCTTCCTGGGCCGCTTCCAGCAGATGTTCGCGGGTCGCCGGGTCGCGCGCCACCGCGGCCTGGCCGAAATACAGGCCCTGGGCGCAGACCTCGCCGACATGGTTGATCCGCATCAGCCCGGCCGCGTGGCGACGCTGCGCGCTGTCCATGCCGGGCTCGCCGGTGTCCACGGCCGGGTAGGGGCGGCTGGCCGGCGGGTTGCCGAACACCGTGTCCAGGGCGCGCTGCGCCTCGGTCAGCAGATGGTCCAGCGGGGTGGTCTGGCGAAGCACGGTCATGGCGGCACGGCGTGGAGCGGGGGAGGCCCGATTCTCGCCCGGCCTAGGCCCCCTGCCAACCCGGGGCTGGAGCCGGCTTGCACCCGCCAGCCAAGGTGCGTACAATGCCGCCCCTTACGCTCCACCTTTCACAACGCGTGGCAGAGTTCCGGCGAGTCCTTCGCCGCAATGAGCCCGACCTAACCAAGAGTTCTTCATGAGCACTTTCACTGCCAAGAACGAGACCGTCCAGCGCGACTGGTACCTCGTCGACGCCGAGGGCAAGACCCTGGGCCGTCTCTGCACCGAGCTGGCCCGCCGTCTGCGTGGCAAGCACAAGCCGGTCTACACCCCGCACGTTGATACCGGCGACTACCTGGTCGTCATCAATGCAGAAAAGATTGTCGTCACCGGCAAGAAGCTGCAGGACAAGATGTATCACCGTTTCACCGGTTACATCGGCAACCTGAAGACCGAATCCCTCGCCCAGGCGCTTGAGCGCCACCCGGAGCGCGTGATCGAGACCGCCGTCAAGGGCATGCTGCCGAAGGGCACGCTGGGTCGCCAGATGTACCGCAAGCTCAAGGTCTACGCCGGCACTGAGCATCCGCACGCCGCACAGCAGCCGCAGGTTCTGGATATCTAATCATGGCTATCACTCAAAACTACGGCACTGGCCGCCGCAAGTCCTCCACCGCTCGCGTGTTCCTGCGCAAGGGTTCGGGCAACATCACCGTCAATGGCCGTCCGCTGGACGAGTTCTTCGGCCGTGAGACCGCTCGCATGATCGTGCGCCAGCCGCTCGAGCTGACCAAGAACACCGAGAGCTTCGACATCCTGGTCACCGCCGCTGGCGGCGGCACCACCGGCCAGGCCGGTGCGATCCGTCTGGGCATCGCCCGTGCTCTGGTCGAGTACGACGAGACCCTGAAGTCCGAGCTGCGCAAGGCTGGCTTCATGACCCGCGACGCCCGCGAAGTCGAACGTAAGAAGGTCGGTCTGCACAAGGCCCGCCGCGCCACCCAGTTCTCCAAGCGCTGATTTACCGCGCCTGGCTGGGCTCCCTCGGGAGCCCGCTGGTTGGAAACGCAAAAGCCCGGCTTCGGCCGGGCTTTTGTCGTTCTGCAGTCATGCATTTCGAGGTTGCCGGCCAGCGGTCGGCACTCCTCGTGGTTCCGCAGACCCGACCCTGGAGTTCTGTCTGGAGGAGAGCCCCCTTGATGTTCAAGGGGGTGCGCCGACAGGCGCGGGGATAAGGTGGAATGCGTGACCAAATTAAACGCAAAAGGCCAGATCTTTCGATCTGGCCTTTTGCGTTTAATTTGGCTGCCCCTGATGGATTCGAACCACCGATGCCTGAGTCAGAGTCAGGTGCCTTACCGCTTGGCTAAGGGGCAATGTAACGTGTAACTATTTTCTCACTTTTCACATTGAAAAACAACTTCAACGTGGTGGCTATGGGTGGACTCGAACCACCGACCCCAGCATTATGAGTGCTGTGCTCTAACCGGCTGAGCTACATAGCCTTGGTGAGCCCGCTATTCTGCTGATGTGTACAAGGACTGTCAACACCTTTGTATCGTGCTTGTGGCCCGACAAACGGCATGGGATAGTCCCAACCAGTAGATTTTCTTAGGAGTCCGCATCGTGATCGATCCGGACGGCTATCGACCGAACGTCGGCATCGTGCTGATGCGGCAGGACGGGCAGGTGTTCTGGGCACGACGTGTGCGCCGGGATGGCTGGCAGTTCCCGCAAGGTGGCATGAACACCGACGAGACGCCTGTCGAGGCCATGTATCGTGAACTGCAGGAAGAGACCGGGCTGTTGCCGGAGCACGTTGAAGTGCTTGGGGCGACACCGGGCTGGCTGCGTTACAAGCTGCCGGCGCGTGCCATCCGCCGTAATGAACGCCAGGTCTGCATCGGCCAGAAGCAGGTCTGGTTCCTGCTGCGCCTGACCGGTGACGAGGCCCACGTCAGCCTGGACCATACCGACTCGCCCGAGTTCGATCATTGGCGCTGGGTCGACTTCTGGTACCCGGTGGAGCATGTGGTGGTGTTCAAGCGTGGCGTCTATGCGCGCGCCCTGCGACATCTGGCGCCGTTGGCCCAGGGGGTGGCGGGGCAGGGCATCAGTGCCATGCCCAAGAGCGCTGCCGAGGCCTGGATGCCAGGCCACGCCGCCGGCCACGACAGACCCAGGAAGCGCACACCCATGCGCGGCGGGTACTGGCCGCGGAAAGCCAAGGGTGAGCCGGGGGCCGTTTGACGGGCAGGCTGCGCAGAGAGCGGGTCGAACGGTCACAACGCACCTCTGCCGGCTATTTCCGGCAGGGGCTGGCTGTCCGTCTGGCAAGCCTTCCCTGGTTGTTGTTGAGCGTGGTGGTCCTCGGCGGCATCGCATGGATGCCGCTTGCGCTGGGGGCGTGCCTCGCCTTCGCGACCTGTGCGGGTGCACTGTTCCTGGCGGACCACCTGCTACGCCTGAGAGCGGCAGGTGGGGGTGTCCAGTGGCTGATCGTCTTCTTCAGTACACCGGTGCTGGCGCTTGGGCTGATGCGTCTGTAGCCCCCTCATGGCGGGCGGATCCGGCTGGACTCTGAACCGTATCGAGAATGGTTCAGGTCTCTGATTGACAACCATTCTCGTTTCCATTGGAATAGCGACCAGGCCGCTACTGGCCTGTTGCCTTGGTTCCCGCCCGTGTACGTCTGCATCTGCAACGGTGTTACCGACCACCAGATCCGCGAAGCCGCCAGCCATGGCGTCACGTCGGTGGCCGAGTTGACCATGCGTACCGGATGCGGCGCTACCTGTGGTTCCTGCCTGGACATGGCCGGCGACCTGCTGGCCAAGGCGCGTGCCACCCACGATCTGCCGTTGCCGGTACTGGGCCTGGCGCAGGTCGCCTGAGTCGTTTCGCGGCGCGTTGACGCTGCGCTCTCCTCATCTTCATTGCTGGCCGCACTGGCCAATGCGCACGATTCGCGTTCCTTCACGCGCGCGCGCAAGGCGTTACAGTGCCCGCGATTTCAGCGTGCAGGAGCATCCCCATGAAGGGCGACACCAAGGTCATCGAATTCCTCAACAAGGTCCTCTACAACGAGCTGACCGCGATCAACCAGTACTTCCTGCACGCCAAGATGCTGAAGAACTGGGGCATCAAGGAACTGGCCGAACACGAGTACAAGGAATCGATCGAGGAAATGAAGCATGCCGACATGCTCGCCGATCGCATCCTGTTCCTCGAAGGCCTGCCGAACTTCCAGGCGCTGGGCAAGCTGCGCATCGGTGAGAACCCGAGCGAAATCCTGCAGTGCGATCTGTCGCTGGAACGCGATGGCGTGGTCACGCTGCGCGAGGCCGTGGCCTACGCCGATTCGGTCGGCGACTACGTCAGCCGCCAGCTGTTCGTGAAGATCCTCGACTCCGAGGAAGAGCACATCGACTGGCTGGAAACCCAGCTGGAGCTGATCGAGCGCATCGGTGAGCCGAAGTACCTGCTGAGCAAGCTCGAAGAGTGATTCAGCGGGCCTGGCCGGCGAGGTAGCCGGTCAGCGCCACGCGCGCGCGCGCAAACTCGGCCACCAGCAGCGCTACTGCCACGGCAGGGCGCTGCAGGCTGCCACTGCGGGCTTCGTGTTCGATCCGCCGTGCTACTGCTGACAGCGACAGCGCGCCGACATTGGCGCTGGAAGATTTCAGGCTGTGCGACAACGCCTGCAGGCGTTCGATATCGTTGCCCTGTGCCGCCTGCTGCAACTGCTGCACCAGCTGCGGTGCGTCTTCCAGGAACACCGCCACGATCTGCGCAGCGGCATCGCCGATCACTGCATGCAGTTCATCCAGCACGCTGCGATCAAGCACCGGCTGTGAAGTCGGGGTCGAGCGTGCTCGGCCATCGTGCGGGCTTTCGCTGTCGAGCACGCTCGGCGCTGCGGGCAACTGCACAGGATCCGGCAGCGCTGCATGTCCGCGATCCACGGAAACCCGACCCCAGCGTTGCAGCAACGCATGCAGCGTTTCGCGCGCGATCGGCTTTGACAGATAGTCGTCCATGCCTGCCTGCAGGCAGCGTTCGCGATCACCCGCCATGGCGTTGGCGGTCATCGCGATGATCGGCAACCGCGTGCGCCCCGCATCGGCTTCCTCGCTGCGCCAGCGCTGTGTTGCGCTGTAGCCGTCGAGTACCGGCATCTGGCAGTCCATCAGCACGACGTCGATTCCACCGTCGCGCAGCAGTGCGAGGGCCTGCTCGCCGTCGGCGGCGTTGCGCACCTGGCACTGGAAGACCCGCAGCAGGTGCTCGGCCACCATCCGGTTGACCGAGTTGTCCTCGACCAGCAGGACACGCAGATCCAATGACGGAAGCATGGCGGCCGGCTGTGCGTCTTCGGCATTGGCCAGCAGCGCTGCCGGACGCGCTGTAGCTGTTGGCTGCGCCAGCAGCGCATGCAGGGCGGCATCGTTGAATGTGCTGTGCAGCTGCTGCTGGCGCGGCCGCAGTGCGACCGGATCGTCCTGCAGCCACAGCACCTGCAGCGTGTCGTCGGCACCGCGCTCGGCCAGGGCCCGCTGCAGGGCCGCCTCGCCATTGCGGCGTTGGCGCGCGTCGATCAGCAGCCATGCCGGTGTGCTCTGGCCCGGGCGTGGTGCTGCGCGCAGACGTTCCATGGCCTCATCAATACTGGCCAGCAGCTGTACCTGCAGGCCATGGTGCGCGGCGACGCGTTCGATGCGTGGCTGCAGCTGTGCATCGGCGGTGTACAGCAGCAGCGCTGTCGGCGAACGTGCCAGCGCCGGCAGATCGCCGGGGACCTTCAACAGCGGTATTTCAAACCAGAACGTTGCACCCTGTCCCGGGGTGGAACGCACGCCGATGTCGCCCTGCATCAGGTCGGTGATGCGCTTGCAGATGGCCAGGCCCAGGCCGGTGCCACCATAGATGCGGGTGGTGGACGCGTCGGCCTGGCTGAAGGACTGGAACAGCCGCGCCTGCTGGGCCTCATCGATGCCGATGCCGGTGTCGACCACTTCGAAACGCAGCTGGTGCTGGGCGGGGCCCTCGCCCAGCCGCTGCACGCGCAGCTGCACCTGGCCACGTGCGGTGAACTTGATGGCATTGGCCAGCAGGTTGCCCAGTACCTGGCGCAGGCGCACCGGGTCGCCGCGTACCGGCAGGCGCACGGCCGGATCCAGCTGCAGGCTCAGCGTCAGGCCCTTGGTTTCGGCGGCGCGCTGCAGCAGCTGCACCACGCCGTCGAGCAGCTCGCGCAGGTTGAAGCTGGTGATCTCCAGTTCCAGTGCCTGGGCTTCCAGTCGCGAGTAGTCGAGGATGTCATCGACGATGCGCAGCAGCTGCTGTGAGCTGGCCGAGGCGGTGGCCAGCATCTGCCGCTGGTCCTCGCCGAGCGGACCACGGGCGATCAGCTCCAACATCGGCAGGATGCCGTTGAGCGGCGTGCGGATTTCATGGCTCATGGTGGCCAGGAACTCGCCCTTGGCCAACACGGCCGCTTCGGCGGCCTGCTTGGCCTGCAGCAGCTGATGTTCCAGCTGGCCCTGGCGCTCGGTGGTGCGGCGCAGTTGGTCGCGCTCGCTGGTCAGGGTAATGCGGTCGCGCTGCAGTGCCGTCAGCATGTGATTGCGCGAACGCAATCGCAGGCCCAGTACCAGCAGGGCGATGATGGCCAGAGCCAACACCGCCAGCAGCGCGACCGTCGATGACACTCAGAGCACCGCGTTGTGGAAGTCGAAGTTCAGGTCGCTGCCGGCCGACTGCACCATGTTGCCCTGGATGTAATCGACACCACCGACCCACATCGCGGCCGCTGCCTGCGGGTCTTCGATCTGCTGGCCGATGATCTGCAGGCCGGCTGCATGCGCCTGCTCGATCGATCGGCGCAGTTCTTCGCGCGTATCCGGGTTGGAGTGGCTGCTGGAGAAGCGTGCGGCCATGCGCACGAACGACAGCGGCAGCTGGGTGAGCAGGGCAAGCGCTTCGTTGCCCGGTTCGAACTGGCTCAGACAGAAGCGCACGCCGACGCTGGCCATGCGCTGGCAGAACTGCTGCAACGGCACGGTGTGGATCAGCGCATCGGGTAGGCGCACGTCGATCACCAGCGCGCTGCCGGGCAGGCGGCGTTGCTGCAGCGATTCCAGCAGCCAGTCGGCGAACGCATCGCGCTGCAGGGTACGCAGCGACTGCGAGACGAACAGGTTCAGCGGTTGGGTTGCATGGCGATACAGGTCGAGCAGGCCCATTGCATGCTCCAACACCTGCTGGTCGAGGTCGGCGATGCGACCGGCAGCTTCGGCGGCCGGGATCACCTGGCCGGCGGTCAGCACGCTGCCATCGGCCCGGCGCAGGCGCAGCAGCAGCTGGTATTGCGCGCTGCTGCCACCGGCGACGGCGACGATCGGCTGGTAAGCAAGCTCCAGCTGGCCTTCCAGCAACGCCAGGTGCTCCTGCTCGGTCGTCATCTGGCGATGCACGTGGCCCGCCACGCCGGCGCTGAGCAGGCGTGCCTGCAGGGTGGTGCGTTCTACCGCTTCCAGGGCACTGCTGGCATCATCGAAGCCCGGCGACAACGGCGCGTAGCCGACCACACCACGCAGGTGCACCGACTCGTCGTCGCGGATCACGAAGGCGCGTGCGGACAGCTGCTCGCGCAGGGTGCCGGCGATCGCTTCCAGGCTGTCCTCATCGGTGTTGCGGGCAAGCAGCAGGAAGCTGTTGTCGTTCAGGCGTGCCAGCAGATGCGGATGGCCGGCCTCGGCAAGACGTTGCCCGGCCTGCACCATCAGCCGCTCGAAGGCCGCGTAGCCGTAGCGCTCGCGCAGGCCCAGCGCGCTGGAGATTTCCACGAAGAACACGCCACCGCGTTCGTGCTGGGCGAGCGTCGCGTTGAGCTGCTGCAGCACATGGTGGCGCGTGGGCAGCCCGGTTTCCGGGTTGCTGGTGGCTGGTGCGCCGTTGGCGCCCGGCAGGGTTGCTGCCTGCGCGCGTGCGCGGCGGATACGGTTGGCCACCGCAGCGATCAGGTGGCGCGGCCGGATCGGCTTGCTCAGGTAATCGTCGGCACCGCAGTCGAGCACTTCGAACTGGCGCTCCGGGTCCGGGTCGCCGCTGAGGAACACGATCGGCAGCAGCTGCATGCCGGGCTGCTGGCGGATCATCGCGGTCAAACGCATGCCATCCAGCCCGGGCAGGTGCAGATCCATCAGGATCAGGTCCGGGCGTTGCTCGCGGATGGCCTGCTGTACGCCATCGGCGTCGCCGAGCACGATCGCCTGCATGCCGGCGCCGTGCAGCACGCTCTGTGCGAACAGGGCCTGGGCACGGTCGTCTTCGACGATCAGCACGCGGTAGGGCGAGTCGGCGTCGACAGGCGCCATGTCACTGTTGCCCGCCTCTGGCAGTGCTGCGGCCGAGGGCAGGGGCGGCGGGGCGGCCAGTCGGACACCGTCGCCGGGCGCTGACGACGCAGGCCCCTGCACTGCCGCTGAGGGTGCCTCGGCAGGCACCGCCGCAGCTACGGGGGCGGCCCAACGTTGCCAATGATCGGCCGGAGGGGTTTCAGCGCGTCCCGGGCGGGGGCCCGCGGCGGATTCGTTTGCGGCCATCGATGCTCCTGGTGTTCGCGGCCATTATGCGACAAGCCTGCCGATCAGCCGGTACGGGGTTGCCGTTGTCCGTCGTCGCTGCCACCACGTGCCAACCAGCGCACACTTTTCCACAGGGTGCGCCAGACCAGCCAGACCAGCAGTGCACCGGCCAGGCTGCAGGCCAGCACCACCACCAGCGCGATCCACGGATGCGCCAGCGCGAGCGCCAGGCCGCCGATCACCACGGTATCTTCGGCCGCAGAGGCGACCCAGTTGCTGGCCGGTTCCGGTGACGTGTTGAGCAGGGCGCGGGTGCCGGCCTTCAGGCCGTGGCTGGCCAGTGCAACGCCTGCGCCAGCCACCAGTGCACCGGTGCCGAGGTCGCCATCGGGTGACAAAGTGGCTGCTGCGAGGAAGGCACCGGCGGGTACGCGCGCCAGGGTCTGCACCAGGTCCCAGACTGAATCCACGCCGGGAATCTTGTCCGCGAAGAATTCGGCGATGGCCAGCGCCGCCGACGTGCCCAGCACCCACCACGATTCGGTGGCCTGCAGTGCCGGTGGCAGGTCGACCCAGCCGAGCAGGCCGGCAATGCCGACGCCGAATACGGTGAGGTAGACGCGGATACCGGCCAGCCAGGCCAGCAGGATGCCGATCACGAACAGGTGGGCTTCGGTCATGGCGGGCTCCGGCGGCGGAACTGTGCGGGGTGCCACACTATCGACGATGGAGTGGCTGAATGCCACCGCCCGATGCCGGCCGGCACGGGGGAAACCTGCCGTTCCTGTCATACACTAGCCCGTCGTTTGCCCCAGGGGCCGTACTGGCGTCGCCACTGCGATGCCACGGAGACTACCCATGAACAACCGCCCTCCCATGCGTGTGCAGGTCCGCCTTCCCGGTGCCCCGCAACCACCTGCCGACCGCCGTCGCCTGCTGGTGATGGCCGGCATCTGGCTGCTCAGCCTGGTGCTTGCGGTGCTGGGTGGGTGCTGGCTGGGTGCGCCGCGCGGTGAACAGGGCCAGCGCGTGCAGGTTGCCGAGAAGCACGCCGATACCCTGCAGACCCAGTTGACCGAGTTGCAGCAGAAGCAGGCCACGCTGGAAGCGTCGGACCGCATCAGCCGCGCCGCCAACAACGAAGTGCAGTCTTCACTGGCCGAGCGCGACGAAGAGATCGCCGGCCTGCGCGCGGACGTCGCCTTCTACGAACGTCTGGTGGGCTCGACCAGCCAGCGCAAGGGCCTGAATACCCATTCGATTGAATTCAGCCCGGAATCGGCCGGCACCTGGCAGTACAGCGTGGTGCTGACCCAGAACCTCAACCGCGGCGCGATCAGCCAGGGGCAGATGCGTTTCACGGTGGAAGGCGTGAAGAACGGCAAGCTGGCCACCATCAGCTGGGACGAGCTGCACCAGCGCAGCAAGGTGCCGGGACAGGATTACTCGTTCCGGTACTTCCAGCAGCTCACCGGCAGCGTGATGCTGCCGGCTGACTTCACCCCGCAACGGGTGAAGGTGACATTGGGGAGTGGTGCGGGGGGCACCACGCAGGTATTCGACTGGAAACAGGCCGGCGCACCGGCCAGCAAAGGGGAGTAGGCAGATGTTCGGAAGCAGCAAATCCAGCCGTGATGGCCAACTGGTGGTGGATGCCCTGATCGGCAACCAGGTGGTGATCCGTGGCGATGTGGAATTCAGTGGTGGCCTGTATGTGGAAGGTCGCATCCACGGCAAGGTGATCGCCCAGGAGGGCGCCAGCGCGGCCACCCTGACCCTCGCCGAGCATGGCGTGATCGAGGGTGAGATCCGTGCCCAGGTGGTGGTCATCAGTGGCCGCCTGGACGGCGATGTGCACGCCACCGAGAAGGTCGAACTGACCCCGAGTGCCCGGGTCAACGGCAACGTTCATTACCAGGTGGTGGAAATGAACGCGGGTGCCCAGCTGAACGGCCGGCTGATCCATGCCAGCGCCCCGATGCAGGCTCTGCCAGCGCCGGAGAGCCAGGACGCCGGTGACGGCAAGGGCGACACCGCCGCACGCCGCAAGCTGGCCGAGGCGATGGCTTGAAAGCCACCGCCGGCGCCCCCATGCTGAGCCCATGAACACGCTCGTCTCCCTTCCCGGCGCCACGCCGGCTGCCGCCCCCGACTACCAGTCGCTGGATCGGCCGCTGAACTTCACCGAGGCCGCTGCGGCCAAGGTCAAGGAACTGATCCAGGACGAGGGCAACCCCGACCTGTCGTTGCGCGTGTACATCGAGGGGGGCGGCTGTTCGGGCTTCCAGTACGGGTTCGAGTTCGACGAGAACCGTGCCGGCGATGACCTGGCGGTGCAGACCAGCGGGGTCACCCTGCTGGTCGATCCGCTCAGCCTGCAGTACCTGATGGGTGCCGAGGTGGATTACACCGAGAGCCTGACTGGTGCGCAGTTCGTGATCCGCAATCCGAACGCCAAGACCACCTGCGGCTGCGGCAGCAGTTTCAGCATGTAATTGCAGGGCGTGGGGCATGCGCCCCGCGCCGCGCCGTCGGTGGATCCACGCTATGCGTGGATGGCCTTTCCTGCACCCACAGGCGGGTTTCTGCAACGTCTGCGGCTTGCCACTTGCCGTGATTGGCGGCAGGCTAGCTGGATGCTCACTTCTCCTTCGCCGCTTTCCGGTTTTGCCTTCGTGGGTGAACCGTTGGAGCGCGCCGATGCCATGCGCGAAGATGCCGATGCTCTGGCGCGCCTGTGGCCCGATGCGCGCATTCTTGTCCTGGACCAGGACGGCACCGCCTTCACCGGTGATGACGACCAGCCACTGGCGCTGACCGGCGCTGATGTCGGTGGCGGGCCCGGTGTCGCGATCTTCCTCGGCCTGCGCGGCGAGCAGGCGTGGTTCTCGGTGGAAGCTGCCAGCGTGACCGTCACCGCGCCACGCCGGCTCGATCTGCGCCAGGCCGCGCTGCTGTGGACCGTGGCCGATGCGACCGCCTTCAGCTATGCCCGCGGCATGTCCTACTGGCAATCGCGTACCCGCTTCTGCGGCGTCTGCGGCACGGCCGTGACGTTCGCCCGTGGTGGCTTCGTCGGTCGCTGTCCGCAGTGCGCGACCGAGCACTATCCGCGCGTTGATCCGGCAGTGATCGTCGCGGTGGAAAACCAGGGCCGGCTGCTGCTGGGCCGTCAGTCCAACTGGGCGCCGCGCCGCTATTCGGTGCTGGCTGGCTTTGTCGAGCCGGGCGAGACCTTCGAGCAGACCGTAGCGCGCGAAGTGCACGAAGAGAGCAAGGTGCGGGTGACCGCCTGCCAGTACCTGGGCTCGCAGCCCTGGCCCTTCCCCGGGGCATTGATGGTCGGCTTCCGTGCACAGGCACAGGACGACGTGCCGACCGTGGACGGCGAGCTGGAAGACGCGCGCTGGTTCAGCGCCGAAGAGGTGGGAGCTGCCCTCGCACGTGACGTCGATGACGATGGTGAAGGCATCCGTCTGTCACCGCCGATCTCCATTTCGCGCGGCCTGATCGAGCATTGGTACCGCCAGCAACCGGCATCTGGTGGCGCCAGCATTGCCGCCACCTGAACACGCTGCCGGTTACAGTACGGTTCACCGCTGACGGCGACGCTGCGACAGGTAAGGTAGCGACGCCGAACGCTTGCTCGTAGGGAGACCTGCCATGTTCACCACCCTGGTCGCCGTGTTGGTGGCACTGGCCCTTGGCCATGTCGCCCCGGCCGCTGCCGCGTCGCTGCGCCGTTTCGACGGCTTCCGGCGCTGGCTGGGCTGGCTGGACGCGCGCGGTGGTCGTACCTGGCAGGGAGCGGCCGGCGTGGCGCTGGCGATCGCACCCCCCTTGCTGCTGATGGCACTGGTTGCCTGGCTGCTGCGCGGAGTGCTGTTCGGCCTGCCGGCGCTGCTGCTGGGCGTGGCCGTGCTAGCCTGGTGCTGGGGACCGCGGGATCTGGACCGCGACATCGAAGCGATCATCGATGCCGACGATGCCCCGACCCGGCAGGCGGCGGTACGCAACCTGCAGTCAGCCGGTGGCAGCCTGCGCGAGGATGTTCCTTCGCTGGTCGAGGCGACCGTGCTCAATGCACTGCGGCGCTGGTTCGCGGTGCTGTTCTGGTTCCTGCTGCTGGGCCCGGTGGGTGCGCTCGGGTATCGGCTGCTGGCATTGATGGCGGAAAGCCCGATGCGTGCGCGCGTGCCGGTGGAACCGCTGGCGCTGGCGCAGCGGCTGCTGGGCTGGATCGAGTGGCCGGTGGCGCAGTTGATGGCGTTCTCGATGGCCCTGGTCGGCAACTTCGACACGGCCTGGAAGGCGTGGCGGCAGGCGCATGGTGAGCGCTTGGCCGGCGACATTGGTTTCCTGGGCGCGGTGGCGCGTGCCAGCGTCAACGCCGAACTGCGCGAAGATGCGCACGATTACACCGAAGCCGGTCTGCTGCCGGTGTGGCAGCGACTGCCGGACCTGCGTGATGCGATGAGCCTGGTGTGGCGGATGCTGCTGCTGTGGCTGGCGGTGCTGGCCTTGCTGGTGATTGCAGGCTGGGTGACCTAATTGCTTTGCAGGGCTTGCAGCCCTGCACCCGCTGAAAGCAACAGCAACAGCAACAGCGGCTCTGGGTTGCTGAGGGTTGGGCGGGGCGGTGTGGGGCTGCAGGACACGCCGTAAACCCATCCATGGGGGCTCGATGGCGCCATCCATGGCGCCAACGGTCCTGCAGCCCCACACCGCCCCACCCCGGACAGATTCCGGCGGCTGTTGGTAGGTGTCGACCTTGGTCGACACGGTAGATCCACGCCATGCGTGGATGCCGAGCGCAGCGACCCGCTTCCGCTTTTGATCTTCTCTTCTTTCTTCCGTGGTGGGCGCACGGAAACTGTCCGTGGCCGGGCGGGTGGGTTGCGCAGGGGCGTAAGCGCCATGGATGGCGCGCCCGAGCCCCCATGGATGGGTTTACGGCGGCCCCTGCGCAACCCACCCGCCCGGCCAACTCCAACGGCTTCTGCTTCCAGCGACCAACCACGAGGGGCTTCGCCGTTGGCTGGAAACCTACACCGGAGCCAACGAGGTAAAAGGCGCCCACGGCAGGTTGCGCAGCACGGCATAGCCCGGCAGCAGCCACAGCCAGAACATAGGACTGGCCAGTACCCGCATCAGCGGATCGAGCACGCGCGGGCGCACGCCAGCCATGTTGAGCAGCATCAGGAACAGGAAGGGCAGGCTGATGACCAGCAACGGGTTCATCGCCATCGCGCCGGGCAGGTCGAAGTGGACCAGTGAATACAGGCAGCGCGTGCTGCCACAGCCGGGGCAGTAGAAGCCGGTCAGTGCATACAGCGGGCAGCCCGGCAGCGGATTGCCGGAGACATACGGATTGACGTGGCGCAGCACCACGGCGGCACCCACAGCCAGGCCGGACGCGGCCAGCAGCGGGGCCCAGCGGGCCAGGCGGGAACGAGCGGGAAGTGCGGACATGCAGGAGCGGGATCCGGCGCGTGGCCGGACCCCGTCGCGGGCATCAGTAGCTGCCGTTGCCGCCGCTCAGGGCGCCCAGGCCGCCAACGGCCATGATCACGATGAAGTACAGCACCATGACGACGACGGCGGCGATGGCCGACCACATGGCCCACTTCTTGGCCTTGTCGGCCGAATCACGGGCACCGGCGAGGTCGCCAGCAGCCAGCTTGCCGTTGACCTGCGCGGCGTAGACGATCGACACGATGCCAGCCGGCAGGCAGCAGAACAGGGTGGACAGGATGGCCCAGACCAGATTGTTGGGGACCTGCGGGGTACTGGTGTTCATGGTTCAAGCTCCTCGATGGGTGGTGGTGGTGAATCAAAGGTCGGATAGAGCGCCCAGCACGGCCAAGCCGCCGAACAGCCCGAACCACAACAGCAACAGGACCGGCAGGGCAACGGCCGAAGCCACCGCCCACCAGCCCGCCTTGCGCGACGCGCTATAGGCCCCCGGCAGGTCACCGGCCGCGCGGCGACCATCGACCTGGGCGGCATACACGATCGACACCACGCCCAACGGCAGGCAGCAGAACAGCGTCGTCAGGATCGCCCAGACCAGATGGTTGGGGATGTAGACCGGACGGCTGAGCGGTGGCGGTTGATTCAAAGCAAGACTCCATTCCTTGGTGGCCGGCCGTGTGAACGGGCCGAACCTCCCCCCTGTGGGTGCGTAATCTACCGCAACCTGCGACGCATGTATGCGGTTACAGCCAGATCCCGTCGCCTTTGGCGCTTGACGGGACAAGAAAAAGCCGGCGCTTGGCGCCGGCCTTTCAGAGCACGCTGCGGCGTGATCGGCCCCTCAGGCGAGGTCGCCGCGCAGGGTGCGGACCTGGGCTTCCAAAGTGGCGGCATCGGTCGAATGGCCATCCACCGCCGGTGCCGCGACCACCTCTACGGTTGCCCGGAACCGGCGCGGCACGCGCATGCGGCCCAGCCGGGTATCGCGGCGGCTCCACATGCTCGACCACATGCCACGCAGTGCCATCGGCACCACGGGTACCGGGCGTCGTTCGAGGATCTTCTCCACGCCGGATTTGAACGGTGCCATCGTACCGTCGCGGGTCAATGCGCCTTCCGGGAAGATGCACACCAGCTCGCCCTCGGCCAGTGCGGCATCAACTTCATCGAACGCGCGCTGCATCAAGGCCGGGTCTTCGCGCGCACCGGCGATGGGAATCGCCTTGGCGGTGCGGAAGATCCAGCGCATCACCGGGATGTTGAAGATCTTGTAGTACATGACGAAGCGCACGGGACGCGGAATCGTCGCCGACAAAATCAGCGCGTCCATGTAGCTGACGTGGTTGCAGACCAGCAGTGCGGCGCCTTCATCGGGCACGTTGCCCTCGATGCCATGCGGGCGCAGGCGATACAGCGTGCGCACCATCACCCAGCTGAGGAACCGCATCAGGAATTCGGGGACGATGGTGAAGATGTAGATCGCCACCACAGCGTTGGCGATGGCCAATGCCAGGAACAGCTGCGGGATGGTCCAGCCGAGCAGGCGCTGGGTAAGCAGGCCAAGTACGGCCGCAGCGACGATGAAGCCGGAGTTCTGGATGTTCAGCGCGGCGAACACGCGCGACATTTCCGATTTCGGCGTGCGGCTCTGGATCAACGCAAACAGCGGTACCACGAAGAAACCGGTGAACAGGCCGATGCCGAGCAGATCGATGATGATGCGGATGCTGCCGGCCTGGTGCACGAACTGGGTGACCGACAGGCCCTGCGCGGTGGCTTCACCGGCGCGTGCGAAGTACAGGTCCAGCAGGAACGCGGTCATGCCGAACGCGCCCAGCGGCACCAGGCCGATCTCCACGGTGCGTGCCGACAGCTTTTCGCACAGCAGCGAACCGATGCCGGTGCCTACCGAAAACAGCGCCAGCGCGAAGATGTAGAGGGTGGGTTCGCCACCGAGGTTGGTGACCGCATAGGACGGCAGCTGCGCGGTGAGGATGGTGCCGACGAACCAGAACCAGGACACGCCGAGGATGGCGTTGCGTACCGATTTCTGTTTCCTGGCCATGCGCAGCACGGCCAGCGATTCGGGAATCGGGTTCCAGTTGATCTTCAGATCCGGGGCGCCGGCATCGACCTTGGGGATCATGCGCGCGGCGAGGTTGCCGCAGATCGCCAGCGCGATGACCGCCGTGGCGGCCACGATCGGCCCATGGGTGCCGGCCAGGGTGAACACCAGGCCGCCGACGATCATGCCGGTCAGGATCGACATCGACGTGCCCATCTCGACCAGGCCATTGCCACCGGTCAGTTCTTCCGGGCGCAGTACCGAGGGCAGCACCGAGTACTTCACCGGGCCGAACAGGGTGGATTGCAGGCCCGTGCAGAACAGGGCCACCAGCAGCACCGGCAGGCTCTCGGTAAGAAAGCCCACCGCGGCCAGCGTCATGATCACGATCTCCATGGTGGTAGTGATCACGATCAGTCGCGACTTCTCCAGCTTTTCCGCGATCTGCCCGGCCAGGGCGGAGAACAGGAAGTAGGGCAGGATGAACAGCGCCGGCGCCAGGTTGGTGTAGAGCGTGCGCTCGCTCTCGGCCACGCCAAGATAGAACAGCAGGCCGATGATCGCCTGCCGGTACACGTTGTCGTTGAAGGCACCCAACCCCTGCACGATGAAGAACGGCAGGAAACGGCGCTGGCGCAGCAGGGCGAACTGGTTGTGACCGGACATGGAACCTCCTTGGACCGGCGCAGCCTAGCATTCCTGCCCATCTGTCGGGACCGTGGCGGCATGCATCCACGCATGGCGTGGATCTACTCAGACCCCATGGGTGGGTGCGGACGGTGGGTGCGGACCGTTGGTCCGCACACCTGAGAACCTCAGACGATATCGTCGACCACGCCGCCATCGACCCGCAATGCTGCACCAGAGGTGGCCGACGCCTGCGGCGAGGCGAGGTAAACCACCATGTTGGCCACTTCTTCGACCGTGGCCGCGCGCTGGATCACCGACGCAGGACGATGGGCCATCACGAACTCACGGCCGATCTGCTCCAGCGGCTTGCCGGTACGTGCGCGTTCTTCTTCGAACATCGTTGCGAAGCCGTCGGACAACGTCGGGCCGGGCAACACCGCATTGACGGTGACGCCGCTGCCGGCCACGCGCTTGGCCAGGCCGCGCGACAGCGACAGCTGCGCGGTCTTGCTGACGCCGTAGTGGATCATGTCGGCGGGAATGTTGCGTGCCGATTCGGAGGAGATGAACAGCACGCGGCCCCAGCCGGCGTCGACCATCGCCGGCAGCAGGGCGCGCGACAGGCGCACGCCGGACATGACGTTGGTCTGCCAGTACTGCTCCCAGGTGGCATCGTCGGTTTCGAAGAAATCCTGCGGCCCGAAGATGCCGGCGTTGTTGACCAGGATGTCGATTCTTCCCGGCAGGCCGGCCAGCAGGGTGTCGACACCGCTGGCGTCGGACAGGTCGGCGGCCACGCCCAGCACGTTGGCGCCGGGAATGGCAGCCAGCAGGCGCTGGCGTGCGCGTTCCACGCTGTCGGCACTGCGGCCGTTGAGGATGACCTGCGCACCGGCGGCGGCGAGCCCCTGCGCGATGGCCTGGCCGATGCCAGCGGTGGAGGCGGTGACCAGCGCGGTGCGGTCGTTGAGTTCGATCTTCATGGGGGAGATCCTGCGTGGGCGACACGGCAGTATCGGCGCCGGGGCGTGATCGGAATGCCCCCGTGGACGCAACACGATGTTGCACGGCCGACAGCCGCTCCAGTAGATCCACGCCATGCGTGGATGCCATTCCAGTAGATCCACGCCATGCGTGGATGCCGTCAGCTCAAACCACGCACCGCGCCATTGGCCGCCGCTCTCACCTTCGGCAGCATCCGCAGCACCAGCGCCATCTGCGTGCGGATCAACTGCAGTTTCGGTGGCATCGTCTCATCAAGCTGCTCCAGTTCCGCAGCCACCGCGCGATCTGCATCGTTGTCTTCCTCCGACACCGGCTGCTGCGCCGTCAACGCCGACGCCAGCTGCTGCAATGCCTTGCGCACCCGCTCGCCGGCGGCCAGTGCAAGTGGATCACCCGCGTAACTGTCGACCTGGTCGCGGTGCGCACCCAGCGCCGACAGGTGCCCGAGCAGGGTGTTGGACAACGCCAGGAAGTGGAAACCCGAATCGAGGTTGCGGCGCACGTGACCCGGTTCGCGCAGCATGTTCGACAAGGCGGTGGACAGCGCGGCATCGGCGTTGTGCATGTCACGACGGGCAATGCGGTAGGCCAGATCGTCGCGCATGCCGCTGCGGTATTGGCCCAGCACCGATTCCAGATAGCGGGCGGCGGTATCCAGCACCCGCGCCAGCACGCGGTGCAGCTGTCGACCCTGCCAGTCCGGCAGGATCAGGAACGCGGCGGCTGCGGCAATCGCGCAGCCGAGGATCGTATCGACCATGCGCGGCACGATCAGAACGAAGCCGTCGCCGATCAGGTTGAAGCAGGTCAGTGCCATCACCGTGATGGCAGCCGAGGCGACCAGATAGCGGTCGGTACGAGTGAAGAAGAACAGCAGCGCCGACAGCAGCGCGATCAGCAGCTGGATCTCCAACCGTGGGAACAGCTGCAGCAGCGCCCAGGTCAGTACCAGGCCGGCCAGCGTACCGACGATACGCTGGGCCAGGCGCTGGCGGGTGGCGCCGAAACTGGGCCGGCACACGAACACGATGGTCAGCAGCACCCACGAGCCGTTCTGTGCATTGAACAGATGGATGGCAACGAAACCGGCGATCAGTGCCAGCGCCATGCGCAGGCCATGGCGGAACAACACCGAACCCGGGGTGAGCTGCTGGCGCAGGCGCACGCCCATCTCCCGCAAGGTGTGCGGGTTGCTGTCGCGCAGGCGGGTGTCGACGTTGTCCAGGCTGGCTTCGGAACGTTCGGCATCGAGCAGGCGGCGCTCGATGCTGCGCAGGTTGTGCACCAGCAGGTCCAGCGAGCCGAGCAGGCGCTGCCACTGCGGGCGTTGCTGGTCGCGCAGGTAGGTCAGCGCATCGGCCAGATCGCGTCCGGCCTGCTGGTTGCTCTCGCCGTAGACGAACGGTCGACGCAGCCGGATTGCTTCGCCCAGCCGCGCACAGGCCTGGCCCTGCAGGTCGAGCAAGCGCTGGCAGCGGTACAGCACGTCGCTGTGGAAGAACGCATCGACCAGCGCGCCGTACGGATAGTGGGAGGAGCTGGCGCGCTCATGGAAATCCTGTGCCATGTAATACAAGCGCAGGTACAGGCCGGAGTTGACGCCGGGCCGGCCGGAGCGGCCAAAGCGCGCCAGGATCGCCGTCTTCGCCTCGTTCAACGCACCCACCACGCGGCGGTTCTGCTCGGCCAGGTCGAGCTGGCGGCGCTGCAGGTCCGCCTCGCGCACGGGTTCGAACAGGGCGGCCTTGAGCTGCAGGTAACGGCCCAGTTCCACATACAGACGCGCCACGCGCTCGCGCACCGGCCGGTTGGCGAACAGCGTGGTCCACAGAATCGACAGCAGCCCGTACCAGACCGCACCCGCCAGCAGGTGGCTGACCGCGTCCAGCGCACTGTGCAGGTCATGGGCACCATGTTGTTCCAGGCCGATCATGGTGTAGATGGCCAGGGTCACGGTCGCCTGGGCGATGGACGCGTAACGCTCGCCGAGTGCACCGAGCAGTGTCAGGCCGAACGTCGACAACGCCAGGGCGGCGATGAATATCCACGGCCAAGGGAACAGCCAGATCACCGAGGCCGCCGCCAGGCAGAAGCACAGCAGCGACAGCAGTACGGCCTTGGTTCGGCCCCACCAGTTGTCATCGGTCTCGGCAATCGCACTGGCGATGATGCCAAGGAACACGCCGGGCAGTGCAGTCAGCGCATCCAGGTGCCAGCACACGGCCAAGGCCGCTGTCAGGGCAATGAACACCCGCAGGCCATAGCTGGCCTTCTCGTGGGCCCACAGGCGGCTGAGGCGGGATTGGCGTGCGGACATGCAGGCTCGGCGGAAGGATCGACCTCCATTATTGCGGGCCGCGCGTGAAATGGTAGATCCACGCCATGCGTGGATGATTTTCCGCTCGATAGCCGGTAGTGCCGGCCGCTGGCCGGCTCCTCGCATCTTCATCCGGGCTCATGAAGAGCCGGCCAGCGGCCGGCACTACCGTTTGCCTGCCGCTTACATGTCGAACCGCACGCTCAGCGCGAAGGTCCGCGGCAGGCCGACGCCCGCATTCGACCAGTACCTGCGGTTGGCCAGATTCTCCACACTGGCACGCAGGGTCACCGGGTGGCCGGAGGCCAGCAGGCGGTAGCCGATGCCCGCATTGACGAGCGTGTAGTCGGGCAGCTTCAGGGTGTTGTCGGCGTCATACCAGACATCGCCGTAGTAGCGCACGGCGGCATAGGTCTCCAGCCCTTCCACCCATGGCAGCTGGTAGGTGGCGTGCAGCACGCCGCTCCAGCGTGCAGCACCGGCGGTGCGGTTGCCTTCCTGCGCCACGCTGCCCGGTGACAGCTTGTCGTAGGTCGGGTCAAGCCAGGTCACGCCACCGCCGACGGTCAGCGCATCGCTCAGGTGCAGGTCGGCGCTGGCCTCGATGCCTTCGTACAGGGTGATGCCATCCTGCACCAGGCGCTTGCCTGCATCGGTCAGCTGATCGATGTTGGCGCCGCGCTCCAAGCGGAACGCAGCGACGTTCGCGTTCCAGCGATCCGCCTCAACCTTGGCGCCGATCTCGTACTGCTTGCTGATGGTGGGGTCGAGCACATCGCCGGCGTTGACGTAGCTGTTGCCCACGCGACCGCCGGCTTCCAGCGACTCGATGTAGCTGGCATACAGGGTGACGGCCTCGGTGGGCTTGAACATCACCGCGTAGGTCGGGGTAACCGGATAGGTGTGGTAGACGCCCTTGGTCTCGAAGTCGTTGTAGCGCCAGCCGGCCAGCACCGACCAGCCATGGCCGAGGTCGACGGTATCGCTGACGAACACGGCCTTCTGCACGGTTTCGCTGCCACGGCTCATCACCCGCGACCCGACTGCGTCGTGGCGGATGTCATGGCGCTGGTAGAGGTTGGCGCGGCCGATCAGGTTGAATTCGTACGGACGGTCCCAGCCCAGCCCGATCTGATGGCTGACACCGGCCACCAGCTGGTGCTGCAGCGGACCGGTGCCGAAGCTGCCCTGCACCAGTGCCTGCGCCAGCTTCCACTCGCTCTTGCCGCCGAGCTCGTAGACGTTGACGTTGTAGTCGCCGTTGAGGTCGTCGATGTAGGCAAAGATCTTGTTGACGTCGTTCCACGAGGTGGTGACGCCATAGCTCAGGCTGGCCTTCCAGTCGCTGTTGATCTGCCAGTCCAGGGCTGTGGACAGCAGGCTGGAGCGGGTGTCGTAGTAGGTGCCAGGCACGCTGTTGTCGACATCGCCAGCGATCTGCCGCGGCAGCGATGTCAGGCCACGGAAATAGTACTGCGGTGATTCCTCGCGCAGGTCGCGCGACTGGAATACGCCGTCGAAGGTCCAGGTGAGCGCATCGCTCAAGCGCGCGTCCAGCGACAGTGCGCCGACCTTGCGATCGACATGGCCACCGTTGAAGGTTTCGCCCTTTTCCTGGAAGGCGTTGAAGCGGTAGCCGAACATCTGCTCGTTGCCGAAGCGGCCACCGACGTCGATGCCGCCGCTGACGATGCCCTGCTCGCGCCAGCCGAGCTGGGCGGAGAAGGTCGGTACCTCGGTCGGCTTCTTGGTGATGTAGTTGACGATGCCGCCGGGTGCGCCGAAGCCGTACAGGAACCCGCCGGGGCCCTTCAGCAGGTCGACCTGTTCCATCACTTCCAGCGGCCACTCGGTGCCCCAGGACGAGACCTGCAGGCCGTTGACCCGGTAGCTGTCGAAATTCAGGTCGATGCCGCGGTTGCGGATCGGAGAGCTCCAGCCGCTGGCATAGGCGCTTACCTGCGTGGTGACCGAGGGGTCGAGTAGGAAGGCTTCGCCCAGCGACACGACCTGGCGCTGTTCGATCTGCTCACGGCCGACCGCGGTGATCGCAAACGGGGTATCACGCAGGGCGCGGTCGCCCAGGGCGCCGGCCTCGGTGTGGGTACGCTCGGCGATGACCTTGACCGCGTCCAGATCGGTGGCACTACGGGCGTCGGCGGGGGCTTCGGCGTGTGCCGTGCAGGCGGCGGACAGCGCTACGGCCAGCACGGCCAGGCGGGGGGAGCGGATGGGCAACATCGATGGAGATCCTCGGCGGGCGGCCACGGGCCATCCGCCCATGCAGGGGGGAAAGGTCGGTGGCTGGGATCACACAGGCGTGCCGGCAACGGCAGCGGGGCGCCGCAAGGGGGCGCAGGACCATGGCTGGATGAGAATTGTTCTCTTTTAGTTGCAGCGCGTCAAATCCAAAGCGGCGTGCGGACCAACGGTCCGCACCCACCAGAGGCAGGTGTTGCAGTAGATCCACGCCATGCGTGGATGGGCCTTCCTATGCCCGCTGCGCGCGCCTGAGCAGCTTCGCTTCACGCCTGCGCGCACGCCGCGCCTTCCAGCGGTCGGCCAGGCACGAGAAGATCACGTACAAGGCCGGCGTGCTGAGCAGGGTCAGGCTCTGCGAGAACAGCAGGCCGCCGATCATCGCGATGCCCAGCGGGCGACGCAGTTCCGACCCTTCACCCAGGCCGATCGCCAGCGGCACCGCCGCCAGGATCGCCACCATCGTGGTCATCATGATCGGGCGGAAACGCACGATGCTGGCTTCGCGTGCCGCCTCGCGCGGGGTCAGCCCATGTTCGCGCTGCGCCACCAGGGCGAAGTCGATCATCATGATCGCGTTCTTCTTGACGATGCCGATCAGCAGCACCAGCGCGATCATCGAAATCACCGACAGTTCGGTGTTGGTGCCGAACAGCGCCAGCAACGCACCCACGCCGGCCGCCGGCAGGGTGGACAGGATCGTCACCGGGTGGATCAGGCTTTCGTACAGGATGCCCAGCACCAGATAGACGGTGAGGATCGCCGCCAGTACCAGGATCAGCATGTCGCTGGGGTCGGAATTGAAGCCGAAGCCCGCGTCATCGGCCAGGCGGATGTCGCCGGGCATGCGCATGCCGGCCACGGTGCTGTCGATGATGGCCTTGGCCTCGCCCATGCTGACGCCGGGGGCGAGGTTGTAGCTCAGGTCCATCGTCGTGTACTGGTTTTCATGGGTGATCTGCGAGGGCGCCAGGCCCGGCGCCTGTCTGGCCACCGCGGTGATCGGCACCATCTCGCCGTTGCGTGCGCGCACATGCACTTCGTCCAGCGCCGAGGGCGTGGCGGTCTGCGACGGCAGCGCATTGACCACCACGCTGTACTGGTTGATGTCCGAGTAGATGGTGGAGATCTGGCGCTGGCCGAAGGCGCCATACAGCGCACCGTCGATGGCGCCCACCGAAATACCCAGGCGTGCAGCCTTGGCACGGTCGATCTCGATGTTCTGGCGCAGCCCGGCGTTGTCGACGTCGGTGCCGACATCGCGCAGCTTCGGATTCTTCTTCAACGCCGCCTGCAGCTTGGGTAACCATTCCTGCAGCGCGGCCAGATCGTTGCCCTGCAGCGAGACGCGGTACTGCGCGCCCTGGCTGTTGCCACCGCCATCATTGCTGGGCAGGTCCTGGATCGCGCGCAGGCGCAGCTGCAGGTCCGGGTAGCGGTCGGCCTTCGCACTCAGCCGTGCCAGTGCGTGTGCGGTGGTTTCGCGGCGGCCTTCCTTGCGCGACTTCAGTTCGACGTTGAACTGTGCGCTGGAGCCTTGGCGGCCACTGCCCAGGCGTACGCCCACGGTCTTCACCGCCGGGTCGGCCATCAGCATGTCGGTGATGCGGCGCTGTCGGCTGACCATGTCCTCGAAGGACACCGTCGCACTGGAGTTGGCGCGGCCCCAGATCAGGCCGGTGTCCTGCGGCGGGAACGCCCCCTTCTTCACCGCACCGAACAGGAAGATGGTGACGCCGATCAGGATCAACGGCGTCAACGACAGCAGCAGCGCATGGCGCAGCGAGAAATCAAGGAGCACGGTGTAGATGCGCAGCATCCGCTCGTGACCGGCATCAAGCCAGCGGCCGAAGCGCGATGGTGCCGCCTTGTGGTCGTGCGCGCTGAGGAAGCGGCTGCACAGCGCCGGGGTCAGCGTCAGCGAAACGACCATCGACACCACGATCGCCGCCACCAGGGTCACGGTGAATTCGCGGAAGAACGCGCCCATCATGCCGCTGGCGAACAGCAGCGGGATGAACACCGCCACCAGCGAGGCGGTGATCGAGACGATGGTGAAGCCGATTTCGCGCGCACCGGCGAAGGCGGCCTGCATCCGCGGCATGCCCTCGTCGAGGTGGCGCATGATGTTCTCGATCACCACGATCGCATCGTCTACCACGAAGCCGATCGCGATCACCAGCGCCAGCAGGCTCAGGTTGTTCAGGGTGAAGCCCATCACGTACATCACCAGCGCGGCTCCGGCCAGTGACAGCGGTACGGTGACCGCAGCGATCAGCGTCGGCGCCAACCGGCGCAGGAACAGCGCCATCGTCAGCACCACCATCGCCAGGCTGATCAACAGTGTGATCTGCACTTCATGCAGCGACGAACGGATGGTCGGGGTGCGGTCGAAGTAGGGCGTCATCGTGGTGCCCGGCTGCAGGTAATCGCGCAACGCGGGAATCTGCGCTTTCACCCGGTCAACGGTCTCGACGATGTTGGCGCCGGCGCGGGTGAACACATACATCACCACGGCCGGTTTGTGGTCGAACCACGCGGCCTGGTAGGCGTCCTGCTGGCCGTCGTAGACGTTGGCGATGTCCTTCAGTCGGATCACCCGGCCATCGCCCTGGGTCTTGACCACCAGATCGGCGAAGTCGGCGGCGCGTGCGACCGAATCGTTGGCGATGATCGCCGTGGTGGTGTTGCCATCGCTGAGGAAGCCGGTGGGCGAGGTCACGTTGGCCGCGCGCACGGCATTGCGCAGGTCGTCGGCGGTAAGTCCCAGCGCGTTCATCAGGCGCAGGTTGACGTCCACGCGCACCGCTGGCGTCGAGGCACCGGCGATATCCACCGACGCGACGCCGCCGATCTGGCGGATGCGCTGGGCCAGCAGCGAATCGGCGACGTTGTACAGCTCATCGGCGGACTGCGTCTGCGACGTCAGCGCGATGGCGATCACCGGGTCGTCGTTCGGGTTCGCCTTCTGGTACATCGGCGAGCCCATGCCCGAGGGCAGGTCGGCCTGCGCCGAATTGATCGCCGTCTGTACGTCCAGTGCGGCTGAATCGATGTCGCGGTCGCTCTGGAAGATCATGAACACCAGCGAGCTGCCTTCCGAGCTCGACGAGCGCATGCGGTCGATGCCCGGCAGCTGGCCGAGGTGGCGCTCCAGCGGCGCAGTCACCGTGGAGGCCATGGTTGCCGCGTCCGCACCGGACTGGCTGGCGTGCACGAAGATCACCGGAATCTCGATGTTCGGCAGTGCCGACACGCCGAGCCGCAGGTAACAGATCACGCCGATCATGAACAAGCCGATGGCCAGCAGGGCAGTGCCGATCGGGCGGCGGATGAAGGGGCCGGACAGGTTCATCGTGCGGCCCGCCGGAGGTGCGGGGCCAGGGTCATGCCTGCGGCTCCTGCACCGTGCCATCGCGCAGCGCGCGCTGTTCACGGCGACGTGCAAGCCATTCCGAGAAGCGCTCCATGTACAGGTAGATCACCGGCGTGGTGTACAGCGTCACCAGCTGCGACAGCAGCAGGCCGCCGACGATGGCGATACCCAGTGGGCGACGCAGTTCCGAGCCGATGCCGGTG
This sequence comes from Stenotrophomonas indicatrix, assembly GCF_050573115.1. Taxonomy (GTDB): domain Bacteria; phylum Pseudomonadota; class Gammaproteobacteria; order Xanthomonadales; family Xanthomonadaceae; genus Stenotrophomonas; species Stenotrophomonas lactitubi_A. The sequence continues at coordinate 57,476 of NZ_JBNYZT010000006.1, forward strand.
CCCAGCGCCAGCGGCAACGCACCGAGCATGGCCGCCGCGGTGGTCATCATGATCGGGCGGAAGCGCAGCAGGCAGGCGCGGCGGATGGCCTCGCGCGCGTTGGCGCCGGTGCGCCGCGCTTCGATGGCGAAGTCGACCATCATGATGCCGTTCTTCTTGACGATGCCGATCAGCAGCACGATGCCGACGATGCCATCCACCGACAGGCTCAGGCCACAGACCATCAGTGCCAGCAGCGCACCGACGCCGGCCGGTGGCAGGGTCGAGATGATCGTGATCGGGTGGATGTAGCTCTCATACAGCACGCCCAGCACGATGTAGATCACCACCAGCGAGGCCAGCAGCAGCCACACCACGTCGGTCTGGCTGCCGGTGAATTCGGCGGCCTTGCCGATGAACTGCGCATGCACATGCGCCGGCATGTCCAGGCTGGCCTTGGTCTCTTCGATGGCCTTGACCGCATCGGACAGCGAATAGCCCGGGGCGACGTTGAACGACACCGTCACCGCAGGCAGCTGCTGCTGGTGGCTGACCAGCAACGGCGCGCTGGAGACCTTGGCTTCAGCCAACGCCGACAACGGGATGATGCTGCCCGCACCAACGGTGATGCCGGTGTTCTGGGCGCCGATGCCGGTGGCGGTGGACGAGTTGGACGAGGTGACCTGGCCGAAGCTGGTGGCGTTGGTGCCGGTCAGTGCGCCGGCGCCATTGGAGGCAACGGCGAGCTGTTCCATCAGCGCGGTGCTGGTGCGGAATTCCGGTGCCACTTCCAGCACCACGCGGTACTGGTTGAGCTCGGTGAAGATGGTCGAGATCTGGCGCTGGCCGAACGCATCGTAGAGCGTGTCGTCGATGGTCTGCATCGGCACGCCGAGCACGCTGGCTTTGTCGCGGTCGATGTTCAGTTCAAGCGCACGGCCCTGGTTGGACAGGTTGTTGTCGACGTCGGCCAGTTCCGGACGCTGGCGCAGCGCTTCGGTCATGCGGTTGGCCTGCAGTGCCACTTCGGCACTGTCCACGTCCGACAGCGAGTACTGGTACTCGGTGGCGGCCACGCGGGTGTCCAGGGTCACGTCCTGCACCGGCTTCAGGTACAGCGCCACGCCAGGGATGCCGGCGACGGACTTCTGCAGGCGGGGCAGGATCGCATCCAGTCCATCACGATCGCCGCGCTCTTTCAGCACGATCGACAACTGGCCCTGGTTGAGCGTGGGATTCATGCTGCCGGCGCCGATGAAGGCTGACACGCCGGTCACGTCCGGGTCCTTGCGCAGCGCCTCGGCCACCTGCTTGGTGCGCTGCTCCATCTGCGGGAACGCAATGTTCTGGTCGGCCTGGACCACGGCGGTGATCAGGCCGGTGTCCTGTTCGGGCAACAGGCCCTTGGGGATCAGCACGTACAGCAGCACGGTCAGCACCAGCGCGGCAGCAGCCACGGCCAAGGTGATGGGCTGGTGTTCCAGCACCCAGTCCAGGCTGCGCTCGTACAGGCCGACGGTGCGCGTCCACAGGTTCTGCTTGCCTGCCGCGGCGGCACGCTCGTGCGCGTCCTCGCCCTCGGGCAGCGCATCGGGCTTGAGCAGGTAGGCGCACATCATCGGGGTGAGCGTCAGCGAGATCAGCATCGACAGCACCACGGCGATGCTCAGCACCCAGGCGAATTCGTGGAACAGGCGGCCGGTGACGCCGGGCATCAGCAGCAGCGGCAGGAACACCGCCACCAGTGAAACCGTCAGCGACAGCACGGTGAAGCCGATCTGGCGTGCACCGATCTCGGCCGCTTCCTTGCCGCTCTTGCCTTGCTCGATGTAGCGCACGATGTTCTCGATCATCACGATCGCATCGTCGACCACGAATCCGGTGGCCACCACCAGCGCCATCAGCGAGAGGTTGTCCAGCGACATGCCGGTAAAGGCCATCACCGCGAAGGTGCCGGCCAGCGACAACGGCACCGCCACCGAGGGAATGATCGTGGCCCAGAACCGGCGCAGGAACACGAAGATCACCGCCACCACCAGGCCGATGGTCAGGATCAGGGTGAACTGCACTTCATGCACCGACGCGCGGATGGTCTCGGTGCGGTCGGAGAACACTTCCAGGTGCACGTCGGCCGGCAGCACGCCCTGCAGCTGCGGCAGCAGCGCGCGGATGCGCTCGACGGTCTGCACGATGTTGGCGCCCGGCTGGCGGCGCACCTCCAGCAGCACCGCCGGCTTGCCATCGGCCCATGCGGCCAGCTGGTCGTTCTCCACGCCATCGATCACTTCGGCCACGTCGGACAGTCGCACCGGGCGGCCGTTCTTGTAGCTGATGATGGTGTCGCGGTACTCGGCGGCGCTGGCCAGCTGGTCGTTGGTGCCGATGCTGTAGGACTGGGTCTTGCCGTTCAACGAGCCCTTCGGCGCGTTGACGTTGGCCTGGGTGAGCGCGCTGCGCAGCTCTTCCAGGGTCAGGCCCATGTTGGACAGCTGCGCTGGATTGACCTGGATGCGCACGGCCGGACGCACGTTGCCGGCGATCGACACCAGGCCCACGCCCTGCACCTGCGACAGGCGCTGGGCGAGGATCGAGTCCGCGTAGTTGTTGACGTCGCGCAGCGGCCTTGTATCGGAGGTCAGCTTGAGGGTGACGATGGCCGCGTCGGCCGGATTCACCCGGTTGTAGACCGGCTGGTACGGCAGCGACGAGGGCAGGGTGGCCTGGCGGATCGCCGCCTGCACGTCCTGTGCGGCGATGTCGATGTCGCGATCCATCGAGAACTGCAGGATGATCGTGGACAACCCCGCCGAGGAATCGGAGGTCATCAGTTCCAGCCCGGAGATCTGCCCGAACTGGCGCTCCAGCGGCGTGGTCACCAGCGAGGCCATGGTGGTGGCGTTGGCACCGGGGTACTGGGTAGTCACCACCAGGCTGGGCGCATCGATTTCCGGCAGCGCCGACACCGGCAGCTTGCGGTAACCGAGGATGCCCAGAAGCAACAAGCCCGCCATCAGCAGCGAGGTGGCAATCGGGCGGCGGATGAAGATCGTCGAAAAGCCCACGGACTGATCCTTGCTGGCACATCAATGGCAGCGCCGGCGGGATCGCCGGCGCGGGGAAGAGCAGGGGCCTGCGCTCAGCGCGGGCCACCACCGCGGCGGCCGCCGCCACTCTTCTGTTCGGCGGCCTTCAGTTCGGCCTCGGTCGGTGCGGCCGGCGTTTCGCCCGGCTTCAGCGCGGTCACCTTGCTGCCCGGCTTCAGGCGGAACTGGCCTTCGCTGACCACCCGCTCGCCGCCTTTCAGGCCTTCGGCGACCTGCACCTGGCTGTCGCCCACTTCCACGCCACTGCGCACGGTCTGCATCTTCACCGTGTTGTCGCCCTGCACGACGTAGACGTACTCGCCGTCCGGGCCACGCAGCACCGCCTGGGTCGGGATCACCACGCCGCCGCCGATGGTGCGCAACTGCATGCGCACATTGACGAACTGGCCCGGCCACAGGCCGTTGTCGGTGTTGTCGAACACCGCGCGCGCCTTGAAGGTGCCGCTGTCGGCGCTGATCAGGTTGTCGACCACATCCAGCTTGCCGTCGCCGCTGAGTACGTGCGAATCGGCGCGGTCCAGCGCGGCGACCGGCACGCTGCCGGCAGCCTGCGCCTGGCGCACGTCGCCGAGCTGGCGCTCGGGCAGGTTGAACAGCACGTGGATCGGATGGATCTGGGTCAGGGTGACCAGTGCGGTGCCGGCGTTGACCACATTGCCGGCGTCGACCGCGCGGATGCCGGCGATACCGGTGATCGGTGCGGTGACCCGGGTGTACTGCAGCTGCACCTGCGCCGAGCGCATGCTCGCTTCATTGGCCGCAACTGCGCTTTCGTACTGTGCCACCTGGTTTCGTTGTGTATCCAGATCGGTCTTGGCCACGAACTGGCGGTACTCCGGCGCGTTCGAGCGCTGGTAGTTCGAGCGCGCGGTCGCCAGCAGGGCTTCGTTCTGGCGCTTGGAGGCGACGGCCTGGTCGTAGCTGGCCTGGGCGGTGCGCGGGTCGATCACCGCCAGCACGTCGCCCTTCTTCACTTCCTGGCCTTCGCGGAAATTGAGGCTCATCAGCTGGCCGCCCACCTGCGGGCTGACTGTAACGGTGTTCATCGCGGTCACCGTGCCCAGCGCGCTGGCATACACCGGCACGTCCTGGCGTACGGCATCGACCACGGTTACCGGCACCGGGCCGGCATCGGGATCTTCACCGCCCTCGCGGGCGCCTGCTTCCTGCCCCGCGGCCTTGTCCTTGCCGCCACCGAGTACGCGCAGGCCGACCACGGCCAGCACCAGTACCGCCACGACCAGCAGCACGATCTTCCAAACACGTGACATTCAAGACTCCAAGAGGGCTGGACGGGGTGGCACCCCGGGTGGCAATGCGCAAAGCATACCTGTGGCCCACCGGGTTTCCTGCATGACGGATGGGACGGGCGCTCAGACCGATGTGCGACGGTGGAGGTTCCCGTAACGGCGAGGTTGCCCTACATTCAGGTGCAGACCCCTTCCGTGGAGATCGAGATGCGCCGTTCGTTGCTGCTGTCCGCCCTGCTGCTGGCCTTGCCGGCCCTTGCCCACGCCGAGGACGCCCAGCGCCCGGAAGTGACCGCTGCCGCGCAGCGCCTGCAGGCCAAAGTGGTTGAATGGCGACGCGATTTCCATCAGCACCCGGAACTGTCCAACCGCGAGGAGCGCACCTCCGCCGAGGTCGCCAAGCGCCTGCGTGCGATGGGCCTGAAGCCGAAGACCGGCATTGCCCACCACGGCGTGGTGGCGATCATCGAAGGCGGCAAGCCCGGCCCGAAGATCGCCCTGCGCGCGGACATGGATGCACTGCCGGTGACCGAGCAGACCGGCCTGCCGTTCGCCTCCAAGGCCACCGCGCAGTACCGCGGGCAGACCGTAGGCGTGATGCACGCCTGTGGCCATGACGCGCACACCGCCACCCTGCTGGGCGTGGCCGAAGCGCTGGTGGCAATGAAGAAGGACCTGCCGGGCCAGGTGATGCTGATCTTCCAGCCCTCCGAGGAAGGCGCGCCGCCGCCGGAAGAGGGCGGTGCTGCGCTGATGCTGAAGGAAGGCTTGTTTGCTGACTTCAAGCCCGAAGCAGTGTTCGGCCTGCATGTGTTTTCCAGTGTGCAGGCAGGGCAGATCGCGGTGCGCGGTGGCCCGCTGATGGCCGCGTCCGATCGTTTCGGCATCAAGGTGATCGGCCGGCAGACGCATGGCTCGGCACCGTGGAACGGCGTCGACCCGATTGTGGCCACTGCCGATCTGATCGGCACCGCACAGACCATCGTCAGCCGCCGTGCCAATCTCTCCAAGCAGCCGGCGGTGCTGACCTTCGGCGCGATCAACGGCGGCATCCGCTACAACATCATTCCCGATGAAGTGGAGATGGTCGGCACCATCCGCACCTTCGATGAAGGCATGCGCCAGCAGATCTTCGCCGACCTGCGCAACGTGGCCGATCACACGGCTGCCGCGCATGGCGCCAAGGCGGTGACCGACATCTACGAATCGGAAGGCAACCCGGCCACGGTGAACGACCCGGCGTTGACCGCGAAGATGCTGCCGAGCCTGCAGGCGGTGGTGGGCAAGGACAACGTGTACGAGCCGCCGCTGCAGATGGGCGCGGAGGATTTCTCGCTGTACGCCAAGGAGGTACCGGGCATGTTCTTCTTCGTCGGCTCCACCAGCGTTGGCATCGACCCGGCGACGGCGCCGGCCAATCATTCGCCGAAGTTCCTGCTGGATGAGAAGGCGCTGGATGTCGGATTCCGCGCGCTGCTGCAGGTGAGCCTGGATTACCTGCATGGTGCCGGCACCCCGGCTGGTTGAGGGTTTCCGGCAGGGCTTGCAGCCCTGCACCCGCCGAGGCAACGGCAACAGCCGGAGCAACAGCAAAGGCTGGCATTCCGTGGGATGGCGGGGTGGGTCCGGTGGCAGGGGACGGCGCAAGTACGTCCCTGTAGCCTCGGTCGCGCCATCCATGGCGCTCACGCCCCTGCCACCGGACCCACCCCGCCTTCGACAGTTTCCTGCTGCTGTCAGAACGACATCCTGCTTTGGTAGGTGTCGACCTTGGTCGACACGGCGGACGTCATGAACGTCTGAAGCATCGGCTTTTGATTTTGATTTTCCTGATCTTTCCCGTGGTGCCGGCCGCGCGCAGGAAACTGTCAGAGGCCGGGCGGGGAGGCTGGGCAGGGGCGTGAGCCGCATGGATGCGGCGACCGAGCTTACATGGACGTACTTGCAGCGCCCCCTGCCCAGCCTCCCCGCCCGGCCAACCCCAGAATCCCGGCTGTACGCGACCAACCCACCCACCACGGAGGGGCTCCGCCGTTGGCCGACCCGGCCGAAGGCCCGCTCCACGCGCGATACAATAGGCACCATGAACACCCCACAGGATTCCAGCCTCGGTCGCGAGGTCAGTTACCCGTCGCAGTACGATCCCGGCCTGCTGTTTCCCATCCCCCGCATCGGCGCCCGCGCCGAGATCGGCCTCGACGAGGCCGCGCTGCCTTTCGTCGGCCACGACCGCTGGCACGCCTTCGAGCTGAGCTGGCTCGACCCGCGTGGCAAACCGCAGGTCGCCGTCGCCACCGTGCAGGTGCCGTGCACCTCGCCGCGGCTGATCGAGTCGAAGTCGTTCAAGCTGTACCTGAACTCGCTCAACAGCACCCGCCTGGACAGCGCCGACGCGCTGCGCGAGCGCCTCGTTGCCGATCTGTCTGCCTGCGCCGGGGCCTCGGTCCAGGTCACCTTCGGGCTGCCGCCGCTGCGCGAGTCGCCGCTGGGCGAGTTGATCGATGGCCTTGATGTGGATATCGACTGCTACGGCCCGCCGCAGGCGGACTACCTGTCGGCCAACGCCGATGCGCTGGTGGAGGAGACACTGGTCTCGGCCCTGCTGAAGTCCAACTGCCCGGTCACCGGTCAGCCGGACTGGGCCACCGTCAGCCTGCGCTATCGCGGCCCGCAGATCGATCGTGCCGGCCTGCTGCGCTACCTGGTCAGCTACCGCGAGCACGCCGAGTTCCACGAGCAGTGCGTGGAGCGCATCTTCAGCGAAGTGTCGGCGCGCTGCCGGCCGCAGTGGCTGGAAGTCGAAGCCCGCTATACCCGCCGCGGTGGCCTGGACATCAACCCGTGGCGCGCCAGCCCCGGCATCGCCGCCCCGGCCGCGACCTATCGCGAGCTGCGCCAGTAACCGCCGCAGGCGGTTACGGGTAGTGCCGGCCGCTGGCCGGCAACCGCGTGGAACCCGCGTCCAGGCCAAGCCCGCCAGCGGCCGGCACTACCGTCGGACCGCCCTGTGGCGGGTAGCGCCGGGCCATGCTCGGCGAGCCCAGCGGCGGCGTTCCGCCTCGATTGTTCAGCCGCCCCGGGGGGCGGCTTCACATCGGCACCATCCCCATTTAACAACCTCTATGACACCGTGCCAGCCATGTAGTCATACAGACGGGAGTGTGTGGATGAGTACCGAGAAGAAAGCCGATTTCTCCGGCGTCAGTGGCAGCGTCGACAGTACCGCCCAGCAGGTCCCCAAGGCGGACTTTTCCGGCGTCAGCGCCTCGGTGGACAGTACCGCCGAGGTGGTCAGCGGTGGCACCTACACCGTGCAGAAGGGTGATTCGCTGTCGAAGATCGCCAAGCAGCACCTGGGCGATGCCAACGCCTGGAAGAAGATCTTCGAAGCCAACCGCGATGTGCTCGACGACCCGGACAAGATCTTCCCGGGCCAGACCCTGAAACTGCCGCCGAAGTAATGCCGGCGATCCAATCGCCGTCCGACAATCCCTGTGAGGAACCCCGAATGATCAAGACGACCCCGCTTCAGAATGCCCTGCTGGCCGCACTGCTGGGCAGTGTCGCCCTGGTGGGCTGCAAGAAGAAGGAAGAAACCGCAGACACCAACGCGGCTCCGGCAGCGACGACGCCGGCCGAAGCGCCCGCGCCGATGACCGGCGCGCCGCCGCCGATGGCCGCATCCGCCGTTGCTGTGTCGGCCGTCACCGTCGGCAAGTCTGCCGCCGCTGACAAGTCGGTGACCACTGCCGCCCTGTTCGCGCCGAAGGATGAGGTCATCGTTTCGGTGAAGACCGATGGCGCGGCCAACAATGTCGCCGTCGGCGCCAAGCTGACTTACCAGGATGGCCAGGTGGCCGGTGAGCAGAACGCGACCCTGAACACCAGCGGTGCCGAGACCACCAACATCACCTTCAAGAATGCCAATGGCTGGCCGGCCGGCAAGTACCGCGCCGAAGTCATGGTTGATGGTAAGGCGGCCGGAACGCCGCAGGAGTTCGAGGTCAAGTAAGTCCTGCCGACTCTCTCCCGGTTGGACTCACGATGGACGCAGCCGCGAGGCTGCGTCCTTTTTTGTTTGTGGCTTTTGCGCGAAGGCCCTATCCACGCATGGCGTGGATCTACCTAAGCCCGGCACGCGGCATCTCCATCCACGCCGTGCGTGGATGGATCACAGCGTTGCCGTGGTGCAGTACCGCCGCGTATGGCGCGGCTTTGCCCCGCGCGGCTGAAAACGCGACAATGCAGGGGTTTCCCCGGCGCGCGCCCACCCTGACGGCGGCGGGGGAAAGCGACACGGTTGCACGTGGCCCGGCGCTGGCGCCGGCCTTCCCCTGAGCACTGCTACAGAGTCCAAGTCCCCCATGTCCAAGATCCTCTATACGCTGACCGACGAAGCACCGTTCCTGGCCACCCAGTCGCTGCTGCCGATCGTCGACGCCTATACCGCCACCGCCGGCATCGCGGTGGAAACCCGTGACATCTCGCTGTCCGGCCGCATCCTGTCGCTGTTCCCGGAACTGCTGAGCGATGCGCAGAAGGTCAACGATGACCTGGCCGAGCTGGGCCAGCTGGCGACCACCCCCGACGCCAACATCATCAAGCTGCCGAACATCTCCGCCTCGGTGCCGCAGCTGAAGGCGGCCATCAAGGAACTGCAGGACCAGGGTTATCCGCTGCCGGATTACCCGGAAACCCCGGCCGACGACCAGCAGCGCGACTACAAGGCGCGCTACGACAAGGTCAAGGGCAGTGCGGTGAATCCGGTGCTGCGCGAAGGCAACTCCGATCGGCGCGCGCCGCTGTCGGTGAAGAACTACGCCCGCAAGCATCCGCACCGCATGGGTGCCTGGGCGTCCGATTCGAAGTCGCACGTCGCGCACATGGCCGCCGGTGATTTCTACGGCAGCGAGAAGTCGGCCACGCTGGCCAACGCCGGTTCGCTGAAGATCACCTTCCACGGCAAGGACGGCAGCACCGTCGTGCTGAAGGAAAAGACCGCGGTCAAGGCCGGCGAGATCGTCGACGCCGCGGTGATGAGCCGCAAGGCACTGGCCGCTTTCATCGGCGAGCAGATCGCCGATGCCAAGGCGCAGGGCGTGCTGTTCTCGCTGCACCTGAAGGCGACCATGATGAAGGTCTCCGACCCGATCATGTTCGGCGTGGCGGTCAATGAGTTCTACAAGGACGTGCTCGCCAAGCACGCCGACGTGCTCAAGCAGGCCGGTTTCGATGCCAACAACGGCATCGGTGACCTGGCCGCACGCCTGCCGTCGCTGCCCGAAGCCACCCGCACCGCCATCGAGGCCGACCTGGCCGCCGAGTACGCACAGCGACCGGGCGTGGCCATGGTCAACTCGGACAAGGGCATCACCAACCTGCACGTGCCGAGCGACGTGATCGTCGACGCCTCGATGCCGGCGATGATCCGCGACTCCGGCAAGATGTGGAACGCCGAAGGCAAGCTGCAGGACACCAAGGCGGTCATTCCAGACCGCTGCTATGCCGGCGTGTACCAGGCCGTCATCGACGACTGCCGCAGCAATGGTGCCTTCAACCCGGCCACCATGGGCTCGGTGCCCAACGTCGGCCTGATGGCGCAGAAGGCTGAAGAGTACGGCTCGCACGACAAGACCTTCCAGATCGCTGCCGACGGCGTGGTCAAGGTCACCGACGACACCGGCAACGTGGTGTTCGAACACGCCGTGGAAGCCGGCGACATCTGGCGCATGTGCCAGACCAAGGACGCGCCGATCCAGGACTGGGTCAAGCTGGCCGTCGAACGCGCCCGCCTGAGCAGCACCCCGGCCGTGTTCTGGCTGGACGCCGCCCGTGCCCACGACGCACAGGTCATCGCCAAGGTCGAGACGTACCTGAAGGACCATGACACCAACGGCCTGGACATCCGCATCCTGCCGCCGGTGGAAGCGACCGCGTTCTCGCTGGCCCGCATCCGCAAGGGCGAGGACACCATTTCGGTGACCGGCAACGTGCTGCGCGATTACCTCACCGACCTGTTCCCGATCATGGAGCTGGGCACCAGCGCCAAGATGCTGTCGATCGTGCCGCTGATGGCCGGTGGCGGCCTGTTCGAGACCGGCGCCGGTGGCTCGGCCCCGAAGCACGTGCAGCAGTTCGTCGAAGAGGACTACCTGCGTTGGGACTCGCTGGGTGAATTCCTGGCCCTGGCCGCGTCGCTGGAACACCTGGGCAACCGTTACGACAACGCCGCTGCCCGCGTGCTGGCCAAGGCACTGGACGAGGCCAACGGCCAGTTCCTGGACAACGACAAGTCGCCGTCGCGCAAGCTGGGTGGCATCGACAACCGTGGCAGCCACTTCTACATCGCCCTGTACTGGGCGCAGGCCCTGGCCGCGCAGAACGAAGATGCCGCACTGCAGGCGCGCTTCGCTCCGCTGGCGAAGGTGCTGGCCGACAACGAGCAGAAGATCGTCGACGAGCTGATCGCCGCGCAGGGCAAGGCCGTGGACATCGGCGGCTACTACCGTCCGGACGTTGCCAAGGCCGCTGCCGCGATGCGTCCGAGCGCGACCTTCAACGCCGCGCTGGAGCAGCTGCGCGGCTGATCCATCGCTGCCCGGTTGTGACCTCGAAACCCGCGCTTCGGCGCGGGTTTCTTTTTCTGCGAGCCTGGGGTCGGATCCCTCTGCACCGCAGAGGGCTCTGCCCCGAAGCCGCGCATCCACGCATGACGTGAAGCTACTCAAGTCCAGAACCGTGAAATCCGTCATCTGTCGGAATGCCGTCAACACGGCATGAAACTTGCCCACGATGGCCGTCGCAGAACGGACGCGTGCGTGTTTACCACTGCCGTCAATATGAGCAGTCGATCACGACGATGGCGGCAAGCCATGGCCTAGCCTTGGCGATGCGAGACCGCCGGGGAGGTGGTCGCACGGGGAACACGGATGGCACGCGTGCTCGTAGTGGGAACCGATATCCAGGGCGAACAGGCCCTGCTGCAACGGCTGCGGCTGGCCTCGGCGTTGCCCGACGGGCAGATACGCCGCAGCCAGGACCTCGACGACTGCGACCTACTGGTGATCCGCGATACGCCAGCCCTGCGCAACGCGGCACTGCGCATGCGCCAGCAGCGCCCGCGGCTGCACTGCTGGATCGAAGATCTTGGCGGCCAACTGCGCGAGGGCGATGGCGGCCAGGACGTATTGGATGATGGCGCGATAGGACGGGCACTGCGCGGCATGCAGGCCGGCACCGCAGCGACAGCGATCCGCTTGGCGGACGGCGCGCACGCGATTACCCGCCTGCTGCGCGAGCGCTTGCCCTTGCGGCAGGGCCAGGCGCTGCTGGGTGAGGGCGCAGAGCCGCTGTTGCTGCTGGATCTGGAACAGGACCAGGCAGTGCTGCTGCACGAGCCGGCTACGGTGCTGGTGGAACGGCTGGCACAGGGCTTCGAGCATCTGTATCTGGACGCCTTGCAGCCGGCACAGCTGCGGGCACTGGCGGGTGATCGTACGCGACTGCCGCTGCGCCCGCTGCTGTGGCAATGGGCGCAGCGCAGCCGCCACTGGCAGGCGCTGGATGAGCGCCTGCGAGGGACGTCGGTGAAGCTGCTGCGCTGGCCGGATTTCCGCGTGCTCGGCCACGATCACGATGGCTTCCGTCTGTGCTCATTGCTGCTCAAGCGTGCCTGCACGGTGGACGAATGCGCGATGCTGCTGGATCTTCCCGCGGCCGCCGTGCGCGATTTCATCCACGCCGCCTACCTGTGCGGTTATGCACAGCTGCAGGTCGCGCCTGCCGCACCGCTGTCGGGCGCGCGTGCCAGCACGGCCGACACCGGCCTGCTCGCACGTCTGTGGCGCACGCTGCGCGGGAGTGACCGCGATGCGTGAGCACAAAGTGGTGGTGCTCGGCGGCATGGGTAGCGGCAAATCGACATTGGTACGCAGCATCGCCGCTGGTGCGGTGGTCGACACCGATGTTGCCAACAGCGACCGCGCGGGTGCGGACAAGGCGTCGACCACGGTGGCGCTGGACTACGCCGATATCGACCTGCCCAACGGCGAGCGCCTGCGTCTCTACGGCACGCCCGGCCAGCAGCGCTTCGATTTCCTGTGGCCGATCCTGCTGCAGGGCGCGCGCGGTGCCGTGCTGCTGCTGGACGCGCGCCGGGCAGGAGTGGCCGCTGAGCTGGACGCCTACCTTCAGGTGCTGCGCCCGTTCGGTCCGGCATTGGCCCTGGTGGTGGCGGTGACCCATCTTGACCAGGTGCCTGCAGCGGCACTGGATGACTGGGCCGATCGCGCCCGGCTCGATGGCCAGCCACTGCCGTTGCTGGCCGTGGATGCCCGTGATCGCGAACAAGGACTGCTGCTGATGGACGTACTGATGAGCGAAATGGAAGCGCATGCACTGGTGGCCGCGCATGGCTGATGGACAAGGCGCGCCGTTGCCGGACGCACAGCAGCGCGAGCGCCTGCAGCCGCTGCTGCAGGACCTGCAGCAGCGGGTGGAAGGGGTGCGGACCGTGGTGCTGGCCAGCGTCGATGGCTTTGCCCTGGTCAGCGCCGGTGCGGAAGGCCGCGGCGAGCGACTGGCGGCGATGACCAGCGCGATGCTGGCCCTGGCCGCAGCGGTGGGGCGCGAGCTGGCACTGGGCGATCTGCAGACGCTGATGCTGGAGGCTGCCGGCGGCAAGGTGCTGATGCTGGCCATCCAGGCCGAGGGACGCGCACCGCTGCTGCTGATGGCGGCCTGCGACCAGCGCAGCGTGATCGGCCAGGTGCTGTGGCAGAGCAGGGAATGTGGCCAGGCGATCCTGGCCGAACTCAGCGGATCGTGAGCCCGGCCGCAGGGGAACGAGGGGCTCGAACCAACATTGAGAGGGGTGCAACGTGGCTGGATTGAATGATTCGTTGACTGCACTGATGGGCATCGATGGCGCGCAGGCCGTGGCGCTGGTCGACTACGAGAGCGGCATGCTGCTGGGCGAGGCCGGTTCGGGCATGGACATGGAAGTGGCTGCCGCCGGCAATACCGAAGTGATCCGCGCGAAGATGAAAACCGCCGCCTCGCTCAACCTCAACGATGGCATCGAGGACATCCTGATCTCGCTCGGAAAGGCGTATCACATCATGCGCCCGGTGGCGAAAAAGAAGGGTCTGTTCTTCTACATCGTGCTGGACCGGACCAAGTCCAACCTCGCCCTGGCGCGGCGCAAGGTGCAGGACGTGGAGGCCGAACTGGCGATCTGAGCCGGGCGGATTGCTGTAGAGCCGAAGGCTGCCGCAGGAGCAGCGGCCTTCGGCTCTACACAAGCCACCCCACGCCAGCGTATGGTGGCATCGGTTCTCCGTCGTGAGCCGTACATGCCGCCCGCTGTCATTCCCGCTGAACTTGCGCCGCGCATCGCTGATGCCATCCGTGATGGCTTCGCGGATTACCACGCGCGTTTCGCCGCGATCACGGCGCGCGCCCGCGTGCGTTTCCAGCAGGGCGACTGGGCGGCGGCACGCCACGATGCAGTGGAGCGCATTGCCCTGTACGACCAGTGCATCGCCGAGCAGATGGACGCGCTGCGGCGCTTGGCCGGTGACGCCATCAGTGAACGCGCGCTGTGGCTGCAGGTGCACGTGCACTACAGCGCCCTGCTGCAGGGCCTGATCGATGCCGAGCTGTACAAGACCTTCTACAACACCTTGTCGCGACGCCTGTTCGCCATCCGCGGCGTGGACCCGGAAGTGGAGTTCATCGCCTTTGATGTCGAGCCCTCCGATGCGATCACCCATCCGGTAGCGCGGCATACCTATGCGGTCTCGCCAACGCGGCCGGTGGAGGCGCTGCAACGGGTGCTGGCCGACTACCGCTTCGACGTTCCGTATGCGCACCAGCTGCGCTGTGCCGCCGCCATCGCCGTGCGCCTGCAGGACGATCTGGCGCACTGGGGCGACACGCCAGTGCGCAGCATCGAACTGCTCGATACCGTGTTCTACCGCGAGCGTCGCGCCTATCTGGTCGGCCGCGTGTTCGGCGAACACCGTTTCTCGCCGTGCGTGATCGCGCTGGTCAACGATGACCAAGGCCTGCGTGCCGATGCCGTGCTGACCCGGCGTCGCGATGTGGCCCACCTGTTCGGCGTGTCACGCAGCTATTTCCAGGCCGACCTGGGCACCGTTGGCGATGCCGTGGTGTTCCTGCGCAGCCTGCTGCCGGGCAAGCCGATCGACGAGATCTACACCGTTCTCGGACGCGCCAAGCAGGGCAAGACCGAGCGCTACCGGACGTTCTTCCGCCACTTCAATGAACACCCGAACGAGCGCCTGGCGCATGCCGAAGGCACGCCGGGCATGGTCATGGCGGTGTTCACCCTGCCCAGCTATCCGCTGGTGTTCAAGCTGATCCGCGACCGCTTCGCCTGGCCCAAGGCGATGTCGCGGCAGCAGGTGGAGGAAAAGTACGCGCTGGTGTTCAACCTCGATCGCGTCGGTCGCCTGCTTGACGCACAGCCCTACCGGCACCTGCGTTTCCCGCGCGAACGCTTTGCCCCTGCGTTGCTGGACGAACTGCTGCAGCAGTGCGCGCAGAGCGTGCGTGTGGATGGCGACGAAGTGGAGATCGCGTTGTGCTACGTGCAGCGCCGCTTCCGGCCACTGAACCTCTATCTGCGCGAGCAGGCGGGCGAAGCCGTGCGTGCAGCCGTGCTCGACTACGCGCAGGCGATCACCGACATGGCGCGCAACAACATCTTCCCCGGCGACATGCTGCCGAAGAACTTCGGCGTGTCGCGCCACGGCCGTGCCGTGTTCTACGACTACGACGAGTTGTGCCTGGTCAGCGACTGCGTGTTCCGCGCCTGGCCTACGCCAAGCTCACCGGAGGAAGCGATGGCCGATGAGCCCTGGTTCCATGTCGGTCCACGCGACGTGTTCCCGGAGCGGTTCGGGCCGTTCATGGGCTTGCCGGCGCAGGAGCTGGCGGCGGTACGTGAGCACTATCGGCATCTGTTCGACCCCGCCTGGTGGCAGGGACTGCAGGCGCGCTTTGCGGCGGGCGACTATCCAGACACGCCGCCGTATTCGGCTGCGCAGCGGCTGGCGTGATCCGCTGCACCGACGGCGCGGAACTCGGGTAATCTCGGCACTTTCATCACCAAGGATCGGGCAATGAAGCGTTCTCCCCTGTTTCTCGCCTTCGCGCTTGCAATCGGCACGGTGGGCTCCCTGCTCAGCACCGATGCCGCCGCGCAGACCACGCGTGCGGTACGTGCCACTGCCGAAGCCAGCATGGTCTTGACCGGCAACATCGATGTCGCTGCCGATGGTTCGGTCAGCAACCTGGTGCTGGATCAGCGCGAAGTGCTCACTCCGTCCATCGCATCCTTTGTCGATGGCACCATCCGCAGCTGGCGCTTCCAACCCACGCTGCGCGATGGCGCGCCCGTTCCGGTGCACGCACCGTTGCGCGTGCGGTTGCTGGGTAAACCGTCCGGCGATGGCGGCATGCAGATCCGAATGAGCAGCGTGGACTTCAGCAAGTACAACGACACGGCGACCGATACGGTCACCCGCAACCGCATGTCGCCGCCGCGCTACCCCGAGGCCGCGTTCCGTGGCGGTGCCCAAGGTGATGTGCTGTTGCTGGTCAAGGTGGCGCGCGATGGCACGGTGGCCGATGTGGTTGCCGAGCAGGTGAACATGGGCGTGGTGGCGCCGGAGCGGACGATGCAGCAGCTGCGCGACCTTTTTGCCAAGGCGAGCATCACCGCCGCCCGAAAATGGACCTTCGCGCCGCCGACCACCGGTGAGGACAAGGATCGCGCGGATTGGACGATTCGCGTGCCGGTCAGCTATTCCATCTCCAGGGACCTCAAATCGCGATCGGAGACCTACGGCACGTGGAAACCCTTCATCCCCGGTCCGCGCCAGTCCGCGCCATGGCGCCAGGACGATGCCCAGCAGGCGGGCAGCGACCTGCTGCCGGCCGGCGGCGTCTACATGGTCGACAGCGCCACCCGCGGGCTGCGTCTGTTGACCCCGCTTGCCGAGCAGTGATGCCGGCCAACCGCCCTCGGGGTTCGTCAGCCCAGGCGTCAGACTTCATCGTTTTCATGCACAAGGAGTGCCTGTGATGCGTTCTTCTCTTTTCCTGGCGTTGGCCCTTGCCGTGGGTGGCGGTACTGCCCTGGTCGATACCGCCGACGCGCAGACCGCGCGCGAGGTTCGCAAGCAGGCCGAGGCCAGCATGACCCTCAGCGGCGTCATCGACATCGGCCGTGACGGCCAGGTTGAAATGTTCCAGCTCGACCATCGCGAAAAAGTCGATGCGGGTATTGCCGGTTTCGTGGACAACGCCGTGCAGGGCTGGCGTTTCGAGCCGGTGCTGGTCGAGGGCAAGCCGATGCAGGCACGCACGGCGGTACGCCTGCGTCTGATGGCCGACAACCCGGTCGAAGGCAGCATGCGTGTCCGCCTGGTCGACGCCAATTTCAGCAAGCTGGGTGGCGAGCGTGAGGCCAGCACCGACAAGGTGACCAGCAACAGACTGCGTGGACCGGACTACCCACCGCAGGCGGTGACCATGCAGGGCGAGGGCACGGTCATGTTGATGGTCAAGGTCGGCCGTGATGGCACGGTGGCTGAGGTGATCGCCGAGCAGACCAACCTGACTGTGGTCGGCCCCGAGCGCACGATGAGCCAGCTGCGCGATATCCTGGCCAAGGCCAGCGTCAGGAACGCGAAGCGTTGGACGTTCACCCCGCCCACCACTGGCGAGGCGAAGGATCGCGACTTCTGGACCGTGCGCGTACCGGTGCGATTCGCCTTCCAGGATTCGCGCGAGCGCTACGGCCGCTGGGCCGCCTACATTCCGGGCCCGCGCCAGCGGGCGCCGTGGAAGACCGGCGAGGAAACCCGGGTGGCCGGCACCGACCTGCTGCCCGAAGGCGGTGTGTACATGGTCGGTCGCGCGCAGGAAGGCCCACGCCTGCTCACCCCGCTGGGCTGATGCGTCATTGCGGGATGCGCCGGGACAGACCCGGCGCACCCCGCCTGAATCGGTGTGCTCAATCGGCGTGCGGGTACACCACGACCCGGTTGCGGCCCTGTTCCTTGGCCAGGTACAGGGCCTTGTCGGCCAGGCGCAATGCCTGTTCCGGATCCGTATGGAAACTGGGGAAGTGGGCCACGCCCAAGGACACGGTGATGGTACCCACCAGCGCGAAAGGCTCGTCGGCGATGGCCTGGCGCAAGCGCTCGCCGGTCTGCCGGGCCGCTTCGACGCCAACGCCCGGCAGCAGCACCAGGAACTCCTCGCCACCCGCGCGGCACAGCACGTCGGTCTCGCGCGAATGGCGGCGCATCTGTTCGGCGATATGCACGATGGCCGCATCACCGACGTCGTGACCGTGGCTGTCGTTGATCGATTTGAAGCGGTCGATGTCCAGCGCCAGGATCGCAAACGGCAGGCCCTGCGCCTGCAGCGCGTCGAGCGCCTGCTGCAGCCCGCGACGGTTGAGCAGACCGGTCAGCGGATCGGTGCGGCTGGCGCGGTTGAGCGTGCCGATCCGGTCCTGCAGCGCATTGAAGCTGTACAGCACGGCCTGTTTCAGCTGCGCAACTTCGAAGTACCAGGCGCGGATGCCATTGACGTGGCTGATCGCATTGCCGGTGTCCTCGCCGTCCTGCACGTTGCGCGCCAACTGCCACAAAGGCAGCGAGATGCGGCGTGCGAACCACCAGGTGATCAGCAACGACAGCACACCCAACGGAATGGCGTTCCAGATCACCGCCGACATCAGTCGTGACAGCGGCTGCAGCGTCGCCTCTGTCGGGCGCTGCGCGACGATGCCCCAGCCGGTCACCGGGACGGGCGCGTAACCGGCCAGCATCGCCACCTTGTGGTTGTTGCGCACCTGCTGTGCACCGCGCTGGCCGCGCATCACCTCTTTCACCGCCGGGTTGTTCAACGCGTAGGTGCCCACTTCCTTGGCGTTGTTGTGATAGATCAGGCGGCCATGGCGGTCCACCACATACAGGTAGGAGCCATCGCGGTAGTAGTGCGTACCCAGCAGGGTGTTGAGCGCACTGCGCTGGCGCAGGTACAGGGTGCCGCTGACATAGCCGCGGTACTGGCCGCTGCGGTCGAATACCGGGTGCGATATCGAGATCAGCAGCTTGCCGGTGGCCGACTGGTAGGGATCGCTGATCATCGGCTCGCGCCGCTCGAGCGCAGCCTTGCTGCCAGCGCTGCGCAGGATCTCGCCCTGCAGCTGCAGGCTCTGCGGCGAGGTCGCGATCACCCGCCCATCGTTGGCCACGACCAGCGAAGAATTGAAGCTGCTGGACTGCAGTTGTAGACGACTGGCCTCATCCTGGGCCTGGGCCGGATCCATGTCGCTGTTGCCAAGCCGGTTGGCGGCATAGGCCAGCTGCTGCTGCGCGGCCAGCAGGAAGTTCTGCGTGGTCTCGGCCAGCTTGGTGGCATACACGCGGTTGGCTTCCAGGGTGTTTCCCACCAACTGGTCGCGCTGCACGCGATAGCTGGCAAGCAGCGTATTGGCCAGGGCGATGACGGCGCTGAGCAGGGCCAGGGCAAGGATCAGCTTGCCCAGGTTGAGCCGGGGGGACAGTGTGCGCATGCGGTTGAAGGATCGGGCAGGGCTGGACCCGCCGGATCCTCCGGATGGGGCAACAGCGGGAATCGGCGGCCCGGCCAGCACGGTCGGGGCGGAGAGTCAGGCATTTGTCCCGCAGATTATCGCCAAAACGACGGCCCGCGAAGTGAAGCCGTTTGTCCTGCTGCCGCCCAAAGAAAAAGCCCCGCATCGCGGGGCCTTTTCGTAGTGCATCAATGCCGCGCGATCAGCGCTTCATCGAACCGAAGAACTCGTCGTTGGACTTGGTGTTCTTCATCTTGTCGAGCAGGAATTCCATCGCCGTCATTTCATCCATCGGATGCAGCAGCTTGCGCAGGATCCAGATCTTCTGCAGCAGTTCCGGTTCGATCAGCAGGTCTTCGCGTCGGGTGCCCGAGCGGTTGATGTCGATGGCCGGGAACACGCGCTTTTCAGAGATGCGGCGGCTCAGGTGCACTTCGCTGTTGCCGGTGCCCTTGAACTCTTCGTAGATCACCTCGTCCATCTTCGAGCCGGTATCGACCAGCGCGGTGGCGATGATGGTCAGGCTGCCGCCTTCTTCCACGTTGCGTGCGGCACCGAAGAAGCGCTTCGGACGGTGCAGGGCGTTGGCGTCCACACCACCGGTCAGCACCTTGCCGGAGCTCGGTACCACGTTGTTGTAGGCACGTGCCAGGCGGGTAATCGAGTCCAGCAGGATCACCACGTCCTTCTTGTGCTCGACCAGACGCTTGGCGCGCTCGATCACCATTTCGGCGACCTGTACGTGGCGTGCGGCCGGCTCATCGAAGGTCGAACTGATGACTTCGCCGCGCACGGTGCGCTGCATTTCGGTCACTTCTTCCGGGCGCTCATCGATCAGCAGCACGATCAGGTGCACGTCCGGATGGTTGGTGGTGATGGCGGTGGCGACCTGCTGCATCATCATCGTCTTGCCGGCCTTCGGCTGGGAAACGATGAGCGAACGCTGGCCCTTGCCCTGCGGTGCCATCAGGTCGAGGATGCGACCGGTGATGTCTTCCGAGGAACCGTTGCCGCGCTCCAGGGTGAAGCGGCGACGCGGGAACAGGGGGGTCAGGTTCTCGAACAGCACCTTGTTCTTCGACGCTTCCAGCGGCTCACCGTTGATGGTGTCCACGATCGACAGCGCGAAGTAGCGCTCGCCGTCCTTCGGGAAGCGGATGCGGCCGGACAGGTGGTCGCCGGTACGCAGGTTGAAGCGGCGGATCTGGCTGGGCGAGATGTAGGTATCGTCCGGACCGGCCAGGTAGCTGGCTTCGGCCGCGCGCAGGAAGCCGAAGCCGTCCGGCAGGATTTCCAGCACGCCGTCGGCGGCCACGCCGTCACCGTGGCGGGTCAGCACCTTCAGCAGCGCGAAGATCACGTCCTGCTTGCGGGCACGGGCCACGCCTTCGGAAATCTGCAGCTGCTCGGCGATATCCAGCAGCTTCTGGGCCGGCATGCGCTTGAGGTCGCTCAGCGAATAGACCGGGAAGCCTTCGGGCACGTTGGCGTGCGGACGCGGTACGAACGGCTGCTGTTCACCGTTGTCGTTGGGCATGCCGTCGTCGCGGAAGCGACCGCCGTTGCCACCACCGCCACCACCGCCGCCGCCATTGCGATCACGGTCGCGGCGGTTGCGGAAACGGTCACGGCGGTTGCCCTGGCCCTGCTGGCCCTGCTGGCCCTGCTGGCCGCCCTGGTTGTAGGGATTCTGGTTCTGGCCACCGCCCTGGTTGTTCTGCCGCGCCTGGCCGGATTCGCGGCCCTCGCCACCTTCGCCGCCGCCACTGCTGGCAGGGGCCTCGGAGGCGGGTGCGCTCGGTGCGGAAGGCGCTGCGGCGGGTGCCGGCGCTTCGGGCGCGGCTGCCAGCGGCAGCGCAGGCTGCGCCGGAGCGCTGGTTTCGGCGGCGGCCGGAGCGGCAGCCTTGGTTACGCGGGCTTTGCGCACGCGCTTTTCGGCGGGCGCATCAGCGCTACCGGTTTCGGAAGTGTTATCGGACAAGAGCGTTATTCCTCGCTTGAAGGTGCGAGCGCCCGGCTGGGGCGGCGAACATTGGGAATGGGTCTGGAAGAAACTGCGTCCAGAAGATGCGGCACGCGAACGCGGCCGGATGTGCCGACACTATCATCGGCCCGCGGCGCCACGCAAGGGTCGCCGGATACGGTATTCAGTCAGGCGCCGGGGCGCCCGCCCGGCAGCCGTGGAAAACGGCTGCCGGTCACCCGCAGGATCAGGCCAGGGCCTTGTCCAGCAGGCCGGCCAGCTGTGCCTTGCCAACGGCACCAATCTGCTCGCCCACCTTCTCGCCGTCCTTGAAGACGACCAGGTAGGGAATCGAACGCACATGGTACTTGGCGGCCAGCGCGCGGTTGTTGTCCACGTTGACCTTGGCGATCTTGGCGCGGCCCTGGTAGGCATCGGCCAGTTCGTCCAGCGCCGGGGCGATCATCTTGCAGGGGCCACACCATTCGGCCCAGAAATCGACCAGGACCGGTTCCTTGGAATTCAGCACGGCGCTATCAAAGTCGGCATCGCCGACATGTACAACCTTGTCGCTCATCTTGGTTTCTCGTCTTGGATTGCACCCGGCCAGGCCGGAGGTGGGTGAACTGGGCCATGCCCGGTGGCGTGACCCTCGTCGTTGCCTCGCGGCGGACTGCCACGGTGCGTTCGGCGGGATGCCTGGACGCTCACGGCCGGCAGTGTACCCCTATCGCAGGGCGCGGACAGATGCTGGCTGGAACCCAGCGTATCGTGATCGGGGTTGAGCACGGTATGTGTCCGATTTCACTGTCCATGGCTGAAATGGGGATGCTGGCGGGAGAGGCCATGGGGGCCGGTGACGCTGTTCAATCGCGGTACTGCGGGGTGAAGAGATGCGTCTCCGCAAGCCATGAGACGCCCAATTCCGGTTTGCTGGCCCGGTTGCGGTAAACTGGGGCATTGTGCGGCGCGCGGACCCGAGGGGTCCCGGCCAGCCCGACCCGCCGCAGGGGCCGCAGTTTGCGACGGAGCCCCAGACAGATTTCAGTGCCGCCGCCCGCAGGTGCGTGGCCATACCAAGACGGACACATGAGCGACAAACCGCTGACCGATTTGACCTTTTCCTCCTTTGATCTGCATCCGGCCCTGCAGGCCGGTCTTGAAGGAGCCGGATTCACCCGCTGCACGCCCATCCAGGCGCTGACCCTGCCGGTCGCGCTGCCCGGTGGCGACGTCGCCGGCCAGGCCCAGACCGGCACCGGCAAGACGCTGGCCTTCCTGGTCGCTGTCGTGAACCGCCTGCTGACGCGCCCGGCGCTGGCTGATCGCAAGCCGGAAGACCCGCGCGCGCTGATCCTGGCCCCGACCCGCGAGTTGGCGATCCAGATTCACAAGGACGCCGTGAAGTTCGGCTCCGACCTCGGCCTGCGCTTCGCGCTGGTCTACGGTGGCGTGGATTACGACAAGCAGCGCGAGATCCTGCAGCAGGGCGTGGACGTGATCATCGCCACCCCGGGCCGCCTGATCGACTACGTCAAGCAGCACAAGGTGGTCTCGCTGCACGCCTGCGAGATCTGCGTGCTGGACGAAGCCGACCGTATGTTCGACCTGGGCTTCATCAAGGACATCCGCTTCCTGCTGCGCCGCATGCCGGAGCGCTCCACCCGCCAGACGCTGCTGTTCAGCGCCACCTTGAGCCACCGCGTGCTCGAGTTGGCCTATGAACACATGAACGAGCCGCAGAAGCTGGTGGTCGAAGCCGAGACCATCACCGCCGCGCGCGTGCGCCAGCGCATCTACTTCCCGGCCGACGAAGAGAAGATCCCGCTGCTGCTGGGCCTGCTGTCGCGCAGCGAAGGCGCGCGCACCATGGTCTTCGTCAACACCAAGGTGTTCGTCGAGCGCGTGGCCCGTTCGCTGGAACGCTCGGGCTACCGCGTCGGCGTGCTGTCGGGCGACGTGCCGCAGAAGAAGCGTGAGAGCCTGCTCAACCGCTTCCAGAAGGGCCAGCTGGAAATCCTGGTGGCGACCGACGTGGCTGCCCGCGGCCTGCACATCGACGGCATCAAGTACGTCTACAACTACGACCTGCCGTTCGACGCCGAAGACTACGTGCACCGTATCGGCCGTACCGCCCGCCTGGGTGAGGAAGGCGATGCCATCAGCTTTGCCTGCGAGCGCTACGCGATGGGCCTGCCGGACATCGAGGCCTACATCGAACAGAAGATCCCGGTTGAAGCGGTGACCAGCGAGATCCTGACCTCGCTGCCGCGCCCGGAGCGTGCTGCCCCGGCACCGGGTGAGGAAGGCGACGAGAACGAAAGCGTCGGCCAGATCTTCCGCGAAGCACGCGAAGCGCGTGCCGCCGAGGAAGAGCGTCGTGGCGGCGGCCGTAGTGGCGGTCGTTCCGGCAGCGGTGCTGGCGCTGGGCGTGGTGGCCGTGATGGCGAGCGCAGCGGCGAACGCCGTCCGCGTGGCCCGCGCAAGCCGCGTGTGGAAGGCGAGCAGGTTGCTGCCGCAGCAGTCGAGGGTGCGGTGACGGCTGAAGCCGCTGCCGTGCAGGCCCCGCGTCCGCCGCGCGCTGAAGCTGCGCCGGAAGCTGCGGTGGACGGCGAGCGCAAGCCGCGCAAGCGTCGTCGTCGTCGTCACGGCCGTCCGGTCGAGGGTGCCGAGGGTGTGGCGAGCGACAGCAACGGTGCCGCTCCGGTCAAGCCGGTGCAGGTGGTGGCCAAGCCGGTGCGCACCAGCGCCGATGCCGGCGACTCGTTCCTGACCCGTATCGGCCGCAAGATCCGCCGGATGCTGTCGGGCAGCTGATCCGGTAGCGCCCGACCGTTGGTCGGGCGACCAAGCCGGTAGCACCCGACCGTTGGTCGGGTGGCCTTGAAAGGTGTGCCGACCAACGGTCGGCACCCACCAGCGCCCCGGCATCTCCACGCCGTCGCGCCGGTCCTGCATAATCGGGGCATGAGTGTCCTGCGCTTCGACAATGTCAGCAAACAGTACGCCGGTGGCCACGAAGCCCTGACCGATGTCAGCTTCGAGGTTGCGCCTGGCGAAATGCTGTTCGTCACCGGTCATTCCGGGGCGGGCAAGAGCACCCTGCTCAAGTTGATCCACCTCGACGAGCGGCCCAGCCGCGGCGCGGTGATGTTCGACGAGCGCAACCTGCTGAAGGTGCGCGGCGGCGATGTGCCGCGGCATCGACGCGCGGTCGGCGCGGTCTACCAGGACCACCGCCTGCTGATGGACCGCTCCATCGCCGAGAACGTGGCCCTGCCGCTGATCCTGCGCGGCACCCGCCGTGGCGACATCAACAAGCGCGTGCGTTCGGTGCTCGAGCGCATGGGCCTGGGTCATCGCGAGAAGGCGCTGCCCTCGCAGCTGTCAGCCGGTGAGCAGCAGCGCGTCGGCATCGCCCGTGCAATCGTCGGCGAGCCCAAGCTGCTGGTGGCCGACGAGCCGACCGGCAACCTCGATCCGACCCTGGCGGCGGAAATCATGTCCTTGTTCGCCGAGCTGCCCGCGCGCGGCACCAGCGTGCTGGTGGTCAGCCATGACCTGCCGCTGCTGCGCCACATGCGCAAGCGCGTGCTGATCCTCGACCACGGCCGGCTGGTGGACGACATCTCGCCGCAGGATCTGGCGGAGTAACCATGGCCAAGAACGAAAATACCGAAGCCGCTGCGCCGTCGCGCCTGGGCGTGTGGTTCCAGCATCACGTGCACAGCGTGGTGTTCAGCCTCGGCCGTGCCTGCCGCAAACCGTGGGCAACGCTGCTGACCGTGATGGTCATGGCGCTGGCCCTGGCGCTGCCGCTGGGTCTGTCGATCGCGCTGGACAACCTCAAGCAGTTTGCCGGCAGCGTGCAGCAGTCGCGCGACATCAACGTCTTCCTCAAGGCCGACGTCGACGGCCCCGGTGCGCTGCGCCTGGCCGGTGAACTACGCGATCGCCCGGATGTTGCCAGCGTCACCGTGCGCACGCCGGAGCAGGGCCTGGAGGAACTGCGCCAGGCCGGTCTCGGCGAAGCCATCGACGCACTCAACGACAACCCGCTGCCCTCGCTGCTGGTGATCACCCCCGGCCAGGGCCAGGACGATGCGCGGCTGGCGCGCGCGCTGGAAAGCCTGCCCGGGGCGGATCTGGTCCAGCATGACGCGTTGTGGCGCCAGCGCCTGGATGCATGGCTCGCGTTCGGCGCGCGGCTGGTGCAGGTGCTGTCGGTGCTGCTCGGCGTCGGCGCCGCACTGGTGGTCGGCAATACCGTGCGCCTGGACATCCAGGCCCGCCGCGAGGAAATCGGCGTACTGCAGCTGCTCGGCGCCAGCGATGGCTTCATCCGCCGCCCGTTCCTGTACCTGGGCGCCTGGTATGGCCTGGGCGCCGGCGCAGTTGCGCTGGGCCTGATCGGTATTGCCGGTGCCGCCCTGCGCGCACCGCTGGCCGAACTGTCGCGCAGCTACGGCAGCCCGTTCGTGCTGCATGGCCTGGACCTGCTGCATGGCAGCCTGGTGCTGCTGGGCACCTTGTTGCTGGGCTGGCTGGGTGCGTGGCTGGTGACAGGTCACTTCCTCCGCCAGACCCGCCCGACCGACACCTGAGACCGGCATGCAACCGCAAGCGCTGAAGCACCTTGAAGGGCCCGCGACGCGGGTGATGGTGGTTGACGGTTCCAAGCTGGTGCGCAAGCTGATCGCCGACGTCCTGCAGCGCGATCTGCCAGGCGTGGAGGTGATCGGCTGCGACAGCATCGAAGACGCCCAGCATGCGCTGGCGCAGGGCCCGGTTGATCTGGTGACCACCTCGTTGACCCTGCGCGATGGCGACGGGCTGGCGCTGGCGCGGATGGTGCGCGAAGCCGCCGGGCAGGCCTATGTGCCGGTGATCGTGGTCTCCGGCGACGCCCAGCAGCACCTGGAGCAGCGCCGCTTCACCGAGTACGTCACCGACTACTTCGACAAATCGCTGGGCCACGAGGCCCTGGCGACGTTCGTGCGCGGCTACGTGCAGCCGCAGACCATTCCCGGCGCGACCATCCTCTACATCGAGGACAGCCGTGTGGTGGCCGAGGCGACCAAGCGCATGCTCGAGCGCCAGCAGCTCAACGTGATGCATGTGGTCAGCGCCGAAGAGGCGTTCACCCTGCTGACCGCCGAATCGCTGGGGCGCAGCCGCCACCGCATCGACCTGGTGCTGACCGACGTGACCCTGAAGGGGGAGCTGAGCGGCCGCGACGTGGTGCAGCGCGTGCGCGTGGACTTCGGCTACGGCAAGCGCCGCCTGCCGTTGCTGGTGATGACCGGCGATGGCAATCCGCACAACCAGACCGGCCTGCTGCAGGCTGGCGCCAACGACCTGGTGCTGAAGCCGATCGAAGAGCGCCTGCTGATCACCAAGGTGCTGTTCCAGCTGCGGCTGGCCCGACTGAATGATGGACCCTTGTTACGATGATTGATGAAGTAGTGGACACCCCGGCGATCCAGCTGGAGCCGAGCTGGAAACAGCGTGTGGGCGATTACCTGCTGCAGCCGCAGATGCGCGAGCTGTCCAGTTTCCTGCGGCAGCGCAAGGCCAGCGGCGCGGCGGTGTTCCCTCCGGGCCCGCAGATCTTCGCCGCGTTCGATGCCACCCCGTTCGATCAAGTGAAAGTGGTCATCCTCGGGCAGGACCCGTACCACGGCCGCGGCCAGGCCCATGGTCTGAGCTTCTCGGTGCAGCCGGGCGTGCCGGTGCCGCCGTCGCTGTTGAACATCTACAAGGAAATCGAGGGTGACCTCGCCATCCCGCGCCCTGACCACGGCTGCCTGATTCCCTGGGCACAGCGCGGCGTGCTGCTGCTCAACGCGGTGCTGACGGTGGAAGAGGGCAAGGCCGGTGCCCATCAGGGGCGTGGATGGGAGGGCTTCACCGACCACGTGGTGGACGTGCTCAACCGCGAGCGCGAGGGCCTGGTGTTCATGCTCTGGGGCGCCTACGCACAGCAGAAGGGCAAGGTGATTGATGGCGGTCGCCACCGCGTGCTGAAATCGCCGCATCCCTCGCCGTTGTCGGCTCACCGTGGCTTCCTCGGCTGCCGTCATTTTTCGATGGCCAACGAGTACCTGCAGCGCCGCGGGCAGGCCTCGATCGACTGGTCGCTGCCGCCGCGGGCCTCGCTGGCGCCATCGGGCTGAACGGTGGGCAACGCTGCCGGATGTTGAGAGGGCGAAACCGTCGCCTGTTCAGCTCCCTTTGACCCGGAATGGCCGTGTTTTCCGGGCTAGTGGGTTGAATTCCAAGGGATTGTGTATCCCGAAAAGGGCGCTCGCCACTGTCATCAAATCGCGTTACGGTAGTGCTCTGTTTGGGACCAGTGTTTCATCAGTGGAATGCTGGAACTTTTTCCTCCTTTAGCAGTCCAATTCCCCGACTGCTAAGATGGGTGCCTATGAGCCAGAACACCTCTACTGCCCTTGTGGCAAACAATCTGCCGATTCCCAGTGCGCTCGGTTCGCTGGACGCCTATATCGGTGCCGTGCACCAGATCCCGGTGCTGTCGGTCGATAACGAACAGGACCTGGCCCGTCGCTTCCGCGACGGCAACGATCTGGACGCTGCCCGTGAGCTGGTGCATTCGCACCTGCGCTTCGTGGTACACGTGGCCCGCGGCTACAACGGCTACGGCCTTGCGCTGGGCGACCTGATCCAGGAAGGCAACATCGGCCTGATGAAGGCGGTCAAGCGTTTCGACCCCGACATGGGCGTGCGCCTGGTGTCCTTCGCCGTGCATTGGATCCGTGCCGAGATGCACGAGTTCATCCTGAAGAACTGGCGCATCGTCAAGGTCGCCACGACCAAGGCGCAGCGCAAGCTGTTCTTCAACCTGCGCAAGTCGAAGAAGCGCCTGGGCTGGATGAACGCCGCTGAAGTCACCGCGGTGGCCAAGGACCTGAACGTTTCCGAGCGCGAGGTGCTGGAAATGGAATCGCGCCTGTCCGGCCGCGATATCGGTTTCGATGCGCCGACCGACGAAGACAACGATCATGCACCGCCGTCGCCGGCTGCGTATCTGGTGGCCAATGACGAAGATCCGTCGATGGCCTACGAGCGCGAGGACAGCGAAGACAACCAGATGCAGCTGCTGCGCGAAGGCCTGGCGGAACTGGATGCGCGTTCGCGCGACATCATCCGCCGCCGCTGGCTGGATGCGGACAGCAAGGTGACGCTGCAGGAGCTGGCAGACGAGTACGGCGTGTCCGCCGAACGTATCCGCCAGGTCGAAGCGAACGCGCTGAAGAAGATGAAGGCGCTGTTTACCGCTTGAGTTGGTGACGCGTTTGAGTAATGGAAAGGCCCGGCATTGCCGGGCCTTTTCTTTTGGGCGGTGCCTTCATCCACGCATGGCGTGGATCTACTTCGCGCTCCGTTAGAGCCACGCCATGCGTGGCTTCAACGCGGGCCTCAGCCCTCGCGTGCGATCGCCCGCCAGCCGATGTCGGTGCGGTGGAACTCATTGGCCCAGGTCACCTTCGCCACGCCTGCATACGCGTTCGCCTGCGCATCGCGCACGCTGTCACCCAGTGCCGCCACGCACAGCACGCGGCCGCCGGCGCTGAGCACCTGGCCCTGCGCGTCCAGCGTCGTGCCGGCATGGAACACCTTGGCCGTTGCCGGCACATCATCCAGGCCGGAGATCACCTCGCCGGTGATGGGCGATTCCGGGTACGGCTTGGCCGCCAGCACCACGCCCAGCGACGGACGCGGATCCCACTGCACGTCCACCTGGTTCAGGCGGCCATCGATCGCAGCGTCCAGCAGGTCCACCAGGTCCGACTGCAGGCGCAGCATCACCGGCTGGGTTTCCGGGTCGCCGAAGCGCACGTTGAACTCGATCACCTTCGGCGCGCCGCTGGCATCGATCATCAGCCCGGCATAGAGGAAGCCGGTGAACGGAATGCCATCGGCGATCATGCCCTGCACGGTCGGGTTGACCACCTCGCGCATTACACGTGCATGCACCTCGGGCGTTACCACCGGGGCCGGCGAGTACGCGCCCATGCCGCCGGTGTTCGGGCCGGTGTCGCCGTCGCCGACGCGCTTGTGATCCTGCGAGGTGGCCATCGGCAGTGCATGCACGCCGTCGACCATCGAAATAAAGCTGGCTTCCTCGCCGTCGAGGAATTCTTCGATCACCACGCGCGCGCCGGCATCGCCGAAGGCGTTGCCCGAGAGCATGTCACGCACGGCGTCTTCGGCTTCGGTCAGGGTCATCGCTACGATCACGCCCTTGCCGGCGGCCAGGCCGTCGGCCTTGACCACGATCGGCGCGCCCTTCTCGCGCAGGTAGGCCAGTGCCGCGTCCACCTCGGTGTGCACCGCATAGAACGCGGTGGGGATGTTGTGGCGTGCAAGGAAATCCTTGGCGTAGGCCTTGCTGCCTTCCAGCTGCGCGGCGGCAGCTGTCGGCCCGAAGATGCGCAGGCCGGCGGCGCGGAAGCGGTCGACCACGCCGGCCACCAGCGGCACTTCCGGGCCGACCACGGTCAGCGCCACGCCTTCGGTCTGGGCCAGGGCGAGCAGGCCATCGATGTCGGTGACCTTCACCGCGACGTTGCGGCACTTGTCTTCGTTGGCGGTGCCGGCATTGCCGGGCGCCACGAGCACTTCAGTGACACGGGAGGACTGGGCCAGCTTCCATGCCAGAGCGTGTTCGCGGCCGCCAGAGCCGATGACAAGTACGTTCATCACGAGATTCCAGATTGCGTGGGAAGGGAAGGTCGATATCCCCGGCGGCGCGCGTGGTTCACTCGCAGCCTTCGCGTTGCAGCGACTCGGGGAAGGGGTAGGTCCAGGACTTGGGGTCCAGGGTGAAACGATGTTCCTGCCGTACCTGCTTGCCACCGCAGGTGCTGCCTGTTTCCTCGATCAGCAGCGGCCAGACGCGCGCGTTGCGATCGCTGTCGTCGAAGCGCAGCGCGAAGTCGATGCTGAAGCGACGGGTGCGGCAGTCCTCGGCAGTGTCGGGGTCAGCGGCCGCGTCGACGTTCTCGCATTCGTACTGGGCGTCGTTGTCGATGTGGCTGCGCACGTTGCCGGTGGCGACCAATCCCTTCGGCCCCGGCAGGATCAGTGACTGCGAGAGCAGCGAGAAGCCCTGGCCGAACCAGCCATCTTCGACGCGGAAGCCGTAGAAATCGCTGCCAGCGCGGATGATGCTGGCGCTGCCGGGCTGACCGCCGCTGCCGAAGCGCTCGCCGGTCAGTTCGCTCGCCACTTCGAAGCCTTCGCCCTTGGGATGCAGCACGAAGAAGTCGATGGTTCCCGGGTCGATGTGCGCGCCATCGGCCAGCGCACCGCACACTGCCAGCAGCTGCTGCCAGCTGTCGCCGGTCACCACCGGCTGCTCGGCGCAGACCTGCCAGTCCACGGGACGGGTTTCGCCTTCCTGGGTCCAGGTGCCGCGCCACTCACCCGACAGCTTGGCGTCCTTGCCGTAATGCTCGGTCAGGAACGCCTGCAGCCGCGCGGTGCGGCTGACATGGGTGACCGGTACGCTGGGGGCGGCCTTTGCCGCATCTGCCTGCGGGGCAGATGCGGGTTCGGCGGCCGGCTTGCAGCCGGCCAGCAGGACCGTGCCAACGAAGGCGAGCACGGCGAGCGGTTTCAAAGAGACTGCAGACATCCGTGTCGCTCCAGTAATCAGTGGCGGAAGTGGCGGACGCCGGTGAACACCATGGCCAGGCCGTGCTCGTCGGCGGCGGCGATGACTTCCGCGTCGCGCATCGAACCGCCCGGCTGGATCACCGCCTTGATGCCGGCAGCTGCTGCAGCGTCGATGCCATCGCGGAACGGGAAGAACGCATCGGAGGCCATCACCGAACCCTCGACCACCAGGTTCGCATCGGCCGCCTTGATGCCGGCGATGCGCGCGGAATACACACGGCTCATCTGCCCGGCACCCACACCGATGGTGCGGTTGTCCTTGGCGTAGACGATCGCGTTGGACTTTACGAACTTGGCGACCTTCCAGGCGAACAGCAGGTCGGTGAACTGCTTGTCGGTCGGCGCCAGCGTGCTGACCACCTTCAGTTCGTCGCGGGTCATGCCGCGGTTGTCCGACGACTGCAGCAGCAGGCCGGAGCCGACGCGCTTGTTGTCGAAGTTGTTCAGGCCATCGCCGTGCGGGATGCGCAGCACGCGCACGTTGGCCTTTTTCTGCGCGTATTCCAGCGCGGCCGGTTCGTAGTCCGGGGCGATCAGCACTTCAACGAACTGGCGGTCGAGGATCACCTTCGCGGTAGCGGCATCCAGCGGCTTGTTGAAGGCGATGATGCCGCCGAAGGCGCTGGTCGGGTCAGTGGCGTAGGCCAGCTCGTAGGCATCGCCGTTGCCGGCGCCAACGGCCACGCCGCACGGATTGGCGTGCTTGACGATGACGCAGGCCGGTGCATCGAACTGGCGTACGCATTCCCACGCCGCATCGGCATCAGCCAGGTTGTTGTAGCTCAGTTCCTTGCCCTGCAGCTGCTGGAAGGTGGCCAGGGTGCCCGGCACCGGATGCAGGTCGCGGTAGAACGCGCCGCTCTGGTGCGGGTTCTCGCCGTAGCGCAGATCCATCACCTTCACGAAGGTGGAATTCATCTGCGCCGGGTACTCGGCACGCACCGGCACGGCCGCGTCGGTGGCGGTCACTGCGGACAGGTAGTTGCTGATCGCCGCGTCGTACTGGGCCACGCGGTTGAACGCGGCGACCGAGAACGCGAAGCGGGTGCCGGCCGACAGCTGGCCGTCGTTGGCGTCCAGCGAGGCCAGCAGTTCGGCGTACTGCGACGGGTCGGTAGCGACCGCCACGCGGGCGAAGTTCTTCGCCGCCGAGCGCAGCATCGCCGGGCCGCCGATGTCGATGTTCTCCACTGCATCGGCCAGCGAGCAGTCGGCCTTGGCGGTGACCGATTCGAACGGGTACAGGTTCAGCACCAGCAGGTCGATGGCGCCGATGCCGTGCTCGGCCATCACCGCATCATCCAGGCCGGAGCGGCCGAGCAGGCCGCCATGCACCATCGGATGCAGGGTCTTGACCCGGCCATCCATCATTTCCGGGAAGCCGGTGACCTCGGCAACGTCCTTCACGGCCAGGCCCGCATCGCGGATCGCCTTGGCGGTACCGCCAGTGGACAGCAGCTCCACGCCGCGTGCAGCCAGCGCGGTGGCCAGCTCGACCAAGCCGGTCTTGTCGGAAACGGAGAGGAGGGCCCGACGGACGGGCAACAGATCAGCAGTCATGGGGACAGGGCAATCGGCAGCGGAGCGGGGCCGATATTGTAGGCGGTGGGGGCCGGTGGCGGGGCTCGCGGAGGGCAAATTCGACGCCCGACAGGGATTGCCGCCGTGCCCGCCCCGCCGGATTGGACGCGGCAGACCTTGTCGGAACCGGCTGTCGATAGGGTAGGCTGTGCCCGCACTGCCAAGGATTAGCGGGTTCAGATCGTGTCGATCTATGCATTGAAAGGACGTTTCCAGGACCTGCTGCGTCCGGCCGTACACGGCCTGTACCGCATGGGCGTCACCGCCAACACGGTGACCGTGGCGGCGGCTGTGGTCTCGCTGCTGGTGGCCGCCGCGGTGTGGTGCTGCGCTCCCACCCAGCCGCTGCTGTATCTGGCCCTGCCGCTGTGGATGCTGCTGCGCATGGCCCTCAACGCCGTCGACGGCATGCTGGCCCGCGAGTTCGGCCAGCAATCGCGGCTGGGCGCCTATCTGAATGAGTTGTGCGATGTGAGCGCCGACGCGGCGCTGTACCTGAGCCTGCTCAGCGTACCGGGCGTGCGCGCGGAGGCACTGTGGCTGCTGGCCTGGGCCGCCGCGCTGAGCGAGTACGCCGGCGTACTGGGTTTGATGGTCGGAGCGAGCCGCCGCTATGACGGCCCGATGGGCAAGAGCGACCGCGCGTTCGTGATTGGCGTGCTGGGCCTGCTGCTGGCGTTTGGCTGGGGCGGTGCAACAGTGGTCAGCGCAGTCGCGGCACTGGCTGCACTGCTGTGCGTGCTGACGATGGCCCGCCGCGTACGCCAGGGATTGAAGGAAGCCGCGGCGACACCGCAGCGGTAAACACAACAAGACTTCACGCCATTCCAATACGGAGATTGCATGCGTCAGGCGCAGGAACGGGAATTCCACAGCTTCGACCAGGTACCGCTGTTCTACCGGTACTGGCCGAGCACTACGGCAACCACGTCGGCCAAGGCCATCGTGCTGCTGCATCGCGGCCATGAACACTCTGGCCGGGTCACCCATCTGGTCGACGAACTGGACCTGCCCGACACGGCTTTCTTTGCATGGGATGCGCGCGGCAATGGCCGCTCGCCCGGCACGCGCGGCGACGCACCGGGCTTCCCGGCGCTGGTACGCGACCTGGACAGTTTCATCGCCCACATCGGTGCCGAGCATGGCATCGCGGTGGAGGACATCGTGGTCATCGCACAAAGCGTAGGCGCGGTGGTTGCCGCCACCTGGGTGCATGACTATGCGCCGCGGTTGCGCGCGCTGGTGATGGCTTCGCCGGCCTTCAAGGTGAAGCTGTACGTGCCGTTCGCACGCGCTGGGCTGGCGCTGATGCAGAAGCTGCGCGGCAACTTCTTCGTCAACAGCTACGTCAAGCCGCAGTGGCTGACCCACGACCCGGCACGGGTGGAAAGCTACCGCACCGATTCGCTGATCACCCGGCCGATCTCGGTGCGCGTGCTGCTGGGCCTGTACGAAGCCGCCGACCGCATCGTGGCCGACGCGCAGGCGATCAGCGTGCCGGTGCAGTTGCTGGTGTCCGGTTCGGACTTCGTGGTGCATCGCGGCCCGCAGGACCGTTTCTACGAACGCCTGTCCAGCCCGATCAAGGAGCGCGTGCATCTGCCGGGCTTCTTCCACGACACCCTGGGCGAGCGCGACCGTGCACCGGCACTGGCACGCATCCGCAGCTTCATCCAGGCGCGCTTTGCCGAACCGCTGCAGGAACTGTCGCGGCGCGACGCGCATCGGCACGGCCCGACCTTCGAAGAATCGGAGATCCTGTCGTGGCCGCCGGAGCGCAACAGCCTGGCCGACCTGCGCTGGCGCGTGGTGCGCGGTGGACTGCGCTTCGGTGGCACGCTGTCCGAGGGCATCGCGTTGGGCCTGCAGACCGGTTTCGATTCGGGCAGCACGCTGGATTACATCTACCGTGATGAGGCGCGGGGCAAGGGACCGCTTGGCCGGATGGTCGACCGCAACTATCTGGATGCGATCGGTTGGCGCGGCATCCGCGTGCGCGGCAAGCATCTGCAGGAACTGCTGCGCGATGCCGCCCAGCGACTGCGCGGGCAGGGCGCGCCGGTGCGCGTGCTGGACGTGGCTGCCGGACATGGCCGTTACGTGCTGGAAGCGCTCGGCCAGGGCGAGCAGCGTGCCGACCGCATCGTGCTGCGCGATTTCAGCGATCTGAACGTGACCCAGGGCAAGGCCCTGATCGAGCGCCTTGGCGCGGCCGATATCGCCCGCTTCGAACAGGGCGATGCGTTCGATCCGGCGCAGCTGGCGGCGGTGGACCCGGCGCCGACGCTGGCAGTGGTATCCGGCCTGTACGAACTGTTCCCGGACAACGATGCCGTGCTGCGTTCACTGCAGGGCATCGCCGCGACGGTGCCGGTAGGCGGTTACCTGGCCTATACCGGGCAGCCGTGGCATCCGCAGCTGGAGTTCATCGCGCGTGCGTTGACCAGCCATCGTGATGGCGCGGCGTGGGTGATGCGCCGCCGTACCCAGCACGAGATGGACGAACTGGTGCGCCTGGCCGGCTTCCAGAAGGTCGCCCAGCGTATCGATGACTTCGGCATCTTCACCGTATCGCTGGCACGCCGGATCGCGTGATGGCGACGCTGGTGGCAACCGCATCACCCAGCGAGGCGCGCCCGTGGCGGCGCGCCCTGCTGTGGCTGGCCCTGCTGGGGCCGTTCTTCTTCGCCAGTTATGGCTTCGCCAACTGGATGGCGGGCCGCCACGCCGAGCTGCCGGTGATGTCATTCGCGTGGGAAACACGGATTCCGTTCGTGCCGTGGACGATCGTGCCGTACTGGTCGATCGACCTGTTCTATGCGATCTCGTTCTTCCTGTGCCGGCGCCGGCTGGAGCTGGACCGGCACGCGCTGCGTCTGCTCAGTGCGCAGGCAATCGCGGTGGCGTGCTTCCTGCTGTGGCCATTGCGCTTCAGCTTCGAACGGCCGGAAATCGGCGGTGTGTTCGGCTGGTTGTTCGATGTGCTGCTGGGCTTCGACAAGCCGTTCAACCAGGCGCCTTCGCTGCACATCGTGCTGCTGATCGTGCTGTGGGCGAAGTTCGCGCAGTACCTGCACGGTGTCTGGCGGCTGGTGCTGCATGTGTGGGCGCTGCTGATCGGCATTTCGGTGCTGACCACCTTCCAGCATCACTTCATCGACATTCCCACCGGGCTGCTGGCCGGCTGGTTGTGCGTGTGGCTGTGGCCGGAGCAGGGCACGCCGCCGTTGCGCGCCTGGCAGGCTGCCGGTGACCCGAAACGATGGCGGCTGGCCGCGTTGTATGTGTTGGTTGCCGGCCTGCTGCTGGTGCCGGTGGTGATGCTGCGTGGCACCGCGCTGTGGCTGCTGTGGCCTGTGGTGTCGTTGCTGCTGGTGTCGCTGGCCTATGCCGGGCTGGGCACGGCGGTGTTCCAGAAGCGCGCCGATGGCCGTTTGACGATGGCCGCGCGCTGGTTGCTGGCACCGTACCTGGGTGCGGCGTGGATCAACTCGCGGTTGTGGACGCGGCGCGCGCCGCAGCCCGTGCCGATCATCGATGCGGTCTGGCTGGGTCGTCTGCCGGCTGCCGCACTGCCGGCGCCGCTGGTGGGCGTGGTCGACACCTGCGCCGAGCTTTCCTGTCGTGCGCCAGGGGCAGCGTATGCCAGCGTGCCGATGCTGGACCTGGTGGTGCCGTCGGCGGCGCAGCTGCGTGCAGCGGCGGACGCCATCGAACGCCTGCGCGACCATGGCCCCGTGCTGGTGTGCTGTGCGCTGGGCTATTCGCGCAGCGCGGCCAGTGTGGCGACCTGGTTGCTGCGCACCGGCCGTGCGCGCGATGTAGCCGAAGCGGTGGCGATCGTGCGTGCCGCGCGGCCGAGCATCGTGCTGCATGACGTTCATCAACAGGCAATCGCGGCCGCTGCCGCGCAGGAGACCATTGCATGAGCGCTGTGCCTGATTTGCCGATGATGCATCTGCTGCTGCGACAGGGACGTTTGCCTGCCGCGTTGTCGCTGGGACTGCTGCTGGTGGCCCTGTTGCTGCTTGGCATCGAGCCGGGCCTGGCGATGTTCGCCGCGGGCCTGTTGCTGTTGAGCCTGGTTGCAGGCGTTCTGCAGGCGTATTACGCGGTGCGGGTGCAGTTGGATGCCAGCCTGTTGCGCTTGCTGCAGCAGGAGGGCCTGCAGGGCGAAGACGCGGCTCAACGGGTGGACCAGGCATTGCATACGGCCGGTCTGCGCAGGCGGGACGCACAGGCGCCGACGCGTGGCTGGGACGGACGCTGGAACGGCATGCGTCGCCTGCTGATACGCCAGTACGCCGCCACGCTGCTGCAGTTCGCTGCCCTGCTGCTGGCCGTGCTGTGGCCGCAGACCTGATGGGAGGTGCCGATGTTCGCTGAACTGATCGCCCGCGCCTGCAGTGCGGCCATCCATGTAGTGACCGGCGCACGCGCGCTGTGGGTCGGCTGCGCGCCGTCCAGCGAGCACCGCGTCTACTACGGCAACCATGCCAGTCATGGTGATTTCGTGCTGATCTGGTCGTCGATGCCGCCGGCACTGCGGCGCCAGGTGCGGCCGGTCGCTGCCGCCGAGTACTGGCAGCGCGATGGTCTGCGTCGCTATCTGATCGACGCGGTGTTCAATGGCGTGCTGGTGGAACGCGAGGCGGGCAACCGCCATCAGGATCCGCTGCAGGTGCTGCGTGATGCGGTGGATGAGGGCTGTTCGTTGATCCTGTTTCCGGAGGGCACGCGCAACATCGGCGATGAGCCGCTGCTGCCGTTCAAGAGCGGCATCTACCACCTCGCCCGGCAACGCCCGGAGCTGGAGTTCGTGCCGGTGTGGATCGACAACCTCAAGCGGGTGATGCCGAAGGGGCGTTTCCTGCCGCTGCCGCTGCTGTGCACGGCGACGTTCGGTACGCCGCTGCGCTTGCAGGCCGATGAGGACAAGTCGGCGTTCCTGGCGCGCAGCCGCCAGGCGCTGCTGGCCCTGGCCCCGAACGGAGGCCGCGCATGAGCTTCATGATCGATTTGTCTGGTGATCTGGCCGCGCGCAGCGTAGGCCAGCAGACTGGCTTGCTGTTCGCCGGTGTGGGTGCGGTGCTGGTGCTGGCCACGCTGGTGTCAGAAACCCTGCGCTGGCGCCAGCGCGGCAAGCCCAGCGCGGTGATTGCCAACCTGGTCTCGCGCATCCGCGCGTGGTGGGTGATGGCGATCGTGGTGGGCCTGGCGCTGTTCTTTGGACGCGCCGGCGTGATCGTACTGTTCGCGATCATCTCGCTGTTCGCACTGCGCGAATTCATCACCCTGGCACCAACTCGGTCAGGGGACTACTACGCGTTGCTGGCCGCCTTCTACATCGTGCTGCCATGGCAGTACTACCTGGTGTGGATCGACTGGTACGGCATGTACACGCTGTTGATTCCGGTATATGCGTTCCTGTTCCTGCCGATCCTGGCCACCATCGGCGGCGATACCACCCACTACCTGGAGCGCACGTCGAAGGTGCAGTGGGGCCTGATGATCTGCGTGTTCTGCATTTCGCATGTGCCGCTGCTGCTGAACCTGCGCGTGCCGGGCTACGATCCGGCGCGCAACGTGCTGCTGTTCGCCTTCCTGGTGATCGTGGTGCAGTCGTCGGACGTGCTGCAGTACATCTGGGGCAAGCTGCTGGGCAAGCACCTGATCGCGCCGAAGCTGTCGCCGTCGAAGACGGTGGAAGGCTTCGTCGGCGGCGTGCTCTGTGCCAGTGCGCTGGGTGCCGCACTCTGGTGGATCACCCCGTTCACGCCGCTGCAGGCGTTCGGCCTGTCGCTGCTGATCAACCTGATGGGGTTCTGGGGCGGCCTGGTGATGTCGGCGATCAAGCGCGACCGCGGCATCAAGGACTGGGGCAACATGATCGAGGGCCATGGCGGCATGCTCGATCGGCTGGATTCAGTGTGCTTCGCCGCGCCGGTGTTCTTCCATGTGGTGCGTTACTACTGGAAGGCTGGCGGCGGCGGGTGACCGGCCGATGCAATGGTAGTGCCGGCCGCTGGCCGGCACCTGCAACGCGTTGTCATCGTTCATGGGGTGGCCGGCCAGCGGCCGGCACTACCCATGCTGCGGCTTACGCGCTGATGCCGTATTCCTTCAGCTTCTTGCGCAGGGTGGCGCGGTGGATGCCCAGCATCGCGGCCGCACGGCTCTGGTTGCCTTCGCAATGGTTGAGCACTTCCACGAACAGTGGAATCTCCATCTCGCGCAGCACGATCTCGTAGACATCGTCCGCATCGCAGCCATCGAGGTCGCGCAGGTAACGGCGCACGGACTGGGCCACATGTTCGCGCAGCGGTGGCCGGGCAGCGCCACGACTGTTGTCAGGACGAGAAAGGACAGCGTTCAAGGGGGTTCCCGATCTGGTTGGTCCATGCACGCGGGGCGCCGGACCGGATGAGGTGATGGCGGTCAGTCTAGCGCGAGCGTGCCCGACCTGCCACGGCCGGACGGTCCGGCCCAGGTCAAAGGAACTCGAAGGTGAATGCGACCGTGGATGCGGCAGGCTCCTGCACCCGGAAGGCGATACGCGCGCTTTGACCCGGTTCCAGCGGGGCCGCACCCGGGTTTTCTCCCAGGTACTGCGCCGGTGCGAACACGCCGGTGCCGATCACGCGGCCATCGGCGTCGGACAGCGACAAGCGCAGATCCGGCCATGCCTGTGGCCAGCGCGCGTCGTTACGGATGCTCGC
This sequence comes from Stenotrophomonas indicatrix, assembly GCF_050573115.1. GTDB lineage: Bacteria > Pseudomonadota > Gammaproteobacteria > Xanthomonadales > Xanthomonadaceae > Stenotrophomonas > Stenotrophomonas lactitubi_A. The sequence goes on from NZ_JBNYZT010000006.1 coordinate 96,418, forward strand.
CTGGATCTGCAGGACGCCGGCCTGGGCCGGCAGCGGACGGATTTCACGGCTGGTCATGGTCAATGCAGCGGGCTCGCGCCAGGCGGGCAGCGTGCAGCGCAGCACGTTGCACAGCGCGCTGATCCACGGCCGGGTGCCGGCATCGGCGGCCAGTCGTGCACGATCGGCAAGCACGCTCTGCAGCAACAGCAGCAGCGCCAGCGCGGCCACCAGCAGCCAATGCCAGCGAGGGGTTGGCAACGCCCGCGGTCGCACGCCAAGGAAGCTGGGCGCATCGGCGGTGCTGGCAACGGTGCCGGGTGTGGCAACGAGGGCCGGTTCGATGAGTGGATCATCGGCGGCCGGTGATTCCGTTTCGGCTACGACATCCGTTGCCGGGTCGTTGTCGTCGATCACCGGTGCTGCATCGGTCGGTACCGGTTCGCGCGGTTCGCTGGTTTCAGGCGTGGCATCGCGCTCCTGCGCGGTGCGCAGGAACGTGGCCAGGGGACGGCGCGGTGGGTTCGGCTCGGACATGCTCAGGGCGCGGGCTCGGATCCAGCGGTCATTCAACCACGATCAGGCGCGGCGCACGCCGGTGATACGCATCCAGTCGCCGTCCTGGGCGGCCTGCAGGTCGTCGAACCACGCCGCATAGCGCTGCAGCAGTTCGTCTTCCTGGCCATGCAAGATGCCCGACAGGGCAATGCGACCACCGGCGGCGACACGGGCGGCCAGCAGTTCGGCCAGTGCATCCAACGCGGAGGCCAGGATGTTGGCGACCACGATCGGGTAGGTGGCAACCGGTTCGTCCTGCGGCAGGTACACCTGCATGCGGGCCTGTTCGCCGTTGCGTTCGGCATTGTCGGCGGTGGCGATCAGCGCCTGCGGGTCGTTGTCCACGCCGATGGCCTGGGCGGCACCGAGCTTCAGCGCGGCCAAGGCGAGGATGCCCGAGCCACAGCCGAAATCGAGTACGCGCTGGCCCTGCAGCTGGCCATCAACGGCCAACTGGTCCAGCCAGCGCAGGCACAGCGCGGTGGTCGGGTGGGTGCCCGAGCCGAAGGCCAGGCCCGGGTCGAGGCGCACGATGGCGGCGTCGGCAGCCTGCGCGGCCTCCGGCAGCTCATGATTCCACGGCACGATCCAGGTGCGGCTGCCGAAGTCCATCGGCTGGAACTGGTCCAGCCACGCGCGCTCCCAGTCCTGGTCTTCCACGGCGCGGAAGCTGCCGTTGCTCCAGTCCAGCTCCGGGTCGAAGGCTTCCAGCGCGGCCAGCAGCAGCAGGGCGTTGCTGTCGGCCGGGAACAGCGCGCTGAGCACCAGGGTGTCCCACAGCGGGGTCTCGCCCACGCCGGGCTCCAGGATGGCCTGCTCGTTGCTGGTGTCGGCTTCGGCATCAAGCAGGGTCACCGCCAGCGCGCCAACGTCCTCCAGCGCATTCTCGTAGCGGGGCTGGGTGGCTTCGGTGCAACGCAGGGTCAGTTCCAGGAACGGCATGGCGGTGAGGGCAATCGCGGGAAAGGGGGCCATGCTAGACCATCAGGGCGTCTCCGTATCGCCTGAGATGAACGAAGCCGATTCAGACAGGCCTCACGGGCCTTGCTAAACTCGGCGCTTTCCTGTGCGCCGTACCACCGCCCGTTGCCGATGGCCTTCGCCCCGACCCTGAAAACCTGGTTGCTCGTCCTGCCGGCCGTGGCCGTGCTGGGCGTGGCCGGTTATCGGGCCAATGGCCACAGCCGGGACATGGACGCGCGCGTCGATGTGCCGATGGCTGTCCAGGCCGGCGATGCGCAGGGGGCGCTGGCACCGGTCATGCCGGAAGCGCTGGCACGCCGACTCGCTGCGTTCGAACGTGGTACCGCGCTGCCTTCGGGCCTGCCGCTGGATATCCGCGCCGACATCGAAGGTGCCACCGATCTGTACGCCTACGCGCAGCGCCTGCGTGTGCAGGCCGACCAGGGCAACCACGAGGCGCGCTGGATGCTCAGCCGGGTCTACGACTATTGCGCGCAGTACGCGGTTGATCCCGGTGGCTATCGCCTGGACAACAACGTGCTGGCCGGCCTCGGCCTGAGTGCTGCACCGGAGATGGTGGAGGCGCGCGAGCGGGTGGCGCAGCGCTGCGGCGGCTTCGTGCCCGGTGACAAGCTGGGGCCGGCACTGGTGCTCGGCGAACGTCGTCGTGCGGCCCAGCAGGGCAACCTCGCTGCTGAAGCGGCGCTGTTTGCAGAAGGTGAGCCGCTGCACGACAACGAGCAGTACCGTCGTGATCTGGTCGAGCGCGTACGTACCTCGCGCGATCCGGAAGCCTATATGGCGATCGCGCCGGGCATGGGGCTGCGCGCGGCGGGCGACAAGGCCCTCACCGGCATGGTCGCCGGCGAACAGCTCAGTGAACTGGCATGGCGGGTTGCGGCCTGCGAACTCGGTCTTCCCTGTGGAGCCGACAGCGTGCTGGTCAACAGTTTTTGTGCGAATGGAGGGATCTGTTCGCCGGATGGAACGCAGGACTTCCGTGATTTTGTGTATGACGCCGCGGTTTCGCGGCAAGGTGCGGGGAAAATGAAGGAATGGATCAAGCGATTGATTGGCACGAGGGACGGGCGATGAACTACCGTCGACTCCTGCATGGGGCCAAGTTCTGGTTCTGGGTGGTGTTGTTCGTGGCGTACTCGGCCGGTGCGGTAGGCCTGCTGATGATCGACACCTACGAGGACCGCTACCGGCGTCTGTCGAAGGTGGAACTGACCTCGGTGAAGGCACAGGAAGACGTACGCCGTGCCGGTGCCAGCCAGGTTGCCGCCGTTTACCGCGCGCAGAGTGGCGTGCCGTTCTCGTCGTTGCCGGCCGGCAGCACCTTCCAGGTGGTCTGGCCGGATGGCTCCAGCGAGACCATGGTGATTGTCGATCCGACCTCACCGAACGGCGTGCGTCCGTTGGCGAACTCGCAGATTCCGGCCGAAGTCGCCGACAAGCACTGAGGCGGATCCTGCAGGGCCGGGCCATGCCTGGCTTGCCGGGAAGCAGCCGAGCATGGCTCGGCTCTACAGAAAACAGAAAACAGAAAAGGGCGGGGAAATCCCCGCCCTTTTCATGTGCAGCAACAACCGCAGCCGATCAGGTCAACGCGATCGGCTTGCTCTTGCGCTCGGCAAGGCGCTTTTCCAGATAGTGGATGTTCTGGCCACCGGCCTGGAAGCCCTTGTCACGCATGATGCGTTGCTGCAGGGCGATGTTGGTCTTGATGCCATCGACCACCATCTCGCTCAGCGCCACCCGCATGCGGGCAATGGCGGTCTCGCGGTCCGGACCGTGCACGATCAGCTTGCCGATCATCGAGTCGTAGTTCGACGGCACGCGGTAGCCACTGTAGATGTGGGTATCGACGCGCACGCCGGGACCGCCCGGTGCGTGGAAGCCGGTGATGGTGCCCGGGCTCGGCACGAAGGTTTCCGCGTCTTCAGCGTTGATGCGGCACTCGATCGCATGACCGGTCAGCACCACATCGCTCTGCTTGATCGACAGCTTCTGGCCGGCAGCGATCTTCAGTTGTTCGGCGACCAGGTCGATGCCGGTGACCATTTCGGTGACCGGATGCTCCACCTGGATGCGGGTGTTCATTTCGATGAAGTAGAAACGGCCGTCTTCGTACAGGAACTCGAAGGTGCCGGCGCCGCGGTAACCGATACGGATGCAGGCTTCCACGCACACCTTGCCGATCTGCTCGCGCTGCTCGGTGGTGATGCCCGGTGCCGGCGCTTCCTCGACCACCTTCTGGTGACGACGCTGCATCGAACAGTCGCGCTCGCCGAGGTGGATGGCATTGCCCTGGCCGTCGGCCAGTACCTGGATCTCCACGTGGCGCGGATTCTCCAGGAACTTCTCCATGTAGACCTCGCCATTGCCGAACGCGGCCTTGGCCTCGCTCTTGGTGGTCTCGATGGAGGTCTTCAGCGAGGCTTCGGCGTGCACCACGCGCATGCCGCGGCCACCGCCGCCACCAGCTGCCTTGATGATGACCGGGTAGCCGATCTCACGGGCGATCTTGGTGTTGGCGACGATGTCTTCGCCCAGCGGGCCGCCCGAGCCGGGCACGCACGGCACGCCGGCGGACTTCATGGCGCGGATCGCTTCGACCTTGTCGCCCATCAGGCGGATGGTGTCTGCCTTCGGGCCGATGAAGATGAAGCCGGACTCTTCCACGCGCTCGGCGAAGTTGGCGTTCTCGGACAGGAAGCCATACCCCGGGTGGATGGCCTGGGCGTCGGTGACCTCGGCCGCAGCGATCAGCGCCGGGATGTTGAGGTAGCTTTCCGCCGACGATGCCGGACCGATGCAGACCGATTCATCGGCCATGGCCACGTGCTTGAGGTTGCGGTCGACCGTGGAGTGCACGGCCACCGTGCGGATGCCCAGGGTGTTGCACGCGCGCAGGATGCGCAGCGCGATTTCCCCTCGGTTGGCGATGACGACTTTGTCGAGCATGGCAGCCGCCCCTTAGCCGATCACGAACAGCGGCTGGTCGAATTCCACCGGCTGGCCGTTCTCGCCGAGGATGGCGACGATGGTGCCCGACGCATCGGCTTCGATCGGGTTGAACATCTTCATCGCTTCGATGATGGCCAGGGTCTCGCCGGCCTTGACCTGCTGGCCGATGCTGACGAACGCCGGCTTGTCCGGTGAGGACGAGGCGTAGAAGGTGCCGACCATCGGCGAGCGCAGCACGTGGCCTTCCGGCAGCGCGTTGCCCGGCTTGGCAGTGCCACCGGTGGAGGCTTCGGTCGGCGACTGCATCGGCATCGCCGGGGTGGCCGGCTGGGCCGCGACCGGGGCGGCCATCATCATCTGCGGCGGGGCCTGCATCATGCCGTAGCCGGACACCGGAGCGCGCGACAGGCGCACCGACTCTTCGCCTTCCTTGATTTCGATTTCAGCCAGGTTCGACTCTTCCAGCAGGTCGATCAGCTTCTTGATTTTGCGGAGATCCATGGTGGCCTCTTTGCTCTTTGATGTCAGTGTGGTGGGAAGCGCGTTGCGCTCGGGTCAAAGCAGTTCGTAGAAGTCGCGCAGCTGCCGCGTACGGTCGCGCGCGAGGGTGATCAGGCAGCGCATCTGTGCGCCATTGCGCGCGGTGCCGTCGGAATTGAGGGCGTACACCGCCTGGCAGTCGTGGTCGCGCAGCTGCATCCACGCGCGCTGGGCCAGCACCAGCTCCTGTTCGGCGTTGCCGCAGTAGCTGCAGCTGCCGCCGTTGGCCGGCGTGCGCAGCTGCCTGCGGGCCTGTGCGTAGACGGTGTTCAGTTCGACGTCGGCGGCCGCTGCCACGTCCGAGGCGCACAGGTCGCTCTCCATCGTGGTGGTCGGATGCGCGCAGTCGATGCCTTCGGCCTCACGGTCGGACGCGGCGGCAACGCCGCACAGGCCGGCCCACAGCACAACGCTGGCGAGGACGCGCGACAGGCTCATGACGCGGCGGCATCCTGCACGCGTGCCAATGCCGCGTCCATCGCATAGCGGTAGCTGTCGGCTCCGAAGCCACACACCACGCCAACCGCCTTGTCGCTGAAATAGCTGTGCTGGCGGAAGGGCTCGCGGGTATGCGGGTTGGACAGGTGGATCTCGATGAACGGCACCGCCACCGCCGCCAGCGCATCGCGCAGGGCAACCGAGGTATGCGTGAAGGCGGCCGGGTTGATCAGGATGAAGGTGGTTCCGTCGTTGCGTGCGGCCTGCACACGATCCACCAGCACGTGCTCGGCGTTGGACTGCAGGCTCTCCAGCGCATGACCTGCGGCAGCGGCCTGGGCCACCAGCGCCTGGTCGATGTCCGCCAGCGTGGTGTGGCCGTAGACCTCCGGCTCGCGGGTGCCGAGCAGGTTGAGGTTGGGGCCATGCAGGACCAGCAGCTTCGCCATGGGATCCGATTGACGGGAAAGGGCGGCAGTCTGGCGGAAGCTGAGGATGCTGTCCAGTTCGGCGAAATTAGTGGCGTTTAAAACAATTGTTTGAAAATGCCTTCGTCCGCGTGGTTGCGTGGTGGACGGGCGCGGGAAGGCTTTCTATAGATAGTGGAAATTGCGCGTGCCGACCATCCCCCATGCTGGGACGATGCTGCCGGGCCGCATTACGTTCGACACTGCGGAGGTTGCCATGGCATTCCTACACTGCGCTTACCCGCCATGTCGGCGTTCATGGATGCCCGCCTTGCCTATCTCCCTGCGATTGCCCGCACTTCTGCTGGCAATGCTGCCTTTGAATGCGCTGGCTGCCGAACAATGGATCGTTGCCACCGACCTGTGGGGCAACAGGAACTACCAGACCCTGCATCTGGACGTGCAGGGCGGGCGAATCGCCGGTCGGCTGGATGCCGACCCGGTCACCGGCACCCTGAGCGCCGGACAGATGGTGTTCACCGCCACCGACAACCAGGGCCAGCGCTACCAGTTCGATGGGCGCATTGACGGCGCGCGGATGCAGGGACAGAGCGATCAGCCGGACACCAACAACCGCGACGCGCGCGCCGTCCACGCCTTCAGTGCCTGGAAAGTACCGGCGCGGGCCTCGACCGCCGCGCAGCGCCATGTGTTCACGCCGACCGACTATTCCAATACGTTCAGTGCCGATCGCGCGCCGGTGCTGGTGATCTGGCCAGGCGACTCGGTACAGACCCGCACGCTGGACTCCGGCGGCGTCGACGAGAAGGGCGTCACCCGCGCGCTGTTCGGCAATCCGCAGGTCGGGCCGTTCTTCGTGGTTGGTGCCGAACCGGGCGATACGCTGGCGATCACGCTGACCTCGCTGAAGCTCAACCGCGACCATGCCGACAGCCTGGATGGCCTGGTGGGGCGCTTGAAGACATCGCGGGTGGCCGCCGAAGCCAGCGGGCTGGGCAAGCCCGTGCGCTGGCAACTGGACCGTAGCAGGGGCGTCGCCCGTCCGCAGGGAGCAAGTGGCGGCCTGCGGCATTTCGAAGTGCCGGTGAAGCCGATGCTCGGCGGCCTGGCGCTGGCGCCCGGCTTCGGCTATCCACCCTTCTCCACCGGCGATACCGCCGATTTCGGCGGCAACATGGATTTCAACGCCGTGGTCGAAGGCAATACGGTCTACCTGCCCGTGCAGCAGCCTGGCGCACTGATGTACCTGGGTGATGGCCACGCGCTCCAGGGCGATGGCGAAACCACGCAGTGGGCGCTGGAGACGTCGCTCGATGTGGAGGTGAAGGTCGAGCTGCTGAAGCAGCACGCGATCGCAACGCCGCGGGTGGAATCGGCAACGCAGATCATGACCCTGGGCCAGGGCGGCTCCAGCGACGATGCGCTGCGCATCGCCACCTCGGGCATGCTGCAGTGGCTGCGCCAGGCCTATGGATTGACGTTGTCCGAGGCGACCCAGGTGCTGGGCGTGGCGGTGCAGTACCAGGTGGCCAACCTGGCCGGGCGCAGTGTTGGCGTGGCGGCGAAGCTGGACAAGGCGGTGTTGCAGGGGCTGCAGTTGCAGACGAAAGCGGCACCGGGCGGCGGCGCCGTGAAGCGCGCTGCCAAGTGACCGTTGCCCTGTTGGCAGCTTGGGAAGGCGTATGAACCAGGAGTCCGTGATGGGTGCCGACGCAATCCAGAACCGCCGGGCTGCCTTCAGGGCACTTCATGCATCCGGTTGCTTCCTGCTGCCCAATCCATGGGACGTGGGCAGTGCCGTGGCACTGGCTCGGCTGGGTGCGCAGGCACTGGCCACCACCAGCTCCGGCCATGCCTGGGCCCACGGGCAGCCTGACGGGGCGATGGGCCGCAATGAGATCCTCGTCCATCTGCGGACGATGGTGGCGGCGACCGATCTGCCGGTGAACGCCGACTTCGAAGATGGTTTCGGCAGCGGCCCGGAGGCGGTGCACGAGAGCGTGTCAATGGCGATCGACACCGGTATAGCCGGCCTGTCGATCGAGGATTCCACCGGCGATACGGAACATCCGCTGCGCAGCATCGAAGACAGCGTGGCCCGCCTCAGTGCAGCGCGCCGTGCCATCGACGAAAGCGGGCACGACGTGATGCTGGTGGGGCGCGCGGAAAACTTCTTTGTCGGGCGCCCCGATCTGGACGATACATTGGCCCGCATCCGCGCCTATGCGCAGGCGGGTGCGGATTGCCTGTATGCGCCTGGCATCCGCAGCGCAGAGCAGATCCGCGCCGTGGTGGATGCCGCCGGTGGCAAGCCGGTCAACCTGCTGATCGGTTCGCCCGGGCAGATGACGCTGCAGCAGGCGGCTGGCCTTGGCGTGCGCCGGGTCAGTGTCGGCGGTGCGCTGGCCCGCAGTGCGTGGGCAGGCTTCCTCAGGGCATCGGAGCAGATGCTCGGCAGCGGATCATTCGACGCACTGCCGGGCACCCCGTCAGCTGCCGAGCTCAACGGGCTGTTCAAGCCGTAAGCGCGTGCGGGCTAGTGGGGCGGTGCCGGCGAGGGGGGCATTCTGCCGAGCGCTTCGCGTACCGCGCGCTGCAGTCCCTGCACATGGAACGGCTTGGCCAGGAACGGCGCACGCTGGTGCCTGACCGGCACCAGCTGGTCGTATACCGCCGAAGCGAAAAGGTAGGGGATGCCGAGCTCGAGCAGCCGATCGGCAACGGGAAATACCACGCCGTCGCGAAGTTCCACGTCCAGCACGGCGCCATCGAAGTGGCCGCTGTCGAGCATGCCCAATGCCTCGAAAACACTGTTGGCGTGGGCGATCTCATTGCCTTCGTCGGTCAGGGCCTGTTCCATCAGATCAGCCAGATCGAGCTGGTCTTCCACAAGGAGCAGGCGCGGTAGCGGCGTGGGTCGTTCATTGCTGCTTTGCATGGTGTGTTGTCGTGCGAATGCTGCGGTGGTGCGTAAAGTTTCTGCTTTCCGGCATCAAGGCCATGGCTGCCTGGTGTGCTTTCGGCGCGAAGGCGCAACTGTGATCTGCGTGATCTGCTGTTGGCCGTGGCCGCCCTCCCTGGCGGCATCGGCTATGCGTCTGCCAGGGAATCAGGCGGCCTGTGCGGCCCGCTCGTTGCCACCACTCTTGGCCAGCAGGGTCAGTTTCTCGTCGGTGGCCTTTTCCTCTTCCAGCGTTTCCAGCAGCAGCGGCAGCGCCTCTTTGTAGCCCAGCTGCTTGGCCAGGGCGGCGATGGTGCCGTAGGAAGCGATCTCGTAGTGCTCGACCTTCTGTGCACCACCGATCAAGGCGGCGTCGCGCACCGGACCTTCGTCGATGGTATCGATCACTTCCTTTCCTTCCTCTACCAGGCCTTCCATTGCCGCGCACTTGATGCGCTTGAGGCGGATGCCCAGCAGCTCGACAACCCGGTCGATGCGTTCGATCTGGACCTGGGTTTCTTCCAGGTGGGTCTCGAAGGCGGTGGCCAGTTCGGAATTTTCGGCTGCGCGAGCCAGCCGCGGCAGAGCCTTGGTCAGCTGTTTCTCCGCGCTGTAGATATCGGACAGTTCGTGGATGAACAGGTCTTCTGCGGTCTTGATGGCCATGCGTCGACACCTTTGCTGGGGGAGAGCGGTGACCTTACGTGGGCGTCCGTTGCAGTCCGGAGCAGGTACGGTGAACGCAGCATGGAGGGCATGGGTTGCCATGCATGCAGGGGCCTCACATGAGCCGCGCGACAGCGTCCCATCGGTGATGCTGATGCACGCGCAGCCAATAGTTACTATTGGTAACTAATGAATCCGAGAGCTGCCGTCATGCATACCCAGATCGTCGTGGCCCACCCCGAACCGGCCTCGCTTACCCATGCCGTAGCGGCGCGTATCGGCGAGGCCATCGTCAACGCCGATGCCGGCAACACGGTCACCACCGTGGACCTGATGGCGGAAGGTTTCGATCCACGCTTCAACGCGCAGGACCACGCCTTCTTCCGCAGGACCACGATGCTGCCGGCCGATGTGGCCGCCGAGCACGCACGGCTGGATGCGGCCGACACGCTCGTGCTGGTCTATCCGCTCTACTGGTGGTCGTTCCCGGCGCTGCTGAAGGGCTGGATCGATCGCGTCTTCAGCCAGGGCTGGGCCTATGACGAGGGTGCCGATGGCAAGGTGGAAAAGAAGCTGCAGCGGCTGCAGGTGCATCTGGTGGGGCTGGGCGGCGCTGGCCAGCAGATGATCGATCGGCGTGGCTATGGCGAGGCGATGAAGACCCAGATCGACCAGGGCATCTTCGATTACTGCGGAGCGCCGGTGCTGTCATCCACGCTGCTGCTGGATGCCGACAGCGGCATGGCCGAAACGCATCTGCAGACGGCGATGGACATCGGACGTAAGATCGGAACCCCTGCGTCCTGACGATCACCCTTGTCTTCCAGCCCTGCCGTGCCCGAGCCCCGCCGCCGCTTGACCCGCGAACAGCGTGCCCGCCAGCTGTTGGACGTGGCATGGGCGCTGGTCGGCGAAGAAGGGACCGATGCGCTGACGCTGGGACGCTTGGCGGAGGCTGCTGGGGTCGCCAAGCCGCTGGCCTACGACCACTTCGAAACCCGCAATGGTTTGCTGGCCGCGCTGTATGCCGACTACGACCAGAGGCAGACCGTGGTCTTCGATGAGCGTATCGGCAGCGCGAAGGCACGCCTGAAGGATCGTGCGCATGCGATCGCGTCGGGCTACATCGATTGCGTGCTGTCGCAGGGCAGCGAGATCCAGGACATTCTCGCCGCGCTGGCGGGATCACCGGAACTGCGGGCGGTACGCCGTTGCTATCAGCAGGATTTCATCGACAAGTGCGCGCAGTGGTTGGGACCGTTCGCAGCGGGAGATGCCGTACCGGCCAGCGGCCTCTGGGCCATCCTTGGTGCGGCCGAAACCCTGTCTGAAGCGGTTGCGGCCGATGCGGTGGAACATGCGGCCGCCGAGGCCGAGCTGGAGCGCGTGATCGTCGCCATCGTCAAGCGCAGCACCTGAATCATGTGCGCGGAGCGACCTGGAGTTGCTCGACGCTGACCGGGGGCAGTGGCACGTCAGGCTGCAGGTCCGGCAACAGCTGCCGCAGCAGCTCCGGCATCGCCTGCATCGCGGCACCATCGATGTAGCGCCACTGCGTACCGCCCACCGGCCGGATGGCGACCATGAAGGCGAGGCTTCTCACCGTCTGCGCGTCGACGGTGAACACCGTGGTCCGTGGCACGAAGCAGACTTCTTCGTCGCCGGCAGCATAGGTGCGGGTCGGTTCACCGACATCATCGCTGATGACCTTCACGCCCATGTCGTCGAGTGTCTTCATCGCATCGCGTGCGGCCTTCGCATAGGCCGCATCGCCGCCGGCAAACCGCTTCACGCTGGGATGAGTGCGCGCGATCATGGCATCGGTATCGCCGCGGGCGAACGTGGACAGCAGCGATCGCACATCCTTCTGCAGCGCGTCGCTCTCGGCAGGAGTGAGTTCACCGGCATGGGTGAGTGCCGCGGAGAACGTGCAGAACAGCGCAAGCATCCAGCACAAGATGCGTCGATCCATCGATGGGTACTCTTTCGGGCGCTGGACTATAGAGTGCATTGCCTGTGATGTCTGCTCGGTCTGCCCGTCACACGGGATGGGCCTCGGCCGCCGCGGCGATGGCAAATCCCGCATCAAGCTGTGCGCGGACCTGGTCATCGCGCGACGCCCGCGAATCTGCACCCAGCACCACGTTGATCAGACGCACTGGCAGAGCCTGCCGAGCACACCTGCGACGGGCGGTGGCCGCCAGGCAGAAGCCTGCAGCCTGGGTGTAGCCGGTCTTCAAACCATCCACGCCGTCTTCGCCGAGCAGGGCGTTCTGGTTCGCCTTCTGCAGGGTGCGGTGCACGAAGCTGCGCTGTGCGGTGATTGCCAGCAGGTCGGGGTAGCGGGCAAGCAGGTGGGCGGCCAGCATCGCCATGTCGCGCGCGGTCGACAGATGGCCCGGGGTGGTGATGCCGGACGCGGAGATGAAGTGCGTATCGTGCAGGCCCAACGCCCGCGCGTGGTCGTTCATGTGCTGCGCGAACGCCGCCTGCGATCCGGCCAGGTGACGGGCCAGGGCGAGCGCGGCGTCGTTGCCGGAAACCACCATCAGGCCCTCCAGCAGTCTGCCGAGAGCGATGCTTTCGCCGGGCACCAGGCCCATCCGCGTTTCATCGTCGGCCACGTCGTGTACGTCGCGCGGATCGATGGCGATGGTGTCCGACCACGAACCGCCCGACTGCGCGAGCAGGTCGTACGCGGTGTAGGCCGTCATCAGCTTGGTCAGCGAGGCCGGCGGTCGTCGCAGCTCCGCGTGCTGCTGCTGGAGGATATCGAGGGAGAGGGCATCGATCGTGATCGATGAAACAGGGGAACGGGAAGAAGTCATGGACTGCATATGGCGACAGCGTAACGGCGCACGCCCGCGCTGGATGACTGTTTCTGAAATATTGAAATGATATAACGTCGCAAATGGGGTTGGATCACTTCGCTTTCTGCTGGGGCTGCTGATGAAAAAAACGAACCTGGGAGGCTGGCTGCGGCCGGCCATCCTGACAGCGCTGGTTGCCATCACCGGTTGCCACCACGACGTGCGCGTCGAAAAGCCGGAACCGGCGCAGGGACGGCCGCACAACGTCATCGTGATGATCAACGATGGCGCCGGCTGGGGCACCTGGGACGCCGCCGCCTACTGGCAATACGGCAGCCGCGAGGGCACCCCCTATGCCGACTTCCCGCAACGGCTGGCGGTGACAACGTTCCCGCTCAACGCCAGCAGCCAGCCTACGTACGATGCAGCGCAGACCCTCGGCTACGACGCGCAGAAGGCATGGGACGCCACGCCCGTGCCTGCGGCGGATCTGCCCTTCGCTGGCTATCAGTACCTGGCTGCGGTGGCCACCGACAGTGCGGCGGCCGGCACAGCGCTGTCCTCGGGAGTGAAGACCTACAACAACGCCATCAACGTCGACAACGACGGTGTACCGGTGGAGTTCAACACGCTGCGTGCCAGACGCCTGGGCATGGCCACCGGCGTGGTGACCTCGGTGCCGTTCGCGCACGCCACGCCGGCTGCCTTCGCTGCGCAGGCCGAATCACGCAACAGCTATCACCAGATCGCCCACCAGATGTTGGCCCAGGGCCACATGGATCTGGTGATGGGTGCCGGCGGCCCCGGCTACAGCGTCAATGGACACGCCTGCGTCGACGGGCCGCAGAGCCTGGTGACCGAGGGCTGCGGGAACCCCTGGGAGTGGGTGTCGCAGCAGGATTGGCAGCAGCTTGAGGCGGGCACGGCCATTGCCGGAAATCCATCGGGCCCGTGGCGGTTGATCCGCAGCAAGGCCGAGTTCGTCGCCCTGGCGCAGGGCCTGATGCCCTCCGACCAGCCGCTGATCGGCGTGCCGCGCGTGGCCAATACCCTGCAGCAGGCACGCCAACTGCAGGTACTGGGCGAAGACGCGAGCACACCATCGGGAGTGAAGAAGATCGACAGCGTGCCGGACCTGGCGACGATGACCCGTGGCGCGCTGCAGTTCCTGCAGCAGCGCTCCAGCAAGGGCCTGTTCCTGATGGTCGAAGGCGGTGCCACCGACTGGGCAGCGCACACCAGCGCCTGCGGCAGTGAATGGCACTACGGCGCCTGCACCGGGCAGCCGCAGTTTGGCCGTCTGATCGAAGAGACCGTCGAGTTCAACGATGCCGTGTCGGCGGTCATCGCGTGGATCGAGGAGCACGGTGGCTGGGAGCGCAACCTGCTGATTGTCACCACCGACCACGACAACAGCATGCCAATGGGCCCGGATGCGCAGCAGGTAGCCTTCGAGCCGGTGCGCAACCATGGCCGTGGGCGCATGCCGGGCATGAGCTTCCGCCCCACCGGCAACCATTCAAACGGGCTGGTGCCACTGTGGGCCAAAGGCAACGGTGCCGAGCTGCTGGGCAAACGCGTTCGCGGCATCGACGAAGGCTACCGCACGCATGTGCGCTTGAACGATGGCAGCTACATCGACAACACCGATGTGGCCGCCGCCATACAGGAAGCGCTGCATCGGCGCTGACCGGCTCCTCGCAGATGCCGGCTCTGCGCCTGCACGTGCCGCACATGCGGGCATCGTCATCCTGCAGCAATGGATTCCGACATCCGCATTGATGGCCGCGTGTTCGCCTACGTCTTTCCCTGTGCTTGGGAGGACTACGCGAAGATTGGATTCTCGCGTGATCCGCTGGGACGGATCAGCGCGCTGCATCGACGCTGGTTCGAGTTCTTCGATCTGGAAGCTGGCGCGCTGGTCGAGGCGGAATCAGAACGGGATGCGCGTGACCTGGAACTGCAGTTGCGCCGGCCCTTCAAGCTGCATCGTGCGCCGGCACCGATGACGGTGCAGGACAAGGCCGGTGGGCGCACCGAATGGGTGCGCGGGGCCAACGCCGCATTGGCCGAGGCTGTGCGCGCGCTGGCGCAGCAGGGCTATCACACGTATCCGCTGCGGCCGTGGCTGCGGGCGGCGATGGTCCAGCGTCTGGACCGGCTGCATGACTGGGCCGCAGCGCAGGTGCCGGAAGAGGAAAGCCTGCGCACGCCGGTCGGTGTGGCCGCACTGCGCGAAGCCATCGATGCATATCGCGCGCTCGTTATCGATCCGGAGCCGTGGTTGCCTGAGCACCTGCAGCGCGGGTGGTGACACTGGCCGAGGTGGCCGGCGTGGGGGCCGGCTGCAGCGGCCGGCGTGCATCTGGCGCTTCGGGAACGGGGCTGGCCAGACGCTGGGCCAAGGCAACGTTGGTCACGTGACCCTGCAGGAACAACAGACCGCTGAAGATGTTCATGATCGCGCCTCCACTTGAGTGGAATGCACGATACGGGCAGCATGGGGGCGCAAAAAGCGACATTTCCGCAAGGTCGACTTGAGAGGAATTCAAGGCTTATGTCCCGCCCACCGCTGCATGCCCTGCAGGGCTTCGTCGCTGCCGCACGCCTGGGCAACCTGTCCCGCGCCGCCGCGTCGATGAACCTGACGGTCAGTGCGCTCAGCCATCAGATGCGCCAGCTCGAGGAGCGCCTGGGCCAGCCGCTGCTGATCCGGCAGGCACGCGGTGTGGCCTTGACCCTGGAGGGACAGCGCCTGCTGGATCAGGTCGGACCTCACCTGGATGCGATCAACGACGCCTTTCAGCCCTACGCTGCGCGACCCGAGCATGTGCTGACCCTCAGCGCCGTGCCGTCGATGGCCAGCGCATGGCTGGTGCCACGCTTGGGCAATTTCGTGGCGGCGCATCCACAGATCGAAATCAATCTGCAATCGAGCGAGCGACTGATCGACTTCGATCGGCAACTGCAGTTCGATGCGGCGCTGCGGTTGGGCACCGGACAATGGCCGGGGCTGGTGGTGGAGCCGTTGTTCGACGAATGGCTGCTGCCGATGGCCAGCCCGGCACTGATCGAGCGCATGGGCGGCATCGACCACCTGCCGTTGGCGCAATGGCCGCTGCTGGGAGACCCCGACGGTGCGTGGGGCGCATGGTTCGCGCTGATCGGGCAGCGCCCACCGGCGCGGTACGTGGCGGTGCTGGATGATTCCGAAGCCCACCATCGCGCTGCACTGGATGGCGTCGGTGTAGCACTGGGGCGGGTCACGCGGGCGCGGCTGCTGCTGGATTCCGGCCAGTTGGTGGCGTTGTCGGACCGACGCCTGAAAACCGCATGGCCCCATTGGCTGGTATACCCACAGCGCTCCGTACGGCACCGTGGTTTCCTGGCCTTCCGCGAATGGCTGCACGCGCAGGCCGCCGAGCATGTGCGGCACATGCAGGCCGCAGACGCGGGATAGCGCCCGTCGCGCAGGCGCGATGCTGTGGCGTGTGCGTCAGCGCACCAGCGTGACTGCCTGCCCGGCACGTGCGAAGGCCTCGCCCAGCAGCGGCCCGGCCTTGATCGCTTCCACTTCCGCGAACAGTGCCTGCAACGCCGCCGCGGGCCGTGCAATGGGCGCCGCGACCGCCTGCTGGATGACGGTGAAGCGATCGGCCAGCACGCGATGGCCGGCATGCGCCTGTGCCCAGGCCTGCAGGGGCTGGCGTACGCCGGCCGCTGCATCCAGCCGCTGCTGGTCGAAAAGTGCGATGGCGGCGGCCGAAGTATCGGCGCGTTCAATCGTGGCCTGACGCAGTGCACGGCTAAGGAAGAGATCGTAGGCGGCGCCGCGGCCCACCGCGATGCGCAGCCCGTTGCAATCGAGATCTGCCACCTGTCGCGCTGGACTGTCATTGCGCACCAAGTAGGTTCCTTCGATCTCCACATACGGCGCACTGAAGGCAATGCGGTCGGCGCGTGCCGGGTCCACCGCCAGGAAGGCCAGATCCCAGGCATCATCGCTCGCCGCTGCCACCACCGATGCGGCCGCGTCGTGGCAACTGAAGCGGGCCTGCACGCCGAGCCGCTGTGCCAGCGCGGTGGCCAGTTCCACCGATGGCCCGCGTGGTGCATCGGCGTCGCCCTGGGCCAGCACCGGGTTGCCGAGGTTGATGGCAATGCGCAGGAAGCCCTGCGGGGCCAACGCATGACGGTGATCGGCCAGGGACATGCGCGGTTCCAGCTCGGTGTCGGGCTGCCCAGCATGCCAGCTGTGGCCGTATCGTGTGGTGTGCGGAGCTGCGATCCTGTGTTTCATCCGCCTGCGCGCCCAGCCTGATCACCATGAATCCCATCCTGCACGTTGAAGTTCCCGTCGCCGACCTGGACCGTGCCATCACGTTCTACCAGCAATGGCTGCAGGTGGACATCGCCACGCCGGTCAACGTGCATGACTGCCGCATGGCGTACCTGCCATTCAACGATGCAGACACGGGCGCCAGCATGGCATTGGTGCACGGCGCGCATTACCTGCCGTCGGAGCAGGGACCGCGCATCTACCTGGGCGTGGACGATCTGGATGAGAGTCTGCAGCGTGCCCTTCAGGCGGGCGCGCTGCTGTGCTTTGGCCCGGACGTGGCCGGTGACTGGCGGGTGGCTGAGATCCGCGACAGCGAGGGCAACCGGATCGCCCTGCAGGCGCCCGCCACCCCATAGTCCTGAGGTCAGCAGCCGAACATCGCGTGGCTCTACACGGACGCGGCGCGCGATCGCTGCAGCCAGTCGGCAATGACCGGATCCAATCGCGGATCGTCCGGAAGGCGCATGCCGAAGCCCTGCTGCAGCACCTCGCGCACGTCCTGCACATCGCGCAGCGGGCGCTTGGCCGGTACCTGGCCGGGGCGGTACTCGGTGTAGTTGCCGCTGCCGATGGTGCGTCGCCAATCCGGCCCGGTCAGTGATGCACGCAGTTGGCCGGGGAAGCTCGACTGCGGATGCGTACACACGTACCAGTTGCCCACTTCGTTATCGATCGGCGCCGGTGGCTGCAGATCGAAGCGGTACAGCGCCCGCCAGTCATCCCCTGCCTCGGCGGCGAGCATGAAGTCGCCATCGTCCAGCCGCCGCACACGGTAGCGCTCATGCGGTGTGTCCTGCACTGCGGTCTCATGCAGGCGCAGTGGCACGGTCGGGGTCAGGCTGCCGAAGCCGGTATCGACCAGCCAGTCCTCGTCGTGCAGACGCACCCGCAGCAGCAGGTGCGTACGCGCGGTCAGCTCGCCCTCGGCCGCTGACAGCAGCACCCGAGCGCTCAGCGGCTGCGCATCGAAGCCCAAGGCCTGCAGCAGGGCCAGGAACGCGCCATTGAGTTCGAAGCAGTACCCCCCGCGCTGCGCGTGCAGCAGCTTGTGCTGGACGCTGTCCAGGTCGATGGCGACCGCGTCGCGCAGCAGGCTGGTCAGGGTTTCGAACGGCAGCAGGGCGTTGTGGCGCTGCTGCAGCAGGGTCAGCCCGGCCAGAGTGAGCGGTGGCGGGGCATCCAGCTGCAGGCGCTGCAGGTAGCGGGGGACGTCGATGGACATGGCAGGCACCACGGGCGGGGGGCACCACTGTGCTACCGCAACCGGGGTTGAGGTCAAGTGTGCCTCGCCGGTGTCATCCCCCGGTCGCCTGCGGCCGGTACAACAGCGACGACCGCCGATCATTCGCGGCAGGATTCAGTCCGGCGCTAAAGTTCTGCTGCAACCGGTCGATACAGGTGCGTCCTTCCGCCTGGAGTCTGTCATGTCGGCCGTCGTTCCCCACCTTCGGTCCCTGCGTAGCCGCGTTGTCGGGTTGCGTTCCCGTTTCCCTGGCCTGCTGCGCTGGCTGCAGCCCCATCGGCTCAGCGTCGCCGACAAGCTCAAGGCGACGTTGGTGGTCTGCAGCCTGGGCCTGGTGGCCATCGCCGCCGTCCACGCCTGGACCAGCCATGCGAGTACGCAGTCGGCCCGTGACCAGGCCAGCTACCAGCACGGCAGTGACCGCGTTGCATCGCTGGCGGCCCGGGTGGCCGAGGCCCGGCGCCTGCAGACCCAGTATGCGCGCAGTTTCGATGATGCGGACCGCAGCCAGTTGCTGGCCACGCAGCAGATGTTGAAGCAGGACCTGCAGGCGTTGCGTGGCATGCCGATGGACGCGGGCCGGCGCAAGGTGCTGCAGGCGATGACCGAGGCCGTCGATGCATTCTCACAGGGCATCGCCGCGTTGTTCGAGCGCGTAGATGAGATGGGACGCGGCGACGCTGGTCTGGCCGCACAGCTGCAGCAGGCCGCCGACGCACTGCAGACGCAGGTGGATGCGCTGGAGCGCCCAGCGCTGTCCCTGCATGTGCAGCGGATGCGACGTCAGGAAGCGTTGCTGCTGCTCGATGGTGATTCCACCCACGCCGATCGTGCCAGCGAAGAAAAGCTGCCCTTCGATCTGGCGTTGGCCGGCCTGCCAGCCGACGTGCAGGAGCGCGTGCGCAACGGCATGGAAGCGTACCAGGCCGCGTTGCTGGGCTATACCGCCGCGCGCGTCGGCCTGGATGTGGAGGCGCAGTCACTGCTGGAGGCCGCGGCGGCCGTGGGCCCGGCATTGGCCGCGTTCCAGCAGGCCCAGGTTGCAGCACTGGAACAGGCACAACTGCGCCAGCGGTCGGGTGCAAGGATGGCCAGCGTAGTGTTCGTGGTCACCCTGCTGCTGGTGGCCGGTGTGCTGATCACCAGCCTGGTACTGGTGGTGCGCGCGGTGCGTCGACCGATCCAGGACACCCTGCGCTTTGCAGGCGATATCGCGGATGATCGGCTCGACACCACGCTGCGCGTGCACAATGCCAATGATGAGATCGGCCAGCTCGCGCAGCGCTTGGTCGACATGCAGCAACGCCTGCGCGCGCGCACCGAGACCGAACGCGCGGTGGCGCGCGGCAACACGCGCGTGCGGCAGGCGCTGGATAGTGCCCAGACCGGCTTGATGGTGGTTGATGCGGAAGGGCAGGTGGCCTACGCCAATCCGGCGCTGCTGCAGTTGCTGGCGCTTCCCGCAGAGACATTGCTCGGTAGCGACGCGGTCCGCCTGCATCCGGCGCTGGCAGGACTGATCGGTGTCCGTCAGCGCGAAGTGCGTGAGATCGGCCACGCCGGTACCCGATATCAGTTGATCGCCAATGCCATCGTCGAGGACGACCACTTCCTTGGTGTCGCGGTGGAATGGCGCAGCCGCGCGCTGGAAACGCTGCTGGAAACTGAAGTAGCGGCATTGGTCGACGCGGCGGCGCATGGCGAACTGCAGGGGCGCATCGCGCTGGAGGGCAAGCAGGGGTTCGTGCGCACGCTGTCGACCAGCATCAACCGCCTGCTGTCCACCTTCGAGACCAACCTGGGCGACCTGCAGGCGCTGCTGGCCGCATTGGCACGTGGCGACCTGAGCGTGCGCATGGAAGGTGACCTGCAGGGCGTGTTCGCCCGCATGCGTGACGATGCCAACGCCACGGTCGCGCAGCTGGGCCACATCGTCACCCGTATCCAGCAGGCCACGGTCCGCCTGGACGTAGGCGTGGGCGAGATCGTTGCCGGCCATCACGATCTTTCCCAGCGCACGGAGCAGCAGGCGGCCAATCTGGAGGAAACGGCGGCATCGATGCACGAACTGACTGACACCGTCGGCCGCAACGCCGACGCGGCGGGGCTGGCCGATGGACTGGTACGCGACGCCGCCAAGGTGGCCGAGCGCGGCGGCACCGCTGTTGGCCAGGTGGTGGCGACCATGCAGGGCATCAGCACGGCATCGCGGCGCATCGGCGACATCATCCAGCTGATCGATGGCATCGCCTTCCAGACCAATATCCTGGCCCTCAACGCGGCAGTGGAAGCTGCGCGTGCAGGCGAGCAGGGCCGCAGCTTCGCGGTGGTGGCCGCCGAGGTGCGGCTGCTGGCCCAGCGCAGCGCGGATGCGGCCAAGCAGATCAAGGGACTGATCGAGGATTCAGTGGCGCGGGTAGGCCAGGGCAGTACGCAGGCCGAGCAGGCGGGCACGACGATGGACGAGATCGTCAGCAGCGTGCAGCAGTTGGCCGGGCTGCTGGCCGGCATCCGCAGTGCCTCGCATGAACAGCATGCGGGCATCGCCCAGGTGAACCAGACCGTCGTGCAGATGGAGGCCAGCACGCAGCGCAATGCGAGCCTGGTGGAAGAAGCAGGCGCATCGACCGCGCAGATGCAGGCCCAGGTGCAGGCGCTGGCCGAAGCGGTGGCGGCGTTCCGCCTGCAGCCCGAGCGGCGGGCGCGGGCAGCGGCGTGATGGCCTGATCACCTTCGCCGGGCACGGCCCGGCGCTACCGTTGAAACCCATGACGGATAGCGCCGGGCCATGCCCGGCGAACGGACTCAATACACGTCGCGCCGGTAACGTCCGTTCTCAAGCAGCGTCTCCACCGCGTCATCGCCCAGTGCTTCGCGCAGCACCTGGTCCACACCTTCGGCCATGCCGTGCAGCGATCCACACACATGGATCACCGCACCACGTGCCAGCCACGCGTGCAGTTCATCCACCACAGCGTGCAGGCGATGCTGCACGTAGCTGCCATCGTCCACATCACGCGAGTACACCGTATCCAAGCGGAGCAGGTGCGCGTCAGCCTGCCATCGGATGATCTCGTCGGCGAACAGGAAGTCGTGCGCACGCTGACGCTCGCCGAACAGCAGCCAATGACCGTGCTCACCGTGATGCGCGGCTTCGCGCAGCAGGCTGCGCAGGCCGGCGATGCCGGTGCCGTTGCCGATCAGCACCATCGGCGTACCCGGCTGCCGATGGAAGCCCGGATTGCGATGCACGCGGGCGGCAACCGCACCGCCCACAGGCGCATGCAGGGCCAGCCAGCCCGAGCCCAGGCCCGCGCGGCCGGCTGCGTCGTGAACCAGCCGGACCACCAGTTCCACATCGCCATCGGCGGCGCATGAGGCGATGGAGTACTCACGCCCAGGCAGTAATGGCAGACCTGACAACCACAGGCCTGCATCCCGCACCTGCAATGCACTGTCGGGTTCGGGCAGCACGCGTTCGCTGGCCAGTTCCAGCAGCGTTTTCGTACCATCGTCGAGCAGCACCGGTTGCAGGGGATCCAGACCATGCGCTCGAAGCACCGCGTGTACATGCAGCGCGTCGTGGCGTGCTGCGATATGCAGGATGTCACCGGCCTGCCAATCGACATCGGCCGGCGGTGCCAGGCGGATCTGCCAGATCTGGCCACCGACGCTGCCGGCGTTGAGCAGGGTGCGGTCGAGCAGGCGCCAGTCGTGCATCACCGTCGCCGCTGGCAGCACGCTGTCATCGGTGTCGATGCCGGTCAGCCCGGTCAGCTGCAGCTGCCACTGGCGCAGCGCCACCACCGAAGCAGCATCGACGTCGATGCGGGCGAACAATGGCTGCGCGCCCGCACGCGCCAACCAGTCATCGATCTGGACGCCGAACCCGCAGAACCGTGCGTACTGGTGGTCACCCAGCGCGAGCATGCCGTAACGCAGCCCGGAAAGGTCCGGAAGCTGTGCCAGCAGTTGGCGCGCGCTGCGCCGTGCGTTGTCCGGTGGTTCGCCATCACCGAATGTGCTGAGCACGAACAGCGCCTGTGTGGTGGCCTGCAGTTGCGCGGCAGTCACGCGCGCAAGCGGCAGCACCTGCACCCCGTGGCCTGCCGCCTGCAGCTGTGCCGCCGCACGCCAGGCCAACTGTTCGGCGAGGCCACTCTGGCTGGCATGCACCACCAGCCACGGTGTGCCTGCGGCGAGGGGTGTTGCTTCCGGAACGGTCTGCCGCAGTGCGCGCGCGGCGTGCTGGCCGCGGCGGCGGTCCAGGTACAACAGCCAGCCGGTGATGAAGAACAGGCACATACCCAGGCTGCTGAACATCACCACGATACGTCCGGGCATGCCGAAGAAGCTGCCCGAGTGCAGGGCGAACATGCTGGCGGTGAGCTGGCCGCCGGCACCCTGGCGCGCATACGGGCGCGCGTCGAGAACCGCGCCGGTGGCCGGGTCGAGCTGCAGCAGGTCGTGCGCACGATCGTGATGGCCGCCGCGTTGAGCGGGATCCGCCGACATCACCCGTACGTTGAGCGCTTGGCTGGGCTTCTCCGGCAGACGAAGGTCGATGAAGCCCTGGCGCACACCGGGCAGCGCATACAGCGTGGCCTCGATGTTGCGCAGATCCAGGGGAAGATCCGTGGCGAGTTTGTGCTTGGCGGGGGGCGTGACACCCAGCAGCTGGGTCAGCCCGTTGCGGTACCAGTCGAACGACCACCACAACCCGGTCAGCGCGCTCATCAGGTAGATCAGCAGCACCCAGGTGCCGATCACCGAATGCAGGCTCCAGAGGAAGCCGCGGCCCTTGCGCCCCCACTCCACCGCCAACCAGCTGCGCCAGTGCCACCAGCGACGCGGCCAGCGCAGGTAGAGACCGGACAGGGTGAAGAACAGCAGGGCGATCGCACAGCTGCCGGTGATCCACGAACCGCGCTCGCCGGCAACCATGTGGCGGTGCAGGTCCTCGACGAAATCGAAGAACGCCTGTCCGCGCAGCGCGCTGAAGCGCTCGCCGCTGTAGGGGTCGAAATACACCCAGTGGTCCTTGCCATCGGCAAAGCGTGCGACCGATGGGCGCTGGCCGCTGGCATCCACCCGCAGGCGCTGCAGCGGCCGCTCGCTGCCCGCCTGCAGCAACGGCACCAGTTCACTCAAGGCGAGCGGTTGCTGGTTGTCGGCATGGTGTTCGGCGATGGCGGCGAAACCGGGATTGGCCGCGCGCAGCAGCTCATCCTCGAACGACAGGACCGCACCGCTCAGGCCCATCACGGCCAGGATGGCACCCGCGCTGATGCCCAGCAGCCAGTGCAGTTGGAACAGGACGTTCTTGAACATCGGGATCGAGGGCCGTCGAGGCTGCCGCCCGCATCCTGCGCAACAGCAAATGAGAATTAATCTCGTAATTCTCCGGGGCCCGAGCCGCTGCGGTCAAGAAGGGTTTGCCGGCAGGGCTGCGCCCTGCACCCGCCGAAGCGGTAGTGCCGGCCGCTGGCCGGCAACCTCAACAGCAACAGCCGAAGCAACAGCAGAAGCTGGTTTCCTGAGGGTAGGCGGGGTGGGGCCGGTTGCGGGGGCCGCTGCAAGTACGTCCATGTAAGCTCGGTCGCCGCATCCATGCGGCTCACGCCCCCGCAACCGGACCCACCCCGTCTTCGACAGATTTCCGCGATCTGTCGGAATGGCATGGCCTGCTCTTGGTGGGTGTCGACCTTGGTCGACACGTAGATCCACGCCACGCGTGGATGCATTTCTTTCCATTGTCGAAATATTCGATTCCAGTGGAGATTCATCCACGCATGGCGTGGATCCATCAAACACCGGGAAACTGTCGAAGGTGGGGCGGTGTCGGATTGCGGGGTGTCAGCCGCATGGATGCGGCTGCCAAGCCCCCACGGATGGGTTTACGGCGTCCCCGCAATCCGACACCGCCCCGCCATCCCACGGAATGCCCGCTGTTGCCGTTGCTTCGGCCGTTGCCGTTGCTTAGGCAGGTGCAGGGCGCAGCCCTGCCGACCTTACTTCGCCCAGCCTTCGATCTCGCCGTGCGCGAACGGGCCGAGCTTGGCCTTCACCATCCGTCCCTGCGCATCGAACAGCACGCTGTAGGGCAGCAGCCCCTGCGCGTTGCCCAACTGCACGCTGGCATCGCGTGGGCCCGGGGTATCCAGCACGATGGGATAGGTCACCGGCACCCGCTGCAGGAAATCGCGCACGCCGTCCGGCGTATCCAGCGCCAGGCCCAACACCTGCACACCGCGCGTGCCCTGGCCCTCGGCAAAGCGGGCCAGCTCGGGCATTTCTTCCACGCACGGGCCGCACCAGCTGGCCCACACATTGACCAGCAGCGGCCGGCCTTTGAAGCGTTCGCGGATATCCTGCGCGTGACCTTCAGCATCGGGCAGGACCAGCGCCGGCAGCGGATCACCGGGCCGCAGCATCGGCAACGCTGGCGGTAACGCGGCAGCAGGCGCTGCGGTTTCCGCCGCCGGCCCAGGCGTCAGCCGATTGCCGGCCCACAGGCCAAGCCCGACAGCCAGCACCGCTGTCCACAGCAGTGCTGGCCGTTGCCACTTCATCGTGCGGTGCGCAGCAGCGCTTCTTCCACCAGCGCCTGGGTCAACAGGGTGGGCAGCACCGTCGGCGGTGCGCCGGGGCCGTACACCACGTACAGCGGCACGCCCACGGCCTTGTGCTCATCCAGGAAGGCGGTGATCTGTGGGTCCACATTGGTGTAGTCGCCGCGCATGTACACCGCGTTGGTGCGCTTGAGCAGTTCCTTGAACTCCGGGCGCGACAGCACCGCGCGTTCGTTGGCCTTGCAGCTCACGCACCAGTCGGCGGTCATGTTGACGAACACCACGCGGTTGTCGGCGCGCAGGCGGTCCAGCATCTGCGGCGAATACTCCACCACGTTCTCGCTGCTCGCCTGCGCGGCACGTGCCGGCGGTGCCAGCTGCGTCACGGCCCACACCGGCACCAGCGCCGCGATCACCAGCAGCACGCCCAGCAGCCCGGCCGCGCGCTGGCTGCGCCAGCGGCTGCGCTCGAACAGCCACAGGCCACCGGTGAGCAGCAGCAGGCCACCCAGCGCCAGCGCCATGCCATCCACACCGCGCTGCTTGCCCAGCACCCACAGCAGCCACAACGCGGCGGCGTACATCGGGAAGGCCAGCACGTGCTTCAGGGTTTCCATCCACTGGCCCGGCTTGGGCAGGCGACGCGCCAGCGCCGGCACGAAGCCGATCAGCAGGAACGGCAGGGCCAGGCCCAGGCCCAGGAACAGGAACACCAGCATCGCCGCCACCGGCGGTGCAACAAAGGCATAGGCCACCGCCGGGCCGAAGAACGGACCCACGCAGGCACTGCCGACCACGCAGGCCAGCACGCCGGTGAAGAAATCGCCGGCCGGGCCACTGCGTCGCGCCAGCGACTGGCCGAAGTTGCCGATGCCGCCGCCCATGGTGAACACGCCGGACAGGCTCAGGCCCACCGCGAACATGATGTAGGCCAACGCCGCGACCACGCCTGGATGCTGCAGCTGGAAACCGATGCCGACTGCGTTGCCCAGCATGCGCAGGCCGACCATCAGCGCGCCGATCACCGCGAAGGCAACCAGCACGCCCAGCGTGTACCACATGGCATGGCTGCGGGCGCGTTCGGGGCTTTCCCCGCTCTGCGCCAGGCTCAGCACCTTCAACGACAGGATCGGCAGCACGCAGGGCATCAGATTC
Source organism: Stenotrophomonas indicatrix (assembly GCF_050573115.1). Classification (GTDB taxonomy): domain Bacteria; phylum Pseudomonadota; class Gammaproteobacteria; order Xanthomonadales; family Xanthomonadaceae; genus Stenotrophomonas; species Stenotrophomonas lactitubi_A. The sequence goes on from NZ_JBNYZT010000006.1 coordinate 122,026, forward strand.
AGCACCAGGCCTCCGCCCAGCGCCAGCAGCAGCACCCACAGCAGCGAGCTGTCGGTTTTCGGCACGCGGCTGGGGGCCTTGGTACGCAGTGCATTGTCCTGCTGCGCATCAGCGGCGAATGCATCGCGCGCGCCGCTGCTGGCGTCGGCACCGCCCGTGGTGGCGGGCGCGTCATTGGGCACAGTCGGAAGCAGGCGCAGTGGCGTGCCGTTGGCGCCCTCGCGGGTGCTGGCAGCGGCCGAAGGCGGCAGCGAGCGGATCACTTCGTCGCGTGCAGCCGGTGCATCACCGGTGGCGTTGACCTTGCCGGCGGGGATCGACAGCTTCACCCGCCGGGTCATCGGCGGATAGCAGATGCCATCGGTCTGGCAGCCCTGGAAGGTCACCACCAGCGTGCTGTCGACGGCCTCGGCGCGGCTGCGGCGCAGCGGCACTGGCACTTCCACCTGGTTGAAATAGACCGCCACATCACCGAAGTGCTCGTCGCGGTGCGACTGCGCCGTCGGCCAACGCGGCTTGTCGGCCAGTACTCCGGCGCTGCCCTCCAGCTTCAGCGAGGTGCGGTCGCGATACAGGTAATAGCCCGGTGCCGGGCTGAAGCGCAGCAGCACGGTGTTGCCATCGCTGGCGATGGCATCGAAGCCGAACGCCTGTTCCGACGGCAGCGGCAATGCCTGGCTGTTACTGGTGCCCGGCAGCCGCAGGCCACCGCCACTACCGGCACCGGCCAACGGGTTGTTGAACGCACTGGCGCCGGTGGCGCGTGCGGTCGGCAGCGTGGCAGGTGCACCACCCGCGCCGGGCAGGGTCACCTGCACCACGCGCTTCTGCGGCGGGTAGCACACACCGGCATCGGCGCAGCCCTGGTAACGCACTTCCAGGCTGATGGTGCCGGCGGCATCGGTGGGCGCGCCGGGCAGGGTGGCCTGCAGACGCTCGCGGTAGGTCTCCACTTCACCGAAGAAATCGTCGTGGTGCTTCTTGCCTGCGGGCATCTGCAGCGCAGCGGCATTGAAGGCAGGATCGGCCTTCACCGTGGTGCGGTGGCGATACAGGTAATAGCCGGGGGCTATCTTGAACTGCAGTTGGATCTGGCCACGCTCGGGCGCGCTGGCAGTCAGCGCGAACGCCTGGTCCACCGGCAGCAGATCTTTTTCATCCAGCGCGAAGGCCGGCAACGAAAGCCACAACAGGGCGCACAAGGCGGCGCCACGCGCAAACAGAGTCTTCAATCAGTGTCCTCCCGGGTCTGTGCCCGGATCCAGTCCAGATACGCCGGCAGGCCGGCCCGGGTTTCGACCGCGATGCACTCCGGGAGTTCATACGGATGCAGTTCGACGATCCGGGCGATGGCTTCATCGACACGGCTTGCGGTGGTCTTCACCAGCAGCTGCAGTTCGGCGTCGGTGGTCACCTCGCCCTGCCAGCGGTACGTCGACTGTGCGCCGTCCAGACGGGTGACGCAGGCAGCCAGGTGCTCGGCGACCAGCGCGTGCGCGATGCGCTCGGCACTGGCCCGGTCCGGGCAGGTGGTCAACAGCAGCAGGACGGGATCGACGGTCGACATGACCGTCGAGTATAGGGCCCCTGTCCGACCGGGTCAGGATCGGACAGGGGAAATACAACTTTCTTCAAACGGAGTCAGTTGGCCAGCTGGCAGGTCGCCGGCTTGGCCGAGGTGAACAGGCCCGGGGTGGCCCACTCGGGGTGGTCGATGAACGGGTTGCGGTTGCCCTGAAAGCTGTAGATCACGTCATTGCGGGCACGTTCTGCAGCGCTCGGCGGATCAGCAAGATGCCAGTCGATCAGGGTCGACAGCAGGCCCATGTAGGCCGGCGAGCTGCTGGTCTTGACGATCTTGCTGCGGTCGTCGGTCAGTTCCAGGTCCGGTTCGGACTGGCCGGTGGCCGCATCCTTGCCGCCTTCATAGCGGATGGCCATGTACATCACCGCGCGTGCCATGTCGCCCTTGCGCGCACCCCAGACTTCGAAGGTGCCAGCGTTGCCATCCGGCGTGCGTACCCAGTTCGAATTGCCCGGGTAGCCGCCGCTGCCGCCGCCCTGGCCGTTGTTGGCCTCGGTGGCGCGCTCGCCGCAGTTGGCGTCGCACTTGCCGAACGGCTTGTTGCCGCGGTCGGCGTTCCACTGTGCGTCGGTCAGGTACAGCATGTGGGTGTCGGTGTAGGGCGCGTACGGCAGGCCCTTGTCGCCGGTGGTGCTGGCAAAGCCCAGCGAATTGGGCCAGGTGTGCTCGCGGTTGTACTTCAGGCCGCCGCCACTGCCGGCACGGTCGGTCACCTTGGTGTAGCTGCGGTTGCGGTAGGCGTCGAGGATCTTGCCGGCGTTGTTCGGATCTTCGTCGGCGATCTCCAGGATGGTCCAGGTGCTGGTGCCCGAGCCGCTGTACGGATACGCGGTGTGGCCCTTGATGGTGGCGTGCAGCGAGCAGCGCAGCTGGCTGGGGCTGCTGGTATTGACCTTCGAGTAATAGCCCGCCGGGCCGCCGGGATTGCCCGGATCCGGGTTGCCGGTGGTGGTGGCCACGGTGAAGGCGATCCGGCTGTCGGTCGCCGGACGGGCACCCTGTGCGTCGGTGATGCGTGCGGCACGGATGTCGAAGCGGCAGGCCTCACCGGCGACCAGCGCGGTGTTGGTCGACAGCTTCACGCTCTTGCCGCTGGCCGGCCAGGTCAGCGGCACACTGCCGGAGGTGCCGCAGGTCAATGCGAAGGCGCCGCTGGCGAGGTTGACCGTCTCGCTGAACACCACTTCCAGGTCGGCGGCGGCCGGGAAGGTGCTGCTGCCCTGTGCCGGCGTGGTGGTGGACACCGACGGCGGCGTGTTCGGGCCCGGGGTGCCACCGCCGCTGAAGGTCTGGTTGTTGTTGCAGCTGCCGAAGGTCTGCTTGGCCGATTCGGCCCACGTGAAGTGCGCGTACTGGCTGCCGCTGCCGGTCAGCTGCAGCGACGTACCCGCCGCGGTGCTGTTGGTTTCGGCAACCGGAATGTTCTGGCTGGTCATGCCGGCCGCGGGGCCACCGGAGGCGGTGATCGCGCCCTCGTAGCTGAGGAACTGGACCACCTTGCCACTGGCGTCGACCAGGGCGATGCCGTCGTTGGGGCCGTTCTGCAGGCCGTTGGTGGGGTAGGTGACCACGGCCAGGGTGGCGCTGCCGCAGCTGGCCGCGGTTCCCGACGGTACTGCGTTGTTGGCGTAGACCGTGGCGGCCGACGGATTGCTGCCGTTGTAGAGGTACAGGCGGTAGCCGGACAGGTCCTCGCCGGCGGTGGCGGCCACTTCGATGGCTTCGCCGACGTCACCGGCAGCGGTGCTGTCGTCGTAGTGCAGTTCGTTGATGAAGACCTCGGCCTGGGCCGGCGCGGCAGCCAGTGCCAGCAGGCAGGCGGCGGCGAGCGGGGACAGCAATCGCATCGACTACTCCTTGTGATTGGGAATGCCGGGCCACCCTAAAGCCGATCTGGTGACACTTTGTCGTAAATGAACGCCAGATATCTGACAGTGAGACGCCCATCACCAAAATACCGGATCCCCGGACATCGGGCTGTCGCGGCGCGTCGATAAAAATTTGCCGGCCGGGCCTTGAAAGGTCCCCGGGGGTCTCCATCTCTGTCCTGCTCCCGACCTGTCGGGCTTTTTCACGCGCGTTGCTGGCAGTCACCTGGTGTGAGTGCTAACATCGCCGGACTTTTTCAGACCAATCAATAACTTAAGAGGTCCCACATGAGCATCAAGCCGCTGCACGACCGCGTTGTGGTCAAGCCGATCGAAGCCGACGAAGTTTCCGCCGGTGGCATCCTGATCCCGGACTCCGCCAAGGAAAAGTCCACCAAGGGTGAAGTCGTGGCCGTGGGCCCGGGCAAGCCGCTGGACAACGGCAGCGTGCGCGCTCCGTCGCTGAAGGTCGGTGACAAGGTCATCTACGGCCAGTACGCCGGCAGCTCGTACAAGAGCGAAGGCGTCGAGTACAAGGTCCTGCGCGAAGACGACGTGCTCGCCGTCATCGGCTGAGCGTCGGCGCGACCTGCTTTCCAGTAAGACATCCCCTTTCGTCGTCGGGCCTGGCCCGGCGCAATCAACGAGGTAATCGCAATGGCTGCCAAGGATATTCGTTTCGGTGAAGACGCCCGTTCGCGCATGGTGCGCGGCGTCAACGTTCTCGCCAATGCCGTCAAGGCCACCCTGGGCCCGAAGGGCCGCAACGTCGTGCTCGAGAAGAGCTTCGGCGCCCCGACCATCACCAAGGACGGCGTCTCCGTCGCCAAGGAAATCGAACTGGCTGACAAGTTCGAGAACATGGGCGCGCAGATGGTGAAGGAAGTCGCGTCGCGTACCAACGACGACGCCGGCGACGGCACCACCACCGCCACCGTGCTGGCCCAGGCCCTGATCCGCGAAGGCGCCAAGGCCGTTGCTGCCGGCATGAACCCGATGGACCTGAAGCGCGGTATCGACAAGGCCGTCGTGGCCGCCGTCGCCGAGCTGAAGAACATCTCCAAGCCGACCGCTGACGACAAGGCCATTGCCCAGGTCGGCACGATCTCGGCCAACTCGGACGAGTCGATCGGCCAGATCATCGCCAATGCGATGAAGGAAGTCGGCAAGGAAGGCGTGATCACCGTTGAAGAAGGCTCGGGCCTGGACAACGAGCTGGACGTGGTCAAGGGCATGCAGTTCGACCGCGGCTACCTGTCCCCGTACTTCATCAACAACCAGCAGTCGCAGACCGCTGACTTGGATGACCCGTACATCCTGCTGCACGACAAGAAGATCTCCAACGTCCGTGACCTGCTGCCGGTGCTGGAAGGCGTCGCCAAGGCCGGCAAGCCGCTGCTGATCGTGGCCGAGGAAGTCGAAGGCGAAGCGCTGGCGACCCTGGTGGTCAACACCATCCGCGGCATCGTCAAGGTTGTGGCCGTCAAGGCTCCGGGCTTCGGCGACCGTCGCAAGGCGATGCTGGAAGACATGGCCGTGCTGACCGGCGGCACCGTGATCTCCGAGGAAGTCGGCCTGTCGCTGGAAAAGGCCACCATCAAGGACCTGGGCCGCGCCAAGAAGGTGCAGGTTTCCAAGGAAAACACCACCATCATCGATGGCGTGGGTGACAAGGCTGCGGTCGATTCGCGCGTTGCGCAGATCAAGACCCAGATCGAAGACACCTCCTCGGACTACGACCGCGAGAAGCTGCAGGAGCGCGTGGCCAAGCTGGCCGGTGGCGTTGCAGTGATCAAGGTCGGCGCTTCGACCGAAATCGAAATGAAGGAAAAGAAGGATCGCGTCGACGACGCCCTGCACGCGACCCGTGCGGCCGTTGAAGAAGGCGTGGTTCCGGGCGGCGGCGTTGCCCTGGTCCGTGCGGTCTCCGCGCTGGCTGGCCTGAAGGGTGCCAACGAAGACCAGAACCACGGCATCCAGATCGCCCTGCGCGCGATGGAGGCCCCGCTGCGCGAAATCGTCGCCAACGCTGGCGAAGAGCCGTCGGTCATCGTCAACAAGGTCAAGGAAGGCACCGGCAGCTTCGGCTACAACGCCGCCACCGGCGAGTTCGGTGACATGCTGCAGTTCGGCATCCTGGACCCGACCAAGGTGACCCGTTCGGCGCTGCAGAACGCAGCCTCGATCGCTGGCCTGATGATCACCACCGAAGCCATGGTTGCCGACGCTCCGAAGAAGGACGAGCCGGCCATGGGTGGCGCTGGTGGCATGGGCGGCATGGGTGGCATGGGCGGCATGGACTTCTAAGTCCCGCTGCACCGGTAGCTGCTGACCCAGGTCGGCACGCTTCCCTGCTGCAATGAAAAACCCCGCCGCAAGGCGGGGTTTTTTTGTGGGCGATGATCGGTGTTCGCTGCGCAACTACCGGTCAGCTGCCGGAGCGCCCTGCAGTTGCCGCTCTTCGCTGCGACGCAGGCAGATCCACTCGGCGCCGCTGCCGATCTGCACGCGGGTATCAGTCATTGCATCAGCGCCCAGGATCAACGCGGGGCGTTCTTTCAGTCCCAGCGAGGCAAACACCGGCAGTTCACTGATGCGCACTTCCAGCGTCGGATGTTCCCAGCTACCCATGCGCAGTCCCGGCAAGGGCGCCAGCCAGGTTTCCACCACCCGCTCGCCGAGGCCCCGCGTTCCTTTGGCGCGCACCGTCACCCGTGCATCGCTGCCGTCGGTGCGAAAACCGAGTGCTGCAGCGGTGGCGCCATTGAGCACCGTCTGTGCCGCGCCGGTGTCGACAACACCGATCATCTCGACGCCGGTGCCGGTCACCCGTATCGGCACGAAGCCGAAACGCTGCATGCTGGTATCGCGCTGGGGCAGCGCATTGCGCAGGCAAGCGTCATCGTGCACCAGCGAGCCGGGCGGTTGCAGAAGCGCCTGCTGTGCGGCGATGTCGTAGGTCGTGTCGAAGCGACTGGTGACATCGTTTCCGAGAATGCCGTCGATGCGGCGATCACTGTCGCCGGCGAGCCGGCTCAGATCGGTCTGCAGCATCGCTGCATCGAAAGCGAAGGTGCCCAGGTGCCAGCCAGCCGTGCGGGTACGTCGCAGAATCGTGCTGCGATCGGTGGCCCCCTCCACGCGTGTCTCGGCACTGGCCGTATCTTCCAGCCCGCGTCGCCGGGCCGTCGCCTCATCCACCACGGTGGCCCCGGCTGCGCTGTCGATCACGAAGTGCAAAGGCTCGACGCTGTCGCCCAGCTGCATCGCCACGATGGGATGCCCACCGTGCATCCACATGGGGAGCACATGCGTCTCCGTGGTGGCGGGTGCGGCCATGAGTGGCGTGCTGGTCATGCAGGCAAGCGCCAGCAGGGTACGGATACGCATCGTGTAGGTCTCCATCGGGGGGACCATTGCAGCCCACCCCCGTATCCGGCAGATGTCCAGCCAGGCGCCGCGCCGATACAGTCCCGATACAAACGCGCGCCATAATCACCGCATGACTGCAGCAACCGACATCGTGGTGGTGGACGATGACCTCAGCATCCGCGATGCGATTGCCGACTGCCTGCGCGCGCACGGCTACCACGTACGTGTTGCCGCCCATGCCGCCGCGCTGGACGCGCTGCTTGCCCAGCAGGGGACCGATCTGATCGTGCTGGACTGGATGATGCCGGGCGAAGACGGGCTGTCGGTATGCCGCCGGATGCAGTCACAGGGAACCCCCATTCTGATGCTCAGCGCCATGGCAAGCACGCCTGACCGCGTGATTGGCCTGGAAGTGGGCGCTGATGACTATCTGGCCAAGCCGTTTGACCCTCGCGAACTGTTGGCGCGGGTGCGCGCGCTGCTGCGGCGCGCGCAGAAGCAGGCGGACAGCGAAAGCGCCCCGGTGCTGTATTTCGATGGCTGGAAGCTGCAGCTGGAACAACACCGCCTGCTCACGCCAGCGGGGGCCGAGGTCAGCCTGACCAGTGGCGAGTTCGCGCTGTTGCGGGCGCTGGCTGAGCGTGCCGGCCGTGTACTCAGTCGCGAGCAGCTGCTGCGGTTGACCAAGGGCGACGCCAGCGAAGCGTTCGACCGCGCCGTGGATCTTGGCATCAGCCGTCTGCGGCGCAAGCTCGCCCAGTCCGCAACCGGCGGCGAGGCACTGGTTCAGACTCTGCGCGGCGAAGGCTACCGGTTCTCCTCCAAGGTCAGCCGGCGATGACGCGCCCTTGGCGGACCGCGACCTGGATGGCGCTGCTGACCCTGTCCACCCTGCTGGTGGCCCAACTGGTCAGTTTCGCCGTGGTCTGGACGGTCCCCAGCCCGGCCGCGCCACAGATGAGTCTGCTTGATGCCGTGCAGGTCATGGAAGGACGCGCTGCCGCGCCGCTGGGCCTGCGCCGTTGGAGCCAGGCCAACGCGCCGGCCGGCCTGGACAACGACTGGATGAGTGCTGTGGCGGCCGCGCAGCTGCGGGTGCCACGCGAGCGGGTAAGGACAGCCTGGCTGCGCACCCCCGATCCAGCCGTTGTGCAGGTACAGGTAATCAAGCAAGGACAGCTGCTGAAGACCGGGCCCGAGCAACGCGCTACCGTTGAGCAGGCCCTGCTGCTGCCGGATCTGCGCTGGCCCGCCTTCGAACTGGCGGTGCAGCAGCCGGATGGGCGGTGGAGCGTAGTGGGCGCCAACCACAACGAACTGCTGCAGTGGCGCAGGCAGGTGCTTCTGGCCTTGCTGGCCGGGGCCGTGCTGCTGGCGCCGCCGGCCGCCTGGCTGGCGCTGCGTCTGACGCGACCGTTGCGGCGTCTGGCCGATGCAAGTGCGGATCTGTCGCTGCAATCCAGCGCTCGACTGCCGCTGGAGGGCCCGCACGAGGTGCAGGTGCTGGCCTCGGCGATGAACGCTGCGCGCGAACGCTTGCGCGGTCAGGCCCACGATGTGACCCGGATGCTGGCCGCCGTAGCGCATGACCTGCGCACGCCGTTGACCAGCCTGCGCCTGCGTGCCGACAGCGCGCCGCCAGCGCAGGCAGCGCGCATGGTGGCTGACATCGAACGCATGAACGCCATGATCGAGCAGGTTCTGGACTACGCCCGTGGGGAGCTCGAACCTCCTGTGCTGCAGCCGCTGGATATCGCGGCGCTGCTGGACGATTGCGTGCAGTCGGCGCGCGGGCGTGGCGTGGTCATCATTGCCATATTGCCTGCCGAGCTGTCGTGGCATGCGGATGCGCTGCTGCTGAGGCGCGCGCTGGACAATCTGATCGACAACGCAGCGCGCTACGCCGGTGCAGTGGAGCTGCGTGTTGCACAGGTGGGACAGAGGCTGCATCTGGAGGTGCTGGATCGCGGTCCCGGCATCGCAGCGGCAGACCGGCAGCGCCTGCTGCAGCCGTTTCAGCGCAGCGAAACCTCGCGCAGTCGCGATACGGGAGGCGCCGGGCTGGGCCTGGCAGTCGCCGCCAATGCGGCGCACCGTCACGGCGGTGAACTGCAGTTGCTGGACCGTGAAGACGGCGGCCTTGTGGCGAGGCTGATCCTGGCGCCGTGAAGGTTCCTGCAATATCCGGAGCATCTATTTTTATTATATGATTAGGCGGCTAATCATGATGGATGACGCGTGTGCTGGAAGCCAAACACCTTGCCCTCATCAACGAAGCGGAGCGCCGTGGTGACGCAAACCTCGCGCCGCTGCGCCTGTGCTTCCAGCTGCTCGCCTTGTCCAGCGCGATCGACCGTGACTGCGCTGCACGCCTGGCGCCGCACGGCCTCAGCGAAGGCCGCTTCGTCGTGCTGTTCCTGCTGCATGGCGCCGGCGGCACGCTGCCGCCGCACGAGTTGGCCGAGCAGGCCGGTGTCACCCGCGCCACCATCAGCGGATTGCTCGATGGCCTGCAGCGTGACGGCCTGCTGCAGCGGCGCAGCGATGCCGAAGATGGTCGCCGTCTGCAGATCGTGCTGACGGCGCGCGGCAAGCGCCTGGCCGGCGATCTGTTCGACCAGCACACGCAATGGATCGGTGGACTGTTCAACGGTCTTGATTCCGGTGAACAGGCGCAGTTGTCGCTGCTGTTGGAAAAGGTCTGGCGACACACTGACGCGGGTCAGGAAACAGGTACATGAGCACTAACATTGCCACGGCACGCCTGCAGGCACTCAATGCGGGCAGCGCAGCCAGCACGCATCTGGCCGAGTGCCTGGCGGTGGACTTTGCTGCGTTGCTGCAGGCAGTGGCACCGACCTTGCCACCGGCCTCGATACAGCGCATGCACGCCGCCGCAGGCAAGGGAATCACCCAGCGCATGGCCTTGGCCGCAGCGCTTCTGCGCGAGGGAGGACAGGGCGACGTGCAGCACTGGCAGGCGCATCCCTCCGACACCGTGCGGGGCTGGGCGTGCTATCTGATTGGCGGTGACGCGCAGGCGACGTTGTCCGACAAGCTGCAGGTGATGCGTCCCCTGGCAGATGATCCGCACTTCGGTGTACGCGAATGGGCGTGGTTGGCGCTGCGCAGCGAGATCGTCGACGCACCACTTGAGGCGCTCGCCCTGCTGAAACCCTGGGCGCAGCAGCCTTCGCCGCATCTGCGCCGCTTCGCCTGTGAGACGCTGCGTCCCCGCGGTGTCTGGGCCACGCACATTGCGCTGTTCAAACAGCAACCCGAACACGTGCTGCCCTTGCTGGAGGCACTCGCCGACGATCCAGAGCGCTACGTGCAGGACTCGGTGGGTAACTGGCTCAACGACGCCGGCAAGAGCCAACCCGACTGGGTGCGCGCTGTGTGCAGGCAGTGGCAGTCAACGCACGACAGCGTCGCCAATACGTACATCCGCAAGCGCGCGCTGCGTTCGCTGTAACGCGTTACCGCTCACGCCGAACCCCGGTAGTGCCGGCCGCTGGCCGGCAACCCCATGACCCTCAACGAATCCCCCTGTCCCACCCGCTCAACAGAGTGCACTCCAATACAGCCGTGGCACATGCGCGTGTCATCCATTCCGGGTAAAGATGGCGCTCGGCCGTATCCATCCGCAGGGAAGTCGAGCATGCAGAGCAAGATCCAGGTGACGTTGTACGGAACCCTTGGTGACAGCCCGGCGCTGCAGCTGCCGGGCCTCGAAGGACCGTCGGTCGCCATCCAGGAAGCCACCCTGCGGCAGCTGGTGTCCGATCTGTATACGGCCAGGTCCATGCTCAACCCCGAACAGCTGGATGAGGCCAGGCGGGAACTGGACCGCGTGGTGGAGCGCTGGGTGGATATCCACGAGACGCTGTTGCTGGACGTGGAAGTGCATGGCGGCCGATAGTCCGCTGAACCGCGCCCGCAGTTGCGGATGAAACAGTTGGCACCTGCCAAAACCGTGTGTTATCAATAGATCCCATGAACGCAACCCACGCCAGCTTTTATTGGTATTACTTTCCGAAGCCCCCGGCGGAGGAAGGATTGCGCTCACCCTGAAGAAAGCTTCAGACGCATTCCCGAAAGCCGCCAGCGAACCTGGCGGCTTTTTTCATGTCGCCACGCTGCGGACCCCCAACGTTCCGTAGAGACCCCCCACCATGCCCCCGCACACCGACGACCTGCGTATCCGTACCATCGAACCACTGACACCGCCTGCCCAGCTGCTGGCGATGCTGCCCTGTGATGACGAAGCTTCCGACACCGTCAGCGCCTCGCGCGCGGCCCTGCACCAGATCCTGCACGGCCGCGACGACCGTCTGGCCGTGGTGGTCGGGCCATGCTCGATCCACGACCCGAAAGCCGCCATCGAGTACGCCCAGCGCCTGAAGCCGCTGCGCGATGCGCTGGCGGGCGAGCTGGAAATCGTCATGCGCGTGTACTTCGAAAAGCCGCGCACCACGGTGGGCTGGAAGGGCCTGATCAACGATCCGGACCTGGACGGCAGCTTCAAGATCGACAAGGGCCTGCGCATCGCCCGTGGCCTGCTGCGCGACATCAACAAGCTCGGCCTGCCGGCCGGTGTCGAGTTCCTCGACGTGATCTCGCCGCAGTACATCGCCGACCTGGTTGCCTGGGGCGCGATCGGTGCACGTACTACCGAAAGCCAGGTGCATCGCGAGCTTGCGTCGGGGCTGTCGTGCCCGGTCGGCTTCAAGAACGGCACCGATGGCAACGTCAAGATCGCCGCCGATGCCGTGGGCGCCGCCTCGAATCCGCATCACTTCCTGTCGGTCACCAAGCAGGGCGGCACGGCCATCGTCTCCACCACCGGCAACCCGGACTGCCATGTGATCCTGCGTGGCGGCAAGCAGCCGAACTACGATGCGGCCAGCGTGGCCGATGCCTGCCAGGCGCTGGCCAAGGCCAAGCTGCCGACGCGCCTGATGATCGATGCCAGCCACGCCAACAGCCTGAAGAACCACGAAAACCAGCCGAAGGTGATTGAAGACATCGCCACCCAGCTGGAAGACGGCGAACAGCGCATCGTCGGCGTGATGGTCGAAAGCCATCTGGTCGGTGGCCGCCAGGAACTGGTGAAAGGCCAGCCGCTGGTCTACGGCCAGAGCATCACAGATGGCTGCATTGATTGGGACACCACCGTGACGGTGCTGGAGCGACTGGCTGCGGCCGTGCGCGCCCGTCGCGAAGTGAAGGTGTCCGAGGCCGCTTGAGTTGCGGCACGTGTGTGGATGGCGGCCAGCGCCTGCGGGGGTGCGGCCGCGATCAGGGTCGGTCGGAGTTGGAGACCGGCCCGTCTGCACCGGCGATGCGCCTGGCGCTGCGTATGTACGACAGCGCCAGGTACATCGCCGGGGTGGTGCAGGCTGCTCTTCTGTAGAGTCGAGCCATGCTCGACTGCTCTTCGCCGTAATCACCGCGCTTCGCGCGCAAGTCGAGCATGGCTCGACTCTACATAGTGCGCCGCGCCCGCACTCTCGCCAACGCCAGATACATCGCTGGGGTCGTGTACAACGTCAGCCACTGGCTGACCAGCAACCCGCCCACGATCGCGATACCCAGCGGCTGCCGCAGCTCCCAGCCTTCGCCGTTGGCCAGCATCAGTGGCAACGTGCCCAGCAGTGCCGCCAGCGAGGTCATCAGGATCGGCCGCAGGCGCAATCGTGCCGCTTCCATCACCGCATCCTGCGCACTCAGCCCGCGGCGTTCGCCGGCCAGCGCGAAGTCGACCAGCAGGATGGTGTTCTTCATCACCACACCCACCAGCAGGAACAGCCCCAGCAACGCGATCAGGTTCAGTTCGTTGCCGAACAGCCACAGCGCCAGCAGCGCACCGATACCGGCCGACGGCAGCGTGGACAGGATCACCAGTGGCTGCAGGAAGCTCTCGTAGAGGATGCCCAGCACCAGGTACACCGCTAGCGTCGCACCCAGTACCAGCCACAACTGGCGCGAACGCAGCTGCTCCAGGCCACCGGCCTCGCCGGACAGCTTGGCCTGCACCGAGCGCGGCAGCATCAGTTTGGCCATCGCCGCATCAATGGCCTGCGTGGCCTGCTCCAGGCCCACGCCGGGTGCCAGCGCGAACTCGATCCAGATCGAGGCGAACTGCTCGCTGTGGTACACGCGGTCCGGCGCCATGCCGTAGCGCCAGCTGGCGATGCTGGACAGCGGAATGCGCTGGCCGTTGCCATCGATCACCTGCAACCGTGCCAGGGTGCCCGGGTCCTGGGTGTGCTTCGGGTCCAGCTCCATCACCACCCGGTACTGATTGAGGCTGTCGTACAGGGTGGCGACCTGGCGCTGGCTGAAAGAGTTGTTGAGCATGTTGGCCACGGTGCGCAGGTCCACGCCGTGGCGCGCGGCGGCCTCGCGGTCGATGTCCAGCATCACCTGGCGCATGCCGGCCTCGCCCTGCGCTTCCACGTCCACCAGTTCCGGCAGGCCGCGCAGCGCAGCAGCGACCTTCGGTGCCCATTGGCGCAATGGCGCGGTATCGGCCGACAGCAACTGGAACTCGTACTTGCCGCTGCTGCCGGCGCCTTCCAGGCGGATGTCCTGGTCCACCCACAGGTAGAGGTTGCCCCCAGGCAACTTGGGCAGGCGCGCGCGCAGGCGGTCGATCACCTGCTGGCTGGAGACGCCGCGTTCGGCCAGCGGCTTCATCTTGATCATGATGAAGGCGTTGTTGACCCCGTTGCTGCCACCGATATACCCGATGATGTCCTCGATGGCCGGGTCGGACAGCAGCAGTTTGCGGTAGGCATCGATCTTCGGCTGCATCGCCTGGAAGGACAGGCCGTCATCGCCACGCGCGAAGCCGCGCAGCTGCGCGGTGTCCTGCTGCGGAACGATGCCCTTGGGTACCTGCTGGAACAGCCAGGCATTGAGTGCGATCACCGCCACGAAGACGAGCAGCGGCCAGCGCAGTTGCCGCAGGCTGGCCTGCAGGGTGCGCAGATAGGCGCCACGCACGCGCTCGAACAGCGCATTGCTGCCGCGCTGCCAGCGCGAGGGCAGTTGTGCGTCATCGACGAACAGGCGCGCACACAGCATCGGCACCAGGCTCAGCGCCACCAGTACCGACACCGTCATCGCCGCGACCAGGGTCAGCGAGAATTCGCGGAACAGGCGCTCGACGAAATCGTCCAGGAACAGGATCGAGACGAACACCACTGCCAGCGCCAGGTTCATCGACAGCAACGTAGCGCCCACTTCGGATGCACCGCGCACCGCCGCCTGCCAGCGGTCCGCCCCCAGCTCGCGATGGCGCGCGATGTTTTCCAGCACCACGATGGCGTCGTCCACCACCAGCACCGCCGCCACGATCAGGGCCATCAGCGAGAGCGTATTGAGCGAGAAGCCCATCAGCGCGATCAGCGCCAGCGTACCGAACAGCACCACCGGAATCGCCACGCTGGGTACCAGTGCCGCACGCCAGTGGCCAAGGAAGCCGAGCACCACCAGCACCACCAGCGCGATCGCCAGCAGCAGGGTCACTTCGGCTTCGTGCAGGGTGGCGCGGATCACCGGCGAGCGGTCCATCACCAGCCGCATGTCCACCGTGCTCGGCAGCAGGGCGTGCAGCTGCGGCAGCTGCGCCTGGATCGCATCGACGGTGGCGATGATGTTGGCGCCGGGCTGGCGGCTGACGATCAGCAGCACGGCCGGGCGTTCGTTGTGGAAGCCACTGGCATAGCGGTCTTCCACGCCATCGGCGACGGCGGCGACATCGCCCAGTCGAAGCAGACGGTCATCGCTGGCCTTCAGCGCCAGCTCGCGATATTGCGCGGCCTGGCGCAGCTGCAGCGGTGCTTCCAGTTGCCAGTGCTGCTGCGCGCCTGCGACCGCACCCAGTGGGCGCACCGCGTTGGCACGGCTGATCGCCTGCGCCACGTCCTCCAGTGCCAGACCCGCATGATTGAGCGCGTTCGGATCCAGCGACACGCGGACCGCCGGCAGCGCGCTGCCGCCCACCTGCACCTCGCCCACGCCCGGCACCTGCGACAGCTTCTGCGCCAGCACGGTCGAACCGAGGTCGTACAGCTGGCCCGGCGAGAGCGTGTTGGAGGTGAGTGCCAGCGCCAGGATCGGCGCCTGCGAGGGATTGACCTTGCGGTACTGCGGCATGCCGGGCATGCCGCTGGGCAGCTGGCCGCGGGCGAGGTTTATTGCCGCCTGCACTTCGCGCGCGGCCTCGTCGATATCGCGGCCGAGCACGAACTTCAGTTCGATCTGGGTCTGCCCCTGGGTGCTGGCGGAGTCGATGCGCGAGATGCCGGGCAGGCTGCCCAGCGCACGCTCCAGCGGCGTGGCGACGGTGGCCGCCATCGACTCGGGTGATGCGCCGGGCAGGCTGGCGCTGACTTCAATGGCCGGATAGTCGACCTGGGGCAGCGGTGCCACCGGCAGCAGGCGCAGCGCCAGCAGGCCGGCCAGTACCAGCGCCACCGCCAACAGGATGGTTGCCACCGGACGCTGCACGCAGGCCTGTGCCAGGCGTGCCACAGGGGTCATGCGCCGGCCCCGTCAGCCGTCGCGGGTGCCGCCGCGCGGCCGCGCTGCAAGCGGTCGAAGGCCAGGTAGATCACCGGCGTAGTGAACAGGGTCAACACCTGGCTGACCAGCAGGCCACCCACCATCACCCAGCCCAGCGGCTGCCGCAGCTCGGCGCCCGAGCCACTAGCCAGCATCAGTGGTACCGCGCCAAACAATGCGGCCAGCGTGGTCATCAGGATCGGCCGGAAGCGCAGCAGCGCCGCCTGGTGGATCGCTTCACGCGGACTCATGCCGCGGGTTCGCTGCGCGTCCAGCGCGAAGTCGATCATCATGATCGCGTTCTTTTTCACCAGGCCGATCAGCAGCACGATGCCGATCACCGCGATCAGGTCCAGGCTGCGTCCGCTCACCCACAACGCGGCCAAGGCGCCCACGGTCGCCGAGGGCAGGGTGGAGAGAATGGTGATGGGGTGGATGAAGCTCTCGTAGAGCACACCCAGCACGATGTACATCACCACCACGGCGGCAAGGATCAGCCACAGCGTGCTCGACAGCGAGCTGCTGAAGGCGGCCGCCGCGCCCTGCAGGCGCAGCTCGATGCTCTGCGGCAATGCCACCTGCGCCTGCGCGGCATGCACCGCATCCACCGCTTCACCCAGCGATGCGCCGGGGGCAAGGTTGAACGACAGCGTGGCCGCCGGGAACTGGCCGACATGGTTGCGCAGCAGTGCCGTCGGCCCTTGCTCGACGCGCGCCACTGCCCCCAGCGGCACGGTCTGGCCGTTGCTGCTGCGCACTCGGAGGCCGCTGATCGCCTCCGGCCCCGGTTGTCGTGCCGGATCGGCCTCCAGCACCACCCGGTACTGGCTGGCCTGGGTGAAGATGGTGGAGATCTGCCGTTGCCCGTAGGCGTCGTACAGTGCATCGGCCACTGCTTCCACGCTCACGCCCAGACGTGCGGCAGCATCGCGGTCGATGCTCACCCTGGCCTGTCGGCCCTGCATCTGCAGGTCGCTGGCCACATCGCGCAGCGCCGGCGACTGGCGCAGCGCGTGCAACAGCTTCGGTGTCCAGGCTTCCAGCGTCTGCAGGTCCGGCGTGGTCAGGGTGAACTGGTACTGGTTGCGGCTGATGCGGTCTTCGATGCCCAGCTCCTGCACCGGTTGCAGGTACAGGGTGATGCCGGGAATCCTGGCCACGCGCTGCTGCAGCCGAGCCATCACCACGTCGGCGCTCTCGCGCTCGCCATGTGGCTTCAGTTCGATCAGCAGGCGGCCGGTGTTGAGGGCGGCATTGTTGCCGTCCACGCCGATGTAGGAGGACAGGCTGGCCACGGCCGGGTCCTGTTCGATGGCCGTGGCCAGGGCAAGCTGACGCTCGCGCATGGCCTGGAACGAGATCGCCTGCGGGGCTTCGCTGATGCCCTGCACCAGGCCGGCATCCTGCACCGGGAAGAAACCCTTGGGCACGGCGAAATACAGCGCCACCGTCAGCGCAAGCGTGGCCACCGTCGCCAGCAGCATCAGTGGCTGGCGCTGCAGTACCCAGCGCAGCTGACGGTCGTAGAGGGCAATGATGTGGTCGAAGATGTCGGGCTTTGGAGGGGATGGGGTCGGAGCCCCAAGGGGATCCGACCCCTCGGCCAGGGTCAGATCCCCTTGGGGCTCTGACCCCTTCGCATGTGGCTTCAGGAAGCGCGCGCACAACATCGGCGTCAAGGTCAGCGACACCAGCAGCGAAATGCCGATGGCCACCGCCAGCGTCACCGCGAACTCATGGAACAGCGCACCCACCAGGTCGGCCATGAACAGTAACGGGATCAGCACGGCGATCAACGAGACCGTCAGCGACACCAGGGTGAAGCCAATCTCGCTGGCTCCCTTCAGCGCCGCCTCGCGCGGGCTTTCACCGTCTTCCAGGTGGCGGGCGATGTTTTCCAGCATCACGATCGCATCGTCCACCACGAAGCCGGTGGCAATGGTCAGCGCCATCAGCGTGAGGTTGTTGAGCGAATAGCCGGCCAGCAGCATCACCGCGAAGGTGCCGACCAGCGACAGCGGCACCGCGATGCTGGGAATCAGCGTGGCCGGCAGGTTGCGCAGGAATACCCAGGTCACCAGCACCACCAGCGCGATGGCCAGCACCAGTTCCTTCTGTACGCCGCGCACGGACGCGCGGATCGATTCGGTGCGGTCGCTGAGCACGGTCATCTGCACGCCGGCCGGCAGCGTGGCCTGCAGCTGCGGCAGCAAGGCACGTACCTGTTCGACCACGGCGATGACGTTCGCGCCGGGTTGGCGCTGGATGTTCACCAGCACCGCCGGGGTGGTGCCGCTCCATGCCGCCAGCTGACGGTTCTCGGCACCATCGGTGATGGTGGCCACGTCGCCAAGCCGCAGCGGTGCGCCGTCACGCCAGGCCAGCACCAGTGCGCGGTACTCGGCCACGCTGCGCATCTGGTCGTTGGCATCGAGCATCACCGCGCGGATCGGGCCATCGAAGCTGCCCTTGGGCAGATTGACGTTGGCTGCGGCGATCGCGGTGCGGATGTGGTCCATGCCCAGGTTGTTGGCGGCCAGTGCGCCCGGATTGACCTGGATTCGCACAGCGGGGCGCTGGCCACCGGCCAGGCTGACAAGGCCCACGCCCGGCAGCTGTGCCAACCGCTGGGCGATGCGGGTGTCGACCAGATCGTGCACCTGCGGCAGCGACAGGCCTTGCGAGGTCACCGCCAGGGTCAGGATCGGCGTGTCGGCCGGATTGACCTTGCGGTACACCGGCGGCACCGGCAGATCACCGGGCAGGAAGCTGCCGGCCGCGTTGATCGCCGCCTGCACGTCCTGTTCGGCCACGCCCAGCGACACCTCCAGGCCGAACTGCAGGGTGATCACCGAGGCGCCACCGGAACTGGTGGACGACAGCTGTTTCAGGCCGGGAATCTGCCCGAGCTGGCGCTCCAGCGGCGCGGTGATGGTGCGCGTGGTCAGCTCGGGGCTGGCACCGGGGTACAGCGTGGTGATCTGGATGATCGGGTAGTCGACCTGCGGCAGCGCCGCCACCGGCAGCAGGCGATAGGCCAGTACCCCGGACAGCAGCAGCGCCACCATCAGCAGGGTGGTGGCGACCGGGCGCAGGATGAAGGCGCGCGAGAGGTTCATGCGCCGGCCTTGGTCGATGCCTCCTCGGTGATGATCTCCACCGCGGTGCCGTCTTCCAGCCCGTCGATGCCTTCGATCACCACCTTGTCACCGGCCACCAGACCGGAACGCACCGCAACGCGACCGTCATCGGCCGGGCCGAGCACCACTGTGCGTCGTTGTGCCTTGTTGTCCTTGTCGATGATGTGCACGTAGTTGCCCTGGCTGCCGAACTGCACGGCGGCATCGGGAACCAGCAGCGCGGGATGCTCACCCAGCTGCAGGCGCACATTGACGAACTGGTTGGGGAACAGCGCCTGGTCGGCGTTGTCGAACTGCGCGCGCAGCTTCAGTGTGCCGGTGGCGGTATCGATGCGGTTGTCGACGCTGGACAGGGTGCCGCTGGCGAGCTGCCGGCGTTCTTCGCGGTCCCAGCTTTCCACCGCCAGCGCCGGCTGCGCCTGTACGGCATCGAGCAGCGCGGGAAGCTCTGGTTCGGGCACGGTGAACAGCACGCTGATCGGCGCCGTCTGCGCCAGCGTGACCAGGCCTTCGGTATCGCTGGCGTGCACCAGGTTGCCTACGTCCAATCGACGCAGGCCAACTCGGCCGCTGACCGGGGCGACGATGCGCGTGTACTGCAACTGCAGGCGTGCTTCGTCCACCGAAGCCTGGTCGCTGAGGCGACGCCCCTGCAGCTGCCGTACCTTGCTCTGCTGGTCGCTCAGTTCCTGCGCGGACACGTAGTTCTGGCGCTGTAGTTCGCGGTAGCGCTGCAGCTGGCGCTCGGCATTCTCCAGCTCGGCCAGGTTCTGCTGCTGCGTACCTTGTGCGTGGGCAAGCTTCACTTGGTAGGGGCGGGGATCGATCTGTGCGAGCAGGTCACCGGCCTTGACCTGCTGACCTTCCTGGAAATGCAGGCGCATCAGTTCGCCGTCCACGCGGCTGCGCACCACCACGCTGTGCAGCGGTGTGACTGTACCGACCGCTTTCATCCGCAGCACCAACGGTTCGGCGCTGGCGCGGGCGATGCGTACCGGCACTGCCTTGCCGCCACCCGCTTTTTCGCCACCGCCCGCCTCGGCATGCGGCCACAGCCACCACGCCAGGCCAGCAACAAGGGCAAGAGCGGCAACGACCAGCAGCGGACGGGCACGGCGAAAGCGGGAGTTTTCGGCGACAGACATGGGGCATCCTGCGCCCTGCGTGCACGCAGGGTCATGCGGGCCCGTCGGCACCACGAAGGGCCACGGGCAGCGGGGAGGGGGAGTGTCTGGCGGGGCCGCGGACGCGGCGTGGCTGGATGCCGTCGCGCGTGCGACGGGGCGCCAATGGTAGCGGTTTACGCGGGTCGTCGCCGCGTGACCTTGGTCATGCAACGCAGCCGGAAATGCCGGCTGACGGCCGGCATCACCGTCAAACGATCAATGCACTTCGTCGTGGTACACGAACTTCGGCATTTCCCAGCGGTAGTGGATCGCCAGCAGGCGCACGGCGAACCCACCGCCCAGGCAGCACAGGATCGCGGTGGCATCGGCCACGCCCCAGTGCAGCAACAGCAGATACACCGCACCGGTCAGCAGCGAGATGATCGCGTACAGCTCTTTCTGGAAGATCAGCGGCACCTCGTTGCAGAGGATGTCGCGCAGCACGCCGCCGAAGGCGCCGGTGAGCATGCCGGCGATCAGCACGATCGGCAGTGCGTGACCGGCCTCACGCGCGATCGAGCAACCGATCAGGGTGAAGGCGATCAGGCCCAGGCCATCGAGCACCAGGAAGGTGCGGCGGAAGTGATGCATCCAGCGCGCCACCCAGGTGGCGATCAGTGCCGCGCACACAGTGAAGCCCAGGTATTCCGGATGTTTCACCCAGCCCAGCGGGTAATGGCCGAGCAGGATGTCGCGCAGCGAGCCGCCGCCGAGCGCGGTGACACAGGCGATCATGACCACGCCGAACAGGTCCATGCGGCGGCGGCCCGCAGACAGGGCGCCAGTCATGGCTTCGGCGGAAATGGCGATCAGGTAGATGATGGACAGCAACATGGGACAGGCTCCGGGCGCGGTGGGGCCGGCCATGCGCGACGACCGCCACTGCCTGCGCAATGACGGGATGACGATGACCGGTGCCGCTCCCGCTGTCCTTTTGCCTGAGAGTTCAGCGGCGTGAGCCGCGTGCCCCTTCGGCGGATCGTCCCGGGCATGCCCGGTGACCTCTCTCCAGCTCGGCGAGTCGAATGCATGGTTGGTGGGATTCCAGCCCACCGGCCTGAGCGATCATGGGAGCCTGCGCCTTCGGCGGGCGCCAGCGCGGCGCCTCTCTCCTGCATTCGGGCGCCAGTATATCCGCTGCAGTGCAGCACGGCATAATCCGGCCATGGTTTCGCCTTCCCGCCCGTGGTTCCTGTACCTGCTCGAATGCCGAGACGGCAGCTATTACGCCGGCATCAGCACCGACGTGCAGGCCCGTTTTGCCGCCCACCAGGCCGGCAAGGGCGCCCGTTACACCCGATCGCGGCCGCCGCTGCGGGTCCTGGCGATACGCGAGTACCCGGACAGGGCAGCGGCCTCACGCGCCGAATGGGAGCTCAAGCAGCAGCCGCGCGAACGCAAGCTGGCGTGGCTGATGCAGGAACAGGGCTGAACCACGCGCGACGCATGAAGCGCGGTAGTGCCGGCCGCTGGCCGGCAACCTCATGAACCCTGGTTGCACCCTGCGGTTGCCGGCCAGCGGCCAGCAGTACCCCGGATCAACGTGCCATGATCGCCCAGCCCTCAGCGCTGGAGACCCGGATGTCCGCCGTTGCCCTGTTGTTCGCACTTTCCGCAGCGGCAAGCCCTGCCGCCGACGCCGCCACGATCGCGGCCATTGAAGCGACCTGCCACGACTACGTCGACGGCCAACTGGAAGCCAATCCGCAGCGCGTCGCCCGTTCCCTGCACCCGGACCTGGCCAAGCGCGCGGTACTCGGTGATACGCCCGACGAACGCCTCGGCCTGCGCCGGATGTCGAAGGAAGAGCTGGTCGCGCTGACCAGGCAGGGCGCGTTGAAGACCCCGAAGGATCAATGGGACCGCAGTTGCACGGTGCTGGACGTGACCGGCAACGCCGCATCGGTACGGCTGGAAACGCCGTGGTTCGTCGACTATTTCCACATGGGCCGCTTCGAGCAGCGCTGGGTCATCGTCAACGCGCTGTGGTACCCGAAGCCGAAGGCGGAGTGAGCGATGCGGGCCGCCGGTAAAGCGTGGCTCTCGGTCGTCGTGCTGGCAGCCGGCATCGGGCTGCTGCCTGGCCTTCTGTACCTGCTCGGACTGGCGCTGGTGGAAGGCTGGCCGAAGCCGGCCGACAGCGCGCCTAGCGGTGTGGCAGCATGCAGCAGTGAACTGCGAACGGGATACCAGCCGATGAACCCTTGGCGCTTCGCGGCGCAGTTCTTCGATCCTGGAGCGCTGAAGAAGGCGACTGATATCGAGCGCGAAGCGTTCTGGGTTGCACGCCGCCACCTGATGCGGCAGCCGCAGCACGACATGCTGCGCTGGCACCTGAGCAGCACCGCGTTGACGATCTGGATCACCCGGAATTGGAGTGCCGCACAGATTGCCGATACCGCGAGAAAGGAAGACGTCTGCCAGGTATGGTCACGCCCACGTGGCCCGGGCGGCCCGAGGTAGATCCACGCCAGGCGTGGATGACGTTGACAGAGTCAGAGCCCCTTCCTGCGGAAAGGGATCCGACCGCGCAGCAGCCGGCCAGCGGCCGGCACTACCGTCGGGGCCGCCGGTCTTCGCGGTCATCGCCAAAAATGATCCGCGCGCTGCGTTGGTAGCTCCAGTACGCCACCGCCCAGTTCAACAGCACCACGACGCGGTTGCGGAAACCGATCAGGAAGAACACGTGTGCGGCCAACCAGAACCACCAGGCCAGCACACCTGACAGCTGCAGCTTGCCCAGGTGCACGATCGCGGCCATGCGGCCGATGGTGGCCAGGTTGCCGAAGTCGGCGTACTTGAACGGCCCCGGCGCGGGCTTGTCGTGCAGCCGTGCGCGGAGGATCTCGGCCACATACTTTCCCATCTGCTTGGCGGCCGGGGCCACGCCCGGTACCGGCTTGCCGTTGGCCTGGTTCAGCGTGGCCAGGTCGCCGGCTACGAACAATTCGGGATGGCCGGGCAGGGTCAGGTCCGGCTGCACCTGCACGCGACCAGCGCGGTCCAGCGGCACGTCCAGCGTGCGCGCCAGCGGCGAGGCAGCCACGCCGGCGGCCCAGACCACGGTGCGTGCGGGCACGAACTGATCGCCCAGTTTGAAGCCCTGTCCATCGATGTGGCTGACTGGCGTGCCCGTCATCACTTCCACGCCCAGCTTTTCCAGCTGCCGGCGTGCCTTCAGCGAAAGCACTTCTGGGAAGGTCGACAGCACGCGCGGACCGGCCTCGACCAGCCGCACCTTGGCGCTGGCCGGATCGATGTGGCGGAACTCATTGCGCAGCGTGTGCCGGGCGATTTCAGCGAGGGTGCCGGCCAGCTCGACGCCGGTCGGGCCACCACCCACCACCGCAAAGCTCAGCCATGCGGCCTTCTTCGCCGGGTCCGGCTCGGCCTCGGCGCGCTCGAACGCCAGCAGCAGTTTCCGGCGCAGGGCGATGGCATCGTCCAGTGTCTTCAGGCCGGGCGCATCGTCGGCCCATTCGTCATGGCCGAAGTAGGCGTGGGTGGCGCCGGTGGCCAGCAGCAGGCTGTCGTAGTCCAGCGTGCTGCCATCGGCCATGCGCACCTGGCGGGCTTCCTTGTCGATGGCCACCACTTCGCCCAGCCGCACCTCCACGTTGCGCTGGTGGCCGAGGATGTGGCGCAGCGGTGCGGCGATATCCGGCGCAGACAGTCCCGCAGTGGCCACCTGGTACAGCAGCGGCTGGAACAGGTGATGGTTGCGACGGTCGACCAGGGTGATGCGTATGCGTTCGCGGGCCAGCGCACGGGTGGCCCACAGGCCGGCGAAACCGCCGCCGACAACGACCAGGTGGGGGACGCGATCACGACTCATCGACTCACTCCAGGGGGGCATGGGGGAAGTGCCTGGCATCTTCGCATGGCCGGTCCTTGTCACGTCAGCGTGCATCCGGATCAGCGATACTCGGGTTCAGGCAACTGCCCGTGAGGAGTCCATGAGCGAACCGGAAAAGCGCATCGCCCTGTTGATCGACGCCGACAATGCGCCGGCCTCGAAGATCGACGAAGTCCTGGCCGAGGTCGCCCGCTATGGCGTGGCCAACGTGCGCCGTGCCTATGGCAACTGGAAGAGCCCAAGGCTGAAAGGGTGGGAGGCGGTGCTGCACGAATACGCGATCCGGCCGATCCAGCAGTTCGCCTACAGCAAGGGCAAGAACGCGTCGGACATGGCGATGGTGATCGACGCGATGGATCTGCTGTACGCGCGTAACCTCGATGGTTTTGCGATCGTGTCCAGCGATGCCGACTTCACCCCGATGGTGATGCGCCTGCTGACCGATGGCGTGAAGGTCTATGGCTTCGGCGAAAAGAAAACCCCGGAACCTTTCGTCAACGCGTGCTCGAAGTTCACCTATCTCGAAGCGTTGGGCCAGACCCACGCCAGCGTGCAGGATGTGGAGCAGGCATCGAGCGAACCATCATCGAACGAACAAGCGCCCAGCGAACAAGCGACCAGCGACGATGCGCGCCCACGCAAGAGCGGCGCGGAAATGCGCAGCGACACGCGCCTGGTGAAGATGCTGCGCCGTGCGGTGTCCTCGGCAGAAGGCGAGGATGGTTGGTCGCACCTGGGGCCGGTCGGCAGCCAGATCGGCAACCAGGCCTCGTTCGATCCGCGCAACTACGGTTACGGGAAGCTCAGCGATCTGCTGGCCGCAATCGGTCTGTTCGAACTGAAGAAGGACGGTAAATCCTCCTACGTGCGCGCGCTGCCGAAGAAGAACCGGTAACGCGCGGCCACGCAGCGTCGCCGGGCATGGCCCGGCGGATGCCCAATGCAGTCATTGCGCTCACACCCAAGCCGATCAGGCGTATCGTTGCCGCTCGCATTGCCAGCAAGGAAATCCGCATGTTGAAGATCTGGGGTCGCCGCAATTCCAGCAACGTCCGCAAGGTGCTGTGGTGTGCCGAGGAAATCGGCCTGCCGTACGAGTCCATCGAGGTGGGCGGTAGTCACGGCGGAACGCAGTCGCCGGAGTACGTGGCGATGAACCCGAACGGGCTGGTGCCGGTGATCGAAGACCACGGCTTGCCGCTGTGGGAATCGAACACCATCGTGCGCTACCTCAGTGCGCGCTATTCGCTGGGCACGCTGTACGCGGAAGACGCGATGGAGCGTGCGCAGGCCGAAAAGTGGATGGACTGGAGCACCTCGCGGATGGCGCCGCTGTACTCCGAACTGATCTGGGGCATCATGCGCACCGCGCCGGCTGACCGCGATGAGGCGCGCATCAATGCGGCGATCGTCCGCGCCGGTGATTTCCTGGCCCTGCCCAACGCGACCTTGGCCACGCAGCCGTGGCTGTCGGGCGAGAAATTCGCCATGGGTGACATCGCCCTGGGCTCGTTGATCTACGCGTGGTTCGAGCTGCCCATCCAGCGCCCGGACCTGCCGCACCTGGCCGAGTGGTACGCGCGCCTGCGCGAGCGTCCGGCCTACCAGCGCGGCGTGATGTCACCGATGACGTAGGCGAAGGGGCGACGTTCGGGGTCAGAGCCCTGTTCTGCGAAAAGGGATCCGACCCCAAGCCATCCAGAGCTCTACAGTAGTGCCGAGCCATGCTCGGCAGCGCTCTGCCAGATCAATACAGATCTGTCGGATCCACATCCAGCGACCAGCGCACCTTGCGTGCCTCCGGCAGTGCGTACAGCTGCGGTACCAGCTGTGCCAGCACCCCATGCAGCGGTGGCCGCTGCGCCGCCGACAACAACAACTGCGTGCGCTGATAGCCGGCACGGCGTGGCATCGGTGCGGGCATTGGCCCATAGGCCTCCACCACGTTCTGCTCGCCCAGCAGTTTCCGCGCGGCCAGCAGGAATGCATTGGCATGCTCCAGCTGCTGCGCTTCGGCGCGCATCAGCGCCAGGTGCGCGAACGGTGGAAAACCCGCCGCCTCGCGCTGGTTCAGTTCGGCCTGCGCGAACGGGTGGTAGCCACCGTTCACCAGCGTCTCCAGTAGCGGATGACCGGGATGATGGGTCTGCAACCACACTTCGCCCGGATCGCGCGCGCGACCGGCGCGGCCGGCCACCTGGATCAGCTGCTGCGCCAGTTTTTCGCTGGCGCGGAAATCGGCCGAGAACAGGCCTTCGTCGATGCCCACCACCACTACCAGCGTCAGCTTGGGCAGGTCGTGGCCCTTGGCCAGGATCTGCGTGCCGACCAGGATGCCGGGCTCGTTGCCCAGCTTGGCCAGCTGCTGCTCCAGCGCATCGCGCCGTGCGGTGGTGCCGCGGTCGATGCGCACCACCGGGAAATCGGCGAAGGCACTGACCAGGTGTTCTTCCAGTCGCTCGGTGCCGATGCCCTGCGGCTGCAGCGCCAGGCTGCCACAGGCAGGGCAGGCCAGTGGTGCCGGCTGCCGCGCACCGCAGTGGTGGCATTGCAGGCGACGGCCACCGCCATGCACGGTCATCGGTGCGTCGCAGCGGTTGCAGGGCGCGGTCCAGCCGCAGTCGTGGCACAGCAGAACCGGCGCATAGCCGCGCCGGTTCTTGAACACCAGCACCTGCTGGCCACGCTGCAGGTGCTCGCCGATGCCGGCCAGCACGTCGGCGGAAAGACCATCGCGCAGCGGACGCTTGCGGACATCGAGGATGCGCACGCGCGGTGGTCGGGCATCACCGGCACGCTGCTTCAGGCGCAGGTGCGCATAGCGGCCGGCGTAGGCGTTGTGCAGGGTTTCCAATGAGGGGGTGGCGCTGCCCAGCAGTACCGGAACGCCCTGCGCCTTGGCCCGCACCAGAGCGAAATCGCGTGCGTGGTAGCGGATGCCGTCCTGCTGCTTGTAGCTGCCGTCGTGCTCTTCGTCCACGATCAGCAGGCCGGGCTGCGGCAGGGGGATGAACACCGCCGAACGCGTACCCACGATCACCCGTGCTTCGCCGCGTGAGGCTGCAGCCCAGACCCGCGCTCGCTCGTTGTCGGTCAGCCCCGAGTGCAGCGCGTGCACGGCAATGCCGAGACGGCCGCGGAAGCGTGCCAGGGTCTGCGGGGTCAGGCCGATCTCGGGCACCAGCACCAGGGCCTGCCTGCCCTGCGCCAGGCAATGGATGATCGCCTGCAGGTAGACCTCGGTCTTACCGCTGCCGGTCACCCCGTCCAGCAGGAAGGCCTGGAAGCTGTCGGCGGCGGTGATCGCGGCCACGGCCTCGGCCTGCTCCAGATTGAGGGTGGGGCCGGGCAGGGGCTGAGCGTGCTGCGGCGCCACGCTCAGGGCGATGCGCTCGGCCAGGTCACGCTTGCCCAGGCTGCGTGCGGCCACCCGCCAGTCCTGCATGCGCGCGGACAGGACATCTTCGTCCACCACCGCGTCGGCCAGCAGCTCGGCCAATTGCCGTGGACGGCTGCCGGCGCGCAGCTTTTCGCGCTGGGCGTGGCCCTCCGGTGTCAGCTGCCAGCCCCAGTGATGGGTATCGGGCAGCGGTTCGCCGTGCCGCAGCGGGCCGGGCAGGGCGGTGCTCAGCACCTCGCCCAGGGGCGCGTGGGTATAGCGGGCCAGCCACTGCAGGCTCTGCCACAGCTCGCCCTGCAGCAGCGGTGCCGCGTCACACCAGGCCAGTGCCTGGCGCAGACCCTGGCTGTCCTCGGATTGCCCGTGGCCGGCCACCACGCCGATCAGTTCGCGGTTGCCGAACGGGACCTTCAGCCGGCAGCCGACCGCCACCGTCGGGCCTTCGCCCGGTGGCGGCAGGTAATCGAACAGGCGCGGCAGCGGGACGGGCAGGGCGACCTGCAGGGTCGGGACAGGGCCGGAATCGGGGACGAGCATCGGGTCAGTGTAACGGCCCCTGCGAGGGTGCATGGCAGCGGCAAATGCGACTGTCATGCCCTTTGGCGAATCATAAATGTCACCTAAATATCGGTGTCTATTGGAGATTCAGTCTTATCCACATCTTCTGTGGATAAGTCTGTGCGTTAGCGGCTCGTGGTGCCGCATGAGGCCGATGGCGACGGCCTCACGCTTGGGTTGGTCAAAAAATAGCCACACTTTAAATTAGATTAAAATCAATAACTTAAGTGTGAAACATTGCTGAAACAGGGTGAATTCAGCCATTCACCAAGGAATCGCCCGGTTCCGGCGTGATGCTGTGCACAACCTGCAGCATGAAGTGTCTGGAATCGCAAGCCTGCCGGGCAGCGATGGGCTGCCGCTATCATGCCGGCAGACCTTTGGAGTGACCGATGACGGCTGTGCCCGCCCCTGTTTCCTCGACCGCGGCCGGCGCGCTGTCGGCATTTCTGCGTGGCGTCGAACGCCGTGCCCTGGTCGTGGCCGAACTGCAGTGCGGCGACCCCGCCCGTGCCGAACAAACGCTGGTGGCGGTGATGCGCGCCTTCGCCGCCGTCGCCAGCGACCTGCCGATGGCGCAGTGGCCCGGCCGCTTCTGGACCCTGCTGGGCCAGCGCCAAGCGCTGCGTGAGCCGACCACCGGCCAGTGGCCGCCGTCGCTGGCCGCGCTGGGCGACATGGCACCCTTGCCGCGGCTGGCCCTGCTGCTGCGGGTGGGGGGCAGCCTGGACGAGGGCATCGCCACCCGCGTTCTGGATGTCGACGAAGAGGGCTACCAACGCCTGCTGGCCGCGGCCTGCCCACGCGACGCCAATGGCCAGCCCGATGCCGCGGCATGGCGGACGTTGGCCGAACAGGTGCAACTGCGTATCCGCGACCTGCCGGCCAAGCGTCTGCAGCAACTGCAGCAACCGTCCGCGCCAGCGGCCAACAACCAGGCGCCGGCGTCCAGTTGGCGTGCGCCGCCGCGTGACGAACGCGCGCCTGCCACGGGCAAGCGTCGTCGCCCCAATGCGAAACCGCGCTGGCGTGGCCCGGTGATCCTGTTGATCACCGTGGCGGTGCTGCTGATGGCTGCGCTGGGCTGGCGCCATTGGCAAGGCCGCGCGTTGACTGCCGATGGCCCCTTGCCCGAGGGCGTGGTGGGCGAGGCCGGGCCGGTGACCGTCGAGGCGCTGCCCGCCAGCGATGTCCGCCCCATTGCAGGCAGCGATGCGCAGGCCAGTGACGATGCCGCCATGCTGGCCGACCGCGATTACCCGCTGCTGGCCGAGGCCGACATGCATGCCTGGAGTGCTGCCGGTGGCCCGTTGCCGGTGGACGAGTCACAACCCAAGCCGACTCGCCCGGAACCGGTCGGCGCAGCGCTGGAAACCTCTGCTGCCGATGAATAAGCTCCTCTTCGCCGGCCTGCTTCTGGCCTTGCCGCTGTCGCTGGCCGCTGCGCCGCAATCGTTGAACGTGCCGCTGCCCGCACCCTCGGCAACACCGTCGGCGGTCGCGCCCACCGCGGCGGCGGCATTCGCGCAACTCGATCCCGCCCAGCAACGCCAGCGTCGCAGCGACTACGCCGTGTGGCGGGCCCTGCCAGAGGGTGAGCGCGAACGCATCCGTCAGGCCGCCAGCCGTTTCGCCGCGTTGCCGGCCGATCAACAGCAGCGCCTGCGCACGCAGTTCCTGGCACAGGACCAGGCCTTCCGCGAAGGCTGGCGACTGGGCCCGCAACTCGGCGCCGAATTCCCCAAGCTGCACGGCCTGTTCGGTTTCGTGCCGCCGCAACAGCGCGACGCGGTCCTTGCCGTGCTGCGCCAGCTGAGCCCTGCGCAGTTGGCACAGTTGGCCCTGGTCGCGCAGCGCACGCCGCCACAGGAACGCGACAGCGTACGCAGCGCATTCCTCACCGTCCCCGCCGCCGAACGCGACACCTGGCTCAAGCGCCAGGCCGGCCAATAAGCGAAAAGGGGACGGAGGGGATTAAGTCGTTTGTGGCCCGAGTGTGCCGAATGCGACTTAATCCCCTCCGTCCCCTTTATGGGGCAGTCATGGGAATGATCGCCCGGCACGCGTAAGATGGCCGGCCGCAACCCGGTGCCTGTGCCCTTCGCGCGCAACCGTAGTTCGCGTCAAGCACCTTATGTCTACTGCAACCTCTACGCCGCGCTTCAGCAAGGAAGTCGGCGCCACCGGTCTGCTTGCCCTGCCGCTTGTGCTCGGGCACGTCTCCACCGGTCTGATCTCCTTCGTCGACAACGTGATTGCCGGCCACCATGCGACATCCACCCTGGCCGCAGTGACCATTGGCACCGCGCTGCTGTGGCTGCCGATGCTGATCCCGATCGGTACGCTGATCTCACTCACCGCTTCGGTGTCGCAGCTGCATGGCGCCGGCCGTGAGCGCGAGATCGGCCCGCTGTTCCGGCAGGCGCTGTGGCTGGCGTTGGGCCTGGGACTGATCATGTTCACCTTCCTCACCGTGGTGCCGCCGCTGCTGCCGGCCTTCGGCATCGCCCCGGACATCGTGCCCGGCGCAACGGCGTTCCTGCATGCGGTGCGCTGGGGTGGCCCGGCGCTGACCCTGTACTTCTGCATGCGCTATCTCAGTGAAGGCATGCATTGGACGTTGCCGACCATGCTGCTCGGTTTCGGTGGCCTGCTGGTGCTGGCGCCGATGGGCTACGTGCTGGCCAACGGCAAGCTGGGCTTCCCGGAAATGGGCGCCGAAGGCCTGGGCATCGCCTCGGCGGTGATGATGTGGCTGCAGGCGATCGCCTTCGGTACCTACCTGTGGTTCACCAAGCGCTTTGCCCACCTGCAGCTGTTCTCGCACTTCGAGGGTCCGCGATGGTCAGCGATCTGGGACCTGCTGCGCACCGGCCTGCCGATCGGCATCACCGTGTTGATGGAAGGTGGCCTGTTCATCGTCACCGCCTTGTTGATCGGTCGCCTGGGCGCCAATGAAGCGGCCGCACACCAGATCGCGATCAACGTGGCGCAGCTGTGCTTCATGATCCCGATGGGCGTGGCCGAGGCGACCACCGTGCGTGTCGGCCATGCGGTTGGCCGTGGCGATGGCTTCGGCGTGCGCCGTGCGGTGTGGGCAGGCTACGCGATCGTCATGGGTACGCAGACGCTGTCGGCGGCGGCGCTGCTGTTCGGCCACGATGCCATCGTCGGCGTCTACACCAATGATCTGGCCGTGGCCGGTCTGGCCTCGACCCTGCTGCTGTACGCGGCCACCTTCCAGTTCCCCGATGGCATCCAGGTGTTGTCGGCCGGCGCGCTGCGCGGACTGAAGGACACCCGCGTGCCGATGTTCATTGCCATGTTCGCCTATTGGGGCCTGGGCATGCCGCTGGGTGCCGGGCTTGGCCTCGGCCTGGGCATGGGCCCGCAGGGCATGTGGATCGGCCTGATCGTCGGCCTGACCGCCGCCGCCATCCTGATGGGCTGGCGCCTGAACCGCAGCAGCAAACGCCTGGGCCAGTCCACGCTGGCCTGATTCCCGCCCGGTCATGGGCAACCGTGACTGGCGATCCCCTGACTTGTGTCCGATGCCGCCTCACGCGGCACCGGCTATGCTGGTACCACGGCAAGAAGCCATCCGGAGTGCTCCATGAACCAACCCGTGCCGCCGCTGCCCCCGGCGAACCGCAATCCTGTCGCCAGCTTCTTCATCGGGCTGTGGGACGTGATGAATTTCACCCGCCGGTTGATCCTCAACCTGGTGTTCTTCGGCCTGTTGCTGCTGGTGCTGGTGATGTTCATCGTCGCTGCGGGCATGGGCGCTGGCGCCAGCAAGGCGCTGCAGGACCGCACCACCCTGGTGATCGCGCCGGAAGGCCGCCTGGTCGAGCAGTACAGCGCCGATCCGGTCAGCCGCGCGCTGGCCAAGGCCGTTGGTGACAACGGTGCCGAGGAAGTGCAGCTGCGCGATCTGATCCGGGTGATCGAGAACGCGCGCGATGACAAGAAGATCGAGCGCGTGGTGCTGGAACTGGACAAGCTGCAGCCGTCCGGTTTCGCCTCGCTGCGCGAAGTGTCCGCTGCGCTGCAGGAACTGCGCGCCTCGGGCAAGCAGCTGGTCGCCTTCAGCGAGAGCATGGGGCAGTCGCAGTATCTGCTGGCCGCACAGGCTGACGAGGTCTACCTGGACCCGATGGGGTCGGTGGTGCTGGAAGGCCTGGGCCGCTACCGCCAGTACTTCCGCACCGGCCTGCAGGACAAGCTGGGCGTGGACGTGCACCTGTTCAAGGTGGGCGAGTACAAGTCGGCCGCCGAGCCGTACGTGCTCGACGCGGCGTCGCCGGCGTCCAAGGAAGCCGATCTGTTCTGGATGAACGATGTGTGGCAGCGCTACCTCGGCGATATCGCCAAGGCCCGCCGCCTGGATCCCGCACAGCTGGCGGCCGGCATCGATACCCTGCCTGAAGGTGTGGCTGCCGCTGGTGGCGACCTGGCCAAGTTCGCCCTGCAGCAGAAGCTGGTGACCGCGCTGAAGACCCGCGAGGAATTCGAGGATCTGATGATCGAGCGCGGTGTGGCCGACGAAGACGCCGACGGTGGTTTCCGCAACATCGATTTCGGCACCTACATGGCCCAGCTCGATGCGCGCCGCAACCCGGTTGATTCGCGTCCGCAGGTCGCCGTGATTGTGGCCTCCGGTGAAATCAGCGGCGGCGATCTGCCGGCCGGCCGCATCGGTGGTGAATCGACCTCGGCGCTGCTGCGTGCGGCGCGCGACGATGACGACGTCAAGGCCGTGGTGCTGCGCGTGGATTCTCCGGGTGGCGAGGTCTACGCTTCCGAGCAGATCCGTCGCGAAGTGGTGGCCCTGCAGGCTGCTGGCAAGCCGGTGGTGGTGTCCATGGGCGACTTGGCTGCGTCCGGTGGTTACTGGATCAGCATGAACGCCGATCGCATCTATGCCGATCCGTCGACCATCACCGGTTCGATCGGCATCTTCGGCATGATCCCGAACTTCAGCCGTGCGCTGGACAAGTTCGGCGTGCACACCGATGGCGTCGGTACCACCCGTTTTGCCGGTGCCTTCGATGTCACCCGGCCGATGGACCCGGCGGTGGGCCAGGTCATCCAGTCGGTGATCAACAAGGGCTATGCCGATTTCACCGGCCGTGTCGCCGAGGCCCGCAAGAAGCCGGTCGAAGCGATCGACGAAGTGGCCCGCGGACGTGTCTGGAGCGGTGCGCAGGCCAAGGAGCGCGGTCTGGTCGATGCCTTCGGTGGCCTGAAGGACGCCGTGGCTGATGCTGCCGGTCGGGCCAAGCTGGGTGCGACCGACAAGTACCGTGTGCGTTACATCGAGAAGGCGGCGACGCCGTTCGCGCAGTTCGTCAGCGGCTTTGCTGGCAGCCATGCCGGTGCCTGGATGCTGGCTGATTCCGGCGTGGGCCGGATGATGCTGGCGCGCACGATGCCGGAAATCGATACGCAGCTGCGCTTCGTTGAAAATGCGGCGCGCGAGAAGGGCAACGGTGCACCGGTGAAGTCGCTGGCGTATTGCTTCTGCGGGTTCTGACGTCCCATCCACGCATGGCGTGGATCTACTGAACGCACAACGCCCGGCCTTGGCCGGGCGTTGTTGTATGCGGGCATCTACTGCGCGTCGGCCTCTGCCTTGCGCTCGCGTTCGGCCGACGCGTCCATCGTCTTCTGCACGCCCTTGGCGCGGTCCAGGGGCTGATTGATCGCTTTGGCCATTGCCTGCGGTTCCGGTGGTCGTTCCGGATTCGGCGGCGCGGGACGCTGGCACCCGGCCAGCAGTGCGGCCGACATCACAACGGGAATCAGGAGGCGCATGGCAGCTTTCCACGAGGGGCGTGCGGCCAGTGTCGCATCCCGGGCAGCGGGCGGTCGTGAGCGCGTATCCTTGCCGCATCGAAACACAGTGGGCGCGGCCCCGGAGGACATATGACCCAGCAACGGTGGCGCCTGGATGGGCAGACGGCGCTGATCACCGGTGCCAGCGCCGGTATCGGCCTGGCGATCGCGCATGAACTGGCCGGTTTCGGCGCCGATCTGATGATCGTCGGCCGCGACCTGGATATGCTGGAGAGCGCCCGCGATGAGCTGCTGGATGTATATCCGCAGCACCAGATCCACGCATTGGCCGCCGATGTGTCCGATGACGAAGACCGCCGACAGATCCTGGACTGGGTCGAGGACCACGCCGATGGCCTGCACATCCTGGTCAACAACGCCGGTGGCAACATCACCAAGCCCGCCACCGAGTACTCCGAAGACGAGTGGCGCGGCATTTTCGAGACCAATCTGTTCTCGGCGTTCGAACTGTCGCGCTATGCGCATCCGTTGCTCGCGCGCCACGCGTCATCGGCCATCGTCAACGTCGGCAGCGTGTCCGGCCTGACCCATGTGCGCAGTGGCGTGGTCTATGGCATGACCAAGGCGGCGATGCACCAGATGACCCGCAACCTCGCAGTGGAGTGGGCCGAGGACGGCATCCGGGTCAATGCGGTGGCGCCGTGGTACATCCGCACCCGTCGCACCTCCGGCCCGCTGTCCGATACGGATTACTACGAGGAAGTGATCGGACGTACGCCGATGCGGCGCATCGGTGAGCCGGAAGAAGTGGCCTCGGCAGTGGGTTTCCTGTGCCTGCCGGCGTCGAGCTATGTCACTGGCGAATGCATCGCGGTGGATGGCGGCTTCCTGCGTTACGGGTTCTGATCGCGGCGGATCAAGTCGGATGAGGGATCCGCGCGCTGTGTGGATCCCTCACTGCGGTACCGGGCAATTGCTGGCTTCCAGCACGACCTGCAGGCGCTCGCGCTCGCCGCGCGCCGTCTGCTGATTCTCCGGTGCGGCGAACCGCTCGCGACCCCGTGCATCGCGGAAGCGTTGCTGCCAACTGCCGCAGCGCTGTGCTTCTTCCACTTCAGTGCAGCGGTCACTGATCACCTCGCAACTGGCGGCGTTGACCGGTGTTGCCCCGCCCAGGCCCTGTACGTTCAACAGTTCGCAGCGACCGGGTGCGGCCTCGTACTCGTGCAGGTAAGAACCGCCCTGCGTGTCAACGCACTGGAAGATCGCCGGCAACGGAGGTTTTGGTGGCGCGTCCTTGTCCTCTACAGGGCCATCACCGCGATGGTGCAGCATCGCGCTGTCGAGGATGGTGTCTCCGCCTTCGTCCTCGACCATGCGTGCTTCCATGATCGTGCGGCCCTCACGTGGCTGCTTCGCTGCAGGCTCGGCGGCGACGTCCACGGACGGTATCGCTGCAGGCGTCGGAGCGGGGCTGTTCTGTACCGGTGCGCCCGGTACCGTCGGCGCAGGCGCAGGGATACGCTGGATTTCCTGACGGGTGCCAGCGGGGCAGGGGGTGCGTTGCAACGTAGGAACATCGCTGCTGCCCATGCAGCGGTAGATCACCATGTCATCGGCCAACGCGTTGCCGGGCAACAGGCCCATGGCCAGCCAGATCAGTCTTCTCATGCGAGCAGCCTACAGCGGTGGCCCGTGCCCCGGTAGTTGCCAACCTTCGTTGGCACCACAGTCTGCCAGCGCCCACCAAGGTGGGCGTCTACCAAAGCAAGGCTCACATGCCCCGGTAGCTGCCAACCTTGGTTGGCACTGCTGTCTGCCAGCGCCCACCAAGGTGGGCGTCTACCAAAGCGGGGCCCCAGCGCGGGCTCAGCCGCCGCAGTCCTGCGCCAGCCGTGCATCGATCCCGCGCTGCTCGTTGCTGATCGCAGTGCGCTCGCTCTGCAGCGCGCTGTTGTAACGCCGGTCCAGTTCCCAGCGACGATCACGCAGGCGTGCGCACACTTCCTGCGGGGGCAGTGCGTGGCAGGTGTCGCGGACCAGGATGTTGCCGGCAGGCACGTTGACACCGACGCCCACCGACGGCGGACGATAGACCGGTCCCCCACCGATGGAGGCATCGATGGTGGTGCCACTGCTGGCCGGGCGTGGCCCTGGATGCGGTCCGGGTCGCCCGCCGCCAAGATGACCATGCGGATACCAGACCGTGGTCCACAGCGGCACCCAGCGCGGATTCCCTTCGTTGTTGTCGCTGGTATAGCGATCGCCATCTTCACTCACGCATTCGTACATCGGCTGCGGCGGCTGGACGTAGACATGGCGCACCTCGCGTTCGCGCATCGGCGGTGTCTGCGCCGGTGACGGCACTGCGGCGTCGGTGCTGACCACCCGCGGCGGCGGGTCGCGTGGGCGTTGCAGGTCGCGCACTTCCTGGCGGCCAGCCGTGCAGGGCTTGTCCTGCAGGGCGACGGCACCATTGCTGCCGACGCAGCGGTAGACCCGCACGTCGTCAGCGGCAAGTGCCGGCAACGGCAGCAGCAGGGCCAGGCACAGGGCAGGGCGGAGCAGGCTCATGGGGGCAGCGTGCGCGATCGGCAACGCTGACGCAATCGACTTGTCAGGAGCGCAGTACGTTGCCACTGAGCGCGTCGCGGATCGGCGTGGGTTGGGCCAGCCCACCGGTCTGCCCATCGAGGATGCCGTCGAGCAGGCGCAGCAGGCGCGGGTCCAGCTCTTCGCGGCTGCGCGCGGGGGGCTCGCCGGCAAGGTTGGCGCTGGTGGAGACCAGAGGGCCTCCCCAGGCCTGGCACAGTGCTGCGACCAGCGGGTGGGCGCTGATGCGCACCGCGATACCACTGTGTTCGCCGGTGATCCAGCCGGGGGCGCGGGTGCCGGCGGGCAGGATCCAGGTGTTGGCGCCAGGCCAACTGGCAAGCACTGCGCGCTGGCGTGCATCGGGCAGCGCCTGCAGGCGCACCCAGCCCTGCAGCTGCGACAGTTCGGCAGCGACCAGGATCATGCCTTTTTCGATCGGGCGCTGCTTCAGCCGCAGCAGCAGGTGCACCGCTGCCTCATGCGAAGGGTCGCACCCCAGCCCCCAGACGGCTTCGGTCGGGTAGGCGATCACTCCGCCACTGCGGAGCGTGGCGACTGCGGTGTCCAGTGTGAGTTCTTTCATGGCGGCGACCGGGCCCGGCGTGGGCCTTCATTATCCCCCCGCTGCGTGCACAACGGGTGGAGCGCCGCCTATCGGTAGTGCCGGCCGCTGGCCGGCAACCTCGGGGTGGGTGGCAATGGCCGGCCAGCGGCCGGCACTACCAGTGCCCTCATCCACGCATGGCGTGGATCTACTTGGCAGCCTTCTTGACCGCCTTCTTTGCCGGTGCCTTCTTGGCCACGGCCTTCTTCGCCGGTGCCTTCTTCGCAGCTGCCTTCTTTGCCGGCGCCTTCTTGGCAGCGGCCTTCTTCGGCGCGGCTTCCTTCTTCACTGCGGCTTTCTTGGCCGGGGCCTTCTTCGCGGCAGCCTTCTTGGCGCCGAAGCCCTTGCGCACCGGCTTGCCGGTTTCTTCCATCAACTGCTGCACTTCGGCCAGGGTCAGCGATGCCGGCTCACGATCCTTGGGAATCTTGCCGTTCATCTTGCCGTCGCTGATGTACGGGCCGAAACGACCGTTCAGCACCTGGATGTCGCTGCCCTCGAACTCCTTGATGATCCGGTTGCGCGCGATTTCTTCCTTCTCTTCGATCAGGAACACGGCGCGGGCCAGGTCGATGGTGTACGGGTCGTCTTCCTTCTTCAGCGAGGCGTAGGTGCTGCCGCGCTTGGCGAACGGGCCGAAGCGGCCGATGCCGACGCTGACGTCCTCGCCCTTGTCCTCACCCAGCGCGCGCGGCATCAGGAACAGCTCCAGCGCGTCTTCCAGGGAAATGGTGTGCATCGACTGGCCCGGCCGCAGCGAAGCGAACTTGGGCTTGTCCTCGGCATCCTCGGCCGTGCTGCCGATGGCTGCGTAAGGCCCGAACCGGCCCAGACGCACGCTGACCGGCTTGCCGGTCTTGGGGTCGGTGCCGAGCTCGCGCGCGCCACTGGCCTCGGCACGGTCGACCGATTCCTTCTTGTCTTCGACCAGTTCCTTGAACGGGCCCCAGAAGCGCGACATCAGCGGAATCCACTCTTCCTCGCCACGCGAGACGGCATCGAGCTCGTCTTCCAGCTTGGCGGTGAAGTCGTAGTCGACGTACTGGGTGAAGTGGCTGGACAGGAACTTGGACACCGCACGGCCGACATCGGACGGGCGGAAGCTGCGGCCTTCCATTTCCACGTACTTGCGGAACAGGAGGGTCTGGATGATCGAGGCGTAAGTCGAAGGACGGCCGATGCCGTACTCTTCCAGCGCCTTCACCAGCGCCGCTTCGGTGAAGCGCGGCGGCGGCTGGGTGAAATGCTGGTCGGCCACGATGCGTTCCAGCGGCACGCGGTCGCCCGGCTTCATCGCCGGCAGCTTGCGGCCTTCGTCGTCATCCTCGGCGCTCTTGCTGTCCTTGCCTTCCTCGTACACGGCCAGGAAGCCGGGCACGACCACGGTGGTGCCGCTGGCGCGGAACACGTGTTCGCTGCCGGCCGACAGATCCACGCTGACGGTGTTGAGCGTGGCCGGAATCATCTGGCAGGCCACTGCACGCTTCCAGATCAGCTCGTACAGCTTGCGCTCGTCGTCGGTCAGGAACCGCGCGACCTGGGCCGGGGTACGCAGTGCCGAGGTCGGACGCACCGCTTCGTGCGCTTCCTGGGCGTTCTTGGACTTGGTCTGGTAGGTATTGGGCTGGTCGGGCAGCGAGGCGATGCCGTAATCACGGGCGATCACGTCGCGGATCTCGGCCAGCGCGTCCTGCGACAGGTTCACCGAGTCGGTACGCATGTACGAGATCAGGCCGACCGTGCCTTCTTCGCCGCCGATGTCCATGCCTTCGTACAGCTTCTGCGCGACCTGCATGGTCTTGCGGGTGGTGAAGCCGAGCTTGCGCGAGGCTTCCTGCTGCAGCGTGGAGGTGGTGAACGGCGGCGCGGGGCGACGCTTGCGCTCCTTGCTGGCCACGTCGGTGACATGCAGGGCGCCCTGTGCTGCCTGCTGGATGCGCAGGCGGGCGGCCTCGGCGGTGTCGCCGTCGGTGACGGTGAACTGCTCGAACTTCTGCCCGTCCAGCTTGATCAGCTTGGCGTTGAAGTGCTGTGAGGGATGCGCGCACTCGGCGGCGATCGACCAGTACTCGCGGGCGATGAAGGCTTCGATCTCTTCCTCGCGCTCGACGATCATGCGTAGCGCCGGGCTCTGCACGCGGCCAGCGGACAGGCCGCGCTGCACCTTGCGCCACAGCACCGGGGAGAGGTTGAAGCCCACCAGGTAGTCCAGCGCGCGGCGTGCCTGCTGGGCATCGACCAGGTCGCTGGCGATCTCGCGCGGCTGGCTGATGGCTTCCTTGATCGCGCGCGGCGTGATCTCGGTGAACACCACGCGCTGCATCGGCTTGTCCCCGACCAGCCCGCGCTCTTTCAGGATCTCGGCGATATGCCAGCTGATCGCTTCACCCTCGCGATCCGGATCGGTCGCCAGCAGGATGTCGTCGGCGCCCTTTGCGGCCTTCGCGATTGCATCGACATGCTTTTCGTTCTTCTCGATCACGTCGTAATGCATGGCGAACCCGTTGTCCGGGTCAACCGCGCCTTCCTTCGGGATCAGGTCACGCACGTGCCCATACGAGGCCAGGACCGTGTAGTCCTTGCCGAGGTATTTGTTGATCGTCTTGGCTTTGGCCGGCGATTCAACGATGAGCAGGTGCTTGGGCATGGCAGCAGGGTCTGTGGGTAAGCCGCGGGGAAGGGCCGCTAGGGTGGAGCAAACGGCCGCATTAGTGAAGCGGCCACGGGCAAATCAATAAACTGAACGCCCGGGACTGTGCCGGGCGTTCAGGTTTCACCTTATTAGAGGAATCACGCCCGGCCTGCCATTGTCAAGCAGGGAGGCGTGAGGATGGCCGTCTGCGACGGCGCATTGGCCCTCGATCCGCGATCAGGACGCCATGTTGGCGATGACGCCGACGGCGATGATGATTGCGGCGAAACCGGCCAGCATCAGCAGGCCGCCCAGCACCAGGATCACGATGGTCACCGTGCCCAGCTCGCGGCGCTGCAGCTGCGGCTGGTCGGTGTAGGCCCAGCGGTCGACCACCACCGTGTCGCAGATGAGGTCATGCAGACCCTGCTTGCGCTCGGTGAAGGCGGCCATCAGGTAGCCGATGCAGAGGGTCAGGCCACTGAGGATGGTGGCGAAGTAGCGGCCGATGCTGCGACCCAGGGTCAGGCGATCACCGTTGCCGCGCACGACCTTGATGCCGATGGCCATCTTGCCGAGGGTGGCGCCGCCACGGGAGGCATGGAACCAGCCGTAGTAGGCGGCAGCGATGAACAGACCAGCCAGACCGCTGATCAGCTGGCTGACCACTTCCACCGCTGTTTCGCCGCTGCCGGCCGCCCCCATGCCGGTGCCGAGCACCAAGCCGAGGATGCCACCGACCACGCCGCTGGGAATCAGCAGAACGAAATAGTCGATCAGGTAAGCGGCGAAGCGCTTCCAGAAGCCGGCATAGACCACTTCGCCGCCCTGCACCAGCTGCGAATAGTCGCCGCCGGCTGTGCCGGGCGCGTTGTACGGCGAGTTGCTGAGGGCGCCGGTGCCGGGCAGGGGCGCGGTGCCGTTGTCGATCGCGGCGTAGTCGTTGCGCAGGTCGAAGCCACCAGTGGCGGTGGAGGTGCTGGCATCGGCCAGGGTCTGCAGCCCCAGTTCGTCCACCATCTGCCGCAGCGGTGCCCACTGTCCCATGCCTTCGCGCCAGACCAGGGTGTCCAGGGTCAACTGGCCGCGCTGGAAACGCTGGCGGATCTCGGTGACCTCCAACGGGCCCTGGCGTTGCTGTCCTTCGGCGTAGTACCACTCAGTCATTGCATGTCCCCTGTTGGGTCGTCCTTGGTGGGTTGCCCGATGCGCGGCTCAGCCGTGGCATTGCGTGGGCAGATACTTGTCGTCGCTTTCGCCGCTGCATTCCCAGCGTCCGCTGTCACGGTCGTACTCGAGCCACAGCAGGTCGCCATCCTGGCTCTTGCCCGGAACCGCCAGCGTTGCTTCGATGCCGCAGTGACCATTGTTGAAGCGGCCGATATGCACGGCCGACAGGCCCTGGCCTGCGAATTCGTCCGCCGCCGGGAAGCCGGCGTCGTTGGCGCCCGGGCAACGGTCCTGGTCATCGGCGAAATGCTGGACCTTGTCCTTCAGCGGCTGCAGCGCCGTGATCGCGCCGGCGACCTTGGCCTTGATGGTGTAGTCGTTGTAGGCCGGCAGGGCGATAGCTGCGAGGATGGCCAGGATCGGCACCACCACGAGCAGGGCAACGCCGCCGATGATGGCGGTCAACGCGCAGCCGGACAGGCCCTTCTTCGCGGCCGGTGCAGCGTCCATCGGCGTGGTCGCGTAGGGCGAGGCAGGCGGCAGGGTCGGCGGCAGAGGAGCGGCAGGAGGTGGCGGCGCCACAGCGACAGTGGCGGCGGCATCAACAGCGGGCACGATCAGGCCCAGTTCGTCGACCACATTGCGCAACGGCTGCCATTGCGGCAGGCCGTCGCGCCAGACCAGGGTGTCCAGGGTGATCTGGTTGCTACGGAACAGCTCGATCAACTGTTCCGAGGGCAACGGGCCTTGCTGGCGGTTGCCTTCGGCATGGAACCACTCACTCACGGGGGACGCTCCTGAATGCGCACGGCCCCCAAGTGTACGGTCAGTGCAGGGGTTCTGGCTCGTCCACGAACATCTGCGTTTCCATCCAGGCGTAGGCCGCCTCGGCGCCGGGCTGGTTGAACAGCACCATCAGCACCACCCACTTCAGGTCGTCCAGGTCCAGTTCGTCCTGGTCCAGGGCCATTGCCCGGTCCAGCACCAGCTCGCGCTGGCCGGCATCAAGGATGCCGTGCTGTTCCAGGTACAGCAGGAAACCACGGCATTCCACATCAAGCTTGTCCAGCTCCGGGCCGTGATAGATGCGCACCGGGCCATCGACCCGTGCCTGGGCCGCGCTTGGGCGCTGCGCTGCCAGGGCATCGAGCCATTCGAATGCCTTGTTGATCTCAGTGGGGCTGAAACCGGCCTGGATCAGGCCATTCTGCAGTGAGTCGCGGTCACGGATCAGGTCCGCATCTTCGCTGAAATAGTGTTCAAACAGGTACAACAGTACATCCAGGATGCTCTCTTTCATTGCCCCTCGGCCTGCGTCGCGCGACGCTGTGGAGGTGAAGAAACTAGGGACGTCGACAGTAGCGGCCGTGTACGCACACCACGATCCCCGCAAGTTCCATGGCCAGCAGCATGGAGGACACCTCCGACGCCGTCAATCCACACTGCGTGATCAGTGAATCCATACTGATGGGGTCGTACTCCAGTGCCCGCCACAAGCTCTGGTAGTCAGCGTCGTTCGCCCAGCATGCCGGCAGGTCCGCCGGCGCTGCCTGTTCAGTGGGGGTGGCAAGCCGGGTTTGCAAGCCCGGAAGCTGGTGGCGCAACGCCGGGGCCAGCAGTTCCAGCACTTCCTCGGGGCGTTCGACCAGGGCAACCCCTTCACGGATGAGCCGGTGGCAGCCGGCGGCGCGCGGATTGAGCACCGAGCCGGGTATCGCACAGACCTCGCGGCCCGCTTCGGCCGCCAGCCGGGCGGTGATCAGGGCGCCCGAGCGTTGCGCGGCCTCGACCACCACCGTGGCCAGGGCCAGCCCGGCCACCAGCCGGTTGCGTGCGGGGAAGTGGCCCGGCCGTGCGGGCGTGCCTGGCAGGTATTCGCTGACTACCACACCTTCGGCCGCGATTCTGGCCTGCAGGCGGGCGTGGCTGGTGGGATAGGCACGGTCCGGGCCGGTGCCGATCACCGCGACGGTGCAACCGCCTGCGTCCAGCGCCGCCTGGTGGGCGGCGGCATCGATGCCCGCCGCCAACCCACTGGTGACGGCCAGCCCGGCCTCGACGAAACAGGTGGCAAACCGGGCGGCGAGGGCACGCCCGACCGGGGTGGGTGAACGACTGCCGACCAGGGCCACCGCAGGGCGCCAGGCGATGGCCGGATCCCCCGCAGCGAACAGCGCCAGGGGCGGATTGGGTACATCGAGCAGGACGGGCGGAAAGGCAGGATCGTTGCAGGCCAGCAGGTGATGATCCGGCTGCTGCAGCCAGCGCTGCGCAAGCGCGAGGGCACGGGTGTCGGGACGCTCCAGCGCGGCGCATTGTTCCGGCGTGCAGCCGTGGGCCCGCCAGCCTGCAATGCCCAGCGCCAACGCGGCCTCCGCATTGCCGGTGGTCTGCAGCAGCGCGCGCCGGGGTGCCAGGGAGCCCCCTGCGATCAACAGGCGCAGCAGCGCTTCATGTCCATTCTCAGTCATCCCCCGACTATCGGCCCCACACGACGAAGGCGCCCTAGGGCGCCTTCGCGTATTGCTGTCAGGGTATCCCGGAGGTTGCCCGCCGATGTGGCCGGCGCTCCCTGCCGAGCCCGGGCAGAGCCCGGCGCTGGATCATTTCGCGTCCGGATGCAGCGCGCTGTAGCCCACACGTACCGGCTTCACGCCCTGCATCACCAGCGCGTAGCTGACGTTGTCGAAGGTGCGGAAGACCATGGCATGTGCGGCGTACTCATCCGGCAGGCTGACCCGGCCGGCACCCGTGCTGACCGAGTCGTCCATCCGCGAGGACCCCGGGAACTTCATCCGGTGCGCCACGTGGCTGCCATGGCGCCACAGCGAGAACACGGTGCCGTTGTCCACGCCCTGGGCGCGGCCAGCGGAAATCGCGATCACATCGCGCGGACCGCCGGTGCTGAACATGTCGGTGACCGCCAGTACGCGCACATCCATGCCTTCCACGCCGGCTGCAGGCACATGCGGGAAGAACTGCAGGTCGTACGGCGTGGCCTCGACCGGCACCAGACGGTCGCCGGCACGCACTTCACGGCCGCCGCTGGCGTTGTCCAGGGCCAGGGTCGACGCTTCGGTCTTGCCGCCCGCCACCTTGGTGATGGTGCCGGTGCCGACCTGTGCCAGCTCGTAACCCAGAATGCCGCGGCGGTGGTTGGGCGCGCTGAAGGCTCTCCAAAGATTGCCGCTGCCCGGGGTGACATCGCCATTGGCGGTCAGGTCCTCGGTGGGCTTGGGCTGGGCGTAGCGCACGGTCGGGCGGACCACGGCCCAGCGCTGCCCGGTCTGGGCGTCGGCCAGGCGCACATAGGCGGTCTGCCCACCGGTGGCGCGCAGGCGGTTGTCTTCCAGGCCGACCACATACGGCAGCTGTTCGATGCTGTCGACCACGCTGAGCTGCTTCAGGAACGGCTCGACCTGGGCCAGCGGCACGCCGGTCACCGGGGCTTCCTGGCGCGGACCGGGCTGGGCCGTTACACGGTCCAGGTAGGCCAGGCTGAGGACGTCACCGGGATAGATCAGGTGTGGATTGGCGACCTGCGGATTGGCCTGCCAGATCTCCGGCCACAGCCATGGTTTCTGCAGGAAACGTCCTGCGATATCCCACAGGGTGTCCCCTTTGCGGACCACATAGGTGTCCGGGTGCCCGCCATTCACTTCCACGGCGGTAGCATAGGCAGCCACGGTCAGCATCGCCGCGGCGACGACCGTACGAAAACGAAGCAACATAGGTGTGAAGCCCTGATTCCCCAACAGGTTCGCGCACTATAGTCCAGAAACCGGGGCGCAAGGCAAGCGTTGGAGCTAGAATCTGCGACGTATGCCGGCGTAACCCGGCCCCAACCCCGGAAACTGCCATGGCTTTACTCCCCATCCTTGAGTTCCCCGATCCGCGCCTGCGTACCAAGGCTGCGTTGATCGATGCCGCCGAAGTGACCACGCCGGCGTTCCAGGAGCTGCTCGACAACATGTTCGAGACCATGTACGACGCCCCCGGCATCGGCCTGGCCGCCAGCCAGGTGGACGTGCACCAGCGCTTCATGGTCATCGACGTAAGCGAAGAAAAGAACGAGCCGCGCGTCTTCATCAACCCGGAAATCGTCGCCAAGGACGGGGGCCAGGTGTACCAGGAAGGTTGCCTGTCGGTGCCCGGCATCTTCGCTGACGTGACCCGTGCCGACACCATCACCGTCAAGTTCCTGGACCGCCAGGGGCAGCCGCAGGAGTTGAGCACCGACGGCCTGCTGGCGGTCTGCGTGCAGCACGAGATGGATCACCTGGACGGCAAGCTGTTCATCGACTACCTGTCGCCGCTGAAGCGCGAGATGGTCCGCAAGAAGCTGGCCAAACAGCGCAAGCACGTGGCGTGATGGCTGTTGTGGGCCACCCTTCGGGGTGGCCCGCGCCCGCGCGTGACGCG
This sequence comes from Stenotrophomonas indicatrix, assembly GCF_050573115.1. GTDB lineage: Bacteria > Pseudomonadota > Gammaproteobacteria > Xanthomonadales > Xanthomonadaceae > Stenotrophomonas > Stenotrophomonas lactitubi_A. The sequence goes on from NZ_JBNYZT010000006.1 coordinate 166,767, forward strand.
CGGGCTGCATGGCGCCGGCCGACGGCGCCGTTTTTTTTCCTGCACGATTTCATCCTGCAAGTGGGGTTGCCATGAGGATTGTCTTTGCCGGTACGCCGGAATTCGCGGTGTCGTCGCTTCGCGCGGCCGCGCGTCATCACGAGGTGGTGGCTGTCTATACGCAGCCTGATCGCCCGGCCGGTCGCGGCCGCGGGCTGGCGCCTTCGCCGGTCAAGCTGGAAGCGGTCGCCCGCGGCATCCCCGTGTACCAGCCGGAAACGCTGAAGGACGAGGCGGCCCAGCAGCAGCTGCGTGACCTGCAGCCGGACCTGATGGTGGTGGTGGCCTATGGCCTGATCCTGCCCAAGGCGGTGCTGACCATCCCGACCCACGGTTGCTGGAACGTGCATGGTTCGCTGCTGCCACGCTGGCGCGGCGCCGCACCGATCCAGCGTGCCATCCAGGCCGGTGACGAGAAGACCGGCATCTGCCTGATGCAGATGGAAGCTGGCCTGGATACGGGCCCGGTGCTGCTGCACCAGGAGCTGGCCATCGCCGCCACCGACACCGGTGGCCAACTGCACGACAAGCTGGCCGAGCTCGGCGCGCAGGTGCTGTCCGATGGGCTGGGCCTGCTGCGTGCCGGCATCAAGCCGATCGCGCGGCCGCAGCCGGAGCAGGGTGTGACCTACGCGCACAAGCTGGACAAGGCCGAGGCAAAGCTGGACTGGGCGCAGGACGCCGAAGCGCTGGCGCGTACGGTGCGTGCGTTCAATCCGTGGCCGATCGCCGAGGCACTGCTGGCCGGTGAGCGCGTACGCATCCATGGCGCCGTGGCGCTGGATGTGGCCCATGGCCAAGCGCCGGGTACGGTGCTGGCCGCCGGCCGCGAGGGCATCGACATCGCCTGCGGGCAGGGCGCGTTGCGCCTGCGCGTGTTGCAGCGGGAAGGCGGCAAGGCGATCACCGCCGCCGACTACCTCAATGCCCGCCGTGACCTGCGCGTGGGGGTTTGACGGGTGAGCAAGGCAAACGATTTTTCCATCGCCAAGGCGGCACCGGGCGCGGCCACCCGCATGCTGGCGGCGCGCGTGCTGGCGCAGGTGTTCACCCGCGGTCGTTCGCTCAAGGCGGAGCTGGCCTGGGCGCTGCCCAAACTGGCCGACACCCGCGACCGTGCGCTGCTTGAAGCGCTGTGCTTTGCGGTGCTGCGCCGTCGCAGCACCTATGACGCCGCCCTGCAGGGATGGATGCAGAAGCCGCTGTCTGCACGCGATGCCGACCTGCGCACGCTGCTGATGGTGGGCTTCGCCCAGCTGGATGTGCTGGAACTGCCCGCCCATGCGGCGCTGTCGGCCACGGTCGATGCCGCGCGCGCACTTGGCCGTGAACGCCAGGCGGGCCTGGTCAACGCGATCCTGCGCCGTGCCCAGCGCGAGGGTTTCCCCGAACAACCGGCACGCGACGCATTTCCGGTGTGGCTGGCCGAGGCTGTCGAGCGCGACTGGCCGGCACAGGCCGAGGCGATCTTCGCTGCCAGCCTGCAGCCGGCGCCGTTGTGGCTGCGTGCCAACCGTCAGCAGGGCGGGCGCGACAAGATGATGGCGGCCCTGGCCGAGGCCGGCATTGCCGCCGAAGCCAGCCCGCTGAGCGCCGATGCGCTGCGACTGGCCGTGCCGGTTCCGGTGAACCAGTTGCCCGGCTTCGGCGAAGGCCTGCTGTCGGTGCAGGATCTGTCGGCGCAATGTGCCGCCGACGCGCTGGCGCCGCCGGCCGGCAGCCGCGTGCTCGATGCGTGTGCCGCCCCGGGTGGCAAGGCCGCGCACCTGCTTGAGCGCGACCCCAGCCTGCGATTGCTGGCGCTGGATATCGACGCCCGTCGCCTGGCGCGCGCCAAGGATACGTTCGCCCGTACCGGTGTCGGCGAAGGCGCCGAGGTCCTGGTGGCCGATGCCAGCGATCCGGGGGCATGGTGGGACGGCGTTCCGTTCGACGCGATCCTGCTGGATGCACCGTGCTCGGCCACCGGCGTCATCCGTCGGCAGCCGGACGTGATGTTCCATCGCCGTGCGGAAGACATCGATGCGCTGGTCGGCATCCAGGCCCGGTTGCTGGAGGCCTGCTGGTCGATGCTGCGCCCCGGCGGTGTGCTGCTGTATGCCACCTGCTCGATCCTGCGCGCGGAAAACGTCGATCAGGTAAAGGGCTTCCTGAAGTGGCACGCGGATGCGGAAGCGGTCGCGCTGGGTGACGCATTTGGTCTGGACTGTGACGGTATCGCGCGCCAGCGCCTGCCCGGTGAAAACGATGCTGACGGATTTTTCTACGCGCGTCTGCTAAAAAAGGGCTGACCCAACCGCTGTCCGAGCCCCCATGCTGAAAACCCGTGCGTCACGCCAGACGTGGCTGTTCGTTGTGATGGCCCTGCTGGTGTTGGGTGCCGGCCTGGGACTACGCGATCCCTGGCCCTCGGACGAACCGCGCTTCGCCCTGGTTGCCAAGCAGATGGTGGACAGCGGCGACTGGCTGTTCCCGCACCGTGGGCTGGAGCTGTACTCGGACAAGCCGCCGATGCTGATGTGGTGGCAGGCGACGCTGTACAGCGTGGTCGGCAACTGGCGTGTGGCGTTCCTGTTGCCCTCGCTGATCGCTGCACTCGGCACGCTGTGGTGCGTGGTCGATCTGGGCCGGCGTCTGTGGACGCGGCAGGTTGGCCTGTACGCGGGCTGGGCGCTGCTGTTCGCCCTGCAGTTCACCTTCCAGGCGAAGAAGGCGCAGATCGACCCGCTGGTGGTGTTGTTCATCACCCTGGCCAATTACGGTCTGCTGCGCCACCTGCTGCTGGGGCCCGCGTGGCGCTGGTGGTGGCTGGGCTGGTTCTTTGCCGGCATCGGGGTGATCACCAAGGGCGTGGGCGTGATCGCGTTGCTGATGATCGTGCCAGCGGTGATCGGTTCGGCGCTGCACTGGCCGCGGGTGCGGCTGCATGCACGCGACCTGCGCTTCTGGCTGGCGCCGTTGGCGTTTGTGCTGGCCATCGCGCTGTGGCTGGTGCCGATGGTGATGACCGCGCTGGCGACCCGCTCCGGCGAGTACCTGGCCTACATGGACGACATCCTGTTCCGGCAGACCGCCAAGCGCTATGCGCAATCATGGGACCACCACCAGCCCTGGTGGTACTTCCTGGGCACCATGCCGTCGATGTGGATTCCCGCCTTCCTGGCGTTGCCATGGGCGATCCCCGCCTGGCGGCGCCGGCTGCAGCGTCGGGATGCGCGCTATCTGTTGCTGCTGGGCTGGTGGGCGCTGATCGTGCTGTTCTTCTCGATTCCCAATGGCAAGCGCGACGTCTACATCCTGCCGGCGCTGCCGATGTTCTGCCTGGCGCTGGCGCCGTTGCTGCCGGGGCTGCTGCGCCGGCGCGACGCACAATGGCTGCTGGGCGCGTTCACCCTGCTGCTGTCGCTGGGCACCTTGGGCGCCGGGCTGGCGGCCCTGCTGGGCAAGCCCGGCTTCGAAACGCGGCTCATGCAGACGCGCGGCATCGGCAATGGCGAGATGAACGCCCTGGCCTGGGCGGCGATGGCGATGGGCGGCTGGGGTATGGCCAGCCTGCTGTTGTTCGGGCGCGGCCGTCGCCAGCTGGCACTGGTCTCGACCCTGACGGCTGTCTGGGTGCTGTACAGCCTGATCGGCTATCCGCTGCTGAATGATTCAAGTTCTGCCCGCGGCCTGATGCGGCATACCGGCCAGCGCATCGGCGCCGATGCCGAGCTGGGACTGGTGGCCTGGAAAGAGCAGAATCTGTTGATGGCCGACCGGCCCGCAGCAACCTTCGGCTTCAACGAGCCTTGGGATGCACAGCTGGCCACGGCCGTGGAATGGCAGCAGTTGGCGCCGCAACGGCGCTGGTTGCTGGTCCACGAAGACGCGTTGCTGCCCTGCATCGACCGCAACCGGGCCGAACTGGCCGGTATCGCCAACCGCCGCCGTTGGTGGCTGGTACCGGCCGCAGCGGTACAGGGCCGATGTGTGGCCAGCGCCGGTGAGCGCGAACGCGAGCGGCGGTTGCAGCGTGAGGAGTAACCACTCCGGCCTGTGCTTGTCCAGACTGCCCAAGCGGCGACAAAGGCAGTAAAACGTCAGTGTGGGGTCGGCCGTGCCGGCGATCCCTTTCATTCCGCAGGATCGCAGCGAAACTTTTCGACGTGGCAGTTTCACAGCACAACCTGGAATCCACGGTCGGCGATCCGCTGGGCGTACCCGTTGGTGGTCGACCGCGCGCTGCGCACTGGTTGGCGCAGATCGGCCTGTTCTGCATGCCGGCGCTGGTGCTGACCATTCCGATCAACCTGCTGCCGTATGGCCTGGTGTTGCTGGTCACCACGCTGATGGTGCCTGAACTGCTGTGGCGCGCGCGGCACATGGATGCCCAGCCGATCAGGGTGTTGACCTGGCTGACGCTGGCTGTGCTGGCTTTGGGCGTGCTCTCGATGGTGGTGTTCGAGCACGGCCTGCGCAATGTCGACAACCGTTCGCGATTCCTGGTGATCCCGTGGATCGCGTTATGGGTCTGCGCGTTGCGCCCGGACATGCGCTGGTTATGGCGTGGCGCGTTCGCCGGCCTGCTGGGTACCTTCGCGCTGGCGCTGTTGCAGGTACTGGGAGGCGCGCCGCGCGCGGAACTGTCCACCAACGCAATCGTGCTCGCCGACATCGTAGTGATGCTGATGGTGCTGCTGGTCTTCTGCAGGCCTTCGCGACGCTGGTCGCTGGTGATCGTCGGCACGGCCGCCGGTTGCGGAACAATCGTCCTCACCGGCAGCCGGGGCGTGTTCGCAGCGCTGCTGGCGTTGCTGGTGGTGCTTGCACTCAGCCTGCGCTGGCGCACCGGCGTGGCGCGCCTGTCGGTGCTTGCCGGCATGCTGGCCATCGCCGCGACCCTGATGCTGTCTGTACCCGAACTGCGCCATCAGGTGCGTCTGACGGAACTGCACAGTGACGTGCAGCGCATGGAACAGGGCGACAGCGATTCATCGGCGGGGGCCCGGATCGAGCGCCTGCAGGTGGCGTGGGACACCTTCCTCGATCACCCGCTGATCGGGGTGGGGGTAGGCCACTTCGACAATGCCATGCAGCGGGTACCGATCTGCCGCGAAGATCCGCAGGAGAATCGCTGCCACCTTGGCCATGCCCACAACGATGTCGCCGAGTGGGCCGCTACCCAGGGCGTGCCCGGCCTGCTGCTGCTGCTGGCTGTGTACGGCGTACCGCTGTGGGTGTTCGTGCGCCTGCACAGGCGCAGCGGGCACATCACCTTCCGTGGCCCTGCCGCTGCGGGTGTGATGGTGGTGGTGTCCTACATCCTGTGCGGGCTGACCCAGTCGATGTTCGCGCACCAGATGACCGCCAGTTTCTACGTCACCATCGTCGGCCTGCTGACCGGCCTGTCGATCGTGGAAGGTGCGCGGCACCGGGCAAAGATCGCCCGGTAGCATCCAGCCCCGGCTCCCCGCTCAGGGGTTGGGCGGGTCGGACACGGCCTGACCGTTGCCCAGCATCCACAGCATGATGGTCTTCTGCCGCACGTAGTTTGCGCGCACATAGGCATACACCAGGCCATGCCAGCCGTCGCGGAAGCCGCCCCGGAACAGGAAGCCGCGCCAGAACCGCCAGGCCGGCGCCAGCACCAGCTTGCCGAGGGTGGCCCGCTTGCCGCGCGCGAACTCGTGCTCGGCCATCATCCGCGCGTACTTCTCGGTCTTGGCCAGTTGCTGCTGCAGCGAGCGGTAGGGGAAGTGGATGAGGTCCCCGCGCAGGGTGCCGACGGTGCCATCGATGCTGGCCGCCTCATGGATCTCGCGCTTGCCGCGCCAGCCGCCGTGGCGGCGGTCGAACAGGCGCAGCACCCGGTCCGGATAGGCATTGCCGTGGCGCAGGAATCTGCCGAAATACTCTGACAGGCGCGCGAAGCGGTAACCCGCATGGCCTGCAAAACCGCCGTCGCGGGCCTGCTCGATGGCCGTACGCAGTTCCGGGCTGATGCGCTCGTCGGCGTCCAGGCACAGTACCCATTCGTGGCGGGCCTGCTCGACGCAGAACGCCTTCTGGCTGCGGAAGCCATCGAACGGGCGCTGCAGCACGCGGGCGCCGGCAGCCTCGGCGATGGCCACCGTGGCGTCGGTGGACAGGGAGTCCACCACCACGATCTCATCGCAGAAGGCCAGCGAGGCCAGGCAGTCGCCGATGCGCCCGGCCTCGTTGAACGCGATAATGCAGGCCGAGATGCGAGGCCGTTCGATGGGAGCGGTCGTGGAGGACATGATGGCCGGGTACCTGTTGTTTGCGACGGAGCGCTATGCGCTGCCTATTCTCGCCCCGTTGGTGCAGGCCTTGCACGCTTCCGGCCAGGAAGTGGCGGCCTGGTTCGAAGATGGTGCGGCCGGCAGCCAGCTGCCCGGCGTGCCCAACATCGGCCTGAAGCAGGCCCTGGCGATGCGTCCGCGGGCGGTGTTCAGCGCGGCCAACTGGGTGCCGACCTTCCTGTCGGGGGCCAAGGTGCAGCTGTTCCATGGCTTCAACGTGGAAAAGCGCGACAGCGCGCGTGGCCACTTCCGGGTGCGCGGCATGTTCGACCTTTACTGCACGCAGGGCCCTGCCACCACCGCGCCGTTCCGCGAGATCGCGGCACTGCAGGGTCATTTCGCCGTGGCGGAAACCGGCTGGCCGAAGCTGGACCCGCTGTTCCGCGATGATGGCGGCGACAGTGCCGCGCTGCGCAGTGCGGCCGGCGGTCGCCCGGTGATCCTGTTCGGCTCAACCTTCACCGAGCGCTTGAGTGCGGCCCCGCACCTGCATGCGCAGATCGCGGCCGACATCGCCGCCGGGCAGCACTACTGGCTGCTGACCCTGCACCCCAAGTGCCCGCCGGAACTGTTCGAACGCTACCGCGCGCTGGCCGGCGCCAATGCGCGGTTCATCGAACCCGAGCAGGTGATGGCCGCCCAGCGTGCCGCCGATGTGCTGGTGTCGGACACGTCATCGATCGTTTCCGAGTTCATCGTCCAGCACAACCCGGTGGTGACCTTCCGCAACCGCGTGCCGAAGCCGCACATGATCGATTTCGACGATCCGCAGCAGCTGCCGGCCATGCTGGCGCGCGCGCTGCATCCGGATGCGGCGTTGCAGGCGGAGATCGTGCGCTACGCCGACGCCATCCACCCCTACCGCGATGGCCTGTCCAGCGAGCGGGTGATCGCCGCGACCGAGGATTTCCTGTCCGGCGAGATGGGGGCGTTGCGTCGCAAGCCGTTTGGCAGCTGGGTACGTGACCTGCAGATCCGCAAGGATCTGGGCTACTGGGGGCCGTCGCAGCGTTGACGCAGGTAGTGCCGGCCGCTGGCCGGCACCCACCGGGATGCCTGCGATTGCCGGCCAGCGGCCGGCACTATCGTAGAGCCGCGCGTGCACCAGTAGATCCACGCCATGCGTGGATGGGGCGGTTCAACACTCGGCCGCTTACCAGCGCAGCTTGCGCCGCGCCAGCGCCGTCGCAAGTTCTTCCATCAACGCATGCGCGCGTGCTTGCGGCAGATGGCGCAGCGCCAGCGCCACGTCGCCATGCGCACCTGCGGTATCCAGTTGCAGGCTGGCCGTACCCAGCAGCTTGTCCAGCGGCGAACGCTGCAGGCGCAGGCCCTGCACCTTGTCCAGCTCGGCCCAGCGCCACCAGCGCTTCCACCAGCCGCCGCGCACCGCCACGAACTGGCCATCCAGGTGCCAGCCCATACGCGCCATCTGACGGTGCGCGATCAACAGGCTGACCGGCAGCCAGGCCAGCAGTGCCAAGGCCGGCAGGCCCCAGCGCCAGTAAAGAGCGGCGGTCAGCAACGGCACCATCAGCAAGGTGGACAACGACAATCGCCACCAACCGCGTTGCGGTATCGGCTGCCACTGCTGTGGTGGCCATTGCAGCTGTGGCAGCAGATGGCGCACCAGGTCGTCGCAGGTGCCCGCGCCAGCCAGCGGAGCCAGTTCGCGCAGCGCGCGGTCGTCGTCGCGCGAGGGACCACCGGCGGCGCTGTCGATACGCAGCTGGCGCAACCCGAACCAGCGCTGCAGAGTGCTCTCGCCCAGCGTCCATGCCTGGATGCGGCGGCGCGCGACGCTGCTGCGGGTACGGCTGAGCAGACCGGTGGAGACGGTCAGGCGCCGTTCGCGCTCGCTGAGGGTGAAGCCGTGGTAACGCAGCAGCGTCAACACCACCGACAACACCCGCAGCAGCAGCCAGCCCAGCAGCAATGCCGCGGCCAGCAGCACCAGGCCAGCGGTTACCCCGGTGTGCAGATGGCTGGCGTAGCCGAAGGCCTCGCGCCCGCCGCGCTGGATGGCATCGTCCATCACCGGGCGCGGTACGGTCTGGAACAGAACACCGAAGGCGGCGATCGCCAGCGCCCAGCCGCGGTTGGACAGCAGGCCCATGCGCAGCACGTCCCAGCTCGACAGGCGCAGCAGTACCTGTTCGTCGTCGGAGGGCACGACACTGGCAGCCGGTGCGTCGCCTAGCGTTGGCTGGGGCGCTTGCCCACGCTGGCGCACCAGCTGTTCCAGGGCCAACGCCTGATCCAGCCGCAGCACGCGCATCTCCGCTTCCGGACGCACGCCACCGGCCGATTCCAGACGCAGCTCTGCAACCCCGAACAATCGATGCAGCGGGTTCTGCCGCACTTCCACGTTGTGGATGCGGGCAAAGGGAATCTCGCGCCGGTTGCGCGCCAGCAGGCCGCTGCGCACGGTGATCGCATCGCTGCCGATGCGATAGCGGTAACTGAGGTACTGCAGCACCGAGACCAGCACCAGCGCGGCGATGGCGGTCAGCGGAATCAGCTGTGCCCACATCGGATCGCGGTCGCCGCGTTGGCCGAACACCAGCAACGCGACCAGCGGCAGGAGATAGTGGCGCAACTGCATCAGCAGCACGAACAGCCACGACCACGGGTGCAGGCGATGCTCTTCGCCACCGTTGGGCAGCGACGGTGGCAGGGGCGGGGGCTGGCTCACAGGGCGTCGGCGTCCTGGTCCAGCTGATGGGCCAGGGTGTCACGCAGGCGCTCGGCATCGGCTTCGTCCAGCCCGTTGACGGTGACCGCACTCAGGCGGGTGCCGGCGGTGTGCACGATCAGCGTGGCCAGGCCAGCACGCCGCTCCAGCGGCCCGCGACGCAGGTCCAGGTGCTGCACGCGTGAAATGGGAATGCGGGTCTCCAGCTGCCACATCAGGTCGCGGCGCAGGCCCAGGCCCTGTGCATCCAGCCGCCAGCGGGTGCGGGTCAGGCGGCGATGGCCGATCCAGCCACCGAAGGCGAGGCCGACCAACAAGCCTAGCGATGCAGCCCACAGGCCACCGGGAAGATCGAAGAACCACCAGACGGCCGCCAGCGGTGCGCCGGGGATGAACAGACCGCCGAAGGCGCCCTCCAGTGCCGCCAACCGGGCAGCGCGCCGCGGCAGGGGGTGCCAGTGGTCGAGGGGCATTTCGGCGGCAGCAACAGGCAAAGGAAGTTCGGTCACGCGGGCGTCCGTCGGGCAGCAGGGCGGGCAGGCGCGGTGATGACCGCACCGCGCAGACGTTAGCAGGTCGCCCGCGTTACTGGGCGGCCTGGATCAGCGCGTCGACATCCAGCAGGTGGCCGGCGCGGTCGGCCTTGGTGCGCAGGTAGTGCTCGTTCTCGGCGGTGATCTCGCCGGTGACCGGAATGCAGTCCAGCACTTCGATGCCGGCATTGCGCAGGCGCTGCGCCTTGGTCGGGTTGTTGCTGAGCAGGGCAACACGGGAGACGCCCAGGCCGCGCAGCATCGCCACCGCGCTGCCATAGCGGCGCTCGTCAGCACCGAAGCCCAGCTGCGCATCGGCGTCGATGGTATCCAGCCCGTCATGCTGGTAGCCGTAGGCGCGCATCTTCGCGGCGATGCCGGTACCGCGGCCTTCCTGGTCCAGATACAGCAGCACGCCGCCACCCAGTTCCTTCAATTTGCGCAGGCCACGGCGCAGCTGGTCGCCGCAGTCGCACTTCAGTGAACCGAACAGATCGCCGGTGAGGCAGGACGAATGCACGCGTACCGGCACCACGGCGGAAAGGTCTGGTTCGCCGACGATGATCGCCACCTGGTCGCGCTGGGCGACGCCGCCGCGGAACACCGCGAACGTGGTCATGCCGACATCGCGCAGCGGCACCGGAGAACGCGCCACCAGTTCGTAATCATGTGCGGCATGCGCAGCGCCTTCGGCCAGATCGCACAGGCCGACGTCGGCGGCGCCATCGAAGGTGCTGTCAGTTGCCTCAAGGCGCACGGCCACCATCGCTGGCAGCAGCAGGCCCAACCGGGCCAGTTCCACCGCGCCGGCATCGAACGCATCGCCTGCACTCCAGGCCGAAGGCATCGGTCCGGGTTCGCGCAGGTAGCCCAGCGAGGGCAGTGCATCGAACGCTACACCGGCCAACGGCAGGCGCGCGCCCTCGGGTGCTTCCACGCCGAGCACGCGGGCACGGGTGGCGGTTAGATACAGGTAGTGGCGCTCGCGCGCGGCGCTGGCGAAGGCGGCAAAGCTGCTGGCGGTGGCGCTGTCCAGCGCGATCACCGCCAGGCGCTGGCCCTGGCCATCGTGGAGCAGGACCGGACGACCGGCACGCAGTTCGGCGACCGCGCGCTCGCAGCGGATCGCTGCCGGATCACCGAACAGGGAGGAAGCAGACATGGCAGGACCGGGGGAGGCGGACATCGGTGTCTCTATGGGGGCGCCAGCGTCGTATTCAACGTGCTGCGGCGGTGTGTCGCAGGCCGGGTGGAGCGGCTTTCAGTGCGGATGCTCGTCGGTCGCGTACGGGTCTTCCTCGCCACTGCCCGGTGGCCGCAGCGTATAGCGCTTGTAGGTCCACTGGTACTGCGCCGGGTCGCGGCGGGCGATGCGTTCGATGCCTGCGTTGAGCGCGGTGGCGGCGACCTGCGGGTCCGGGTCGGCCACGGCCGGGTCGGTCGGCTCGATGTGCAGGGCGAACTCCATGTCCGGGCCGATGCGCTCGCACCAGCCATACAGCACCGTCGCGCCGGTGCGCTCGGCCAGCCGGTTGACCAGGGTCATGGTCAGTGCCTGCACGCCGAAGAACGGCACGAACACGCCGTCGCCGGCCTTGGGCTGCTGGTCGGGCAGGATGCCGGTGGCGCCGCCGTCCTTGAGCACCTTGAACAACTGGCGCACGGCCGGGCCCTCGGCACGCACCTGCTGCACGTTGTGGCCGCCGCGCACGATCTGCAGGAAGGCATCGCTGGCCTCGTCCTCCGGCGGCTTGTAGACGATGGCGATCTGGCCGCGTGAGGCCAGCCACTGGTTCAGCAGCTCCCAGTTGCCGTAGTGCGGGGCCGCCACGATCACGCCCTTGCCGCTGGCCAGCGCCGCGTCGTACAGCGCCTGGCCGTGGCGCTCCTTCAGGTGCAGGCGCAGGTTGTCTTCGGGCTTCCGGCTCCACAGGCGCAGGGTCTCGATGGCCTGCAGGGCGGTGGAGCGCAGCAGCTCGCGCTGCAGGCGTTCGCGTGCCGGTGCGTCCAGCTCGGGGTAGGCCAGCTCCAGGTTGCGGCGGGTGACGCGGCTTTCGCGGGCATCGAGGCGCACCCACGTCCAGGCCAGGGCGTGCGCGAACCCGCGCAGCAGTGGCCAAGGCAGGCGGGCGAACAGGGTGGTGGCGCGGTAGACCAGCCGGGCTTTGCGGTGTGGATTCATCTCCCCCAGTTTAGCCAAGGGCGCTGCTATCGTGGCCGGCCCTTGCCTGGAAGCCCGCCGATGCTCGTCCTGATTCAACGTGTCAGCCAAGCCGCCGTGCATGTGGAAGGTGAGGCGGTAGGGCAGATCGGCCCCGGCCTGCTGGCCCTGGTCGGCATGGAGCCGGGCGATACCGAGGCCCAGCTGCAGCGGATGGCCGAACGCGTGCTCGGCTACCGTGTGTTTGCAGATGAGGCCGGCAAAATGAACCGCTCGCTGCGTGATACCGGCGGCGGCCTGCTGCTGGTCAGTCAGTTCACCCTGGCCGCGGACACTCGTTCCGGCATGCGGCCGAGCTTCACCAGCGCGGCACCGCCAGAGGAGGCTGAACGCGGGTTCAATCGATTTGTCGGGATCTGTCGCGAAAATCATGCGCCAGGGGTGGAAACGGGCCGCTTTGGTGCCCATATGGTCGTCAGCCTGGTCAATGACGGTCCCGTGACCTTCCTCCTCAGGCCCTAGGCCACCGGGACCACCGCCCGGCAGGCCGGGCCCCGGGCTGGTATAATGCTACGTTCCCTATTTCCCCCTAGCCGGTGGCGCGAGCACTACATGGCCAACGAACGTCCTGCCCAATCCGAAATCAAGCAACTGATCAGCAAGGGCCTGGAACAGGGCTACCTGACCTATGCCGAAGTCAATGACCATCTGCCGGACGACATGGTCGACCCGGAACAGATCGAAGACATCATCGGCATGATCAACGGCATGGGCATTGATGTCCATGAAGTTGCTCCGGATGTGGAAACCCTGCTTCTCAACGACGGCAACACGGGCAACCGTGAGGTCGACGACACCGCAGCCGAAGAAGCTGCCGCCGCGCTGAGCGCGCTCGACACCGAAGGTGGCCGTACCACCGACCCGGTGCGCATGTACATGCGCGAAATGGGTACCGTCGAGCTGCTGACCCGCGAAGGCGAAATCGCCATTGCAAAGCGCATCGAAGAAGGCTTGTCCCAGGTCCAGGCCGCACTCGGCCAGTTCCCGGTGTCGGTCGAATCGCTGCTGACCGATTACGAAGCGCACAAGGAAGGCCGCAAGCGCCTTGCCGAAGTGATCGTCGGCTTCAATGACCTGTCCGACGAAGTGCCGGCCCCGGCTGCTGCCGTGGCCGACGACTCGGATGACAGCGATGACGACGCCGACGAGGAAGAGGACGATGTCGACGGCGCCGATGAAGAAGCCGCGCCGACCGGTCCGGATCCGGAGGAAGTCGCCGCGCGCATGCAGGCGCTGAGCGATGCCCTCAACGCCTTCAAGAAGGCCGTTGCCAAGGGCGACAAGAAGGGCCTGCTGAAGCTCCGCGAGGAGATGTCGGCGGTGTTCGTCACCCTGAAGCTGCCGCTGCCGCTGACCGACGTGCTGACCAAGCAGCTGCGCGACACCATGGGCAGCGTCAAGGCCCACGAGCGCCGCGTGCTGAACCTGGCCACCGTCACTGCCCGCATGCCGCGCAAGGACTTCATTCGTTCCTGGGAAGGCAACCAGACCAACCTGGAATGGGTGGAAGACGCACTGAAGCGCAAGCAGAAGTGGTCTTCGGCGCTGCGTGAAGTGAAGGACCAGATCGTGTCCGAGCAGCAGGCCACCATCGACATCGAGAAGGTCACCCTGCTGGACCTGGACGAGCTGAAGGAACTCAGCCGTGCCATGGCCTATGGTGAAGCCAAGGCGCGCAAGGCCAAGAAGGAAATGGTCGAGGCCAACCTGCGCCTGGTGATCTCGATTGCCAAGAAGTACACCAACCGCGGCCTGCAGTTCCTCGACCTGATCCAGGAAGGCAACATCGGCCTGATGAAGGCCGTGGACAAGTTCGAATACCGTCGCGGCTACAAGTTCTCCACGTATGCGACCTGGTGGATCCGCCAGGCCATCACCCGTTCGATCGCCGACCAGGCGCGCACCATCCGTATTCCGGTGCACATGATCGAAACGATCAACAAGTTGAACCGCATTTCCCGCCAGATGCTCCAGCAGTACGGCCGCGAGGCTACGCCGGAGGAGCTGGCCAAGGAAATGGACATGCCGGAAGACAAGATCCGCAAGGTGATGAAGATCGCCAAGGAGCCGATCTCGATGGAAACCCCGATCGGCGACGACGAGGATTCCCATCTGGGCGACTTCATCGAGGACACCAACGTGGAGTCCCCGATCGAGAACACCACCAACATCAATCTGTCTGAAACCGTGCGCGACGTGCTGGCCGGCCTCACCCCGAGGGAAGCCAAGGTGCTGCGCATGCGCTTCGGCATCGACATGAACACCGACCACACCCTCGAGGAAGTCGGCAAGCAGTTCGACGTGACCCGCGAGCGCATCCGCCAGATCGAAGCGAAGGCCCTGCGCAAGCTGCGTCACCCGAGCCGTTCGGAGCAGCTGCGCAGCTTCCTGGATATCGATTGATCTCCAGCGAGTGCTGATGTGTTGAGAGAAACCCCGCTTCGGCGGGGTTTTTCTTTTTGGGGCGGGGCGATGCGGATGGATGCAGCTGCTTTCTGTAGAGCCGAGCCCATGCTCGGCTGCTGTCGGCATTGGCGCATCCGGCGGCGCGTCTGCTGCCCTGCGCAGCTGGGTAGGGACGGCGCAATGAGAGCTGGCGCATCTGCAAGGAATGTAGCGTTGCTGGTGCTGCGGAAAGGCCGCTGCAGCGTGTTGGTGTGGCGCCCGCTGCTGCCAACTGAGTAGCCGATTCCGGTCGTGCTCCACTACACTGTGACGCTTCGCAGGGCCTATAGCTCAACGGTTAGAGCAGGGGACTCATAATCCCTTGGTTCCAGGTTCGAATCCTGGTGGGCCCACCACATTGATGTCCAGCGAAGTCCAGGGATGTCCAAGAGTGCAGGCGGTACAGGGGTTTTACTGCGCTTGACCGTCCATCTGCATCCGTTGGCATCCACTTGCATCCGCAAAAAAAGTGAGTCAGGCTGTGAGTCGAGGGTAGGTAATTCCTGACCCTGACTCACTGGCGGATGACTCACATGCTCACCGACACTAAAGTTCGCACACTGAAGCCCAAGGCGGCGGCCTACCGGATCGCCGACTCGAATGGGCTATGTATTGAGGTGCGTCCAACGGGGTCGAAGGCTTGGCGGTACCGCTATAGGTACGCCGGTAGGGCCAGCATCGTCACCCTCGACGAGTACCCGTCTATGTCCCTGCAGGCCGCCCGCGTCGAGCGCGACCGTCTGCGTTCGCTGCTGCGCGGTGGAGCCAATCCCGCTCAGGTAGCAAGGGTCGAGAAGGCAGTGCAAGGAGAGCGCGCCGCAAATACCTTCGGCGCCATCGGCTTGGAGTTGCTCGCCAAGCGAACAAAGGAGGGCCTTTCCCCTGGATCCGTTGTGCGCGAGCGTCGGCTGATCGAGAAGGATCTGGCTGGGCTGGCGGATCTGCCTGTTCGGGACATCACTGCTCCGGTTCTGCTGGCTGCGCTTAGGAAGCTGGAACAGCGAGGCGTAGTCGAGACTGCCCATCGGGCGAGGGCCCACGCCGGCCGCATCTTCCGCTATGCCATCGCTACGGGCCGTGCTGACCGAAATCCCGCTCAGGACCTCACAGGAGCGCTGGAGCAGCCTCAGACCAAGCACTTCGCTAGCGTGACTGACCCCGCCGTCATTGGTGGCCTCCTTCGCGCGCTTTGGGGCTACCAGGGTGCATTGGTCACTCAGGCCGCGCTAAAGCTGGCCCCAATGCTGTTTGTTCGCCCTGGGGAGCTGAGGCAGGCAAAGTGGGCCGACATCGACCTGGATGCTGCAGAGTGGCGCTACGTGACCAGCAAGACGAAGACGCCGCACATCGTCCCGCTCTCGAGCCAAGCTGTGGAAGTGCTTCGGGACCTGTACCCCTACACCAAGCGTAGCGAGTTCGTCTTCCCCGGTGTCCGTAGTGCCCTGAAGCCAATGAGCGAGAACACGCTCAATGCAGCGTTGCGTAACCTTGGTTTCGACTCGGACACGATGGTCGGCCATGGCTTCCGAGCGATGGCAAGAACGGTGCTGGATGAAGTGCTTGGCTATCGCCCGGACTATATCGAACATCAGTTGGCGCATGCCGTGAAAGATCCACTTGGGCGCGCCTACAACCGAGCAACCCACCTGCCGGAGCGCCGGAAGATGATGCAAGCCTGGTCTGACTATCTCGACCAGTTGCGCGTCGCGGAACCGAACGTGCTGGTCCTCAAGGCCAAGCGCGCCTAAGCACAAGAGAAAGGCCTTTAAGGAGGGCCGACGAAGAAGCAAGGCCGCATAAACAAAGCGGCCGAGGAAGGGGCGGCAACCCCTAGCTCGGCCTACCACAACCGACTACTGGAGAGTCGACCATGGATAACCAGAGTATAAGTGCTGTCTTCGAGAGCGAGCGTAAAGATCCCAGCGGTGGTGGGCTGGCCATTCAGGCCCCCGATCCGATTGACGAACTCTTGGCGATGGGGATTGCTCCCCGCTTGCTCATCTCCCATCAACTGGTCTGCATGGACTGGTTGGCAGCGCACCGCCGAGACAGGTTCTGTCTGTGCTACTACGACAGCACAGGCGCAGTTGTGACCGAAATAATGGGCGCTGATCAGATTCTCTCCCGTGCACGGGAAATCGGTTGGCAGCCCGTGGGATGCCTGATGGAGTCTGGTGCGGGCTGCCACCTTTTCGAGGAGGCCTCGTACAATTTCAGGCGGGGCGTTCACTGGTATGCGAGCGCTCACGACGCTACTGACGAGATGCTTCCTCTTGGCTTTCCTCAAGTCGCGCTGAGAGCAGGCCTAGAGCGGCAGCGACGGCGCGATGCGGCCGCAGATAGGCGCTTCAAACGCGCGCAGCAGGAGGCTGTTAAGCGGGAAAAAGGGGCCGCCAAGCAGGCGCGGGAGAAGGCAAGGCAGAGTCTCGAGAGGCTTGCGGAAGACTTACTACGCAATCCACCTGCTGGTGGCCCTGAACTTCGATCAATGGTCCAGGCTAGGCGCGCGGCCCGCGAGCTGGTAAACGAGACTATCGCCCACTTGAAGGGCGCTAGGTAGGATGCGGTGAGCTTGGGAAACGCCGGGCTGGAGATCACATAGGGAGTCACGTATGAGTTCGCCTCGTTATTTCATGCATCAGGAGGCGGAAGCCGCATGGCGGAAGCTGACGGCATCTGCAGAGTATGCGCTGTGCCTGGAGTCCCTGAAGGGCAAAGATCGAAAGCCTGGAATGTTGGCAGGGACGCTGGAGGACTGGATTGGCCGCGCAGTGATGCATGGCCTCGCAGAACTCGAGCCGTTCGAAAAGATGACGTCCAAGCAGCGGCAGGAAGCCTCAAAAAGGATGGTCGCCCACTGCGAGGCTCTGCGGGAACTGCTCATACCGTTCTATGACGAGAAAAGTGGCCTGGTTTGGCCCTTTCAACCCGATCTCGATCTCGCTGCGCTCAATAGCGCGATCAACTATGAGGACGCTCATCCAAATGATTTCGAGGGTCTTGATGAAGACGAAAGAGAGGAATCGTTCAACCGAATTCGGTTCTCTATCTATCACGGGTTCAAGAATGACTTAGGGCTCGTCTTTGACGCGATCCACAATGGTGCGCTTCACCTTGCTGAGTTGGAGAGCGAGGTCAAGAAGCCGAACGACTCTAACGTAAGGAGGTTGCGCTTTATCCGGCGAGTGACTAGCAACTTCGTGAGGGAGTTCGGCACGCCGCACCGGGCGCTGGTACTCGCACTGACATCGGTGTTCTTTAGCACTGACGACCTGGACGAGGCTGCCATCTCCAAGCTTGCTCCTGTCCCGAAGAGGGTGTAGTCCGGTGGCACTGAATCAGAATCGTAAATCCTGATTCTGATTCAGCTGAGCCAAATCCATAACTTGGGGATTTGACGACATGTCCCTCGAGGTCGCGCATCCATAAATTTCGACTCACCCGCCGCGCATAGCGGCCACACGGTGCAGTCAATGGATACATATGGACATCGGGATTTCCGGCCCTTCATTCCGGAATGCGCGAAGGTAGGAATCGGTCGATCTAAGGCCTACGAGCTGGCAAAAGCCGGTCTTCTGGAGACGGTCAGCATCGGTACGCGCCGGTTCGTCTACCTCGATAGCCTTTACACACTCCCCGCACGACTTGCTGCGGCCTCTATGGAGGTCGCGGCGTGAGCGAATTCGATTTCTCAAATCTCAACAGAGATCAGATGAGGCTCTTGGACTTGGGCGGCTGGACCGCTGACTGTGGTCGGGCTGCTCCGTCTCGGCGCTCGGCTACTGAATTGGTGAGCCGGGGAATTCTGGAGGCGTACACAGCCACTCATGAAGACAACCACGGTTCGTACAGGGTGACCGAATACCACGCGCCCCAGCGAGTGCAGGCCGCTTGGAGAGCTCTCCAGGCGAGGCAAGAGCAGCAGTGCGAGTCGTTGGAGGAGGAGCCGTGAACCCACGCGACCCCACCCAGCTCGTTACCCACCCTTCCTCTGGCTTGAGGGTCTGCCTTTCCACCGGCAGGGTTTTTGATCCGGATGGTTTAGAGGTCGGAATCCAGACCTCGGATACCTACGTCAGGGTCATCCGGAGAGCGACAGCCGCATCCTCGCGAGTCACTTGGTATGCGCATCGATTGGTTTGGGAAGCTGCCCACGGACCGATTCCGGAGGGGATGCAGATCGATCACCTCGATTGCGACGCAGGCAACAACGCGCTCTCCAATCTTGATTTGGTAACCCCTCAGGAGAACCGAGCTAGGCAAGCTGAGAGAAACATCGCTCGCTACGGCTGTAGGTCCCACCACTGCAAGCTAACCCCAGAACAAGCGGTAGCGATACGCAACAGCGTGGACACCATTCCCTCGAGGGTGTGGGCCAAACGTCTTGGAGTAGCCCCTCGCACAGTGAATCAGATCCGCACCGGCCGAACATGGGCGCATCTTCCTGGCGTGCGAGCCGCGAAGGTGCGGCCCAAGAAGACCTGACTGGCTTCCCACCTATGCCCTTGGGGGGTGTATGCACAATTTCAGCCAGGACCCAGCCAGCAGGCCGGCTGGGCACGGAGTGGCTCTTTCCGGCCGGCAACAGAACAAGCAGCGCCACCAGAGATTGAAGGGTCGGGGTAAGGGACCGCCCTTTCTTTCAATCCAGCACCAGATCTCGGACTCCGAAGAGTTTGGCCTTCTTTCGGGAAATGCAGTGAAGCTGCTGCTTGAGCTTGCTCGTCAGTACCGTCCGGGAAGGAACGGGGATCTCAGTATTCCTTGGTCCATGCTCTCCAAGCGAGGTTGGAGGAGCAAGGCAACGGTCCAGGCGGCCAAAAGAGAACTGTTGGATGCTCGGTGGATCCTTGAGACTCGCAAGGGCGGCAAGAACATGTGCAGCCTGTTCGCGCTCACCTACTACGCGATTGACGAATCAGAGAAGCACCTTGAGCCATCGACCGTGACAGCGCCCAATCACTGGAGGCGAAATCACAATGGCTAGTCGCTATGTGGGCCAACTAGGTCGCTATGTAGGCCAACTCTCGAAACAGTTGACCCACATACAGACCTGTGAGTTCGCTATGTGGGCCAGTCAGGTGGTTATCCACACCTGTCCGAGGTCGCTATGTGTACTCCCTTATAGATATCTACCAAGCGGAGCGCGCTCTTCACCGCTTCAGATCTTCTTGAAGCCTTGGCTTGAAGGGGGCGCCCCTTGAACCAAACGGCACAGTACCGAACCGGGCCCAAGCAGGTGCAAGCACCGGAAGCTCCCGGTCTTGCCAAGCCTTGGACAGAGGGCTCGATCAACGTGGATCGAGCTTCTAGGGCATTGGCTGCTGCATTCGGTTGTGGGCCCTGCATGGCGGTGTCGTGGCAGGCGTCGTGGGTGGAGGCGTCGCCAGACGAGGACGGTGCTCTTGATCCTTCGGGGCTCGCTATCAACACGCGGGGGCGCGTGGTGCAGGAAGCTCGCAGGTATCTCCCTTCGGATCCAATGGCCAGGGCTGCTTCCTTGCGTGGCTTTAAAGGGGCGGCCCGTTCTCTGGTGGAGGAGTTTGATCGCAAGGCGAACATGCGTGCTGACGCGTGCGCCACGCGTGTCCGACGCGTGCAGGGCTGGGACAACCACAGGTTCTCTGGCGCGGTGGTTATCCCTGCGGTGCGGCCGGTGCGGCCGGTACTCCTCGCGTTGTCTGATGCATCGCTGGACGGTCCGCTTGAGGCGTGGCTGATGGTCTACGCAGCCCAGAAGATGGACCAATGGCCAAAGGTGGAGCTGCACCTGACAGCGATGGGTCATGCAGCGGAGGTGGCGAGGGAGGCCGCAGCCAAACTCCTGGGAAAGGGCCGTAGCTATAGGGATGGTGCACGTGCATTCGGAATGCGAGAGGCGACGTATCGGCAGCTTGTCTCCAACGTGGAAGCCACGCTGTGGAGTTGGTTAGAGAGGGCCAGCTACGCGTTCTTGGAGGAACTAGGTGAAAGCAGCGGGTGGGAGGTGGGCGAAGGCAAACTGCCGCATCTGTCCGGAGACGAGTGACATGCAGGCCGCGCCTTGTCCTTCGTGGATGCGGACATTTTGCGGACAGGCAGGCCACCCGATGCGGGAGCGATTTACACCCGCCAAACGCCTTAAGTAGTAGGGGCTCTACTACCCAAGGGCGGGCTCCTTGGCGGCGCCATCGGAAGGTGGCGCCGCCTATCCCTTCCCGGCGTATGAGTCGCCTTGAATCGCAGGAAATACATGAATCCTCACATCAAGAACTTCTTCGGCAGAATCACGCCGAGATGGCAAAACATGACTGAGCAGGACCAGGGCGCAATCGCGAGGCAAGGCCTGTTGTCGGCTGGCCTTGCCATGCTTCGCCCGGCAGGCGGCAACTTCGGTGCTGCCCTGGCAAATGGCATTGAGGGAGGGCTGCTGGCTGCAAACCAAGGTGTCACCGCTGCGGAAAACTCTCGCTACAAGGAGGAGATCCTCGGCCGCACCCGGCAGGGTATGGAGCGCAATGCAGCTATCGAGGCTGCACAACAAGGGGTGCTCAATCCCGACAGATCACTCAATGAGGACTCATGGAGTCGCTGGGCGAATGTTGATCCTGTTGGCGCGTTGGAGTTTCGTCAGAAGGCTCAGCCAGCGCCAAAGTGGGACCCCATGGAGATCCCGTATAGGAATCCGGGCACGAAGGAACCCGGCTATCTCACTGTGCTGCGCAATATCGCTACTCAGGAGATGCGCGATCTCAATGGCAACGTGATCAGTCAGGGCATGCTCTCCCCGAACTTCATGGACAAGCAGATGCCAAAGGCGGGGATGCTCTCACCAGAGTTCTGGCAGGATTCACCAGCCTCGCCTGGAACGCTGGGAGCTGACGTTCTGCCCAACCTGGAGCAGGCAGTGATGCAGGTTGAGTCGGGCGGCAACCCAGCTGCCGTGTCGCCCAAGGGCGCTATGGGCACCATGCAGACGATGCCTGGCACCCTGCGAGATCCAGGCTATGGCGTTGCACCTGCCCGCGATCAATCTCCGGCTGAGATGGAGCGCGTGGGTAAGGACTTCCTCGGTGCGATGCATCGCCAGTACGGCGACCCACGCTTGGCCTTGGCTGCCTACAACTGGGGTCCGGGTAACGTAGATCGCGCTATGCAGACGCACGGCGGCAATGTGGACGCGGTGCTTGCTAATGCTCCGGCAGAGACTCGTGAGTATGTCCCGAAGGTGCTAGCCCGGGCTGGCCAGGGAAAGATGGCAGGGTCGGACATTGGTTTCCGGGCTGAACGTTCGCCCATCCGGTCAGAGCGCCAACCGCCAGCTGGATATCGCTTCACTGTGGACGGACAGCAGCTTGAGGCAATCCCTGGCGGCCCGGCAGATCGAAAGAACAATCCGGCCCCTGGTGACATGGCAAAAGCAGAGCAAGACCTGCGTAAGGAGTACACGACGCAGATCAAGGGTGCTCAGACAGTCGTCAACTCGTACGGCCAAATTGCACAAGCGGCAAAGACTCCATCTGCGCAGAATGATTTGGCGCTGATCTTTTCTTACATGCGCATGCTTGATCCAGCGTCTGTGGTTCGGGAGGGGGAATTCGCGACGGCACAGAACGCAGCAGGCGTACCGGACCAGATCCGAAATGCTTACAACAAAGCCGTCAACGGTGAGCGACTGAATCCCGAGCAGCGAACCGGTTTCGTTAGCTCCGCGAAGGGGTTGCGGGATCAGGCACAGCAGCAGATCGACGGCTACCGGGAGCAGTACTCCGATTTGGCAAAGGAATACAACTACTCGCCAGAGCGGATCGTGGGCAGGGGCTCGTCGTCTCGCAAGGAAGGCCAAGTGCCCCCGGCAGCGGTGGACTTCCTCCGAAAGAACCCGAACATGCGCGCGGCCTTCGAGCAAAAGTATGGCGTCAGCGCTGACGACTACCTGAGGTGACCAATGGCGAACAATCCATTCGATCAGTTCGATGGCCCCGTGCAAGATCTAGCTAGCTCTGGTCAGAACCCTTTTGACCAGTTTGATCCAGCCGATGACATTGTGACGCTCCCAACTGTGCAGGCGGAGCGACCCGACTTCAGCGATGTTACCTCCAGCTGGGAGAGCACTGCTGACCAGCCAGGCAGTGCAGTCGGTCGGCGGCTTGGCGAATACGGAGGGCGTCAGGTACTCCAGGGTGTCGGTGGGCTGCTAGGTGCAATTGGCGGCGACGCGTTCAATCATTACGTCGTAGATCCGGTTCGGCGGCAGTTCCATGTGCCGACTGAGGGCGACATCGCAGCCGGTCGTGACAGCTTTGTTCCTACGGCCTCCTACCGTCAGATCGGCGAACAGATTGCGGATGACCTAGGCATGCAGAGGCCCCAGACCAAGGCTCAGCGAATCGTCTCTGACATCGGCGAGGGCTTGACCGGCACTGCTTTGACGCTGGGAGCGGGCACCGCCGCGAGTGGTGGTCGCGGCCTCACGCAGGCTGCTGGCGAGTTCTTCGCTTCCAACCCGGTCCTACAGACTGCAGCCACCGTATCGGGCACCGGGGCTAGTTCCGCCGTCCGAGAGGCTGGTGGCGGGACCGCTGCCCAAATCGCAGCAGGTGCTGTTGGCGGTTTCGCGCCGGGCACTATCTCGGCACTTCCTGGCATGCGCAGTGGGTTCGTCCCGCAGGCGATGGCAGATGTGACACGGGGAGCTCTCAGAGGGCGTAACGCTGCCGGTGATCGAGTGACTGCCCAAGACATCGACCGAGCAATCACCGACTTCGCCGCTGCAGGGACCACACCGAGCGTTGGGCAGGCGACTGGCGGCCGGTTCTCCCAGGCTATGGAGACCATGCTTGGGAATGTGCCCGGTGGCGCCGGCCCGATTGCACGGCTGGGGGCCAAGCAGTCCAGCGCTACTGGCCAAGCCATTGAGCGTTACTCGGAAAAGCTTTCCCCACGTGGTAGGCCTATGAGCCCTGAGCAAGCTGGTAGAGCTGTTCTTGAGGGGGTAGAGGGAAAGAGTCCGGTGGCGTTCGTTCCGAAGACTGCGAAGAAGGCGGATGAGCTGTATGACCGGGTATCCCAGCAAGTTGCGCCCGGTACACGGGTTCAGGTCGAGAACACCAAGCAGGCACTGTCTGATCTCAACGCCTCCATTGAGGGGGCACCCAACGTTGCCAAGCTCTTCCAGAATGCGCGAATCCAAGGCATTGAGTCTGCGTTAGCGAAGGACATAGGGGGGGCGGAGGCCGCCCTGCAGCGCCCGGATGTCCGCCAACAGGCTGACACGCTTAGGCAGCAGCTCAACGCGCAAGCTGAGAAGGCTCGGGCGGAGAACATGCGTCTCCAGACATTGGGGATGCGTGCCTCGCAACCGGTTGCGAGTCCTCGGCAGATTGACGAGCAGGTCAAGACGGCAATCGCAGGGATGGCGGACAACCAGATTCCGTACGTGGCGTTGACCAAGCTGCGGACGCTTGTGGGCAAGGAATTAGACAACTACTCCTTGGCGGATAGCGTGCCACGGGACAAGTGGAAGGCGCTCTACGGAGCGCTCACGCGGGATATGGAGGCGGCCGCTACGACTCCGGAGGCGCAGCAGGCCTGGAAGCGGGCAAATGCCTACTACGCGGCCAGAAGCAACCGTATCGACTCCATCGCCCATGTAGTGGACAAGAGTGGCGGTCCGGAAGCCGTCTACAAGGCTGCGTTCGGCAACACGAAGGAGGGGGCCACGACGCTACATGCAGTGATGCAGTCCCTTCCGAAAGATGCGCAGCGAGAGATGTCAGCTTCCTTCATTCGCCGAATGGGCCGGGCAACTGGCAGCCAGCAGAACGCCGATAGCGACGTCTTCAGCATGGAAACGTTTCTGACCAATTGGGCGAACATGAGCCCGGAGGCTAAGCGGGTGTTGTTCGACCGCCATGGGATGGGCTTCCGTCAGGATATGGACAAGATCGCTCGCATGACTGACAGAATCCGGCAGGGGAGCGCGGTGTTCCGCAACCCGTCTGGCTCGGGGCGGCTGATTTCGCTCATCACGCAGTCGGCAGGTACAGCGAGTAGTGCAGCGAGTGCACTAGCGGCAGGGAGTCCGCTGCTCGCGGCGGGGATTGTCACCAGTTCCGCCTCGCTGGCCGCAGCCTTCAACGGCCTCGGTCGCTTGATGACCAGCCCGGGATTTGTGCGCTGGGTGGCCCAGAACGGAGAGAAGCCGGTCGGGGAGCTGATCTCTCAGGCTCAAACGCTGCGTCGTATTGCCGAGTCGGAAGGAAACGACGACGTAGCGGAGTTTGCGGAACAGCTCGAAGCTACGAAGCGACGGCGAAGCCCATAAATCCGAGAACTGCTAAGCCAATAAGCAAGACGGGGACCGCGACGAGTAGGGCGCAGAACACCAGGCCATAGCGGCCGCGCTTCCGGTCATCGGCAAGGTGCTTCTCCTCCCAAGGTTTGGGGAGGGGATAGGAAGTCTTCTGCCAAGCGTCCATTGCAGTTCATCCAATCAGGGACCAGCGGAGCATACACCCGCGTTCTCCCTTCGATCCTGAAGCCAAACAAATTGGGCACCGATATGCCCTGGAGATACAAATGGCACAACGTTCATTCTTGGGGCGTGCAGCTGGCAGAGCCGGTGAACGCATTCTGGCTGGCAGCAACAACTACAACCCAGTGACTGGCCACTACCGAAACGTACAGGCTGGTGCGATTGGCACGGCGGCAAGGTGGCTGATCACTGCTTTTGCAGGGCCCCTGGCCGGTCAGCTCGCTGGGCGTGGAATTAACAAACTCGTGGACCGCTATGGCCCGGACCCTGAATTTCCTCAAATGGAGGCGGTTCCGATCCCTGGCTACACCAGGCCTGCCTTCGGGACGAGCCCGGCCGCCGCGCCGGCGCCTCAAGTGGCCTCCAACCTTGGCTTCCCAAGTCAGTCTCCGGGTGGCACATGGAACGGCTACCTGCAGGGTCAGGGCTCGGTTAACAACTTCGGCAATCAGAACTTCACTCGCCCGGGTGGCGCGCTAACCAACTGGTCTCCGGCCAGCACTTGGGGCCAGAGCATCCAGCAGGGGCAGGGATCGAATCTCAACTTCGGCAACTACTCGCCGGGCGCAACGGCAACTGGCGCAGTCCGTGGCGGTGGCGGCGGAGCAGTGGGTGTTAACAGCGGCGCCCGTAGAGGCGGCGGCAACTCGGTAGGCGATGCAGGCGGCGCACGTAGCGCTTTCTGGCGCAAGGCATACGAACAGAACTAACCAAAACGGAGCAATAGATGCCGACTTGGCTGAATCAGAAAGAGATCGTGATCATCAAGACACTGAGCGGGTGGGTAGTGGGTCCAGAGAGGAACTCGCCGTCCGATGAGTGCATTTCCTATGCCGCGTGGGTCGCCGAACTGAGGGAGTAGCTATGTCGTCGTCTCTATCCCCTGCGGCCGTGAAGGGCATCGCTGCAGTGATGCTCCGAGCCAATGCGGGGCAGCGTGTCTACCTGGGCGGCCTGGACATCACCGAGATGGCCGCCAGCTTCCTCCAGCGACATGTTGAGGAGGTGGGCTTGGATGTTGCGGACAAGGCCTTCCGTAGGCATGGGCTCACATTGGTAACAACTGAAAACAATAGGTGACAGCTATGGCATTCAAGCCAGGACAATCGGGCAATCCGAGCGGCCGGCCCAGGGTGGATTTTGAGGTGCGTCAGTTGGCGCGTGAGTACGGTCAGGAGGCCATTGAGAAGCTTGTAGCCATCATGCGAGGCGACAACCCTGCTCTGGCTAAGGCGGCGAGCGAGGCACTGCTGGACCGTGGCTACGGCAAGCCGGTCCAGTCAGTAGGGGTAGACCCTGATTCGGTACCCGTCCAGGCCATCACCGTGCAACTGGTGGCTATGACGGCAGACTCAGAACCGGAGGGCGACCGTGGCTGATGATCAAACGCCAATCTCTACCGTAGAAACAGATAGATCCCAAGAGGCTTGGGATGGCGTGACCTACGTGGTGTATGCCGCTGAGCGGCAGTGTCTGCCGGAGGACTTCGAGGGCAGGGCGGAGGTGGCCAAGGACGCTATCGGCGAACCCTGGAAGGCCTACGACCTGCACGACGGGCGCTGCCCTGCCTGGGCGGGCGGACACTGCCAATGCGGCCTGGTCAGCTGTTTCAGCAACGGCCGGTGGGTGGTTGAGGTGGACGTGTTCCACTCAGTCATAGATCAGCACTCGCTCCACTAGGCCCGCTTGCGGGTCTCCTTTCAGACGCACATGTGGAACAAATCACTGCCTCCCGGTCCTCAGAGGGTAGAAATCCCGCTGGGCCCAAGACTTGACAGCGGGCCATAAGGGTATGGAAGCTACTCGGACGTGAGGAATGGAGTTCCTATGTACGAGTATCAGAAGTCGCTGGACGAATGTTCAACGCAAGGGGCGGCGTGCCCTCCTGTAGATGCGTTGAGTAGGCAGGCGACTGCATGGCGGTGGGTACGGAACCCAATCACCGATAATTGCTTCTTGCCAGTGGCGGAACTAAATCCGAAGAGACTACACCACGCAAGTTCGCCGTCGCAGATGTGCAAATGTTGGGGGCTGTCTGTCTACGATACGGCGGCGCACGGGATCTCCGCGTTCCACGCTATCGAGAAAACCGTCAAAAAGGCCCGTGTCATTTTTGGCGACCACATTGCTGTCGCTAATTTGCTTCCGCAGCACGGATCCACGACCAGCCCGTCAGGAACGAACGGTCATTTCACATATTTCTCAAGCAAGGGGGTGAATGTGAAATCGATCTTTCAGCTCCATGGGCAAATCCCGTGAGCGTATTGCCGGATCTGCAGGGGACGTTTCTCTCGAAGAATGAGAAGTTGAACTTCATCTGGAATGCGGATCTTGTGTTCTATGACGGGCCGCTAGTGAGCCTGTTCAAGAAGGATGACGATGACTTCATCTTTTTCTGGGTAGATGCCGATTCTCGACACAATCGATGGGTAGTTACACCCGTTGGTCGGGCAGACCTTTCCCAGTACTTAAAAGCGGCGCTTTCTCTAAAGTCTATTATCGATAAGGCGGACCTGCTTCTGGTATTTGAAGCGACTAAAAAGGCGCAGAGGAAGAACCTCAGGACCATAGCCCCATCCGACCTGCTGTTAGAATATATGCCAGATAAAGACTCTTTCCTGTACGAGTCTATCGCGACTGATGCTGCTCTGCTGCTGGCATCCGCGGACGTTGGGAAATACAAGATTTCGTTGGATGGAGAGCTCTACATCGATGACATAGCCACGGTGCCTCGTGTCTACCAGCAGCTCTATTCCTTCCACTACGGGTTGGGAAACCTGGCTAGAGAGGCGGTACGCTCCGCCCTCAACAGGTTTCTCACGGACTGGAAGGGCGGAATCAACGCCGTCAATATATTTACTGGTCTACGAGGAGTCACTCCTTCTATCCATCGAGCTCGCGTGCTTGAGTTGCATTACGCTTCTCCGGGGCACATTGAGTTGGAATTGCTGAAAGAGTTCGCGATTGATATAGCGCGGACGTGCCAGCAGATCGTTCCTGCCGCAAACTTCAAAAAGTCCGAGAAGCTTTATTCGGACATCTACATTTACTTTCGAAAGGAGAATCTAAGTGGGTTCGATTCAGATGGTGGTTCCGCGGCCCAGCGTCTGACCCCAATGCAGCGAGAGACACTCTCCGATTTCGTCGACGAGTACTTCGAGCTTGTAAATTGGATGCGCTATAAAGCGGAGTTTCAGGGTTTGGGTCTCGATCCGCTGACGCAGCTGAGAATGCTGCTTGCCTACTATCGTAGGCTCCGGGTTCTCCGCCGATACTCGGTTGAAGGTAAGATTTCATTGGTTTAGATTGCGGCTTGACATGGCAATAGTTATTGCTTGATTCGGAGGGTTGCATGTCCAAATGGATTCTGGCCTTTCTTCTGCTCGGATGCTCGTTCCCCGCGCTTGCTGAGAAGGGAATCGTAGTTAAAGAGGATGTCTGTGGTTCGGGCAACGCCATCATTGAGACGACTGACGGTTGGTACGTCGCAGCAGAGCACTACTCTGGCGTCTACCTGTATGAGGGCGACGTCGTCTACGGGAAGCTGAAGACGTACGGCTCCGAAGAGCTGACTCGCGCAGATGGGCAGTCCGGGCGCTTCTACATCGAAAATTGGGTGTCGGACATCGAGGAGGCGCTCGAGGAGCTCTGCAGCTAGGTCGCATCTTTGGCACGACACCCTGCATTGGGAGAGCCCTTTCCTACCGTTTCTTAAACCCTTATTGCCGCATTTTCACACGGTTACGTCACGCGTAACGTAACGGTGACACGGTCCAAAGGTCTCAAGCGGCGGCTCGCGCGTTCTCCCCCGCGTTCTCCATGCTTGACCGATGCGTTCGCAATGCGTTCGCATGGATTTCGGATGCGTTCGCACTGTCTTTAGCCCTGCCACACCGTCGCTAGCAAAGGCCAGCAGCAGGTAGCTGTGATCGGCGACACAAGTTTCCGTCCTGTAGGCCGATATCGCTCCAGATGTCTAAACAATGGAGCGGAGAACATGGATGATCAGATGATCTGCCCGATGTGCATGGGGTGTGTGCCACGGGGTGCAATAGTTTGCAGAGGGTGCAAGGCCCGTATCGAGTACGGCATCCCTGGTTGGGCGGCTACAGTGGTTCTGGTCTGCTCTATCGCCTTCGGTCTCTGGTCGGGTGCAGTCCTGACTTGGTGGATCGGCCTAATTGGAGGTCTGGTGCTGTTCTGGCTGGGTTCGATGGGTCTCCAACACCTGTTCCGGAGCCGTGTCGTCTTCCGGCTGAGGTACTAAGGCTCTCGATTGGGAGCCCCGATCTGATCTGTGAGCAGCGCGAGCGCTTGCTGCAGGGCCGCCGTGTAGATGGCGCCACCGTCCCCGGAGTGCTTCTCTGCAATCCCGGGAAGCAACTGCGTCCACACGCGGCAAAGCTCTTCCGGTCTGGGATGGGTGATTATCGCTGCACGAAGTCCGTACTCGAACGCCTTCAGGTAGCCGCGATGAGCCTCTAAGGACGTCTCGCAGGCTTCAAGGCGCTGCAGTATTTCAGCGATTGCTTCTGACATCGGCGTCTCTAGACAGGCGGCTGAAGAGTGGAGATAGTCGGCGCGGGCCTATGGACTTGTCCAATGAGCATCCTCAACGTTTTGCTCACTCGTGAACACCTTGTGGTCGCAGTGGATACCTTGGCAGAAGATGCGCGAACGGGGGCGCATTCGGCCGGAGCAAAGTTGCTGCTGATCCCTCAGCACAACCTAGTGCTCGCCACACGCGGCTCCACACAGTTCTTCCTCCGCATCTACGAGTTGGCCCTGCAGGCCAGCTTCCGAGCGGACTTCACGATGGAACAACTCACCGCCGAGCTGGGTCTAGTCGTTGACCAGTTGTGGCCGAACTACGAGAAGGCGGCAGTCGAGGCGGGTCTTCCGCTCGAACAGCTCGGGACCGAGTTGGTGCTTGGGGGCTGGTCGCCGAAGAACGGCAGGATGGTGGCCACGGCGTATGCCAAGAGCGACAGTTCGCGCAAGACATTGGTTCAGCCCTTGGATGGGGGCTTGGCTTCGCCCGGAGAGCCGTTGGCTGGCTGCCCTGATAGCTTCGCCGAAGCCGATTTGCTCGCTGCCGGAAAGCTCCAAGCCGCTTGGCTCAACAATCGGGTGGGGCGAGAGGTGGCTGGCGGCCGGTTGCTGGCTGGGTTCCTGCAGAAGAGCCAAGCCGTCGTGAAGGACCTCGGGGTGATATGAAATTGGCAGGGGTTATAGGCAAGTGTCCCCGCTTGCGCGGGGACTGTTGGCTCTGAAACTGTCAGGTGTCCTGCGTCAGTCTACTGCTGGCAGTAGAACTCGGCTGAAACTTCGTTGACCCGGTCATAATAGTCATTGGGCATGTTTCCGTTACCGGAATACACAAGCTCTGCGCGTCGCATGTAGCTGATGGCATAGGTCCCAGGCACGTTACACGTTGCCGGAATTGCACCCGTGTACGTTTGACCACCAAACGTGTGCGAGTACTCGGTGCAGGAGTACCCTCCGCCAAGATGTTCGGGCTCGGGCCTGCAGTAGCCAATGCTCCCGGCGTAATTTGCTGCCCAGCCGGTGTTTGCGTCGGAGGAGCACGAGCCCAGTCCCTCTGGACCCCAGTCCCCGTAGGTGTAGAAGCCCGAAGGTCCTTCCACTCCGCCTTGGCACGTGTTGGTCCACGACACGATGTAAGGCGCTATACCTTCCGAATCTAACAGTAGCACCCTGCCAGTTTGGACCCACTGGCCCGCGAACGCATTTTGGGCAAGGCCGGCTGACATCAGGCAAAGAGACGCGCCCAGCAGTAAGCGGCGAAGGGTTGATCTGGCAGTTCTGACGTCATTTCGCTTCGATTTCACTTCCATCTCTCCATGAGTAGGGTGGTAGTGCTGCACTGCCCGCGCACGGTCGCAACACCCCGGCCTCGGTTCAATCGGAAAACCGCCCAGAACGGCGTAGGTAAAGGCCCACGGTGGCCAGCTATGTGACGCGTGTCGAGGTGTGAGCGATTCAGGTAGGTGGCTGGCGCGTTCGCAGCATCTGCGACGGCCAGCCGTATCCTTCCGGCCATGCTTCCCTCGCACGGCTACCAAGGCTTTCGCTCTGCGCCACCACCCTCTGGCTGGGTCCAGTTGAGGGATACCTGGGTGCTGTGGTGGAGCGGCCGGCAGATCGCCCAGGTTTCGCCAGCGAAGGAGCGCGGGGTGCGTGTGCACCTCGATGCCCGGAAGATGTGGCAGACCAAGGATGCATGGGCGGCGAGTGTCGACCAGGGCAAGCGTTACGCCGAGCGGTGGTGCGCGGCCAGGCTCTACCCTGAGATGCGCCTACGAGCCGCTGTGGCTAGGATGGTGGACGACAGCCCGAGGGAGCCTTTGCCTCCGCCGCCCGGCCTGTCGCCGACACCCGAGCAGTTGCAGCAGGCTCGCCGCTTGGCCCAGGCCGGATTGAAGGAGCTGGAGCGGGTCAAGGAAGCCCTGAAGCCATGTCGGCCGCCAGCGGTGACCAAGCCCAGGGTGAAAGACCCGATGAAGGCTTGGGTAGGGGCGGGTAGAGCGCATCAGAGGGGATGGCAACCTGGCTCGCAAGTGGTACCGCGCGGCTTTTCCACCTGATTGGACGGCGGCGGAACAATCTCCGGCGTCGGACGAACGGGCATGCACGCGGAGGAGATGCATCCCCAGCTGTCGACTACGCCTGTGATCTCAAATGCCTTGCAGCACAGGGCGTTCGAGTCCTAATTTCTTGCGGGGGACAGGGGCTGCAGTCTTAGCTAGGCTGGTTGGCCCGGCCGTTGTAAAACGGGTGTGACTATGAGCGAACACGATAGCCTGGTGCCATTTGAGCTCCGGGCGATAAATGCGGACGTCGTAGGCGAACTGCTTGGGCTAACACGCAGAAGCGTGCTTGAGACTGTCGCGTGCCGACCTGACTTCCCTGTCAGGGTATCGATGCGCCCAGCCACTTGGGTGGCCGGGGAGGTACTGAAGTGGCGAGATAGCCATCGTTACGGGGCACGAGCGCGTAGACGGAGAACTTCGGCGCAGCAGCCGTCCGGGGGAGCTAGCGAGTAAGGCCGAGCAGCAACGGCAAGAGTGGCTTCAGACGGACTAGTCCGCCTCCCGGACATCTCCGCCTAGCGGACTACTTCCTCCGGCGCACAGTCGCGGTCCTGGCAGCGGACTTGGTTCGCTTCGTTGCCAGTAGCTTTTCGAGTCGCTCATCAGCATCAGAAACGAGCGGTCCCATGAAAGCTGCTTTCGGGAACACCGGCATGGGCGGGGGCACGTACCGCGACCGCTGCCACCAAGCATCTAGATCGGCGGCATGAATTCGATCCGATTTCGCGCTTTGTCCCAGCCGTACGGTGGCAAGCTCCCCGGCATAAATGGCTCTGCGGAGAGTCTTTGTGGAACAGGCTGAAAGTTCCGCAGCCTGCGCCAGAGTCAGTAGCTTATTGCCTGATTCCATCGCAGCAACTCCTTGCGAACGAGGGGGCGGGCCGCTCTGTGAATGATTGAATTCAGAACGTCAACGTAGCCACGGCTGCGGCATCCCCTTTCGTGGTCAGATGCGCGTAGTACTTCTCAGTGGTGGCGTAGTTGGCGTGCCCAGCCAGGATCTGCACCCGGCGAAGCGGCACCCCGGCCATGACCATGTGGGCGCAGAACGTATGGCGCAGGCGGTGAAGACTCCCGCCAACGCCCGCTGCAGTGGCGTCTACCTTGAACCAGTCGCTTACTGTGTCCTTGTGAACGTTCACCAGAGGGTCGGGGAGGGCGGCCAGGGCTGCGACGGCATGTGCATTCAGCGGGACCTCGCGCCACTTGCCTGACTTCGTGCGCCCATTCCCATCTTCATCAGGGTCACTCTCGACCAGTAGGCGGCCGGCCACCACGTTTTCGTGCCGAAGGTGCATCAGCTCACCGCGCCGTATGCCCGTGTGCGCCATGAATCGCCACAGGTTCGCTCGAGCCTCGTTAGCCGCGTAGAGCCGCTGCATTGCAGCCTTCGTATAGAACCGGACGGCAACGCTCCGCACCCCTCTTGGCGCCTGGATCCCCTCAAACGGGTTTGCATCCAGTTCCTTCCACTGCACCCCGCACCTCAGCGCGGCCTGCAGGCGCCGAACCTCCTTCCCAACTGTCTCCGGCGCCATCTTGTCCTTCACCAAGCGCTGCGTCTTGTAGGCCTCCAGTTCGATTGGGCGCAGGGTATCGATAGGGCGATGACCCAAGCTGTCCAGGATGATCCGTAACTCGCTTTTGGCCTTCCCGTGCGTGGTTGGGTGTTCGGCCTTGTACCAGTCCAGCCAGACGCCAAGGAAGTCGCGCAGCAATGGCGCCCGGGAGATGATCCGGACGCCGTGCCTCAGTTCCGCTTCGCGCGCTGATCGAATCTCCTCAGCTTCGCGAGCGCCGACGCGACCGATGGAGATACGGAACCGTTTAGCCCCGTCGCGCCAGTTGAGGTAGGCGACCCCTTCACGCCAGTAGATGGTAACTTTTGTCATGGCCTCACGCCTGATGTGGCCTTGCAGAGACCCAAGCGCTAATAGAGTTTCTCTATGAGCTTTGGGGTGTCAGGCAGCAACCGAGTGCTTTGATGATGGGCCGAGCTAGGTGATGTCGCAACACAAAGCGGCCGCTCTGGGAACGAGGCGAATGGTGGGATACGCTAGCGTCTCATTCGTTGAGAGCCGCTTCAATGCCGATTGCGCTAATTTTGAGGAAGCCAGACGCAACCAGCGTGTATCGAGATCTCGTATTCAGCTCGCTCAGGAGCGAAGGGATGTCGGCGCTGCACATTGCCTCTGGCTTCTTTAAGGGGGATATGCCGGAGATATTGGAGGAGAAAACTCCGGACTACTCCTTTGGTAAAGCCAGTGGCCGGACAATTCACTTGTACGGTGCATGCAACACTTCTGCGGGCGATGAGATGGTTGCGCTTTGCAACAGCCTCAAAGAATCGGGACTCAACGCAACAGCGAGTTTGCAGCGGACTCAAGACGGAAAGAGGCCAGCCTGGCATGCAAAGATGCAGGTGCACATAAGTCAAAACGGTGGCCCAGTAATAGCGGTGGTGGGCAGTAGCAATTTGACAATGCCTGCAATGTTTGCACACACGGAAACCGGGCGGCAGAGAAACATATCGCTTGCGCAGCAGGAGGCGGATGTCGTTATGTGGCTAGCCGGGGACGAATGCGCGGCTGAGGTTGTGAGGATCGCCAGGAGCGAATGGAGAGGCGAAGTTCTAGGCCGGGATGCTTTTTTAGACTCAAAGTATGACGATGAAGTCAAGAAGCTCATCGACGGGGCTCAGGACTTACTGCTGAAGTTCGATTGGGAAAGGGTCGACAAATAGGCAGTTGGCGATAGTTAAGGTCTCCTTCGTGTGCTGTTCTTGCTGTTGGTGAAGGCATGGCCGCACTCGCCGCTGAGTCATTCCATGATTAGTGAGTCGAATAGCGAGTCATGGTTGGGATTGTGGAAGTAAAATCCATTGTAAATCAATGGATTGATGTTATTTTTCGGTTGCTGGTGGGCCACATGAATGTCCGTGCGTATTCCGGACAGTCCAGCTGCCTCACGCAGCATCAGAACCAGCCTCCATGGCCAGCGGCGGCAGCAGTTTCAAGAAAATTCCCAAGCGGAACTCCTCAGAACCTACCCGCCAGATCCTGATCCCGGCATGCGTCGGCAACGTAGTCGACAAAGACGCGCGTCTTCGGCGGCAGGTAGCGGCGATTGGCGTAGTAGATGGAGATCGGTCCGCCGTCCGCTGACCAGTTCGGCAGCAGTTGAATCAGCTCCCCGCGCTGCAGGTAGGGCAGGGCATGCGAGGTCGCCACAAAGGCAACGCCAAGGCTGAGAGCGGCCGCTTTGCACAGGCCGCCGGGGTCATCGAAGATGATGCGCTCACCGACAGGGGACAC
The DNA here is from genome assembly GCF_050573115.1 of Stenotrophomonas indicatrix. Taxonomy (GTDB): domain Bacteria; phylum Pseudomonadota; class Gammaproteobacteria; order Xanthomonadales; family Xanthomonadaceae; genus Stenotrophomonas; species Stenotrophomonas lactitubi_A. Next base: position 201,449 of record NZ_JBNYZT010000006.1, read on the forward strand.
GGCTTCGTTGCCGTGTTCGTCCCGCAGCATCCATTGCACAAGTCGCCCCGTGCGCGTCGAACGCATGTCGATCAGGTCGAATTCGGCGAGGTCGTGTGGCGACGCGGGAGGGCGCCGTGCCTTCATGTAGGCGGGCGATGCGACTGCCACGATGCGCACGCGGGCGAGCGTCCTGGAGATGGTGCCCGGGGTCAGCTCCGATCCTCGCCCTATCGCCGCGTCGTAACCTTCGGCAACAAGGTCGACATGCCGGTTGTCCAGCTGCCAGTCGATCCTGATCTTCGGGTAGGCCGCCAGGAAGCCAGGCAGGAGGGGCAGGACGTAATCCATGCCGAACACGCTCGCCATGCTGACCTTGAGGACACCTGAGGGCTCCTGCTGCTGGTCCGAGGCTTCGGCAAGCGCATCCTGCAGGCCCTCGAGATTGGACCGGATCGAGTCCGCCAAGCGCTCCCCGGCTTCGGTCAGTGTCAGCTTGCGGGTCGTCCGGTGAAAGAGCCGGACCGCAAGATTCCGCTCCAGCATCGCGACATTGCGGCTGACCGCTGAAGGCGTCAGCCCCAGCTGCTTTGCGGCCGAGGAGAAGCTTCCCATGGCCGCCGCGCGGGCAAAACACTCAAGGTTGGACAAGGTCTCCATGGAGGCATTCTCAATCAATCATCACAAGTGATTCAACTGATTGATGACTACCAGGAAACGGCAGGCGCCCCGATCCTAGCCGTGCCGCCAGACAGGCGGCGCCTCTCCCCAATCTGGATATGCCATGACCACGCAAGCGCTTCCGCAGAATCTCACCGAGCAGTCGTCAAAAACCCGCATGGTGCTGGACCGGCATCTGGAGGCCTTCCGTCTGGGAGATGTGGACCGGACTCTGGCGGACTATGCGACGGACGCCATCATCATCAATGGAACGGGGTCTGTGATCAAAGGACATGCAGAAATCCACGAGACCTTCGTGCAGGTCTACCGCGACTACTTCCCGGACGGCACGCGCAACATCACCATCGATGAGCTGGCAGTCCATGGTGAGACCGCCTACATCCGCTGGCGCGCGAAGAACGCGATCATGGCGACCGATACGCTCATCGTCCGCGATGGCAAGATCGTGATCCAGACCTTTGCAGGCCTCTTCAAGGAATAAGCACCGGCCGGTGCTGGTACTGGCGTGCCTTCAAGCGATGCAGGCGGTGCAGTCGGCATCAATCTACAACGCGATCCGCTTTGCCAGGGGGCACTTCGACCGCATCTCCGCGACGCACCAACTCGTCGATATCCACCGCCTGTGCGGCGAGCGCATCGTGCGCGTCGAAGTCCCACTTCTGCCTGTATTCGCGTGCCAGCAGATCGCAGACTGCTTTGGCCTGCTGGTGCGTGTCCATGCTCTCTGCACGATCCATCAGTTGATCGCGGTGGATCTGGCACAGCGTGAGCTGGTGCGCATCTTCGGATCGCTCGCGTTCCCAGGCAATGTGGGGCAGGGCAGAGAGTGCGGAGGCAAGTGCGACGGCAATCAAGGGCATGATCCGGTTCCGGGCAGTGGCGAAACCGGAGCGTAGGCGATGGTGCGTGGCGATGGATATGCCGCGGGATGCACGTTTTACTGGGTGTTCACCATTCGCCGGGGAATGGTTGCAGTGGGCAGATGGTGTTCTCCACGCATGGCGTGGAGCTACTGGAAACGGCGTGGAGCTACTGGTTCTGGAACACCGCCAACTGCGCGGCGAACGCGCGCTGGTAGGCGGGCCGCTCCGTCGCACGCGCGATGTACGCAGTCAGCATCGGATATTCATCGACGATGCCGCTGCTCTGCAGCCGCAGCAGTACCGACACCATCAACAGGTCGCCGGCACTGAAGTCTCCGTCCAGCCACCGCGCATCTCCGAGTCGCGCGGACAACTCGCCCAGACGCCTGCGCACGCGTTCGTCCAGCATCACCAGCCGCTGCGCATACCAGGGCTGCTCGCGTTCCAGCACCCAGGCCATGGAGCGTTCGACGATCGGCGGCTCGACGGTGTTCAGTGCGGCGAACATCCAGGTGATCGCACGCATGCGCGCGTTCGCATCGGCGGGCAGCAGCCCAGGGTGCTGTTCGGCCAAGTGCAGGACAATCGCGCCTGATTCAAACAGCACAAGCTCGCCATCCTCGTAAGTGGGAATCTGCCCGAAGGGATGCCGCGCCAGGTGCGGCGGTTGCTTCATTTCCTCGAAGGAGAGCAGATGGACGTCGTAGGCCACGCCCAACTCTTCGAGTGCCCAACGTACGCGCATGTCGCGTGCCAGGCCCTGCCCACGGTCCGGGGAATGCTTGAATGCGGTCAGGGTCGGGGTCATCGGGATCTCCATCGGCGATAGCCGACCTGGTTGGCCGGCCTTCCTTTCATCGACGTGCGAGGAACCCTGGAATCGACACAGCTGCTCTCCGAGCGCGCGAGCTTGGGCCGTCAGGATGAACCGTTCACGTCGGACGGTTCGCGTGGGATGCGCGGTGACGCGATACTGCCCTTCTGCACACCCTTGGGGAAGTACGTGAGCACGTCCAGACTGCCGCGGATCGTTGGGTTCGACGTACCTCGGCTTCACCAGCAGGTGGATTCGGCTGCCGATGAAGCGATCACGGCGCTTCTGGATCAAGTACCCGATGAACAGTGGACTGATCGCTTCCTGCAGCAATGCGCGACGCTGGCGTCGCAGCTCTCATTGGCGGAAGTGAAGGTGGAGGGCACCCGCATCGCCTTCCATGGCTCCATCGCCGATGCGCGTGCCCTGGCTGACGCCGTCATAGCGCTGGTGAACAGCTTGAACGATCAACTGATGCAGGAAGGCAACCTGCACGCAGGCGAGGAGTGATCTACCCGCAGGGCGTGTCAGCCCGCTTGCGGAACCAATGCCGGCCCGGACAGACGGGCCCAGCAGCCCATCGCCATTTCCGCCGACCCCGGGTGGCCACGCAGGCTGGTGCGCAGCGCAAGCCGTGACTGCAGATCAGTGAGCCACGCCGTGCGCGTGCCGTGTGGGTTGCGGACGTAGATGTCGCACGCCAGGCGGATGACCGGTGCAACCTCGTGGCGGAAGTTGATGGCGGGCAGATCGCCCGTCTGGAATGCGGCCTGCCAGTGCTGCAGCTCGCGTTCGACGTCAACGAAGTCCTTGTTGATGATGCGTTCCATGAGACTTCTCCTGTTGGAACGCCAACGTATACCTCTGCATGTCAGCACCCTGTGTTGGTGCTGCCGGTCCGTTCATGGCGGCTGTTCATTATTCGCACGATCCGATGCAGCTGCGTAACCGGCCGACGCACACAGTGGCGTTGCAGCAGATCGCTGCGGTGGAGCAAGACATGAACAACAACACGCAAGGCCAGACCGACCGCAACAACGCTTCGGCCGATCCCAAGCAGGCTGCCCAGCAGGGACAGACCGATGGCAATGAAATGGGCGGCGAGCAGAAGCAGGATGGCACGCCGGGCCAGCAGGAACAGCAGCAGGATGGGCAACCGAGCGGCCCGCAGAAGTCCGGACAGGAACAGAAGAACGAGCCGGGCCGTGACGCCCGTCGCTGAGCAGTAAGCAAAGAAAAGGCCGCGCGTTGCGCGGCTTTCCTCTGTCCAACGTTCTGGAAGAGCGCTGATGCCATCCCATGCCCGTGCGGTAAGCCTGATGACAAAGATCATGTACCAGTGCCGACCGGCAAGGACGACGACGATGGCGCGATGCCGCGCCTGCCAGGCACCCAGTCCGGGTGGCATGGAGTGCGCCCGTTGCCTCACCGAAGAACTGGGAGGCGTGATCGGCAACCGCGGCGCCGCTGCGCGTTGGCTGGATTCGTTCCTGAAGGTGCAGCAGGATGAGGCGTTCGTCTTCGTCTGCGTGAAACGGATCGAGGAGACCGCACTGACGGGTCGCAGTCTGGAGTGACATTGCGCAGGCGTATGCTCGAATCCCAATGGGAGCGAGCGTCATGTCTTTTCAGATCAACCTCTATGACAGGGACGGTCGCGGGCTCCGCCTTCCCGATGGATGGTGGATCGACCTGCGTTCGGACATCCCTGCAGTGGTCAACGGCGCTGTCCGCATCGACCTGCCGGTCTCGACGCGCAACGAGCATCCCGATCTGCAACCCGACGTCCTGAACCACCTCCGCCGCCGTATTGAAGGTGCGCAATGGCTAGCCTGACCTATCATCCCCCGCTCGGTGTGCGCTGGCTGACATTCCGCCTGCGCAACGGCCAGTCCATCGGTCCGGAGAAGCTGCGAGCCGTGTGGTCCGATGCCGCCGAGACCAACAACTGTTCGGTCCGCCGCGAGCACGTGGAAGGTGCCGGTTTCGTCTATGCGTTGTACGCACCCAGCGGGCTCTGCGTTCCGCGTCGCGCGGAACTGCGCATGCGGCTGTTGCTGGAAGAAGCGGGCTACGCGTTCTCGATGGGCGTGCTTACCGGCAGCCATCCTGCCTACGGTTGAGCGCACGTTGATCTGATCGGCCCCGAGGTTGCTAGACTGCGCGCCCCGCGCGTCGCCGCAATCACGGAAGATCTCCATGCCCAGGCTGTCTGCTCTTGCTGTTTTCATGGCGCTTGCTGTCTGCGCGCCGAGCGCACACGCCGACGAACAGGACAGCGCGTCGACCATCGCGTTCAAATCAATCAGCCCTGTGCTGAATGCTTTGATCAATGCTGATGATGCGCAGGAGTTGATGGAAAAGGCCGAGGAAGATGACGCCACGCTGCTGCAGTCGCTGGCGCTCTATCTGGCGGCAAGCCGCGAAGACGCAACGTTGGCGTTGCCGCCGTACCGTGCAGCGGCATTGTTCGCTCGCCGCGGTGACGACGCGCTTGCCGAGCGTTATCTGCGTGAAGCCGATGAGCGTGGCATGTGGTTCGCGCCAGCGCTGGCCGACAACGATGACTTCGAGGACCTGCGTGGAGAGCCGTTCTTCAAGCGGGTGATGGCCAATACGCAGGCGCGCTACGCGCAGGTATCGGCAGGCAAGGTGGGCGCCATCTCGGTACTGCACCCTGCCAAGAGTGTTGCGATGCCGGCCTGTGCGCCGGTACTGGTGTGGCTGCACGGCTACGGCATCAATGGACACCTGGACAGCAGCGAGCAGCCGCTGGCCGACGCCGGTGTGGTGCTGCTGGGCATCAACGGTACGGAGATGCGCGAGTCGTTCGACAGCTTCAGCTGGACCGGCCCCTATGAAGGCACGCACAAGGTGGTGCAGAAGGGTCTGGATGAACTGGCCGGGCGCCAGTGCATCGATCGCAAGCAGGTCTACCTGATGGGTTTCTCGCAGGGCTCGCAGCATGCGGGCGCATTGCTGGCGCAGCACCCGGATGACTACGCCGGTGCATTGCTGGTGTCGCCGGGCGGTTGGCGGCAGCCGGTGCCCACGCAGAGCAGTGCACGCGGCAAGCGGGTGTTCGTCATCAACGGCGAACAGGAAGGACCCGCCAACCAGAAGATGAGTGCGGACTTCCGCGCGCTGTTCAGCGATGGCAACGAACTGCGTTCGCGTACGCATGGCGGTGGCCATTTCTATCCGGACGACTGGAAGACCTCGTTTCCGCAGGCCATTCGTTGGATGATGGGCAAGGACGGCTGATTGTTGATTCAGATGCAGTGAAGACACCGCGTCGTCCGCGTGAGTGGGTGGGGCGCCGTTGGGCAGCATGATCACCGCATCAATCGATGCTCACCCGCGAACCACACCCGGTCGGCCAGTCTGGGCTCGCAGGCAACGGATTCCACTGTTGCCCTTTTTCCCCCAGAGGAGACTACACATGAGCACCCAGTCCACCATCGAGCATCGCCTCAACGACCTGATCGAGATCGCACGTGATGGCAAGTCCTTCTACGAGGAAGCCGCAACCAAGGTGAAGGATGCCGAGCTGTCGGCATTGTTCGTCCGCATCGCCGGGGTGAAGGGCCGCATCGTGTCCTCCCTGAGCAGCTCGGTGGCCGCCACCGGTGGCAAGCCGGCCGAACACGGCACCATGGTTGGTTCCATGCAGCAGTTTTACGGCAAGGTGCGCGCTGCCTTCGGTGACACCAATTACGGTTACGTGGCCGAGCTTGAAGAGTCCGAGGATCGCCTGCTGGGCGCGTTCAAGGACGTGCTGAAGGACAACGACCTGCCGCCGGCGGTGCGCCAGGAAGTGACCCAGTGGCTGCCGGAAGTGCAGGAATGCCACTCGGTGATGCGCGACCGCAAGCATGCGATGAAGGCTGCCTGATCGCATCTGGCGATCGTCCCCCCACATCGCCGCGACCAGGGCAGCCCATTGCTGCCCTGGTCGTTTCTTCGTCTGCCATCTGCGATCAGGCGCGTGGTCTGAGCAGGACAACGGCCAGGCTGGCCAGCGTCGCTGCTGCGGCCGCAGTCCACAGGGACGCGGCAAAGCCCTGGCTGTAGATCGCCCGCGCCAGATCAACCGGGGCTCCTCGGGTCAGTGCACCGGTGGCGATGGTGTCGGCCAGACGCATGACTTCATCTGCAGGAACGCGTGCTGAGAGTCCGGCGCGGATGCCGACGGTCAAGGCACTGGAGAGAACCGTGAAGCCGAGCAGGATGCCGACGAAGCGCGTCGTGGCACTGATGCCCGAGGCCATGCCTGCGCGATCCCGGGGTGCCGAGCCGATGATGGCCTTGGAGGTTTCGCCGTTGAGGATGCCACCGCCTGCGCCGATGATGACCATCGCCAGCAGCACCAACGCCGGCATGTGGTGCCACGCGCCGATACCGGCAAGCGCGTTGCCAGCGGCAGTGATGGACAGGCCGATGGCCAGCACCATCTCACTCGAGAACCGTCGGCCCAGGCGCCTGCCAACGCTCGGGAAAAACAGCATTGCCGCGGCGAACGGCAGCATGCCTGCACCCGTGGCCAGCGCACTCAGGCCGACGCCGTTCTGCAGGTACTGCGGCAGCATCGAGGCCATCACCTGGGCGCTGACCGCGTAGCCGATCATGGCGAAGAGTGCGCCGACGAAACGCGGGCTTGCAAGCAGCCGCAGGTCGACCATCGGATGCCGACGCTTGAGTTCGATGCAGGCAAACAGCGCGCCCATTGCGATGCCAAGGCCCAGACCGGCCAGCGCCACCATCGATGTCCATCCCTGTGCGAGCCCTTCCACGAGGAAGAACACGATGCCGAAGATCGCCATGCTGAAGGTGATGATGCCGGGCGGATCAAGTGGGCGTACCACCGTGTCGGCGGAGTCGGGAACCCAGCGGATCGCTCCGTAGGCGAGGAAGGCGAGGAAGGGCAGGATCGCGATGAACACCGAACGCCATCCCCACAGCGAGGACAACAGCCCGCCGATCAGTGGCGAGAGCACCATCATCATGCCCATTGCCGTGCCCCAGAAGGCCCAGGCATCGTCGCGTTGCTTGCCCTCGTGGAACTCGTGGCCGATCACCGACAGTGACGGCGCCAGCAGGAAGGCCGCTCCCACGCCCTGCAACGCACGGGCCACATACAAAGCACTGGCCATGGGTGCCAACGCACAGGTGAGCGATGAGATGGCGAACAGTGCGATGCCGATCAGCAGCACCCGCCTGCGACCATGGCGATCGGCGATGGCACCGGCGGGGAGAAGCAGTGAGGTGAAGGACAGGATGTAGCAGCTGATCACCCATTCGATGTCGGCGAAGTCCGCCTGCAGATCCCGCGCGATGGTCGGTAGCGCGACGGCCACGGCGTTGGTTTCCAGCACTGTCATCGTGCAGCCCAGCGAGGCGATGATCAGGATCCAGTTGGGCGGCCTGCGGCGGGGAGGAGAGAGGAGCACCAGGTACTCGGGTGGGAGAAGAATGCCCATTCAAGCAGCTTCGACCGTTTGTTTCATTGCCCGTGTTCTTGAAGTACGTTAGGTCAAAGCTAACGACCGGGCGCGCATGGAACGTCGACATCTGCAGTACTACGTCGCACTGGCCGAGGAGCTGCATTTCGGACGCACCGCGCTGCGCCTGGGTATCGCTACGCCGACGCTGAGCGTGCAGATCCAGGAGATCGAGCGTCGTTTGGGTACGCCCTTGTTCGATCGCAGTCGACGCGAGGTCACGCTGACCTCGGCCGGCGCGATCTTCCTGGCCGAAGCGCGCAACGTGCTGCGCCAGTTCGAGCAGGCAGAGGCCGTGGGCCGCCGCGCCGGTCGCGGCGAGATCGGCAGGATCGAGATCGGCTATGTAGGTTCGGCGGTCCATGCGGGCGCGCTGCAGGAGCAGTTGCAGCGGTTCCGCAGCGCCTCGCCCGATGTGGTTCTGCAGGTCGGCGAATGGCCGATGGCCGACCTGCCGGACCTGCTGCTGGACGGTCGCATCGATGTGGTGTTCTGCCGGCTTCCGATGGAGGTGCCCGATGCGCTCGGTTCGCACATCCTGATCGAAGATCAGTTCTGCGTGGCGTTGCCGGCATCGCATGCGCTGGCCCACTCGGGGGTGCCGGTGCAGCCGTCGCTGCTGGCGAAGGAGGCGTTCATCATGCCGGAGCAGCCCGCCGGCACGCTGGAAGTCGCCCGCCGTGGCGGATTCGTGCCGGACATCCGCTCCCGTCCCGGTCATCTTGCCGCGGTACTCGCGCAGGTCTCGGTGGGCGATGGCGCCGTGGCGATCGTGCCGTCGGTGCTGCAGCGGACGCTGCTGCTGCCAGGCATGGTGTATCTGCCGATCGCCGGGCCGGTCATCGCCTCGACCATCGCTGCGCTGTACCGTGAACAGGAAACATCGCCAGCGGTCCGCCGGCTCATCGAGCAGGTGCGGCGTACACCCTCCCGGCGCATCGACATGCTGCCCCTGCCCTGAGGCCGTGGTGGACGACGTTGCCGGGCTGCCCCGCAATGGCCTTGCTACACTGGCCGCACTCGATCTTCCACCGGATCATCAGATGAACAACGGGAACGGTCCGCAGACAGTCCGCTGAGCCGCAACAACGGTACGCACGTTGTTGCGGTGATCTTGTCCTGCGATTTCCACGCACTGGGTTGATCACCGCCGGATTCCCTCCTGAGCGGATGTTTCCCCATGTCTGATCGAAAAGCCCTTCGCTGGGCCCATTCCCTGCCGGCCGCCATCGCGTTGATGGCTCCCTTCGACCTCCTGGCCTCGCTGGCCATGGATATCTATCTGCCTGTTGTATCGGCCATGCCGGATGCACTCGGCACATCGCCTGCCGTCATCCAGTTGACGCTGAGTCTGTACATGCTCGTACTCGGGCTGGGCCAGCTGGTCTTCGGCCCGCTGTCGGACCGGATCGGGCGACGGCCTGTGCTGCTGATGGGCGCGTTGCTGTTCACGCTGGCGTCGTTCGCGCTTGCCGCGTGCAGTGGGGGCGCGGCGTTCCTGGCCTGGCGCGGCGTGCAGGCGATCGGTGCGTCGGCCGCCTTGGTCGCCACCTTCGCTACGGTGCGCGACGTGTATGCAGATACGGCCGAGGGTGCCACGCTCTATGGTCTGTTCGCCTCGATGCTGGCGCTCGTGCCGGCACTCGGCCCGATCCTCGGCGCGTTGATCGCCTACGCACTGGGCTGGCGGGCCATTTTCGTCGCGCTGGGTGTGCTGGGGCTGCTGGCGGGTGTGCGTGCATGCCGGGGCTGGCAGGAGACGCGGCCACCGCAGCACGGCAACGCATCGCCGGCCTTCGCGCGCATCCTCGGCAATGCCGGGTTCTGGGTCCACGCAGTGGGATTCGGTGCGGCGATGGGCACGTTCTTCGTGTTCTTCTCGATTGCCCCGCGTGTGCTGATGGGGCGCGCAGGCTATTCGCCGATGGGCTTCAGCCTGGCTTTCGCGACGGTTGCGCTGGTGATGATCGTCACCTCGCGCTTCGCCGCGTGGTTCATCGGGCGATGGGGCATTGGTGGCAGCTTCCTGCGTGGGCTGATGGTGATGATCGGCGGCGTGCTGGTCATGGCGATGGCGGCGATGCTGCCGCCGTCATTTGCCAGTGTCGTGCTGCCGATGTGGCTGGTCGCCATCGGCATCGTGATGGTGGTGGCGGTGGCAGCCAATGGTGCACTGCGTGATTTCGCCGATGCTTCCGGCACGGCGGTGGCGCTGTACTACGCCGTGCAGAGCCTGATCGTGGCCACGCTTGGCACGCTGGCGACGCTGCTGCTGCCGGGCGACACGGTCTGGCCGCTGGTGGCTTATGGACTGCTGCTGCCGTCGTTGAGCCTGGTTGGTCTGGCGATGCTGAGGCGGTAAAACTACGCCCACGCTTTCACTTCCTCTCCCGCACACGCGGGTAGGGTGATGCGGCCTGGAGTCACCAGGCCTATCAGGGAGTGATATCGATGCGAGCCATCAGGAAAGTGATCGTTGCTGCAGTGTTTGCGCTTGCGTGTACCGGTTCGGTGGCGGTTGCCGGTCCGGTCCAGCTGTGTGACCTGCCGTGCTGGAAGGCCTACCAGGCCTGCGTGGCCGGCGGTGGTGATGCCATGGAGTGCCAGTTCGAATACGATCGCTGTGTCATGGACAGGTGCGGCGCCGTCTGAGGCCTGCATACCGTTCGCATTGGGGGGCCCGATCCAGGGGCCCCTTTCCATTTGGCCGCAGCACGCGGTGCGCGGTCTTGATCGCCTGGAGCCACCACATGGCTGTAAAACGCGTTGTCGCCAACATCGCCAGTGCCGATCCTGCGCAGGCGGCTGCGTTCTACGGCGACATCCTTGGCATGGACGTCGTGATGGACCACGGCTGGATCGTCACCTACGGCGGGCAGGGCACTGCACTGGCACAGCTCAGCGTCGCCAGCGAAGGCGGATCGGGTACGCCGGTGCCGGATCTTTCGATCGAGGTGGACGACCTGGATGATGTGCTCGAACGCCTGCGACACGCGAACATCGCTCTTGAATATGGCCCGGCCGAAGAACCATGGGGCGTGCGCCGCTTCTACGTGCGTGACCCGTTCGGGCGCCTGTTGAACATCCTCGCCCACGCCTAGTCGGCGCGCGCCGGTTCAGCGGCGCTTTTTCGCAGCGGTCGCCGCAACACCGACCATGCGCAGGCAATCGGCGACCACCGCAGCGATGAACGCCTCGGGTGACTGTTCGGGTGCGGCGATCAGATCGTCCGTGGCGCCATGCACGCCGGCGTAGATCAGCGAAGCGGTGACCCGTGGCGCGGGCAACGACCACAGCCCTGCCTCGACACCGCTTTCGAGGATTGCCGACAACTGCTGCTGGATGGCGTTGCGGTCGGCGTTGCCGCGTTCGTGGTGATGATGGTTGGCGTAGACCACGTCATGCAGCGCATGCGTGCGCGCATAGATACGGATATTGGCCTCGATCCAGGCGCGCAGGCGGGCCTCGCCGGCGGTGGCCGGATGCTGCTCGACTGCCCGTTCCACTTCGGCCATGAAGCGTTCGGTATAGCGCTTGGCCAGCGCCTGCAGGATTTCGCCCTTCGACGCGAAGTACGTATAGAACGTTCCCTTGGCGACGTCGGCTGCAGCCACGATGTCACTGATGGTGGTCGCTTCCACGCCGCGCGACAGGAACAGCGCCTCGGCAGCGTCCATCAACTCCTCCAGGCGGATCTCTGCGGGCTTGGTGCGGGACTTGGCTGACGCGTGCGGCGGAATCATCGGCGGCGATCCGGACTGGAAGAGGGTGGGCGCCATTCTAAGGCGCGAACAACATTGACTGACCGCCAGTCATTGACCGACGGTCAGTCAGTGGCTAGTGTATGCGTCGATGTTCTTTCTGGGTTTTCCGGCATGCAACGCTTTCGACGCCCAGCCTTGGTGCTGGCGGCCTATCTCGGCACCTTCCTGGCTTCGTTGGACATCAGCATCGTCAACGTCGCACTGCCGACACTGCAGACCGCACTGCGGACCGACATCGCCGGGCTGCAATGGGTCATCAACGCCTACGCGATCGCACTGTCGGCGTTCATGCTTTCGGCCGGTCCGTTGGGCGATCGACATGGCCAGCGGCGGGTGTGGCTGGCCAGTGTCGCCACCTTCATCGCCGGCTCGCTGGTATGTGCCTGTGCCGGCAGTCTGCAGGTGCTGGTGATGGGGCGCGCGATCCAGGGAGTAGCGGGTGCACTGTTGATTCCCAGCGCCATGCCGATACTCAGCCATGCCTTTCCCGATCCCCGGCGGCGGGCAAAGGTGATCGGCGGCTGGTCTGCCTTCAGTGCCTTGGCGCTGGTGCTGGGGCCGCTGCTGGGCGGTGTGCTGGTGGAGCGTGCAGGATGGCCGAGCATCTTCCTGATCAACCTGCCACTGGGGTTGCTGGCGATCGCGCTTGGCGCCTGGGGCATTCCCGAGCGACGGCACCCGCAGCATGCTGCGCTGGATCCGGCGGGACAACTGCTGAGCATCGTGGCGTTGGCGGCGCTGAGCTACGGACTGATCGGCATCGGCGAGCAGGGGTTGGCGGCGCCTCGGACCGTACTGGCGCTGGCCCTTGCCGTCGCCGGCCTGGTGGCCTTCGGCTGTGTGGAACGACGGGTCTCGCGCCCGCTGCTGCCGCTGGACCTGTTGGCCGATCATCGCTTCCGCCTGCTCAACGTCGCGTCCTTCGTGCTGGGCTTCAGCGCCTACGCCAGCCTGTTTTTCCTGTCGCTGTTCTTCCAGCAGGTGCAGGGCGGCAGCGCCGCCGCCGCGGGGCTGCAACTGGTGCCACAGTTCCTGATGATGGGGGGGATTTCGCTGCTGTTTGGCCGCATTGTCGGTCGGATTGGCTTGCCGGCAGCGCTGGTGACCGGCTACGCGCTGGCCGGCATTGCCCTGTGTGCGATGCCAGGCCTTGATGCCAGCAGCACGCGCGCACATGCAACGCTCCTGCTGTTGCTGCTGGGGGCTGGCATGGGGCTGGCGGTGCCCGCCACGGGCATGGCCGTGATGGGCCACGTGCCGCAGGAACGCGCGGGTATCGCGTCGGCCACGATGAATGCACTTCGCCAGGCGGGGATGAGCGTAGGCATCGCGCTGCTCGGCAGCGTGATGAGCCAGCGCGCCGTACAGCATCTCACCGCAGCAGCCCACGCCGCCGGCCAACTGCAGGTGGCGCAGCAAGCGCGGCTGCTCATCTTCGAACCTGCGATGGCATCCAGTTCACCGTACCTGCTGGGCTACTACCGCGCGGCGATGGCCAGTGGGTTCGGCTGGGCAATGGCGCTGGCCGGTGCGCTGGCGGTGCTGACAGCCTTCGGCCTGCACCGCCGCTACGTGGTGCAGTGACCGCAACAACTCAGCCTTGTTGGCCGTTGCCAGGTTTGCCGGGCGTTTCCTGCCGTTGCAGCTGCTGTTGCTGGCGGGCACTGGCATGCCGTGCATGGCCGCCTTCACGCCCGATCGCGGCCATGTGCTGACGATCCTGGCTGATCGCTTCACCGCCCTTGCGGCCCGCCACGCGGGCCTCATCCGGGCTGAACTGGTGCGCATTGCCGGATGCGTGTGCGGCGCGTCCGCCTTTCGACGCGATCGCGCGCTGTTTGTCCTCGTCCATCGAGGCAAAGCCCCGATTGCTGCTGCCGCTGCGTGAGTTGGCCATTGCCGGTCTCCGGATGTGAAATGGGATGCCGCCATCAGCGACGGCTTCATGCTCCACATCGCGGGCTAACGGCAGGTGGACGTCGGCCCCATTGGACTCACACGCCCTGCGCATGCGTTTGACAACCGGTTACCGCGCAGGGAGCGCCGAGATCAGCAGTCGGTCACCGCGGCAGACATCGGTGTTGCTGTACAGGATCCGGCGGCCATCGTTGAAGGTGATGCGCAGATCGACGCGGCAACCGGTTCCGCGCAGTGCCACGGTGGCCTGGCCGCCACCTCCCGCGATGGGCCCGGCCAATGCCAAGGCGTGGAATGCGTCGGATTCACTCGCCGCGACTTCCACCGACATGGCAGGTGCATGGGCGCGGTTGATCAGGGTCAGGTAGTGCAGCGGCGCAGCAGGTGCGCTGGCGGCAATGCAGAACAGGCTGGCAGCGAGCAGAGCGCGGGACAGGTGCATGGGCGATCTCCGTTGGGGACATCGCCATCTGGCGGTGGAGGCCACGCGCCTGCAATCGATCCGGGACGAATCGTCGCGACAGCGGGACCAATCGCAATCGGCCATCGCCGCCCTTCATTGCCGGCCACGCTGTGCCTAAGATGGCGCTGGCCCGCTTCGGGCACAGGGACGCATGCGATGAAGATCCGCCTTGGCCATACCCAGATCGACGTGCTGCGTTACCTGCTGCTGTGGCTGGCGGTGGCGTTCGCCTTCACCCTGCAGAAGGTGTTGAGCCACAGCCTGCAGGGTCAGTCATTCCCGTTTGAGGTCTACCTGCGCTGGTCGATGATCCAGTGGTTTACCTGGGCGGCGCTGGCGCCGCTGGTGTTCACTTTGGGCGAACGCTATCCGCTGCAGCCGGAGCGAAGGCTGGCCGGGCTGGGCGTGCAGCTGATGGCCAGCGTGGGGGTGACCGGGCTGGCGATGGTGGTGGGCGCCCTGGTGTCCACCTGGTTCGAGCCCAGCAGCTTTGGCGAGCAGCTGTGGTATTTCATTGCCCAGCATTTCGCGATGGGCCTGCTGACCTACTGGGCCCTGTTCGCGATCCAGCAGGCACTGCATTTCCAGCAGGAAAAGGTGCGCCGCGAGGTCGAGGCAAGCAGGCTGGCGACCGAGCTGGCGCAGTCGCGGCTGCTGGCATTGAAGTCGCAGCTGCAGCCGCATTTCCTGTTCAATACGCTGCATGCAATCATCACCCTGCTGGATGAAGACAAGGCCAGTGCCGAAGACATGCTGCTGCGTCTGAGCGAGCTGCTGCGTGCGTTTCTGGAAGACTACGATGGCCAGGAAATCAGCCTGCGCCAGGAACTGGAGTTGATCGAGCTGTATCTGGGCATCCAGCGCACGCGCTTCAAGGATCGCCTGCACAGTCGCATCTACGTTGCACCGGAACTGCTTGATGGCGCGGTTCCAAGCCTGATCCTGCAACCGCTGGTGGAAAACGCGCTGCGCCATGGCATCGGCCGCAACCTTGGCGAAGACACCATCGAGATCGAGGGCCGCCGCGACGGTGACATGCTGTGCATCGAGGTGCGCAACCAGAACAGCACGCTGCAGCAGCCCGGGGCGCCAGGTGGCCATGGTATCGGCCTGTCCAATACGCGGCTGCGCCTGCGCGAGCTGTATGGCGATGCGGCCGAGGTACGCCTGGACCTGCTCTGGCCGCAGGGTGTGGCCTGCCGGGTGCGGTTGCCACTGCGGATGCTGGACGATGCCGATGACGCTCCCGAGTTTGTCGTGCACGGTAGTGCCACATGAGCCTGAGTGTGCTTGTGGTGGACGACGAGCCGATCGCCCGGCGCGCGGTGACGCGTCTGCTGCACGGCGATGCAGACATCGACAGCGTGGCCGAGTGCGGTGACGGAGTGTCTGCCGTGGCAGCCATCCGCGCGCAGTCGCCGGACCTGGTGTTCCTGGATGTGCAGATGCCTGGCATCACCGGTCTGGACGTGCTGGCCACCATCGGCGCCGCGCGGATGCCGGCCACGGTATTCGTCACCGCGTACGAGCAGTATGCGGTACGTGCATTCGAGGCCAACGCGCTGGATTACCTCGTCAAGCCCTTCAGTCGCGAGCGGTTCGCGGCCACGTTGCTGCGCGCGAAATCCCGGCTGGCCCAGGCCGCCAATGCGGCCGACAACACGCGCCTGCTGCAGGCGCTGGATGTGCTGCGCAGGCGCGAGGATTATCTGCAGCGTATCGCCGTACGTGATGGCGAGGCAGTGCTGCTGCTGGCGGTGCAGGACATCCTCTGGATCCGCGCCAATCGCAATACGGTGCAGCTGCATCTTGCCGATCGCGTGCATGAGCTTCGCGAAACGATGAACAGCCTGGCTGAACGGCTTGATCCCAGGCATTTCGCCCGGGTGCATCGCTCGGCCATCGTCAACATCGCGCGGGTCAGGACGATCCACCCCTGGTTCAATGGCCATCACGTACTCACCCTGGAGAACGGCCAGCAGCTGCGCATGAGCCGCTACCAGAACGAAGCCTTCCTGCGTCTGGTGTCGGCCCGCTCGGAGGCGTGAGTTCCTGTTGCCCGGTCAAGCGCCGCCGACTCGACGGCGATGGCATGCAGAATGTCATCGGTTCCTATCGCCGATGACATCGTGCTTGCCTAGAATCGGGATATCCCGGTAGGTCCCGGGCGCTGTCGAGTGAATGGATTCAATGAAGATTCTGTTGACCGGAAGTTCCGGGCGGATAGGGCGCGCGATCTTCGGTGCGCTGGCGGGCGCCAATGAGGTGGTAGGGCTGGATCGCAGTCCCTTCGCCACCACGCGCGTGATTGCCGATATCACCGATCGCCGGGCGCTGGAGCGCGCCGTGCAGGGAATCGATGCCGTGATCCACACCGCGGCACTTCACGCCCCCCACGTGGGCCTGGTACCCGACGCGGTGTTCCAGCAGATCAACGTGGACGCCACTGCAAACCTGCTGCAGCTGGCGCGCGAGGCTGGCGTGCAGCGCTTTGTGCTGACCAGTACCACGGCGTTGTACGGCCATGCCGTGGTATCCGGCGGCTGCCGTTGGATCGACGAGGACACCGAGCCGCTGCCCCGCACGATCTACCACCGCACCAAGCTGCAGGCCGAGGCGGCTGCCGAAGCGGCGGCCAGCACATCGTTCACCGTGCGCGTGTTGCGGATGGCGCGCTGCTTCCCCGAGCCGCCTGACCGTATGGCGATGTTCCGCCTGCACCGCGGCATCGACGCACGCGACGTGGCCAGCGCGCATGCCGCGCTGCTCCACGATGAAGGCGCGCCCTTCCAGCGCTTCCTCGCCTGCGCGCCAACGCCCTTCCGGCGCGAGGACTGCCTGCAGCTGGCGGCCGATCCGCGCCAGGTGCTGGCACGCCGCGCACCGCAGCTGCTGGCCGAGTTCGAGCGCCGTGGCTGGCCGCTGCCGCTCAGCATCGACCGGGTCTATGACAGCAGCCGGATGCGCGCAGCGCTGGGCTGGCAGCCGCGTTTCGGTCCGGAGGACGTTCTGCAGCAGTACGCCGCCGGCAGCATCGAGGTCCTGCCCCGTGCGGAGTGGATCCGCGACCGCGTGGCCGAGTAGCACAGGCCCGCGTCGACGGCCGCAGCTGAGCAGGTTCAGTTTTGTGCGTGCGGTTAGCCTCAACCTCGCCCGGCCATGGCCGCTAACCCGGTGCGCGCTTTCCTGCGCCGGGTTCCGATCCGGCAGGGCAGGCGGCCCGCGCGATGGATCGCGCATCTGCGCGGTGCCCTGGTGGCACCGGTCGACCTGAACTGCCTGCGGATCCTCCCATGTCTTCTTCCCGTTCCGTCGCTGCCCGCCGCCCCGGCAGCATCGCCCACAAGCTGATGCTGGGCACCGCGGTGATCGCGTTGCTGTGCTTTGGCGCGACCGCGTTCCTGATCTATCACCAGGCCAGTTCGGCGCTGGTGTCGTCCTCGCGGCAGACCATGGCCAGCGAAGCCCGCGCCGAGGCGCGCCAGGTGGCTGCCGACCTGGGTACGGCCTTCGCCAGCAACGATGCGATGGTGGAAACCGTGCTTGCCCAGCGTGCGCGCGGTGATGCGCCTGATCGCGCCAGCCTGGCCAACGTCATCGGCGAGCAGCTGCACGCGCACCCGGAATGGCTGGGCAAGAGCACCATGTGGGAGGCCAATGCCTTCGACGGCAAGGATGCGGAGTTCGTCAACAGCGAGGCGCACGACGCCACCGGCCGTTACATGAGTTACTGGGCCTGGCAGGACGGCAAGCCGCAGCAGTCGACGATGACCGATTACACCGAAACGCCCAGCGGCTCGGGCAACTGGTACATGGTGCCCAGCCGCGACAAGCTGCCGCTGGTCAGCGAGCCGTATGCCTACGATATCGGCGGCAAGCAGGTGCTGATGAGCACGCTGAGCACGCCGATCGTCGAGAACGGCACCTTCCTCGGTGTCTTCACCGTCGACTTCTCGCTGGACGCGCTGCAGAAGCACCTGGCCACGTTGACGCCGATGGGCGCCGGCCGTGTCGAACTGCTGTCGCCGAAGGGCGTGGTGCTGGCCTCGGCCAACGCTGCCGAGATCGGCAAGCCGCGTACCGATGCCGCTACCGTCGGCATGCTGGCGCAGATCGCCGCCGACAAGACGTACGAAGCGTTCGAGCCCGACGCTGCCGGCAACGTGCGCCTGTACGTGCCGTTGCAGGTGGGGGACGCGCCGCAGCGTTTCGCGCTGGGCGTGGTGGTGCCGCACGCGGTGATCATCGCGCAGGCCCGCGAGCTGCTGTGGATCATCCTGCTGGTGGGTGTGGTGGCCGCGCTGGTGCTCAGCGGCGGTGTCTACCTGCTGCTGCAGCGCTTGGCCGTGCGACCGCTTGCACAGGCAGTGCGCATCGCTGGCGACGTGGCTGCGGGCAAGCTGGACACCGCCATGCCGGCGCTGGGCAACGATGAAGTGGGCCGGTTGCTGGACGCGATGCAGGGCATGCGTGGCCAGCTGCAGGCGGTGATGGCCGCTCAGGCGGAGATGGCGCGTCGCCATGATGCCGGTGAAATCAGCTACCGCATGGATGCTTCGGTGTTCCCGGGCGAATACGGTCGCATGGTGGCCGACAGCAACCAGCTGGTGGCCGACAGCAATACGGTCACCCAGCGCCTGGTCGAAGTGATGCAGCGCTACGCGGTGGGTGACCTGAGCGTGGACATGGAAGTACTGCCGGGCGAAAAGGCGGTATTCACCGCTGCCATGGCAACCACCAAGACCAACCTGGCGGCGATCAACGAGCAGATCCAGCAGCTGGCTGCAGCAGCAGCGGCCGGTGATTTCGCGGTGCGCGGCGATGCGCAGCGCTTCGAGCACGATTTCCGCCGCATGGTGGAAACCCTGAACACCATGATGCAGGTCAGTGATCACAACCTGGCCGCGCTGTCGACGCTGCTGCGCGCCATCGCCGCCGGTGACCTGAGTACTCGGATGGAGGGGGACTTCCACGGGGTGTTCGCGGTGATGCGGGATGATGCCAACAGCACCGTGCAGCAGTTGACCCAGATCGTCGGCCAGATCCAGCAGTCTGCATCCAGCATCCGCCTGGCTGCAGGTGAGATCGCGTCGGGCAACAGCGACCTGTCACGCCGCACCGAGCAGCAGGCGGCCAACCTGGAAGAAACCGCCGCGTCCATGGAGGAACTCACCTCCACCGTGCGCCAGAACGCCGATCATGCCCTGCAGGCCAACAAGCTGGCGGCCTCGGCCGCAGGCGTTGCCAGCGAAGGCGGGCAGGTGGTCAGCCAGGTGGTGCAGACCATGGAGCAGATCGAGACCTCGTCGCAGCGCATCGCCGAGATCATCTCGGTGATCGATGGCATCGCCTTCCAGACCAACATCCTGGCCTTGAACGCAGCGGTGGAAGCGGCGCGTGCGGGTGAACAGGGCCGTGGCTTCGCGGTGGTTGCCAGTGAAGTGCGCGCGCTGGCGCAGCGCTCGGCGGGCGCGGCAAAGGAGATCAAGGAGCTGATCGATGCCTCGGTCGGCCATGTCGGTGCCGGTGCGCAGCTGGTGCATGGCGCCGGCCGCACGATGCAGGAGATCGTCGGCCAGGTCGGCCGGGTCAACGAGATCATGGCCGAGATCTCGGCCGCCTCGCGCGAACAGTCGGCCGGTATCGAACAGGTCAACCAGACCGTGGTGCAGATGGACGAGACCACCCAGCAGAATGCTGCGCTGGTGGAAGAAGCCACGGCGGCGGCACGGGCGATGGAAGAACAGGCCGAGCAGCTGGCGGTGGCGGTGTCACGCTTCCGCCTGCAGGCCGACACTCGCCCGACGGCCACGTTGCGCGCTGCCTGATCAGGGCCGTGAACGAAGACGCCCGGCCAAGGCCGGGCGTCCATGCAACTTCAAACCAACTGGCGCCGCCGGACCCTGCCCGGCGTACGCAGCTGCTTAGAACATGCCTTCGAAGGGGTTCCAGCTGGTGTTGCCCTTCACCTGTTCCAGGTAATAGCTGTAGTTGGTGCTCGACGCCACCAGGAAGTTCATTGCGATGAACAGCGCACGCGCGACGATGTCCGGCAGCACCAGGCTGACCGCGATCAGCACGATGTTGATGCCGATCACCACCAGCGCCTTGCGCCACATGCCCAGGATGAACAGATAGATCGCGCCGAAGAAGAAGGCGAAGAAGTTGAGGTTGATCTTCAGGCGGTCGCCGAAGGACAGCGCCTTCCAGGCCTGCTTGAAGCCGGGCTCCTTGGGAGCACCGTGCTGCTGGAAGAAATTGAAGCGGAACTGCCACTTCGGGCTGAAGCGGGTGAGGTCGACGGTATTCATGTGAGTAGGGACTTCCCTGTTAGGAAAACGTTTTCATGATAAGTGAGTCACATTCAGCAAACCAGCTTGGAGCGTCAAAAATGTGACGTTCCTACGGCGAAGGGCTTGCGTCCCAGCGCCGCACCGTCACCCATCCGCCTTGTTTTTAGGATAGGGTGCGCAGTTCCGCTGCCACCCCGGCTGTTCACGGGTAGCGGCGGTATGTCCATGGAGGTTGCATGACCACACCAGCTACACCGGAAAACGCACCCGGACCGGTGCTCCTGCCCACACCCGAAGTGGTGCAGGCACAACAACTGCTCGCCCGCCAGCAACTGGCGGTGGCGATGGACCGTGCACGCATCGCGGCCAGCCGCGACGCTGCACCGGCTGTGCTGGAAAACGACTGAGCCTGAAAAAGCCACGATCGCGCTGGCCTGTTGCCAGCGCGATCGCAGTGCGCATCAGAAGCGCGCGGTCATGCTGAGGAAGTAGCTGCGGCCCGCCACGAAGTAGTCGGTGGAGCCGTCCGCGTACAGCTTCTTGTCGGCCAAGTTGCTGACGCCGCCACGCAGGGTCAGTACCTCGTTGACGTTCCAGGCAGCGGTCAGGTCATACAGCGTGTAGGCCTTCAGGAAGGTACTGACCACGCCGGTCTGCTTGCCGGTGTACTGCGCCGACAGGCTGCTGGAGAACACCGTGTTCGGCGTCCAGTCCAACGACGAATAGCCTGAGAACTCCGGGGTGTCGATCAGGTTGCGGCCGGTGGTCAGGTTCTTGGCTTCCTTCATCCAGGTCGCCGAGGTGCGCCAGCGCCAGTGATCGCCGAAGCGGAAGTTGAGGTTGCCTTCCATGCCGCTGGTGCGCGCGCGCTGCACGTTGCTCATGCGCGTCCACCAGTAGCCGTTGAACTTGCCCAGCGCTTCATACTCGATCTTGTTCTTGAAGTCGGTATGGAAGTAGGTCAGGCCGGCGTCGACCAGATCGTTGTCGAAGCTGATGCCGATCTCGCGGTTGGTGCTGGTTTCCGGGTCCAGGTCCGGATTGCCGGCCATGTAGCAACCGCCGCGGGTATAGCCCAGCGGGATCAGCGAGGTGCAGCCGCGGCCGCCGGACTGGGTCGCTGCGCTGGGCGAATTCTCGGTCAGACTCGGCGCGCGGAAGCCCTTGGAGACGCCGCCACGGATCGTCCACTGCTCGCTCGGGTGCCAGACCAGGTAGGCACGCGGGCTGACATGGCTGCCGAACTGCTCATGGTGGTCAAGGCGCGCGCCCAGGGTCAGGGCCAGGGTGCGGTGCAGCTTCAGCTCGTCTTCGACGAACAGCGCCCAGGTGTCCACTTCCAGACTGGAGCCGACCACCGGTTTGCCGGTGTAGTCGATCGGTGCCTGGCCGATGGTGTCGGTGTTGGTCAGCTCCTGGCGCTTCCATTGGCCGCCCACCGCGAACTGGTGGTCCACGCCCAGGGTGAAGGGCGTGCTCAGGCTGCCTTCGATGATCGTATCGGTTGCCTCGGAGCGACCGGTGGCGCCGATGTCGTTCTTGTACTCGGTCCAGTACGCGCTGAGCTTGGAGGTACCGAAATCCCACTTGCCGTCGTGGTTCAACGCCAGCGAACTGCGCTTGAGCTCACTGGCACCCCATGCACCCTCGTCCTGCTTTTCCAGCGCCTGGGCGATGAAGGCCTGCTGCACGCCATGGCCCGCTTCCAGCGACACTTCCTGTGCCTCGCTCAGTTTCCACTGCAGCAGCGCGTCGACATTGCGGTCCTTCTCGCCGGCATAGGCGTTGCCATACACGCCGCCGTTGGAGCGGTCCGAGTCGCGGCGCATGCTGTTGGCACCGATGCGCAGGCCGAAGCGCTCGCCCAGCGGGCCGGAGAAGGTCGCGCCGATCTGCTGGGTGTCGCCACGGTCGCCATCCTGCGGCCGGGTGTAGCTGTGGGTGGCGCTGCCGTTCCAGCTGTCACCGATGCGCTTGGTGATGATGTTGATCACCCCGCCCATCGCGTCCGAACCATACAGCGAGGACATCGGGCCGCGCACCACTTCGATGCGCTCGATCTGGTCGGGAGAAATCCAGTTCAGGTCCTGGCGGCCCAGGTCGGGGCGATAGTTGGTCGAGGCCGAGCTGCCCATGCGCTTGCCATCGACCAGCACCAGCGTGTAGTTGGACGGCATGCCGCGCAGCTTGATCTTGGACTGCTCACCGGCGGCGCTGAGCCCACCGGTCACGCCCGGAATGCGGCTGAGCAGGGTGGCCAGGTCGTGCACCGGCTGGCGTTCGATGTCTTCGCGGCTGATCACGCTGATGCTGGCCGGGGCATCCTTGATCCACTGCTGGTTGCCCGAGGCGGTGACCACCACGGTATCCAGGTCCTTGGTCGAGGCATCGGCGCTGGCTTCAGCGGCGGCGAGGGCGGGCAGGGTCAGCAGGCAGGCGGCGGCCAGGGCGCTGGCCAGGCGGGTGCGCGACGGGCGCGCGGAACGAAGAGGGGACATGACGGCTTCCAAGGGAGAGGAGAGACCCGGTGGAAGCAGCAGGCGCACGCAGACAGCAGGCAGCCACCCCTTCCCTGGGTCATCGGGCGCGCGGTAAGTCCGGCGCAGCTGGGTGGGTCCGGAGCAAGGAGCGCGGTGACCTGCCTGGTTAACGGAATGATAACCGTTCTCGTTTGTTACGATCCAGTACTTTCCGGGATGAATCGACATTCCCCGACCGCGTGGCGCGGTTCGCCTGCTGATTGCTGAATGGGGAGATTTCCCGGCGTAGGCCTTCGCACCCGGCTTACATTCGGCGCCATAGACTGAGCCGCATTTTTCGATTCCGCCCCGTTGGAGATCGTGTGGGTTCCGGTAGTGACAGACATCGACTGCGCGGCATGACGCCGTGGCAGACAGGACAAGTGCGGACGCCGGGAATGCGTGCCAGGAACCTTGGTGCATGCAGCCTGGCCGGGACGGCCGGTCCTGCGGCCTGCAGGGAGTAGGCGGCCATGGGGAGTGAAACCATCGACGCGGAACCGGTCACGGCCGGTCCTGACGCGGGCTGGGCCCTGCTGCCGGCCGAAGCACCGCTGGTGATGCCCGAACAGACGCTGCGCGAAGGCACGCTGAAAGTCCGGCGCCATCGCACCTCGCCGCGCATGATCGGCCTGCGTCGCCTGTACATCCTCGGCGGCACGGTGGCGATGACCGCCGTGGCCACCCGGATGATGTGGCGGGTGCTGTCCGGCAACGGCATCAGCGTGCTGGAGGCCTGCCTGCTGGTGCTGTTTGTCGGCCTGTTCGCGTGGATCGCGTTGTCCTTTGCCAGTGCCGTGGCCGGCTTCCTGACGGCCGTGTTCGACCGGGGCTACCGCCTGGGCATCGATCCGGACAAGCCGCTGCCGACCGTGCACAGCCGAACTGCGCTGCTGATGCCCACCTACAACGAAGACCCGCGCCGGTTGCTGGCCGGCCTGCGCGCGATCTACGAATCGGTGGCGGCCACTGGTCAGCTGCAGCGTTTCGATTTCTTCGTGCTGAGTGATACCCGCCGCGAGGACATCGCGCGTGCCGAAGAGCAGGTGTTCGCCGAGCTGCGCGAGCTGGTGCCCGATGGGCAGGCGCGACTGTTCTATCGCCGCCGTGGTGACAACAGCGCGCGCAAGGCCGGCAACATCGCCGACTGGGTACGTCGCTTCGGCGGTGCCTACCCGCAGATGCTGATCCTGGATGCCGACAGCCTGATGACCGGTGACAGCATCGTGCGTCTGGTGGCCGGCATGGAGCACAACGCCGACGTCGGCCTGATCCAGACCCTGCCATCGGTGATCGGCGGCCGCACCCTGTTCTCGCGCATGCAGCAGTTCGGCGGGCGCGTGTACGGCCCGGTGATCGCCCGTGGCGTGGCCTGGTGGCACGGTGCCGAAAGCAATTACTGGGGGCACAACGCGATCATCCGCACCCGTGCCTTCGCCGATCACGCCGGCCTGCCGGAGCTGCCGGGGCGCAAGCCGTTCGGCGGCCACGTGCTCAGCCATGATTTCGTGGAAGCAGCGTTGATGCGCCGGGGTGGCTGGGCTGCGCACATGGTGCCCTACCTGGGCGGCAGCTATGAAGAAGGCCCGCCGACGCTGACCGACCTGCTGGTGCGTGATCGCCGCTGGTGCCAGGGCAACCTGCAGCACGGCAAGGTGGTGGGCAGCCGTGGCTTGCACTGGATCAGCCGCGTGCACATGCTGATCGGCATCGGCCATTACTTCACCGCACCGATGTGGGCAATGCTGATGCTGATCGGCATCGCCATCCCGCTGTTCCAGGAAGGCATCGATTTCAATGCCCTGCTGCACCTGTCGCCCAGCGTGTACTGGCGCGCGCAGGATGAAGAACAGGTGGTGCGCCTGTTCGCCGCCACCATGGCGGTACTGCTGATGCCCAAGGTGCTGGGTTACCTGGCGATGCTGCTCGACCCGGTTGAACGCCGTGGCTGCGGTGGCGCGATCCGGGCGTTCCTGTCGATGCTGGTGGAAACCGTGCTGGCCGCGCTGATGGCGCCGGTGGTGATGTACGTGCAGTCGCGCGGCGTGGCCGAAGTGCTGTCCGGGCGTGACTCGGGCTGGGATGCTCAGCAACGCGATGACGGTGGCATCTCGTGGATTTCGCTGGTGCGCGGCTACGGCGGCCTGGGCGTGTTTGGCGCGTTCATGGGCGTGCTGGCGTGGGCGGTGTCACCGTCGCTGGCCGCCTGGATGGCGCCGGTGGTGATCGGCATGGTGCTGGCGGTGCCGGTGGTGGCACTGACCTCGCTGCGCGGACCGGGTGCCTTCCTGCACCGCCTCGGCCTGCTCGACATCCCCGAAGAGAACATCCCGCCACCGGTGCTGGTACGCGCCGCACAGCTGCGCCGGGAAGCGGCCGAGCAACCGCCGCTGTACTGATCGCACCGTGCCAGCGGCATAATGCGGCTCGAACGTACAGGAGCCGCAACATGCTGCAAACGGTGGAACAGGAAACCGGCGCCTCGCCGCAGTGGTCGGTGATCTGGCTGCACGGCCTCGGTGCCGACGGCAACGATTTCGCGCCGATCGTGCCCGAGCTGGTGCGCCCGCACTGGCCGGCGCTGCGCTTCGTGTTCCCGCACGCACCGGTGCGGCCGATCACGATCAACAACGGCGTGCCGATGCGTGGCTGGTACGACATCGTCGGCATGGACTTCCGCTCGCGCGCCGACCTGACGGGCGTGCAGGAGTCGGTGGTGCAGCTGGATGCCCTGATCGCCCGCGAGATAGAGCGCGGCGTCGCCGCCGATCACATCTTCCTGGCCGGCTTCTCGCAGGGTGGGGCGGTGATCCTCAGCGCCGCGCTGGCACGCACTGCACCGTTGGCCGGCCTGATCGCACTGTCGACCTACCTGCCGGATGCCGAAAGCGCGTCGCGTGTCGATGGCGCGGTGGACGTGCCGGTGTTCATGGCCCACGGTAGCAGCGACCCGGTGATCCCGCAGGCGGTGGCCGCGCACAGCGCCGAGACGTTGCGCACGCTCGGGCTCGATGTGCAGTGGCACAGCTACCCGATGGCCCACCAGGTCTGCGCCGAAGAAATCGACGCGCTGGGCGACTGGCTGCAAGCACGTCTGGGCACCGTCTGAGCCATGGCCGCCAGCCCCGCCGCCCCGTGGATGCCGGAACTGTGCCGCCTGCCGCGGCTGGCGGCGATGCTCGGCCTGGCCGAACTGGTGGTAGTGGTGCTGGCGCTGGCGCCCGATGGCAGCCGCCATTGGACGATGGGTGAACTGGCCTCGGCCAGCGGTTTCGCGCTGTGGCTGGCACTGGCGGTCACTGCCAGCCTGTGCCTGCTGCGGCAGGCGCTGTCGAAGCTGCCGGAAATGCTGGGTGCCGTCGCCGCTGTCAGCCTGGCCGCGCTGATCGCCATCCTGTGCGCGGGCATCATCCATGCCCTGTATGCCGTGCTGGGCGACAACTTCGCGAGTGGCATCGGCTTCTGGCGCTTCACCCTGGGCAGCGCGGCCACCACGGCGCTGATCACCGCGTTGGCGCTGCGCTACTTCTATGTCAGCGATCGCTGGGCGGCGCAGGTGCAGGCCAATGCCCGCGCGCAGGCCGACGCCCTGCAGGCGCGCATCCGCCCGCACTTCCTGTTCAACAGCATGAACCTGATCGCCAGCCTGCTGCATCGCGACCCGGCGGTGGCGGAGCGTGCCGTGCTCGACCTGTCCGATCTGTTCCGCGCCGCACTGGGTGCCGGCGAGGGCGATTCGACCCTGCGCGATGAGTGCGAACTGGCCGAGCGCTATCTGTCGATTGAATCGCTGCGTCTGGGCGACCGCCTGCGGGTGCACTGGCAGCGCGACGAACCACTGCCCTGGGATCTGCCGATGCCGCGGCTGGTGCTGCAGCCGCTGGTGGAAAACGCGGTGCTGCACGGCATCTCGCGCCTGCCTGAGGGCGGCACCATCGAACTGCATCTGGCCTGTGTGGGCAACGAGCTGCAGATCCGCGTACGCAATCCTGCGCCGGACCCGCAGGTGCCCGGGCTGGCCCTGGCGCAGGGAGCGGGCCATGCCCAGCACAACATCGGCCACCGCCTGACCTGGCGCTTTGGCCGCGCCGCGCGGATGACGGCTGGCTGGAGCGAGGGCTACTATGCCTGTCAGGTGACGGTGCCGATCCAGTGAGGGGACGATCGTGAGGGTAGTCATCGCCGATGACGAACCGCTGGCGCGCGAGCGCCTGCGCAGCCTGTTGGCCGCGCAGGAAGGGGTGGACGTAGTGGCCGAGGCCGGCAACGGCGAGCAGGCCCTGCACGCATGCGCCGAACTGCAGCCGGACCTGGTCCTGCTGGATATCGCCATGCCCGGCCTGGACGGGCTGGAAGCGGCCCGCCATCTGGCCAGTTTCGAGCCGAGGCCGGCCGTGGTGTTCTGCACCGCCTACGATGCGCACGCGCTGTCCGCGTTCGAGGCAGCGGCCATCGATTACCTGATGAAACCGGTACGCGCCGAGCGGCTGGCGGCGGCGATCGCACGCGCCCGTACCTTCCTGGCCGGCCGTGACGGCCAACCCCAGCACACCGGCGGCCAGGCCCGCAGCATGCTGTGTGCCCGCCTGCGCGGCAGCCTGCGATTGATTCCGCTGGACGACATCCACTACCTGCAGGCCGAAGAAAAGTATGTGGTGGTGCATCACGCACGTGGCGAGGACCTGATCGAGGAATCGTTGAAGTCGCTGGAGGAAGAGTTCGCCAGCCGCTTCGTGCGCATCCATCGCAACTGCCTGGTGGCGCGCCACGAGCTGGTGGAACTGCGTCGAGGCAGTGGTGGCCAGGTGCAGGCCGTGCTGCGGCATGGCAAGCAACCGCTGGAAGTGAGCCGGCGCTGCGTGGCGACGCTGAAGCAGGAATTGCGGCATCTGTGAGGTTACGCGCGGCCTGCGGCCGCGACTGCTTCGACAGCAACAGCAACAGCAACAGCGGGTTGGTCGGCTCTGTGTTGTTGCGTGTTGGGTGAGGCGGGATGGGCGGGCGGGACACGCCGTAAACCCATCCATGGGGGCTCGATGGCGCCATCCATGGCGCCAACGGTCCCGCCCGCCCACCCCGCCTCCCCCTCGCGAATTTCCCGGTGACGGACAGCAAGAGCGTTGGTGTTATCGGGTGGGGAAAGAGGGGTCAGATCCCTTTTCCTGCGGAAAAGGGATCTGACCCCGGAAGTCGCCGGCTGTTGCTTCTGCTTCTGCTTTTTTCTTTTTTCTTTTGATCTTCCGTGGCTGACGCACACGGAAACTGTCAGAGGCCGGGCGGGGTGGGCTGCGTGGGGGTGTCCGCGGCATGGATGCCGCGGCCAAGCCCCCAGGGATGGGTTTACGGCGTCCCCCGCGCAGCCCACCCCGCCCGGCCAAGCACAGCTGTTGCTTGCACGACCACACCAGCCACGAGGGGCTCCGCCGTTGGCCGTATCCCGCCGATAGGCGCGATAATGCCCGGATGGAAACCGTCCGCATCGCCACCCGCAAGAGCCCGCTCGCCCTCTGGCAGAGCGAACACGTCGCCGACCGCCTGCGCCAGGCACACCCCGATCTGCATGTGGAACTGGTGCCGATGAGCACCCGCGGCGATGAAGTGCTGGATCGCTCGCTGGCAGCCATCGGTGGCAAGGGCCTGTTCCTGAAGGAACTGGAACTGGCCATGCTGCGGGGCGAGGCCGACTGTGCGGTGCATTCGTTGAAGGACGTGCCGATGGAACTGGATGCGCCGTTCGCGCTGCCGGCGATGCTCACCCGCCACGACCCGGCCGATGGTTTCGTCTCCAACCTGTATGCCTCGCTGGATGCGCTGCCGATCGGTGCGCGCGTCGGTACCTCGTCACTGCGCCGCCAGGCCCAGCTGCGCGCTCTGCGCCCGGACCTGGAACTGCTGGACCTGCGTGGCAACGTCAACACCCGCCTGGCCAAGCTCGACAACGGTGGCTACGACGCCATCGTGTTGGCGGTGGCTGGGCTGGAGCGGTTGGGCCTGGGGGGGCGCATCGTCGCCCGCCTGCAGCCGCCGCAGTGGCTGCCGGCGCCGGCGCAGGGCGCGGTGGCGGTGGAGTGCGATGGCGGCAACGCGGCGCTGATGACGCTGTTTGCAGGCCTGGATGACGCCGCCACGCGCGCCTGTGTGGAAGCGGAGCGGGCGATGAACCGCGCGCTGCACGGCAGCTGCCATGTGCCGGTAGCGGCGATCGCGCAGTGGCAAGGGTCGGATCTGCACCTGCAGGGGCTGGTCGGCAGTGCCAGTGACGGCCGCGCGGTGCGTGCCGACGCCGTGGGCCCGGCCAGCGACCCGGAAGCGCTGGGCCAGCGCGTGGCGAAGATGCTGCTGGAAGCGGGTGCCGGCGAGCTGTTGAACGTTTGAGCATTCCCGGTAGTGCCGGCCGCTGGCCGGCAACCGCATTCAATCGGGATCATGAGGTTGCCGGCCAGCGGCCGGCACTACCGGAAAAGAAAACGGGCGCCTGGCGCCCGTTTCGCTTATTTGAACTTGTAGACCACGTTCATCGTGGTCAGCGTATCGGTCTTGCGCTTGTCCACGGCGACGTCGCTGTTGTAACGCGCCTGCCAGCCGGCCTTCAGCGCCAGGTGCTCGTTCATGCTCACCGAGACACCGAAATCGTTCTGGCCGAAGGTGTTGTACGAACCCGATTCGACCAGCAGGGTGTTGATCAGGTCGGTGTTGTCGGTCAGCGAGTACTTCAGGTCGAACAGGCCACGACCGATCAGGCCGGTGCGGGTGCGGTCGTCCTCGGTGCTGTGGGTGCGGCGCACACCCGGGCCGATCTGAGCGTCGAACGAGAAGCGCTCGGTGTTCCACAGCCGGGTGCCGTAACCCAGACCGAACGAGCTCTGCCGGTCGTAGGTGGCGAAGTCATCACGCTCGGTACGTACCGTGGCGGTCAGCTGGCGATGTTCGCCCAGCTGCAACGCGCTGCCCGCACTGCCGGTGTAGCGGTTGGCGGTGGTGTTGTTGCGGCGGGTGGTGGTGCCGTCGTCGCTGGTCTCGATCACCTTGGAGCTGGAGCGCAGGCCGAACAGGTCCATGCTGTGTACCCAGTCGCCATCGGTGTAGCGCAGGCGCAGGCGGCCGTTGAAGCTCTCGGTGCTGCTGTTGCCACGGGCCGACGCGAAGCCGAGTTCGCCACCACTGCCACTCCACGGCGAGGACATCGCCGCCAGTTCGGAGGCATCCTGCGCATACGCCAGCGGGGCGCAGAGCAGCAAGGGGACCAGCAGGGACACGCGCAGGGACATCGAGGCTTCTCCGAAGCGATTGGCAGCCAGTGATGATACTGGAAGCGTGATGACCGTCCGAATCGCCCGTCCCGCCTGCTTCAGCAGGCGTTGCCGGCGAGCCCCATTCAGGGCAGATCGATCTGCAGGGCCGGATCGTTGAAGCGCGAGTACCGCAGCCGCAGCTGGAAGGGTTTGCCGTTGTTGTGGCCACTGCGCACGATCTGCCGTGGCAGGCCCTGCGCATCCACCCAGTACTCCAGGCGTTCACCGGCGGTGGCGCCACGCAGGCGGTAGTGGCGCGTGCTGACGCCCTCCAGCGTCTGCTCGCCCAGGTCTTCGGCCTGCAGGGCCTGGGCGGGGATATCGGCGGGCAGCGGGCTGCGCCATTGCTCCAGCAACCCTGGCGGGGTCGGCACCTGGCGGATCGCATCGTCGGCCTGCAGGAACATGGTGTCGCCGATGATCACCTGCGGCCCGGCCGGGGTCTGCACCCGGAAGCGATCCGGGGCGACGAAGTCCATCGCGGTGCGCACCGGTTGCTGCGCGCCCAGCACCTCCAGCTCGGCATGGAAGCTGCGCAGGGCGGCAAACCGCTGGCTCGCAGACAGCACCGCCTGCGCCGGATCGGCAGCGGGGACGGGCGTCGCAGCATCGGTGGGCGCCGGTGCGCGGTCGCAGGCGGCCAGCAGCACGCAGGCCAACAGGGGCAGGACAGACAACCGGCGCATCGGGCGCTCCGCAGGGCAGGGGGCGCTCACGATAGCCCAATCGTCCGCCACAACGCCCGAGACTCGGACATAATCGGGGGCATGGACCGATACGAACGCATCACCGCCCTGCATCGTCTGCTCAAGTCCGCACGCTATCCGGTGACGGTGGCGACCCTGCAGGACAAGCTCGGTTGCTCCCGGGCCACCGTCTACCGCGACCTGGCGTTCCTGCGCGATGCGCTGATGGCGCCGATCGAGGGCGATGGCGAGGCCGGCTTCCGCTACATGGCCGACGAGAGCGACCGCTTCGAGCTGCCCGGGCTGTGGCTGAGCTCGGAGGAGCTGCACGCCCTGTTGGCCTCGCAGCACCTGCTGGCCCGTACCGGCGGCGGTGTGCTGTCTTCGGTGCTGGCGCCGCTGCAGCAGCGCATCGAGAGCCTGCTGGCTGCCCAGGCAGGTGTTTCCAGCTGGCCGGTGGACCGGGTCCGGGTGATTCCGCACCGTGGCCGCAAGTTCGATGAAGCCAGCTTCCGTTCGGTGGCCTCGGCAGTGCTGGAGCGCAAGCAGCTGGGCTTTGAATACCGTGCCCGCTCGACCGACGAAGCGACCAAGCGCACGGTATCGCCGCAGCGGCTGACCCATTACCGCGACAACTGGTATCTGGACGGCTGGGACCATGATCGCGAGGCCCTGCGCAGCTTCGCGGTGGACCGCATCTACAAGGCGCGGGTGATCGACAGCACCGCCCGCGATGTCGCCGACAGCGAGCTGGACGAGCAGCTGGGCGCCAGCTACGGCATCTTCTCCGGTGCGCCGAAGGGCTGGGCGACCATCCTGTTCAGTGCCAAGGCCGCGCGCTGGGTGGCCGACGAACACTGGCACTCCAAGCAACAGGGCCGCTTCCTCGCCGATGGCCGCTACGAACTGAAGGTGCCTTACAGCGTGTCGCGCGAACTGTTGATGGACGTGTTGCATTACGGGTCCGATGCCGAGATCGTCGAACCGATGATGCTGCGCGAGCAGGCCAAGGCATTGCTGGAACTGGCCCTGACCAACTACGAAAAATCCTGACACCTCCCCCCGAGATCGATTGCGCCCATGAAGAAGACCCTGTTGCTGCCCCTGTTCGCCGCTGCGCTGGCACTGACCGCCTGCGGCAAGTCCGGCGAGCCTTCGCAGAAGCTGGTGGTGGCCGCCACTGCCGTGCCGCACGCCGAGATCCTGGAAGTGGTCAAGCCGATCCTCAAGCAGGAAGGCGTGGAGCTGGACGTGCGCGTGTTCAACGACTACGTGCAGCCCAACGACCAGCTGGTGCAGAAGCAGGTGGATGCCAACTACTTCCAGACCGAGCCGTACCTGGACGCCTACAATCGCGATCGCAAGACCGACCTGACCAAGGTGGTGGGCGTGCACATCGAGCCGTTCGGTGCTTATTCGCGCAAGATCAAGTCGCTGGCCGAGCTGCGTGAAGGGGCCGACGTGGTGATCCCCAACGACCCGAGCAACAACAGCCGCGCGTTGATCCTGCTGCACAAGGCCGGCGTGATCGAGCTGAAGGACCCGACCAATGCGCTGGCCACGCAGCGCGACATCGTGTCCAACCCGAAGAACCTGAAGTTCCGCGAGCTGGATTCGGCCATGCTGCCGCGCGTGCTGGACCAGGTCGATCTGGCCCTGATCAACACCAACTATGCGCTGGATGCCGGCCTGAACCCGACCAAGGACGCACTGGCGATCGAGAGCAAGGACTCGCCGTACGTGAACTTCCTGGTTGCCCGCCCGGACAACAAGGACGATGCCCGCGTGCAGAAGCTGGCCAAGGCGCTGACCAGCCCGCAGGTGAAGGCCTTCATCGAGACCAAGTACAAGGGCGCGGTGCTGCCGGCGTTCTGACCGCGCTGATCCGCTGACGATGCCTGTGGTAGGTGTCGACCTTGGTCGACACTGCCCTTCCTGTAGAGCCGAGCCCACGCTCGGCTCTGCTGTTTTCGGCATTCCACCAACGGCAGCCGAGCATGGCTCGGCTCTACAATGTCAATCGACGTGGAAGGCGAGGGTGGCGGCCACGGCCTGCTGCCATCCTGCGTAGAGTTTCTCGCGCCGGGCCACCGCCATCTGTGGTTCGAAGCGGCGATCCAGCCCCCACTGTGCCGCGATCTGCTCGCGGCTTTCCCAGAAGCCGACCGCCAGCCCCGCCAGGTAGGCCGCACCCAGCGCGGTGGTCTCGGTCAGCCGGGGGCGCAGCAGCGGCACGCCGAGGATGTCGGCCTGGAAGCCGGCGAGGAAGTCGTTGCCGATCGCGCCGCCATCGGCGCGCAGTTCACTGAGCGAGATGCCCGCATCGGACTGCATCGCATCCAGTACGTCGCGGGTCTGGTAGGCCATCGCCTCCAGCGCTGCCCGCACGAAGTGCGCCTTGCGGGTGCCGCGGGTCAGACCGAACATCGCGCCGCGCACGTCGCTGCGCCAGTACGGTGCACCCAGGCCGACGAAGGCCGGCACCAGATATACCCCCGCGCTGTCCGGCACCTGTGCGGCCAAGGCCTGGCTGTCGCCGGCACGATCAATCATGCGCAGGCCATCGCGCAGCCACTGCACTACCGAGCCGGCGACGAAGATCGAGCCCTCCAGCGCGTATTCCACCTTTCCATCCAGGCCCCAGGCAATGGTGGTCAGCAGGCCATTGCGCGAGCGTACGGCCTGCGTGCCGGTGTGCATCAGCATGAAGCAGCCGGTGCCATAGGTGTTCTTGACCATGCCCGGCTCGAAACAGGCCTGGCCGAACAGCGCGGCCTGCTGGTCGCCGGCGATGCCGGCGATCGGGATCGGGTGGTCGAAGAAGAACTGCGGGCGCGTGTGCGCATACACCGAACTGGAATCACGCACCTGCGGGAGCATCGCACGCGGGATGTCCAGCAGTGCCAGCAGGTCATCGTCCCATTCCAGGGTATGGATGTTGAACAGCAGCGTGCGCGCGGCGTTGCTGTAGTCGGTCACGTGCGCCTGGCCGCCGCTGAGATTCCACACCAGCCAGCTGTCGATGGTGCCGAACAGCAGCTCGCCACGTTCGGCCCGCTGCTGCGCGCCTTCGACGTGATCGAGGATCCAGCGGATCTTGGTGGCCGAGAAATAGGCGTCGATCAGCAGGCCGGTGCGCTCGCGGATCAGCGCTTCGTGGCCGCCGGACTTCAACCGCTCGCAGATCGCCTGGCTCTGCCGCGACTGCCAGACGATGGCGTTGTGGATCGGCTGGCCGCTGGCACGGTCCCAGACCACGGTGGTTTCGCGCTGGTTGGTGATGCCCAGCGCTGCGATGTGGCGGGGGTCGATCTGTTCGCGGCTGAGCAGTTCGGTGATCGTGGCGTAGACGCTGGTGAGGATCTCGCGCGGGTCATGCTCGACCCAGCCCGGCTGTGGAAACAACTGGGCGAACTCGCGCTGCGCGCTGCCGATGATGTCGCCGCCACGATCGAACAGGATCGCGCGCGAACTGGTGGTTCCCTGGTCGATGGCCAGCACGTAGCGGGGCGTCATGCAGCGTCTCCAGTGGCAATGTTGAAATCGTAATGCATCGGCGGCGGCGGGCCGCGCTTGGCATTACCGGCAATGTGAATCCATCCACGCCTGCAGCCGTGCCGCCTGCGCCGTATCCATCTGCAGCCCCAGCTTGCTCCGTCGCCACAGTACATCCTCGGCGGTGCGGGCCCACTCGTGGTCGCACAGGTACGCCACCTCGCGTGCGTGCAGGCCTGCGCCAAAGTCTTCGCCCAGATCGAGCAGGCTGTGCGTGCCGTGCAGCAGATCGACGCTGCGGCTGCCATAGGCGCTTGCCCAGCGTCGCAGCGTGGCCTCCGGCAGCCACGGGGCCTGTTGCTGTAGGTGCTCGCGTGCCTGCCCGGCATCGCCCCAGTCGCTGCCGGGCAGCGGGTCGCCTGCCGCCGTCCAGGCTGGGCCTGCGTGCGGCAGATAGGGACGCAGCAGATCCAGTGCTTCCTCGGCCAGCACCCGGTACGTGGTCAGCTTGCCGCCCAGCACGTGCAGCGCAGGCGCACCGTCGGCGTCCAGTTGCAGGCGATAGTCACGGCTCAGTTTCGCCGCGCGCGGGTCCGGGTCGGCCAGCAACGGGCGCACGCCGGCAAACTGCCAGACCACCTCGGCAGGTGCGACCGGATCGCGCAGGTAGCCGTTGGCTGCACTGCACAGGTAGTCCACTTCCGAGGGCAGCACACTGCAGCGTGCGGGGTCGCCGCGGTAGTCGGTGTCGGTGGTGCCGATGAGCAGATGGTCATGGAAGGGCAGCAGGAACACCACGCGGCCGTCGGGCTGCTGCAGCAGGCAGGCCCTGTCGTTCGGCCAGGGGCGGCGCAGCACGATGTGGCTGCCCTGCACCAGGCGCAGCGCAGGTCCGCCGCTACGGGCGTGCATCCGCTCCAGCAGGCCGCCGGCCCAAGGACCTGTGGCGTTGACCACCGCCTGTGCCTGCACGGTCTGCCGATGGCCGGACGTGTCTTCCAGTACGACGCGCCAGCGTCCGTGCTCGCGTCGCAGGTCCATGCAGCGCGTGCCGGTCAGGATGCGAGCACCCCGTTGCGCAGCGTCGAGCGCGTTGAGGATGACCAGCCGCGCATCGTCCACCTGCGCATCGGCATAGCTGAAGGCCTGCCGCAGCTGGGGCGACAGCAGCGCGCCGAGCGGATCGTCGTGCAGATCCATGCTGCGCGACGCAGGGAAGGCGGGGCTGCGCCGGCCCAGGTGGTCATACAGCCAGAGGCCGAGGCGCAGCATCCAGCGTGGCCGCAGGTGCGGTTGCCACGGAAGCACGAAGCACAGCGGCCGCACCAGGAACGGCGCCTGCCGGCGTACCACTTCGCGCTCGCCCAGCGCCTTGCGCACCAGGCCGAACTCGCTCTGCTCCAGGTAGCGCAGGCCACCATGAATCAGCTTGCTGCTTGCGCTGGAAGTGTGCGCTGCCAGGTCGTGCTGTTCGCACAGCAGCACCTTCAGGCCACGGCCACTGGCATCACGGGCGATACCGGCACCGTTGATGCCACCGCCGATCACCAGCAGGTCGACCTCGTCCATCGCGCCTCCGCATCCCGTTTGTCGACTCTACAGAACGCGGGTGACGGAAACGACGACGGGCCCCGAAGGGCCCGTCGCGGTACAACAATGACGCAGAAGCGCTTAGAAGCGGGCGCCGATGCCGAAGCCGACGGTCCACGGATCCATCTTCGCTTCGCCGATCTTCTCGCCGCCGACCTTCACGTCCGGACGCGAACGCATGTAGCGGGCGTCGGCACGGGCGAACCAGGTCGAGTTGATGTTCATGTCCACACCGACGGTGCCGATCACGCCCTTGGCATCCTTCAGGCGGATGTCGGAGTCGCTGCCGTCTGCCAGGGTTTCATTGCTGAAAGCCGACTGGAAGTAGCCCACGCCCACGAACGGACGGAACACGTTGTCAGCCTGGCCGAAGTGGTACTGGCCGCTCAGTGCGACCGGCTGCTGCTCGACGCTGCCGAGGCGGGCATTGCCCGGGCCCTTCACCTTGTGGTCGAACTTGTCTGCAGCGCCCCACAGTTCAACGGCCCAGTTGTCGTTGATGTAGTAGCTGAAGCTGACGGTCGGTGCCGGGCCGCCATCGACCTTCTTGATGCCATCGATCGGGTCATTCTTCGGCTGCAGCAGCGAGACGCCGCCAACCACGGCAAAATGCTTGCCCGAGGCGGTGTCGGTGGTGCTGCTGTCCTGCGCGAAGGCAGCCGGTGCAAACGCGGCGGAGGTCAGCAGGGCGAGGCTCAGGATACGGATGGAGCGCATGGGGGAATCTCCTAATGTTTCTTGTTTTGGGCCCCCGGTTGCGGGGCGAGCACACCGTAGTCGCCCCAACATGAATCGAATCCGACGCGCGTTAAAAATTAGTTCGCATTGTTCAGCGAACAGCGCGAAACGCTTGTTTTCATGCGGTTTCTGCCATTCCGGAATATTCATGCAGTTGGAGAAGATGTGAGCGCCGCAACGTTGTGCATCGGCCTGCCTGCGCAGGTGAACACGGATTGCCGGGTGTTGCTGCTGGGCTCAATGCCCGGTGTCGCTTCGTTGCAGACACAGCATTACTACGCGCACCCACGCAATCGCTTCTGGCCCTTGCTCGGCGACCTGTGCGGCTTCGATCCGTCGTTGCCGTATGCGCAGCGACTGCAGGCGCTGGCCGCCAATGGCATCGGCCTGTGGGATGTGATCGGCCGCTGCGAACGGCGCGGCAGCCTGGATGCGGACATCGTGCGAGGAACGGAAGTAGCCAATGCACTTCCCGCACTGATCGCCACGCTGCCTGACCTGCAGCTGATCGGCTGCAATGGCGCTGCAGCGATGCAGGCGTTCCAGCGCTGGGTGCTGCCGCAGCTGGCCGCCTCGCCAACAGTGCTGGCGCTGCCGTCCACCAGCCCCGCCAATGCAGCATGGTCGTTGCCGCGCCTGCGTCAGGCCTGGCAGCCGGTGGCCGTCGCTCTGGCGACATCAAGCGGACATCGACGGGACAATACGCTACCGACTGGAGGCGTCGGCGAGCCATGAGCAACAGCGTGTCCCGGCTGCGTGCGTACTGAAAACACCTGTAACGGTTGGCGCTGGCTCCCGCTGGCCGCACAATAGACGTTTCCCTACACCAGATTGCCGGAGTTCTCCCCATGGCCGAAATCAAGGAAGCACGTGTCCCCGATATCGGTGACTACAGCGATATCCCGGTAATCGAGGTGCTTGTTGCCGTCGGCGATACGGTGAAGAAGGACCAGGGCCTGGTCACGCTGGAAAGCGATAAAGCGACCATGGAGGTGCCGTCCTCGGTGGCCGGCGTGGTCAAGGAAATCAAGGTCAAGCTGGGCGACAGCCTGTCCGAAGGCAAGGTCGTGGCGCTGATCGAAGTGGCCGACGGCGAGGCTGCCCAGCCGGCTGCTGCCGCTGCGCCGGCACCGGCCAAGGCCGCTGCTCCGGCGGCTGCCACCCAGGCGGCTCCCGCTCCGGCCGCTGCAGCCCCGGCCGCCCCCGCTGCCAGCGGTGGCGCGGTTGAAGCGCTGGTGCCGGATATCGGCGACTACAGCGGCATTCCGGTCATCGAAGTGCTGGTCGCCGTGGGCGATACGGTGAAGAAGGACCAGGGCCTGGTCACGCTGGAAAGCGACAAGGCCACCATGGAAGTGCCGTCGTCGGTCGCTGGCGTGGTCAAGGAGATCAAGGTCAAGGTCGGCGACAATCTGTCGCAGGGCAATGTGGTCGCCATCATCGAAGCCGAAGGCGCTGCCGCCCCGGCCCCGAGCAAGGCCGCCGCCGCCGCTGCCCCGGCCGCCGCCGAGACGGCCACCAAGGTCGAGCCGGTCGCTGTAGCGGCA
The DNA here is from genome assembly GCF_050573115.1 of Stenotrophomonas indicatrix. GTDB lineage: Bacteria > Pseudomonadota > Gammaproteobacteria > Xanthomonadales > Xanthomonadaceae > Stenotrophomonas > Stenotrophomonas lactitubi_A. The sequence continues at coordinate 239,591 of NZ_JBNYZT010000006.1, forward strand.
CAGCCGGACAAGCTGGCCGCCCGCGAGATCGCCAGCGCCCCCTCGGCCGGTGCGCCGAGCAGCCCGCCGGTGCAGTTCAACGCCGATGGCGTGCTGCCCGCCAAGGTGCCCTACGCATCGCCGGTGGTGCGCGTGTTCGCCCGTGAGCTGGGTGTTGACCTGCTGCAGGTCAGCGGCAGCGAGAAGGGCGGCCGCATCAGCAAGGCCGACGTGCAGAAGTTCGTCAAGGCCGCGCTCAGCGGCGGCGCTCCGGCCGCTGCTGGTGGCACCGTGGCCGCCGGTGGTGGCCTCAACCTGCTGCCGTGGCCGAAGGTCGATTTCAGCAAGTTCGGCGACGTTGAAGTGCAGCCGCTGTCGCGCATCAAGAAGATCTCCGGTGCGAACCTGGCCCGCAACTGGGCGATGATCCCGCACGTCACCCAGTTCGAGCAGGCCGACATCACCGACCTGGAAGGCCTGCGCGTGGCGCTGAACAAGGAGAACGAGAAGGCCGGCATCAAGCTGACCATGCTCGCCTTCCTGATCAAGGCCAGCGCTGCGGCGCTGAAGCAGTTCCCGGAGTTCAACGCTTCGCTGGATGCCAGCGGCGAGAACCTGACCCTGAAGAAGTACTTCAACATCGGTTTCGCGGCCGATACCCCGAACGGCCTGGTCGTTCCGGTCATCCGCGATGTCGACAAGAAGGGCGTGGTGCAGATCGCGCAGGAAACCGGCGAACTGGCCAAGAAGGCGCGCGACGGCAAGCTGGGCCCGGCCGACATGAGCGGCGGCTGCTTCTCGATCAGCTCGCTGGGCGGCATCGGCGGCACCGCGTTCACCCCGATCGTCAATGCGCCGGAAGTGGCCATCCTCGGTGTCTCCAAGTCGTCCATCCAGCCGGTCTGGAACGGCAAGGAATTCGCGCCGAAGCTGATGCTGCCGCTGTCGCTGAGCTACGACCACCGCGTCATCGATGGCGCCCTGGCCGCACGCTTCACCACGTACCTCTCGCAGGTGCTGGCCGACATGCGCCGCGTGCTGCTGTAAGGCACCGCTTCGCCCCCACCGTGCGGCCGCTGCCCCTGGCGCGGCCGCCTGTCGAAACGCAGTGACAGCCCGCCGGCTACGCCGGTCGGGCACGAGGAAAACCCACCATGGCCACGATTGAAATCAAGGTTCCCGACATCGGCGATTACAGCGATGTACCGGTGATCGAAGTGCTGGTCGCCGTTGGCGATACGGTGAAGAAAGACCAGGGTCTGGTGACCCTGGAGTCGGACAAGGCCACCCTGGAAGTGCCGTCCTCGGCTGCCGGCGTGGTCAAGGAAATCAAGGTCAAGCTGGGCGACACCCTGTCCGAGGGCGCGGTCGTCGTGCTGCTGGAGACCGAGGGCGCCGCTGAAGCGCCGGCCAAGGCTGCTGCGCCGACCCCGGCGGCGGCCGCTCCGGCCAGCAAGCCGCCGGTGACCCCGTCGCACCGCGCCCCGGCCGAGCCGGCCGCACCGAAGCCGGCGCTGGCCAGTGGCAAAACCGCCGACATCGAATGCGAAATGGTTGTGCTGGGCTCCGGCCCGGGCGGCTACACCGCCGCCTTCCGCGCCGCCGACGTCGGCCTGGATACGGTCCTGGTCGAGCGCTACGCCAGCCTCGGCGGTGTCTGCCTCAACGTGGGCTGCATCCCGTCCAAGGCCCTGCTGCACGCCGCAGCGGTGATCGACGAAGTGGCCCACGCCGGTGATTTCGGCGTGGAGTTCGGCAAGCCGACCATCACCCTGGACAAGCTGCGCCAGTACAAGGAAAAGGTCGTCAACCAGCTGACCAAGGGCCTGGCCGGCATGGCCAAGCAGCGCAAGGTCCGCAACGTGCAGGGCGTTGGCACGTTCGTGTCGGCCAACGAACTGCTGATCACGGCTGAAGACGGCAGCACCCAGCTGCTGCGCTTCCAGAAGTGCATCATCGCCGCCGGTTCGCAGGCGGTGAAGCTGCCGAACTTCCCGTGGGACGACAAGCGCGTGATGGACTCCACCGACGCTCTGGAACTGGCTGAAGTGCCGGGTTCGCTGCTGGTCGTCGGTGGCGGCATCATCGGCCTGGAAATGGCCACCGTGTATGGCGCGCTGGGCAGCAAGGTCACCGTGGTCGAGTTCATGGACCAGCTGATGCCGGGCGCCGACAAGGACCTGGTCAAGCCGCTGGCCGACCGCCTGAAGAAGCAGGGCATCGAGGTTCACCTGAAGACCAAGGCCTCCGGCGTGACCGCCGATGCCAAGGGCATCACCGTGACCTTCGAAGCCGCCGAGGAAGGGCAGACGCCGGCATTGGCGCAGGGCACCTTCGACCGCGTGCTGGTGGCCGTGGGCCGCTCGCCGAACGGCAAGAAGATCGATGCGGACAAGGCCGGCGTGCAGGTCACCGACCGCGGCTTCATTCCGGTCGACCGGCAGATGCGCACCAACGTGCCGCACATCTTTGCCATCGGCGATATCGTCGGCAACCCGATGCTGGCCCACAAGGCCACGCACGAAGGCAAGCTGGCCGCGGAAGTGGCTGCAGGCCACAAGAAGGAGTGGGTGGCGCGGGTGATTCCGTCGGTGGCCTACACCAACCCGGAAATCGCCTGGGTCGGCGTGACCGAGACCGAAGCCAAGGCCAAGGGCCTGAAGGTCGGCGTGGCCAAGTTCCCGTGGGCCGCCAGCGGCCGTGCGATCGGCATCGGTCGCACCGAGGGCTTCACCAAGCTGATCTTCGACGAAGACAGCCACCGCATCATTGGTGGTGCCATCGTCGGCGTGCATGCGGGTGATCTGCTGGCCGAGATCGGCCTGGCCATCGAAATGGGTGCCGAAGCCGAAGATATCGGCCACACCATCCACGCGCACCCGACACTGAGCGAATCGGTGGCGATGGCCTCGGAAATCTACGACGGCACGATCACCGATCTGTACATGCCGAAGAAAAAATAAGGCGTCCGCGCCTTTGCGAACGAGAAACCCCGGCATCTGCCGGGGTTTTTCGTTTCTCCGCTCCGGATTTTTGCGAGCTGTAGGGCCGCTGCGCGGGTGGCAGGCGTTTGGACAAATGTCCCCCGTCGCCCACCTGTGGCGGTCGCCTCCTCCTTTACTTTGTCCAAACGCCTGCCACCCGCGTAGCGGCTCGGCTTGCGGAAAGAGGAGCCGCAGCCGCTGCCACGGCAACGGCCGCGTGGATGCCTGACACGCGGAGGGAGAGGGGGCTGGGTGCGAAGTAAAGGAGGAGGTGACGGCCGCAGGCCGGCGCCGGGGGACATTCGCACCCAGCCCCCTATCCCTCCAGCGCTCGACCATCCTGCTCTTGCCCCTGCACGGAACAACAGCACAAAAAAACGCGGCCCCCGATGTTCCGGAGGCCGCGCCAGGAGAGAGCGTTGTGGAAGAGGCGTAGGGCTTAGAAGGTGACGCTGATACCGGCCACCGGGCCCTTGAATTCCTGCTTCAGGCCGATGGTGCCGTCGCTGCCCTTCTTGTCCGCATCCAGCTTGAACCAGTCGTAGCCAGCAAACACACCGAAGTTCTGGGTGAAGCGGTAATCGACGATCGCGTTGGCGCGGCTGAGGTCACCCTTGTAGTCGTCGAAGCTGCCCCAGCGCGTGTTGAGGTACTGGCCCTGCAGGGTGATCATCCACTTTTCGGACGGGGTGAAGCTCAGGCGTGCACCGACCACCGGCGCAACACCATCGGTCTTCTCGTCCAGGAACTGGCCTTCGTACACCGTACCCAGGTCGGCGTAGCCCTTGGTGCTGACCTTGGCGTATTCGGCACCCAGCTGCAGGCCGAGGTCGAACTTCTCGGTGTCCACCACCGAGTAGTCATACACCAGGCTGGCCACCTGGTACTTCAGCTCGGCCTTGACGAAGCTGTCGGCCGGCACGTTGACGTTGCCGAAGGAAATGTCCTGGCCGAGCGTCTCGCGGCGGTCCTTGTCGTACTTGAAGTAGTTGAACAGCAGGCGCTGGCGGTTGCTGATGCGGAACATGCCGTCGATACGCGGCTCCCATTCCTTGCCGCCCAGCTTGAAGTCCTCGGAGAAGCCGACGTCCTGGCCGGCGACATTGGTGTTGCCGCGCAGGGTGTTGTCCGAGTCGATGTTCATCGCGCCCAGGCGCAGGGCGAAGCGGTCATCGCCCTCGGCGGCGTGGGCGGCGGAGGCGAACGACGCGCCGGCAGCGAGAAGCGAGAGGGCGAGCAGGGTGGGGACGGAGCGCATCGAAAGAGTCCTTGCAGTGGTTCATCGGAATGAAGACCACTTTGCCGGACGTCGCTGTCCACCATTCGTGAAGGTATGGTCCACGCGGTGTGGACGGTTCAGCGCTGTCGGTGCCGTGCGAAAAAGATGGCCCCGGAGCGGCGCTTCGGGGCCATCATGGGGACCTGCAGGCGAAGCGTCGACGAGGTAGCTGCAGGCAGGTCGCAGGATCGGACCATTGCCGTCGGCGGAAAGTTCCATCGCCTGCGACCAAAGTTCAATGCGTTGCGCCGCAACATTGCGCAGATGTCATTGTCCCCGTGGTGGGCTGCAAATCCGCAGCCCTTACCGCAACTTGCGCTGTTCCGATATGAACAGGGACCGGTTGTCTCGCAAATTGTCCCATTGCTATAATTTGGCGGCTCGATGAGGCCCCCCTGCTGTAGTCGCCTCAGCCATCCACTTGTAACCACGCGGGACGTCCTGTGCTGAACTCCGTAGAAACGGGTCGGCGACTGATGCTGCGCGCCGCGGTCTACCCGCTGGCCGCAGTGGCTGTCCTGGCTCTGGCCTTCCTGCTGGTAGGGCCGAAGTATGCCCTTGGTGCCCTGGCATCCGGCGTGGCGGTCTCGGCCGGTGGTTGGGTGGCGGCACGGATGGCATTGGGTGGTGGTGCGCTGGGGGCCGGTTCGGCCATGGCGCGCCTGATCGTTGCGATCGTGGCCAAGTGGGCGCTCGTTTTTGGTGTCCTGATGGTGGGGTTCCTGGTCTTCAAGCTGCCTGCATTGGCGCTGTTGGCCGGTATCGCCGTCGGGCTGATGTTCCAGGTCCTGGCCATGGCCAGGCGCTAATCGAATTCATTTAACTTAAGGTTCCGGACACATGGCAGGCGAGGCGCTTACACCCACCTCCTACATCCAGCATCACCTGCACAATCTGACTGCAGGTCATGGCTCTCCGTGGGCAATCCACGTGGACACGCTGGTGACCTCGCTGCTGATGGGCCTGGTGATGGTCGTCGCCTTCTGGCTCGGCACCCGCAAGGCCACCTCCGGCGTGCCGGGCAAGTGGCAGGCGTTCGTCGAGATCTGCCTGGAGTTCGTTGACCGCCAGGCCAAGGACACCTACCACGGCACCAGCAAGCTGGTGACCCCGATCGCGATCACGATCTTCTTCTGGATCCTCCTGATGAACCTCATCAAGATGATCCCGGCCGACTTCATCGCCAAGCCGCTCGAACTGATGGGCGTGCCGTACTGGAAGCCGGTCCCCACCGCTGACGTCAATGCCACCCTGGGCATGTCGATCAGCGTGTTCTTCCTGATGCTGTTCTTCGCGCTGCGCGCCAAGGGCTTTGGCGGTTTCGCCAAGGAATTCCTGACCGCACCGTTTGGCAAGTGGATGATGCCGTTCAACCTGATCCTGAACATCGTCGAGTGGCTGAGCAAGCCGATCTCGCTGGCGATGCGACTGTTCGGCAACATGTTCGGCGGTGAAATCGTGTTCCTGCTGATCTGGGTGCTGGGCGGTGCAGGTATCGCCGGCATGTTTGCAGGCGCGTTCGCCGGCTTCGGCTGGATGCTGTTCCACCTTCTGGTGATTCCGCTGCAGGCCTTCATCTTCATGATGCTGTCCATCGTGTACCTGAGCCTGTCGGAAGACGCTCACTGAGTTTCGCTTCACCCTTCATCCGTTTGTTTCTAAACCCTTAGCAATCAAGTTCCTGGAGAAAACCATGTACTTCGCCGTCCTGACCAATCTCGCCCAAGTTCAGAGCTCCACCGTCCTCGCCGTCGGCATCATGATCGGCCTGGCCGCGCTGGGCGCCGGTCTGGGTCTGGCCATCATGGCCGGTAAGTTCCTGGAGTCGGCCGCGCGCCAGCCGGAACTGATCCCGGTCCTGCAGGTCCGCATGTTCATCACCGCCGGCCTGATCGACGCCGCCTTCATCATCTCGGTCGCCGTGGGCCTGCTGTTCGCCTTCGCCAACCCGATGGTCGGCGAGTTCGTCTCGCGTCTGCCGGCAATCGCTGGCTGATCCAGCGAAAGCGAAACGACCGGGCGCCGCAGGCGCCTGGTCGCGGATGAAGGTTCGGATGCGCCGCCCGTGTGGCGGCGCCTCCATCCCGTCACAACCGACTGAGCGAACCCCATGGATATCGGTTTTACCCTCATCGCCCAGGCCCTGGCCTTTGCCGCCCTGATCTGGCTCATCGCGACCAAGATCTGGCCGCCGCTGATGAACGCGATCGAAGAGCGCCAGCAGAAGATCGCTGAAGGCCTCGCTGCTGCCGACCGCAGCCAGAAAGATCTGGCCCAGGCGCAGGACAAGGTCAATGAAGCGCTGAAGGAAGCCCGCACCAAGGCCAACGAGATCATCGATCAGGCCCATGCGCGTGCCAACCAGATCGTCGACGCGGCCCGCAACGAAGCTGTTGCCGAAGCCACCCGTCAGAAGGACCTGGCCCAGGCTGAAATCGACGCCGCCGCCAACCGTGCCCGTGAAGATCTGCGCAAGCAGGTGTCCGCGCTGGCCGTGACCGGTGCCGAAAAGCTGCTCAAGCGCGAAATCGACGCCAACGCCCACAAGGCGCTGCTCGACGAGCTGGCCTCGGAGATTTAAGGATGAGCCAGGCCCTCACGCTTGCCCGCCCGTACGCCCGCGCCGCCTTCGCGACCGCGCGTGACGAAGGCGCGTTCGCGCCGTGGTCGGACGCTTTGGCGTTCTCCGCCCACGTCGCCGCCGACCCGCGCGTGGCGGCCCTGCTCGCCAACCCGGAGCTGGGTCGCGACGACGCCGTCGCCCTGCTGGCGCCGGAGTCCCGCGGCGAGACCTACTCGCGCTTCCTGGCTGTGCTTGCCGAATCGCATCGTCTGCCGCTGCTGCCGGAAATCGCTGGCATGTTCGACGCGCTGCGCGCCGAGGCCGAGCACGTGGTCAAGGCCACGGTGACCTCCGCGGCCGAGCTGTCGGTTGCCGAGCTGGACGCGATCAAGGCCGCGCTGCGCAAGCGCTTCAACCGCGAGGTCGAAGTGACCACCGCGGTCGACGCCTCGCTGATCGGCGGCGCTGTGATCGACGCCGGCGACGTGGTCATCGATGGTTCGCTGAAGGGCAAGCTGGCCCGTCTGCAGACCGCGCTCGCTAACTGAATTCATTTAACGTCCGGCCCCGCTGCCGGCACTAGGACTTGACGATGGCAACCACGCTCAACCCCTCCGAAATCAGCGAACTGATCAAGAACCGCATCGAGAAGGTCAAGCTGGCCGCGGAATCGCGCAACGAAGGCACCGTGACCAGCGTGTCCGACGGCATCGTGCGCATCTTCGGTCTGGCCGACGTGATGCAGGGCGAAATGATCGAACTGCCGAACAACACCTTCGCCCTGGCCCTGAACCTGGAGCGCGACTCGGTCGGCGCCGTGGTCCTGGGTGGCTACGAGAAAGTGCGCGAAGGTGACGTCGCCAAGACCACCGGCCGCATCCTGGAAGTGCCGGTCGGTCCGGAACTGCTGGGCCGCGTCGTCAACGCACTCGGCGAGCCGATCGACGGCAAGGGCCCGCTTGGCACCGACCTGACCGCTCCGGTGGAGCGCGTTGCGCCGGGCGTGATCTGGCGCAAGTCGGTCGACCAGCCGGTGCAGACCGGTTACAAGTCGGTCGACTCGATGATCCCGATCGGCCGTGGCCAGCGCGAGCTGGTCATCGGTGACCGCCAGACCGGCAAGACCGCGCTGGCCATCGATGCGGTGATCAACCAGAAGGGCACCGGCATCAAGTGCGTGTACGTAGCGATCGGCCAGAAGGCCTCGACCGTTGCCAACATCGTGCGCAAGCTGGAAGAGAACGGCGCCCTGGCGCACACCATCGTGGTGGCTGCCACCGCGTCCGAATCGGCCGCGATGCAGTACATCAGCGCCTACTCGGGCTGCACCATGGGTGAGTACTTCATGGACCGCGGCGAAGACGCGCTGATCGTGTACGACGATCTGTCCAAGCAGGCCGTGGCCTACCGCCAGATCTCGCTGCTGCTGAAGCGCCCGCCGGGCCGTGAAGCCTACCCGGGTGACGTGTTCTACCTGCACTCCCGTCTGCTCGAGCGCGCTGCCCGCGTGTCCGAGGAATATGTCGAGAAGTTCACCGAAGGCAAGGTCACCGGCAAGACCGGTTCGCTGACCGCGCTGCCGATCATCGAAACCCAGGCTGGCGACGTCTCCGCCTTCGTTCCGACCAACGTGATCTCGATCACCGACGGCCAGATCTTCCTGGAAACCGATCTGTTCAACGCCGGCATCCGTCCGGCCGTGAACGCCGGTATCTCGGTGTCGCGCGTCGGTGGTTCGGCACAGACCAAGATCATCAAGAAGCTGTCCGGCGGCATCCGTATCTCGCTGGCCCAGTACCGCGAGCTGGCTGCGTTCGCGCAGTTCGCTTCGGATCTGGACGAAGCCACCCGCAAGCAGCTGGAGCGCGGTCAGCGCGTCACCGAGCTGATGAAGCAGAAGCAGTACGCGCCGATGTCGATCGCCAACCAGGCGCTGTCGATCTACGCCGTCAACGAGGGTTACCTCGACGACGTGCCGGTCAGCAAGCTGCTGGCGTTCGAAGAAGGCCTGCACGCGCACTTCGCCAATACCCAGGGCGAGCTGATCGGCAAGGTCAACGCCACCGGCGGCTGGGACAACGACATCGAAGGTGCCTTCAAGAAGGGCATCGTCGAGTTCAAGACCACCGGCAGCTGGTAATCGAGGTCCTGTAGAGCGGAGCGATGCTCCGCTGGACCAGACGATCAAACGGTTGAACAACGCGGGGCCCAGGCCCCGCGCCACGGGAATAAAAGATGGCAAGCGGACGCGAAATCAAAACCAAGATCAAGAGCGTGCAGAACACCCGCAAGGTGACGCGCGCCCTGGAAATGGTCTCGGCCTCCAAGATCCGCAAGGCGCAGGATCGGATGAAGACCTCGCGTCCGTACGCGCAGGCGATGAAGCAGGTGATCGGCCACCTGGCGCAGGCCAGCACCGACTACCAGCATCCGTTCCTGGTCGAGCGTGAACAGGTCAAGCGGGTCGGTTTCATCGTGATCTCCTCCGATCGCGGTCTGGCCGGCGGCCTCAACAACAACCTGTTCCGCAAGATGCTTGGCGAAGCCAAGGCCTGGCAGGACAAGGGCGCCGAAGTGGACCTGGTGACCATCGGCCAGAAGGCATCGACCTTCTTCCGCCGGGTCAAGGTGAACATGGTCGGCACGGTGACCCACATCGGCGACACGCCGAAGCTGGAATCGCTGATCGGTGTGATCAAGGTCATGCTCGACGCCTTCACCGAAGGCAAGGTCGACCGCGTGTATCTGGTCTACAACCGCTTCGTCAACACGATGGTGCAGAAGGCCAGCTTCGATCAGCTGCTGCCGCTGCCGGCCGCCGAGAAGCAGGTTGCGCACCACGACTGGGACTACCTGTACGAACCCGATGCCGCGACCGTGCTCGAGCACGTGATGACGCGTTACATCGAGTCGCTGGTGTACCAGGCGCTGCTGGAAAACGTCGCTTCCGAGCATGCCGCGCGCATGGTGGCGATGAAGTCGGCCAGTGACAACGCCAACAAGCTGATCGGAACCCTGCAGCTGGTCTACAACAAGGCCCGCCAGGCAGCGATCACCCAGGAAATCTCCGAAATCGTCGGCGGCGCGGCAGCAGTCTGACCGCGTTCGTTAAAAGCACACATTTAGAGGATGCAGCAATGAGTCAGGGCAAGATCGTTCAGATCATCGGCGCCGTCGTCGACGTCGAATTCCCCCGCGAGTCGGTGCCGAAGGTGTACCACGCGCTGAAGGTGGACAACACCGAAATCACCCTGGAAGTGCAGCAGCAGCTCGGTGACGGCGTGGTCCGCTGCATCGCGCTGGGCTCCACCGATGGCCTGAAGCGCAACCTGGTGGCCACCAACACCGAGCGCGGCATTTCCGTGCCGGTCGGCGCTGGCACCCTGGGCCGCATCATGGACGTGCTCGGCCGTCCGATCGACGAAGCCGGCCCGGTCGCCGCCAGCGACACCTGGGAAATCCACCGTGCTGCTCCGTCGTACGAAGACCAGTCCCCGGCCACCGAACTGCTGGAAACCGGCATCAAGGTCATCGACCTGATGTGCCCGTTCGCCAAGGGCGGCAAGGTCGGCCTGTTCGGCGGCGCCGGCGTCGGCAAGACCGTCAACATGATGGAACTGATCAACAACATCGCCAAGGCGCACAGCGGTCTGTCCGTGTTCGCCGGCGTGGGTGAGCGTACCCGTGAGGGCAACGACTTCTACCACGAGATGAAGGACTCCAACGTCCTGGACAAGGTCGCGATGGTGTACGGCCAGATGAACGAGCCGCCGGGCAACCGTCTGCGCGTCGCCCTGACCGGCCTGACCATGGCCGAGTACTTCCGCGACGAGAAGGACGAGAACGGCAAGGGCAAGGACGTGCTGCTGTTCGTCGACAACATCTACCGCTACACCCTGGCCGGTACCGAAGTGTCGGCACTGCTGGGTCGTATGCCGTCGGCAGTGGGCTACCAGCCGACCCTGGCCGAGGAAATGGGTGTCCTGCAGGAGCGCATCACCTCGACCAAGAATGGTTCGATCACCTCGATCCAGGCCGTCTACGTGCCGGCCGATGACTTGACCGATCCGTCGCCGGCGACCACCTTCGCCCACCTTGACTCGACCGTGACCCTGTCGCGTTCGATCGCTTCGCTGGGTATCTACCCGGCGGTCGATCCGCTGGATTCCACCAGCCGCCAGATGGATCCGCTGGTCATCGGCCACGAGCATTACGACACCGCCCAGCGCGTCCAGCAGACCTTGCAGAAGTACAAGGAACTGAAGGACATCATCGCCATCCTGGGCATGGACGAACTGTCCGAAGAAGACAAGCAGGCCGTGTCGCGTGCCCGCAAGATCGAGCGCTTCTTCAGCCAGCCGTTCCACGTGGCCGAAGTGTTCACCGGCTCGCCGGGCAAGTACGTGTCGCTGAAGGACACCATCCGTGGCTTCAAGGCCATCGTCGATGGCGAGTACGACCACCTGCCGGAGCAGGCGTTCTACATGGTCGGCAGCATCGAAGAAGCGGTCGAGAAGGCCAAGAAGATGGCCGAGAAGGCCTGATGCGGCAGGGACGGGCACACGCCCGTCCCGACCGTGACACGGGGTGGGCCTGCGCCCACCGCTGCGGAATCCCTGCGGTGGGTTCGACCCGCCCCCTAGCGAAGAGAGTTACATGAGCACCATCCGTTGCGACATCGTCAGCGCCGAGCAGGAAATCTTCCGTGGCGAAGCGACCCTGGTCGTGGCCACCGGTGAGCTGGGCGAACTGGGCATCGCGCCCAAGCACGCACCGCTGATCACCCGCCTGAAGCCGGGCAAGGTGGTAGTGACCACGCCGAGCGGCGAGCAGCTGGATTTCGCCATTTCCGGCGGCATCCTGGAGGTGCAGCCGCAGGTGGTGACCGTGCTGGCCGACACCGCGATCCGCGCACAGGACATCGACGAAGCCTCGGTCCGCAAGGCCAAGGAAGAAGCCGAGCGCATCCTGGCCAACCGTGGTGAAGCGATGGAAGTGGCCGAAGCCCAGCAGAAGCTGGCCGAAGCCGTTGTCCAGCTGCAGGCGCTGGAGCGCCTGCGCAAGACCCTCAAGCACTGAACCGTGCCGAGGTGACATCTGTGCCCGCAAGGCACGGGTGAATGCAGGAACGCCGGCTGCCATGCCGGCGTTTTTGTTTGTTTTCCAAGGAGGCAGGGAATGCAGCAGTCATCGACAGCGACGCAGGGCATGGGGGGCTGGCAGTGCCGCTGGCGCACACCGGAAGGCATGTTCCTGATTGCCTGGATCGTGCTCTGCCTGCCGTGGCTGCTGGGCATCAAGACCATTCCGTTCGACGCCGTGCAACAGTTCTTCCCGGCGGTCAGCTTCAGCGCTGAGCAACTGCGTCATCTGCAGGCGCCGTGGTGGAATCCGTATCTGTACGGCGGCTACCCGCAGCTGGCCGACCCGCAGATGATGACGTTGCAGCCGAGCATGCTGCTGCCGATGCTGCTGGCACCGACGTCGTTGCATCTGTTCACCATAGTCGTGCTGCTGCACGTGCTGGCAGGTGGCTTCGGTGCCTTGCGGCTGGGCCGCGTGCAGGGGATGCCGCCACCGGCGCAGTTGCTGTTCGCCCTGGTGTTGATGTTCGGCGGGGTGGCTGCATCGCGCCTGCAGCACACGCCGATGATCATCAGCTACAGCCTGCTGCCATGGCTGTGGCTGGGCATGGAGCAGGTCCGCCGCCATGGGCGCGGGCGTGATGTGCTGCTGGCAGGCATCGCCGGTGGACTGTGTGCGCTGCAGCTGACCCAGGTCACCTATTTCATCATCCTCGCCTGCGCGATCCATGCCGTGGGTGCGGTTGTGCTGGCGAAGGGCCAGCACGTGCGAATGCTGCTGCGGTTCGGCCTTGTCGCGTTGCTCGCGGGCGCTATCAGTGCGCCGCAGTGGTTGTCCACGCTGGCGTGGCTGGGCGAGACCAATCGCGACGGGTTGTCGCTGCAGGGCGCACTGCCCGGCGCCATCCATTGGCAGACCCTGGCCACGCTTCTGTCCGGAAACGTGTTCTCGCAAGGGCGCGGTGATAGCTGGGCCTTTGGTGACATCAGCGCCGATTACCTTTATCTCGGCGCGGTGCCGCTGGCGCTCTGGTTGGGATGGGGCGGCGAAGTGCTGCGGCGCAAACCCGCTGCGACGCGCATCGCGCTGGCAGTGGTAATCCTGACGGTGCTGATCGCGCTGGGTGGGGCAACGCCACTGTTCCCGTGGTTGTTCACCTGGCTGCCAGGCCTGGATCTGTTCCGGCGTCCTGCTGATGCCTTGTTCCTTACCCTTCCCGCAGCGGCTTGGCTGGGTGCCAACGCCTTGCAGGTCGCACTGCAGCGAGGCCCGTTGCGGTTGCCGTGGACGTCTGTGGGTGCTGTCGCATTGCTGGCCGTTTCCAGTGCATGGATGGCGATCGAGCGCGGTCAGCTGGTGGCTTTTGCCTGGCTCGGCATCAGCGCGGCCCTGGGGAGTGCGGCAGTGCTGTTGCTGCGCCGCCACCGGGCACCCGAGCGCTGGCTGTTTGCGCTGGTGCTGTTTGACCTGCTGCTGTTCAACGTGGGGACCCGCTTCAACGCGGGCAGTGGCACCAAGTCGGTGCTGACCGCCGACCGCGCCGGGCCGGCGCAGCGGGCCTACGCGCTGCTCGCGGCAGAGCGGCAACCCGGATTGCCCGAGCGCGCTGTGGTCTTCGGCATCGGCGGGCTCACCAACGGCGCTGCGGTCCATGCGATCGCGCTGGCAAACGGCTACAACCCGCTGCTGGCCAGCGACTACCTGCAGATGACCGGCATGCCGGGTGAGCCGGTGGATACATTCCAGCAGAAGCTGCCGACGGCCTGGGTGCCGGACACGACAGCGCCGTTGTACGATCTGCTGGGCGTGCGCTGGCTGCTGGCCCAGGATCCGTTCCCGGGTTCAAGCGCGCAGGGTGACCAGATCGAGCTCGCGCGACGCGACAGCGTGCTGCCGCGCGTGCTCAATCCTCGGGACGTCCGACGCCACGATGCGCGTCTGCCTCCGGCGGATGAATTCAACCAGACCGATTTCAGCCGGCAGCTCTGGTTGCCGGCCTTGGCCAGCGCCACATGCCCTGAGCAGAATGCCGGTGAGGCCAACATCCAGGTACAGCACTATCAGCCTGGCCGGATCGAGCTCACGGTGGAAGCCGACCGCCCCGCATGGGTCGTGGTCAATGAGGTGACCGCCCGTGGCTGGCAGGCACGCCTGGCCGACGGCACCGTACTGCCGCTGCTGCGGGGCAATGGCCTGTTCCATGCGCTGTGCATGCCGGCAGGCCGCCATCAAGTGCAGTTGCGCTACAGCCCGCTGCAGTTGTGGCGCGAGGGATTGCGCGCACGTCTGGCTGGCGACGCTGGCCTTCAATGAATCCGGTCAGCGGTACACCACGTGCCGCAGCAGCATGAACGACACCAGGGCCAGGCCGCCTTCCACCAGCGGCTTGGCGAGCCACGCGTACTGCAGCCCCAATGCATGGTCGGCCGCAGTCACCAGCAGGGTGCTGGCCGCGGTCAGCAGCATCCACAGCAGGAGGAAGCGCGCGAAGCGCTTCCAGCCCAGGCGCTGTTGGCCAGCGGCAGCAAAGGTATAGCGGCCGTTGAGCCAGAAGCCGAGCAACATGCCGGCCAAACGGCCGACGATGTTGGCAGGGGCCACGGGCAGCCCGAGTGCGGTGCTGCCCACGAACACCAGCCAGTCCAGCAGCAGCTGCACCAGCCCGATGACGATGTATGAGCTGCCCTGGCGGACGAGCGTCATTGCCGTACCTTCCCGATGCCGCCCAGCAGCAGCGGGCCCATCCAGGGCAGCAGATCGAGGAATCGTTCCTTCAGGCGGCGCATGGTTCACGTCAGGCGGGGAAAGAGCTCGGCTATCCTATCAGCCAGTCCTCAGATTGCCGCCGCTGCGCGGCCCCTCTCCATGACCCAACCCCTGCACGTCATCATCCTCGCCGCTGGCGCCGGCAAGCGCATGAAATCGGTGTTGCCCAAGGTGCTGCAGCCGATTGCCGGGCAGCCGATGCTGGCGCATGTGATCGCCACGGCGCGCGAGCTGCAGCCGGCTGCCATCCACGTGGTCTACGGCCACGGCGGGGACCAGGTGCGGCATTACTTTGCTGACCAGCCGGACCTGTTGTGGGCGGAACAAGCGCAGCAGCTGGGTACCGGCCACGCCGTTGCCCAGGCCATGCCCGAGGTGCCCGATGCCGCGCAGGTGCTGGTGTTGTACGGCGATGTGCCGTTGATCCATGCGCAGACCCTGCGCGACCTGCTGGCCCAGCCGGGCCGGCTGGCCGTGCTGGTTGCCGACGTCGAGGATCCCACCGGCTATGGTCGCGTGCTGCGCGATGCCGAAGGCAAGGTGGGTGCGATTGTCGAGCAGAAGGACGCCGACGATGAACAGCGCCGGGTGCGCATCATCAACACCGGCATCATCACTGCCGAGTCGACGGCGCTACGCCGTTGGCTGTCGCAGCTGTCCAACAGCAACGCGCAGGGCGAGTACTACCTGACCGATGTGTTCGCCTTTGCCGCCCGTGAGTTCACTCCGGCGGAGATGGCCCTGGTGGCCGATGCGCAGGACGCGGAAGGCGCGAATGATCCATGGCAGCTCTCGCAGCTGGAACGGGCCTGGCAGCGGCGCGCGGTGCGCGCGCTGTGCATTCAGGGCGCGCGCGTGCGGGACCCGGCGCGGGTCGATATCCGTGGTGAAGTGATCGTCGGCAGCGACGTGATGATCGATGTCGATGTGATCCTTGAAGGCAAGGTGGTGCTGGGCGATGGCGTGACCATCGGCCCGTTCACCCGCCTGAGGGACGTCACCCTCGGCGCGGGCACTGAAGTGCGTGCGCACTGCGATGTGGAAGGCGTGATCAGCGAGGGGGCGGCACAGATCGGCCCGTTCGCGCGCCTGCGCCCGGGTACCGTGCTGGCCGATGGCGTGCACGTGGGCAACTTCGTGGAGACCAAGAAGGTCTCCCTGGGGATGGGCAGCAAGGCCAACCACCTGACCTACCTGGGTGACGCGGTGATCGGCAGCAAGGTCAACATCGGTGCGGGCACCATCACCTGCAACTACGACGGCGTGAACAAGTCGACCACCACCATCGGCGACAACGCCTTCATCGGCTCCAACAGTTCGCTGGTGGCGCCGGTGTTGATCGGTGAAGGCGCGACGATTGCTGCAGGCTCGGTCATCACCCGCACTGCGCCGGACGGCAAGCTGACCGTGGCCCGTGCGCGCCAGGAAACGATCGATGGCTGGCAGCGACCCATCAAGAAAAGCTGAGCCGAGACCACCGCGCGTCGGCGAGCTCGACGCGCTGCCCCGCATCGAACAGCGTGCGGGCGAACTGCTGCGCGGGCACGAGGCGTACCCTGTGTTCGCCAGCCATGGACTGGACCTTGCGACGTTGCAGGCTGGACTGCAGCGTGGGCAGTTGTGGGTCATCGAGGGCGTCGATGGCAGCATCGCCGGCTACCTGCTGGGCGGTGCGCTCGATGGTGATTTCCACGTGCTGCAGATGGATGTGGATCCTGCCCAGGCGCGGCGTGGCTACGGACGCGCGCTGCTGCGGCATGCGCTGGCCGAGGCCAGGGCGCGTGGCTACCCTGCCGCGGTGCTGACCACGCTGTCCGATGTGCCGTGGAATGCGGCGTTTTACGGCAGTGAAGGATTCAACGTGCTGCCGGAGGCGGAGTGGGGCGCCGGCTTGCGAGGGGTGATGGCCGAGGAAGCGGCGCTGGGATTTCCGATGCACCTGCGGGTGGCGATGCGGCGAGTGTTTTTTTCAAGGTGAGTTCGGGAAGCAGAGCAAAAGCATCCACGCATGGCGTGGATCTACTGGCTTTTGACCTTCCTACCCCACCGGCAACAGGATCGACACACACAGCCCGCCGTCAGTGCGGTTCTGCAGCGATACCCTGCCGCCGTGCGCCTCGACGATCTCACGGGTGAGAGCCAACCCCAGCCCGGTGCCGTTGCGCTTGGTCGAATAGAACGGCATCAGCGCATTCTGCAGTACCTGCTCGTTCATGCCCTTGCCACGGTCCAGCACATCCAGCCGCAACCACTGTGGCAGCCGGGTCAGCTGCACCTGCACGTCGTCGTTCGGCGGATCTGCTTCGGCGCAGGCCTCGTGCGCGTTCTTCAGCAGGTTGAGCAGAGCCTGGCCGAACTGGGCGATGTCGATCCGGCTGCTCAGCTCCTCGTCGAGTTCACGTTCCATCGTGAACGGAATCTGTTGGCACAGGCTGGACAGGAACGGCGCCCACTGGACGGTCTGAAGTTGTGGCTGTGGCAGCTTGGCGAAACGCGCGTAGCCGCGGATGAAGCCTTCCAGGTGGCGTGCGCGGTCTTCGATGGTGGTGAAGATCTCCGGCAGCCTGTCGAAGCGCTCGCGTCTGACCAGTTCGCCACCGGAGTGGGCCAGCGAGGCGATCGGTGCCAGCGAGTTGTTGAGCTCGTGGCTGATCACCCGGATCACCTTCTTCCAGGTCTGCACTTCCTGCCGGCGCAGTTCGGCAGTGAGCTGGCGTACCAGCAGCAGGTCATGCGGGCGGCCGTTGAGCTGGAACGCACGGCGCGACAGGTGGTAGACCTGTTCGTCATCCTCGTCGCCCTCCACGCCGTCTTCGCTTTCCGCCTTCACCGCGAACAGGCTGTCGCCACCGCGGCCGATGGCGTCGCGCAGTTCCACCGGCAGCTGCTCGATCACGTCTTCCATGCGCTGGCCCTCCAGCTTCCAGCCGCTGTGCAGCAGCTTGCGCGCGGCCAGGTTGGAAAACACCACGCGGGAAATACCATCGCCACCGGCGGCGATCAGCAGCATCGCCACCGGCGTGTTCTGCACCATGGTGTCCAGCAGCAGTTCGCGCTGCACCAGGCCCTGGCGCTGTGCACGCAGCACTTCGCCCAGCTCGCGGTGCGCCTGCACCAGGTCACCCAGTTCGTCATTGCCGGGCCAGTAGATGCCGAAGTTGTACTCACCGTCGCGGTAGCTGCTGGTGGTCCCGGACAGCGCCCGCATCAACGACCGCACCGGTGCGGTGGCGCGGCGCAGCGTCCACCACATCAATGACAGCAGGATGATCGTGGAAACGGTGGTCACCACCCAGCCATGGTCCATCCAGTAGGCCAGCAGCCACGGCAGCGCGGCAGCCAGCGCCAGCACCGGCAGCAGACGCAGGAACAGGCGGAAGGTGAAGGAGCGTCGTTTCATTCGCGTGGGATGCCGTGACGGTCCATGCGCCGGTACAGCGCCTGCCGGCTCAGTCCAAGCTCGTTGGCTGCCTGGGCGATGACCCCGTGGTTGCGCGCCAGCACTTCTTCGATGCGTGCGCGGTCGGGATCATTGCCGGCGCTTGGCGTCGGGCGCGGTGCGGCAGGCGCACGTGGCAGGTTGAGATCGGCAACTTCGATGCGGTTGCCGGTGGCCAGCAGTTCGGCACGCTGGATCACGTTGCGCAGCTCGCGCACGTTGCCCGGCCACAGGTGCCGCTGCAGCGCAGTGGCCGCCGTGCTGGACAGCGGCTTGCCGATGCTGAGGAAATGCTCGGCCAACGGCACGATATCGCCGGGGCGGTCGGCCAGCGGTGGCAGCGTCAGTTCCACCGTGTTGAGCCGGTAGTAGAGGTCTTCGCGGAACGTACCCTCGCGGATCATCGCCGGCAGATCGGCATTTGTCGCACTGACCACGCGCACCTTGACCTGGCGTTCGCGGTTGGAGCCCAGGCGTTCGAAGCGCCCGGTCTCCAGCACGCGCAGCAGCTTCATCTGCCCGCCCAGCGACAGGTTGCCGATCTCATCCAGGAACAGTGTGCCGCCGTCGGCCGCCTCGAACTTGCCTTCGCGCGCCTTGTTGGCGCCGGTGTAGGCGCCGGCCTCGGCACCGAACAGTTCGGCCTCGATCAGTTCGGACGGCAGGGCGCCGCAGTTCACCGCAACGAACGGGCCCTTGGCCACCAGCGAGTTGGCCTGGATGATCTGCGCGATCTTTTCCTTGCCCGCGCCATTGGGGCCGGTGATCAGCACCGGCAGCTCCGAACGCGCGACCTGGCAGGCCAGGGCGATCACCCGCTCGCTGGCGGGGTCGGCGAACACTGCGCCACACAACGCATACTTGTCTTCCAGTGCATGGCGTTGGCGCTGTTCGCGCTGGCGACGCTGGTCCAGCTCGCGCCGCGCTTCGGACAATTCCAGCAGGTTGTTGACCGTGGTCAGCAGCTTGCGGTCATCCCAGGGCTTGGCCAGGTAATCGGCGGCACCAGCCTTGACCAGGTCCACCGCGCTGCTCAGGTGGGTCCACGCAGTCAGCAGGATCACCGGCAGATCGGGGTGGCGTTCGCGGATCTGCGCGAACAGCGCCTCGCCTTCCTCGCCGGAGGTGGTGTCCTCGCTGAAGTTCATGTCCTGGATCACCAGGTCGACCGCCTGTGACTCCAGCAACGCCAGCCCTTCGGCCGGGCTCTGCGCCAGCAGGGTGTCGATGTCGTGCAGGGAGAACAGCACGTCCAGCGCGGTTCCCACGCTGGCGTTGTCGTCGATGATCAGGATCGCGGGCATTCGGCGGCTTCTGGGAGGGCAGGGAAGCGCCGGAAAGCGTCGGCGCCGCGCACGGAAAAGGGTGGATGACGCCGGAGCTTTCGGCGCCACCCACCAAGCATAGCCAAACCGATGGCGACGCAGGGGCCGCCGGGCCTCAGCGCCGTGGCGGAGGCGGAGGCGGGGGAGCCGGCGGCGGTGGTGGTGGTGGCGCCAGTGCGGGGCGCCACTGGGACACGTTCACCGGCACCGTGAGCATCCGGCCATCGCGACGCAGCAGCAGGTAGACGGTGGGTGTCGACGCCGACTGCACGGCATCGGCGAGCTGCTCGATCTGCCGCACCGGCGAGTCGTTCACGCGCAGGATGCGGTCGCCGCTGCGCACACCGAAGCGGGCTTCCGGGCTGGCCGCATCCACCCGCACCACGCCCTCGGTCGAGCGCAGCGCCAGCCGGGCATCGTCATGGCGCCACTCCAGCGTCTGCGCGCTGCTGCTGCCGGCGAGAACCGGCAGCGGCAGGGCCAACAACAGGACCAGCAGGCCGGCGCGCATCTCACGCCCCCCGCGTGGCGACGGCCGGTGGCACGGCAGCAGCACGGCGGGCCGGGCCGAACACCGCGATCTGGCCCAGCATCCACAGCAGCACCGCGCCCAGCGGCAGGTACAGCAGCGGCATGCGTGGCAGCTCGTACATGTTCATCAGCGCCAGGTTGATGGCGTAGGCCGCCAGCATGCCCAGCACGATGCCCAGCGTGGCCAGCAGGAAGTTCTCGGTCTGGAAGTAGCGCAGGATCTGTCCGCGGGTGGCCCCCAGTGCGCGGCGGATGCCGATCTGCTTGCTGCGCTGCTGCACCCAGAAGCTGGCCAGGCCGACGATGCCCAGTGCAGTGACCACCAGCAGCGCGATGCACACGGTGACCAGCAGGCCGACCATGGCACGGTCGTTCTTGAAGAAGTCCGTGCGCTGGTCGGTGAACGACTGCTTTTCGCGGATGAGACGATTGGGATCGTTGCGGTCCAGTGCGGCCAGCGCCGACTTGAGCACCTCGTCGCGGCGTGCCGGATCGGTGCGCAGCATGAAGATGCCGTTGCCGAAGGTCTGCCGCACCGGCAGGATCATCGAATCATCCCAGTTGTTGCCCCAGCCGTTGGGCGTGGTCAGCGTATCGACGATGCCGATGACGTGCACGGTCTGCTTGCCCAGGTAGTACGACTTGCCGAGGGCATTGCCGTCGGCAGCCATCTTCTTCGCGGCGGCCTGGCTGAGGATCACCGGCGTGCCGTTGGCCTTGCTCAGTTTCTCGAAATCAAAGTACTCGCCCGGCTGGAAGTCGCGGCCGGCCACCAGGTTCAGGCCCAGCGTACGCAGGGCGTCCTCGGAGAAGGTGTACATCGCCAGGCTGGCGGTCGGGCGCTCCTGGTTCATCTCGCGGGAAAGGCTGGTGTTGGACGAGCTGTTGCGGAACGGTACCTGGTTGATCACGCTGACGCCGGTCACGCCGGGAATGGCGCGCAGCGAGGCCAGGTCCTCACGGGTACGCGCGGCCGCGTCGGTCTGTGCGCCGACGCCGGTGACCCGGATCACGACCAGTTCGTTCTCGGCCAGCCCGCTGTCCCGGCTGATGCGCTCGATGCGCTCGCTGACCAGGAACAACGCATTGCAGACGATGGCGCAGGTCAGGGCAATTTCCAGCACGATCAGTGCGGCTGCGGTCTTGTGCCGGCGCAGGGTGCTGAGGATGGGGCGGATGTCCATGGGAAGTCCTCGTACGGATGCTTACTGCGACTTGAGCTGGATGGCCGGGGTGACCTGCATCGCGCGCCAGGCGGGCAGGAAACCGGCAGCGAGACTGGCGATGAGGGTGAGGCCGAGCGCGAGCAGCAGCATGCTGCTGTCCAGGTGTGCCAGCTTTGCGTAGCTCACCGGCTGCTGGCGCACTGCATACAGTCCCAGCAGGGACAGACCGATGCCGAGCAGGCCGCCCACTACGCCAACCGCGCCGGCTTCGACCAGACACTGCAGGAAGATCTGCCCGCGGCTGGCGCCCAACGCGCGACGTACGCCGATCTCGCCGCTGCGACGCAGGAACTTTGCCAGCAGCAGGCCGACGGTGTTCACCAGGCAGACCACCAGGAAACCCAGCGCCAGCCACAACTGCAGACGCACGTCGCTGGGCACCGCACCCTTGAAATCCAGCCATTCCATCACGTTGCGCAGGCGTACGTTGACCGGGCGTTCGAAGCGACCCGCCTGGCGCTGCTGGCTGGAATAGTTTTCCAGATAACGGCGATAGTCGCCCGCCTTGGCCGGATCCATTTCCGCCCAATACTGAAGGTAGGCGCAGGGCGCGTTGAGGGCATAACTGTTCTCGCCGTCGGGGTTTTCACCGAAGCAGTTCATGTTGCCGTTGCTGCCCAGCTTCAGGTCGAAGGCGGTGGAGATCGGTGCAAGCAGGTCTTCTTCCCTGCCGAACGAGCCGGTGGTGAGGTCAAAGAAATGCGGCTCCGGGTTCCATTCCCTCAGGACACCCACGATGCGCAGCGCATGGCCTTCCATGCGGATCTCGCGGCCGACACTGTTCGCTCCCTGGAACAGCTTGTCGTTGAGTGCCTTGGAGATGATCACAACGCGCGCGCGGCCGTTGTCGTCCTCGCGGGACCATGGGCGGCCGTACTGCAAGGGCACGTTGAACATCGGGAAGAAGTCGGCTGACGTCCAGCGGGTATCAACCGAGAACGGCTTGAGGGTGCTGTTGGCCGGCTCAAGCGTGCCTTCACCGGCGGTCATCATCACCTGTCGTTCGGCCTTGGCTTCGCGCAGGAGGGCTTCGGCGTCGAAGCGCGTCATCTGCTCTTCGGGCTCTTCCTCAAGGCCGAAGCCGTTGCGCGGGCGCGGGTCGATCTGCGCATAGAACAGACGCTCGCTCTTGTCCGGGATGGGATTGCCGGACAGCACATGGAACACGGTCAGGGTGGTCATCGAAGCACCGATGCCCAGCGCGATGGCCACCACCATCAGCGCGGTCAGTACCTTGTTGCGGCGGAAGCTGCGCACCGCCAGTCGGGCGTAGTAGGCGAACATGGTAGTGCCCTCACTCGTTGACGGCGACGATGCGACGCGGGGTGGCCAGCACCGGCTCGCGCACCAGGTCGGTGACCTGGCCGTCGACGATATGCACGTTGCGTTGCGCGCGTGCGGCCAGTTCCGGGTCGTGGGTGACCATCACGATGGTGGTGCCGGCGGCGTTGATCTCCTCCAGCAGTTCCATCACCCCGCGCGCCATCTGCGTGTCCAGGTTGCCGGTCGGTTCGTCGGCCAGCAGCAGACGGGGGCTGCCGGCCAGGGCACGGGCAATCGCCGCGCGCTGCTGCTGGCCACCGGACAGTTCATTCGGGTAGTGCTTCATGCGCGAGCCCAGGCCGACCTGGCCCAGCGCCTTTTCGATGCGCTCGCGACGCTCGCCGGCGCTCATCTTGCGGTAGCGCAGCGGCACGTCCACGTTGTCGAACAGGTTGAGGTCCGGAATCAGGTTGAAGCCCTGGAAGATGAAGCCGATCTTCTGGTTGCGCAGACGGCTGCGCGCATCATCGCCGAGCTTGCTGACGTCCTGGCCATCGAGCATGTAGGTGCCGCTGGTGAAGGTCTCCAGCAGGCCGGCGATGTTGAGGAAGGTGGTCTTGCCGGAGCCGGACGGACCTGTGACGGCAACGAACTCGCCTTCCTTGACCTGCAGTTCCAGTGAACGCAGCGCGTGGGTTTCCACCTGTTCGGTGCGGAAGACCTTGGCGACCGAACGCATTTCGAGCATGTACATGGGGTGTCCTCTCTCCAGGATGTGTCAGTTATCGGCAATCAGTTGACGGAGACGCGTTCGGCGTCCTTGAACAGGTCGCTGCCCGAGACCACGATGCGGTCCCCCGGCTGCACACCCGACTTGATTTCCACTTCGCCCAGGCTGCTGACGCCCAGTTCGATCGGACGGCGCACCGCAGTGCGGCCGTCCATCACGTAAGCCACGCCGTTGCCCTGTTCCACGAACGGGCCACGCTCGACCTTCATGACGTTCTTGCGGGTATCCAGCAGTACCCGCACCGACATCCGCTGGCTCTGGCGCAGGCCTTCAGGCTGGGCGGCGGCAAAGCGGACGCGGGCGTTGACCTCGCCATTGACCACCTCCGGCGACACCGCACTGATCTCGCCCGGGAACGGCTGGCCGTTGCCACCGGTCAGCTGCGCCGGCATGCCGATCGCCAAGTCGCGCGCGAAGCTCTCCGGCACCTTGATCTCGACTTCGAACTTGGACAGGTCGACCACGCCGAGCACCGGCGCGTTGGCAGCAAGGTTGGTGGCCTGGGTGGCCTGCACCTGACCGACCTGGCCATCAAACGGTGCGCGCAGGGTCAGCGCGTCCACCTGGCGTTGCACTTCGGCGACCACGGCCTTCTGGCGGTCGGCCAGCAAGCGCTTGTTGCGTGCGTCCAGATCCGCGCCCTGGCTCTGCAGGCGCGCATCGGTGGTGGCATTGGCCAGGCTGATGTCGGCCTTCTTCAGGGTGTCCTGGGCTTTGGCCAGATCGATCTGCGGCACTGCACCGCCATCGAAGCCGCGCTGATAGCGCTGCAGGTCGCGGTCGGCGGCCTGGCGTTCGATGCTGGCCTGGTCGGTTTCCTTGCGTGACTTGGCCCGGGCCAGGGTGGCATCCAGGTTGGCGCGGCTGGCCTCGGCTTCAAGACCCGCCAGGGTGGCCTCCTCCTGCGCGAGCTTGCTGCGCAGTTCGGGGCTGTCGATGATCGCCAGTTCCTGGCCCTTCTTGACCACGTCGCCGGCCACCACCTTCAGGTCCACCGTGCCGCCGGAGATTGCGTACAACACCGGGCTGTTGGCGGCGATCACCCGGCCGTCGGCGGCGATGTCGCGCACCAGGTCGCCCCGCTGCACTTCGGCCACGCGCACCCGGCTGCTGTCGAACGAGCGGCTGGCGTTGGACCAGGCATGCACGGCCCAGCCGATGCCGGCGAGCAGGGCGATGCCGGCCAGGGCCGGCCAGCGGTAGCGGTGCCATGCGGCCTTGGGGGCACTGGCCGAAGCGGAGGAAACGATCTGGTCCTGGGCGGAGGTGTCGCGGATCATCGGGTTCGTGCCTGTCGGTGGTGCCAGAGTGGTGCTATGGACAAAGCACACAGCGTGCCAACTTTATTTCCTTTGCCATCAATGATTTGCGGGTGCGTCACCACTGTCCGGGTGTCCGCGGACACCTTTCCGGACACTTTCATTAAGCGGACAGGAGGGAGGGCTGGCGGACACGCAGGCTAGAATGCGCCGACCGTCTTCAAGGAAATGCGTGACATGTGTGGAATCGTAGGTGCGATCGCCCAACGGGATGTGGTGCCGGTCCTGATCGAAGGACTGAAGCGACTGGAATACCGTGGTTACGATTCCTCCGGTATCGCCGTGATCGACCATGCCGAGCGCGCTGACGTGCGCCGCGTGCGCCGCACCGGACGTGTCTCTGAAATGGCCACCGCTGCCGAGGCCGAAGGCTTCACGGCCAGCCTGGGCATCGGCCACACGCGTTGGGCCACCCATGGCGGTGTCACCGAGGCGAACGCGCATCCGCACATCAGCCACGGCGTGGCGCTGGTGCACAACGGCATCATCGAGAACCATGAGGAACAGCGCGAGAAACTGCGCGCGCTGGGCTATACCTTCGAGTCGCAGACCGACACTGAAGTGATCGCCCATCTGATTCATCACCATCTGAAGAATGGCGATGACCTGCTGGTCGCGTTGCAGCACACGGTGAAGGAACTGACCGGTGCCTATGCACTGGCTGTGATCAGCCGTGCCGAGCCGGAACGTTTCGTGTGCGCCCGCATGGGCTGCCCGCTGCTGGTCGGTCTGGGCGAGGGCGAGAACTTCGTGGCGTCCGACGTGTCGGCCGTGCTGTCGGCCACGCGCAAGGTGATCTTCCTGGAAGAGGGCGACACCGCCGAGATCCGCCGTGATGGCGTGAGCATCTTCGATGGCAATGATCAGCCGATCGAGCGCGATGTACATCTCTCCGATGTCTCGCTGGCCTCGCTGGAGCTGGGGCCGTACCGCCACTTCATGCAGAAGGAAATCCACGAGCAGCCGCGTGCACTGGGCGACACCATCGAAGCGGCGATCGACGCCGGTGGCTTCCCGGCCGAACTGTTCGGCAAGAATGCCGAAGCGGTGCTGTCGGGCATCGAAGGCGTGCAGATCCTGGCCTGTGGTACCAGTTACTACTCGGGCCTGACCGCGCGTTACTGGATCGAGGCCATCGCCGGCCTGCCGTGCAGCGTGGAGATCGCCAGCGAGTACCGCTATCGCGCCGCGTATGCCAATCCCAAGCACCTGATCGTGACCATCTCCCAGTCCGGCGAAACGCTGGATACGATGGAGGCACTGAAGTACGCCAAGTCGCTCGGCCACAAGCACACGCTGTCGATCTGCAACGTGCCGGAAAGCGCGATTCCGCGCGCCAGCGAACTGGTCTGCTACACCCGCGCCGGCGCCGAGATCGGCGTGGCATCGACCAAGGCCTTCACCACCCAGCTGGCCGCGCTGTTCCAGCTGACCGTGGTGCTGGGCAAGCTGCATGGCCGCGTCGATGCTGCGCAGGAAGCAGACTACCTGGAGCAGCTGCGTTTCCTGCCGGGCAGCGTGCAGCATGCGTTGAACATGGAACCGCAGATCGCCGCATGGGCCGAGCGCTTCGCGCGCAAGAGCAGTGCGCTGTTCCTGGGCCGTGGCCTGCACTATCCGATCGCCCTGGAAGGCGCGCTCAAGCTGAAGGAGATCTCGTACATCCACGCCGAGGCCTACCCGGCCGGTGAGCTCAAGCACGGGCCGCTGGCGCTGGTGGACGAGGACATGCCGGTGGTGGTGATTGCGCCCAACGACAGCCTGCTGGAGAAGGTCAAATCCAACATGCAGGAAGTGCGTGCGCGTGGCGGTGAGCTGTTCGTGTTCGCCGACCAGGACAGCAACTTCAACGAGTCCGATGGCGTGCACGTGATCCGCACCCCGCGCCATGCCGGCGTGCTCAGCCCGGTGGTGCACACCATCCCGGTGCAGCTGCTGGCGTACCACACCGCGCTGGCACGCGGCACCGACGTGGACAAGCCGCGCAACCTGGCCAAGAGCGTGACGGTGGAGTAAGGCCGGACGTGGCTGGCGGGTGATGCATGCAAGGGTGGCCCATCGCGGCCACCCTTTTTCGTTTCCGTGTGGCACGATGCGGCCACTGGGCCTGCCGCATCACGGAGGATGCATGCGCCACCTTGACGCGTTCGATGTGGTGGCCAACCTGCGCAATGGTCGCAGTGTCGAGCAGTTGCTTCCGGCTCGCCACGATGCCGACTGGCGGGTCATCCGCTTCCTGGTCATCGATCGCGAACGGGAAGGGGGGTGGGTAGTAACCCTGCACGAGGTCGCCGACGTGGGTACTCCGCAGTATCTGGACATCTACAGCTTTCCCAGCGTTGCGCCCGATCCGGACGAGGCACAGGGGGCGTCGTTCGCCAGCATCGAGGCGGCACTGGAATACGCGCAATGCGTAGCGGGGGCGGACATGCGGCGCTTCGTCAATTCAGGCATGGCTGAATCCGAGTACAGGGATGCCTATCACCCGCAGTGGTGAAGACCGCTATGCGATGACACGTCCGTGCGAGGCCGCATGCGCCTCTCCCGGGACGGTCCATGGAAGATTCAATCCGCGCGCATCGACGCGCATATCAGGGGGGCGGTAGATGAAGAAGTGGCAGGTGGTTGCACTGGCAACGGCAATTGCGATGTTGTCTGCGTGTGCGAGTGTCCCGACAGCGGACAAGGGGCAGATGGAGCTGGCCAAGACCTTCCCGGTGCCGGAGGAGGGCAAGGCAGGCGTCTATGTCTATCGCAACAGTTTCGTCGGCCAGGCATTGAAGAAAGATCTCTGGATCGATGGTGAATGCCTGGGTGAGACCGCGAACAAGGTGTTCTTCTACACCCTGTTGGCCGGCAACCAGGAACATGCGATCTCGACGGAATCGGAGTTCTCGCCCAATGACATCCAGCTGCTTGTCGAGGCGGGACGGAACTACTTCATCGAGCAGACCATCAAGATGGGGGTGTTCGTTGGTGGTGCCAAACTCACCGTCGTTCCAGAGGCGGAGGGGCGGCGCCAGGTGGCGCAGTTGAAACTGGCCCAGAAGGGGCAATGCTCCCGATAGCACCGGGCCGGATGCGCCGGTCGTGAGCCGGCGCATCCGCACATACCGCAGCGCGTGCTTCGCACCGGTGTTGTCAGCGCGCTGCGGGTGCTGGTATCGGTACCTCCCGCGACGGATCGAGTCTGACCGACCTGACTTTGCAGGGTCGGGCGGTTGCAGCGGCGTCGGCCATCCCCGTGCGAACTTGAGGGCGTGGCACCTACTGCATTCAGCGCCGGTTTCAGCCCGGGTGCGATTCTCGGAAGCGTCGAAGGTTCCTACGACGTACTGTCCCATCGATGCCGCTAGTGACCGATGGACGCAGTCGTAGAATCGAGTTGACCGAGATCCGGGTTGAGCCGTTGAACCCGCCTCGTTCGCGTTGCAGCACCTAGCCCGCCTCCTGGCGAAATGCCAGATCCGGCAAAGTGCGCCAGACGTGCGCTGAAGGGTCTGTTCCCGGGGAGGGGGCGAATCGGCAGAGCACACTTTTTTGACTTGAGTGACCTGCACCAGGAAACAAGAATGAACGTCCGCGAGCTCCTGCAATCCAAGAAAGAAGCTGTCATCACCATCGACACGGAAGACACGATCGGTGCCGCCGCGCACAAGATGAGCGCGAACAGGATCGCTGCACTGGTAGTGATGAAGGATGATGCCCCGGTCGGCATCATTTCCGAGAAGGACATCGTCCGCAGCCTGGCCGATGATGGTCCGCAGGCCGGCCGACGGGTGATTTCCAGCCTGCCGTCCACCGGTCTGGAAGGCATTGCGCCGGACGCCACGCTGAAGCAGGCCATGTCCCTGATGACCTACTCGCGTCGTCGCCACCTGATGGTCACCGATGGTGCCACGCTGGTCGGCATCCTCAGCCTGGGTGACATCGTGAAGAACCTGCTGGGCGAGCTGGAGCTGGAAAAGGCCGTGCTGCAGGACATCTACATGGCAGCCCACTGAGGCCTGCGCAGTGCGATGAAATGAAGCCGGGCATTGCCCGGCTTCTTCGTTTCAGTACATCTGCCGGCTCAGAAGCTGACCTTGACCGAATCGGCGCTGTAGTTCGCCGGGCCGTGGTAGACGACCTCGATGTTGTTGCCATCCGGATCGAGCACGAAGGCGCCGTAGTAGCCGGGATGGTAAGGGCGCTCGCCGGGCGCGCCGTTGTCCTTGCCGCCGGCAGCCAGCGCAGCGGTGTGGAAGGCATTGACGGTGGCGGTATCGCGGGCTTGGAACGCCAGGTGGTGGCGACCGGTCAGCTGACCCGCGGCGGCCTCGCTGCTGGCGCTGGAAATGAACAGCTCGTCGGCCCAGAAGTAGTCATCGCCTTCACCGGCCATCGGGATGCCGATCGTGTCGAACACCGCCTGGTAGAAGCGGCGGCTGGCGGCCAGATCACGTACGACCAGCTGGATGTGGTCGATCAATCGCCCGCGGTGCAGTTCCATCGTTTCCATACGAACCTCGCAAAAAAAGGGGGACGGAGTCGGTAGCGCCGGGCCGTGCCCGGCGAGCGCGCAGCGCGGCCTGCTCAAGGCCTCCGGGCATGGCCCGGCGCTACCGGAATTGTGCCCCTTTCTGGGTCAGGCGTTGGAGATGATCTCGACCCAGTAGCCGTCCGGGTCCTTGATGAAGGCCAGGTTCTTCATGCGGCCGTCGGTCAGGCGCTTCTGGAAGGTCACGCCCAGGTCCTCGAAGCGCTGGCAGGCCGCTTCGATGTCCGGCACCGACACGCAGATGTGGCCGAAGCCGCGCGGGTCGCTGTTGCCGTCGTGGTAGACCGGGCCGTCCTGGGTCTCGGTGCCATGGTTGTGGGTCAGTTCCAGCACGCCCGGCAGCCCGGCCATCCACAGGCGGCGGATGTCGTCATCTTCCGGCACGGTGGTGCCAGCCGGAACGTAGGCCAGGAAGTACAGGCTGAACTGGGCCTCGGCGAAGTCGCGCTTGTCGATCAGCTGGTAGCCGAGCACGCGGGTGTAGAAGTCCAGCGAGGCGGTGGCGTCCTTGACCCGCAGCATGGTGTGGTTGAAGACGAAGCCGGTGGTTTCGGCAGGGGCCTGGGCGGCGACGCCGGGGACATCGCGCAGGGCGGGAATGGTCATGGGGGAGGTCCTTCAGACAGGGCCGTTGCCGGCCGGATGGGCGTCATTCTACGGGCCGGCAGCTGACGGCACCGCGACGTACAATGGACGGATCGCACCGTTCCGTCCTGATGACCATTGCCCGCCATGTCGCAGCGTGAATGGGTGGCCGCCGCCATCCGCAAGATCGAAGCCGATTTCAACCGTTCCGCCGATACCCATCTGATCCCGCTGGCCTTGCCCGGGTTCGATGGCATCGAGGTGTACCTGAAGGATGAATCGAGCCATCCCACCGGCAGCCTCAAGCATCGGCTGGCGCGCTCGCTGTTCCTGTATGCGCTGGCCAACGGCTGGTTGCGTGAAGGGCGACCGGTGATCGAGGCCTCCAGCGGCTCCACCGCCGTGTCCGAGGCCTACTTCGCGCGACTGCTGGGCCTGCCGTTCATCGCGGTGATGCCGGCCACGACGTCGCCGGAGAAGATCGCGGCGATCGAGTTCCACGGTGGCCGCTGCCATCTGGTCGAGCGCGCCTGCGACCTCAACTGCGATTCGGAAAAGCTGGCCCGCGAAACCGGCGGCCACTTCATGGACCAGTTCACCTATGCCGAGCGCGCCACGGACTGGCGTGCCAACAACAACATCGCCGAATCCATCTTCAAGCAGATGGCCGAGGAACCCAGCCCGATTCCCGACTGGATCGTGTGCAGCCCCGGCACCGGCGGTACTGCTGCAACGCTCGGGCGCTACGTCAGCTATCGCCGGCACGACACCCGCATCCTGTGTGCGGACCCGGAAGTCTCGGTGTTCTTCGATGGCTACCAGGCCGCATTGGCCGGCGGCAATGAGTGGCGCGGCATGACCTGCAACGGCGGCTCGCGGGTGGAAGGCATCGGCCGGCCGCGGGTGGAGTCGAGCTTCATTCCGACCAGTGTCGACGCCATGTTGAAGGTGCCCGACGCCTTGAGCCTGGCCGCGATGCGCCACGTCAGCCGTCAGCTGGGGCGCCGCGTCGGTGGCTCCACCGGTACCAATTTCATCGGTGTGCTGCAGGCCGCGCAGTGGATGCGCGAGGCTGGCCGCCAGGGCAGCATCGTCAGCATCCTGTGCGACAGCGGCGATCGCTACGCGCACAGCTATTACGACCCCGCCTGGTATGTGCGGCAGGGGATCGATGTGGAAACCGCCGACGCACAGGTAGCAGCGGCAGCAGCCGGGCAGGGCCTGCCTGCATTGCCGTGGTGCAGCCTGGAAGCGCTGTAACCGGCCAACATTTCCGCCGGGCATGGCCCGGCGCTATCGGTCACGCCGAGCCGGTAGCGCCGGGCCGTGTCCGGCGAGCGCGGCGGTGAGTCGCACCCCGATCAATATCCGGCCGCAGTGAACGCATCCAGCACCACATCGCGCAGGGCATCGGGCAGGGCCTCGATCTCCACGGCGCGGTCGTCCAGGTGCAGGCGTGGGTCCAGGCTGCTGGCCCGGCCCTGGGCCAATGCCTGCAGCCACAGCAGCACGCAGATGACGAACTCGCGCTCGTGCCCCGACTGCACCTGGCTGGCGCCGCGTTCGATCACCTCGAACGGATACCACTCCTGCTCGTCGCTGAACCTGCCGCCCTGGTGTTGCAGTGCCTGCAGCTGCTGCAGGTGGCGCGGCGCATCGTCGCCCGCATCGCACAGCGCGGCGATCCAGGCCAGTTCGGTCGGGCTGGCCGACAGCGCCAGCGATGGTGAACGTACTGCGGATGGAGCTGGAGCCAGACCTTCCATGTGGGGCCTCCTCGACACGTTCCGCTGCGGTCTCCCCCGCGCCGCAAGCTTCAGCCGACGGCCGTAAGGCCGACGTGAACAATGGCCCGCCGCCCCTTGTCTGCCAGCCCGGCAAGCGCCATATCGATCTGGCTGCCCGCACCTTCGGGCCCGTACTCTGGAGACCTGCCGTGACCGTTGCCAACCCCCTGCTCGATTTTTC
This sequence comes from Stenotrophomonas indicatrix, assembly GCF_050573115.1. Taxonomy (GTDB): domain Bacteria; phylum Pseudomonadota; class Gammaproteobacteria; order Xanthomonadales; family Xanthomonadaceae; genus Stenotrophomonas; species Stenotrophomonas lactitubi_A. The sequence continues at coordinate 271,233 of NZ_JBNYZT010000006.1, forward strand.
CGGCCTGCCGCGCTTCGAGGCGATCCGCCCCGAGCATGTGGCGCCGGCGCTGGACGTGCTGCTGGCGCAGGCCGAGGCGGCGGTCAGCGCTGCCGAGCAGGTGCAGCCGGTCAGCTGGCAGACCTTCGTTACCCCGCTGGACGATGCCACCGAACGACTGTGGCGTGCCTGGGGCCTGGTCGGCCATCTGCAGGGCGTGGTCAACACGCCCGAGCTGCGCGAGGCATACAACAGCAACCTGCCGCGGGTGACCCGCTTCGCCAGTGCGCTGGGCCAGAACCTGGCCTTGTACCGCCAGTACCAGGCCCTGGCGGCCAGCACCGAAGCGGCGGGTTTCGACGAGGCGCGCCGCAAGGTGCTGGAAAACACCCTGCGTGATTTCCGCCTGGGCGGTGCCGAACTGGATGCGGACGCGCAGCAGAGTTTCGCGGCGATCAAGGAAGAGCTCTCGGCGCTGTCGGCGAAGTTCTCGCAGAACGTGCTCGACGCCACCGATGCGTGGTCGCTGATCGTCGAAGACCCGGCGCGTCTGGCTGGCGTGCCGGACGACGTGAAGGCCGCTGCACGCGCGGCAGCCGAGAAGGACGGCACGACGGGCTGGAAACTGACCCTGCAGATGCCGTGCTACCTGCCCGTGCAGACCTGGGGAGAAGACCGCGACCTGCGCGAGATCCTGTACCGCGCGAGCGCGCAGCGCGCTTCCGAGTTCGGCGACGATGCACTGGACAACGGCGGCAACATCGATCGCATCCTTGCGCTGCGTGCCGAGTTGGCCGCACTGCTGGGCTTTGATTCCTACGCCGGCTATTCGGTAGCCACCAAGATGGCCAAGGACCCCGCCGAAGTGCTGGGTTTCCTGCGTGACCTCGCCGCGCGTGCGAAGCCGTTCGCGGCCAAGGATCGTGCCGAGCTGGAGCAGTTCGCCCGCGAGCATCTCGGTATCGACAGCCTGCAGGCCTGGGATCTGGCGTTCGCCGCCGACCGCCTGAAGCAGGCGCGTTACAGCTACTCCGAGCAGGAAGTGAAACAGTACTTCACCGAGCCGAAAGTACTGGGCGGCCTGTTCTCGGTGATCGAACAGCTGTACGGCCTGCGCGTGCAGGAAGACAGCGCGCCGGTCTGGCATGAGGACGTGCGCTTCTTCCGCCTGGTGGATGCGCAGGGCAACCTGGTGGGCCAGTTCTACCTGGACCTGTACGCCCGCGAGGGAAAGCGCGGTGGCGCGTGGATGGATGACTGCCGCAACCGCCGCGAGCGCGCCGATGGCAGCGTGCAGACGCCGCTGGTGTACCTGGTGTGCAACTTCGGCCGCGGTGCCGACGGCAAGCCGGCGACCTTCAGCCATAACGAAGTGACCACGTTGTTCCATGAAATGGGCCATGGCCTGCATCAGCTGCTGACCCGCATCGGCGAGCTGGGCGTGGCCGGCATCAATGGCGTGGAGTGGGATGCGGTGGAGCTGCCCAGCCAGTTCATGGAGAACTTCTGCTGGGAATGGGACCACCTGCAGGGCATGACCGCGCATGTGGACAGCGGCGAACCGCTGCCGCGCGCGCTGTACGAGCGCATGCTGGCCGCACGCAATTTCCACAGCGGCATGGCCACCGTGCGCCAGCTCGAATTCGGCCTGTTCGACATGCTGCTGCATAGCGAGTTCGAAGCCGCGCAGGACAGCGTGCTGGCACTGCTTGAGCGCGTGCGTGCGGAAGTGGCGGTGAACCATCCGCCGAGCTGGAATCGCTTCCCGCACCAGTTCAGCCACATCTTCGCCGGTGGCTATGCCGCCGGTTACTACAGCTACAAGTGGGCTGAAGTGCTGAGTGCCGATGCGTACGCCGCGTTCGAGGAAGCGCCGCAGGCGCTGGCCGCAACCGGCGCGCGTTTCCGCGACGAAGTGCTGTCGCGCGGCGGTAGTCGCCCGGCCGCCGAAAACTTCAAGGCCTTCCGCGGCCGCGCGCCGCAGATCGACGCGCTGCTGCGGCATTCCGGCATGGCGTAAGCACGCTACCGCCATCCACGCATGGCGTGGATCTACTGGAAATCGATGCGTGATGCCCTGGTAGGTGCCAACCTTGGTTGGCACGGGATCCATGCCAACCAAGGTTGGCATCTACCGGGTGCGGTGGCCGGGATCACTCGGCGTAGATCATCTTCCGGGTCATGCCACCGTCGACGATGAAATCCTGGCCGGTGCTGAAACCGGACAGCGAGGACAGCAGGTATACCGCCAGCGCGCCGATATCTTCCGGTTGCCCCACCCGGCCCACCGGATGCTGGGCATGGTCGCTGGCCGAATACTGCGGCACGTGTCGGCGCGACGGCGCCTGCCAGGCATCGGTGCTGATCCAGCCGGGGCTGATGCTGTTCACCCGCACCGCCGGTCCGGCACTGATCGCCAGCGCATGGGTGAAGGCCACCAGCCCGCCCTTGGCCGCTGCATAGGCTTCGCTGTTTGCCTCGGACTGCCAGGCGCGCGTCGACGCGATGTTGATGATCGCGCCTGCATCGGTCGACAGCGCCGGCAATGCATGCTTGCTGCACAGGAACGCACCATGCAGCGACGAAAGCCTGCGCTGCCATTCTTCCCAGTCCATGTCCTGCAGCAGGGTGCCGTGCGGCCCCGCGATGCCGGCATTGTTGACGAGGCCATCGATGCGGCCGAAGCGTTGCAGCGCTACCGCGATGAAGTCGCGCACACTGGTTTCGTCCGTGATGTCCAGCCGCTGGAACGCGGCATCATCGCCGCGCTGCCATTCGGCGAGGCAGGCTTGGCCTGCCTCCACATCCAGATCGCCGATCAGCACGCGACCGCCGGCCCCGAGCACCGCCTGGGCGATGCCGCGGCCGATGCCGTTGGCACCACCGGTGACCAGCACGACCCTGTCGTGCAGCGGTGTGGCCGGCCAGGCAGCAATCGGCGGCGCCGCGCTCATGACAGGTCGTCACCGCGAAGGCGACGGTGCCAGCCTTCCACACCGATCCGGTCCAGGGTCTGGATGTTGCGCTCGACGATCACGTCCGGATCCGGGTAGACATCCACCGCGCGTTCCACGCTGTCTTCGCGCAGTAGGTGCAGGGTGGGGTAGGGCGCGCGGTTGGTGTAGTTGCTGGCGTCATCGGCGGCGACACCATCGAACTGATAATCCGGATGGAAGCTGGCCACCTGCAGGGTGCCCTGCAGGTCCAGCGCCTCGATCGCCGCATCGGCGTTGTCGAGGAAGTCGTTGTAGTCGAGGAAGTCGCTCAGCACCTGCGGGTGCACGATCAGGGTGGTATCGATCTGCTCGGCCGGCGTGTCGCGCAGCAGCACCAGTTCTTCGGCCAGTTCTTCCACCAGGGCTTCCGGTGTGGTCGCGTCGCTCAGCACGATGCGGACCTGGTCTTTCACGTACACCGCCTTGGCGAACGGGCACAGGTTCAGGCCGATGACGATGCGCTCCAGCCACAGGCGGGTGGCGGCGATCGGGTCATCGGTGGGCAGGGTGGTGTCGGTCATGGCGGGCGCATCGGCTGGCGTGGGTGGCCATTGTAGGCGTGCCGGTGCGGGGACGCCGTTCACTGTGCAGGAACTGGACAACGGCGATGCTGGAAATTCCCATCGATTCAATCCCTTGCCGATATCACGCCAATGGCCGATTGCCGACGCAGCGGGCTAGGCGTGCAATGGCGGCACGACACAGGAGGACTTCACATGACTGCATCTTCCCCATGGCTGCCGGACACACTCTGGTCAGGCGCCTTCTTCGATGGTCAATGGAGCGCTGCCGCGCAGCGCCAGCCGGTGATCGAGCCCGCCACCGGGCAGTCGCTTGGTGAGATCGGCCTGGCCGACGCGGCGCAGGTCGCGCGTTCGGCTGCCGCTGCGGCGCAGGCGCAACAGGCATGGGCGGCGGCGCCGTACGAACAGCGCGCCGAGGTGCTGCGCAAGGCTGCACGCCTGGCCGAGGAAAACTTAGACACGCTGGTCGACTGGCTGGTCCGCGAAAGCGGCTCCACCCGCCTGAAGGCCGGCTTCGAGGCCAAGGTGACCATCAAGGCACTGCATGAGGCCGCCGCACTCCCTTCGCGCAGCGTGGGGGAAATCCTGCCGTCCGAGCCCGGCAGGCTGAATCTGGCGCGGCGTCGTCCCCTCGGCGTGGTGGGGGTGATCTCACCGTTCAATTTTCCGCTGTACCTGGCGATGCGCGCGGTGGCCCCGGCCATCGCTCTCGGCAATGCCGTGGTGCTCAAGCCCGACCCGCGCACGGCGGTGTGCGGTGGTGCGGTGATCGCACGCCTGTTCGAGCAGGCCGGTCTTCCGCAGGGGGTGCTGCACATGTTGCCCGGCGACGGCGCCGCCGGTGCCGCGCTGACCAGTGATCCGCACGTGGCGATGATCCAGTTCACCGGTTCCACTGCTGCCGGGCGCAAGGTCGGCGAAGCCGCCGGCAAGCATCTGAAAAAAGTGTCACTGGAGTTGGGGGGCAAGAACGCGCTGATCATCCTCGACGATGCCGATCTGGATCTGGCCGTGGCCAATACCGCCTGGGGCGTGTACCTGCACCAGGGACAGATCTGCATGGCCACCGGCCGTGTGCTGGTACAGCGAAGCATCCATCAGGCGTTCCTGCAGAAGCTGGTGGCCAAGGCGAAGTCGCTGAAGGTGGGCGACCCTGCACGCGAGGACGTGGCGCTGGGGCCATTGATCAATGCCGCGCAGCGCGACCATGCGGCGCGTGTGGTCGACGACGCAGTGAAGGCCGGTGCGTCCCTCGAAACCGGCGGCACCTACCAGGACCTGTTCTTCGCACCGACCGTGCTCGGCAACGTCAGCGCGGACAATCCGGCGTTCAACGAAGAGATCTTCGCGCCGGTGGCGGTGGTGGTGCCGTTCGATGACGACGACGAAGCCGTGCGCCTGGCCAACGACAGCGAGTACGGCCTGTCGATGGCGATCGTCTCCAGCAATGTCGGCCGCGCGCTGAAGCTGGGCGAGCGCCTGCGTACCGGCCTGCTGCACATCAACGACCAGACCGTGAACGATGAGGTCATCAATCCCTTCGGCGGGGTAGGAGCGTCCGGCAACGGCACCAGCATCGGCGGCCCGGCCAACGTGGAGGAATTCACCCAGTGGCAATGGATGACGGTCAAGGGCGAAGCCCCGGCCTATCCGATCTGATCGAGGAGAACGCAACGATGAGCAGCAACAGTGGATCGCGTGACATCACCGCCGCCGTGGTGCGCGGCAAGGAACAGCCCTTCGTCATCGAACAGGCACGCCTGCGCGGACCGCAGGACGACGAGGTACTGGTGAAGATCGTGGCGACCGGCCTGTGCCATACCGACCTGATCGTGCGTGACCAATACTATCCGGTGCCGCTGCCGGCGGTGCTGGGCCATGAGGGCGCGGGCATCGTCGAGGCGGTCGGCCCCAACGTGCGTGAACTGAAGGCCGGCGACCACGTCGTGCTGACCTACGGTCAATGCGGCCACTGCAATCCCTGCCGTGGTGGACATGGTGCGTACTGCCGCGATTTCTTTGCGCTGAATTTCGGTGGTGTTGATGGCCACGGTCATACCGCCATCACCGATGCACAGGGCCAACCGCTGCACGATCACTTCTTCGCACAGTCGTCGTTTGCCACGTTTGCATTGGCGCGCGAGATCAACGCGATCAAGGTGCCTGACGATGCGCCGCTGGAGCTGCTCGGGCCACTGGGCTGCGGTATCCAGACCGGTGCCGGTGCGGTGCTCAACTCGCTGCAGGTGCGATCGGGCAGCAGCTTCGCCAGCTATGGCGCCGGTGCGGTCGGCCTGAGCGCGGTGATGGCGGCCAAGGTCGCCGGTGCCACCACCATCATCGCCATCGACGTGGTGCCCTCGCGGTTGCAGCTGGCCTTGGAGCTGGGCGCTACCCACGTGGTCAACAGCCGCGAGACCGATGTGATCGAGGCCGTGCGTGCGATCACCGGTGGTGGCACCGATTTCGCGCTGGAATCCACCGGTCGTCCGGAGGTTCTCTCCGCAGGTATCGAGGCGCTGGGCGGGCTGGGCATGATGGGCGTGGTTGGCGCGCCGAAATTGGGCACGACCGCCAGCTTCGATGTGAACAACCTGCTGCTGGGTGGTCGCAGCATCCGTGGCATCGTCGAGGGTGACAGCGTGCCGCAGGTGTTCATTCCGCAGCTGGTGACGCTGTACCAGCAGGGGCGTTTCCCGTTCGACAGGCTGGTGAAGTTCTATCCGCTGGAGCAGATCAACCAGGCGGCCGAGGACAGTACTCGGGGCATTACCCTGAAGCCGATTCTGCGGATCGCGGCGTGATGTGAGGGTGGGGTGGGTTTGCAGGGCTGCGCCCTGCCCCCGCCGAATCGACGGCAACGGCAACGGCAACGGCAACGGCAACGGCAACGGCAACGTCAAAAGCGGGTATTCCGTGGGATGGCGGGGTGGGTCCGGTTGCGGGGGACGCCGTAAACCCGTCCTTGGGGGCTTGGCCGCGGCATCCATGCCGCGGACACCCCCGCAACCGGACCCACCCCGCCTTCGACAGATCTCCGTAATCTGTTGGAATGGCATGGCCTGTCCTTGGTAGGTGTCGACCTTGGTCGACACATGGATCCATGTCATGCGTGGATGAATGTCTGACGGAAACGGAAACGCTCCGTTGTCGGGACGTAACGCGGGCGTGGCGTGCACGGGTGTACTCTGCGTGCATGATGGCCACGACAGTCGGGCAACAGCAGTTGGTGGCGGCGCGTGCCGCTTTTGCCGAGGGCGATGTGCAGTCGCTGGCGATGCTGCCCTTGCCTTTGCAGCAGTCCTGGCAGCGCTCGCATGCGGCCGGTGTGCGGCCCGGGCAGGAGCCGTATTACCCGCCACTGCAGGGCAATGGCCTTCGCCTGGAGTCTCGCGATGATCGGCGCCTGGCGCGTTGCGTACAGCCGGAGCTGGAGCAGTTGTGGGCCGCGTTCGGTGCGCGGGGATGGACGATGTTCTGCGCCAACCGCGAAGGCATGGTGATCGTGCATCGCGCCCATGGCCTTGAAGATGCGCCGCTGCTGCGGCCGATCCAGGTGGGACGGCGGTTGGGCGAGGCAGAGATCGGCACCACCGCGCCTGCGGTCAGCCTGGCCGACGACCTGCCCGCCTTGGTACGCGGCAACGAACACTATCTGCAGCGGTTTGCCCCCGTGTTCTGCTTGAGTGAGCCGCTGCATGACCTGCAGGGGCAGGTCTGCGGTGCGATCGACATCACCGGGCTTGGGGAACGCGATCCGGTATTGCTGCAGGGCTATTTCCGGCAGGCGGCGCTGGCCATCGAGAACCGTTTGATGCACACGCTCAGCGATGTGCACCTGCTGGCGGTGCAGCATGATCCGCGCTGGCTGGCATCACCGCTGCAGGGCCTGTTGGCGGTGCAGGAAGACGGCCAGTTGCTTGCCGCCAACCGCGTCGCCCGGCGTCTGCTCGGTCTGCCACGGCGCGGGCCGCTGCCGTTGCTTTCGCTGGATACGTTGTTTGCCGGCGCCAGCGCCGCACAGCGACGTCGCCTGCTGCAGCCCGGTCCTGCGCATCGGGTGCGGCTGGGTGAGGGCAGTGCGGTCCATCTGCAGCATCTGCAGGCACCGCGCGCTGCACGGTCTCGTTCGCCGGCTGCGGCCGCGGGGCCCGTGCAGGCGGCGCCACTGCGTGACCAGCAGCGCGATGCAGCGCGCCGCGCCGCACGCGCCGCCGACGGCAACCTCAGCCTTGCCGCACGCCAGCTCGGAATCTCGCGGACAACGCTGTACAAATTGCTGCGGGAGTGAGGCCGGCAACCGAGGCCGGCGCTACACCCCGGCGTCGATCAATCGCGGAAATTGTTGAACTGCAGCGGCAGTTCGAACTTGCCGGCCTTCAGCACGGCAATGGCGTCCTGCAGGTCGTCGCGCTTCTTGCCCATCACCCGCAGCTTGTCGCCGTTGATCTGGGTTTCCACCTTCAGCTTGGCTTCCTTCAGCGCCGCAGCGATCTTCTTGGCGATCTTCTGCTCGATGCCCTGCTTGACGGTGATCTTCTGCCGGGCCTGGGCCAGGTTGGTTTCCACGTCGCCATATTCCAGGCTGAGCACGTCGATGCTGCGGGCAGCCAGACGTGCGCGCAGGATGTCGTTCATCTGCTTGAGCTGGAACTCGCTCGGCGCGGATTGGGTGATCACTTCGCCCTCGCGCTCGAACTTGGCGTCCACGCCCTTGAAGTCGAAACGGGTGGCAAGCTCGCGGTTGGCCTGGTCGAGTGCATTGGTCAGTTCGTGGGTGTCGACTTCGGACACAACGTCGAAGGAAGGCATGGGCGTTACTCCGCAGAAATCAGTGGCGCTCATTCTATCGCGCCGGTCGCGGCGGCAACGTCCGCGGTCGGCGATAATGGGCCATGAACCTGCAACGCTCCCCTTCGCGCGCCGTGGCCTGGATGGTCGCCGCCGTCGCCTGTTTCTCGCTGATGGACGCCGGCATGAAGCAGCTTTCGGCCAGCTATCCCTCGCTGGAGGTGACCTTCCTGCGGGGTGTGGCGTCGCTGCCCTTCGTGCTGGTCTGGGTACTGGCCAGTGCCGGGCCACGCTCGTTGATTCCGCGCCGCTGGGGCCTGCACCTGCTGCGCGGCGGGCTGGGCATGGCGATGATCGGCTGCTTCGTGTTCGCCCTGCGCGACCTGCCGCTGTCCACCGCTTACACCATCTATTTTGTCGCGCCGCTGCTGATTGCTGCCTTGTCGATGCCGCTGCTGGGCGAGCGGGTCGGACCGCGGCGCTGGGTCGCCATCGGCATCGGCCTGGTCGGCGTGCTGGTGGTGCTGCGGCCGGGCGTGGGCGGTTTCATCTCGGTGCCGGGGCTGATGGTGCTGGCCGCTGCCACCGCCTATGCCATCGCCGCGATCACCGTCAGCCTGCTGACCCGCACCGACACCTCGCAGTCGATGGTGGTCTGGTTCCTGGTCATCATGGCCATCGGCGCCGGCCTGCTGGCGATCCCCGGCTGGGTGCCGCTGCAGATGGCGCATGCGCCGTTGATCGCCGGCATGGGCCTGGCCGGAGCGCTGGGCCAGATCGCGCTGACCAAAGCCTTCCAGCTGGGTGAGGCCTCGATGATCGCGCCGCTGGAGTATAGCGGCCTGGTCTGGGTGATCGGCTGGGACCTGGCGTTCTGGGGGCAGCTGCCGGATGGCTATACCTGGGCGGGTGCGGCGATCATCGTCGCCTCGGGCCTGTACCTGCTGCACCGCGAGCGGGTGAACCGGCAGGAACCGCCGAAACCGTTGGACCATCCCTGAACCGGGGTAGTGCCGGCCGCTGGCCGGCAACGACGGTCCATGAGATTGCCGGCCAGCGGCCGGCACTACCGGTTGCGCGGGTTAACGGCAATCTTAGAACCAAAAGGAATAACATTCTGGCCCATAGCGCGGGCGTGCGAGCGCCGGCGCTGGTAGGCTGCACGCCCCCTTCCATCGCCCTCCCGGTGAGCTGATCCCGTGATCGAGTTCCAGCGCCTGCACAAATCCTATGCCGTTGCCGGCCGCGCAGTCAGCGCGCTGCAGCCGCTGGACCTGACCATCGAGGCCGGAGAGGTGTTCGGCATCATCGGCCATTCCGGTGCGGGCAAATCGACGCTGATCCGCATGATCAACCGCCTGGAGGAACCCAGCGGGGGCCGCCTGCTGATCGCCGGCGAAGATGTCACCGCTCTCGATCCGGAGGGCCTGCGCGCGCTGCGCCGCCGGATCGGCATGATCTTCCAGCACTTCAACCTGCTGTCCTCGCGCACGGTGACGGGCAACGTCGCCTTCCCGCTGGAGCTGGCTGGCACGCCGAAGGCCGAGATCGATGCGCGCGTGGCCGAACTGCTGCAGACCGTGGGCCTGCAGGCGCATGCGGACAAGTATCCGGCGCAGCTGTCCGGCGGGCAGAAGCAGCGTGTGGGCATCGCCCGGGCACTGGCCACCCGACCGCAGATCCTGCTGTGCGATGAGGCCACCAGCGCGCTGGACCCGCAGACCACCGCCTCGGTGCTGGCACTGCTGTCGAAGATCAACCGCGAGCTGGGCCTGACCATCGTGCTGATCACGCATGAGATGGACGTGATCCGTCGCGTCTGCGACCGCGTGGCCGTGCTCGATGCCGGGCAGCTGGTCGAGACCGGCCCGGTGACGAAGGTGTTCCTGCACCCGCAGCACCCGACCACCCGCCGTTTCGTCAGCGAATCAGAGCAGGTGGACGAGGGCACGCTGCACCGCGATTTCGACGCTGTCGGTGGCCGTGTCGTACGCCTGACCTTCCTCGGCGCCGACACCTACGAACCCCTGCTCGGCAGCGTCGCGCGGCAGACCGGGGTCGACTACAACATCCTGTCCGGCCGTATCGACCGGATCAAGGACACCCCGTATGGCCAGCTGATCGTCGCCCTGGTGGGCGGTGACCAGTCCGCCGCGCAGGCCGCGTTCGTGGCTGCCGGCGTGCACGTTGAGGAACTGCGTCGATGATCATCGCCACTGCTGAAGGCTTCTTCCGCAACCTGGATGCCAACAAGTGGGTGGATATCGGCAAGGCCACCATCGAGACGCTGTTGATGATGGCCGGCTCGCTGCCGCTGACCCTGGCCATCGGCCTGCCAATGGGCGTGCTGCTGTATGTGTTCGGCGCGCCGCAGATGAAGCGCCGGCCGCTGGCCTATGGCTTGCTGGCAGTAGTGGTGAACCTGCTGCGTTCGGTGCCCTTCATCATCCTGATGGTGGTGCTGATTCCAGTGTCGCTGTGGTTGATGGGCCAGTCGATCGGTGTGCTCGGCACGCTGCCGGCGTTGGTGATCGGCGCGGCGCCGTTCTACGCGCGGCTGGTCGAGACTGCGTTGCGCGAAGTGGACCGTGGCGTGGTCGAGGCCGCGCAGTCGATGGGCGCCACCACCTGGCAGCTGGTTACCCGGGTGCTGCTGCCTGAGGCTCGGCCGGGCCTGATCGCCGCAGCCACGGTCACCACCGTTGCCCTGGTCGGCTTCACCGCCATGGGCGGTGCGATCGGTTCGGGTGGCTTGGGCGACCTGGCACTGCGCGAAGGCTACCAGCGCAACCGCACCGACGTGGCCTTGGTCACCGTAGTGGTGCTGCTGATCCTGGTGCAGCTGCTGCAGATGCTGGGCGACCGCCTGGTCGCGCACTACAGCCGCAGATAACAGAATGCCGGGTGGTGCCCGGCATCGTTCAGTAATGCCGGCCGCTAGCCGGCATTGTTCCCGGTAGTGCCGGCCGCTGGCCGGCAACCTCATTAACGCGGGAAATACCGTGCAGTTGCCGGCCAGCGGCCGGCACTACCGCATTCGATCAACGCACGTTCGGCACTTCGTAGCCCAGCTTGCCGACCTGCTCGGCGTGCTGCGGCACGCGCTTGAGCTTGTCGGTGTTCACCCCGTACTCGTCGCGCAGGCGTTCGGCCAGGTCCTTGTACAGGACCTTGTCCATGTCAGGCGTGCGGGCGAAGATCCAGGCCATCTCGCGGCCCGGGTAGCCGATCAGCGCCCAGGAATAGTCCGGCGCCACTTCCAGCACCCGCGAATGGGTCGGCACGACCCGGTAGAACCAAGTGCGCCAGCCGTGGTTGCCACTGTCGGGATCGACACTGGCGCGCGCGCGGATTTCCTGCAGGGGCTCGCCGAAGCCATCGCGGTAGCGATAGGTGATGGCGACCTTGTGGTCCTCGCGCAGCTCGTACTGGTTGACGCTGGCGACGTGGCCGCGTTCGATGAAGTTCGGCACGCGGCCGATCACGTACCAGGTCCCCATGAAGCGCTGCAGGTCGATCGCACCATCTGCAGAGGCTTCCGCGGCGCTGTTGCGGGACGACGGTGGGGAATTGGCAGCCACTGCCGGACCGCCCAGGGACAGGGCCAGCAACACAGCGCAGAGCGGGCGGATCGAGGTCATGCGGGAGCGGGCTCCAGTGGGCTTGCCCGCGCATGGTCACTGTGTGCACGCAATCCGTCAATGGTGTCGCAGCCGGTGAGAAGCCCCGCAGCCAAGCTGGCCCCCATCGACCACCGGAGAATCCGCATGCGCACACGTCCCAGCCGCCGCCTTCCAGCTGAACGCGTCAGCGAACGCAGCGATCCACGCCTGCTGCGGGTGGTTCCGCAGCTCGCCTTGGCAGGGCTGGCCGTGGTGCTGGTGTGGCCCGCCGCGCGCGGCAGCAGTGTCTGGCTGGGCTGGCTGCCGCTGTGGCTGGTGGGGATGCCGCTGGCGGCCTGGTGGGCGCTGCTGCGCTGCCCGTTGCCCACGCGGGCCGTGCTGCGCTGGCTGCGACGCGACACTGGGCAGGCCCGGCGCCGCTCCCAGCCACGTGCGCGCAAGGCGCACACCGCCACGGCCTGACCTTCGACACGGGGGCGGCCCCGGTCATCCATGCTAGCGTTCCACGGCTAATGACTGCCTGGAGCTGCAATGTCACGATTCGCTTCCGCCTGCCTGCTGGCCGGCATGATGACCGCTGCCTCGGTGGGTACCGCCGTGGCCGCTGAAGACACCGACCGTTACGCCTGGCTGGAGGACGTCACCGGCGACAAGCCGCTGTCCTGGGTCAAGGAACAGAACGCCAAGTCCGAGGCGCGCCTGGCGCAGACCCCGGCCTTCAAGCAGATGGAGACCAGCATCCGCGAGGTGCTCGACTCGGACGCCAAGATTCCCGGCGTGCAGAAGATCGGCGACTACTACTACAACTTCTGGAAGGACAAGCAGCACGAGCGCGGCCTGTGGCGTCGCACCACCCTGGCCGAGTACCGCAAGACCTCGCCGACCTGGGAGACCGTGCTCGACCTCGATGCGCTGAACAAGGCCGAGAACGAGAACTGGGTCTGGCACGGCGCCGACTGCCTGCGTCCGGATTACAGCCGCTGTCTGATCGCGCTGTCGCGCGGCGGCGCCGACGCCGATGTCACCCGCGAGTTCGACCTGGCCAGCAAGAGCTGGATCAAGGACGGCTTCTTCCGTCCCGAATCGAAGGGCGGCCTGAGCTGGATCGACCGCGACACCGTGTTCGTCTACACCGACTTCGGTACCGGTTCGATGACCACCTCCGGTTACCCGCGCGTGGCCAAGCTGTGGAAGCGTGGCACGCCGATGTCCGCGGCCAGCCTGGTCTATGAAGGCAAGCCGGAAGACATGTACATCGCGGCGATGCACGATGACACCCCGGGCTTCGAGCGCAACCTGGTCAGCCGCACGCTGGCCTTCTACAACAACGAGATCTACCTGCGCGGCGACGATGGCAAGCTGACCAGGATCGATGCGCCGAACTCGGCCGAGAAGGGCCTGCACAAGCAGTGGCTGACCCTGGAACTTCGCGATCCGTGGACCGTGGGTGGCAAGACCTACGCCTCCGGCGCACTGCTGGTGACCAAGCTGGATGATTTCCTGGCCGGCAAGCGTGATTTCGAGGTGCTGTTCACCCCGACCGCCACCACCTCGCTGGCCAGTGCCTCGTGGACAAAGAACCACCTGGTGCTGAACGTGCTGGACGACGTCAAGAACCGCCTGTCGGTGCTGACCCCGACCGCCAAGGGCTGGCAGAAGAGCGATTTCGTCGGTGCGCCGGCCTTCGGCACCCTGGGCGTCAGTGCGGTCGACAGCAACGACAGCGATGCAGTGTGGCTGACCGCCACCGACTACCTGACCCCGACCACCCTGGCCATCGCCGACATCGGCAAGGCGCCGGAAGTGCTGAAGACCATGCCGGCGTTCTTCGATGCCGACGGCAAGGTCATCGAACAGCACTTCGCCACCAGCAAGGACGGCACCCGCGTGCCGTACTTCGTGGTGCACGACAAGGCGATGAAGCTCGATGGTTCCAACCCGACCCTGCTGTACGGCTACGGTGGCTTCGAGATCTCGCTGACCCCGGCGTATTCCGGTGGCATGGGTCGCGCTTGGCTGGAGAAGGGCGGCGTGTACGTGGTCGCCAACATCCGTGGCGGTGGCGAGTACGGTCCGCGCTGGCACCAGGCGGCGCTGAAGCAGAATCGTCACAAGGCCTATGAAGACATGGCCGCGGTTGCCCAGGATCTGGTCACCCGCAAGATCACCTCGGCCAAGCACCTGGGTGTGCAGGGCGGCAGCAACGGTGGCCTGCTCACCGGCAACATGCTGACCCAGTACCCGGAGCTGTTCGGTGCGGTGGTGGTGCAGGTTCCGCTGCTGGACATGAAGCGCTACAGCCACCTGCTGGCCGGCGCATCGTGGATGGCCGAGTACGGCAACCCGGACACCAGTGACTGGGAGTTCATCAAGACCTTCTCGCCGTACCACCTGTTCGACGCGAAGAAGAGCTACCCGCCGGTGCTGTTCACCACCTCCACCCGCGATGACCGCGTACATCCGGGCCACGCCCGCAAGATGGCTGCGAAGATGATCGATGCCGGCAAGGACGTGACCTACTACGAGAACATCGAAGGCGGTCACGGCGGTGCGGCCAACAACGCGCAGGCTGCGCACATGTCCGCACTGGCCTACAGCTTCCTGTGGGAGCGGTTGGGCGGTAAATGATGAAATGAAAAACGCCGCCCTCGGGCGGCGTTTTTCTTCATGGGTAGTGCCGGCCGCTGGCCGGCAATGCCGTCAGCGCGACCCGCCCCAGCTTTTCAACCCGCGCGCAATCCGCTCCACGGCCTCCTGCAACCGCGGTACTTCCTGGGTATAGGCCAGGCGCACGTGCTGGTTTGATCGATGGAAGCCGAAATCCAGGCCCGGCGTGAACGCCACATGCTCGGTTTCCAGGAAGTGCGCACAGAACGCCTGCGCGTCATCGGTGAACGCGCTGACGTCGGCGTACAGGTAGAACGCACCCTGCGGCTCCACTTCGATACGGAAGCCCAGTTCGCGCAGGGCCGGCAGCAGGAAGTCGCGGCGCTGCTGGAAGGCCTGCCGACGCTGCTCGAAGATCGCCATCGCCTCTTCGCTGAAACAGGCAAGGGCTGCATGCTGGGCGATGCTCGAGGCGCTGATGTACAGGTTCTGCGCCAGCTTCTCCAGGTCGGGTACCGCCGCCGGTGGCGCCACCAGCCAACCCAGTCGCCAGCCGGTCATGCCGAAGTATTTGGAGAAGCTGTTCAGCACGAACGCGCTGTCATCCACCTGCAGCACGCTCGCGGCATCCAGGCCGTAGGTCAGACCGTGATAGATCTCGTCGACCACCAGGTGGCCGCCGCGCGCATGCAGCGACGCCGACAGTGACGCCAGTTCATCGGCTGACAGCACGGTGCCGGTGGGATTGGCCGGCGACGCCACCAGCGCGCCGACGCTGTCGGCATTCCAGTGCTGCTGCACCAGCGAAGGGGTGAGCTGATAGGCCGTTTCGGGGCCCACCGGCACCAGCTGCGCGCCACCTTCCACCAGTCGCAGGAAGTGGCGGTTGCAGGGATAGCCGGGATCGGCCAGCAGCCAGTGGCGGCCCGGGTCGACCAGCAGGCTGCTGGCCAGCAGCAGCGCGCCGGAGCCGCCCGGCGTGACCAGGATGCGTTCGGGGTCGATATCCAGGCCGTAGTGGCTGCGGTAGAAGCCGCTGATTGCCTGGCGCAGGGCGGGAAGGCCGCGTGCGGCGGTGTAGCGGGTGTGGCCGGCGGCCAGCGCCGCCTGGCCGGCCCGCACCACCGGCTCGGCGGTGGTGAAGTCCGGTTCGCCGATCTCCAGATGGATCACATCGTGACCGGCCTGTTCCAGCGCCTGAGCGCGGGCCAGCAGGGACATCACATGGAAGGGAGCGATTTCATGGCTGCGCCGGCTGTAGCCCGGCGTGTGGGGCAGGGTACTCATGGCCACATGGTACGCCGCCGGTCCAGGTAGTGCCGGCCGCTGGCCGGCAACCGCATGGGGCTGTTTATCCCGAGGCTGCCGGCCAGCGGCCGGCACTACCGGCGCGCACCGTGACGATCCGCAGGGTTGCCGCTTCGCCGCGATTGGGGTCAGATCCCTTTTCGGGAAAAGGGATCTGACCCCGTCGAAGACCATTGCATTGAAGCACCTGGAGCCTTACTTCATGAAATCCACTCTCTGCCTGTTGCTTGCGAGCCTGATGACCAGCACCGCTACCGCCGCCACCCCGCCCGTTCCGCCGGATGTTGAGAAGCGTCCGCACGTGGTCAAGGCGCCGTTCGGCGCGACCCGCAACGATGACTATTACTGGCTGCGCGACGACAAGCGCGAGGACAAGGCGATGCTGGCCTACCTGCAGGCCGAGAACGCCTACGCCGACCAGCTGCTGGCACCGCTGAAGCCGCTGGAGGATGCGCTGTACGGCGAGATCGTCGGCCGCATCAAGCAGGACGATGCCAGTGTGCCGGCGCGCGAGCGCGGCTACTGGTATTACAGCCGCTACGAAACCGGCCAGGACTATCCCATCCATGCGCGCCGCAACGCCAGCATGGACGCGCCGGAGGAAGTCCTGCTCAACGTCAACACGATGGCTGCCGGCAAGGGCTATTTCAGCGTCGGCTCGATGGAGGTCAGCCAGGACAACCAGCTGCTGGCCTGGGCCGACGATGACGTGGGTCGTCGCCAGTACATCATCCGCTTCAAGGACCTGCGCACCGGCGCGGTGCTGCCGGACACGATCACCGGCACCTCCGGCGACCTGGTCTGGGCCGACGACAACCGCACCGTGCTGTACGTCGAGAACGATCCGGAAACCCTGCTGACCGTGCGGGTGAAGAAGCACGTGCTGGGCACCCCGGCCAGCGCCGACACCGTCGTCTACGAAGAAAAGGACGACAGCTTCTACATGGGCATCGGCCGCACCCGCGACGATCGCTTCATCACCATCGGCGTGCACAGCACCGTGTCCTCCGAAGAGCGCTACGCGCCGGCCGGCGACCCGACCACGTTCACCGTGCTCGCCCCGCGCCAGCGCGACGTGGAGTACGACGCCGACCACTACGATGGCCGCTGGGTGATCCGCACCAACGATGGTGCGAAGAACTTCAAGCTGGTGACCGCACCGACCGACGCCACCTCGCGCGCGCAGTGGAAGGACTGGATCGCCCATGACGATGCAGTGTTCATCGAAGGCTTCGAACTGTTCGATACCTACACCGCCATCGCCGAACGTTCCGAAGGCCTGGAGCGCATCCGCCTGCTGTTCAAGGACGGTCGCAACGACTACGTGAAGGCTGACGAACCGGCCTATTCGATGGGCCTGGGCGACAACACCGAGGCTGACACCACGTGGCTGCGCTACGTCTACACCTCGATGACCACGCCGACCACGGTGTACGAACTGAACACCGCCAACGGCGAGCGTCGCCAGCTGAAGCAGCAGCCGGTGATCGGCTATGACGCCTCGAAGTACGAGACCGACCGGGTCTGGATCACCGCGCGCGACGGGGTGAAGGTGCCGGTGTCGCTGGTCTATCGCAAGGGCTACAAGAAGGATGGCACCGGCGCGCTGTTCCAGTACGCCTACGGCAGCTACGGCATGTCGATGGACCCATACTTCAACCAGACTGCGGTGAGCCTGCTCGACCGTGGCGTGGTGTACGCCATCGCCCACATCCGCGGTGGCCAGGAAATGGGGCGCGACTGGTACGAGAACGGCAAGCTGCTGCACAAGCAGAACACCTTCAACGACTTCATCGACGTCACCCGTGGCCTGGTCGCACAGGGCTGGGCGGCGAAGGATCGTGTCGCCGCGTCTGGTGGCAGTGCCGGTGGCCTGCTGATGGGCGCCATCGCCAACCAGGCGCCACAGGATTACCGCGTGCTGGTGGCGCAGGTGCCGTTCGTGGACGTGGTCACCACCATGCTCGACCCGACCATCCCGCTGACCACCAACGAGTACGACGAGTGGGGCAACCCCGAGCGGAAGCCGTATTACGAGTACATGCTGTCCTACTCGCCCTACGACAACGTGAAAAAGCAGGCCTATCCGTCGCTGTTCGTGGGTACCGGCCTGTGGGATTCGCAGGTGCAGTACTGGGAGCCGGCCAAGTGGGTGGCCAAGCTGCGTGATGACAACACCGGCCACTTCCCGATCCTGTTCCGCACCAACATGGAAGCCGGCCACGGCGGCAAGTCCGGGCGCTTCCAGCGTTACCGCGAACTGTCCGAGTCGTATGCGTTCGTGCTGCAGCAGCTGGGCATCGAAACGCCGGTTGCCGGCGCTGCGACGGAATGACGCATCGTGGCGGCGGTGATATCGCCGCCGCCACCTGCGCTGGGTATCCTTGCGCGATGAGCCTGCCCGAACCGCCCGCCACCAAGAACCTGCCAGCGCCCACCCGGCCGGTGCGGTTCCGTTGGGCGTGGTGGCTGCTGGCCTATGCCAGCCTGGGTACCGGCATCGTCGGCATCTTCGTGCCGGGGCTGCCCACCACCGTATTCATCCTGATCTCGGCCTGGGCCGCCTCGCGCGGCTCCGAGCGCCTGCACCGCTGGCTGCTGCAGCACCCGCGCTTCGGCACGGCCATCGCCAACTGGCAGGCACATGGTGCGGTCAGCCGCTACGGCAAATGGATGGCTACGATCACCATGGCGGTGTGTGCCGGCATCATGCTGTGGTGCGTGCCGGTGGCCTGGGTGAAGTGGCTCTCCATCGGCAGCATGACCGTGGTGGCGATCTGGCTGTGGACCCGTCCGCTGCCACCGGCCGATTGATCTCTCCCCCCGGGCATGGCGCGGCACCCTGCACCAACCGCTCAGCCGCCAATGGCTATACTCGGGGCATGAACATCCCCCATCGCAATGTCATCCTGATTCCGCTGGCAGCGGCCTCGCTGCTGTTCCTCGCCGCTTGCGGCAACAAGGGCCCGCTGGTGCTGCCGCAGAAGCCGGTGCCGGTGGAAGAAACCGTCGAACCGGCCGCTGATGCCGACACCACGCCCGCAGCCACCCAGAACATCGGTGACGGCAGTCCGTCGGTAACCCCGGATCCGGCCAAGAAGGTGGACGACGGGAATGAGTAAGGCCGGTACCAACGGCCTGCGCTTCAGCAAGATGCACGGCGCGGGCAACGATTTCGTAGTGATCGACCTGCGCGACGGCACCCCGCCGCCCACCCCGGAACTGGCCGCACGCCTGGCCGACCGCCATACCGGCGTCGGCTGCGACCAGATCCTGACCATCGAGCCGCCGCGCGCCGAAGGCTCGGTCGCCTCATACCGCATCTGGAACGCCGATGGTTCCAATTCCGAGCAGTGCGGCAACGGCGCGCGCTGCATCGCTGCCTGGCTGGTACGCGAAGGTAGTGCGCAGGGTGATCGCTTCGTGATCGACAGCCCGCTGGCCAGCCACGCCGTGGATGTCCTCGGCGATGGCCAGTACGCGGTGGCGATGGGCGTGCCGCTGTTCGAACCGGCGCAGGTGCCGCTGATCGGCTTCGCCCACCCGCGCGAGGAATACCTGCTGCCACTGCAGGGTGAGACCGTGCGCTTCGCGGCGGTGTCGATGGGCAATCCACACGCGGTGATCGAAGTGGGCCTGGTCGACGCCGCACCGGTTGAGCGCGTGGGTGGATTGCTGCAGCAGCATGCCTCGTTCCCGAAGTCGGTGAACGTGGGCTTCGCGCAGGTGATGGGCCCGGAACATGTGCGCCTGCGCGTGTTCGAGCGCGGCGTGGGTGAAACCCTGGCCTGCGGCAGTGGCGCCTGCGCGGCTGCGGTGACCCTGATGCATCGCGGCCGCCTGCAGCGCGATGCGCGCATCAGCCTGCCCGGTGGCGACCTGCGCATCCAGTGGCCGGGCGATGGCCAGCCGGTGGTGATGGCGGGCCCGACCGCATTCGTCTTCGAAGGGGAGTGGATCGCATGACTGAGACCGTCGACAAGCTCGGTGCCCATGAAGTCGCCGCCTGGTTGCGGCGTCATCCGGGCTTCCTCAAGCAGTTCCCGGACCTGGCGCTGACCCTGGTGGTGCCACGCGATGACGGCCCGACCGCATCGCTGGCCAGCTACCAGCTGGAAGTGCTGCGCGAGAAGAACCGCGAGCTGGCGCGACGGTTGGCCGACCTGGGCGCGACCGCGCAGGTCAACGAGCGGCTGGCGGTGCGCACGCATCAGCTCACCCTGGCCCTGATGAAGCAGGACAACGCCGCCGATACGCTGCGTGCGATGGCGGCATCACTGCAGGAAGACTTCGCCGGCGATCTGGTGCGGCTGGTCGTGCATGCGCCGGTAGCCGGGCTGGAGCAGGCCGAGTGGCTGCAGGTGCTGGCTGCCGATGATGCGCAGCTGGGCCCGTTCCGCGACTGCCTGAAGGATGGCGAGCCGATCTGTGGCCGCCTGCAGAGCGACAAGAACGCGGTGCTGTACGGCGCGCGCAGCGAGGAAGTGCAGACCACCGCGCTGCTGCCGTTGCCGGGCGTTGGCTTGATCGCGGTAGGCAGCCATGATCCGAACCGCTTCTATCCCGGCATGGGCACGCTGTTCCTGCGGATGATGGGCGAGGCCCTGGTGACCGGGCTCAAGCGCTTCGCGGATTGAGCGGGAAACGACGACGATGAGCGCGGTGCAGGCGTTCCTGCAGCACCTGCAGGTGGAGCGGCGGATGTCGGCGCATACGCTGGATGCCTACCGCCGCGACCTGGACGCATTGTCGGTGTGGGCCGAACCCCGCGGCGTGGCCGTGGAGGCGCTGGATACCGACGCGGTGCGCCAGTTCGTTGCCGACGAACATCGCCGTGGTCTATCTGCCAAGAGCCTGCAGCGCAGGCTGTCGGCCTGCCGCAGCTTCTATGCCTGGCTGCTCAAGCATGGCCGTATCGAGGCCAGCCCGGCAGCGACGCTGAAGGCGCCGCGTGCGCCACGACGGCTGCCGCAGGTGCTCGACGCCGACGAAGCCGTGCAGCTGGTTGAACTGGAACCGGAAGGCGAGCTGGGTCGTCGTGACCGCGCGCTGCTGGAGCTGTTCTATTCGTCCGGCCTGCGCTTGAGCGAAGTCTGCGCGCTGACCTGGCGCGATCTGGATTTCGCCAGTGGCCTGGTCAACGTGATGGGCAAGGGCAACCGGCAACGTCGCGTTCCCTTCGGAAAGCCGGCACGCGAGGCGCTGCTGACCTGGCGCAGCGAAAGCGGCGGTGGCCCTGCCACACCGGTTTTCCCTGGCCGCAACGGGCCGATCAGCCAGCGCGCGGTGCAGATCCGCATCCGCCAGCTGGCGCAGCGCCAAGGCCTGTTCAAGCACGTGCACCCGCACATGCTGCGGCACAGTTTTGCCAGCCACATCCTGGAATCCTCCGGCGACCTGCGCGGTGTGCAGGAACTGCTCGGCCATGCCGACATCGCCACCACGCAGATCTACACGCACCTGGATTTCCAGCACCTGGCCAAGGTCTACGATGCCGCGCACCCGCGCGCGAAGCGCCGCAGTGACAAGAGCGGAAAGCCTGAATAGCGTGGTCTTGATTTCAGTCAGGGCAGCGTAGGGGCGACCGGCGCATCGTGGCCGCAGGCCACGAAGAGATGCCGACCATGGCAAAGCCCATTCCGCTGCGTCCCAAGCACCCCGAGCGCATCTGCTGGGGCTGCGACCGTTACTGCGCCGCCGATGCACTGGCCTGTGGCAATGGCTCAGGCCGCACCCAGCACCCCATCGAAACCCAGGGCGAAGACTGGTACGTGGCATGGGGCATTGAGCCGAATCCGGACCGGCCTTCGCAGGCCAAGCGCTGAACGGCAGCTATCGGCACGGGCTTGATCGCTCCGGCGGCTGTCCCCATGTCCCGTGAACAGCTATCGGAGGCCGCATGGACCCCAGTCAGAATCCCACCGTTTTCCACGCCACCACCATCGTCTGCGTTCGTCGCGGCGAGCACGTGGCCATTGCCGGCGACGGCCAGGTCACCCTCGGCCACACGGTGATGAAGGGCAACGCACGCAAGGTCCGCCGCCTCGGCCGCGATGGCCAGGTGCTGGCCGGCTTCGCCGGTGCCGCCGCCGATGCCTTCACCCTGTTCGAGCTGTTCGAGGCCAAGCTGGAAAAACACGGCCAGCTGCAGCGCGCTGCGGTGGAGCTGGCCAAGGATTGGCGCACCGAGCGTCGCCTCGGCAAGCTTGAAGCCCTGTTGGCCGTGGCCGACAAGGAAACCTCGCTGATCATCAGCGGCACCGGCGATGTGATCGAGCCGGAGGACGGCATCATCGCCATCGGTTCCGGTGGTTCGTATGCACTGTCCGCTGCACGCGCGCTGATGGCGCACACCGAACTGGACGCACGCACCATCGCCAGCGAAGCGATCAACATCGCCGGCGACATCTGCATCTACACCAACCGCAACGTGGTGGTCGAGGAGCTGTGACGGGGAACCGTCACAGGCATTCCCGATCCGCCGGGCATGGCCCGGCGCTACCGACAACGAATCCGTGAGCACACCCATGCCGCACAAGATCGAAGTTTCCTCCGCCACCATGACCCCGCGCGAGATCGTGCAGGAACTGGACCGGCACATCGTCGGCCAGCATGACGCCAAGCGCGCGGTCGCCATCGCCCTGCGCAACCGTTGGCGCCGCATGCAGCTGCAGCCCGAGCTGCGCAACGAAGTCATGCCCAAGAACATCCTGATGATCGGCCCGACCGGCGTCGGCAAGACCGAGATCGCGCGTCGCTTGGCCACGCTGGCCAACGCGCCGTTCGTCAAGGTCGAAGCGACCCGCTTCACCGAAGTCGGCTACGTCGGCAAGGACGTCGAGCAGATCATCCGCGACCTGGCCGATACCGCCGTCAAGCTCTACCGCGAGCAGGCCAAGGTGCGCGTGCGCACGCAGGCCGAAGAGCGCGCCGAAGACCGCATCCTCGATGCGCTGCTGCCGCGCCGCAGCGGTGGCATCGGTTTCGACCCGGAGGCGGCGCGCAACGAACCGTCGGCCCAGGACAACGAGACCCGCATCAAGTTCCGCAAGATGCTGCGCAATGGTGAGCTGGATGATCGCGAGATCGAGCTCGACCTGACCGCCAACGTCAGCATGGACATCATGACCCCGCCGGGCATGGAGGAAATGGGCCAGCAGCTGAAGTCGATGTTCGCCAACCTCGGCGGTGGCGCCAAGGCGCACAAGCGTACGCTGACCATCAAGGCCGCGCGCCCGCTGCTGCAGGAAGAAGAAGCCGGCAAGCTGGTCAACGAGGACGATATCCGCACCGCCGCGATCGAAGCCTGCGAGCAGCACGGCATCGTGTTCATCGACGAGATCGACAAGGTCGCCAAGCGGGGTGATGCAGGCTCGTCTGGCGGTGATGTCTCCCGCGAAGGCGTGCAGCGCGATCTGCTGCCGCTGGTGGAAGGTTCCAACGTGTCCACCAAGTACGGCACGATCAAGACCGACCACATCCTGTTCATCGCATCGGGCGCGTTCCACCTGGCCAAGCCCAGCGACCTGATCCCCGAGCTGCAGGGCCGCTTCCCGATCCGCGTGGAGCTGGGTGCGCTGAGCAAGGCGGATTTCGTGCGCATCCTGACCGAACCGAAGGCTGCGCTGACCAAACAGTACGAAGCGCTGTTGGCCACCGAAGGCGTCAAGGTCAGCTTCACCACCGATGCCATCGACCGCCTGGCCGAGATCGCGTTCCAGGTGAACGAGCGCCAGGAGAACATCGGTGCGCGTCGCCTGCACACCGTGCTGGAGCGACTGCTGGATTCGCTCAGCTACGAAGCGCCGGATCGCGATGGTGAAACCCTGGTCATCGACAGTGCCTATGTCGATGCGCACCTGGGTGAGCTGGTGCAGGATCCGGACCTGAGCCGTTACATCCTGTAACCGGGAATGCGAAAAGGCCGCCGAAAGGCGGCCTTTTCTTTGAGGTGCGTTGCTCTGGTAGTCGCCGACCTTGGTCGGCATACAAATGGCATGCCGACCAAGGTCGGCATCTACCGCTCCGGCAGCGGCTCCGGCACCGAACCCGGTACGAACACGCCTTCCTTCACGTAGGCGGCCAGGGTCATGTCCAGCGCCAGCATGCCATCGCGCTTGAGGTCCATCAGGTCCGGCTCGACCATCGCCCCATGCAGCACGCCGAGCACGGTGGCGTGCAGCATGCGCGCGGCAATTTTCGGGTCGGCACCGTCGCGCAGCTGGCCCAGGTCCTGTGCACGGCGCAGGGCACGTTCCATCCGGTCCAGGGCGTCGCGGAAACCGCTCTGCTGCAGTTCGGTCAGCACCCTGGTGTCGGCGGAGGCATCGCTGCGCAGCATGATCTCCATGGTCTTGCGCAGGCGCTCGTCCTCGGACAGCTCGATGAACGAGTGGATCATCACTGCGCGCAGGTCATGCACCGGCGTGTCGCGCTGGTCGCTGGAGGTGCGCTCCAGCTCCTGCATGAAGGGCAGGTGCACCCGCTCGACGATCGCGGTCAGCACCTCGCCCTTGTTCTTGAAATGCCAGTACACGGCGCCGCGGGTGTAGCCGGCGCGGGCACCGATCATCTCCAGCGTGGTCCGGGCCACGCCGTGTTCGTGGAAACAGGCTTCGGCGGCATCCAGGATGCCTTCGCGGGTTGCCTGGGTGTCCTCTTTGGTTTTGCGGGCCATGAGCGGGTACGGGTGCAGGTGAAACGTGGCTGAATTGTACTTCTTTACAAACAAACACGCATGTATGTATATTTCCTTCCCATCATTCCCGTCGTGTGCGTGGCAGGCCTGTCCTGGCTCCCACTCCACCCGGGTGGGCGCTGTTCGCGCGGTCTTCACTCCTGCAAGGGGAGGGTCCGTCGTATCAGCACCTGCTGAGATCCCTCCCTCCAAGAGCCATTCCCATCATGTTGCTGAGCCGAATCCGACCCTTCGCGTTGTCGCTGGCGATCGCTGCCACCGTCGCTGCCTGTGGCGGCCAACCCCAGGCGCCCGAACAGGGGCCGGGCCAGGTCAGCGTGGTCACGCTGAAGTCCGAAACCGTCGGCCTGACCCGTGAGCTGCCGGGCCGCACCAATGCCTTCCTGGTGGCCGAAGTGCGCCCGCAGGTCAACGGCATCGTCGCCAAGCGGCTGTTCACCGAGGGTGGGATGGTCAAGGCCGGCGAGCCGCTGTACCAGATCGAGGACGCCAGCTATCGCGCCCAGGCCAACAGTGCGCGTGCACAGCTGGCCCGCGCCGAAGCCACCGCCAATGCGGCGCGGCTGAGTGCCAAGCGCATCACCGAGCTGGCCAAGGTCGACGCGGTCAGCCAGCAGGATCTGGAAAACGCAGTGGCCGCGCAGAAGCAGGCCGAGGCCGATGTCGGCGCCGCCAAGGCATCACTGGATGCCGCCAACGTGACCCTCGGTTATGCGCGCATCACCGCGCCGATCAGCGGCCGCATCGGCAAGTCCAGCGTCACCCAGGGCGCGCTGGTCAGCGCCGGCCAGGCAACTGCGCTGGCGACCGTGCAGCAGCTGGACCCGATCTACGTCGACCTGACCCAGTCCTCGGCCGAGCTGCTGCAGCTGCGCCGCGAACTGGCCGCCGGCCGCCTGCAGGACAACCAGCAGACGCCGGTCAGCATCCTGATGGAAGACGGCAGCACCTTCGAACACAAGGGCACGCTGGAGTTCTCCGAAGTCAGCGTCGATCCGGCCACCGGCAGCTTCGCGCTGCGGGTCAAGGTCGACAACCCCGACGGACTGCTGATGCCGGGCATGTACGTGCGCGCGGTGATCGGTGGCGGTGTGCGCAGCGACGCCGTACTGGTGCCGATGCAGGGCATCGCCCGCGATCCGAAGGGCGATACCAGCGCGATGGTGGTCGGCAAGGACAACAAGGTCGAAGTGCGCCCGGTCAAGGTCAGCCGCACCGTCGGCGACAAGTGGCTGGTCGAGGACGGACTGAAGGCCGGCGACAAGGTCATCGTCGAAGGCCTGCAGAAGATCGGCCCGGGCATGCCCGTGAACGCCACCGAACAGGGCGCCGCCCCGGCCAAGCCGGCCGCCGCCCAACCTGCAGCTGCGGCCGCAGGCGCGAAGTAAGCGGAGAACCCCATGGCACGTTTCTTCATTGATCGACCCATCTTCGCGTGGGTCATTGCGATCATCATCATGCTCGCCGGCGGCCTGGCCCTGTTCAAGCTGCCGATCTCGATGTACCCCAACGTCGCACCGCCGGCGGTGGAAATCAGCGCGAGCTACCCGGGTGCTTCGGCCAAGGTGGTCGAAGATTCGGTGACGCAGATCATCGAGCAGAACATGAAGGGCCTTGATGGCCTGATCTACTTCTCCTCCAACAGCTCGTCCAACGGCCAGGCCACCATCACCCTGACCTTCGAGAGCGGTACCAACCCCGACATCGCCCAGGTGCAGGTGCAGAACAAGCTGCAGCTGGCGATGCCACTGCTGCCGCAGGAAGTGCAGCGGCAGGGCATCAACGTGGCCAAGTCCAGCTCGGGCTTCCTGAACGTCATCGCGTTCGTGTCCGAAGACGGCAGCATGGACGCCAACGATATCGCCGACTACGTCGGTTCCAATGTCGTGGACCGTCTCAGCCGCGTGCCGGGCGTGGGCAATATCCAGGTGTTCGGTGGCAAGTACGCCATGCGCATCTGGCTGGACCCGAACAAGCTGCACACCTACGGCATGTCGGTGCCGGAAGTGGTTGCCGCGGTGAAGGCACAGAACGCGCAGGTGGCCATCGGCCAGCTGGGTGGTGCACCGTCGGTGAAGGGTCAGCAGCTCAATGCCACCATCAACGCGCAGTCGCGCCTGCAGACCCCGGAACAGTTCCGCAACATCATCGTGCGCGGCGCGCAGGACGGTGCCGAACTGCGCTTGGGCGACGTTGCCCGCGTCGAGCTCGGCGCCGAGTCGTACGACTTCGTCACCCGCTACAACGGTCAGCCGGCCAGCGGCCTTGCGGTCACCCTGGCCACCGGCGCCAACGCGCTGGATACCGCTGCCGGTGTCGATGAAACCCTGAAGGAACTGGAAGGCTTCTTCCCGGCCGGTCTGAAGGCCGAGATCCCGTACGACACCACCCCGTTCGTGCGTGTGTCGATCAAGGGCGTGGTGCAGACCCTGCTCGAAGCGATCGTGCTGGTGTTCGTGGTGATGTACCTGTTCCTGCAGAACTTCCGCGCCACCCTGATCCCGACCATCGCCGTGCCGGTGGTGCTGCTGGGTACCTTCGGCGTGCTGTCGGTGCTGGGCTTCTCGGTGAACATGCTGACCATGTTCGCGATGGTGCTGGCCATTGGCCTGCTGGTGGACGATGCCATCGTGGTGGTGGAGAACGTCGAGCGCATCATGTCCGAAGAGGGCCTGTCGCCGCTGGAAGCCACCCGCAAGTCGATGAGCCAGATCACCGGCGCGCTGGTGGGCATCGGCCTGGTGCTGTCGGCGGTGTTCGTGCCGATGGCCTTCATGAGCGGCTCCACCGGCGTGATCTACCGGCAGTTCTCGGCGACGATCGTGTCGGCGATGGCGTTGTCGGTGCTGGTGGCCATCGTGCTGACCCCGGCGCTGTGCGCGACCATGCTCAAGCCGCTGAAGAAGGGCGAGCACCACGTCGCCCATAAGGGCTGGTCGGGTCGCTTCTTCAACGGCTTCAACCGTGGCTTCGACCGCACCAGCGAAAGCTACCAGCGTGGCGTGCGCGGCATCCTGCATCGCCCGTGGCGGTTCATGGGCATCGTGGCCGCGCTGTTCCTGCTGATGGGCGTGCTGTTCGTGCGCCTGCCCAGCTCGTTCCTGCCCAATGAAGACCAGGGCGTGCTGATGGCGCTGGTGCAGGCGCCGGTGGGTGCTACCCAGGAGCGCACGCTGGAATCGATCGCCGCGCTCGAAAAGCACTTCATGGAAAACGAGAAGGGTGCCGTCGAATCGGTGTTCTCGGTGCAGGGCTTCAGCTTCGCCGGCATGGGCCAGAACGCGGGCATGGCCTTCGTCAAGCTGAAGGACTGGAAGGATCGTGACGCCGACAATGGCGTGATGCCGATCACCGGACGTGCGATGGCTGCACTGGGGCAGATCAAGGATGCCTTCATCTTTGCCTTCCCGCCGCCGGCCATTCCGGAGCTGGGTACGGCTTCGGGCTACACCTTCTTCCTGAAGGACAACAGCGGCCAGGGCCATGAGGCATTGCTGGCGGCCCGCAACCAGCTGCTCGGCCTGGCGGCCGGCAGCAAGAAGCTGGCCAACGTGCGTCCGAACGGCCAGGAAGACACTCCGCAGTTCCGCATCGATATCGATGTGGCCAAGGCCAGCTCGCTGGGCCTGTCGATCGACCAGATCAACACCACCCTGGCCACCGCGTGGGGCAGTTCGTACATCGATGACTTCATCGATCGCGGCCGCGTCAAGCGCGTGTTCGTGCAGGCTGACCAGCCGTTCCGCATGGTGCCGGAGGACTTCGATCTCTGGTCGGTGAAGAACGACAAGGGTGAGATGGTTCCGTTCAGCGCCTTCGCCAGCAAGCAGTGGGACTACGGTTCGCCGCGCCTGGAACGCTACAACGGCGTGTCGGCCACCGAAATCCAGGGCGAACCGGCCCCGGGCGTGGCGTCCGGTGATGCCATGGCCGAGATCGAACAGCTGGCCAAGCAGTTGCCGGCGGGCTTCGGCGTCGAGTGGACGGCGATGTCCTACCAGGAGCGCCAGGCGGGCTCGCAGACGCCGCTGCTGTACACGCTGTCGCTGATGATCGTGTTCCTGTGCCTTGCCGCGTTGTACGAAAGCTGGAGCGTGCCGACCTCGGTGCTGCTGGTGGCGCCGCTGGGCATCCTCGGTGCGGTGCTGGCCAATACCTTCCGTGGCATGGAGCGCGACATCTATTTCCAGGTGGCGATGCTGACCACGGTGGGACTGACCAGCAAGAACGCGATCCTGATCGTCGAGTTCGCCAAGGAGCATCTGGAGAAGGGCGCGGGGCTGATCGAAGCGACGATGCACGCGGTCCGCGACCGTCTGCGCCCGATCATCATGACCTCGCTGGCCTTCGGCATGGGCGTGCTGCCGCTGGCGATCTCCAGCGGTGCCGGCTCCGGCGCCAAGCGGGCGATCGGCACCGGCGTGCTCGGCGGCATGGTGGTCGGCACCGTGCTCGGCGTGTTCTTCGTACCGCTGTTCTTCGTGGTGGTGCAGCGCGTGTTCAAGAAGCGCAACACCACCGGCTGATTCGAAACGGTAGTGCCGGCCGCTGGCCGGCAACTGCTGATCGCTTGATGTGAATCCAACGAGGTTGCCGGCCAGCGGCCGGCACTACCTCCTGCCATCCGGCAGTACCGATGGAAGTCATCCCCATGAAAAGTGCATCTCTGTTCCTCTCCATCGCTGCGGCACTGGCGCTTGCCGGCTGCGGCACTCTGGCACCGAAGAACACCGCAGTGGCCCCGGCCATTCCGTCGCAGTGGCCGGCGGAAGCCGCACAGGGCGAAGTGGCCGACGCGGCCGCGGTCGGCTGGCGCGACTTCTTCACCGATGAGCGTCTGCAGCAGGTGATCGGCCAGGCGCTGGACAACAACCGTGACCTGCGCGTGGCCGTGCTCAACGTCGAGAAGGCGCGCGGCCAGTACCGCGTGCAGCGCGCTGACCGCGTACCGGGCGTCGCCGTGACCGGGCAGATGGACCGCCGCGGTGGCGACGTACCGGTGACCGAGCAGTTCAGCGCGGGCATCGGCGTGGCCGAGTTCGAACTGGACCTGTTCGGCCGCGTGCGCAACCTGAGCGAAGCCGCGCTGCAGCAGTACTTCGCTGTAGCCGCCAACCGCCGCAACGCGCAGCTGAGCCTGGTGGCCGAGACGGCCACCGCCTGGTTGACCTACGGCGCCGACCAGCAGCGCCTGGCGATCGCCGAAGCAACGGTGAAAACCTATGAGGATTCGCTGCGTCTGGCCGAAGCACGCCATGAGCGTGGCGGCAGTTCGGCGCTGGAACTGACCCAGACCCGCACCCTGGTCGAGACCGCGCGCACCGATGCCGCGCGCTTGCGTGGGCAGCTGGCCCAGGACCGCAACGCGCTGGCGCTGCTGGCCGGTGGCCAGTTGGATCCGGTGCTGCTGCCGGACAGCATCGCGCCGCAGGTGCTTGCGCTGGCACCCCCGCCGGCCGGTCTGCCCAGCGACGTGCTGCTGCAGCGCCCGGACATCATGGCGGCGGAACACCAGCTGCTGGCCGCCAATGCCAATATCGGTGCCGCACGCGCCGCCTTCTTTCCCAGCATCTCGCTGACCGGCAGCATCGGCAGTGGCTCGGGTGAGCTGTCGGGCCTGTTCGACAGCGGTACGCGGGTGTGGAGCTTCCTGCCGAAGATCACTTTGCCGATCTTCCAGGGCGGCAAGCTGCGCGCGAACCTGGCAGTGGCCAACGCCGATCGCGATATCGCGCTGGCGCAGTACGAAAAATCGATCCAGAGCGGTTTCCGTGAAACCGCCGATGCGCTGGCATTGAATGTCAGCCTGGATGAGCAGGCCGCCTCGCAGCAGCGTCTGGTGGAAGCGGCCGAGCAGGCCAATCGCCTGTCGCAGGCGCGCTATGACGCCGGCCTGGACAGTTTCGTCACCCTGCTGGATGCACGTCGTACCGCCTACAACGCGCAGCAGACACAGCTGCAGACGCAGCTGGCGCAGCAGTCCAACCGCATCACACTGTACAAGGTGCTGGGCGGCGGCCGGCACTACCGGTCAGTGCGGTCACACCGCTTCGTCATCCCGCCGCTCGGTGCGGCAGGCGCGTACACGCGAGAGCGCGTCGCCAGCTTCGCGCGCCATCTTCTCGTACTCAGCGCGGATCTCTTCCAGACGCTCTTCGTCCAGCTCTTCCAGGTCCAGCAGCTCGTTGTTGGCCTCGGCGGTGGCGCGGATCAGTTCATCCAGCTTGATCTGCATCGCCGCGGTGTCCGAGTTCTGCGTGTGCTGGATCAGGAACACCATCAGGAAGGTGATGATGGTAGTGCCGGTGTTGATCACCAGCTGCCAGGTGTCGTTGAACTTGAATATCGGGCCACTGATGCCCCACAGCACGACGATCGCCACCGCGGCCAGGAAGGTCCACGGCGAGCCGGTGGCGGCCGCGGCCTTCTTGGCGATCGTATTGAACAGGTTCCTTGCGCTCATCGTCATCGTTCCACGGGAATGGCGATGATCATCGGCACATGGCCGTGCAGGTGCCGTGCAGCAGGCGTGGACTCAGGCGCGCAGGCGCGGTGCTTCCTGGCTGCGCACTGGGCTGGCCAGGTACACATGCTGCCAGCAGCGTTCGACGAATTCGCGGGCCTGCGCTTCGGTCAGGCGCGGCATGATCTGCAGGGCGTACTGGGTCTGGAACAGCTCATCGCGCTGGGCATTGCTGGCGCGCGGTTGGGTGATCAGCGAATCACAGGCGAACTTGATCCACGGCACATAGGTGCCGAACGATGTGTGCGCGAGTGCGCCATCGGCGTGCTGGCGGCGCCAGTAATCCAGCTCCGCATCGACATTGATGACAGGGGGAATGGCGGGAACTTCAGCGTGCATGACGATCCAATCGGTTGAAGGTGAAAGGGAGTGGGGGCCCGTTACAGTCTGGCCCGAACGGTGGTGCATGCCGCGTCAGCGCGATGTGCAGCCAGCGTGGCGATGGCGCAGCAGTTGTGCCTGTTCAACCGCGCCCAGGCGTTCGGCCATACCGGCCATGGCATTGCACAGGCGAACCAGATCGCGGGGATGGTCGTGCAGCAGATCCTGCTGCATGTCCTGGTAGGCGCTCCAGAACGAGGCACTGCGCTTGTGCAGTGCGTATTGCTGCTGCAGTCGGTTCCAGATCGCGGCCAGGGCCGGGTCGCTGGGAGGACGTACGGCATGCGCTTGCATGGTCGGCTCCAACCCGGGCGGGGGCCCGGTTGCATTCCACCCTAGACGTGGCTGCGCAGCAGGATGTTAGTGGCGCGTGTTGACTGCATGCAGCTGACTGCGCAGCAGTTCACGTTGAAGCAGGCAGATGCTGCCGGCACAAGGCTGTGCCGGCACTGAAGCGTTCATCAAGGCGAACTCATCAGGCGTGGCGGATGCTCATTCGCCGATGTCTTCGTTCCAGATTTCCGGATGTTGCGCAATGAAACCGCCCAACAGGTCCACGCATTCCTGGCTGTCCAGGTCGATCACGTTGACGCCGTTTTCGCGCAGCCAGTCGATGCCGCCCTGGAAGGTGCGCGACTCGCCGACCACCACCGTGCCGATGTTGAACTGCCGCACCAGGCCCGAGCAGTACCAGCACGGGGCCAGAGTGGTGACCATGATGGTGTCCTGATAGCGGCGCTGGCGGCCGGCCTTGCGGAAGGCGTCGGTCTCGCCATGCACGGACGGGTCGCCTTCCTGCACGCGGCGGTTGTGGCCGCAGCCGAGCAGGCGGCCGTCGTTGTGGTACAGCGCCGCGCCGATCGGTACGCCGCCTTCGGCCAGCCCCTGGCGGGCTTCGGCAATAGCGGTCTGCAGCAGGGCCTGGTAGTCGGGCGTGGTGATCATGCGGGGCTCCGGTAGGTCGTGGGGCGCCATGATACGGCCAGCGTTCCCCGCAGGGGCCCGGCGGTGCGATAATCAGGGGCATGAGCGAATCCCCCTACAAATCCGGTACCACCCATTTCGGGTTCCGCGACGTTGACGCCAAGGACAAGCAGAAGCTGGTCGGTCAGGTGTTCACGTCGGTCGCGCGCAACTACGACCTGATGAACGACCTGATGAGCATGGGCGTGCACCGGGCATGGAAGCGCTACTACGTAGCCACCGCGCAGGTGAAGCCGGGTGACCGCGTGCTCGACCTGGCCGGTGGCACCGGCGATATCGCCGCGCTGCTGAAGGAGCGGGTTGGCGCCGAAGGTTCAGTGGTGCTGGGCGACATCAACGCCGGCATGCTGTCGGTCGGCCGTGACCGCCTGACCAACCGCGGCCTGGTGCTCGGCCTGGACTACGTGCAGTGCAACGCCGAAGCCCTGCCGTTCCCGGACAACAGCTTCGATCTGGTGACCATCGCCTTCGGTCTGCGCAACGTGACCGACAAGGATGCCGGCCTGCGCGAGATGTTCCGCGTGCTGAAGGTGGGCGGCCAGGCCCGTGTGCTGGAGTTCTCCGAAGTCACTGCGGACTGGTTCAAGCCGATCTACGACTTCCACTCGTTCAAGATCCTGCCGAAGCTGGGCAAGCTGTTCGCCAACGATTCGGACAGCTACCAGTATCTGGCCGAGAGCATCCGCAAGCATCCGCCGCAGGAAGAGCTGAAGGCGATGATGGGGCAGGCGGGCTTCGAGCGCTGCCACTACAAGAACCTGACCGGCGGCATCGTCTCGATCCACTCCGGCTACAAGCTGTAAGTCCGGGTCTCCGGTAGTGCCGGCCGCTGGCCGGCATCCGCACGGACCATCACCGGGCGACGGGGTTGCCGGCCAGCGGCCGGCACTACCAGTGCTGTGGCCGGCCATTACCCCGCACCGCGCAACGCTTCCCGGGCGGGGGAGAGGTACCATTGGGGTTTGATCCCCGTAACGGTCCCGATTCATGCGCAATCCGCTGATGCTCCTTCCGCTGGCCGTGGCCCTGGCCGCCGGCTGCTCCCAGGAGGCGGCCGCACCCGCCGCCGCTCCGACTGCCCAGAAGGCTCCCGCCGCCCCCGTGAACGCCGAAAACCGCAGCCACGATGAAAGCTCGTACGCCGAGCCGGACAAGGTCGTCGTCAAGGACATCGCACTGGATCTGAAGCTGGACTTCGACCAGAAGCAGATCGGCGGTACCGCCACCTACACCCTGGAATGGAAGCAGAAGGATGCCAAGCAGCTGGTGCTGGACACCCGCGAGCTGAGCATCGCCAAGGTTGAAGCAATCGCCGCCGACGGCGCGCGCAGCCCGCTGCAGTTCGTGCTGGCCCCGGTGGACAAGGTGTTCGGCAGCAAGCTGACCATCGAAACCCCGGAGCAGCCGGCCAAGGTCGAGGTGACCTACCACACCGCACCGACCGCGTCGGGCCTGCAGTGGCTGGCGCCGTCGATGACCGAGGGCAAGAAGCTGCCCTTCATGTTCAGCCAGTCGCAGGCGATCCACGCCCGTTCCTGGGTGCCGCTGCAGGACACCCCGAGCGTGCGCTTCACCTACAGCGCGCACGTGGTCTCGCGCCCGGACGTGATGGTGCTGATGAGCGCCGACAACGATCCCAAGGCCGCGCGTGACGGTGATTACACCTTCAAGATGCCGCAGCCGATTCCGTCCTACCTGCTGGCCATCGCAGCCGGCGACCTGGTGTTCGAGCCGATCTCCGGCCGCTCCGGCGTCTGGGCCGAGCCGACCATGGTCAATAAGGCCGCCAAGGAATTCGAAGACACCGAGAAGATGATCGGTGCTGCCGAAAAGCTGTACGGCGAATACCGCTGGGGCCGCTACGACATGCTGGTGCTGCCGCCGTCGTTCCCGTTCGGCGGCATGGAAAACCCGCGCCTGACCTTCGCCACTCCGACCGTGATCGTCGGCGACAAGTCGCTGGTCTCGCTGGTCGCCCATGAACTGGCGCACAGCTGGTCGGGCAACCTGGTGACCAACGCCAGCTGGAAGGACATCTGGCTCAACGAAGGCTTCACCACCTACGTCCAGGGCCGCATCACCGAAGCCCTGTACGGCAAGGAGATGGCCGAGATGGAAAAGCAGATCGACCAGACCGATCTGCTGGCGGAAGTGAAGGACATGAGCCCGGCCGACCAGGCACTGGCGCTGCCGCCGCTGAACGAGCGTGACCCGGACGAAGCCCTGAGCCAGGTGGCCTACGTCAAGGGTTCGTGGTTCCTGGAATTCCTGGAACAGCGCTTCGGCCGTGAAACCTTCGATCCGTTCCTGCGCGGCTGGTTCGATGACCATGCCTTCCAGAGCGCGAATACGGACCAGTTTGTCGAATACCTGAAGAAGAACCTGCTGCCGAAGAATCCGTCGGCGGTCACCGAGGCCGAACTGAAGGCGTGGCTGGACGAGCCGGGCATTCCGACGTTCGCGGCCAAGGCGCAGTCGCGCAACTTCAGCAGCGTGGACACCGCGCGCATCGCCTTCGCCAGCGCCGGCACCGTGCCGAGCAGCCAGGTGATTGCCGAGTGGAGCACCCAGGAGTGGGTCCGCTTCATCGACGGCCTGGGCGCCACCCAGCCGCTGGACAAGCTGGCCACGCTGGACAAGGCCTTCCACTTCACCGGTACCCCGAATGGCGAAATCGCCATGCGCTGGTATCCGCTGACCATCCGCAGCGGTTACGAGCAGGCCAATGAAGCGGCGGCTGCGTTCATCGAGCGTGTCGGTCGTCGCAAGCTGATCCTGCCGATCTACGCCGAACTGGTGAAGACCCCGAAGGGGCTGGAGCTGGCCAAGCAGGCGTTCGAGAAGGCCAAGCCGGGCTACCACCCGATCACCACCGCCTCGGTGCAGGACATGCTGGCCAAGGCTGAAGCCAAGTAAACGGGAGTGCCGACCGCTGGCCGGCAACCCAGACACTGCTTCACCAGCAACGGCGGGGAAACCCGCCGTTGCTGTATCCGCTTTTCGCTGCCGATAGAATCGGGATGCACCCGTAAAGGACTCCGCCATGAAACGACTGATCCTGCTCACCGCCTGCACCCTGGCCCTGGCCGCCTGCAGCAACCCCGAGGAAGAACGCAAGGCGCAGGAGGCCGCCGCTGCCGCCGTGCAGGCGCAGAAGGAAGCCAAGGCCGAAGACGTTGCCAAACAGTACGACATGGCCGTGGCCGCGCAGGACTGGGAACGCGCGCGCCTGCATGGCGCCTCGCTGCTGGACCAGTACAAGGACACCGCCGCCGCCGAGCGCATCGCTGCCGGCTTCGATGAGGTCAAGGCCAAGGGCGACGCCGCGCGCGACCTGCGCCGCATGCAGGGGCTGTGGCAGTACAACCAGATTCCGGTCGGCAGCAAGGGCAACCAGGTGTCGGCACAGATCTTCAGCAAGGAGCGGGTGGATGTGGATGGCAGCGGCGCCAAGCCGGTGCAGCTGGTGTTCCGCGACCATCCCGAATGGAAGCGTCATGCCTACCTGGTGCTGCAGGCCGGCGATTTCCGCTGCCCGCAGTGCACAGTGAAGGTCACGGTGGACGATGGCAAGCCGATCTCCATGGCGGCATGGCGGCCGAAGACCGACGAGGCGATCGCCATGTTCATCACCGACCAGAAGGCGCTGTGGAAGCTGGCGGCCAAAGGCAAGTCGATCAGCATCGAATTCCCGGTCAAGGCCGGTGGCACGCGCACGGCCGTGTTCGAGACCGGTGGCGTGGATGCCAGCCGCATGCCGGCGTGGTGGCATTGACCATGGATGCACGGGTGGCTGCGCCGGCACTGTCGACGATCCGCCACTGGGTGTTCGACATGGATGGCACGCTGACCGTGGCGGTGCATGATTTCGCGCGGATCAAGCGCGAACTGGCGATTCCGCAGGAGGATGACATCCTCACCCACCTGGCCGGGTTGCCGGCCGCCGAGGCCAGCGCCAAGCATGCCTGGCTGCTGGCGCACGAGCGTGATTTGGCCGCTGCGTCCCAGCCAGCGACGGGGGCGGTGGCGCTGGTGCGCGCGCTGCAAGGCACCGGCTGCCGGCTGGGCATCCTGACCCGCAACGTGCGCAGCCTGGCGCAGGTCACCCTGCAGGCGATCGGGCTGGGCGACGTATTTGCCGAAGACGACATCATCGGCCGCGACGAGGCCGAACCGAAGCCGTCCCCCGCCGGGTTGCAGTACTTCCTGCGGCGTTGGCAGGTGGAGCCTTCGCAGGTAGTGATGGTGGGCGACTACCGCTTCGATCTGGAATGCGGCCGCGCGGCAGGCAGCCGCACGCTGCTGGTCAATGCGCCGGACAACCCGTGGCCAGGCATGGCCTGTTGGCACCTGGCCGATTGCGGGGCGGTGCTGGAGCGCTGGCGAGGCTAGCGTGGCGCCCTCTGCGCTGTGGCAGGGGCCAGGGGGGCGCCCACGGCCAACTGCCGACTGTCATCACAGTGTATTGTGCGAGGCCGGCTGGACGTTCTTCGACTGTCCGGCCGGGGGTGAAGCGGGGGCGGTTGGGGAACCGTCGCCGCTCAAGGCCGCGGCCTGATCGAAGCCGCGGTGGGCGTTGAAGGTGCCGGCGGGTGGTTTCGCTGCGCTGGTGGTTGTGTCGGGTAACACGTTGTCCGGTGTGGCCCGCTGCCAAGGATGGGGCATGGGTGTCCTTGGCTCCATTTCTGGATTCCTTTCATGCTCCGAGCTGTGTGGGTGTCGCTGTACCGGCGTCTGTGTCCGATTGCCGCCTTCTTCCTGTTTGGCCTGGTCGCCCTGTCGTTGTCGCGACTGGGGTTGGCGCTGTGGCATGCCGCGCGCGTCAGTGCCGCTGAGGGCTGGGCCACGGTGTTCCTGCAGGGGCTGCGGGTGGATGTGTCGACCCTGTGCCTGCTGTACGGCATCCCGGCGGTGCTGGCGCTGCTGTTGCCGGTCGACGGACGCCTGGGCCGTGCCTGGCGGCAGGTGCTGCGGTGGTGGCTGATCCTGGCCAGCGTGCTGCTGGTGTTCATGGAGCTGGCCACACCAAGCTTCATGGCCGAGTACGGCCTGCGCCCCAATCGCCTGTTCCTGGAATATCTGATCTATCCCGAAGAAGTCGGGATGACGCTGCTGCGCGGCCATCTGTTGGCCGTGGTGATTGAAGTCACCGCGGTGATCGTGCTGTTCTGGGCGCTGCTGCGTGGGTCGCGGCGCTGGGTCGGGAGCAGCCCAACGGTCGCAGTCGAAGCCGGATGGCTGTGGCGGCTGCCGTTGGCGTTCCTGGTGCTGCTGCTGGCGGCGCTGGGCGTGCGTTCCAGCCTGGGTCATCGGCCCTTGAACCCGGCACTGGTGGCGTTCTCCACCGACCCGACCATCAACGCCTTGCCGCTGAACTCGCTGTACACCGTCGGCTATGCCGCGCGGCAGCTGGCGACCCGCAGCGAAACCTCGCGCGTCTATGGTGACCTGCCGCTGGCCGAGGTGGTCAGCGAGCTGCGCGCCAGCAGCGGCCTGCCGGCATCGGCGTATGTCTCCGACGCGTTGCCGAGCCTGGCGCTGCGTCCGCCGCAGTACCAGGGCAAGCCGCGCAATCTGGTGATCGTGCTGGAAGAAAGCCTGGGCGCGCAGTTCATCGGCAGTCTCGGCGGGCGGCCGTTGTCGCCCAACTACGACCGGCTGAGCAGACAGGGCTGGGCGTTCGAGCGTCTGTATGCGACCGGCACGCGTTCGGTACGCGGCATCGAGGCGGTACTGACCGGGTTCCCGCCGACGCCGGCCGAATCGGTGGTCAAGCTGCCCGCCAGCCGCCAGCGCTTTTTCACCCTGGCCGATGTGCTGGGGCGGCATGGCTACGACACCGGCTTCTATTACGGCGGCGAAAGCCACTTCGACAACATGCGCGAGTTCTTCCTCGCCAACGGCTTCAACCGCATCGTGGACCGCAAGGATTACCGCAAGCCGGCATTTGTCGGCTCCTGGGGTGCGTCGGATGAAGACCTGTTCGGCCAGGCCGACCAGCAGTTCCGGCAGCTGAAAGCGCAGGGCAAGCCGTTCTTCGGCCTGGTGTTCACCTCCAGCAACCACGATCCGTTCGAGTTCCCGGACGGCCGCATCGACCTGTACGAGCAGCCGAAACAGACCCGCGACAACGCTGCCAAGTACGCCGACTACGCGCTGGGCGAGTTCTTCCGCAAGGTGATGGCCTCACCGTACTGGGAGGACACCGTGTTCCTGGTGGTGGCTGACCATGATTCGCGGGTGTTCGGCAAGAACATGGTGCCGATCGGCAACTTCCATATTCCCGGGTTGATCCTCGGCGGCGGCATCGAGGCGCGCCGCGATACCCGCATCGTCAGTCAGATCGATCTGCCGCCGACCCTGCTGT
Source organism: Stenotrophomonas indicatrix (assembly GCF_050573115.1). GTDB lineage: Bacteria > Pseudomonadota > Gammaproteobacteria > Xanthomonadales > Xanthomonadaceae > Stenotrophomonas > Stenotrophomonas lactitubi_A. The sequence goes on from NZ_JBNYZT010000006.1 coordinate 310,014, forward strand.
CGCTGCTGGGCATTGCCGATCCGACCCCGACGGTGGGACAGGACCTGACCGACCTGCAGCGGCTGCAGCCGGGACGCGCGCTGATGCAGTACGACCGCAATCTGGCGTGGATGGAGGGCAACGATGTGGCCATCCTGCAGCCGGACAAGCCCGCGCAGGGCTTCCGCTACGACCCGGCCAGCGACCAGTTGCAGCCGCAGCCGCTGCGGCCGGAACTGGCACGGCGCGCACATGCCTACGCGATGTGGGGCACGCTGGCCTATGAAAAAGAGCTGTACCGCTTGCCGGAGAAGGCCAAGCCCTGAGCTGGAAGGGCAGGGCGGTGCGGTGCCGGCCGCTGGCCGGCAGTGTCGACCAAGGTCGACACCTACCAGAGGCGTTCCCCACAACGCATCGGGCGAAAAGCTCCCGTCAGTTGCGCGGGCAGTTTGGTTACACGCTCAGCGCGTAACCAAACTGCTGCTTGAACTGCTCGTTGAACTCATCGAAGGTGAAGCGCTGGTTCTGGGTGCCCGGGTGCTCGACCTTCAGTGCGCCCATCAGGTTGCCCATGCGGCCGATGGTCAGCCAGTCGAAGCCCTTCTGGATGCCGTAGATCAGGCCGGCGCGGAAGGCGTCGCCACAGCCGGTCGGGTCGACCACGCGGCGCTCGTGCGCCGGCGGGATGTCGTAGGTCTTTTCCGGGGTGTGGATCACCGCGCCCTTCGGGCCGCGGGTGGTGATGTAGGCCTTGACCCGGCTGACGATCTCTTTTTCGTTCCAGCCGGTGCGTTCCTGCAGCAGGTTCGACTCATAGTCGTTGACCACCACGTAATCGGCCTGCTCGATGAACTCGCGCAGTTCCGGGCCGTTGAACAGCGGCATCGCCTGGCCCGGATCGAAGATGAACGGCACGCCGTCTTCGTGGAATTCCAGTGCGTTCTGGATCATGCCTTCGCGGCCGTCCGGGCCGACCAGGCCCAGGCTGACGTCCGGCACGTCGCGCACGTGGTTCTCATAGGAACGCATCATCGCGCCCGGGTGGAAGGCGGTGATCTGGTTGTTGTCGTGGTCGGTGGTGATGAACGCCTGCGGGGTGAACAGCTCATCGATCACGCGCACGCGGGTGAGGTCGATGCCCAGGGCATCGAAGTGCTCGCGGTACGGGCCGAAGTCCGAACCCACCGTGCCCATCGGGATCGGGTCGCCACCCAGCAGGTGCAGGTTGTAGGCGATGTTGCCGGCGCAGCCGCCGAACTCGCGGCGCATGCGCGGCACCAGGAACGACACGTTCAGGATGTGCACCTTGTCCGGCAGGATGTGATTCTTGAACTGGTCCGGGAACACCATGATGGTGTCGAAGGCAAGAGAACCACAGATCAGAGCGGACATCGATGTAAGCCTATGCGGTGAATTTTGGGATGGGCCGGCCCACTTCGGCAGGCAAGCAAACGGCGCCCTTGGGCGCCCGACGGCGCAAAGGTTACCCGCTGGTGCCGCTCAGGGCCAGAACCGGGTGATGCCCGATCAGGCCGAAAGCCTGTGAAGGCGCGGGTTCAGCTAGTTTTCTCCTTGCTCGGCGGCAGGCAGGTTGCTAGGCTTGTCGACCTCGATTTCTGCCCATTTTTTCGCCATCCCGCGTTGGGCGCGACACCCCTCAGGATCAACTCCCAGATGTTCAAGAAACTGCGCGGCATGTTCTCCAATGACCTGTCCATCGACCTGGGCACGGCCAACACCCTCATCTATGTGCGTGGGCAGGGAATCGTGCTGAACGAGCCGTCCGTGGTCGCTGTGCGCCAGGATCGCGCCATTGGTGGTACCCGGTCGGTGGCAGCCGTTGGCGCCGAGGCCAAGCAGATGCTCGGCCGTACCCCGGGCCACATCACCACCATCCGCCCGATGAAAGACGGCGTCATCGCCGATTTCACCTACACCGAAGCGATGCTCAAGCACTTCATCAAGAAGGTGCACAAGTCGCGCTTCCTGCGCCCGAGCCCGCGCGTGCTGGTCTGCGTTCCGGCCGGCTCGACCCAGGTCGAGCGCCGCGCCATCAAGGAATCGGCCGAGGAAGCCGGCGCCCGTGACGTGTTCCTGATCGAAGAGCCGATGGCCGCCGCGATCGGCGCCGGCATGCCGGTCACCGAGGCCCGTGGCTCGATGGTCATCGACATCGGCGGCGGCACCACGGAAGTGGCGGTGATCTCGCTCAACGGCATCGTCTATTCCGCCTCGGTACGCATCGGCGGCGACCGCTTCGACGAATCGATCACCAACTACGTGCGCCGCAACCACGGCATGCTGATCGGTGAAGCCACCGCTGAGCGCATCAAGGTCGAACTGGGCTGTGCCTACCCGCAGGCGGAAGCGATCGAGATGGAAATCTCCGGCCGCAACCTCGCCGAGGGCGTGCCGAAGATGATCAAGATCAGCTCCAACGAAGTGCTTGAAGCGCTGCACGAGCCGCTGTCGGGCATTGTCAGTGCGGTCAAGCTGGCACTGGAACAGACCCCGCCGGAACTGTGCGCCGACGTCGCCGAGCGCGGCATCGTGCTGACCGGTGGTGGTGCCCTGCTGCGCGACATGGACCGCCTGATTTCCGAGGAGACCGGTCTGCACGTGCAGGTAGCTGACGACCCGCTGACCTGCGTGGCCCGCGGTGGCGGTCGTGCGCTGGAACTGGTCGACATGCACGGCAACGAGTTCTTTGCGCCGGAATAAGCCGTCCCGGCTGCCTGCGCCCGCAGCGCCCCTCCGGGGTGCGGCCCGCCACATCGGCGGGTCGGCACCGGCGGGGCGCCCGCGTGTTTCCCTTCCGCCTTCTGCCAGTTGAATCGCTGCCGTGCCGCCCTACGCCGGACCTCCCGTCGCTTCCCGATCCGGTGATGCCGCCAGCCCGCTGCGGCTGCTGGCCTATCTCGCACTGGCAATCACCTTGATCGTCCTCGACGACCAGGCCGGCTGGCTGGCGCGTCTGCGCGAGCAGGCCAACAGCCTGGTGCAGCCGGTGTGGGCTCTGGCTGGTCTGCCCGGCAAACTCGGTGGTCAGGTGCGCGACACCGCCGCCAGCCACGGCCAGCTGGTGACCGAGAATCGCGAGCTGCGCAACCAGCTGCTGCTGGCCAACGCGCGCCTGACCCGTCTGCAGACCGCCGCGCTGGACAACGCCCAGCTGCGCGAACTGTTGAATGTGGCCGAGCGCAGTGGCCTGGACGTACAGCTGGCGCCGATCCTGGACATCGACCTCGACCCGGTCAAACAGCGCCTGGTGCTGGACGCCGGCAGCCGCGAAGGCGTGCACGTCGGCCAGGCGGTGATCGATTCCGGCGGCCTGATGGGCCAGGTGATCAACGTGACCGCGGGCAGCTCCACCGTGCTGTTGCTGACCGACCCCGACCACGCGGTGCCGGTGACCGTGGCCCGCAACGGCGTGCGCCTGATCGTCTACGGCCGCGGCGACAAGCTGGAACTGCGCGACATCCCGCTCAGTGCCGGCGTGGAGGTGGGCGATGAGATCGTCACCTCCGGTCTTGGCGGTCGCTTCCCGGCGGGATTCCCGGTCGGCACCATCACCGGGCTGCGCCCGGACGACACCCATGCCTTCCTGGTGGGCGAATTGAAACCGGCCGCGCAGCTTGATCGCGGCCGCGACGTGCTTCTGCTGCGCCCCGGCGCAGCGATCCGCATCCCGCCGAACCTGCGCCTGCAGATGGAGCAGGGCGCTCCCGGTGGACCGGCCGATGCCACCGCGCTGCCGACCGGCACCGCGCCTGCAGCGACGCAGCCCACCCCGGTAGTGCCGGCCGCTGGCCGGCAGCCGTCCGCGTCTGCGACGAGGCCGGCTGCCCCCACACCTTCGGCGACGCAAACCTCTCCGGTAGTGCCGGCCGCTGGCCGGCAACCTCAGCCGGCCACACCGGAGGCGCAACCATGAGCCGCCTTCGCGACAACCGCTGGGTGCTGCCGGCAAGCGTGGTGGTGGCCCTGCTGCTGGGCCTGCTGCCGTTGCCGGCGCTGCTGCAGCCGCTGCGTCCGTATTGGCTGGCACTGGTGCTGGCGTACTGGGTGATCGAAGCGCCCGAGCGCGTCGGTCTCGGTATCGCCTTCGCCAGTGGCGTCGTCGCCGACCTCCTGTATGGCGGTGTGCTGGGCGAGCAGGCGCTGCGGCTGGTGATGCTGGCCTTCATCCTGCAGCGCTTCCGCGCGCGCATCCGCTTCTTCCCGATGTCGCAGCAGATGCTGGCCATCGGCGGCCTGCTGTTCAACGACCGCATCGTCAGCGCGCTGGTACACATCCTGGTAGGCGAGCCGACCCTGCCATGGTCGTACTGGTGGGCACCGCTGCTCGGCATGGGCCTGTGGCCGCTGGTGTTCGTGCTGCTGGACGCCGTGCGCTTCGGCAAGCGCGGGCGCTGAGCCATGCTGCCGCGCCGCCAGGTCAAGAATCCGCACGCCGAAGCCGAACAGTTCCGGCGCCGCGCGGCGTTGGGCTTCTTCGGCGTGCTGGTCTGCCTGCTGGGCCTGGGCGGCTGGTACTTCAAGCTGCAGGTGTTGGACCACGACATCTACGCCACCCGATCCGAAGCCAACCGCATCAAGCCGCGGCCGGTAGTGCCCGGGCGCGGCATGATCTATGACCGCAACGGTCGGTTGCTGGCCGAGAACGTGCCGGCGTTCCGCCTGGATGTCACCCCGGACAAGGTCAAGGACATGGATGCCACCCTGGAAGGGCTGGCGAAGATCATCCAGATCAGCCCGGAAGAGCTGGAGGCGTTCAACAAGTCGCGCAAGGCGCGCCGCAAGTTCCTGCCGGTCACGCTGAAGCTGCGCATGAGCGATGAGGAAATGGCGCGCTTCGCCGTGGACCGCTGGCGCTTTCCCGGCGTCGAGCTGGAACCGTACCTGACCCGTCGCTATCCCTATGGCGACCTGTTCGCGCACATCATCGGCTACGTCGGCCGGGTCGACGACAAGGATCTGGAGATCCTCGGCGAAGGCAATGCCGCGCTGACCCATATCGGCAAGTCCGGCCTGGAGCGTTATTACGAGCAGGAGCTGCGCGGCAAGGTCGGCTACGAGCAGGTCGAGACCAACGTGCAGGGCCGCGCGATCCGCACCATCGGCCGTGTCGCCGCACAATCCGGCGCCGACCTGAGGCTGTCGATCGACGCCGACCTGCAGCGGGCGATGGTGGCTGCCTTCGGTGAGCAGGAAGGCTCGGCGGTGGCGATGGATCCGCGTACCGGTGAAGTGCTGGCGATGGTCAGCCTGCCGTCCTACGACCCGAACCTGTTCGTCAACGGCATCTCGCATGCGGATTTCAAGGCGCTGAACGACAACCCGTCGCGCCCGCAGTTCAATCGCCTGGTGCTCGGTGGCGTCGCTCCCGGTTCGACCCTGAAGCCGTTGATCGGCCTGGCCGGTCTCGATTCGGGCGTTCGCCGCCCGGAAGACAAGGTGCTGTCGACCGGCATGTTCTATCTGCCGGGCACCTCGCGTGGCTGGGGTGACTCGCACCGCGGTGGTCACGGCTGGACCGATCTGCGCAAGTCCATCGCGCAGTCGGTCAATACGTACTACTACCGGCTGGCATTGGACCTGGGCATCGAGCGGTTCGACCATTACATGGAGTACTACGGCTTCGGCCAGCCGACCGGCATCGATCTGACCGGCGAGATTTCCGGCATCCTGCCGTCGCCGGCCTACAAGCGGAAAAGCCGCAAGGAAGCCTGGTATCCCGGCGACACGGTGAACATCAGTATCGGCCAGGGCGATTGGAAGGTCACGCCCCTGCAGCTGGCCCGTGGTGTCAGCGGCCTGGCCAATGGCCAGCTGCGCACGCCGCATCTGGTGATGCAGCAGCGTGCAGGTTTCGACAGTGACTGGGTGCAGACGGAGCCCGGCCAGAGCAAGCCGGTCAGCCCCAACCCGAACAACCTGCAGGCGGTGCGCGAAGGCATGATGGCCACCATGCTTCCCGGCGGCAGCGCAGCACGCATGGCCGCCGGTGCGCCGTACACGATGGCCGGCAAGACCGGTACCGCGCAGGTCGTCAGCCGCAAGGGCACGGCCGCGGTCAATCCAAGAAGCCTGCCGATGCACCTGCGCCACCGTGCGCTGTTCGTCGGCTTCGCGCCGGCCGAGCAGCCGGTGATCGCGCTGGCCATCGCCGTGGAAGGTGGCGGTTACGGCGGCGCGGCGGCCGCACCGATCGCGCGCAAGATCTTCGATGCCTGGTTGTTGGGCAAGATGCCTGAAGGCATGCAGCCGCTGGACAGCGAGCGCGGTACCACCGCCATCGGCGCCACTGCCTTCGACAACGAAGACGTGGGCGCACGCCAGGCCGGCGATATCGCTGCCGCACAGTTGGCCGAGCATCCGGTGCTGATCGGTGTTCCTGCGCCGGAGCCTCTGCCGGCACCTGCACCCGGTGCGCCTTCTGCGGCAACCCTGCCGGCCGGCACGCGCCCGACCCCCGGTGCGGAGGCTGCGCGATGAAGGAGTTCCTGCGCTGGGCCGCCGAAATGCTGCAGCGGTTCTTCAGCAGCCTGGACTGGGTGTTGTGCCTGGCGCTGGGCGCGCTGATGGTGATCGGCCTGGCGACGTTGAAGAGTGCTGGCGGCGATGGCCTGGTGATGGCGCAGGGCGTGCGTTTTGCCGTGGGCCTGGCGGCGATGTGGGGCATTTCGCGGGTGCCGATCCTGCGCATCCGCTCGGCCACGCCACTGATCTACGCCATCTCGATGATTCCGCTGCTGGCAGTGTTCGCGCTGGGCACGGGCAAGTACGGCCGGCAGTGGCTGGACCTGAAGTTCTTCTACCTGCAGCCGGCCGAACTGCTCAAGGTCAGCCTGCCGATGATGGTGGCCTGGTACCTGCACAAAATGCCGTTGCCACCGCGCTTCAACACGGTGCTGGTGGCGATGGTGATCATCGGCGTGCCGACCGGGCTGGTGATGCTGCAGCCGGACTTCGGCACCGGGGTGCTGATCGCCGCCAGTGGTGTGTTCGTGCTGCTGCTGGCCGGCCTGCCGTGGTGGTGGGTGGGGCTGGGCGTGGGCGGTGTGGCCGCGGTGGCACCCGTCGCCTGGTTCTGGTTGCTGCGGCCGTACCAGAAGGACCGCATCATGATGTTCCTGGACCCGGAGATGGACGCGCTGGGCGCGGGCTGGAACATCATCCAGTCGAAGATCGCCATTGGTTCAGGCGGTTTCGATGGCAAGGGCTGGGGCGAAGGCTCGCAGTCGCACCTGAATTTCATTCCCGAGCAGACCACGGACTTCGCGTTCTCGGTGCTGAGCGAGGAGTTCGGCTGGATCGGCGTGGCGCTGGTGCTGACGCTGTATCTGGTGGTGATCGGGCGCTGCCTGTGGATCGCCAGCCAGTCGCGCGATTCGTACTCGCGCCTGCTGGCCGGTGCCACGGGTCTGGCGTTCTTCGTCTATGTGCTGGTGAACGGCGGGATGATCTCGGGCCTGCTGCCGGTGGTGGGTGTGCCGATGCCGCTGATCAGTTACGGCGGTACGTCGGCGGTGTCGTTGCTGGCGGGGTTCGGGTTGGTGATGGCGGTGCGGCGGCACAATCCGGTGCATGGCGGTTACGGGTAGTTTCCAGCCATCGGCGCAGCCCCTCGTGGGTGGGCGCTGAAAGCAGCAGCCGTGGTTGGCCGGGCGGGGTGGACTGCGCAGGGGGCGCTGCAAGTACGTCCATGTAAGCTCGGTCGCCGCATCCATGCGGCTCACGCCCCTGCGCAGTCCACCCCGCCCGGCCTCTGACAGTTTCCTGCGGTGGCCACCCACGCAAAGAGAAAAACAGAGCAGAAGCGGGTCGCTTCGCTCTTTGACAGGCGCGTGCGCATTACGCGGCCTGTAGCTGCACGTCCACGTATTCCGACAGGCCTCGGCAGGCCAGCAGCAGACCTTCGCGGGCGTCGTCACCCAGTTGCTGCGCGTCGTCGCCGTCCACGCGTACGCGTTCGCTGGCGTGCAGCAGTTCCAGCAGAAAGGTCAGCCCGGAATTGGCGCGGTCGATGCGTGCCATCGCCATGCACTGCGCCTGCGTTCGTCCCTTGTGTGGCCACGGCTGACCATCTGCTGCTTCCACTTGGCGGATGCGCTGCAGGCAGTCCAGCAGGGTAGGGCCGTCGGGCGCGTTGGCGGCCTGCGTTGCGGTGAGCGTGGTTTCCAGCGCGCGGGCGATGTCGTCCGGCAGCTGGTGGGCGGCTTCGCCCAGCGTGGCGAACAGGTATGGGTAGGTGGAAGCAGACATGGCGGCATCCTTGTGCGGTAGGCAAGGGCCACCCCGCGTGGATGCGAGGGTGGCGGACGATGCGTGGCTCCAATACCGGGGACAGACAGTTCCGGCGGGCACATGGCCCTCCACGCACCGCCCGCCAAAGACGCACGGACGGATTGCCAGCCGACGCCACCCAACAAGGAAAGGGCGACGCCGGCCGGCAAGCGTAAACAACTGTCTGTCCTTCGGGATTGGAGTCCCGTGCCACCTGTTGTCGGTGGCGCTACATGATGTGCACGGGAACCCTCGCCGTTCCAATCAGAATTGTTTGAAACCCGGAAAATGCAGATGCCAAAGGCACTCATCACGCTAGGTGTCGATAGCGACAAACAGCGCTGACAGCTTCGCGAAAGCGGCGGTTGCTACCGTGCCACGGGTGAAATGGAAACGAATGCTTGGCGGCTGCCGCGAGGCGGTGCGCACGATCGATCTGCCGTTGCTGGTCGCGTTGTTGATCCTGATGGGCGTGGGCCTGGCGGTGCTGCACAGCGTGAACGGCCCGGTGGCGGGGCAGGCGATGCGCTTTGCGATGGGCCTGGTAGCGATGTGGCTGTTGTCGCGGGTCTCGCTGCTGCGCCTGCGCGCGTGGACGCCTGCCATCTATGCGTTGTCGATGCTGCCGCTGATGGCGGTGTATGTGATCGGCACCGGCAAATACGGGCAACGCTGGCTCAACCTGGGCGTGTTCTATCTGCAACCTTCGGAGCTGCTCAAACTCAGCCTGCCGTTGATGATGGCCTGGTATCTGCACCGTCAGCCGCTGCCGCCATCGCCGCGCACGGTGCTGACGGCAGCGGTGCTGATCGGGGTGCCAGCGGTGCTGATCCTGATGCAGCCCAACCTCGGTACTGCCACTCTGGTGACGGCCAGCGGCGTGTTTGCGTTGCTGCTGGCTGGGCTACAGTGGCGCTGGGTGGTGGCCGGCTTGACTGCGGTATCGGTGGCTGCGCCGCTGGCGTGGTTCGGGCTGCTGCGGCAGTACCAGAAGAATCGTGTGCTGACCTTCCTGGATCCGGCCGCCGATCCCTTGGGCACCGGTTGGAACATCCTGCAATCGCGCATCGCCATCGGCTCCGGTGGCATGCAGGGGCGTGGCTGGGGCCACGGCACACAGGCCACGTTGGATTTCCTGCCCGAGTACACCACCGATTTCGCGTTCTCGGTATTGGCCGAGGAATTCGGTTGGATTGGCGTGGTGACGGTGTTTGCCTTGTATCTGTTCGTGGTCGGGCGCTGCCTGTCGATCGCGGTGCAGGCACGCGATACGCACGCGCGGTTGTTGGCCGGCAGTCTGGGCCTGGCGTTCTTCGTGTACGTGCTGGTCAACGGCGGGATGATTTCCGGCCTGCTGCCGGTGGTGGGCATTCCGATGCCGCTGATCAGCTACGGCGGCACCTCGGCGGTGTCGTTGCTGGCTGGCATCGGCCTGGTGATGGCGGTGCGCGGGCATCGGCCGGTACACGCGTAGGTTTCCAGCCAACGGCGCAGCCCCTCGTGGGTGGCCGCTCAATGCGATTCATCGATTGGGCCGGGCGGGTGGGCTGTGCAGGGGGCGCCGTGAACCCATCCATGGGGGCTTGTCCGCGGCATCCATGCCGCAGACACCCCTGCGCAGCCCACCCGCCCGGCCCCTGACAGTTCCCGAGTACGTCCACCCACGCAAGAAGAAAGAGAAGATCAAAAGCAAAAGCCGCATGGCCGGTTGCCCGCGCTCGGCTCAGAGCGAAGCGACCCGCTGTTGCTCTTCTTTTTTCTTTTCCGTGGGTGGGCCGCGCGGAAATCTGTCAGCGGCCGGGCGGGGTGGGGCGGGCGGGGTATCCGCGCCATGGATGGCGTGGCTAAGCCCCCAGGGATGGGTTCACGGCGTCCCCGCCCGTCCTACCCCGCCCGGCCAGCCCTCCGGAAGCCAGCGCTTTACGCGACCAACCCAAACCCACGAGGGGCTGCGCCGTTCGCCGACCTTCGCCACCGATGCGCGCATGAATCTGCGCAAGCACGTTTCTGTAATCGTTCCCACACCCCCGCATAGCAGCATGGCCGCCGACGAAGTTCCATAAAAAGTGGGCGCCAATTCACATTTTGACGCCGCGTTGATCCTGATCAATGGACTTGTCGCAATCGGCCTGCACAATGGCGGCCCGTTCGGCATGGCGCGCCGTCTTTGATGCAGCGCGAGGGGCGTCGGATGGGAAAGCAGTACTGATCCAACAGGTACAAGGAGCGCGGAGCACTGCCACTGGGGAGCGGCAGCCGCGCAGGTACCGACCGGGTCCGGCGGCCGGTTGCGTCTGCGGGGATGGGGACGCAACCGGCAACCTCTGCCTGAATGGGGCAGGTCAATCACAACGCCTTCACATTTCGCGCTGAACGCGAGCAAATCGTTGTGATTCATGGTGTTAGGGGTTTTAATTCATCCATGACCTGCTAACCTGCGGTGATGATTCGACGTTCTCTGGCCTGCATGCTCACCCTCGGCCTGGTCGCCTGCGCGACCCAGCCGACGTCCCCACCGACTTCGCCCCAGGCCAGCAGTACGCCGCGCCACCCGGCGGCCAAGCCTCAGGGCCCGGCCGAAGCCGCGCCGGAAGCGGCAGCCGCTACGGCTGCGCCGGTCGATCTCACCCCGGTGCCGTTCGAAACCGCGCGCGCCAGATTCATTGCCGACACCGCCAAGCGTTACGGCCTGAAGCCTGACGAGATCCGCAACGTGCTCGACCAGGCGCAGGTGCGCCAGCCGATCATCGCCGCCATGTCGCGGCCGGCCGAGCGGGTCAAGCCGTGGAACGAATACCGGCCGATGTTCATCAGCAAGGCGCGTATCGATGGCGGCAAGGCGTTTCTTGCCCAGCATCGCGCTGAACTGGACCGTGTGCAGCAGCGCACCGGTGTACCGGCTGAAGTGATCGTGGCGATCATCGGCGTGGAAACCAGCTACGGAAAGAATGCCGGCAGCCATCGCGTGCTCGACGCGCTGTATACGCTGGCCTTCTATTACCCGCGCAGTGGCGACCCGGCCAAGCTGGAACGCGAAGTGCGCCGCGAGCTGTTCTTCCGCGATGAACTGGCCAAGCTGTTCGAGCTCGGCCGCGAGGAAAAGCTGGACATCACCACGCTCAAAGGCAGCTATGCCGGCGCGATGGGCATGGGCCAGTTCATGCCGTCCAGCTATCTGGATTACGCGGTGGATGGCAATGGCGATGGTCGCCGTGACCTCTTCACCAGCTACGACGACGTGTTCTCCTCCATCGCCAATTACTTCGTAAAGAAGGGCGGTTGGGTACGTGGCGGTCAGGTCGCCGTGCCTGCCACGCTGGCCGCTGGCCGCGAAGAATTCAATCCGACCGAGTGGATGCCCACCTGGTCGCTGGCCGATCTGGCCCAGCGCGGCTACCAGCCGAGCGCACCGGTGCAGCCGGGTGCCACCGCCACCCCCATCACCCTTGAAGGCAGCGCCGGCAAGCAGTACTGGCTGGGCTTCCAGAACTATTACGCGATCACCCGTTACAACCTCTCGAAGATGTACGCGATGGCCGTGTTCCAGTTGTCGCAGGCCATTGCCGGACAGGAGCTGCCCCCGGCATGAACATCAGATGGCTGGTCCCTGGATTGATCATCCTCGCGCTGGCCGCCTGCAGCAGCGCGCCGAAGAAGCCGGCGACTGCCGGCCATGGCGGCAAGCCGTCCGGCACGGTGGTGCAGGGCAAGGGCGGGCGTCCGGCGCATTGTCCGGAGGGCTCGCCGTACGCGGCCGCCACCGAGGACATGTCGACCCGTGGCAACTACACCGCCGGCGGCCTGTACAAGCCCGGCGTGAAAGACACCACGCCCAGTTACGTGCCCAACGTAGCCTGCATTCCCGAGCCGCTGGTCACCAATGAAGACCGCTCGGCGATCGGCAACAAATCGCCCTATGTGGTGCTGGGCAAGCAGTACAAGGTGCTCGACGACACCCGCAACTACGTCGAGCGTGGCACTGCTTCGTACTACGGCGCCAAGTTCCATGGCCGCCTGACCTCGAACCGCGAGGTCTACGACATGTATCAGTTCACCGCTGCACACAAGACCTTGCCGCTGCCCAGCTTCGCCCGCGTGACCAACCTGGACAACGGCGAATCGGTGATCGTGCGCGTCAATGATCGTGGTCCGTTCCACGATGGTCGCGTGGTCGATCTCAGCTATGCCGCCGCTGTGCGCCTGGGCATCACCCAGCGCGGCACCGGCAACGTGGAAGTGCGCGCGGTGCAACCGGGTGAAACCAACCTGATGGCGCAGAAGCCGTCGCGCCGCGAGCGCCGTGCTGCTGAAGCGGCTGCGGCCACCGCTGCCGTCGCCAGCGCGCGCCCGGTACCCGCCGCACGTGCGGTCGCCGACAGTGACATCGATCGCCTGGTCAACCGCTTGCCTGCCGATGGAGCGCCGACGCGAGGCCAACCTGCCACCACCCAGGCCGCCGTCAGCACGATGCCGGAGGTGGCGGTCAGCAGCCTGCCGCCCAGTGCGCCCGCGCCGCGTCCCGCCGCGCCGGTCGTGGCCGCCGCCGTGCCACGCAGCCCAGCCCCGACCAGCAGCCCCAGCCTGTCGCAGAAGGTGGTGGGCGCGGTGATGCTGCAGGTCGCCAGCTTCTCCAACCGCGACAACGCCAACCGGGCGATGGGCCAGCTCAACGCCGCCGGCATCGTCGGTGCCACCATCAGCGACATCGCTGCCGGTGGTCGTACCCTGTGGCGCCTGCGTGTACCCGCCAGCGACCATGCCAGCGCTGCGGAACTTGCCGGGCGCATCTCGGGTCTGGGCTTTGGCTCGCCACAGATCGTCAAGGACTGATTCCGCCCGGGCCGGTGCTGCCGGCCCTTGCCACCCCGGCCTTACAATGGCCACCTTGTCCCATCCTTCATTTTCCGGCCGTCCCCTGGAGCCTGCTGTCCCATGAATTTCCGTTCCGCCGCCACTGCCCTGGCCGCCACCCTGGTGGTGGGCCTGGCCTCCGCCCAGACGCCGCTGCCGACCCCGGCCACCCCGACGCCTGCCGCTGCTGCTGCCCCCGCCACCGTGGCCACGCCGCCGGCGCCCGCACCCCGCGTGTCCAAGGCCTGGGTGCTGATGGACTACGCCACCGGCCAGGTACTGGCAGGTGAGAACGTCAATGAACAGCTGGCCCCGGCCAGCATCACCAAGGTGATGACGTCCTACGTGATCGCCGCCGAGGTCAAGAACGGCAAGGTCCGTCCCGACGACCAGGTGATGATGAGCGAGCGCGCCTGGCGCGAAGGTGGCGCCGGCACCGACGGCAGCTACAGCGGCTTCCCGGTCAACCAGACTGCACGCCTGGAAGACATGGAAAAGGGCATGGCGATCCAGTCCGGCAATGACGCCGCGATCGCCCTGGCCGAGCACGTGGCCGGCAGCGAAGAAGCCTTCGCTTCGCTGATGAACAGCTACGCCGCCAAGATCGGCATGAAGAACTCGCACTTCGTGAACGCCCACGGCCTGACCGCCCCGGGCCATCACAGCAGCGCCTACGACCTGGCCCTGCTGGGCCGCGCGATGGTGCGCGATTACCCGGAAACCTACGCGTACAACAAGATCAAGGAATTCCAGGTCGGCACCATCAAGCAGCCGAACCGCAACCTGCTGCTGTGGCGCGATGGCAGCGTGGACGGCATCAAGACCGGCCACACGTCCGAGGCCGGCTACTGCCTGATGAGCTCGGCCCAGCGCGGTGACCAGCGTCTGGTCGCGGTGGTGCTGGGCGGCGAGTCGGAAAAGCAGCGCGCCGATGACAGCCTGGCCCTGTTGAACTGGGGCTTCCGCTTCTTCGAAACCCACCGCCTGTACGAGCCGGGCAAGGCCGTGGCCGAGCACAAGGTCTGGAAGGGCACCACCGACAAGGTGCAGCTGGGCGTGGCCCAGCCGATGCTGGTCAGCGTGCCGCGCGGTCGCTACAACGACCTGAAGCCGAGCATCGACGTGCCCAAGACCCTGGAAGCACCGTTCACCGCCGGCCAGCAGATCGGCACCGTCAAGGTCACCCTGGATGGCAAGCTGGTGGCCGAAGCGCCGCTGGTGGCGGTGGCTGCCGTCGAGCAGGCCGGCTTCTTCAAGCGCCTGTGGGACAGCTTCTGGATGTGGTGGGAATCGGAATGATCCGCAGCGTGCTGCGGTGAACGGAAAAGGCCGGCGAATGCCGGCCTTTTCTGTTTCGGGAGCCGACTCCGCATGAATCCTGCCGGCTCCTCATGACCCCGACCGGATGCGGGTAGTGCTGGCCGCTGGCCGGCTCCTCACGACTCCGCCCGATGCGGGTAGTGCCGGCCGCTGGCCGGCTCCTCATGAACCCATCCGATGTGGGTAGTGCCGGCCGCTGGCCGGCTCCTCATGAACCCATCCGATGTGGGTAGTGCCGGCCGCTGGCCGGCTCCTCATGAACCCATCCGATGTGGGTAGTGCCGGCCGCTGGCCGGCTCCTCATGAAC
>NZ_JBNYZT010000007.1:0-302480 GCF_050573115.1 Stenotrophomonas indicatrix
CTGCAGGATTGTCGAGGTTGCCGGCCAGCGGCCGGCACTACCCGTATCCGCTCAGCGCGGATCGCGCGACGCACGGCGGCCGAACCACCAGCCCAACAACAACTGCACCGGCAATGAAACCAGCAGGCCGATGACGAACCACTGTGGGAAATCGCCCCCCATCATCCACAGGCCATAGCCCGCGCCGAGTACCAGCAACGACCAGATCGAGGTGCCATGCGCGCGTGGCCAGCACGGCGCGTAGTAGGTGGCAAAGGCAATGGCGGCGATGCCGCCGAGCACGGTGAACGCCAGGTCCCAGCCGAGCTGCGCCTCGCTTCCCGGTGTCATGCCCAGCAGCGATGGCAGCCAGCCAGCCGCACTGCTGACCAAGGCCAGCGCGAGCAACGCGCCGATCAGGGCGAGCAGGGAGAGAAAGATGGTCTTGAGCGTGGCGGGCATGCGCGCATTGTACGGCCGCCAGGCTGCCCGGCGCTGCGGGCAGATCGGCATGGCCGCCGTGCCCGTGGGAGAGGGAAACGGACACAGCGGCCATGCACAGGGGGGTCAGGCAGCGAAGTCGATCACCACGCGGCCTTCTATGGTGCCGGCATGCATGCGCGCGAACACCTCGTTGACGTTCTCCAGGCGGTCGGTGCTGACCGTGGCGGCGACCTTGCCTTCAGCAGCGAACCGCAGCGACTCCTGCAGGTCCAGGCGGGTGCCGACGATCGAACCTCGCACGGTGACGCCGTTGAGCACCATGCCGAAGATGTCCAGTGGGAAATTGCCCGGTGGCAGGCCGTTGAGCGAGACCGTGCCGCCGCGACGGACCATCCCCAGCGCCTGTTCGAACGCCTTGGGTGAAACCGCGGTAACCAGTGCACCATGCGCGCCGCCGATCTCCTTCTTCAGGAACGCGGCCGGATCGGTGGTGCGCGCGTTGACCGTGACCTGCGCGCCAAGACGCCGGGCCAGCACCAGCTTGGCGTCATCCACGTCCACCGCTGCAACGTTCAGGCCCATCGCGCGGGCGTACTGCACGGCCATGTGGCCGAGGCCGCCGATGCCGGAGATCGCCACCCAGTCACCGGGCTTGGTGTCGGTGACCTTCAGGCCCTTGTACACGGTGACGCCCGCGCACAGCACCGGCGCGATCTCGACGAAGCCCACTTCCTTCGGAAGCAGGCCGACATAGTTGGCATCGGCCAGTGCGTACTCGGCGAAGCCGCCGTTGACCGAGTAGCCGGTATTGCGCTGCGTTTCGCACAGCGTTTCCCAGCCCCCCAGGCAGTGTTCGCAATGGCCACATGCCGAGTACAACCAGGGGATGCCGACCCTGTCACCTTCCTTGATGTGCCCTACCCCGCCTCCCACGGCCACGACGTGCCCCACGCCCTCGTGACCGGGGATGAACGGCGGGTTCGGTCTCACCGGCCAGTCGCCCTCGGCGGCGTGCAGGTCGGTGTGGCAGACGCCACAGGCCTCGATCTTGACCAGCACCTCGCCCGCCCCCGGGCGCGGTACCACGACTTCTTCGATGACCAGCGGCTTGCCGAACTCACGGACGACGGCGGCCTTCATGGTTCTATTCATGCGTGCTTCTCCGTAGTGCGCTTGCAGACAGGATGGCGCCGGCCCGATGCCCGCGCCTTGATCCCGATCAATCCTCAGAAGAAGCCGAGCTTCTTCGGTGCGTAGCTGACCAGCAGGTTCTTGGTCTGCTGGTAGTGGTCGAGCATCATCCGGTGGTTCTCGCGGCCGATGCCCGACTGCTTGTAGCCGCCGAACGCGGCGTGTGCCGGGTAGGCGTGATAGCAGTTGGTCCATACCCGCCCGGCCTGGATCGCGCGGCCCACCCGGTACAGGCGCGCGGCATCGCGGCTCCAGACGCCGGCACCCAGGCCGTACAGCGTGTCGTTGGCAATCTGCAATGCTTCTTCTTCGGTCTTGAATGTGGTCACCGACACCACCGGCCCGAAGATCTCCTCCTGGAACACACGCATGCCGTTGTGACCCTTGAACACGGTCGGCTGCACATAGAAGCCGCCGGCCAGATCACCACCGAGCGCGGCCTTGTCGCCACCAATCAGCACCTCGGCGCCTTCCTCGCGGCCGATGGCGATGTAGGACAGGATCTTCTCCAACTGTTCGCCCGATGCCTGCGCACCCACCATGGTGTTCGGGTCCAGGGGATTGCCCTGCCGGATTGCCGCCACGCGTTCGAGCACGCGTTCCATGAAGCGTTCGTAGATCGATTCCTGCACCAGCGCGCGCGACGGGCAGGTGCAGACCTCGCCCTGGTTGAAGGCGAACATGACGAAGCCTTCCACCGCCTTGTCGAGGAAATCATCGTCCTCGGCCATCACGTCGGCGAAGAACAGGTTCGGTGATTTGCCGCCCAGTTCCAGCGTCACCGGAATCAGGTTCTGGCTGGCGTACTGCATGATCAGGCGGCCGGTGGAGGTCTCGCCGGTGAAGGCGATCTTGGCGATGCGCGGGCTGCTGGCCAGCGGCTTGCCCGCCTCCAGGCCAAAGCCGTTGACCACGTTGAGCACGCCCGGCGGCAGCAGGTCGCCGATCACTTCCATCAGCACCAGGATCGATGCCGGCGTCTGCTCGGCAGGCTTCAGCACCACGCAGTTGCCGGCGGCCAGTGCCGGCGCCAGCTTCCAGGCGGCCATCAGCAGCGGGAAGTTCCACGGAATGATCTGCCCGACAACGCCCAGCGGTTCGTGGAAATGGTAGGCCACGGTGTCGTCGTCGATCTGCGACAGGCTGCCTTCCTGCGCGCGCAGGCAGCCGGCGAAATAGCGGAAGTGGTCGGCCATCAGCGGCACGTCGGCGTTGAGCGTCTCGCGGATCGGCTTGCCGTTGTCCCAGGTCTCGGCATGGGCCAGCAGTTCCAGGTTCTGTTCGATGCGATCGGCAATGCGGTTGAGCAGCAGCGCACGGTGTGCGGCCGATGTGCGGCCCCAGGCGTCCTTGGCGGCGTGCGCGGCATCGAGTGCGGCGTCGATATCCTCGGCGTTGGAGCGGGCGACCTCGGTGAACACCTGGCCGTTCACCGGCGAGAGGTTGTCGAAGTACTGACCGCTGCGCGGGGCGATCCATTCGCCACCGATGTAGTTGCCATAGCGCGGCTTGAACAGGGAGCGCGGATCGGTGGCATGCGGGCGGGCGGACGGTACGGCGTTCATGGCGGCTCCTGTGATGGGCGTGGTGCCTCCACAGGCGCAAGGACGATGCCAACCCTGGCCTGCTGCGCTGCATCACGCCTTCATCGCCCGGCCATCGGTCATCGTGTCGCGCAGGCTGCGGCAGTGCAGCAGGTATGGCCGTTGCAGGCCGACGCGGGGTGTGCTGTTAATCGGGACAGGTCCCGCAACAACTGTCGCAATGTGCGACACAGGAGGCTGTCGGTGTCCCCGCTTGCTCCCGATCCCCGCCTGGGCAGTGCCCGGCGCAGTTTCTTCGAGCGCGGCGCTGCTCCCGTCGGCGCGGTGCCCGAGGCGATCCTGCATTCCTGGCAACGCTGCCAGCGGCACGGCCTGCTGGTGGATGCGCAGCCGAGCGCCGAACCGCTGACCGACCACCGGCTGCGCGAACTGCGCCAGCGCCGCGAGCGCCTGTGGCGACAGGCCCGTCCGGAGCTGGATGGACTGGCGGCGGAAATGACCCACAGCGGCAGCATCGTGCTGCTGACCGATGAAGACGGCTGGATCCTCGACGCCGAGGGCAGCACCGGGTTCCTCGACAAGGCCGGTCGTGTCGCGCTGATGCCCGGCATGCGCTGGGACGAAGGCACCGTCGGCACCAACGCGATCGGCACCGCGCTGGTGGACGGGCGCGCGCTGCAGGTGCGTGGCGGTGAACACTACTTCGCCCCGCACGGCATCCTCACCTGTTCGGCCGTGCCGATCCTCGATCCCTACGGGCAGTGCCTGGGTGTGCTCGACGTGTCCGGCGATGCACGGTTGCCGCACCTGCATGCGCTGGCGCTGGTGCGGCAGGCAGTGGCACAGATCGAGCATCGCGGTTTTGCCGACGGCCTGGCCGACTGCGAGCTGCTGCGCCTGCATCATCAACCCGCGCTGCTCGGCAGTGCGCGCGAGGGCGTGCTCGGCTTCCGCGGCGGCCGCCTGATCGCGGCCAATCGTGCCGGGCTGGCGCTGTTCGGGCTGGACCGCCAGGACATCGGCCGCACGCCGTACGAAGCACTGTTCGAACAACCGCTGTCGCGGCTGGCCGATGATGGCCTGCTGCTTGATCGTCAAGGTCGTCGTTTGTACGGCGTGCGCGAAGCGCGCGCGTCGCGACGCAGTGTGCCGACGCCGGTGGCGACCGTGCCGTTGCCGGCCCATGCGCAGGGTCCGCTGTTCGATACCGCGCAGCAACAGCAGCTGTCCACAGCCGGGCGTGTGCTGCAGGCCGGGTTGCCGGTGCTGCTGCAGGGCGAGACCGGCACCGGCAAGGAAGTCTTCGCGCGCGAACTGCACACGCGCAGCCTGCGTGCCGGGAAGCCCTTCGTCGCGGTGAACTGTGCGGCGTTGCCGGAAGGCCTGATCGAAGCGGAGTTGTTCGGCTACGAGGACGGTGCCTTTACTGGTGCACGCCGCCAAGGTAGTCCGGGCCTGCTGCGGCGGGCCGAGGGCGGCACGCTGTTCCTCGATGAGATCGGCGACATGCCGCTGGCGCTGCAGCCACGTCTGCTGCGCGTGCTGCAGGAACGCGAGCTGTCACCGCTGGGCGGTGGCAAGCCGGTGAAACTCGATTTCGCGCTGGTCTGCGCCAGCCACTGCGAACTGCCGCAGGCGGTGGATGCAGGGCGCTTCCGTGCGGATCTGTATTACCGCATCGCCGACCACGTGGTCACCCTGGCGCCGTTGCGGCAACACCCTGATCGCGGTGCCGTGGTGGATGCCTTGTGGCAGCAACTGGGGCGCGGCCACATGTTGTCTGCGCAGGCGCGCGCTGCACTGGTGGCCCATGCCTGGCCCGGCAACCTGCGGCAGCTGAGCGCCTGCCTGCGCACGCTGGCCGCACTGGCTGAGCCCGGTCAACCGGTGGATCCGCAGCTGCTGCCGGTGGACGTGCGTGCTGGCACGGTGGCCGCGCCAGCCGTGCCGGCCAGCGGTGCATTGGAGGACATCGCCGAGGCGGCCATGCGCCAGGCGCTGGCAGAATGCCTGGGCAACGTCAGCGCGGCCGCCAAGCGGCTGGGGATCAACCGCAGCACCCTGTACCGGCGGCTGGGTACACCACGCGCTTGAGGGCGTCGGTAGCGCCGGGTCTGTGCCCGGCTCCACCAGCGGCCGAACGATCAGCTGGCCAGCACTGCGGCCTCGCGCGCCAGTCGCTCGACGCTGTCCCAGTCGCGGGTCTGCATCAGCGCGGCGGTGGTCAGCCAGGAGCCGCCCACGCACAGCACGTTGGGCAGGTGCAGGAACTGGCTGGCAGTCTGCGCGCTGATGCCGCCGGTCGGGCAGAAGCGCACATCACCGAACGGGCCGTGCCACGCCGACAGCATCGCGGCACCCCCGGCCTGCACGGCGGGGAAGAACTTGAAGGTATCCAGGCCATGTTCCAGGCCGACGATCAGCTCCGAACCGGTGGCCACACCCGGCAGGTAGGGCAGATCAACATCGCGTGCGGCGGCATACAGCCGTGGCGTCGCCCCGGGCGATACCGCGAAGCGGCCGCCGGCGTCCTTCACGGCCTGCATCTGTGCAGCATCGAGCACGGTGCCGGCACCGACCACCGCGTCCGGCACTGCTTCGACCATGGCCTTGATGGCGTCCAGCGCACGCGGCGTGCGCAGGGTCACCTCGATCACCGGCAGGCCACCACGGAACAGCGCCAGCGCGACCTGCACCGCATCGTCGATGTCATCGGGGGTGAACACCGGAATCACCGGTGCCAGTTTCAGTACCGCACGAACGCGTGGATCAGCGCCGGACATCGAATCGCTCCTCGCCCATCAGGGCCAACACATCAGCTTCGCTGACGGGATTGAAATCGCCGGGAATGGAGTGCTTCAGGCCCCCGGCGGCCAGGCCGAAGCGCACGGTGGCGTCGGCATCGAAGGCGGACAGGATGCCATGCAGGATGCCTGCCGCGAAGGCATCACCGCCGCCGATGCGGTCGACGATGCCCTGCAGCTGGCGTACCGGCGCCTGTGCACGGGTGCCATCGCGGCCGAGCAGCAGCGCGCCCAGCGCATGGTGGTCCACGCTCAGCGTCTGCCGCTGGGTGCAGGCCAGCCACTGCAGCTGCGGGAATGCGTCGAATGCCGCTGCTGCCGCCGCTTCCACGCGCGCGACCACGTCGGCCTGTTCGAAGCGCTGGCCGAGGATGACTTCGATATCGCGGTAGTCGGCAAAGACGATGTCGGCCTGCGCGAACAGTTCGTGCAGGATCGCCCGCGCATCGCCACCCCAGCGCTGCCACAGCTTCGGCCGGAAGTTGCCGTCGAAGGACACGCGCACGCCCAGCGCACGGGCGGCGCGCGCTGCGGCCAGCGTGGCCTGCGCCACGTCCGGGCCCAGTGCCGGGCTGACCCCGGACAGGTGCAGCCACTGCGCGCCCTGCAGCAGCGCAGGCCAGTCGTAGTCGGCGGCGGTGCTGTTGGCGAACGCGGAATCGGCACGGTCGTAGACCACTTCGCTGGCCCGTTGCACCGCGCCGGTGGTCAGGAAATACAGGCCCATGCGGCCGTCGGCATCTTCCCGCACGCCGCGCGTATCGACGCCATGCCGGCGCAGTTCGGCCAGCGCATGCGCGCCGAGCGCGTTGCCGGCGACGGTGCTGACCATGGCCACGTCATGTCCAAAGCGGGACAGCGAGACAGCCACGTTCGCCTCGGCACCGCCGACGTGCACCTGCAGCTGCGGCGACTGCAGCAGCAGCTCGCGACCGGGCGCACCCAGGCGCAGCAGCAGTTCCCCGAAACACACGATACGACCCATTTCTGCTCCTTCACGCGTGCCGCCCGCATGTGACACTGGGCGGCGTGGTAGTGGACCACGCGTGGGGCGTGGAATTGGCTAGCGGTGTCATTTCAATCCCGCCCGGCCTTGCCCTTAGCCTACCAAACTGTTGGAAGCATTGTCCTGCAAGCGTCTTGGAGACATTTCAGATCTGTTGCGGTGCAAGATGCCGGATCGGGAACGTGCTGTTAACGTCCGGCCTGACCAGCGGTGTCATCACGCTGAAACAGCCGCGATACCAGACCTTTGGGAGAGGGGAAAGGCATGCATTCTCGGAACCATGAAAAAAAGACACCGGTTACCTTGCTCGCGTTGGCCGTAGCACTGGCCCTGGCAGGCAACGCCGGCGCGCAGCAGCAGAGCGCCAACCCGAACGCCACCGACCTGGATACGGTCACCGTCACCGGCTACCGCGCCAGCGTGGAGAAGGCGCTGGACATCAAGCGCGGCGAAGCCGGCGTGGTCGATGCCATCGTCGCCGAGGACATCGGCAAGTTCCCCGACCTGAACCTGGCCGAGTCGCTGCAGCGCATCCCGGGCGTGGTCATCACCCGTGAGGCCGGCGAAGGCCGCAACATCTCGGTGCGTGGCCTCGGCCCGGAATTCACCCGCGTGCGCATCAACGGCATGGAAGCGCTGACCACCGTCGGCGCCGGTGACCAGAGCGGCGGCACCAACCGCGGCCGTGGTTTCGACTTCAACGTGTTCGCTTCGGACCTGTTCTCGCAGCTGCTGGTGCGCAAGACCGCCTCGGCCGACGTCGAGGAAGGCTCGCTGGGCGCCACCGTCGATCTGCGCACCGCGCGTCCGTTCGACTACGACGGCTTCACCTTCGCCGCCAGCGGCCAGGCCAGCTACAACGCGATGGCCGAGAAGGCCGACCCGCGCATCGCCGCGCTGGTCTCCAACACCTTCGCCGATGGCACCTTCGGCGCACTGCTGTCGGTGGCCTATTCCGAGCGCCAGGCGCTGGAGGAAGGCTCCAATACCGGCCGCTGGGCCAACGGCCCGAGCAACGGCAACTTCGCCGCGTCCTCGCCGTTCGCTGCTGCGCGTGGCGCCAACGTGTTCCATCCGCGCTTCCCGCGCTACGTGCAGATGGAACACGAACAGAAGCGGCTCGGCGTAACCGGTTCGCTGCAGTGGAAGCCGAACGACGCCACCGAGATCTCGCTGGATGCGCTCTACTCGAAGATCGATGCGACGCGCGACGAGCACTACATCGAAGCGATCTCCTTCAGCCGCGGCGCCAATGCGAGCGCACGCCTGTCGGGCAAGCCGACCACCATCGTCAAGAACGGCGAGATCCGCGACAACGCACTGCTCTACGGCGAATTCGACAACGTCGACATCCGCACCGAGAACCGCCACGACGAGTGGAGCACCGAGTTCAAGCAGATCGCGTTGAACGGCCAGCACCGCTTCGGCGATGACTTCACCCTGTCCGGCAAGCTCGGCATCTCGCGCTCCAAGCATGAGAACCCGGTGCAGACCACGGTCATCATGGACAAGTACGACGTCAAGGGCTACAGCTACGACTACCGTGGCAACAGCCGTGCGCCGGTGCTCAACTACGGCATCGACCCGACCAATCCCAATGGCTGGGAACTGGCCGAGATCCGCCTGCGTCCGCAGTACGTGGACAACGACTTCGACACCGGCCAGATCGACTTCAACTGGAACATCAGCCCGGGCTTCCGCCTGAAGGGCGGCGTGCTGGCCAAGGACTACACGTTCAAGACCGTCGAACTGCGCCGCGCCAGCGAACTGGCCGTGCCCAACTTCGCCGGCGGCAGCAAGATCGTGCCGGTGAACCTGACCGAGCAGGCGGGACTGAAGGGCATCAGCGGCAGTCCCTCCAACTGGGTCGTGCCGAACCTGGATGCGATCGCCGAACAGCTGGACATCTACAGCAACAGCGGCACCTTCGCCGTCGCCCCGCGCGCCAACAACGTGCGCAGCGTCGAAGAGAAGGACCGTGGCGGCTACCTGATGGGCGAGTTCTCCACCGAACTGGGCTCGTTGCCGTTGTCGGGCAACTTCGGCGTGCGCTACGTGCGCACCAAGCAGTCGTCCACCGGACAGTCGACGCTGGCCAACGGCACCGTCGAAACCACGGTCAGCCGCACCTACGACGACACCCTGCCCTCGTTCAACCTGGTGGCTGAAGTCACTCCGGACTTCCTGATCCGCCTCGGTGCGGCCAAGGTGATGAGCCGTCCGGGGCTGGGCAGCCTGACGCCGGGCGCGACGGTGGCCGTGGCCGGTGGTGCACGCACCATCTCCAGTGGCAACCCGGTACTGGATCCGATCCGCGCGACCAATGTCGACCTCGGCTTCGAGTGGTACTTCGCCGAAGGTGCGATGGCCGGCATCGGCCTGTTCTACAAGGACATCGAGAGCTTCGTACAGACCACCCGCGAAGTGCGTCCGTACAGTGACAGCGGCCTGCCGGCCTCGCTGCTGGTCGGCACCGGCGCCTCGGCCACCGATGACTTCACCTACAGCAAGCCGGTCAACACCCCCGGCGGCGAACTGCACGGCGTGGAGGCCAACTACACCCAGCCCTTCACCTTCCTGCCAGGCAAGTGGGCGAACCTGGGCGTGCAGTTGAACTACACCTGGGTGGAATCGAAGATCCAGTACATCAACGCGGCCGGGCAACCGGTGATGAAGACCGACCTGACCGGCCTGTCGAAGTCGTCGTGGAACGCCACGCTGTTCTATGAAGGCGAGAAGTTCGCTGGGCGCATCTCGGCCACCAACCGCGACGACTACCTGACCCAGGCACCGGGCCAGGAAACCGGCTTCAACCTCGACGGCTACCACGGCATGACCGGCACCACGGTGTTCGATGCGTCCATCCGCTACAAGATCAGCGACCAGCTGGAACTGAGCCTGGAAGGCATCAACCTGACCAACGAAGCGTCCGACGAGTGGGTGTACTCGCCGCTGACCGGTCGCCTGCCGCTGCAGTACACCGAGACCGGCCGCCAGTACCTGCTGGGGCTGCGCTACAAGTTCTGAGCAACGCCGACGGCGTGCCACCCGGCACGCCGTCGTTCGCCACGACCGCTGCTGCGCCGCAAGGTGCCGTCGCGGCGTGGCCTTGCTACGGTCCGGCGGCCCTTGCCGGCCGTCGCCCGTTGAAAGGAAACGCCTGATGCCGCACCGCTCGACCCTGTCCCGCTGCCTGCTGCTCGCAGTGGCCCTGGCTGCTGGCCCCGCGATGGCCGCTACCGATGCGCCCACGCTGCTGTTCCACGTCGATGCCGGCAAGGGCCTTGAGGCCGTGGTGGCGCAGGGGGAAGCGGTACCGAACTTCCGCGACAAGGTCGACATCGTCGACGACGGAGCGCGCGGCAAGGCGATCCAATGGCAGGACGACGGCGTGCTTGCCTGGGATGCGCCTGGCAACATCCTTGCCCAGCGCGGCACCCTCGCCTTCAACTGGCGCGCGCGCTACGCGGTGGGCGAAGCTCCGTTCGTGATCTTCCGCGTCGGCTATGCCGACCACAGCAGCTGGGACATGGCCTGGCTGCGCATCGACTGGAACGGGCACGGCTTCGATGCGTTCGTCACCGATGCCAATCTCGCCCGCACGCGTGTGTCGTTCCGCATGGACACGCCGCCGCGCGCGGACCAGTGGCTGCACCTGGCTTTCGCCTGGGATGAAGACCAGGGCGTGCGCCTGTTCGTCGATGGCCGCGAGGTGGCGCGCGCACAGGCCACGGGTGACTACGACGCGGCGCTGGACCAGCTTGGCCTGGCCGGACGGGTGATGGCGCCCTACCAGGTGCAGAGCCGTTACAACTTCCTGCGTGGCAGCGATTTCCAGCACATCCGCGTGTACGACCGCATGCTTGATGCTGCGGCCGTCAGTGCGCTCGCGCGTGGCAAGGCCGCCGCCAGCGCCGTTGCCAGTGCCAACGATGACCGCGCCTGGCAGCATCGCTTCGGTTGGGACGGCGCACCGCCACCGGCATTGAGCGCCGCCGGCACGCGCATCCGCAAGATCGAGTTCGCCGATACCCGCGATATGAAGGCGTGGATGTGGAAGGCCACCGACGGCATCGCCGAGACGACCTGGCCCGGTGTCTACAACCGATCGCGGCTGCCCGGCCGCAACGATTATTTCCAGTTGCCGGACTGGAATACGTATGTGGAAAGCGGACAGCATCTGGATCTGACCGTGCCGGCGGGCGAGACCGTCAACCGCGTGGAGATCCGTGGTGCGGCGTTCGGCACGCTGGCCCATGGCCGCGATGCGGCGCACGCCACGCAGGTGCTGGCAACGCGTCCACAAGGCGTGGTGCGCAGCGTCGACGACATCCCGGCGCAGACCGGGGGCGTGCTGCGTTTCAGCAACGTTGAACAGGAAACGCCGATCCAGGAAATCTGGGCGTACGACGTGAGCGAAGGCGCCGAGCCCGATGGCACGGTCAAGCAGACCTATGTCATCGACAGCCAGGCGCTACCCGACTACACCAACCTGGACACCTTGCGCCGCTACATCGACGGCCGCTACCCGCTCGCCGAACGCAGCACGGTGATGGCGCTGCCGAAGGGCGCAGGCTCGCGACGCCGCAGCGCCGACACGCTGCCGGCTCAGCCGAAGCCGATCGTGCACGTGCTGATTCCCTCCGGCGTGGGCGATGCGCCGGCCAACCAGCCGTTGATCCGCAGCTGGGCCTACAGCTGGGAGAACATGCATGACGGCCTGGACGGCGTGGCCATCGACATCCCCGCGCTGGACCTGCCGACCACGCACGACGGCCTGATCCCGCTGAACATCCGCATCAAGGATCCGATCTGGCCGACGCGCGACATGATCGATGTTTCCGTCTCGGTGCAACCGGGCAAGAAACGCACGTTGTGGCTGGACCTGCGCGACCGCATCCTCACCGCCGACAGCCTGTGGATGAGCATCGCCTCGGCCGCGCCCGGCTTCGATGCGAAGTCCCTGGACGGTGCGCAGGTGCGGCTGGTGTTCAAGCCACGTGCCGAGGCGATCAAGGAACACATAGCCGACCGCTTCAACCAGGTGCGCGACAACTGGGGCTTCCTGGTGGAGGAACACACCACCTCCAAGCGCCAGCGCCTGTACGCGCGCGTATACGCGGACCTGAGCGATCTGCTGCGGGTCGACCCGGACCACGAACTGGGCCGGTTGTACTGGAACTACATCAGCTACAACAGCCAGGGGCGACCACCGTACACCGCACCGGAGGTGCCCAAGGGCGTACCGGCGTGGGCATTCCACCAGGTGCAGGACCTGGCCCAGGTGCGGCAGTTCGTCGACTGGTGGATCGATCAGCGCCAGGTGGCCTACGGCGATTTCGGCGGCGGCATCTCTGATGATTCCGACCTGACCCAGCAATGGCCCGGCCTTGCACTGATGGGTGTGCAGCCGGACCGCTTGAATGCCTCGCTGATCGCATTGTCCGACGCGGTGTACCGCAATGGCATGTTCAGCAATGGCCTGAGCACCATCGAGACCGACGAGCTGCATGCCTACGAGGAAGGCATCAACACCAACAGCGCGATGCTCTACCTCAACTGGGGCGATCCACTGACGCTGGAACGATTGATGGAAACGGTGAAGGCGTTCGACGAGCGCATCATCCTGCGCAATCCGCAGGGTCATCTGCTGTTCTCCAGCAACTGGTTCGGTGGCAACAAGGTCTACCGCGAACCGAACTGGCAGTGGCAGAAGCCGTACTCGTTCCCGGTGCTGCATCCGGCGTTCCTGCTGGGCCAGTACAACGCCGACCCGACCGGGCGCCGGCTGGTGATCGGCCTGGCCGATGGCTATCTGGCCCACGCCGGCAGCGACGACAAGGGCCGCTTCACCCTGCCCAACGAGATCAACTGGGCCACGGGTGCGACCCGCGGCGGCGAGCTCAACAACGGCTCCGGCAGCGGCGACACGATGCACACGTTCTGGGCGGCGTGGCGCTGGACCGGCGATGCGAAGTACCTGCAGGCGCTGGACTACCGCGTGCAGCGCGGCGGGCCCGGCGCGCTGGCCAACCTCGGCGAGAACTATGTAGAGGCGCTGGGCCGGCAGCAGGACTGGTACCCGCTGCTGACCGCCGAGGCCGATGCCGGGAAGACCGGCTTCGCCAGCCTGATGGCATGGCAGGCCAGCGGGGAACGGAAGTACATCGATGCACTGCATGCCGATGGTCTGCAGGCAAAGGTGCAACGTGCGTACATGAACACCGAAGGCCATTGGTGGTCCGACCGGGTGGAGGCGCCGAGCGAGTTCCTGCAGCGTGCGCGGCTGGGCGGCATCGCCCTGAAGCGCAACCAGAGCTGGCCCGGGCACACCGTCAGCTGGCGCTTCGATCGTGAGGGTGCCGCCGAACAGGTGGCGCTGCTGGTGCATGCGCCCTCGCGCGAGCGTTTCACGGTCACCAGCCATAACCTCGGTTCGCGCGTGATCGCCGCCGACATGACCGGTTGGAACGTGGCAAGCGGTACCTGGCGCGTGCGCAGTGGCGTGGATGGCGACGGCGATGGCCGCATCGACGGCACGCCGCGCGAGCGCATGGTGCAGCTGGAAACGAGTGCTTCGGTACCGATGCAGTTCCAGCCTGGCCGCACCGAGGTATTCGAGTTCGAGCGCGTGTCTGCGGGGACGCCGGTGGAAACGCGTCCGGATCTGGGCGTGGGCCGTGGTGATGTGCGGATGGACGGGCGCCAGGTACACGTGACGGTACACGGCCTTGGGCATGTGGCCAGCGGCGTGGGCGTGGCAGTGCTGGAAGATGCGCGGGGCCGCGAGATGGCACGCACCGAAGTGCCGGCGATGGCTGCACCGACTGACCTGTTGCCGAAGACGACGGTGGTGTCGTTGCCGTTGCCGGCCGGTGATCGAAGTGGCCTGCGCGTGCGCGTTGCGCTGGCCGATGGCGGTGAGGAAGTGACGCGGCTCAACAATGTGGCGGACGTGCCGCGGTGACGCTTGACGCTGCGCTCAGGACGCTTCGGTCTCCATCACCTTCACCCGGCGCTGGTACCAGCCGTCATCCAGCGGATCGAACACCGCGCTGCGCTCCATCACGCCCTGGTAGACGTGCACGGATACCGCTATGTCCTCATCGCTGGCGTTGCGCAGCGTGTGGTACTCGTGCGGCGGGATCAGGCTGCCGGCGCTGCCGCGGTGACCATACAGCGTGTCCTGCTCGGCGAAGCGGTGACGCTCGCCACGTTGTTCCAGCAGCGCATACGGGGTCACGATCAACTCGCCCTGCCAGACACCTTCCACGCACCACATCGCATCGTGGTCGTGCAGCGGCGTGCCCTGCCCCGGGCCCCAGCACATCGCAATGACGCTGTAGCCCAGCGTAGGGCTGCGGTGCAGTTCACGGCGTGCGTAATGGCCATCCACCGGGCGACGTACGCAGGGAGGCAGTTCGATCAGCGGATCGATGATGGCCTCGCGCAGCACCCGCTGCAGTGCATCGGTGATCGCCTTCGGATCAACCAGGCAGACGGCGCCGTCGATCCCTGCAATCAAGCGTTCGCGGCCGGTAAACGGCGGTGGCGTGAACATCGCTTCCATGAACCGACTCTAGCCGAGGCGGGTTAACAGAATGTTTGCATCGCGGTGTCATCACTGCGTGCCGCGCTGCACGAACGGCACTTTTGCATAGAGCGCACGCTCTCCCGCGCGTGGATCGTCAACCACGCGGCTGTGCCGATCGAACAGCATCGTCTGCCGTTGTGGCAGTGAATACGGGGCCCATTGCGACATTCCTGAGTGATTTGGGTCGCCGTTGCGCGCAAAGGCGATCAGGGCATCACTCATCGTCGCTGCCAGTGCCCGGGCGTCTTCACCAGCGCCGGTACGCGCACCGGGCAGACCGGCGTTGTCGAACACCAGCGGAATATCCAGTGTGTGGAATGCGCGCAGGCGTCCGTCTTCGACCGGCGACGGCCAATCGAGCTGGTAGGCCCAGGTCGGTGCGGCACCGGTTGTCTGCCGGGCGCGCGCTTCCAGCTCTTCCACCGCGCCGCGCCAGGAACGACCGGCCGTGGTGGCGGCAAAGAACACCTCTGATGGCGTGTAGTGCGGATACAGGCGTCGATATTCTGCGATCACCACCGAAGGCAGCAGATCGACGAACTGCTGTTTCTGCAGCTGCGCCGGCAGGCTGTCCCAGGTCAGCGTGAAGTTGCCGGGGTCGTTGCCAAGGAAAGCGCGCGTCTCATCGCGGGTGTTGCCGATTACCATCGGAATCGACGCCGACTGCGCAGGTGCCTGTGGCCAGAACGGATGCACTGGCAGCACCACGTCATCCAGCACCGGGCCGAAGTACAGCGCGCTGCTTTCCACCCGTGAGGGGTCGCGTGCACGCGTAGCGGCCAGCAGGTCCGCAGTCGGCAGGCGCAGCAACGCCTGCAGGTCGCGCGCGCCCACCGCGTCCATTGCAATCGAAGCGCGTTGCGCCGCCGCACGCGGGCCGGCCGCAGTGACCTGCTGCCCGCTCATCGTCCACGCGCGCTGGAACAGCCCCTTCGCCGCGGGCATCGCCATCAGCGTGGCGATCTTGGCGCCGCCACCGGACTGTCCGAACACGGTGATGTTGCCGGCATCGCCGCCGAACGTCGCAGCGTGCTCGCGCACCCAGTGCAGCGCCTGCACCAGGTCGAGCTGACCGACGTTGCCGGAGGCCGCATAACGCGGATCGCCCAGCGCGCCCAGGTACAGGTAGCCAAAGGTGTTCAGGCGGTGATTGACGGTGACCACCACCACGTCGCCGCGCCGGCACAGCGCGCTGCCGTCGTACAGCGGGTCGCTTCCGGAACCGTTGTTGAAGCCGCCGCCATGGATGTAGACCAGAATCGGCCGCTTGCCGCCGTCGCCCAGTGCCGGCGTCCAGACGTTGAGGAACAGGCAATCTTCGCTGCCGGGACCGTCTGCCCCTGTCTGTGGCGCGCCTGCGGCGTATTCCAGGGCGTCGGCGATACCCCGCCAGCTAGTCTCCTGGCGCGGCGGCTGGAATCGGTAGGCCGCAGTGTCGGCGCCATAGCGCAGACCACGGAACACGTGCACGCCGTGCTCGCGCTGGCCACGCACACGGCCGCTACGGACGCGCGCAACGATCTGCGTGTCATCATGTGGTCCAGGCATCGCGGATACTGGAAGCGCTGCGAGGGTAGCGGTGGCCAGCGCCCAGCGTGCACTGT
The DNA here is from genome assembly GCF_050573115.1 of Stenotrophomonas indicatrix. Lineage (GTDB taxonomy): Bacteria > Pseudomonadota > Gammaproteobacteria > Xanthomonadales > Xanthomonadaceae > Stenotrophomonas > Stenotrophomonas lactitubi_A. Next base: position 16,167 of record NZ_JBNYZT010000007.1, read on the forward strand.
CGAGCAGGAAACGACGGCGCTGCAGGTTGGCATCCGCTTGGTTCAACGTGCCGCCTCCGTCGCCTGCAGCCAGCGTTGTGCCAGCAGCGGCCACACGGCCAGCGTTGAATCAGGTGGCATGCGCATGCCGAAGCCATGGCCGCCATGCGCGAACAGATGCAGTTCGTGCTCGACGCCTGCCTTGGCCAGCGCCTGCGCCATCACCTCGCTGTTGTGCACGCTGACCACGCGGTCGTCGTTGGCGTGGATCAGCAGCGTCGGCGGCATGTCCGCGCGTACGTGCTGCTGCATCGAGTACTGCGCCGCCAGCGCCGCATCGGCCGGTCCGCCCAGCAGACGTCCGCGTGAGCCGCTGTGTGCATGCGGACCCATGTCGATCACCGGATACACCAGCACCGCGCGGGCGGGACGTGCGCTGAGGTGGTCGATGGCATCGCGCGGCGGGTAGACGGCCGCATCGAAGCCGGTGGCCAGCCTTGCGGCGACGTGGCCACCGGCGGAGAAGCCCATCACCGACACACTGTCGGCATCCAGCTTGCGCCGTGCGGCCTGGTCGCGCACCACGCGCAGTGCGCGCTGTGCGTCTGCCAGCGCCGCCTGGCGATCGCGGCCGGCCTGCGGCAGGCGGTAGCGCAGCACGAACAGGGTATAGCCGGCACGCTCCACCCACTCCGGCACCAGCGCGCTGTCCTCCTTGTCGATCACCACGCGCTGGTAGCCGCCACCAGGAATCACCAGCAGCGCGCGGCCGTTGGCACGGGCCGGCGTGTGCACCAGCAGGTAGGGCGCATCGACCTGGTCGACGAAGCGATCGGGGTGGTCCGGATCATCGCTGCGCTCGACCACGCGTGCAGTTCGCGCAGTGCCCGTTTCACCGGGCACCTGCCCGGCCGGCCACAGGAGTATCTGTTCACCAGGCAGCTCCTTCCCCAGCCGCTCGCCCGCGCGCAGCGGCGCATCGACGGCGGACGCAGAGATGGCCAGCAGCAGGCCGGTCAGCAGGCCGGTCAGCAGCAACAGGACACGGGAAAAACGCATGGTGGGCAGGGCTCCAACGGGGAGGCAACAGAGTGGCCGAGGTCTCCGGCAAGCGCATGTGATGCACTGCGGCTTGCACGATGACACCGGTTTACCATATACACCTCCTGCAGACGCTGTCGATGGGCAGTGCAACAACGTCAGAGGGAGACCGTTCTTGAGCAACGAACACGGCATACATGGGCAGACGCCGCCGCCGGACGATGCGGCCGCGATCGCCCACGCCTTCACCACCGCGCGCCGCGCCGGCCAGGCCCTGCCCGGCTTCCCGGGCCTTGTCCCGCCTGACCTGGTGGCTGCCTACCAGGTGCAGGATCTGGCCATCGCCAGCTGGGATGACCACGTGGTCGGCTGGAAGGTCGGCTACATCGCCGCCGAGCGCCGCGATGCATCCGGCGACGACCGTCTGCTGGGCCCGGTTTTCTCGCGCCAGCTGAAAAATGCTACCGGTGGAACAGTGGACATCCCGGTGTTCGTCGGCGGCTTCGGCGCGGTCGAGGCGGAGTACGTGCTGGAGCTGTTGGAGGACGCTCCAGCCGCGCAGCTGCACTGGTCACCCGAGCAGGCTGAAGCGCTGCCGGCGCGCCTGTACATCGGCGTGGAAGTGGCCAGCAGCCCGCTGGCGACGATCAACCAACTCGGCCCACGCGTGGTGGTGTCCGACTTCGGCAACAACAATGGCCTGGTGCTGGGGCCGGAGATCGCCGACTGGACCGCCCGCGACGAGACCGACCTGCGCGCCGAAACCCTGATCGAGGGCGAGGTGGTCGGTACCGGCGGTGCGACGCGCCTGCCCGGTGGTCTGCGCGCAGCGTACGCATTCGCGCTGTCCCGTTCGGCCATGCGCGGCCGGCCGCTGCGGCGCGGCGACCTGATCGCCACCGGCAACGCCACCGGCATCCATGACATCACCGCAGGACAGACGGCGCTGGTGCGGTTTGCCGGCTTCGGCGAGATTGCCTGCAGGGCCGTGCCGGCCGGGTAACCGCCGCACGGTCCGGTGAACACGCGCGGGAGGGCGCAGATGATCACACGACGACACTTCCTGGCCGGTGGCGCTGCTGCGCTGGCCACCCCGATGCTCGCGGCCTGTGGCCGTGGGCCCGCCGATGCCATCGACGGCGGCCAGCTGCTGACGGCCACTGACGTGCATGTGGCCGACTACCCCACCGTGACCGCGGTGAAGTGGATCGGCGAAACGCTGCAGCGCGAAACCAACGGTCGCCTGCGCCTGCGGCAATACCATTCCGGCCAGCTCGGTCGTGAATCGGAAGCGATCGACATGGCCCGTTTCGGTGCCATCGACATCACCCGCGTGTATGCCGGTGCACTGAACAACGCATTTCCGCTGACCCAGGCACTGTGCCTGCCATATGTGTTCGAGTCGGTGGCACACCAGCGCGCCGCACTCGATGGCGGCATCGCCGAGGCGGTGCTGCGTGGTTTCGAGAGCCGCGACCTGGTCGGCCTGGCGATCTACGATTCCGGCGCGCGCTGCTTCTACAACACCAAGCATCCCATCGTGCAGCCCCGTGATCTGCACGGGCTGAAACTGCGCGTGGCGTCCTCGGACATCTTCATCCAACTGATGCGCCTGCTCGGCGCCAACCCGACGCCGATGTCATTGGGCGATACGTTCTCCGGCATGGAGACGCACATGATCGACGGTGCCGAGAACAACATGCGCAGCTTCCATTCCAGCCGCCACTTCGAGGCCGCGCACTACTGGTCGCAGAGCGATCACTCGTATGCGCCGGACGTGCTGCTGATGTCGCGCACCAGCTTCGAGCGCCTGCAGCCGGCTGACCGCCAGCTGCTGCTGGAGACCGCACGCGCTTCGGTGAAGGTGATGCGCGCGCAATGGGATGCATCCGAAGATGCCGCGCGTCGCGCGGTGCTGGCCTCTGGCGTGAAAGCCAACGAGGTGGACCTTCCCGCGTTCCGCGCCGCCGCCCAGCCGCTGCTGCAGCAGTACCTGCAGCAACCCGAGCTGGCCGCGCTGGTCGCCCGCATCCGCGCTGCCGCCTGAGGACATTGCCATGACCGAGACGACGATTGCCGCCGCCGGCCCCGGCCAGCGCCTGCTGGACCGCATCGCCGACATCGCCATCTACTTCGCCGTGGCCGCGCTGCTGGGGCTGGTGGTGGTGCAGGGCTGGCAGGTGTTCGCCCGCTATGTGATCAACGATTCACCCAGCTGGACCGAGCCGGTGACCCTGCTGCTGCTGGCCACGGCCATGAGCCTGGGCGCGGCCTGCGGCGTGCACACCAACCGCCACTTCGGCTTCTTCCTGCTGCACGCCTACATGGGGGCCGGCCTGCGCCGGGCGGTGGATGTGTTCACCCAGCTGGTGGTGGCCGTGCTGGGTGGCTTCATCGCGTTCTGGTCGGCCGACCTGCTGCTCGATGGCATGGACATCAAGACCGCCGGCGCCAACCTGCCGCAGAGCATCAACTACCTGCCGCTGGCCGTGGGCGGTGCGCTGATGCTGTTGTTCGCACTGAACCGTGCGTGGAAGGCGCTGCATGCCACGGCAGCCAATGCCGACGCCGTCGACGCTGAAGGAGATCGTTGATCCATGGGCATCACCATCCTGTTCTCTGTTTTCGCCGCACTGCTGCTGTTGGGCGTGCCGGTGGCCTACGCGTTGGCCGCCGCTGCGCTGGCCACCCTGCTCTACCTGGACATCCCCAGCATCGTGCTGGTCCAGCAGATCTCCGCCGGTACCGGTTCGGCCTCGCTGATCGCCATTCCACTGTTCATCTTCGCCGGCGAGATCATGATGCGTGGTGGCATCTCCGAACGCCTCATCGCGCTGGCCTCATCGCTGGTGGGGCGCATGCGTGGCGGTCTGGGCCAGGTCTCGATCCTGTCCTCGCTGTTCTTCGGCGGGGTCTCCGGCTCGGCCATCGCCGATGTCTCGGCGGTGGGCGGCACGATGATCCCGCAGATGGTCAAGCGTGGCTATGACCGTGACTTCGCGGTCAACGTCAGCATCACTGCGGCCCTGGTGGCGCTGCTGGTACCGCCCTCGCACAACCTGATCCTGTTCTCGGCTGCTGCCGGCGGTGGCCTGTCGATCGCCGACCTGTTCGCCGCCGGCATCGTACCGGCGCTGCTGATGACGCTGGCGCTGATGATCACCGGCTACGTGGTGGCGCGTCGTCGCGGCTATGGCGTGGAAGTGTTCCCGGGTTGGCGCGCGGTGGCCCTGCGCATCGTCTCCGCCCTGCCCGGCCTGGGCCTGGTCGCGCTGATCTTTGTCGGCATCCGTGCCGGCATCTTCACCGCGGTGGAAAGCGCGGCCATCGCCGTGGTCTACGCCCTGCTGGTCACCACCGTGCTGTACCGGCAGCTGCGCTGGCGCGAGTTCTTCGACACCGTCATCCATGCCGCGCGCAGTACCGGCGTGATCCTGTTCGTGATCGCCACCGCGGCGGTGTTCGGCTGGCTGCTGGCCTACCTGCAGGTGCCTGCGGCGGCGGTGGACTTCCTGCAGTCGTTCGCGCACAGCCAGTTCATGGTGCTGCTGATGATAGTGGTGATGCTGTTGCTGCTGGGCACCTTCATGGACCTGGCACCGATGATCCTGATCTGCACGCCGATCTTCCTGCCGGTGGCCAAGGCCTATGGCATCGATCCGATCCACTTCGGCCTGGTGCTGGTGCTGACCGGTGGCCTCGGCCTGGTCACCCCGCCGGTGGGCTCGGTGCTGTTCATCGGTACCGCCATCGGCAAGATCAGCGTCGGCCAGAGCATGCGCACGATCTGGCCGTTCTGGTTTGCCGCGCTGGGCGTGCTGCTGATCGTCACCTTCTTCCCGTCGCTGTCGCTGTGGCTGCCCGCCGCGCTGCGCGCCTGATGAGCGGAGGCGATCCCATGACACCAACGCTGCACCGCGCGGCTGCAACTGCCCTGCTCAGCCTGTTGCTGGCGGCGCTGCCCGCAGTGGCTGCCGATCCCGCGCCCGCGCAGTGGAAGCGCGGCATCGAGCACCAACGCCAGGCTGACCTCGGCAATGGCACCTTCCTCAACCCGGTGCTGGCCGGCGACAGGCCAGATCCATCGGTGCTGAAGGACGGCGACGACTACTACCTCACCCTGTCCTCGTTCGATGCCTACCCCGGCCTGCCGATCTGGCACTCGCGCGACCTGGTGAACTGGCAGCCGCTCGGTCATGCGATCACGCAGAACGTGGGCGCGATCTGGGCGCCGGACATCGTCAAGCACCAGGGCCGCTACTTCATCTACTTCCCGGCGCGCAACGGCGAGCGCCGCAGCAACTTCGTGGTCTGGGCCGATGACATCACGGGCCCCTGGAGCGCGCCGATCGACGTCGGCCTGGGCGGCTACATCGACCCCGGCCATGCGGTGGGTGAAGACGGCAAGCGCTACCTGTTCCTCAGCGGTGGCGACTACGTGCAGCTGGCCGATGACGGCCTGAGCGTGGCGGGTACACCGAAGCATGTGTACGACGGCTGGCGCTACCCGGAAAGCTGGGACGTGGAGGCCTACGCCCAGGAAGGGCCGAAGATCCACTTCCGCGATGGCTGGTATTACATGACCACCGCGGTGGGCGGCACCGCCGGCCCGCCGACCGGGCACATGGTGATCACCGCGCGCTCGCGCTCGATCCACGGCCCGTGGGTGAATGCGCCGAACAACCCGATCATGCGCACGCAGTCGGCCGCCGAACCGTGGTGGTCGCGGGGTCACGCCACGGTGATCGAAGGTACCGACGGCCGCTGGTGGATGATGTACCACGGCTATGAGAACGGCTTCTGGACGCTGGGTCGGCAGGCGCTGCTGGAGCCGATCGAGTGGACCGCCGATGGCTGGTTCGTGGCCAAGGGCGGTGACCTCGGGCAGCCGCTGCGCAAGCCATCGGGCAGCGCGCTGACGCCGCATGGCATGGCCCTGTCCGATGATTTCAACGGCCGTACGCTCGGCCCGCAGTGGGCGTTCTTCAACCCGGCCGTGGATGAATACCGGCGCCTGCGCTTCAGTGGCGACGGGCTGGTGCTGCAGGGCAAGGGCAGCACGCCGCGCGATGCCTCGCCGCTGACCACCATCGCCGGCGACCCGGCCTATCAGTTCGAGGTGCAGATGGAGATCGCTCCCGGCGCGGTCGGTGGTGCCCTGCTGTTCTACAGCGACCGCCTGTACGTGGGCGTGGGCAGCAATGGCGAGCAGTTCGTCATGCACCGCTACGGCGAGGAGCGCCCCACCCGGCTGGCGGCCAGTGCCAAGGGCGGCCGGCTCTGGCTGCGGGTGACCAACAACCGCCACATCGTCACCATCCACTCCAGTGCCGATGGCCAGACCTGGCAGAAGTATCCGGTTCAGATGGAAGTGTCCGGTTACCATCACAATGTGGCCGGCAAGTTCCTGGCACTGAAACCGGCGCTGTATGCGGCCGGCAACGGTGCGGTAACCTTCCGCAGCTTCCGCTATCGCGCGCTGGACTGAGCGCGCGCTGGAATCCCCAGGCTTATCGGGTTCACTACATGTCAGTGCGCAACAAGAACGATGCCGCTACGCCGGCATTGGCAAAGGGCAAGGCAGCCACGATCAATGACATCGCGCGACTGTCGGGTGTATCCAAGAAAACGGTTTCAAGGATCATCAACAACTCGCCGCTGGTGCGCAAGGACACGCGCGACAAGGTGGAAGCGTTGATGCGCGAGGTCGGTTACACCCCCGACCCGCTGGCCCGTGGCCTGGCCTTCCGCCGCTCGTTCCTGATCGGCATGGTCTACGACAACCCCACCGCGCAGTACATCGTGGACATGCAGTACGGCGCGCTGGATGCGCTGCGTGGCTCCAGCTTCGAACTGGTGGTGCACCCCTGCGACAGCCGCAGCCCGGGTTACATCGACGGCGTGCGCCGCTTCGCCCAGCAGCAGAAGCTGCATGGGGTGATCCTGGTGCCGCGTGCGTCCGAAGATCAGGCGCTGGCGGACATGCTGGACGAAATCGGCTGCCGCTTCACCCGCGTGGCGGCCTTGCCGCTGGATGAAACCTCGCAGATGGTGGTCACCCACGACCGCGATGGTGCCGCTGAAGCGGCCGATTACCTGCTTTCGCTGGGCCACCGCGATATCGCCCTGGTGACCGGCCCGAGTGCCTACCGCTCGGCGCACGAACGCACCGCTGGCTTCATCGAGGCGCTTTCGCAGCGTGGCATCGAGCTGCCGAAGGACCGCATCATCGAGGCCGGCTACACCTTCGAATCCGGTGTGGCTGCCGCCGAGAAACTGCTGCTGGGCAAGCGCCGGCCGACCGCGATCTTCACCGGCAACGATGAAATGGCGGCCGGTGTCTACAAGGTCGCGCTGCGCGCCGGTATCAACATTCCACGCCAGCTGTCCATCGTCGGCTACGACGACAGCCCGCTGGCCTCGCGCCTGTGGCCGTCGCTGACCTCGGTACGCCGGCATACCCGCGACACCGGCCGCACCGCCGCGGCGATGCTGATCCAGCCCGATGGTCAGCCTGCGCTGCAGATCGCCAGCGTGCGTCCGCACCTGATCGTGCGCGATTCCTGCCAACCGCCAGAGGACTGATTCCGAAGGAATCAGTCCTGTAGGTCACGACCGTTGGTCGTGACACCTTCACGAATCAATCCGGTAGGTCACGACCGTTGGTCGTGACACTGCACCCACCCCACCCCACCCCGCCGATGCCGTCTGACCGGTATCGTGCGGCGCAAAATGACACCGGTTTCCTGTCTGGCTAGAATCGACCGTGAACCGTGCCGGGGCCGAACCATCGGCCCGCCCCCTGCTCTGGAGAAGCCATGTACTGCAAGACCCATTACGCCACCCATCCCGATGCCATCAAGGGCGCCAGCAACGACCAGCTGCGCGAGCTGTACCTGCTCGATGGCCTGTTCAACGCCGATGCGGTGACCCTGAAATACACCCACTACGAACGCTTCGTGCTGGGTGGTGCCGCGCCGGTCAGCGGCCCGCTGGCCCTGCCCGCGCAGACCGAACCGGCTTCGGCCGCTGGCCATCCGTTCCTGGAGCGCCGCGAGCTGGGCATCATCAACGTCGGCAGCGGCACCGGTACGGTCACCGTCGATGGCACCGTGTATACGCTGGGGCCGAAGGATGGCCTGTACGTGGCGATGGGCAGCAAGGACGTCGTCTTCGCTTCGCAGGATGCCGCCAACCCGGCGCAGTTCTATCTGGCCTCGACCCCGGCCCATGCGCGTTTTGAAACCAAGCAGCTGTCGATCAAGGACGCGGTGGCACTGGATCGTGGCGCGCTGGAAACCAGCAACGAGCGCACCATCTACCAGTACATCGTGCCGGCTACCTGCCAGTCCTCGCAGCTGCTGCTGGGCCTGACCGTGCTCAAGCCGGGCAGCGTGTGGAACACCATGCCGCCGCACCTGCACGACCGCCGCAGCGAGGTCTATTTCTACTTCGACCTGGGTGACAGCGACCGCGTCTACCACTTCATGGGCGAGCCGGACGCACAGCGCCACATCGTCATCCAGAACAACGAAGCGGTGGTGTCGCCGCCGTGGTCGATCCACATGGGTGCCGGCACCAGCAACTACGCCTTCATCTGGGCGATGGGTGGCGAGAACCTGGACTACACCGACATGCACGTGCTGGACATCTGCCAGCTCAAGTAAGCACTGACAGGCCACCGCGCACGCTGCTCGGTGGTCGCTTGCCTGCATCACGCACGCCTCTACCAAGGAACGCATACGCAATGACCAATCCCTTCAGCCTGGAAGGAAAAGTCGCTCTGGTAACCGGTGGTAATACCGGCCTGGGCCAGGGTATCGCGGTGGCATTGGCTGCCGCCGGCGCCGACGTCGCGGTGGCTGGCATCGCCCCGCCCACTGAAACCATCGAGAAGATCACCGCACTGGGCCGCCGCTGCCTGGCAGTGGAAGCCAACCTGATCAGCATCGAACCGGTCGAGCGCGTGGTGCGCGAAACCATCGAAGGCCTCGGCAGGCTGGACATCCTGGTCAACAACGCCGGCCTGATCCGCCGCGCCGATGCGGTGGACTTCAGCGAGCAGGACTGGGACGACGTGATGAACGTCAACATCAAGTCCGCCTTCTTCATCTCGCAGGCTGCCGGCCGCCACTTCATCGCCCAGGGCAGCGGCAAGATCATCAACATCGCCTCGATGCTGTCGTTCCAGGGCGGCGTCCGCGTGCCGTCGTACACCGCCAGCAAGAGTGGCATCGCCGGCATCACCCGCTTGCTGGCCAACGAGTGGGCCGGCAAGGGCGTGAACATCAACGCCATCGCGCCGGGCTACATGGCTACCGACAACACCGCCGCGCTGCGCGCCGATGCAGACCGCAACAAGGCGATCCTCGAGCGCATTCCGGCCGGCCGCTGGGGCAACCCGGAAGATCTGGCCGGTGCGGCGGTGTTCCTGGCTTCGTCAGCGTCGGATTACATCAACGGCGCGGTGCTGCCGGTCGATGGTGGTTGGTTGGCGCGGTAACGCGTGGTCCTGGGTAGTGCCGGCCGCTGGCCGGCATCCAGGCAATGCTTGCACCGTTCATGAGGTTGCCGGCCAGCGGCCGGCACTACCAGGGTCCGGCCATGTGGAAGCGGTTGTTGCTGCTGTTGCTGTCGAGCACTGCCGCGCATGCGGCACCGGTGCGGGTGTTCATCGCCGGTGATTCCACCGCTGCCAAATACGGCCCCGATCGCGCGCCGCAGGCCGGCTGGGGCCAGATGTTGCAGAGCTATCTGGACCCGGCACGGATCGAAGTGCGCAACCATGCAAAGGGCGGGCGCAGCACGCGCAGCTTCATCGACGAAGGGCGCCTGGATGCGATTGCCGCCGAACTACGTCGTGGCGATGTGTTGCTGATCCAGTTCGGCCACAACGACGCGAAGTTCGAAGATCCCACGCGCTACACCGATCCGGACAGCGACTATCCACAGCTGCTGATGCGTTACGTGCAGGTGGCGCGTGACAAGGGTGCCACACCGGTGCTGGTCACGCCGGTGGCGCGGCTGCTGTACGACTTCGGTTCGCTGCTGGATACGCACGCGCGTTACACGCTGGCCATGCAGCAGCTGGCCGCGCGCGAGCACGTTGCCCTGATCGACCTCAACGACCGCAGCACACGATGGATCCGCGCGCTGGGCGAGCAGGGCGCACGCCCGTACTTCCTGTTCGTGCCCGAGCAGAACAAGGCCGATGGCACGCACTTCAGCGCGGCCGGTGCCACTGCGGTGGCGTGCTTGGTGCTGCGCGAGGCGGTGCAGGTGTTACCGACGCTGCAACCGGCGCTGGTGCGTGATATCGATTGCGATGTGATGGGTGCAGGGCAGGGCGGCGATCCTGCGCGACGCTCGCAGGTGGTGCACGAAGGCACGCTGGCGCGCGCGCAAGCGGGCCCGCACGGCGGCGCCGGGCCGACCACGGCGTATTCGTTCTTCGCCGATGCGCAGGGCCTGCCGTTCGTGCTGCGCAAGCGCGTGCTGCACAAGGGCGCGGGCATCGGCCTGCACCCGCAGCACAAGGACGAGATCTATTACATCGTGAGCGGGCAGGGCAGCTATGTGCTGGATGGAAAGCAGCATGACGTGCGTGCGGGTCATGCGTTGCTGACGCGGGCAGGCAGTGCGCACGCGCTGCAGCAGGTGGGCGAGGAGGATCTGGTGGTGCTGCTGGTCTATCCACGTTGAATGCCGGGCACGCCAGCCTAGCGTGGCTCGGCTCTACAGGTCAGGACTGCAGCGGTTCCGCGCCGAAATGCAGCAGGCCCAGCCGCGCAAGATCTTCCGGGCGGCCGTAATAGTCGTCTTCAAACGCCTCCAGCGTTTGCTGTTCGTCCTCGCTCATCGCGCCGTACAGGTCGGTCAATTCCTTGATCGCCGGGTCGTCTTCCAGACGATCCAGCAGCCCGCGCATGCCCGCCAGGATCGTGTGCGTCTGTGTTGCGCCCATCGCCTGCAATGCGCGTAGCGCAAGCTGGCAGGTGGGGTCTCCCCAGTTGCACAGGAACTGCATGAAGCCGCCGTTGTTGATGTCTGCTTCCATGCGCCACAACGCGACCAGCTGCTGGTCTTCATCGGACAGCGCGTCCAGTTTCCAGGCATGCGATTGCAGGCGGGCGAGGGCGGCTTCATAGCGGTCATCCCACACCTGGTTCGGAACATCGACCACGCCGCGCTCCTGCGCCGGCAGCAGCGCCGGCCAGTTCACGCCCAGCCCGTCGGCGGTCGTGACCCACTGCGCACGTTGTTCGGCCGTGGCTTCGAACAGGGCTGGCGCCCAGCGCAACGGCTGCCGGGTGTGGCGGCCATCGGCCAGGGTCAGCAGGATGAAGTCGTCATCGAAGCCGACGTCGATGACACGCAGAGAAGCGAAAACGTTGGTCATGCAGGTCAGGATACCGGACCTGCATGTCGACTCAGACGTCGCCGCCGTCGGCCCAGCCTTCGCCCGTGCCGGTCTGGAACACGCGGTCTTCGCCCTGCACATCGCCTGCCGGCAGATGCGCCTGGTCGGCCAGCGCGGCATAGATCGGGGTGAAGTCCGGTGACGTCGCCTGCATCAGCTGTTCAAAGCTGTCGATGACGAAGTAGGTCCTCTGGAAGGTGTCGATGCGGTAGCGCGTGCGCATGATCCGCTGCAGGTCGAAACCGATGCGGTTCGGTGCGGCCGACTCCAGCGAGTACAGCGATTCGCCCTTCGACGAGACGATGCCGGCACCGTAGATGCGCATGCCTTCGGGCGTGTCGATCAGGCCGAACTCCACCGTGTACCAGTACAGGCGGGTCAGGTTCTGCAGCGCCTCCGGGCCAATCGCGTGCGCTTTGACGCCACCGCGGCCGTAGGCCTCCATGTAGTTGGCGAACACCGGGTTCATCAGCAGCGGCACGTGGCCGAACAGGTCGTGGAACAGATCCGGTTCGGCGATGTAGTCGATCTGGTCGGGACGGCGGATCCACCACGTCACCGGGAAACGGCGGTTGGCCAGGTGATCGAAGAAATCCAGTTCCGGCAGCAGCCCTTCCACGCCCACCAGGGTCCAACCGGTGGCCGCACCGAGCACTTCGTTGAGCTGGTCGAAGCGCGGGATCATGTGCGCGTTCATGCCCATCTCGTCCTGTGCATCCAGGAATTCCTGGCAGGCGCGGCCGACCAGCAGTTCGCGCTGGCGCTGGTACAGCGTGCTCCAGGTGGCGTGGTCGTCGGCGGTATAGGTGTCCCACGGCTGCTCGACGAGCGCGGTGGTGTACACCGGCACGTAGCCCTTGTCGGTCTGCTGGTGTTCGACGCGGCGGGGCTGGGCGAGGTCCATGGAAGACTCCTTGACGGGATACCCACGATGCTAAGGCAGGGGGCGCGCAACAGGGTTGCAAAAGTTGCGCGGATCGGGGTCGTTGGCGCAATATCATTGCGCATTCACCATGTTGCGGGGCAGCAATGGCTGGAGAAGTCCATTTCGATCGCACGGATATACGGCTGCTGGCGGAAATCCAGCGTGATGGCCGTGCCACCAATGCCGAGCTGGCCACACGGGTGAACCTGTCGCCCTCGGCCTGCCTGCGGCGCCTGCAACGGCTCGAAAGCGAAGGGGTGATCGTCGGCTATGGCGCGCGCCTGGAGCCGCGCCGGCTCGGGCTGGGGTTGCAGGCCTTCGTGCGCGTGCAGCTGGAAAAGCATGACCAGGCCGCGATCGGGCACTTCGTCGACAGCGTGCAGGCCTGGGATGAAGTGGTGGCCTGCCACGCCCTGACCGGTGACATGGACTACCTGCTGCATGTCTATGTGCGCGATCTGGAGCACTTCTCGCGATTTCTGCTGGACAAGCTGCTAAACGCTGGCGGTGTGGCCGACGCCAATTCCAGCTTCGTGCTGCGTACGGTGAAGGGGTTCCAGGCATTGCCGTTGTCGCAGCTTGAATGAGCGGGGCGTCGTGATGTTTGACGGCGCGGGCGCGCTGGCCGAGCATCGTGCCCCGCGGCGGCCGTCAACATGCAGGCAGCGCAGTGATTCCTTCTGGCTCCGGCATGTCTGATACCCCATCCTCGACGTCTTCCCTGCTGTTCCTTCCGCTGCGCGAGCAGAGCCTGCTGCGGCACCTGACCGACGGCACGCTGCCAGACACGCCGCTGGAGCAGGCTGGCCTGCTGGTGGCCATGCTGTGCCGCCGGCAGGGGCAACCGGCAGCGCAGCTGCAGCGTTTGCTGCACGACGCCTGTGCGCTGTTCGCCGCGGATGATGGCCACGCTGCGCAGGCGCAGCTGGCGGCCGCCGCAGGACAGGACGCGCGGGCGCTGGAGGCCTGGCTGGGCGTGCTGGCCGCGCAGGACGTGCTGCTGGCACCGGATGAGGTGATGGAGACGGTGCTGGCCGTGTCACCGGACGCGTATCCCGGTGCAGATTTCCAGGCGGCCTGCAGGATCACCCTGGAAGGGCACACGATCCATTTCCCGGCGACATCGCTGGCCGAAGGCGATGACGAAGACGCCGGCGATGACCAACAGACAACGCACGCGACCCAGCACAACGGCCTGTTCACATCTGAACAAGCGCGCGTGCTGCGCGCGATTGCAGCCAATCCCGATGAACTGATCGATCTGCAGGCCTACGCCGGCACCGGCAAGGGCCATCTGGTGCTGGCGCTGCTGCAGGCGCGCCCGGGCCGTTACACCTACGTGGCGCCTACGCGTGGCCAGGTCGAGGCATTCCGCGCGCGGCTGCCGGTCGACGCCAGCACGCGGCTGCTGACCCAGATCGAGTTCGCCAACACGATCGCCCGTCATGCCGCCGCCAACGGCCTGACCGGCGGCTTCGTACCGACCTACCGGCAGAGCACGCTGACCTTGCGCGAGGCGGCCGCACGCCTCGGCCTGCCGGCCATCGGCGCGCGCCGGCCGGACCAGGTGCTGATGATCGCCCTGGACGCCATCAACCGCTGGTGCGCGTCGTCAGCGCCGAACCTGCAGGCCTGGCATTTCCAGCGCTCGCTGGGCGCAGCGCAGCTGGAAGCCACGCCGTTCATCGCGGCGGCGGAGTTCGTCTGGCGCTGCATGTTCGATGCAGTGGTTCAGAAGGGCGGCTGCCTGCGGTTGGATGCGGGCCATATCGGCAAATGGCTGGCGCTGCGTGGCGTGCCGCTGCCGGTGTCGCTGGGCATGGTGCTGGTCGATGAGGCGCACGATCTCAGCCCGGCGTGGAAACAGCTGCTGGCCACCCACGCGCCCGGCGTGGTCAGCCTTGGCGATCCGCATCAGCGGTTGAGCGGACGCGTACAGCGCTGGTCATCGGCGAAAACACTGGAGATGCACCAGTCGGTGCGCCAGGGGCGCCAGGTCGATGCGCTGGTCAACCAGTCGCTGGCACTGGACGATCTCGGCGAGCCGGCACCGTTCATGGGGGCCAGCGACCGCGCCACCGGCCTGCGCCGCTATGACGACTGGTCGGTGGTGCCCAGCACCGGCGCCCGCCTGTACGGCAGCCTGTGGCGGATGCTGCTGGAAGCCAATGAGCTGGTTGCGCGCGGCGCGCGCGTACATCTGCACCCAGCGTCGCGGCAGGCGCTGTTGAAAGAGGTGGACGGTCCGATCGACGCATGGCGCAGCGCAGCCGGTGGCGGCCCCGGACAACGTTGGGAAAGCTTCGTGCAGGTCTGCGCCAAGCGTGGACAGGCGGACATTCCCGCGCTGTTTGCCGGTGGCTTCGATGCTGCGGCGTTGCAGCGCCTGCTTGGGCAGCTGGTCGATGCGGACGAGGCCAGCATCGTGCTGTGCCTGGCCCAGCATGCCAAGAACCTGCAGTTCGCCACCGTGTCCATGGCGCCGTGCTGCTTCGACAGCGGCCACGACGCGCGCGCGCAGCACAGCCCGGTGCGCGCCGCCTACGTGGCGATCACCCGTGCCCAGCAGCAGCTGTGGTTGCCGGGGGACGCGATGGAGCAGTTGCAGCTGAGCGCGCAGCGGCATGACCGGGCGGTGGATGAGCGGCGCCGGCAGCGACGCCTGGCCAGCGGCTACCCACCGCCGCGGCGCTGACCGCGACGGTCGATCAGGCAACGCGCTTCAGCACTTTTCCTTGCGGCCCATCAGCTTGCCCAGGCGCGAAGGTTCGTCGCACTTCGGCGCAGCCACCGGTGCCGGTGCCAAGGCGGCGGCGCGGGCCTTCTGCAGCTGCTGGATCTTGGCGCGGATCTGCGGCATCGCCGCCATCGCGGCCTTCTCGCCTTCCAGGATGGCAGTGCCACGCTGGCTGAAGTCGGCAGCGCCGATGTCCAGCACCTTCGGCCGGATCACGATGTCCGCGCGTGCCAGTTCCTGCTCGCCCAGGCGCTGGCCCATGATCGAGATCGACTGGTTGACGATGCCCAGCATGCCGGCCGGTGCCTTGCCGCTGGCCTTGCTGGAGATGTCCACGGCGATCACGAACTCGGCGCCGAGCTGGCGCGCGGCGTCCACCGGCACCGGGCTGACCACGCCGCCATCGATGTAGTTGCGGC
This sequence comes from Stenotrophomonas indicatrix, assembly GCF_050573115.1. Classification (GTDB taxonomy): domain Bacteria; phylum Pseudomonadota; class Gammaproteobacteria; order Xanthomonadales; family Xanthomonadaceae; genus Stenotrophomonas; species Stenotrophomonas lactitubi_A. Next base: position 31,688 of record NZ_JBNYZT010000007.1, read on the forward strand.
CACCGATCTTCACCGGCTCGAACACCCCGGGGATGCTGCTGGACGCGCGCACCGCCTGACCGACGTTGCCGCGCACGAAGATCGAACGCTCGCCGGTTTCCAGCTGGGTGGCGACGGCAGCGAATGGCTTCTTCAGGCGCTCGGCCGGGCGGTTGGCCACCTGTTCGTTGACGTAGTCCTGCAGCTTCTGGCCCTGCACCAGGCCACCGGAGAACAGGCGTACGTCGCGGATGCTGGCTTCATCCAGCGCCACGGCCTTGCTCTGCATCTGGAAGGCGTCCATGCCGCTGGCATACAGGGCGCCGACCACGCTGCCGGCACTGGTGCCGGACACCACCACCGGTTCGAAGCCGTTGGCCTCGAGCATCTTGATCACGCCGATATGCGCAAAGCCCTTGGCCGCGCCGCCGCCGAGCGCGATGCCGATCTTCACCGGCTTGGCCTGCGGCACCAGGATGGGCTGCGCGGGCGGGGTGGGGCGGACCTCTTCACCACCGCAGCCGGCCAGCAGGCCGAGCAGGGCGACGGACAGCAGCACACGGGGGCGGAACAGGCTCATCGGCAGTGCGCTCGCGGCGCCGGATTCAGGAAAGGGCGCCAGCATACCGAAGGCGTGGCAGGGCGGGCAGGGTGGGGGGATTCCCCATTCATGAAATCATCTGCCGCCTGGTAGTGCCGGCCGCTGGGATGCGTGGGTTGCCATGGTTGCCGGCCAGCGGCCGGCACTACCCGCCGTCCTGCCTCCGGACCGCTCAGCCCAGCAGTGAACTCTCGCCACGGCTCTTGCCGCCGCCCTTTGGCGCGGCCATCCACATGCGGCCGGCCAGACGCGAGAACGGCAGCGACTGCAGCCAGACCTTGCCCGGTCCGGTCAGGGTGGCCAGGAACACGCCCTCGCCACCGAACAGCACGCTTCGGATGCCTTTGACCCGGCGCACGTCCATGTCCACGGTCGGGTGGTAGGCGACGATGCAGCCGGTATCGACATCCAGGCGTTCGCCTGCGGCCAGCTCTCGCTCGACCACGCAGCCGCCGGCATGGATGAACACCCAACCGTCGCCCTCCAGCTTCTGCATGATGAAGCCCTCGCCGCCGAACAGGCCGGTCATGATCTTGCGCTGGAACTGCACACCGATCTGCACGCCGCGCGCGCCGGCCAGGAAGCTGTCCTTCTGGCAGATCAGGCGCCCGCCGTGCTGGTCCAGCTTCATCGCCAGCACGGTGCCGGGATAGGGCGCGGCGAAGGCGACCTTGCCGCGGCCCGGGCCGGTCTGCGTGTAGACGGTGGCAAACAGGCTCTCACCGGTCAGCACGCGCTTGCCTGCGGCCATCACCTTGTCCATGAAACCGCTGCCCTGGCCACCGCGTGCGCCGCCGCCGAAGACGGTATCCATCTGCACCGAAGCGTCCTTGAACATCAACGCGCCGGCCTCCGCCACCGCACCTTCGCCAGGGTCCAGTTCGATTTCCACGAACTGCATTTCATGGCCGACGATGCGGAAGTCGATGCGGTCGGCACGGCTGCCGGTTGACGCAGTTGTCACTGCGGGCGTGACTGCAGGCATCGGCGGCGGCGCTGTTGTGGCGGTGCTGGCCTGCTGCAGGGCAACGATTTCGGACACCGGTGTCCACCCTGTCATGCCCTGGCACCAGGCCAGCGCGCGCGGATTGGCCTGGGCAAAGCGGCGCGCGGCCTCCTCGTCGAACGGACCGACACGGTCGGCCTGGCCGGGAGCATGGAAGTACCACTGGGTCATCGCAGCAGGTCCGTTGCGGGGGAAAACCCCGAGTCTAGCGGCAGCTTCCGGCGGCGCGCGAGGCGGCCATGAACGATCGGCATTTGCGAGGCAGGTGCTGTATTGCAACAATTATCTGGTAGCGCCGTTTTACCACCCCTCCAAACACAGCCTACCGCCATGTCCCCGACCCGTACTTCCCGTGGCCGCTCTCCGGTCGCGCGCCCGCTCGTTGTCGCTCTTTCCGCCCTGCTGCCGCTGGTAGCAGCCGCCCAGGAAACCCCCGCCGCCAAGGATCCGGTCGCTCTCGATGCGCTGCAAGTGACTGCACAGCGTCGCGTCGAGAACGCCAAGGACGTGCCGGTTGCGATCAGCGCGATCCAGGGCGAAAAGCTCGACGTGCTCGGTTCGGCGGGCGATGACATCCGCTTCCTTGCTGCGCGCGTGCCGAGCCTCAACATCGAGTCTTCCTACGGCCGTGCCTTCCCGCGCTTCTACATCCGCGGCCTGGGCAACACCGATTTCGACCTCAACGCTTCGCAGCCGGTCTCGCTGGTGTACGACGATGTGGTGCAGGAAAGCCCGCTGCTGAAGGGCTTCCCGCTGTTCGACCTGGCCGGCGTGGAAGTGCTGCGCGGTCCGCAGGGCACCCTGTTCGGGCGCAACACCCCGGCCGGCGTGGTCAAGTTCGATTCGGCGCGTCCGTCGCAGGATGCCGATGGCTACGTGCGCGTGGGCTATGGCACCTACAACAGCTGGAACGTGCAGGGCGCCTACGGCGGCCCGCTGACCGACCGCTGGTCCGCACGCGTGTCGGCCATCTACCAGCGTCGCGACGACTGGGTCGACAACACCCGCGCCGGTGCACCCAACAGTGGTTTCGAGGGCTATGACGAAGCCGCTGGCCGCGTGCAGTTCCTGTACGAAGGCGATGATTTCGAAGCGCTGTTCAACCTGCACAAGCGCAAGCTCAACGGCACCGCCCGCCTGTTCCGCGCCAACATCATCGAGAAGGGCGGCAATTCGCTGGTCGAGAACTTCGACCGCGACAAGGTCGCCAACGATGGCGTCAATTTCTCCGACCTGGAAACCTGGGGCGGCAGCGCGCGCCTGCAGTGGAACCTCGGTTCGGTGACCCTGCATTCGATCACCGGCTATGAGACCGCCGAATCGCTCAACCGCGGCGACATCGACGGTGGCTACGGCGCCGCGTTCCTCGGTGCCGGCAACTCCGGCCCGGGCCTGATTCCGTTCTCGTCCGAGTCGGCCGACGGCCTGCCGCACCACCGCCAGTGGACCCAGGAATTCCGCGTGGAATCCAACGAATGGGGCCGCTTCGACTGGCAGGCCGGCGTCTTCTACTTCGATGAAGACGTCACCATCAACAACTTCAACTACGACTCGCTGACGCCGGGCAATCCGCAGACCGGCCATGTCGTGCAGCAGCAGCGCAACAAGGCGTGGGCGGTATTCGCCTCGGGCGACTTCGATGTCACCGACCGCTTCAAGCTGCGTGCCGGCGTGCGCTATACGCAGGACAAGAAGGACTTCAGCGCCAGCGTGCTGCAGGCCGTGCCGTTCGGTACCCCGGTCAGTGGCCCGTACCTGGCCAACACCGACGTCAATGACGTCAGCTGGGATGTCAGCGGCGTGTACAAGCTGACCGACAACGTCAATGCCTATGCACGCGTGGCCAAGGGCTTCCGTGCACCGTCGATCCAGGGCCGTCTGGCGTTCGCGCCCGGTCTGTCGCAGGCCGATTCGGAGAAGGTGATTTCGTACGAAGCCGGCATCAAGGCCGATCTGTTCGAGCGTCGCGCGCGCCTGGGCTTCAGCGTGTTCCGCTACGACGTGGACGGCCAGCAGCTGATCGCCGTGGGTGGCACCAACAATACCGCCACCCTGCTCAACGCCGACAAGACCATCGGCCAGGGCGTGGAGCTGGACCTGGAGGCCTACTTGGCCGACAACGTCCTGCTGACCTTCGGCAGCAGCTACAACGACACCGAGATCAAGGACAAGAACCTGGCGGTGGCGGTCTGTGGCGGCGGCTGCACCATCACCGACCCGACCACCATCATCAATGGTGGCACCTACGCCCTGGTCAACGGCAATCCGCTGCCGCAGGCGCCGAAGTGGATCCACAACGCGACCCTGCGCGTGGGCTTCCCGCTCAGCGATGGCAGCGAGCTGTATGCCTACACCGACTGGGCCTACCGCAGCGCGGTCAACTTCTTCATCTACGAGTCGCCGGAATTCCGCGGCCGTAGTTCGCTGGAAGGTGGCCTGCGCCTGGGTTACAACTGGGACTACGGCCAGTACGACGTGGCCGTGTTCGGCCGCAACCTGACCAACCAGACCCGCGTGGTCGGCGCGATCGACTTCAACAACCTGACCGGCTTCCTCAACGAGCCGCGTACCTGGGGCGTGGAGTTCACCGCGAAGTTCTGATGCGGTTGCTGCAGTGATGCAATGAAGAAGGGCCGGCGCAATGCCGGCCCTTCTGTTTTCACCGCAACCGGTAGCGCCGGCCGCTGGCCGGCAACGATTAATCCGGCGCGCGCTTACAGCGCGCTCTGCGGGCGCACCTTCAGCACCGCGTTTTCGGTGGTGCAATCACGGCTGGAATGCAGGCCGGCCTTGCGCGCGGCAGCGATTTCCTTGCGTGCGGCCAGCAGATCCTTGTTGAACGCGGCGTTGTCATGCAGGCGGGCAACGGCGGTTGCGCCCATGAAGCGGCCTTCGAGGATGTCGCTCTGCCAGTGCACGTTGCACACCAGGCGGCTCTCGCCGTAGTTGCGGCCACGGGCCTGGATGGCATCGGCGCGGTCCGGTGCGATCTCCGACAGGATCAATGCCCATGCCCAGCCGATCGAGGTGTGGCCGGACGGGTAGGAGCCGTTGCTGCGCAGGCCCTCCTCATCCTTCGGCGAGCAGGTCGGCTCGCCGTTGACCATGAAAGGACGCGGGCGCTGGTACTTATTCTTGGCGGCCTTGGTGGCAGCACTGGCGTCGATGCGGCTGCGCTCCAGCAGGCGGTACAGGGCCGGGGTCTTCACTGCATCGACGTCGATGTCGGCGGCGCAGGAAAAGTGGTTGGCGCCTTCCGGGAAGCCGAGTTCGGCATCGACACTTGCCTGGGCGAAGCGCGGGCTGCCGCGCAGCGCACGTGCCTCGCGGCTGACCTGCTCATCCAGTGCGAAGGCAGCCGAGCCGGCCGCCGGTGGTGCCGGCACGAGATCGATGCTGGCCGGCACTGCGGTCTTGTCCAGGTAGCCCACGGCCTTGGTGGTGATGTTGGCTTCGACGGCGGTCGGCTTGCTGGTGGTGGCGGCACAGCCGGCCAACGACAGCGCGATGGCCAAGCCGAGCAGCGGACGGGCAGGGGAAAGGATCGACGACATGGGCAGACTCGGGAAGGGAACTCGCCGGCCATGATCGCAGCCTCGATTGCCGGCCGCAGCGTCCATCGGTCATACGGCCAGACCCGGCATGGTCCGCCGCTGGGCGGTGAAAACCGTCATCAAGTGTCGGCAATCTCCTGAATCCGGGCGCAGCGCACGGACTTTCACACGCTGCCGCCATGAGCATCAGCTCACAGCCGGGCCGGGGGGATCCGCTGAAAGGGAGAGAAGCGATGCGCAGCACCGCAACAGGAAGTACCGTTCTGGCCGTCGTTCTCGCGTTGGCGACCGCCCCGGCGCAGGCCGCCGAGGTCTACGGCGTCGCCTTCGTGCACGGCACCGGCGCGCAGACCAATGCCACACAGGATTACTGGCAGCCGGCGATCATCGACACCGTCCGCCAGGGCCTGCCGAACAGCAGCAACTATGTGGTCATCAACTGCGACTTCACCCAGTACATGTGGAAGCCGGAAGCGGCCGGTTGCCTGGCCAACCAGCTCACCGGCTTCATCGACAGCCGTGGCATCACCCAGCTGGTAGTCATCACCCATTCCAACGGCGGCAACGTGATGCGCTGGATCCTGTCCAACCCCACCTACGACAGTCGCTACCCGAAGATCATCAACCGGGTGCGCAAGGTCACTGCGCTGGCGCCCTCGTCGGCAGGTACGCCGCTGGCCGACGCCGTGCTCAACGGCAACACGTTCGAAACCTCGCTGGGCTGGCTGCTGGGCTACAAGAGCGACGCGGTGCGCATGCAGCAGGTGGGACACATGGCCACCTACAACGCGCAGAACCTGTACGGCACCGCCGGCCGCCCGGCCCTGCCCAAGCCGTTCCGCGCAGTGGTTGGCAGCGATGTCGAATCGGCGGTGTGGGACAGCAACAGCTACTGCGGTGGCTACGCCGCCAATGTCGGCCTGGAGTTCACCCAGAACTGGCTGTCGTCGTGCTCGGACGGTTTCCTTGAATGCAGCAGCCAGAAGGCGGCCGGCACCCTGTGGTTCACCGACAAGGCGCGCACCCAGGGCGCCGAGCCGCTCAGCCACAACCAGAGCCGCCGCGAGTGCTTCGGCCTCGGCAGCATCCTGCGCAACGACCTGACCCAGTGAGGGAGATGACCATGACGATCCATTCCACCTTGCTGGCTGCCGCCGTGCTGGCAGTCCTTTCCAGCGCATCGGCGCAGGCCGCGCAGCCGCTGCGCGTCGCCGCTGGCGACCAGATTCCCGCCGGTCTGGTTGCCGCGCCGCTGCCGGCCGACGAAAGCGAGCACGCGCCGCTGGCCTTCGCCTGGGCGCTGGACCCGGCGCAGCCACTGCAGGCCCCGGGCCCCCAGGCCGCCATCAGCCGCAGCTACTGGCAGCAGGTCGACGGTGCCGAGCTGCAGCGCGGCCTGGAACTGCCGCTGAGCGCAGCGGATGCGGTGATCCAGCTCAGCCCGGCACCGGGCGCCCGCGCGCTGCCGGCCAGCGCGCTGCAGGTACGTGATCCGGCGGGGCGCAGCAGCGTCGCGCGCAGTGTCGATGCACGCCAGCTGCAGGATGCGGGCATGCCGGTCAACGATGGCAGCAGCATGCTGCGTACCGGTACCGCCAGCGCAGCTGGCGCTTACCGCCTGCAGAGCGCGCAGGCACAGGGCCGCTACGTGGTGCAGGTACTGGAGCCCAACAGCCCGCTGCGGTTGGAAGTGCAGGCCAGCCAGGCGCAGGTGCTGGCCGGTGGCAACGTGCAGCTGCAGGCGCGTCTGCTGGAAGACGGTGCCAGCGCAGCGACGTTGCGTGCACGGCGCGGCAGCCTCGGCGGTGAAGCGCTGCTGGTTGCACCCGATGGCCGCAGCTGGCCGCAGCGGCTGCTGCGTACCACCGATGGCAGCCTGCGTGCACAGGTGAGGATTCCGGCCGAGGCCAGCAACGCACAGGGCCTGTGGGAGCTGCAGGTGTTCGCCCAGGCCGACGGCGTACTGCGCGACGGCAAGGTCGCCTTCGCGGTGGCCAGACCGACCGCCCGCTTCGTCGGCCAGGCCACGCCCGATCCGGCCAGCCGCCAGGTCAGCCTGCCGCTGCAGGTGGCCGCCGCCGGCCGCTACGAGGCGCGCGGCACCCTGTATGCCACCGCAGCCAACGGCCAGTTGCAGCCGGTGGCGCAGGCCCATGCCGCAGCGTGGTTCGATGGCCCGGGTCGCGGCGCGCTGGTGCTGCCTTTCGACCAGGCTGCGCTGCCTGCCGGCTTCGGTGCGCCCTATGAACTGCGCGACCTGCAGCTGCAGGACCAGAGCCGGATGGCACCGATCGAGTCACGCGCGCTGGCATTGCGGTTCTGAAGCAGCGTGTGGCGGGCCGGACATCCGGCCCGCCACCGATGCGCTGTCACTCCGCGTACGCGGTCAGCCGCCCTTCCTGTTCCAGCACCGTGATTGAGCCGCCGAACACGGCTGACAACGGTTCGTCGCGCAGCAGCTCGGCGCGCGCCCCATCGGCCAGCACGCGACCGTCGCGCAGCAGCACCACGCGCTCGATCTCGGGAATCACTTCCTCGATGTGGTGGGTGACCAGCACCAGGGTGATGCCCTGCTGCGCAAGCACGCGCATGGTGGCGATCAACTGCTGGCGGGCCACCAGGTCCAGCCCGGTGGAGGGTTCATCCAGCAGCAGCGCCTGTGGTCGATTGACCAGTGCGCGGGCGATCAGCACGCGGCGGGTCTCGCCGGCCGACAACTCGGCATAGGCACGTTCACGTAGGCCCGATGCGCCGGTCATCGCCAGGGTCTCGCCGACCCGGATGCGCATATCGGCGGTGACCTCGCGGAAGGCCGGCACCACGTAACTGGCGAAGAACCCCGACAGCACCGCCTGCTCCACCGTCAGCCCAGGCATGTCGGCCAGGTTGCTGCTGAGGTCGCCGGTGACGATGCCCAGCTGCGAACGCAGCCTGTCGACCTGCCAGCGGCTCTGCCCCAGCACTTTCACCGCCACCGTGCCGTCGGCCTGTGCCAGCGGGTACAGCTCGCGGGTGATCAGCTTGATGAAGGTGGACTTGCCACAGCCATTGGGACCGAGCAGCGCGGTGTGCTGGCCCTGTGCGATGCGCAGGCTCAGCGCGTGCAGGACCTTCACCTGGCCGCGCATCACGCTGGCGCGGTCCAGTTCGATCAAGGGCGGCAGGTCCCCGGCGGGCGGGGCAGGGGGTGTGGCGCGGGTGCGCGGATCAAGGCTCGACAACACGGGTCCCCAACTGTGAACGAAGCCACGGAATGGCGCTGCCAATCCAGCGGTGCAAGGTGCAGTTTGCAACGCAAGCGCCCATGATGTCTTCCATACCTGTGTCGCTCTGGAGAGCCGCCATGCCTGATGCCCTGATGTCCCTGCTGACCGGTGGCGTGCTGGGCCTGGGCTGGTGGCAGCTGGCCCTGGTGCTGCTGGTCTTCACCCAGCTCACGATCTTCTCGGTCACCCTCTACCTGCACCGCAGCCAGGCGCATCGGGGCGTGGACTTCCACCCGGTGGTCGCGCACTTCTTCCGCTTCTGGACCTGGCTGACCACCTCGATGATCACCAAGGAGTGGGTGGCGATCCATCGCAAGCACCACGCCAAGGTGGAAACTGAGGACGACCCGCACAGCCCGGTCACCCGTGGCATCGGCCAGGTGTTCTGGCGCGGCGTGGAACTCTACCGCGAAGCGCGCGGCATGCGCGCGGACATCGAACAGTACGGTCGCGGCACGCCGGACGACGCGATCGAGCGCCGCCTGTACACCCCCTATGCCACGTTCGGCCCGGTGCTGCTGTTTGCGATCAACACGGTGCTGTTCGGCCTGCCGGGCATCGCCCTGTGGGCGATCCAGATGGCCTGGATCCCGTTCTGGGCCGCTGGCGTGGTCAATGGCCTGGGCCACTGGTGGGGCTACCGCAACTACGAATCGGCCGACACCTCCACCAACCTGACGCCGTGGGCATTCTGGATTGGCGGCGAGGAACTGCACAACAACCACCATGCGTTCCCCAGCTCGGCGCGCTTTGCGATGCGGCGCTGGGAGTTCGACATTGGCTGGAGCGCGATCCGCCTGCTGCAGGCAGTGCGCCTGGCCAAGGTCCTGCGGGTGGCGCCGGCCATGGACGTGCGCCCGAACATCGCCGTGCCCGACGCCGACACCCTGAAAGCACTGTTGTCGCATCGCTTCCAGGCGATGACCGACTACCAGCGCAACGTGTTCATGCCGGCATTGCGCGAGGAAGCACGGCACGCCGGTGCCAAGCTGCGTCGGTTGCTGCCGCGCAGGCTGCGCCGTGGGCTGGTCAACGACGGCCGCTGGCTGAAGCCGGACAGCCGCGCGCAGCTCAGCGAATGGGTCGCCCAGCGCCCGCGCATCCGCACCCTGGTGGAATACCGCGCGCGCCTGGCAACGCTGCTGGAAGCGCGTGGTCACGATGCCGCCGAGCGCCTGCGTCAACTGCAGGCCTGGTGCCGCGAGGCCGAGGAAAGCGGCATTGCCGCGCTGCAGGCCTATGCCGCGCGACTGAAGGGTTACACCCTGGTGGGCGGATGAAGGCTGCGCTGACGGTGTTGTTGCTGGTCGCAGTGTGGGCGCCTGCCGTGCAGGCCCAGGTCAGCGATACCGCCAGCTACCTGCAGCGCATGGACAGCGACGGCGACGGCAAGGTCAGTGAAGCCGAGTACCTGCAGTGGATGCTGTACGCCTTCGATCGCATGGACCGCAAGGGCGATGGCGTGCTGACCGCCGATGAGCTGCCCGGTGGCAAGGGCATGGCCATCACCCGCGAACAGCAGCGGCAGACGATCGTGCAGCGTTTCCACAAGCAGGACGCCAACGGCGATGGGTTCCTGGATGCGCGCGAACTGGCTGCACCACCACGCTGAGCGGGCATAGAATCGTCCCATGCCCGAACTGCCCGAAGTAGAAACCACCCGCCGCGGCCTGGCCCCGCACCTGCAGGGCCGCCGCGTGCATGGGGTGATCCTGCGCCGTGCCGACCTGCGTTGGCCGATCCCGCCGGAAGTGGCCGAGCTGCTGCCCGGCCAGCGCATCGAAGACGTGCGTCGCCGCGCCAAGTACCTGCTGCTGGACACCGCCATCGGCAGCGCCGTGCTGCACCTGGGCATGTCTGGCAGTCTGCGCGTGCTGCCCGGCGACACCCCGCTGCGCGCCCACGACCATGTGGACATCAGTCTGGACAACGGCCGCCTGCTGCGCTTCAACGACCCGCGCCGCTTCGGCAGCCTGCTCTGGCAGCCTGCCGGCGAGATCCACCCTTTGCTGCAGGGGCTGGGCCCGGAACCACTGGATGAAGCTTTCGACGGCGACTACCTGTTCGCCCGCAGCCGGGGCCGCAGCGCGCCGGTGAAGACCTTCCTGATGGACCAGGCGGTGGTGGTCGGCGTGGGCAACATCTACGCGGCCGAAAGCCTGTTCAAGGCCGGCATCAGCCCGCTGCGTGAAGCTGGCAAGGTCACCCGCGAGCGCTACCGGCGGCTTGCCACGGCAGTGAAGGAAACGCTGGACTACGCGATCACCCGTGGTGGCACCACCCTGCGTGATTTCATCAGCCCCGACGGCGCGCCGGGCTACTTCGAGCAGGAGCTGCTGGTGTACGGCCGCGATGGCCTGCCGTGCCCCAGCTGCGGCCGCCCGCTCAAGCACGCGATGATCGGCCAGCGGGCCAGCGTGTGGTGCAGCCGCTGCCAGCGCTGAACGTCTTCATGCGCTGCACACGCGCAGCGCTATAGTCCAGCCAACATCCGCTGCGGGGGCGTTGGCGATGGATGAAGGACCGGATATCACCGTCTGGCTGGATGCTGCGCGCGGCGGCGATCGCGCCGCGCTCGACCGCGTGCTGACCACCCTGTACCAGGAACTGCACAGCATGGCCCGGCGGCAGCTGGCCGGGCAGCAGGGGCGCACTCTGGACGCGACCTCGCTGGTCCACGAGTCCTATCTGAAGCTGCTGGGCAGCCGCGGTGCGGCACGCTTCGAGGACCGTGCGCACTTCTTCGCCTATGCAGCCTCGGCGATGCGCAGTGTGGTCGTCGACTACGCGCGCAACCGCTTGGCGCGCAAGCGCGGTGGCGACCTCAAGCGGGTGGCCGAGATTCCCGAGAACAGCAGCAGCGGTGTGCGCCTGGACGAGGACCTGCTGGCCCTCGATGTTGCGTTGGAACGCCTGCAGGCCGTCGATGCGCACCTGGCCAAGGTCGTGGAGCTGCGCTACTTCGCGGGCCTGTCCGAGCTGGAGATCGCCGAGCTGAGCCAGCGCTCGGAGCGCAGCATCCGCCGTGACTGGCAGAAGGCGCGGCTGTTCCTGCTGGCGGCGATGCGCAGCGACTGAGTCGCCGCGACCCACATATGGATACCGCCCGCTGGCAGCAACTGTCGTCCTGGCTGGACCAGCTGCTGGAGCTGGCACCCGCCGCCCGCCAGCTGCGCCTGCAGCGCTTGAGCGCGCAGGACCCGACGCTGGGACGCGAGCTGGAACACCTGTTGCAGCAGGAAGCCGACAGCCACGAGTTCATGGCCCAGCCGCTGTGGACTGCCACACCGCCGGGCCGCGCCGGAAGCGAGGTCGGCCCCTATCGGCTGCTGCACCCGCTCGGCGAAGGTGGCATGGGCGAAGTCTGGCTGGCCGAGCGCTGCGATGGCCTGTACCAGCGCCAGGTTGCACTGAAGCTGCTGCGCAGCGGCGTCGCCGATCCCGGCCTGCGCCAGCGCTTCGGCCGCGAGCGGCAGATCCTGGCCCGCCTGCAGCACCCGCATCTGGCACAACTGCTGGACGCCGGGGTGGACCAGCACGGGCAGCCTTACCTGGCGCTGGATTACGTGGAAGGCGAGCCGATCAGCGACTACTGCCGGCGCCTGCAACCGCCGCTGGAAACGCGTCTGCAGCTGATGCTGCAGGTCTGCGCGGTGGTCAGCCATGCGCATGCCAACCTGGTGGTGCACCGCGACCTGAAGCCCTCCAACATCCTGGTACGCGCCGATGGCACGGTGAAACTGCTCGACTTCGGCATCGCCAAGCTGCTCGACCACGACGATCCCAACGCAGCCCATCCGGCCACCGAAATCCGCGCGTTCACCCTGCACTACGCCGCGCCGGAGCAGGTGCGTGGCGAGGCGGTGACGACCTTGACCGACGTCTATTCGCTGGGCGTGGTGCTGTTCGAGGTGGTCACCGGGCACAAGCCCTATCGCCTGCGCCGGCACAGCGACGCGGAATGGGAGCGCTCGATCCTGGATGTGCAGGCACCGCGCGCGTCGGCGCTGCTGCAACGGCTGGCCGCCGAGCCGGGAGCGCCGAAACGGGCCCTGCAGCGGCAGGCGAGGCGATTGCGCGGCGATCTGGACGTGCTGTTGGAAAAAGCCCTGCAGAAGGACCCGCAGCAGCGCTACAGCTCGGCCGAAGCGCTGGCCGGCGACCTGCGCCGCTACCTGCAGGGGCAGCCGATCCAGGCGCGACCACCGGGCGTGGGTTACCGGGTGCGCAAGTACATTGGCCGCCATCGCTGGGGCGTGGCCTTGGCGACGCTGTCGGTGTTGGCGCTGCTGCTGACCACGTCCATCGCCCTGTGGCAGGCGCGCCAGGCGCGGGTGGAAATGGCGCGTGCGCAGGCCATGCAGGATTTCACCGTGGGCCTGTTCGACAAGGCGGCCAGCCAGCGTCACGGCCATTTCGACGTGCCGCAGCTGCTGGCCACCGGCCAGCAACGGGGCGAAGCCGAACTGGCTGACCAGCCGCTGGCGCTGGCCGAACTGGAAGGGGTGATCGGCCGCCTGCGCATCGGCCTGGGCGATTACCAGCTGGCGCTGCAGACCCTGGACCAGCAGCGAAGGCTGCTGCAGGAGGTGGGCGAGGTGCCGCCGGCGCTGCAGATCGAGGCGGTGACCCAGCGTGGGCGCGCCTTGCGCATGCTCGGCCGCGGTCGCGAGTGCCTGGCGCACCTGCAGCCGCTGCAACCGCTGGCGGCCAGCGAGGCGGCGGCCTTGCCGGCGGCCGTGGCTGAATTCCACAGCCAGCTTGGGCGGTGCCAGGCCCAGCTGGGTGACGCCGATGCGGCGCGCCGGTCGTTCCAGCAGGCACTGGCGCTGCGCCATCAAGGGATTGTCGAGCGCTTCGGACGTGCTGAATCACTGGCCGATCTGGCCGCCCTGGACGCCACCGCCGGGCGCCTGCCGGCCGCGCTGGCCGGGTACCGGCAGGCGCTGGCGCTGCTCGGCCAGCGCGCCGACGCCAGCAGCCCGCAGGTGATCAGCCTGCACCGCCAACTGGGCGATGTGCTGGCCCGCCAGGGCGATACGAAGGCGGCAGCGGCCGAGCTGGAGCTGGCCTGGCAGGCAGCACAGGATGCATGGGGGCCGCGCCATCCGGAGGCGCTGGTGGTACGCCGCGCACGCGCGCTGCTGGCCCTGCAGCGCGGACAGCACGCGCTGGCCGGCCAGGAATTGCGGCAGGTGCAGGCACAGCTGCTCGGCGCCTTGGGCGCGGAGCATCGTGAGATCGGCTACGGCGAGTTCGCCCTGGGGAAATGGGCCAGCGCCAGCGACGACCCTTCGGCCGCGGCGGCGCACTATGCCCGTGCAGTGGCGATCTGGCGCCAGCCCGACCACGTTGCCTTGCTGCCGCAGGCACTGATGGCACAGGGGCAGGCCCTGCAGGAGGCCGGCCAGATCGCACAGGCCCGCAGCGTGCTGGCCGAGGCACGGCAGCTGCTGCTGGCCCAGCGCGGGCCACAGGCGCCGGCCCTGCAGGAGCTCGACGCGCGCATCGCGGCATTGGCACAGGCTGAACAGCGCATCGATTCCACCGCTGCCCGTTAACGTTTGTCTGCCTATGATGGCCGACCTTCCCTTTGCTCCCGCGCCTGCATGCAACGACGCGACTTCATCCGCAATGCCTCCCTGGCCCTGGCCGCCTTCGGCCTGCCGTCACTGCCGGCCTGTGCGGCCAGCAAGAGTGGCCAGCTTGGGCTGCGCCGGCTTGGCCAGCCGCAGCCGTTCGATTTCGCCACCCTGAAGGGTCAGGCGCGCGCGCTGGCACAGGCGCCGTACCAGAGCCACAAGCGGGTACTGCCGGGCAAGCTGGAGGCGTTGGACTGGGATCAGTACCAGTCGATCGGCTACCGCCAGGACCATGCTTTGTGGGCCGACCAGCCGGGAAAATTCCAGGCCAAGTTCTTCCATCTGGGCCTGTACTTCCATTCGCCCGTGCGCATGTACGACGTGGTCGACGGCAAGGCGCAGGAACTGGCCTATGACGGCGCCGCGTTCAACTACGGCAAGAGCGGGTTGAAGAACGGTGAGCTGCCGGCCGACCTCGGCTTTGCCGGGTTCCGACTGAACACGCGCAAGGACACCGACCGCGATTTCGCCGCATTCCTGGGCGCCAGTTACTTCCGCGCAGTGGGCAAGGAAGGCCAGTACGGCCAGTCCGCACGTGGCCTGGCCATCGACACCGGCATGGGCAAGCCGGAGGAATTCCCGGACTTCATCGCCTATTACCTGGAACAGCCTGCGGCCGACTCGGACACCCTCATCGTCTACGCGCTGCTGGATTCGCCCAGCGTGGCCGGTGCCTACCGCTTCGCCGTCACCAACGGTGATGTGCTGCTGATGGACATCGACAGCGCGCTGTACCCGCGCAAGGCGATCGAGCGCCTCGGCATCGCGCCCTGCACCAGCATGTACCAGGTGGGCGAGAACGACCGCCGCATGGGCTGGGACTGGCGCCCGGAGATCCACGATACCGACGGCCTGTCGCTGTGGACCGGCGCTGGTGAATGGATCTGGCGGCCGCTGCTGAACCCGCGCAACCTGCGCTTCAACATGTTCGTCGACCGCAATCCGCGTGGCTTCGGCCTGCTGCAGCGTGACCGCAACTTCGACCACTACCAGGACGACGGCGTGTTCTACGAGAAGCGCCCGTGCCTGTGGGTGGAGCCGAAGGGTGATTGGGGCGAGGGCTCGGTGCAGCTGGTGGAGATTCCCACCGTTGATGAAACCTTCGACAACATCGTGGCCTTCTGGAACCCGAAGGAAAAGCCGCAGCCGGGCCAGGAACTGCTGGTCGGCTACCGGCTGTACTGGGGCGCACAGCCGCCGGCGCATACGCCGCTGGCCCACTGCGTGGCCAGCCGCACCGGCCTGGGCGGGGTGATCGGCAAGAAGCGGGAGTATTTCTCGTGGCGTTTCGCGGTGGACTTCGAAGGCGGCGAACTGGCCAGCCTGATCGACAAGGCCGACGTTGAAGCGGTTGTCGAAACCAGCCGTGGCCGGGTGGAGATCGTCTCGGCGCGGCCGTTGCGCGAGATCAAGGGCTACCGCGCGATGTTCGACCTGGTGCCGCCGGAGGGCAGCACCGAGCAGATCGACATCCGTCTGTACCTGCGCAGTGGCGGCAAGACCCTCACCGAAACCTGGCTGTACCAGTACACCCCGCCGCCGGCCGGCGCGCCGGAGCGCACGCTGTACTAAGAGGGTTTATCGGCAGGGCTGCGCCCTGCACCCGCAGAGGCCGGCGCAACGGCAACGGCAACGTCAAAAGCTGGCATTCCTTGGAATGGCGGGGTGGGTCCGATTGCGGGGGACGCCGTGAACCCATCCATGGGGGCTTGGCCGCGGCATCCATGCCGCGGACACCCCCGCAATCGGACCCACCCCGCCTTCGACAGATTTCCGCGATCTGTCGGGATGGCATGGCCTGCTCTTGGTGGGTGTCGACCTTGGTCGACACGTAGATCCACGCCATGCGTGGATGCTCTTCGATCCCAATTCGAAATATTCGAAATATTCCATTTCGATGGAGATTCATCCACGCATGGCGTGGATCTACCAGACACCGGGAAACTGTCAGAGGTGGGGTGGTGTCGGATTGCGGGGTGTCAGCCGCATGGATGCGGCTGCCAAGCCCCCATGGATGGGTTTACGGCGTCCCCGCTATCCGACACCGCCCCGCCATCCCACGGAGTGCCAGCTTTTGACGTTGCCGTTGCCGTTGCGCCGGCCTCTGCGGGTGCAGGGCGCAGCCCTGCCGAAAAACCCTTACAGCGGCAGCGGTGCCTGCGCCGGGTCGATCCGGCCCTCGCCACGGGTGATCTTCTTGAACTCGGCGCGGCTGACCGACACGTAGCGCTCGTTGCCACCGATCTCCACCTGCGGGCCGTCCTGCACGGCATGGCCGTGTTCGTCCACGCGCACGGTCATGGTCGCCTTCTTGCCGCTGTGGCAGATCGTCTTGATCTCCTGCATCTCGTCGGCCCAGGCCAGCAGGTATTGGCTGCCCTCGAACAACTCGCCGCGAAAATCGGTGCGCAGGCCATAGCACAGCACCGGGATGCGCAACTGGTCGACCACCTCGCTGAGCTGCCAGACCTGGCTGCGGCTGAGGAACTGCGCCTCGTCCACCAGTACGCAGCCCAGCGGCCCGTTGGCCTGCAGATCCTGCGCGACCCACTGCTGCAGGTCGGTGTCGCGTTCGAAGGCCATGCCGTCGGCGCGCAGGCCGATCCGCGAGGCGACCACGCCCGCGCCGGCACGGTCGTCCAGGCGCGGGGTCAGGATCGCCACGCGCATGCCGCGCTCGCGGTAGTTGTGCGCGCTCTGCAGCAGGGTGGTGGTCTTGCCGGCATTCATCGCCGAATAGTAGAAATAGAGCTTGGCCATCGGCCGATTGTACGACGCCACCCGGCGCCGGCCGAAGCCGTTCAGCAAGCCCACCGGCCGGCGGCTGTGGCCGCCATCAACGCCCGCTACAATCCCCACCCAATGCACGGTCTCAATCCCCCCCAAGCTGCCGCCGTCCTCCACATCGAAGGACCGCTGCTGGTGCTCGCCGGCGCCGGCAGTGGCAAGACACGCGTGATCGTGGAAAAGATCGCCCATCTGATCGGCTGTGGCCGCTACCCGGCCCGGCGCATCGCCGCGATCACCTTCACCAACAAATCGGCCAAGGAAATGCGCGAGCGCGTGGCCAAGCGCCTGCGCGAGCAGGATGCCGATGAAGTGACCATCTGCACCTTCCATGCGCTGGGCCTGAAGTTCCTGCAGATCGAGCATGCCGCGGTTGGGCTCAAGCGTGGTTTTTCGATCTTCGATGCCGATGACGCGGCCGCGCAGATCAAGGACCTGATGTATGGCGCCAAGCCGGACGACATCGAGGACATGAAGAACCTGGTGTCGCGCGCCAAGAACGCCGGCCTGTCGCCGGAGCAGGCGATGGCCGCTGCGCGCAGCAACCGCGAGAAGGAAGCGGCCGGCATCTACGAGCGCTACCAGCTGCGCCTGAGCGCCTTCAACGCCGTCGATTTCGACGACCTGATCCGGCTGCCGGTGCAGATCCTGGAAGAGAACCCGGAGATCGCGGTGGCCTGGCGCGAGCGCATCGGCTACCTGCTGGTCGACGAATGCCAGGACACCAACGACGCCCAGTATCGTCTGCTCAGGCAGCTGGCCGGCGACAAGGGCAACTTCACCTGCGTGGGTGACGACGACCAGTCGATCTACGCCTGGCGCGGTGCCAACCCGGAAAACCTGCAGCAGATGGGGCGCGACTACCCGGCGCTGGAGATCATCAAGCTGGAGCAGAACTACCGCTGTTCCAACCGCGTGCTGCGCGCAGCCAACGCGTTGATCGCCAACAACCCGCATGAGCATCTGAAGAAGCTGTGGAGCGACCAGGCTGACGGCGAGCGTATCCGCGTGTGGGAATGCCGCAACAGTGAACATGAGGCGGAGAAGGTCGCTGCCGAGATCGCGTTCGTGGCGCAGACCCGCAATGTGCCGTGGAGTGATTTCTGCATCCTGTTCCGTGGCAATTTCCAATCGCGCCCGCTGGAAAAGGCGATGCAGCTGCTGCGTATCCCTTACCACCTGAGCGGCGGCACCATGTTCCTGGAGCGCCAGGAAGTGAAGGACACGCTGGCGTGGCTGCGGTTGCTGGTGAACCCGGACGACGACACCGCGTTCCTGCGTGCGGTGCAATCGCCCAAACGTGAGGTCGGCGCCGGTACCCTGGCCAAGCTGGCCGAACTGGCCTCGGAAAAGGATATGCCGATGGCACAGGCGGCCGAGGCGATCGGCGCGCTGCAACAGTTGCCACCGCGCGCGGCCAACAGCCTGGCGCGTTTCACCGACATCCTGCGTGACCTGCGCGCGCAGACGCGGCAGATCAGCTCCGGCGACATGATCCGCAAGGTCGCCAAGGAATCGGGCCTGCTCAGCGAGCTGCGGCAGCAGGCCAAGGAAGAAGCCAGCTACCAGCGCCGCGCCAACAACATCGAAGAACTGGCGCAGTGGTTTGAGGGCGGCCCGCGCGGCGCCACCGCCGCCGATCTCGCTGGCCAGCTGGCGCTGCTGTCGCGTAGCGACAAGGACGAGGGTGGCAACCAGGTGCGGATGATGACCATGCATGGTTCCAAGGGTCTGGAATTCCCTTACGTGTTCATCGTCGGCTGCGAGGACGGCGTGCTGCCGCACCAGGTCAGCCTGGACGAGGGTAACCTGCAGGAAGAGCGGCGCCTGCTGTACGTGGGCATCACCCGCGCCAAGATCCAGCTGTGGATGAGCTACAGCAAGCTGACCCGCAAGTTCGGTGAGCATGTGCGGTTGAAGCCGAGCCGCTTCTTCGAGGAGATCCCGGCCGAGGAGATCCAGCGCGACGGCGCGGATCCGGTGGCGGATGCGGTGCGGAAGAAGGAACGGGCGACGGCGGGGTTGGCGGCGATCGAGGCGTTGTTCGACTAAGGCGCTCCAACGGCGCCGCCCCTCCGTGGTGGAGCGCGCGCTGGCTCCGCGGTGTGGCCGGTCGGGGTGGGTCCGCGGGGGACGCCGTGAACCCGTCCCTGGGGGCTTAGCCGCGCCATCCATGGCGCGGATACCCCCGCGAACCCACCCCGACCGGCCTCTGACAGATTCCGGGCGCGTCCTGCCACGGCAATGCAAAGAAAATCAAAATCAACAGCCGGGCGTTGAGGCAGAATCGGGGTTTCGGCTGGAGGTCTGCGCGTGCATTCCATTGAAAGCGAACGCCTGCGTCTGCGGGCCATTGAACCGGACCGTGATGCGGTGCCGATGCTGGCGCTGCTCAACGATCCGGGCTTCGTCCGTTTCATCGGTGACCGCAACGTGCGCGACGAAGAGCAGGCGCGGGAGTACATCGCGCTGCGGGTGCTGCACAGCTATGCGTTGAATGGCTTCGGCATGTATGCGATCGAGCGGCTGTCCGATGGGGCGTGGCTGGGCAACGCTGGGCTGGTGCGCCGTGAGGGGTTGCCGGCGCCGGATATCGGCTACGCGGTGCTGTCGGAATTCGCCGGGCAGGGCTATGCGAGCGAGGCGGCGCGGGCGGTGTTCAATCACGCACGCACGGCGCTGGGCCTGCAGGATCTCTACGGCATCACCGATCTGGACAACGACGTCTCGGCGAAGGTGTTGCTGGGTCTCGGCATGCGCGAGCGCGGGGTCATCCAGCTGCCGGGCATTGAAACACCCAGCCGGTTGTTCGCTACCTTGGGCGCGGCCGACATCGGGTAGTGCCGGCCGCTGGCCGGCAACCCGATCATGCCTGGATGCCGGCCAGCGGCCGGCACTACCAGATGCACCTGCGGTAGCGCCGGGCCATGCCCGGCGGGCTGCTTCAGCCGCGCAGCTCCGCCAGCTGCGCCTGCAGCTCGGCCACGGCCGCTTCCAGCTGGGCCACACGCTCAGCCAGGCCGGGGTCGGCAGACTCTGCACCGCCGCCACTGCTGGCGTACTTCGCCGCCAACGCAGCGCCGTCCACTTCACCGCACAGCAGGTGCATGTAGCGGTCTTCGCGTTGGCCGCTGGCGCGCGGCAGCACCACCAGCAACCCGCGCTGCTGCAGCCGCTCGATGGCGTGGCGGGCTTCGTCGGTATCGGCGAAGCGGTGCAGGCGCTCGGCACGGGTGACCAGTTCGCCCAGCGTCTGCGGCCCGCGCAGCAGCAGCAGGGCCAGCAGCACGGTCTGCTGCCGGGTCAGGTCCAGCGTGCTCTGCAGGCGGTGCTCGTAGCGATCGGCGCGCGAGGAGAAGTGCTGGCGGGCCAGGCCCAGGGTCTCCAGCTGACGCAGCGCATGTTCCACGCTGCCGGCGCTCACGTTCATCACCGGCTCGCGGGCGGTCTTCTGGTTGGCGGCCGATTGCGCGGCATTGACCGTCAGCGGGTAGGTATCCGGGGTGGTGGCTTCCTTCTCCACCAGGCAGCCCAGCAGGCGCGCCTGTACGGCATCCAGCAGCGGAACGTCGGGGGTCTGGGCAGGGTCGGTCATGGCGGCTTCCGGAAGACAACAGGTCAACCACCAAGCATAGCCGTCCCGGCAGCGCCTTTGCCGGTAAAATGGGCGGGTATATCTGATTGCCGGTGAATCCATGCGTCGTCCTGTGTCCCTGTCTTTGACCCTGCTCGCCACCGCGGCGCTGGGCCTGTCCGCCTGCAAGCGCGTGGAAGCGCCTGCCGAAGCCGCCACCCCGCAAGCGCCGGCCGCTGCCGCCAAGGCTGACGGCGCGCTCGATGCGACCGCCAACGACAACCTCAATGCCGTGCTGTGGATGCAGCGCGCGCAGGAATACAAGGCGATCACCGAGCAGACCTACCGCGCGGCCGCCGACCACCTGGACGTCGCGCTGAAGGAAGCCCACTGGGATGCGCTGGTGCCGGAAGAGCGCGGCAACGAGGCCAAGGGCCTGAAGCCGGCCGTGGTGCTGGACGTGGATGAGACCGTGCTGGACAACTCGCCCTACCAGGCGCGCCTGGTGCGTGACGGTAAGGAATACGACGAACTCAGCTGGGACCAGTGGGTTGCCGAAAAGAAGGCCAAGGCCATTCCCGGCGTGGTCGATTTCGCCAAGGCTGCCAACGCCAAGGGCGTGACCCTGCTGTACATCTCCAACCGCGCCGTGCACCTGAAGGACGCGACCCTGGCCAACCTGCGCGAGCAGGGCCTGCCGGTGGCCGATGACAGCGTGTTCCTCGGCCTGGGCACCGTGGTCGAAGGCTGCGAGCAGGCCGGCAGCGAGAAGAACTGCCGCCGCCGCCTGGCCGGCCAGAAGTACCGCGTGCTGATGCAGTTCGGCGACCAGCTGGGTGACTTCGTGGAAGTGACCGCCAACACCAATGATGGCCGCGACGCGCTGCTGCAGCAGTACCACGACTGGTTCGGCGAGCGCTGGTGGATGCTGCCGAACCCGACCTACGGCGGCTTCGAACCGGCGCAGTTCAACAACGATTACTCGCAGTCGCGCCAAGCCCGTCATGACGCCAAGCGCGCCGCGCTGGACTACGCGCCGTGAGCCGCGCCCCGCTGCCGCTGCGTGACGACGAGCGTCTGATCTTCGCGCTGGACGTGCCTGACCGCGTGCAGGCGCTGGAGTGGGTCGACCGCCTTGGCGACAGCGTGGCGTTCTACAAGATCGGCATGGAACTGCTCGCCTCCGGCGAGTACTTCCAGGTGCTGGACGAACTGGCACGCCGCAACAAGCGCGTGTTCGTCGACCTCAAGTTCTTCGACATCCCCGCCACCGCCGCAGCGGTGATCAAGCGCCTGGCGCAGTGGCCGGTCAGCTACGCCACCATCCACGGCTGGCACCCGGCGATGATGGAGGCCTGCGCGGCCGCCAACAGCGGCGACATGCGCCTGCTGGCGGTGACCGTGCTGACCTCGATGGGCCGCCCGGACCTGGCGCAGATGGGCATCGACCGCGAGCCGGTGGAGGTCGTGGTCGAGCGCGCGCTGGCCGCACAGGCCGCTGGCATCGACGGTGTGATCGCCTCCGGCCAGGAAGCGGGTCCGATCCGCGCCGCGACCGGCGCCGGCTTCTCGATCGTGTGCCCGGGCATCCGCCCCGGTGGCCCGGTCGGCGATGACCAGAAGCGTACCGTGGGGGTGGCGCAGGCCTTTGCCGATGGCGCCGATGCCATCGTGGTCGGTCGTCCAATCCGCCTGGCATCAGATCCGCAGGCCGCCGCACGCGCGATCCAGCAGGAAATCGCGACGGCGTTGGCCACGCGCTGAGCACCGCCGCGAAGGCGGCTACGGCGGCACCACGAACGCCATCCCGTCGAATGCGGGGTGGCGTTCTCGTTTATGCCTGTTGCCCTGACGCACCCGGCCCGGGCCGGGGAAACGGTGTGCCGGCGACCGCGACGTTTATGCCCGAATCGCCGGAAAACATGCCGTAGATTTCATTGAAGGGATCTGGTGACGCGACCGATCCAATAAAATCAATAAGTTGAATGATGTTTTGTCATGTGTTGCGTTAACTTTGCGGGCAGCGTAGGATCGCCGCCATCCGGTCTTCGGGCCGGACATGCGCCACAACACTGTCCACCGGCCTTGCGCCGGTTTGAAGAGTCTGCGATCTCTGTGATCCGGGCTCTTTTTTTTGTCCGCGCGGTACCGGGAGGCTCGTCGGCGCGCGGCATGGAGCCACCGCGCAGTGGGGGCCTTGGCAGAAACCGTGACGCCCCGGCTTGCCGCTGTCACGTCGCAGGCCGCAAGATGCGGACCGGTCCGGGGAGTCCGATTGCATGAGCGTTGTAGTGCGAGGAAGGTCTGCGCGGGGATGGGGGCTGGCGGCCATGCTGCTGCTGGCCATCGCCGCGTGCCGTGAATCCGGCAGTGATCCGGCCGCCGCGCCGGCCGAACCTGTCGCCGCAGTACAGGCAATGGCGCAACGACTGGCCGAGGACGATCTGGTCGGCTACGCAAAGCTGTCGGTGCCGCCCAGCCAGTATCAGCGCCTGCAGCAGGCCTGGGCCGACGGCCACAGCCAGTGGCCGCTGACCGGACTGCCGCTTGGCGACCAGTTGCTGCCGATGCTGGCGGCGCTGCGTGAGCCCGGCGCCAACGTGCAGCTGCAGCGCAGTTTCGACCGCCAGCTGGCTGGCCAGGCCCGCGCCGTGCGCCAGGCCGCGCAGTCGATGGGCAATTTCGGTGTGCAGTACCTGCGGCACCAGAAGGGCTATACGCCCGGCCAGCAGGCGCACTATATCCAGCTGGTGCAGACCCTGGCGGCCTGGGCCCAGGACGCGCCCATCAGCGACCGTGCCAGAGCCCGCAGCAGCATCGCCGCCCTCGTCGGTGCGGCGGCCAAGGTCGGTTTCCAGGATGACGCCGGCCTGCAGGCCGCGGGCATGGAAGGCAGCCTGCAGCAGCTGGCGCCGTTCATCCATACGGTGAAGGCCGTGCTGGCCAGCTACGGGCTGGGCGTGGACGAGGCGCTGCGCAGCGTGCGTGGTGAGCTGCTGTCGGTGGAAGGCGACAACGCTCTGGTGCGCCTGCAGTACGAGCTTGCCGGGCGCGCGATGACCGTGCAGGTGCCGCTGAGCCGGCGTGAGGGTCACTGGTACCTGACCCGCACTCTGGCCGACACCGACGCCCTGCTGCGACAGGCTGACGCGGCGCGCGCCGCCGCTGCTCCGGACCCTGTCGCCCCCCCGTCAACCGATGGGGAAGCGGCAACACCATCGGCTAAGCCATAATGACGTCGATGTCGAAACAGAACCCGCTGCCGTTCCCCGGCGAAGAATCCCAGCCGACGCCCGCCGACACGGCGCCGGCGTCCCCCTCGACCGACGCCGGCACGCCGCCGGCGGCGACGCCCGTGCACGCGCGTCCTGCCGGCCGCCGCCCACTGTGGGCACGCCTGCTCGGGCGCCTGGTGGAGCCATGGCTGTCGCTGAAGATCGAGCCGGAAGACCCGGGCCAGTACAACGATGGCCGCCCGGTCATGTACGTGCTGGAAGATTACGGCCTGTCCAACGCGCTGATCCTGGACAAGGCCTGTCGCCAGGCCGGCCTGCCGTCGCCGCTGGTGCCACTGGCCGGTGACCCCACCGGCCGCAAGCGCGCCTATCTGGCCCTGTCGCGCCGCAGTTCCAGCAACTCGCTGATTCCCGAGCAGCGCGGCGCCAAGACCCATTCCGATTCGCTGGCCAAGGTCCTGCAGGCCCATCGCGTGCGCGACGACCTGGATGTGCACCTGGTGCCGGTATCGATCTTCGTCGGCCGCGCCCCGGACAAGCAGAGCGGCTGGTTCGCCGTGCTGTTCTCGGAAAACTGGGCGCTGGTCGGCCGCTTCCGCCGCCTGCTCGGCCTGCTGCTGAACGGCCGCAACACCATCGTCCGCTTCGCACCGCCGATCTCGCTGCGCTCGACCATCGACGAGGGCCTGGAGCCCGAGCGTACGGTGCGCAAGCTGCAGCGCGTGCTGCGTACCCATTTCCGCCGCATCCGCGAGTCGGTGATCGGTCCTGACCTGTCGACCCGGCGCCTGCTGGTGGACCAGGTGCTGGCCGCCGAGACGGTGCGCGAAGCGATCGCCTCCCAGGCCAAGCGCGACAACAGCAAAACCAGCGATGCCTGGAAGAAGGCGCATGCCTACGCCTGGGAAATCGCCGCGGACTATTCCAGTCCGGCGGTGCGTTCGGCCAGCTTCATGCTCAGCCACGTGTGGAACCGCATCTACGCCGGCGTGCTGGTGCACCACCTGGACAAGTTCAAGGCCGCTGCACCGGGCCACGAAGTGGTCTACGTGCCCAGCCACCGCAGCCACATGGATTACCTGCTGCTGTCCTACCTGCTGTACGACCGCGGCATCGTGCCGCCGCACATCGTGGCCGGCATCAACCTGAACCTGCCGGTGGTCGGCACCCTGCTGCGCAAGGGCGGTGCGTTCTTCATCCGCCGCTCGATCCGCGGCAACGCGCTGTATTCGGCGGTGCTCAGCGAGTACGTCGCGCAGCTGGTCGCAGGCGGCTATTCCATCGAGTACTTCGTCGAGGGCGGGCGCTCGCGTACCGGTCGCCTGCTGCAGCCCAAGGGCGGCATGATCTCGATGACCCTGCGCGCCTTCCTGCGCCAGCCGCGCAAGCCGGTGCTGTTCCAGCCCATCTACATCGGCTACGAGAAGCTGATGGAGGGCGGCAGCTACCTGGATGAACTGTCCGGGCGGCCGAAGGAAAAGGAATCGATCTGGCAGCTGCTGTGGGGCATCCCCAAGGTGCTCAAGCAGAACTACGGCCAGGTGGTGGTGAACTTCGGTGAGCCGATCGCGCTGAACGACGTGCTGGCCGAGAAGGCACCGGAGTGGGGCGGCGAAGCGGTGTCCGAGGACGAGAAGCCCTCGTGGCTGTCGACCACCGTCGACACCTTGGCCGAACGCATCCAGGTGCGCATCAACGGTGCCGCCGACGTCAATCCGATCAACCTGCTGGCGCTGGCCCTGCTGTCCACGCCCAAGCATGCGATGGGCGAGGCCGACCTGATCGCGCAGATCGAGCTGTGCAAGACCCTGCTGGTCGAGATGCCGTATTCGGGCCGTGTGACGGTGACCCCGCACTCGCCGGAGCGGATCATCGCCCACGCCGAAGAGATCAACGTCCTTACCCGCATCAAGCACCCGCTGGGCGACGTGCTCAGCGTCAGCGGCGATACCGCGGTGCTGCTGAGCTACTTCCGCAACAACGTGGTGCACCTGTTCACCGCGTCGTCGTGGGTGGCCTGTTGCTTCCAGAACAATCGCCGCATGAGCCGCACCGGCCTGGTGCAGCTGGGCCGCACGGTGTACCCGTTCCTGCAGGCCGAACTGTTCCTGCCGTGGACCGAGGACGAGTTCGCCCAGCGCATCGACCAGACCATCGACGTGTTCGTGCGTGAGGGCCTGCTGCAGAACGTCAACGAAGACGACGGCGGTATCCTCGCGCGCAACACCGGGCAGACCGACGAAGTGTTCCGCCTGCGGGCGATCGGCCATTCGCTGCAGCAGGCGTTCGAGCGCTATTACATCGCCATTTCGGTGCTGGTGAAGAACGGCCCGGGCACGCTCGGCGCCGCCGAGCTGGAAAGCCTGTGCCAGCAGGCCGCGCAGCGCCTGAGCCTGCTCTATGCGCCGGCCGCGCCGGAGTTCTTCGACAAGTCGCTGTTCCGCGGGTTCATCCAGAAGCTGCGCGAGCTGCGCCTGGTGTGGCCGGACGAGAACAGCAAGCTGTTGTTCGACGATCGCCTGGACGCCTGGGCCAAGGATGCCAAGTTCATCCTCGGCCGCGAACTGCGCCACACCATCGAACGGGTCAGCCCGGAAGCGGCGCGCCCGGACGAACCGGCACCGCAGGATTGAACCTGCGGCGCCTGTCGACCCTGGCCGCGCTGATTGCGGCCGGAGGCTTGGCGGTGACGTCGGTGCAGGCTGCAGAAGCCTGTGTGGACGACACCCTGCCGGGGCGACTGGCCGATGCGCCGGTGCGCCTGTGTGTCGAGGCAAAGGTGGGGCAGCCGGCGCACTACCGCCTGTGGCTGGCTGGCGAGGTGCGCATCAGCGGCGATGAACCCGCAGCTCGGCAGGGTCTTGCCGGTGACTGGTACGGCCATCCGCTGGGGCTGCGCTGTGCCGGTGCCGATAACGTGCGCCGCTGTGATCTGACTGTGGACGACGAGGCGGCATGGAGTGCGGAGCTGGCACTGCCGCGTTGATGCAGGGCCCCAAGCCACGCATGGCGTGGATCTACCGGGCGCCGGGCGTGGGGCTGCAGTAGATCCACGCCATGCGTGGATGGGCCACCGGTTACGCCGGCTCGTCTGGAATCTGCAGGCTTTCCAGCTTGGTGATGCAGTCCTTCAACTGCAGCTTGCGCCGCTTCAGGCGCTTGAACTCCAGCTCATCTTCGCCGTTGGCGGCCATACGCGTGATCTGTTCATCCAGCGAGCGATGCTCGGCACGCAGGGCGACGAGGTGTTCGACGATTTCGGCGGGGCTGTAGGTGTCCACGGTCTCCGAGCATACACAGCCACGATGACTGCCGGGAGAGGGGAATCCCGACCCCGGGTCCGGGCTGCCGCAAGCCGGTAGAATGGACCCATGTCCGCCGTGATCTCCCTGCCCGATCCCCCGCAGCGCATTTCGCGCGATCCGCGCGTGGCCGGGCACGGGGCGGACAAGCTGGGCAGGCGTCTGCGCCGCCAGGTTGGCCAGGCCATCGCCGACTTCGGCATGATCGAAGCGGGCGACAAGGTCATGGTCTGCCTGTCCGGCGGCAAGGACAGCTACACCCTGCTGGACATGCTGCTGCAGCTGCAGAAAAAGGCGCCAGTGCCGTTCGAACTGGTGGCGGTGAACCTGGACCAGAAACAGCCCGGGTTCCCCGAGCATGTCCTGCCGGAGTACCTGGCCGGGCTGGGCGTGCCGTACCAGATCATCGAGCAGGACACCTATTCGGTGGTCAGCCGGGTCATCCCGGAGGGCCGGACGATGTGTTCGCTGTGCTCGCGCCTGCGCCGTGGCGCGCTGTACAACCACGCCAAGGTGCACGGCTTCAGCAAGATCGCCCTGGGCCATCATTGCGATGACGTGGTGGCTACGTTTTTCCTGAACCTGTTCCACCATGCCAAGCTGGCCGCCATGCCACCGAAGCTGCTCAGCGACGATGGACAGCACGTGGTGATCCGCCCGCTGGCGTACGTGCGCGAGCACGACATCGCGCAGTACGCGCAGGCCCGCCGTTTCCCGATCATTCCCTGCACACTGTGTGGCAGCCAGGAAAACCTGCAGCGTCGGCAGGTCGGCCTGATGCTCAAGCAGTGGGACCAGGACCATCCCGGGCGCATCGAACAGATCGCACGGGCGATGGCCGACGTGCGACCTGCGCAGCTGGCCGATGCCGCCTTGTTCGATTTCATGGCCCTGGGCCGCCGTGGCGATGCGGCGCATGCCGATGCCTGGCTGGCCGACGCAGTTCCCGAGACGCCTGCCGTTTAAGGTCGGGCGCCCTTCTTCTTCAGACACCGGAATTCCATGTTCTTTCGCAACCTGACGTTCTTCCGCTTCCCGACCTCCACTGATTTTTCCGAAGTCGATACCCTGCTGCCGCACGCCCTGCTCAAGCCGGTCGGCGCACTGGAAATGAACTCGCGTGGTTTCATCTCGCCGTTCGGCCGCGAAGAGAAGGAAGCTCTCTCGCACCGCATTGCCGAACACCTGTGGCTGACCGTCGGTGGCGAGGACAAGATCCTGCCCGGCGCGGTGGTCAACGACCTGCTCGAGCGCAAGCTGGAAGAGATCGAAGAGAAGGAAGGCCGCCGCCCCGGTGGCCGCGAGCGCAAGCGCATGAAGGACGACCTGCTGCATGAACTGCTGCCGCGCGCCTTCGTGAAGTCCTCGCGCAACGACGCCTTCATCGACCAGTTGCACGGCTACGTGGTGGTGGACACCTCCAGCCGCAAGACCGGCGAATACTTCATGTCCGACATCCGTGGCCTGCTCGGCAGCTTCCCGGCGATGCCGCTGAATGCCGAAGTCGCGCCGCGCTCGATCCTGACCGGCTGGATCGCCGGCGAGCCCCTGCCCACCGGCTTCAGCCTGGGCGAAGAGTGCGAGATGAAGGACCCGGTGGAAGGCGGCGCGGTGGTCAAGTGCCAGCACCAGGAACTGCGCTGTGACGAGATCGACAAGCACCTGGACGCCGGCAAGCAGGTGACCAAGCTGGCCCTGGTGTTCGAGGACAACCTGTCCTTCGTGCTGGGCGACGACCTGATCGTGCGCAAGCTGAAGTTCCTGGACGGCGCACTGGACCAGCTGGAGCACGCCGACGAAGACGGCCGCCGCGCCGAGTTCGACGCCCGCTTCGCCCTGCAGAGCGCGGAGATCCGCCGCCTGTTCCTGCTGCTCGAAGAAGCCTTCAAGCTCAGCAAGGCTGACTGAACAGGCATGCCGTCG
The DNA here is from genome assembly GCF_050573115.1 of Stenotrophomonas indicatrix. Classification (GTDB taxonomy): domain Bacteria; phylum Pseudomonadota; class Gammaproteobacteria; order Xanthomonadales; family Xanthomonadaceae; genus Stenotrophomonas; species Stenotrophomonas lactitubi_A. The sequence goes on from NZ_JBNYZT010000007.1 coordinate 60,558, forward strand.
GCCGCCGGTCATCCGGCGGCCTCGCGCAGCGCTATGCTGGGACCATGAGCCGTCTGCTGCGCCGCCTGATCTCGCCGGTCCCTGCCGCCACCGTACAGCGCGACACCGTTCGCCTGCGGCTGGAGGATGTCGAGATCGAGGTACTGCGCGTGCGTGATCCGCGCGCGCGCCGGATCAAGCTCAGCGTCGATGAGCGCGGTGCACGACTGACACTGCCGCCGCGCGCCAGCCTGGTGATGGGCGAGCGTTTCCTCGAACAGCACCGCGACTGGTTGGGCCTGCAGCTGCGCCTTTACCAGGGGCATGGTCTGCCCGCCGCGTTGCAGCCCGGCATCGAAGGCGTGCTGCCGCTGCGCGGTGAACTGTTGCCGCTGCGCTGGCAGGAAGGCCGCTACGCACGGCTGGAAATCGACGAACACGGCGCCTGCGTGCAATGGCCGAGCCGTGGCGGCGACGCGACCCTGCGTCGCCTGCTGCGCGAGTTCTACGAAGCACAGACCCGCGCCGATGTCGGCCGCTGGTTGCCGAAGTACCTGCCCGGCCTGCCGCGCGCGCCCAGCCGCCTGCGCTTGAAGGTGATGTCCTCGCAATGGGGCTCGCTGGCCCCTGACGGCAGCATGGCGTTGGATCTGGCACTGGTACTGGGCCGCCCCGCCGCGTTCGAATACGTGCTGGTGCACGAACTCTGCCACCTGATCCAGGCCAACCACTCACCCGCCTTCTGGCACGAAGTGGAACAGCGCTTCCCCGACTGGCGCGCGCAGCGCGACTATTTCCAGCTGGAAGGGCGACGCCTCAAGGCAATGCTTCGGCAGCTGCTGTAGCGCTCGCGCTACAGCAGCTGCCCGCGCATTCCTCCTCTACCCCCGCCTTCGGCGCGCCCCTTCAACAGAAGGGGCTCCACTCCAGAGAGGGTATCGAGCAGCCGAGCATGGGCTGCGGCTGCTTAAGCGCGCACAACGCGCGACCCGCTTTGCTCGTGCTCTTCTTCTTCTCTTCCGTGGTGGCACGGAAACTGTCTGAGGTCGGGCGGGTGGGGCATGCAGGGGCGTTGGCGCCATGGATGGCGCCATCGAGCTTACAAGGGTGAGGGTGCTTTGCTTGCGAAGCACTGCTTCGCAAGCGACCGAACGCACAGCCGCCAGCGGCTGGGCCGGGCCCCGGAGGGGGACTTGCAGCGTCCCCTGCATGGCCCACCCGTCCGGCCAAGCACGGCTTTTGATTTGAACGACCACCACGAGGGGCTCAGCCGTTGGCCGAAAACCTCATCGACCCACGCGCAATGCCGCCGCCTCCGCCCATCGCGCCGCCACCCGCGGAGCGGTGATGCACACCGCCTGATCGGTCACCGTGGTCACCGCCCGCTCCAGCAGCTGGATATCCGCTTCGTGCTGGCGCGCCACATGCGGATCCTCGAAGAAGATCGCACGCTGGCAACGACCTTCCAGCACGCGGTCGGCAATCTGCGCATCGCCGCCCATCGGGCCGCTCTGGTAGCGCGTCACCCATGCCGTATCCGCAGGCCAACCGCGGCTCCAGGCCAACTCGTTCAAGCGCTGGCCGGTGGTGCCGGTGGCCACGCGCTCGCCGAAGCGCGCCAGCACGTCGAAGTGTTCATCGGCGAACGCCAGCATCGCCGGCTTCATCGCATCGTGCGCGATCAACGCCAGCGTCTGCACTTCGAACGCGTGCAGGTCGTCGGCGCCGGCATCGGCGGCCAACCCGGCATGGACCCGCTCCACCTCGATCCAGTCGCGGGCAGTGGCCACGGTGGAAATGAAAGGCTTGCCGTGGATCACGCACTGGCGTTTGAGCGCGGTTGCTTCGGGGAACACCGAGGAAGGGTCGACCGGATCCATCAGATAGACCGCACCGTCCAGCGTACGCTCGGCACCCATCCCCACCACTTCGGCCACCAGCTTCATCAACCCGCCTTCGCGACCGTACGGGTAGCGCTGAAGGCCGTCGTAACCGGCAAGGAAACCGTTGCGCTGGATCGCATCATGGGTACGGCCGACCGCACACAATGTCACGCCCAGTTCGCGCAGCCCGGGTTCGCTGGCGCGCAGCCAGCGGAACAGTGCCGCGCGCGCGTCGTTGTGATGGAGACGGTTGGCGGCCAGGCCGATGCGCATCGAAAGCTCCGGGATCGGTAGAAGCGGCAGTGTATGTCGCTATTGGCGGTTTCGGAGGGTTTTACAAATTTCCTCATTGTTGCTGGGAAGGGGGTCGCTAGCGTGGCAAGAGGTCGTATCGCGATACGGCCACGCCCCTGCCTGCGACATGAGGATGTCCACCGTGAATGTCGCTGGCCGCCTGGCCCGCATCGTCGCCCTGTCGCTGTTGTCGGCGCCGGCCTGGGCCGGGCAGTGCGAAGGCCCCATCCTGCTCGCCTATCCCGGTGACCGTGCACCGCTGTCGTCCAGTCTGGACAACCAGCCACACGGCCTGGTGGCCGCCTACCTGGCGCTGCTGCAGGAACAGTACCCCACGCTGCGCGCCACACCGGTCGCGGCGACGGCGCTGGCCGCCGCTGCGCTGCCTGCCGGTACCCACGCCGTGCTCGGCTGGCCGCGTGCGCAGAAGCCCAAAGGCTGGGTGGCCAGCGTGCCGTACCTGCAGGTGCCGCAGGTGATCGTGCGCCGCCCCGATGCGCGGTCGATCATCGGCCTGGACGGACTGCACGGTCACGGCGTGGCCAGCCCCGACATCGTGCCGCTTGCCAGGGTGCTGGAGGAAACGGGCGCGGACGTGCCGCTGCTGCAGGTGGCGGCGTTGGACAAGGCACTGCAGCTGCTGATCAGCGGCCAGATCGATGCGGTGGTGGGCAACCTGGTGGAAGTGGAAGCCACCCTGCGCAATCGGTCTGGCGACGTGCTGGACGTGGCGGCGCCAGCCGGCTTCAGCGACGCACTGGTCCTGGCCGCGCTGCCGGCGTGCGCGCACCTGGTGGCCCGCTTCAACCAGTTGCAGGCAGGCATGACGCACGAGCAGCGCGAGGCATTGCAGGCACACTGGATCTCGACATCCCCTCGCCCTGGCCGCGCGCCGGTGTCGCCGCTGCGCGGGTCGATCACGGTGCTGCTGGTGCTGCTGACAATGGGCCTGGTGTATGCGTTCGGATACTGGCGACTGCACCGCGAAGGCCAGCGCAGGCAGGCGCTGGAGCAGCGCCTGCAGGAGGTCACCGCCAACCTGCCGGCGGTGGTGTACCAGGCGCGGCGCAGCAGTACCGGCGAGTACAGCGTTCCCCACATTGCTGGTGACGTGCATGCCCTGTTCGGGATCAGCGTGGATACCGCGCGGGTCGACCATGGAAGCCTGCTGGCGGCAGTCCATCCGCAGGATCGCCGCTCGGTGCTGGCCTGCGTAGACGCCGCTGCGCTGGTGCGCGGGCCCATCGACGTCACTTTCCGCACGCGTGGTCCCAATGGCTGGCGCTGGGTACGTTCACACGGGCGACCCATCGCCTGCAGCGACAGCGGAGTGGAATGGAGCGGGTACTGGATGGACGTCACCGAGGCGCGCGCGCGTACGCAGGCATTGAACGACGCCCGGCGCGACGCGGAGCAGGATGCTGTCGCAAAGACCCATTTCCTGGCCACCATGAGCCACGAGATCCGCACGCCGATGAGCACCTTGCTGGGAACGCTGGAGTGTTTCGGCAGCGGCGCACTGGATGCGCGCCAGCGTCAGGTACTGGCGACCATCGATGATGCGGCGCAGATGTTGCGGCAGATCCTTGACGACGTGCTGCACAGCCAGCGCCTGCAGTCTGGCCCACAGCCACCGCAGTGTCTGCCCACCGACCTGGCCGAGCTGCTGCGGGCAGTGCAGCGCCTGCTGGTGCCGGTGGCGGCAAGCAAGGGGCTGCATCTGCGCTGCGACGTGGATCCTGCGCTGCAGCAGGGATCGTTGGCGGATGGGCTGCGCCTGCGCCAGATCCTGTTCAACCTGGCGGGCAACGCGCTGAAGTTCACTCTGCAGGGTGGCGTGGATCTGCAGGTGCGGGTGCAGCAGCAGCGCGAGCACGGCCAGCAGGTGCGGCTGCAGGTGACCGATACCGGTGTGGGCATCAGTCGAGAGCGCCAGCGGGCGGTATTCGCAGCGTTTACCCAGGCCGACGCCTCCACCACCCGGCGCTTCGGTGGCAGCGGCCTGGGCCTGGCGATCTGCCGGGAACTGGCGGCGTCGATGGGCGGGCAACTGCAGCTGTGCAGCACGCCGGGCGCGGGTACCACGGTGTGGCTGGACCTGTACCTGCCCGCCTGCGAGGCGCCATCGGCGGAGCATCGCGGCGAGGCCGCTGACCTGCCCACGCTGCCGCCGGTACGGGTACTGGTTGCCGAGGACCATCCCACCAACCTGCAGTTGCTGGTCCGGCGTCTGCGGGATATGGGCCTGCAGGTGCATGCCACCGCCAATGGCGAGCAAGCGTGGGAGGCGTGGCAGACACACCGGTTCGCGTTGGTCATCACCGACTGCCACATGCCGGGCATGGACGGCTTTGCCCTGGCCCGCGCCATCCGCGCCGATCCACGGGACGACGCGGCACGGGTACCGATCATCGCGTTGACCGCCAGCGTGCTCGACAGTACCCGCCAGGCCTGTCACGACGCCGGCATCGATCGCTTCATCGCCAAGCCGGTCGACCGCCCAGCACTGCACGCCACCCTCGCCGCAGTACTGATGCCGCCGGTCGGTCTGTCAGTGCGCCAGTAGTCGCGCGATGCTGGCAGCGGCGTCGCGACCTTCGGCCACCGCGGTCACCACCAGGTCGGCGCCGCGCACCGCGTCGCCACCGGCGAACAGGCGGGGATGGGCGGTCTGGAAGGGCAGCTTGCCTTGGCCTCCAGCGAGGATGCGGCCGTTGGCCTGGCCCTCCACGCCATGCTCGGCCAGCCACGACGGCACGCTGGGCGAGAAGCCGAACGCGATGATCACCACGTCCGCTTCCAGCAGCGACTCGCTGCCTTCGATCTGCACCGCGTTCTGGCGGCCATTGGCATCGGGTTCGCCCAGCCGCGTTTCGATGACGGTGACCCCGATCACTTCGTCGTCGGCACCGGCTTCGATCGACAGCGGCTGGCGGTTGAACAGGAAGCGCACGCCTTCCTCGCGTGCATTGGCCACTTCGCGCGCGCTGCCCGGCATGTTGGCTTCATCGCGGCGGTAGGCGCAGGTGACCTTGGCCGCACCCAGCCGCACCGCGCTGCGCACGCAGTCCATGCCGGTATCACCACCGCCCAGCACCACCACGCGCTTGCCGTTGAGGTCGGGCAGGGCGATGGTGTCTTCCCAGCCGGCGATCGGCCGGCCTTGCGGATCATCGCCGCCGACGATGCGGCTGTTCTGCACCAGGAACGGCAGCGCCGGCAGCACGCCCTTCAGGTCCTGGCCGTCCAGGCCACCATCGGTATAGCGGTAGGCGCCGGTACCGACGAACACCGCATCATGGGTGTCCAGCAGCTGCTGCAGGCTGACGTCGCGGCCGATCTCCACGCCGAGGCGGAACTGCACGCCCATGCCCTCAAGCACGTCGCGACGACGGCGGATCACGTCCTTGTCCAGCTTGAAGCTGGGAATGCCGAACTGCAGCAGGCCACCGACCTGTTCGTAGCGGTCGTAGACCACCGCGGTGATGCCGGCATGCGCCAGACGATCGGCACAGGCCAGGCCTGCCGGGCCGGCACCGATTACCGCCACCGTGTGGCCAGTGGGCTGCACCGCAGTCATATCCGGGCGCCAGCCGGTGGCCAGGGCGGTGTCGACGATGTACTTCTCCACCGCGCCGATGGTGACCGCGCCAAACTCCTCCAGCGTGCAGCTGCCTTCGCACAGACGGTCCTGGGGGCACACCCGGCCACACACTTCCGGCAGCGGGTTGGTGCTGTGGCACAGCGTGGCCGCTTCATGGATGCGGTTTTCCTGCACCAGCTGCAGCCATTGCGGAATGGCGTTGTGCACCGGGCACTTCCAACTGCAGTACGGGTTGCCGCAGTCCAGGCAACGGCCGGCCTGGTACTGCGCATCTTCCTTGCCGAACTTTCCGTACAGCTCGCCCCAGTCGCCGGAGGTGCGCAGTTCGACCGGGATGCGTTGCGGCATGGTCCGGGGCAGGTCGAGGAACTGGAAGGCGTGCTTGCGGCTCATGGCGGGCTCTGTGGTGTTTTCCGGTTGCCGGCCAGCGGCCGGCACTACAGCGGTGGGGAAGCCGGTGCGCCCAGTGCATGCGGCGCATCCGTCATGTGCGGTGTGTCACGCTGCGCGGCGCAGGGTTTCGGTGAGCGATTCGATGCTGGCGGCCTTGGGTTTGACCAGCCAGAACTTGCCGATGTAATCGCGGAACTCGTCCATGATCTGCTGCGCCCAGATGCTGCCAGTCAGCTCGCGATGACGCCCGATCAGACGGTGCAGGTGCTGGCGGTAGTTCTCGAAGCCCTCGGCGGACACGCGATGGATGTCGATCAGTTCGTGGTTGTAGCGGTCGACGAAATCGCGGTCCACGTCCAGCACGTAGGCCAGGCCACCGGTGAAGCCGGCACCGAAGTTGAGACCGACTTTGCCCAGCACCAGCACCACGCCGTCGGTCATGTATTCGCAGCAGTGATCGCCGGCACCTTCCACCACCGCCAGTGCGCCGGAGTTGCGCACGGCGAAACGCTCACCGGCACGGCCGGCGGCAAACAGCTCGCCACCGGTGGCGCCGTAGAGGCAGGTGTTGCCGATGATCGCGGTGCTGCGTGCCTCGAAGCGTGCGCCACGCGGCGGACGCACCACCAGGCGGCCGCCGGCCATGCCCTTGCCGACGTAGTCGTTGGCTTCCCCTTCCACTTCCAGATGCAGGCCGCCGACATTGAAGGCGCCGAAGCTCTGTCCGGCGCTGCCACGGAAGCGCAGCTCCAGCGGCGATTCGGCCATGCCCTGGTTGCCGTGCGCGCGCGCCACGGCGCCGGCCAAGCGGGTGCCGATGCTGCGGTCGGTGTTGTGGATCAGGAAGCGATGCTCGCCGCCGCGCTTGTGTTCGATGGCCTCGGCCAGCAGGCCATCCATCTGCGTGGCCAGACTGTCCGGGGATTCGTACAGGCGCTGTGCGGCGCAGTGGCTGCCTTCGTAACTGGCATCGGCCAGCAGCCGCGACAGATCCACGCGTACGTCTTCGCGCGGCGAGACGTCAAGCTGGCGCAGCAGGTCGGTACGGCCGACGATCTCCTGCAGCGAGCGTGCACCCAGCACCGACAGCCAGCCGCGCACTTCCTCGGCCAGCAGGCGGAAGAAGTTCTCCACGCGCTCGGGCTGCCCGGTGAAATGGTTCTCGCGCAGGCGCTCGTCCTGGGTGGCCACGCCTGTGGCGCAGTTGTTGAGGTGGCAGATGCGCAGGTATTTGCAGCCCAGCACGATCATCGGCGCGGTGCCGAAGCCGAAGCTGTCCGCGCCCAGCAGTGCGGCCTTGACCACATCCAGGCCGGTCTTCAGGCCGCCGTCGGTCTGCAGCAGGGTGCGCCCGCGCAGATCGTTGGCCACCAATGCCTGGTGCGCCTCGGCGATGCCCAGCTCCCACGGCACGCCGGCATAGCGGATCGAGCTGACCGGTGAAGCACCGGTGCCGCCGTCGTGGCCGGAAATGGTGATGAGGTCGGCACCGGCCTTGACCACGCCCGCAGCGATCGTGCCGACGCCGGCATGGCTGACCAGCTTCACCGACACCAGCGCGGTCGGGTTGACCTGCTTGAGGTCGTAGATCAGCTGCGCCAGGTCTTCGATGGAGTAGATGTCGTGGTGCGGCGGCGGCGAGATCAGGCCGATGCCGGGCTTGGCATAGCGCAGCCGCGCGATCAGTTCATTGACCTTGTGCCCGGGCAGCTGCCCGCCTTCGCCGGGCTTGGCGCCCTGGGCGACCTTGATCTGCAGCACTTCGGCATTGACCAGGTATTCGGCGGTGACGCCGAAGCGGCCGGACGCCACCTGCTTGATCTTGCTGCGCTTGTCGGTGCCATAGCGTGCCGGGTCTTCGCCACCTTCGCCGGAATTGCTGCGGCCGCCGAGGCGGTTCATCGCAATCGCCAGTGCTTCATGCGCCTCGGGCGAGAGCGCACCGAGGCTGATCGCTGCGGTATCGAAGCGCGGGAACAGCTCGCTGGCCGGCGCCACCTCGTCCAGTGGCGTCGGCGTCACCGCCGGCACCAGCTGCAGCAGGTCGCGCAGCGCAGACGGTGGGCGCGCATGCACGGCATCGCAGTACTGCTGCCACGCGCGTGGGTCACCGCTGCGCGCCGCGCGCTGCAGGGTGGTCACCACGTCCGGGTTGTACATGTGGTATTCGCCGCCGTGCACATACTTCAGCAGGCCACCGACATCCACGCCCTGCTGCGCATCCCAGGCCTGCGCGCACAGTTCACGTGCATCGGCATCCAAGCGCGCGAAGCCGGCGCCACCGATGCGCGAGGCGGTATCGGGGAAGCACAGATCCACGACCTCCGGTTCCAGGCCGATGATCTCGAACAGCTGCGCACCGCGATAGCTGGCCACGGTGCAGATGCCCATCTTCGAGATGATCTTCGACAGGCCCTTGTAGATGCCCTTGCGGTAGCGGCGGCCGATCTGCGACTGCTCGCCACCCTTGCTCAACTTGAGGATGCCGCGACGACCGAGGTCGAACAGGGTCTGGTAGGCCAGATACGGGTACACCGCCGTGGCACCGAAGCCGAGCAGGCAGGCCATGTGGTGCGCGTCGCGCGCGCTGCCGGTCTCGACGATCAGGTTGACGTCGCAGCGCAGGCCCAGGCGTGACAGGTGGTGGTGGACCGCACTGGTGGCCAGCAGCGCATGCACCATCGGCCGCCCGGCCACCGGGTAGCGGTCGGACAGCAGCAGCATCACCATGCCATCGCGCGCGGCCTGTTCGGCTTCGGCGCAGATGCGTTCGATGCCCGCACGCAGGCCTTCGTCTTCGCTGTAGGACAGGTCGAGCAGGCGGTTGGCCTGCACGTACTGGTCCATCTTCAGCAGCTGGCGCAGCTTGCGCTGGCTCAGCACCGGCGAATTGAGGATGACGTGGTTCACTGTCTCCGGGCCGGCATGGAAGATGTTGGTCTCCTTGCCGAGCTGGGTGGACAGGGACATCGCGCAGTCTTCGCGCAGCGGGTCGATCGGCGGGTTGGTGACCTGCGCGAAGGCCTGGCGGAAGTAGTCGTACAGCGGGCGGCTGCGCTGGCTGAGCACGGCCATCGGCGTGTCATCGCCCATCGAGCCGGTGGCTTCCTGTTCGGTCTCGGCCAGCGGCCGCAGCACCTGCTCCACTTCCTCGCTGCTGAGCTGGTACAGCTTGTGGTAACTGCGCAGGGTGCTTTCGTCGAACGGTTCTTCCACCAGCGACGGGTCGATCAGTTCGGTCTGCAGGTAGGTGACGCCCTGCTGCAGCCACTGCTTGTACGGCGCACGGCCGCGGTTGATGCGGTCGATGGCATCGGAATCGAGCAGGTCGCCGCGCTTGAGGTCGATGGCGATCATCTCGCCCGGGCCGAGCTTGCCCTTGCGCACCACGCGCTCGGTCGGCACTTCCCAGACGCCTGCTTCGGAGGCAACCAGGAAGTGGCGATCAGCGGTCAGCATCCAGCGCGCCGGGCGCAGGCCGTTGCGGTCGAGGGTACACACCGCGTAGCGGCTGTCACAGGCGACGATGCCGGCCGGGCCGTCCCACGGTTCGCTGTTGAGGCCGTGGAACTCGTAGAACGCGGCCAGGTCCGGGTCCTTGAATTCCAGCGACTGCGTTGCCGGCGGCACCAGGATGCGCAGCGCCTGGATCAGCTCCATGCCGGCGGACACCATCAGTTCCAGCATGTTGTCCAGGCTCTGCGAATCCGAGCCGTGCATGGAAATGACCGGGTCGAATTCGCCGATGTCGAAGCGCGGCGTCTTCCACACCTTGCTGCGTGCCTGTGCCCAGCGGCGGTTGCCTTCGATGGTGTTGATCTCGCCGTTGTGGGCGAGCATCCGGAACGGGTGTGCCAGCGGCCAGCGCGGCAGCGTATTGGTGGAAAAGCGCTGGTGGAACACGATGGCGCTGGAGGCCAGTTCGCGGCGCTGCAGGTCCGGGAAGAAACGGCTGAGCTTGTCCGGCAGCACCATGCCCTTGTAGCTGATGGCATTGGGGCTGAGCGTGGTGACGTAGTAGTCGGCGTGCGCGCGCAGCAGCTGCTCGCTGCGGCGGCGGGCCAGGAACAGGGCAAGGCCGAAGCCGGCGTCATCCTGTCCGACGCCGGCATCGACGAACACCTGTTCGATGCGCGGCAGGGTGTCGCGTGCCAGTTGGCCGCAGACGCTGTCGTCGGTCGGTACGTCGCGCCAGCCGGCCACCTTGCAGCCCACCGCCTCGATCTGCTGCTGCAGCTGCGTGCGGCAGGCCTGCGCGGCGTCGGCATCGTGCGGCAGGAACACGAGGCCCGCGGTGAAGCGCGCGCCGACGGCGATGCCCGCTTCGCTGGCCAGCAGTTTCAGGAAGGCATCGGGGCGACGCAGCAACAGACCGCAGCCATCACCGGTCAGGCCATCGGCAGCGACACCACCGCGGTGGGTCATGCGCGAAAGCGCGGCGATGGCGGTATCGACCAGCAGGCGCGAAGGCTGGTCGTCGAGCTGGGCGACCATGCCAAATCCACAGGCATCGCGCTCGGAGCGCGGGTCGTAAAGCCCTTGGCGGTTGCGGGGGGCCATCTCTACCTCGATGCGTAATGAAATGAGCAGGGACACTCGTGCCCGCTCACTCCCTGGAGCGCATCATGAGGCCACCGGATGCCTCGACTACATCACAGGTTGCTGCAACGCCGCAATACACGGTTGCAGGCGCAACCAAAGCGCCGGCAAACGCTTGCCGGCGCGGGGTTGGTCAGCCGCAACGAACGCCGCTGACCACGTCCTTTGCGTCCACTTCGATGTTCAGGCGGTCGCCCAGGAACTCCATCGTGGTGACGTCATTGGGGTGCAGGACGCGGATCTGCTTGGCCGCCGCATCTTCCTGGGCCTGCTTGCCCAGCGCTTCGGTATAGGCCTGGCCGACCAGGCTCTGCACCTGGCTGGCGTCGCAGTTGCCGACCGGCGGTGCTTCGGTGGCCTTGCCGGCTTCGTCGGCCGGGGCTTTGGCGGCCTCGGCGGCCTGCTGTGCGTGGGCGGTGGCCGAATCCTGCTCATCCAGCGACGGCGCCTGGCAGGCGGTCAGGGCCAGCACGGCCGGCAGCAGCAGGGCGGAGAGGGAACGGACGCGGATCGGAAACGACATCATGACTCCGGAATGGAAGGGACGGTGAAAGGCCGAGCATAGCGGCGAACCCGCCCTCACGTGTTTGTCTTGCGTTATTGACGTGGCCACGCCGCGCCGATCGGCAGACTGCAGGCATGCCAGCAACCTCCACACCCGAACGCGAGGCCGCGCGCGCCGCCGGCCTGCGCTACGTCGATGACACCCAGCCCGGTTTCAGCCGCGTCCGCGCCGGTAAAGGCTTCTCCTATCGCGATACCGATGGGCACGCCGTGCGCGATGCCGCCACGCTGCAGCGCATCCGCTCGCTGGCCGTGCCCCCGGCCTACACCGCCGTGTGGATCTGCGCCCATGCCAACGGCCATCTGCAGGCCACCGGCCGCGACGCACGCGGGCGCAAGCAGTACCGCTACCACCCCGATTGGGCGGCCGTTCGCGATGCGGGCAAGTTCGACCGCACCATCGCCTTCGGGGAAGGGCTGCCGAGCCTGCGCCGGCGGCTCAGCCGCGACCTCAAGCGCAGCGGCTTCCCCCGTGAGAAGGTGCTGGCGGTGGTGGTGGCGCTGCTGGCCGATACGCTGGTGCGGGTGGGCAACGAGACCTATGCCAAGGAAAACAAATCCTACGGCCTGACCACCCTGCGCAACCGGCACCTGGACCTGCTGCGCGGTGGCCGCGTGCGGATGCGTTTCCGTGGCAAATCAGGACAACTGCATGAGGTGACAGTGGGCGACCGCAAGCTCGGCGCGCTCGTGCGTGGCGTGCAGCAGCTGCCGGGGCAGGCACTGTTCCAGTACCGCGACGATGAGGGTGTCGTGCAGCCGGTGGATTCAGGGGCGGTGAACGATTACCTGCGCGAAGTGATGGGCGAAGACTTCACCGCCAAGGACTTCCGTACCTGGGGCGGAACGCTGGCCGCCGTGCAGACCTTCGCCGCCACCGAGCTGCCAGAACCGGCCAGCCAGCGCGCGCTGGCCAAGGCGCAGCGCGAGGTGGTGTGCCAGGTGGCCGCACGGCTGGGCAATACGCCAGCGGTATGCCGCAAGGCCTACATCGATCCCTGCGTGTTTGCGGGTTGGGAAAGGGGCGAGCTGACCGCGCTGACCGGCCTGCGCGGCCCGCGGCAGTGGGAGCAGGCGACACTGAAGGTCCTGCGCCGTGCGCGCCGCCTGGCCAAGCGCGGCGGCGCGTCGTAACGGTCAGCCGCAGTAGATCGCAGTGATGTTGTTGGTGCGGCCCTTTTCGATGGTCAGGCGCTCCCCGCCTTCGCTGGCGGGCGGCACACGCGGACCGTCGTGACGCAGCACCTGCACGTGCAGGCTGTCGCTGTCGACGCGGGCGCGCTCGACGGTGGCATCCGATGCCGCCAGGCCGACCGCACCGCGCACCATGTCCGAATGGCACTGGCCGGAAATCACGCCATCGATGGGCTGGATCTGGGCGACGGGGCTGCTGCTGCAGGCGGCGAGAGCGAAGCAGACGGCGGCGGTGGCAATGGCATGTTTCATGGGGGACGTTCCTCGTGTTGTGGCCTGCAGGGTGCGACGACAGGCGTGGTGGCGGAATGAATGCCGTGCACGCGATGGACACGGTGCGCTCACTGCTGCCAACAGCCTGCGTGGAGACACTGCATGAGCGGCGCACGCCGCCCCCGGTACTGCGGCGCACGCGCCCCGGTAGTGCCGGCCGCTGGCCGGCAACCCCCATCCCCCCGAGGAGACCTGCATGGCCACCACCAAGAAGACCCCCGCCCGCCGCAAGGCATCGCCGAAGGTACGCAAAGACACCCAGGCGGTGCCAGCCGCCGCCGACGCCACTACATCCGAGCGCCCGCGCGTGGTGAAAACGGCGACCCGCAAGGCCGCCGCTTCCGATCCGCGCGCGGCCCGCGTGGCAGCGCGCCAGCGGCGCCTGCAGGACCAGGAAAAGTCGAAGGACCTGCGCGCGGCGAAGAAGGCAACGAAAAAGGCGACCAAGAAGACCGCCACCCAGGCTGGCCCACGCCGTCAGCCGGAGACGATGCCGGCGCAGCAACTGCCCAAGCCGGGCCATGAGCATGCGCTGGAACTGGCACCGCGCTTCCTCGCCCCGGACTATGTCGGCAGCGGCAAGCTGCAGGGCATGCGCGCGATCATCACCGGTGGCGATTCCGGCATCGGCCGCGCGGTGGCGGTGCTGTTCGCCCGCGAAGGCGCAGACGTTGCGGTGCTGCATCTGGACGAAGCCGAGGATGCCGAGCTGACCCGCCAGCACGTGGAAAAAGAGGGCGGCCGCTGTGTGGTGATCGCTGGCGACGTGCGCGATCCGCGCTTCTGCAACAAGGCCGTGAAACAGGTGGCCAAGGCCTTCGGCGGCATTGACATCCTGGTCAACAATGCGGCGTTCCAGCTGCACTGCGAACGGTTGGAAGACCTGGAAGATGCACACCTGCAGGAAACCCTGCAGACGAACATCGGCGGCTACATCCAGATGGCGCGCGCGGTGCTGCCGCATCTGGGCGAGGGCGCCAGCATCATCAACACCGGTTCGGAAACCGGCCTGTTCGGCAGCAAGGCACTGATCGATTACTCGGCCACCAAGGGCGCGATCCATGCGTTCACCAAGGCGCTGGCCAGCCAGCTGCTGCCGCGCGGCATCCGGGTCAACTGCGTGGCGCCGGGCCCGGTATGGACGCCGTTGAATCCCGCCGACAAGCAGGCGAAGGATGTGGCCGAGTTCGGCAAGGACAGCGACATGGGCAGGCCGGCGCAGCCGGAAGAACTGTCGCCAGCCTATGTGTTCCTGGCGTCACCTGCCTGTGCCAGTTACATCAGCGGCGTGATCCTGCCGGTGATGGGTGGGCCGCGCGGTTAGCGCGCGGTGGAATAGAAACCGGCAATGCGCGGAATGAACTGCTGCGGGTTGGCGCCGACCAGATTGGTCAGCACGACAACGGCGAGGTCGCGCTCGGGATAGACGATGAAAGCCGAGCGCGCACCACCCATGCCCCCCACCTGCAGGTCGGGGGCGGTGTTGAACACCGGCCAGCCTGCGGCCCAGTCACCGGCGCTGCCATCGTTGAGGCGCTCGGCCGTCCACATCTGCTGCATCGCGCGCTGCTCCATCAGGCGTCCATCCTGCAAGGCAACCAACCAGCGTGCGGTGTCATCGGCCGTGGTGAGGATGCCGCCCCCCGCCCACAGGCTGGGCGGCATGTCGTAGAACCAGTGCGACAGCCGGGGCGTCGCATACTTGGCGTCCGTTGCGCGTGGCAGATAGCTGTACATCGTCGCCGCATCCGGGACCAGGTCGTAGCTGTCACCGAACGTGGTGCGTGCCATGCGCGCGGAGGAGAACTGGCGGGTGGCCAGGAAGCGTTCGTAGGCCATGCCGGATTGCTGCGTGATGATCCGCGCCAGCAGCACGTAATTGGTCTGGTTGTACTGGAAGCGCTCGCCCGCCGCGGCCTCTATCGGCAGCGCACTGACTGCCTGCCATGCCGCCTGTTCCGAGCCACCGCCCAGCAACCCTTGTGCATCCAGGATGTCGGGGAGGCCGGAGGTATGGGCAAGCAGCTGGCGCACGCGTACCGCGCGCCAGCTCACGGGCAGGTCGTCGAGATAGCGCGAGACCGGTGCGTCCAGATCCACTTGTCCGTCCTGTGCCAGCTGCGCCAGAGCGACGCCGGTGAAGGATTTGGTGGCCGAGTTGAGCGGGAACCGCGTGCTGCGGGTGGCGACCACGCCGTTCTCGACGTTGGCCAGCCCGTAGGTTTCCGACAGCACCACCTGGCCATCCTTGACCACGGCGATCTGCAGGCCCGGGATGCGCTGTTCCTGCATGGTCTGGCGGATGAAGCGGCGGGTCTGGTCGTTGGCCTGGTCCTGGTTGGCGGAGACAGCGGCGAAGGGCAGCAGGCTGATGATCATGAGCAGGGTTCGTAGCGTCTGGCGAGGCATGCGGGATCCCGGAGGGCAGGAAGATCGGCGGCGATGACGGCTGCCGCAGGTGTCAGGCCATGGGTCGGATGCGCGCCCGGTGCAAAAGGTTTAAGCCGGCCGCGTGCCCTACCGTTCGTCGGCCCATGACTTCCGGGGGGTTGACTACAGATGTCGTCATGGCAACAGTAGCGACACGTGTAGTCAAGGGAGTGTTGTCATGCGTGGCAAGACCATCGGGGACCAGGAACTGGCCCTGCTGCAGTATGTGGATGAGCAGGCACCGGCCAGCGTCGGCGAGGTCGCCAGCGGCTATGGCGAACCGCGCGGACTGGCCCGGTCCACCGTGTTGACGATGATGGAACGCCTGCGCGCCAAGGGTTACCTGCAGCGTTGGCAGCAGCAGGGTGTCTACCGCTACCAGCCCACCCGTGGCCCGGAGAGCGTGCTGCAGGGCGCCGTTGCCCAGTTCGTCGACAACACGCTGCAGGGCTCGGTCTCGCCGTTCGTGGCATACCTGTCGCAGCGGCAGAAGGTCAGCGACAACGAACTGGCCGAACTGGAAGCGCTGGTGGCCGAACTGCAATCGCGTCGTCAGGAGGACTGAGCCATGGATACCTCGATGTTGATTCCGATGCTGGAGCGGCTGGGCTGGACCAGCCTGCAGACTGTGCTGCTGGTGGCGCTGGTGTACGTGCTGTGCCGCGCGCTGCCGACACTGTCGGCGGCCACCCGCTGCCGCTTGTGGTGGCTGGTATCGCTGCAGGCCGTGGTCGGCCTGTTGTGGAGCCAACCGCTGCAGCTGGCCTGGCTGCCCGCACCCGATGCGGTGGCAATGACGACCGTGGATCTTGCGGCGGACGCGATATATACGATGGCACCGGAGGCATCGGCGCACCTGCTGGCGAACACGCCGATGGGTGATGTCGGCAGCACCCCGGTGGCCTGGTGGGCGTTGGCACTGGCCGCGCTATGGATGTCCGGCGTACTGCTGATGGCGTTGCGGACCTTTGGCGAATGGCGCCGTTGCCGCGCGCTGCTGGCAGCGTCGTATCCGTGCGAGGACCAGGCGCTGGTGCAGGCGCTGCAGCTGGCGTCGGATGCGCACGGTCTGCGCAGCGCGCCGCGCCTGTGGATGAGCGACCAGGTCGACGCGCCGCAGCTGGTCGGGCCGTTCCGTCCGGTGCTGCTGCTGCCGGCAGGAATGAACGCGCTGCAGGGCGATGCGCTGGATCTGGCGCTGACCCACGAACTGCAGCACCTGCAGCGTCGTGATCTGCAATGGGGACTGCTGCCGGCCCTGGCCCAGCATCTGTTCTTCTTCAATCCGCTGCTGCGCCTGGCCGTGCGCGAATATGCCCAGGCCCGCGAAGAAGCCGTGGATGCGGCCGTGGTCGGCCAGCATGGTGCCAGCCGCCATGCCTATGGCCGCCTGTTGCTGCAGCTGGGTGTGGCGCCGCAGCCGCACCTTGGCGTGGCCAGCGCAGCGCCCAGCACCACCAGTCTCAAACGCCGCCTGCTCTCGCTGCAGTCGCACCGGGCGTGCCCCCGCCTGCTGGCCATCGGCCTGACCCTGGTGGTGTTGGCCGTGGGTGTGGCGCCGATGCGTCTGGTGGCCGCACCGGTCCCGCCTGCGCCGCTGGCACCGCCGCGCGCTGTACCTGCGCCGCCGCCGCCAGCGGCGCCTGCAGCACCCTCGGCACCGGCAGCGCCGCCTGCCGCAGCGGTACCTGCAGAGCCTGCTGACTGGGCCGAGCCGTCTGAGCCGGAAGAACCTGCCGACGCTGACGAGTACGAGGCGCAGGACACGAGCACCCATTCGCACACCGGAACCACCATCGTCACCCATGGTCAGCTCGATCTCGGCACGCCACCGCAGCAGGCCTTCGTCCTCGTCGACCACGGCCTGGCGTTCGCCAATGCCGGCATGGACGATGTGATGCAGGCGCGCAGCCGGATTGGCGACGGCCCGGCGCTGTGGTTCCGCCAAGGCGACAAGCGCTACGTGGTACGTGATCCGATGCTGATCCAGTCGTTGCAGCGTGCCTATGCCGGCGCCGCCGATCTGGGCCGCCAGCAGAGTGAGCTGGGCCGCCAGCAGAGTGTCTTGGGCCGTCAGCAGGGCCAGCTTGGTCGCGAGCAGGGCGAGCTGGGCAGGCTGCAGGGTGAAGAGGCGCGTGAGATCGCCCTCGCCGCCGCACGGGCTGCACGCAACGCGATCAACGATCGCGACATCAACCGTGAAGCGGCAGCCGAAGCGGCGCGGGCCACCCGTGGCGCGGTGGACGATGCGAAGAGTGCACGGCAGGCGGCGGCTGAAGCGCAGCGGGCGTCACAGGTTGCCCGCAACCAGGCGCTGCAGTCCGCGCGCAGCCGCGAAATGAGCCGTCTCGCCAGTCAGCAGGCTGCGCTGGGAAGCCAGCAGGCGGCACTGGGCAGTCAACAGGCCGCGTTGGGTGAGCGTCAGGCACGGCTGCAGGCACAGGCGTCGAAACAGGCAGAGCAGGTAATCGCCCGTGCGCTGGCCAGCGGCAAGGCCGAGCAGTTGTAATCGGGGAATGCCGGCCGCTGGCCGGCAATGTGGGGGTGCCGGCCAGCGGCCGGCACTACCCCGGATCGATCAGCCGCAGCTGGCGCGCTCGATGCGGTTCTGCGCATCCACCTGCACGGTCACGCGGTCCTGGCGGAAGTCCATGGTGACGGCCATGCCGGGCTTGACCACGCGTGCATTGCGCGCGCCGCTGTCGGCCACCAGCTTCTTGATCGTCGCTTCGTCGGCGATCTTGCCGGTGAAAGCCTCCAACGCATCGGGCCTGCATTCCTGCGGGCCATCGGACACCTTGGCCGGCAGGCTGCCGGTACCGGCGGCGCTGCCGCTGCCGGCGTGGCTGCAGGCCGCGAGTGGCAGGATGGCCGCAAGCAGCAACAGGGAGGATCGACGCATGGGAATACTCCTGGGTGACGTTCGGTAGCGGCAGTGTCGCCGGGCCGCGTGTCAGCGATGTCAACGCGGCCTGAATCCGTCCCCCCGATCATCCGCTTACCAGCGCCAGCGTCTCCCGTTCGCGTTGCTCTTCCCGCACCAGCCGCTGCAGCAGCAGGGCCAGGGTCACCACGTCCTGGTGGTTGTGGTCGGCCACCCGGCGCAGATTCACCGTATCGCCGCCGCGCAGGAAACGCAGCCACGCAGCGGGGGCTTCCGAACCGGGCAGATCATCTTCGCGCACCACACGCAGCAGTTGCCGCTCGATGGTGGACAGCTTGCAGTTCTCCCAGGTGCCGCGATAACGGCGGCGGGTGGGATACAGCAGGTCGACGTGGTCCAGCGAGGTGATGGGATCGGCCTGTCGGGCCAGCCGGTAGCGCGTCTTCAGAAGGGGGGCGTCGTAGCTGCGTCCGTTGTAGCTGCAGAACACCGTATGCGGCTGCAGCCAGCGGGCGAAGGTGGCCAGCATGGCTTCTTCAGCGGCCATCGTGGAGATCAGCAACTGGCGGATGCGCAGGCCCTCGCCGCGCTGGGGGCACACGTGCCAGTCGGCGGCGCCGATCATGAAGGCACGGGTGCCGGTGCCACCGGCCAGGCCGGTGGTTTCGGTATCGAAGAACAACAGGTCGCGCGCAGCCACGTGCTGGTCTTCGCGCTTGGCGAACGCCAGCGACAGCGGTGCGGTGGGAATGGCCTGCGGCTGCAGTGACTCGATCAGGAACAGGCCGGGCGCGATCTCTTCGCCGGGCAGCTGCCGGTCCTGCGCGCTGGCGCGTGCCGGCGCAGGTCCGCCACGCGAACGCATGCCGAGCAGGCGATGCAGGCTGCCGACCTCGGGCCGTCGCAGTGCTGGCGGCGCAGGCGCGGTGGTGGCGGTGCCGGTCGGCTTGTGGCGGATCTCCTGTTCCACCCAGGCAAACACCGAACGCTCGGCCGGTGGCTGCCGCGCATCGTTGGCGGCCACCGGTGCCGGTGGCGAGTCCTGCGCCGGCGCGGCAGGCGTGGCCGCTTTCGGGTCACCGGCCTGCTTCCGCAGCAGGCGCAGCTTGTCCAGACTCAGGCTCACGGGGCAATCAGCTCCACGGGGTCGCGCGTGCTCACCACCACGTCGGCGACATGCTGGCAGGCCTGCGCATCGAACAGGTCGAGCACGCGCAGCGCCAACGCACGCGGCGAGGTTTCATCTTCTTCCTGCGCGGCCAGCACCGGGCCGACGCAGGCCGGGCAACCCGCCCTGCAGTCGCAGCGCTGTACCAGTTCGCGCGCGCGCTGCACCAGCTCGGCCTGGCGCTGCCACAGCGGCTCGCTCAGACCGACGCCACCGGGGAAATTGTCGTACAGGTATACGGTCGGCACGAATTCCTGCAGCAGTTCCACCGCGCCCGGCTCGCCATCGCTGCCACGCAGCTGGCCGCGGCCGCTCTGGTCGGCAATCGCGATCCAGGTGCCATCGCCGTTGCCGACCGACTTCTGCAGGTCGCGTGCATCGGCCATCACCGCGACGGTGGCAACAATATGCAGCGCGTAGGCCGCGCCGAGGAAACCATCCAGTGCGTCCTGCTTGCTGGCGAAGGCGCGCAGCAGCAGCGCCTGCGGCAGCTGCCACCACACCGCGGTGGTGTGCAGTTCCTGGTCGGGCAGGTTGACCGGGCCGTAGCCGATGTTCTCGTGAGTGTAGTAGCGGATCTTCTTGTAGCCGGCCACACGCCGCACCACGTGCACTTCGCCATGGTGCGAATCACCACGGCCGGCCACGCCGCCATCGAAACGGTCCAGCACCTTGAGCTTGGTGAAGTCGATGCTGTCGGTGTAGTAGTCCACGTGAGTGCGGGTGACATAGGCCTTGCGGCCTTCCCAGTCGAGCGTTTCCACCTGGTAGGGCGTGGACTGCACCATGTGGATGGCACCCTCGTACAGGGTGAGCGCGGCGGCGGAGTAATCGACCTCGGCGATGATCTGCTGGCGGCCATCGCTGCGGTCGACCACCACGAAGTTGCCATCGGCCACCGCACGCAGGCTGACCGCGTTGGCCGGATAGCTGTCGGCGATCCATTCCCAGCGCTCGCCTTCGCGGTGGATCACCTCGGTTTCGGCCAGCGCTTCCAGGAACACCTCCGGGTCGATCGGGCCGAAGCCATCACCGACCCGGAACGGCAGCTCGAAGGCCGCGCAACGGATATGGTCGAACAGGATCAAGGGCTGGTCGGGCGCGATGCGTGCGTGCTCGGGCGAGGCCTCGGCGAAGAAGTCCGGATGCCGCACCACGTACTGGTCCAGCGGTTGCGAGCTGGCCACCATCACCCCCAACGACGGTTGCTGGCGGCGGCCGGCGCGGCCGAAGCGCTGCCAGGTGGCGGCCACGCTGCCGGGGTAGCCGTTGAGGATCACCACATCCAAGCTGCCGATATCCACGCCCAGTTCCAGCGCTGAGGTGCTGACGATGCCGTCGATGTTGCCGGCACGCATCGCGCGCTCGGTCTCGCGGCGTTCGGTGGGCAGGTAGCCGCCGCGGTACGCGCGGATGCGCGGTGGCTTGCGCGGGTCGTGGTCGAAGATGTCCTTCAGGTACTTGGTCAGCACCTCCACCATCAACCGGGTCTGCGCGAACACCAGCGTCTTCAGCCCGGACTTGATCGCGATGCGCGCGATGCGGTTGCTCTGCGAGCGCGCCGAGGCCCGCAGGCCCAGGTCCGGGTTGATCACCGGCGGGTTCCACAGCAGCACCTGCTTCGGCCCGCTGGGCGCGCCGGATTCGGTGATGGCAGTGACCGGGGCTTCGATCAGCGCCTCGGCATGCGCCTGCGGGTTGCCGATGGTGGCCGAGCACAGGATGAACTGCGGTTGCACCCCGTAGAACGCGCAGATGCGCTTGAGCCGACGCAGCACGTTGGTGACATGGCTGCCGAACACCCCGCGATAGGTGTGCACTTCGTCGATGACGATGTAGCGCAGGTTCTCGAAGAACTGCGCCCACTTGGTGTGATGCGGCAGGATCGCCTGGTGCAGCATGTCCGGGTTGGACACCACGATGTCGCCGTGCAGGCGGATCGCCTGCCGCGCATCGCCGGGAGTGTCGCCATCGAAGGTGAAGGCCTTCACCCCGAGATCGCCAGCGCGGTTGAGCTCCAGCAGTTCGGCGACCTGGTCCTGGGCCAGCGCCTTGGTCGGGAACAGGTACAGCGCCTTGGCCTTGTCCTGCATGGCGGCACTGACCACCGGCAGGGTGTAGCACAGCGACTTGCCGCTGGCGGTGGGGGTGACGATGGCCACGTGCTCGCCACGCTGGCTGGCGTCCCAGGCTTCGGCCTGGTGGCTGTAGAGCTGCTCGATGCCACGTGCCTTCAGTGCCGCCGCCAGGGCCGGTGGCACGGACTCGGGAATCGGCGCGTAGCGGCCCTCGCGGCCGGGAATGGCGAAGCTGCCGGTGATGCGGTCCTGGTAGCGGCGCTGCAGGCGTGCGCTGAGCAGGGCACCGTCGCGGGCGGGCAGGCCGTCGCGGGTAGCGAGCTGCTGCTCCGCATCGGCGGTGCGCTTGGCGAGTTCGTAGGCCATGTGAAATCGATTTTCAGGGGTTCACATGGCACCACAGATGGATCTCAGCATGTGAGACGCCGCGACCGGATGGAGTGAATCATTCAGTGCCGGGGGCCGGGCGTGCCTCGAACGCGGCGCTATGCGCGGCACTGCGGCGGACGGACCGATGAACACACACGACGAGCATCAGCACGTGCCAGCATGCCGCCAACAGCGCAAACAGCTGCCAACGGAATACGCCCGGCCAGCCCAGGTCCGGCCGTTGCGGCAGGGGCGACCAGATGACGCCGAGCACCAGTAAAAGCAGCAGCAGGCCGAGCCAGGCCAGGTGCCAGACCCCCCCGCTGGTCGGGTAGCGCAGCCGGTCGCTGGCCAGGCACCAACCGGGTCCCGCGGCCAGCACCTTGCCATCACAGGCGCGTACATCCAGGCGCATCGAGCGACCCGTGGTGAATCCCTCGGCGTCCACCCACTCCCATGGAAGCTGCACGCGCAGGTCGTTGCCCAGCAGCCACGCCCGCGATGTCTGTCCGTTCCGCTGGTATGCGCGCAGGCGCCCCTGCACCTGCAGCACGCGCTGTGCCGTCGCAGGGCCACTGCGGCGCGGTCGACCCAGCCAGAACCCCAGGCCGGCAATGGCGAGCAGGGGCACTCCTGACAGGTAGCTGACATCACGCGGCAGGGGCAGGCAGAGCAGGCCGGACGCGTCGGCAGCGGCCCATAGCGCCAGCACCGCGATCAACAGCGCGGACGGGCGCAACCCGGGACCGAGTCGCATCGCGACTTCTTCCGGTGTCTCCAGACGCTCGCCCCGGATCCGGCTGGCGGCTGCAACCGGTCGCATTGCGGCCACATGGAATCCATTGAGACGCACCACAACGGCCCAGCGTTCGCTCAGCACCACTTCGGCGTCATTGTCCGCAGCAAGGTGTGGGCATGCCTGCCGCGGCAGCAGCACGGGAATGCCGCCCAGCAGGCCGTCGCAGACGGGGTAGTGGCGGCTGACGGCGCCTCCGGTGAACGTTCCGCGCAGTACCTGCACCCGGTCACCATGGACGCAGCCGGTCAGTGCGCGCACCGTTGCCAGCGCCGCGTGTTCATCGGCATCCAGCGTTCGCAGTGCGCTGCTCCGGCGCAGCAATGCCAACCCGGTGCGGAGGCGGGACGTCCATTCGGCAACGGCGGCAACAATCATCGCCAACAGCAGTGCGAGTACGACCAGCAGCGCAGCGCGGGTCATCAGCGGCTGAACCGCTGCAGCGACATGGAGGTGGAGGGCGGTGCCATGGTCGACAGGGGTAGCGGGAAATACCGCAGCTTGTCGGCCCAGCGTCCTGATGGGAATGACGATTGTTGCAAACTTCGGCGCACCGGCCGGGTCCGGTGATGCGCGACACACCCTGAACGCTCACATGGTTGCCAACGAAATCTGAAGCCTGCATCCGTATCCTCGACACTTGGACGCAACAGGCAAGGGCGGATGGCTGTGGCAAAACGCGCAACGCAGGGAGCACTTCTGGCCAGCATGCTGCTGGCGGGCATCGTGCAGGCGCAGCAGCCGGCACCTGCGGCCGTACCCGTGCCCGCGCCTGGTCCCGTACCGGCACCCACTACGCCGCCCGCCGCTGATGACATGCCTGTCGTCGCTGCGCCTGCGCAGGGGGATGTCACCACGCTGGGTGAAGTGCGTGCGCTCAAGCCTGAAGACGACCAGCCGCTGGACCTGTACCGCTTCAAGAACCCGCTGAAGGCCGAGAACAACCGCTTCAGCCGCAACTGGAGCGAGCCGCCGTCGCCCGAACAGGTCAGCATGGCCGGTGGCTACATCATGATGGGCGTGGTCAAGGGCGTGATGGCGGCCGCGAAGGGCGTGAACAAGCTCACCGGCGGCCCGGACCAGATCCAGTCGGCCATCGCCCGGCCGCCACCGGAACTGAGCGCGGAGCAGCAACGGCGCGCGCTGCAGTTCTGCGCACAGCAGGACGGTTGCGGCGCGCCGCCGGAGAAGTAGGCGGTATCCTGCGGGCCTTCCCTTCGAGGCCGCCCGGATGCTGCTGCGCTCCCTGTTCCTGCTTGCCACGCTGAGCCCGCTTGCTGCGTTGGCCAGCGACCTGACCGATGGTGGTTCCTGCCGCAATGGCGCGTTTCCTTCGGAGCAATCGGGCTTTGCCCTGGCCAAGGTGATCGGCACGCCGCGCCTGTACCTGCTGGGTGACATGGACGGCTGCCCGGCGAAAGGCGAACCCGCCTGCCGCCAGCGCAGCTACGTGGTGAGCGGCGATACGGTGGTGACCGGGCGCGATCTTGGCGGTTACCGCTGCGCCTTCTTCCCGAACAAGGTGGGTGGCAGCGCAGGCTGGGTGGATCGCAGCAAGCTGCAAGCGCTGCCGGTTCCCGCTCCGACGCTGCAGGCCTGGTCGGGAGACTGGAAGGACAGTGACAACGGCCTGCAGATCCGCGTGCGCGACGGCCAGCTGCACGTGCAAGGCGACGCTTACTGGCCCTCGGCCAATCCGACGCCGGCTGAGCGCCCGGGCGGCCCGAACATCGGCGCGGTGAGCGCGCAGGCGGTGCCGCGTGGCGCCCAGGTCGACTTCGTGGAGGACACCTGCACGGTGCACGCGCAGCTGCTGGGGGACGTGCTGATCGTGGCCGACAACAGCGAGTGCGGCGGCATGAACGTGCGCTTCAACGGTGTGTACCGGCGCGCGGGGAAACGTTGAACGACGCAGTCCGTCGATTCACGCATGGAGTCAGTAGATCCACGCCATGCGTGGATGAAACGCCGGCAACCACATAGGCTCAACGCCGCCGCTCAAACCACCACATCAGCGATGCACACAACACGAACGCCAACCACCACGGCCAGCGCGGTCCCGGTACGCGCTGGTCCGCCTGCGCGGTTGCCGGTGCGGCAATGGCCAGCCGTTGTGTGGTGGCATCGATGATCGCCTGCCGGTGCAGCGCTGGCGCCTGCTTCGGATCGAATACGTAGCGCCAGTGCGTGCGGTCGCCGTGCTGAAGACGCTGCCAACCGGCCTGGTGCGGCCACCAGCCCACACATCGCGCTGTGCCGGTACCGCCGTCGACGATCAGCGGTACGTCCTTGCCGTGTGTGTCGAAGGCGTGCAGCGGCGCCTGCACGCCACACAGCGACTGGCGTTCGCTGGCCCAAGCCAGTGCCTGTGGCGACCATGGGCCTTCGGTGCCAGCCTGCGCGCGTGCCAGGGTGGCAAACACTGAGCTCCACAACTCGCCATGGCGATCCTCGCGGCCGGCCAGTACCCAGCGCCAGCTGTCGGTGATCGGCAGCATGCCGATGCGACCCTTGCCGACGGCACGCCAGCCACCGATGGCCTTGCCCTCGCGATCCTGCAGCAGGGCGCGGCTGTCGGCAGCCTGCAACGCCAGGTACTCCAGCGTCGGCAGCGCCGTCGCGTGCGACGCGCGGTCCGCTGCTTCGCCATCAGTGGTGGGCAGGGTGCCGGCGGCAACGGGCCCGCGACGTGCCTGCAGCATCGTCGCGTCACCCTCGGCGGGCATTGCCGCGATCTGGCTGCTGGCATCGCCCTGCACGGGCAGGCCGAGCTCGCGCAGGCGTTGCCGCGCGCTGGCCGATGGCGCGCCGGTACTGCGCACCAGCAGGCCCAGGCCGTCGCGCAGGGCCTGGCGTACGGCCGCCATCTGACCGGCGCCGAGTGCGGCCAGGCTGCGTTCGTCGAGCAGCAGCAGGTCGCTGCGCGCCAGCGTGGACGCGTCCAACGCCACGTTGCCGTCGCCCAGGCTGAGGCCTGCGCCGGTCTCGGCCTGCACCTGCACGCGGATGCCGGCATCGGTGGCCCAGCGGCGCAGGTACTTCAGTTCGGCACCCGGTGCAGCAGAGCGCACCAGCAGGCGCAGCGGAGCGGCGGCCAGCGTCTGCTGCGGCACCGGCACGCTGTCGACTACATGGCCCTGCGCATCCAGCAGGCGCAGCTGGAACACGCTACGGCCTTCGGCGCGGGTGATGCCGCTGAGCTGTACACGGCCATCGGCTGCCAGTGGTGCACGATCGACCACGGCGCCGGCCGGGTCCAGCAGTTCGGCCTGCGCGCGCTCCACGCCGCGTGCCTGTGCGTGCACATCGAAGCGTGCACCGGGAGCTGCGTCCGCAGGCGGCTGCAGAGCGATCCACCCATTGGGTGCAGGCGCTGCCTGCCAACGCGTATCGGTGGGCAGTGCGGCATCGCGATCACGCGCGGTCAGGCCGGCACCGACCAGAGTCACCATGGAGGACGGATAACGGCGCAATGCGGTGGCGAGGTCCGGCACGCGCGCTGCACCGGCCACGTCCGTTGCTTCCGGCAACAGCACCCGGGTGGCGCCGGCCGGCAGCGCACCCGCCTTGTCGGCCTCGGCGCCGATCACCACCAGGCCGGTCAGGGGAACGCGCTGTGATGGCGGCAGCAGGCAGACGTACAGCAGCGCAGCGGCGGCGGCCTGCAGCGTGAGCATGACGATCAGATGGTCGCGACCGCGCGTGGGCGAACGCAACTGGCGCGCACTGGCGACGAGCACGATCAGCCCGAGCAGGAGCGCGATCCACACGTTCACTGTCGATGTGCTCATGGCGGCGTCTCCAGCGCGTCGAGGTAGCGCTGCCCCATGGCGTCGGCGGCACGGCGTCGCATGACCTGCGGCAGTGGCCGCTGCAGTGCGCGCCACAGCTGCGCACGCAGGCGCTGCCGGCAATCGGTGCAGCCGGGTTGGATGCGCAGTTGCTCGATGGCGGCAGCCAGGTCCAGTGCGTCGGGCAGGTAGGCGCTGTTGCGCTGCTGCCAGGCTGCCAGCATGTCCAGGTCGGGTGTACTGCCATCGTCGCCCAATCGCTGCCAGACCTCGACGACGGCCGGGTCGGGGGGCGTGTGTGCGGACAGTGGCAGTGCGCGGCTGGCCAACCCGGTACGGTCGCCGCTCAGGCGTCGGCTCTCGTCGATCGGCGGCAGCTCCGGGCCGACGCGCGCGAGGTAGATGCGCTCGGCCTGCTGGACCTGTTTGATGAATGCCAGCGCTTTGTAGGCAAACGGGAGGGCCTGCTCGGGGCGCCCTTGGCGCAGTTCGCCTTCGGCCGACCACATCTGGTCCAGCGCCGCCTTCAGCGTGGCGCGCGTCTGCGGGTCAAGCAGCGTCGCCGCCTCGGCGTGGTCGTGGGTATGCCCGTACTCGGACAGCACGTCGGTGGCGCTGCCGAACACCGGTGGCGTGTCGCTGCCGCTGGCTGCGCCGCCATGGTCGTGGCCGTGCTCGTCGTGTGCGCCGGCCTGCGCCCCGTGATCGTGGTCATGATCGTCATCGTGTGCGTCTGCCGCGGGCGTATCGCTGGTGGGCAGGTCGCTGGTCGTCGGCGGCTTCGGCGCGCCCTCGCTTTCCTCGCCCAGGAACTGGCCGTAGCGCAGGCGCAGGATGCGCTGGTCGACGCCGATCGCATCGCTGCGCTTGACGAAGGTATCGGTGGCCACGCCCCGGCGTTCGCGGATCAAGGCCTCGGCATCGATGATGATCTGCCGCTGGCTGCGGAAGTACGCAGGCAGGGTCTTCTTGATGCGGCCTTCCAGTTCGGCACCGAGCACCGCTTCGGTGCTGGGCAGGCGCAGGATCACGCTGCTGCTGCGCCCCGTCTGTGCAGTCGGCGCGTGATTGTCGCGCACTTCCAGCTGGGCGATCACATCGTTGCCGGGTTGTGCGCCAAGAGCGGCCAGGTCGAGGGTATGGGCAAAGCGCCGTGCCGTCGCCTCGCCGCTGCCGCTGAGCGTCACGCTGCGCCGGACGAAGGTGATGTTCTCGCCGCTGCCCTGGGTAGTGGTGATCGACAGCGTCGCCTGCGGGCTGACGCCATGATCGTCGCTGGCCTCGAAGCGCAGCGTCCACTGCCGCTGCCCGGGGGTGCCCAGCACCAGGCTGGCAGGCGGCTCGATCACGCGCACCGTGGGCGCACGGTCGGCGACCACGTCGAGCCGATGCAGGCGGGTGTCGGCCAGCGCCGGTTCGCTGACCACGCGATACAGCGCCGGGCTACGCGCCACGTCCTGCGCCTGCCATTCACCGTCGCGCTCGTGCAATGGAAGGCGACGGCCATCGTGGAACTGCAGCCAGGCCTTGCCGGGGGCGCGGTCGAAGCGCAGCGACCAGGACAGGCGACTGTCGGCGGCGACCTTGGCGTCGAGTGCGTTCTGCGTACGCGTGGGTTGGCCGGTGTAGGCCGGTGCATCGATGCGCAGACGGGTGGACTGCAGGCGCAGTGGACCGGCCTTGGCGTTGCTTTGCGGTGTCGCAAGGGCGGCAGTGCGCGGTGCAGCGTTGTGCGGCCAACCCAGCGCCAGCACAGCGACGGCGATGCCGCCGATCCAGCACAGGGCCATTGCCCTGCGCGGCCAGCGTGGGCGCAGCTCGGGCAGGTTGCGTTCAATCGCCGCCAGCACGTGCATGCGCTGGCGCTGCTGCAATGGATTGAGCGCAGCGACATCGGCAAACAGAAGGTCGGCGCTGTCTTCGCTGGCACCACTGGCATCCAGCCTGCGCTGCAGCCATCGTCGGTCCAGCTGCCGAGCGCGTGTCGTCGCTTCAGTCGCAATGATGAGCAAAGCCACGGTCGCCACGATGCAGGCGATATCAAACCCCGAAAAGCGCAGCGTCAGTGCCGCCGCCGCCAACGCCCACGGCAGGCCCAGCAGCGCGGCGATCGCCGCGCGGCGTCGACGTGCGCGCTGCCATGCCTGTTGCAGCGTCTTCATGGTGCCGCCCTGCGTCGCGCGCTGCTCGCCATCCAGCGCTCAAGCGCGAACAGCAGCACGATCACCAGCAGCAGCCAGGAAGTGGGTTCACGCAGGGGCGGCGTTGCCGCGGGCAATGTCGCGCGACTCGGCGCCTGATCCTGCGCGTCACCCAGGTGTGGGGTCGATGGAGGTTGCAGGGCCTGCAGCAGGTCGCGCGGCAGGCTGCCATCGCGGAGTGCACTGTTACGGGCCGCGTTCCATTCGCCGGGCAGATGCAGCAGGCGGCCTTGGCCGATGCGCTGCTGCCACAGCAGCGGCGCATTGTCTGCATCACGCAGCAGGACGGCCGCACCCGCTGGGGGCTTGGCAGCGGTCAGCACCGTGCCGCCCTGCTGCAGCCAGCTCTGCCAGGTGCCAGGCAGTACATCGGCACCGTTCCATATGCCGATCTCGCCGCGATCCGGCAACGCATCGTCGGCCAGGGGCGCCGCCAGTGGTTGCGTGTTCCACGCGCGCTGCAACGCGCCCAGCCATTGCTGCGCAGCCGCGGGTGCATCGCTGCGCGTACGCAGGCGTGGTGCCACGGCGGCGTGAGGTGGTGCGGTGAGGGCCAGCGTGTGTGGCTGCCACTGCACTTCGCGCGACAACTGCAGGCGGGCGCCATCAAGGCCGGGCAAGGGATCGGGTACGTGCACGGTCAGCGCGGTGCTGGCCGGCAGCTGTGCATCCAGCTCGCGCAGCAGGCTGGGCAGGGATGCAGCGTCCATCGGCGTGGGCTGGTCGATGGTCGGAAAGCCCGGTGCCAGCCAATGCCAGTTGCGTGCCTCGGCGGTGCCGCGCAGCGCGGTCGCGTCCAGGCCCGGTGCCACCACCGTCCACGCGGCTGGCACCGGGGCAGGACCGGTCAGCGCCGGGCGCGCCAGCAGCAGGGCCAGTGCGGCCAGCAACAGTAGGCGCACCAGCAACAGCGGCCAATCATCGAAGCGGATGCGCTGGCGCGGTCGTACCTGGGCGCGCAGCCAGCGCAGGGCAGCGAAATCCAGCGGCGTATAGGGATGACGACGGGCGAGGTGGATCAGCAGTGGCAACAGCCATGCGGCCAGCGCCACCAGCCCCAGCGGGAACAGCAGGCTCATGCGCCACCCCTGCGGCCGAACAGCGCCTGCAGCGGCTGGTCCAGCGGCTGGTCGAGCCAACCGGTGGCGGTAGCGATGCCACTGGACTGCAACCGCGACTGCAGGGAGGCGCGGGCTTCTGCGAAGCGCTGCAGGTAGTCGGCGCGGATCGCGGCACCATCGCCGAGCAGCTCATCGCCCGTTTCCGGGTCGCGGAAACGATGGCCTGCGTCAAAGGGGAAATCGCGCTCGTCGGCAGTCAGCACCTGCAGCAGCATCACCTCGCGGCGTGCGCTGGCCAGCTGCTCCAGCAGCACGATGGCGGCGTCATCGAAGCCATCGCCGATGGCCAGAAGCAGATCGCCGGGGCGCACGCGCTCCCACAGCGGTCGCAGGCGCTCGGCGGCCGGCCACTCGCCTCGCGCCTGCAGGGCGTGCAGCTGCAGGTGCACGCGGTCGCGCTGGCGCGCGCCATGCGCGGCTGGCACCAGTTGCAGGCCTTCGCCATTGATCGTCAACAGCCCGAAGCGATCACCCTGCTGCAGTGCCAGCTCGACCACGCAGGCTGCCAGTTGCCGCATGTGGTCCAGGCGGCTTCGTCCAGGTGCCGCGCGGTCGGACTGGCCCGCCGAGGCAGTGGCATCAAGCAGCAACCAGACGGTGATCGGGCTTTCGCGCTCGGATTCGCGCACGAAGAAGCGGTCCGAGCGTGCGTACAGCTTCCAGTCGATCTGGCGTAGTTCGTCACCGGGTTCGTAGGCGCGGTACTGGGCGAATTCCAGGCCCGCACCGCGGCTGCGGCTGGCATGTTGACCGATGCCGCTCGCGCCGCTGGCCAGGCGTGGCCACAGCCGCAGCGCACGCAAGCGCGCACGCAGGTCGGGTGGCAGCAGCAGCGGCGTGTCTGCGGTCACCGGTGGATCAACCTGGGAATGGAACGGCCTGCAGCAGTGCGGCCACCACGTCGTCGGCCCGCTTCTGCTCGGCCTCGGCCGCGAAGGACAGCAGCAGGCGATGACGCATCACCGGTGCGGCCAGCGCCTGCACATCCTCGCGGGTGGCGGCGAAACGTCCCTGCAGCAGTGCGCGCGCCTTGGCGGCCAGCACCAGCGACTGCCCGGCACGCGGGCCCGCACCCCATTTCACCCATTGGTTGATCGCCGCCGGTGCGCCCTCGCCGGGACGGCTGGCGCGGACCAGGCGGGTGATCCAGGCCAGCACGTCGGGGCTGACATGCACCTGGCGCACCGCCGCCTGCAGTGCGATCACGGCCTCTGCATCCATCACCTTGGGCACGGCCCCGGTGCTGCTGCCTGTGGTCTGCTCCAGGATCTGCCGCTCTTCGTCCTCGCTGGGGTAATCGACCAGCACATGCAGCAGGAAGCGGTCCAGCTGTGCTTCGGGCAAGGGATAGGTACCGGCCTGTTCGATCGGATTCTGCGTAGCCAGCACGAAGAACGGTGCCGGCAACGTGTAGGTCGTGCCGGCATAGCTGACCGTACGTTCCTGCATGGCTTCCAGCAGCGCGGCCTGGGTCTTGGGCGGGGTGCGGTTGAGCTCGTCGGCCAGCAGCAGGTTGGTGAAGATCGGGCCCTGCTGGAAGCGGAAATGGCGATGGCCGGTACCGTGGTCTTCTTCCAGCAGCTCGGTGCCGAGGATGTCGCTGGGCATCAGGTCCGGGGTGAACTGCACGCGCCGGAACTGCAGTTCCAGTGCCTGCCCCAGCGAGCGTACCAACAGGGTCTTGCCCAGCCCCGGCGCACCTTCCAGCAGGCAGTGGCCACCGGCCAGCAGACCGATCAGCAGCTGTTCGACCACGGTGTTCTGGCCAACCACCGCGCGTGCGAGCGCGGCGCGCAGATCGTGCAGGCGCGGCAGCAGGGAATCGAAGTCGGGGGAGGTCATGGGCGTGGTCCGTTCAATTGTTCAATGCGTACATCACGATGTTGACGCCGAAGCGTGTGTTGTCTTCGGCCAGGAAACGCTTGTTGCGCCAGTCGTAGTCCCACTCGCAGCCGTAGTCCTTGTTGCTGTAGAGCAGACCCAGCCGGCCGTCGACCTCGATGCCTTTCAGGTAGTCGTGCACCAGGTCATCGCCCCAGCCGTTGAGCTCGAAGCTGGTCGCGGGCGGGCCGTCAGGGAAGCGGAAAAAGCTGCGGTACAGCGCATGACTGTTGGGTAGCTTCTGCAGGGCCTTCGGCCCGAACAGCCGGCCCATCTGCGCTTCGAACGAGGTGGCGAACAGACCGTCGATATCGTGGTTGCAGTCGTCGACGAAAACAAAGCCCCCATTGCGCACATAGCGCACGAAGTTCTGCCGTTCGGCGGCGTTGAACTCGACCAGGGTGTGCCCGGCCAGGTAGCAGAACGGCGCCTCCAGCATGCGCGGGTCGGCCAGGGCCACCACGCGTTCCTGCGGGTCCACCCGCAGGGAGGTGTAGTCGATCAGCGAAGTGATCAGGTTGGACGGCATGCGCGCGTCCACGTCCCAGTCGCCGGAGTCGTACTGCAGGCGGGTGAACCAGAAGTCGTAGCGCGAACTGCGCGGGCCTGCCTGTGCCCATGCCGGCAGCGCCGCCGCAGAAGCGGCAGCGGCCAACCAGCGCAGGCAGGCCCGACGATCCATCAGACCGCGTCGGACAACGACGTAAAGGTGAAATCGCGCAGCTTCATCGGCGGAATCATCATCACGAAGCTGGACTCGTCACCGGCCACGCGCACCGGCTTGCCCAGCTCTTCGATGTTGTTGAGCATGATCACCGGCGATTCGTTGAAGCGGAAGTTCTTCACCGGGTGCTTGATCTGCCCGTTCTCGATGTAGAAGGTGCCATCGCGGGTCAGGCCGGTCAGCAGCACGGTCTGCGGGTCGACCATGCGGATGTACCAGGTGCGGGTGACCAGGATGCCCTTCTGGGTGCCACGCACCAGCTCGGCGGTGTTCTTCTCGCCACCACTCATCAGCAGGTTGCCGGGCGTGGCCTTGGCGGTCTTGCCCTGCTTCTGTGCCCAGAAGCGCGAATAGTCGAGGTTGGCGATCTTGCCGTTCTCGATGATGGCGATGCGCTCGCGCGGCATGCCTTCACCATCCCACGGCAGCACCGGCGCATCCGGATGCCACGGGTCGGCATACATGTTCACGCGCGGATCGTAGACCTGCTCGCCCAGCTTGTTGCCGCCGCCCTTCTTGGACAGGAAGCTGCGACCTTCGTCAGCCGAGCGCGCGCTGAAGAAGTTCATCATGAAGCTGATCAGGCCCGCAGCCGCCGCCGGCTCCAGGATCACCGTGTACTTGCCGGGCTCCAGTGCCTTGGCTTCCTGCGACTCGGTCGCCTTGCGCATCGCGATGCGGATGTCCTGGTCGGCCTTGAAGTCGGCCGCATCCTTCAGGTTGCGACCCACCCAGCCCGAGCCACGGCCATCCTCGGTGCGCACGGTGCAGGTGTAGTCGAAGTTGGTGCTGCGCTGGTAACCGAAGTTGCCGTTGCTGTTGGCCGTGGCGTAGAAGCCCTGGCCGTCTTCCAGGAAGCCGGCGGCGATCAGGCCGTTGCCACGGCACGGCGCGATCGAATCGGCGGCGACCTTGGCCCGGAACGTCGGATCGATGGCGGCGGTGGATTCGCTGAACGTCGGGGTAGCGCGATAGCTCTGCTTGCCGATGGCCGGCATGAACTCCGGGTTCTCCGGGGCCAGCCGGGCCAGGTCTTCAGCGCGACGGACCACGCGCTGCAGCGCGGCGTCGTCGAACTCGTTGATCGAAGCGGTGCCCACGCGCTTGCCGAAGGCCACGGTAACGGCCAGTTCGGTGTTGTCGACGATGCCACTGGTGGAAACGTTGTTCAGGGCGAAACGGATGTTGCCGTTGATCGACCCCGCCAGTACGGCGGTGCACTCATCGGCCTTGGACAGGGCGATGACCTTGTCGAGGATGGCCTTGGCCTGGGCTTCGGTGAAGATACTCATGTGTAAGGGCTCCTGACCGATCAGCCGAGGCTGCGTGCGGTGTTGATGACGTTGATGCCGTTGAAGCGCGCGGTCGAAGACCCGTGCGAGACCGCCGAGACCTGGCCGGGCTGGCCCTTGCCGTCGAAGAACGAACCGCCCAGGCGGTAATCGCGTTCATCGGCGACGGCGGTGCAGGCATTCCAGAACTCCGGCGTGCGGATCTGGTAGGCCACGTCTTCGAGCATGCGGGTGATCTTTCCGTTCTTGATCTCGTAGAACAGCTGGCCGCCGAACTGCGCGTTGTAGCGCTGCTGGTCGATCGAGAACGAACCGTCACCGATGATGTAGATGCCGTTTTCCACGTCTTTGATCATGTCCGACACGCTCAGCGGCGACTTGCCCGGCGCCATCGACACGTTGGCCATGCGCTGGAACTGCACGCTGGACCACGAGTCGGCATAGCAGCAGCCATCGGATTCGGTCTTGCCGAGGATGTGGGCCTGGTCGCGGATGGTCTGGTAGTCCACCAGCTTGCCGTTGTTGATCAGGTCCCAGCGCTTGCACTTCACGCCTTCATCGTCGTACGCCACCGCGCCGAGGCTGCCCGGCTGGGTCTTGTCGGCGAAGATGTTCACCTGCTCGCTGCCGTACTGGAAATGCTGCTCGCGCTTGTCCAGGGTGGCGAAGCTGGTGCCGGCGTAGTTGGCTTCGTAACCGAGCACGCGGTCCAGTTCCAGCGGGTGGCCGATCGATTCGTGGATGGTCAGCCAAGTGTGCGACGGATCGAGGATCAGGTCGTACTTGCCCGGCTTCACCGACGGCGCCTTCAGCTTCTCCTGCGCCTGCTTGGCCGCTGCGATGGCATCTTCCTTCATGTCGTAGGAGGAGCCGTAGTTGACCACGCCATTGGGCGTCAGCACCTTGCCGGCAGCGGCGCCATCCAGGTACTCGTAGCCCAGACCCATCGGTGCGGACAGGCCTTCGCGGGTGCGGAACTTGCCGCTGGCCTTGTCGATGGCGGTGATCGTCATCGGTGCCCAGATGCGGTGTACGTCCTGGTCGATGTAGGAGCCGTCGGTGGAAGCGAAGTACTTCTGCTCGTTCACCAGGAACAGCATCGAATTGACGAAGCTGGCACCGGCGCCCATCGCCGCGGCGTTGACGTCCAGCAGCAGGTCGACCTTCTCCTTGATCGGCACCTCCATCGCGTTTTTGCGGATCGGCGTCTTCCAGCTGACCTCGCCCACGCCCGGCGCCTTGGCCAGCTGCACCGGCGCGGTCTGCACGCCCGCGTTGGCCTTGGCGATGGCTGCGGCCTGCTGCGCGGCACGGGCCACGTCGGCAGTGCTGAGCGCGTTGGTGGCGGCAAAGCCCCAGGCGCCGTTGACGATCACGCGGATGCCCACACCGGTGGACTCGGTGTTGACCACGTTCTGCACCTTGTCTTCGCGGGTGATCACGAACTGCCGCAGGTAGCGGCCGATCCGCACGTCGCAGTAGGTGGCGCCCGCCTGACGCGCGGCGGCGAGTGCCGCATCCGCCAGGCGCTTCTTCAGCACCAGGTCCAGCGTGCTCTGCAGCTGCTCGGCGGCGATCGCCTTGCCGAAGAACGACGGCACGATCAGGCCGCCTGCGGTAAGCCCGGTCAGGGCCAGGAAGTCACGTCTGTGCAAGGCTGTTCTCCACGTCGATGATGGGAATACTCAAGCGCCGAGACTGCGCGCGGTGTTGATGATGTTGATGCCGTTGAAGCGTGTGGTGGACGAACCGTGCGAGACCGCTGAGACCTGGCCGGGCTGGCCCTTGCCGTCGAAGAACGAACCGCCGAGGCGGAAATCGCGTTCATCGCAGATGGCGGTGCAGGCGTTCCAGAACTCCGGCGTGCGGATCTGGTAGGCCGCATCCTCGACCATGCCGGTGATCTTTCCGTTCTTGATCTGGTAGTACAGCTGGCCGCCGAACTGCGCGTTGTAGCGCTGCTGGTCGATGGAATAGGAGCCTCGGCCGTGGATGTAGATGCCGTTCTCCACGTCCTTGATCATGTCTTCGACGCTGAGCGGTTTCTTGCCCGGCGCCAGTGAGACATTGGCCATGCGCTGGAACTGCACGCTGGACCACGAGTCGGCATAGCTGCAGCCATGCGAGGCGTCGCGGCCGAGGATGTGCGCCTCATCGCGGGTGGCCTGGTAATCGACCAGGATGCCGTCGCGCACCAGGTCCCAGCGCTGGGTCTTCACCCCTTCGTCGTCGTAGCCGACCGCACCAAGGCTGCCCGGCTGGGTCTTGTCGGCGAAGAAGGTGACGATGTCACTGCCCCAGCGGAAACCGGCATCGCGCTTGTCCAGGGTGGCGAAGCTGGTGCCGGCGTAGTTGGCTTCGTAGCCGAGCACGCGGTCCAGCTCCAGCGGATGGCCGACGTTCTCGTGGATGGTGAGGAACAGGTTGGACGGATCCAGCACCAGATCGTACTTGCCGGGCTTCACCGAGGGCGCCTTCAGCTTCTCGCGGGCCTGGCGGGCGGCAGCGATGGCGTCCTCGACCGGGTCATAGGAGTCGCGGTACGCCGTGATGCCACCGGGCAGCTGCACTTTGCCGCGCGCGTCTCCGTCGAGGAATTCGTAGCCCATGCCCATCGGCGAGGACAAGCCGGCGCGGGTGCGGAACTTGCCACTGGCCTTGTCGATGGCGGTGGCGGTGAATGGCAGCCAGATGCGGTGGATGTCCTGGTCGATGAACGAGCCGTCGCTGGAGGCGAAGTACTTCTGCTCGTTGACCAGGAACAGGGTGGAATTGATGTAGTCGGCGCCCGCATTCAGCGCGGCCGCATTGAGCGCCAGCAGCAGCTCGACCTTGTCCTGGATTGGCACTTCCATCGCATTGCGGCGGATCGGTGTCTGCCAACGCACCTCGCCTACTGCCGGGGTGGGCGCCAGCTGCACCGGACGGGTCTGGATGCTGGCATTGGCGCGGGCGATGGCCGTGGCCTGTTCGACGGCGGCGCGTACTGCCGATTCGGTCTGCTGGTGGGTGGCGGCGAACCCCCAGGCACCGTTGACGATCACTCGCACGCCCACACCGGACGATTCGCGGTTGGTCACGTTGCCGACCTGGTGTTCGCGGGTGATCACCGACTGGTTGAGGTAGCGGCCGATGCGCACGTCGCAGTAGCCGGCCTTGGCCGCGCGCGCGGCGGCAAGGGCGACCTCGGCCAGGCGTCGGCGCTTGGCCGGGTCGACCGGGGCCAGCAACTGCTCGGCGGCGATCAGCCGCGAATGCGGCAGGACCAGGCCCGCCAGGCCCAGACCGGAAAATGCCAGGAACTCACGTCGTTGCACTGCGTCTCTCTCTCACTTCCGTGCGGCCGGCAAAGGACCGATCCGATCACGTCAACTCCCCGACTTTCGCCAGCAGCGGGCATTCGGGCAAGTGACTGCAGTCATGGTAGGGGTGGGTTTCGGCAGGGCTTGCAGCCCTGCACCTGCCGAATCAACGTCAACGTCAACGGCAGAAGCTGGCTATCCGTGGGTTGGCGGGGTGGTGTCGGATTGCGGGGACGCCGTAAACCCATCCCTGGGGGCTTGGCCGCGGCATCCATGCCGCGGACACCCCGCAATCCGACACCGCCCCACCTCTGACAGATTCCTGCGGCTGTTGGTAGGTGTCGACCTTGATCGACACATCTGTCAGATATCGAAATGAACCCGGGGTCAGATCCGTTTTCCTGCGGAAAACGGATCTGACCCCAAGAGCCGTTCCGACAGATCGCGGTCAACTGTCGAAGGCGGGGTGGGTCCGGTTGAGGGGGTGTGAGCGGCATGGATGCCGCGACCAAGCCCCCATGGGTGAGGGCGCTTTGCTTGCGAAGCACTGCTTCGCAAGCGCCCGAACGCACAGCCGCCAGCGGCTGGGCCGGACCCCGGAGGGGGGTTTACGGCGTCCCCCTCAACCGGACCCACCCCGCCATCTCACAGGAAGTCAGCTTTTGCAGTTGCTTCGGCTTCGGCCTCTACGGGTGCAGGGCGCAGCCCTGCTCAGTAACCCCCTCGTGCACAATGAGCCCGACCCCGCCTGGACGCCGTCTCGATGTCGAGCAAGCCGTATTCAGAAGCCTGCGAACGCAACCGCGAACCGATCGCCGCTGCGCTCGACCCGTGGATGGGAGATCGCCACCGGGTGCTGGAGATCGGTAGCGGCACCGGCCAGCATGCGGCCTTCTTCGCCGAGCGCTGGCCATGGCTGCGCTGGCAGCCCAGCGACCATCCCGATCATCTGCCCGGCATCAAGGCCTGGCGTGCGGAGGCGGCGCTGCTGAACCTATTGCCGCCGGTGGCGCTGCAGGTGGAACTGCCGCCTGCGCCGGGTCTCGTACTGCCAGAAGGCAGCACCTTCGATGCGGCATTCAGTGCCAACACCCTGCACATCATGGGCTGGGATTACGTGCAGGCCCTGTTCGCCGCGCTGCCGTCGGAGCTGCGCCATGGCGCGCTGCTGGCGGTATACGGGCCGTTCAATTACGGCGGTCGCTACAGCAGCGACAGCAACGCGCAGTTTGATGGCTGGCTGAAAGCGCGTGATCCGCGTAGCGGCATCCGCGATATCGAAGCGGTGCAGGCGCTGGCGGCCGACAACGGGTTTACCCGGTTGGGTGACATGGCGATGCCGGCCAACAACCGGCTGCTTCTGTGGCGGTTGGGGTGAACCACCGGTAGTGCCGGCCGCTGGCCGGCAACACATTGTCAGGGAAGGGTAGATGCCGGCCAGCGGCCGGCACTACCATCTGCCGCTATTACGCTACCTGCACGATATGCAGCGCCTTCGGGTTGCGCCACTGCGCCAGCAGCACCGCTTCGCGGGCCTTGGCCTTCTCGAAGTGGGCTTCCTTGACGTGACCGAAGCCGCGGATGTGCTCGGGCACGCTGGCGATCTCCACCGCCAGTGCCAGGCGGTCATCATCCAGGCCATCCAGCAGCACCTGCACGGTCGCCTCGTAGTCGCCGATCAGCTGGCGTTCCATGCGGCGCTCTTCGGTGCGGCCGAACACGTCGAAGCGACTACCGCGCAGGAACTTCAGCTTCGCCAGCAGCCCGAACGCCTTGAACATCCACGGGCCGTATTCCTTCTTCTGCAGCCGGCCCTGCTCGTCCTTCTTGGCGAACAGCGGCGGGGCCAGATGGAAGCGCAGCTGGTAATCGCCCTCGAACTGCTGCTGCAGGCGGCGCTGGAAATCGCCGCTGGTGTACAAGCGCGCCACTTCGTACTCGTCCTTGTACGCCATCAGCTTGAACAGGTAGCGGGCCACGGTTTCGGTCAACGCGGTGGAACCGCCGATGCGCTCGGCTTCGGTCGCGCGCACGCGCTCGACCAGTGTGCGGTAGCGGTTGGCGTAGGCGGCATCCTGGTAGTCGGTCAGGAATGCCGAGCGGCGCTCGATCATCTCGTCCAGCGAGCGCGACAGGCGTGCATCGTCCAACGGCAGGAAGGCGACATCGCCACCATGCGTCGGCAACCCACGCAGCTCGCGCTCATCACCGGTGTTGCGCGGTGCGGCGGTAGCGCCCCACTCGTTGCCTTCCCATTCGCCCGGCGGCAGTGCATGCAGCGGGCCCGGCGTGTTCTCGGTGTCGGTATGGCGGTTGCGCACCACGCCTGCCGCCTGCTGTACGGCCTGCGGGTCGACCACAGCCAGTCGCCCCCAAGCGAAAGCCTGCTGGTTCATCGCCACGGCCGCACCGTTGAGTTCGATGGCACGCATCAGCGACTCGAACGACAGCGGCACCAGCCCCTGCTGCCAGGCGTAGCCGAGGATGAACAGGTTGGCGGCAATCGCATCACCGAGCAATGCGGTCGCCAGCTGGGTCGCGTCCAGCAGCAGCGGCTCTTCGCCACCCAGGGCCACGCGCACGCCGGCGATGATGTCGGCGGCGGGGAACTGCATGTCCGGGCGTGTGGTGAACGTGCCCGGCATCGCTTCATAGGTGTTGAGCACCACCTGCGAACGGCCGGCGCGCACCTTCGACAGTGCCCAGTAATCGTTCACCACCACCATGTCGCAGCCCACCACCAGGTCGGCTTCGCCGGCGGCAATGCGCACCGCGTGGATATCCTCGGGGCGACGGGCGATGCGGATGTGCGTGGTCACCGCGCCACCCTTCTGCGCCAGCCCGGTCTGGTCGAGCACCGAGGCGCCCTTGCCTTCAAGATGGCCGGCCATGCCCAGCAGGGCGCCGATGGTCACCACGCCGGTGCCGCCAACGCCGGTGATCAGGATGTTCCAGGGCTGCTCCAGGGTGCCGCGCACCACCGGTG
The DNA here is from genome assembly GCF_050573115.1 of Stenotrophomonas indicatrix. GTDB lineage: Bacteria > Pseudomonadota > Gammaproteobacteria > Xanthomonadales > Xanthomonadaceae > Stenotrophomonas > Stenotrophomonas lactitubi_A. The sequence goes on from NZ_JBNYZT010000007.1 coordinate 100,364, forward strand.
CCGGCAGGCTGTCCAGCAGCGTGGAGGCATCGCGCTTGCTGCCCTTGCGCGGCTGGCCACCGTGCACGGTGACAAAGCTCGGGCAGAAGCCGTTGACGCAGGAATAGTCCTTGTTGCAGTTGGACTGGTCGATGTCGCGCTTGCGCCCGAACTCGGTTTCCTTCGGCAGCACCGACACGCAGAAGCTCTTCTTGCCGCAGTCGCCGCAGCCTTCGCAGACCAGCGAATTGATCATCACCCGCTTGGCCGGATCTTCCAGCTTGCCGCGCTTGCGACGGCGACGCTTCTCGGTGGCGCAGGTCTGTTCGTAGATCAGGATCGAAACACCCTTCACTTCGCGCAGGCGCTTCTGCACCGCGTCCAGCTCGCTGCGGTCGTGGAACTCCACGTCGCTGGGGAAATGCTCGCGCTGGCGCGTCCACTTGGCGATGTTGTCCGACAACACCATGATGGTGTGGATGCCTTCGGCGCGCATCTGCTTTGCGATGTCCGGCACGCTCAGCGGGCCGTCCACCGGCTGGCCGCCGGTCATCGCTACGGCATCGTTGTACAGGATCTTGTAGGTGATGTTGACGCCGGCGGCGATCGCCTGGCGGATCGCCAGTGAACCGCTGTGGAAATAGGTGCCGTCGCCCAGGTTCTGGAACACGTGCTGGGTATCGGTGAACGCGGCTTGCCCGGCCCACGTCACGCCTTCGCCACCCATGTGGGTGAAGGTGTCGGTGCTGCGGTCCATCCAGGTCACCATGTAATGGCAACCGATGCCGGCCAGCGCACGCGAGCCTTCCGGCACGGTGGTGGAGGTGTTGTGCGGGCAGCCGGAGCAGTAGTGCGGAACGCGCGGGAAGCTGGCGCGTGGCAACGCAAGCTCGGCTTCCTTTTCCTGCATCCACTGCAGGCGCTGCTCGATGGATTCGTTGTTGAAGAACTTCTGGATGCGACGACCGATCACGCCGGCGATGGTGGCCGGGGTCAGTTCGCCGGTGGACGGCAGGATCCACTCGCCGGCCTCGTCGTACTTGCCGACGATGGACGGGCGCTGGCCCCAGCTGGCCGGCCAGTTGAAGAACTGCTCCTTCATCTGGCGCTCGATGAAGGCACGCTTCTCCTCCACCACGATGATGTCTTCCAGGCCCTGCGCGAAGCGTGCAATGCCTTCCGGTTCCAGCGGCCAGGTCATGCCGACCTTGTACACGCGGATGCCGATGTCGGCGCAGGCCTGCTCGTCCAGGCCCAGGTATTCCAGCGCCTGCAGCACGTCCAGGTAGCTCTTGCCGGTGGTGACGATGCCGAGCCGCGCCCGCGGTGCGTCCATCACCACCTTGTCGATGCCGTTGGCACGCGCGAAGGCCTGCGCGGCTTTCACCGCATAGCGGTGCAGTCGCATCTCCTGGTCCAGCGGCGGATCGGGCCAGCGGATGTTGAGGCCACCGACAGGCATGTCGAAGTCTTCCGGCAGCACGATGCGCCGGGCCAGCGGGTCGACCTCGACCGAGGCCGACGATTCCACCGTCTCGGCGATCGTCTTGAAGCCGACCCAACGCCCGGTGTAACGGCTCATCGCCCAGCCGAGCAGGCCCATGTCGAGGATGTCCTGCACCCCGGCCGGGTTCAGCACCGGCATCATCGCGCTGACGAATTCGTCCTCGCTGCCATGCGGCAGCGTCGAGCTGCGGCAGGCGTGGTCATCGGCGGCCAGGGCCAGCACACCACCATGGCGCGAAGTGCCGGCGGCATTGGCGTGCTTGAACACGTCGCCGCAGCGGTCCACGCCCGGGCCCTTGCCGTACCACATGCCGAACACGCCCTGCACGTTGGCGCCGGGGAACAGGTTGGTCTGCTGGGTGCCCCACACCATGGTCGCGCCCAGGTCCTCGTTGAGGCCCGGGGTGAACTTCACCTTGGCCGCTTCCAGGTGCTTGCGCGCACGCCACAGTTCCAGGTCGAAGCCGCCCAGCGGGCTGCCGCGATAGCCACTGATGAAGCCAGCGCTGTCGATGCCGGTGGCTTCGTCGCGCAGGCGCTGCATCAGCGGCAGCCGCACCAGCGCCTGCACGCCACTCAGGTAGATCCGTCCTTCGTTGCGGGTGTACTTGTGATCGAGCGTGTAATCACGGTCGAGCAGGTCGGCGGAAGCGGGCGAGGTGAGTTGCGCGGTACTGGTCATGGCTGGCCTGGTCAGGATCGGCTGGCACCGGCCGCGCAGGTACACGCGGCGGGAAAGGCGCGAATTGTAACAGTGGGGGGCAACGGCCCCGGCACTCGCGCCAAGGCCTTGCTGGGGTTAGGATCGGGGAGAGAGAGGGAGGTTGGTGTTTCAACCTGGGGGAATTTGGATGTCAGTTGCAGGACAGTTCCTGGCCAGCGTGTTGCTGGTCTCGGGAGCGGCCACTGTGTGGGCCGCGCCGGCATTGCCGGCACCGCAGGAGTTCTATTTCGACAGCGACGCCGCAGCCGCGCCGATCACGGTGGTGCAGGGTGAAGGCGAAGACCTGGTGGCACAGCTGCTGAAGCATCGCGAGCGTGGCCGCAAGGGGCTGGAAGCCACGGCGCAGCTGGCGTCGGTGGCCATTGCGCAGGGGCGCGCAGAACTGGGCGACAAACTCTATCGCGAGGCACTGGCCGAAGCGCCGGTGCAGAGCGCGCTGGGCCGCAGCGTACGCTGGAACTATGGCTGGGACCTGCTGCGGCAGGGCCAGGCGCTGGCCGCGCTGGAACAGTGGCAGGCCGCTGCCAGCACCCTGCGCAGCAATCCTGGCTGGGTGCCGCCGAGCTATGCGCTGGCGCTGTGGCGGGCCGGCCAGCAGCAGGAAGCGGTGAAGTGGTATGCCGCTGCCGTGCGGACCGAGCCGGGGCAATGGCGCGACAGCAGTCGTTACGCGCAGCTGTTGCCGGGCTGGCGCGATGACGAACGCGCGACGTTGGCCGAAGTACAGCAGGCCTGGGCGGCCGCGCCTCCGGCCTGGCCCTGAGGTTGGGGTTCGGCCGGGTTGCACCCGGCACCCGCAGAGGCCGAAGCCGAAGCAACTGCAGAAGCGGGTTTGCTGAGGGGTGGCGGGGCGGTGTGGACAGGCAGGACACGCCGTAAACCCGTCCCTGGGGGCTCGATGGCGCCATCCATGGCGCCAACGGTCCTGCCTGCCCACACCGGCCCACCTCTGACAGGTTCCCGCTGCTGTTGGTAGGTGTCGACCTTGGTCGACACGTAGATCCACGCCATGCGTGGATGAATCTGCATTGGAATCGAATATTCGATATCTGATCGAAATGCAGCCGAGCGTGGGCTCGGCGCTACAAAAAGCGGCCAGCCAACCGCTTTTGCTTTTGCTCTTCTTTTTTCTTTTCCGTGGCTGGCCGCCCACGGAAACGGTCCGTGGCCGGGCGGGTAGGCTGCGCAGGGGCGTGAGCCGCATGGATGCGGCGACCGAGCTTACAGGGACGTACTTGCAGCGACCCCTGCGCAGCCTATCCGCCCGGCCAAACCACAGCTGGCGCCTTCAGCGACCACCCACGAGGGGCTGCGCCGTTCGCAGGAAACCCTCAGTCGTCAGCGGAAACCGTGCGCCCCGACGCCCACTCCCGCAACGCCGCCACCTGCTCGGCCATCAACACCGACAGCGGCCGCGACGTGCGTATCTCGCCCATCAGCAGCTCGGTATCCAGTGGCCGGCCTTCGGCGTGCGCCGAATACAGTCCCGCCACGATCGCCTGCTCGATTTCTGCACCGGAAAACCCGTTGGCCGCCGCTGCCAGTGCCGGCAGCGCGAAGTCGTCGGCATTGAGCTGGCGCCGCCCCAGATGCAGTCGCAGCAGTTCCACGCGCACATCGGCCGAGGGCAGGTCGACGAAGAAGATCTCGTCAAAGCGGCCCTTGCGCAGCAGCTCGGCGGGCAGCTCGTGCACCTGGTTGGCGGTGGCCACAATGAACACCGGCGCCTTGCGCTCGGCCATCCAGGTCAGCAGGTAGCCGAGCACGCGGCGCGATACACCACCGTCCTCGGTACCGGTGGCCAGGCCCTTTTCGATCTCATCCATCCACAGCACGCACGGCGCCAGCTGCTCGGCCGAGGCCAGTGCCTGGCGCAGGTTGGCTTCGGTCTCGCCGTGGTACTTGTTGTACAGCGCGCCCACGTCCAGGCGCAGCAGCGGCACGCCAAAACCGGCAGCGGTGGCCTTGGCCAGCATCGATTTGCCGCAGCCCTGCACGCCCAGCAGCAGCATGCCGCGCGGCGGGTCCAGCCCGGCCGGTGCCGAGCCGGCGATGAAGGCGACGCGACGCTGGTTGATCCAGCGCTTCAGCCGGTTGGCCCCGGCCACGTCGCCGAAGCGCGCGCTGTCATGCTCGAAGAACAGGTGGCCGCTGCGGTTGAGCAGCTCGAACTTCAGCCGTGCCAGCTGCGGCAGGTCGTCGTCGCGCAGCGCGCCATCGGCATAGATCAGCTGCCGCGCGATGCGCCGCGCATCCACCAGGCTCAGCCCCTGCAGGTTCTTCAGGATCTTCTTGACCGCCTCGCTGTCCACTTCCACCCGCCGCCCGCCGTGTTCACGTGCATAGGCATCGGCCTCCTCGCGCAGCATCTTCAACAGTGCATTGGCGTCGGGCAGGCGCGGGTTGAAGCGCACCGCCAGGGCTTCCAGTTCGGCCGGCAGCTCCACCTTGGCGCCGATCAGCACCAGCACGTGCGGTTCGCTGTGGCGGCGCTGGATCAGGTCACGCAGCGCACGCTGGTGGCTGGCATAGCCCAGGTAGGGGTGGAAATCGAGCAGCAGGTACACGCCACGCTGGTCGGCCTGGCGGATCATCTGCAGTGCGGCGCTGGCATCGGGCGGGCCGACCGGCTCGTCCTCGCGCTCCAGGTCGATGCGGCGCAGGCCCTCGGTGATCGACCAGCGGTGCAGGGCCCGCCAGACATGCATCAGCGTCTGCCGGAACAGCTCGACGATGCGACCCTCATCCTGGGTCTCGACCACGATCAACGGCGTGTTGGCGCGGATCAGTGCGCTCAGGTCCTGCAGTTCGCTCATGGCGGTTCGGTCCTTCGGGGGCGCCACGATAGCAAAGGCCGGGGCACGGGTTCAGCACGGCTCTACCTTCCGTCACCATTGGCGGTGTACGCTCGGAGCACGTACCCGGAAGCGAGGCTGGCATGAAGACGATCCTGGTGGCCGGTTCCAAAGGCGGGGTGGGCAAGACCACCATCGCCACCCACCTGGCCGCGTACGCGGCATTGCAAGGCAAGGCCACGGTGATCGCCGATGCCGACCCGCAGGGTTCCAGCACCCGCTGGGCACAGCGTCGGGCCGGGCTGGAAAGCGCGGTATTGCCGATCGACGTGTACCGCAAGAAGCAATGGGCGCAGAAGCTGCCCGACGGTACCGAAACCGTGGTGATCGACGCACCGGCCGGCGCACTGGCCGACGATATCCCGCATTTCCTCGACGCTGCCGATGCCGTGGTGGTGCCGGTGCTGCCCTCGGCACTGGACATCGAAGCCATCGTCGGCTTCCTCAACAGCCTGGCCCAGGTCCCCCGCGTGCACAGCCGCAAGCTGCCGGTCGGGCTGGTGCTGAACCGCACCAAGCCTTGGACCCAGACCTCGCAGCAGGCCCTGCAGATGCTGGGTGACTGGCCGTATCCGGTGGTCGCCCAGCTGCGTGACAGCCAGAGCTATGTGGTCATGACCGGCCTGGGTCGCAGTCTTTTCGATTACCGCTCCGCCCAGGTGCGCGAGCACCAGGCCGACTGGGAACCCCTGTTGTCCTGGCTGAAACTGTAAGAGCCGTAGGTCTCCATCCCTTTATTGGAATCCCGCAATGCGCGAACTGATCCTGCTCCGCCACGCCCACGCCGAACCGGCCACCACCGGCCAGGCCGACCTTGACCGGCCGTTGTCGCCGGTGGGGCTCGCCGAAGCCGAAGCCGCCGGCAAGTGGCTGAAGGAAAACAACCTGCTGCCCGATTGCGTGCTGTGTTCCCCCTCGCGGCGGACCCGCGAAACCCTGGAAGCGGTGATGGCGGCCATCGGCTATGTCGAAAAGCGCCTGGAAGACCGCATCTACGAGGCCACCCCGGGCACCCTGGCGGCGCTGGTGGACGAGCGTCGTGACCTGGACCGTGTGCTGATCGTCGGCCACAACCCCGGGTTGGAGCAGTTGGTGGCGCTGATGACCGATGGCACCAGCAGTGATTACCGCGGCATGCCGCCGGGCGGCGTGGCCGTGCTTGGCTTTGCCCGCGAGGCGACCATCGAACCGGGCGTGGCCAGCCTGAACGCCTTCTGGTGGCCGTGAGCCGATGAGGGTGGCGTTGCCGGGCCGCTGCCTGCTGCCAGTCGTCCTGGCGATCGGCCCGGCCTGGGCCGCCGCACCGCCACCGACCGCGCTGCCGGCGGTCGTGGCCGAGTCGCCGCGTACGTTGCAGCTGGATGTGGTGCGCTCGCAGATCGGTTTCGAAGTGCGCACCCGGTTCGGCCAGCGCATCGAGGGCGTGTTCCCACGTTTCGAGGGGCGAATCGAGGTGCTGTCCGATGGCCGTCACCAGGTCCACCTGAAGATGTTCACCCGCACTGTGGAGATCCCCGGCAAGGACCGCTATACCGGCTGGATGCGCGGCCCCGAGTTCTTCGACGCCGGCCGTTACCCCTTCGTGGAGTTCGACTCACTGCCGTACTGGCCGGAGACGGTGGCCGACGGCGGGGGCATCGACGGTCGGCTGACCCTGCGCGGCGTCAGCCATCCGGAGACGCTCAAGGTCGAGAAAGCGGAATGCGCCCGACCCGGCTATGATTGCGACGTCGTCAGCCGCGGTACCGTGCAACGAGGCCGGTATGGTATGGACAGCTGGCAGCTTGCCTTGAGTGACCGAGTGACTTTCGTACTGCGTGCGCGCCTCAGCGAGGCGCCGAAACCGTGAATCCATTGCTGCGTGTACTGGTGCTGGCAACCGTGTTGCTGGGCAGCGGCTGCGCGTCGCTGTCGCATGCCCAGCGTGATCGCGCCGAGGCGATCGCCGTGCAGGCGCGCTCGACCCAGGTGGATTGCCAGCAGGCCGACCGCTGCGCGCTGGATTCGCCCCTGCGGGCCCTGGCCGGCCGGGCGTTCAGCGAATCGACCCCGGAACAGCCGCGGCACTACGCCACCCTGCTGGACGAGGGCGAAGGCGCGCTGGTGGCGCGCCTGAACCTGCTGCGCAGCGCCACCCGCAGCATCGATCTGCAGACCTATATCTTCGACAAGGACGACAGCGCCCGCCTGGTCATCGACGAGCTGCTGGCGGCGTCGCGGCGCGGGGTGAAGGTGCGGCTGCTGATCGACCAGCTTTCGGCGATCTCCGACCTGCAGATCCTCGGCGCACTGGCCGGCGCCCACCAGAACTTCCAGCTGCGGGTCTACAACCCGACCTTCGGCAAGGCCCGGCTGAACTACTTCGACTATGCCGGCAGCGTGCTGTGCTGCTTCCGCCGCTTCAACCAGCGCATGCACAACAAGCTGCTGGTGGTTGACGATGCGATCGGCGTGGTCGGTGGGCGCAATTACCAGGACGACTATTACGACTGGGATCGCGAGTACAACTTCCGCGACCGTGACGTGCTGATCGCCGGCCCCGAAGCACGCGCGATGGCGGCCAACTTCGATGCCTTCTGGCGCGCGCAGCGCAGCGTGCCGGCCGAGCGCCTGAACGATGTCGGCCGTACCCTGCTCAAGCAGGGCGTGCCGGTGCTGCCGCCTGCACAGTTCCGCAGGCCCGAGCGGGTGGAGCGGGTCAGCGAGGAGGCCAACGACGTCGACTTCGTCACCCGCTCGTTCGTGGACACCGCCTTGCCGGTCGCCTCGGTGCGCTATGTGGCCGATCTGCCGCGCAAGCATCGCCGCGAGCGCGCCGACGCACCACTGGCCGGGCAGCACGTCACCGAGCCGCAGCTGGACGCACTGATTTCCAACGCACAGCATGAAGTGATCCTGCAGACGCCCTACCTGGTGCTGTCCAAGCCGGCGCAGAAGCTGTTCCGCGAGCTGCGCAAGCGCCCGCAGCCGCCGCGCGTGGTGGTATCCAGCAACAGCCTGGCCGCCACCGACAACCCGATCGTGTATGCGCTGTCGTACAAGTACAAGCGGCGCAACATGCGCGAGCTGGGCTTCAACATCTTTGAATTCAAGCCGTTCCCGCTCGATGCTCCGGTCGACTACCGCAATCTGTTGCCCGACCCGATTGCAGCGCCGGGCAGCGATACCGGCCGCAATCCGCTGATCGGTGGCAGCGCAGCGGGCAGCAATGCCGGTGGCGGTGGTGACGTGGTGGCCACTGCGGATGGGGACGATCCACCGCCGCGGGTGATCCATCCGCGTACCGGCAGTGCCTATGAGAACGGTCGTGCGCGTCGGCGTGCCGCCGGCAGCGAAGTCGAGACCCGCCTGCTGCGTACCGAAACGCGCCCCTCGTTCCTGGGCAGCAAGGCGGTCAACAAGCCGCTGCCGGTCACCCGCAAGGGCGCGCGCATGGGCCTGCATGCCAAGTCGCTGGTGGTCGACCGCCGTATCGGCGTGGTCGGTACCCACAACTTCGATCCGCGCAGCGAGAACTACAACACCGAAGGCGCGGTGATCATCGACGATCCGGCCTTCGCCGAGCAGTTGGCGCAGAGCATCCTGCGCGATACCCATCCGCAGAACTCCTGGACGGTGGCGCCGCGTGCCAAGCCGCCGGTCCTGTCCGGCCTGAACTACAGCGTCGGCAAGGCCTCCGAGGCGCTGCCGATCCTCGACTTCTGGCCGTGGCGCTATGCCACCGACTACGAGTTCAAGCCGGGGCCGGACTGCCCGCAGCCACTGCCGCGGCAGAGTGCCGATTTCCATCGTTGCTATGTCGCGGTGGGTGACTTCCCCGAGGTCAACGTCGGGCCGAAGTGGCTGCTGGTGCGCATGCTGACCGCATTCGGTGCCGGCCTCGTCCCCATCCTCTGAAGGTAGCCGCATGACCCAGGTATTCCGCGAAGCCGTTTCCATCGAGCAGCTCAACGCACTCAGCCAGAACACCGCCATCAGCACCTTGGGCATCGTCTTCAGTGCCGCTGGCGAGGACTGGCTGCAGGCGACCATGCCGGTGGATGAGCGCACCCGCCAGCCGTACGGCATCCTGCACGGCGGCGCCTCGGTGGTGCTGGCTGAAACCCTGGGCAGCAGCGCCGGCAACCTCTGCGTGGATACCGCCAAGCAGATCTGCGTGGGCCTGGAGATCAACGCCAACCACGTACGCGCCGTGCGTTCGGGGACGGTGACCGGCACCGCGCGCGCGGTGCACGTGGGCCGCAGCACCCAGCTGTGGGAAATCCGCATCGAGGACGAACAGGGCCGGCTGGTCTGCATCTCGCGGCTGACCCTGGCCGTGGTGGCGGCCGGGCACGGTTGAGCCTTCGCGGCAGCAGTGACGGCGGCGGAACCCAGCGTTCCCCGCCGATGGCCGCCGTCAATGAGACTTATGGCCGAATTCGGCTGGCAGCGATGGCAGCCCTCCGGTATCGTGCGCGGATGACTTCCCCCACTCCGGCCCCCCGCGGCGGCGTGGCGCGTGTGTGCCGTTACCTGTACCGCGTACCGCTGCTGTTGGTCCACATCACCGTGTTCCTGCCGCTGATCCTGATCGGCATGCTTCCGCCATGGGGCGAGCTGCGCGTGGGCGACGATACCTTCGGCGCCAAAGTGGTGAACTGGTGGCAGGGCGGGCTGATGTGGATCTTCGGCTTCCGCCTGTCGCGTGTCGGCCAGCCGCTGCCGGGCGCGGTGCTGTTCGTCGCCAACCATGTCAGCTGGGTCGATATCTCCATCCTGCACAGCCAGCGCATGATGGGCTTTGTCGCCAAGCGCGAGATCGCCAGCTGGCCGGTGGTCGGTTGGCTCGCCGCGCGCGGCCAGACCATTTTCCACCAGCGTGGCAACACTGAATCGCTGGGTGGGGTGATGCAGGTGATGGCCGATCGCCTGCGCGCCGGCAAGGCCGTCGGCGTGTTCCCGGAAGGGCGCACCCGCGGCGGCCACGACGTTGGCCCGTTCCATGCGCGCATCTTCCAGGCGGCAGTCGAAACCAGCGTGCCGGTGCAGCCGGTGGCGCTGGTCTATGGCGTGCGCGGCGATGCACAGACCATCGTGGCCTTCGGCCCGGGCGAGAGTTTCTTCGCCAATTTCCTGCGCCTGCTCGGTGAGCCGGCGCGGCATACCGAAGTGCATTTCCTGGAGCCGATCGGCACCCAGGACCTGGAAGGCCGTCGGCGCATCGCGGAAACCTCGCGCGCGCGCATCGTGGCGGCCATGAGCGGGGATTGAGGCCATGGTGGCCGTTTTTCCGCCACCGACCCTCGACGCTGATGCGCCGATGCTCACCGCGTCCGACTATCAGCCGCCGCGCTGGCTGCGCAATCCGCACCTGCAGTCGATGCTCAGCTCCAGCCGCATGCGCCTGCAACGCGGGCTGCTGCTGCTGGCTGCCACCGGCGCGGTCAGCGACGAGCTGATCCTCGATGGTGGCGAGGGTGTGCGCCTGCAGGGCTGGCACAGCCATGTCGAAGGGCGCGAACCGCGCGGCATCGCCCTGTTGCTGCATGGCTGGGAAGGCAGCGCCGAATCCAGCTACATGCGCATGGCCGCTGCCCGCATGCTGGAGCAGGGGTTCGACGTGGTGCGGCTGAACTTCCGCGACCACGGCAATACCCATCACCTCAATCCCGGCATCTTCCACTCCAACCTCATCGACGAAGTGGTGCATGCTGCGGGCGATGTCGCCCAGCGCTGGCCCGATCTGCCGCTGGTTGCGGCCGGCTACTCGCTGGGTGGCAACTTCGTGCTGCGGCTGGCCCAGCGCGCGCCAGCCGCGGGTGTGCCGCTGCAGCACGTGGCCGCGGTCTGCCCGGTGCTGGACCCGGGGCTGACCATGGAGAACATCGAGAACGGCCCGGCGATGTACGACTGGTACTTCCGCCGCAAGTGGGCCGGCTCTCTGCGCCGCAAGCGCGATCTGTTCCCCGAACTGAGCGATTGCGACGACCGCGTGTTGAACCTCGACATCCGTTCGCTGACCGCCTGGCTGGTCGAACGGCACACCACGTTTGGTTCGTTGCAGGCCTATTTCGATGGCTACTCGATCGCCGGCAACCGCCTGTCCACGCTGCAGGTACCTGCCGACATCCTGATGGCGAAGGACGATCCGGTGATCCCCTACGCGACCTTCCGCGATTGGCAGCTGCCGCAGCAGGCGCGCCTGGAAACCGCCTGCTGGGGCGGCCATTGTGGGTTCCTGGAAAACTGGCGCGGCGATGGTTTCTCCGAACGCTGGGTCGCACAGCGTCTGCGGCGGGTCCTGCCGGGCTGAACCGGCACCGGCGCGCGGCCCGCTACAATGCGGGTTTGACCTTGAACCGGACGGCCATGCAAGACCAGATCCTCCAAGCGTTGCGCCAGAACGATGCCGGCCAGGCCGTGCAGCTGGCCCAGGCGTGGACCCGTGACGAACCCGGCAAGGCCGAGGCCCACCGCTGGCTGGCGCTTGCGCTGCAGCAGCAGGGCCAGGCCGAGGCCGCGATGGAGGCGCTGCAGCAGGCGCTGCAGCTGGCTCCCGATGACGCGCAGCTGCACCTGCAGCACGCCGGCCTGTTGCTGGCGCTGCGCCAGTTCGACGGGGCCGATGAAGCCCTGTCGCGCACCACCGGGCTGGACCCCAATGCCTTCCCCGCCTATCTGATGCAGGCGCACCTGGCTGTGGGCCGCAACGATTTCGACGAGGCCCAGCGGCTGTCGACCCTGGCATCGCGGCTGGAGCCGGACCATCCCGAACTGCTGACCATCGATGGCATGGTCGCGCTGCGCCGTGGCGACGCCGACCGCGCCTTGGCGCTGCTGTCGGCGGCCAGCCAGGCGCTGCCGGACGATACCCGCGTGCTGTACGCACTGGGCTTTGCCTATCTGGGCAAGGACATGCTGGCGTTCGCCGAGCAGGCGTTCCGTCGCGTGCTGGCATTGAACCCGAAGATGTCCTCGCTGCACGGCATGGTGGTGCAGCTGGCATTGCGCCAGGGCAACGTCGAGGCGGCGGCCGAGGCAATGCAGTTGGCACTGCAGCAGCCGGAGCTGGATGTACCGCCGATGCGCCGCTTGGCAGGCGAGCTGGCACTGCGCAGTGGCCAGCCGCTGCAGGCGCTGGAGCATCTGCTGCCGCTGCTGGAATCGCTGCAGGGTGATCGCCAGGTGCTGCAGCTGCTGCTGATGTCCTGGCAGCGCCTGGGCCGCGAAGATGAAGCCCGTGCACGTCTGGATGACGCACTGGAAAGCAACGACCAGCTGCATGACCTGTGGCTGGCGCGGCTGGCCGTGGAAGACGTCGGCAGTGCCGGCGCCGTGGCCGCCGTGGAGCGCTGGATGACAGCGATGCCCGGCCACCTGCCGGCGCTGGAAGCGCGCATGCGCCTGCATGACATGGCCGGCGAACACGAGCAGGGCGAAGCCATCGCCGAGCGCATCACCACCCTGGAACCGGGCCGCGTCAGCGGTGAAAGCCGTCGCGTCGAGGGTCTGCTGCAGCGTGATCCGGCCGCCGCTGTGGAGCGCGTGCAGGCCTTGATCGCACAGGCACCGGAAGGACACCGCGCCGACCTGCGGACCTGGCTGGGCGAAATCCAGGATCGCGCCGGGCAGCCGGAAGAAGCGCTGCGTACGTGGATGGCGCTGCAGACCGACCAGGCCTCGCAGCGGCTGCCGCTGCCGCCGCAGGCCAAGGCACCGCCGAGCTGGCCGGAGATGGCCAGCATCGACGAAGCGACGCGCGACAGTGGCTCAGCACCGATCTTCCTGTGGGGCGCCCCGGGTTCGGGCGTGGAACGCGTAGCGACCGGCCTGGCGGCTGCCAGCCCGGTACTGCGCAGCGACCGTTACACCGCCAATCCACCCGACGATGCCTTCCAGAACTACAACACGCTGCAGGACCTGGCGTCGGGCGTGCTGAGCCCGGAACGCCTGGTCGAGCGCTGGCGCGAACACCTGCCGGCCCGCGGCCTCGAAACCGACACCGTGATCGACTGGCTGCTGTGGTGGGACAACGCGCTGTTGTGGGCATTGCGCCCGCAGCTGCCGCAGGGCCGCCTGCTGCTGGTGCTGCGCGACCCGCGCGACATGCTGCTGGACTGGATCGCCTATGGTGCCGCCGCACCGCTGGCCATGACCTCGATGGCCGAAGCCAGCCAGTGGCTGGTGCGTTCGCTGACCCAGATCGCCGCGCTGCACGAAGAGGACCTGTATCCGCACGTGCTGCTGCGCATCGACGACATCGGCAACGATGCACATGCGATGGCCGACCTGCTGGGCCGCGTGTTCGGCCGTCCAATGCCGCCGGCTGCACAGCTGGGTGCACCGCGCCTGCCTGCCGGCCACTGGCGCAGGTATCGCGACGTGATGGGCGCCGCCTTCGCCCAGCTCACCCCGGTCGCGGTGCGGTTGGGTTACCCGGAAGAGTGAGGAGCATCAGATGCAACTGAGCAGTCACAGCCTGGTCAACGCTGCGCCGATCGACCGTGAGTTCGCCGCCGGCGATGCCGACGGCTTCGCCCCCGACCGCAATCCGCACCTGGCCTGGAGCGGCGTGCCCGACGGCTCCCGCTCGTTCCTGCTGGTATGCGTGGACCCGGACGTACCGACGGTGCCGGAGACGGTCGGCCGCGACGACATGAGCGTGCCGCGCGATCAGCCGCGCGGTGATTTCGTGCACTGGGTGATGGCCGACATCCCGGCCTCGGTGCAGGAGATTGCCGCGGGCAGCTGCAGCGATGGCTTCGTGGTGAAGGGCAAGACCGCGCCGGCTGGCCCGGCCGGCAGCCGCCAGGGCCTGAACGATTTCACCGGCTGGTTCGCCGGCAATCCGGACATGGCCGGTGACTACCTCGGCTACGACGGCCCGTACCCGCCGTTCAACGACGAGCGCGTGCATCGCTACTTCTTCCGCGTGTTCGCACTGGATGTGGCCACGCTGTCGTTGCCGGAGCGCTTCACCGCCGCCGATGCATATCGGGCCATGCACGGCCACGTGCTGGCCGAAGCGGCGCTGCACGGTACCTACACGTTGAACCCGGCGTTGGCCTGATACCAGGCTTCAGGTAGTGCCGGCCGCTGGCCGGCATCCGCTGTACGTGGCAGCCGGCCAGCGGCCGGCTCTACCCACAACGAAGAAGGGCGACCTCGCGGCCGCCCTTCAAGAGTCAGCCGACCGGCGGTCGGCTCTACATCACTTCTCGATGGCCGACTCGACCACCATGTCCAGCACGTACGCCTGCGACGGCGCATCGGCTGGGGGGTTCTTCACTTCGTAGCGCTTCACGCGTACCACGTTGCGCACGCCGTCTTCGTGGGTGTAGCCCTCGATGCTGCCGTAGAAGTTCTCGAACGCGCCCGGCTCACCCTGCTTCAGGCCCTTGTCGTCGAACTTCACTTCGCGCACCTGCAGGCACTGGTAGTCCGGGATCATCGGGTGCGAGCACTTCTGGGTCTTCGCAGCCACTTCCAGGAACACGGTCTCGCCGGCGCCGCCATAGCGGGTTTCAGCGGTCGGTTCCGGGTTGAACACCAGCACGTCGCCCTTGGCGGTGGTCAGGGTCAGCACGCCGTTGGCGTCCTGTTCGGTCTTCAGTTCGCCCTGCAGACGGCTGGAGACGGCTTCGTCCAGCGCCATCAGCGCCTTGTCGGTGCAGGCCATCATGGTCGAGGCCATCGCGCTGACGCTCAGCTTGCCGTCGGCCAGGGTGTAGCCGCCGCCCATGCGGTTGCAGGTGTTGCTGACCGACAGGCGGCCATCAGCGAAGTCCAGGGTGACCGGCTTGTCTTCGCGGGCGAACAGCGCATCGATGCGCTTGCCATCGGCCGCGGTGGCCTGCTGCAGCAGCCAGTGCTGGCTCTGCAGGCGCTGCGCATCCAGATGTGCCAGCGCCTTCTGGTCGCCGGCCTTGGCCGCAGCCGGGGCCAGGTCGTCACCACCGGTACCGGCCGGGGCGGGGGTCTGGCTGCAGGCGGCCAGCAGGGCCAGCGGGAGGAGCAGGGTGAGCTTGCGGTTCATGGTGATTCTCCTTGGGGAACCGAGGGGGAAACGGATCGGGGCCGGCAACGGGGTTGCCGTGCCCCGGCGCTGTTCAGCTGCCGGAGGGCAACCACAGCAGCAACGCAGCGCCCAGGGCGATGCGGTAAAGAGCGAAGGCCGTGAAGCGGTGCGACTTGATGTAGCCCATCAGCCACTTCACTACGACGAAGCCGGTGATGGCGGCGGCAACGAAGGCGACACCGACGTCGGTCCAGTTCTCGCTGGCCAGGTTTCCTTCTTTGGCCAGTTCCAGGAAGGTGTAGGCGCTGGCGGCGAACATGGTGGGGATGCCGACCAGGAACACGAACTCGGCAGCGGCCGCGCGGCGGCTCAGGCCCAGCAGCATGGCCAGGAAGATCGCCGAGGCCGAGCGCGAGGTACCGGGGAACACACCGGCCACCACCTGCGCCAGGCCGACGCCGATGGCCACCGTCCAGGTCACCTGGTCGCGATCAGGCAGGCGCGCGGTATAGGCCTCCACCAGCAGCATCCAGATGCCGCCGATGATCAGCGCCCAGGCCACCGGGCTCACGGTTTCCGGCAGCGACCAGCCAGCCTTGCGCACCACCAGGCCGACCACAGCGGTCACCAGGAAGGCCGCGCCGAGCTTGAACACGTACTCACGGTTCTCGCGCTGGCCGAAGCCGGTGGCCAGCTGCAGCAGGCGCTGGCGGAACACCAGCACCACGGCCAGGATCGCACCGGCCTGGATGATGATGTTGAAGAAATCCGATCGCGCGCCCAGCCAGTGCTGGGCGATCAGCAAGTGGCCGGTGCTGGAGATCGGCAGGAATTCGGTCAAGCCTTCGAGGATGCCCAGCAGCAGGGCGGAGAGCAGATCGGACATGGACGGTGCGGGCGCGGGCGGCGGAAGAAGCTCGAAAGAATAGACGATCCATGCCGCACCAAACGGGTGCGTGCGGACATCCGCGCACTGCTTTGGTGCGCGCTGGTTTGCACCCTGGCGGTGCGGGATCTTTGAAATCAACGACTTGTGAAGGCAGAAAAGTTGGCACGGTCATTGCTGTACCTCAGCAGGCATTCATCCCCATCCGAGGTCGTACCGATGTCCGTGGAAACCGTAGAGAAGCTGATCAAGGACAACCAGATCGAGTTCGTCGATCTGCGCTTCGTCGACATGCGTGGTGTCGAACAGCATGTGACCTTCCCGGTCAGCATCGTCGAGCCGTCGCTGTTCGAAGAAGGCAAGATGTTCGATGGCAGCTCGATCGCCGGCTGGAAGGGCATCGCCGAATCGGACATGGTGCTGCTGCCGGATACCGCCAGCGCCTACGTCGACCCGTTCTACGCCGATCCGACCATCGTGATCAGCTGCGACATCCTCGACCCGGCCACCATGCAGCCGTATGGCCGTTGCCCGCGCGGCATCGCCAAGCGCGCCGAGTCCTACCTGAAGTCCTCGGGCATCGCCGAAACCGCGTTCTTCGGCCCGGAGCCGGAATTCTTCATCTTCGATTCGGTGCGCTTCGCCAATGAAATGGGCCACACCTTCTTCCAGGTCGATTCGGAAGAAGCGGCGTGGAACAGCGGCGCCAAGTACGACGGCGCCAACAGCGGTTACCGTCCCGGCGTGAAGGGCGGCTACTTCCCCGTTCCGCCGACCGACACCCTGCACGACCTGCGTGCGGAGATGTGCAAGACCCTGGAACAGGTCGGCATCGAAGTGGAAGTGCAGCACCACGAAGTGGCCACCGCCGGCCAGTGCGAAATCGGCACCAAGTTCAGCACCCTGGTGCAGAAGGCCGACGAACTGCTGCGGATGAAGTACGTCATCAAGAACGTCGCCCACCGCAACGGCAAGACCGTCACCTTCATGCCCAAGCCGATCGTCGGCGACAACGGCAGCGGCATGCACGTGCACCAGTCGCTGTCCAAGGGCGGAACCAACCTGTTCTCCGGTGACGGTTACGGCGGCCTGAGCCAGATGGCGCTGTGGTACATCGGCGGCATCTTCAAGCACGCCAAGGCCATCAACGCCTTCGCCAACTCGGGCACCAACAGCTACAAGCGCCTGGTGCCGGGCTACGAAGCGCCGGTGATGCTGGCCTACTCGGCGCGCAACCGTTCGGCCTCGTGCCGCATTCCGTGGGTGTCCAACCCGAAGGCACGCCGCATTGAAATGCGCTTCCCCGATCCGATCCAGTCGGGCTACCTGACCTTCACCGCGCTGATGATGGCCGGCCTGGACGGCATCAAGAACCAGATCGACCCGGGCGCACCGAGCGACAAGGATCTGTACGACCTGCCGCCGGAAGAAGAGAAGCTGATCCCGCAGGTCTGCTCCTCGCTGGACCAGGCCTTGGAAGCGCTGGACAAGGACCGTGAGTTCCTCAAGGCCGGTGGCGTGATGAGCGATGACTTCATCGACGGCTACATCGCGCTGAAGATGCAGGAAGTGACCAAGTTCCGCGCGGCGACCCACCCGCTGGAATACCAGCTGTACTACGCCAGCTGACCGGTTGCGATGGCGGTGGGTAACCCCTCCCACCTGCCGCCATCGCCTCCGTCTTCGCGGCTGGGGAGCCGCGGTCAGATCGGGGTCGTTGCACGGGGTCGGATCCCTTTCATGCATGAAAGGGCTCTGACCCCACGCCAAGGACCCCTGATCCAGGGGCAAGAGAGAGACCGGATACGCGACATGGGCCGCCCTCCCTCCCGCGTCGGCCGTGCAAGGAGAGAGGCACGGCTGTCCCGGCCCGGTTCGTGTCCGGTGCAACAGCCACGGCCATCACCACGATGGCCCGTGGTTGCCTGATGCCATCGCGCGTTCGCGCGCTGGCCCCATCCACCATCGGGACATGCGCATGAAACTGATCTCCGCCATCATCCGACCGTTCAAGCTCGACGAGGTCCGCGAGGCCTTGTCCGATGCCGGCGTGTCGGGCATCACCGTGACCGAAGTGAAAGGCTTCGGCCGCCAGAAGGGCCACACCGAGCTGTATCGCGGTGCCGAGTACGTTGTCGACTTCCTGCCGAAGATCAAGATCGAAACCGTCGTCACCGACGAGCGTGCCGACGCCGTGATCGAAGCGATCCAGTCGTCTGCAGGCACTGGCAAGATCGGCGACGGCAAGATCTTCGTGACCGCTGTCGAGCAGGTCATCCGCATCCGCACCGGCGAAATCGGCGCCGACGCACTGTAAGCCCCCTTCCGGAGACTCCCCCATGAAGATGCGCCTACTCACCGGGTGGCAAGCCCGGTTCCATCTGGTGTGCCTGCTGATGCTGTTCAGCACGTTGGCCGCCGGTGTCTGGCCGGGCACTGCACATGCCCAGGCCCAGGTCACGCCGCTGCAGAGCGAGGCCGTGGCCGTCGAACCCCTGCAGGACCCGACTGCCGCTGCGCCGGCTGCTGCTGAAGCGGTGGCTGCGCCCGCCTATGACCATGGCGACGTCGCCTGGATGCTCACCTCCACCCTGCTGGTGCTGCTGATGGTGGTGCCGGGCCTGGCCCTGTTCTACGGTGGCCTGGTGCGTTCGAAGAACGTGCTGTCGGTGCTCAGCCAGATCCTGGTGGTGTTCTCGCTGGTGCTGCTGCTGTGGGTGGCCTATGGCTACAGCGCAGTGTTCAGTGCCGGCAATCCGTTCTTCGGCTCGTTCACCGAATTCGCCTTCCTCAAGGGCTTCACCCCGGAGTCGGTGGGCAACACGCCGATCAAGGGCCTGCCGGATTACCTGTTCGTCGCCTTCCAGTCGACGTTCGCCGGCATCACCACCGCGCTGATCGTCGGTGCCTTCGCCGAGCGCATCAAGTTCCGCGCGGTGCTGCTGTTCTCTGCGCTGTGGTTCACCCTCAGCTACATCCCGATGGCACACATCGTCTGGGGTGGTGGTTACCTGGGTGAGATGGGCGCGATCGATTTCGCCGGTGGCACCGTGGTGCACATCAACGCCGGCGTGGCCGGTCTGGTGGCTGCATGGTTCGTCGGCAAGCGCCTGGGCTATGGGCAGACTGCACTGAAGCCACACAACGTGCCATTCACCTATATCGGCGCGATGCTGCTGTGGGTCGGCTGGTTCGGCTTCAACGCCGGTTCTGCCGCTGCAGCCGACACGGTTGCCTCGCTGGCCTTCCTCAACACCGTGCTGGCGACCGCTGCCGCGGTGCTTGGCTGGACGCTGGTGGAAGCGATCAGCAAGGGCAAGCCGTCGGCACTGGGCGCAGCCTCGGGTGCGGTGGCGGGTCTGGTCGGCATCACCCCGGCGTGCGGCACTGTTGGCCCGCTCGGCGCGATCGTCATCGGCCTGGTGGCCGGCGTGGTCTGCGTGTGGGGCGTGACCGGCCTCAAGCGTCTGCTGAAGGTGGACGACACTGCCGACGTGTTCGGTGTGCATGGCGTGGGCGGTATCGTCGGCGCGATCCTCACCGGCGTGTTCAGCGCGCAGTCGCTGGGCGGCACCAAGGCCGATCTGGATATCGGCCACCAGGTATGGGTGCAGGTGGTCAGCGTCGGCCTCACCGTGGTCTGGTCGGCCGTGGTGACCGCGGCCATCCTGCTGCTGGTCAAGGTGGTGGTCGGCCTGCGGGTGACCGAGGAGGCCGAGCGTACCGGCCTGGATGTGACCTCGCATGGTGAATCGGCCTACGAGGCCTGATGCAGTGGTGGGCGGCCCGCACGGGCCGCCCGCCCGTTCTGGTAGCTGCCAAGCTTGCTTGGCACTGCTCCTGCCCTGTTGGGTGCCGACCGTTGGTCGGCACGGTCGGTGGCCCAGCCACGCATGGCGTGGCTCTACTGCATCGTCCGGGCTTATCGCGCACAATCAGGGCATGCACCCGATCCGCACCTCCCTGATGCTCTCGGCCTGCCTGCTGCTGGCCGCCTGCGCCTCCACGCCGCAGGAAATCCGCAACCCGCTCGCCACCTGGGTGCCGTCACCGAACCAGAACGCGCGCACGCCGGTCATCATCGTCATCCACCATACCGAGCAGAAATCGGTGCAGCAGAGCCTGCACACGCTGCGTACCGCCAACAGCGGCGGGCGGGTCAGTGCGCACTATCTGATCGGCGCCGATGGCCACCGCTACCAGCTGGTAGCCGATGAGCGCCGCGCCTGGCATGCCGGTTCCGGGCGCTGGGGCACCATCACCGACCTCAACTCCGCATCCATCGGCATCGAGCTGGACAATGACGGTCGTACACCCTTCAGCCCCGCGCAGATCGAATCGCTGATCGTGCTGCTGCGCGATCTCACTGAACGGCTGAACATCCCACCGCGGCAGGTGATCGGCCACGCCGACCTGGCGCCGACGCGCAAGGAAGATCCCAGCCGCTTCTTCCCGTGGCAGCAGCTGGCTGAAGCCGGTTTCGGCGTGTGGCCGCGCGCTGCCGATGGTGCTGCGCCGGACGGCTTCGATGCATGGGCCGCGCTGGCGCGTTTCGGTTATCCGCTCGACAACCGCGAAGCAGCAGTACGGGCGTTCCACCGCCGTTTCCGTGCCAGCGACACCCTGCCGAAAACACTCGACGCCGAAGACGCACGCATCCTGCACTCGCTGCTGCTGCAGACCCCATGAGCCAGTAGTGCCAGCCCATGGCTGGCAGCCTCACTCCATTCCCAGCGCAGCGCGTATTGCCGCCACATGCGCACGCCCAACCGGCAACTCGCTGCCGTCGCTCAACACCAGCCAGTAGCGGCTGCCTGAGGCCGCGTGCAGCGTGCGGATCTGACGCAGGTTGACCAGGTAGGAACGGTGGCAGCGGACGAAATCCGCAGGCAGTACCGTGGCCAGCGCGGCCAGGGATTTGTCATGCAGTTCGCTGCGGCCGTCGCGCAAGCGCACCTGGCTGTAGTCGCCGTCGGCGCGGATCCAGAGTACGTCCGCCAGTTCGACGGTCGCTGTGCCCTGCGCGCGCCAGATACCCAGATACCGCGCGCGGCCGGCGCGGACACCACCGGTGTCGAGCAGCCGCTCCAGCGCTTGAGCCAAGCGCTCGCGTGAGAAAGGCTTGGGCACGAAGTCGAGTACGCCATGTTCGAACGCCTGCAATGCGCGCTCGCGGTGTGCCGACACCACCACGCACTGGTAGCGCCCGGCAACAGCACGGCGCAGCAGCTCGAAGCCATCGTCGCCGCCAAGGTTGAGGTCAAGCAGCAGGCCGTCATAGACGCTGCGCTGCAACCGGTCACCGGCCGCTTCCAGATCGGCTACCGCATCGAAACGCGCCCGTGCACCGACCAATTCGCTGCACAGGCGCAGCAAGCGCTGCCGCACCAGGGGTTCGTCCTCGACGATCAGGATGCGCATGTCAGCTCGATCCGGCCACACCAATGGTCACCGTCGACGCCCTGCACGAAGCTCCAGCCGGTGGGGCTGGCCGCCGCCAGGCTGGCCTCGATGTAACGCGTACCCGTGCCACGGCCGCGGTGCGGGGCTGAGCCTCGCGCACTGCGCAGTTCCAGTATCCAGCGCGCGTTGTCGCGCTGCACGTGCAGGCGGAAAGGGTGCCGTGCGCAGGCACCAGCGCCGGCATGGGTCAGTGCATTTTCCACCTGTGCGTGCAGGATGCCTGGCGGCAGCGAAATCGCCGCATCCTCGCCATCAACCTCCAGCACCATGCGCTGGTCCAGGGCAAGGCCGACGATATCCAGATGGCTGCGGCACAACGCCAGTTCGTCCTGCAAGGGAACGCTCTGCCGGCTGCTGCTGTCGCGCAGGCGATCGAACTGATCGGCCAGCGACTCCACCAGGCGGCTGGCGCGCATCGGCGACTGCTCGATCAGTTCCTGCAGGCAGGTCAGCGTGTTCATCAGCCAGTGCGGCTGGATACCCCGTTGCAACAACTGCAACGAAAGCCGCGCGCGCTCTTCGCGCAGCCAGGCGTTGTGCCGGTCCAGCGCCTGCAACTGGGCTGCGTGGCGCAGAAGCAGGAACACCATCAGCACCGCCAGCAGCAGGAAGTAAGGGCCATCAAGGAAGGCACCGTGTGCGACCAGCAGCGCCACCAGGCCCGCAGACAGCAGCGCCAGGATCGGCCATCGGTCTTCCTGCCCGGAAGGCGTGCGCAGCAGCACCCACATCGAGGCGAGCAGGCTCAACAGCAGCACCGCCGCTGAGCGGGTGTCGAAGCCGGGCAGTGCGATGGCCGCGGCCATGATCAGCGCCAGATAGATGAAACCACCCGCCTTGGGCACGGCCACCTCGAAGCGACGCGCAAGATAGGCCGGCAGCAGCACGGCCGCGATGACATGCAGCGCAAGCAGCGCGACCAGGCGAACGCCGTGCCACGGGTAGGGGTAGCCCAGCAATGATCGCCAGGCCTCGACCGCGGGCAGCGCCAGCCCCACCACACCCAATGCCAGCAGCAGGCGCGCGCCGGGCGTGCGTGTCTGCCCACGCAGCACCGCCAGGAAATACAGGCATGCGGCTGCCAGCGCACCGGTGGCGAAGCCCGCGATCAGCCATGGCAGGATGATCTGGCCGTACAGCACGGGGGCTGGCGCGATCAGCAGCATCGCATCTGCGCCATGCAGGGCGAAACGCTGCTGCTGGCCGGATGCAAGCACCAGCAGTTCATCGGTAGCGTTGCCCGACGGCGGCGGTAGCACGCGCACGACGTCTACGCGCCCCGGCTTCTCTTCTTCCGGCGTGCGACCAACGGCGCCATTGCTGATCCATGGCATCCCGTTCCAGTACAGCTGGCTGGCAGCGCGCAACGACAGCCTCACTGTACGTCCATGATCGGCGCCGCTTTCCGGCGCTGGCACATGCCAGCGCAGCCAGTACGGGCCATGCCACTCCGCCAGCTGCTGCTGGTCCAGCGGCCGCCAAGCCAGGTTCTGCGGTGGGTGCGTTGGCAGACCGCCGGATGCCCCGACATTCGCGGGTGCCATCTGTGCGCCCTGCACAACCCTCATTTCCGGTGGCGGCGTCGACACGATCAGCCAGGCAGCCACGGCCGCAAGCAGTACAGCAAGGACAGCCAGGGTTCGTGGGATCTGCATGGCGGCCATCGTATCGGCTGCACGGAGACATTGGGCTGCCGTCTGGAGACGTTCGGCAGATGGACACGTCCGCAGCGCGGCGGGGAGGCAGATGCTGACGACGCACATCCTTCCATCGGAGCCCAACATGACCCGCAGCGCTTCTACTTCCTCCGGCAGCTTCCCGCTTCGTCGCCCTGTCATGGCCGTCACCCTCGCCGCGCTCTGCCTGGCCCTCGCCGCTGCCCTTCCCGCGCAGGCCGGTCCGGCGGCGCTGGTCTTCGAGCCCTACACGCTGCAGACCAAGAACCATGGCGATATTCCTGCCGAGATCGCCACGCTGGAGGTACCGCGTCGGCACAGCGAGCCGGACGGTCCGCGCCTGCACTTGAAGGTGGTGCGCCTGCGTGCGACGGCCGGCAATGGTCGCGCCGCACCGGTGGTCTACCTGGCCGGTGGTCCGGGTGGTTCTGGTATCGATACCGCGCGCGGTCCGCGCTGGCCGGTGTTCGACCAGGTGCGGCGCGAGGCGGACGTGCTGCTGCTCGACCAGCGCGGTGCTGGCCTGTCAGAGCCGCCGCCGGAATGTCCGCATGAAACACGTTTCGACGACGCCCAACCGCTGCAGCGCGATACGGCCCTGGCCGCAGTGCAGGCCACGGCGGCGAAGTGCGTAGCGTTCTGGCGGCAGGCCGGTGTCGACCTTGGCGCTTACACCACGGCCGAGAGTGCCGGTGACCTCGACGACCTGCGGCGCGCGCTGGACGTGCCGAAGATCAGCCTATGGGGCATGAGCTATGGCACCCATCTGGCCTTGGCCACGGTGCGCCTGCACGGTGCCGGTCTAGAGCGCGTGGTGCTGATGGGATCCGAAGGTCCCGACGACACGCTGAAGCTGCCGCTGAGCAGCGACGCATTGCTGCAGGAGCTGGCGGTGCTTGCCCGCAAGGATGGCTTCGATGACCTCGCAGGATCGGTCACCCGCGTGCTGCAGGCGCTGCGTGAGCAGCCGCGGCAGGGCCGCAGCCACATGCATGAGGGCAAGCAGGTCATCATCGGCCTGTACGACGCACAGACCGTCATCGCCAACATGCTGGGGCAACGCATCCCCCAGCAATGGCTGCCGTTGGTGCTGCGTGAGGCCGAGACGGGCAACTACGACCCGCTGGCAGATATGGTGCTGATCGGGCGCGCCCAGTACGCGCAGTTCCCGGCCATGGGGCTGGCGATGGACGTCGCCTCCGGGCAGAGCCCGCAGCGCCGGGCGTTGGCCGAAGCACAGGCGCGCCAGAGCCTGTTCGGCGACGGGCTGAATTTCCCGTTCCCGGCCATCGGCGACCGCCTCGGCCTGGCCGATCTGGGTGAGGGCTTCCGCGGCCCGCTGCAGAGCGACGTGCCGGTGCTGTTCATCAGCGGCACGCTGGATGGGCGTACGCCCCCGGCCAATGCCGAGGCACTGCGGCCGGGCTTCAGCAACGGCCACTCGCTGCTGGTGCGCAATGCCAGCCATCACAACGAGTTGTGGACAGGTAACCCGGCCATCGCCCGCAGCATCGTCGACTTCCTCGCCGGTCGCGTCGTGCGCGATACCGTACTGGATGTGCCGCCGCCGGTGTTCGCCACCCGCAGCAGTGAGTTGCTGGGCGGCAAACGATAGGGCCCATCGTGTGGCGCAGGATGCGATCCCGGTCCTGCGCCACGCCCGATTGCACTACATTGGGGCAATGACTGACCTCATCGCCCCCTTCAACCGCACGTGCTGGAGCCTTCTTGCGCTTGCCGTGCTTGCTGGCTGTTCCACCACCGGCACCCGTCCCGAAGCGCCGGCCGCAGCAACGCCTGCCGCCACCTACGCCAAGGTCGATTGGAACACGTTGCCGGCCGTATCCGATGCCGACCTGCAGGCAGGCTTCGCCGCGTGGCGCAGCAGCTGCACCCGGCTGAAGAACAATGCGACCTGGGCCAAGCCCTGCGCGACTGCCAGCACCGTATCCGACAAGGACGCCAGCGCGATCCGCGCATTCCTGCAGCGCGATCTCGATGTCTATTCCCTGCGCGCCGGTGGCCATCGCGCCGACGGCCTGATCACCGGCTATTACGAGCCCATCTACCCGGGCAGCCTCACCCGCACCGACAAGGCCACCGTGCCGGTGTACGGCACACCCGATGATCTGGTGGTGGTGCAGCTGGACAGTGTCTATCCCGAACTGAAGGGCAAGCGCCTGCGCGGTCGCGTGGAGGGCAAGGTGCTCAAGCCCTACGACGATGCCGGCAGCATCGCCAGCAAGGGTGCCAAGGCGCCGGTGCTGGCCTGGCTGACCGATCCGATGGACCTGCAGCTGCTGCAGATCCAGGGCTCGGGCCGCGTGCGCTTGGCCGATGGCAAGCAGGTGCGGCTGGCCTATGCCGAGCAGAACGGCCATCCCTATCGCGCGATCGGCCGCTGGCTGGTGGAGCAGGGCGAGCTGAAGAAGGAAGACGTCACCATGGACACGATCCGCGCATGGGCGAAGGCACATCCGGCACGCGTACCGGAGCTGCTGCGCAGCAATCCCAGCTACGTGTTCTTCGTACGCAGCCCGGACAGCCCGGAAGGCCCGCGTGGTTCATTGAACGTGCCGCTCACCGCCGGCTACAGCGTGGCGGTGGATCGCACCGTGGTGCCGCTGGGCAGCCTGCTGTGGCTGTCGACCACGCGCCCGGACGGCACGCCGGTGGTGCGCCCGGTGGCCGCGCAGGATACCGGTGGCGCCATTGCCGGTGAGGTGCGCGCCGATCTGTACTGGGGCAGTGGCGATGCCGCCGGCAAGCTGGCCGGCGACATGAAGCAGCAGGGCAACCTGTGGATGCTGTGGCCGAAGGGTGTGGCGTTGCCGCAGTAGGTCAGCAGGGGTCAGATCCCCCTCCGCAGGAAAGGGATCTGACCCCATATGCCTGATAATGGCGCCCTTCCGATCTCTCCGACCGCACCTGCGGCCAGGACAAATGCAATGAAATACGCAAAGAACAACGCAAAATCCAACACCAAGAAGTACTACAAGCACTGGGCCGAGTCGGGCCTGGGCAAGGGCAACGTGCTGATGGAAGCCCGTGGCGAGAAGATCGTGCGCCAGGTCGAAATCTACGGCACCAAGATGGTCTGGGCCGATGAGCATGCCCACAGCGATGATCGTTTCCTGCTGGCTGACCAGCCGGTGTCGTTCATGGATTTCGACGAAGACGACGAGATCAGCGCACGCGAGTTTGAGATCGCCTGGAAGAAGGCCCGGGAAGCCACCGGCTACCCCGTTTAAGGTCGAGGGGCCTGCAATCATCGGATGGCTGGCGGAATCGAAATGTTATAAAGTTTCATTTCCAGCATCCAGCCCGCCTCCCGATGAAGACTCCCACGCTGGTGGCCGCGCTCGCGGCCGCCCCGTTCGCCCCTGAAGCATTCGCCCAGTCCGCCGACGCCGCGCTCACCCTGGGCAAGGTCGATGTGCACCAGCACAGCGAGGGGCAACTAAGCGCGCACCAGGTGCTGACCTCGGTGGACGTGCTGGGCGCGGACCAGATCGAAAACCGCAATGTGTCGCACAGCTGGGAGCTGCTCGGGCAGATGCCCGGCATCCAGCTGACCGAAACCCGGCAGGGCGCCGAGTCGGGCAAGGTCAGCTTCCGCGCCTTCAACGGCGAGGGCTACCTCAATGCCATCAAGACGCTGATCGACGGCATCCCCAGCAACGTCAACAGCGGCAACCAGCGCTTCATCGACATGCTGTTTCCGCTGGAAATCAGCTACATCGAAGTGGTGCGTGGTACCAACGACCCGCGCTACGGCCTGCACAACATCGGCGGCAACGTGAACTTCGGTACGCGCCAGGGCGGCACCTACACCGACGCGCGACTGGCCTATGGCAGCTACAACACCCGCGATATGCAGCTGGCGGTGGGCCGCGAAGCCAACGGCTTCGCGCAGAACTATTTTGTCGGCACCCAGGCCAGCGACGGCTACCGCGACCACGACAGCTCGAAAAAGTACTCACTGGGCGGCAAGTGGTTCTTCGGTTCGCTGGAGGATGGACTTCGCATCGGCCTGACCGCGCGCGCCTATCACCACGAGGCCGACGAGCCTGGTTTCATGACGGCGGAAGAGCTGCAGGAAGGCCGCCGCCACAGCGACCTGCGCAACGCCAATGACGGCGATGACCGCGACATGCGCCAGTTCGCCGCGCACCTGGACATGAAGCTCAGCGACGCGGTGACCTTCGGCACGCGGCTGTACTACAACCGCTATGAAGACGACCGCCGGGTGACCTTCAGCGATCTGCCCACCGGCAATCTGCCGCGACAGCGCCGTGTGTGGGACGAGCGCCAGACCGGCCTGCTCGGCACGCTCACCTGGCAGGCCAACCCGACGCTTACCGTGGAGGGCGGGCTGAACTACGAGCAGCAGGACAACGGCTACATCCGCGAGCGCTACGCCTACGCCGAACCCACCGATTTCAGCCGTCCGCCGGCACGCGTGCAGAACAATGACCGCCACAGTTTCGACAACTGGGGCGCGTACGTGCAGGCGATCTACCAGCCAGCCGACGCATGGAAGATCGTCCCGGCCTACCGTGTGGACCGTTTCAGCGGCCACACCCGGTTGATGAACGGCACCGCCGGTCGCCTGCAGGACTACGGCAGCATCGGCCAGCCCAAGCTGAGCGTCATCCACAGCCTGGGTGAGCACACTCACGTCTACGCCAATTGGGGCCGCACGTTCCAGGTGCTGACCGGTTCCACCGCGCCGGCCTACCTCACCCCGGGGCAGGCACCGATGCAGCCCTCCACCAACACGGGCATGGAGCTGGGCCTGAAGTTCCAGCCCTTTGCCGGCAGCCAGGCCCGTCTGGCGGTCTGGCAGCAGGACGCGGAAAACGAAGTGTCCAACATGCCGGCCACCGGCACGACGGTCACGCTGGGCAAGACCCGTCGCCGCGGTGTGGATGCGCAGATCAGCGCGCAGCTGGGAGACGCCTGGACCCTGTGGGTCTCGCATGCCTACCAGGAGGCGAAGATCACCCGCGACGACCGCACGCCCGGCGTGTCGCTGCAGGGACGCGAAGTCGCGGCCACCCCACGCCACATCAGCAATCTCGGTCTGGACTACCAGACCAGCGATGCACTGCAGTTGGGCCTGCAGGCGCGTGCGCAGGGCGATTACTACCTGGAAGAGCGCAACGTCACGGGCAAGTTCGGCGGCTTCGCCGTGCTCGACCTCAGCGCCAAGTACCAGATCACCCCGGCTTGGAGCGTGGACCTGCAGCTGAAGAACGTCACCGGCCGTGAGTACGCCTACGCGTGGTACGACAGCTTCTTCTGGGACAGCGCCCGACCGATGTTCTCGCCCGCCCCGGGCCGCGCGGTCTTCGTCGGCCTCAACATGAAGCTGTAACCGCAACGCCGGTAGCGGTCGAGCTTGCTCGACCTGCGCAAGGGGTCAGATCCCTTTCCGACCGGAGAGGGCGCTGACCCCGTGCCCCGGTTTTGCACTACATTGGTGCAATGTCCGACCCTGCACCCCCGCCGTCCCTCGATGCCCTCGGCACGCCGCTGGCCTGGGCCGGGCCCGATGGCCGCATTGCCGGCTGCAACCCGGCCTTCGCGCGCTGGCTGGGCGTCAGCGGCCGGCGCCTGCTCGGTCAGCCATTGGCCGCGCTGGAAGTGCAGGGTGAGGCGCTGGCCCATTTCCTGGCCCGCGACGAGCGCGACAGCCTGCGCCTGAACCGGCTGGCGCTGGCCTTGCCCGGTGAGGGCGCGCGCTTTGCCGAAGGCTGGATGAGCCGCCGCGACGATGGCGGCTGGCTGCTGGAGGCGCATCCGGTCGACGAGTTTCCCGGGCTGGACCCGACCCAGGCCCTGCCCAGCGCGCTCAGTGCGGCGCTGAAGGGCCTGGCGCATGAGCTGCGTAATCCGCTGGCCGGGTTGAAGGGCGCCGCGCAGCTGCTGGCCCGCCGCGCGGCCCAGCGCGACGCCAGCGAACGCGAACTGATCGATCTGATCGGCTCGGAGATCGAGCGGCTCAATGGCCTGCTGGAGCAGCTGCTGTCACCGGCGCCGGCCGCGCCGCATGCGGCGCTGAACATCCACGCCGCGTTGGAACGCGTGCTGCGTCTGGCCGAGAACGAGGCCGGTTGGGCGGTGCGTCTGCAGCGCGACTACGACCCCAGCATCCCCGAATTCTACGGCGACGCCGACCGCCTCACCCAGGCGGTATGGAACCTGGTGCGCAATGCAATCCAGGCCGGCGCCGGCAACATCACCCTGCGCACCCGCGTCGAACACGGTGTGCGCATTGCCGAACAGCTGCACACCCTGGCGTTGCGGCTGGAAATTGCCGACGACGGCCGTGGTGTGCCCGAAGAACTGGCTGAGCACCTGTTCCTGCCGTTGGTGAGTGGTCGCGCCGAAGGCACTGGCCTGGGCCTGGCGCTGGCCCAACAGGTCGCACGCGAACATCGCGGCACGCTGACCTACCGGTCGCGCCCGGGCCATACCGTATTCACCCTGCTGCTGCCGATCGGCAATGGCACCGCTGCCGCCGAGGAGGCCCCGCGCGATGTCTGAGTCTTCCTCGTCCGCACCGTGTATCTGGGTCGTCGACGATGACCGCGCTGTGCGCTTCGTGCTGTGCACCGCGCTGCGCGAGGCCGGCTACCAGGTGGTCGACTTCGACAGCGCCGCCCCCGCACTGCAGGCGCTGGCCGAAAGCCCGCCGCCTGCGCTGCTGTTCACCGACGTGCGCATGCCCGGCGACGATGGCCTGGTGCTGCTGGACAAGCTGAAGGCCGCGCTGCCGCAGTTGCCGGTGGTGGTGATGTCGGCCTACACCGATGTCGCCAGTACAGCTGGTGCGTTCCGCGGCGGTGCGCACGAGTTCCTGTCCAAGCCGTTCGACCTGGACGATGCGGTGGCGTTGGCCCAGCGCGTGTTGCCTGCAGTGGCGCCGGCCATGGCCGCGCCCACGCCTGCCGCAGACGCACCCAGCGACCAGCCGCCGCAGCTGGTGGGCGACACGCCACCGATGCGTGCGTTGTTCCGCGCCATTGGTCGCCTCGCGCAGGCGCCGCTGGCGGTGCTGATCATCGGCGAGACCGGCACCGGCAAGGAGCTGGTGGCCAATGCGCTGCACCGCGAATCGCCGCGTGCGCAGCAACCGTTCGTCGCGCTGAACACCGCCGCCATTCCCGCCGAGCTGCTGGAAAGCGAGCTGTTCGGTCATGAGGCGGGTGCGTTCACCGGCGCGCAGCGGCGCCACATCGGCCGCTTCGAGCAGGCCAACGGCGGCACCCTGTTCCTCGATGAAATCGGCGACATGCCGTTGCCGCTGCAGACGCGCCTGCTGCGCGTGCTTGCCCAGGGCGAATTCTTCCGCGTGGGCGGACGTGAGCTGATCCGCGTCGATGTACGCGTGGTCGCCGCCACCCACCAGGATCTGGAAGGCCTGGTCGCGCAGGGAAAATTCCGTGCCGACCTGCTGCACCGCCTGGACGTGGTGCGCCTGCAGCTGCCGCCGCTGCGCGAGCGCCGCGAGGACATCGCGCAGCTGGCCACCACCTTCCTGGCTGCGGCCGCACGCAAGCTCGATACACCGCCCAAGCGCTTGACCGCGGCCGCATTGCAGGCGCTGCGCGAGCACGACTGGCCGGGCAATGTCCGCGAACTGGAAAACGTGTGCTGGCGCATGGCTGCACTGGCTGCCGCAGACACCATTGGCGTGGCCGATGTCGATACCGCACTCAACCGTACCCGCAGCCGGCGCAGCAGCACGGCCGCCGGTGATCCGGGCCAATGGGAAGCGCTGCTGTCCGAATGGGCACGCCGGCAGCTGGCCGAAGGCACCGAGGGCCTGCACGCACAGGTACGCGAGCGGGTCGACCACGCCCTGCTGGAGGCCGCGCTGCAGATCACCCACGGTCGCCGCGCCGAAGCCGCCGCGCGGCTGGGCCTCGGCCGCAATACGCTTACCCGCAAGCTGGGCGCCGGTCGCCGCCGCGGCGGCCATTGAACGGTGCCTGCACGCGATCCTCGCACCCGCTTGCCGAACTGTTGATCCTCCATGGACGATGCCGTCCGTAGTGTTACCTGCAAGGAGTCCTCGATGCGTTTGTCCTTCGCCCTTCTGCCGCTGTCTGCCGCCGTGCTCCTGTCTGCCTGTGGCAGCGCGCCGAAGAAGCCGCAGCCCACACCGCCTCCGGCAACGGTGGTCAGCACCGCCAAGCAGGCCGAGGCCAACCTGGCGCCTGCCTCGGCCAGCATCGTCAGTGGCCGCCTGGCGTTGATGGTGGAACCCGGTGGCGTGCATCTCACCGGTCTGGTGGGAGGTCTGCAGCCGATGCAGCAGGCCGGTTTCCACATCCATGAGCGCGGCGACTGCAGCGCGGTGGACGCCAGCAGCGCCGGCAATCACTTCAATCCCGCCGGTGTTGCGCACGGTCGTGCCGGCAGCGGCAAGCACCACCTCGGTGACATCGACAACCTGCAGGCCGATGCGCAGGGCCGTGCCAACATCGATGTGCATCTGAAGGGCGTTACCCTGGGCGGAGGCGCCGCCACGGATATCGCCGGACGTGCACTGGTGGTGCATGCCAAGGCCGACGACTATCGCAGCCAGCCCGCCGGCAATGCCGGCGTCCGCATCGCCTGCGGCGTGATCCGGGTAATCCGCTGATCACACCCCCGGCATTTTCCAAGGAGAGTTTCCATGCGTCTGATCCACACTTCGCTTTTCGCGGCCATCGCTGCTTTGGGCCTTGCCGCCTGCAACCAGCAGCCGGCCGCACCGGCCACCGAAACCCCGGCGGCCACCCCGGCTGAAGGCACCGCGGCCCCGGCTGAGCCGGCCGCAGCCCCGGCAGCAACCACCGAAACCTCGGCCACTGCCGAACTGGCACCGACCCAGGGCAATGAAACCAAGGGTTCGATCATCTTCAAGCTGGTCGACGGCAAGGTTCACGCGTCGGGCCAGATCACCGGCCTGAAGCCGGGCAGCGAGCACGGCTTCCACATCCACGAGAAGGGTGACTGCAGCGCGCCGGACGGCATGAGCGCCGGCGGCCACTTCAACCCGGGCAAGCAGGACCACGGCAACGTGGCCACCGATCCGCACCACGGCGGCGACATGCCCAACATCAAGGCCGACGACAAGGGCGTAGCCACCATCGATGGCCCGGTGTCGAGCAACGTCAACATCGGCAAGGGTGATGATTTCGACATCATCGGCCGCGGCCTGATCGTCCACGCCGACGCGGACGACTACAAGACCCAGCCGACAGGCAACGCCGGTGCGCGACTGGCCTGCGCGGTGATCAGCAAGGCCCCGTAAGAAAAGGAAAACGCCGGCGCAAGCCGGCGTTTTCTTACGCTGTCCTACAAAGGCGCCGCAGCCAATTGCTTGGCTTGCGCCGCCAACGCATCACAGGTTGCCGCGCTGCCTTCGCAGAGCGTGGCTATCTTCCGGGTGCGGCGGAACGGATGTTCGCGATCCCAGCCGATCGCCGTGCGCATGCGCACCACCGAAGGCGCCAGCGCATGTGGCGCGGTGAACAGCACCCAGGTGGTGGCAGTGTAGTCCGGATCGTTCTCGACGCTCTTCTTGCTGGTTTGCAGCAGGCTCATACCAGCCGGTGTCGGCAACGACAGTCGCTCGACATCCTTGCGCTTGGGCAGCTGTTCAACGAATGCGGCAACGTTGGCGTATTCCAGCGGCTGACTGTCATCGCCACCGCGCACGGGGGCGATGGCATGGGCGAAGAAGGACAGCGAAAGCCCCAGCAGGCAACAGGCACCGCGGTAAACAGCAAGGGTCATCCGGAAATCTCCTGAGGCAGCCGGCAGTCGCCCTTCCGCGCAGTCGAGCCACGCCCGGCCGCGCGTCGGTCGTTCTGGGCCAAGCATTGCCCGGCTCTATAAACAGGTATCGACGCCGGACACACATCGCCCGGCGGATGGGTATCGTCAGATCAGCGCGCCAGCAGCTCGCGTGCGTCCTGCCCAGCTTCGCAATGCACGAACAGCACCGGCACACCGTGCGCTTCCAGCACCGCGGCCATCTGCCGCTGGCGCATCAGGAACTGCTCGTAGATGCCCTGCAGGCGTTCGCAATCGCCCTTGCCGTGGTTGTAATGCGCGCACCAGCCGGCCGGGTCGAACAGCGCCATGCGCGCTTCACCCTGCGTATAGCGCAGCAGCGGCTCGGGGGCGTCACTCAGCCACTCGTCCTGGCCCGGGGCCATGATCGCGGTTTCAATCAGCGGCCACAGCGCGGCCAGGCCCTGATTGTCGTACTGCATCGACATCATCGCGGCCAGGTCGTTCACGGTGAAATAGCGCGCATGCTCGACGCGCGCACCGAACGTGTTCTGTGCCATCAGCGCGGTGTCGGCATGGGCCATGCCATTGGCCAGCAGCACTTCTTCCAGTGCATCGGCCACGGCCGCCGTGGTTGCCACCTCGCTGCCGGTCAGCAGGAACGGCACCACCCGCAGGCCACCGCCTACCAGGGTGGCGTCGGCCTGGAATGGCAGCGGCACGTCACCCCTGGCATCGGCGCCGAAGGCCAGCACGCGCGGGCCCTGGTTGCGACCGGGCGCACGCATCTGCAGTTCTTCCAGGCGGCGATGGATCGGCCAGCCCGGGCGAAGCACTTCGGCCGGATCGAAATGGGCGGCGGCGAACACCAAGTCCAGCTCGGCCACCTGTGGCACCAGCTTGGACAGGTCGCGGCCGACGCGTTCGGCCAGTTCACCGGCCTGTTCAGCGCTGAGCACCGCCTGGCGGGGGATTTCGCCGCCGGCCAGTTCCAGGGCCAGCACGCCAAGGGCATTCATCGCAGGGTCGGGTTTGCTCATGGTTCCACGGTTGGCCCATCACAGGGCGGCAGCTACACTTGGCCCCATTATGCCTGCTCTGTCGTGCAGGCCATGTTGCAGACACCCTCATCCATGCCAGGTATCTCCATGCCCAACGCTCGTCCCGTCGCCATCCTCGGTGGCGTCCGCATTCCGTTCTGCCGCCAGAACACCGCGTATTCGGATGTCGGCAACCTCGGCATGTCGGTGCGCACGCTGGGAGCGCTGGTCGAGCGCTTCGGCCTGCACGGCCAGCAGCTGGGCGAAGTGGCGATGGGTGCAGTCATCAAGCACTCCAGCGACTGGAACCTGGGCCGCGAAGCCACGCTGTCCTCGGGCTTGTCGCCGTTGACCCCCGGCATCACCCTGCAGCGCGCCTGCGGTACCTCGCTGGACAGCATCATCACGGTTGCCAACAAGATTGCGCTGGGCCAGATCGAGTCCGGCATCGGCGGCGGTTCCGATACCACTTCCGACGTGCCGATCGTGTACGGCAAGAAGCTGCGCGCGCGCCTGCTGGCCGCCAACCGGGCCAAGACCACCGGCGACAAGATCCGCGCGCTGACCGCCGGCTTCAAGTTCGCCGAGCTCAAGCCGGAGTTCCCGGGCGTGGCCGAGCCGCGTACCGGCAAGAGCATGGGCGACCACTGCGAGGACATGGCCAAGGAGTGGAACATCTCGCGCGACTCGCAGGACGAGTGGGCGGTGTCCTCGCACAAGAAGCTGGCGGCCGCCTATGAGCGCGGCTTCTTCAACGACCTGATCGCACCGTTCCGCGGCGTCGAGCGCGACAACATCCTGCGCGCGGACACCTCGCTGGAGAAGCTGGCGACGCTGAAGCCGGCCTTCGACAAGGTATCCGGCCGCGGCACCCTCACTGCTGCCAACTCCACTCCGCTGACCGATGGCGCTGCCGCCGTGCTGCTGGCCAGCGAAGAGTGGGCACGCGCACATGGCCACGAGCCGCAGGCCTACCTGCGCGACGCACACGTGTCGGCCGTCGATTTCGTGCACGGCGAAGGCCTGTTGATGGCACCGACCGTGGCCGTGCCGGAGATGCTCAAGCGCAACGGCCTGACCCTGCAGGACTTCGATATCTACGAGATCCACGAAGCCTTCGCCGCGCAGGTGCTGTGCACCCTGCGCGCGTGGGAGAGTGAGGATTACTGCCGCAATCGCCTGGGCCTGGATGCACCGATGGGGCGTATCGACCCGGACAAGATCAATCTGCTGGGTTCGTCGCTGGCCACCGGTCACCCGTTCGCCGCCACCGGTGCACGCGTGATTGCCACGGCGGCCAAGCAGCTGGCCGAGCGCGGCGGTGGCCGTGCGCTGGTGTCGATCTGCACCGCCGGCGGTATGGGCGTGGTGGCGATCGTCGAACGTTGAACACCACGGTAGTGCCGGCCGCTGGCCGGCAACGTTGGAATTGAAAACGCCGCCCAATGGGCGGCGTTTTCGTTAGACGGGTGCGACCACACGCCAACCAAGGCTGGCGACTACCGGAGCCGGCTACGGCAGCGTCGCGCTCTTCATTGGCGCCATGGACAGTGGTAGTGCCGGCCGCTGGCCGGCAACGCTGGAACTGAGAACGCCACCCGATGGGCGGCGTTCTCGTTGTACGGGTGCCACCGCGCGCCAACCAAGGTTGGCGACTACCGAAGCCGGTTACGGCAAGCGCGGATTGCCGAACTCGTCGCGTTCCTCGTTGGCGTCATACACCGGCGGCAACGGTGCAATCGACTGTTCTTCGACGGTCGCATGCAGCGGCGTCTCAGTGGCCGCTGCCGATGCCCGCACCAGTGCCACGCTGTCTTCGCCGCGCTGCAGGCGCAGTGCGTTGGTCAGGCATTGCGCGGCCAGCACGTGCTCGCCACGTTGTGCGAACGCTTCACCCAGCGCTTCCCATGCAGGTGCACCCGCACCAGCGGCGATGGCTTCATGCAGGAACGCGTCGGCGGCATCCCATTGCTGCTGCGCCAGCGCGATGCGGCCCTGGGCCAGGCGCAGAGCTGCCGAATCGTCGTGCACGTTGCGCCAGCGCTGCAGATTGGCCTGGCGCGTGGCCAGACGCTCGGCCGGCAGGCGACCATACAGCGTCACCAGTTCGTCATCCCAGCGATGGTCCAGCGCCTGCTCAAGCGCCAGCAGTGCCGGTTCGTCCCAGTCCAGTGCAACCGCACGGGTGGCGTAGGCGGCAACCACGTCCGGGGTCGGTCGCAACGCCTTCGGCGTGGCTTCCCATTGCGCAGCCAGCGCGTTGACGTCGCCCGCTTCCAGCAGTGCCTGCGCGGCCAGACGTGCTTCCAGTTCGCTGCTGGCCTCGGCCGGCAGCACCTTGGTCTGGCGCAGTGCACCCAGCTGGCCATAAGCCTCGTGCGCACGGCCAGCACGGGCCAGCGCTTCGGTACGCAGCCACAGACCACGCGGCGGCAGCGGCTGGATAGCCGCCACGTCCAATGCGTTGATCGCATCCACCGGCAGATCGTTGGCCAGCAGCTGTTCGGCACGCAGTAGCGCCTGCAACGTCGCATCGCTTTCGCCAAGACGCTGCAGCAGCGCCTCGGCAGCGGGTGCATCGGCGCGCACCTGCGCACTGCGCACGGCATTGGCCAGCGCAACGCCACTGACTTCCGGATCCTTGGCGGCGCCGTCCAGCAGCTTCTCAGCACGCTGCCACTGACCATGCTCGTACGCCAGCAGGCCATCGATCAGGCGCACCCGGCCCTGCTTGCGGCGGTAGCGGCCCCAGGCACGGAACGGTGCGGCGATCAGGCTCCACAGCAGCCACAGCACCAGCACGCCGATCACCGACAGCAGTGCCACCTTCGGCAGGTTGCTGTGGTAGTCGTAGCCGGCGTAGCGCAGGGTCACTTCGCCGTAGCGGTTCAGGTCATCGGTGCCGAGCCATTGCGCGGCAACTACGCCAATCGCCACTGCCAGCAACAGCACGACCAGTGATTGCAGGGGTTTCATACGGGCTTACCTCCGGTCGGTCTGGGTACGCAGTTGTTGCAGGGTGCTGCCAAGCACGGTGTCATCGGCCTGCAATGGCAGCGTGCGCAGGGCATGGAGTTCAGCACGTTGCGCGCGCAGGTCCGGTGAATCCGGCCAGCGCCGCTGCGCCCAGAGATCGATTCTGTTCAGCGCGGCATCGCGGCCGCTGCCGTCGCCGCGCTCGATCGCTGCGCGGGCCAGGGTCAGTTCCAGCTGCAGCGCCGTGTCGATGGTGGTGCGCTCGGCCGAGGTCAGCGGACCGTTCAGACGGCTCGGGGTGATGTCCACGAAAGGCGCCAGCGCGGCCTGCCACCACGGTTTTGCGGTGTTGTCGGCCGGCGTCTGCGCGATCTGCGAAGGCAGGCCCTGCAGGGCCTTACCCAGCGCGTCCAGGCGTTGCAGGGACAGCACGCGAGGGCCAGCGCCCAACGCATCCAGCGCGTTGCGTTCCTGCACCAGTGCCTGGCGCAGGTTCAGGCCGTCGCTGTCGGGAAGATCGGCCAATGCCGTGGCGGCCAGCGCATACAGCCGGCGCGAGCCGTCCACGTCATCGGCGAAGGCCAGGCGCTGCGCGGCCTGGGTCAGCAGCAGTTCGGCCTCGTCGCGCTGCACCGCCTGGCGGCCTTGGTTGGCGCTGTCGGCCAGCTTGGCCAGGTTTTCTTCCAGCAAGGCGCTGCGCTGCGACAGGCCCAGCATTTCATCGCGCAGCACCCGGTTGGTGGTGGCTGCATCCTGCAGGCGCTGGCTGGCGGCACGCTGGTCGCGGCGCAAGGCCTCGACCGTAGCCTCCAGCCCCTTCAGCTGCACGGCGGTGGTCTGTGCCTGCGCCAGCTGGTCGCTCTGCTGCTTCTGCCAATAGTGGTAACCGGCATAGCCGCCCGCGCCCAGCACCGCCAGCACGGCAAGCGGCAGCAGCCAGCGCATGGGGCGATGGGGCGATGGAGTGGGCAGCAAAGTGTCGTTCATCGGGCTTCCTTGTCGGCGGCAACACCGGAACAGATCCGGCAGGCAGCGTTGTGCACAGCATCACTGTTGCCAACGACACCGGCAAGCCACGGCCGGGTGCCTGTTCAGGTCGCTGCCGGGCCGGTGAGCGCCGTGTGTGCAGCGGCGATCAACTGAAGATGGGTGGGACCCTCGCTGCGCACGACCTGGGTCAGCCCCAGCGCCTGCGCCTGCGCGCCCAGCCGGTCGCTGGCCACCAGCGCGATCGCGTTCGCCTGCAGCCGCTGCTGCCAGTGCGCCGGCAACTGTTGCCAGAAACGCTGCAACGCCTCGCCGCTGCTGATGGCCAGCAGCCAAGGCGTCGGGGAACGGGCCAAGCGCGCCAGCATGCGCCGCGACAAGCGCAGCGGCAGCCGTTGATAGACATCGGCGCGGGTGATCTGTGCGCCTGCGGCCTGCAGTTCGGCGGCAATCAGGCCACGGCCTCCCGGCGCGGTCACCAGCCCGATCTGCATGCCCCGCACATCGCCCAGCACGGGCATCGCCAGCAGGCCTTCGCTGTCCATCCGCTGGGGCGCATGGACGTCGGCGACACCGTGCGCCAGCAGCGCGCGCGCAGTGCCTTCTCCCACGGTCAGCCAGGGGCTGCGTTGCGCTGCCGCCAGCGGTATCAGGCTGGCCGCCGCCGCCACGGCCGCAGGGCTGGTGAACACCACCCGATCGCTGGTCAGCGCCCGTTGTAATTGCTGCAATGCGGCAATGCCCTGCAGACGTTGCAGCCGCCAGGGCGAAAGCGCGACGGTACGGCCTCCCAGTCCTGCTGCGGCGTGGCGCAGCGCCGCTTGCTGACCCTGCGGGCGCAGTGAGATCAGGGTCCAGCCAGTGGGTATCGTATGGTTGGCCATTCCCGTCATTATGCGGGCCCTTTGTTGTCGTGGTTGCTGCTGATGGCTGTTGATGCCCTGACCTCTTCGCTGGCTGCCCTGCAGGACGTGCTGGACTGCATGCCGGCGGTCCGCGCGATGCAGATCCGCCTGGATGGCTATGCCGACGGCGTGCTGCGCATCACCGCGCCGCTGGTGGCCAACGTCAACGACAAGGGCAACGCGTTCGGCGGCAGCCTGGCCTCGGTGCTGACCCTGTCCGGCTGGGCACTGGTCAGCCTGCGCCTGCGCCTGGCCGGCCACGACGCCGAGGTCTACGTGGCCGACAGCAACCTGCGCTACCTGGCGCCGGTCTATGAAGACCTGCATGCCCACGCAGAAGCCACCGGAAGCGGCGCCTGGGACACCTTCCTGGCCACGTTCCGCCAGCGCGGCAAGGCCCGCATCAGCATTGTCGCGACCCAGCCCGGCGCCGATGGCAAGGCCGCGGCCGAATTCAGTGGTCGTTTCGTTGCCTTCGCCAAAGGGTAGGATGGCAGGCTGACGCCCTGCGGAACCCACCGATGCGCCGCCTCATCCAGATCCTCCTGTGTTCCCTGCTGCTGCTCAGCGCCGCCGCCGGTGCTGCCGCCGACGACCTCAGCCGCAAGCAGCGCAAGCTGCTGGAAGAGACCCAGATCGCCTACGGCGCCACCATCCGCTGGGGCAGCATGGACGATGCCATCGGTTACCTGGACCCGCAGCTGCGCAAGTCCAAGCCGCCAACCGAGTTCGAGCTCAACCGCTATGCGCAGCTGCGCGTGTCGTCCTACCGCGAGCGCAGCACGGCAGCGCTGGAGGGCGGCCTGGTCGAGCGCCGGGTCGAAATCGGGGTGATCAACCAGAACACCCAGGCCGAGCGCACCGTGGTGGTGACCGAGCGCTGGCGCTGGGATCCGGAAGCCAAACGCTGGTGGCAAAGCGCGGGCCTGCCGGACCTCTGGCAGGGGCAGTGACGGGTCGCGTCCGGCTTGTGCGACAATCGGCGCCCGCTTAATCGACCCGTGACCTGAGTGAATTACGAAGAGTTGCTGGCCTTCGCAGGCCGAAACCCGATGCTGTCCGCGGCCCTGGTCGGCCTGACCGTGGCCCTCATCGTCACCGAAATCCGCCGCCTGTTCCGGGGCTTCAAGGGCATCAAGCCCGCCGAACTGACCCAGCTGATCAACGCGGGCGGCACGGTGGTGGTTGATCTGTCGCCCAGCGCCGATTTCGAAAAGGGCCACATCGCCGGCAGCCGCAGTGCCCAGGCCAGCGCGTTCGGCCCCGAGCACAAGCTGGTGGCCAACGCCAAGCAGGCCCCGGTGGTACTGGTGTGCCGTAGCGGCAACGCGTCCGAGACCGCCGCCAAGGCGCTGAAGAAGGCCGGCTTCGAGAAGGTCTTCGTGCTCGACGGCGGCATCCCCGCGTGGCAGCAGGCAGAACTGCCGCTGGTCAAGGGCCGCAACTGATCGCAGGTGGTGGCGGAAGTGGCCTTGTTTGCGCCCTCCGCCGCCCCCATCGCAGTAATTCGACCATCGTTTTCATTGCATTCACTGGAGTTACTGGAAATGTCCGAAGAGACCACCAACGGCGCTGTCGCGCCGGTCGATGCCGCCACCGGCCCCGCGTTCACCGTCGAGAAGATCTACGTCAAGGACGTTTCCTTCGAGTCGCCGAATGCCCCGTCGATCTTCAACGACCAGGTGCAGCCGGAACTGCAGCTCAACCTGAACCAGCAGGTCCAGCGTCTGGGCGAGAATGCCTTTGAAGTCGTGCTGGCCGTGACCCTGACCTGCCAGGCCGGCGAGCGCACCGCGTACGTGGCCGAAGTGAAGCAGGCCGGCGTGTTCGGCCTGGTCGGCCTGGACCCGCAGTCGATCGACGTGCTGCTCGGCACCCAGTGCCCGAACATCCTGTTCCCGTACGTGCGCCAGCTGGTCAGCGACCTGATCCAGGCCGGCGGCTTCCCGCCGTTCTTCCTGCAGCCGATCAACTTCGAAGGCCTGTACGCAGAAACCCTGCGCCAGCGCCAGGAGCAGGGCGACGCACCGTCGCTGGCTGACTCCGAGCCGGTCGGCAACGCCTGATCCCGGCTGCGACGTCACGGATGAGCACTACCGCTGACAAGATTGCCGTACTCGGCGCCGGTTCCTGGGGAACCGCGCTGGCTACGCTGCTCGCCCGGCACGGTCGCCAGACCGTGCTGTGGGGGCGCGATGCCGCCGTGGTTGAAGCCATCGACCAGCGCCACGAGAATCCGCGCTACCTGCCGGGCATTCCGCTGCCGGAATCGCTGCGTGCCACTACCGACCTCGCGTCGGCGGTGGAAGGTGCCGCCTGGATCCTGGTGGTGACCCCGTCGCATGCATTCGGTGAAACCGTGCGCGCGCTGGCGCCGCTGCGTCCGGCTGGTGCTGGCGTGGCCTGGGCAACCAAGGGCTTCGAGCCCGGCTCCGGCCGCTTCCTGCATGAAGTGGCGCGTGAAGTGCTGGGTGAGGACGTGCCGCTGGCCGTTGTCACCGGGCCGTCATTCGCCAAGGAAGTAACCCTGGGCCTGCCGACCGCGATCACCGTGCACGGCGACGTGCCCGAGTTCGCGCAGACGGTGGCCGAGGCGATGCATGGTCCGGCGTTCCGCGCCTATACCGGCGACGACATGGTCGGTGCCGAGCTGGGCGGTGCGATGAAGAACGTGCTGGCCGTGGCCACCGGCGTGGCCGATGGCATGCAGCTGGGCCTGAACGCCCGTGCCGGCCTGATCACCCGTGGCCTCAACGAGATGCTGCGCCTGGCCGCAGCAATCGGCGCCAAGCCGGAAACGCTGATGGGCCTTGCTGGCCTGGGCGACCTGGTGCTGACCTGCACCGGCGACCTGTCGCGTAACCGTCGCCTGGGCCTGGCCCTGGGCCGCGGGCAGACGCTGCAGGACGCCATCCGCGAAATCGGTCAGGTGGTCGAGTCGGTGCAGACCGCCGACGAAGTGATGCGACAGGCGCGCCGTCATGGCATCGACCTGCCCATCTCCGACCGCGTGCGCGCCGTGCTGCATGGCGAGCAGACGCCGGAAGAAGGATTGCGTGCGCTGTTGGCACGCGAACAGAAGCCGGAGTATCCGGATACGCTGTTCAAGTGAACCGAAAACCCCGGCCCAGCGCCGGGGTTTTTTTGTGCGCGACCCATCCACGCATGGCGTGGATCTACTACGCAACCCGCTTCTGGTAGATGCCAACCGTGGTTGGCGCCCGGAATGCGATCACCGCGGCCGCGGCGGTGCGTTGGTGTTGTCCATGTCCGAAAAGATCATCCACGGCCCATCCGCCTTCCGCTTCAACGTCAGCGTGAACTTCCCGGTATCGCCCACGTTGTTGCCGTAGGTGTAGGCACCGATGATGTAGCCCGTGGTTTCCTCGGCGGCATAGGCCAGCGCGCGCAGCCGCAACGGGCTGCTTCCCTGGCCGGCATACGCCGCCTCGATCGCCGCGCGCCCGCGCACAGGCGGCTGGTTGCTCTGCAGGATGAAACCGTCCTCGGCGAACAACTTGGCCAATGCCTTCGCATTACCCGTGCGCCACGCCTGTTCGTAATCGCGCAGCACCCGATCCAGCGCAGCGGGCAGGGCGACATCGGCAAGGTGTGCGGCGGGCGAGGGCGCAGCGGCCTCCTGCGCAACGACAGGCGCGGCCAGCAACAGGCCACTGATGAGAATCACGGCAAGTCTTGAACGGCGCATGTGTCTGCATCCTGGCGGTGATGGAAGGCGTGACTGCCAGAGTATCCGTCTTGGCTGGCGGGTAGAATCACGCGGGCGCCAGCTGGGCGAATGCATACAGGACAGGGAATGACGTCTCGAATGATTGGAATGGCGGCGATGGTCGCGTTGCTGGCCGCGTGCACGCAGACGCCGGCACCCGCACCGGACGCAGGCACCGCTGCCGCGCCCGCCGCTACCGCCGCACCGGCGACAGAAGCTCCAGCCGCCACCGCTACAGTGGTCGAAAACGAGCCGTCCATCGAAGACGGCGTGGATCCCTCGGTGTGGGACAACGAAGGTGAGCCGGAAGGAGAGAGCCCCGGCGCGGAGCTCACCTGCAAGGACAATCCGCTGGCCACCTATTTCTTCACCCTGGTCGGCGGCAATACCGTGGACGACTGCGGCCGCAAGGACCCGAAGGTGCTGGCCGCGTTCAATGCCCTGATGAAGAACACTGTGGCGGCCGAATCGCCCGACAAGAGCATCCCCTCCCTGCGCGAACGCCTGCTGAGCGGTCCCAGCGGGCCTGGCGAACTGATGGTGCTGCAGGGCGAGCCGTGGTGGCTCTACACCGCTTGCCAGGCGCACCAGTGCCCGACCACCGCGTTGGCGATGCTGTACTCACCGAGCCAATCGAAGATGGTCGGTCGCC
The DNA here is from genome assembly GCF_050573115.1 of Stenotrophomonas indicatrix. Lineage (GTDB taxonomy): Bacteria > Pseudomonadota > Gammaproteobacteria > Xanthomonadales > Xanthomonadaceae > Stenotrophomonas > Stenotrophomonas lactitubi_A. The sequence continues at coordinate 143,538 of NZ_JBNYZT010000007.1, forward strand.
TTACCGCCCGCTGCAAAGTGTGGTGGCTGGGCGAGCCGACTGCGGAGCAGCGTGCCCTGATCGATCGCGAGCGGCCGGTGGACGAGGCGATGCTGAAGGAAGAAGGCGATCCCTGCGAATGATGGGCGGTAACGCCGGAAGATTTTCCGGCGTTACTCTTCCGGCCGCATCCGTGCGCTGACCTGCGCGGTCAGCGCCAGGCACGCCATCATCAAACCCTCCATCACCCGATCGCCCACGTATTCGCCGTCCGGGCCGTTCTGGCGGACCCGCTCGGCCGCCAGCAGCATCTCCAGCGCGATGCGCAGGCCTGCCAGTGCGCAGTCCGCATCGGCCAGTGCCATGCGCCGGCCGGGCATCTGGTGACGCTCCGGCCAGGGTTGGCCATCGGCAGCTGCGCCTTTGCCAATCCGCGTCAGGGTGGCGATGAAAGCCGTGGGGTCGAGCGCAGGCGTTTGTTCCGGTGCCCCATCGTCCGCAGCGCGATAGGGGTGGGGGCGGGGGAATTCCGGTGTGGTCATGGCTGGAGCTCCGTGCAGGACAGACGGTAGCCGCCACACAAAGGTGGCGGGCGGAGACGTGGCTCGAAAACCGGGCTTCTGTTGAACCGGCAGGCACAAGGCCTCCACGCTCCGCCCGCCATAGCCGGCAGACGGATTGCCGGCCGGCGCCACACGGGGTGACGCCGGCCGGCAAGCGTAATCAAACAGAAGCACGGGTTTTCGAGGCCCGGCCATCTTTTCTTGATGGCCCGTCATCTGTACCGCTGCCACTGCGTAGCGCCAATCAGAAGAGTTGCATTCAACGCTTGATGCAGGACGCTTTCGGCATTCTTGCATGCTGTTAAGCCGCCCCAGACGCCGATGGCGCAAGGGCCCTGAGCGATAGAGGGATATGCGACATGCGTCGTGGTTGTCAGCGTAGTGCGCTGTCACCTCAGCGAGGCAATGACGACAGAGCTCCGCGATTGGGCGGTACAACGTGGTTCTAGTCGAGCTCTATGAGAAAGCGCGTGGCCATGGCAGATGGCACGACAGACGCCCCGACCCGCTTCAGTTCAACCAGTCCATAGCCTTCCATCATCCGAAGAGTACGAGAAAGGCTCGGAACCTTGCGCCCGCATTGCTCAGACAGCTGGGTGAGGGACTTGGGTTGAAGTTCGCGTAGCAGGCGCAATAGCCGGCGGTTCTCATCGCTCAATACTGCGGCCAGGGAAGACAGGGTCGAGAAGGCTATCGCCCCATCCGTAACCTGCGGTGGTGCCGATCTGTCCCTTCGCTCTCCGCCGATGACACAACGTCGGAAGGTACTTTGGACTGGCGAACGGCACGGGTCGGAATCTGTCATCGGTGCGAGATTGCATTGGGACCGATAGATCATGTCTGGCCGAGCACGCGTTGGATTGAACAAACGGCGCATGCTTGGCTCATCGGCCGTGATACGGTGCAGGCTCGACAGCAGGCTGGCCGGTGCATCTTGACGCGCGCGCTTGAACTTCTCTTCGTCTGTATCCTGGCGTGCTTCAGCGAGGACGCGCTGTCGTCGAATGACGCGCCGTTAGCTGAGACGCAGAAAGCCAGCAACCTGAGCGACACAAGCAGCGGGCAGGGGCCGTTCACGCACCCCATCAACCGGCAGGCGGATGCGCCGCTGGTTGCGATGGAAAACGACGGCAAGCGCTTGCAATACGGTCTTTACCGCGAACGCGGTGCCAGCAGCGCACGCAACATCGTTCCGGATTTTTCCCGCGCAGGTTATCGGGGGGGCGGTGTCAGTCTGCCCGACCGAGCGAACATTCCTGTGATCGAAATTCTCGAGCCAAACACCAATGGTGACGACTACCCGCGCATCCAGGCCGCAATCGACGCGGTCGCCGCACGGTCCAGTGACCACCGCGGCCTGCGCGGTGCAGTCCTGCTGCTGCGCGGCCGCTACACGCTGAGCCAGACGCTGGTCATTCGATCCAGCGGCGTGGTGCTACGCGGCGAAGGTCGTGGTGCCGACGGCACCGTGATCCGCTCTGAGGTCCGCGAGCAGCAGGGCAGAATCATTGATCTGGGCGAGAAGGAATCGGCGGCGCCGCGCGCAGCCCGCGACGCGCGCCGAACCGCGATCACCATGGACTACGTGCCCGTGGGGGCAATGCGGATCACTGTGAAGTCCGCAGCGGGCTATCGCGTTGGTGACACTGTGGCCATCGTCAGGGAGCCCAATGCCCGATGGCTCGGCCCCGAAGGTATCGATACTGCGCGCTACCGCTGGACCCCCAGCGATTATGCGGTGTACAGCGAACGGGTCGTTACTGCGGTGAAGCATGACACGCTGACCCTCGATGCCCCGATCATGGATGCCATCGAGACGCGCTTCGGTGGCGGCAGCATCTATCGCACGAACCCCAGCCGCATCTCCGAGGTTGGCCTCGAAGATCTGCGCGTTGAGGGCAATCCTGAAACCAGTACGGTCAACGGCACCGCTGACACCGGCCCGTTCACTGCCATCCGTCTCGGCGCGATTCGCGATTCGTGGGTACGCAATGTCACCGTGCGCTACGTGTCGCATGGATTCGTTACCCGAAGCGGCGCCTACTTCAATACCCTCCAGGATATTGCCTATCTCGACCCGCGCTACGGCGAAACCCAAGGCGCGCGCCGCTATGTATTCCTGTATGAGGGAAACTCCGCCTTCAACCTCATCCAGCGCTGCTACAACCAAGGTGGTAGACATACTTTCGTCATCGGCGCGCGGGTACCTGGCCCCAACGTATTCCTGGACTGCCTCGCTGTAGGCGACAGCAACGACAGTGGTCCGCATCACCGCTGGTCCACCGGCACCCTGTACGACAACACCAAGGGTTACATGCTGCGGGCACAGAACCGGCGGTACAGCGGAACGGGGCACGGTTGGGCGGGCGCACAGCAAATGTTCTGGAACACCGAGCACGACATCTACGTCGTGCAGGCGCCGCCGTTTGCGATGAACTGGAGTGTGGGACAGGTCGGTTCCATCGCCGCAGGCAAGTTCCCGCCAGAGGAGCCGGCCGGCATCGTGCAATCGGTGGGGCAGGTCGTTACGCCACGCAGCTTGTATCTGCGGCAGTTGCGTGATCGCTTGGGCGAACAGGCGGTCATCAATGTCACCACCCCCGAGCAACGTAAGGGGAGGATCTGGGACAGCCTGTCATCCCGGGGTGGAGAATAGGAAACCACCATCACTGCGCCGCAGAGCAGAGCCAATAGGCCGCCGTGCCCATCACTTGCGGGCGTGTCGCGCGTCTCTTTCATCGTCGCCCTTCGCAGCTGCGCGACTCTGCGCGAACGCCGGGAACGTTGCTTCAATCGAGTCCTTGTCCGGCAGCACGTAGAACACGCCGCCCTTCTCGAACGTGGAATGGACGATCTGCTCATAAAACGCGGGTGAGACGTTGATGCAGCCGTGGGTGACACGGTTGTCGTTCGGCGTGGCGGATGCCAGTCGTTCGCTGCGCTTCTCTTTCGGGGTGCCGGGTGGAAGCGGGTGCATCGAGACAGCCGAATCGTAATCCACCCACAGCACGCGTCCGGCGTCCTCGGACGGGCCATAGCCGCCAATGAAACGGCCAGCCGGGGTGGTGCGGTCGTGGCCTGGAATCGCGCTCAGCGCGAGCTTGGCGACGCCGGGCGCTGAGTGATCACCAATGGCCGAACCAAACAATGCCGGCGCCGCGCCACGCAGCTTGCCGTCACCGCCGAACACCAGCACCTGTGCAGCGGACTTGTCCATGATCGCGAACGGATAGCCCTGGTTGTCCTTGCTGGCGACTACCCAGCCGGCCAGTTCAATCACGGTCTCCGATACTTCCTGGCCCTGCGGAAGTTCATCGGCGGCGGCAGCGGTAGCCGTTTCCGCAGGCACATCCTTGGCCTTCTTTGCGTTGGCCACGCCGATACTTGCCAATGCCAGCGCGATGGTCAGCGCAGCCGACACGGCCCGGCGTGCAGGGTATGAGTAGGTACGAATGGGACGGCTCCTTCGGATGAAAACCGAGAGGCTGAAAGACACCAGTGGCCGGCGAAGGCCACTGGTGTCTGGTTCAAGCGTTCATCAAATGGTGAGTGAGAGAGCGGTTACCCGCGCGGCTTGCGGCCCGGGACCCTTTCGAGCTGCTGGACGCGGCCTTCAATCTGATCCAGACGCTGGTTGGCCTGCTGTGCGGACTGGTTGGCGGATTCGGCGCTCTGCGCCGCGCCCTGCACCTTCACGTCGAGCTGGTCGAGACGTGAGTTGATCGATGCGAACTCGTCTTTGTAGGTGGCGCAAGCACCGAGGCTTACGGTAGCAACGATGGCTACGGTGACGGCACGTGCCGCGTTCAAGTGCTGCTTGGTCAGGAACATTCCACTCCCTCCTTCGTCTGGGGAGTCTGGAATATAGCGGCGTTTGTTCCCGGCGCTGCGAAGTGCTTTCAGCTGCAGTTGGAAGACGTGGATGGGCTGTGAAGGTGCGGCAATCAGCGAACCTTAACAAGCGGGAACAAGCGAGCTCTGCTGCATCGGTTGATGTCCTTGTGCCACTTCGATACCGCCAATTCATCAGGATGAAGCCGACTCACGGTGCCCCTCTCATTGGGGGCAGATGAGCATGGCGCAACACGAGGGCGAGGCCAGCGTTGTCGGCACTGGTATCCGGCCCTGATTTCCACCTCACGCCGGTGCAAGCTGTCCGACCATTTCATTGATGATCACGTGCGTCAGCGTACGCAGGAACCGCGCTTCGCCCTCCACGGTTGCACCGATGTCGAATCGGTGCAGCCATTGCTCGTTCTCTCTCTGTGTTTGCTCGTACAGCGACCGGGCCTCGCCGGCAATGTGCTGAAGCTGTCGCATCAACTGCCTGGTGGCTGCCTGTCGTGTCAGGCCCAACGCTTCCCCTGCTTCCACCAGATGCTGGAAGCGCATGTCGCGGAAATGCCTAACGCCGAGAATGGGCCATGCCAACTCCGAACTCTCGGGCCAGCGGGCGCCCTCACCCTCGTATGCGCGGGTCTCATAGCATGCGGTGGAGAGCAGGTCATAGTGCGGCGCCAGCTCGATGCCCGCATTGTCGACCAAGAAGCTCAGGTTCTTCAGGTGGGCATCGTTGTTGCCGGTGAGTACATTGAAGACCAGCCAGTCGAACAGCCGCATGCGCGTTCTGAGCTTGCTTCTGCACTGCTGGACGATAGCGGCCAATGTCTCCATGCTGCCAAGCGCGTACTTGAAGCTGCCGGCCAGGTTCAGCAGCTGGCATGCATCGACCGCGTGCCGGCGATGAATGGCGCTGGGCGTGATGACACGATCAAAGCGCTCGATGATGAAGACCGGCTCCGGCACGTAGCGCCGTTCCACATGCGGAACCAGCAGGCCCATGCGCTGCGCAAGGCGCATCACGAACCATTCATTGGCCACGCTGTGCGGGTAACCCTCGCTGGTGCTGTCTGGCTTGAGAATATGGGTCGAGGGCTGGGTGCCCAGCGGTTGGTAGATGTGTCCCGCGCGCTCGACGATTGCCAGCTTGTGCTGGGCGCCGGCAAGCGACATGCGCTTGGCGGCACCTGCGGCCAGGGAGGTATGGGGCAACCCCTGGATGCGTTGTGAGAGCTCCGCATCGGGGAGGTCCGCAAGACTGCCTGGGGGGAGGGTCTGACCGGGTGGCAGCAGCGTGAGTGAGCCCGCGGACTCTGCGCCGTAGTGCTTCAGCAGTGCGAAGGCATCGGCACTGTCCAGGTGGGCGTCCGTGGCCATCAGCATGCGCTGCTGCTCTTCTGGCAAAAGATTGTCGAAGTACCACTGCACGGGGCGCTCGCTGCCGCCATCGATGATGGCGGTGTCCTGCAGCGGCAACGCGGGCGCCAGCGAGAAGGCGCTCGCGTTGGTCAGCCACTGGGATGAGTAGGTGAAGCGCCAGAGATTGGCGGCCTCGGCTAGGACGCCTACCGGTGTGTCGTCAATGCTGACTTGCAGTTGGCGCGGATAGTGGAGCCCAGACAGCGTGGTCACCTTCACTACATCCTTGAGATCGATGTGGGAGGCGCTCATCGGGATGTCTTCTTGTGACGCTTGGCCGGGGCGGCCATCGCCTCTTCCGGGACGTCGATTTCGACATGCAGTCCCAGCTCATGGAGCACGGTGAACAGCTTGCCCCATTGCACCGTGGTGCCGCCGCGCTCGATCTTGGCCAGGAAATTCTCGCTGACACCGATGCCCTCTGCAGTTGCGTCCTGGCGGAGGCCTTGGTGCTTGCGCGCAGCCCTGACCAGTGGCCCCAGTGCTTCAGCGTTCTCCAACCTGATCTTCAAGGGAAAATCCTCATGAGCGTGTGACTTTCTGTATCCAGCGGACAGTCTATACCCTTGAATCCTGATGATCGAAAGGATTTTGCGTCGAATCCCATTGCTTTCACTAAAATCCTTATCATCGTGAGGATTTCTTTAGAAAGATGCTCGACTCCCGAAAAATCCTCAAAAAAGTCAGGATTTCTTTGAAAAGAAACAGAACGTACGAAGAATCCTTGTGGATATAAGGATTTTTTGAAAAGCCATGTAGCGCTCTGCTGATGGCGTATCGAGAGTTCCCTGAACAGGAACCTCATTCATGTACCGGTCAGTTCAATATTCAGGGCCGATTTCATCAACAAACGGATAATTCACACCTGTCGAACGCCCCTTCTCTCTCCCCCTCCCGAGGGGCGTTCGACGAAACCAAAATAATTAAAGGTGTATCCCGATGATCAAGAATTCGCTGCTTGCCCTGGGTCTGTTGGCCGCGCTGCCGTTCGCCGCATCGGCTGCCGATGGCCTGTCGTACAACTACGTTGAAGGCGGCTATGTGAACACCGATGCCAAGGGCGGCGACGCTGATGGCTGGGGCGTGAAGGGCTCGGTTGCCGTGCACCCGAACTTCCACGTCTTCGGTGATTACAGCAAGCAGGAAACCGACACCTTCAAGAATGATGTCGCCCAGTGGCGCATCGGTGCCGGCTACAACTACGGCATCGCACCGAACACCGACCTGGTGGCTCGTGTTGCGTACCAGAAGTTTGATATGAAGCACGGCCTGGACTTCAACGGCTACTCCACTGAAGTGGGCGTGCGCACCGCGTTCAACCCGTACCTGGAAGGCTATGCGCTGGCCGGTTACGAGGATTACAGCAAGAAGCACGGTATCAACCCGGACGGCGAGTTCTACGGCCGCGTCGGTGCCACCGCCAAGTTCAACCAGAACTGGGGCCTGAGTGGCGAAGTGAAGCTGGCCAAGGCCGGCGACCGCGAGTGGTTCGTGGGCCCGCGTTTCAGCTGGTAACAAACGCCTGTCGTTAGTGCGTGTAACTGGCGTGTGACCTCTCTCCCATACGCCAGTGAAGCCCGGCCTCGTGCCGGGCTTCTCTTTTTCCGGTTTCGCTTTGCCACAATGGGGCATGGGCGAACCTTCCACTCTCGCTGGCACAGGCACGGCTTACCAGGAACACCTGGCGCCCTTGCCGCTGCGTGGCCAGTTCGGTCAGCTCTGGCAGAGCCAGTTGTCGGCCGACGCCAGCGGCAGCATCACCGTGCTGCCGGATGGCTGCGTGGATATCCTCTGGCGTGAGGGCGCGTTGTTTGTGGTGGGGCCGGACCGTACCGCCGCACACCCGCAACTGGCGCCCGGTGCGCAGGTGCTGGGCGCGCGTTTCCGGCCAGGCCAGGCATCGGCTGCGCTCGGCATCGACTTGTCCGACATCGTCAGTCAGGCCGTGCCGCTGATTGAATTCAATGCCCGGTGGGCAACGCAGGTTGCAGCCTCGATCGGTGAGGCCGCGCCTGAGCAGCGGCTGCAACGCCTGGCCGACTGCCTGCAACAGAACATGCCTGCGGCCGTGGCGGACGAACAGACGAAACGTGCGCATGCGCTGTTCGCGCACGCCGCCAAGGGCGACGCCAGCCTCGATGCACTCGCCGCACACCTGGCGATGAGCCCGCGCACCCTGCGTCGCTTCAGCCAGGCGCAGTTCGGCTACGGCGCAAAATCCCTGGAGCGGATCCTGCGCCTGCAGCGGTTCCTGCGCTGCAGCCAGGCACAGCCCGCGCACAGTCTGGCGATGCTGGCCGCCGAAGCGGGCTATGCCGATCAGGCGCACCTCAGCCGTGAGGCTCGTGAGTTGTCCGGCCTGACGGCCAGTGCGCTGCGCCAGGAGTGGGGGCGTTGATGGCCGTTTCGTTCAAGACGACTGCTCAACCCTGACCGATGCTGGGCGCTCCTATCACGGAGCCCACCATGAGCCACGCAACCAACGCCGATGCCGAACGCCGCATCGACAACATCGAATTCAACGTCGCCGACATCGCCCGCAGCAAGCAGTTCTATGGGCAGGTCTTCGGCTGGTCTTTCACCGACTACGGCCCTGCCTATACCGAGTTCGACGATGGTCGCCTCAAAGGTGGCTTCGTTGCTGACGAGGCGGTGACAGCCACGGGAGGCGCGCTGGTGATTCTCTACTGTTCGGATCTGGCAGATGCACAGCAGCGCATCGTCGCGGCCGGCGGCGAAATCGTGCAGGCCGTGTTCGCCTTCCCCGGTGGCCGTCGCTTCCACTTCCGCGATCTGGACGGGTATGTGCTGGCGGTGTGGAGCGACGCTACCTGATCGCCGGTCCGCAGCGCGATGCCCCTGGGCGCGCGCTGCAACTACAATCCGCAAATGGAATCGCACATTGACGCGTACGTGAAGCAGGCCGATGGCAACCGCATCGACGTGATGCTGCTGAATGACCGCTCGCGTTCCGCGCTGCAGGCGCTGGGCTTCACCACTGATGAGGGAGATACCCTCACCCTGCCTGTCGCCGACGACGCAGCCAAGGCCGCCGTCTTCATCCGGCTGCGTGATCTCGGCGTCGCCTTTTCGGCGGGCAGGGAGTGGTGCCCGGCCGAAATGTTCGAACACCTTCGCGATAGCGGTCTGCTGGACGGGCCCTACCTCCGGGTTGCGTGGCGCACGCCGCAGCAGTTCACAGTGACCACGGAGTAGCCGCACAGCATGGACGTGATCGAGATCGCCGGGGCGCATCTGCTGCGCGATGCTGCGGATGGCTGGCAACTGCTGGATTCGGTCGTCTCGCAGGACCGCACGCGGTTGGCCTGCATCCATGGTGCCGGGCAGGGCTTCCGCGTCGCGCGTTTCCTGCGCGGACACATGCAGCCGCAGTGGCAGGGGGAGTGGTGGCTGCAGCAACCGGAGCGTTCGATTACCGACAGCGAACAGAGCGCACGCGCGCTTGCCGACGAATGGCTCGCGCTCGCCACGAACTGAGAACCGCTCCGTCGTCGGCAGGATCGTTCCGCTATGATCGCCCGCACATCGCCCCATGCGATGTGCCCGCCTCAAGCCAGCAGGAACTGCCGTGAACGCCCAGCCCGCACCCATCACCGCCCTCAACCACACGCTCGACAACGAGCCGCAGCAGATCACCGCGCCGCTGACCCATTCGGCTGCATTCCTGGTGCTGACGGTGAAGGACGATGAGGCGTCGCTGGCGAAGGTGCGCGAGGTGCTGGCCAGCACCGATGACCTGATCAAGAACACTGCCATCCGCGAGATCGAGCGCACCTTCACCTGCAACGTGGCCATCGGCCACCGCGTGTGGGCGCCACTGGTGGGCAGCACGCCGCCGCGCGAATTGAAGCCGTTCCAGGAAGTGAAGGGTGCTGCCCATACGGCGGTGTCCACGCCGGGCGACCTGCTGTACCACATCCGTGCGCGCACGATGGACCTGATCGTCGCGTTCGAGAAGAACCTGCTGCTGGCCTTCGGTGATGCCGTGGAAGCGGTGGATGACGTGGCTGGTTTCCGTTACTTCGACGGCCGCGACCTGCTCGATTTCGTCGACGGTACCGCCAACCCGGAGGGGCTGTCGCTACCGGAGGCGACCATCGTCGGCGGCGAAGATCCCGACCATGCCGGTGGCAGCTACGTAGTGGTGCAGAAATACCTGCACAACCTCGATGCCTGGCGTGCGCAGAAGACTGAAGCGCAGGAAGCGATCATCGGCCGCACCAAGCACGACAACATGGAGCTGGACGACGCGCCGGCCGACGCGCAGAAGTCGCACAAGACGCTGTGCACCATCGAGGATGCCGACGGCGAGCACGAGATCCTGCGCGACAACATGCCGTTCGCCAACCCGGGGCGCGGCGAGTACGGCACCTACTTCATCGGCTACACACGTCGGCTGTGGGTGATCGAAAAGATGCTGGAGCGGATGTTCATCGGCAACCCCGCGCCGCTGCACGACCGTATTCTTGATTTCTCCACCGCGACCACCGGCGTCACCTTCTTCGCCCCCTCGCGCAAGGTGCTGGCCGACCTGGGGGACTGATCATGCCGGGTGGGGCAGCCAGGTAGATCCACGCCATGCGTGGATGGATCAACCGGTTGCCCAGAACAGCCACGCATGGCGTGGCTCTACTGCTTTGGCATCCGCCATCTGCCTGTCATCTACAGCACCGACCATGACGCGTTGGACGGAAGTGGAGACGTGGTGATGGTTTCTGCAGGCAACCGGCGCACTACGCGCCGCGGCTGGCGCCCGTTGGCATGGTTGCTGGGCCTGCTGGCGCTGGGGAGCGCCAGCGTGTCCGCACAGGACGCGCCTGCGCATTGGATGGCCTATGCCGCCTCTGTCAGCGGTGAACTGCAGCAGCGCCTTCAGCAGGAACAGGATCCACGCGCCCAGCGCCTGCTGGTCTGGCTGCAGGAACATCCTGATACGCCGACACCGCTGGTGGTGAGCGTGTGGATCGCCCGCGATGGCGCGATCTCCAAACTGGAATTCGACAGCCTGGGTGATGTCCAGGTGGATGCCGATCTGCGCGCGACGCTACAGGCCACGGCGTTGCCGGCGGCACCGCCGAAGGACATGCGCCAACCGCTGCGCTTGGGGCTGGTGCTTACCCAGTAGATCCACGCCACGCGTGGATGCGTTTGGTAGATGCCGACCTTGGTCGGCACGTGAGCGCCAACCAAGGTTGGCGACTACCCGTAGATCCACGCCATGCGTTGATGGCGCGCCGGTCACCCCACAACAGCCACGCATGGCGTGGCTCTACTGCGTTGCTACCTGCGGTTCCCGCGCAGCGGCACGCCACGCCCGCAGCCCGAACAGTGCCAGGCCCAGGAAGAACACGTACAACGCAGCAGTCACGTGCAGCGACTTGAACAGGTACGCGCCCACGTAGACCACGTCCACCACGATCCACACCCACCAGCAGGCGGCGTGTCGGCGTGCCTGCCACCACTGCCCGACCAGACTCAGCGCGGTCAGCATCGCGTCCAGCCACGGCAGCGCCGCATTGGTGAAGGTGTGCATGCCGGCACCAAGCGCGACGCCGCCACACAGGCCGATGGCGAGGTCGCGCAGCAGCGTGCCGCGCGCGAGCGGCACGATGCGGATGCTGCCTTCATCGGCCGCGTGCTGGCGCCAGTTGATCCAGCCGTAGACCAGGAATCCACCGAAGGCGACCTGCAACAGCGTGTCCGAGTACAGCTTGGCCTCGGCGAACACTGCGCCATACAGCGCGACCGACAGCAGGCCGACCGGCCACGCGGCCAGCCGTCGCTTCGCCATCAGCCACACCCCGAGGATGCTGAAGAGGGCCGCGGTCCACTCGAGCAACACGCCGCTCACAGCGCGAACGTCACCGACAGGCGTGCCTGTCGCGGCGCACCCGGGAACAGGTAGTAGTCACCACCGCTGCTGCCGGTGTCGCGCCAGTAGAAGCGGTTGAACAGGTTGTCCACCGACAGGTTCCAGCTGACCGCGTGGTCGTGCAAGCGATGCTGGAAGCGCAGACCAGCGTCGAACACCGAGTAGTCCGGTGCGCGTACACCACCATCGGCGCGGGCGACATTGGCGGAGGCATAGCGCCAGCCACCGGTCACGTCCAAGCCCTCGGCGAACGGCAGCGCGTAGGCCAGGTGCACGCTGGCACGCACCTTCGGCACGTTCACCAGCTGATGGCCTTCATAGGCCGGGGTGCCGGTGTCGCGTGCGCGCGCCTGCAGCACGCTGGCGCTGGCGACAATCTGCAGCGCGTCGGTCAGTTGGCCGTTGGCGGTCAGTTCCAGGCCGGTATGGGTCTGCTTGCCTTCTTCGACGAAGGTGTAGCCAACCTCGCTGCCGTCGGGCTTCGCGTACTGGTAGGGCTGGGTGGTGCGGAACACTGCGGCGCCCAGGGTGAGGGCGTCCACCGGCACGTACTTCACGCCCACTTCCAGCTGCCGCGACTGCATCGACGGCAGGAAGGTGTCGGCGTTGGATGTCCAGAACGGTGCTTCCTGGCCCAGCGAAATGCCGCGCACGTAGCTGGCGTAGGCGTTGAGCTGATCGGTGGCCTTCCACACCAGCGCGGTCTGCGGCAGGAAGCGCGACAGGCGACTGTGGCGCTGCGGCGTGCCGCGCTTGTCGTAGGCGCGCTCGTCCAGGCGCACGAAGCGGCCGCCGGCCAGCCACTGCCAGTCATCGCCGAAGCTCATCCGGTCCAGCGCGAAGAACGCGGTCTGGCGGCTGTCCAGGCGTCGTGCCGATGCACCCGGCATCTTCGGTGAGGGCTCGAACACCGGTACCTGCGCATCGTGGATGTTGCTGGTGCCGACGTACTCGTTGACGCTGGGGCGCTTGTCGACGGTGCGGCGGAAGTAGTCCGCGCCGATGCTCAGCTGGTGGCCGACGCTGCCGGTGTCGAAGCTGCCGCGCAGTTCGGCACGCGCCTGCTGGTTGCGGCGCGTGTCATCCGGGCTGCGGTAGTCGTAGATGTCGTAGTCGCCGTTGGGGGCGAAATAGTTGCCCGGCACGCTGCCGTCGGCGCACCCTGCGGTGTAGTAGCAGCCGTAGGCGAAGGCGACGTTGTCATCGATCACCGAACGGCTGTGGCCGATCGACAGCCGCGACTGCCAGGCGTCGTTGAAGTCGTAGGTGTGCAGGGCGGTGATGTTGGTGCTGGCGATGTCCACCGGCCGCTGCCACGGCTGGTAGCCGAGCAGGCGCTCGCGGTCGACGCCGCGCGGCAGGTCGCGCGCGCCCAGCAGCTGGAAGCCGGACACCGAGCGCTGCGAGCTGGTCTGGTAGTTGGCATCCACTTCCAGCTTGCCGTGTTCGCCGATCAGCCAGTCGGTGGCCAGCGAATAGAAGTTGCGGCGACCGTCGGCATGCTCGACGTAGGAATCACTGGCATCCCAGGCGGCATTGAAGCGGACGCCGAAGCGCGGGGTCAGCCAGTGGCCGACATCCACGGCGGCATAGCGCGAGCCTTCCGAATCGGTGCCCAGGGTGACCGTGCGCACTTCCGCCGCGCGCTTGCCCACGTAGTTGATGATGCCGCCCGGCGCCATCACGCCAGCCGCCAGGCCCGCTTCGCCCTTCAGGATCTGCACTTCCTGGATGTTCTCCAGCGCCAGGCGCTGTTCGCCGGCGATGGACATGCCGTTGAAGCGGTAGCCGGTGGCCGCATCCAGCGCGAAGCCGCGGATGGCGATGTTCTGGTAGTAGCCCACCGGCGCATAGGCATCGCCCAGCGAGGCGTCATTGCTGGCCAGCTCGGACAGCGAACGCACCTGGCGACGGTCGAGGTAGTCGCGCTCCAGCACGTTGACCGAGGCGGGGGTGTCCTTCCAGGAGCCGCCACCGAATGCACTGATGCGCGAGGTGTCGGTGGCCGGCTTGCCGGCCTGCACGCGTACCGCCGCCAGCTCGGTGGGCGAGGACGGCGGAGCATCAACGGCGTCGGTGCCTGCCTCGCTGGCGTACAGCGGCAGGGCAGCGCAGAGGGCAAGGGCGAGCAGGGTGGGGCGCAGGCAGCGGTTCATTCGATTCGTCTTCAGACAACAAGGGAGACGAAGCGACGGCGCGCAGGTGCACCGGCCCATGACGGGGGTGTGGCTGCGGCTCAAAGCTCCCTACGCCGGTGCAAACCGGATCAGGTTCCAAGGGACTCTCTCAGCCTGGCAAATCCAGGCACCCCCGCTTCAGGTGACCATTTCACTACAAATGGTACGGATTTGCGAGCCACCGCCCTTCAGCCGGGGTCAGATCCCCTTCCAGCGGAAAGCGATCTGACCCCGGCCGAGCGCATCATCGACGCATGACGTCGATCTACCGGGTACCCAGCGTGTTGGGTGGCTCGCGGCTCACGCAGCGGCGTGCAGGGCCGCCAGCAGGGCCTGGCCGGGGGCCGTGGCGAACCAGGCCGGATGCCCGAGCATGAACGGCTGCCAGGCGACGTCGGCATTCGCGGTGGAGCCGGTGACGCCCTCGAAGTACTCCACTTCGGACAGAGCGAAGTCGAAATGCACCATCGGCAGCAGGTCGGCCAGCAGGTGCACGCGCGTGGGCGACAGCGGCAGTTCCTGCCGATAACCCTCCAGCAGGGCCAGGGCGATATCGATGCGTACCGCGTCGGTGCCGCGCTCCAGTTGCAGCCAGGCCACTGCGTTGCGTTCGATCGCGGTGGCCAGGTCAAACAGCGCGCTGGTCGGCGAGGCCAGGCCGAAATCGAGCACCGTGGCGATCGTGCCGTCGTCGTTCCACAGCAGGTTGGAGACGTGCCAGTCGTTATGCGCCCACAGTCGTGGTTCGTCCTGCAGGCGTGCGGCCACGCCGTGGTGCCAGGGCAGCACGTCGCGGCGCAACTGTTCTTCCCAGGGAATGCGCGCCAGGTAGCGGGCCAACCCGGGGCGGTTGTCGAGGTCGGCCTTCAGCGCGACGATCGGGTCATCGGCGCGGATCAGGTCGTCGCGTGCCACCAGCAGATGGGTGCTGCGTTGCGGGGCGTGGTAGCTGGCTGCCGCGCGGTGCAGCGTGGCCAGCATGCGCCCTGCCTCGCGGGCCTGGGCGATGTCGGTCAGCGGCGACCACGACGGCAGCTCACGATACAGGTCCTTGCCAGCGCCCACCGCATGCAGCTCGTAGGTCCACTGGCCGTGTTCGAGTGCGGTGCGGCCGCCGTTGCTGGCCAGCACCTGCACCACCGGTATGCCGGCAGTCGCCAGATGCGCGATGAAACGATGTTCTTCTTCCAGGCTTCCCGCGCTGCGCACACTGTGGTGATGGCGCTTGATGAAGACCGGACCGCGCGTGCCGTCGACGATGGCCGCGGCCGACAACGGACGCGGGCTGTGCCAGCGCAGCGTGCTGTCCGCGCCCAGCTGCGGAAAGTGGCCACGCAGCCAAGTGATCTCCTGCGCGTCGATCGCCGGCCAGTCGGCGGCGACCTCGTCGTTGTTGAGGCCCTGCACGCGATGGGGGGAAGAGGTCATGCCACGGCCGCTGCTGAGTAAAGGAACATCCAAGGCTGCGCATTCAACGCCATGGGCGCCGCAGACGCAAACGGGCGGGTCATCGACCCGCCCGTCAGGGACATCATGTGCGGCCTGTGGCCGACGCGCTTACCAGCCGCGATGGCGGCCGCGGTCGTGGTAGTAGCGGTTGTCATGGCGCTCGCGCTGCCAGCGACGGTCATCGCGGCGGTCGTAGCCATAACCGCGGTTGTAGCCCCGGTCATAGCGGCGGTCGTAGCCACGGTCGTAACGGCGGTCATAGCGCCCGTCGTAGCGGCGATCATGGCGGTCGGAGGTGGTGAGGTTGCCGATGGCGCCGCCGGCAACCGCGCCGCCGACGGTGGCGGCCGGGTCGCCGTTGGAGATCAGGTGACCCGCCACGCCGCCGACGACGGCACCGACCACGGTGCGCTTGTCCTTCCTCGACATCGCGCTGGCATCACTGACCACGGCCACGCCGGCAAGAAGTGCCAGGGCCATCGCCAGACCACGGAAGCTGAGTGCGGAAGTGCTGAGCATGTTGGGTTCTCCTGTGAGGTGCATGCCACGGTGGGCAGGGAGGGCGCTGGGCGCCCCGGCTGCCGTAGGGACTACGCTGGTGCCCGGACATTGCCGGAACATTGCGCGCGATCCCCGTGCGGCTTGCGCATTCATCTAGCGTCAGGCGGCATGAAGCGAGGCTGAAAGCGCTGCGGCCGCTCAGCTGCCAGAAAGGAAAAGGGCCGCAGTAAGCGGCCCTTCCCCTGGTCTCTCCGGTCTGGCTCAGTGGCCCATGGCGCGCTGGGTCTGCTTCACCTGTTCCTGCTGGGCGTCCTGCTGTTGCTGCAGCACGTTCGGTGCGCCGTGCACCGCACCGCTGCTGAGCGCCATGCTCTGCTCGCTGGCAGCACGGGTGTCCACCGCCGCGCGGCAGGCGGCCGGGTCGCCGGCGGTGCCCTGTACGGCAAACATGCGCTCGCCGTTGGTGCTGGGCACCACCGAGTCGATGCGCTGCATGCCGCTGGCCTGCGCTTCCTTGGTCAGCGCGGCGGCGGCGGTTTCCAGTGCATGGCGGTCCTTGAAGGTGCCTGCCGGCAGGCCTTCCATGCCCTTCACGGCCTGGTTGTACATCGGGTTCTGCGGATGGCGCTCGTCATTGAGCAGCGGGCGCTCGCGCGCGTCCTTGATCGCATCCAGCGTCTTCGGGCCGATGATGCCGTCCACCGCCAGGCCGTTGTCCTTCTGCAGCTGGCGCACGGCAGCCTCGGTGTTGCGACCGAACTTTCCATCCTCGACCAGCGGCTTGCCGTCGGCACCCACATACCCCAGGTGGCCCAGCTGCTCCTGCGCCCTGCGCACACCTTCGCCGTGCGCACCCTGCTTATGCACTTCATTGCTGGTCTGCGGCTTTTCCTGCGCGGCCGGCTTCGGCTCGGACGCGCCCTTGGCCTGCGCCTGCTCGTGCGTCTGGCTGCGGTTTTCCAGCAGGTCGCGTGCCTGGTGCAGCGGATCGGAAGCGAACAGCTTCCAGTTCGGGTGGTCCTTCACCTGCTTGAGGTAATCCTCCACCGGCATGGTGTGCACGCCCAGCTTGCCGGTGGACTGGCTGATCAGCAGCTTGTCGGTGTTCGGGTCACGCACCACCATCACGATGTGGTCGATGCCATTCCAGTGCTCGTGCTTGGTCTTGGCCGTATCCAGGCCGATGACCATGCCTTCCTTCAGCGCATCCGGCTTGAGGATGTCGTCGCGCTTGAGCAGCACGCCCGAGTCCTTGTAGGCGTCATGCACGATACCGCCGGAGCCGGCGAAGCCCAGCTTGATCTTGTCGGCGTCGGCGAACACCGCGCGGCCGGCCTTCTGGTTGATCTCGTCCTGGGTCTTGTTGAGCATCGTGCCGACCCAGCCGGAGCAGTCGATGTAGCCCTGGTCGACGTTCTTGCCGGTGACGCCGTTGCCACGGTAGTACTGGCTGGATTCGATGTTGATCGCGTACTTGACGTTGTCGTACTTCACGCCCGCGTTGTACGCCGCATCCAGCGAAATACCGGGTGCATCCGGTTTGGCAGCGGCAGCCGTGGCAGTGGCGGCGATGGCTGCCGCACCCGCGGCGACGGCTGCCTGCGCGGCCAGGGTCACGGTCTGCGTCGGTGCGGCCTGCACCGGTGCCGGACGTGCCTGGGCCTCGGTGATCGGTGCGATGTTCTTTTCCGGGATGCTGATCGCGTCGTACTTGCGGTCGTAGTACTGGGCGAAGGTGCTGGCCAGGTCACGGTCATTCATCGTGCGCATCTCGGTGCGCGTATGCCCGGTCAGCGCTTCCACGTCACCGCCGATCTGGCCCATGATGCGCGGGCGCATGTCGATCGGATCGCCATGGCCGTCGCGCACGACGCCGAACGTGCCGGTGGCGATCGCGGTCTGGATCGAACCGTAGCCAGCCGCACCCTGCTGGTGTGCCAGATACAGGTCCAGGCCGCTCGGCGTGTCATCACCGGACAGGTACGGGTGGCCGGTGCGGTCATGGCGCTTTTCCATGTCCACCAGGTTGCGCTTGAACATCTCCGCTGCCGCTTCGGTGTTGCGGGTCGGGTCGTACTCGTGGCCGGTCAGGCCGTACTGCTTGGCCGACGACGGCAGGAACTGGAACAGGCCCTTGGCATCGGTCTTGTCGTTGTGCGCGCGTTCGTCGAAGCGGCCACCGGTCTCGATGTGGGCAAAGCGCAGGAAGTCCTCGCTGGCGATGCCCTTGCGCTGTGCAACCTGCTCGATGATGTCGAGAACTTCCTTTTTGCTGTAGTCACGTTGTGCCATGACATTTCCTCTGGGGTTGATGGAGCGGCCTTTGCCGCGATACGCCAACCGGACTCATCCGTGAGTCTTCAACATGTCGGTCAACAGGTGCTGCGGGGTGTTGCGTCTTACTTTTCGACGTAGGCCTTGCGGGCGGCGTCGTAGTGGTACTGGCGCGCATCGGCCGCACCCAGCGCACGGGTCTGGCCCGGGCCGGAAATGGTGGTGCCGGTGGCGGTGACACTGAGGGTGGGCAGGTCGCTGCCGGCGACGGCGTTGAAGGCCAGAACGCCCCGGTTGCTGACGCACGGCATCACCTGGCCGTCGTCGCAGGCGGCCGAATTGTCTTCACCGGTGATCACCGTGCCCAGGCTGGTCCAGACCTGGCCGTCTTCGGATTTCTCGTAGTCCGGGTTGAACACCAGCACGGCATAGCTTTCGATGCTGGTACCGGTGGCGAAGGTGCTGGTCGGCACTGCCAGCACCAGCTTGCCGGCCGGGGTGCGGTACTCCAGCGGCTTGCGCTTGCTGTCGATGTCCGGCGCGGTGCCGTTGGCGCCGACGGTGCCGATCCACGGCTCGGCACCCTTGAACACCCACGGCCGATCCGGCTTGTCGCCGGTCAGGGTGAAGGTGGCCTCGGTCAGGGTGACCTGGCTGTCCGGACCGACATCGTCTTCGCCGGGCTTGCCGTACTTCTGCGGTGTGTTCCAGGCAAAGCCGGTGTAATAGCGGGTGCCGGCCACTTCGAAGGCATGGCCGAACCAGAAGGTGGCGACACTGCCATTGGCTACTTCATACGAAACGGCGCCATCGCCGTCGACGTCGTAGATGAAATACAGCACGCTGCCGGCATCGGGGGGCGTGGCGGTGGCCGTGGTGGCGGGTGTGGCGGAACTCTGCATCGGGGCAACATCCTGTCGTGGCGCGGTGGCGCCCTGTGGTGACGCGGTCGAAGTCGAGGGGGTGCAGGCGCTGGCAAGCAGCGCAACGAGCAGGCCGGCGAACGTCGCACACAGACGTGGGCGGACACGGGCCAAACGGGATTCCGGAAGGATCTTCATGCACCTCTCCATGGTTTGCGGGCGTCGGGCAGGAAAGCCAACGCAGAACACGCTCCACCCTCCATGAGGGGGAACGTCATGATGAGCCGGTCGATTCCTTCGACCTCGCATAGGAGAGCGCATCAGGGCCGATGATGGCATAGATGCGACGTCGATCACAGGGGGGTAGGGGGCCGCCTGCCCTCCGAGCCGTGAAGAGCGTCTCAGATCCTGCCGTCGCGCAGGTAGTCGAACAGTTCCGCGTCGCCCTTCAGGCCCAGCTTGAGCATGGCATCGCCCTTCTGACGGCTGATGGTGCTGACGCTCTTGTGCAGCTGCAGCGAGATTTCCTTCACCGTCATGCCGGTGCCCAGCAGGCGCAGCACCTCCACTTCGCGCGGTGACAACGGCTTGCCATCGCCCTCGCGCATGCGCCAGCTGCCGGCTTCCTCCACCCGCTCGCGCAGGCTGCGGCTGATGTAGGACTGGCCGCGATAGACCGCCTGGATGGCCTGTGGCAGTTCATCCATCGACGAACTCTTGTCGACCAGGCCGAGCACGCCGCTGTCGAGCACCATGCGCAGGATCGCCAGGTTGTTGGAGACACTGAGCATGAGCACCGGCAGGTCGGGATGGCGGCGGCGGATCATGCCGATCATGGCGAAGCCATCGGCCTGGGGGCTGCCGGGCATCGAATAGTCGGTGACCAGCAGGTCGCAGGGCTGGGTGGTCAGCAGGGTCATCAGCGCCTGGGCGTTGTCGGCCTCGCCAACGACTCTGCCAACGCCGCTGGACTCGATGACGGCGCGGGTACCGATGCGGACCACGGGGTGATCGTCTGCGATGATGATGCGCAAGGTCATGCTCTAGTATGGCCACCGGCACGCCGGACCGCGACTGTCGCGGTCCCTGGCAGGACTTCCAGGAGATCGTTGCAGATGCGCAGCTGGGCGGCTCGTGGACTGATCCTGTTGACGACCCTGTTGGCTCTGCCGGCGCTGGCCCAGCCCGCGTCCGCTCCGGGACCGTTGCCGCTCAGCCCCCTGCAGCGCGAGTACCTGGCCGCACATCCTGTTGTCGTTGTTGGACAGTATGACAGTGGCTGGCCTCCTTTTGAGTCGATCCAGGACGGGAAGCAGGTGGGCCTCGGCCCGGACTACCTGACGCTTTCGGCCCGGCAGCTCGGACTGAAAATCGAGGCGCGCCGTTTTCCGGACTGGCCCTCGGTGCTGGATGCGGCATGCCGCGGCGAGATCGACGTGGTAATGAACATCGCGCTCAGCGCCGAGCGTACCCGTTGCATGGTCTACACCGCCGCCTATGCCGAGGCACCGCTGGCCATGGTCGGACGTCCTCAGGACCTGCGTGCTTCGGAGGCACCGGATCTGGATGGGCTGCGCGTCGTGGTCGAGCAGGACTTCATGACCGGGCCGCAGGTGCGTGCGCGGTTCCCCAGGGCACGACAACTTGTCGCAGACAACACGCTGACCGCCTTGCGTATGGTCAGAGACGACAAGGCCGACATCTTCATCGGCAATGCCTATGTGGCAACGGAACTGATTGCCGCCGCTGGGCTGAAGGGTGTGGCATTGCTGCGGCCCAGCGATCTGCCCCTGGAGCAGTTGCATTTCGGTGTGCCCAACAGCAAACAGCCGTTGTCCGAAGCACTGGATCTGGCGCTTGCCGCCGTCAGCGAAGCCCAGCGCGACGCGCTCGCGAAGCGCTGGCTGCCACCGCCGCAGTGGTCGGCGTCGGCGCAGCTGGCATTGAGCCAAGCCGAGAAACGCGTGCTGCAGCAGCCGCTGAAGATCGGCTTTGCGCCCAACGCAGCTCCCCTGTCATTTGCCGACAGGAATGGCAAGCCCAGTGGCCTGACCAACGAATACCTGCAGCGCCTGCTGCAGGCCGGCGCCAACCTGCAGGTTGAAAACAGCCATGACTGGTACGAGGTGCGCGAGAAGGCGCGTCGCGGGGAACTGCAGGCGGTGATCGGCATTCCTGCCGATTCGCGCTACCTGGGGCCGGAATGGGTGTTCAGCCAGCCCTTCATCACCGTGCCCAATGTGATCGTCACCCGCACTGACAGTCCGTCGATGCTGGGCCTGTCGGACCTGGACGGCAAACGCGTGCTGCTGTCCGATCCGGAGCGCATCCGCGGCTACGTGCAGCAGCAGGCGCCGCTGGTGAAGATCGTCGCCGCGCGCAGTGCCGAACAGGCCCTGCAACGCCTTGCCGATGGTGAGGCCGACGCCTACGTGGGCAACCTGGCGCTGGTCGACCAGCTGCTGCGCACCCGCTTTCCGGGACGCCTGCAGCTGGCCGCACCAGCCGGGTTCAATGACCAGCTGACACTGGCGGTGGAGCGCCGCCATGCGGCCCTGGCCACCACCTTCGACCGCCTGCTGCTGCAGATGGGGCCCCGCCGCCGCGAAGCCCTGCGCGGCGACTGGCTGTCAGTGGAATATCGCGGTGGAGTGGACTGGGGCACGCTGCTGCGCTGGGGTCTTCCGCTGCTGCTGGTGCTGGCCACTGCGGTGGCGGTGCACGGGCTGGGGCACTGGCGGTTGCGCCGCGAAGTGGCCAGCCGCCGTGAGCTGGAGCAGCGCCTGGCCGAGGTGACCGACAACCTGCCTGCCATCGTCTACCAGGCCCGCCGCGAAGCGGACGGCACCTTGAGCTTCCCCTTCATTGCCGGCGATGTGCAGTCGATGTTCGGCATCAGCCGGCAGGAGGCGGAGGCGGATGGACAGGCGCTGCTGGCCTGCATCGATGCCGAGGACCGTGAAAAGGTGCTGCATGCGATGGAGCTGGCGGCGCGCAACTTTGCACCGCTTTCCTTCGAGTTCCGTATCCATCGCGACGGAAGCGCGCCCTGCTGGGTGCGCAGCCAGGCACACCCGTATTCAACGGAAGCGGGCGCGGTGACCTGGAGTGGCTACTGGGTGGACGTGAGCCAGGCGCGCGCGCAGGCTGACGCGCTGGCTGCGGCGATGGTCGAAGCCGAACAGGCGGCGGCGGCGAAATCGCGCTTCCTGGCCACGATGAGCCATGAAATCCGCACGCCGATGAGCGGTGTGCTGGGCATGCTGGAAGTGCTGGCGCATTCGCCGCTGGATGCCGAGCAGCAACGCATCCTCGGCGTGATCGAAGACTCGGCGCAGATGCTGCGGCAGATCCTGGACGACATCCTCGACTATTCGCGGATGGAAGCGGGCGCGCTGCGGCTGGAGCCGGTACCGCTGCCGGTGCGGCCCCTGCTGGAAGGCGTCCATCGGTTGTTGTTGCCGCAGGCCACGGCGCGGGGCCTGGACCTGCAGCTGGACATCGACGAACACCTGGCCCAGGCCCATGAAGTGGATGGCGTGCGCCTGCGCCAGATCGTGTTCAACCTGCTCAGCAATGCCATCAAGTTCACCTTGAAGGGCTCGGTGCGGCTGCAGCTGGAGGTGCTGGGGCCTACTGCGGAGGATGGCAGCCAGCCGCTGCGCCTGAGCGTCACCGATACCGGCATCGGCATTGCTCCCGAGCAGTTGCCGACCCTGTTCGAACCCTTCACCCAGGCCGGTGCGTACATCCAGCGCGACCATGGGGGCACCGGGCTGGGCCTGAGCATCTGCCGGCGCCTGGTGCAGAAGATGGACGGCGAACTGAAGCTGGAAAGCACGCTGGGCGAAGGGACGCGGGTCGAGGTGCTGCTGTCGCTGGTGGAGGCACGCAGCGAGGATGTGATGGCGCTGCAGGCCGAGCATCAGCAGATCGCGCTGCTGCCCCCTGATCTGCGCCAGGCACGGGTGATGGTCATTGAAGACCATCCCACCAACCAGGCGATGATGGCTTGGCGCATGCAGCAGCTGGGCGTGCCGCATGTGCTGGTCGATGACGGGCAGCAGGCACTGGACCGGCTGGCTGAGGAATCCTTCGATCTGGTCATCACCGATTGCCGCATGCCGGTGCTGGATGGCTTCGGCTTCACCCGCCTGCTGCGTGAGCGCGAGGGCCGCAACGGCCAACCGCGGATGCCGGTGCTGGCGCTGACCGCCAGCGTGCTTGACGACGACGCACGCCGCTGCCGCGAGGCCGGCATGGACGACATGCTGGCCAAGCCGTTGTCGTTGGCGACCCTGCGGCAGGCGTTGCTGCGCTGGCTGCCGCGTGCCGACGGTGCCGAGGATGATCAGACCGATGTGGCCAGCGACGATGAGCCAGATGGCGACGAGGGGCTGCCCGATCTGGCGGCCCTGCAGCGGCGCTTTGGCTCGCGCGAGATCGCCCTGCAACTGCGCGACAGTCTGCTGAAGGCCAGTGACGAGGACATCGCCGTGCTGCAGCGCGCGCTGCACGAAGGCGACCGGGTGACGGCCGCGCTGCACCTGCATCGGCAGGCCGGCGCGCTGGGCGCGGTGGGTGCACGTAGCCTGGCCGATCGCGCCAACGCGCTGGTCGAACGGTTGCAGGCCGCAGGCGATGCAGAGATCACATCGGCGATCGCCGACGCCGGGGAGTTCGCGGCGCATCTGCAGCAACAGCTGCAGCGCCTGGCTCATTGAGCTGCGTGTTCCTGCAGGTAGGCGATCACCCGTGCGCGACGCTCCGCGCTGGGGAATGCGTTGTACATGCGCGTGCCGGGCACGAGATGGGTGGGTGACTGCAGGAACGTATCCAGCGTCTGCGCACTCCACACGAAGTCGGCGCGGCGCATGCCCTGCGAATATCCGTAGTCGGGCAGGCTGCCCGCACGGCGGCCGATCACCCCATGCAGGTTGGGACCGAAGCGATGGATGCCGCCCGCCTTGACGGTGTGGCAGCCGGCACACAGTTCGAACGCCTGCTGCATGGCCTGCTGGCGTGCCTGTTCGGGCGTACTGGGCGCAGCCGGCGGGCGCTGGCACGCGGTGGCGACCAGGATCGTGGCAACAGCGGGAAGCAGACGAAGGGCGCGCATGGGCGAGCAGGATAACGGGCGCATGCGCCGTGGGGCTGCGACCGGCAGTCGCAGCCCCATCACCGGTCACATGCCGGAGTAGTTCGGTCCGCCGCCGCCCTGCGGGGTCACCCAGACGATGTTCTGGGTCGGATCCTTGATGTCGCAGGTCTTGCAGTGCACGCAGTTCTGCGCGTTGATCTGCAGCCGCGCATCGTTGCCGTCACCGACGAACTCGTACACGCCTGCCGGGCAGTAGCGTGCTTCCGGACCGGCATACTCGGCCAGATTCACCTTCACCGGGATGCTCGCATCCTTCAGTGTCAGGTGGCTGGGCTGGTTCTCGTCGTGATTGGTGCTGCTGAGGAACACCGAACTGAGGCGGTCGAAGGTCAGCACGCCATCGGGCTTGGGATAGGCAATGCGCGTGTGCTTCGATGCCGGCTCCAGGCAGGCATGGTCCGGAATGCTGTGGCGCAGGGTCCACGGCGGATTGCGCACGCCCAGTTTCGGCAGCAGCCACTGCTCGATGCCGGTCATCAGCGTGGCCACGGTCTGGCCCTTCTTGAACCACTGCTTGAAGTTCTTCGACAGCTTCAGTTCGTCGTGCAGCCAGCTGGTTTCAAAGGCGGCCGGGTAGGCGCTGAGTTCGTCGTGCTGGCGATCGGCCACCAGCGCGTCGAAGGCGGCATCGGCGCACAGCATGCCGGTCTTGATCGCCGCGTGGCTGCCCTTGATGCGGCTGACGTTGAGGTAGCCGGCCTCGCAGCCGACCAGTGCACCGCCGGGGAACACGGTCTTCGGCAGCGACATCAGCCCGCCGGCAGTGATCGCACGCGCGCCGTAGCCGATGCGGGTGCCACCTTCCAGGTGTTTGCGGATCGACGGATGGGTCTTGAAGCGCTGGAACTCCTCGAACGGGCTCAGCCACGGGTTCCTGTAATCCAGGCCGACCACGTAGCCGATGGCGACCTTGCCACCGTCGGCGTGATACAGGAACGCACCGCCGTAGGTATCGGTGTCCAGCGGCCAGCCGGCGGCGTGCACCACCAGGCCCGGCTCATGCTTGGCCGGGTCGATCTGCCACAGTTCCTTGATGCCGATGCCGTAGGCCTGCGGGTCCTTGCCTTCGTCCAGCTTGAAACGGCTGATTAGCTGGCGGCCGAGATGGCCGCGCGCGCCTTCGGCAAACACGGTGTACTTCGCCTGCAGCGCCATGCCGCGTTCGAAGGCCGGGCCGATGCTGCCGTCCTTTTCGATGCCCATGTCGCCGGTGGCCACGCCGATCACCGCGCCGTCGTTGCCGTACAGCACTTCGGCGGCGGCGAAGCCGGGGAAGATCGCCACTTCCAGCGCTTCGGCCTGCTGCGCCAGCCAGCGGGTGACCTCGCCCAGGCTGATGATGTAGTTGCCTTCGTTGTGGAAGCACTCGGGCAGCAGCGCGTGCGGGGTGGTGCGCGCGCCGGTCTCGCTGAGGAACAGGAACTCGTCGCGGGTGACCTTCTGCTTCAGCGGTGCGCCGCGCTCGGCCCAGTCCGGGAACAGTTCGGTCAGCGCCCGCGGGTCCATCACCGCGCCGGACAGCACGTGCGCGCCGGGCTCCGAGCCCTTTTCCAGCACACAGACCGACAGCTCACGACCGGCTTCGATCGCGCGTTGGCGCAGACGGATCGCGGTGGCCAGGCCGGCCGGGCCGGCACCGACGATGACCACGTCGAATTCCATGACTTCACGCGGGGGCAGGGCGTTGGCTTCAGCACTCATCGATTGCATGACTCGTGGGTAGTGCCGGCATCGGGGCCACCGGCGGTTGCCTGGGAATCGCGCGTGCAGCCACGGGCGAAACGGTTGTTTGAATGTTGTCAGGGTACCGGGCTGCGCGTGATCGAGCTAGATCGCCGATGTTCACACCGCGATTGCTGCAATGCAGCGTACGTGGCTTCGGTAGCCGCCAACCTTGGTTGGCGTCCACTGAAACCCCAGCGCCGACCAAGGTCGGCCGCTACCGGCATACCAAACCCACCCGGATGACCGACAATGGCCAGGTCCCGACTGCGTGTGAGTGCCATGGCTTTGGATCCGTACGACCTGTTCGATGTCCGTTCCCTGCTCAGCGAGGAAGAGCGCGCGGTACAGGAGAGCGTGGCCCGCTTCACCAACGAGCGCGTGCTGCCGATCATCGGCGATGCCTTCGACCAGGCGCGGTTCCCGTCGGAGCTGGTGCCGGAGATCGCTTCGCTGGGTCTGCTCGGCGCCACGCTGCCGGCCGAGTACGGCGGCGGTGACCTGGGCGCGGTCAGTTACGGGCTGATCTGCCAGGAGCTGGAGCGCGGTGATTCGGGCCTGCGCAGCTTCGTGTCGGTGCAGAGCTCGCTGTGCATGTATCCGATCTATGCGTACGGCAGTGAAGAACAGCGTCGGCAGTGGCTGCCGGCGATGGCGCGCGGCGAACTGATCGGCTGCTTCGGCCTGACCGAAGCGCACGGCGGTTCCGACCCGGCCAGCATGAAGACCCGCGCGGTGCGCGACGGCAGCGACTGGCGCATCAGTGGCAGCAAGATGTGGATCACCAGCGGCCCGGTGGCCGACCTGGCCATCATCTGGGCGCAGACCGAAGACGGCATCCAGGGCTTCGTGCTGGAGAAGGGCATGCCCGGCTTCACCACGCAGGAAATCAAGCACAAGATGAGCCTGCGCGCGTCGCTGACCGGCGCGCTGTTCTTCGACGACGTCCGCGTGCCCGACAGCCACCGCCTGCCGAACGTGAAGGGGCTGAAGGGTCCGCTGGGCTGCCTGACCCAGGCACGCTTCGGCATCAGCTGGGGCCCGATCGGCTCGGCCATCGCCTGCCTGGACGAAGCGCTGGGCTATGCCAAGGAGCGCGTGCTGTTCGGCCGTCCATTGGCCGCCACGCAGAGCGCGCAGATCAAGCTGGCCGAGATGGCCCGGCGCATCACCATGGCGCAGCTGCTGGCGCTGCAGCTCGGTCGCCTGAAGGAGGCGGGGCAGGTGCAGCCGCAGCAGGTCAGCCTGGCCAAGTGGAACAACTGCCGCATGGCGATCGACATCGCCCGCGAATGCCGCGATCTGCTGGGCGGCGCTGGCATCACCACCGAGCACGTGGCGATCCGCCATGCGCTGAACCTGGAATCGGTGATCACCTATGAAGGCACCGAGACCGTACACCAGCTGGTGATCGGGCGTGAGCTGACCGGCATCAACGCGTTCTGAAATCCATCCACGCATGGCGTGGATCTACCGGGATGGCGGTAGTCGCCAACCTTGGTTGGCGCTGGGGTTACCCGCGAAGGGCATCCACGCATGGCGTGGATCTACTGGCCGCCGGCAAACCCGTGCTGGCGCCACGCTTCGTACATCACCACCGCAACGGTATTTGACAGATTGAGGCTGCGGTTGTCCGGCCGCATCGGCAGGCGCAGGCGACAACCATCGGGCAGGGCATCGAGCACGTCCTGCGGCAGGCCACGACTTTCCGGGCCGAACAGGAAGGCATCACCGTCTTCGAACGCCACGCTGTCATAGCGGACGCTGGCACGCGTACTCAGGGCGAACAACCGCTTCGGTGCGATCCGTGCCAGCGCAGTGTCCAGGTCTGGATGCACCTGCAGGCGCGAGTACTCGTGGTAGTCCAGGCCGGCGCGCTTGAGCTGCTTGTCTTCCAGTGCGAAGCCGAGCGGCTCGACCAGGTGCAGCTGCGCGCCGGTGTTGGCGCAGAGCCGGATCACATTGCCCGTGTTGGGCGGGATTTCCGGTTGGAACAGGATCACGTGGAACTGGGGCGCGGCATTCATCGGCGCAGTGTACCTGCGACGGCCGCCGCCTTTACGACGCACGCCCTGGGATGGGCAGGGCGGACGTCGCTTACGGGCGCAGCAGGACCTGGGCGGTTTCGGCAGCGAAGGCCTGCAGCTGGGCGGCGCTCGGACGCACCTGCAGGGCCGGCAGGTTGACGATCACCTGGTTGGCGACGCTGGTGGCGGCGGCGGCCAGGGTGGCGGCGTAGCGCTGGGCTTCGTGCTCGGCAGCCAGGGCGACACGCTGCTCCAGGCTCGGGCGCACTTCAACCGAGGCCAGGGTGGTGATCGGCAGCGCGGCGACGACCGGGGCGGCGATGAAGCCGTCGCGCTCGCTCAGCTGGTCTGCGCTCGGGCGCACTTCAACGGTGGCCAGGGTGCGGATGCCGCTGGCCTGTTCCCAGGCCTGCTGGACCAGCTGGTCGGCGGCCGGGCGGACCTGCACGGTGGACAGGGTCTTGATGGATTCGGAGGCCTGCACCGACGAAACAACCGCGGTGCCGGCGATCAGGGCGATGGCGATGGCAATGGTCTTGGCGTTCATGACGGGGCCTGTTTAGTGTTGGTGAGAGGTGGTGTGGTAGTAAGGTAGAACACCAGTTCTGGGGATGCAAGCGGAATTTTCGATTTCCTGCTTTTGTTCAGTCTTTAGTCAGGTTTTGTCTGAAGCCCTTGCTGGCGCAGGAAGGACAGAGCAATCCCCGTGCCAACTTTTAATCATTGATTCATAAGGGTTTTATGGCGTATGAAAAGTGTCCGCCGGGCGGACACCTGTCCATTCGGGGTGCCGCGGACACTGTCCGGACGTGAATCACCGCCGTTCGTGACCCCGAAAAGCCGATCGCGATGGCCGATGTGGCCGATCACCCCCAGTGACTGGTGGCCGATACCGGTGGTGGCACGCCCGCGCTAGGATCGGGATTCACCTACGTGACCAAGGACCCGGATATGTCGCTCACCCTGCGCCCGCGCGCCGCGCTGCTCGCTGTTGCTCTCAGTACTGCTCTCGGCACGCTTGCGCCCACCTACGCGCTGGCGGCCAAGCCGGCCGCGACCAGCAAGGTCGATATCCCGTTCGAGCAGTTCACCCTGCCCAACGGCCTGCGCGTGGTGGTGCATACCGATCGCAAGGCACCGATCGTTGCGGTCAACATCTGGTACCACGTCGGCAGCAAGGACGAGCCCGCCGGCCGTACCGGCTTCGCGCATCTGTTTGAACACCTGATGTTCCAGAGCAGCGAGAACCACGGCGGCGAGTACTTCGAGCCCTTCAAGCAGGTGGGTGCCACCGGCCAGAACGGCACCACCAATACCGACCGCACCAATTACTTCGAGAACGTGCCGACCACCGCGCTGGACATGGCGCTGTGGATGGAATCGGACCGAATGGGCCATCTGGTTGGCGCGATCGACCAGGCTGCGCTGGACGAGCAGCGTGGCGTAGTGCAGAACGAGAAGCGCCAGGGCGAGAACCAGCCCTATGGCCAGGTGTGGGAACAGCTCAACCGCGCGCTGTATCCGGTGGGCCATCCGTACCACCACAGCGTGATCGGCTCGATGAACGATCTCAACGCCGCCTCGCTGGATGACGTCAAGACCTGGTTCCGCACCTGGTATGGCCCGAACAACGCAGTGCTGGTGCTGGCCGGTGACATCGATCTGGCCACGGCCAAGGAGAAAGCGGCCAAGTACTTCGGCAGCATCCCGGCCGGCCCGAGCATGGCGCAGCCGAAGGTGGACGTGGCCAAGCGCCCGGCCGACACCCGCGAGGTGATGACCGACAAGGTGCCGCAGGCGCGCATCTACCGCGCCTGGAACGTCGCCCAGGTCGGCACCACCGACGTCGACCAGCTGCAGCTGCTGGCCTACGTGCTCGGCGGCGCCAAGTCTTCGCGCCTGAGTCAGCGCCTGCAGCACCAGGACAAGCTGGTCGACAACATCAGCGCCGGCGCCTATGCCTCGCAGCTGGGTTCCAACTTCATGGTGATGGCCACCGTGAAGCAGGGCCAGGATCCGGCCAAGGTCGAAAAGATCATCGATGAGGAAATCGAGCGCCTGCTCAAGGAGGGCCCGACCGCCGAAGAACTGGCACGCGCCAAGACCGGCTCCCGTGCCGGTTTCATCCGCGGCATCGAGCGCATCGGCGGCTTCGGCGGCAAGGCCGACGCGCTCGCCGAATGCACGGTGTACACCGGCGACCCGGGCTGCTTCCGCACCTCGCTGGCCAACATCGACAAGGCCACTGCTGCCGACCTCAAGCGCCTGGGCGCGCAGTGGCTGGACAAGGGCAGCCACACCCTGGTGGTCGAGCCGGGTGAGCGCGTTGCGCTGAAGGAAGATCCGTCGCAGGCGCCGAAGCCGTTCAACGTGCCGGCCGTGGACAGCAAGTACAGCACCCTGCCCGAGCAGGTGGACCGCAAGGCCGGCGTGCCGCAGACCCGCGAGTTCCCGCAGTTGAAGTTCCCGGCACTGCAGCGCGCCACGCTGAAGAACGGCACCCAGGTGGTGCTGGCCGAGCGCCATGAAATTCCGGTGGTGCAGTTCAGCTACCAGTTCCCGGGCGGCTTCACCGCTGACCAGGGCCGCAAGCCGGGCACCGCCAACTTCACCATGAGCCTGATGACCGAAGGCGCCGGCAAGCTGGGTTCGCTGGCCTTCGCCGATGCGGCCGATGCGCTGGGTGCGGACCTCGATGCATCCGCCGGCCTGGATTCGGTGGACGTGGAACTGTCCGCGCTGAAGGAGAACCTGGTGCCGTCGCTGGCGCTGTATGCCAGCCTGCTGCGCGAGCCGCGCTTCGAGCAGAGCGAGATCGACCGGGTCAAGGCGACCTGGATCGCCGGCATCCAGCAGGAGAAGGTCAACCCGGGTGCGGTGGCGATGCGCGTGCTGCCGCCGCTGCTGTACGGCAAGGGCCACCCCTACGCCATTCCGTTCACCGGCAGCGGTGATGAAGCGGCGATCAGCAGCCTGGGCCGCGAGGATCTGGTCGACTTCCACCGCGACTGGCTGCGTCCGCAGGACGGCACCCTGATCGTGGTGGGTGATACCACCCTGGCCGAGATCGTGCCGCTGCTGGACAAGCAGCTGGGTGACTGGAAGGCCACCGGTGATGCGCCGACGATCAAGGCCACCACCGCCGTGGCGCTGCCGAAGAGCCCGCGCGTGTTCCTGATCGACCAGCCGGGCGCGGTGCAGGCCAACCTGTTCGCCGGCCAGGTCGTGCCGCCGTCCAGCGACGCCAGCTCGACCCGCTTCGACATCGCCAACGGTGTGATCGGTGGCGACTTCACCTCGCGCCTGAACATGAACCTGCGCGAGGACAAGCACTGGTCCTACGGTGCCCGCACCAGCGCCAGCAACACCGTGGGCCAGCGCCCGTGGATGGCGATGGCACCGGTGCAGATCGACAAGACCGGCCCGGCCATGGCCGAAATGCGCAAGGAGATCGCCGAGTTCGCCAACGGCAGCAAGCCGGCGACCGACGCTGAAGTGGCGCGCATCCGCAACATCCAGACCCTGAGCCTGCCCGGTGCCTACGAGACCGCCAGCGCGGTGGCCGCGACCATCGGCACGATCGTGCAGTTCAAGCGTCCGGACGACTATGTCCTGCGTCGCAAGGCCGAGATCGAGGCGATGACCCCGGCACAGGTGCAGCAGGCGGCGGCGGAGATCAAGCCGCAGGCGCTGACCTGGGTGGTGGTGGGTGACCTCAAGCAGACCGAAGCGGCCGTACGCGCCTTGAACCTGGGCGAAGTGACCGTGATCGATGCCGAAGGCAACCCGGTCAAGAAATAAGGGAGAGGCCTGCCCGCTTCGGCGGGCAGGCCTGCCGCGGTAGTGCCGGCCGCTGGCCGGCAACCCCGTGACTCCGAACCGGGGTCAGAGCCCCCTGCGGGGGATCCGACCCCGCCTCGGCTATCCCTGATTCAGACGGTTCAGGCACACTCCTGACATTCCCTTCCAGGATCCTGCCCATGCGCGTTCTGCTGCTGTCGTCCCTGTTGCTCACCGTCACCGCCTGTACCTGGGTGCCGATCGAACCAGCCGGCAAGGCGACCCGCGTGCTGCCGGCAGGCCCGGTACCGGCCGGGTGCATCTCCAAGGGCGAAGTGGTGGTGACCGTGAAGAGCAAGGTCGGCTTCTACAACCGCAACCCGCTACGTGTGCAGGAAGAGCTGGAAACCCTGGCTCGCAACGAGGCTCCGACCACCGGCGCCAATGCCGTGCAGGCCGCTGCAGCCCCCGCCGATGGCAGCCAGCGCTTCGCCGCTTTCCAGTGCCCGCCGCGCTGAATCCTTCACCATACGGCCAAGGCTGAATTCGTAAAGATGCGGTGAAGGCCCGGGGGGTTATAGAATAGCGCCCCCTTTGCCTGAGCCTTGGCGCTAACCTCGATGCTCTTCAAGAATGTCTCGATTGCCGGCCTGGCTCACATTGATGCGCCGCACACGCTGACGACCAAGGAAATCAACGAACGGCTGCAGCCGACGCTGGATCGCCTTGGTATCCGTACCGATGTCCTCGGCGATATCGCCGGCATCCACGCGCGCCGCCTGTGGGACAACGGCGTGCTGGCGTCCGACGCCGCCACCATGGCCGGCCGCAAGGCGCTGGAAGACGCAGGCATCGATGCGACGCAGGTGGGCCTGTTGATCAACACCTCGGTCAGCCGTGACTACCTGGAGCCGTCCACCGCGTCCATCGTGTCCGGCAACCTCGGTGTCAGCGACGAATGCATGACCTTCGACGTCGCCAATGCCTGCCTGGCCTTCATCAACGGCATGGACATCGCGGCGCGCATGCTCGAGCGCGGTGAGATCGACTACGCGCTGGTGGTGGATGGCGAGACCGCCAACCTGGTGTACGAAAAGACACTGGAGCGGATGACCGCGCCGGACGTCACCGCCGACGACTTCCGCAACGAGCTGGCGGCGCTGACCACCGGTTCCGGTGCGGCCGCGATGGTGATGGCCCGTTCGGAGCTGGTCCCCGACGCGCCGCGCTACAAGGGTGGCGTGACCCGTTCGGCCACCGAGTGGAACCAGCTGTGCCTGGGCAACCTGGACCGCATGGTCACCGACACCCGCATGCTGCTGATCGAGGGCATCAAGCTGGCCCAGAAGACCTTCGCCGCCGCCAAGATCGCACTGGGCTGGGCCGTGGAAGAGCTGGACCAGTTCGTCATCCACCAGGTCAGCCAGCCGCACACCGCTGCGTTCATCAAGAATTTCGGCATCGATCCGAAGAAGGTCATGACCATCTTCGGTGAGCACGGCAACATCGGTCCGGCCTCGGTGCCGATCGTGCTGAGCAAGCTCAAGCAGCTGGGCAAGCTGAAGAAGGGCGATCGCATCGCGCTTCTGGGCATTGGTTCTGGCCTGAACTGCTCGATGGCTGAAGTGGTCTGGTAAGCAGCCCGCTGCGTTGATTCCAAGGGCCGGTTTACCGGCCCTTTTTACAGGTGCGATCCGATGTCCCAGCTTCCCGGTTACCCCGCCCACCCGCAGCGTTTCGAGGTCCGCCCCGGCCTGTCGATGAACTATCTCGACGAAGGCCCGCGCGACGGCGAGGTAGTGGTGATGGTGCACGGCAACCCGTCGTGGAGCTATTACTGGCGCACGCTGGTGGCCGGCCTGTCGGACAGGTACCGCTGCATCGTGCCGGACCATATCGGCATGGGCCTGTCGGACAAGCCCGACGACAGCCGCTACGAGTACACGCTGCAGTCGCGGGTGGATGATCTGGATGCGCTGCTGAAGCATCTGGGCATCACCGGCCCGGTGACGCTGGCCGTGCACGACTGGGGCGGCATGATCGGCTTCGGCTGGGCGCTGTCGCACCACGACCAGGTCAAGCGCCTGGTGGTGCTCAACACCGCCGCGTTCCCGATGCCGGCGGCCAAGAAGATGCCGTGGCAGATCGCGCTGGGCCGGCACTGGAAGATCGGCGAGTGGATCATCCGTACCTTCAATGCGTTCTCCTCCGGTGCCTCGTGGCTGGGCGTGGAGCGGAAGATGCCGGCCGATGTGCGCCGCGCCTACGTGTCGCCGTACAACAGCTATGCCAACCGCATCAGCACCATCCGTTTCATGCAGGACATTCCGCTGTCGCCGGCCGACAAGGCGTGGTCACTGCTGGAGCGCGCCGGCAAGGCGCTGCCGTCGTTCGCCGATCGACCGGCCTTCCTCGGCTGGGGCCTGCGTGATTTCGTGTTCGACCACCACTTCCTGAAGGGCTTCCAGGCGGCGTTGCCGAAGGCGCAGGTGCATGCCTTCGAGGATGCCGGCCACTACGTGCTGGAAGACAAGCATGAAGTGCTGGTGCCGGAGATCCGCGCGTTCCTGGACGCGAATCCGCTGTAGTCCTGTTACCCGGATATTCCCGGTAGTGCCGGCCGCTGGCCGGCAAGCGCGCAACGCGCGCCGGGTTCACGAGGTTGCTGGCCAGCGGCCGGCACTACCCGTCATGCCGCGATCGGGGCCTGCGGCGACGGGCTGTTGCCGTTGTCATCCGGGTGGTCGTCGTCGTTGCCTGCTTCATCGCGCCAGCGCCAGTCGGCCAGGGTCAGCGGATCCAGCCCATAGGCGATGCGGGCCTTGTCGCACTGCGGGCTGGCCTTGCCGTACTCCCACGATGCATCCACCTCGCGGCACACGCTGGGGCGGTTGGGGTGGATCGTGCAGCGCGAATAGACACCGATCTGCGCGTCCAACGCCACGCAGCGCACCGGCTTGGAATGGGTGCCGCGCATGCACAGGCGGTGCGGGTCGAGCACCTCGGTGAGCTGGTGCGGCACGCCGCCGGGGGTGACCTCGTCCGATTCCATCCAGTGGAAGGCCACGCGGTATTGGGTGCAGCAGGCGCCGCAGGTCATGCAGGGATGTTGCATGGGCAAGCCGCCTCGGGCGGCATCGGGGAAGGGACGAGGATGCGGATTTTCCACGCTGGCGGCCGCCGCGCAAGAAATTCCGTAAGCGGCGACAATGAACGGATGAACCGATCCTGCAACATCGCCGCGCGGCTGCCCGAGCTGGCGCGTGAACGCCCCGACCAGATCGCCATCCGCTGCCCCGGCCGCCGCGGCGCCGGCAACGGCATGGCGGCCTACGACGTGACCCTGGATTACCGCCAGCTGGACGCCCGCAGCGATGCGATGGCGGCCGGCCTGGCCGGTTACGGGATCGGCCGCGGGGTGCGCACGGTGGTGATGGTGCGGCCGTCGCCGGAGTTCTTCCTGTTGATGTTCGCCCTGTTCAAGCTGGGCGCGGTGCCGGTGCTGGTCGATCCGGGCATCGACCAGCGCGCGCTGAAGCAGTGCCTGGACGAGGCACAGCCGCAGGCCTTCATCGGCATCCCGCTGGCCCACGTGGCGCGGCTGGCGCTGCGCTGGGCGCCTTCGGCGACCCGTCTTGTCACGGTCGGTCGCCGCCTGGGCTGGGGCGGTACCACGCTGGCCGCGCTGGAGCGTGCCGGCGCCAACAGCGGCCCGATGCTGGCCGACACCGATGGCGAGGACACGGCGGCGATCCTGTTCACCAGCGGCTCCACCGGCGTGCCCAAGGGCGTGGTCTACCGCCACCGCCACTTCGTCGGCCAGATCGAGCTGCTGGGCAGCGCCTTCGGCATGGAGGCGGGCGGGGTGGACCTGCCGACCTTCCCGCCGTTTGCGCTGTTCGATCCGGCACTGGGCCTGACCTCGGTGATTCCGGACATGGACCCGACCCGGCCGGCCCAGGCCGACCCGGCGCGCCTGCATGACGCCATCCAGCGTTTCGGCGTGACCCAGCTGTTCGGCTCGCCCGCACTGATGCGGGTGCTGGCGCGGCACGGGCGGCCGTTGCCGACGGTGACCCGGGTGACCTCGGCCGGTGCGCCGGTGCCGCCGGACGTGGTCGCCACCATCCGCAGCCTGCTGCCGGCCGATGCCCAGTTCTGGACACCGTACGGCGCCACCGAGTGCCTGCCGGTGGCAGTGGTGGAGGGGCGCGAGCTGGAGCGTACGCGCGCGGCCACCGAGGGCGGTGCCGGCACCTGCGTCGGCAGCGTGGTCGCACCGAACGAAGTGCGCATCATCGCCATCGACGACGCGCCGCTGCCGGACTGGTCGCAGGCGCGCGTGCTGGCCGTGGATGAAGTCGGCGAGATCACCGTGGCCGGGCCGACCGCCACCGACAGTTACTTCAACCGTCCGCAGGCGACGGCGGCGGCGAAGATCAGCGAAACCCTGGCCGATGGCAGCGTCCGCATCGTGCATCGCATGGGCGATGTCGGCTACTTCGATGCGCAGGGGCGGCTGTGGTTCTGTGGCCGCAAGACCCATCGCGTGGAAACCGCGTACGGGCCGCTGTACACCGAACAGGTCGAGCCGGTGTTCAACACCGTGGCCGGGGTGGCACGCACCGCGTTGGTCGGCGTCGGCGCAGCCGGTGCGCAGGTGCCGGTGCTGTGCGTGGAGCTGCAGCGTGGCCAGTCCGACAGCCCTGCGTTGCGCGAGGCGCTGCAGGCCACGGCCGCTGCGCGTCTGCCCGAGATGAAGCTGGAACACGTGCTGATGCATCCGGCGTTCCCCGTCGATATCCGTCACAACGCCAAGATCGGCCGCGAGAAGCTCGCCGTCTGGGCCCGCGCCGAACTGGAGAAGCGCGCATGAAGATCCTGGTCACCGGTGGTGGTGGTTTCCTTGGCCAGGCGCTGTGCCGAGGCCTGGTCGAACGTGGCCACCAGGTGCTGGCGTTCAACCGCAGCCATTACCCGGAACTGCAGGCGCTGGGTGTGGGCCAGATCCGCGGCGACCTGGCCGACCCGCAGGCGGTGCTGCATGCGGTGGCCGGCGTCGATGCGGTGTTCCACAACGGTGCCAAGGCCGGCGCCTGGGGCAGCTATGACAGCTACCACCAGGCCAACGTGGTCGGTACCGACAACGTCATCGCGGCCTGCCGCGCACATGGCATCGGCAAGCTGGTCTACACCTCCACGCCCAGCGTGACCCATCGCGCCACGCACCCGGTGGAAGGACTGGGTGCGGACGAAGTGCCCTATGGCGAGGATTTCCAGGCACCGTATGCGGCGACCAAGGCGATTGCCGAACAGCGGGTGCTGGCCGCCAATGACGCCACTCTGGCGACGGTGGCATTGCGTCCGCGGTTGATCTGGGGCCCGGGCGACCAGCAGCTGGTGCCGCGCCTGGCCGATCGTGCACGCGCTGGCCGCCTGCGCCTGGTGGGCGACGGCAACAACAAGGTCGATACCACTTACATCGACAACGCCGCGCTGGCGCATTTCCTCGCCTTCGAGGCGCTGGCACCGGGCGCTGCGTGCGCCGGCAAGGCGTACTTCATTTCCAATGGCGAGCCGCTGCCGATGCGCGAGCTGGTCAACAAGCTGCTGCAGGCGGTGGGTGCTCCAACCGTGGACAAGGCGATCAGCTTCAAGACGGCGTACCGCATCGGCGCGATCTGCGAGCGGCTGTGGCCGCTGCTGCGCCTGCGTGGCGAGCCGCCGCTGACGCGCTTCCTGGCCGAGCAGCTGTGCACGCCGCACTGGTACAGCATGGAGCCGGCACGTCGTGATTTCGGCTACGTACCGCAGGTCAGCATCGAAGAAGGACTGCGACGGCTGAGGGCGGCATCATGACGGCGGCTTCACCGCGCTGAAGACTTCATTACGCGCAGAGATCGCCATCACCGGTTGCACACCGGCAGATGCGCAGGATGGACCCAACGCCACCCACGGCCGACCACCTGCGAGGAGCACCATGCTGCATTACGCCGTCATCTTCTTTGTCATCGCCATCATCGCCGCCGTGCTCGGTTTCTCCGGCATTGCCGGTGCCGCCAGCAACATCGCCTGGATCCTGTTCGTGGTGTTCCTGGTGCTCGCCGTGATCTCGATGTTCCGCAAGCGCACATGACCGCTTGAGCGGGTAGTGCCGGCCGCTGGCCGGCAACCTCGATCACCCGGGGTTGCCGGCCAGCGGCCGGCACTACCGAAGCGCGGTCAACGCACCGCGCTATGCAATCCGCGATCGGCTTCGTGGCGTTCCAGCGCCAGTTCAATCAGGCGGGTGATCAGCGTGGTGTAGTCGACGCCACTGGCACCCCACAGCTTCGGATACATGCTGATGCGGGTGAAGCCGGGCAGGGTGTTCACTTCGTTGATGACGATCTGGCCATCGGCGGTGAGGAACACATCGACCCGCGCCATGCCGGCGCACTCCAGCGCCTGATAGGCCTGCAACGCGATCTGCTGGATACGCGCCTGCGTTGCCGCATCGATTGCGGCCGGCACCACCACTTCAGCACCGTCTTCGTTGATGTACTTGGTGTCGTAGGCATAGAACTCGTCGTGCAGTACGACCTCGCCACAAATGCTGGCCTGCGGCCGCTCATTGCCGAGCACCGCACATTCGATCTCGCGGCCGACTACGGCCGACTCCACCAGGACCTTGTGGTCGTAGCGCAGCGCGGTCTGCAATGCCGCAGCGAAACCCTCTGCATCCTTGACCTTGCTCACGCCCACCGATGAGCCCTGGTTGGCCGGCTTGACGAACAGCGGCAGGCCAAGCACTTCGATCAGCGCCGCGACATCGACCACATCGGCTTCATGGCGACGGATGCACACCCAAGGCGCCACCTGCAGGCCCGCATCACGCAGCAGGCGCTTGGTCACGTCCTTGTCCATGGCCACCGCAGAGCCCAGCACCGGCGAACCGACGAAGGGCAGGTTGGCCATGCGCAGCAGCCCCTGCAGCGCACCGTCCTCGCCCAGCGGGCCGTGCACGATCGGCAACACCACGTCGATCTGCCCCAGCGCACTGCCCGCATCGGTCGGCTGCAGCTGCGCCTGCTCGGTACCGGGCAGCACCGCCAACGCGGTACCGGAAGCATGCAGGGCGATGCGCGCCGGATCATCCGCATTGAGCAGGAAGGTATCCGGCTGGCTCAGGTGCCACTGGCCCTGCTTGTCGATGCCGACCAGCACCGGTTCGAAGCGCTCCCGATCCAGCGCATCGAGAATGTTCTTCGCCGACTGCAGTGAAACCTCGTGTTCGGAAGACCTGCCACCGAAGATGATGCCGACCCGGGTCCGTGCCATGGAAGTGCGATGTCCTGTGCGTTGCGTGGCCCCATAGCATGAACCTTCATCTGCCTTCCGCGTGAGGCACAGATGAACCCGTGTTCCATCACCCGTTTCGAGGTTGCCGGCCAGCGGCCGGCACTACCGCAAGCACCATGGCTGCCGGGAACCTGTCGAAGGCGGGGTGGGTCCGGTTGCGGGGGTGTCCGCGGCATGGATGCCGCGGCCAAGCCCCCATGGACGGGTTTACGGCGTCCCCCGCAACCGGACCCACCCCGACTCCCTCAGCAGACTGCTTCTGACGTTGACGTTGACGTTGACGTTGCATCTGCGGGTGCCGGGCGGCAGCCCGGCCCAAGCCCACCACCCACGCAGGTAGAATGCGCACATGGCTCTTTCCCTGCTCAAGTCCCTCAAGCCGGTCGCTGGCCGCGCTCTGCAGATCGCCCTGAACCGCGCGCTGGCGCTGGATCCGGATACCCGCCATGCACTGGCCAGCCTCGACGGTCGCCATATCGACCTGACCCTGGACGCACCGCCGCTGGCGATGCGCATCAGCGTCGACGGCAACCAGTTGCGGGTGGGCCCGGTGGATGCTCAGGAAGCCGACCTGGCCGTGCGCAGCAGCCTGGCCGGCGTGCTGGCGCAGCTGCCGCTGCTGGCGCGCGCCCGCCAAGGTGCTGACAACAGCAAGGGCCGCGTACGCGTGGCCGGCGATGCCGAACTGGCGCGCCGCCTGCAGCAGCTGGCCAAGGGCTTCGATCCGGACTGGCAGCAGCCGTTTGTCAGCGTGTTCGGCGAAGTGCTGGGCGTGCAGGTGGCCAATACTCTGCGCAGTGCCCTGCAACACGCTCGCCAGGGCGCGATCGATCTGGCGCACAGCGCCGCTGAATTCATCACCGAGGAATCGCGCGACGTGGTGCCACGTGCCGAACTGGATGCCTTCCACGACGACGTGGACGTACTGCGCGATGATGTCGAGCGCCTCGGCGCACGCGTGCAGCGCCTGCGGGGTGCCGCATGAAGGCCCTGCTGCGGGCCAGCCGCATCGGCCGGGTGATCCTGCGTTACCGCCTCGACGACCTGCTGCAGGACACGCCTGCAGAGCGCTGGCTGCGCCTGGCCAAGCCGTTCGTGCCGCGCGCTTCGGCCGACATCGCCGCACAGTCGCGCGGTGCGCGCCTGCGACTGGCGCTGCAGGACCTGGGGCCGATCTTCGTCAAGTTCGGTCAGATCCTGTCGACCCGCCGCGATCTGGTGCCGCCGGACGTGGCCAATGAACTGACCCTGCTGCAGGACCGGGTCAAGCCCTTCGACGGCGACGCCGCGCGCCGCATCGTCGAGGAAGCGCTCGGCCTGCCGGTCAGCGAAGCCTTCGCCAGTTTCGATACCGAACCGCTGGCTTCGGCGTCGATAGCGCAGGTACACGCGGCTACCCTGGCCGATGGCCGCCAGGTGGTGGTCAAGGTGCTGCGCCCGGGCATCGAGAAGCAGATCGACGCCGACATCGCCCTGCTCAACTCGCTGGCAACGCTGGTCGAGCGCACCCATCCGCGTGCCGACAAGATCCGTCCGCGTGAAGTGGTGGCCGAGGTCGAGAACACCCTGGCCGCCGAGCTGGACCTGCAGCGCGAAGGGGCCAACGCCAGCGTGCTGCGCCGTTTCTGGGAGAACTCCGACGACCTGTACGTGCCGGAAGTGATCTGGAGTCATACCGCCGAGCGTGCACTGACCCTGGAGCGCGTGTGGGGCATTCCCTCCGATGACATCGCCGCGCTGGACAAAGCCGGCATCGACCGCAAGGCGCTG
The DNA here is from genome assembly GCF_050573115.1 of Stenotrophomonas indicatrix. Lineage (GTDB taxonomy): Bacteria > Pseudomonadota > Gammaproteobacteria > Xanthomonadales > Xanthomonadaceae > Stenotrophomonas > Stenotrophomonas lactitubi_A. Next base: position 184,297 of record NZ_JBNYZT010000007.1, read on the forward strand.
GCCGCCAAGGGCGTGCGGGTGTTCTACACCCAGGTGTTCCGCGACAACTTCTTCCATGCCGACGCGCACGCCGGCAACATCTGGGTCGACATCGATCCGGCACGCCGCGACAACCCGCGCTTCATCGCGCTGGACTTCGGCATCATGGGCCAGCTCTCGCAGGAAGATCAGTACTACCTGGCCGAGAATTTCATGGCCATCTTCAACCGCGACTATCGCCGCATCGCCGAACTGCACGTGCAGGCGCGCTGGATGCCCGACAACGTGCGCATCGATGATCTGGAAGCAGCGGTGCGCTCGGTGTGCGAGCCGTACTTCACCCGCCCGCTGTCGCAGATCTCGCTGGCCGAAGTGCTGATGAAGCTGTTCCGCGTGGCCCAGCGCTACCAGTTGACGCTGCAGCCGCAGTTGATCCTGTTGCAGAAGACCCTGCTCAACATCGAAGGCGTCGGCCGCCAGCTCGATCCGCAGATCGACATCTGGGCCGTGGCCAAGCCGGTACTGGCGAAGATCCTGCGCGAGCGCTACAGCCCGCGCCGCGTGGTGCGCGAGATCGGCAAGCGCCTGCCGGAAATCATGACCCATGCGCCGGACATGCCGCGCCTGGTGCACGCCTGGCTGACCCAGCAGGTGGAAGGTCGCCATGAACTGGCGATGCGTTCGCGCGATCTGGTCACGCTCGATGCGAGCCTGCAGCGCTTGCAGAAGCGCGCGGTCGGGGCGATCACCGGCGTCGGTCTGCTGGCGATTGCCGCATTGATGTACGTGCTGCAGCCGCCGGGCTGGTACTGGGGTGACGTGCCGGCGTGGAGCTGGTTGTCCGGTACCGTTGGCGTGTTCGCGCTGGCGCGTGCGTGGTGGCGATGACCGCAGCCTGCTGAAACGGCGACGACAGCGGACCGTCGTCGCCGGCTGGATTACCAGCGGTAGCCCAGGCCCACCTGCGTATGCACGCTCTGGAAGCGATCCAGGCGTGTCTTGTGCCAGGTCTTGCCCAGCCCGACGTCGAGCACCAGGTGCTCTCCCAGCGGCTGGCTGCGGCGCAGGAACAGGCGCTTGGCATCGTGCTCGCGCAGCAGCAGCGGGTCGGCGTCGGCGGTATAGCCCGACGTGCCACTGCCCAGCCACAGCTGGGTCGAGCCATGCCCCTGACGGTCCTTCAGACGCAGTGACACGGTGCTGCCATGGCCATCGGGCCCGTTGGACTGGCGGTGACGTTCATGCTTGACCGATGCCGTAACCCGCGGGAAGTAGTGGGAGGCACCGATCGACCATCCGCTGACGTAGCCGCTGCCGTGGTACTCGGCGTACTTGCCGCCCACGCTCAGCACGGTCTGTCCGGCCACCTTCCACAGAATGTCCTGGTTGATCTGGCGGTTGACGAAGACCGGATCGTCGTTGGACGCAATCACCGATGTACGCGTGGCGACGGTGGCTGACCAGTCGTGATGCAACGAACCCTGCACCCGGTTTCCGCTGTAGCGCGAAGTGCCGTAATCGCGCTCACCGTGGGCCAGGCCCAGGTGCCAGCGGCTGGCGCCGGTACGACCTGCCACATCCACTGTCTGCACGTCGCGCTTGCCGAAGCCTTCGTTGTAGTCGGTGTGGTCCAGTTGCAGGGAAACACGATCGACACCGGCATGGGCGCTGGCCGCAGCCAGCAGCAGGGCGCACGGCAGCGCGCCACGATTGATGAATCGCATGGTGATTACTCCAGGGGTTGGGAATGCAGGTGTTGCAGCAGGCGATAGCGGCCTGCCGGGAGGTTCCGTTCCACGGTGATCCGCGGGCCGAACTGGCTACCCGGTGCGACGATGCGACCGGGCAGGATGATCACGCCGACGCCCAGAGCCGCACCTGCACCGACCCACGCGCCGAGCTTGTCGCGCTGGCTGTCGATGATCTGGCCATCGACATGCACGGCGATCGACGCGCCGTCGAGGCGATGGTTGCTGGTGCGCACAAGGGCGCCAAGATAGGCGTCGTCGTCGATGCGGCTGTCGCCGATGAAGCACTGCGGACCGATGCTGACCCGCTGGCCAACCACGGAGTTCTTGAGCTCGCTGGCAAAGCCGATGCGGGTGCCGTCACCGATGCGCAGCGGACCACGCAGCAGCGCATGATTGCCGATCAGGCAGTCGCGTCCGATCGACACCGGCCCCTGGATGTGGGCGCCGTCGCAGATGCGGCTGCCGACGCCGACATGCACCGCGCCGCGTATCGTGGCCTGTGGCGATATATCCGCGCGTGGATCGAGGTGGGGCCGCAGTGATGCCAGCTCGCCGGCCATTGCTTCCAGGTCATTCCACCACATGCGGATACCTCGTCGGCTTGTCGCGTGCAGGCTCGCGGCCGGTGAACATCCCCTTCAGTCCGTGGATCAACCAGACCGCATAGGCCAGCAGCACATACAGCACGGAGAACGCTGCGGCCGGTACCAGCCATGGACGCCGGTGGTGCACGGCACTGACCACACCCAATGCCATCACGATGCCGATCCAGACCAGCGGCACCATCGCCACTACCAGGCCAGCGGGGCCATGCACCGTAGCTGCGCCAAATGCCACCTGCAGCCCAGCGGCGATCCCCACCAGCGCCAGCAGGATCATCGGCAGGATGCTGAAGAGCCCGAAGCGGGTCAGCAGCAACCGCCGATGCAGGCGCATGCATACGGCGTAGCCGACGATCCAGCGCCGCCAGCGTCGCCATTCCTCCACCAACGTGCTGCATTCCTGCGGGTACACCACGCAGCGGATGCTCTGCCGCACCCGGTAGCCCTGGGCCACCAGCGACCAGGACATGTCCAGGTCCTCGACCCGGGTGCGGTCGGAAAATCCGACCTTGCGCAGTATGCTGGTGCGGAACAGCCCGCAGGAGCCAGAGACGATGAACGGCGCTCCGCCCAGCCACTGCTGGAAGCTGCGCTTGATGACGATCATCGGCAGCTTCAGGCTGGCTCGTACGTGCGGAAGGAAGCCGGCACCCTGCAGGCATGACGATGGCACGCCCCCCACCGCGTCGGCGCCCTGTTCGATTTCCGCCAGCAGGTGGCCCAGGCCGGTACTGCGCGGATCGACGCGGGTGTCAGCATCGGTCAGGAATACCTGGGCGGTGGTCACATGCTGCAGGCCGTGCATCAGCGCACCGCCCTTGCCGGTGTTGGCCTGGTGCACGGCAAGCAGGCGACCAGGCCACTCCAGCTGCAGCGTGTCCAGCACCTGCGCGGTGGTATCGGTGGAGCCATCGTTCACGCAGATCACCCGCGCGATGTAGGGGTTCTGCAGCAGATCGGTGAGCGAGCGTCGCAGACACGGTGCTTCGTTGTAGGCCGGCACGATCGCATCGATGCTGCGCAGCTTCACACTGGGCCTGCGCGTTGCGTGGACCAGCAGACGCACGATGATGAAGGCGCACATTGCCAGGAACAGCAGGGTTTTCATCACAGCACCAGCCGATGGGGCAGGAAGCCCTCGCTGGGGCCGATACCCACCTGTTGGCCGCGGAACTGGGCATGGCAGCGCAGGTGGCTTTCCTGCATGTAATGGCGATCCCCCTGGCTGGCGTGCTCGCGTAGTGCGCGGATCTTCAACTCCAGCTGCACGCTGATGTCTTCAAACACCTGCGGTGCGAACTGCGGCAGCGTGCTTGGGCTTTCGTAGCACAGGATCTGCGGGACGCTGCGGCAGGCAACGATCGAGGCTTCATGGACGGTGCGATGATCCTGGTGATGGTCTTCGCCGCACATCGTGTAGACGCGTTGCGGTTGGATGGCTTCGCACGCCTGTTCCAGCGCGCTGATGATGGCGTTGCGGCAGGACGGAAAACAGGTGTCCGGGAAATCATGCTGCAGTACCTGCCGGGCGCCGAGTTGCCGCAGCGCGCGATGCGATTCGTCGCTGCGGTCAGCGCCATCGTGACAGCCGCGTCCGCCCCGGCTGAGTACCAGGGCGTGGATGCGGGCGCCGGCGAAGGCGAGCTTGGCCAGGCTGCCGCCACAGCCCAGTTCGATGTCATCAGGGTGGGCGCCGATTGCCAGGATGTCGTGGGCCATGGCCGTGTCCTTGCGGGAATCCAGAGGGAATGCGGCAGACGCGTTGAACGCACTGCTGCGGGCGCGGACTATCGCAATGGCCAGGTGAAAAAGGACCTAGGAACATTACGAAAATGGGTCGATGCTCCGCCCAGGCCTTGCCGCGCAACAACGTGGCGTGACAAGGCATCGGCCTCCGGCAGCCGCTGCAGGGCTCCATGGAGGCCGATGACGTCAATAGACAGATGCGGACATGCGCTTTGGAAGCAGCGAGAATGGTGCTGGCGCATCGCCATCCGGCGTTTGCCCGTACTGCGGAGATCGAGCCGATGGATCTGGCTGCACTGAAAGATGAACTGGCCCGCTTCGGCACCCACAACGACGCTCGCGAATCCGAGCGCGGCCGGCGCATGCTCAACATCACCGCCGATACCGGTGAACTGCTGTCGGTGCTGGTGCGTTTCGGCAACGCGCGGCGCGTGCTGGAGATCGGCACGTCCAATGGCTATTCCACGCTGTGGCTGGCCGAGGCCGCCGCTGCCATTGATGGCAGGGTGATCACGCTGGAGTTCGCCGCCGACAAGGTGGCGATGGCCCGTGCGAATTTCGCCCGCAGTGGATTGGGCGAGCGTATCGAACTGGTCCACGGTGATGCCGGGCAGTGGCTGTCGCAGGCGGCCGATGGCTGCATCGACCTGCTGTTCCTGGATTCGAATCGCGGGCAGTACGCAGGCTGGTGGCCACAGTTGCGTCGCGTACTGCGCCCCGGTGGCCTGCTGGTGGTCGACAACGCCACCTCGCATGCCGCTGAGATGGAGCCGCTGCGCGGCCTGCTGGCCGCCGACGCGGCGTTGTTCACCACCAGCCTGGTGCCGGTGGGCAATGGCGAACTGCTGGCGCTGCGCAACGCCTGACCGTGCGGGCCCCTGTAACGCCGGTCGTGGTCTGCTTCGGTAGTGCTGGCCGCTGGCCGGCAACCGCACTCATTGGGCCACCTCAACGTTGCCGGCCAGCGGCCGGCATTACCCTATTCGCCGGCACTACCCTATTCAGCGTGTCATCCGGATAATCGCGCGGTGAGCACCGAACCCGACACCCTCGCTGCGGTCGAGATTGAAACCGCGCCCCTGCAGCTGCTGCACCTGGATGAACGCCTGGCCGTGGTCAACAAGCCGGCCGGGCTGATGGTCCACGACAGCAAGCTGGCCCGTGGCGAAGATGATTTCCTCGCCGATCGCCTGCGCGAGCAGCTGGGTCGTCCGATCTTCCTGGTCCATCGCCTGGATCGCGCCACCAGCGGCTGCCTGCTGCTGGCCTTCGACCGCGACGCTGCCAGCATGCTGGGCAAGGCGCTGATGGGCGGCGAAGTGAGCAAGGACTATCTGGCGATCTGCCGCGGCTGGCCGGCCGAGGAGGCCTGGCAGGTCGACCACGATCTGGACGGCGGCCCGGGCAAGCCGGTGAAGAAGCCGGCGATCACCGACTTCCAGCGCCTGGCAGCCGGCGAACTGTCGGTACCAGTGGGGGAGTTCGCCAGTTCGCGCTACGCGCTGCTGCGCTGCCAGCCGCAGACGGGGCGCTTCCGGCAGATCCGCCGGCATCTGAAGCACCTGTCACATCACCTGATCGGCGATACCAGCCATGGTGATGGCCGGCACAACCGCAACTTCCGCATGCAGGGTGTACACCGCATGCTGCTGCATGCCGAGCGGCTGCGCTTCCCGCATCCGGATGGCGGCACGGTGGACGTGCGCGCCCCGGTCGACGGTGAGTTCCAAAAGGCGCTGGACCTGTTCGGCTGGCAGGTCGCCGACGCCTGAGGGTCGTGCCGGCCGTTGGCCGGCAACTGCGCGGTTCCCAACGTCCTGGGGTTGCCGGCCAGCGGCCGGCACTACCTCACTTCTTTTCAGGTTCGTTGACGATCACTTCCAGATCCTTCTGCAGGTCGGCGAACAGCGGCTGCATGCGCGTCTGGATCGCCACCATCACGTTCTGCATCAGTGCCGGAGTCTTGTCGAGCAGGCTCTGGCCAGCCGGGCTCTCGTAGAACTCGGCCATTGCCAGCACGTCTTCCTTGCTGAAGGTCTTCTTGTACAGGTCCACGTACATCGGACGCAGCTGCTGCCACGACAGTGCCTGACGCAGGGTCTGGCTGGTACGGGCCTGGATGCGCTGCAGCTGTTCCTGCTGCTGGGCGTTGAGCTGGCGCTGTGCGGCGACCTGCTGGAACTGCTGCTGCTGCATCGCTTCGATCTGCGGCAGCATGGTGTCGATCATGCTCTGCGCACGCGAGGCCGACAGCAGGCGGTTGATGTCGCCATCAGTGGGGGCTGCGGCCAGCACCGGCGCGCTTGCTGCGGCCAGCGCCAGCAGCAGGGTTGCGCGGCGCAACACGGAGGGAACCAAGCGGATCATGCGGAGCGTCCTGCAGTACACGGGACGGCAAGCATACCCCCGGCAAAGGCGAAGGCGGCGTGTTCGGTGCCTGATCGGCGGCATACGGCGCGCGATGGCAGCCACGGAAACGTGGCTGCCGCTACAATGCGCGGATGGGCAGTGGACCGGTCACCATCAGCGCGCAGCTTGAAATCCCCGACGGCGAGATCGTCGAGCGTTTCGTGCGTGCCAGTGGGGCCGGCGGCCAGAACGTCAACAAGGTCTCCACCGCGGTGGAACTGCGTTTCGACGTGGCCGGTTCGCCCTCGTTGCCCGAGCCGTTGCGCGAGCGCCTGCTGGCGCGGCGCGACCGGCGCATGACCGGCGAAGGTGTGCTGGTCATCGACGCGCAACGTTTCCGGACCCAGGATCGCAATCGCGAGGATGCGCGCGAGCGGCTGGCGGCCTTCATCCAGGCCGGGCTGAGCGTGCCCAAACCACGCAAGGCCACCAAGCCGACCTTCGGGTCGAAACTGCGTCGTCTGGACGCCAAACGCGGGCGCGCGCAGATCAAGCGCGGGCGCTCATCACGTGACTGGGAGTGATTGCTTGAACAACCCGACGCCGTTGCTGCCGGCCATTCCGCCGAACATGCCGCAGGTCAAGCCCAACCGTTTCCTGCGCTGGCTGGCGCGCTGCACGCTGCGCATGGGCGGCTGGAAAGTGACCGGAACCCTGCCGGATGTGCCGAAAGTGGTCTTCATCATCGCCCCGCATTCGTCCAACTGGGACGGGCTGTGGGGCATGGCCGCGAAGATCGCACTGGGCATGAAAGTGAAGGTGCTGGGCAAGGCCTCGCTGTTCTGGTGGCCACTGGGCCCGCTGCTGCACAGGCTCGGCGTGATCCCGCTGGACCGCAGCTCGCCGCAGGGCACCGTGGGCCAGGCCGTGGACCTGCTGCGCAACAACGAGAAGATGTGGTTCGCGATCACTCCGGAAGGCACCCGCAAGGCCGTCAAGGAATGGAAGGCCGGCTTCCTGAAGATCGCGCGGATGGCGGACGTGCCGATCCTGGCGGCCTATTTCCATTACCCGGAGAAGATCATCGGCATCGGTCCGCTGTTCACGCCGACCGGCGATGATGCCGCCGACATGGCGACCATCCGCGAGTTCTACCGGCCTTGGATCGGCAAGACCCGCGGCACGGTCTGAGCCGATCGCTGCCGGCAGCGTAGACGCCACGTCCGGCACATGCCGGGCGCCCGTGACAGGAGTAGGGTGGACGGCTGCCATCCCGTACCGTCTGCCCAAGGAGCGTTTTACATGTCGCGTACCGTAGTCCTGGCCGCCGCCATCAGCCTGGCGCTGGCGGCCTGTTCCGGCAAGGAGTCCACCCCCGTGTCCGAAGCCCAGAATGCACCGGCCCAGCAGCCGGCCGAAGCCTCCACCAACCCGCTGCTGGCCGCCAGCAGCCTGCCGTTCCAGGCACCGCCGTTCGACAAGATCAAGGACAGCGATTACCTGCCGGCCTTCGAAGAAGGCATGCGCCTGCATCTGGCCGACGTGCGCAAGATCGCGGACAGCGCCGAGCCGGCCACCTTCGACAACACCATCGTGGCGATGGAGCGCAGCGGCGAGACCCTGACCCGCGTGTCGCGCATCTTCTTCGGCCTGGTCCAGGCCGATACCAACGATGCCCGCCAGAAGATCCAGGAAGAAGTGGCGCCGAAGCTGGCCGCGCACCAGGACGAGATCAATCTCGATCCGAAGCTGTTCGCCCGCGTGAAGTCGCTGTACGACCAGCGCGAGACGCTGGGCCTGGATCCGGTGCAGAAGCGTCTGGTCGAGCATTACTACGATGGCCTGGTGCGCTCGGGCGCACAGCTGTCCGACGCCGACAAGGCAAGCCTGCGCAAGCTCAACGTGGAAGAAACCACGCTGTCCACCCAGTTCCACACCCGTCTGGTGGCTGCAACCGCCGCTGCCGTGGTCGTGGTGGACGACAAGGCCAAGCTGGCCGGCCTGGACGACGACGCGGTCAACAATGCCGCTGCCGCCGCCAAGGACCGCAAGCTGGATGGCAAGTTCCTGCTGCCGCTGCAGAACACCACCCAGCAGCCGGTGCTCGGCTCGCTGACCGACCGCGACCAGCGCGCGGCCGTGCTGAAGGCTTCGGAAACCCGTGCCGAGCGCGGCGATGCCAACGACACCCGGCAGACCGTGCAGCGCCTGGCCCAGCTGCGTGCGCAGAAGGCCAAGCTGCTCGGCTTCGACACCTTCGCCGACTACCAGCTGGGCGACCAGATGGCCAAGACCCCGGCGGCCGCGCTGAAGCTGCTGACCGACACCGTGCCTGCCGCCACCGCCAAGGCACGTGCCGAAGCCGGCGAGATCCAGAAGGTGATCGACGCGCAGAAGGGTGGTTTCCAGGTAGCCGCCTCGGATTGGGACTTCTACGCCGAGCAGGTGCGCAAGGCCAAGTACGATCTGGACGAGTCGCAGATCAAGCCGTACTTCGAGCTGGACAACGTGCTGCAGAACGGCGTCTTCTACGCCGCCACCCAGCTGTACGGCATCACCTTCAAGCCGCGCACCGACATTCCGACCTACAACCCGGACATGAAGGTGTACGAAGTGTTCGACAAGGACGGCACCTCGCTGGCCCTGTTCTACACCGACTACTTCAAGCGTGACAGCAAGTCCGGTGGCGCCTGGATGGACGTGTTCGTCGAACAGGACGGCCTGACCGGTGCCAAGCCGGTGGTCTACAACGTCTGCAACTTCACCAAGCCGGCCGCTGGCCAGCCTGCGCTGATCAGCTTCGACGACGTCACCACCCTGTTCCATGAGTTCGGCCATGCACTGCATGGCATGTTCTCGAACGTGAAGTACCCGTCGATCGCCGGCACCGCCACCTCGCGCGACTTCGTCGAGTTCCCGTCGCAGTTCAACGAACACTGGGCGCTGGACCCGAAGGTGTTCGCCAACTACGCCAAGCACTACAAGACCGGCGAAGCGATGCCGCAGGAACTGGTCGACAAGATCCTCAAGGCACGCAGCTTCAATCAGGGCTATGCGACCACCGAGTACCTGTCGGCCGCACTGCTCGACCTGGCCTGGCACACGCAGAAGGCCGATGCCCCGCTGCAGGATGTCGGCGCCTTCGAAGCCAGCGCGCTGAAGAAGTTCAAGGTCGACCTGCCGCAGGTGCCGCCGCGTTACCGCACCACCTACTTCGACCACATCTGGGGTGGCGGTTATTCGGCCGGCTACTACGCCTACTTCTGGGCCGAAGTGCTGGACCATGACGCCTACCAGTGGTTCACCGAACACGGTGGCCTGAACGCCGCCAACGGCCAGGAATTCCGCGACAAGATCCTCTCGCGCGGCAACAGCGTGGAACTGTCGACCCTGTACCGCGATTTCCGCGGCAAGGACCCGTCGGTGGAACCGCTGCTGAAGTTCCGCGGCCTGAAGTAAGCGCGGGCTGAAGTACGAAAGAAAAAACGGCGGGGGCAACCCCGCCGTTTTTTTTTGCGTCGATGCCATCGACAGATTCCGCAGTTTGTCGCTCATCCACGTATGGCGTGGATCCATGTGTCTACCAAGGTCGACACCCACCAAGAGCAGACAATGCCATTCCGACAGTTCGCGGAAATCTATCGAAGGCGGGGTGGGTCCGGTTGCGGGGGCGTGAGCGCCATGGATGGCGCGACCGAGCTTACAGGCACGTACTTGCAGCGTCCCCCGCAACCGGACCCACCCCGCCATCCCCCAGGAAACCGGCTTTGGCTGTTGCTGTTGAGGTTGCCGGCCAGCGGCCGGCACTACCGCGGGTGCCGGCCGCAGCCCGGCCATCACGTCCCTACATGCACCCGGTTCGCCTGCTCGGCCAACCCCAGGTGATCCAGCGCGATATCCAGCGCCAGCACATAGCTCTGCGCGCCATAGCCGGCGGCGATGCCCAGGCGCTGGCCGACGCCGGCCGGCAGGCACGGCTCGGCCACCGCGCCGTCGTCATGCACTTCCACGTAGGCGTTGTGCAGGTACGGCAGCAGCCGTTGCAGGCGCAGGCTGTCGGCACACGCGCCCGGATCCAGCAGCGTTACCTCGCCACGGCTGTGGTCGGCCACGCGCAGTGCGTCCAGCAGTTCCTGTTCCGAACCGCAGGCGCGGATCGCCACGCTGGTGCCTGCATCGATCGCACGGTGCACCAGTGATTTCAGTACCGGCGCCGGCAGCGGCGCGGCAGTACGGATCAGCGCGCCAGCCGCTTCCGGGCCACGGATGATGAAGATCGACATGGCTCAGCCCTTCCGTGCCAGGCGGCGGCCGACGATGGCCAACGACAGCGGATAACCCGCCTGCTGGCTGCGCTGGTCGACCACCACGGCGGCCGGGCCATGCTGCAGGCGCAGGCGCGCTTCCAGACCAAGCTGATGGGGTGACTGCAGTTCGATGTACTCCGCCGGCAGACCGTCCAGCGCTGCCTGCAATGCACCGCCCTCGGCACACCATTGCGCCTCGTCGGCCGCGCCGACATCAAGCAGCACCCAGTCCGCGCTGCGCGCCTGCGGCTGGCACAGGCACTGGCGCACATCGGCCAGGCTGGCGCAGTCGGTGCACAGCACCGGATGGCCGGACAACTCGGCCGGCAGCAGCGGACGCGGTACCGACGGCGACGCATGCCGGATCACCAGGAGGGTCATACAACACCTTGCGCAAAGCGCCCTGCGGCGCGGTAGGCACACGATGCGCGTGGTGGCCGTAAAGCTGCGATGCCCCGTGCCGGGCCTGGGCGTAAAACCTTCATAACGTCCGGCTGGAAGGCACCCGGTGGATGCCGACCATTGGTCGGCACGGGCAGGGAAGCCGGCAGGATGCCCGGGAACCTCACGCCTGCCCTTGCGGTCTGACGCCCACCCACCACCCGGAGCCTGACATGGATGCTGTAGCCCGTCCGCCGTTCCCAGAGCGCGCGCTCACCTGGCTGAAGAAAGAGGCACTGCCCCTGCTGGTGATGTTGGGCCTGCTCGCGGCCGCCCGCGATACCCTCGCCAACCACTACGTCGTGCCCAGCGGTTCGATGCAGCCCACGCTGCAACCGGGCGACCGGGTGGTGGTGGACATGCGTGCCTATGGCCTGCGCCTGCCGTTCACCAGCAAGGAACTGCTGGGTACCGGCACGCCGCAGCGTGGTGAAGTGGCCGTATTCGATTCACCGGCCGACGGCACCCGCTTGATCAAGCGCGTCGCTGCCGTGGCAGGCGATCACGTGCAACTGCGCGATGGTCACCTGAGCATCAATGGCCAGCCGCTGCAGATCGCTGACCTGGCCGACACCGAAGCCTTCGGGGAGCGCCGCGCCAGCCTCGACCTGGACAGGGGCGGTGGCCCGGACATCGCGGATCTGCAGGTGCCCGCCGGCAAGGTGCTGGTGCTGGGCGACCATCGCGGCAACAGCTTCGATGGGCGCTTCTTCGGCTTCGTCGATGCGGACAAGATCTACGGCCGTGCGGTGGCGGTCTATTACCGCCGTGGCGAGGGCTTCGAGTGGCAGCGGTTGTAAGCTGAATCGATATGCCAAAAGTATCAATCCTGACCTATCAGGTTATGGATCGACTGGATGGACGGGCCTAGTCTGAGGCCCGTCCCCTCCATTCCGGCCGCCCCCACGGCCCACCGCCCCCATGACTGGCGAAACTCCGGCGGCCCTCGCCGACCGTCCCCGTACTGACCACGCTACCGCCGACACCCGCATCCAGCAGGGAACGCCGGCCTTCCGCCGCACCGCGCTGGCGCTGTTCCTCGCGGGATTCTCGACCTTCGGCCTGCTGTATACGGTGCAGCCACTGCTGCCCGAGTTCAGCCGCCACTTCGGTGTGTCCGCTGCGGGCAGTGCTATGTCGCTGTCGCTGACTACCGGCACCCTGGCCGTGGCCATGCTGCTGGCGGGCCTGCTGTCCGATGCAGTCGGCCGGCGTCCGTTGATGATCGTTGCATTGCTGGCCTCGGCCACGTTGTCGCTGTGCACCGCACTGGTCGATGACTGGTCCACCCTGCTGGTGCTGCGCACCCTGCTGGGGCTGGCGCTGAGCGGCGTACCGGCGGTGGCGATGACCTATCTGGTCGAAGAAATGGACAGTCGCGCGCTGGGCCTGGCGATGGGCCTGTACATCGGCGGCAATGCCATCGGTGGCATGAGCGGGCGGCTTCTGGCCGGCATCATCGCCGACCACTGGGGCTGGCGCTGGGGCATCGGCGTGGTCTCGATCATCGCCGTCGCCAGCACCGTGCTGCTGTGGCTGCAGCTGCCGCCGTCGCGCCACTTCCAGGCGAGCCGCAATGGCCTGCGCCAGTTGCCCGCGCGCTGGCGCACGCTGTTCGCCGACCCTGGCCTGCCCTGGTTGTTCGCCACCTCGTTCGTGCTGATGGGTGTGTTCGTCACCCTCTACAACTACCTCGGCTACCACCTGCTGGCGCCGCCGTACCACCTCAGCCAGACCGTGGTCGGGTTGATCTTCAGCGTGTACCTCGTCGGCACCATCAGTTCGGCGTGGATGGGCCAGCAGGCTACGCGCTATGGGCGCGGTCGCATCCTGTCGATCTCCTTCGGCCTGATCGCCGCCGGCATCGTGCTGCTGGCGATGCCGTGGCTGTCGGCGATGGCCGTGGGCATCGCGCTGGTCACGTTCGGTTTCTTCGGCGGCCATTCGGTGGCCAGCAGCTGGGTCGGCAGTCGCGCTGGTTCGATGCGTGCGGAAGCGTCGGCGCTGTACCTGTTCGCCTATTACCTGGGTTCAAGCGTGCTGGGCGGCGTGGGCGGCCTGGCCTATGCCGCGTGGGACTGGCTGGGCGTGTGCGCGTTCGCCGCGCTGCTGACCGTGATCGGCGGTGGCATCGTCTGGGCGCTGCAGCAGCGCGCCCCGCAGCCGGTGACAGCCTGACTTCCTGCAGAAGGGTAGTGCCGGCCGCTGGCCGGCAACCTTGTGAGCTGCGCAACCATCGAACAGTTGCCGGCCGGCGGCCGGCACTACCGGATCCGACCCGCCGTTGCCCCGGTAGATGCCGACCTTGGTCGGCACCGGAACCAAAGCGCCGACCAAGGTCGGCATCTACCGGGCCCATGTTTCGCACCTACCCTGCTGGATGACGATAGCGCCGGGCCATGCCCGGCGAGCGCGCAGCGCGGCGTATCACCCCTCCGCAAACGCCTCGCGCAGCAGCCCGGCGAAATTGCGGATCAACGGTGTCACACCCTCGCGGCGCCATGCCAGCTGTACTTCCGAATGCGCGCCAGCATCGGCCAGCGCCACGAAGCGTGCACCTTCCACCCGTATGTGGTCGCACGACGAAGGCAGGATCGCCGCACCCAGTCCCGCAGCAGCCAGACTGATCAACGTCGACGCCTCACCGGCTTCCTGCACGATGCGTGGCGTGAAACCCGCCGCCGCACACAACGCGATCATGTGGTCATGGATGCCCGCCCCGGCGCTGCGGCGGAATGCCACGAACGGTTCCTGCGCCAGATCCCGCAACGCCAGCGTCCCCCCTTTCGACAGGCGACGCAGGGCAGGGTGGTCGGCATGCACGATCAACGCCAGTGGATCGACGAACAGGCTGTGCGCCACCAGCTCGGCCGGCAGCGTGCGCTTGCGGATGATGCCCACGTCCAGCGAGCCATCGAGCAGCGCATCGATCTGCTGCAGGGTGTTCATCTCGCTCAGCTGCAGCCGCACCTGCGGATACTGTTGTCGATACTGCAGGATCGAACGTGGAATCTGCGGCGACAACGGCGTGGCCCGGGTCAGGCCGATGCGCAGCTCACCCTGCTCGCCACGCTGCGCGCGCTGCACTTCATCCACCGCCGATTCCACCTGCTGCACGATGCCGCGCGCACGTTCCTGCAGCAGTTCCCCCGCAGGCGTCAGCTGCACGCGTCGATGGCTGCGCACGAACAACCGCGCACCGATCAGTTCCTCCAGCTGCCGGATCTGCTGGCTGAGCGGCGGCTGTGACATGCCCAACCGCTCGGCCGCCTGGCCGAAGTGCAGCGTGTCGGCAACGGCAAGGAAGTAACGCAGATGGCGGAGTTCGATGGACATGCATGCAGTCTATCCAGCCCGACCCCACGAGTCCCCATCCACGCATGGCGTGGATCTACCGAAGTTTTCGATCCCTACCAAGCAGGGGTCAGAGCCCGTTGCGCAGCAACGGGATCCGACCCCGACAGATCGCAGGAATCTGTCAGAGGCGGGGTGGTGTGGGTAGGCAGGACCGTTGGCGCCATGGATGGCGCCATCGAGCCCCCATGGAAGGGTTTACGGCGTGTCCTGCCCACCCACACCACCCCGCCATCCACGGAATGCAGGCCGTTGCCGTTGCCGTTGCCGTTGCAGTTGACGTTGATTCGGCAGGTGCAGGGCGCAGCCCTGCCGAGAACCCCTTACCGCTCCGAATGCCCGCTCTGGTCGTAATCGCGCGGACTGAACAGCTCCGGCTGGATCAGCTCGACAAACGCCCGCGCCTGCGCCGACAGCGCCTTGCCGCGCCGCACGATCACCCCATAACTCCGCTCCGGAAACCAACGCTTCATCGAGCGTGCCGCCAACCGCTCGTGGTCGGCATCGTTCAGGCACAGCGCCGGCACGATGGAAATGCCCATGCCCATCGCCACGTACTGCTTGATCACTTCCCAGCCGCCCACTTCCAGCGCAACGGTGTAGGCGATGCGGTGGCGCTGGAACACCTGGTCCACCAGCCGGTAAGTGATCTGCCGCTTCGGCGGCAGCACCAGCGGGTACCGGGCGATGTCGGCCAGTTCCAGCTCGCCACCGCTGGCCAGTGGATGGTCATGCGGGGCGATCAGCACCTGTTCGAAACGGTAGGCCGGGGCGTAGCTGAGGTCGGCCGGCACATCGGTCATCGAGCCGATCGCCAGGTCGGCGGCATCCTCGCGCAACAGGTCGGTGCCGTCGGCGCTGATGGCGTTGTGCAGGGTCAGGCGTACGTCGGGGTAATGCTGGCGGAAGCGCTCGACGATCTTCGGCAGCAGGTACAGGATGGTCGAGCTGTTGGCGGCGATGTTCAGTTCGCCCGCGTCCAGCCCGCGCACCTTGTCGCGGAAGCGCGCTTCCAGGCCGTCCAGGCTCTCCACCAGCGGCTGCGCCATTTCATACAGCACCTGACCCTCGCGGCTGGGCACCAGGCGCCGGCCGCTGCGCTCGAACAAGGGCACCCCCAACTCACGCTCCAGCGCCTGCAACTGCAGGCTGATGGCCGGTTGGCTGACGAAAAGCGCCTCAGCCGCCCGTGAGACCGAGCCCAGACGCACGGTCTGACAGAACGCACGCAGCGGCTTCAGCCGATCGGATTTGTAGGAAAAACGGGGGCTTGGCGAGGGGCGCGTGGTCATGGCGTCATAAGTATTAGCACAACTTATGTAAAGCATTGCAAAAACTGTTTTGCCAAATACAGGGCTGCGGCGGCACGGTGGAGTCGTTCCCCCACGCTGGAGTCCTCCCATGTCCGCCGTCGCTTCCGCTGTCCCCTCCACCGCCGCCAAGGCCACGCCGGGCATCGCTCTGGCGACCCAGGTGGCGGGCCAGGCCACCGTGCTGCCGGCGCCCTTGCTGGCCCTGCTGGTGTCCCTGCACCGGGCAGTGGAACCCGGCCGGCAGGCGCGGCTGCAGGCCCGCCGCGAGCGCCAGGCGTTCTTTGACCAGGGCGGCCTGCCGGACTTCCGCCAGGACACCACTGCGATCCGCAGCGGTGACTGGACCGTGGCGCCGCTGCCAGCCGCGCTGCAGGACCGCCGCGTCGAGATCACCGGGCCGACCGACCCGAAGATGGTCATCAACGCGCTGAACTCCGGCGCCAAGGTGTTCATGGCCGACTTTGAGGATTCGACCTCGCCGACCTGGCGCAACCTGCTGGCCGGTCAGCAGTCGCTGGCTGCCGCGGTGCGCGGCGACCTGCAGTACACCGCACCGGCGTCCAACGGCAAGGCGGGCAAGCACTACGCGCTGCGCCCCTACGACGAGCAGGCGGTGCTGATCGTGCGTCCGCGCGGCTGGCACCTGGACGAAAAGCATGTGCGCGTCGATGGCCAGTTCCTCGCCGGCGGCCTGTTCGATGCAGCGGTGTTCGCCTTCCACAATGCGCGCGCGCTGCAGTCCAGGGACCGTGGTCCGTACTTCTACCTGCCCAAGCTGCAGAGCATGGAAGAGGCGGCGCTGTGGGAGACCGCGCTGTCGCACATCGAAGGCATGCTCGGCCTGCCGCACGGTCAGATCAAGGTGACCGTGCTGATCGAGACGCTGCCGGCGGTGTTCGAGATGGACGAGATCCTGCATGCGCTGCGCGATCGCATCGTCGGCCTCAACTGCGGGCGCTGGGATTACATCTTCTCGTACCTGAAGACCTTCCGCCGCCACGCTGACCGCGTGCTGCCCGAGCGCGGCCAGGTGACCATGACCCAGCCGTTCCTGAAGGCGTATTCGGAACTGCTGATCCAGACCTGCCATCGCCGCGGCGCACATGCGATGGGTGGCATGGCCGCGCAGATTCCGATCAACAACGACGCTGCTGCCAACGAGCAGGCAATGGCGCGGGTGCGTGCCGACAAGCTGCGCGAAGTGAGCGCCGGCCACGATGGCACGTGGGTCGCGCACCCGGCGCTGATTCCGGTGGCGATGGCGATCTTCGACGAACACATGCCCACGCCCAACCAGCACCACGTGCTGCGCCAGGACGTGCGCGTGGGCCGCGACGAACTGATCGCGCGTCCGCCGGGCACGATCACCCGCGCTGGCTTCGAAGGCAATGTCGAAGTCTGCGTGCGCTACCTGGCCGCATGGCTGGATGGCAACGGCTGCGTGCCGATCCACCACCTGATGGAGGACGCAGCCACTGCCGAGATCAGCCGCAGCCAGCTGTGGCAGTGGCTGCACACGCCGGGCCAGCAGCTGGACGACGGCACCGCCATCGACCTGGCGCTGCTCGATACCACCCTGGCACAGCTGCCGGCGCGCCTCGGCGATACCTCGGCGCTGCCCGGTGGTGGCCGCATCGAAGAAGCCATCACCCTGCTGGCCGAGCTGAGCCGCAGCAATGAACTGACCGACTTCCTGACCCTGCCGGCGTACGCACGCATCGACTGATCGCTGCACGCCACTTTCCTCGCCGCTTCCTTCCCCGCTGCATCCGCACGAACCGAACTGGAGATAGACATGAGCACGCTGCCCACTGCCGAACAGATCCAGCACGACTGGGACACCAATCCGCGCTGGGAAGGCATCCAGCGCAACTACAGCGCCGCCGACGTGGTGCGCCTGCGTGGCACCGTCCATATCGAGCATTCGCTGGCCCGGCTGGGTGCGGAAAAGCTGTGGAAATCGCTGCATGAGCGCGACTTCGTCAACGCGCTCGGCGCGCTGACCGGCAACCAGGCCATGCAGCAGGTGAAGGCCGGGCTGAAGGCGATCTACCTGTCCGGTTGGCAGGTGGCGGCCGATGCCAACCTGGCCGGGCAGATGTACCCGGACCAGTCGCTGTATCCGGCCGATTCGGTGCCGGCAGTGGTCAAGCGCATCAACAACACGCTGCTGCGTGCCGACCAGCTGCACCATGCCGAAGGCAAAGATGACATCGACTTCCTGCAACCGATCGTGGCCGATGCCGAAGCCGGTTTCGGCGGCGTGCTCAACGCCTTCGAACTGATGAAAGCGATGATCGAAGCCGGTGCGGCCGGCGTGCACTTCGAAGACCAGCTGGCTTCGGTGAAGAAGTGCGGCCACATGGGCGGCAAGGTGCTGGTGCCGACCCGAGAGGCGATCGAGAAGCTCAACGCTGCGCGCTTGGCCGCCGACGTGCTGGGTGTGCCGACCCTGCTGGTCGCGCGTACCGATGCCGAAGCGGCCGATCTGCTGACCAGCGACATCGATGCGAACGACACCCCGTTCGCCACCGGTGAGCGCACCGTGGAAGGCTTCTACAAGACCCGCAATGGCCTGGACCAGGCCATCAGCCGTGGCTTGGCCTACGCGCCCTATGCCGACCTGGTGTGGTGCGAGACCGGCAAGCCGGATCTGGAATTCGCGCGGAAATTCGCCGAGGCGATCCATGCGAAGTTCCCGGGCAAGCTGCTGGCCTACAACTGCTCGCCCAGCTTCAACTGGAAGAAGAACCTGGACGACGCCACCATCGCCAAGTTCCAGAAGGAACTGGGCAGCTACGGCTACAAGTTCCAGTTCATCACCCTGGCCGGCTTCCATGCGCTGAACTACGGCATGTTCAACCTGGCCCACGGCTATGCGCGCCGGCAGATGAGTGCCTTCGTGGAACTGCAGGAGGCCGAGTTCGAAGCGGCCGAGCGTGGCTTCACCGCGGTCAAGCACCAGCGCGAGGTCGGCACCGGCTACTTCGATGCGGTGACCCAGGCGATCCAGCAGGGGCAGTCCTCGACCACCGCACTGACCGGCTCGACCGAGGAGGAGCAGTTCCACGGCGGGCGCAGCGAACGCGCAGCATGATCTGGTAGTGCCGGCCGCTGGCCGGCAACCACACGATGCTCCGGGCGCTGCGTGGCAGCCGGCCAGCGGCCGGCTCTACCGGGGCTGCGGATCCGATCAGGGTGGCCAGGGAAGGGCCAGACGACGCCGGCAGATCGGGGGATCTGCCGGCGTCGTTGTATCTGTGGCCGCTGCGACAATCGGTGTCGCGGCGCCGCCAAGATATTGATATGGCTTGCTTTCCTTCTGCCGCCAGCACGCGTGAATGGGGCATTTCCCTGCGCATGAGCTGGAGCGCTGCGTCTTCACAAAAATGAGAAGCGGCGCACAGTTTGATTCACTGATATGCTCCGCGGCTCACCAGGGGACGCTGGCGGCGGGTGCAGGGAATGACCGGCAGGGGTGCGGCCGAGAACATCGACATGACAACCGGTATCGCCAAGACGGCGATGGCCGAGATCGTGCATGCGCTGCTCTCCGAAGAAGAAGTCGCCCTGTTTGCCCGGTTCGCCCAGCCCTGCAGGGTGGAAGCGGGCCAGTGGCTGTTCCAGCGCGGCCACCGCGGCGAGTGCATGTACATCATCCTCGAAGGCCTGATCGAGCTGGATTTCGGCGAGGACCTGGTGCTCAAGACGCTCGGCCGGCATGAGTTCTTCGGTGAGCTCGGCCTGTTGATGGGCGACCATCCCCGCAGCGCCAGCGCGCGGGTGATGGCCGACTGCCACGTGCTGGAACTGGGGCCGGCTGATTTCCATCGCCTGGTCGAGTCCGATCCGGGCCTGGTGGCCTACTTCCTGCGGCGCACGATCCTGCGCGTGCTGACCAATGAGCAGGCCCTGATCAGCCAGCTGCGGCGGCGCAACCATGACCTGGAAGCCGCGCTGGACAACCTGTACATCACCACCCACCAGCTGACCCACACGCGTGAGCTGGTGCGCACCGATGAACTGACCGGCCTGCACAACCGCCGCGGCCTGGCCCTGTACCTGCAGGAATGCCGTACGCAGGAAGAAGGGCTGCCGCAGGCGCTGCTGCTAATCGACTGCGACCGGTTCAAGCAGATCAACGACCGCCACGGCCACCAGGCGGGTGACCGGGTGCTGCAGAGCATGGGCAACATCCTGCGCTCGATGGCTGGCGAACATGACCTGGCCTGCCGCCTGGGCGGGGATGAGTTCTGCCTGATCCTGCGCCGGGGCAGCACCGAGATTGTGCAGCACGCTGCCGAGTTCATCCTCAGCGCGGTGCACGGCCTGCTCGAGCGCAGCCATGGCACCCCGCATGTCAGCCTGGCCAGCATCGGGGCCAGCCTGCTGGCCCCTGACGCGGACTGGAGCGAGTGGTACGCTCGCGCCGATCGTGCGCTGTACCAAGCCAAGCGCGCAGGCGGCAACTGCCTGCGGTGGACCGATGGTCCGGATGGACAATGAGCGGAGATCCAGGCGATGAATGGCGACAACGGAACGTCGACCCCGCATAACGCCCAACTGCGGGCGCTGCTTTTTACCGACCTGTGCGATTCGCTGCAGCTGGTGGAGCGTATCGGCGACGCTGCCGCGGCCACCCTGTTCCAGGAACACGACCGTCTGGTGCTGGTGTTGCAGCATCGCTGGAACGGGCAGCTGATCGACCGTTCCGACGGCCTGTTCCTGCTGTTCGAGCGCCCAGTGGACGCGCTCGGGTTTGCACTGGATTACCAGCGCGACCTTCAGGCGCTGGGCGAACAGCGCAGGGTTGAACTGCGTGCACGGGCGGGCCTGCATGTGGGTGATGTGCTGACCTGGGAAAACAGTCCCGAAGCGGTCAAGGTCGGCGCCAAGTCGATGGAAGTCGAAGGCCTGGCGAAGCCGATGGCCGCGCGCCTGATGACCCTGGCGCGCCCTGGCCAGATCCTGATGTCGGCGGTTGCCGAGTCGCTGACCCGACGCGCCACGGATGCCTTGGGCGAGCGTGGCGAACGCCTGCTGTGGAAGTCGCACGGGCGTTGGCGGTTCAAAGGCATGCCGACCGTCCAGGAAGTGATTGAAGTTGGCGAGATCGGCTTTGCTCCGCTGCGCCTGCCACGCGCCAACGCCAAGGCACGGCGTGATCTGCCGTTGTGGCGTCAGCCGGTGGTGCTGCTGGCGGAAAGCCTGATCCTGGCGTCTGTCGTGGTGGGGGGGTGGTTCCTGCTGCGCCCGGAGCCGGCTATCGCATTCTCAGAGCGCGATTGGGTGGTGCTGGCCGACCTTGAGAATTTCACCGGTGAGCCGGTGTTCGATGAATCGACCCGCCACGCGATCCTGATCGCACTGGAACAGTCGCGCTATGTGAATGTGCTGTCCGAAGGCAAGATCCGCGAAAGCCTGGAAATGGCGCGCCTGTCCGGCGATACCCGCTTGAATCGCGGTGCAGCCATCGATGTGGCCATGCGCGAAGGTGCACGAGCGGTCCTGCTGCCGACCGTACGTCCCAAGGCAGGGGGCTATCAGCTGGGAATCGATGTGGTGGCACCCGGCAGCGGGCAGGTGGTGCGCAGCTTCACTGTCGCCGCCGACGGCCCTGACCAGATGATGTTCGCGGTGGACGATGTCGTCGGTCGTCTGCGCCGCGGCCTCGGTGAATCGGTGGCCAGCCTGGAACAGTCCCTGCCGCTGCCGAAGGCCTCCACCCGCGACCTACGCGCTCTGCGCGCCTATGCCTTGGCCGAGAATGCCCTGGGCCAGCGCCGCTTCGAGGAAGCACGCAATCTCTACCAGGCGGCGATCGACATCGATCCTGGTTTTGCCCTGGCCTACATGGGCGTGGCCAAGCTGCTGGCCCGCACCGAAGAAGGGCGGCAGGCCCGCGAGGCAATGCAGCACGCGCTCGCCCAGCAGGAACGCCTGCCACCGCGCGAGCGCCTGTATCTGAAGGCCTGGCAGGCGGAGCTGGAACCGGGCGGCTGGGCCCTGGAACAATGGCGGACGCTGGCCAAGGTCTATCCCGACTCCTTCGCCGGGTTATCCAACACGACCTGGCTGCTGCTGCAGGACAATCGTTTCAGCGAAGCCGAATCCTATGCACGTGCGGCGTCCGTACCGCAGGATCCGCTGCGGCTGTATCCGATGGTGCAGTTGGCACGCATCCAGATCGCGCACAACCAACCGCAGTTGGCCGCCGAAACGCTGGTGCAGGCACAAGGGCTGCGTGGCCGCGATGATCCCGATGACACCGGGGTCGATGTATTCGTGGCGCAGCGCCGCTATGTGCAGGCCGCGCAGCTGCTGGTGAAGCTGCGCACCGGAGATGCACTGGCGCAGCGGATGCGGCTGCGTGCACAGCTGCTGCTGGCTGCCGACCAAGGTGATTGCGCATCGATGCAGGCAGCCGTGCGCGAGGACGCGCCGGCACCTGAGCTTGCCGACATGCAGGTGCAGCAGCGATTGCAGCATGCCAGCGTGACCACGTTGTGCGCGGCGGGCGACAAGGCCGAGCTGCAGGCCATCGCAGCGCAGCTGCAGCCGCTGCTGGAAGATCGAGACGATCCCATGCAGCAGGCCCGCAGCCTGCAGTGGCTGGCTCTTGTCTATCTGGCCCAGCGGCAGGGACAGACCGATGTTGCCGAAGGCTGGCTGCATGCGAACGAGGCACTGCTGCGCGCTCAGCGCAGCCCGATGGTCGGTAAATGGATGCGCGTGGTTGCAGCGATGGGCGAACTGCAGGGACAGCGGCCTGACGCCGCGCGCGCGCTGATCGAGCCGATGCTGGATGGCAGCGAACCGGTGCAGGCGCACGTGGTACTGCTGCATGCACTACGTGCGCAGCGCGATGACGCTGGCGTACGCCGAGAACAGGAATGGCTGGCCCGTCACCGTGGTCAGGCCATTGCCGAAGTCACGGCGATGCAGGTCTGGCAGCCGCTGAACGTGCACGATGTATCGACCTGGGCCGCACCGGCCAAAGCGGCCGGCGCGCCCTGAGGCGGTAATCAGTCGCCGATGCGCTCGTCGACTTTGCCGGCTTCGAAGCAGAACACCACATTCATCGCGGTCAGCGAGCTGGCCAGGTGCTTCTGCAGGCCGTCACGAACGCGGGTGAGTTCCTCCACCGAAGCGAGCGAGTCGATCTTCATGCAGTCCTTCTCACCCAGGGCGGCGTCCAGGCCGATGCTGGAGAGGGCCTGAGCCGGTGATTCGGCGAAGCGTTCGCGGAACGCGGCATCGTTGATGAGGTTGTCCAGCAGTACGCCGGCGTCTTCAGCGGAAAGGCGGGGGTCGGTAGCCATGTCGATCATCCAGAGTAGAACCTACGGTATCGGCCACCAGCGCTCGGCATTTAGGGCGTCGTGTGCATTGCACAGGAACACCGCCGCAGTACCGCAGCCGATGTGGGCAACCCGCATACTACGGGTTCCACTGGTGGATGACGAAAGATGCAGATCCGACGTTGCGCGATCGTGATGTTCGAACCCCGTAGCGAAGTCTCGCTGGACCTCTCCCTGCTGCTGCAGGGCCAGGCGGGCCTGGCCACGCGCATGCATTGGCAGGCGCTTGCTGCCCACCTGGAGGCGCCGGTGGAGGTGAGCATCGAGGAAATCGACGTGCTGGGCCGCATCGAGTCGGATCGCTGGGCGGAGTCTGCACAGGTTGGCATCGAAGGCGCCGTGCTGGCACGGCTGCTGGAGGTTGGTCTGGTGATCAGCCAGGAGCCGGGTGAGGCAGCGCATCGAGACCGCGACCAGCGCCTGCGCGACGCCAACTGGTGGCCCCTGTCGGCGCTGCAGCATCGGATGGGACGCTGGGGCGGTATCAACAGCGCGCGCGAAATGCGCGAGGGCAAGCTGGTCACGGCGCAGGATCTGCATGACAGGTTCGGTGCACCGCCCGTCGCGGTCGACGCGCCAGACACCGCCCCTGTGGCACTGCCCGAAACACCTGACGATGCGCGCGACGAGCTTCTGCAGAAACGTGCAACCTGCCGCAACTTCGATGCGCAGCGTGCACTGGCGCTGCCGATGTTGGCGCAGGTACTCAAGCGGACCGTGCAGGCACACGCTGCACTGCGGCCGGGGGATGGCATGGAGTTCCTGAAGAAGAACATTCCTTCCGGCGGCGGTCTGCATCCGCTGGAAACCTATGTGGTCGCCCTGGCTGTCGACGGTCTTGCGCCGGGCGTCTATCACTATCATCCGATGGAACACGCGTTGCGACCGGTCGCCGTTGCCACCGACGACCTGCGCGCCATGGTGCTGGGTTTTGTTTCCGGGCAGGACTGGTTCGCCGACGCCCCGCTGCACATCATCCAGGTGGCACGCTTCCCACGCAGCTTCTGGAAATACCGCCGCCATCCAAAGGCCTACAGGGCCGTGCTGCTTGATGCGGGGCACCTTTCGCAACAGTGGATGCTGTCAGCCACCGAACTTGGGCTGGCGGCGTACGTGACTGCGGCAATCAACGAAATCAACGTGGAGAAGGCGCTGGGGCTGGATGGCATCGACGCCAGCCCGGTGATGATATGTGGCCTGGGGTGGCGCGCGGTCACCCAGGTCACCAGTGAATTCGACCCGCTGCAGCAGGTCTGGCGCGGAAATCCGGCTTCGCAATCCTGACCTCTGGGCAACAGGTGAGCCGGGCAGCGCCCGGCTCACCATCGGTCACGCCGCTTCGAAATCCACCAGCACCGCGCCATCCCCCACCTGGTCACCGGCCTTGGCGCGATAACCCTTCACCGTGCCATCGGCTGGCGCCTGCAGAGTGTGTTCCATCTTCATCGCTTCCAGCACCACCAGCGGCGTGCCGCGCTTCACCTGCGTGCCTGCCGCCACCAGTGTCGCCACGATCCTGCCGGGCATCGGTGCCAGCAGGCTGCCGGCGTCGGCGCTGGCCTGTTCCGATTCGCCCACCGGGTCGTGCAGGGTGAAGCGGTGCTGGCCATCGCTGCCGAACAGATACAGCTGGTCGCCGTCGCGCTGCAGCTGCAACCGCCAGCGACGGTCGTCCAGTTGCACCAACAGGGTGTGGCCATCGGCATGGCCGACGACCTGTTTCGGCGCGGCGTCATCGCACTGCACGCGCCAGCCATCGGCCGTGGCCCACACCTTCAGCGTGTGCGCCCGCTCTCCCTGCTGCAGTGGCACCACACGCGCGGCAGGGGCGCCCAACCGCCAACCATCCTGTGCCTGCCACGGCGAACGCGGGTCGCGCACATCGGCGGCAGCGGCCGGTGTGCTTGCTACCGCGGCGATCGCTGCCAGTTCCCACAGTGCCTGCTCACCGTCACCGGTCACCGCCAGTGCGGTCTGCTCACGCTCGATCAGCGCGGTATCCAGCTTTGCGTTGGCGAACGAATCGGTGTGCAGCAGGCGGCGCAGGAAGCCGGCATTGGTGGTCACACCCACTACCTGGCAGTCGGCCAGGGCCTGGCTCATGCGCCGCAGCGCGGCGTCGCGGTCCACGTCCCAGACGATCAGCTTGGCAATCATCGGGTCGTAGTACGGGGTGATGCTGTCGCCTTCCTCCACACCGGTGTCCACCCGCACGTTCGCCGACGGGGTCGGCAGGCGCAGGCGGCGCAGGGTGCCGGTGGACGGCAGGAAGCCACGGTCGGCATCTTCGGCGTACAAGCGCGCTTCGAGCGCATGGCCGTGGATGGTCAGTTCGTCCTGGCGCTTGGGCAGCGGCTGGCCGGCGGCCACGCGCAGCTGCCATTCCACCAGGTCGGTACCGGTGATGAACTCGGTGACCGGATGTTCGACCTGCAGGCGGGTGTTCATTTCCATGAAGTAGAAATCGCCGTCCGGGCCGGCGATGAACTCCACCGTGCCCGCACCGACGTAGCCCACCGCGCGCGCGGCATCGACGGCGGCCTTGCCCATCGCTGCGCGCCGGTCGGCGCCCATGCCCGGGGCCGGCGCTTCTTCCAGCACCTTCTGGTGGCGGCGCTGCACCGAGCAGTCGCGCTCGAACAGATACACCGCCTCGCCATGGCCACCGCCGAATACCTGGATCTCGATATGGCGCGGGCGCTCGACATACTTTTCGACCAGCACATGGTCGTTGCCGAACGCCGAGGCCGCCTCGCGCTGGCAGCTGGCCAGTGCATCGACGAAGTCCTCGCTGCGCTCGACCTTGCGCATGCCCTTGCCACCGCCGCCGGCGCTGGCCTTGATCAGCACCGGATAGCCGATGCCATCGGCCTGGGTGCGCAGGAACGCCGGCGCCTGCTGGTCGCCGTGGTAGCCCGGCGTCAGCGGCACGCCGGCCTTGGCCATCAAGGCCTTGGCCGCGCTCTTGTCGCCCATCGCGCGGATCGCACTGGCGGGCGGACCGATGAAGGTGATCCCCGCCGCGACGCAGGCGTCGGCGAAGTCGGCGTTCTCGGAGAGGAAGCCGTAGCCGGGATGGATGGCCTGCGCGCCGGTGCGGCGTGCGGCATCGAGGATGGCATCGCTGCGCAGATAACTCTCGCGCGCGGCCGCCGGGCCGATGTGGATGGCTTCGTCGGCCAGGCGCACATGGCGTGCATTGCGGTCCGCATCGGAATACACCGCCACGGTGGCGATGCCGAGGCGACGGCAGGTGGCGATGACGCGGCAGGCGATCTCGCCACGGTTGGCGATCAGGACTTTGCTGAACATGGCAACAGACTCGGTCATGGCACAGGTCACATGCGGAACACGCCGAAGCGCGTCTGCTGCGGGGGAGCGTTGAGGCTGGCCGACAGGGCCAGGGCCAGTACCCGGCGGGTATCGACCGGATCGATCACACCGTCGTCCCACAGCCGCGCACTGGCGTAATACGGGTGGCCCTGCTGTTCGAACTGGTCGCGGATCGGTGCCTTGAACGCCTCCTCTTCCTCGCCCGGCCACTGCCCACCCTTGGCTTCGATGCCATCGCGCTTGACCGTGGCCAGCACGCTGGCGGCCTGTTCGCCGCCCATCACGCCGATGCGTGCGTTCGGCCACATCCACAGGAAGTTGGGCGAGTACGCGCGGCCGCACATGCCGTAGTTGCCGGCACCGAACGAGCCGCCGATCACCACGGTGAACTTGGGCACCTTGGCGCAGGCCACGGCCATCACCAGCTTGGCGCCGTCCTTGGCGATGCCGCCCTGTTCGTACTTGCGGCCGACCATGAAGCCGGTGATGTTCTGCAGGAACACCAGCGGAATGTTGCGCTGGGTGCACAGCTCGATGAAGTGCGCGCCCTTCAGTGCAGACTCGGAAAACAGGATGCCGTTGTTGGCGATGATGCCGATCGGGTAGCCGTGCAGATGCGCGAAGCCGGTCACCAGGGTGGCGCCATAGCGCGGCTTGAACTCATCGAAACGTGAGCCATCGACCAATCGCGCGATCACTTCGCGCACGTCGTAGGGCTTGCGCGTATCGGCCGGGATCACCCCGTACAGTTCGTGCGCCGGCAGCAGCGGTTCTTCCACCGGCTGCAGCGCCATCGCTGCTTCGGGCTTGCGCCAGTTGAGCTGGGCGATGATCGCGCGCACCCGTGCCAGCGCCTGCAGGTCGTTGTCGGCCATATGGTCGGCCACGCCGGAAATGCGCGTGTGCACGTCGGCACCGCCCAGCTCTTCGGCTGTCACTACTTCACCGGTGGCCGCCTTCACCAGCGGCGGGCCGCCGAGGAAGATGGTGCCCTGCTCGCGCACGATCACCGTCTCGTCGCTCATCGCCGGCACATAGGCGCCACCGGCGGTGCAGCTGCCCATCACGCAGGCGATCTGCGGAATACCCTGCGCGGAGAGGTTGGCCTGGTTGTAGAAGATGCGACCGAAGTGGTCGCGGTCGGGGAACACCTCATCCTGCAGCGGCAGGAACGCACCGCCGGAATCGACCAGGTAGATGCACGGCAGATGGTTCTGCTCGGCGATTTCCTGCGCGCGCAGATGCTTCTTCACCGTCACCGGGTAGTAGGTGCCGCCCTTGACCGTGGCGTCGTTGGCCACGATCACGCACTCCACGCCACTCACGCGGCCGATGCCCGCAACCACGCCAGCAGCAGGCACGGCGTCGTCATACATGCCGTGCGCGGCCAGCGGCGCGATTTCCAGGAACGCACTGCCCGGGTCGAGCAGGGCATCGATGCGGTCGCGCACCAGCAGCTTGCCGCGTGCGGTGTGCTTGGCGCGTGCCGCTTCGCTGCCGCCCAGGGCGGTGCGGGCGAGGGTGGCGTGCAGATCGTCGACCACGGCCTGCATCGCCGCGCGGTTGCTTTCAAACGTATCGCTGCCCGGTTGCAGCTGGCTGCCTAGGATGCTCATGGGGTGCCTTACAGGGTGCGCTGGAACAGTTCGCGGCCGATCAGCATGCGGCGGATCTCCGACGTGCCGGCGCCGATTTCATACAGCTTGGCATCGCGCCACAAGCGGCCGGTCGGGTATTCGTTGATGTAGCCGTTGCCACCGAGGATCTGGATCGCCTGGCCGGTCAGCCAGGTCGCCTTCTCGGCGGCGTACAGGATCGCGCCGGCTGCATCCTGGCGGGTGGTGCGGCCCTGGTCACAGGCGCGTGCTACGGCATACACATAGGCGCGGCAGGCGCCCAGGCCCACGTACATGTCGGCGATCTTGGCCTGGATCAGCTGGAAGCTGCCGATCGGTTCACCGAACTGGTGGCGTTCGTGCACGTACGGCATCACCACGTCCATCGCTGCAGCCATCAGGCCCAGCGGGCCGCCGGACAGCACCACACGCTCGTAGTCCAGGCCGGACATCAGCACGCGCACGCCGCCACCGACCGCGCCCAGCACGTTCTCTTCGGGGATCTCGCAGTCCTGGAACACCAGTTCGCAGGTGGGCGAGGAGCGCATGCCCAGCTTGTCCAGCTTCTGCGCGGTGGAGAAGCCCTTCATGCCCTTCTCGACCAGGAAGGCGGTGATGCCCTTGGCACCGGCGTCCATGTCGGTCTTGGCGTAGACCACCAGCACGTCGGCGTCAGGGCCATTGGTGATCCACATCTTGTTGCCGTTGAGCACGTAGCGGTCGCCGCGCTTGTCCGCGCGCAGCTTCATCGACACCACGTCCGAACCCGCGCCCGGTTCGCTCATCGCCAGCGCACCGATCTTGGCGCCGCTGCACAGGTCCGGCAGGAAGCGCTGCTTCTGCGCCTCGGTGCCGTTCTTGCGCAGCTGGTTCACGCACAGGTTCGAATGCGCGCCGTAGGACAGGCCGATGCCACCGGAAGCACGCGAGACTTCTTCCATCGCCACCACGTGGGCCAGGTAGCCCATGCCGGTGCCGCCGTATTCTTCTTCCACGGTCAAGCCCAGCAGGCCCTGCTCGCCCAGCTTGGGCCATAGTGCCAACGGGAACTGGTTGGTCGCATCGGTCTCGGCCGCGAGCGGCGCGATCTCGGCAGCGGCAAAATGGGCCACGCTCTGGCGCAGCAGGTCGATATCTTCGCCGAGGTCGAAGTTCAGGGATGGCACGTGCATTGCGATGGCTCCACGAGGGAAGGTGGGGAATGGACGCACCCGGAAGGGTAAGCGGCAGCTGTTCACAGCAGCAGCCCGCGCGGGCGATTGGACCCCAGCGTAGCGGGGTTCGGGTAAGAAGTGAATACAAATTCAAAAATTGAAACTAGAATCAGAACATGGCCTATAAACGCTCAGCATTGATGGAAGAACGCCTGGCCGGGGCCCGTGAACGGATCCTGCTGGCCACCCGCGAACTGGTCGCCACCGGCGGCTGGCGCAACGCGCCGGTAACGGCCGTGGCAACCCAGGCCGGGGTCTCCACCGGCTTGATCTACCGCCACTTCCCGTCCAAGGCGGAGCTGTTCGTGGAAGTGCTCAATGCCGCCGTGGCCCACGAGGTGGCGATCATGGAGCGCATCGCCAGCGCCCCGGAGCCGGCCAGCGTGCGCCTGCGCCAGGCCATCACCGCCTTTGTCCGCCGTGCCCTGGCTGGCCCTGGGCTGGCCCACGCCTTCATCGTCGAGCCGGTGGACCCGGACGTGGAAGCCGAGCGCATGCGCGGCCGCCGTGCCTTTGGTGACGTATTCCTGCGCCTGGTGGAAGAGGGCGTGGCGGCCGGTGAACTGCCGGCGCAGGACGCGCACGCTGCCGCCGCCTGCCTGGTGGGTGCGTTCACCGAAGCGATGGTCGGCCCGACCGCGCCCAGCCGTGAAGCGCACCGCGACGAAGGCGCGCTGGTCGAGGCCATCTGCAGTTTCTGCCTGCGGGCTGTTGGCGCCCCCGTCATCCGGTAGTGCCGGCCGCTGGCCGGCATCTGCACGATGCATCCGAAGACATGGCGATGCCGGCCAGCGGCCGGCACTACCGGGCAGGCATGCTGCGCCGCACCAGCCCTGACGCCTGTTGTCGCACGCAAAGTGCGTTCTATACTCGGCCCATCACGCAGTCGCTCAGCCGTGGTCCAACGACTATCAGCCAGGGGTAACGAAGAGTGCGGAATTACGATCTGGAGTTCCTGAAACGCTTCTCCATGGTGATCGCGCTGTTGATGGCCATCACCCTCGGTCTGATCCTCCTGGCCGCGTTCATCCACACCCGGATTCCGCCCGAGGTGTCGCCCACCGCCGCCAAACGCACCGAACAGCGCATTTCGCCCACCGGCGCGGTGTACGCCGGCAGCACCGGCGCGGCCGCGCAGGCTGCAGCGCATGCCGCCGCGCTGGCCAAGGCCGCCTCGCAGGTGGCCTACGGTGGTACCAAGGACGGCAAGGTGATCTTCGACAACCTGTGCACCGCCTGCCACACCACCGGCGTGGGCATGGCGCCGACGCTGGACCACTCGCACTGGGACAAGCGCCTGGCGCAGGGCAAGGACACCCTCTACAAGCACGCCATCGAGGGCTACACCGGTCCGGATGGCGGCATCATGCCGCCCAAGGGCGGCAACCCGGCGCTCACCGAGGAGCAGATCCACGCCACCGTGGACTGGATGCTGGGCAATCTGAAATAACGGGTTCTGCGGCACCCGCTGGTGCCGGCGGGTGGCTGGCAACCTCATGACCTCTGGTAGTGCCGGCCGCTGGCCGGCAACCACGCATCGCACAGAGGTCATGAGGTTGCCGGCCAGCGGCCGGCACTACCTTTGCCGACCAAGGCCGAAACCCCGCCGCGCAGGCGGGGTTTCACATTTCAGGGTTAGTCTGTGCGCCTCTTCCGTGGAGTCGTCTGTCGATGCGCCGCCGTTCCCTCGCCCTTGCCCTGTCCCTGCTGCTGCCAGCATCCGCTTTCGCCCAGGCTCAGCCGCAGGTTGCGTCGACCCCGGCGACCGCGCCGCGCAGCCCGGCCACCGTCACCCTGACGGCCGCGCCGGCCGACTGGCGTGCACTGGAAGGCCAGCACGTGCGCATCGCCGCGCCGCTCACGCTGGCCGGCACCGATGGTCTGGAGCGCTTCGGCCAGCTCACCGTCGCCTTTGATGGCCGCCTCTGGCAGCCGACCGAAGTGGCCGTGCCCGGCAGCGCCGGTATCGAACAGGTGATGGCCGACAACCAACGCCGCCGCCTGCTGCTGGACGATGGCAGCGATGCGCGTGACCCGGCCAGCGTCGGTTACCTGCCGGGCAACCCGGTGCTGCGTACCGGCATGCAGCTGCGCAACGTGGAAGGCACCGTGCGCGTCGATGCGCAGGGCCGCCCCAGTCTGCAGGTCGACGGCACAGTG
The DNA here is from genome assembly GCF_050573115.1 of Stenotrophomonas indicatrix. Lineage (GTDB taxonomy): Bacteria > Pseudomonadota > Gammaproteobacteria > Xanthomonadales > Xanthomonadaceae > Stenotrophomonas > Stenotrophomonas lactitubi_A. The sequence continues at coordinate 215,823 of NZ_JBNYZT010000007.1, forward strand.
AAGCTGCCGGAACTGCAGCGGCCGGCCGTGCCGAGCGTGCCCGGCAGCCTGCATATCGCAGCCTTCAACCTGGAGAACTTCTTCAACGGCGACGGTCAGGGCGGTGGATTCCCGACCCTGCGCGGCGCGCGCACACTGGACGAGCACAAGGCGCAGGTCGGCAAGCTGGTCGCTACCGTCAACGCGCTGGGCGCCGATATCGCCGCGCTGATGGAACTGGAGAACGACGGCTACGGCCCGCAGTCGGCCATCGCCGAACTGGTGGACGCACTCAATGTCGGTCTCGCGGCCGACAAGCAGTGGGCGTTCGTCGATGCCGGGCAGGGCCCCGGCAGCAATCCGATCCGCGTCGGCATCATCTACCGCAGGAGCGAATTCAAACCGCTCGGCAAGCCGCTGACCAAGCTCGACGGTCCCTTCGTCGAACACAGCCGTGCGCCGCTGGCGCAGGCCTTCCAGGGCAAGGGTGCACCGTTCATGGTGGTTGCCAACCATTTCAAGTCCAAGGGCTGCCGCGAGGCCAGCGGTGCCGACGCCGACCGCAATGACGGACAGGGCTGCTGGAACGCTACCCGTGTGGAATCGGCCAGGCAGCTCAACACCTGGGTGCAGGCCGAAGCCGCACGTCTGAAGGTGAAGGACGTGGTGCTGATGGGCGACTTCAACGCCTACGCGATGGAAGATCCGATCCGCACCCTGCACGACCTGGGCTGGCAGGATGCCTTCAAGGTAGCCAAGGTCGAACAGCCCTACAGCTACGTCTACAACGGCTATACCGGCCGCCTCGATCACGCGCTGCTGAGCCCGACGATGGCCAAGCGCCTGCGTGGCGCCGCCGAGTGGCACAGCAACGCCGACGAGCAGGACGCCAGCGGCTACCAGGGCCGCAACGTGCAGGGCCCATGGCGCAGCTCCGACCACGACCCGCTGCTGCTCGGCTTCGACAGATAAGCCTGCGCCGGGGTCAGAGCCCATTCCGTGGGAATGGGATCCGACCCCAGGCATCACTCACCCCCAGGCGATCAAACCAATCGCCAGCACCGCCAGTGCCAGGCCGGCGCGGTTCCAGCGCGTGGTCGCCTCGCCGAAGGCGAACACGCCCACCAGCGCACCCAGCACCACCACGCCGATGTTCATGCCGGCGAACACGGTGGCCGGGCTTTCCGGCATCGACTGGTGCGCATGCACGTAGAACAGGATGTTGCCGCCGTTGAGCAGGCCCAGCAGCGCGCCGGCACCGACGTTGCGCCAGGCCAGGCGGCTGCGCCCACTGAAATGCCGCCACAGCTGCAGCGCCAGCATCAGCACGAAGGCCACGCTGAAACTGGCCAGCACCGCCGCCATCGACGGCGTGCCCGACAGCGCCACCTGCTTCAGCAGCACATCCACCACTGCAAAGCCGGCCCACACGCCCAGCAACCAGCCCCAGCCGCCGGCGGAAGCGGCCACTGCCGGGCCGCGTGGACGCAGGCTGATGGCCACCATCGCCAGCAGGCCCAGGCCCAGCCCGACCAGCTTCCACGGCGTGGCGGTCTGCCCGAAGAACAGGAACGCCGCCGCCAGCGACAGCAGCAGCGACAACCGCTGCGCCACATCACTGCGGACGATGCCGGCAACAGCCACCGCGCGGCCGAGTACCAGGAAGATCGAGGGCAGCACCACCGCCAGCGCCAGCAGTGAAACCCACGGTGCGTGCGGTGCGCGCAAGGCGTCCAGCGGCGGCTGCAGCACCACTGCCGTCATCGTCGCGGCGACCAGATAGTTCCAGGTCACCATCTGCGCAACATCCAGCTGGCGGCGGCCAGCGAGCTTCAACAACACCGAAACCAGCACACTGCAGATCACGGCCAGGGACAGGTAGAGCATGGGGCGGGCACAGGGCAGCGGCGGGGGACGCTATCATGGTGCCATGCACAAGCCCTCGTTCCCCGTCGCCCCCGGCGAAACCGCCTGCATCGCACTGGAGGGCCCGGTTGGCCCGCTGGAAGTGCTCATCGACCTGCCCAAGGCCGATGTGCCGGTGCAGCCGATCGTGGCCATCATCTGCCATCCGCTGTCCACCGAAGGCGGCACCCTGCACAACAAGGTGGTCACCATGACCGCCACCACCCTGCGCGAGCTGGGCATCGCCACGGTGCGCTTCAACTTCCGAAGCGTCGGTGGTTCTGCCGGTGAATTCGACCATGGCGTTGGCGAGCAGGAGGACCTGAAGGCCGTCACCGCCTGGGTCCGCCAGCAGCGCCCGGACGACCGCCTGTGGCTGGCCGGCTTCAGCTTCGGCGCGTTCGTTTCGCTGAAGGCCGCCGCCGAGCTGCAGCCCGAAGCGCTGATCTCGATCGCGCCGCCGGCGGGCCGTTGGGACTTCGGCGGCATCGCGCCGCCGGCCCGCTGGCTGGTGATCCAGGGCGAGCAGGATGAGATCGTCGACCCGCAGGCCGTCTACCAGTGGCTGGACAGCCTTGATGCGCCGCATGAGCTGGTGCGCATGCCGGACACCAGCCACTTCTTCCACCGCAAGCTGATCGACCTGCGCGGCGCGCTCACCCACGGCGTCAAGCATTGGCTGGGCACGGCGGCATGAGCGAGGTGGAACTGACCCCGACGCAACGCTATGCGGCCGGGGTGGAACGCGGCGATTGGCAGAACGACCCGGCCCAGCATGCGGCCCTGGCCGAGCTGGACCGGATCCACCTGGCCCTGGTGGACAGCGCCGAAGACGGCTGGCTGGACCGCCTGTCCTCGTTCTGGAAGAAGCCCGAGCCGGTCAAGGGCCTGTATTTCTGGGGCGGCGTCGGCCGCGGCAAGACCTTCCTGGTGGACCTGTTCTACGACGGCCTGCCGATCAAGCAGAAGTACCGTACCCACTTCCATCGCTTCATGCGCAGCGTCCACGAGCGCCTGCGCGAGCACCAGGGCCAGAGCGACCCGCTGGCGAAGATCGCCCAGGAATGGCGCAGCAACCTGCGCGTGCTGGTGCTGGACGAATTCTTCGTCACCGACATCGGCGATGCCATGCTGCTGGCGCGCCTGCTGGAGCGGATGTTCGCCGAGGGCGTGACCCTGGTCACCACCTCCAACACGGCGGTGGAAAACCTGTACCTCAACGGCCTGCAGCGCGAGAGCTTCATGCCGGCCATCGGCCTGCTGCAGCGCTACTGCGTGGAGCTGTACGCCGAGGGCACCGAGGACTACCGCATGCGCGCGCTGACCCGTTCACCGGTGTACCGCGCGCCGCTGGCTGACGACAGCGATGGATGGCTGGCCACGCGCTGGGGCGAACTGAGCGGTGGCCAACCGGCCAAGGCCGGCAACATCGAGATCGAGAGCCGCAAGATCCCGGTACGCGCGCGTGGCAAAAGCATTGCCTGGTTCGACTTCGCCGCCTTGTGTGAAGGCCCGCGTGGGCCGTCGGATTACATCGAGATCGCGCACGAGTTCAACACCGTGCTGCTGGGGGGCATTCCGGCCTTTGATCGCCTGAACGAGGATGCCGCGCGCCGCTTCGTCAACCTGATCGACGAGCTGTACGACCGCCACGTCAACCTGGTCTGCACCGCCAGCACCTCGCCGGTCGAGCTGTACACCGGTACCCGCCTGCAGGGCGCGTTCGAGCGCACCGCCTCGCGCCTGATCGAAATGCAGAGCGCCGAGTACCTGGGTACCCCGCACCGCGCGTGACAACGAGGGTAGTGCCGGCCGCTGGCCGGCATCTGCACGACGCATCCGGACCCATGGGCTGCCGGCCAGCGGCCGGCACTACCGGCTGCGGTGGCTACCGGATTGGCGCCAGCGCATCCCCCTGTGGCCGCTCATCCGGACGGGCCGACACATGCAGGCCCGAACCGGTGCCGTGCTCCACCCGTACACTCTCACCTCGCTCCAGCAGCCGCAGCGGCTGTCCCTGGTAGCGTACCTCCAGCGCGTCGTGAGCATCCGCCAGCGACTGCACCAGCGGGCACAGTGCCATCGCCTTGGCCTCCAGCTGCTGGCCGCGCGCTTCCATGCGGCGGTCGACCTCTGCGTCGAGACGGTCGGCGCGGCGCTCCATGGCTCCGGCGCGACCGGTAAACACCTGCCACAGAACGCTGCGGGTCATCGACGCGGCCATCGTCTCGGCCATCTGGTCGATATGCGCGTCGAAGCCATCGCCGAAGGACTCCTGTTCCCAATAGCCGCGGCCCAGGCTGGCGTCGATCCAGGTCTGCATCTCGCCGCGCATCGCGCGCATCTGGCGGTTGTGCGACTTGCCGGTGATGGCCTCGAAGGCGGCGTCCAGCGCATCGAAGGTGACCCCCGAGACTTCGTGGGCCAGCGCGGTGACGGCCGGCATCAGCTGGCGGGCGCCGGCCTCCATCTGCCGCAGGCGCGCAGCGTCGGCGGCACTGACCGTCACCATCCTGCCGTCCAGGCTCAGCTCGCCGTCGTGGAACACCACCTCATGTGGTGCCTGCGGGCCATGCCGCAGCCAGATGCCGCCGCTGTCCACCAGCACGTCGTAGTCGGTATGGATGCCGCACTGGTCCGAGCGCAGGTCCGGCCCATCGGAGGCAAGCGCCGGAGCAATGAACAGGGCAGGCAACAGGGCCAGGGCGGGCAAGCGCAGGCGCATCGGAACATCCTTCTCCGGAACCGGAGGACCAGCATCCGCCGCCAGCGCGTGGGCGTCACCGGCCGGAAGTCATCCCGTCCACCGGATTCCCACCGGCTGCCCACCACCTATCCACAGAGTTGTCCCTCGCCTGCGCGGCCCTGTCATGTGAAGCTGTCATTGTTCCGCTGGTGGGGTGCTGATTACCGCCACCACGACGCTTTTCGGGCTTGACTGCGCAGCCCGATCCAGCAGGTCCAAAGCGTCCAAACCGGGCGCCGATGGCACGATCCTTGCGGCGCAAGGGATTGCCGAATTTCACTACATTTGGCGTTGACGGACCCAACTACCCCCACTATCTTGTGGCTGTCGGTTGTGGGGACCCCAAGCCGCCGGGCCCATGGAATGGATCGCCGGACCTTCCGGTGATACGCCCTCCATGCCCGCAGCGGCACCGGTCAGCACTGCCAGCAGCAGCCACAGGCGCAGGTCTCAATTCCTGCGACACCGGTCTGCCACCCTGGGGTGTCACGTCCCGGGCCGCGTCATCCGATGCACCGAGCCACCATCCATCACGCCAAGAGGACACACGCCGTGACCACCGAGACCAGCGCCACCATCGAGAAGGAAAGCGAGTTCCTGTTGACGTCGCCGCCGACGTCCAACGCGATGAGTGTGACCAAGCGCAATGGCACGACCGAGCTGGTGGATCTGAACAAGATCGTCCGCGCGGTGCAGCGTTCCTCCGAAGGCCTGCACGCCGTCGATCCGATGCGCGTGGCCACCCGCACCATTTCCGGCCTGTACAACGGCGCCACCACCCAGGAGCTGGACGAACTGTCCATCCGCACCGCGGCGCTGCTGATCGGCGAAGAACCCGAGTACGGCCGCCTGGCCGCGCGCCTGCTGGCCAACTTCATCGCCAAGGAAGTGTCCAACCAGGAAATCCACGCGTTCTCGCAGTCGGTGGGTCGTGGCCACGAAGTGGGCCTGATCAACGACCGCCTGCTGAACTTCGTGCAGACCAACGCACGCAAGCTCAACGATGCCATCGACATCTCGCTGGACCTGAACTTCGATTACTTCGGCCTGCGTACCCTGTACGACCGCTACCTGCTGCGCCATCCGCACACCCGCAAGGTGATCGAGACCCCGCAGCAGTTCTTCCTGCGTATCGCCAGCGCGCTGAGCGAAGACGTGCCGGAAACCCTGGCGCTGTACAAGCGCATGGGCAACCTGGACTACCTGCCGTCCAGCCCGACGCTGTTCAACTCGGGCACCACCCATGAGCAGCTGTCCTCGTGCTTCCTGCTGGACTCGCCGCAGGATTCGCTGGAATCGATCTACTCCAAGTACGGCGACATCGCCCAGCTGTCCAAGTTCTCCGGCGGCATCGGCGTCAGCTACACCCGCGTGCGTTCGCGTGGCTCGCTGATCAAGTCGACCAACGGTCATTCCAACGGCATCGTGCCGTGGCTGAAGACCATGGATTCGTCGGTGGCTGCGGTGAACCAGGGCGGCAAGCGCAAGGGCGCGGCCTGTGTGTACCTGGAAACCTGGCACGCCGACATCGAGGACTTCCTCGAGCTGCGTGACAACACCGGCGACGAATCGCGCCGTGCGCACAACCTGAACCTGGCCAACTGGATCCCGGACCTGTTCATGAAGCGTGTCGAATCGGACCAGGAATGGTCGCTGTTCGATCCGCGCGTGGTGCCCGAGTTCACCGACCTGTTCGGCGAAGCCTTCGAGGCCGCCTACCTGCAGGCCGAAGCACAGGGCAAGGCCAACCGCACCATCTCCGCGCGCAAGCTGTACTCGCGGATGATGCGCACCCTGGCCGAGACCGGCAACGGCTGGATGACCTTCAAGGACAAGTGCAACCGCGCCAGCAACCAGACCCTGCGCGCCGGCAACGTGATCCACCTGTCCAACCTGTGCACCGAAATCCTGGAAGTCACCTCGGCTGAAGAGACTGCGGTGTGCAACCTGGGTTCGATCAACCTGGGCAACCACTTCGACGGCAACGGCGAGTTCGATTTCGACAAGCTGGCCGACACCGTGCGCCTGGCCGTACGCCAGCTGGACCGCGTGATCGACCTGAACTTCTACCCGATCGAATCGGCACGTCGCGGCAACCTGCGCTGGCGTCCGGTCGGCCTGGGCTGCATGGGCCTGCAGGACGTGTTCTTCCGTAAGCGCCTGCCGTTCGATGGCGCCGAAGCCCGCGCGCTGTCGAAGAAGATTGCCGAGACCATTTACTTCCACGCGCTGGAAACCTCGGTGGAACTGGCCCAGGAACGCGGCAAGCACCCGTCCTTCGCCGACACCCGTGCGGCCAGCGGCGAGCTGCAGTTCGATGCCTGGAACGTGGTGCCGGAAGATGCCGCACGCTGGGACGCCCTGCGTGAGCGCATCAAGGAACACGGCCTGCGCAACTCGCTGATGATCGCGATTGCCCCGACCGCAACCATCGCCTCCATCGCCGGCTGCTACGAGTGCGTGGAACCGCAGGTGTCCAACCTGTTCAAGCGCGAGACCCTGTCCGGTGACTTCCTGCAGGTGAACCGCTACCTGGTGAACGAGCTGAAGAAGCTGGGCCACTGGACCCCGGAAATGCGCGATGCGATCAAGCTGGCCGACGGCTCGATCCAGGGCATCAGCCAGATTCCGGAAACGCTGCGCCACGTCTATCGCACCGCATGGGAACTGCCGATGCGTTCGCTGATCGACATGGCCGCCGACCGTGGCGCCTTCATCGACCAGTCCGCCTCGCTCAACCTGTTCATGGAAAGCCCGAGCATCGGCGCGATGTCGTCCATGTACATGTACGCCTGGAAGCAGGGCATCAAGACCACCTACTACCTGCGTTCGCGTCCGGCCACCAAGATCGCCAAGACCACCGTCAGCCACACGGCCAGCGTTGCACCGGAGAAGGTGTTCAGCCCGGAGGAGGCCATCGCCTGCTCGCTGGAGAACCCGGAAGCCTGCGAGGCCTGCCAGTAATAAGCGGCACCGCCGCGCGGTAGTGCCGGCCGCTGGCCGGCAACCCCGGCCGATGATCATCACCCACGGTAGCGCCGGGCCATGCCCGGCCGCTCACCCAGGAATTCAAGGAAACACCCATGGCCGACAAGCCCAAGCAGATGCTGCTCGATCCCGGTTTTGAACTGACGCTGCGCCCGATGCGCTACCCGCAGTTCTATGACATGTACCGGAATGCGATCAAGAACACCTGGACGGTGGAAGAGATCAACTTCCAGATCGACATCAGCGACCTGCACAGCAAGATGTCGCCGGGCGAGCGTCACCTGATCCACCGTCTGGTCGCATTCTTCGCCACCGGCGATTCGATCGTGTCCAACAACCTGGTGCTGAACCTGTACCAGCACTTGAACGCGCCCGAAGCGCGCATGTACCTGTCGCGCCAGCTGTATGAAGAAGCGCTGCACGTGCAGTTCTACCTGACCCTGCTGGACAACTACCTGCCGGATCCGGACGAGCGCGTCAAAGCCTTCGCTGCGGTGGAGAACATCGACTCGATCAAGAAGAAGGCCGATTTCTGCTTCAAGTGGATCGACTCGATCCAGGACCTGAAGCGCATCGAGACCCGCGACGAGCGCCGCCAGTTCCTGCTCAACCAGATCTGTTTCGCTGCGTGCATCGAAGGCCTGTTCTTCTTCGCCGCGTTCGCCTACGTGTACTACTTCCGTTCGCGCGGCCTGCTCAACGGCCTGGCCTCGGGCACCAACTGGGTGTTCCGCGACGAAAGCGCGCACATGGAATTCGCCTTCGAGTGCGTGGACGTGATCCGCGAGGAAGAGCCGGACCTGTTCGACGACAAGATGAAGCAGGATGTCTATGACATGCTGGCCGAAGCCATCGAGTGTGAGGTGCAGTTCGCCGAGGACGTGCTGTCCGGTGGCGTGGCGGGCATTTCCACCCGTGACATGCGCCAGTACCTGCAGCACTGCGCCGACAACCATTTCCATCGCCTGGGCATGGAGCGCAAGTACAACGTGCGCAACCCGCTCAGCTTCATGGAACTGCAGGACGTGCAGGAACTGACCAACTTCTTCGAACGCCGCGCCTCGGCCTACCAGGTGGGCGTGAAGGGTGAAGTCGCCTTCGACATGAATTTCTGATCGAACCGGTCAGGACTGTCGCAACGAGAAACCCCGGCCAACGCCGGGGTTTTTCGTTTTTACGGTAGGGCCTGGCGCTACCGCCGCCCATCCACCGCCATGCGCACGGCCAACCCGGCCAGCACCGTGCCCATGAACCAGCGCTGCACTGCCTGCCAGGTGGGACGGGCCGCCAGGAAGCCGGCGATGCTGCCGGCCATCATCGCGATGATGCCGTTCACGCTCACGCTGACCAGCAGCTGGGTGGAGCCCAGCACCAGCGACTGCATCAGCACGCCGCCTTCGCTGTCCGGGTGCAGGAACTGCGGCAGCAGGGACAGGTACATCACCGCCACCTTCGGATTCAGCACATTGGTCAGGAAACCCATCGCGAACAGCTTGCGCGGGCCGTCCACCGGCAGGTCACGCACCGCGAACGGCGAGCGGCCGCCCGGCTTCAGCGCCTGCCAGGCCAGGTACAGCAGGTACAGCGCGCCGCCGATGCGCAGCGCGTCGTAGGCGAACGGCACGGTCATCAGCAGCGCGGTGATGCCCAGCGCCGCGCACAGCATGTAGAACACGAAGCCCAGCGCCACCCCGCCCAGCGAGATCAACCCGGCCACGCGACCCTGGCAGATCGAGCGCGAGATCACGTAGATCATGTTCGGCCCGGGTGTCAGCACCATGGCCAGCGAGACAAGGGCGAAGGCCAGCAGGTCGGACGTGGCGGGCATGGTGGGTTCACGCAGTGGGGGTGCCGAAGTGTAGCGCCGCCTGCACGCAACCTGCCTTAAAATCCGTCTTACCCCACACCCGAACCGCCCCCATGACCCCCATTCCCGAGACCGTGCCGCCGACCGAAGTGCGCATGGCCGAAATCGTCTTTCCCAACCACACCAACCACATGGGCACCCTGTTCGGTGGCCAGGCACTGGCATGGATGGACAAGGCCGCCTTCCTGGCCGCCGCCCGCTACTCGCGCCGCACCGTGGTGACCGCGCGCAGCGACCAGGTTGATTTCAAGCTGCCGATCCGCATCGGCCAGATGGTGGAGACCATTGGTCGCATCGTCGAGGTTGGTCGCAGTTCGATGAAGGTCGAGGTCGAGCTGATCGCCGAAGACCTGCACAGCGGCGAGCGCAAGCTGTGCACCCGTGGCCACTTCGTGATGATCGCGCTGGGCGAGGACGGCCACCCGGTGACCGTGCCGCGGCTGCCCGACGCCGCCCCGGCTGCCTGAGCCCGCGCTTGCGGGGGTGCCCGCGCGCCCCCATCTGACTGCCATGACCCTGCCGCTCACCGACTTCATCGACCGCGCCCAACGGCTGTTCGTGCTGACCGGCGCAGGCTGCAGCACCGCCTCGGGCATTCCGGATTACCGCGATGCCGATGGCCAGTGGAAGCGTACGCCGCCGGTGACCTACCAGGCGTTCATGGGCGAGGCGGCTACCCGCCAGCGCTACTGGGCGCGCAGCCTGCTGGGCTGGCCGCGTTTCGGCCAGGCCAGGCCCAACGGCACGCATCAGGCGCTGGCCGCACTGGAGGACAGCGGCAAGTTGCAGGTGCTGCTGACCCAGAACGTGGATGGCCTGCACCAGCGTGCCGGCAGCCGCAACGTGATCGACCTGCACGGCCGCCTGGATCTGGTGCGCTGCATGGGCTGCGAACGTCGCAGCGAGCGTGAGGACTTCCAGCAGCAACTGCTGCAGGCCAACCCCGGCTGGGAGTCGCTGGAGGCCGGTATCGCGCCCGACGGCGACGCCGACCTGGAAACCGACTTTTCCGCGTTTGCGGTGCCGGACTGCCCGCACTGCGGCGGCCTGCTGAAGCCGGATGTGGTGTTCTTCGGTGAGAACGTGCCGCGTGAGCGCGTGGCTGCCGTGCACGACCACCTGCAGCAGGCGGACGCGGTGCTGGTGGTGGGCTCCTCGCTGATGGTCTATTCCGGCTTCCGCTTCGTGCAGGCCGCAGCCAAAGCCGGCTTGCCGGTGGCAGCGCTGAACCGTGGCCGCACCCGTGCCGACGATCTGCTGCAGTTCAAGGACGAGCGCGATTGCGCCGAGGCGCTGGCCGACTGGACCACGCGCTGAGCCGAGCATGGGTCCGGTTGCTCTTGCCCACGAAACAGCGATCTACCCACACGGTTGATCTATCGGCCGTACAGCGGTGCAATACGTACCCCCTTTGATACACCCCCCACTGCCGTGAGCCAGCTGTTTTCGCCGATCTCTTTCGGCCCCCTGACCCTGTCCAACCGTATCGTCGTCGCGCCGATGTGCCAGTACTCCGCCGAAGACGGCCGCGCCAGCGACTGGCACGCCATGCATCTGGGCAACCTGGCGCAGTCCGGTGCGGGCCTGCTGATCCTGGAGGCCACCGCGGTCGAAGCGCGCGGCCGCATCAGCTGGGCTGATCTGGGCCTGTGGGACGACGGCACCGAAGCGGCACTGGCGCAGGCGCTGGCCAGCGTTCGCCGCTGGTCGCCGATGCCATTGGGTGTGCAGTTGGCCCATGCCGGCCGCAAGGCCTCTACGGCGCGCCCGTGGGATGGCGGTGGTCAGTTGCCGGCCGATGATGCGCGCGGCTGGACCACGGTCGCACCGTCGCCGCTGCCGTTCCATGCCGCGGACCCGGCGCCACAGGAACTGGACGAGGCCGGCATCGCCGAGATCGTTGCCGCCTTCGCCGCCAGCGCGGTGCGCGCCGAGCGCCTGGGCTTCGAGCTGATCGAGATCCATGCCGCGCACGGTTATCTGCTGCACCAGTTCCTGTCGCCGCTGAGCAACCGACGCACCGATGGCTACGGCGGCTCGCTGCCGAACCGGCTGCGGATGCTGGTGGAAGTGTTCGACGCGGTGCGTGCCGCGGTGTCGGACAAGGTCGCCGTGGGCGTGCGCATCTCCGCCAGCGACTGGGTCGAGGGTGGCTGGGACATCGTGCAGAGCGAGGCGCTGGCACAGGTGCTGGACGCGCGTGGCTGCAATTTCCTGCACGTTTCCAGTGGCGGCCTGCATGAGCGTCAGAAGATCAGCGTCGGCCCGGGCTACCAGGTGCCGTTCGCGGCAGCGATCAAGGCCAAGAAGGTGCGCATGCCGGTGATCGCGGTGGGCATGATCACCGAGCCGGAGCAGGCCGAATCGATCCTGCGCCACAACCAGGCCGATGCCATCGCACTGGCCCGCGGCATCCTCTACGATCCACGCTGGCCGTGGCACGCCGCTGCGGCGCTGGGCGATGGCGTGGTGCCGGCGCCGCAGTACCTGCGCTGCGAACCGCGCGACGCACGCGGCGTGTTCAGTCCGCGCTGAGCACTACACCTGCCAGGCCGGCGGCAGGCCGGCCTGCAGGTGCTCGAACAGCGCGCGGATCTTGGCGGTGAAATCGCGGCGGTCGCTCACGCAGAAATAGACTTCCATCGGCTCCGGGTTCCAGTCGGTAGCGGGCCCGAACACCGGTTGCAGGCGACCGTCACGCAGATACGGCTCGGCCACGAACGCGGCCAGCCGGGTGATGCCGGCTCCGGCAGCGGCCAGTTCGGCCAGCGCATCGATGTCATCGCAGACCATGCTCGGCGGCAGTGCCGCGTCCACCCGCTGGCCATCCTTCAGCAGGCCCCAGCGCAGTGGCCGGCCATCGGTGGGGAAGCGGTGCAGAAGGCCGCGATGGGCGGCCAGCTGTGCCGGTTCCAGCGGTGTGCCGCTGGCCTTCAGATAAGCCGGCGACGCACAGAACACGAACGGGATACGTGCCAGTGGCCGCGCTACCAGCCCGTCCTCCAGCTGCGCACCGATGCGGATGCTTGCATCCACCGCCTCGGCACCGTGCTGCACGGCGCGATCGGTCAGGCGCAGTTCCAGCTGCAGGTGTGGATAGCGCTGCTGCAGTGAAGGCAGCAGCGGTGCCAGCACGTGCCGGCCGAACGCGCTGCTGCTGGCGATGCGAAGGGGCCCGGCCGGTTCCACGTCGCCGGTGACCATGGCCTGCGCGCGTGCCAGATCGGCTTCGAGATGCCGCACCTGTGCCAGGTACACCGTGCCGGCCTCGCTCAGCGCCAGCTGGCGCGTACTGCGGTTCAGCAGGCGCACGCCCAGGTGGGCTTCCAGACGGTTGATGTTCTGGCCCACGGCGGTGGCGCTGATGCCAAGGGTGCGTGCCGCAGCGGCAATGCTGCCGGTCTCTGCGGTGCGGGTGAAGCTGCGGATGAGCTGCAACAGGTTCATGACCGACCAGCTTGCCATGTGGAATGCCAAGTATCGCTTGGGTCTGTACCAAGCAGTCGGTTGCATCGGTGACCATCGTCCACGGCGCAACGGTGCTGCCCTACACTCGGGCGATGCGCCCCGATTCCATCCTCACCCTCTCCTGTCCCGACCGCACCGGCATCGTCTACCGCGTATCGGGCCTGTTGTTCGACCACGGCTGCAACATCCTCGACGCCCAGCAGTTCGGCGACGAGGAGAGCGGTCGCTTCTTCCTGCGCGTGCATTTCGACCGCGATGCGGGCCTGCCGCTGGACACCGTGCACGCCGCGATGGCCGCACTGGCAGCGGACTTCGGCATGGACTGGCAACTGCATGACGGGCGCCGCCGTCCACGCCTGCTGGTACTGGTCAGCAAGCAGGGCCATTGCCTGAACGACCTGCTGTTCCGTGCACACAGCGGCCAGCTGAAGGTGGACATCGCAGCGGTGGCTTCCAACCACGCGGACTTCGCCGCCCTGTCGGCGTCCTACCAGGTGCCGTTCCACCACCTGCCGGTGAACGCTGACACGCGCGCGGCGCAGGAACAGCAGATCGTCGATCTGGTGGAGCGCGAGCGCATCGACCTGGTGGTGCTGGCGCGCTACATGCAGGTTCTCTCGCCCACGCTGTGCCGTGCGCTGGCGGGCAGGGCGATCAACATCCACCACAGCTTCCTGCCCAGCTTCAAGGGCGCGCAGCCGTACCACCAGGCGCACGCGCGCGGGGTCAAGATCATCGGTGCCACCGCGCACTACGTCACCGAAGACCTGGACGAAGGCCCGATCATCGAACAGGACGTGGCCCGCGTGGACCACGCGATGACGCCGCGCGAGCTGGTGCGTCTTGGCAGCGATACCGAATCGCAGGTGCTGGCGCGTGCCGTGCGCCGGCATGTCGAGCACCGCATCCTGCTCAACGGGCACCGCACGGTCGTATTCCGGTAGTGCCGGCCGCTGGCCGGCAACTGCGGGGATCCAGGGTTTGCCGGCCAGCGGCCGGCACTACCGCCACGCGTCAGGCGACCGCAATCCTCGCCTTCGCCAGGGCCTCGCGCACCATGCCGTCATTGGCGTCGGTCACCGGGCGGGTCAGCTCCCACAGGAATTTCACCCGGAAGCCGGACTTCACCGCATCCTGCGCGCTCCACAACACGCAGTAATCGCGTGCCAACCCGCACACGTGCACCTCGCGGATACCACGTTCGTGCAGCCAGCCGGCCAGTCCGGTCGCCGGGCGGGTGCCTTCGGGGCCGTGGTTTTCGCGGAACGCGCTGTACGAATCCACCTGCTGGCGCGTGCCTTTGCGCAGGATCAGGTCGGCCACGGCCCAGTCCACGCCCGCGTGCAGGGCGGCGCCCGCGCTGCCCTGCACGCAGTGGTCCGGCCACAGGGTCTGCGGCTGCGCGTGCAGCAGGATCGCTTCAAAGGGCAGATGCCCCGGATGCTGGCTGGCAAACGAGGCATGGTCGGCCGGGTGCCAGTCCTGGGTTGCAACCACGGTCCGGTAGCGGCGCTCGGCCAGCAACGCCGCGATCGGCGCCACCAGCGCATCGCCCTGTTCGCAGGCGAGGGCGCCACCAGGCATGAAGTCCGGCTGCAGGTCGATCACCAGCAGGGCGACATCAGCGGGCAGGGCGGTCATGGCAGGTCCGGCACAACAGAAGAAGGGCGACCAGCGTGGCCGCCCCTCGCGCGCACGTCAATCGCCGGTGGCGGCGTCGTTGTCCTGTCCGTAATACAGCAGGCCGATCTTGATGCGCTCGCGGCCGTTCTCGCGACGGTGGCGGTTGGCATCGCGCAGCGAATACACACAGCCACAGTATTCCTGCTGGTAGAACTGCTCGCGTTTGCTGATCTCGACCATACGGCTGGCACCGCCACCCTTGCGCCAGTTGTAGTCCCAGTACTGCAGGCCTTCGTAGTGCGAGGCGGCGCGCACGCCGCAGTCGTTGATCTGCGCCATGTTCTTCCAGCGCGAGATGCCCAGCGAGGAGCTGATGGTGTCGTAGCCGTGTTCGTGCGCGTAGAGCGCGGTGCGCTCGAAGCGCATGTCGAAGCACATCGTGCAGCGGATGCCACGCTCGGGTTCGTTCTCCATGCCACGCGCACGGCTGAACCAGTTGTCGGTGTCGTAGTCGCAGTCGATGAAGGGAATGCCGTGCTGTTCGGCGAAGCGGATGTTCTCCTGCTTGCGCAGCTCGTATTCCTTCACCGGATGGATGTTGGGGTTGTAGAAGAAGATCGCGTAGTCGATCCCGGAGGCGGTGATCGCCTCCATCACTTCGCCCGAGCACGGCGCGCAGCACGAGTGCAGCAGCAGGCGCTGGCCGTTGTCGGGAAGGGTCAGGGTGGGGCGGTGGAGCTCGGTCATCGTCGGGTGCATCTGGGCGTGGGCAGCAGCGGGTCTGGCCGGAAACCGTGAACAGGACGCGCGCGGCCACGCAGCCTGCACGCGCAGGACGACGATGGCCCCGGCAACCTCCCCGCGGAGATTCCAGGTCGAGTCAGGGGACGTTCGAGTCCCCCGGCCGGGGCCGGTATTCGGGCTGATGGACACGGGCCGCAGCCCACCTACTACCTGCCGCTTCCCAGGCGCGAGCCCAGTGCTGTTGGCAGGATTCGTTTCCATTCACCGCTGCGGGGCAGCTCCGGAATGGGCGCGCGAGGCGCCTTCACCGGATTCCCGTTTAAATCCATCCCCGCGCGTGAACGCCAGGATGGATACCTTCGGCAGGTGCAAGGTGGACCCGTTGGCAGTAACGGTCAAGGGACGCCATCACACGCCGAAGCTGTGGCTGCCTTCTCAGGCTGTGAGAGCGCGTCTTGCCATACTGCACATCGACAGACGGGAGGTGGCTCGTGGCGGCGAAGTACTGCGATCTGGTCATGAAAGGTGGCATCACCAGCGGCATCGTGTATCCCAACGCGGTGCTCGCGCTGGCCCGCGAATACCGCTTCAAGAGCATCGGTGGCACCTCGGCCGGCGCGATCGCCGCTGCCGTGGCGGCCGCTGCGGCATACGGCGACCGGCGCCAGCAGGCAGGCGAAACCCTGCCCGGTGACGCCGGGTACGGTGGCTTGTCGGCGGTGTCGGCACAGTTGTCGCGGCGCGGGTTCATCTACAGCCTGTTCCAACCGGCCAATGGCGCACGCGCGGCATATCGACTGCTGGTGGTGCTGACCGGCAACGCCGGCTGGCCGCGCAAGCTGCTGTGTCTGGCCATCGCGGTGTTCCAGATCGCGCCGTTGGAAGTGCTGGTGTCGCTGGCACTGTTGCTCGCCCTGGGCTGGTGGGGCGGTGGCTGGAGCGGCGTGGCGGCGACCCTGCTGCCGTCGCTGCTGTGTGCCTACGGCGCAGGCGTGGCCGCCGCTGCGCTGCGGGTGGCACGCGTGGCGCGGCGTAACCTGCTGGGCCTGTGCAGCGGGCTGAGCCGCAATGCGGACAAGCCGGCGCTGACCGAGTGGCTGCATGAGAGCCTGCAGCAGCTGTCGGGCAAGCCGATGGCTGCACCGCTGACCTTTGCCGACCTGCACGACGCCCCCCGTTACGCAGACGAGCCAGACAGCCCGCACGCGATCACCCTGCAGATGATCACCACCTGCGTATCGCACAACGAACCGCGCACGCTGCCGTTGGGGGGTGCGCAGTTCTGGTTCCTGCGCGAGGAGTTCGAGCAGCTGTTCCCGGCCAGCGTGGTGCAGTGGATGGTCGACCATGCCGGTCCACCGCGTGAGGTCGAGGGCCGCAGCTATTACCACCTGCCGCAGGGCGCGTCGCTCCCGGTTCTGGTGGCCACGCGCATGAGCCTCAGTTTCCCACTGCTGATCAGCGCGGTGCCGCTGCATGAGCCCTCGCGTCGCGAGCGGCGCTGCGAGCCGACGTCGACGGCGGGAGGCGAGGCCGGGCACAACGTAGCCGACAGCATGGAGGGGCTGACCAGCGCCGGGCAGGCCTGCGGTCCCGTGATCACTGCGTTCCGGGTCTGCTGGTTCTCCGATGGTGGCATCAGCAGCAACTTCCCGATCCACCTGTTCGATGCGGCGCTGCCGCGCTGGCCGACCTTCGCCATCAACCTGGTTTACCCGCAACGCCCCGAGCCGGTGGTGCGCGAGAGCGACAGCCGCCAGGCGCTGGAACGCTCGGTCTTCCTGCCCACCGAGAACCGTCATGGATGGCAGCGGCATTACCAGTCCATCGCCACGCCGTTGGCGGCCGGCGAACTGGGCCGCTTCCTGTTTGCGGTGGTGGCCACGATGCAGAACTGGCGTGACCTGCTGCAGGCGCGTGCGCCAGGGTATCGCGACCGCATCGTGCATGTGAGCCTGCAGGGCGACGAAGGGGGCATGAACCTGGACATGCCGCAGGAGGTGCTGACCCGCATCGCCGACAAGGGCAGCCTGGCCGGTGCGCGCTTCTGCTCGTTCTCGTTCGAGAACCATTACTGGATCCGGTGGCGCAACCTGGCCTCGGCCTACCAGCGCTACACGCTGGAGATTTCGCGCACCGACGATCCGGCGCAGCAGGTGCTGGCCTATCGCGCCGCCTATGCGATGGTGGCCACCGGCACGCCGTCGCCGCCGTCGTACAAGCTGGGTTCGGAAGACAAGCGGCTGGCATCGCAGCAGCTGTGGGGGCTGATGGTGGAACAGGGGCGCAGTTGGGATGACCTTGGCCCCGACCTCACTGACGGCTCGCCACGACCGTTGCCGCAGATGAAGGTGACGCCGATCTATTGATCGCTGTCCGGTAGCGCCGGGCCATGCCCGGCGGCCTTTCGTACCGCTGCGCTCGCCGGGCATGGCCCGGCGCTAACGACTACCGCCACGCTCCGACCACTGCATCGCCGCGCAATGGCGCGTACAACGGCAGGGCCAACTCCTGCTTCACCCACCCCGGGTTGAGCGCGCGCAATCCCGCCAGATATTCGCGGGCCAATGCGGTTTCACCGTGCGACATCGCCAGCCGCGCGGCACGCGCCCAGGTGCGGTCCCAGCCGTGGGCCAGCGACAACGAAGTCGCCAGCGCTGCGCGCGCGCCTGCCACATCGCCTTTCTCCCAACGTTGCTCGGCGCGGATGATCGCCTCATTGGACAGGCGCATGTCGTACAGCTCGTGCAGGCGTGCCACCGCGCGCGGGTCGGCGTCCACACGCAGGTCGGTGTCCTGCCAGTCGCCTCCAGGCGTGCGCACCAGCAGCGCCGCTGACCATTGCCCGCTGCGTTGTCCGCCTGCCGCTTGTCCTGCTTCCAACGCGGCCAACAGCCGCGCGGCAAGCTCACCGTGGGTGGCCGCAAACGCGCGTTGCATCGCCGCCAGCACGTCCGGCCCGGCCAATCCGTTGCCTTGCACGCTCACCTTGCCCTCGCCAACGGTACCCGCCCAATCGGCCTGCTGTGCGGTGGCGCCGGTGTACTGCGCGTTGCCGCCACGCGCACTGACCAGCCCGACCTGGCGCTCGGCGATGGTGGTGCCATCGAAGTCGCCGTCCTCGTCAAGCAGCTGTTTGAGTACCTGCACCGGCGTGCGACCTTTGGCCAGCAGCGCCAGCCCCTTCGAGCCATAGGTCGGATTGGTTTCGAACTGGCTGGCGACGGCGCCGACCTTCGCCTGCGCCCACAGCACACCGACACCGCCGACAGCGAGGTTGTGGGTGGCGACGGCCACCCCGCAGTCGCCAGCGTCGTTGCAGGCGGCAATCGAAAAGGTCGCCCATGCCGGTGCAGCGACAGCAGCGAGCAGAAAAGCCAGGCAGGAACGCAACAGGCACATGGGGCATCTCCAAGGCAGGCATTGCAATGGGATGCAGCCTACGCGCGGGAGGTTTAGTAGATCCACGCCATGCGTGGATGAATCTCCATCGAAATCGAATAGTCGACAATTCATCAAAGAGCATCCACGCATGGCGTGGATCTACCGTGTCGACCAAGGTCGACACCCACCAACAGCGGCGGGAACCTGTCGAAGGCGGGGTGGGTCCGGTTGCGGGGGTGTCCGCGGCATGGATGCCGCGGCCAAGCCCCCAGGGATGGGCTTACGGCGTCCCCCGCAACCGGACCCACCCCGCCATCCCACGGAATGCCCGCTGTTGCTTTTGCTGTTGCCTTGGATTGAAGCAGGTGCAGGGCGCAGCCCTGCCGAACCAACCCCTACCTTCCCGGCAACTGGGTAAACGCGCGCTGCATGCAGTCCTCGCGCGGGCACACCCGGCAACCCGGGCCGATCGACACCGAGTTGCCCGGGCTCTGCACGTCCAGCCCGAGCGAATACACCAGCCTGTCCGCATGCTGCAGGTCACAGCCCAGTGCCACCGCGAAGGTCTTGCGTGGCTGGCCGTGGCCCACCGGGCCGCTGCTGACCTGCCGTGCCAGCCAGAAATGACGGCGGCCATCAGGCATGCGCGCGGTCTGGGTGAGGATGCGTCCGGGCTGGTTGAACGCCTCGTAGACGATCCACAACGGGCACGAACCACCGACCTGCGAGAAGTGGAAATCGGTGGCCGAGTGGCGCTTGGACACATTGCCGGCGCGGTCCACGCGGATGAAGAAGAACGGCAGGCCCGGGGCGCTGCGGCGTGCCAGCGTACTCAAGCGATGGCAGACCGCCTCGAATCCCACGCCGAACTGGTGTGCCAGCAGCTCGATGTCATAGCTGCTGGCCTCGGCCGCACGCAGGAAGCGCATGTACGGCATCACCAGCGCGCCGGCGAAATAGTTGGACAGGCCGACGCGTGCCTGCGCGATGCGGGCCTCGTCGGTGAAGCCGGTGCGCGCGATCACCGCATCGATCTGCGGCAGGTAGCCGCGCAGTGCCAGCTCGACCGCCATCTGGAACGCCTGTTGGCCCGGCTCCAGGTAATCGGGCAGCCACAACGTGCGGCTGCCAGCATCGTACTGGCGCTTCTCTCGGCCTGCCTGCAGCGCGGCCACTTCCACCAGCACACCATGGCGGTCGGCCAGCAACTGGCGCAGCCGGGGTGCCACGTGTCCCGGCGCCAGCCCCCATTCGGCGAACAGCTGCTCGGCCAGTTCGTCCAGTTCGGGGATGTGGTTGTGCATCCGGTTGAAGAACTCGCGCACCTGGTCACCGGCCGGCAGCGTACTGCCCGCGCCCGGCTCGCCCAGCTGGAACTCCAGCGCGGCGGCATGTTCGCGCAGCGCCAAGTGCCGGCGGTGCAGGTCCAGCAGCGCGCGGCTGACCTGCGGCAGGTTGCCGGCCAGCGCGCGCAGTTCGGTGGCGCTGACGTCGGCCAGGCCCAGGTCGCGCAGGGTCTCACCCAGCGACTCCTGCAGCGCGGCGGGTTCATTGTCGTCGAACAGGGCGGAAACATCGCCCAATACCTCGCCCAGCTTCTTCTGCACCGCAGGCGTCAGCGGGCGCTTGTTGCGCTCGATCTGGTTCAGGTAGCTGGCCGACAGCCCCAACGCGCGGGCAAGGTCGGCCTGGCTGTAGCCGCGCTGCTCGCGCAGGCGCAGCAGACGCAGACCAAGTTGGCGCTGGGGGGCTGAATAATTCACAGAATTAACAGGAATCGTGGCGGGCATTGGCCAGATTAAGCGGATTCAGGCCGGAAATCGAGTTGGCTGCTGTGAATAATGCCAAGCATCTTTCGCACCCCGTGGATTGTCGTCATGACTGTTGCAGCGCCCCGTATCCGCATGCTGATCGATGGCCAGTTCGTTGAATCGGCCACCTCCCACTGGCAGGACGTGATCAATCCGGCCACCCAGGACGTGCTGGCCCAGGTGCCGTTCGCCACCACGGGTGAAGTCGACGCCGCCGTGGCCGCCGCCAAGGAAGCCTTCAAGACCTGGCGCAAGACCCCGATCGGTACCCGCGCGCGCATCTTCCTGAAGTACCAGCAGCTGATCCGCGAAAACATGAGCGAGCTGGCGCACATCCTCACCGCCGAACAGGGCAAGACCCTGCCGGACGCCGAAGGCGATGTGTTCCGCGGCCTGGAAGTGGTCGAGCATGCGGCCGCCATCGGCAACCTGCAGTTGGGCGAACTGGCCAACAACGTGGCCAATGGCGTTGACACCTACAGCATCATGCAGCCGCTGGGCGTGTGCGCAGGCATCACCCCGTTCAACTTCCCGGCGATGATCCCGCTGTGGATGTTCCCGATGGCCATTGCCACCGGCAACACCTTCATCCTCAAGCCGTCCGAGCAGGACCCGATGGTCACCATGCGCCTGGTCGAACTGGCGCTGGAAGCGGGCATTCCGAAGGGCGTGCTGAACGTCGTCCACGGTGGCGAAGAAGTGGTCAACGCCATCTGCGACCACCCGGACATCAAGGCCGTTTCGTTCGTCGGTTCCACCCGCGTCGGCACCCACGTGTACAACCGCGCCTCGCTGGCCGGCAAGCGCGTGCAGTGCATGATGGGCGCCAAGAACCACGCCGTAGTGCTGCCGGATGCCAACAAGGAGCAGACCCTCAACGCGATGGTCGGCGCTGCCTTCGGTGCGGCTGGCCAGCGTTGCATGGCTGCCTCCACCCTGGTGCTGGTCGGTGAAGCGCGCGGTTGGGTGCAGGACCTGGTCGAGAAGGCCAAGACCCTGAAGGTCAGCGGTGGCACGGTTGCCGGCACCGACGTCGGTCCGGTCATTTCCTGCAGCGCCCGTGAGCGTGTCGAAGGCCTGATCGCGTCGGGTGTGGAGCAGGGCGCCAAGCTGGTGCTGGATGGCCGCAAGCCGCAGGTCGATGGGTTCGAGAAGGGCAACTTCGTCGGCCCGACCATCTTTGCAGGTGTCACCACCGACATGCGCATCTACCAGGATGAAATCTTCGGGCCGGTGCTGGTCATCCTCGAAGCGGAAACGCTGGATGAGGCCATCGCCATGGTCAACAGCAACCCGAACGGCAACGGCACCGCACTGTTCACCCAGTCCGGCGCCGCTGCACGTCGTTTCCAGGAAGACATCGACGTTGGCCAGGTCGGCATCAACGTGCCGATCCCGGTGCCGGTGCCGCTGTTCTCGTTCACCGGCTCGCGCGCCTCCAAGCTGGGCGACCTGGGCCCGTACGGCAAGCAGGTGGTGCTGTTCTACACGCAGACCAAGACCGTCACCGCGCGCTGGTTCGACGACGAGACGCTGAGCCACGGCGTCAACACCACCATCAGCCTGAAGTAAGGGCAGGAGCAGCCATGAGCCACTCGATGACGACGGAGCAGGAAGAAGCGCAGCAGGCCTATCGTGAGGCTGCGCGTGACTTCGCACAGGCCGAACTGGCGCCGCACGCCGCGCGATGGGATGCGGAGGGCATCTTTCCGCGCGAGGCGATTGCCAAGGCCGGTGAACTGGGCTTCTGCGGTCTGTACATGGACCCGGAAGTGGGCGGCAGCGGCCTGAGCCGACTGGACGCCGCCGTCGTCATCGAGGAGCTCGCCAACGTCGACCCGTCGACCGCGGCCTACATCAGCATCCACAACATGGCCTCGTGGATGGTGTCCAAATGGGGCCAGCCGGCCCTGCGCGATGCCTGGGGCAATGACCTGTCGTCGGGCAGCAAGCTGGCCTCGTACTGCCTGACCGAACCAGGCGCCGGTTCGGATGCGGCCTCGCTGAAGACCAGCGCCATGCGCGATGGCGATTTCTATGTGTTGAATGGCTCCAAGGCCTTCATTTCCGGCGCCGGTGCCACCGAGCTGCTGGTGGTGATGGCGCGCACCGGCGGTGCTGGTGCAGGCGGGGTCAGCGCGATTGCTGTGCCAGCCGATCTGCCGGGCATCAGCTACGGCCGCAAGGAAGAGAAGATGGGCTGGAACAGCCAGCCCACCCGCGGCATCACCTTCGAAAACGTCCGCGTGCCGGTCAGCCACCTTCTGGGAGAGGAAGGCGGCGGCTTCAAGCTGGCGATGAAGGGGCTCGATGGTGGCCGCATCAACATTGCAGCGTGCTCGCTGGGTGCTGCGCAGGGTGCGCTGGATGCAGCACGCCGTTACATGGGCGAGCGCCGCCAGTTCGGCAAGGCATTGTCCGAATTCCAGGCGCTGCAGTTCAAGCTGGCCGACATGGCCATCGAGCTGGTCGCGGCGCGGCAGATGGTGCATACCGCTGCGCGCAAGCTCGATGCCGGTGCCAGCGATGCCAACGTGTGGTGCGCGATGGCCAAGCGTTTCGCCACCGATGCCGGCTTCAACATCTGCAACGAAGCCCTGCAGATCCACGGCGGCTACGGCTACATCCGCGAATATCCGATCGAGCGCCTGCTGCGCGACAGCCGCGTGCACCAGATCCTGGAAGGCACCAACGAGATCATGCGGGTGATCGTTGCCCGTCACCTGCTCAACACCGAAGAGGAACTGCGATGAAGGATTGGCGTACCCAGGAGCACGTGGGCCTGAAGGTCGAGGCCGATGGCCACACCGCCGTGGTCACCCTGAACAACCCGCCCGCGCATACCTGGACCGTGCACAGCCTGTCGGCGCTGCGCGACCTGGTGGGCGCGCTCAACGCAGACCGCGACATCTACGCGCTGGTGATCACCGGTGACGGCGAGAAGTTCTTCTCCGCCGGTGCCGACCTCAATCAGTTCGCCTCCGGCGACAAGGCCGCTGCACGCGAAGCCGCGCGCCGTTTCGGTGAAGCCTTCGAGGCGCTGTCCGCGTTCCGCGGCGTGTCGATCGCTGCGATCAACGGCTACGCCATGGGCGGCGGCCTGGAATGCGCGCTGGCCTGCGACCTGCGCATCATCGAAGACCACGCCCAGGTCGCGCTGCCGGAGGCCACCGTCGGCCTGCTGCCGTGCGCCGGCGGTACCCAGAACCTGCCGCGACTGGTCGGCGAGGGCTGGGCCAAGCGCATGATCCTGCTCGGCGAGCGCATCAATGCCGAGACGGCGGTGCGGATTGGTCTTGCCGAAGAAAAGGTCGGCAAGGGCGAATCCAAGGCACTCGCACTGGAATGGGCGAAGAAGGCTGGCAAGCAGAGCCCGACCAGCATCGCCGCCTGCAAGACCCTGGTGCAGTCCACCCGCACCGGCACCCATGCGTCGGCGCTGGTGGCCGAGCGCGAAGCCTTCGTCGATCTGTTCGACACCGCCGATCAGGTCGAGGGCGTGAGTGCCTTCCTTGAAAAGCGCGCCGCGCAGTGGAAGAACGCATGACCGCCGCTGACCCGAACGTTGCCGAAGCACCGGTACTGTTCGAAGAACGCGCGGCCGGCAACGGCACGCGCATCGGCATCGCCACGCTCAACGCACCGCGCACGCTCAATGGCTTCTCGCTGCCGATGGCGCACCTGCTGCTGAAACAGCTCAACGCGTGGGCCGACGACGACGGCATCGCGTTGGTGGTGCTGCAGGGCGCGGGCGAAAAGGCATTCTGCGCCGGCGGTGACCTGCACAGCCTGTACCAGAGCATGCTCGCCTTCCGCGAGGCGGGCCGCAGCGATATCCGCAAAAACGACTATGCCGCCGAGTTCTTCGACGTCGAGTACCGCGTCGACTACCTGATCCATACCTACGCCAAGCCGATCCTGTGCTGGGGCCATGGCATCGTGATGGGCGGCGGCATCGGCCTGATGTCCGGCGCCAGCCATCGCGTGGTCAGCGAGCGTTCCAAGCTCGCCTTCCCGGAAATCACTGTCGGCCTGTTCCCTGACGTGGGTGGCAGCTGGCTGCTGCCGCGCGTGCCGGGCAACGGTGGCCTGTTCCTGGCCCTGACCGGTGCGCTGCTCAACCCGGGCGATGCGATCTACGCCGGCCTGGCCGACGTGCACGTAGCCGAGGAACGCCGCAGCGCGGTGTTCGATGCGCTGCTGCAGGTCGCGTGGTCGGCCGATGCCGCACGCAACCACGAGCGCCTGTCACAGCTGCTGCTGTCGTTTGCCAGCGATGCAGTTACCGGCCCGCTGCTGGCCAATGCCGCGCAGGTCGATGCGCTGTGCGCAGGCGATGATCTCGCCGCCATCGTCGAACGCATCAGCACCCTGCAGACCGATGATGCCTGGCTGCAGGCCGCACAGAAGACGCTCGCCGCCGGTGCGCCGGGTTCGGCACGGCTGGCCTTCGAACTGCAGCGCCGCAGCGCCGGACAGGACTTGGCGAGCGTGTACCGGCTGGAGTACATC
This sequence comes from Stenotrophomonas indicatrix, assembly GCF_050573115.1. GTDB lineage: Bacteria > Pseudomonadota > Gammaproteobacteria > Xanthomonadales > Xanthomonadaceae > Stenotrophomonas > Stenotrophomonas lactitubi_A. The sequence continues at coordinate 240,850 of NZ_JBNYZT010000007.1, forward strand.
ACGGCCCTGCATTGCGCTGCGCATGGCGATTTTGCCGAAGGCATCCGCGCGCTGCTGATCGACAAGGACCGCAATCCGCAGTGGAACCCGGCCACCCTGGCCGAGGCCACCGGCACGTGGGCCGACACTTTCTTCGCTTCCCCCTGGGCCGATGCCGCGCATCCGCTGGCCGACCTGGGCACTCCCCTTGTTGAAAGGAGCCTTGCATGAGCCGCATTGCATTCATCGGGTTGGGCAACATGGGTGGCCCGATGGCCGCCAATCTGGTCAAGAACGGCCACACCGTGCGCGTGTTCGATCTGGTCCCGGCCGCGGTGCAGGCCGCCGTCGATGCAGGCGCCAGCGCGTCCGCATCGGCGCGCGAAACCCTGGCCGATGCCGAGGTGGTGATCTCGATGCTGCCGGCCAGCCGTCATGTCGAAGGCGTGTACCTGGGCGACGACGGCATCCTTGCCGCGATCCCGGCCGGCGCACTGGTCATCGACTGCAGCACCATCGCACCGGCCAGCGCCCGCAAGGTGTCTGAAGCAGCCGCCGCACGTGGCCTGCAGATGATCGACGCGCCGGTGTCCGGCGGTACCGCCGGCGCCCAGGCCGGCACCCTGACCTTCATCGTCGGTGGCGAGGAGGACGCGCTGGAGCGCGCCCGTCCGGTGCTGCAGGCGATGGGCAGGAACATCTTCCACGTGGGCGCCAGCGGTGCCGGCCAGGTCGCCAAGCTGTGCAACAACATGGCGCTGGGCGTGATCATGGCCGTCACCGGCGAAGCCATTGCTCTGGGCGTGGCGCACGGTCTGGACCCGAAGGTGCTGTCGCAGATGATGGCGGTCAGCACCGGCCGCAGCTGGGCCACCGAAGTGTGCAACCCGTGGCCGGGCGTGCTGGAAAACGCCCCGGCCTCGCGCGGTTACAGCGGCGGTTTCGGCAGCGATCTGATGCTGAAGGACATGGGCCTGGCGGTGGAAGCGGCGATGAGTGTCGGCGCCTCGATCCCGCTGGGCGAAGTGGCCCGCAACCTGTATTCGATGAATCACCAGGCCGGCCGCGGCAAGCTGGATTTCTCCAGCGTCGTGCAGCTCATTACGAGCGAGAAGTGACCCGTTAGTGCCGGCCGCTGGCCGGCAACCTCATGCCCCCTTGCGGGACAACGAAGGTGGGATGGGCGGATGCACGGTTTCGACCGGCATCCGCCCATTTTTTTGCCAGGGGTCGGATCCCTTTCGCAGCGCGCAAGGGCTCTGACCCTGATGCTCCGCGATGGCCCGCAACGGGGTCAGAGCCCTTTGCCGGTGGCAAAGGGGTCCGACCCCGGCCGCATCAGGCAACGATCAGCGTCACGTCGATGTTGCCGCGGGTAGCGTTGGAGTAAGGGCAGACGATGTGCGCTTTCTGCACCAGCTCTTCCACCTGCTCGCGCGGCACGCCCGGCACGTTGATGGTCAGCTCGGCTTCGATGCCGAAACCGGTCGGAATCTGGCCGATGCCGACCTTGCCGGTCACGGTGGTGTCGGCCGGCAGCGCGACCTTGGCCTGGCCGGCCACGAACTTCAGCGCGCCGAGGAAGCAGGCCGAATAGCCCGCAGCGAACAGCTGTTCCGGATTGGTGCCCGGGCCGCCCGCGCCGCCCAGTTCGCGCGGGGTGGACAGCTGGATGTCCAGCACGTTGTCGGAGGACACGGAACGGCCCTCACGGCCGCCGGTGGAGGTGGCCTGGGCGGTGTACAGAACCTTTTCGATGGACATCGGGATGCTCCTGATCAGTGGGTGGTTGGTGCGTTGGAGCCTACTTTGCCCGGATTCTCCGCACGTTGGGTTACAACACGTCCGAAAAACTTGATTGAACGTCCTGTCAGCCTAGATCGTCCATTCCCGGTCAGTGGTGAACATGATGGTCAGCCAGCGATCCGGCGATGATTCGCCCAGCGCATCACCGATTTCGTCGCGCAGGTGATCCCACTCGAGCAAGGGCCGCGGCGGGTCGTCCTCACGCACCACGAAGAACAGTTCGATCTGTTCGCCACGGCCGACCTGGGCCACGTAGCTGCGGTGTTCGACGAAGCCGTGCTTTGCAACGATCGCCCGCGCCACTGCATCCACATGCGCCTGCAGTTCCGGCGGCGTGACCAGCAGGATGCCGGCCAGCGCGCGCCGCACCGTGCCCAGCGGCGCGATCATCACCAGCACGCAGACGAACGCCAGGATGGCCGGATCGATGTACGGTCCGACCCATGCCAACGACGTACCGTGGACCAGCACACCGCCGAGGAAGGCCGCCAGGTAGCAGGCTGACATGCTCGCGGCGATCACCCAGTTCTTCGCATCCAGCGCGATGAATTCCGAGCCGATGCGCCGGTTCGCACGCAGCACGAACCAGGCCAATGCGCTCTCGGCGACGATCGACAGGCCAGCGAAGATGATCGCCGGGCCAAGCGCGATCTGCCGCCCACCCGACATCAGCGCATCGACCGCATTGACCAGCGCGTACAACGCCGCACCGATCATCAACGTGCCACTGACCCCCAGCACGATCGGTTCCAGGTGCCAGAAGCCCATGGTGAAGCGCTGATTGAGCCGCGACTGCACGGCATCGGTCTGCGTGGACAGGGCGATCAGCCGCGCGACCAGCAGCGACAACCAGGTCATCACCACGTCGATCAGGCCGTAGATGCCGTCGAAGATGATCAGCGAAGAATTGGCCAGCAGGCCGAACACCACTGCAGCTGCAGCCAACAGCAGCGAGCCGACGATGGACAGGCGCAGCACGCCTTGTTCGGTGCGTGGATCGAAGAAGCGGGGCGGGGCCATGACCATGCAGCATTGTAGAGCGGAGCCATGCTCCGCCGCCTTTCACGCAGTCTGGCCTACCTCCGGCTCATCGGCTGCAGTAAACTCCGCCCCTCCCACGCTCCCCGACGACGCACTGCAGTGATCACGCCACCCTGACCCTTGCCGCCCATCGGCAGCCGGCCCATCCGGCTCAGGAATCCGTGTCTTTCCACTGCAGCGCCACGTGGCCTCGCCCGCGTGTGCGCGGAGCTTTTCCATGCAAACGTCCTATCCCCTGCGCCAGCAATGGCTCGGCAACCTCCGTGGTGATCTGCTGTCCGGTGCGGTTGTTGCCCTGGCGCTGATTCCCGAAGCCATCGCGTTCTCGCTGATCGCTGGCGTCGACCCCAAAGTCGGCCTGTATGCCGCCTTCTCCATCGCCGTGATCACCGCCATCGCCGGCGGCCGGCCGGGCATGATCTCCGCCGCCACCGGCGCGATGGCGCTGGTGATGGTCGATCTCGTCCGTGATCACGGCCTGCAGTACCTGTTCGCCGCCAGCATCCTGGCCGGCCTGCTGCAGGTAGTGGCCGGCATGTTCAAACTCGGTTCGTTGATGCGCTTCGTGTCGCGCTCGGTCATCACCGGCTTCGTCAACGCACTGGCGATCCTGATCTTCCTGGCCCAGTTGCCGGAACTGCTCGGCCGTGGGCCCGCGGTCTATGTGGTGTGTGCGGCGGCACTGGCAATCATCTACCTGCTGCCACGCATCACCCGCGCCGTGCCGTCGCCGCTGGTGGCGATCACCGTGCTCACTGCTGTAGTGATCGGCTTCGGCATCGACGTGCGCACGGTGGGCGACATGGGCCAGCTGCCCGACAGCCTGCCGCACTTCTTCATTCCCGACGTGCCGTTGACGTGGGACACCCTGCGCATCCTGCTGCCGGTGTCGGCGACGCTGGCGGTGGTTGGCCTGCTCGAATCGATGATGACCCTGCAGATCGTCGAGGACATCACCGAGACGCCCAGCGAACGCAACCGCGAATGCGTCGGCCAGGGCCTGGCCAACACGGTGACCGGTTTCCTCGGTGGCATGGCCGGCTGCGCGATGATCGGCCAGTCGGTCATCAACGTGACCTCCGGTGGCCGCGGGCGCCTGTCCTGCCTGGTGGCCGGCGTACTGCTGCTGGTGCTGGTGGTGTACGGCAGCGATCTGGTGCGGCAGATTCCGATGGCCGCACTGGTGGCGGTGATGATCATGGTCAGCATCGGCACCTTCAGCTGGCGCTCGCTGCGCGACCTGCGCACGCATCCACGCAGTTCGTCGGCGGTGATGCTGCTGACGGTGGTGGTCACCGTGGCCACCCACGATCTGGCAAAGGGCGTGCTCAGCGGTGTGCTGCTGTCGGCACTGTTCTTTGCGCGCAAGGTGGGCCGCATGCTCGACGTGCAGCGCGAAGACGTTGCGGACATGCAGGTCTATCGTGTGCGCGGCCAGGTGTTCTTCGCCTCCGCCGGACAGCTGGGTGCGGCGTTTGATTACCAGCACGTGGCACCGAAGGTGCAGATCGACCTGCGCGACGCCCACCTGTGGGATCTGACTGCCGTCGCCGCGCTGGAACGCGCGCAGGAAAAACTGGCCGCGCACGGTGCCGAAGTCAGCGTTGTCGGACTCAACGCCGCCAGCCAGACGCTGATCGAACAGGTGGGAGGGCGCGGCGGCGCGCATTGACCGCGCGCCCGCCATGCCTCGTTCTGGCAAGGCGGGTTTCTGCGACGCCATCCGCGCAAGCTGAATCCAGTCAGCCATCTGAAACCGCCGCTGTCGTAGGATCTGCACCGTGATCGGGGCCGATGGACGGCCCCTCCCAGCCGGCACCCGCTGGCGACACGCAAGGGAGATACACGCAATGCAGGCAATGGATGCCCGTCGGGGCAATGAACAGATCGTCTCCGGCCGTCGGTACTGGAAGGTGCTGGCCCTGTGCCTGGCGCTCACCGCGTGCCAAGCGCCTTCTTCCCCTGCATCGGCCGAAGCGGCAGCCACACCGGCACCACTGGCTGCGGCATCGCCGGCAACCACCCCCAGCCCAGCGACCGGTGATCCCTCCCGGTACCCCGACGCGTCCTACACGGACGGTCGCCTGCGCCCGGCTTATGGCTGGTGCGTGGATGGCGTGGAGGATGCGGGCAAGCTGCAGGCCTGCGGCAAGGATGAACTGGCCTACCAGGAGGGGCGCCTGGAAGAAGGTGCCAGCAAAGCCGTGACCGGGCTCGACGCTGCTGCCAAGCATGCGTTCCTGGCTACCCAGGCGACCTGGCGCAGCGATACCGATCGCCATTGCGCCGCTCCGGCCAATGCCGGTGTGGATGACCTGCAGAAGGCACAGGAGTGCCGCCTGTTCCGTGTGGCCAACCGCGCCGACGCATTGCTGGCGCAGAGCGGCCCGCCCGATACCTCCTACACCCAGGCAACGCTTCGCCCGGAATTCATCCGCTGTGTGCAGCAAGCCCGTGGCATGAACGACCATATCCGGGCTTGCGGCGATACCGAGCTGGCCTACCACCAGACGCAGGTACAGGCCGAAGTGGCGCGCCTGATGAACGGCCCCGACGGTCCGGCCAAGGACCGCTGGATGGACGAACAGGCCCACTGGGCCGAAGACACCGACAAGCGCTGTGCAACGACCAGTGACCGCATCGGGCCGATGATGGACGCGCAGTTGTGCCGCCTCAACCGTTACGCCAACCGCGCCGCCGAGCTGCACGCGCGCGAGCTGGCCCCCTGATCCACAGATCGCACCGCAGGCAACCGCACCCCGGTCATCCCTCCAAGGACAAGGAAGAGAGCCATGCCGAACAACATCGATACCCGTAACCTGGACGCCACGGCCGGCGCCGTGTTCTTTACCGTGGGACGTGGCACCGAAGGTGGTGGATCGTCGTATCACCTGTCGATCGCCGGTATCACCCGAGGGCTGCGCGAGCCGGAGTGGGGCACCGTCAGCGCGGTGAGAGACAACAGTGGCTATTCGCTGGGCACCATCCAGGTCGATCTGGGCCAGCGTGGCACGTGGCCGCTGGGCGAGACCACAGGTCGTGCGTTGTGGCCAGGCGAAACAACATATGTCGATGGCGTCATCGACCAGGCCAGTGCCTACGCCAGGGCACACAAGCTGCCGTTCACGCATGACCGCGCCGACCTGCGTGCGGACCTGCTCAGCCACGGCAATGGCGAGGGAAAGCGCTCGTCCATCCGCTTCATCGATGCCCCAACCCGCGACAGCATCAATGCCTGGGCCGGATCGCCGGAAGGCAAGCAGTGGATCCATACGCATATCGATTACCCGCAGGTGCGCAATGCCACGGAGGTTGCCATGACCATGCTGGACAAGCATGGCAACGGTATTGCCGAGGACAAGCGTTTCGAGGCCATCGCGTTGATCGCCAAGACCGCCAACCAGCTGCCGGGCCGGTTGGATAACCTGGAAGCGGTGCTCAAGCGCGGTGGTGACTACCAGGACCTGCGTGACCAGGCCGCTGCCATCCGCCAGCGCACCCCTTCCTATGCCGGGCTGGCCGCCGCCGATGTCGCCGCCGGTTACGAGGATGCGTATGCCAGGCACTCCACCGAAATGGATCGCGCGCACCTGAAGGTGGGTCGCCGTGACTTCGCGCCGGCCAACGAAGCAAGCGACCCGGACATCCGCGTGGCGCTGGAACAGGCACGCTCGCACCACGCCGGCGGCGGCTCGCAGGTGCTGAAGGAAGGCAGCAGCGGCCGCGCGGTGGAAAAGCTGGAGCACAACCTGCATGCCTTGGGTTACGGCGCCGCAGGCGCACAGGCGATGCACCCCGACCGCCAGTTCGATGCCAGCACCCGGCAGGCCGTCGAGGCCTTCCAGCGCGACCACCGTCTGAATCCGGTCGATGGCAAGGTGGGGCCTGCGACGCTGGGTGCGATCGACCGCGAGGCACGCGCGCTGCAGCGTGACATGGCCGCGCTGGGCCTGACCGATGCACAGGGCAAAGCGATCACCGCCGATGGCTACCTGGGGGCCGGCAGCCAGCACGCCATCAATGTATTCCAGCAGCAGCACCATCTGCCGGCCACCGGCATGGCCGACGCACAGACGCGCCGCGCGATCAATGCCGAGGCCGCACAGCATCGCCCTGCCGCACCTTCGCCTGCTACCCCCACCGCGCCGGCTGCGCCGACAGCCCCGGCGAGGGCTGCGCCACCCGCAGCGCAGCAGCACACCGCTCCTGCCGGCGCTGCTGCGCCCGGTGGCGGGCGCATTTCCGTGGTGGAACCCTTCGGCAACGGCAGCAGCAACCGCGTCCTTCGCCACGGCATCAGCGGCGAGGACGCGTTCCGTGAGTTGAAGATCCACCACCCCAAAACGAATGCCGCCGCTGTGCGCGCTGGCGATGCCAGCAAGGTTGACCGCACCGCGGACATGGTCGACGGTGAACTGGAGGCCGTGCGCAAGCGTGGCGACACCAACGGCATTCCGCTGGTGCAGAAGGACCTGATCCTGACCGACCGTGCCGGCGGGCGCAGCCTGATGATTCCCAGTCCGGTGGCTGGCTACGTCCAGCTCAACAAGGACGGCACCAATTCCATCAGCATCTTCAGCCACCCGGCCGGCGATACCCGCCGCGAACTGGTGGGCCAGGTATTGCACGGGGCCGTCGGCTCCATCCCGTACAAGACCGGCGATTTCGTCGAGTACGGTGCGCCGCTGGTGCGCCAGTCCGATGTGGGGTCACCCGGCGCGGTGCACGCGCATATCGAAGTAGAGCCAGCGCAGTTCCGCCGCTACCTCGGCGACATGCTCAACGACCGCATCACCCTCGGCGGCAAGGTACACGCGCAGGGGCCCGAAGCCGCGCAGGCCGCACGTGCCACGCAGCAGGCGCCGATGGCTGATGGCATGCTGGTGAAGGGCGAACGCGGTGACGAGGTCAAAGCGCTGCAGGGCAAGCTGGCAGCACTGGGCCACGTGGGCGCTGATGGCAAGCCGCTGGCGGCCGATGGCATCTATGGCAAGGACACCTTCGCGGCGGTCAAGCAGTTCCAGGCCAACAACGGCCTGGAACAGGATGGCAAGGCCGGCCGCCAGACTCTGGGCCGATTGGACGACCCGGCCGCAGTGAAAGCCGCAGGTCAGCCTGCTGCGCCGGCAAAAGCAGAACCGGCGTCGCCTGTAGCCCCCAGCATGCGCGACCCCTCGCATGCCGAGAATCCGCGCTTCAACCAGGCCCTGGAGAAACTGCAGGAGCTGCAGCAGCAGCGCGTGCAGGCCGGGCTGTGCCCGCTGTTCGCCAATGCACAGGAAACCGAACGCGCCGCCGGTCAGCTGGCCTACGAGAGCAAGGTCGCCGGCATGCACCAGATCGATCATGTGGTCGCACGCCCGGATGGCAGCGGCTTGTTCGCCGTGCAGGGCAATGTCGGCGACCCGGCCGCGCAGCGCACCTTCGTCGACAGCCGACAGGCCGTGTCGCAGTCGGTCGAGGCCAGCACCCGCCAGACCGAGGACCTGGATATCCAGTTCAACCAGCGCGTGCAGGAACAGCAGCAGGAACAGGTGCGCAACCGCGGGCTGTAAGCCTGCCGCGCTGTGCCCAGGGGCTCCGGGTCGAACCCGGAGCCTTCTGCAGATTCACTCTGCAGGGAAGACCCGCCGGTACACCCCGAACTGGGTACTGCGCTGGCCCATCGGAATGATCAGGGCCAGCAGGACTGCGCCTCCGCCCACCTGTTTCACCACCAGATCGTTGTCCACCGTGCAGGACAGCTCCACGCGCGACCAGACGCAGCCGGCACCGGCCTCGCCGGGTTTGCACGATGACCACCGGTTGATGACCGGCTGTTCTCTTTCGGTGCTGTAGTTCCTGCTCGTAGCGCTGCCTGCAGCCTCGATGCCGGTGCCATCAGTGGCATGGAAGCGGGCCACCAGCCGGCTGGCCTCCTGGCGGATCGTGACTTGGTGGATGCCCTTGTCGTAGACGCCAAAGAGCCTGGAAAGCGCACCAATGGGCGCATTTTCCTGTCCGGCCGACAGGTAGGACGGCCGGTTGTCGAAGGTGGCGCCCTTGGTGAAGTCGCATCGTGGGCCGGGCTTGATCTCGGCGATGCGCGCGTCGCGGACGCTGCTGCAACCACTGCCCAGGGCCAGTGCCGCCAGCAGCGTGAGGCAGGCAAGGCCAACGCCTGCCAGCGAGGATGCAGTTGGTTTCATGGTGGCTTCCCTTCCAACAGGTTCGGTGCAGCAGGAACGCGCGCACCGAGTATCCCCACCCAAGGCCGGCAGCAGCAACCCGGGCGGCATTCCCGGCTGCCCGCCGCCATTCATCCGCCCGGTGTAAACTATTGATCTCACTGGCAATGCCAGTCTCCACGATCAACCGCCCGATGACGTCCGCCACCGCCCGTTACGCTGATTCCCTGCGCCTGTCCGTCGCCCCGATGATGGATTGGACCGACCGCCATTGCCGGGTGTTCCATCGCCTGCTGGCACCGGGTGCGCGGCTGTACACCGAAATGGTGCACGCCAACGCGGTGATCCACGGCGATCGCCAGCGCCTGCTCGGTTTCGATGCCAGCGAACAGCCGTTGGCGTTGCAGTTGGGTGGCAGTGATCCGGCCCTGTTGGCACAGGCTGCGCGCATCGCCGCGGAGTGGGGCTACGACGAGGTCAACCTCAACTGCGGCTGCCCGTCCGACCGCGTGCAGGCCGGCCGTTTCGGCGCTTGCCTTATGCGCGAGCCGGCGCTGGTGGCCGAGTGCGTATCGGCCATGGTCGAGGCGGTGGACATCCCGGTGACGGTGAAGTGCCGCCTGGGCGTGGACGAGGATGACAACTACGACGTATTCGCCAGCTTCGTCGACCGTCAGGTCGATGCCGGCGCCGCGATGGTGGTGGTGCACGCCCGCAATGCCTGGCTGAAGGGCCTGTCGCCGAAGGAGAACCGCGAGGTTCCGCCGCTGAAGTACGACTGGGCCCATCGGCTGAAGCAGGAGCGCCCGGCGCTGCCAGTGGTGCTCAATGGTGGCCTGGCCAGCATCGAGGCGGTGCAGGCGCAGGCTGCGCACGTCGATGGCGTGATGCTCGGCCGCGCGGCTTACCACGACCCCTACCTGCTGCATCAGCTGGAGGCCCTGCACACCGGCGCGCCGCTGCGACCGCGCGGTGAACTGCTGCGCGCCCTGCGCCCCTACATCGAAGCCCGCCTGGGCGAGGGCTTGGCCCTGAAGCACATCACCCGCCACATCCTCGGCCTGTTCCATGGCCAGCCGGGTGGCCGCGCATTCCGCCAGGTGCTGAGCGAGGGCGCCCATCGCCCCGGCGCCGACTGGACGCTCATCGAGCAGGCACTGTCGGTCACCGAGCGCGAAGCCGATCGCGCCGCTGCGTGACGTCAGTCACATTCCTGACTTGACAAGGGCGTCCGTTTCGTCCCGAATGTTCACTTAGCTGAACAACTGGTCGTAGCGTCTGGAAAAGTTCAGACCGGATTCACCGCCCGAAACCAAGAATTTGCAAAAGATTTGTAAAACGCCGGGTTCCATTCCGGTGCCCGGATTTACGACTTTTGAACGAATCGCCGTGCTCGGCTAGGATCGCATCGATGTCTTCCGCTCCCTTCCACCGCTGTTTTGCCCTGGCCACCTGCGTGGTCCTGGCGGCTGCCCCGCTGTCTTCGGCGCTGGCGCAGGATCCGCAGCGGGAGCAGGGGCGTGCTGAAATGATGGAGCGGGGTGGCCGTGCGGCCAACAACGAGCGCTCGCTGTCCGATGCCGTGCGCCGCGTACAGCGCACCACCGGTGGCCACATCCTGGGCGCCGAGCGGGTCCCGTTCGATGGTCGTGACATCAACCGGGTCAAATACATGGACGACCGCGGTCGGGTCCGCTACATGGACGACCCCGCCCCGGCACGTTCACAACCGCGCACGCCGCGGTCGGATATGTCATCACTACGCGGCGATAACCCCTGAACAGGGATAGTTGTCGCTATCAACCCGTACCCACAGGCCTCCGGGCCGCACCCAGCACACTAGGGAGAGTTCATGCGTATCCTTCTGGTCGAAGACGAAGCCCCGCTGCGTGAGACCCTGGCAGCCCGGCTCAAGCGCGAAGGTTTTGCCGTCGATGCAGCGCAGGACGGCGAAGAAGGCCTGTACATGGGCCGCGAAGTACCGTTCGACGTCGGCATCATCGACCTTGGCCTGCCCAAGATGTCGGGCATGGAGCTGATCAAGGCCCTGCGCGACGAAGGCAAGAAGTTCCCGGTGCTGATCCTGACCGCGCGTTCGAGCTGGCAGGACAAGGTCGAGGGCCTGAAGCAGGGCGCCGATGATTACCTGGTCAAGCCGTTCCATGTGGAAGAGCTGCTGGCTCGCGTCAACGCGCTGCTGCGCCGCGCCGCCGGCTGGAGCAAGCCGACCCTGGAATGCGGTCCGGTTGCTTTGGATCTGGCAGCGCAGACCGTCAGCGTGGCCGGCAGCAATGTCGACCTCACCAGCTACGAGTACAAGGTGCTGGAGTACCTGATGATGCATGCCGGTGAACTGGTCTCCAAGGCCGACCTCACCGAGCACATCTACCAGCAGGACTTCGACCGCGACTCGAACGTGCTGGAAGTGTTCATCGGCCGCCTGCGCAAGAAGCTGGACCCGGATGGCGAACTGAAGCCGATCGAGACCGTGCGCGGTCGTGGCTACCGTTTCGCGATTCCGCGCAACGAGGGCTGAGGCCTTCAGCAGGCGATAAACGATGTCCGGCCGTCTGTGGTTCTTCCGACGCTGGCGGCCGCGCTCTCTGCAGGCGCGCCAGATGTTCGCCGCGTCTGTGGGTCTGGTCGCGTTCCTGGCCCTGGCCGGTTACGCGCTCGATGCCGCCTTCGCCGATACGGCGAAGGCGAACCTGCGTGAGCGCCTGAAAAACTACGCCACCGCCTATGCGGCCGGCATCGACTTCACCCGCGACCGCTCGTTGTACATCCGCGAGCAGCCACCGGATCCGCGTTTCGACGTGCCGGGCAGTGGCCTGTACCTTCAGGTGGTGATGCCTGACGGCAAGGGCAATTCCATGTCCGCCGAAGGCCCGATGCTGCCCACCGTTGGCGGCGGCCTGCTGGCTCCGCGCCAGGAAGTATTCGAAGGCCCGCTGCCGATGATCCAGATCGACGGCAGCCAGGGCTCGGTGTACCGCTATGGCCTGGGCCTGGTGTGGGATGCCGACGCCGACCCGGCCACCGAATTCCCGTACACCATCTACGTGATGGAAGACTCGCGCGCGCTGGGCGCGCAGCTGCGCGTGTTCCGCAGCCGGGTCTGGTTCTACCTGGGCGGTATCGGCCTGATCCTGCTGCTGCTGCAGACGGTCATTCTGCAGTGGAGCCTGCGCCCGTTGCGGCGGGTGATCACCGAGCTGACCAAGGTCCAGCGCGGCGAGACCGAGCGCATGAGTGAGCGCCACCCGCGCGAGCTGGAACCACTGACCGACAGCATCAATGCCTTCATCGAGGGCGAGCGTGAGAATCTCGAGCGTCAGCGCAATACCTTGGCCGACTTGGCACACAGCCTGAAGACGCCGATCGCGGTGCTGCGCACGCAGATGGACAGCGGTGCCGGCGATGGCGCGCTGCGCGAAGAACTGGACGTGCAGCTGCAACGCATGAACAACCTGGTGTCCTACCAGCTGGCACGCGCGGCCTCGTCAGGCCACAAGCTGTTCTCGGCGCCGCTGCCGATCGAATCCAACGCCGAAGAAATCGTGCGCGGCCTGGAGAAGGTCTATGCGTCGAAGGGCGTGCTGTGCGAATTCGACATCGACCCGGCCGCGCGCTTCCACGGCGAACCGGGTGACCTGCAGGAGCTGCTGGGCAACCTGCTGGAGAACGCGTTCAAGTGGGCCAAACGCCGCGTGCTGCTGACCGCGCAGCCGTTGCCGGCGCCGAACGCACGTCGCGCCGGTCTGCTGTTGGCAGTGGATGACGATGGCCCGGGCATCGCCCCGGAAGACATCGGCAAGGTGCTGCAGCGTGGCGTGCGCGGCGACGAGCGCGTGCAGGGCCACGGCATCGGCCTGTCGATCGTGCAGGACCTGATCAAGGACTACCGCGGCGAGCTGCAGGTGTCCCGTTCCAGCGAGCTGGGCGGCGCCCGTTTCGAAGTGCAGCTGCCGCCAGGGCCGTAAGCCCACGCAACCGGGTACTGCCTGCCGCTGGCCGACACCTTCAAACGGCCGTGCCGGTCGCTCGCCGACACCTTCAAACGGTAGTGCCGGCCGCTGGCCGGCAACCTCATGATCTTCGGTGGCATCGCCAGGTTGCTGGCCAGCGGCCGGCACTACCGTATTTCGATCACCGGCGGCTCGCCGTAAAACCGCCTGAGATGCGCAGCCACTTCCGGCAACGCTTCCGCCAGCAGATCCGGCGCAGAGAAGTGGTACTCGCTGGCCACCGCGAAGAACTCTTCCGGTGCTTCCGCCGCGTACGGGTCGATCAGCGTTTCCACACCCGCATCCACCTGCGCACAGAACGCGTCGTACGATTTCTGGAAGTCCGCGGCCCACTCGCGTTGCCACGCACGCGGCAACGGCGGCGTGCCGTCCATCGCACCGTCCAGCCCATCCAGCTTGTGCACCATCTCATGCACGGCCACGCAGTAACCCTCGTGCGGTGCAGCCAGGTCGGCCTGCACATCGGCCCACGAAAGAATCAACGGACCGCTGTCCCACGACTCGCCGATCAGCTCGTCATCCCACTCGTGCAGTACGCCGGCGGCATCCATGTGGCTGCGATGCACGCGGAATGCATCGGGGTAGACGATAAGCTGCGACCAGCCTTCCAGCCCCACCTCACCGAACTCCAGCAGCGGCAGGCAGCACAGCGCGGCCAGCAGTACGCCATCGGCCGGCTGCAGCTGCAGCTCGCCGATCGGGGAGATGGTCTTCTCATGCAGGAAGCGCGTGGTCAGCGCGCGCAGGCGTCTACGCCGTTCGTCGTCCAGGCCGCGTAACCACGCTGCGCGGTGGCAGGCATCGTTCCAGTGTGCGTCTTCAATCGGCCGCGGCGTGGGCCGCAACCACTGCAGCAACGACTTGATCAGCGGAACATACCCGGCAGGTAGCTGTGCCACTTCGGCGCGCGGATGCGCTGCAGTACATCGTCGTCACCGCCGCCACCGCTGCTGGTAGCGGCCGGGCGTACCGGCACCGGCTTGGCGGCAGCTGCGGCAGGCGCCGTGGTCGGTGTGCGCTGCGAGGCCGCATCGCTCGCCGAGTAGACGCAGGCGCCACGGCTGTCATCAAGCGCTGCTGTGGCAGACGCCGCGAAGGGCATCGTCAGCAGGATCAGGCAATGGGCATAACGGCGCATTGACGACATCCACGTTAAGGGAGGGTGAGCTCTCGATTCTAGCCCGAACCCGGCGCCAGATTGGAAGCCCGCCGGAACCGGGCCTGGCGGGCGTCGTTGGCGGCTTTCCCGCATAATTCCGTTCTGACCTTGTGGAAGCTGCCGTGGACGATCGCCAACTGCTGGCCAAACTCGCTGCCGGTCGCCTGTCCGGCGACGCCCTGGCCCGTGAGCTGGGCCAGACCCGGGCCGCCATTTGGAAGCGTATTCAAGGGCTTAGGGCCGCCGGCGTCGAGGTGGAAGGGCGCGCAGGCGAGGGCTACGGGCTGACCCGGCCGGTCGACCTGCTGGAGGCCAAGACCATCCGCGCCGGCCTGCCCAAGGACGCCGCCGCGCTGCTGCACGACCTGCAGGTGGCCTGGACGGTGGACTCCACCAACGCCGAATTGCTGCGGTGCAGCGCGCCCCAGCGCGGTGTCAGCGTCCTGCTGGCCGAGCGCCAGACCGGTGGCCGTGGCCGTCGTGGCCGCACCTGGGCCTCGCCGTTGGCCGCGCATGTGTATCTGTCGGTGCTGCGTCTGTTCGAGGGTGGCCTGGGTCGACTGGCTGGCCTGAGCCTGGTCGCCGGCGTCGCCGTGGCCGAAGCGCTGCACGACCTTGGCTACGCGCAGGCGCAGCTGAAATGGCCGAACGATGTGCTGGTGGATGGCCGCAAGCTGGTCGGCCTGCTGGCCGAGGGCGGTGGCGAATACGCTGGCCCGGCGCGCGCAGTGATCGGTATCGGCATCAACGTGCACATGCCGCCGGCCTTCGCCGAACAGATCACCCAGCCCTGGGTGGACCTGGACACGCTGGCCGGCGCATCGGTGGATCGCAACACGGTGGTAGCCGCCGTGCTGGCACGCTTGCTGCCGGCGCTGGAAGAATTCGATCGCGAAGGGCTGGCCCCGTTCCTGCCGCGTTATGCAGCGTTCGACATGCTGGCCGGGCGCGAAGTGCGCGTGCAGCTGGATGGCCAGTGGCAGCACGGTACCGCGCTCGGCCTGGCCGATGACGGCGCGCTGCGCGTGGACATCGATGGCCGCGAGCGCCTGCTGCATGCCGGCGAAGTCAGTGTGAGAAAAGCATGAGCGACTGGTTGTTCGATCTGGGCAATTCGCGTTTCAAGTTTGCCCCCTTGCACGGCGATCGCGCCGGCGACGTACAGGCCTGGGCGCATGGTGCGGAAGGCATGGCCGGGCAACCGCCGCACAGCCTGCCCAGTGGTGAAACCGCGTTTGTCGCCAGCGTCGCCGCGCCGTCGTTGACCAGTGCCATGCTGGATCAGCTGCAGCGCCGCTTCGAGCACGTGCATGTGGTGCGCACCAGCGCCCAGTGTGCAGGCGTACGCATTGCCTACGCCAAGCCGGAAAAATTCGGTGTCGACCGTTTCCTGGCCCTGCTTGCCGCCGCCAAGGCACAACGGCCGGTGCTGGTGGTCGGTGTCGGCACCGCCCTGACCATCGACCTGCTTGATGCCGATGGACAACATCACGGCGGCCGCATTTCCGCCTCGCCGACCACCATGCGCGAGGCATTGCACGCGCGCGCGGTGCAGCTGCCGGCCAGCGGTGGTGACTACAGCGAATTCGCCAACGACACTGCCGATGCGTTGGCGTCCGGTTGCGATGGTGCCGCCGTTGCATTGGTCGAACGCAGTGCCCGTCAAGCGCAGGCGCTGCTGGGCGTGATGCCGTCGCTGCTGGTGCATGGCGGTGGCGCGCCCGCGCTGATGCCGCTGCTGGACGGCGCCGACTATCACCCGTCGCTGGTGCTGGATGGCCTCGCCCGCTGGGCGGTGCACCAGCCCGCAGGCTAGTATCGGCGCATGCTGACCCGTGCCCTGATCGTCGTGCTGGCGATCCTCAATCTTGGTGTCGCCACCTGGTGGCTGCTGCGCGATGAGCCGGCGCGCGCGCCGTTGCCGCCGCACCCGACCGGCGTGGCCGAACTGCGCTGGCTGCCCGGCGGGACCGATGCCGCCGTGGCAGCGCAGGTCTCTGCAGCGGCACCCACGGAAGCATTGGTGGAGCGTGAGGCCGCACCGGCTACTGCAGTGGCCGCTGCGCCTGCGCCTGTACCGGCACCGGCGACTCCGACGTCGGCCAGCAAGCCGGCCGAACCGATGAAGGCGCCCGAGCCGGTCGCCGCCGTCGCCACGCCAGCGCCGGAACCGGTGGCGGAGAAGCCCGCAGCCCCGGCCGCACCGCCGCGCTGCCTGGCACTGGGCCCGTTTGCGGACCGTGCCGCCGCCACGGCCGCGCAGAGCCGTGCCGGCAGCCTGCTGAGCCAGGCACGCCTGCGCGAGCAGCCCGCCGCCAGCGGCAGCGCCCGTTACCGCGTGCTGCTGCCCGCCGCCGCCAGCCGCGATGACGCGCAGGCCACGGTCAAGCGCATCGTCGCCGCCGGCCTCAGCGACTACTACATCATCAGCCAGGGCGACGAGACCAACGCCATTGCGCTGGGCCAGTACCGCAACCGCGAGGGCGCCGAACGGCGCATGGCCGCGGTGCAGGCCGCCGGCTTCCAGCCGCGTCTGGTCGCCAGTGGTGATGCCGGCCAATGGTGGCTGGAAGCGCAACTGGCGGCTGCGGCCGAACCGGCCCAGGCGCAGCAGCGCAGTGGCGCCGCGCAGCAACGGTCGCTGGAATGCACCCGGCTGCGCTAGAATCCCCCCACCACGGCGCTGCCGTCGGCGTTTCACCCTGTGCCGCTTTAGCTCAGTTGGTAGAGCAACTGTCTTGTAAACAGTAGGTCATCCGTTCGATTCGGATAAGCGGCACCACCTCCTGGCTAACGCCAATTGCCCCTTTGTTGCCTGGGGCAGTCTCGCGCCTGTGTGCCTACGCCGCATGCAGCTGCAGCTCCACGTACTCCGCCAACCCCCGACACGCCAGCAGTAGCCCTTCGCGCGTTCCGTCGCCGATCTGCTGTCCGTCTTCTCCATCCACCCGCACGCGTTCGGCGGCGTGGAATATTTCCAGCAAGGTGGTCAGCCCGGCAGCTGCACGGTCTGCGCGTGCCATGGCCATGCCCTGGCCGGGTGTCAGCGTTGGCCCGCGCCACGGCTGACCGTCGGCACCATCGCCGTTGCGGATGCGCTGCAGGCAGCCTTGCAACGTGATCGGGTCCGGCACATCGACGGCGGCGGCGAACGCGGCTTCCAACGGCTGCGCAAGCTCGGGGGGCAGGCGTTCGGCGGCGTCGCCCAGCGTGGCGGTCAGGTAGGGATAGTCAGGAGCGGACATGTGGGCATCCTCGGGTGCAGCGGAGGCGCCACCGGCAGAGGGTGGCGGGCGATGCGTGGCTTCCAAGACCGGGAATCGATGAGCCGGTGGGCGCAAGGCCCCCACGCACCGCCCGCCATAAGGCAGCAGACGGATTGCCAGCCGGCGCCACCCGCAAGAGGCGACGCCGGCTGACAAGCGTAAACAGCTTCGATTGCACGGGCTTGGAAGTCCCGGCCACTGGTTTTCGGTGGCAGTTCATCATGCGCAGGCAGAATCACGGGCTGCCAGTCGATTGTTCCGATGGCATCGCGCTGTTTGAAAGGAAAAATGAATTATCGCAATTGGCTTGTCGCGGCCAATCCCGAGGCACAAACGACATTCTGCGCGGCGTACTGTTGGAGCCTGAAACAGGCCGTAGTGCCGCAATCGTGCGGCGTAACGCCGGCGTGGCGTGTCAAGCCAACTTAACCGCGTCCCCAAGCGGCCAACTCAACCATCATACGCACCCGCGCGGCGATCAACGCGTCCCCGGATCACCCGGCACCAGGTGCCGCCACGGAAAGACATCCCTGGCGAAATGGCTGACATAGCCGCCCGTTGCTGCCTGGATGACCATGAACGACAACCGCGGACGCATGCCCTGCAGCGTCTGCAGCTGCGCCACATCCAACGCGCTGTTGCGCAGCCGGAAGGTGTGCAATGCATCGAAGGCGTCGCTGGCGAACAAGCGCTCATAGGCCGCGAAAGACGTGACCGCATCAGGCTCGCGCGCGTCGGCCCAGGAGAACTGCAGCTCCGTCGATTCACTGAAATCCAGCAGGCCCAAGGCAGGCAGGTTACGTGATGCGACGAGGTTGTCGATGAAGCGCTGGGTGTCCGAGCCACCGCCGATGCGCAGGCTGTGCAGGTGCGGCAGAGGTACCTCGAAGAACGCGGGATCCGGTGCATTCGGCACTACCAGTTCGCTGAGGTGCGGCGCCTTGGAAACGAAGCGGGCGATCTCGCCGTCTTCTTCCATGATGGTGCCCGCGCGCTGCACCAGCGACATGTTGTGGTCGGCCGGCTCGGTGGGGCGGATCGACAACGAGCGCAGGCGTGGGAAACGCACATCACTGTCCAGCAGCGCGGTGAACTCCCACTCGCGCGTGCCATTGGCCCCCTCGTCCGGGCCGGTGAACGACAGGGACATGACTGCATCGGCCACGCGCGGATCGGACAGGCAGGCCAGCGTCCACGCGAACGGTTCCTCCCATGGGTTGCCGAAGAACTCCACGTGCAGGCCGCCGTACAACGGCGCCACGGTCACCCGTTCCTGCAGGGCTTCCCACAGCGGGCTGGCCGGGTCCTGGATGTCCAGTTCATGCTCGGCCGCGCTGTCCAGATTGAACGCATGGATGCGTTGCTGCAGCGCCAGCAGCTGTTGCTGCGCGTGGTCGAAGGGCAGGGCGGTCATGTGTGTACCGGACGTCCATGTGATGCCCCGATGATAGCGCTGGCCCGCTTGCGGTGGTCTGCGGCCGGTGATCGGTAGCTTGATGTTCCTCACGACAGAGCAACTCCGGCAGCCCCCATACTGGTGCTTTCTGCACCCTCTTGCCAGGAAGCCGATCATGCGCCACCACCGCCTGTCGTTGACCGTCGCGCTACTCTCCAGCGCCTTCGTAGCACCGGCGATGGCCGCCGTGCCGTTCTTCAACGCCAGTTGCCCGGGTGGCATCGACGTGCACGCCGACGAAGGCGGGCCGGTCTATGTGCAGGGCCGCGAGGCCACACTCAAGCGCTTCAACGATCGCTACTTCGAGGCACGCGATACCAACAGCGGCACCACGCTTTCGATCAGCACCAGCGACGACGGCACGCCGCAGGTCAGCTACACCGGGCGCGGCGGCGCCAACGGCATCTGCCAGGTCAGCGGCGGCACGCCTGCGGCCGCAGAAGGCGGCAGGCACCACCGGGATCAGGATCGCGATGACGATGCGGCACTGCCACGGGAAGTGACCTGCGAATCCACCGACCAGCGCCAGGTGTCCTGTGACATGGACACGCGTGGCACTGTGGAGATCGTTCGCCAGCTCAGCCGTACCCGTTGCGAGCAGGGCAGCAACTGGGGCCTGTCGCGGCATTCGGTGTGGGTCAACGGTGGCTGCCGCGCAGTGTTCCGCAACATGTCCAAGGCCGCAGCCAACGCGCCAGCGGGCGATACTGCGCTGGGTTCGTGCAACGCAAGCAAAGGCGCGCAGGGCACGCTGGTGACCCAGGTGCCGGTCGGAACCGATTACCAGGAGCTGATCATCGATTATCCCGATGGCCGCTTCCTGTGCATGATGCGCAACGACGGCCGGGTGCAGAGCGTGACGCCGATCAAGCGGCGTTGAGTCTGCGTCCCATGATTGGCGGTCGGGCATGTGGATGCTCGCGCGTACATTGGCCTGCAGAAGCAGGCCAATGACGCTATCACGTAGTTCCATCAATCCTCGTGTGTGGGGCGGGACGGTTTGGCCGGCCCGACTGTGACTTTGCCGGACCCGCCGCCGCCGCCGCCGTAGCTGCCGCCGCTGATGGGCCCGGTGTAACCTCCGCCGCCGCCTCCTCCACCGCCATTGCCATTCCCGCCGCCGCGAGGGGGTGGGCTCGTTGTGATCGGCTCACGCGAAGTTCCATTCCAGTCCTGGCTATCGGTCATTTGGTAAGTCACGCAGTGGGACGCGTTGCAGACGATGACCTTGGATCCTGGTTGGATGGATTCCTTGAAGGTTCCAGAGTTGTTTTTGTTCGTCACCTGCGTATATCTGGTCAGAAACGCTCTGGTAGCTGTATCTGGAAGTGGGGTTTGTCCACGGCATTGCGTGCATGACGCTGGGCCGAAGACGGATGAAGCGTTGCCGATGGGCCAGGTCGCATGGGCGAATGGAAGTGCCACGCTTGCCGCTACGATTGCGGCTGTTGCAATAAGTATCTTTACTTTCATCTAAGTTAACCGCCTGTCTGTTCTTGGTTTGTGAACTCTTTCAGCCGCGGCTCATTCGCAGCATGATCGGTAGACTTCTTTTGACAGTTCCTGTGCACGAATGATCTGCTCTGTCTGCATGCTGCTGGACAGGCGGCTTATCGATTCCGCGGAGTATTGGCTTGGATGCACGCGCTGCAGGGCCATCCAGTAGCCGAGACTCCTGGTGTAAGAGCGCTCGGCGACTATCCCTCTGTCATAGATGTTTGCGAGAGCTTCGATCGAATCTACGTTCCCTGAAGAAACAGATTCACTCAGATACTCCACAGCGTTCCGGCGATAGTCGATCAGCCTGCTGGGATCTGACAGGACTTCAGTGAGATCGCCGATGGCCGCACGAGGGTTCTGGGCGTACATCAGTCGGGCTTCAATCGACCCTTGGGTGGCTGCCAGTGAAAGCCAGTTTTCTCCCATAATGTCGGTTCGTTCGGCAATCGTCTTGCAGTTCTCGATTTCTTCTTCGATACGCCTCGAGAACTGCTCGGCAAGACCCATGGATGAGTACACCTTGTACTCGCCGTCGTCACCGGGATCGAGGGCGCGTTTGCAGCTGGAAACCCTTGCGTGTATTTCGTAGCTTGCCTGGCTGTCGCCTGTTTTTGATCGCTGTATTCTTTCGTTGATGTAGTTTGTGGCATCTCCTTTGTACTCGGGGCTCTTGATGTCGATCAGGAACGCCTTGGGTCCCAATGCGATGCGCGCATTGACCGTCGCGGTGGACCGCTGTGCCTCGGTCCTTGCAGTATTCGGATCGGCCATTTCATGGGTTGAAGCCGCATCCTCCAACTCCAGAAGTCGCGCCTGCCTTGCCGAGGAGGTGTCGGCCCCGGATACCGAGCAGGACGCCGTAAACACCGTGAGCATGCCGATACACAAGCACTTGCTGAGTGGCGTTGAGAAGCTGGGTGAGGGTTTTCTTCGATTCAACGCAGGAACATCCTTGCCTCCAATTTGGGGCGAGCACCTTCGCTGTGCAGAAGGGAAAGCGATAGAGCTGTATGCGTCACAGGGGAGAACCCCATCACAGGCGGAAGAACTTCTGATCCACAAGGCTGGGGAAGACCTACCCGTGGTTGCCCGTCGTCCATGTGCGCCATGGCGGCGCCATCCCCTGCTGCACCGCCGCGAGTGGTGTCACATGCGTCTGGCTAGACTGTGCTTCTTTTTCGTTCGCAGGAGGCACCCATGGCCCATCATCCCGCCGTTACCCTGATCGGCGTCCCCACCGACATCGGGGCGGGCCATCGCGGCGCCCGGCTGGGGCCGGAAGCCCTGCGCGTGGCTGGCCTGCCTGAAGCACTGGAAGCGCGAGGCGTGGACGTGCGCGACCTCGGCAACCTGGACGGCCCGCGCAACCCGTGGACCGCGCCGGTGCAGGGCTACCGGCATCTGGACGAAGTGGTGGCGTGGAACCACGCGCTGATGGAAGCCAGCTATGCCGAGCTGCAGGCCGGGCGCATGCCGATCATGCTCGGTGGCGACCACTGCCTGGGCATCGGTTCGATCACCGCTGTTGCACGCTGGTGCCGCGAGCAGGGCAAGGACCTGCGCGTGCTGTGGCTGGATGCGCATTCGGATTTCAACACCAGCGATGTCACCCCGTCGGGCAACATCCACGGCATGCCGGTGGCCTGCCTGTGCGGCCTCGGCCCGGATGCGCTGACCAGGCTGGGTGGCACCTCGCCGGCCATCAAGCCTTCGCAGATGCACCAGATCGGCATCCGTTCGGTGGACCCGGAAGAGAAGCGCCTGATCAAGACCCACAAGGTCGATGTCTACGACATGCGCTACATCGACGAGAACGGCATGAAGCGCACCGTGGAAGCCGCGCTGGCCGGCATCGATGAGAACACCCACCTGCACGTCAGCTTCGATGTCGATTTCCTCGACCCGAGCATCGCCCCGGGTGTGGGCACCACCGTGCCGGGCGGGGTGAACTACCGCGAAGCGCAGCTGGTGATGGAGATGATCGCCGACAGCGGCCGCATGGGCTCGCTGGATATCGTCGAACTCAATCCGTTGCTGGACAACCACAACAGCACCGCCGAACTGGCCGTGGACCTGGTGGAAAGCCTGTTCGGAAAATCGACGCTGATGCGCGACTGAGAGCGACCAGCCTGAACGGTTGGACGAACCGTTCACACGCGCTCCACGCCCCTCCCGCCAGATTGCACCTCACGCGGCAGTGTTGGCTTCGAACCAGCCTGCCGCCCCGATCAATACAACCGAACCCCGTGATTGAGCGGTGTAGCGGCAAACCCAAGGAGAAGCCCATGAAGCGCGTAGTTGCCCTGATGCTGTTGTCGATGTTCTCGGTGGCCCTGCTGGCCGGTTGCAACACCGTTGCCGGTGCCGGCAAGGACGTGCAGAAGGCTGGTGAGAAGGTTGAGGATGCTGCCAAGGGCAACTGAGCCTGAGGTGGTGCGCAGTACGGAAAAGGCCGGGATCTTCCCGGCCTTTTTTCATGCGCGATTGCCAGGTGTGGACGCCGCGTGTCGATGGGTAGTGAACCATTCAAGCAGGTGAGCAGCGTTTTCATGGTCGGTTGACCGTGCTTCAACAGCCATTGCGGGAAGCTGCATGCACGGTAACAACGCCGTTGCATTCCAAGGAAGCCTCAGCAATGAACAAAGACATCATTTCCGGCAAGTGGTCCCAGCTCAAGGGCAAGGCCCAGGCGAAGTGGGGCGATCTGACCAATGACGATTTCGATGTGGCCGAGGGCAATGCCGAGTATCTGGCGGGCCGCCTGCAGGAGCGCTATGGCTGGGCCAAGGATCGCGCGGAGAAAGAAGTCCGCGACTTCCAGGACAGCGTGAGCAAGGACTATCCGGACTACAAGTAACCGGGCGACGCACGCCCACGTTCTGCCCCCACAGACAATGCCCGCGCCGGAAGGTGCGGGCGTTGCGCTGTGTGGCGATCAACGTGCCGGCGGGTCGGGCACGTAGCGGTTGGGGAAGGCCTGCGGCTGGCGGTCCAGGCGCGATGGCGAATCGAGCAGGATGCCGCGTGCGCGCAGGTTGCGCGCGCTGTCGTAGCGCAGCTGCAGCACCTGTGCCGGGCTGCGGGTAGCGCGTTCGAAATCGGTATCGCGCACCGAGGAACTCTCACGTGCACCGTGGCCGGTGCCCAGCGCCGGTGCCTGCGACTTGGCCGAGTAGCCTTCGATGCGGCTGGCGCTGGCGTCGGCGGCCGCCGAGGCTTCGGCCGCCGCAGGTGCCGGCCCGGCGCGATCACGCAGGATCGGCTGCGGACGCGGGTACCAGCGGCGCGCCTCTTCGAACACTGCTACGCCAACCACGCCGACGTTGTCCGGGCGGCCGGTGCGGCTGGCGTAGCTGCCGCTGGGGCTGCTGAAGACGAACTGGGCCACTTCGTCCTGGGTCTTGCGCCAGCCGGTGATGTCGGCGCGTTGGCCGGGGTTGAGCACGTAACCGGTCTGCGAGGGATCGGCATCTTCGCCGGAGATGGCGTTGACCCCATCCACCGACAGCACCACCAGCACGCGTCGCGGGCTGTCGTTGTACAGGCGCACCGCATAGCGATGGCCGCGCTCACCGGCCACCCAGCGCTGGCCGTCGGCCGGGTAGCTGCGCAACTCGGTGCCGCGGTCGCGGTCGACCAGGGCCACGCGCACCGGGCCGTCTTCGTACACCGGTGGGGGCAGCGGGGCCGGGCGGAAGCCGGCCAGGGGCAGGATCAGCAGCAGGGGCAGCAGGCGTTTCATCGGGCGTCTCCAGCGGGGTTGGGTGAATGAACGTGCCGGGGGCCCTGACGGGGTTGACCGTGTGCACGGTAAACTGGCTCCGTTCATAGAAGGTTTCCGCACGCAGTCATGACGACCCGAGTCCTTACCGGCATCACCCCCTCCGGCACGCCCCACCTGGGCAATTACGTTGGCGCCATCCGCCCGGCCATTGCGGCCAGCCGCGCGCCGGACATCGAGAGCTTCTTCTTCCTGGCCGATCTGCACAGCCTGATCAAGTCGCAGGACCCGCAGCGCACCCAGCGCGCGACCCTGGAGATCGCTGCCAGCTGGCTGGCCTGTGGCCTGGATCCGGAACACGTGTGGTTCTACCGCCAGAGCGACATCCGCGAGACCACCGAGCTGATGTGGTTCCTGACCGCCATCGCCAGCAAGGGCATCCTCAATCGCGCCCATGCCTACAAGGCGGCGGTGGACAAGAACCGTGAGGAAGGCCAGGACGAGGACGCAGGTGTCAGCGCCGGCCTGTTCATGTACCCGGTGCTGATGGCCGCCGACATCCTGATCTTCAAGGCCAACCAGGTGCCGGTGGGCCGTGACCAGATCCAGCACATCGAGATGGCGCGCGACTTCGCCCAGCGCTTCAACCATGTCTACGGCAAGGAGTATTTCCCGCTGCCGGACGTGGTGATCGACGAGCAGGTGGCAACGCTGGCGGGCCTGGATGGCCGCAAGATGAGCAAGAGTTACCACAACACCATTCCGCTGTTCGTGCCGCGCGAGGAGCTGAAGAAGCTGGTGTTCTCGATCCTGACCGACTCGCGTGCACCGGGCGAGCCGAAGGACACCGAAGGTTCGGCGCTGTTCCAGATGTACCAGGCATTCGCCACCCCGGAACAGACCGCCGCATTCGCCAAGGCCTTCGCCGACGGCATCGGCTGGGGCGATGCCAAGCAGCAGCTGTTCGAGCGCATCGACAGCGAATTGTCGCCGCTGCGCGAGCGCTACAACGCGCTGATGGCCGAGCCGGAAAAGATCGAAGCGCTGCTCAAGCGCCGTGGCCAGCAGCTGCGTGAGCAGTTGGCCGCACCGCTGCTGGAAGAGCTGCGCCATGCGGTGGGCCTGCGTGATCTGTCCGATGCAGGCGACATCGCCAGCGAAGATGCCGGTGAAGCTCGCGCCGCGCCGCCGCTGTTCAAGCAGTACCGCGAGAAGGATGGCCGCTTCTACTTCAAGCTGACCGCAGGGGACGGCACGCTGCTGATCCAGAGCGAAGGCTTCGACTCGCCGCGCGATGCCGGCCAGCTGATCGCCGTGCTGAAGCAGGCCGAGCAGGGCGACCAGCTGCAGAGTGAGCTGTTCAAGCTGGAAGCCGAAGTCGAGGCGGTGCTTGCGGCGCTGGCCGTGCTGCGCGAAGCGTAAAAAGGTAGTGCCGGCCGCTGGCCGGCAACTGCAATCACCCGGCGCGCTGGGGATGCCGGCCAGCGGCCGGCACTACCCGGGAACAGCGGCCATGGCATGATGTCCGCGCGCCCCTGGCGCGATGACATGGAGTCTGCAATGGCCTGGTTGTCGCTGCTGCTGTTCCTGCCTTGGTTCATTCTATTGGGCAGCCTGTACTGGCTGTTCCCGCGCCAGCCGCGTACCGCGCGGCGGCGACTGTTCGATGGCACCACGCTGGCGCTTGCGCTCGCCCTGAGCATCGTGGCGATGCTGTGGGGCCACCACATCGGTCTGGTTCAGCCGGGCGCCGGACCGATCTGGCCGCAGGTGCTGGCGGTGCTGTATGCCTATGGCGCGTTCCTGGCGGTGCTGGTGATCGCCCTGTTGCTGCGCCCGCGGTTCGCATTGCGCTGAGGCTGATCGGTAGTGCCGGCCGCTGGCCGGCAACTGCATTCACCATGGCTATCTCGAGGTTGCCGGCCAGCGGCCGGCACCATCCGACCAAAGCCGCATCGATCACGCCATGCCGGCGCGCCTACCATGGGCATCTGTTCCCGATCCTGCCAGGTGCGCGTCGATGACCGCCGATCCCAGCATCCACACCATCGATACCGGTTTCCAACGGCCTGATTTCGATGCCGCTTACCTGATCATCGAAAACGGCCGTGCTGCCTTCGTCGACTGCGGTACCGGCCTGTCAGTGCCGGCGATGCTGCAGGCCCTGGCGGACAACGGGCTGGGTGTGGAGGCGGTGGACTGGCTGCTGCTGACCCACGTGCATCTGGATCATGCCGGCGGCGCTGGCCTGCTGATGCAGCAGCTGCCGAATGCGCGTGCGGTGCTGCATCCGCGCGGCGCGCCGCACATGATCGACCCAACCCGGCTGATCGCCGGCGCCACCGCCGTCTATGGCGCCGAGGAAATCGCGCGCAGCTATGGCCGCGTCGAAGCGATTCCCGAGCATCGCGTGGTGGTGGCTGACGACGGCCAGCGCATCGACCTGGCAGGCCGCGAGCTGGTGTTGCTGCATACCCCGGGCCACGCGCTGCACCACTACTGCGTATGGGATGCGCGCAGCCGCAGCTGGTTCACCGGCGATACTTTCGGTATCTCCTACCGCGAACTGGACAGTGCGCAGGGCGCTTTCATCTTCCCCACCTCATCGCCGGTGCAGTTCGACCCGGAAGCGATGAAGACGTCGATCCAACGCATGCTCGCCTACGCGCCGCAGGCGATGTACCTCACCCACTACGGTCGTGTCGAACAGGTCGAAAAGCTGGCCGAAGATCTGTTCGAACAGATCGATGCAATGGCGGCAATCGGCCGCCAGTGCGACGGACGTCCCGACCGTCATCGCTGCCTGCTGGCCGCGCTGCAGGCGCTGTACCTGGAGCGTGCACAGCAGCATGGCTGCGCACTGGACCAAGCTGCGGTAACCGAGGTACTCGCGATGGATATCGAACTCAACGCACAGGGCCTGGCCTGCTGGCTGGACCGCGCGTCGCGGTAGATCCACGCCACGTGTGAATGACGCCGCGTGCAACCCGCGCCGTCATTGCACTGTCACGTTACACTCTGGCTATTCCCAAGCCTGCCGTGGTACTGCCGTGAACCCGATGCGCGTGTTGCTGCTGTCGTCCTGCCTGTTCGTCGGTGGCCTGGCCCATGCGGCCAATGACCTGCCCGGCGGCGGCATCGATCCGCAGGCGCTGTCGCGTCATGTGCGCGTGCTGGCATCGGACGAATTCGAAGGCCGTGCACCGGCCACCGAAGGCGAAGAGCGCACCGTGCAGTACCTGATCGAGCAGTTCCGCAGCTATGGTCTGCAGCCCGGTGGCGTGGACGGCAGCTGGGTGCAGCCAGTGCCGCTGGTGCGCGCACAGCTGGATGGCCCGGCCAAGGCCAGTCTCGCCCTGAAGGGCGGCAAGCGTGTGCTGGCCAATGGCGTGGACGTGACCCTGCAGAGCCTGCAGCCGCGCAAGCGCGTGCAGATCAAGGAGGCGCCGCTGGTGTTCGTCGGCTACGGCATCGACGCGCCCGAGCGCCACTGGAACGACTACAAAGACGTGGACCTGCACGGCAAGATCGCCGTGATGTTGATCAACGACGCCGATTTTGAAGCAGATGCGCCGGGTGCGTTCGATGGCAAGGCGGTGACCTACTACGGCCGCTGGACCTACAAGTTCGAAGAAGCCGCGCGCCGTGGTGCCGAAGGCGTGCTGATCGTGCATGAGACCGCACCGGCCGCCTACGGCTGGGCCACGGTGAAGAGTTCGGGCACCTCGCCGTTGTTCGATATCGAGCGCGGCCAGGCTGAAGCGATGGCCCAGCACACGCCGCTGCGTGGCTGGATGCAGCGTGAGCTGGCCGAACAGATCTTCGCCGACGCCGGCCTGGATTTCGATGCCGAGAAGCGCAAGGCGATGAGCGCGGACTTCCGTCCGGTTGCGCTGGACAACGCGAAGCTGAGCGTCGATTTCGCGCTCAAGCGCGAGCAGGTGGTGACCCGCAACGTGGTGGCCAAGCTGCCCGGCGGCGAGCACGCCGACGAGGCGGTGATCTTCTCGGCGCACTGGGATGCCTTCGGCATTGGGCAGGCCGACGCCAAGGGCGACCGCATCCGCCGCGGTGCGATCGACAACGCCACCGGTGTGGCCACCGTGCTGGAACTGGGCCGTGTGTTCGCCGCTGGCCCGCAGCCGCAGCGCACCCTGTACTTCGTCGCCCTGACCGCCGAAGAGAAGGGCCTGCTGGGCGCCAGCTACTACGCCGCGCACCCGCTGGCGCCGCTGGACAAGACCGCTGCGGTACTGAACATCGAGATGTTCAGCCCGGATGGTGCCACCCGTGACATTGCGTCGTGGGGCAAGGGCCGGGTGTCGCTGGAAGGCGACCTGGAACGCGTGGCCAAGGCCCGTGGCCGCAGCTACAGCCCGGACCCGAATCTGGAAGCTGGCTTCTTCTACCGTGCCGACCACTTCGCCTTCGCCCGCCTGGGCGTGCCGGCGATCACCATCGGCCCGGGCCTGGACAAGCTGGACGGCGGTGTCGACGCAGGCCGCGCGCTGCGCGAGAAGTACTTCGCCGACTGCTACCACCAGGCCTGCGATGCATGGACGCCGAGCTGGGATCCGGCGGGTCACGCGGCCGATACCCTGCTGGTCTATGACCTGGGCGCAGAGCTGGCCAACAGCCGTCGCTGGCCGCAGTGGGAAAAGGAATCGGAATTCCACGGCGCCCGCGAGAAGAGCGAAGCCGCGCGCCGGTAAGCGCACGGCAATGCCGGCCTCTGCTGGCCGGCAACCTCTGAACGCACGGCAATGCCGGCCGCTGGCCGGCAACCTCTGAACGTACGGGCAATGCCGGCCGGTGGCCGGCAACCTCTGAACGCGCGGGCAATGCCGGCCGCTGGCCGTTAACCTCTGAACGCGTGGCAATGCCGGCCGCTGGCCGGCAACCTCTGAACGCGCGGGCAATGCCGGCCGCTGGCCGTTAACCTCTGAACGCGTGGTAGTGCCGGCCGCTGGCCGGCAACCTCATGAACCTTCCGAAGGGATGCGCAGATGCCGGCCAGCGGCCGGCGCTACCACGTCTTCCGCAGCAGCTTCCAGGCACCCCAGCCGGCGGCCACAAGCGCGGCCACGTAACACACCACCATCGTGCGCAGGCCGGCCACCGGTGCAGGATTGCTACCCCGGCTCAGACGCAGATGCAGGGTGCTGGCACCGCTGCCCAGATCCACTGCCAGCTGCAGCACCAGCGCAGCGCAGAACGCCAGCAGGGCAATGCCGAAGCCGATACGTGGCCAACTCGCCTGGGCGCCGGGCCGGCGGATCAGCCATGCCAGCAGGGTTGCTGCGCCCAGACCCAGTGCGAGCCACACCAGCGGCATGGCAGGAGAAGCGGCGGCCACCGGCATTGCACCGGTGGCCGCGATCACTACGGCGCGCTTACTTGCGGGTGCCGTCGAGCCAGTTGGGGCCCTTGTTGGTGAGGAAGAACACATAGACCACCAACGATACCGCGATCGTCGCGGTGACGTAGATGGCGAACCAGTCCACGTGGCCGGTCTTCAATGCGCCCTGGTACAGCAGCGGCGCGGTGCCGCCGAACAGCGAGTTGGCCAATGCATAGCCGAAGCCCACGCCCAGCGCACGGATGTGGGTCGGGAACAGCTCTGCCTTTACCACGGCATTGATGGAGGTGTAGCCGGTGAGGATGACAAAGCCCAGTGCCAGGGTGAGGAAGGCGAGGGTGGCATCGTGCTGGTGCGGCAGCTGGGTGATCAGGTACCAGCTGTACAGCACGCCGCCTACGCCGAAGAACACCAGCAGGCTCTTGCGGCCGATGATGTCCGACAGCCAGCCGCCCACCGGCTGCAACACCATCAGGAAGGCCAGCACACCCAGGTTGATCAGCGTGCCGGTCATCGGATCGTTGCCGGCGAAGGCACTCTGGATCATCTTCGGGCCGTTCACCGAATAGGTGTAGAAGGCGATGGTGCCACCGGCGGTGATCAGGAAGCACAGCAGCAGCGGACGCCACTGGTGCACGAACAGTTCGTACATCGAGCCGGACTTCTTGTCCTTGCCCTCGCGCGCGGCTTCGATGGACGACTCCGAAAGCGACTCGTCCATGCCACGGCGTAGCCAGAACACGACTACAGCGGCGATGCCACCGATGCCGAAGGCGATGCGCCAGCCCCACTCGGAGATTTCCGGCTTGGCCCAGAACGTCAGCATCACGAACAGGGTCAGCTGGGCCAGCACATGGCCGCCTACCAGGGTGACGTAGTGGAACGAGGACAGGAAGCCGCGGCGGCCGGGAATGGCGGCCTCGGACATGTACGTGGCGCTGGCACCGTACTCGCCACCGGTGGCGAAGCCCTGCAGCAGACGCGCGAACAGCAGGATGATCGCTGCCCAGATGCCGATGCTGGCAGCGGTGGGGGTAATGGCGATGATGAACGAGCAGAAGGCCATCAGCGTGACCGACACCGTCAATGCCAGGCGACGGCCGTGACGGTCGGCGAAGCGGCCGAAGAACCATGCGCCGATCGGGCGCATCAGGAAGGTCGCGGCGAAGATCGCCCACACGTACATGGTGGAGTTCTTGTCTTCAGGCGAGAAGAACTGCGATTCGAAGTACACGGCGAACACCGAGTACACGTAGACGTCGTACCACTCCACCAGGTTGCCGGCGGAGCCTTTGAGGGTGTTGGAGATGGAACGCCGCAGGGCGGCGCCATCGCTGGCGGGTACGGCGGGTTGGGACGTGGTGCTCATCTGGGTGGGGATCCTCGATGCGGTGCGTCCATGCGGGAAAGATCGGTGCCAGGGGCGCGCAGTGCGCTGCCGGCCAGCCTCCTGAGTACTGCATTCCACGTCAACACCGGGTGCCGGAAGGGCGGGCGGGACATGGGTGGATGACAGCGTGCCATCACATGGGCTGCCGGACCATAACCAAAACGTCCTAAAATCCGTCTTCCCCCGGCTCCCTGGTGTGTCATGTCGGCTCCCCCCGTTCCGTCTACGGCTGCCCCCCGGGGTGGCCTTGTCGCGTTGGCGCTGCTGCTGGTCTACGTGGTCTGGGGCTCGACCTACCTGGGTATCGCCAAGGCCCTGCATGGCGGCGCGCTGCCACTGACGATGGTCTCCGGCAGCCGGTTCATCATTGCCGGCGGCGTGATGTACCTGGCGCTGCGCCTGTTCTGGAAGATGCCGAAACCGACCCTGCGGCAGTGGCGCAACCTGGCCATCATGGGCGTAACCATGCTGGTGCTGGGCAACGGCATGGTGGTGCTGGCCGAGCGCGAGGTGTCATCCGGCCTGGCCGCCACGGCGGTGGCCTCGGTGCCGCTGTGGATGGCGTTGTTCTCGGCCCTGCGTGGCCAGCACGCCAGCAAGGGCGAATGGCTGGGCATCGCCGTCGGCTTCGTCGGCGTGGTCTGGCTCAACGCCGGCAGCAGCCTGACTGCATCGCCCACCGGGCTGGTGCTGCTGCTGATCGCACCGGTCGGCTGGGCGTTCGGCTCGGTGTGGGCACGCGGGCAGGACCTGCCGGGCCCGTTCATGACGGCCGCCGGGCAGATGATCTGCGGCGGTGTGCTGCTGGTGCTGATCGGCCTGGTCGTCGGCGAGCGCCCCACCACGCTGCCCGATACCGGTGGCCTGCTGGCGATGGCCTACCTGTGCGTGTTCGGTTCGATCGTGGCGTTCACCGCCTACGTCTGGCTGCTGCAGAACGTACGCCCGGCGCTGGCCGGCAGCTATGCCTACGTCAATCCGGTGATCGCGGTGCTGCTGGGTGCGGCGTTGAACAGCGAACGTTTCGGTTGGCGCGACTTCCTGGCCATGGCAGTGATACTTCTGGGTGTGGTGGTACTGACAATGGCAAGGACACGCAAGCGATGAGCATGGACGAGAAAGAACAGCGCCGCGGTCTGCTGGTTACCGCGTCCACCTTCGTGCTGTGGGGGCTGGTGCCGGTCTACTGGCATCTGCTGAACGAGGTGCCGTCGTTCCAGATCATCGCCCACCGCATCATCTGGAGCACGGTGCTGGTGGTGGCCTGGCTGCTGATCGCCTCGCGCTTCGGCTGGTGGAAGAAGATCGCCGCGCAACCGCGCGCGCTGCCGATCCTGGTGGTATCGAGCCTGACCATTGCCTTCAACTGGGGCCTGTACATCTGGGCGGTCAATGCCGGTCACGTGATCGAGACCAGCCTGGGTTACTTCATCAACCCGCTGGTGAACGTGCTGCTGGGCGTGCTGGTGCTGAAAGAGCGCCTGCGCCGCGTGCAATGGGTGGCCGTGGCCATCGCTGCGGTGGGCGTGGCCTGGTTGACCATCGATGCGGGTACGCCGCCGTGGATCGCGCTGGGCCTGGCCTGCTCGTTCGGCCTGTATGGGCTGCTGCGCAAGCTGGTGTCGGTCGATCCGGTGGCCGGGCTGGGCGTGGAAAGCCTGTATCTGTTCCTGCCGGCGCTGGGCTTTGCGCTGTGGGCCGAGAACGGCCATGGCGGCGGCTTCTTCGGTGGCTGGGGCTGGGGCAACGATCTGTTGTTGATCTTCGGTGGCGTGGTCACGGCGGTGCCGCTGATCGGTTTCGCCTACGGGGTGAAGCGCATTCCGCTGTCGCTGGTTGGCATCCTGCAGTACATCGCACCGAGCCTGCAGCTGCTGCTGGGCGTGTTCTTCTTCCACGAGGCCTTCGACACCGGCAAGGCGATCGGCTTTGCGGCGATCTGGGCCGGGTTGATCCTGTTCGTCGCAGACAACGTGCGTGCGATGCGCGCGGCGCGGGGTCGGATCCCTGCGCAACGCGCAGGGCTCTGACCCCCGCAAAAAAGAACGGCGCCCCGAGGGGCGCCGTTCTGCTTCCATCCACGGCCAGGAGAGAGTTGGCCGGGGCGGGAACGCGGTTGCAGGCTTAGAAGCGCTGCTGGTACTTCATGTACATGAAACGACCGATATCGAAGCCACCGTAGTAGGTGAAGCTGCTGTTCGGCTGGCTGTACATGATCGGACCCTGGTGGTCGAACACGTTGTTCAGGCCCAGCGACACGGTGCCATCCCACGGCAGGCTGTAACGCACCTGCAGGTCGTGGAAGGTGTTGGAACCCACCTTGCGGCTCGGCTGTGCATCGGTATACGGCGAAACGAAGTCGGCCATGTTGCAGTCCGGGCCACCGCCCAGATCGTACGAGCAGGCTTCCTTCATGCCCGAGTAGTAACGGGCGGTCCAGCCGATGCCCAGGTTGCCGTACTGCCAATCCAGGTTGAAGGTCGAACGTACGCGGAAGTCGCCGGCCCAGCCCACGCGCTGTTCCACCGGGGTGGTGGCGGCGCTGTCGTTGCGCTGCTCCAGGTAGTCGGTGTAGGTGGTGTTCCAGTTGATGGCGAACTTGCCGTACGCGGTTTCCGGCAGGCGGTAACGCACACCGATGTCATAGCCGGCGGTTTCGCGGTAGCCGGCGTTCACCAGCGAGCGATCCAGCGCCGAGACCTGGCCACGGGTGGCCGCAGCGGTGGAACGGGTGAAGCGACCGCATGCCGAATCCACACCCTGCACGTAGCACTGGTTGAGGATGTCGGTGGCCGACTCGCCGACGATGGCGTTGTCGATGCGGATCTTCCACCAGTCCAGGCTGACGTCCAGGCCCTGCACGAATTCCGGGCTGTAGACCAGGCCGACAGTCCAGGTCTTGGCGGTTTCCGGCTTCAGTTCCGCGTTGGAACCAGAGTTGAAATCGGAGGTGGCCTGCTGGCCCGGGCGGTTGGCAAGGTTGCCGTCCGAACCGGTCTGCTGACGGAAGTTGGCCGGCACGTTCAGCGCCTGGCAGCGTGCTGCCACGGTCGAGCTGCTGGCGGCGATGCCGAACTTCGTATCGCACGGATCGGTGAACGAATCGCGGCTGGACACTGCGCCGCCGTAGAGATCGTCCACGGTGGGTGCACGGAAGCCGGTGCCGTAGGTGGCGCGCACCAGCAGGCTGTCGATCGGCTTCCACTTCAGGCCGAACTTGCTGTTGGTGGTCGAACCGAAGGTGTTGTAGTCGGTGTAGCGACCGGCCAGGTCCAGCGACAGCTCGCGGGCGAAGGCCATGTCGGCCAGCAGCGGCACCTGCATTTCCAGGTAGACCTCGTTGAGCGAGTAGTCGCCACGGGTCGGCTGGCCGGTGGTGCCTGCGATCTGGCCCTTCTGCACCATCAGGTCCGGGGTGTAGCTGGCTTCTTCACTGCGATGCTCGAAGCCCATCGCGCCCATGATGTCGCCGGCCGGCAGGGTGAACAGCGAGCCGGAGATGTTGGCGCTGGCGACCTTGGTGGTGCTGCGCATCTTGTCGACGAAGCGGGTGAACAGGTAGTCCTGCACGTCCTGGTTGCCCAGCGAGCCCGGGCCGGTGTAGCCCATCGGTGCAGCCGGATTCCACGGCACGCAGCCGGCGATCACCGCACCCGGGGTACCGCAGCGGGCAACGCCGCCGTCCATGAAGGACGGGCCGACGGCCAGGTTGACGTGCGGCTGGTACATGCTGCCGGTGCCGACGCGCTCGCCTTCATTGCGGTTGTACATGTAGCTGACGTTCCAGTCCCAGTAACGCGAACCGGTTTCGAAGCTGCCTTCCAGGCCGAGGCTGGCACGCTTGGTTTCCAGCGTGTTCTCGGTACCGCGCGGCAGCTCTTCGGTGCGGTGCGAGAACAGCACGTCCTGGCCCCACTTGTTGAAGGTGCTGTCCTTGGACAGCGCAGCGCGGGTGCCGTTGCGGGACTGTGCGGCCGAGACCGAGTACGGGTAGCCGGCCAGGTGCTTGGTCGACTCGCGCTTGCTGTAGAGCGCGTCGGCGACGATGCGCAGATTGTCGGTGATCGAGAAGCCGCCGTTGGCGAACACCGAGGTGCGCTCCAGGCCGCTCAGCAGGCTCATGTTGGTCTTGGCGTTGGCACCATCGGCCGGGTTCGGCGTGTGGAAGTTGCCAGCGCTGCTCGGGTCGCCGCCCGGGCCAACGGTCAGCGGCTTGCCACCGACGGTGACGGTGCCCCACTGGGTGGTCGGGCTCAGCGCGTCGACGTCGTCGGCGTGGCGCGGGCCACCCGGGTAACGGCTGAACTCGCGCGCATCGCCGAGGATTTCGTCTTCCTTGGTGCGCTCGGCGCCGACGCTGAACCAGCCGCGGTCGAAGGTCTTGCCGAAGGTGGCGCTGTAGGAGCGCTTCTGGCCGTCGCCTTCACCGTACTGGCCGACGTAGACGCTGGCTTCGCCACCGTCGAAGTTCTTGCGGGTGATGATGTTGACCACACCGGCAATGGCGTCCGAGCCGTACAGCGCCGAAGCGCCGTCGGTCAGCACTTCCACACGCTCTACGATGGCGGACGGAATCGAGGCCAGGTCGGAGTAACCGCCGGCGCTGACGCCCATGCGGCGGCCGTCGATCAGCACCAGGCTGCGTTCCGGGCCGAGGTTGCGCAGGCTGACATACATGCCGCCGAAATCGCGCGAGGAGCTCAGCGAGGACGAACGGCTCAGGCTCGGTGCACCGGCTGCAGTGACGTCCTGCAGGATGTCGGCGACGTTGACGTAGCCCTTCTTCTCGATGTCGGCGCGGTTGAGTGCCACCACCGGCTGCGCGGTCTCGACACTGGCCTGGCGGATGCGCGAGCCGGTGATCTCGATGCGGTCGAGGTTGGTGGGGGTATCGCCGGCTTCCTGTGCGAAGGCGGGCGTGGTGCAGCTGGCGGCCAGCGCGATGATGATCGCGTTGCGCAGCGGGGTGGTCTTCAGGGACATCCGTGAAATCTCGTGTTTCAGAAAAAACATGCGTCCGTTCTATGGACGCGTGGGGTGCTGCAAACCAACGTGGGGGCCGGATTCTAGAGTGTTTTCATTGGTAACTGTTTGTCCGCGTGCGCTGTAACGCCGCGAAAATGAATCGCAACCAACAATCCACAGGTGTGCTGTGCGCAACGTCACGCGTGCTGTGTCTGCGATGGGCAGAGGCATCGATAGCGGCGGTGTTTGCGCAATCTGTAGTGATGCGAGTGCGCATGCATCCATCCACGCATGGCGTGGATCTACTGGATCTCGCACGTGCCGCATCGGTAGATCCACGCCATGCGTGGATGGCGCACAAACAAAAAAAGGGACGGAGCCTTCGCCCCGTCCCCTGCACAACGCTCAATCAATCAATGCGTGATGCTCAGGTCTCGCGCAGCGCCGTGGTGATCGGCAGCCGCGCCGCGCGCAGTGCCGGAAACAAACCGCCGACCAGGCCGATGCCCAGCGCCCACTTCAACCCACTCCACAACAGTTCCGGCGATACATGGAACTTGAACACCACCGCGCTGAAGTTGCTGCCGATGGTGGACACGCTGTAGCCGTTGAACAGCAGCCACGCCACCGCACATCCCAGCAGGCCACCGAGCAGGGCCAGCAGCATGGTTTCCAGCATCACTGCAGTCACCACCGGCAGGCCACGGAAGCCGATCGCACGCATGGTGGCGATCTCGCGTGCGCGCGTGGCCACGGCGGCATACATCGTATTGAGTGCACCGAACACCGCGCCTACCGCCATGATGGTACCGATCACCTTGCCGAGGATGTCGATCAGTTTGGTCAACCCGCCACCCTGCTTGCTGTAGTAGACGCGGGTCGTTTCCACGTCCAGCTTCAGGCGCGGATCGGCGGCGACAGCGGCATTGAACTGCTCGAAGCCGGCCTTGCCGTCGGTGCGCACGCTGATCGACTGCCAGGCGCTGCGCTGGTAGGTGGTGGCCAGCGTGTCAGCGTCGGTCCACAGTTCCGAGTCATGCGCATCGCCGGTAGCGAACACACCCACGACCGTCCAGGTCTGGTTGCCCAGGGTGAGCGTCTTGCCAACGTCCATGTCGCGGAACTGGCTTTTGGCGCCCTGGCCGACCACGATCTCGCGCAGGCCGGCGGCGAACCGGCGGCCTTCGACGATCTTGACCTTGTCATGCACGGCCCACGCCTGCGGGCCTACACCGCGGAACTGCGCGTTGACGTCGGTGCCATCGGCCTTGGACACCAGGTTGACCACCTGCGAGAGTTCCGGCGACAGCAGCGGCCGCCCCTGCGCATCGCGGGTGATGCCGGGCAGGGTGGACAGCGTGGGCACCTGTTCGCGGGTGATGACCGAGTTGGTCTCGGCCTGCGAACCGCCGCGCAGCACGATCGCGGTGGTGTCATCGCCGGTGTTGTTGAGCGTGGCCTGGAAGCCTTCGCCCATCGCCAGCATCGCCACCAGCACACCGACCACGCCGGCGATGCCGACCACGATCACCGAGGATGCGCCCCAGCGCTGCGGCAGGCTGGCAATGCCGATGCGGGTGGCGGCCAGTGCCAGCCGTCCACTGCGGGTAAGCGCCAGCCACAATCCCACCAGCACCGCGATCACCAGCACGCCGATCCACGGCAGGCCGATCCAAACGGCCAGGCCGACGGCCAGCAACAGCACGGTCACCGCGTTTCCCAGCCACTTCTTGAGCTTGTTCATGTCGGTGTCCTCTTCAGCGGCCGGCGAGCGCGTCAACGATCTTCAGGCGCTTGGCGCGCAGTGCGGGCAGCAGCCCGACCACGATGCCGATCACCACGATCAGGACGATGCCCACCAGCCAGGTCGGCGTCGGTACGTGCGGCGGCAGCATGCCCATGCTCTTCGGGCTGATGGCAGGCAGGATCAGCGCCGCCAGGCCCATGCCGAGCAGTCCACCGAGGCCGATCAGCAGCACCGATTCGACCATCACCAGGGTCAGCACCGTGCTGTCCTTGAAGCCCAGCGTCTTCAGCGTGGCCAGTTCCGGAACGCGCTCGCGCACCGCCTGGGCCATGGTGTTGCCGGTCAACAGCAGCAGGGTGAAGAACACCGCGCCCATGATCGAGGTGACGATCATGCCGATGTCGGCGAACTGCTTGACGAACGCCTGCTGGAACGCCGACTCGGTCTGGGTCTTGGTTTCATGGTCGGAGTTGGCCGAGATCGCATCGATGGCCTGTGCCACCCGCGACGACTGCTCCGGGTTGTCCAACGTCACCGTGTACCAGCTCACCTGGTTCTTGATGTAGTCGTTGGACTCATCGAAGTATTTCCAGTTCATCATCAACTGGCGTTCTTCGTTGGCCGCCAACGCGCGATCCTTCGAGCGGTAGATGCCCTTCAGTTCCAGCGGCCAGTCGTTGCTACCGCCACGCGGGAAGATGGTCGCCTGCAGCGGGATGGTGTCGCCGACCTTCCAGCCGAACTGCTTGGCCAGCGTCTCGCCGACGATCGCACCGGTGCGGGTCTGCTGCCAGTCCTGCAGCTGCGCCGGGTCGATCTGCAGTTCGCGGTAGACATCGAAGTAGTTCGGCGCCACCGAGAAGTTGGGGAAGAAGTTCTTCGGGTCCTGGTAGATGCCGCCGAACCACATGCCGTAGGTGACATCGCGCACGCCGCTGACCTGGCGGATCTGCGCTTCCAGGCGGATCGGCAGCGACTGGGTGATCGACAGGCGCGAGGCTGTCACCAGCCGGTTGGCGCCTTCCACACTGCCACCGGAAGAGAACGCCACGCGTACCGAGTCGAGCATGCCGAACAGCAGGAACGCGGCCACCACCGACAACAGGGTCAACAGGGTGCGGGTGCGGCTGCGGAACAGCTGCGCCCATACCAACGAGAAGTATTTCATCGCTGTGGCCTCCGTCAGTGGGCCAGCGGGGCGTCGGCCAGCTCGCCCTTGTCCAGGTGCACCGTGTGGGTGGCGTACTCGGCGGCCTTCGGGTCATGGGTGACCATGATGATGGTCTTGCCGTGTTCGCGGTTGAGCTGCTGCAGCAGGCCCAGGATCTCTTCGGCGGACTGGCGGTCGAGGTCGCCGGTCGGTTCGTCGCAGATCAGGAACGTCGGGTCGGAGACGATCGCGCGGGCAATCGCCACGCGCTGCTGCTGGCCGCCGGACAGTTCGTTGGGGCGATGGCTGCGGCGGTCGGCCAGGCCGACCAGGGTCAGTGCGATCTCGGCGTTGCGCTTGCGCTGCGCCGCGTTGAGATGGGTCAGCAGCAACGGCAGTTCCACGTTCTTCTGCGCGGTCAGCATCGGCATCAGGTTGTAGAACTGGAACACGAAGCCGACGTGATGGCTGCGCCACGTCGACAGCTGGCCGCCGCTCATCTGGTCGATGCGCTCGCCTTCGATGTTGATCTCGCCGCCCGTGGGGTTGTCCAGGCCGCCGATCAGGTTGAGCAGGGTGGTCTTGCCGGAACCGGACGGGCCCATCAGCGCGACGAAATCGCCGCTGGCGATATCCAGGTCGATGCCGTGCAGCACCTGCACCTTTTCGGGGCCACGCTGGTAGGTCTTGGTGATGTTGCGCAGTGAAACCAGGGTCGACATGGGTGGTTCTCCACGAAAGGCGGGAAACGGGACATCGCGCCGGCCGTGGGCCGGGCGTAACCGAAGGGTGGTGCCGTCGAGCGGTACTGCCGGTGGCGCCACGCGGGCGCCGGACCGTTACTGCGCTTGCTTCTGCTTGACCTTGGTGCCGTCGCGCAGGGTGTCCGGCGGATTGACCACCACCGACTCCCCGGCGCTCACGCCTTTGAGGATCTGGCGGTCCTTGCCCATCGCCTGGCCGGCCTCGACCGTGCGTTGCTGCACGCGGGTGTCATCACCCAGCACGAAGGTCACCGACGCGCCCTCGCGCTGGACCACGGCACCGCCCGGCACGCGCACGCCCTGCGGCCTGGTTGCCGTCTGCGGCTGCGCCTGTTCCAGGAAGCTGACCCGCACGCCCATCTCCGGCACGATGCGCGGGTCTTTCACTTTCAACGCCACCCGCACCTTCACCGTGGCCTTGCCGCGATCAGCGGTGGGAATGATGGCGATCACCTCGGCCGGGATCTTCCAGTCCGGGTAAGCGTTGAGCGTAGCTTCCACCGGCATCTTCGGCTGCACGCGGCCGATGAAGGCTTCGCCGACCTCGACTTCGATCTCCAGCGATTCCATGTCGACGATGGTGCCGATGCCGGTACGGGTGAAGCCGCCACCGGCCGACAGCGGCGAGACGATCTCACCGGGCTGCGCGGCCTTGGCGGTGACCACGCCGGAGAACGGCGCGCGCACGATGTTGTTGTCCACGCCGAGGTCGGCGATGGACAGCTGGTCGTTGGCAACCTTGACGTTGCGCCGTGCGGTTTCCAGCTGCGCACGCAGGCTGTCACGCTGGGCCACGGCCTGGTCGTACTGCGAACGCGAGACCAGCTGCTGTCCGACCAGCGCCTGCAGGCGGCTGGCCTCGGCGGCGGCCTGCTTCTGCTGGGCTTCCAGGCCGACCACCTGGCTGCGCGCGGACTGCAGCTGCGAGGCATACAGGCTGCGCTGCGCGTCGGCATCGATCGGGTCCAGGGTGGCCATGACCTGCCCCTGCTCCACCCGCATGCCCTCTTCAATCATCACCTCACGCACCTTGCCGGTGATCTTGGCCGACACCGTGGCCATACGCCGGGCGACCACGTAGCCGCTGGCATCGAGTACCGAGCTGCTGGCGCTGCCCTGCTGGATGGCCACGGCGGGTGCGGTGTCCACTTCCACGGTGGGCGCGCGGCCGAACAGTGCGAACGCACCGCTGGCCAGCAGCACGATGATCACGACCACGGCGATCCACAGCCAGCGGTGGCCACCACTGCCACCACTGCCGCCACTGGAGGCCGGCGGCGGCGACTTGCGGTCGATACGGAGTTCCTTCAACAGCTCGGCAGAAGCGTTCATTCGTTCCATCACAGGCGTTCGGGCGGGTGTGACCGGAAGGGCAGACTGCGGCGGTTCCGGCGGTGGAGCGTGCGGCACAGCATGAAGGCAGGTGCATCGGCGATGGCAGTGACAGCTGTCATCCGATGTCATTGACGGCAGCAACTGCGAAACGTGACCACGGCAGCACAGGATGGCAACGTCCCCGCTACCGGTACTGCCCATGGATCCGATCGCTCCGTCGCTGGCCCGCCTGCAGCAGGTGCAGGTGCGTTACCGCGACCATACCGCCCTGCACGGTATCGACCTGCAGGTCCGCGCTGGCCAGGTACTGGCCCTGCTGGGCCGCAACGGTGCCGGCAAGAGTACCGCGATCAGCGTGCTGTTGGGCCTGCGCCGCGCCGACGCCGGCCAGGTCGAGCTGCTGGGCGGCGATCCGCAGCAACGCGATCATCGGCTCGGCCTTGGCGTGATGCTGCAGAGCACCAGCCTGCCGCCGATGCTGCAGGTGGATGAACTGGTGGCGCAGGCCAGCGCCTGCTATCCGGATCCGCTGCCGTTGAAGGACGTACTGCAGCGTGTGGGCCTGCAGGACCTTGCCCGGCGCCGCTATGGCCAGCTGTCCGGCGGGCAGCAGCGCTGCGTGCAGTTCGCCATTGCCATCTGTGGCCGCCCGCGCGTGCTGTTCCTCGATGAGCCCACCACCGGTCTGGACATCCAGGCGCGGCAGGCGATGTGGCGGGCGATCCGGCAGCGGGTGGCCGAAGGCTGCGGTGTGCTGCTGACCACCCACTACCTGGAAGAGGCCGAGGCGCTGGCACAACGGGTGGTGGTGCTGGAGCAGGGCAGGGTCCTGGCGGATGCGCCGCTGTCCGAACTGCGCCTGGCCGACCGCCCGCGACGCATCCGCTGCCGCAGCACGCTGGCCGCCGATGAGGTGCAGCAGTGGCCCGGCGTACAGCAGGTACAACGTGACGGCGAACATCTGCAGCTGCTGGCCAGCCCGGCCGAGCCGGTGGTGGCGCGTCTGCTGGCCGCCGATGTGCAGCTGCGCGAACTGGAAGTACAGGGCGCGGCACTGGCCGACGCCTTCCTCGACCTGACCCGGGAGGCAGCATGAACACGTTGACCCGTACCACCGGCGCCCGCGCAGCGCCTTCCGCGAGGCTGCGTACCCTGCGTCCCTATCGTGCTGAACTGCTGGCCGAGCTGCGTCGCGCCTGGCGCTCGCCGTCGTTCGTGCTGCCCTCGCTGCTGTTCCCGGTGTTGTTTTACCTGTTGTTCGGCGTACTGCTGGGCCGCGGCCACGCACCGGTCTATCTGTTGGCCACTTATTGTGTGTTTGGCGCGATGGCGCCCTCGCTGTTTGGCTTTGGCGTGCAGTTGGCACTGGACCGCGAAGGCGGCCTGCTGACCCTCAAGCGCGCACTGCCGTTGCCTGCTGCAGCGCCGCTGCTGGCGCGGTTGGCAATGGCCATGCTGTTCGCGCTGCTGATCGCCGCGATGCTGATGGCGGTGGCGTGCCTCTTCGGCGGCGTGCAGCTGCAGGCGGTGCAGGTACTGCAGCTGCTGGCCGTGGCGGCGTTTGCGGCATTGCCGCTGGGGTCGATCGGCCTGCTGATCGGCAGCCACGTCGGCGCCAGCGCGGCACCGGCCATCGTCAACCTGGTCTACCTGCCGCTGGCCCTGCTGTCGGGGCTGTGGCTGCCGTTGTCGGCGTTGCCGACGGTGTTTTCGACGATGGCGCCGCTGTGGCCGACCTGGCACCTGGCGCAGCTGGCCCTGCCCATTCTTGGCCAGCCGGCACGTGGCGGTGCCGTTGGCCATCTGCTGGTGTTGCTGGGTGTGAGTGCGGTCGCACTGCTGCTGGCGCGTCGCCGCCTGCGCCGGGTCGGCTGAACTGGCATGATCGGCAGCGATCGTCCCCGCCTGGAATCTTCCGTGCCACCGAGCTGGCTTGCGTCCCTGCTGCGCCCCGCACCGGATTCGGCGGTGGCCGAACTGCTGCGACGTGGCAAGTCGCCCTGGAGTGGTGCGATCCACCTGCTGTGGTCGGTCTGGATCTTCCTTACCCCGGTGCTCGGGAATGGCTTCACGCTGCGCTGGTTGTTGCTGACGCTGGCCAGCTATCCGTTGTTCCTGCTGTTCTATGCCAGGGTGATGCTGGCGCCACGGCATCACGCCTGGCGCTACGCGCTGGGCATGATTGCGATGGCCCTGGTACTGCTGCCGTGGTATCCGTCGGGACTGAGCTACTTCGTGTTCGGCTGCGTAATGATCCGCATGAGCAGCCGCGGCGGTTGGTGGGTGTACCTGTTGCAGCTCACTGGCCTGAATCTCGTGTTCTGCAGCACTGCGCTGTACTTCGGTTATCCGTGGCAGGCCATGGTGTGGATGCCGGCGGTGTCGTTCATTGTCGGGCTGGTAGTGAACGTGGAGGCCTTGAGCCAGCAGCGCGACGTCGCCCTGCAGCTGTCCCAGGATGAGGTGCGGCG
Organism: Stenotrophomonas indicatrix; assembly: GCF_050573115.1. Taxonomy (GTDB): domain Bacteria; phylum Pseudomonadota; class Gammaproteobacteria; order Xanthomonadales; family Xanthomonadaceae; genus Stenotrophomonas; species Stenotrophomonas lactitubi_A. The sequence goes on from NZ_JBNYZT010000007.1 coordinate 284,154, forward strand.
CTTGGCGACCACCGCCGAGCGCGAGCGCATCGGCCGTGATCTGCATGACCTGCTGGGGCATACGCTGTCATTGATCACGCTGAAGCTGGAACTGGCGCGCAAGCTGTACGACCGCGATGACGCGCGTGCCCGGCAGGAAATCGGCGAGGCCGAGGACATTGCCCGCGAGGCGCTGGCACAGGTACGCAGTGCGGTCACCGGCATCCGCGCCAGCGACCTGGCCGGCGAACTGGCCTCGGCACGCCTGCTGCTGGAATGCCAACAGGTACACCTGCAGTACATGCCGCCGCCGCCGATGCCGGTGGAGGTAGAGCGTGGGCTGGCACTGGTGCTGCGTGAGGCGGCGACCAACATCGTGCGCCACGCGCAGGCGACCCGGGTGCAGGTGGATTTCATGCTTGAGGACCGACAGTTGGCGATGCAGATACGGGATGACGGCCGTGGTGGCGTGCAGGCCGAAGGCAATGGATTGTGTGGCATGCGTGAGCGGGCAGCGGCGCTGGGTGGCCAGTTGACGCTGCAGTCGCCACGCGGGGAAGGCACGGTGCTGACCGTGCGCGTGCCCCTGGTGGCCGCGACTACGCCGCTGTCGCCGGCATCGCTGGCACAGGGAGGCGCGGCATGATCCGCATCCTGCTGGCCGAGGATCAGGCGATGGTGCGTGGCGCATTGTCGGCGTTGCTGGGCCTGGAGCCGGATATCGAGGTACTGGGCAGTGCTGCCGACGGCGAAGCCGCCTGGCGCATGCTGCAGCAGCTGCAGCCGGACATCCTGGTCACCGACATTGAAATGCCGGGGCTGAGCGGGCTGGAGCTGGCCCAGCGCATCGCCCGCCATGAACTCCCGATCAAGGTGGTGATCGTGACCACCTTCGCCCGCGCCGGTTTCCTGCGCCGCGCATTGGAGGCGGGCGTGCTGGGTTATCTGTTGAAGGATGCACCGGCCGAGAACCTGGCCGAGGCGCTGCGCAAGGTGAAGCAGGGCATCCGTGCGATCGACCCGCAACTGGCGCTGGATGCCTGGTCGCAGGCCGATCCGCTGACCGACCGCGAGCGCCGCGTGCTGCGCTTGGCGGGCGAAGGTCGCACCGCCAGCGAGATCGCCGAGCAGCTGGGGTTGTCGCACGGCACAGTGCGCAATTACCTGTCCGAATGTATCGGCAAGCTGGGCGTGGCCAACAGGATCGAGGCGTATCGGCTGGCGCGGCAGAAGGGGTGGTTGTAGCGGCGGCCTGCTTTTCCCGGTGATGTCATTTCCGCGACCGCGGGGGGGTGTCACTTTCTTTGCGCGCAAAGAAAGTAACCAAAGAAACGCTCCGCCGGCCGCGAGCCGGCGTGCTTCGCACGCCGGTGCCCTGCGCTCCTCGGTCCGTCGAGGGGCGCCGCGGGAACTCGCTGCGCTCAGACACCCGCGCCTCTTCGCCCTCGCCGGACCTGCGGTGCTCGGCTCGCTCAAGGCGGACTGGAAGGTCAAGATCAACAACAAAAGCATCCACGCATGGCGTGGATCTACTGGGTGCAGGTGTGGCGTTTGACGTTGGGTCCGCCTTTCAGCGAGCCGAGCATCGCAGGGGAATCAGGGGCGTAGAGGCGCCGATGTCTGAGCGCAGCGAGTTCGGCGCCGTCCCCTGATTCGCCGAGAAGCGCAGGGTACCGGTGCGTAGCACCGGCTCGCGACCTGGCGGCGTGTTTTCTTTGGTTACTTTCTTTGCACGAGCAAAGAAAGTGACACCTCCCCGCAGTCGCGGAAATGACCCGCCGGGAACAACCGGCGAACCCAGTCAATCCTTCCCGCGCGCCATCGCCTGGAACACGCCATCGCGGCGCACCCACAAGTGGAACAGTGCCGCACCCACGTGCATCAGCACCGTGGCGAACAACACATAGGCCAGCAGACTGTGCGCATTGCGCAGCGCGGCGTACAGCGCTGGAGTGTGCGGCACGATCGGCGGCAGGTGCAGGCCACCGCCCAGCACGATCGGGTAGCCACCGGCCGACAGCATCGCCCAGCCGATCAGTGGCATCGCCAGCATCAACGCGTACAGCATCCAGTGCGAGGCCTTCGCCGCCAGTACCTGCCATGCCGGAAGGTCCGACGGCAGCGCAGGTGGGCGATGGCGCAGTCGGTTGTACAGCCGCAGCACCACCAGCAGCAGGATGGCGATGCCCAGCGGCCGGTGCAGGTCGATCAGCATCGGCCGCAGGTGCAGCGAGGCCACCATGGTCACGCCGACGAACAGCATCGCGATGATCATCAGCGCCATGGACCAGTGCAGCACGCGGGCGAGCAGGTTGAAGTGGCCATTGCCGGTACTCATCGCGAGGCCTCCTTCGGTTGTTCGACATTGCCGACGGCCCGTTCGCGCTCGCGGCGGTTGAACGACTGCGAATACACCGCCGAGCGCGCAGCCAGGATCGGGTCATCACTGCCGCGCACGCCGCTGGGCACGATCAGCGGATCGAAGTTGAGCTGGCCGCAGGCGCCTTCTTCCTGCGACTGCATGCGGTCGAGGCTGAGCACACCGGCCACCACTTGTTCGCGCGATTCCGGCCACGGCACTGAGGGATCATCGATGGCATCGCCGGGCGTAGCCAAGCTGACCACCAGATTCCAGCGCACCGGGCCGGTGGCGAGGCGTTGCTGCAGTTCCTGGCTGAGGAAATCGATATTGGCCTGCTTGCGTGCGTCCGCATCCATCTCCACCACCGGTGCCTGCGGCTGCCAGCGCCAGCGCACCGCGCGCTTCTGTCCCTGCGCGTTGGTGAACCAGAAACTGTTGACGCTGTTGAAGGTGGTGTCGGCCCAGCTGCTGGTCCACGGTGCGCTCTTGGCCCACTGCTGGAACGCCTGCGCGCTGGGGTACTTGGCCAGCACGGCAGCCATCTTCTGCGGGTCGGGCTTGCCGGTGGCGGGGTCCGGAATCTGCGCTCGGGTCTGCTCGTAGAAGGCTTCGGCGGTGGGCACGGCAAAGAACGGGAAGCTGTTCATCGCCATCCGCCATTCCTGGCCATCATCGCTGACCATCTGCACCGCGATGCTGCGCACGCGTGCGGTGTTGTCGGCACCGTAGGGGTCACCGCCGCCGATCGACAGTCGGCCCATCACCGGCACGCGCGGCTGTGAGAACACCCGTGCACTGGACAGTGTGGGCGCCTGCGCGCTGGGTTCGAACCAACCGCTCACGCACACACCCTTGCTGTGCGCGCGGCGGAAGCCGGGATGCGCAGGGCCGGTGGCCTCGATGGTGTCGGTGAAGCGCTGTGCGGTCAGCCGGTCGCGGCCGATCCAGCCGGCCAGCCAGGCGAAAGCGAGGGCGACGATGCCCAGGATCAGCGCGATCAGCGCGATCCAGGGCAGCGGTGAATGTTTGCGCGGTGACTGCGGCCCTTGGCCGGCGCGGGTGTAGCGGAAGAGCGACATGGTCGGAGTCCTGCCTTCACGGACGTGTGGGTGGGCGACCACCACATCCTCGCAGAACCCGGCCGAGGCCGAAATTCAATTTTTCGTCAGATTTGCCGGGTGATGCAGTGCCGACCAAGGTCGGCACCCACGGGATTGCGGATCAGCACCCGCACCGGCATCGGTAGCGCCGGGCCATGCCCGGCGGCTGCATCAGGCGTAACGCGCTTTCAGCATCGCCCAGGCCGAGCGCAGGGCGAGGGCTTCGCCACCGGCCGGGCGGCCCGGGCGCTCGCCATCGTTCCAGGCATACACGTCCAGATGTGCCCAACGCTGGCCATCTTCCAGGAAGCGTTCCAGGTACAGCGCAGCGGTCACCGAGCCGGCCATGCGCGAACCGGCGTTGGCCAGATCGGCGATGCCGCTGCTGAGGTAACGCAGGTACGGGCGCCACAGCGGCATGCGCCACACCGGGTCGCGGGTGGCGTCGCCAGCCTGCAGCCACTGCTGGGCAACCGTGTCATCGTTGCTGAACAGCGCCGGCAGATCCGGGCCCAGCGCGATGCGCGCCGCGCCGGTCAGGGTGGCGAAATCCAGCACCAGGTCCGGCTTCTGCTCACCGGCGAAGGTCAGCGCGTCGCACAGGATCACCCGGCCTTCGGCGTCGGTGTTGTCGATCTCCACGCTCAGGCCCTTGCGGGTGGCGATCACTTCGCCCGGACGGAAAGCATCCGGGCCGATCGCATTTTCCACCGCGGGAACCAGCAGGGTCAGGCGCACCGGCAACTGCTGGGCCATCACCAGCCCGGCCAGTGCCAGCGCGTGGGCGGCACCGCCCATGTCCTTCTTCATGTTGCGCATGCCGTCGGCCGGCTTGATGTCCAGGCCGCCGGTATCGAAGCACACGCCCTTGCCGACCAGCGCCAGCGCCGGGTCGGACTCCTTGCCCCAGCGCAGCACGATCAGGCGCGGCGCGCGGTGCGAGGCACGGCCCACCGCATGGATGGCCGGGAAGTTCTGCGCCAGCAGTTCGTCGCCGGTGATGGCTTCAACCTGCGCGCCGTGCGCTTCAGCCAGGGCACGCGCGGCGTCTTCCAGCTGCTGCGGGCCCATGTCTTCGGTCGGCGTGTTGACCCAGTCACGCACGCGCAGGCTCGCGGCGATCAGGTCGGCCACCTCGCCGGTCGGTGCGGCAACCAGCTGGGCTGGCGTGCGGTTGCGCTTGCGGTAGCGGTCGAAACGGTAGCTGCCCAAGCCCCAGCCCAGCTGCAGCAGCGCTTGTTCGGCGGCAGGCAGTTCGCTGGCCAGCTGCCACACGCTGCCTTCCGGCAGAGCATGCGGTGCATGGGCGTAGCTGTAGGCATCGCCGCGATCGCCGACGCCGATCACCGCGCCCGCCAGGCCATCGGCGCCGGGCAGCAGCGCAAACGAATGCGCGCCGGCAGTGAAGCCCTGCGACTTCAACCACGCCTGGGTCGCGGCGGACTGGCTGTTCTTCCACGCCTCGAACTGGCTGCGGTCCAGCACGTGCAACGGCAGCGCGGCGGTGGTGTCGGCGGTGAAACCAGTGATCTCGCTCATGCGTCAGGTACTCCGGGATTCGTCAGCGTCGGCGGCGTCGAGGTTGGCATCGAGCCAATCGGCCAGACCGGTGAGGGTGTCGAACTGCAGGTCAGGCTGCAGCTGCGGATGGTTCCAGGTGGCCGCTTCGCGGTTGATCCAGCAGCCGCGCAGGCCGGCAGCCATCGCGCCGGCCACGTCCATCTCGACGTGGTCGCCCACGTGCAGCACCTGTGCCGGGGCGACGCCCAGGCGGTCGCAGGCAGCGTGGAAAATGCTCGCTTCCGGCTTCGCCGCGCCATGCTCGCGCGCGCCCAGCTGGAAGCTGAAGTGATGGGCCAGGCCGATCCGTTCCAGGTCGGCGTTGCCGTTGCTCAACGCGGCCACCGGCACCCGCGCGGCGATCCGCGCCAGAGCGTCCAGCGCATCCGGGTAGCACTCCACCTGGTTGCGCGCGGCGTAGAACACTTCATACGCCGGTTCCAGAAGGTCCAGGCTGGCGCCACTGTTTTCCAGCGCCTCCTGGATCGTCAGCCGGCGCAGCGCGCTCAGGTCGAAATGCAGGTGGGGGTTGTCGCGGAACGAGCGCTCGCGCAGTTCGCGCATGGCCGCCACCGGATACATCGCGGCGGTGGCGGGGCTGTGTTCACGCATCCAGTCGAACAGGACCTGGTCGATGCGGGCGCCGATCGGAGCGAACGGCCACAGCGTATCGTCGAGGTCGAGGGTGATGGCTAGGACAGGAAATTTCACCCCGCCATTCTACCCCTGCCCGCGCGGGCTTTCATGCGCCGCGGCGGGCTTGGGTCACTGCAGGGTGCGTCAGCGCAGGTCGTAGGAGCAGCCAATGGTGGTCTGGCCGTCGAACCGCTGCACATCCAGGTTGTGCCGGCCCACTTCCCGCGAATAGGTACCTGCCACCGGATTGGACAGCTTCGCCAGTGCCGCGATCTGTTCGACGCTGGCAGTGCTGAAGTACGCGGTGAAACTGTCGACGCCATCCTCGCCGCTGTCGCCGTCGTACACCTGCAGGCGGGTCACGGGCTGGCCCAGCACCATCAGTGGCGTGGTCAACCGGAACTCGCCGCTGGACTCGCCGTTTTCCGCCCGCAGCGGGGGCGGCGCCAGCAGCTGCGCCATGGCTTCGAACTGCTTGGGGGTGAGGTGGCGCTTGCAGGTGACTGCTTCGACCAGCTGGGTACGCGCCTGGTCGGCAGCCGGTGGCGTCGCGGCGAAAGCAGGGGTGGCAAGGCAGGCGAGGGCGAGGCAGCGTGTGGCGAACGAGGTCATCCGAACGGATCCATCCGAAAAAAGGGGGAGTATTCTGCCAGTTCTTCCCTTGTTTCCGGTCCTGGCCCGCTCACTCCAGCAGGCGCGCCCAGCCCTGCATGCCCTCCAGTCGTGCCAGCACCAGCTTGATGCAGACCAGCAGTGGCACCGCCAGCAGCAGGCCGATCATGCCCCAGGCCCAGCCGAACACCATCAGCGCCAGGATCAGCACCAGCGGTGACAGTTTCATCTGCCGGCCAAGCACGATCGGGGTCACCAGCTGCCCTTCCAGGGTATGCAGGGTCAGGTAGGCGGCCGCAGGCAGCAGCGCCTGCAGCGGGTCGCGGAACTCGACGAAGCCCATCAGCAGCATCAACGCCACGCCAAGCAACGGGCCGACATACGGGGCGAAATTCAGCAGCGCCGCGACGGTGCCCCACAGCAGGGCCTCCTGCAGGCCGATGCCGAGCAGCATCAGCACGCCGGCCAACAGCAGGCCTACCACGGTGTTGATCACGCTGATGGTCAATACGTAGCGCGATACCTCATGCTCGATCGAGCGCAGGATGTCGCTGGTGAAACGCTGCTGCTGCCGGTTCGGGAACAGGGCGATCGCTGCGCGCTGCAGGCTCTGGCCGTAGATCATGAAGAACAGCGTCAGCAGCACGACGGCCAGCACCGAGGCCGCCAGCCGCGGCGCGCGGGTGAGCATGCGGTACGGATCATCAAGCTGGGTGCGGATCACCTGCACCTTGCGGTTGCCGTCGCCACCGGCCACGCGCGCGAAATTCTCCGCCGCCTGGTTGGCCTGCTGCACCGGCTTGGTCAGGTCCTGCACCTGGCGCGCCACCTTGCGCAGCTGCTGCGGTGCTTCCTGTGCCCAGTCCATTGCCGGGCCGATCAGCTGCACCGCCAATGCACCGGTCACGCCCAGTCCGGCGCCCAGCACCAGCAGGGCGCCGAGCGCGCGCGGAATCCACAGCTTCTGCAGCAGCCGCAGGATCGGGTTGCCGACCAGGGCGAAGAACATCGCCAGCAGTACGGGCAGGATGATGTCCTGTGCCGCCCACAGGGTGAACGCCACGGCCAGGGTCGCCAGGATCACCAGCGACATCGGGCCACGTGGGCGCGAGGTGGGAGGCAGCGGTGCGGGGGCGTCCGGCGCAGGCGACGACGGGGACAACAGGGACTCGCTCATCGACGCACCGACCGGGAAGAGAAACCCATTATCGGCCCGCCGCGATCAACGCGGCGGGTATGGATGGTCAACGTTCGGACAATTCGGTGGCCGCTTCGGCCGGACGCGGCCCACGCAGCTCCGAGCCGGGCTCGGGCGCCGGCTGCGCTGCTGATCGTGCCGCCGGACGTGCAGCTGCGGGTGGTGGCTGCTCGGCGGCTTCATCGGCCTGCTCGGCGGCATCGTCTGCGGTTTCCGCCGCCTGCGCCGCCACCACGGTGGCAAACGCGGCCTGCGCGCTGGCGAACAGGCTGGACACCGAGCCCACCATCTGCAGCCAACGTGCGCCGTTGACCTTGCCCGGGACCTCCAGCTTGCCGGCGATGAAACCGCCGGCCAGACCGACCACCACGATGCGCAGTGGCGACCAGCCCTGTCGCCAGACCTGGCTGAGCACGCCCCAGTTGCCCTGGGTTTCGCCGATGCGCACGGCCATCACCTGTTCGCAGCGCTTCACCCGCCGCTGCAGTGCACCGAACTTCATGGCTTGCCCTCCGGAATCTGCACGCCGGCATCGGGATCGTCATCGGTGGGCTCATCGAACAGGCCCAACCGCGACAACTGGCGCCGGGTGGCGTGCATGCCGGTGTGGTGGAAGAAGTACGAAACCCGCCAGATCGCGTAGCCGGTGACGGCCAGACTCAGCAACGAGGTGATCAGCAGGGCCTGCAGCCAACTCAGCCCGAAGCTCTGCAGCAGGGCGATCAGGGTGGCGGCCATCAGCAGCCACGCCGAGGCGCCGAACACGATGGCGACGCCGGCCCAGGCCAACGCACGCCCGAACGCGCTGCGTGCAAGCGCAAAGTCCGCCGACGCCAACCGGCGCAGCGAACGCAGCGAGTGCTTGGCCGAATCGACAGTCGCCCGGCCGGCAGCGCCGACCTGGCGGATGCTCTCGTCCAACGGCGGCGTGGCCGCCGGATCGGGACGTTGCGTGGTGTCTTCGCTCACGCCGCAGCTTACTTGTCGCTGCCGCGGGCCAGCTTGGCGATGATCCAGCCGGTAGCGAAAGCCACGCCGAACGAGGCCAGCGGACGTTCGCGGATCAGTTCAGCGGCGCTGTCGATCAGGTCCTTGCCCTTGTCCATCAGTGCGTCGACCTGCTCCTTGGCGGCGGCACCACCGAACTCGGCGGCAGCCAGGCCCGACAGCGCGCTGTCGGACAGTTCAGCCTTGACGTTAGCCTTGCCGATGCGCAGTTCGTCGGTCGCGGCGCCGGTAGCGCCCTTGATCGCACCGCCGGCAGCGCTGGCGGCCTGCTTCAGGTGGGAACCGGCTTCACCCAGGTGGTCCTTCAGGTTCTCGGTATTGGTGGGGCTCATCGAATCACTCCTGTTGCGATGGGGGAACGGGCGATCGGCTCAGCCGATCTGGACATGCAGAGATAGCATCACGCGGGTATAGGGGGCGTTACGGCCAGGCGATCACCGCATCACCAACTGGCCCTGCTGCTGGCCATTGTTGCGCAGGACACGCAGCACCAGGGTCGGCGGGCGCTGCTGGAAATTGGCGCGCCAGCTGGCCAGGTCGGCGAATTCGCCAACCGTGGCATCGGTGATGATGTCGCCCTGCTGCAGGCCATTGGTCGCGGCGCGGCTGCCGCGCTTGACCTCGCTGACCAGCACGCCGCCCACGCCGGACTGGCGCAGCGATTCAGGCAGGTCGACGAAGCTGGCACCGGTCAGGCGCGGGTCCAGGCTCTCGCCGCTGACCACGCGCGCCTGTTCCTTCAGCGTTGCCTTGATCTGCAGCGGCTTGCCTTCGCGGCGAACGTCCAGGGTCAGCACGCTGCCCACCGCCGCCAGGCCTTCCACGTTGTGCAGTGCTTCGGCACTGTCCACACGCTGGCTGTTGGCCGAGACCACCACGTCGCCCGGCTTCAGCCCTGCGGCGGCACCGGCCGAACCGGCCAGCACGCGGGTCACCAGTGCGCCGCGGGTTTCGCCCAGGCCCAGGCCCTGCGCGATCTGCGCGCTCAGGTTCTGGCTTTCGATGCCCAGCGTGCCGCGCACCACCACGCCATGCTTGACCAGCTGGTCGACCACGCTGCGGGCCAGGTTCGACGGAATCGCCAGGCCCAGGCCGATGTTGCCGGCCATGCTGCCCTGCGGGTTGAAGCTGGCGGTGTTGATGCCCACCAGCTGACCCTGCAGGTTGACCAGCGCGCCACCGGAATTGCCCGGGTTGATCGACGCGTCGGTCTGGATGAAGTTCTGGTAGCCCAGCCCGCGGATGCCGCTGCGGCCCACCGCCGAGACGATGCCCGAGGTCACCGTCTGGCTGAAACCGAACGGATTGCCGATGGCGACCACGAAGTCGCCCACCCGCAGCTGGTCGCTGTTGCCCAGCTTGATGTCGGTCAGGTTCTGCGCCGGAATGCGGATCAGCGCGATGTCGGTGTCGCGGTCCGAACCGAGGAATTCGGCCTTGACCGTGCGCCCATCAGCCAGTGTCACCTGCACGTCATCGGCGTTGTCGATGACGTGGTGGTTGGTCAGCACCAGGCCTTCGGTGGCATCGATGATGACACCCGAACCGAGCGATTCGTTGATCCGCTCCTGCGGGATGTCCGGGAACAGACGGCGGAAGAACGGGTCGTTGAAGAACGGGTTGCGCACCCGTACCACCTGCTTGGTGTTGACGCTGACCACCGCGGGCATCGCCTTTTCCAGCATCGGTGCAAGCGATGGCACCGCCTGCCCGGCAACCGCTGCCGGCAGTGCTGCGGTGGTGGGAAGCACCGCTGGCAGCGGTGCGGCATCGGCACGGTTGTCCAGATGCGCGTTGAGGCCAGTGGCAACGAAGCCGCCGAAGGCAGCAGCGATTGCGAGCGTAAGCAGGGTGGGAAGCGGTCGCATGGGAGTCGGTTCGCAGGCTGGGATGGGGGCCGTTGACGCATACGGTAGAACAAGCTGAATGAGTGTGTCGCGATCTGGATAAATGCCCCATGAAAATCCGACCCGCGCCGAGGGCGGTGGAAAGGTGCCGCGCGCGCTGTGCCGCTGTTCGCGACAGCTGCGAGTGAGCGCCGCAAGGCAAGCCGACAGCGCCGTGATACACCGCGACACTTGCGCAGTTCCGCGCTTCTTGACCTTGCGATGACGCTCATCGCGGCATGGATGCGCTGTGGCTGCCAGTCCGTGCATTGGCCTGCGGGCAGCAGGCGGGTTGCGCAGCACACTGCTTAAAAAAAGGGATTTCCTGATTGCGGGTCGCGTCGACAGCCGCTACCGCATACACCAGTTGCGTCGCAGCAGATGCGATTGACTAGCCGTGCCCGTTCCACGATAGCCATTGTCGGTATAGCATCGCCCCGTTTTGACAATCCAGGCCCCTAGGAGGGCAACATGAGCAACGGTAATGGTGTGTCGGTCGTGACCGACGCCGTCGAGAACGTGAAAGAAACCGCCACCAACGTCGGCGAGACCATCGCCCACGCCGCCGAAGACGCAGTGAAGTCGGTCAAGAAGACCGTCAAGCGCGCCCGCAAGGCTGCCACCACCCGCGTCGCCAAGGCCAAGAAGGTTGTGGCCAAGGTCGAGAAGACCGTTGCCAAGAAGGCCGAGAAGGCCGTCAAGTCGGTCGGCAAGACCGTTGCCAACGCCAAGAAGAAGCTGGAAGCGGCCAAGAAGAACGCCAAGGCCGAAGCTGCTGCCCTGAAGAAGGAAGTGGCCAAGAAGAAGGCGGCTGCCGGCAAGACCGTGACCAAGAAGGCTGCTGCTGCCAAGAAGACCACCAAGGCTGCCGGCAAGAAGGTCGCCACCGTGAAGAAGGCCGCCACCAAGAAGGTTGCGACCGCCAAGAAGGCTGTGGCCAAGAAGACCGCTGCTGCCAAGAAGGTTGTCGGCAAGAAGGTCGCTACCGCCAAGAAGGCTGTAGCCAAGAAGACCGTGGCTGCCAAGAAGGTTGTCGGCAAGAAGGTCGCTACCGCCAAGAAGGCTGTGGCCAAGAAGACCGTGGCTGCCAAGAAGGTCGCCGGCAAGAAGACCGTCGCTGCGAAGAAGGTTGTCGGCAAGAAGACCGTCGCTGCGAAGAAGGTCGTCGGCAAGAAGACCGCCGCTGCCAAGAAGGTTGTCGGCAAGAGGACCGCTGCTGCCAAGAAGGTTGTCGGCAAGAAGACCGCCGTCGCCAAGAAGGTTGTCGGCAAGAAGGCTGCCGCTACCCGTAAGACCGTCGCCAAGAAGGCTGCACCGCTGAAGAAGGCCGTGGCCAAGAAGGCTCCGGCCAAGAAGGCCGTGCGCAAGGCTGCCAAGCGCAAGTAATCGCGCGTGGTTCGAAGGCCCTTCCGCTCATCGGGCGGGAGGGCCTTCTGCGTTTTCGGGGGCGCTCATCCGCGCCTGACGTGGATCTGCGGCAGCAGGCTGGGGCAAGATGAAGGTCTTCCGCAGGAGTCCTGGCCATGCGCGGTATCGATTTCAGTTCCTGGCAGGGCGTGCTGTCCACCCTGGCCGGGTTGGTCCTGATCACCCTGCTCGGCGTGGGTATCCGCCTGCTGGTGATGCAGACCCTGCAGCAGCGCCGCGAACGCGAGAACCGCCAGATCAACGAGCGGCTGCGTACCTTGATGGCGGCCTACAAGACGCTCGGTGGTTCCTTCACCGGCGAGCTGGGGGTCGACCCGGCCCATCTGCGCGACCTGCGCCAGCGCGCCCACGAAGAAGGCATCGCCGAGCCGGGCTCGGATCGGGCCAGGCGCATCCGCGATGCGGTCGAAGCGGCCTTGTCGGACATCCTGCTGCTGGGCACCGACGAGCAGGTACGACTGGCTGCCCGCGCTGCCAGTGAACTGGCGCAGGGGCGCCCGGTGCACACACACGAACTGGTGATCTCGCTGCGCGACTTTGTCCGCGAGGCGCTGGACCTTGCGCCGGTGCCGGCCGACCTGGAGATCCCGCGGCAGGGGCCTACCCGCCCTGCGGGCAGCGGTGGCGGAAGTGGCAAGGGCCGCAACGAGGGTGAAGGCAAGGGCGGTCGCACCGGTGGCGGTGGTGGTGGCGGTGGCATGGGCGCCGGAATGGGCGGGCTGGGTGTGGGCGCGGGTGCTGCGCTGGGTGCCGGCCATGCAGCCGGTGAGGATGAAGCGGGCGCCCGCTGAGGACGCCCGCCCGGGTCAGCGCTTGAGCTCGAAGATCGGCTCGAACCCGCCATAGATCATCCGCGCACCGTCGAACGGCATGGGATTCTTCGTCGGGTCCAAGCGCGGGTCTTCCATCATTTTCTGCATGCCTGCATCGCGGGTGGCCTTGTCCGGCCACTCGATCCAGGAAAACACCACCGTTTCCTCCGTCGTGGCTTTCACTGCGCCGAAGAAGTCGGTGGTCTTGCCATGCGGCACGTCATCGCCCCAGCCTTCGACCACCCGCAGTGCTCCATATTCCAGGAACACCACATCGGCGCTGCGGGCGTGGGCGAGGAATTTCTCCTTGTTGGCGGTGGGCACCGCCAGTACGAAACCATCGATGTAGCTCATCGCTTGCCTCCGGAATGGACCGTGCCAGGTGCACGGCCTTCAAATACCCGACGCTGCAGGGTGCGGGAAATCGACATCGTGTGTCGCGCCGTTGAATCGAAGCGCGTGCGCGTACCGCGCGCGTATGCCTGAGCCTTGCTGAATCAATGCAAAAAATTCAGCAATGCGAAGACCGCTGTTTTCAGGGAGCGTTGTGGCGAATAACGGAGAATTTACATTCCCGATGCGATGGCGCCCTGGCGCTGCTGCACACCATAAGAAAGTAAAGGTGTACCCCCATGAAGAATTCGCTGATTGCTCTGGCTCTGGCCGCTGCCCTGCCGTTCACCGCTTCGGCTGCCGAGAACCTGTCCTACAACTACGCCGAGGCTGATTACGCCAAGACCGACGTTGACGGCATCAAGGCTGATGGCTGGGGCGTGAAGGGTTCCTACGGCTTCCTGCCGAACTTCCACGCGTTCGGCGAATACAGCCGTCAGGAAGTCGACCACACCAACATCAAGGTTGACCAGTGGAAGGTCGGTGCCGGCTACAACGTCGAAATCGCTCCGTCGACCGACTTCGTTGCCCGCGTTGCCTACCAGAAGTTCGACCAGAAGCACGGCCTGGATTTCAACGGCTACAGCGCTGAAGCCGGTATCCGCACCGCGTTCGGTGCCCACGCTGAGGTCTACGGCCTGGTCGGTTACGAAGACTATTCGAAGAAGCACGGCGTCGACATCGACAGCCAGTGGTACGGCCGTCTGGGTGGTCAGGTCAAGCTGAACCAGAACTGGGGCCTGAACGGCGAGCTGAAGATGAACCGCCACGGCGACAAGGAATACACCGTCGGCCCGCGCTTCAGCTGGTAATCGCACCGCGGCGCAGTTCTGCGCTGCTTGTGCCTCGACAGGCCCGGCTCACGCCGGGCCTGTTTCGTTGTGGGGAACCGGAACGCCATCTGACTGCCGGTCCGGGACGATGTTGCGTTGCAATAAATTGGATTCCGCTGCCTGCGATCCCGACCTACGGTGGGCTTTCCGTACATCCGGATCTGCCGCAATGCCGCTTGTCGTTCCCGCTCTGCTCCCTGACCAGCCTTGCCGCCTGGCACTGCTGGCCCCGCATCCGGTACTGCGATTGGGCGTGGAAGTGATACTGCGCCAGCACGGCGGCGTGCAGGTCTGCGGCAGTGTTGCCGACGAACGCGCGCTGCTGGACCTGCTGCAGCGCAACCCGGGCGGCATCGACCTGCTGTTGATCGACGCATTGCTGCCAGGCGATGCCGGTGATGGGCTGGCCCTGCTGCGCAGGCTGTCCCAGCGCTGGCCGCTGTTGCCGGTGCTGGTGCTGTCCGCGCACTGCAACGCCAGCACGGTGACCACGGCAATGCAGGCCGGTGCACGCGGATTCCTGTCCAAGGCAACGTCGGCAGAGATGTTGTTGCGCGCGGTGGATGTCGTGGCAAGTGGCAGGCGCTTCGTGCCGCCGGAATTGCGCACGCAACTGAACCGGCCGCGCCTGCGGCGCACGCCGGCACCCGTGCTGACGCCGTTGAGCCGGCGCGAGCGCGAAGTGCTCAGGTTGGTCCTGCAGGGCTGCAGCACCGGAGAAGTAGCATTGCGATTCGGCCGTTCGGCCAGTACCGTCAGCACGCAGAAGCGCACGGCCTACCGGAAGCTCGGCATCAACAGCGATGGCGAGCTGTTCCGCATCCGCCACCTGCTTGAATGCGGCTGAGCGGTCTACTCGCCCTGGTACTGCTTTTCTTCCACCAGCGCCGAACCGGCGACGCGGTTGATCTCGTTCTTGACCTGCACGCGCTCACCGTTGGTGCCGTACACGCCGCGCGCCAACTGGATGAACGCCTCGTCGAACGCCTGCGCCGCTTCCTTGTCGCGTAGCTGGTCCTGGATGTCCCACATGCGTTCGTTGATCGCCTTCAGCTGCGTCTTCAGCGCGGCCAGCGCCGGCTGTGCTTCAAGCTGCTGCTGCAGCAGCGGCAGCAGGCCGCCGAGCTCGGTGCGCACGTTGGCCAGCTTGGTCGCATCGTCGATGCGCTCGGCCTTGATCTCGAGAATGGTGATCTTGTCGATCAGCTCGCCGATCGATACCGGGGTCAGGATGGCGTCCACGCGGTTGGTTCCTGGAAATAGGCCTGCATGATACCGCGCTCACCGCGCCGCGGATTTACGCTGATTTTGCGCTGGCGCGGCGGCATCGCCATCGAACCGTTACGGCCATGCCATCGACACTGCCGTCCCGGCGGACAGACCGCCTTCGACGAAGAAGTGAGTGCAGTGAAGAGCAAGGGGATGATCGTGGCCACCGCGGCCGCACTGGCGGGCCTGCTGTGCGCCGGCAGCGTGCAGGCACAGGTGCAGGTAAGCGGCACGGCTGCATTGACCAGCGACTATGTCTGGCGCGGAAGTTCGCAGAGTGACGGCGATCCGACCGCGCAGGTGGGGGTCAAGGTGACGGTGGGTTCGGGCTGGTATGCCAGCGCCTGGGGCTCCAATGTCTCGTTCACGCCGGACAGCGGTGCACGCAGCGAGTTCGACCTCGTCGCCGGCTGGTCCGGCACGCTGTCGCCGGACTGGAGCCTGGATGCGAACCTCACCCGCTATGTGTATCCGGGTACTGGCCGCGCACTGGACTGGACCGAACTCAATGTCACCACTACCTGGAAGCAACGCGCCTGGCTGCAGGTTGCCCACTCCGACGATGCGTTGGCCGGCGGTCGTCGCGGCACTTACGCGCAGTTGGGGGTGCGGCTGCCGCTGAACGAGCGCGTGCGCTTGGAAGCAGCGGTGGGGCAGTACTGGCTGGCCACCGCGCAGGGACCGGACTACCTGCATGGCCAGCTCAGTGCCATTGCCACGCTGACGCCGACCTGGGAACTGCGCGCCACCGCGCATGACACCGACAGCGCCGCCAAGCGGTTGTTCCCGGGCAATGCCGGCGGACGCTGGGAGCTGGCGTTGCAGGGCAGCTTCTAGTCGGTCGACGCCACCCAGCGTGTGCGCCAGGCAGTGGGCAGCCACGCCAGCAGGGCCAGTACCGCCACCGCGGTACCGGCCACGCACACATCAGTCCAGCCAGAGCGCTTGTAGACCTGTGCCGAAGCAGCGCGTGTCTTCGTCGAAGCCGTGCTCAGCCGCGCAGGCGCAGGCTCAGGCCCTTGAGGAAGTTGCGCAGCATCTGGTCCAGACAGCGCCGATAGTTCTTGTGGCCAGGTTGGCGGAACAGCGCACCGAGTTCGGATTTGGAGACGTTGAAGCCGATGCTGGTGAAGATCTCCATCATGTCGACGTCGCGCAGCTGGAAGGCCACGCGCAGCTTCTTCAGCACGAGATTGTTGTCGATGCGGGTTTCCACCGGGCGCGGTGCCTGGCCCTCATCCTGACCGCGCAGGTGCAGGATCAGGCCATCGAGGAAGTGCGCCAGCGCACTGTCGCTCATTGCCTGGAAGCCCGGCTCGTCTTCACGCAGCAACCAGGCCTTGGCCTGTTCGACATCCACCACGAACGCCGGATCGGCCATCTGGCACAGGGAGACCACGTGGTGGTCGCCGAGGTCCAGGGAATAGCGCACGCTGCGCAGTACATCATTATTGATCATGGCCCATTGTAGCGGCCCGGCGGCTGTAACCGGACTGTCACCGGATTGCAGCATCGTGAGCGCTGTTCTGCAGGGATTCCCTTCGATGCGCCGGTACCTCCTTTCCGCCCTGCTGGTCGCCAGCAGCTTCGCCGCCACCGCCCAGGACCGCTACGTACCCGTGGAGCAGCGTCTCAGCGCGGCCCAGCTGGCCGAAGTGGGCCTGGACGCGATCCAGCTGCAGACCTTGAATCGCGTGCTGCGCGAGGCCGAGGCATCTGCGCCCGTCCCCACGCGGACGACGGTTGCCGCCAGCACCAGCGCACCGTTGCCGGCCAACGCTCCCGCCCCGGCGGCAATGCACCTGGGCCTGGAAGAGGGCCCGGTCAGTGCCCGCGTGGTCGGCGACGTTGCGGGCTGGGAGCCGGGCACGGTGTTCACCCTCGACAACGGCCAGCAGTGGCAGGTGATGAAGGGCCAGATGAAGCTGCGCAAGACCCTGCAGGCGCCGCAGATCGAGGTGATTCCGGGTATCGCCGGGCGCTGGTTCCTGCAGGTCGACGAAGACCTGCCGAAGGCACGCGTGTTCCGCCTGCGCTGACCGCGCGCACCGCAGCGGGCCGATCAGGCAACGCAGCCGTGGACCGACGGTGCCAGAATGGCGGTCTGGTTTCCAACGGAGTTGTCTGATGACCCGAACCGTCCTGATTACCGGTGCCACCTCCGGCTTCGGCGCCGCCGCCGTGCATCGCTTCGCCCAGGCGGGCTGGAAAGTGATCGCCACTGGCCGTCGCAGCGAACGCCTGCAGCCGCTGGTCGAGCGTTACGGCAAGGAGGTGGTGCACGCGGCCGTGTTCGATGTGCGTGATCCGATCGCAATGGAAGCGGCACTGTTGGCTCTGCCGCCGGCCTTCGGTGACATCGACCTGCTGGTCAACAATGCCGGTCTCGCCCAGGGCACCGCGCCGGCGCAGAGCGCCAGCCTGAAGGACTGGACGACGATGATCGACACCAACATCACCGCGCTGGTCACCCTGACCCATCGCCTGTTGCCGCAGCTGGTGGAGCGCAAGGGCGCCATCATCAACATTTCCTCGGTGGCCGGTGTCTATCCGTATCCCGGCGGCAACGCTTATGGCGGCACCAAGGCCTTCGTCAGCCAGTTCTCGCTGGGCCTGCGTTCGGACCTGCACGGTACCGGCGTACGCGTCACCACCATCGAGCCGGGCATGGCCGAAACCGAATTCACCGTGGTCCGCACCCATGGCGACCAGGTCGCGTCGGACAAGCTGTACACCGGCGCCAACCCGATGACCGCCGAGGACATCGCCGAGCAGATCTTCTGGGTGGCGAGCCTGCCGCCGCACCTGAACATCAATCGCCTGGAACTGATGCCGGTCAGCCAGTCGTTCGCCGGCTTCCAGGTTGCCCGCGAGGGCTGATCGGCTCTACAGGCGAAAAAAAAGCCGGGCAATGCCCGGCTTTTTTCATTCATGCCCGCAGACTTACTGCGCCTTGATCGCCATCGCCTGCAGCCCGGTGCCATCCAGCTTCTGCTTGGCTTCGGAAAGCTCACCGGCGCTGCCATAGGGCCCCATGCGCACGCGGTACACGGTCTTGCCGTTGATCTGCGCCGACTCCACGCGTGCGGCCAGGCCCATCATCGCCAGCTTGGCCTTGGTCGCTTCGGCATCGCCAGAAGCGCCGAACGCACCTGCCTGCAGGATGTAGCGGGCGTTGTCGGCCGGTGCCGGGGCTGCCGCAGCGCTGGCAGCGGCCGGGGCGGCTTCACTGCCGTCCCTTATACACCTCT
>NZ_JBNYZT010000008.1:0-291484 GCF_050573115.1 Stenotrophomonas indicatrix
GGGTGGCCTGTTCCTGCATGAGACGAAGAACGTGGATATCACCAAGTAACCGGTGGTTTTCATTGCATGAAGGAAAGGCCGTGGTGCAGACCACGGCCTTTCTGTTTGTGGGCGCGCTTATCCGGCCCGCACTCTGGTAGTGCCGGCCGCCTCACGTGCGCACGCCGTATAGTCGCGGAATGAGCATCTCAGCCGCCGACCTCCCCGCCATCCTGCATACCCTGCGCAGTGCGTGGCAGGCCCAGCGTCCTTCGCTGGACCAGCGCGAAGCCGACCTGCGCCGCCTGCGCGAGGCGCTGAAGGAGCGCATGGACGAAATGGCTGCGGCCATCGCCGAGGACTTCGGCCACCGCGCCCACGTTGAATCGAAACTAGCCGATGGCATGAGCGTGCTGTCGGCCATCGATCACCTGCGCCGTCACCTGCGACGCTGGTCGAAGCCGCGTCATGCGTCTGCAGGCTGGAAGCTGTGGCCAGCCCGCGCGCAGCTGCGGCCGACGCCGCTGGGCGTGGTCGGGGTGATCTCGCCGTGGAACTATCCGGTCACGTTGGCGTTGGTGCCGCTGGCCACTGCGATTGCCGCTGGCAACCATGTGCTGCTGAAGCCTTCCGAGCACACACCGCGCACCAGCGCGTTCCTGGCCGATCTGCTGGCCAGCGTGTTTCCGCCTGGTCGCGTGGCGGTGGTGCAGGGCGGGGCTGATGTTGCAGCGGCAGTGTCCGCGTTGCCGCTGGACCACCTCGTGTTTACCGGTTCCACCGCGGTCGGTCGCAAGGTGATGGCGGCGGCGGCGGAACATCTGGTGCCGCTGACGCTGGAGCTGGGCGGGAAGTCGCCCGCCATCGTCTGCCGCGATTTTCCGTTGGATAAAGCCGCGGCGCGGCTGGCCACCGGCAAGTGGTTCAACGCCGGGCAGACCTGCATCGCGCCGGACTATGTGTTGATCGACAGCGTGCGCCAGCGCGAGTTCGTGCAGGCGCTGCAGCAGCAGGTGCGCGAGCGTTACGGTGATTTCAGCGATGCGGGTGACTACACGCGGATCATCAACGAAGGCCAATACCGGCGCCTGCAGGGCTATCTGGCGCAGGCGCGCGAACGCGGTGTGCCGGTGATTGCGCTGGCGCAGGTGGATGAGGCGCGCGCCGACCGCGAGCGGCTGCTGGTGCCAACGGTAGTGCTGGACCCGCCGGATGACCTGGACCTGATGCGCGAGGAGATCTTCGGCCCGATCCTGCCGGTACGCGCCTATCCGGACCTGGATGCGGCGCTGGCCGACATCGTGGCCCGCGACCGGCCGTTGGCGCTGTATCCCTTCAGCCACGACACGGCGACGGTGGAGCGCATCCTTGGCCAGGTGGTGGCCGGTGGGGTGACGGTGAACGACACGCTGCTGCACTTCGCCGCTGATGGTCTGCCGTTCGGCGGTGTGGGCGCCAGTGGCATGGGCGCGTATCACGGGCAGGCCGGGTTCGATGCCATGAGCAAACTGCTGCCGGTGTTGTGGCAGTCGCGCTGGGCGGCCAGTGACCGGCTGCGGCCGCCGTATTCGAAGATTGCCGGGTTGTTGAGGTTGCTGCTGCGGTGAACCCAGGCAGAGCGTGGCGCTGCACCCGGTGGTAGTGCCGGCCGCTGGCCGGCAACCTCATGACCCTTCGGCGAGGCCCTGCACTTGCCGGCCAGCGGCCGGCACTACCGGTAGCCGCCAGGCCGCGCGGCCCGTTCCGGTAGGTGCCAACCTTGGTTGGCACGCGTGAACCCCAAGCGCCAACCAAGGTTGGCGTCTACCGGGGCGCACGGCACCCCAAGCGCCGACCAAGGTCGGCCTCTACCGGGGCGCACGGCATCCAGGCCCCAACCAAGGTTGGCATCCACCAAAGCACACCCGGGTAGAATGCCCCCATGAAGATCGCCTCGTGGAACGTCAATTCGCTCAATGTCCGCCTGCCGCACCTGGAGCAGTGGCTCAAGGACTTCGGCCCGGACATCGTCGGTATCCAGGAAACCAAGCTGGAGGACCACAAGTTCCCCGATTCGGCGCTTATCGCCGCGGGCTACCGCAGCGTGTTCGCTGGTCAGAAGACCTACAACGGCGTGGCGTTGCTGTCGCGCGAGCCGGCGCAGGACGTGCAGATCGGCATTCCCGGTTTCGAGGACGAGCAGAAGCGGGTCATCGCCGGCACCTTCGGCGACCTGCGGGTGATCAACCTGTATGTGGTCAACGGCCAGGACATCGGTACCGACAAGTACGAGTACAAGCTGCGTTGGCTGGAAGCCGTGCATGCCTGGATCGCCGAAGAACTGCAGCGGCATCCGAAGCTGATCGTGATGGGCGACTTCAACATCGCCCCTGATGCGCGCGACGTGCACGACCCCGAGGTCTGGAACGAGAACCACATCCTGACCTCCACCGCCGAGCGCGGCGCGCTGACCAAGCTGCTGCAGCTGGGTCTGCACGATGGTTTCCGCCTGCACAACGACGAGGCCGGCACCTTCAGCTGGTGGGATTACCGGGCGGCCGGTTTCCGCCGCAACCTCGGCCTGCGCATCGACCTGAATCTGGTTTCCGATGCACTGAAGGGCAGTGTGGTGGCCTCGGGCATCGACCGCGAGCCGCGTACCTGGGAACGCCCCAGTGATCATGCGCCGGCCTGGGTGCAGTTGGGCTGAAACAACGAGGCCCGGCAGATGCCGGGCCCCGTATTCAAGCGGTGTTCCGCGTCAGCGTATGCTCTTGCGGGTGAACAGGTTGACGATCGCCAGCAGGATCACCGCGCCGATCAGCGAGAACAGGAACGTGCGGAGGGTGATCGCTTCATTGATGCCGCCGCCGAACAGCCAGCCGGAAATCAGTGCGCCAACGATGCCCACCACGATGTTGAGGATGATGCCCTGCTGGCCATCGCGCTTCATGATGATGCTTGCCAGCCAGCCGACGATGCCGCCGACGATCAGCCAGATGATGATTCCCATGATCGACTCTCCGGTGGATAACAGAGCACAGTTGACGCGCAACGCTGTGAACCCGTCGTGCAATCCCGTGATGGCCGCGTGCGGATGAGCCTGCCAGCCACCCTCGACGGCCCCTGGCGGTTTGGCCCGGTCACGGTCTGGCGCTGCCCGCACGTGCCCGGCCAGCGCGGTGAGCCGCAGGCCCGGCAGGTGCTGGCACAAGCCCTGGGAGGCGAGCCGGATGCGCTGCCGCTGCTGCGCGATGACAAGGGCCGCCCCGAGCTGAGCGGCGCGCTGGCCCACTACGGCACCGGCTGGAGCCACAGTGGCGAGGTGCTGCTGGTGGCACTGGGCGAAGGCGTGCGGCTGGGCGTGGACCTGGAACTGCTGCGGCCGCGCCCACGCATGCTGGAAATCATCCAGCGCTTCTTCCATCCCGACGAAGTGGTCTGGCTGCAGGGCCTGGACGAGGCCGACCGCGAGCATTGGTTCTTCCGCGTGTGGTGCGCCAAGGAAGCCATGCTGAAGGCGCACGGGCAGGGCATTTCCTTTGGCCTGCACCGCCTGCAGCTGGCCCCGGCCGCCGATGGCGCGCTGCACCTGCGCTGGTGCGACCCGGAACTGGGCGAGGCGGCGCGCTGGCACCTGCACGAGTGGCAGGCCAGTGGCCAGTTCCGCGCCGCATTGGCCTGGTATCCGCAGTGAATCGCCGAATCTGCAGTGAAAACCGGCGATAATGTTGCAATGAGCGAACACGATCTTCCCGCCGGCGTAGCGACCACGCTGCAGCAGGGCCTGGCCAGCATGGGCCTGGCCGCCGAGCTGGCCCCGCCGCTGCTGCGCTACCTGGCGCTGCTGCACCGCTGGAACGGCACCTACAACCTCACCGCCATCCGCGATCCGCAGGAAATGGTCACCCGCCATCTGCTTGATTCGCTGGCGATGCAGCCGTTCGTGGCCGATGGCAGCCTGGCCGACCTCGGTACCGGCCCCGGGTTGCCGGGCATCCCGCTGGCAATCGCCTGCCCAGGCCTGCAGGTCACCTTGGTGGAAAGCAACGGCAAGAAGGCCCGCTTCATGCGCGAGGCCGTGCGCCAGCTGGGCCTGGACAATGCCCGCGTGGCCGAGTCGCGCGCCGAAGCGCTGGCCGAGCCGGGCAGCTACGACCAGCTGACCGCGCGCGCGATGGACACCCTGGCCGGCATCGTCCGCGTCGGTGGCCACCTGCTGCGCCCCGGTGGCGTGCTGCTGGCCATGAAGGGCGTCTACCCGCATGAGGAGATCGCAGCGCTGCCGGCCGGTTGGCAGGTGCGCGAGGTGGTCCCGCTGAGCGTGCCCGGCCTGGCCGGCGAACGCCATCTGGTCACCGTCACAGGCCCCTGAACCCCGCCGCCACCCCCTTGTGGAACAAGCGGTTGGCGATCCACGATTTCCGCACGGGCCCGGTTGTACGCATAATGACCGGTCCCAGCACACGTCGACGAGGCACACCCGCATGGCCCGCATCATCGCCATCGCCAACCAGAAGGGTGGCGTCGGCAAGACCACGACCGCCGTCAACCTGGCCGCTTCCCTGGCCAACGCACCCAAGCGCGTGCTGTTGGTCGACCTGGATTCCCAGGGCAACGCGACCATGGGCAGTGGCGTGGACAAGCGCGAGCTGGTCTCCTCCACCTACGATCTGCTGCTGGGCGAGTCCAGCGCTGCCGACGTGCGCGTGCAGACCGCCGAAGGCTACGACCTGCTGCCGGGCAACATCGACCTGACCGCGGCCGAGATCCAGCTGATGGCGCAGAGCGAGCGCGAGCAGCGCCTGAAGCGCGCGCTGGCGCCGATCCGCGACGAGTACGACTACATCCTGATCGACTGCCCGCCGGCACTCTCGCTGCTGACCCTGAACGCCCTGGCCGCCGCCGATTCGGTGATCGTGCCGATGCAGTGCGAGTACTACGCACTGGAAGGCCTGAGCGCGCTGGTGGAAACCATCGAAGCGCTGCGTGCCAACCTCAACCCGGCGCTGGAGATCGAAGGCGTGCTGCGCACCATGTTCGACGTGCGCAACAACCTGGCCAATGCCGTGTCGGCCGAGCTCACCGAGCACTTCGGCGACCGGGTGTTCCGCACCATCGTGCCGCGCAACGTGCGCCTGGCCGAGGCGCCCAGCCATGGCCAGAGCATCGTCGGCTACGATCGTGCTTCGCGCGGCGGCGTGGCCTACCTCGGCCTGGCCGGCGAGATCATCCGTCGCAACAACGAACGCAACAAGGCCACCAAGGCCGTGGAGACCGTCTGATGACCAGCAGCAAGCCTGCAGCCAAGAAGCGAGGCCTCGGCCGCGGCCTGGACGCACTGCTCGGTCCGAAGGGCGCGGTCAGCCAGGTGCAGGCCAGTACGGCGGTGATCGAGCCGCTGCCCGGTGAAGTGCTGCGCAAGCTGCCGGTAGGCCAGCTGCAGCCGGGCAAGTACCAGCCGCGTCGCGAGATGGACCAGGGCAAGCTGTCCGAACTGGCCGACTCGATCAAGTCGCAGGGCGTGATCCAGCCGATCCTGGTGCGCCAGCTGCCGGCAGGCAACTTCGAGATCGTCGCCGGTGAACGTCGCTGGCGCGCCTCGCAGCTGGCTGGCCTGGACGAAGTGCCGGTGGTGGTGCGCGAGCTGGAAGACCGCACCGTCATCGCGATGGCGCTGATCGAGAACATCCAGCGCGAAGACCTCAACCCGCTGGAAGAAGCCGAAGCGCTGCAGCGCCTCATCAGCGAATTCACCCTGACCCATGCCGAGGCCGCCGAGGCCGTCGGTCGCTCGCGCGCGGCGGTGTCCAACCTGCTGCGCCTGCTGGAGCTGCCGATCGCCATCCGCCTGCTGCTGGAAACGCGCCGGCTGGAGATGGGGCACGCCCGCGCACTGCTGACGCTGGCCCCGGAACTGGCCAGCAAGCTGGCCCAGGAAGCGGCCGATGAAGGCTGGTCGGTGCGCGAGGTCGAGCGTCGTGCGCAGGCGTTTGCCGCCGGCAAGGTGCCGAGCAACCGTCCGCAGCCGGTGGCCAAGGTGCAGCAGGCCGATATCGCCTCGCTGGAAACCGAGCTGTCCGAAGTGCTGGGTACCTCGGTTGCCATCAATCATGGCCGCGGCGGCAAGGGCAAGCTGATCATCCATTACGCCAACCTGGACACGCTCGATGGCGTGCTGGAGCGGCTGCGCACGCGCCAGGGCTGACCCCGGCGCATCTTCATGGGCGCACGGCCCGTTCCTGCCGTGTGCCGTCGATTGCAGGGAACGCACCGCCGCGCGTGCCGGAGGCCGCGTCGTCCACCGCAGGTGGGCCGCTCCGCCCCGTGGCTCATCCAGGGAGCAGGACATGACCATTGAAGTAGACGACGTCAGCCCGGGCGGCAGCCCGATTCTCGTACACAGCCGCGAGAAGGACTTCACCCCGGCCCAGGGCGAGTCGCACATCGAGGAGATCAGCGCGCACATCGAGCGCCATCTTGGCCCGATCTCCGGCGTCTTCCATGAAATCATCTCCGATATCGTCCACATCGACGTGCATGTGGTGCCCGCCACCGACGAGTGCCCGTACCTGCGGCTGGTGACCTCGGGCATGAGTGATCTGCCGATGGCCGTGCCCGACGAGGTGGGCGCCCCCCGGCACATGGAACTGATGGTGACCCTGCCGGCGGATTGGCCGATCACCCAGGATGCCTTCGAGGATGAGCGCAACTACTGGCCGGTGCGCCTGCTGAAGACCCTGGCGCGGCTGCCGCACGAGTACGACACCTGGCTGGGCTTCGGCCACACCATTCCCAACGGCCATCCGTCCGAGCCCTATGCACCGGGCGTGGGGTTCGATGGGGCCATCGTGCTGCCGCCGGTCACGACCCCGGACGACTTCGGCACGCTGGCGCTGGAAGACGGCACCACCATCGAGTTCATGGCGATCGTGCCGCTGTACCCGGAAGAGATGGACCTGAAGCTGAAAAAGGACTCGGAAACCCTGCTGGATCGCTTCGATGCGAAGAACATCCAGGATGTCATCCAGCCGGGGCGCACCAATGTGGCCAAGAAGCGTTTCGGCCTGTTCTAGGCCCTGCGCGTACCATCAGACGCCATCACTACTGAATTGACCGTTGAATTCCAGGCTCACCGCAATGACCATCCTGCTCACCGGCGCAGCCGGCTTCATCGGTGCCTACACCGCCCGTGCCCTGCTTGATGCTGGCCAGTCGGTGGTCGGCCTGGACAACTTCAACGATTACTACGACCCACAGATCAAGCGCGACCGCGTGGCCGCGCTGTGCCCGACGCTGGATCTGCGCACGCTGGACCTGACCGACCGCGACGGCCTGGCCGCGCTGTTCGAGGAAGTACAGCCGACCGCGGTGATCCACCTGGCCGCGCAGGCCGGCGTGCGCTATTCGCTGGAAAATCCGCACGCCTACGTCGACAGCAACCTGGTCGGCTTCGTCAACATGCTCGAGCTGTGCCGCCACCGTGGCGTGCAGCATCTGGTGTATGCGTCCAGCAGTTCGGTGTACGGCGATTCGGCAACGCCGCCGTTTTCCGAAGACCAGCGCGTGGACCAGCCGCGTTCGTTGTACGCAGCGACCAAGGCGGCCAATGAACTGATGGCCTACACCTACGCGCAGCTGTATGGCCTGCATGCTACCGGCCTGCGCTTCTTCACCGTGTACGGCCCGTGGGGCCGGCCGGACATGGCGCCGCTGCTGTTCTCGCGCGCGGTGCTGGCTGGCCGTCCGATCGATGTGTTCAACGAAGGCCGCATGCAGCGCGACTTCACACATGTCTCCGACATCGTTGCCGGTATTCTCGGCGCCCTCGCGCACCCGGCTGATGGTCCGGTGCCGCACCGGGTGTTCAACCTCGGCAACCACACGCCGGTCGAGCTGGAGCGCTTCATCGGCGTGATCGAGCAGGCCGCTGGTCGCCCCGCGCAGAAGGTCTACAAGCCGATGCAGCCGGGCGACATGGTGCGCACGATGGCCGATACCCGGCGCGCACATGACGCATTTGGCTACGAACCGGTCATGCCGATCGAACAGGGCCTGCCGCCGGTGGTGCAGTGGTGTCGCGAGTATTTTGCTGATCGCGCGTGAGAACGCATCCTCACACTGCCAGATTCATCTTCGGATAACCTCGGCGTCGGAAAATGCGCGGTCTTTGTCCCTCCTTGGCCGAGTCCCCCCATGAGCCAACCCGAGCTGTCCGTCGTCGTCCCAGTATTCAACGAGCGCGACAACGTCGCGCCACTGGTGGCCGAAATCACCGCTGCACTGCGCGGCCGGCTGCCGTTCGAGATCGTCTACATCGATGATCATTCGCGCGATGACACCCTGGCCGTGCTGCAGGGCCTGAAGGCCACCACGCCGGAACTGCGGGTGCTGCACCACGTTTCGCAAAGCGGGCAGAGCACCGCGGTACGTACCGGCGTCAAGCATGCGCGTGCACCGTGGATCGCCACCCTCGACGGTGATGGCCAGAACGATCCGGCCGACATCCCCAAGCTGTTGGAGGCCCGCGGTACCGCCGACGCCCAGGTGAAGCTGTTTGCCGGCTGGCGCGTCAACCGCCAGGACAGCGGCAGCAAGCGCTGGGCCAGCAAGTGGGCCAATGCCATCCGCGCGCGCATGCTGCACGATGACACGCCTGATACCGGCTGCGGCATCAAGCTGTTCGAGCGCAATGCCTTCCTCGACCTACCGTACTTCGACCACATGCATCGCTACCTGCCGGCGCTGATGCAGCGCGCCGGCTGGAAGACCACCAGCGTGCCGGTCAACCATCGTCACCGCACTGCCGGCGTGTCCAAGTACAACAACCTCGGCCGTGCGCTGGTCGGCATCCGCGACCTGCGCGGCGTGGCCTGGCTGATCACCCGCAGCAAGCGCACCGCGGTGGAGGAGCGTTGATGGATCTGGAGCTTCACTGGCTGGACCAGCCGCTGACCTGGTTGTACTGGACCGGCCTGCATGTGACCGGCTGGAAGCTGATCGGCTACACCGGTGCGTTGATGTTTGGCGGTCGCTGGCTGGTCCAGTTCGTCGCCTCCAAGCGCGCCGGCAAGCCGGTGATCCCGCGCCTGTTCTGGTACATGAGCGTGGTCGGCAGCCTGATGACGCTGAGCTACTTCCTGTTCTCGGCCAAGCAGGACTCGGTGGGCGTGCTGCAGAACCTGTTCCCTGCATTCACCGCGTTGTACAGCCTGCAGCTGGACATCAAGCACCGCGGCTGGAAGCGGGACAAGGCCAGCCACTGAGTTACCGGTAGATGCCGACCTTGGTCGGCGCTGGGTTTCTCCGGGTGCCAACCAAGGTTGGCAACTACCAGAGCGGCCATGCAGGTGCCGCCGGGCCCGGGTGACGCCGACCTTGGTTGGCCCGATGCGTCCGCGGCAGGAGCATCCACGCATGGCGTGGATCTACTGAGGCAGGACCTTCGTCCCATGCCATGTGCGGTGCGGGGTGCCATGATCGGGGTCTGCCTTCCCGGGAACCTGTGCTCGTGAAAACCCGTCTTGCCGTAGCCCTGCTGATCGCCCTGTCTGCCCCCGCCGTGGCCCTGGCCGCACCGCCCACCGCCACCGCGCCGGCCAGTGTGGCCACTGAATCACCCGCCGACGCCACCTTCCGCGCGCTGTACGAGAAGGAGTGGAAGTGGCGCCAGGACGGCGGCGGCGAGGCCAGCGAGGACGAGGACGCCCCGGCCAACGCCACCCGCATGCCCGACGTCGGCGCGGCCGCGCAGCAGGCGCGCCTGAAGGTATGGGACGAAACCCTGGCCGCGCTGAAGAAGATCGATCCGAAGACCCTGTCGCCTGACAACCAGGTCAACTACGCGATCTACCGCGACCAGGTGTTCAACCTGGCCGAAGAAGTGCGCCTGCGCGGCTACGAGATGCCGTTCAACGCCGACTCCTCGTTCTGGTCCAACCTGTCCTTCATGGCCCGGCGCGAGATGAAGACCGTGCAGGACTACCAGAACTACATCGCGCGCTTGAATGACGTGCCGCGCTACTTCAACCAGCAGACCGAAAACATGCGCGCCGGCCTGAAGCGCGGCTTCAGCGTGCCGCGTGCGGTGCTCGATGGCCGCGAGGTGTCCATCGCCACCGTCGCCGAACTGAAGGACCCGACCGAGTCGCCGCTGTACGCGCCGTTCAAGAAGCTGCCCAACACCGTCCCGGTTGCCGAGCAGGCCAAGCTGCAGGCACAGGCCCGCGCGGCGATCAGCGGCAAGGTGGTGCCGGCGTTCCAGCAGCTTCGCACGTTCTTCGTCAACGAGTACGTGCCGCAGGCGCGTACCACCCTCGCCGCCGAAGCGATGCCCGACGGCAAGGCGTACTACAAGCAGCAGATCCACGAATACACCACGCTGGACCTGTCGCCGGACGAGATCCACCGCATCGGCCTGGATGAAGTGGCACGCATCCAGAAGGAAATGAACGACATCATCAAGCAGGTGAAGTTCAAGGGCAGCTTTGCCGAGTTCCTGACCTTCCTGCGTACCGACCCGCAGTTCTATGCCAGGACGCCGGAAGAACTGCTGTCGCGTGCCGCATGGATCTCCAAGCGTGCCGATGGCCAGCTCGGCAAGTACATGACATTGCCGCGCGCGCGCTTCACCATCGTGCCGGTGCCGCCGGACATCGCGCCGTTCTGGACCGCCGGCCGTGGTGGCATGGGCACCTATTGGCTCAACACCTACAACCTGCCGTCGCGCC
The DNA here is from genome assembly GCF_050573115.1 of Stenotrophomonas indicatrix. Lineage (GTDB taxonomy): Bacteria > Pseudomonadota > Gammaproteobacteria > Xanthomonadales > Xanthomonadaceae > Stenotrophomonas > Stenotrophomonas lactitubi_A. The sequence continues at coordinate 10,689 of NZ_JBNYZT010000008.1, forward strand.
CGCTGTACAACCTGCCGGCGCTGACCCTGCACGAATCCGATCCGGGCCATGCACTGCAGGGTGCCATCGCCGCCGAGCAGAAGAACCTGCCGGAGTTCCGCCGCAATGCCTACATCTCCGCCTATGGCGAAGGTTGGGCGCTGTACTGCGAGAAGCTGGGCGTGGAAATGGGCATCTACGAAACCCCGTACGAGGATTTCGGTCGCCTGACCTACGAGATGTGGCGCGCCACGCGTCTGGTGATCGACACCGGCGTGCACAGCAAGGGCTGGACCCGCGAACAGGCGCTGGCCTACCTGCGTGACCACACGGCGCTGAGCGAGCACGAAGTGACCACCGAAGTGGATCGCTACATTTCCTGGCCGGGCCAGGCGTTGAGCTACAAGCTCGGCGAGATCGCCATCGTGCGCCTGCGTGCGCAGGCGGAGAAGGAACTGGGTGACAAGTTCGACATCAAAGGCTTCCACGACACGCTGCTGAAGCAGGGCTCGGTGCCGTTGCCGGTGCTGGAGCAACAGATCCAGGCGTACATCGCCGAGCGCAAGAAGGTCTGATCAGACCAAGGTAGTGCCGGCCGCTGGCTGGCAACCTGCACGCACCGCAATCGTTCGACATTGCCGGCCAGCGGCCGGCACTACCGAAAAACGGGGGCGGATCGCATGATCCGCCCCTTTCGTCTTTCAGCCTGCCGCCCGCACCTTCGCCACGCGCGCAGCAAAGGTCGGCAGCACCAGCAGGGTCAGCACCGTGGCGGTGATCAAGCCACCGATCACCACCGTCGCCAGCGGCTTCTGCACTTCCGCACCGGAGCCACTGGCGATCGCCATCGGAATGAAGCCGACGATGGCCACCAGTGCGGTGGTCAGTACCGCGCGGATACGGCTGGACGCACCATTGATCGCGGCCATCATCGGCACGTCACCGGCGTCCAGGCGCTCGCGGATCGCCTGCATCAGCACCAGGCCGTTCAACGTGGCCACGCCGGAAACGGCGATGAAGCCCACCGCTGCCGACACCGAGAACGGCATGCCGCGCAGCAGCAGGGCGAGGATGCCGCCGACCAGCGCCAGCGGTACGCAGCTGAACACCAGAATGGCTTCCTTGCCGCTGCGCAGGGCCATGAACAGCAGGCTGCCGATCAGCAGGAACACCACCGGCACCACCGTGGCCAGGCGCTTTTCCGCACGCTGCAGGTTCTCGAACTGGCCGCCCCAGGTCAGGTAGGCACCGGGTGGCAGCGCCACCTCGGCCACGGCGGTCTGCGCCTCGCCAACGAAGCCGCCGAGATCGCGGCCACGCACGTTGGCCTGCACCACCACCCGGCGGCTGCCGTTGTTGCGGCTGATCTGGTTCGGCCCTTCGCTGACGCTGATGCGCGCGACCGAGGACAGCGGAATCACCACACCAGCCGGTGTTGCGATCGGCAGCGAGGCCAGCTGATCCGGGTCGTTGCGTGCGCTGTCATCCAGCCGCACCACCACATCGAAGCGGCGGTCGCCCTCGAAGATCTTGCCTGCCGCCGTGCCGCCGATGCCGGTGGACAGCGCATCGCTGACGTCCGCGGCGGTCAATCCGTACTGCGCCGCTGCCACGTGGTCGATCTTGACGTTGAGCGTGGGCAGGCCGGAAATCTGCTCCACGCGCACATCGGCCGCACCCTCCACCGCACGCAGTTTCAGCGCCACCTGGTCGGCCACCTTCTGCAGCTGGCTGAAGTCATCGCCGAAGATCATCACCGCCAGATCGGTCCGCACGCCGGAAATCAGCTCGTTGAAGCGCAGCTCGATCGGCTGGCTGAACTCGAAGCTGTTGCCCAGCTGCTGGCCGGCCAGCTTTTCGAAGCGGGCCACCAGCGCTTCCTTGCCCAGCTTCGGATCGGGCCAGTCTGCACGTGGCTTGAGCACGATCACGCTGTCGGAAATGTTGGTCGGCATCGGGTCGATCGCCGCTTCAGCGGTACCGGTACGCGAGAACACCGTTTCCACTTCCGGTTGCTTGGCAATCGCCTTCTCCAGCGCCAGCTGCATCGCCAGCGATTGCTCCAGTGAAGTGGACGGCACGCGCAGTGCCTGCATCGCCACGTTGCCTTCATCCAGGGTGGGCATGAACTCGCGGCCGAGCAGGCCGAACGAACCAATACCCACCAGCAGCATCAGGCCTGCACCCGCCACCACCGCCCGCGGACGCGCGACGGCCTGGCGGATGATCGGCTCGATGCGTCCACGCAGCACGCGGATCAGCTTCGTTTCGTGCTCGCCATCATCGCTGTGTGCCTCGCCTTCCTTCAGCTTCGGCTCGCGCACCATCAGTGCGGCCATCGCCGGCACGAAGGTGAAGGAGAAGATAAAGGCACCCACCAGGGCCAGCATGAAGGTCGCCGCCATCGGATGGAACGTCTTGCCCTCCACGCCTTCCAGGGTGAGGATCGGCGCGAACACCAGCAGGATGATCAGCTGGCCGAACGCTGCCGGTCGCGCCATCTTGCGCGCCGAATCAGCCGCGACACGCAGGCGTTCCATCGCGGTCAACGCGCGGCCCAGTTCGGCACGGCGCTGGCCCAGCATCAGCAGCGTCGACTCGATCACGATCACCGCACCGTCCACCAGGATGCCGAAGTCCAGCGCACCCAGGCTCATCAGGTTGCCGCTGATGCCGAAGCGGTTCATGCCGATCACCGCGAACAGGAACGACAGCGGGATCACCAGTGCGGTGATCGTCGCTGCGCGCAGGTTGCCGAGCAGCAGGAACAGCACCACCACCACCAGCAGCGCGCCTTCGGTGAGGTTCTTGGCCACGGTCTTGATGGTGGAATTGACCAGCTCGCTGCGGTCCAGCACCGGCGCCGCCACGATGTCCGCCGGCAGCGACTTGTTTACCTGTTCCAGGCGCGCGGTGGCGGCCTGGGCCACGGTGCGGCTGTTGCCGCCGGCGATCATCAGCGCGGTGCCGAGCACGGCTTCATGGCCATTGCGGCTGGCCGCACCCAGGCGCGGTGCGCGGCTCAGCTCAACCTCGGCCACATCGGACACCCGCACCACCACGCCGTTGCGGGTGGCCACCGGTGCCTGTGCCAGATCGTCGGTGGTCAGCGCCAGGCCATCGGCACGCACCACCAGGCCTTCGCCGGCACGCTGCACGAAGCCGGCACCCGCCTGCACATTGGAGCGCTGCAGGGCCGTCACCAGGTCGGCCAGGCCCAGGCCATGCGCGGCCAACCACGCGCTGTCCGGATGCACGCCGTATTCCTTGACGTAGCCACCGACGGTGTCCACGCCCGCCAGCCCGGGGCTGGAACGCATCTGCGGCGCGATGATCCAGTCCTGCACGGTGCGCAGGTAGGTGGCGCGTTCTTCCGGCGTGCGCAGCAGATTGCCTTCCGGCGTGCGGTAGACCTCGCCGGCCTGCCAGCCCGCTTCGCCGGGCTTGGCCAGCTTCGCAGGGTCGAACGCGGTGAAGTCCACCGTCCACATCAACACCTCGCCGAGGCCGGTGGTGACCGGCGACAGCATGGGCGAGGCACCCTCGGGCAGTGCTTCGGCGGCCTCGCGCATGCGTTCGGCCACCTGTTGGCGGGCGAAGTAGATGTCGGTGGCATCGGTGAAGATCGCGGTGACCTGCGAGAAGCCATTGCGCGACAGCGAACGGGTGGTGGTCAGGCCGGGGATGCCGGCCAGTGCGGTTTCCAGCGGATAGGTCACCTGCCGCTCGATCTGCTCGGGCGTCAGTGCAGGGGCCACGGTGTTGATCTGCACCTGGCGGTTGGTGATGTCCGGTACCGCATCGATCGGCAGCTTGCCGAGCTGGAACAGGCCTACGGCGGCAATGAGTGCAGCCAAGGCCACGACCAGCCAGCGGTGGCGTACCGCGGTTTCAATGATGAGCTTGAACATGGAAGGTCCTCAGTGCCCGTGCTCGGCTTCGCCCTTGGCCAGTTCGGCCTTGAGCAGGAACGCGTTGGCGCCGACGATGCGTTCGCTGCCGCTGAGGCCGCCGAGGATCTCGATGCGGTCGCCGGCGCGTCGGCCGGCCAGCACCGGCTGCACCTTGAAGCCGCCCTCGACGGCGACGAACACCGCGCTGCTGCCATCCACGTTCTGCACGGCATCGGCCGGTACGCTCAGCGCGCCATCCTTGCCGTCGGTGACCACCACCGCCGACACCGGCGAACCGGCTGGCGGCAATGCGGCATTGACCGGCGTGGCACGGATCACCGCCACGCCACCCTGCTGGCGCACATCGGCGGCAGAACCGGTGACGGTGGCACTGAAGCTGCCGCCCGGTACGGTCACTTCCAGCGTCATGCCCGGGCTGACCTGTGCGGCCAGCGCAGGCGGTGCGGTGAACACCAGCTCGTTCATCGATGGATCGGCGACGTCGGCCACCGGGCTGCCGGCCGCCACCACGCCACCAGGCGTGACCTGTACGTTGCCGACGATGCCGGCCACCGGGCTGGTGATGCGCACGCGGCCGCTGCTGTCGGGTGAACCGTTGGCGGCGGCCTGTGCCTGTGCGGCCGCAGCCTGCGCCTGTGCCGCCAGCGAGCGCGCGCGTGAGGTTTCCAGTTCCTGGCGGGCGACCACACCCTGTTCGACCAGCGCCTTGTCGCGGCCATGGGCCAGGCGCGCTGCTTCGGCTTCCGCGGCGGCGGCAACCGCATTGGCGCGGAACACCGCCGCCTCACCGCTGACCACGATCGCCAGCGCCTGGTTTTGCTTCACCGCCGTGCCCGGTGCGACCAGCACGCGCTCCACGCGCCCGGTCACGGTGGAGGCGACCGATGCACGCGCACCGATCGATGGCTCCACCCGGCCGGACAGCCGCGTCGAACCGCCGCCACCGCGGCCGACGGCGACCACGTCGATGCCGGAGGCCTTGATCTGCTCGGGCGTCAGCTGCACCACGCCTTCATCGGCGTCGGGCGCCTTGCTTGTTTCGGACTTCGCTTCGGTGCTGTCGGCGGCATGGCCATGGCCGTCGTCGGCCGCTGCCTTGCTGGCGGCATCTGATGCTGCCGGGGTCTGTGCGTTGCCAGAGCAGCCGGCCAGGAATACGGTCAGCAGCAGGCCACCAACCAGGGGGAAAGAGCGGGACAGGTTCATCGGGCCTCCACAAAAGGTGCGCGCCCTTCGAGGCGGGCGAGATCGATTTCCGCGCCGACGCGCGACAAACGCGCGTCCACAGCGGTGCCGCGGGCGGCGATGAGGGCACTGCGGGTGCTGCGCAGTTCCAGCTGCGAGATGCGTCCGGCGTCGAAGCCGACGCGGGCCAGGCGATAGGCTTCCTCGGCGGCGACCACGCTTTCGTCGGCCGCACGGGTGCGGCTGCCGGCCGCCTTCAGGCCCGCCACCGCCGACAACCGTTCCGCTTCGCTGTCGCGGCGCTGCTGGTCCAGCCGCGCCTCGGCCGCGCGCTGTTCGGCACTGGCGGCACGGATGCCACCACGGTTGCGGTCGAACAACGGGATCGAGAGGCTGACGCCGAGCGTGTACGCCTGCTCGCGGTCCTCGCGGAAACGCGTCTGCGCGGCGGTGACGCTGAGGTCGGGCAGGGCACGCTTGCGCTCCACATCGACCAGGCGACCGGCCGCATCAACTTCGGCTTCGGCGACACGCACGGCCAGTGCCACATCGATGGCGCCACGCGGCGCCGGCGGTGCGCGGTCGAGCAGGCTGTTGTCGATGGTCTGCACCGGTGCATCCAGCAGGGCCGCACCGGCCAGGCGGGCCAGCGCGGCATCGCGGAAGGCCTGTGCCTCATCCAGCGCGGCGCTGGCATTGGCCACTTCGCTTTGCGCCTGCACCGCACGCAACTGAGGTTCGCGGCCATGCTTGACCATGGCGGTGACCGCCGCCGCATCATCGCGGGTGAGGGTCAGCGCTTCGTCGGCCAAGGTGTAACGACGCAGGGCGCTTTCCGCCTGTGCGTAGATCGCCGCCAGCTGGCTGGCGACATCGCTGCGGCTCTGCGAACCACGCAGGGCAGCGGCCTGTGCCTCGGCGCGGGCGGCGCGGACGCGCGCGCTTCGCTGGCCCCAGACCTCCAAGGGCTGGGACAGGGTAAGCACGGTGTCGGCCCTGCCCATGCCGCCGTAGGAGCCTGTGCCCCAGGCGTTTTCGGCGGACCAGGAAAGGGAGGGGTTGGGCAGCGCCCGGGCCTGGTCGGCGCGGGCGTCGGCCGCCTCGGCCAATGCCGCGCCGACGCGGGTGCCGGGCAGCTGGTCGAGACGTTCAAGCAGGGTGTCGTACGAAGGTGCGGCTTGTGCGGCGACCTGTGCGGCGGGGATCAAGCCCAGCAGCACGGCGACGACCAGCCCGGCCGCGCGCGGCGACCGACGTGTCAGGATCGACATAGGGGGATTCCGGTTGTGAGTGAAACGGGAGCCCGCGATTGCGGGACGCGCTCAACTCACGCCCGGGGAGGACGTGCCAGTTCGTCCTGGGCGACCGCATAGGTCGCCGCGTCGCCTGCATTCATCCAGCGCGCCGGTTGCGGCGTGCCAAAGGCAGCGAAGGTGCTCGCCGGCAGGCTCAGGTTGGAGTGGTGGCAGTGGTTATGACTGCAGGCACCGGTGTGCTTGCCGTCGTTGTCACTGTCACCGTCGGGCTCTTCGGCAGCCGACTCCACATGCACCACGGTGCTGTCGTGCGGTTCCACCGCACAGGCCAGAACATCGGCCACCGGCACGACCACGAACGCCGCCATCAGCAGCATCAGCAGGTACGAACGAAGGTGGCGGGCGATCCGGCGCATGGAGGGGAGGCTAGCAAGCGGTTTTCGGTGGATACAATATCAATGGCCACCTCGGGAATTCGTCGGAACCTCCCGTTCAGGTGCGCGCCTGGTAGTGCCGACCGCTGGCCGGCAACGCATTGCGCTTCCGGGGTTCATGGGGGTTGCCGGCCAGCGGCCGGCACTACCGGTCGGCGGGCAGCTTCGCGATCACCTTGATCTCGAACTGGAAGCCATACAGCCAGGTCACGCCGATGCCGGTCAGGGTCGGGTGCGGCGCTTCGCCCCAGTACTCCGGCACGATCGCCCAGGCCTTTTCGAAGTTGGTTTCCGGGTCGACCAGGAACACAGTCACGTCGATCACGTCGTCGAACGAGCAGTCAGCCGCGGCCAGCACTGCGTTGAGATTCTCGAAGGCCCGGCGCACCTGGGTCTCGAAGTCTGGCTCGGGCGAACCGTCTTCACGGCTGCCGACCTGGCCGGAGACGAACAGGAAGCCATTGGATCGAATGGCCGGCGAGTAGCGGTTGCGCTCGTACAGCGCCTGCCGGCCGGCAGGAAAGACGACATCACGGTGGGACATAAGACGGATTCCAGACGGGAGGGCACCATCCTCCCCGCTGCCGCTGTCTGGATAAACCGCGATGATGTGCCTAGATTGATTGGTAATTCCAAACAATCAGGGGCGCTGACATGGACCGCTTCGAGGCGATGCGGGCATTTGCCCGCGTGGTGGAGACCAGCAGCTTCACCCGCGCCGCGCACACCCTGCAGCTCAGCCGCACCACGGTCACCCAGCTGGTACAGCAGCTGGAGGCGCATCTGCAGTTGCGGCTGCTCAACCGCACCACGCGCCGGGTCAGTGTCACCGCCGATGGCGCGGCGTACTACCCGCGCATCGTGCGCCTGCTGGCCGAGCTGGAAGAGGTGGAGGGTGGTCTGGGCGATGCCGCCGCACAACCGCGTGGTCGCCTGCACATCGATGTGCCGGGCCCGTTCGCGCGGCTGCTGCTGGTGCCGGCGCTGCCCGGCTTCCAGGCACGCTATCCGGAGATCCAGCTCGATATCGGCGTGAGTGACCGCGAGGTCGATGTCATCGCCGACAACGTCGACTGCGTGATCCGTGGCGGTACCCCGGCCGACCCGGCGCTGGTGGCGCGACCGTTGGCGAGCCTGCCGATCGGCTTCCATGCCAGCCCGGGCTATGTGCAGCAGTTCGGTGCGCCGGACCACCCGCGCGCGCTGGAAGGGCCCCAGCATCACACCGTCGGTTTCCTCAGCCCGCGCAGTGGCCGTGCCCGCGTGTTCACCGCGCAGCGCGGCGCCGAGCGCATCGAGGTGCAGGGGCGCTATTCAATCGGTTTCGATGATGGCAATGCCTATCTGGCGGCGGGTCTGGCCGGCCTCGGCGTGGTCGCGTTGCCCAGCTACATGGCCGAGCCGCACGTGGCGCGCGGCGAGTTGCTGCCGGTGCTGCACGATTGGCAGCTGCCGCCGATGCCGATGCACGTGATGTTCCCGCCGAACCGGCACATGAGCCAGCGGCTGCGGGTATTCATTGATTGGGTGGTGGAGGTGCTGGGATAGCATCATTGCACTCGTCTTCTGCGACGAACTGTGAGTGCGGAGTGCGCTGATAGGATGTCCTCCCTGCGAATTCCACCCATTTGAATTTTCTCAAAATGTACACGGCGGGATCCCTGAAGTGGTCGACCTCCGGCAGTCATCAATAGATAAATTGCCAAGTTTCAGGGGAGTTGCCATAGTTAGAGGTTTCAACATTCCGATGAGCGTCAATGACAGATACTAGATCCACCGTAAGAATGGCGGAAGTTGAGTTGATGCTCATATCTGCCGTCTACGGATTCTTGCTGGCAACCACACTTCTCATTGCGCATCATGTGGGAGGGGCGCTGTACGACGGTTTGTATAGAGAGAGGCCTGATCTCGTAATAATGCTGTTCTTCGGCACTCTCATCGTGGTGCTGACCTATCTCTATGAGCGAGTCGCTCCGAAGGAGATTCGCAGGCTTCTCAATGGAAGGCGCACAAGGGTCGATCTTGTTCTCTATGCTGCGTCTGGAGCCTATCTGGCTCTATGCCTAGCGGTGAATTTTGATCTTGAGTCCCGCATTCAAGGAATTTACTTGAATTGGGCGCTTGGAATCTATCTGGCACTAACTGTTGCTTTGGCTTCTGCGACTTTAAGAAGTACTAAATTGGTGGGCTCGATTCATACGGAGAGATTGTCTTTCGTTCCCGATGACGAGATAAGTGATGTGGATCATGACTGTCTTCAGGCGGCTTCCCATGCCAGAAAATTTGCGGGCGTTGTGGAACTAGAAAGCAGGAGGGGGTCCATCGTCTTTGGTGTGGATGGGCCTTGGGGGGTTGGGAAAAGCAGCTTTGTAAATTTCGCCAAGAAGGAGTGGGATAGAAACGGCGCGGTAATCGCTCTTCGTTTTGAGCCGCTAAGATATCTTGGGGAGAAAGATCTAATAACGGGGCTGATTCAAGAGCTGTCTGGCCGAATTGGAGAGGATCATTTTTCTCCAGAGTTGCGGCCGCTAGCATCAAAGTATTCAAGAATGATCAAGGCTGCGCCGGGGCTGTCTTTGCCTGGAGTTAATTTGTCCTTCAACGGTGAATACAGCACGATCGACGAAATAATATTCGATGTAAATGAGGTGCTTCGTCAGAACAATAGGCGGTCTATAATCATAATAGACGACCTCGATCGGCTTGAAATTGATGCGGTAAATCGAATTCTATTCATGGTCAGACGATCTGGTGCTGCCTCGAATATAAGCTTCGTCCTTGTGTACGATATGGAAAAAATTGTCTCGAGGGCGCGGGATGACTCGTACCGGGAGTACTTGGAAAAGTTCGTGAATGCGAAAATCACGCTTTTCGCTGATCTGAAAGATTTGGCAGAATACCTTAGGGGAAAGTGGCTGCGCGGCATCCCCAGCGAGCAATTGTCTTCATCGTCCAAGGTCCTTGGCCTGCAGTCTATTCTGAATGATCTTGCTGATCTTCTGGAGGGGGAGCATGGGGGTCGATATGTTGAAACGGTCGGAAATATCAGAAAGATCAAGCGCCTCATAAATTCAATGCTGCTCATGGGGATGGAGGAGGTTGAGCTAGGGCAGACGGATTTTAACCGGCAAGATTTGCTGAACCTTGTTATATTGCAATCGAGCTTTCCTGGCGTATTTCGAGATATATATGCGCAAGAAGGCGAAGGGCGCACAGGAATTTTCTCGTTGCAGCCGCGGGCTGATGGGATCCATGACAACCATCAAGATTTCGAAGCCTATACTTCCGCGCTCCTGACAGGTCCGCAGTACCTTGTTAGAAGGCTATTCTGTGCCCGGGAAGTTGGTGTTAGTGGCAAGAAGATGCTCAAAAAGCAACTGGACTCTCTTGCTTGTATCAACTCTCGGGATAGAAGGAATTTAGCGAAGTACCTAGAGTTGATTGTCAGGTTCGTTGCGCCCGATCCTCTCTACACAACGGCTGCCTATGAAGCCATTTTCGACAAAATGCTGAACGGAGGAGATTTCACCAGTACATTAGGCGGGTCAGTTTTTGACGGCAATCATTCGGCGCAAGCTCGGTTGATTTCAATGTTTGCGGCCGCGGCTGGACGCTTCGAGGTCGGGCACAAGCGGCAGGTCGCACTTCATTTAATGCAGACTCTTCCATTCTTAGATTGCGTGGAGCGAGCGGGGCCATCTGAGCGTTCCGGCGCACTAAGATCATTGGCTCACATTGTTAACTCAATGAGTCCGGGTCTTGATCCTAAGGTCAAGGAATTCGATATCCGCGCAAACGAGCTGATGTCGTTTGTTGTGGGGAGCGGTACTGGGGATTCTGTCATTGAAAGGCTCTCGATGGAAGAGCGTGGTGTGCAAGGTATTAGTGATCTTCTCGAGTTCCGGGCACAATGTTGCGCAGATACGGTAGGGCCATTTAGAAACATATACGTTGCTCTTTTTGCCAAATTTAGGTCGCTCTACGTTGAATGGGGTGGAGATCTCTCGTCGAAGGACAATCAGATGGTCATCGATGGGGTCAGATACATGTCCCAGTTTGTGTTTGGGCTTTTCAAGAGCCGTTACATCGATGGTCGCACGAGCGTGTTCATCGAGTCATGGAGAGAGCGATACTCGGCCGAGTTTGATAAGGCGAAGACTGTTCCTTCTCGAAATGTTGGTTACTTGTTGAGCCAGCTTTCAAGTGTCGAAGCGCCGATCGGCAACGGAGTTGGATGTGGGTATTACGACGAGAGTGGCGACGATGATTGTGCGGGAATCGGAAGCGTCATGAACAAGTACGTATTTGAAGTTTGCTTCAATTGTGCCTCTTACGAAAATGTTCTTGCATTCGCTGATTATTGCTTGTCAAGTTTTTCAAAGTCATATGGAGGCAGTAAAAATTTCGCTCCAACAAGCAAGTCCTTGGAGCGGGCGTTAGACGGTGAAATGTTCAAGATTTTTTGGATTTCTAATCGCGAAATTATATTGAGCATGTCGCTTGAGGATGTGGATCGGGTTGTGGTTTCGGCCAACTACTCTGCAAGCTACGCAAACGATCTGCGCGACGTATGGAATGTATTGGACAGCGCCTATCTCGATCGCTAGCAGAGGTTCTTCACGTTGTTCTGGGTGATGACTGGGGGATTCGGTGGCCCTTTTCATCCGGCGGTGCAAAGCGCGCTAGGTGTGCCGGCAAGTGCGGGAAGGTTTCCATATTGAGCGATGAACATAGAAGAGCTAAGGAGGCGTGTACCAAGGGCGCTTTCCGGCAGCGCTGTAGCAAGCATGCGAAAATCTCCCCAGTACGCAACAGGAAACCTCGTCTCGCATGAGCCGCATCGTCGCACTGGATACCGAAACCACCGGCATCTCCCACCGCCTGGGGCATCGGGTGATCGAAATCGGTGCCGTCGAACTGATCGATGGCCAGCTCACCTGGCGCCAGTTCCACACCTACCTGCAACCGCAGCGCAGGGTCGATTGGGGCGCACAGCGCGTGCATGGCATCAGCGATGCGATGCTGGTGGGCAAGCCGCTGTTTTCCAGCAAGGCTGCCGAACTGCTGGACTTCCTGCGCGGCAGCGAGATGGTCGCGCACAACGCAACGTTCGATGTGGGCTTCCTCGACAATGAGCTGCGCCTGGCCGGTATTCCCGCCACACTGGCCCAGCACTGCCGCATCACCTGCAGCCTGAAGCTGGCGCGCGGGCGCTGGCCGGGGCAGGGCAACAAACTGGACGATGTGCTGCAGCGCCTGCGCATTCCTGGTACGCGTGGCCTGCATGGCGCGTTGAAGGACGCCCATCTGCTGGCCCAGGTCATTCCGCACCTGCGCTGAGCCGGCACTGTCGTTTCTGTCGAGCCGAGCCCACGCTCGGCTGCTGTGTCCCGGAATGCCTGAGCCGAGCGTGGGCTATGCCGGTCGTCCTGACCGTCACCCTATGGGCCGTCGCAAGCGACGTTGGCAGCGGCTCCTGCCGCTACCTTCGGCTCTACAGGGGGGGAGCGGCCGTCGTGTTCAGCCCCAGCCTGTGGGTAACTTGCGCAAGTGCTTGAACACGTGCATAATGCGCGGCTCGCTGTGTCCGGTTTTCTATCGGGCGGCGCCCCCGGGAGCACGTCCCCGGCCGCCCAACGCCAGCGTAACCCTTTGATTCTCTTGACGTGTGGTGGGCAACCATCGAGGCCGCCGTCTCCCGGGCTACGGGTTGACACAACTTACTATCGAGGTGCGCCATGTCCCGCGTATGCCAGGTTTCCGGCAAGCGAGTGCAGACGGGTAACAACGTCTCGCACGCCAACAACAAGACCCGTCGTCGTTTCCTGCCGAATCTGCACGAGCGCCGCTTCTGGGTTGCCAGCGAGAACCGCTGGGTGAAGCTTCGTGTTTCCGCGCATGCACTGCGCACCATCGACAAGAACGGTATCGATTCCGTTCTGGCTGAGCTGCGTGCGCGCGGCGAAAAGGTCTGAGGAGTAGACGATCATGGCAGGCAAGCGCGATAAGGTCCGTATGATTTCGACCGCTGGTACCGGTCACTTCTACACGACCGACAAGAACAAGAAGAACACCCCGGGGAAGATGGAATTCTCCAAGTACGATCCGGTCGTGCGCAAGCACGTCCCGTACAAGGAAGGCAAGATCAAGTAATCCGCAAGGATTGCTGATTGCCTCCGAAGAAACCCGCCCTCGTGGCGGGTTTTTTTGTGGACCCCGCCCCCGGTAGGTGTCGACCTTGGTCGACACGTTCCGACCCCGGTGGGTGCCGACCGTTGGTCGGCACGCTTGGCGCGGCTCGACTCTACCCACCCCGCTGGGCAGAATGGCCCATCACCCTCCCGACGGGCGCGCCTGATGCTGTTCGAGTGGTTGCTGGGTTCGTATCTGCTGCTGATCGACTGGCTGATCCGGCTGGTGGCGCTGTGCTGGATCCCCACCCGCACCACGCCGGGCGCGGCGCGCAGCTGGCTGCTGCTGGTCGGCTTCGTGCCGCTGCTGGGCCTGCCGCTCTACCTGCTGTTCGGGCATCCGTGGCTGTCGCGCGAGCGCATCCGCCGTCAGGCCGAGGCCTCGCAGGTGATCCGCGAGGAACAGGCGCTGCAGCGCCGCCTGCGCTGGACGCCGAAGGCCGACTCGGCCAGTGCCGAAGTGGTGCCGCTGGTACAGCGCCAGGGCGATTTCATGCCGGTGCATGGCAACGCGGTCGACCTGCTGACCGACTACGACGAATCACTGCACAACCTGATCGCCGACATCGACCAGGCCCAGGACCGGGTGCACCTGTTGTACTACCTGATGTTCGATGACACGGTGGGCGAGGCCATCGTCGAAGCCCTGCAGCGTGCCGCAGCGCGCGGCGTGCAGTGCCGCGTGCTGCTGGATGCGGTGGGCGCCAAGCGCGGCCTGCGTGCGTACAGCAAGCGGCTGCGGTCGCGTGACGTCGAAGTGCGCGCGATGCTGCCAGGCGGCCTGCGCTGGCGCCGCAGCGGACGCATGGACCTGCGCAACCATCGCAAGATCGCGGTGATCGACAACGAAGTGGGCTATGTCGGTTCGCAGAACCTGGCGCGGCCTGAATTCGTTGCTGGCCACCCCAACCGCGAGCTGGTGGCGCGCGTGCGCGGGCCGGCGGTAGCGCACCTTGAAGCGGTGTTCGCCAGCGACTGGTACATCGAAACCGGGCAGCGCCTGGACGTCATCGCCGACGTGCCGGTGTGCAGCGAGGACATCGCCACCCAGCTGCTGCCCAGCGGCCCGGCCTACCCCTACAGCAACGCGCGAGATGCGGTGGCCGCGCTGATCCATCTTGCCCGACGGCGGCTGGTGATGGTGACGCCGTACTTCGTGCCCGACGAAGCAACGCTGAGTGCACTGCGCATCGCCGCACTGTCCGGCGTGCAGGTGCAGTTGATCCTGTCGGCGAGCAACAACCAGCGGCTGACCTCGTGGGCGCAGGAGGCCTACTACGATGAACTGCTGCGCTGCGGGGTGCAGATCGCGCTGTACGAGCCGCAGTTCCTGCATGCCAAGCACATGAGTGTGGACGAGGACATCGCGGTGCTCGGGTCGATCAACATGGATATCCGCTCGTTCGCGCTGAATGCCGAAATCGGCCTGATCTGCTACGACCGTCAACTGGTCACGCAGCTGATCGCCATCGAGGACGACTATCTGCGCCAGTCGCGCCTGCTGGACCTGGAGCAGTGGCGCAAGCGCCCCGCGTGGCTGCGCAGCCGCGAGGGCATCGCGCGCCTGGCCGATGCGCTGATGTAGGCCGGCGCCAGCCGGGCAGGGTCGATGCCCTACAATCGGCGCATGACTGATTCACCGCGTAATGGCGAACTGGACCTGGCGATCATCGGTGGTGGTGCCGCCGGGGTGCTGGTGGCGATCCAGGTGTTGCGCCAGGCCCGGGCGCCGCTGGCGCTGGCCATCTTCGAGCCGGCCTCGCAGCTGGCACAGGGCATCGCCTATGCCACGCCGTGGCCGGAGCATCTGCTGAACGTGCCGGCGGCGAAGATGAGTGCCTTCCCCGACCAGCCCGGCGACTTCCTTGATTACCTGATGGCCGCCAACGCCTACCCGGGCGAGGCGCGTGAGGTGCTGGGCGAACGTTACGTGTGTCGCCATTACTTCGCCGCTTATCTGCAGCAGCGCCTGCGCGAGGCCGAAGCGGCCAGCGTGGCGCGGTTGCAGGTCTTCGCCCAACCGGTGCTGGCGATGCAGCCGGATGATCACGGTTACCAGCTGCAGCTGGGCGATGGCCAAACGCTGCATGCAGCGCAGGCGGTGATCGCTACAGGCAACAGCATGCGGCCACTGCCGGTGGACGGCGCCGACGCGCTGCCCGCCGATGACGTGGTCGAAGCCTGGGACTACGACGGTGTACGCACGCTGGCCGGTGGCCATGCACTGGCCATCGTCGGCTCCGGATTGAGCATGGCGGACACCGTGTTGGCGCTGGTGGCTGCGGGTCACAGCGGGCCGCTGCACGTCATCTCGCGCCATGGCCTGCTGCCGTTGTCGCATGCACACGGTGGCCTGCCGATGTTCGACCCACAGGATCTGCTGCCGATGACCCTGCGCCAGCGTCTGCGCGCACTGCGCCGGCACGCACGGCAGGCACAGGCCGACGGCATCCCGTGGCAGGGCGTGATGGATCGCATCCGCCCGCACGGCCAGGCACTGTGGCTTAGTCTGGGCGAGGCCGACCAGCGTCGCTTCCTGCGCCACGCAGTGCGCTACTGGGACGTACACCGCCACCGCATCGCTGAACCGGTGGCCGAGCAGTTGCAGGCGCTGCAGGCCAGCGGCCAGCTGCGCGTTCACCGCGCCCGCCTGCAACGCGTGTGGCGCGACGGTGATGCCCTGCGGCTGTCGGGCCGCGAGGCGGGCGGCGGCAACGTGCAGTGGACGATCGGCGCGGTGGTCAATGCCACGGGCGTGGAAACCCGCGCCTCGGCGCTGCGCAACCCCTTGCTGCAGCAGCTGCAGGCCGATGGCCTGGCCCGCCCCGGCCGGCATGGGCTGGGCCTGGACAGCAGTGTGCCGGGCGACCGGCTGTGCGCAGCCGGTGGCCAGCCACAGGCGCGCGTGGGGGTACTCGGCAGCCTGCGCATCGGCAACCTGTGGGAAAGCCTGGCGGTGCCTGAACTGCGTCAGCAGGCGCAGGCACTGGCTGCGCAGGTGGTCGCAGGAGCTGCGACGTCGATGCCGTAAAATGGAGGCATGGATGTCTCCCACTTGCTTGATGGCCTGAACCCGGCCCAGCGCGAAGCCGTCTCCGCTCCCCTCGGTCACCACTTGGTGCTGGCCGGTGCCGGGTCGGGCAAGACGCGCGTACTCACCCACCGCATTGCCTGGCTGCATGAAGTCGAAGGCGTGCCGACCCACGGCATTTTCGCGGTGACCTTCACCAACAAGGCGGCCGGCGAGATGCGCCATCGCATCGACGCACAGCTGCCGCATGGCAGCCGCGGCATGTGGATCGGCACCTTCCACGGCCTGGCCAACCGCCTGCTGCGCCTGCACTGGCAGGACGCCAAGCTGCCCGAAAGCTTCCAGGTGATGGATTCGGACGACCAGCTGCGCCTGGTCAAGCGCGTGGTGCAGGCACTGGAGTTGGATGACGGCAAGTACCCGCCCAAGCAGATTGCCTGGTGGATCAACGCGCAGAAGGATGAGGGCCGCCGCCCGCAGCACATCCAGCCCGAGCCGAACGACGCGTGGCTGGAAACCATGCGCCAAGCCTATGCCGAGTACCAGGCGCGCTGTGACCGCGCCGGCCTGGTCGATTTCGCCGAGCTGCTGTTGCGCGCGCACGAACTGCTGCGCGACAACCCACCATTGCTGTCGCATTACCGTGCGCGTTTCCGCGAGATCCTGGTGGACGAATTCCAGGATACCAACGCCATCCAGTACGCCTTCGTGCGTGTACTGGCAGGGCATGAGGGCCACGTGTTCGTGGTCGGTGACGATGACCAGGCCATCTATGGCTGGCGCGGCGCCAAGGTCGAGAACGTGCAGGGCTTCCTGCGCGATTTCCCGGGCGCGCAAACCATCCGCCTGGAACAGAACTACCGCTCCACCGCCAACATCCTCAACGCCGCCAACGCGGTGATCGCGCACAACCCGGACCGCATCGGCAAGCAGCTGTGGACCGACAGCGGTGACGGCGATCCGATCGACCTGTATGCGGCGTACAACGAGATGGACGAGGCGCGCTACATCGTCGAGCGCGCGCGGCAGTGGGTGCGCGACGGTGGCAGCTATACCGAAGTGGCCGTGCTCTACCGCAGCAACGCGCAGTCGCGCGCGCTGGAAGAAGCACTGCTGAGCGAACAGGTTCCGTACCGCGTGTATGGCGGCATGCGCTTCTTCGAGCGCGCCGAAGTGAAGGATGCATTGGCGTACCTGCGCCTGCTGTCCAACCGCAACGACGACGCTGCATTCGAGCGCGCGGTGAACACGCCCACGCGTGGCATCGGTGACCGCACGCTGGACGAAGTGCGCCGCGAAGCACGCACCCAGGGCATCTCGCTGTGGGAAGCCACCATGCTGGTGACGCAGGGCAGTGCACTGGCAGCGCGTGCCCGCAATGCGCTGGCCGGCTTCCTGGTGCTGGTCAATGAACTGCAGGCGCAGACCCTGCAGATGACCCTTGCCGAGCGCGTGGACCATGTCCTGGTGCGCTCCCAGTTGCGCGAGCACTGGAGCAAGGAAAGCCGCAACGCGCTGGATTCGGAATCGCGCACCGACAACCTCGACGAACTGGTCTCCGTGGCCTCGCGCTTCGTGCGCCGTGCCGACGACATCGAGGAAGTGGGCGAGGACATGGATGAGCTGGTCGCGTTCCTGGCCTATGCCGCGCTGGAAGCTGGTGAAGGCCAGGCGCAGGCGGGCGAGGAGGGCGTGCAGCTGATGACGCTGCACTCGGCCAAGGGCCTGGAATTCCCGCTGGTGTTCCTGGCCGGCGTGGAAGAAGGCCTGTTCCCCAGCGCACGGTCGCTGGAGGAAAGCGGGCGGCTGGAGGAAGAGCGTCGGCTGGCCTACGTCGGCATCACCCGCGCGCGGCAGAAGCTGGTGCTGAGCTACGCCGAATCGCGGCGCATTCACGGTCAGGACAACTACAGCCTGCCGTCGCGCTTCCTGCGCGAGATTCCGCGCGAGCTGCTGCACGAAGTACGGCCGAAGGTGCAGGTCTCGCGACCGGCCTCGATGGGCGCAAGCCGGGTGATGGGTCACGCCGCCATCGAAGCGCCGCCGATCAAGCTGGGCGCGCTGGTCAATCATCCCAAGTTCGGCGAAGGCATGGTGACTGACTACGAAGGCAACGGCGCCCACGCACGTGTGCAGATCGAGTTCGCCGACGCCGGCAGCAAGTGGCTGGTGATGGCCTACGCCAACCTGACGGTGATCTGATCACCGTCGGGGTCGGATCCCTCCCGAAGGGAGGGCTCTGACCCCAACGCGGGAAAACTCAGCTGAGCATAGGCCCGGCCTTACAACAGCAGCCGGCCGTCAGTCGGTGGTGAACGTCTCCACTGCCGCCACCAGCCGAGCACGGTCCATCACCTCTTCGTCCTGCCGGTTGCGGATCAGCACGTAGTTGCCTTCCTCCGGCGACAGCACCTCGATCACCTCGCCCCGGTAGTTGGTGATCTCGATGAAGCCGTCGCCAACGCCGCTCAGATTCTCGATTTCCGCCAGAAGTACACGCAACGGCACGAGGGCGCCGGACTCGTCCGTGCCGCCGCCGGTGCGGGGGTTGTCGAAGTACACGCTGATCCTGGGTTGCACGGTTCTGTCCCACTCGTAGACCGGAACGACATGCGTCGTGGCCAGCCGGAACTCCTCTGCTGATTCCTCGCCGCTGAACTCACATCGGAAGATCGGCAGGCACAGGAACAGGTTCGCACGACCCTCGATCTGGTTGAGGAACCCGTGATACGTGCTGGGCACCGCCATTGCGTGGGTGAACCCATAGCCGTTGGCCGGAATCTCGAAGATCGTTGGTCTGTCGTGGGGCATCCCGGCTGGCGCCTGCAGTGCCACGCTGGAGGCGAATTCCGGGTCGTTGATGTTCTTTGAGACAACCGCGAGATCCTGGCCGTCTGCGATCCGCAGGCAGCAATGAAGATCGAATGTCGCCACGGGGTACATGGCGAAGCAGCAGCCGTGGACCTCGGTTACCTCTCCGAACTCCTGCAACAGGTCATCTTTGGTAATCATGAGCGTGTCCAGGGTGCGATAGCCCATGATCGCTGATGAAGCCTGTGGCGGTCATGCAACGTCTCTGAAGGTACTGCGCAGGGTCAGCGCCCTGCTCCGTTGGAAAAGGGGCCCGACCCCGATACGCTGCGTCCATGACCCGCAACGTGCTCTTCCTCTGCAGCCAGAACCGCCTGCGCAGCCCGACGGCCGAGCAGGTGTTCGCCGATTGGCCGGGCATCGAGACCGCCTCGGCCGGGTTGCTCGCCGACGCCGAGGAGATCCTCAGCCCCGAGCTGCTGCAGTGGGCCGACCTGGTGTTCGTGATGGAGCGGGCCCACCGAAACCGGCTGTCCAGCCGCTACAAACCGTGGCTGAAGGGCAAGCGTGTGATCTGCTTGGATATCCCGGACGACTACGAGTACATGGACCCGGTGCTGGTGGAACTGCTGAAACGGAAAGTGTCGCCGTTCCTGCGCTGACCGCCAGCTCTGTAGAGCCGAGCCATGCTCGGCTGCTTCTGGCGGGAAAAGCAGCCGAGCATGGCTCGGCTCTACTAGAAGGGCAGAGCGTCAGTCCTGCGCCTTTGAACCGGCCGCCGCATCCTGTTCGGACATGGATTGCTGCAGGCTGCTGGTGAAGCTCTTTACCGCGCGTTCCAGTGCGATCTCCCAGTTCTCCCGCGAGGCTACCTGGAAGATGTTTGCGCCGTGGCCGGTAGCCGTGAAGGTGCGTGTCTGCCCATCCTTGCGCGCCGTCACCTGTACCGCGATGTCTGCAAGCATCTGCTGGGTGTACGTCGCTGCGCGCCAAACATTCACCGGAGAACTTACCGACAGATCGGTCAGCGTAGCCTCCAGGCGCGTGCACGATGCATCACAATTGTCGGCAGTCCGGTAGCCCATGTTGCGCAGGGCCTGGATCATGATCTCGCGGGCCTTGTCCGAGGCCGTGGACGTTTCCAGTTCCACCAGGACACCATTGCCGGCACGGATGACGCCGCCGATGTTCTTCGCGCGCGCTGCCGATTGCACCTGCGGGAAGTACTGGGGGCGGTTGTCGCGCACCGGCGCCACCACCACCACCGGACCCTGTTCCGGATTCACCCGGATATCGGGCACATTCACGCGCACCACTTCGGTGCGGATGCCGCAGCCGGTGAGGAGCAGCAGCACCGAAAAAGCAATGATCGACTTCATGTATTCCCCCTGTTGGAATGGTGTCCTTGCGCCGCGCATTATCGCTCGGCTGACAGACAGGGGGAGTGGCTTTGGTCAGGCAGAAGCAGTTGGGCAAGCTCGGTTCTACAATAGCGGCCACATCTCCCAGGAACGCCCTCATGACCGAGCCCACGCTGCATGTCACCGTGAAATTGAACGCCAAGCTGCAGCCCGAGCATCGCCATGAGCTGTTCGAGGATCCACTCGATGCGCTGCTGCAGGCGGCCGAGCTGGGTGGCATCACCGGTGGCGGTACCGCGATGTCCGACGAAGGCGAAGTCGAATACGGCGATATCGAAGTGGCACTGGTTGATGTCGCGGGCGTGCCGAAGCTGGTTGACCTGCTGGAGCAGCTGGGTGCACCGAAGGGTTCGCAGGTACAGGGCGCAGGCGAGGCCGATCGCAGCTTCGGCGTGACCGAGGGCCTGGGCATCTACCTCGATGGCCTGACCCTGCCGGACGAGGTGTACGAGCAGTGCGATTCGAACCATGTGTTCGAGCAGCTGTCCGAGCGCATCGATGGCCTGGGCGAGATCTGCAGCTGGTGGCAGGGGCCGAGCGAGACCGCGCTGTACATGTACGGCCAGTCATTCGAGGCGATGCGTGATGCAATCGCTGAATTCGTCGGCAGTTATCCGCTGTGCCAGAACGCACGCGTGGTGCAGATCGCCTGAAGCTGCGGCTGCCGGCCAGTGGCCGGCACTACCGGAGCGCGGTCAGCGTGCCAGCGGGGCGGCCGTGGCCTGCTGTGCGTTGTCTGCCTTGGCCAGTGATTTGCCGAACTGGTAGCCACCCACGAGCAGAACGAAGGCAGCGACGCAGGCCAGCACGATGATCAGGCCGGTTTTGGAGGTCGAGCGGGGACGGTCCTGCATGGGAAATCTCCGTTCAGGTGGGTGGTTGCAGCCGGAGCATGCGCCGTGGCCGGTGCACGCGCAAGCTGTGCCGTCGCGTTACCGGGCCGGACCCCGCACCTGCTCCCAGTCCAGCCCGAACTTGGCCAGATACTTGCGCAGGCGGTCGGCGTCGTTGGTGCTGGCGCGCTGCGTGCGCGAGATTGCGAACAGCTCGCGACCCGCAGCGGACAGCGATTTCGAGCGCGCACAGACCCGCACCACTTCTTCCAGCTGTACGCGATCGAAGCGGTCCAGCGTGTCCACGGCATCGCCCAACAGTGCATCCAGCGGTGACGGCGCATCGCCGCCGCGCCACTGTGCCCGCAGGCGCGCAATCTCGTCCTCCACGCCCTCGATCTGGATGCGCCCGGCACTCGCCAACGTGGCCAGGCGCATGATCGACGCGCCCAGGTCGCGGAAGTTGCCGCGCCACGCCGCTTCCGGGCTCGTGGCAAACGCGAGATAGCGCGTGCGTGCCTCAACGTTGAAGCGAACCCGCGCATGCTGGTCCTGCGACCAGCGTTCCAGCTCGAACTCGATGTTCGGTTCGATGTCTTCCATGCGCTGGGCCAGACCGGGCAGGTGGTAGGTCCACAGGTTGAGGCGCGCCAGCAGGTCTTCGCGGAAGCGACCTTCCAGCACCGACTGCTGCAGGTCGCGGTTGGTGCCGGCGATCAGCTGGAAGTCGCTCTCCACTTCGCGGTCGCTGCCCACCGGCAGGAAGCGCTTCTCTTCCAGTGCCCGCAGCAGCATCGCTTGTTCGTCCTGGCCGAGTTCGCCGATCTCGTCCAGGAACAGCAGACCCTGGTGGGCTGAGCGCAGCAGGCCGGCGCGGTCGCTGGAAGCACCGGTATAGGCGCCCTTGGTATGGCCGAACAAGGTGCTCATCGCACCATCGCCGCGCAGCGTGGCGCAGTTCACCTCGACGAAGCGGCCCGGCAGCTGATGCTTGAGCTTCTTCAACTCGAACACACGCTTGGCCAGCTGGCTCTTGCCGGCGCCGGTCGGTCCCATCAGCAGCATCGGCGCGCGCGAGCGCGTGGCCACCGTTTCGATCTGCTCGATCATGCGGTTGAAGGCGGCGTTGCGGGTGGCGATGCCGCCCTTCAGCAGGTCGCGGTCCTGCAGCTGCTGCTGGGCGAAACGCTGCGCGATGTGGTCGTAACGCGATAGATCGAGGTCGATGACCGCGTACGTGCCGGCGGCGCCGTCCTGCTTGCGCGGCGGCGAGGTCTGCAGCAGTCGCCCGGGAAAGTGCCGGCTCTCGGTCAGCAGAAACCAGCAGATCTGCGCCACATGCGTGCCGGTGGTGATGTGGACGTAGTAGTCCTCCTCCTCCGGCTGGAACGGATAGCTGGCGAGGAAGTCATGCAGGGTGGCGTAGACCCCTTCGAATTCCCACGGATCTGCCAGGTAGGTGTCGTGGCGCTGCACGCTGATGCCCGGCGCAGCCTGTACCAGATCCTCGCAGACCACGCGCGCCAGCTTGCTGTAGCGGCGCTCATCCAGCAGCAGCTCGATGCGGTCGGGCAGGAAATCCTCATGCATGCCCAGCGACACCGTCGGGCGCCACTTCTGCCAGCGGCCCGGCCCTTCGCCCGCGTCGAGCTGGGTGCCGAGCATGCCGAAGACCACCTGTCGACGCGCCATATCCATTCCTATAAAAGATGCGCCGAAAATATATATCTTTTTACAACGATCCGCTGATCAAGACAGCTCGATTCACAAGAAATGTCATGAAAATCAATCACATGGATTCTCATGGAAAAAGTTGGCACGGCCATTGCTTTATATCCAGCAAGACACGACGCGGGCTGTTCCCGCCGAGGACATCAACATGGCCAACCTTTCGCTCTTCTCCTGGATGCGCACCCCGCAGCCGCCGCAGGCAGACACCGTCAATGAAGCCGGTGGCCTGGCCTACCGCCGCGACTCGCGTGCAGCGCTGGCGCTGTATGCGGCCACCGGGTGCCTGAACAACACTTTCTACAGCGACGCCGAGGCGCAGCTGCAGCAGGTGCTGGCGCTGACCGCGCAGGTCGAGCCGCGCTTCATCGCCCGCACCGCGCTGTACGCCCGCCAGGTTGCGCACATGAAGGACATGCCGGCACTGCTGCTGGCGGTGCTGAGCCTGCGCGATCCGGAGGCGTTCGCCCTGGTGTTCCCGCGGGTGATCGACAACGGCCGCCAGCTGCGCACGTTCGTACAGATCATGCGTAGCGGCCAGGTGGGGCGCCGTTCGCTGGGCTCGCTGCCCAAGCGCAGGGTGCGTGAGTGGATCCAGCAGGCGTCGGCGGAAACGCTGGTGCGTGCGGCAATCGGCCAGCAGCCGTCGCTGGCCGACCTGATCCGCATGGTGCACCCGAAGCCGGCCAACGCCGAGCGCAAGGCGCTGTATGCA
Organism: Stenotrophomonas indicatrix; assembly: GCF_050573115.1. Taxonomy (GTDB): domain Bacteria; phylum Pseudomonadota; class Gammaproteobacteria; order Xanthomonadales; family Xanthomonadaceae; genus Stenotrophomonas; species Stenotrophomonas lactitubi_A. Next base: position 34,187 of record NZ_JBNYZT010000008.1, read on the forward strand.
TGGATCATCGGTCGTCCGTACGACGAGGTGCAGCTGCCGGCAGTGGTGCAGGCGTACGAGGCGTTCAAGCGTGACCCGCGCGGACTGCCGCCGGACCTGCCGTTCCAGTACTACAGCACGCTGCCGCTGGATGCGGCGCAGTGGTCGGCACTGGCCCGCAACGCATCGTGGCAGTCGATGCGGATGAACCTCAACACGTTCGCCCGCAATGGCGTGTTCGATGATCCGGCGATGGTGCAGGTGATCGCGGATCGCCTGCGTGATCCGCAGCAGGTGCGTCGTGCCCGTGTGTTGCCCTACCAGCTGCTGATGGCGTTCCACGCGGGCGCTGGCTTGCCGCCGCCGATCCTGGAAGCGCTGCAGGATGCGATGGAGATCGCGACGGCATCGGCGCCGGCATTGCCGGGGCGGGTGGTGGTGGCGGTGGACGTATCCGGTTCCATGCAGTCGCCGGTAACCGGCTACCGCAAGGGCGCCAGTACCGCGGCACGCTGTGTGGACGTGGCGGCGCTGGTTGCAGCCTGCGTACTGCGCGGGCAGCCGCAGGCCAAGGTATTGCCGTTCGACACCGAGGTGCGCCACGTGCGGCTGAACCCGCGCGACAGCGTGATGACGTTGGCCCGCCAGCTGGCGATCAACGGTGGCGGTACGTCGGTCAGCGCGCCGCTGCACTACCTCAACCTGCGGCGCGAGCCGGTGGACCTGGTGGTGATGGTGTCGGACAACGAGAGTTGGCGTGACACCCGCAGCGGCGGCCAGACGGCCACGATGCTGCAGTGGGATGCACTGAAGCGTCGTTGCCCGCAGGCGCGGCTGGTGTGCATCGACCTGCAGCCGGTGTCCAGCAGCCAGACCGTGCAGCGCGGTGACGTGCTGCACATCGGAGGCTTCAGCGATGCGGTGTTCGACCTGATCGCGCAGTACGCCGCTGCGGCCGAAGACGGCAGCAGCTGGGTCGAGCGCATCCAGGACATGGCGTTGTAAGGCGGCAAGGATGTCGCCACGGACCGCCCGGCTGGCAATGGGGCCAGCCGGGCAGGGCCAGGAATTCGTTTCTGCGGTGAATGCTGGTGGAACTACATTGGTTGTCCCTTCGGGGTCGGGTTCGAGTCCCGCGTTTCCTGCCTGTCGTGAGGAAGCAGACGTTCCACTTCCCTTGTCACCGCACCTTTTCAAACGGCACCGGCAACGGCGCCGATGCTTCACCGCCGGCAGTGCGAATGCCGGAGGAACTACAGCCTCTTAAGCTCCAGGTCGCGGGTTCGACTCCCGCCTGCCGCGGCAACGCGGCGGTAGCTCAGTGGTAGAGCAGGATGTTCCTCCAGATTCTTGTCGTGCTGCCGGCACCTTCGCTTTCGTTGCGCGGGGAATGCAGGTGGAACTACATCGGAAGCCCTTCGGGGTCGGGTTCAAGTCCCGGCCGTCCCCCACGGCAACGTGGGCGACGGAATGTTCCACCACCCTTGTCACCGCACCTTCTTTGTTTTTGCTTTGGATGAAAGGAAACATCACCATGACCACCCTCAATTACGACGTGATCCAGCAGCCGGGTGCTGCACCGATCAAGCTGTGGACCCGCGGCGTGCCGCTGGAAGACCAGGCGCGTGAGCAGCTGCAGAACATCGCCAAGCTGCCCTTCATCCACAAGTGGATTTCGGTGATGCCCGACGTGCACCTGGGCAAGGGCGCGACCGTGGGCTCGGTGGTACCGACCATCGGCGCGATCATTCCTGCAGCGGTGGGCGTGGATATCGGCTGCGGCATGATCGCGGTGCGCACCACGCTGGTTGCCAGCGACCTGCCGGACAACCTGTCGGCCGTGCGCAGCGCGATCGAGCGGGCGGTGCCGCATGGCCGCAGCGTGAACCGCGGTGGCCGCGACAAGGGCAGCTGGGACACGCCGCCCGAGCTGGCGGTGGAAGGCTGGGCGCAGCTGGTGGATGACTTCGCATTGATCTGCGAGCGTCATCCGCGCCTGAAGAACACCAACAACCTCAAGCACCTGGGAACGCTGGGTACCGGCAACCACTTCGTCGAGGTCTGCCTGGACCAGGAGCAGCGCGTGTGGTTCATGCTGCACTCCGGTTCGCGTGGCGTGGGCAATGCCATCGGCACCTACTTCATCGAGCTGGCCAAGCAGGAAATGCGCCGCTGGATGATCAACCTGCCCGACCAGGACCTGGCCTACCTGCCCGAGGGCAGCCAGCACTACGGCGACTACGTGTTCGCAGTGGACTGGGCGCAGCGTTTCGCACGCATGAACCGCGAAGTGATGATGCGCAACGTGGTGGCTGCAGTGCGCACGGTGATCAGCAAGCCGTTCGAGGCCGAGGCCGAGGCGGTGAACTGCCACCACAACTACGTGAACCGCGAGACCCACTTCGGCAAGGAGGTGATGTTGACCCGCAAGGGCGCGGTGAGTGCGCGCAAGGGTGAGCTGGGCATCATTCCGGGCAGCATGGGTGCCAAGAGCTTCATCGTGCGAGGCCTCGGCAACGAGGACAGCTTCCACAGCTGCAGCCACGGTGCCGGCCGCGTGATGAGTCGTACCCAGGCGCGCAAGCTGATCACCGTGGATGACCACGCCAAGGCCACCGCGCACGTGGAATGCCGCAAGGATGCGGAGGTGGTGGACGAATCGCCGGCGGCCTACAAGTCGATAGAGGCGGTCATGGAGGCCCAGCGCGATCTGGTCGAGATCGTGCACACGCTGCGCCAGGTGGTGTGCGTGAAGGGATGAGGCAACCCGTGCGCGGCGTACACTGCGCCGCGCACGGCAGCAGGGCCCGGCATCGAAACAACGGGCATGGAGGAACAGACAGATGGACATGATTGAACTGGATGGCGGGCATGGTGGCGGACAGCTGCTGCGCTCGGCACTGACATTGAGCCTGTGCACCGGTACAGGCTTCACGCTGCACAACATCCGCGCGATCCGGCGCAAGCCGGGATTGATGCGCCAGCACTTGACCGCGGTCAACGCCGCGGCGCGGGTCGGCAACGCGTGTGTGCATGGTGCAGAACTGGGCGCTACCTCGCTGCGCTTCGAGCCGGGCGCGGTGAGCGCTGGCGACTATCATTTCGCGACCGGCAGCAGCGGCTCGACAACGCTGGTGCTGCAGACCGTGCTGCCGGCACTGTGGCGGGCGCAGGGGTCGTCGCAGCTGCGCCTGGAAGGCGGTACCCACAACCCGCTGGCGCCCAGTGCGGACTTCATCGCCGACAGCTATCTGCCGGCGCTGCAACGGATGGGCGTGCAAGCGTCGATGCAGCTGCTGCAGCACGGCTTCCATCCAGCGGGTGGTGGCGTGATGGAGGTGCAGGTGCAGCCGTGCATGGCGCTGCTGCCGATGTCGCTGGAGGAGCGTGCGCCGTTGCAGGCGATCGAGGCACAGGTGCTGATGTCCGGTCTGTCCAGCGGCATCGGCCTGCGCGAACTGCAGGTACTGGCCGAGACGCTGGGTGTGGACCCGCATCCGCGCCATGTGCAGTCGATACGGCCGGCGCTGGGACCAGGCAACGTTGCCCTGGTGCGCGTGCGTCATGGCGACCACGTGGAGGTGTTCAGCGGGCATGGCGAGCGCAGTGTCTCGGCCGAGCAGGTCGGCGCGCGCCTGGCCGGGCAGGTGAAGCAGTACCTGGATGGGGCGGGTGCCGTTGGCGAGTACCTGTCCGACCAGTTGCTGCTGCCGATGGCGCTGGCGGGCGGCGGTGCGTTCACCACCCACGTGCTGAGCGATCACCTGGTCAGCAATGCGCGGTTGATCGAAAAGTTCCTGCCGGTGGAATTCGACTGGCAACCGCAGGAGGGTGGCTGGCGGGTGACGGTGCAGGCCTGAGTGCCCGCCGGGCATGGCCCGGCGCTACCGGAGCATCGCAGCCGCGTGTCGATCCTGGGCACGTTGCGCCGGGCGATGCCCGGCCGCGCATCGGCCGATCATGCCGCGCTGCGCAGGCATCGCTGCGCGCTGCCGGATTGATCCTGCGCAAGGCACGATCTCCACATCGGGTATGTAATGGTGTCGTTCCCACTGGGTAGATCACCGCGGAGCCCCACCATGTACAAGCGCATCCTGATCGCCACCGACGGGTCCGAACTGGCCGACAAGGGCCTGGCCAAGGGCCTGGAGCTGGCCAAGGACCTCAACGCCGAGGTCGACATCGTCACCGTCTCCGAGCCATGGGCTGTCGGCATGTACGACGCCATGGGCTGGAGCGTGGGTTACATGAACAGCCCGGAGTACAAGGCCGACCGCGAGGAAGGTGCGCAGAAGGTGCTGCAGCCTGCCCTGGCCAAGGCGGCCGAGCAGGGCATCACCGCCAACCCGGTGCATGTGCTGGACCGCTATGCGGCCGACGGCATCATCGAGACGGCAGGCCAGCGCAACAGCGACCTGATCGTGATGACCTCACACGGCCGCCGCGGCGTGACCCGCGTGCTGCTGGGCAGCCAGACCGCCGAAGTGCTGGCGCGCAGCACGCTGCCGGTGCTGGTCATCCGCTGATACAGAGCGTTCCCGGGGAGGGGACCCGACGCCGGCCGCAGGATGCGCGCCGGCGTTGTTTTTTCCGGCGCCCAGTAGATCCACGCCATGCGTGGATAGGGCCGCCGCAATACCCAGTAGATCCACGCCATGCGTGGATGGGCCTTGCCGATCGCGATGGGGTCAGAGCCCTTTCCTGAGGAAAGGGATCCGACCCCGGCCACATCACCAGCTGTAGAGCTTCCAGTACACCGGCGACACACCGTCCTTGTCGTTGTCGAAGCGGCCATCGCCGTTCTTGTCGTACATGTAGAACGGCGCGCCGCGTGCCGGCGTCACCTTGACCATGCGCAACTGGCCGGACACCCGGTACTCCTCGATGGTGTCACCGTTGTCCATCGTGCGCTTGGAGACATCCGCGCCCTTGACGTCCACCGGGGGAGCGCCCGCGCCGCCCATGCTGGCGCAGCCAGCAAGCAGGAGCAGGGAAGCCAGCATCAGGGTCTTCATCGGCGGGGCCTTTGCCTGGAAAGAGCCTTGATTATGCCCCAACGCCGCGTCGCTGCCGTGTCGCCGCGATGCAGGAACAGGCGCGTAGAATCGACACATGAGCAGATTAGTCCTGATCGACGGGTCCAGTTACCTGTACCGCGCGTTCCACGCGCTGCCGCCCCTGTCCAATGCACAGGGTGAGCCCACCGGCGCGCTTTTCGGTGTGGTCAACATGCTGCGCTCGACGCTTAAGGAACGCCCGGCCTACGTCGCGTTCGTCGTCGATGCGCCCGGCAAGACCTTCCGCGACGACCTGTACGACCAGTACAAGGCCAACCGCCCGCCGATGCCCGATGAACTGCGCAGCCAGGTCGAGCCGATGTGCCGCATCGTTGAAGCGCTGGGCATCAGCATCCTGCGCATCGACGGCGTGGAGGCTGACGATGTAATCGGCACCCTGGCTCTGCAGGGCGTGGCACAGGACCTGAAGGTCACCATCTCGACCGGCGACAAGGACTTCGCCCAGCTGGTGCGCCCGGGCATCGAACTGGTCAACACCATGACCGGCAGCCGCATGGATTCGGACGCGGCGGTGATGGACAAGTTCGGTGTGCGTGCCGACCAGATCGTCGACCTGCTGGCGCTGATGGGTGACACCGTGGACAACGTGCCCGGGGTGGAGAAGTGCGGGCCGAAAACGGCGGCCAAGTGGCTGGCCGAATACCAGCATCTGGACGGGGTGATCGCGGCCGCGCCGACCATGAAGGGCAAGATCGGCGAGAACCTGCGCGCCGCGCTGGAGCGCTTGCCGCTGAACAAGGAGCTGGTGACCATCCGCACCGACGTCGCGCTGGACGCCAGCCCGACCACGCTGGCGCTGCGTGATCCGGACGTGCCCACGCTGGGCGAGCTGTACCTGCGTTACGGCTTCACCCAGGCATTGAAGGAACTGGGTGGGCCGGTACCAGCGCCTGCGGTGGCCAACGACGCGACGCCGAGCCTGCGCGGCACCGCGGCCGGCTTTGCCCGTGGCGGCGCCGAAGCACCTCCGGCGGGCGAGCTCGATCCGGCACTGTCGGCGCCCGGCGAGTACGAGACCGTTCTGACCACAGAGCAGCTGCAGGCCTGGGTGGCACGCGTGCAGCAGGCCGATCTGATCAGCTTCGATACCGAGACCGACGCGCTGGACGCGATGCGTGCGCGACTGGTGGGCATCAGCCTGGCGGTGGAGCCGGGCAAGGCCGCTTACATCCCGGTCGGCCATGACTATCCGGGTGCGCCGGCACAGCTGCCACTGGCACAGGTGCTCGATGCGCTGCGGCCGATGCTGCAGGACCCGGCGAAGAAGAAACTGGGCCAGCATGGCAAGTACGACTTGCATGTGCTGCGCCGCCATGGCGTGGACGTGCAGGGCTACCACGACGACACCATGCTCGAGAGCTTCGTGCTCAATTCCACCGCCACCCGTCACGACATGGATTCGCTGGCCCTGCGTTACCTGGGCTACAACACCATCAAGTTCGAGGAGGTGGCCGGCAAGGGCGCAAAGCAGATTTCGTTCTCGCAGGTGGGCATCGACGAGGCCAGCCGCTACGCCGCCGAAGACGCCGACATCACCCTGCGGCTGCACCACGCGCTGCAGCCGCAGCTGCTGGCCGAACCGACCCTGGACAGCGTGTACCGCAGCATCGAGATGCCGCTGGTGCCGGTGCTGACAAGCATCGAAGCCAACGGCGTGCGGATCGACACCGACGAACTGCGCCGGCAGAGCCAGGACCTGTCCTCGCGCATGCTGTCCGCGCAGCAGAAGGCCACCGAACTGGCCGGGCGCAGCTTCAACCTGGATTCGCCCAAGCAGCTGCAGGCGGTGCTGTTCGATGAGCTGAAGCTGCCGGCGGTGGTGAAGACCCCCAAGGGCCAGCCCAGCACCAACGAAGAGGCGCTGGAGGCGATTGCCGAGCAGCACGAGCTGCCGCGGGTGATCCTTGAATACCGTGGCCTGGCCAAGCTGCGCAGCACCTATACCGACAAGCTGCCGGAAATGGTCAACCCAGACACTGGCCGGGTGCACACCAGCTACCACCAGTCCGGTGCCGCCACCGGTCGCCTGTCCTCGTCCGATCCGAATCTGCAGAACATCCCGATCCGCACCGAGGATGGCCGCCGCATCCGCCGCGCGTTCATCGCCCCGGAAGGCTTCCAGCTGCTGGCGGCCGACTATTCGCAGATCGAGCTGCGGATCATGGCCCACCTGTCCGGAGACCCGGGCCTGGTGCGCGCCTTCGAGCAGGGCGCCGATGTGCATCGCGCCACCGCCGCGGAGGTGTTCGGCCGCACCCTGGAAGAAGTGACCAGCAACGAGCGTCGCGCGGCGAAGGCGATCAACTTCGGCCTGATGTACGGCATGAGCGCGTTCGGGCTGGCCCGCAACCTCGGTATCGACCGTGGCCAGGCGCAGGACTACGTGGCGCTGTACTTCAGCCGCTATCCGGGCGTGCGCGACTTCATGGAGCGCATGCGCGAGCAGGCCCGGGAGCAGGGCTACGTGGAGACGCTGTTCGGTCGCCGCCTGTACCTGAACGACATTCATGCACGTAACCAGGGCCTGCGTGCCGGTGCTGAACGTGCGGCCATCAATGCACCGATGCAGGGCACGGCCGCTGACATCATCAAGCGCGCCATGGTCGCGGTGGATCAGTGGCTGCGTGACAGTGGTGCTCCGGCGCGGATGATCCTGCAGGTGCACGATGAACTGGTATTTGAAGCCGAGACCGGATTCATTGAAGAGCTGCGCAGCAACGTCGTGCAGCACATGTCGCAAGCGGCACAATTGCGTGTGCCGTTGGTGGTCGATACCGGTACTGGCAGCAACTGGGATGAGGCGCACTGAGTCGCATTCAGGCCGAAAATGCCGTGAATTCGTTCATTTGCGTGATATTTCTGACTCGAACATGAATGTTTCCCTGAGGGGTGCTTATTAAATTGGGCCCCTTCACGAACCGTTAGTGTTCGGAGTGCTTCTATAACTCCCGACAGGCGCAACGCCTGTTGTGGATCTCTCCCATCCCCTGGAGCAGATCTCGGAACGGGGGCTCCTCCCCAAGCACCCGTTCCCCGGCCCCGTTGACCTCCCCCTGGTCAGCGGGGCTTTTTATTTGTGCGCTGCTGCGCCACGCTGGGCCATCGCTCAGCAGGGGAACCCGCAATGCCCGATCTGTTCGCCCTGGCGATGCCGTGGTGGGAATTCATCCTGCGCGCGGTGGTGGTCTACGCGGTCGTGCTCGGCATGGTGCGGCTCAGCGGCAAGCGCGCGCTGGGGCAGGTCACGCCGTTCGATGTGCTGCTGATCGTGCTGCTGGGCAACGCGGTGCAGAACGCGTTGCTGGGCACCGATACTTCGCTGGCCGGCGGCCTGCTGCTGGCCGCCACGCTGATCCTGCTGAACTACGGTGTGGGCTGGCTCACCGCCCGCAGCCGCCGCATGGAACGGCTGATCGAGGGCGAACCGGTGGTGATCGCGCGCAATGGCAAGCTCTTCGACAGTGTGCTGCGGCGCGAGCTGGTCAGCCGCGCCGATTTCGAGGTCGCCATGCGCCAGCAGAGCTGCATCGGCGTGGAAGAGGTGGAACTGGCACTGCTGGAAACCAACGGCCACATCACCATCATTCCCAAGCGCAAGGACGAGTGACGCGCGCCACAGCGTGGGCCGAAGGCAGTATTCCTCCGGCCCCCGGCAGTACGGTTTACTGTTCGGCCGCCTGCGCTTTCATGCCTGCCCAGTCACGCGTCGCCTCGATGTCGCAGGCCACATGGGTGCCCTTGCCGTCCTTGGCGCAGATCGCCGCCATCGTCTGCGGTACCTTGGGGTCGGCAGTATGTGCATAGCCTGCGGCGAGCCCCAGGCAGCCATCGCGCACGCCGGCGCTGCACAGCTTGATGAAATAGGGCTGGGCCTGCACCCACTTCTCGGCGTTGTGCAGTTCCTCCCCCGCGACCTTGCAGCCGAGCAGCTTGCCGTCGTTGCAGCATGACGCGGCACCGCCCTTGCGGGCCAGGATCGGGCAGTCCAGCGGCTGTGGAATCTCCACGAATGCCGGCGGCGGCTGGCAGCTCGTCGCGGACTTGTCCATGCGCTGGTAGTAGCCGTAGCGATTGTCCTTGTCCATCCCGGCCAGGGTTCCGTTGCTCAGTGGCTGCAGTACGAAATCGCTGCCGACGTCACGACTGATCAGGATCCTGCCGTCCTGCACGCGCGCGCGCAGGCGGGTGCCGACACCCTCCACTTCGACCAGGCCGGCATCCAGGAACCGCAGCGACGACAGCAGGCCCAGCTCGGCCTCGAAACGGCCGCACGGAAGCGCGGTAGCTGCGACCGGGGCCAGCGCCGACGGCGCCAGCGGGGTCAGCATCGCCAGGCCCTTGGCCGGGCCGCAGGCGTAGGTGCCCTCGCGCTGCGTGCAGGAGCGCTGCAGGGCCTGCTGCGCCTGCTGCAGGCGTCCGCCGTTCCACAGCGCCTCGGCCACGTTGCTGCAGAACGATTCGCCCTGCTGCTGCGCGCACAGCGCCGCCAGTTCATCCAGCTGCGGTGCCGGCAGCGGTGCGTCCAGGGTCCGCTCCAGGCCCATCACCGCCCTGCCCATCAGTTCGCCGGCCATGGCCTTCATGACGGCCATGCAGGCTTCCCCCTCTTCGGCAGATGCGTCGTCGCGGCAGTAGGGCGGCATCTCCGGTTCGGCCTGGGCAAGCTGCGGTTGCGCCTCCTTGGCCTGGCGCTGGTAGGTCTCCTGCAGTTGGGTGCAGGCCGCCTCCACGCCCTCGCCGCACCAAGCGTGCAGCTGCGTGGGTGCGGCCTCAGGCAGTGCCTCCAGGCAGTCGCTGGTGTCGGCCATGCAGCTGCCTTCGACCATCTCCGGTACCGGCTTGCAGGCGGCCGCTGCTTTCAGGTGGAACGTGTGGTATCCGCCGCTGACCGTGCGGTCGTTGTCGCTGAACTCCCAGTTTTCCAGGCGGCCGGTGGACAGGTTGCCGGTGCCCAGCAGGTTGTCCTGGCGTACCAGCCGCAGCCGTTCCGTGGCCTGGTAGGGGCCCGAGAGGAAGCCGTGGGCTTCGCTTTCGATGGTCAGGCTGGCGTTGCCATCGTCCTGCAGGTAGGTGCCGCAGGCCATCGACTGCGCGGCCACCGGCAGGCTGGGCACGGCCAGCGCCAGCAGCAGCATGGCGCGCCAGGTGATCATCCGGCGGCGTGGGGAAACAACAACGGGCATCACGGTCTTCCTTGATTCAAGACAAGAGGGGGGAATGAAGCGGGGCACGCCGCAGCGGCACGCATCGCCGCGCGGGCGGCGGTCCGCGCAGCGGCAACGCGTGCAGCGTCCGGTACCCGAAGCGCCTACAGCCAGTCGCGTGGCACCAGGTAATCGGCCAGGCGCGCTTCGGCGCTGCCGTCTTCCGGGGTAAAACCGTACTCCCAGCGCACGCGTGGGGGCAGGCTCATCAGGATGCTCTCGCTGCGGCCGCCGCTCTGCAGGCCGAACAGCGTGCCGCGGTCGTAGACCAGGTTGAACTCGACGTAGCGGCCGCGGCGGTACAGCTGGAACTCGCGTTCGCGCTCGCCGTACGGCATGTCCTTGCGCTGCTGCACGATCGGCAGATACGCATCGAGGAAACCATTGCCGACCGCGCGCAGGTAGGCGAAGTCACGCTCGAAATCGCCGTGAAGATCATCGAAGAACAGACCGCCCACGCCGCGTGTCTCGTTGCGATGGCGCAGGAAGAAATACTCATCGCACCAGCGCTTGTGCGCGGCGTAGCGCTCTTCACCGAACGGCGCGCACAGATCGCGTGCCACCCGATGCCAGTGCTGCACGTCCTCGTCGAACGGGTAGAACGGGGTCAGATCGAAACCGCCCCCGAACCAGCTGGCCACCACTTCGCCATCGCGCTGCGCCTGGAAGAAGCGCACGTTGGCGTGGGTGGTGGGCACGTAGGGATTGAGCGGGTGGAACACCAGCGACACGCCGGTGGCGCGCCATGAGGCGCCGGCCAGTTCCGGCCGATTGGCCGAGGCCGACGGCGGCAGGCGACTGCCCGCCACATCGGAAAAGCCGATGCCGGCCTGCTCGAACACCGTGCCATCGCGCAGCACGCGGGTGCGGCCACCGCCGCCCTCGGCGCGCTGCCACAGATCCTGCTGGAAGCGGGCCTGGCCGTCGGCGGCCTCGATCGCCGCACAGATGCGGTCCTGCAGGTCGGTGAGGTAGGCGCGCACGCGCTCGAATTCGTTCATGGCGCGTACTTTACCGCAGGGCCTGCCCGAAGCTGCGGGCAGGCTCTGGCGGGCTCAGCGCTTGCGGTTGGAATTGCGTGGCGCCGGGGTGTCGTCCACTGCCGTCTCATCGGCCGCCTTCTGCAGGGCGCCCCCCAGAACGATCAGCTTCCAGTTCTGTGTTTCGAGCACGTCGCAGGCCACGTGGAGGCCGTTGCGGTCGGCCTTGCACAGCTGTTCCAGGGTCGCACGTGCGTCCACACCGGCACCGCTGCCCTGCGCGGTGACCAGGTTCTCGCACCCTTCGCGCACTCCTGCGCGGCAGACCGTGGTGTAGTGTTCGGCGGCCTGCAGCCAGTTCCCGGACAGCGCAAGGCGGTTGCCGAGGATGTTGCAGCCCTGCAGCTTGCCTTGTGCGCAGCAGGCCTCGGCACCACCGCCATCGGCCAGTGCCAGCGGGCAATCCTGTGGCAGTGGCAGCACCGTGTACTGCTTCGGTGCGCTGCAGCCGGTTGCGCCCTCACCCGTGGGCGCGAACACCTGGAAGCGGGTCCAGCTGTCCAGGCCCAGCAATTGGCCGCCAGGCAGCGGACGCAGCACGAAGTCACCGCCCTTGTCATGGCGGATACGGATGTCGCCGCTCTCGACACGCGCACGCAGCTGGCTGCTCCAGCCAACACCGACCAGACCGGCGTCACCGAAATCCAGCGTGTCCATCAGGCCGCCGTCGGACCGGTAGTTGCCACAGGGCAGGGCCGTTGCGGGCTGCGGTCGCAGCGATGCGCCCACCGCCTGCAGCGCAGGCAGGCGCTCGCAGGCAGAGGTTTCATTGCCGGGGGGGCAGGCCGCAGCCAGTGCCTGCACCGCCTGCTGGGGATCTCCCGCTTCCCAGGAGAGCTCAGCCACGCGGGTACAGAAGCCGCCGTGCGGTACCTTCCGGCACAGCTGCAGCAGCTGTTGGCGGCGCTCAGCCGGCACGATCACCGGAGCGGTCGGCGCCGCCATCGTCACCACTGCTTCGGCCATGGCTGCGGTCATCGCTGCCTTGACCAGCTGCTCCTGCACCGCAGGGGCGGCCTCCAGGGCTGCGGCACAGGCCGGGGTTCCCTGCTCGAAGCCGCCGTCGCGGCAGGCGGCAGGGAGCTCAATGCCGGACAGGGCGGCGTCGAGCGCAGCCTTCTGCACGGCAGGATCGGCGTCGACCGCAGGTTTGGCCTCATCGTGCCAACGATCAGCCAACTGCAGGCACATGCCCGGCACGCCTTCCTGGCAGGCCGATTCAAGAACGGAAAGCGGGGCGATGGTGCGATTGTCCAGGCACGCCGCCGCATCGGCCAGGCAGCTGCCAGCGGCAGGTGTGGCAGCCGCAGCGCACTGTGCCGGCGTCTGCAGGGTGTATACCGTGCCATCCACTTCGACGGTGCGGCCACGATCGCGCACCTGCAGCGCGCTGGGCAGGCCGTATTCCAGGCTCACCAGCTGCAGTTTTCCGTCGATCTGCTGGAAGGCGACCGGAGACGGCGCGCTGCCGAAATGCTTCTGCTCGCCGCGATTGGGTGAGCTGATACGCAGCGTGCTGCTGCCTTCATCGGCCTTGAACAAGCCGCATTGTGGCGATTGTGCAGCAGCCATCGGCGTGGCCAGCAGCAACGCCCAGGCCAGCCAGCGGCGGTGCGGTGCGGGTGAAGGCATGTCGTCTCCTTGACGATCGAACGGGACACTCCAGGCGCTAGGGCGAACCACGGCCATCGCGCGCGGGCGTGCATTGTGCCGTGCCGGGCACCGGCTGGTAACGCTGGTAGCCGGTCTGCGCATCCATGCCAAGCAGGTCGCCGTTACCGAGCTGGCGCAGCACAAGGGTTTCACCGTCCTGCTGCAGGTGGACTGCGCCTTCCTGCAAGCGGGCGCGTGTGCCATCGCCAAAGTCGAGCGTCTCGATCACGCCACCATCGGCCTGATAGCGGCCGCAAGGCACCTGCAGGAGCGGCACCAGGCGTAGATCGGCACCGAGTCCACGCAATGGTGCGGTACGTTCGCAGGCGCTGACGCGCCCCGCATCGCAGACCACCTGCAGGGCCTGCACCGCCAGCGCAGGTTCCAGTGCATCCAACTGCTGTGCGGCCACTTCGACGCAGAAGCGGCCACTGCGGTGCTGCAGGCACAGCTGCTGCAGGTGATCGCGTGCAGCGGCCGTAAGGCGCGAATCCAGTGTGGCTTCGTCTTCCCGTTGCAGACGTTCACCCACCCGCTGCATGGCGGCAGCCAGCGCATCGTCGGTCAGCGCCTCGCAGGCTGCTGTGTCATGTCCGGGCGTGTGTTCGCGGCAGACGGGCGGGCGCTCGAAGCGCGCGGGGCCGATGTCGTCGCTTCCCATCGCAGTCACTTCATCGCGCAGCTGTCGCAGCACCGTCGAGCAGCCCGCGCCAACGCCTTCGTTGCACGCGCGTTTGGCCTGACCGGGCGAGGCCGTAGGCAGCTGCGCGATGCAGTGGCTGCCGGCGGCGCGGCAGCTGCCGTCCATCGCGCTGGGTTCGATGGCGCAGGCGCGGGACTGGCGCAGGGTGTAGGCCACGACGACGTCGTCCTCGATGCGCTGCCCATCAGCACTGATCCGGATCGGCTGCGCCACGCCATCGTCGAGCATGACCAGCCGGGTCTGTGCTGCACTGCGATCGACCCACAGCGGCTCCGGCTCACCGATGTCGTTGTGGCGGTAGCCGGTGCTGGAGGTGATGAACACGAGCGCCATGCCGCCATCGGTACTGCGGTATTCGCCACACCGCAGCGCATCGGCACCGGCCGGCAGTGCGATGAGCAGAAACAGGGTGGGCAGGAAGTTCAATAAACGCATGCGACGATCCTTGTCGTGCGGGAACGGTGCAACTCAGTGGAAGCGCGCGCGGATGTCCGGCCGCAGCAGTCGCCAGCCCAGCCAGCCCTGCAGGCCCGCGAACAGCACCGAGGTGCCGACCAGTGTCAGGGTGAACAGCACGCGCTGCACCTGCAGCTCATGCTGCGCCGACGGGTCGCTGGCGAGCAGCGCGATCAACACCAGCAGCAGGCGGTCCATCCACCAGGCGATCACGAAGTTGGCCAACGCACTCAGGCCCAGCATCCACACATAGGCCCACAGCCCCCACCGGCGCCCGCGCCACATACCCCAGCTGGCCAGGGTCGAGACCAGGCAGAGCAGGGCAACAAGCAGCGAGGTGGCCGCCGGATGTTTCAGCATCCACCACAGGCTGCCGTCGAGCTGCTGTTCCCACGCCACTGTCACCAGCGTCGTCCAGAACTCGGTGCGGGCCAGTGCCGCCGCCATCAGCGCCTGCGCGAGGAAGTAGAGGGTGACCAGCAGGCACAGCCAGAACGAGCCCTGCGCCACCGCGGCGACCCAGTTGTTGGGTGGGGGTGGGGTCGGTGCGGGGATCGGGGGAATCGAGGCTGACATCCGTTGTCCGGCTGGGCGGTGCCCGCTTCGTCAGCGAGCCGTCGCCAGGGCAGCGACCGCCGGCAGGATATGGTGTTCGCTCAAGGGTGCCAAGGGCCGGCCGTGCGGCGGCTGCAGCGGTACCCAGGCCAGTTCGGCGATCTCCGCACGCGCGCACGGCTCACCTTCGATCCACACCCGCCAGGCCTGCGCCTGTACGCGGTGGCCGGGCTCGTTCACTGCCCAGTCCTCGAACGTGCCCAACGGCAGCGCCGAGGCGGCATCCAACCGCACACCCAGTTCCTCGTGCAGTTCGCGTGCCAGTGCCTGCAACGGCTGCTCGCCCGGCTCGGGCTTGCCGCCCGGCTGGATGAAGCGGCTGGCGCCGAGCTTGCGCACCACCAGCGCCCGGCCGCGATCATCGAGGATGACCGCGGCCACGATGTGGATCGTGGCCGCGGCAGCACTCACTTCAGGTTCTGCTCGAACAGCTTGAGGATGCGCTTGTACTGGTCCAGCCAGGAATCGGCACGCACGTAGCCGTGGCGCTCCAGCGGGTACGGCGCGATCGACCAGTTGTCCTTGTGCAGCTCGATCAGGCGCTGGGTCAGGTTCACCGAATCCTGGAAGAACACGTTGTCGTCCATCATGCCGTGGGCGATCAGCAGGTTGTCCTGCAGGTTCTGTGCGTACTCGATCGGCGACGACACGCGGTACGCCTCCGGATCGATGTCCGGGGTGTTGAGGATGTTGCTGGTGTAGCCGTGGTTGTACTGGTGCCAGTCGACCACCGGGCGCAGCGCGGCGCCGGCCTTGAACGTGCCCGGCGAGCGGAACAGCGCCATGAAGGTCATGAAGCCGCCGTAGGAACCGCCATAGATGCCGGCGTGGTCACGATCACCCTGCTGGGTGTCGACCAGCCAGTCCAGGCCGTCCTTGTAGTCTTCCAGCTCCGGGTGGCCCATGTTGCGGTAGATCGCCGTGCGCCAGTCGCGGCCGTAGCCCTCGCTGCCGCGGTAGTCCATGTCCAGCACGATGTAACCCTTCTGCACCAGCAGGTTGTGGAACATCTGCTCGCGGAAGTAGGCCGGGTAGCGCTGGTGCACGTTCTGCAGGTAGCCGGCACCGTGCACGAACATCACGATCGGGTACTTTTTGCCGGCTTCCTTGTTTTCCGGTTCGTAGTACTTGGCCCAGACCACGCCGGCGCCATGCTTGGACGGCACCGCCACCAGCTTCGGCTGGACCCACTGGCGCGCCTTGTAGTCGGCGGTGCGGGTATCGGTCAGCACGCGCGCCTGGCCGGCACCGGTGCTCGGCACCACCGCCAGCTGCGCCGGCAGGTAGGCGCCGGAATAGCGCACCAGCAGCTGCTGGCCGTCCGGCGACAGCGAGAAGTCTTCCACGCCGTTGAGGCTGGTCAGCTCGCGCACCTGGCGGGCAGTGGTATCGACCGCGCAGACTTCGTAGTCGTGCGGGGCCTGCTGGTTGCACAGGAAGTAGAAGCCCTTGCCGTCGGCCGACAGCACCGGCGCCGAGGTTTCCCACTTGCCGCTGGTCAGCGCCTGCGGCTTGCCGCCGCCGGCCTGGGTGTACAGGTGCGAGAAGCCGGATTCCTCGGACAGCAGCCACAGCGTGCGACCATCGGCCATCCAGCCGAAATCGTTGAAGCCCCAGTTGATCCAGGCGTTGTCGGTCAGGCGATGGCGGTTCTGCACGCGGCCGTCGGCGGCAGCAACGCTGACGATCCAGCGGTCCTTGTTGTCGTTGGCGCGCAGCATCACCGCGGCCTGCTGGCCATCGGCGCTCCAGCGGATGCCACCGCCCATGAAGTCGCTCATCACCTGCACGCTGCGGTCGCCCTTCAGCGCGTCCTTGCCGGCCTTGCGGCGCAGCTCGGCCAGCGGATCGGTGCCGATGCCCGGCAGGCTGGACAGCGACAGCTTCTCGGCCTTGCCGCTGCGTACATCCACGAACCACAGGGTGTGCGGCTCGAAGCCGTTGCGGCCAACGCGGGGACGGGTGTCCTCGGTTTCCTCGTAGCCCGACTCGGTCACGTACAGCGGCATCTTGCCGCCGCGGCCGTCATCGAAGTCCTTCGGCTTGGTGGTCACGATCAGGTGGCCCAGGTCCGGCGACAGCACGCTGTCGACGATCTCGACGTCGGCACCCAGGAACACCGGGCCCGGTGCGCGGGTCGGGTCGGCCTGGCGCCAGCGCTGGTCCTGGTCCTTCAGCGTCTCTCGCTGTTCGCGGTCGCGGCGCAGGGTTTCCAGCGTGCGCAGCTGCTGGTCGCGCAGCACGTCGGCCTTCGGCGGCGTGCTCGGATCCTTGTCGGCCTTCAGGCTGGCCACCTGCTGCACACCGCTGGCGGCGGTCCAGTGGAACCAGTTCTGGCCGACGCGCCAGATCACGCCGTTGTCGGCGGCGAAGTTCACGCCGGCGGCGCGTTCGTTGCTGCGGGTCAGCTGGGTCAGCGCGCCGCTGCGCAGGTCGCGGACGAACACGTCGCCGTTGCGCACGAAGGCGCTGCGGCTGCGGCTGCGGTCATAGACCGGATCGGCCACGTCGAGGCTGCCGCGCTGGTCATCGGCCACCTGTGCGGCCATGCCACCGGCCACCGGCTGGCGGAAGGTGTCGCGCACCGGGCTGCCGTTGCGCTTGAGCTGGTATTCCACCTGCTGGCTGTTCCACGACCACCAGGCCTTCTCCACCGGCGGACCGATCCAGTCCGGGTCGGCCATGGCCTGTTCGATGGTGATCGGCGTCGGCGCGGCCTGGGCGGCCGGAGCGGCCAGCACGGCAGACAGCAGGAGGGACAGGGGCAGCACTCGGGACATGGGCGGACAGCACCAGAAGAGGAAACCGGGCAAGCGTAGCAGCCGCAAGGGCCGGGGGAAGGGGCCACAGGTCATGCAGACCGCTTGGGCAAAGGGCATGGCAGGGTCCGGCCTGGCGCATGATGGGGGTTCACTTCGGAAGGAACCGATATGTACCGCTACGACTACACCATCTCCCTGGGGATCAAGCACCCGTCCGCGGCCAGCGCCGATATCTCAGCCCGCCTCGGAATGGAACGCGAGTTCTTCCGCGATGTGGGCACCGATCTGCGTCGCGAGGATGGCAGCCTGATCCGTGTGTACGCGTTTACCTGGGTGCTGTTCCAGCTGCCGAAGGACAAGGACGGCTGGTTGATGGACGCGTGGCCGGAAGTCGTGGAGACGCTTCAGGCACGTGCCCAGGTGATTCAGGCGTTGAATCAGGAAGGGGCGGAGATCGGCCTGCGGATTGGCATCTTCGGAAAGCGCGCGTGGGCCGGCTTCGAGCTGGATGCCGATCTTGTACGACTGATGGCGGACCTGCGCGTGGGCTTCCAGCTGGAAACCTATTTCCCGGACGAACCACCGGCGCCCGAAGCCGACGACGCCTAGTGCAACCGGTCGGCAGGGTCGCGCATCCAATCTCCTGAACCCGCATCATTCACCGGACAGGAGCACGACCATGCAGGAACTCATCCCGATCACTCTCTTCATCTGCACCGCCTATGCGATCCATGCCATCGCCGATGCGCGTGCGCGCGGCAAGCTGGTGGCACCGCACGTGCCGGAAGAGGTGATCCGCTCGCTGGCGGTGCTGGAGGAGGAGCGCCGCCGCCAAGGCGCGCTGCGCTGGGGCATCAGCCTGGTCTGCCTGGCACTGGCTATGGCGCTGCTGGAAGCCATCGGTGCACGCGACCTGACGTTCGGCGCCGCCGCCGCGATGGTCGGCAGTGCCGGCCTGGGTCAGCTGCTGGCCTGGCACTTCACCCGCCCCGCAGTGCGCAAGGGCTGAGCCTGCGCATGCTGCGGGCACAGGGGGAGCCCCACGCATGAGCCTGCTGGGGGAGGCGCTGGCCGCATTGCGGGGGCGACGTCGGCAGGATGCCGCGACGGCGGCCATACCCGCCGAGCCGCTGGATGCGGACCAGGCGCTGGTGCGCGCCATCATCGACGGCTCGCAACCGGCCTTCACGCAACTGGTGGAAACACATCAGCGCACCTGCGCGCATGTGATTGGGCGCATGGTCGGCGACCGCGACCACGTGGCCGACCTGCTGCAGGAAACGTTCCTGGCGGTGTTCCGCCAGCTGCATCGGTTCCGTTTCGAATCTTCACTGCGTACCTGGATTTCGCGCGTGGCCTACACCACCGCGCTGCAGTACCTGCGGCGGCGGCGACTGGAAGCGCAGTGGATGGTGGCGGTGGAAGCGCCCGAGGAACTGGGGGTTGGTGACGAGGGTCCGGGTCCTTCCGGACTCAGCGAGACATTGCAGGCCGGCCGTCACCTTGGCGCGGCGCTGGAACGATTGAGTGCGCCGCAGCGCCTGATCGTGGGCCTGCATTATCTGGAGGATTTCGATCTGGCCGAGATCGAACAGGTGACTGGCCTGGCTCGCGGTACCATCAAGAGCCACCTGTACCGTGCGCGCCAGGTCCTGAAGCAGGAACTGGTGCGGCATGCCACCGCCGGAGAACTGTTGTGAACCGACCGACCGATTCTCGCGATGCGGAAGAGCGCGCGCTGGCAGACGCGTTGCGTGAGCAGGCGCAGCAGGAAGAGACGCCGGATGTGAGTGAGGCGCTGCGGGAGCGGATCGGGGCTGAGTCGCGTCACAGCGGCGTGGGTTATGTGGTGGTGCAGGTGGTGCTGCTGGGCGCGCTGCTGGCGGGGGCGATCTGGTACTTCTGGCGCTGACCGTATCCGGCGGTGCGTGAGACGCATTCTGCGCGGTCTGGCGTATCACCGGACTGTTCGTGAATTCCCTCGCATCTGTGAGCCGCGTCAGTCAGTGGCGAATAACGCCGGATTGCGACGTGGCAGCGCCATCGTTCTGGCGTCGAATCTGCTGTCAATCATTCTGCGTCGGCGCGTCTCATGAGGATAGTTGCAAAGTCCTCCGTCGCTGTTGATATCGATGCACAGGTTGGAGAAATCTCAGTCGTCGGCAACCGCTGGCGCTGGTCGGAGCGAGGCCGACCCCACGGAGGACTCGTGCATTTCTACTATCTTTTTCTTGCCCTGAAACGATTCAGGCAGCGCATCGGTGTCCATATGGCCATCGCTCTCATGCTCGGTGTTGGCGTGGGAACTGCAATGGTGATGCTGTCCATTGTTCTCCAGGCATCATCAGATCCGGCTCCCGGTCGTAGTGAGTCGCTTTTCCGCCCGCACCTGGACAGCCGGCCGAGCGTTCAGCGAGCAGGAGCCCCCGATTCCGGTCAAGCGCTGACCTGGCCTGATGCCAAAGCACTTCTGCACCAGGGCAAGGCGTGGTCGCAGGCTGCCATGGCGGGCGGCGCCGTGACGCTTCTGAAGCCCGGACAATTCAGCGCCAGACTCCGTGCCAGATACGCAACGCCGGAGATCTTCAACGTGCTCGGGATCACCATCGTCCAAGGGCGCCCATGGACGGCGGAGGAAGGGCAGTCTGGCAGTCGGGTCGCTGTGCTGTCGCACGCGCTGGCGGCAGTCGAGTGCCCGAAGGGATGCATCGGGCATCAGCTGGAACTGAGCAGGCGCAATTACATGGTCATCGGCGTTGCGGAGAACTGGCATCCAGTGCCGATGTTCCAAGGGGATGTGGTGCGCCGTCCCTTCGTGGCGCCCGACCAGATCTATCTGCCCATTGAAACTGCCATCGCGGACGAGTTGACCGTGGTCGATGGCATGACGGTCTGGGGTGGAGGAGAGGGGGTGGATCTCGCGGGGCCTCAGGTTTCCTGGCTGCAGTTGTGGGCCTGGTTGCCCACACCGGACGATGTAGCTGGGTACAGCGCGATGCTGCGCGGATATGCACACACGAAGGGTCTGCAGACCCATCCGGACACCGATCAGGTCGGTCTTTGGCCGCTGGTGAAATGGCTGGACCGGCAAGGGCTCGTACCCGACCGCACCCAGATGCAGCTTCGGCTGTCGCTGCTCCTGCTCGTGGTCTGCATTGTCAATGCCGCAGCGCTGCTCGGCTTCAGCCTGGGGGCACGTCGCCGGGAGCTTGCAATACGTCGTGCGCTGGGTGCTCGGCGGCGGGATGTACTTGCCCAGCTCATGTGGGAATGCGCCTGGTCTGGATTGGCCAGTGCGGCCCTGGCCGCTACCGCGTACGTGACGGGCATGCTGTTGGTCGCTGCGGCCGATGTGCTTCCGTCCGCGATAACCACATGGGATGCAAGGGCAGTTTTGATGTCCGCCGGTCTCGGGTTTGCAACAGCGCTGCTCTGTGCACTCATTCCAGCGCTGGATATCTGCCGGAGCAATTCACTATCGCGGATGTTCGCAAAGGGAGCTGCCTGAGATGCTGGATTCGATGCGAGAGGTCCGGAACCAGGCAGGTCGTGCGGCGCTGCTGTTCGTGCAGGCGGCGCTTGCCAGTCTGGCGTGCACGGTTGCCCTGCAATCCGCCGTAGGCGGTCTTTCAAAGCTGAACATGAGCAGCATTCCAGATGCAGGATCGATTGGCGTCATCCGCGTCTCGGACGTCGAAGGAGGCGTGGAGCCGTCGATGGTGCGATCCGACCTGTCTGCGATCCAGCTTCCCGGCGTCCGGCAGACCGTGGCAAGCGACTCGGTCCCGTTCGGGGGCAGAGCCCATCACTACGGCGCCTGCATCAGCGATGCGGCCATGGCGCATTCCATGGCCGCAGGTACGAGTAACGTGGCAGGCTGCGATCGTATTGCCGTGATAACTGCCAGCCCGGGTCTGTTGACGATGCTGGGCGCGGGTATCGTTCTGGGACGCAGCCCGACGGAGCATGAAACTGCCGATGCAGCCGATGTGGTGCTGATCAGTGAGGCGCTTGCCACCCATCTTTTCGGGGCAAAGAACGCAGTTGGACGTCGGCTGCACTTCGGACCCGGGAGCAGCAGGGTCGTTGTGGGCGTGTTTTCGTCTGTCGTTGGACCCGCACCGGGAGGAAATGATCGGGATTCACAGTGGGCGTTGTTTCCCGGTTTTCCATCAGGCGCGAACCGGTACTACCTTACGAAGTCCGATCTGGACGTTGACCGCGTGTTGCTTGACCGCGCCGTCGAAGCGCTACGGCGCTCCTATCGCATCGTGAACCCGGCAGGCGTTGATACCTTGGCGGGATACCGCGATGCATACGTTCGCGCGGACCGCTTCACGACAGCCATGCTGGCCTTCATGGCCGTGGTGGTCCTGGGTGTGCTGATGGCGGGAGTGTCCGGGGTGGTCGGCGCATGGCTTGATCGAAGAAGACGCTCCATCGGCATCCGACGCACGCTGGGTGCTCGTGGGTCCGTAATCTTTTCCGAGATCATCTTCGAAGTCAGTGTTTTCACCACTCCCGGCGCCTTGCTGGGGGCACTTTCGCTTCATCTCGTATGGTCGCCACAGGACGGCATGTGGATGTCGTCGTGGCTGAGCGGGATGATCGCCGTTGCGCTGGTGATGACGGCAAGCCTTGCCGCGCTGATTCCCAGGGCACTGCGTACTGTTCGGGAGGCGCCCCTGGCGCTCTTGAAGCCCCTTTAGCCCATTCATCCCAGAACCCGCCTCCACCTGCGACAAAGTGAAGCAGCGCGTCACCCGGTCGCATCCCACCTTAACTAAATCCTCCTAAAGTGGTCCGGTATCCCACCCGTACCCGGCAGGAGGCGTCCCTTGGACGCGTTGTTGTTGTCGCGGATCCAGTTCGGATTCGTCATCAGTTTCCACGTACTGTTCCCGGCCTTCACCATCGGCACGGCCAGCTGGCTGGCCTTCATCGAATGGCGCTGGCTACGAACCAAGCTGCCGGTATGGCGCGAGCTGTATTTCTTCTGGCAGAAGATCTTCGCGGTGTCGTTCGGCATGGGGGTGGTCAGCGGCATCGTCATGGCTTTCCAGTTCGGCACCAACTGGCCGCGGCTGAGCGAAGTGGCCGGCACGGTCATCGGCCCGCTGCTGACCTATGAGGTGCTGACCGCGTTCTTCCTGGAAGCCAGCTTCCTCGGCGTGATGATGTTCGGTTGGGGCCGGGTCTCGCCGCGCCTGCATTTCTTCTCCACCTGCATGGTGGCGCTGGGCACGTTGTTCTCGACGTTCTGGATCCTGGCGTCCAACAGCTGGCTGCATACGCCGGCCGGCTACGAGATGGTCAACGGCATCGTGCATCCGGTCGACTGGTGGCAGGTGGTGTTCAACCCATCCTTCCCGTACCGTCTGGCGCACATGGCGCTGGGCTCGTTCATCACCACCTGTTTCGTGATCGGTGGCGTCGGTGCGTGGTACCTGCGCAAGGGCACGCACGTGGAGGCCGGCCGGCGCATGCTGATCGCAGCGGTGGCGTTCGCTGCGCTGACCGTGCCGCTGCAGATCTTCGTTGGCGACATGCACGGCCTGAACACGCTCAAGCACCAGCCGATGAAGATCGCGGCGATGGAAGCGCACTGGCATGAGACCAAGCAGGGCGAGGGCGTGCCGCTGGTGGTGTTCGCACTGCCCAACGAGAAGGAAGAGCGCAACGATTTCGAAGTGGCCATTCCCAAGCTCGGCAGCGTGATCCTCACCCATACCCTGGACGGTACGTTCGATCCGCTGACGTCGGCGCCGGCCAGCGAGCGGCCGCCGGTGACGCCGGTGTTCTTCGCCTTCCGCATCATGGTCGGGCTGGGCACGCTGATGCTGGTGCTGGCTTGGGTCTCGGCCATCCAGCTGTGGCGGAAGAAGCTGCTGGATTCGCCGTGGCTGCTGCGCGGCTGGAACTGGATGCTGCCCAGTGGTTTCATCGCGCTGATATCGGGCTGGTTCGTCACCGAGATGGGGCGGCAGCCGTGGGTGGTCTACGGCGTGCTGCGCACCGCCGATGCGGTGGGTCCGCAGAGCGCGTGGATGACCGCGCTGTCGCTGACGGTGTACGTGGTCGGCTACGCCTTCGTGTTCGGTTGGGGCATCTGGTACCTGGTGAAGATTCTGCGCCATGGCCCGCAGCCGTACGACGCAGGGCCGTCGCTGGACCATGGCAGCCACACCCCGGCGCGGCCGCTGTCGGCCGCCGACGAACCGCTGGAGGAGCGCTGACATGGACCTGATGACCTGGCTGCCGGTGGCATGGTTCGCGGTGATCGGCTTCGGCGTGCTGATGTACGTGGTGCTGGATGGCTTCGTGCTCGGCATCGGCATCCTCGCTCCGTTCGCCGAGGACGAGGAACAACTGGACCTGATGATGAACACCGCCGCGCCGATCTGGGACGGCAACGAGACCTGGCTGGTGCTCGGCGGCGCTGGCCTGATGGCAGCGTTCCCGAAGGCCTACGCGGTGCTGCTGTCGGCGCTGTACCTGCCGGTGCTGCTGCTGGTGGTGGCGCTGGTGTTCCGTGGCGTGGCCTTCGAGTTCCGTTTCAAGGCGCACCGGTCGCGGCGGCTGTGGAGCGTGGCGTTTGGCCTCGGTTCGCTGCTGGCCACGTTCGCCCAGGGCGTGATCCTCGGCACGCTGGTGCAGGGCCTGCCGCTGGTTGATGGCGTGTACCAGGGCGGCGCCTTCGGCTGGTTCAGCCCGTTCGCGATGCTGACCGGTGCCGCGCTGGTGGCCGGCTACGCATTGCTGGGTAGCACCTGGCTGATCCTGAAGACCGAAGGGCGCGTGCAGGCGCTGGCCCGGCAGATGACCCGCCCGCTGGTGGTGGCGGTGATCGCGGCGATGGGCCTGGTCAGCAGCTGGCTGCCGTTCCTGCAGTCGCGGCTGATGGACCGCTGGTTCAGCGACGGCAACTTCTGGTGGTTGTCGCCGGTGCCGCTGCTGACCCTGGCGGTGGCCATCGCGCTGTGGCGCAGTGCCACCCACCCGCGTCGCGACCTGCCGCCGTTCCTGCTCAGCCTGGCCTTGTTCGTGCTTGGCTTCGCTGGCCTGGTGCTGGGCATGTGGCCGTACCTGTTGCCGCCGTCGATGACCCTGTGGCAGGCCGCCGCGCCGGCCTCGTCGCTCAGTTTCACCCTGGTCGGGCTGGTGGTGCTGTTGCCGGTGATCCTGGGCTACACGGCCTGGTCGTACCGGGTGTTCCGCGGCAAGGTGCGCGCCGACGCCGGCTATCACTGAATCCGTTCGCTGGATCAATCCACGCGGGGGGCGGTCGCTGACCGTTCCCCGTTGTGTTTTGTGAAACATGTCATCCCTGTGTCGGACGTGCTAGCGTGCGCTCCTTTCCGGCAGCCAGGGGGGCAGCCGGCGACGTCCTGGACGGATGCATGGCTGCAGGAATGGGGGGCAGCCGCGTGTCGCCGTAATGGCTCGAGACTCTCGTTCGCCCATCGAAACATCACCGGTAATGATCGAATTTTCCGTTGTCGACTGGGCCGCCTGGGCGCCTGGCCTGACCGAGCGTAGCCAATGGATGGGCTGGGCCGGGTCGCCGTTCCTGCCGCAGGGCGAGGACACGCCGGCCTTGGCCGAGATTCCGGCCATGCAGCGCCGCCGTATCGAGCGCCTGGGCCGCATGGCGATCCAGGCCGCGTGCTGGTGCGAGGACGGGCAGGGCGCCGACAGTCAGGTGCCGCTGGTGTTCGCCAGCCGCCATGGCGATGTCGCCCGTTCGATGGACCTGCTGGGCTCGCTGGTGGCCGATCAGCCGCTGTCACCCACCGGCTTCGGCCTGTCGGTGCACAACGCGATCGCCGCGCTGTATTCGATTGCCCGCGGCCACCGTGGCAACTACCTGGCGTTGTCCGCCGGCCAGTCGACAGTGGAAGCGGCGTGCCTGGAGGCCGTCGGCCTGCTTGGTGATGGGGCCAGTGAAGTACGGATCGTGGTCTATGAGTCGCCATTGCCCGACGTTTACGCCGAATTCGCCGACGAACCCGACCCGTTCTTTGCTTGGTGCTGGCGTCTGGCACCCGCCGGCACCGCCGGTGGCACCGATCTTTCGCTGTCCTGGCAGGTCGCAGACGGCGTCGATCCGACCGCTCCGGGCCTGTTGCCACATGCGCTGGACCTGCACCGCTTCCTGCTGGCCGGGGATCCGCTGCTGCAGCATGTGACCCAAGGCCAGCGTTGGTCCTGGCGCCGCCGTGGCTGAAGCGCTGCGCCGCCTCGATCATGCCTGGCGGGTGTTCGGCACCGGCTTCAGCTTTGCTGCGTTCGGCGTGGGCGGGCTACTGCTGGGCGTGCTGGTGATGCCGGTGCTGCTGTTGATGCGCGACCCGGTCGCGCGTCGTCGCCGGGCCCGCCGGCTGGTCCAGCGCGCCTTCGCCAGCCACGTGTGGCTGATGTGCCGGCTGGGGGTGATGACCCTGCAGGTCGAAGGGCGCGAGCGCCTGCAGCGCGACGGCCTGCTGGTGCTGGCCAACCATCCGACCCTGATCGACGTGGTCTGCCTGATCGCCCTGCTGCCCAACGCCGACTGCGTGGTCAAGCGGGCGGTGGCCTGCAACCCGTTCATGCGCGGCCCGGTGCGTGCGGCGGGCTACATCTCCAATGACGACGGCGCTGGCCTGGTCGATGACTGCGCGGCGGCCGTGCACGCCGGCGGCACCCTGGTCATCTTCCCGGAAGGCACCCGCAGCGTGCCCGGGCAGCCGCTGCGGCTGCAGCGCGGCGCCGCCAACATCGCCGTGCGCGGGCGCCTGGACATCACGCCGGTGCGCATCACCTGCACTCCGCCGACGTTGACCAAGGGCCAGAAGTGGTATCGTGTACCCTCACGTCGTTTTCACGTTCAGCTGCAGATCGGCGAAGATATCCCGATCGCGCCGTTCCTGGCCGAAGATGACTCGCCAAGGGGGGATGCCCTGGCGGCCCGTCGCGTCACCGACCACCTCACTCGTTATTTCGACCTGTCTGGAGATCCGACCCGTGCAAGCACTTGAGCACGAGATCAAGGAATTGATCATTTCCTCGCTTTCACTGGAGGACATCACCCCGGAGGACATCGATCCGACCGCGCCTCTGTTCGTGGAAGGCCTCGGCCTGGATTCGATCGATGCGCTGGAACTGGGCCTGGCGCTGCAGAAGAAGTACGGTGTCAGCCTCTCGGCCGACTCGGAAGAAACCCGTCGCCATTTCTCCAGCGTGCGTGCGCTCGGCGAGTTCGTCGCCGCCCGCCAGTCGTAAGGCGCCAGGAACTGCCATGACCAAGAATGAATTGTTCGAGCGCATCGTCCGCATCCTGACCGACAGCTTCGAGATCGAGCCGGCGCGGATCAGCCCGGAATCGCGCCTGTACGACGACCTGGACATCGACAGCATCGATGCCGTGGACCTGATCGTGCAGCTCAAGCCGCTGCTCGGCCGCAACCTGCAGCCTGAAGCGTTCAAGGCCGTGCGCACCGTGCAGGACATCGTTGATGTCGTGCATGGCCTGCTGCCCGGTCAGGCCGCTGCCTGACAGCAGCACGGACGCCGCGACCATGGCACGGGCACGCATGGTCGTGGTGGCAGCGATTTCGCTTGCCTATCCGGTGCTGGTCTACGCGGCGATGGGCCGCTTCGAGCCGCGCTGGTTGTCGCTGCTGCTGTTTGCGCTGGCGGTGCTGCGTGCGCTGAGCACCCGGCAACCCTTGTGGTGGGCCGCCGCCGCCGGCGCCGGCCTGCTGGCCGGGCTGGCCACCGTGCTCAACCAGGCCCTGCCGCTGAAGCTGTACCCGGCGCTGGTGAACGTGGTGATGTTGACGGTGTTCGCCACCAGCCTGCGCTTCGGTCCGCCCCTGGTGGAACGCCTGGCGCGCCTGCAGGAGCCGGATCTGCCACCGTTCGCAGTGGTCTATACCCGTCGTGTCACCCAGGTGTGGTGCGGCTTTTTCGTTCTCAATGGTGGTCTCGCCCTGCTTACCGCGCTGTACGCGTCGGACCGGGTCTGGATGCTCTACAACGGATTGTTGGCGTACGTGATGATGGGATTGTTGTTCGGGGGCGAATGGCTGGTACGGCGTCGGGTCAAGGCAGCGCACGCGCATGGCTGACTGGATCGCCCTGGATCGGCTGCTGACCACGGCGCAGCCCGGCCGCGACATCGGTATCTGCGATGGCGTTGCCGTCGACCACGCTGCCTTCCGCCTGCGTGTACTGGCCTGGCATGACGCTTTCAGCACTGCCACAGGCCGCGACTGGGCGCTCTACTTCGATGACACCGTAGCCTTCGCTGCGGCGTTGTTCGGTGCCTGGCACGCCGGCAAGCGGGTGTTCCTGGCTGCCGACAACCTGCCCGCCACGTTGCTGGCGCTGCAGCCACAGGTGAGTGGTTTTGCAGGCGACCTGTCGGCGGATTACCAGCCGTTGCAGGCTACCGCTGTCGCCGACGATGCGCCGCTGGAGCCGTTGGACGAGCGCGCCTGCGAACTGTGCGTGTTCACCTCCGGCAGCACCGGCCAGCCCAGTGCGATCAGCAAGCGGCTGGACCAGCTGGCGCGCGAGGTCGATGCGCTGCAGGCCGCCTTCGGCGCCCAGCTGGACGGCGCCCAGGTGCATGGCACCGTGTCCCACCAGCATATCTACGGCCTGCTGTTCCGCGTGCTGTGGCCGCTGGCTGCCGGCCGCGCGATCCAGCCCCGGCGCTTCTTCCACGAAGACCTGGTGGGCGCGCTGGCCGGTACCGATACGGTGCTGGTCGCCACCCCGGCCCATCTCAAGCGCCTGCCCGAGCAGCTCGACTGGGCCAGCCTTCACGGTCGCCTGCGCGCGGTGTTCTCTTCGGGCGGCCCGCTGCCGGAGGACGCAGCGCGCCAGGTCCGCCAGTGGTTGGGCCTGGCGCCCACCGAGGTTTATGGCAGCAGTGAAACCGGTGGGATCGCCTGGCGGCGCTGGGACACCGATGCGCCGCCGTGGCAGCCGTTGCCGGGCGTACAGTGGCGGATCGAGGAGGACTGTCTGGCGGTCGCCTCGCCGCACCTGGAGACGTCGGACTGGTGGCGCACCCAGGATCGCGTGGAAGCACTGGCCGATGGCCGTTTCCGCCTGCTGGGCCGCGCCGACCGCATCGTCAAGATCGAAGAACGGCGTGTTTCGCTGGATGCACTGGAGCGCGCGCTGCGCGAGGATCCAGAGGTCGAGGACGTGCGCGTGCTGGTACTGCAGGGTCAGCGCGAACAGCTGGCGGCCGTGGTGGTGCCGGCCGATCCGGCACTGGCACGTGCCGGTGACAGCGCACGGCGTGTGCTGGGGCAACGGCTGGGCACGCGGCTGGCGCAGGGCCATGATGCGGTCACCCGACCGCGCCGCTGGCGCCTGGTCGAATCACTGCCGCTCAATGCCCAGGGCAAGGTCACCCAGGCGGCGCTGGTCGCGCTGTTCCAGCCGCTGATGCCGGTGCCGGTCTGGGACTGTCGCGAAGAGGCGGTGGCTACTCTGCGGATGACGCTGGACCCCGCGCTGCGCGCGTTCCAGGGCCATTTCCCGCAGGCGGCGATCCTGCCCGGCGTGGCCCAGCTGGACTGGGCGGTGCGCTTCGGTCGACAGGCCTTCGTGCTGCCGACCGGTTTCCAGCGCATGGATGCAGTGAAGTTCCAGCGCGTGGCCCGCCCCGGCGACGAGCTGACCCTGCAACTGCAGTGGGACGCCGAACGCGGTGTGCTGACCTTCCGCTACACCTCCGTGCATGGCGTGCACGCCAGCGGCAGGGTGGTCTTCGCCGATGCGCATTGAGCCGGTCATTGATGGCGGCGCGTTCGCGCCGCTGGTGGTCATTCCCGTGTACGACCACGAACACGCCATCGGCGCGGTGGTCGATGGTGTGCAGGCCGCGGGTCTGCCCTGCCTGCTGGTCGACGATGGCTCGCAGCCCTCCTGCGCGCGGGTGCTGCGGGAACTGGCACAGCGAGCGGGCGTCGACTTGCTGCGGCTGGACGTGAACCAGGGCAAGGGTGGTGCGATGCTGGCCGGTTTCGCTGAAGCGCAGCGTCGCGGCTACACCCACGTGCTGCAGATCGATGCCGACGGCCAGCACGATACTGGCGACCTGCCACGCTTCATCGATGCCGCGCGCGCGCGCCCGGACGCAGTGATCTGCGGCATTCCCGCCTACGATGCCAGCGTGCCGAAGGCGCGCCTGTATGGCCGCTACGCCACCCACATCTGGGTGTGGATCAACACGCTGTCGCTGCATCTGCGCGACACCATGTGTGGATTCCGCGTGTATCCGCTGCCGCCGGTGCTGCGCCTGATCGGCGAGGAAACCATCGGCCGGCGCATGGATTTCGATACCGAAGTGATGGTGCGCCTGTACTGGCGACAGGTACCGGTCGAGCATCTGGCCACGCGCGTGACCTATCCCGCCGACGGGGTCTCGCATTTCGATGTGTGGCGCGACAACGTGCGCATCAGCCGCATGCATACCCGGCTGTTCTTCGGCATGCTCTGGCGTGCGCCGCGCCTGCTGTGGCGCCGGCTGCAGGGGCAGGGCTGAGATGAGCCAGGCGCACGACGCCCCGCATTGGGCCGACATCGGCGAGTCCACCTCGGTGGCTGGCGTGCTGTTCCTGTGCTGGGTGCACCGCTGGTTCGGGCGTTGGCCGTTCCGCCTGTGCGTGTGGCCGGTGGTGGCCTGCCATTGGCTGGGTAACCGCGTCGGCCGTCAGGCCTCGATGCAGTACCTGCAGCGGTTGCAGGCGCATACCGGCGCGCTGGGGCATGCACCCACCCGGCGCGACAGCCTGCGCCACTTCTTCAGCTTCGCCGACACGATGCTGGACAAGATTCTCGGCCTAGGCGGCCGCTATCCGCCCGAGCGTATCCACCTGCAGCGCGACCTGGTGCTGGGCAAGATCGCACGCCGCGAAGGCGGGCTGATCCTCACCGCGCACATTGGCTGCCTGGAACTGTGCCAGGTGCTGGCCGAGCAGGTGCCGGGGTTCCGCATCACCGTGCTGGTGCACACCGCGCACGCGCAGCGCTTCAACCGCCTGCTGCAGCGGCTGGACCCGCTGGCCGCGGTGGAGCTGGTACAGGTCACCGAAATGGGCCCGGCCACGGCTGTGATGCTGGCCGACAAGGTCGCCTCGGGTGGCTTCGTCGCCATCGTCGGCGATCGCGTGCCGGTGCAGGGCGGGCGCAGCGTGATGGCCGATTTCCTCGGCCACCGTGCGCCGTTCCCGATCGGCGCCTACGTGCTGGCGGCCGCGCTGGGCTGCCCGGTCTACACGATGTCGTGCCTGCACCAGGGCGACGGCTATCGCGTGGCCTTCGAACAGTTCGCCGAGCGCGTGGTGTTGCCACGCGGTTCGCGCGATGCAGCACTGGCCGAACAGGCGCAGCGCTTCGCGCACTGGCTGGAACTCCAGGTCATCCAGTCCCCGCTGGACTGGTTCAATTTCTTCCCCTTCTGGGATCAGGCTCCTCATGACGATTGACGCCGTACCCGTGTGCCGTTTCGGCGATGCACCGCTGACCATCGAAGACGTGGTCGCCTTGGCCCAGCGCACGTGCGAGGCCGCGCTGAGCGATGCCCCGGCGTTCCGCGCACATATCCAGCGTGGCGCCGACTTCCTCGACCGCCTGCTGCGCGAGGATGGCGTCATCTATGGCGTGACCACCGGCTACGGCGATTCGTGCACGGTGAACATTCCGCCGGCACTGGTCGCCGAGCTGCCGCACCACCTGTACACCTACCATGGCTGCGGCCTGGGCCGTTACCTGGACCCGGCCGAGACCCGCGCCGTGCTGGCTGCGCGCCTGGCCTCGCTGGTGCGTGGCATGTCCGGTGTCAGCGTGCCGTTGCTGGAAGGCCTGGCCACGCTGCTACAGCACGATGTGCTGCCGTTGATTCCCGCCGAAGGTTCGGTGGGTGCCAGTGGTGACCTGACCCCGCTGTCGTACGTGGCAGCCGTGCTGTGCGGTGAACGCGAGGTGCTGCACGATGGCCGCGTGCAGCCGGCTGCCGATGTGCTGGCGAAGATCGGCATGACCCCACTGAAGCTGCGGCCGAAGGAAGGCCTGGCGATCATGAACGGCACGGCGGTGATGACCGGCCTGGCCTGCCTGGCCTGGCAGCGCGCCGACTACCTGGCACGCATGGCCACGCGCCTGACCGCGTTCAACGTGCTGTCCAGCGACGGCAACGCGCACCACTTCGATGAAACCCTGTTCGCCGCCAAGCCGCACCCGGGGCAGTCGCGCATTGCCGCGCGCCTGCGCAGCGACCTGCACAGCGAGCGCCCGCCGCGCAATGAACAGCGCCTGCAGGACCGCTACTCGCTGCGCTGCGCACCGCACGTGATCGGGGTGCTGGAAGACACCCTGCCGTTCCTGC
This sequence comes from Stenotrophomonas indicatrix, assembly GCF_050573115.1. GTDB lineage: Bacteria > Pseudomonadota > Gammaproteobacteria > Xanthomonadales > Xanthomonadaceae > Stenotrophomonas > Stenotrophomonas lactitubi_A. The sequence goes on from NZ_JBNYZT010000008.1 coordinate 66,066, forward strand.
GCCAGCTGATCGAAACCGAGCTGAACAGCGCCAACGACAACCCGCTGATCGATGCCGACGGCGAGCGGATCCTGCATGGTGGCCACTTCTACGGCGGCCACATCGCGCTGGCGATGGACACGCTGAAGAACACCGTGGCCAACATCGCCGACCTGCTCGACCGGCAGCTGGCGCTGGTGGTCGATGCCCGCTACAACCATGGCCTGCCGGCCAACCTGTCGGCGGCCACCGGCCCGCGTGCGGCGATCAACCATGGCCTGAAGGCGCTGCAGATCAGCGTTTCGGCGTGGACTGCCGAAGCCCTGAAGCAGACCATGCCGGCCAGCGTGTTCTCGCGCTCCACCGAATGCCACAACCAGGACAAGGTCAGCATGGGCACCATCGCCGCGCGCGACTGCCTGCGCGTGATCGAACTGACTGAACAGGTGGTGGCGGCCATGCTGATCGCCGCCCGCCAGGGGCTGGCGCTGCGCGAACGGGTTGGCATGAACGCGCAGCTGCATGGCAGTCTGGCCGACATGTACGCCGACCTGGGGCAGCGCATCGCCCTGGTCGAAGAAGACCGCGCGCTGGATCGCGAACTGCGGGAACTGCTGGTGGAGATCCGCGCGCAACGCTGGGAGCTGTATGTCGGTGAATGAAGGAAACGAACTGGTCGGCGAAATCGAGCTGGCCCCCGCATTCCATGACTGCGATCCGATGAACGTGGTCTGGCATGGCAACTACTTCAAGTACTTCGAGATCGCGCGCTGCGCGTTGCTGAAGCGCTACGACTACGACTATCCGCAGATGCTTGAATCGGGCTACCTGTGGCCGGTGGTCGATGCGCGGGTGAAGTACGTGCGGCCGTTGCTGTTCAACCAGGCGCTGCGCGTGCGCTCGCGCATCGTCGAGTGGGAGAACCGGCTGAAGATCGAATACGAGATCCTCGATGCGGAGAGCGGCCAGGTGCTGACCCGCGCGATGACCATCCAGGTCGCGGTCGACGCGGCCAGCAAGGAAATGCTGTACCAGTGCCCGCCGGTGCTGTGGCAGCGTCTTGGAGTGCCTGCCCCGTGATCCGAATCCATCGTCTTCCGCGCGTGCTGCTGTGCGCGCTGCTGCTGGTTGCCGCGCCGCTGCTGCAGGCCGCCGATCCCGCCGTCGATGCCATCACCCAGGCCGTCGCCCGGCCGGACGTGCTGCGCGGGCAGTTCAGCCAGGAAAAGCAGGTCAGCGGCTTCAAGAACCCGCTGCGCTCGCAGGGCCAGTTCGTGGTCGCACGCAAGCATGGCGTGATCTGGTCCACGCTCAAGCCGTTCCCGTCCGAGGTGGTGGTCACCGCCGACCGCATCCTCAGCCGCCAGCGCGATGGCAGCACCCGCGTCGAACTGGACGCGCGCCAGCAGCCGGCGATGCGCTCGGTCAACGCGATCATGTTCGCGTTGATGAGTGGCGACGTGCAGGCGCTGTCCAGCCAGTTCAATGTGGAGGCCACGCGCGAAGGGCAGGGCTGGCGGCTGAAGCTGACGCCGAAGTCGGCGATGCTGGCCAAGGCCTTCCAGTCGCTGACCCTGCAGGGCGACCGCTACGTGCGCCAGGTCGAGATCGTCGAAGCCAACCAGGATCGCACCCGTATCCAGTTCACTGCGCTGAGCGAAGCTCCGGCTACGTTGAACGCCGACGAGGCGCGCCGCTTTGAGTGACAGCGCCGCACCGGATCGCCTGCGCCGCTGGTGGCACTGGCTGGGCATCGCCTGGCTGCTGCTGTTGCTGGTGCTGGGCGCGCAGCAGTGGCGCCTGTGGAGCCAGGAATCGCGGATCGATACCGATATCCTCGCCCTGCTGCCGCAGGACGCGCACGACCGTCTGCTCAGCGACGTCACCCGACGCATCGCAGATGGCAGCTCGCGGCAGGTGGTGGTGCTGCTCGGCAGCACCGATGGCGTTGCTGCCAAGCGCGCGCAGGCCGCGTTCGCTGCGGCAATGGCCAGTGACGCCGACAGCGCGCTGCTGGTGCCCAGTGGTTCGATCGAAGGCTGGTTCGATGACGCGCGTGCGTTCTACGCACCGTACCGCGATCGCCTGCTGACCCCGGCCCAGCGCGAGCAGCTGCAACAGACCGAACCCGCTGCGCTGGCCGAACAGGCACTCGGTGCGCTGTACGGTCCGATGGGCGCGCCGCGCCTGACCGAGTGGCGGCAGGATCCGCTGTCGCTTTGGCCGCAGTGGTGGCAGCAGCAGGCCCAGGGCTCCGGTCTGCGCCTGGGCGACGATGGTCTGCTCGAAGCCGAGGGCAAGCACTGGGCGGCGCTGCAGTTCGATACGCCGGGCTCGGCCTTCAGGCTCGATGGTGAGCGCCATCTCGATGGCCTGCTCGAACGCGCCGGACAGGCAGCCAAGGCCGCTGCGCCGGATCTGGAGATCCTGCATGCCGGCGTGCCGTTGCATGCCGAAGCAGCCGCCGTGCAGGCCAACCAGGAGATCAACACCATCGGCTGGGGCTCGCTGGCGGCGGTGCTGCTGCTGGTGTGGCTGGCGTTCCGGTCGCTGCGGCCGATCCTGCTGGTCGCCGCCTCGCTGCTGATCGGTTGTGGTGTTGCGCTGGCGGTCACCGTGCTGGTATTCGACAAGGTGCATGTGCTGACCCTGGTGTTCGGTGCCTCGCTGGTCGGCGTGGCCGAGGACTACGGCATCCACTGGTTTGCCTCGCGCCAGGCCGAGCCGGCCGATCGCCGCTGGAAGCTGCTGCGGCATCTGTTGCCGGGCCTGTGGCTTGCCCTGCTGACCAGTGCGCTGGCCTACCTGGCACTGGGCCTGGCGCCGTTCCCCGGCCTGCGGCAGATGGCGTTGTTCTCGGTGGTTGGTCTGGCTGCGGCCTTCCTCACGGTGATCTTCTGGTTCCCGTGGCTGGACGGTGGCGAGATCCGTACCACCCGCTTCGCGCAATGGCTGGGCAATACGCTCGAGCGTTTCCCGCGCCTGCACGGGCGTCGCCCGGTGGCGATCTTCCTCGGCATGGCCGCGCTGGTGTCGGCCATCGGCATCGCCCGCCTGCAGAGCAATGACGACCTGCGCAGCCTGCAGTCGTCGCCGCCGGCGCTGATGGCCCAGCAGATCCGCCTCAGCCAACTGCTGGGCATGCCCAGCCCGGCGCAGTTCTACCTGGTGCAGGGCCGCGATGCCGCACAACTGCTGCAACGCGAAGAAGCGCTGACCACGCGCCTGCGTGAGCTGACCCACGACAAGCGCATCGGTGGTTACCGCGCGATCAGCGACTGGCTGCCGTCGCCCGCGCGGCAGCAGGCCGATGCGGCGCTGACCGCCCGAGTTGAACCGGGTGTGCTGGCCGCGGTCGGCGAAGCGGTGGGCGAGCCCTTGCAGCGCCCTGCATTCGCGGCGGCGCCACTAAGCGCCGAGGCCTTCCTCGCTTCGCCCGCGTCGCAGCCGTTCCGTCACCTGTGGGTGGGCAACGTAGGCGGGCAGATGATCAGCGTGGTGATGGTCGATGACCTGTCGCGTGCCGATGCGCTGGCCACCCTGCGTGGCGCTGCAGAAGGCCTGGACGGCGTGCGCTGGGTCGACCGCACCGCTGATTTTTCGCAACTGCTGGGCCATTACCGCAAGCTGATGGGCGGCCTGCTGCTGGTCGGCATCGCGCTGGTGTTTGGTGCCCTGTGGCTGCGTTATCGGCGCCAGGCCTGGCGCGTGTTCGCACCCACCTTGGTCGCCGGTGCGCTCACCCTGGGCCTGCTTGGCCTGTTCGGTCAGCCGCTGCAGCTGTTCAACGTGCTGGCACTGATGTTGCTGCTGGGCATGGGCATCGACTACGGCATCTTCCTGATCGAGCACCGCGGCGACGCCAGTGCCTGGCTGGCGGTGTGCGTGGGTGCGGCCAGCACGTGGCTGTCGTTCGGCCTGCTGGGTCTTTCGCAGACGCCGGCGCTGCGCGCGTTCGGGCTCACCCTGCTGTTCGGCATCGGCCTGGTCTGGCTGATCTCGCCGCTGTTCCGGCCGCCACCGCATGACGTTCCGCCGGCCTGAGCGGACACGCTTCGTTCCGATTCCTCCGCTTTTCCACCTGATCGAGCAACAAGGACGCACCGATGACTACTGCTGTGGATGCCGCTGATTCTTCCAGCCACGAAGACGTGGAACGTACCGAAATCCTGATCATCGGCGCCGGCCCGGCCGGTTCGGTGGCCGCGGCGATGCTGCGCCAGCAGGGGCGCAAGGTGCTGATGCTGGAGCGCCAGCAGTTCCCGCGCTTCTCCATCGGCGAGAGCCTGCTGCCGCAGAGCATGGAATACATCGAAGCGGCCGGTCTGCTGCAGGACGTGGTCGAGGCGGGCTTCCAGTACAAGAATGGCGCGGCCTTCGTGCACGGCGAAGCACGCACTGCGTTCGACTTCAGGAAGAAGTTCTCGCCGGGCTGGGGCACCACCTACCAGGTGCAGCGCGCCGACTTCGACAACGTGCTGGCGCGTGGCGCCGAGCGCATGGGCGCGACCCTGCGTTTCGGCGACGAAGTGCTGGCAGTCGAACCGGGCGAGCAGCCGGTGGTGAACGTGCGCCGCCCGAATGGCAGCGAGTACCGCATCGAAGCCGATTTCATCCTCGACGCCTCCGGCTTCGCACGCCTGCTGCCGCGCCTGCTCAACCTGGAATCACCGTCCAACTTCCCGGTGCGGGGTGCGATCTTCTGCCACGTGCGTGACAACATCCCGGCCGAAGCGGACTTCGACCGCAACAAGATCCTGATCACCACCCATCCCGAGCACATCGACGTCTGGTACTGGACGATCCCGTTCTCCAACGGTTGCTGCTCGCTGGGCGTGGTTGCCGAGCCGTCATTCTTCGAGCGCTACGAAGGCGATGATCTGCAGAAGCTGCAGGCCATCGTCGGCGAGGACCCGAACCTGACCTCGCTGCTGGCCAATGCCGAATGGGCCGTGCTGCCGGTGCGCCGCATCACCGGCTATTCGGCCAATGTCAGCTCGCTGTGGGGCCCGGGCTATGCGCTGCTGGGCAACGCCGGCGAGTTCCTCGATCCGGTGTTCTCTTCCGGCGTCACCATCGCGTTCAAATCCGCGCAGCTGGCCAGCGAATGCCTGAAGCGCCGCTACGCGGGTGAAACGGTCGACTGGGAAAACGACTTCTCGATTCCGCTGCGCGCCGGCGTGAAGACCTTCCGCCGCTTCGTCGAAAGCTGGTACCAGGGCGGCTTCCAGAAGATCATCTACCACCCCGACCAGCAGCCGCAGGTGCGCGACATGATCAGCTCCATCCTGGCCGGTTACGCCTGGGATACCAACAATCCGTATGTGGCCGACGACAGTGGCCGCCGCATGCGTGTGCTGGAGGAACTGTGCAGCGCCTGATTGCCCGCCTCTCTGCGGTCCTGCTGTGCCTGCTGCTGGCCGCCTGTGCCAGCCGCATGCCGCGGCCGCTGGTCGAACTGCCGCCGTTGCGGCTGGCACCGTCCAGCCTGCCGGCACCGTTGGCCCTGCAGCAGCAGCTGCACTTCCGCTTCGGCAGCCACGAGCGTGATCTGGACGCGCTGTTGGAAGCCGACGCGCAGCAGGTGCGGCTGGCGGTGCAGGCGATGGGCCAGACCGGCGTGCGCCTGCAGTGGGATGGCCAGCAGCTGACCCAGCAGCGTGCACCATGGCTGCCGCCACAGGTGCGCGCCGAACGCGTGCTGGATGACCTGCAGTTCGCGCTGTGGCCGACCGACGCCATTGCCGCCGCGCTGCCGGCAGGCTGGCACGTGAGCGATGACGGCCGCCAGCGCAGCCTGTCGCGCGACGGCGCCGTGTGGCTGCAGCTTCAGCGCCTGGCCGATGGCAGCGTGCAACTGGATAACCGCGCCGAGGGCTACACCCTGCGCATCGAATCGATCGACATGGCCGGCCAGGAATGAAGAGCGCGCCCATTTTCCTCAACGACCTCGGCGTGGTCTGCGCGTTGGGTGACGGCCGCGCCGCAGTGGCGGCTGCGCTGTTTGCCGACGTGCCCGGCGGGTTGAGCGACAACGCTACCCTGCTGCCAGGTCGCACTCTGGCGCTGGGCGAAGTGCACAGCCCGTTGCCGACGCTGGAAGCCCTGCCGGTGTCCCTGCGTGGCCGCAACAATGCGCTGCTGGACGTCGCCCTGGCGCAGATTGCGCCGGCCGTTGCCGATGCCATCAGCCGTTACGGCGCCGAACGCGTGGCCGTGGTGCTGGGCACCAGTACCTCGGGCATCGGTGAATCCGAACAGGCACTGCGTACCCGCGCCGAGCACGGCCATTGGCCCGAAGGGTTCGACTACGCACAGCAGGAAATGGGCACCGCCGCGCAGTTCGTGCGGGAGCGCAGTGGCGCGCTGGGCCCGGCCTGGACGCTGTCCACAGCCTGTTCGTCCAGCGCCAAGGCGTTGATGTCGGCTGCGCGCATGCTGCGTTCGGGCATCGTCGATGCGATCATCGCCGGTGGTGCCGATTCCCTGTGCCGGTTCACCGTCGCTGGATTCAGTGCGCTCGAATCGGTGTCGGCGCAGCGCTGCAATCCGTTCTCGCAGCATCGCTGCGGAATCAACATCGGCGAGGGCGCCGCGCTGTTCCTGCTGACCCGCGAACCGGGTCCGGTCAGCCTGGCGGGATGGGGTGAGTCAGCCGACGCACACCATATGTCCGCACCGGATCCGCAGGGTCTGGGTGCCATCGATGCCCTGCAGCAGGCGTTGCAGCGTGCCGGCTGGGCGCCTTCGGAAGTGGATTACGTGAACCTGCATGGCACCGCGACCGGCCACAACGACGCGATGGAAAGTCTGGCGGTGGCGCAGGTGCTGGGCACCGATGTGCCGGCCAGTTCGACCAAACCACTGACCGGGCACACGCTGGGTGCATCCGGTGCGATCGAAGCGGCGCTGTGCTGGATCCTGCTGGCCGAGAATCCGCAGCAGCAGCTGCCGCCGCACTGGTGGGACGGCGTGGCCGATCCGGCGCTGCCAGCGTTGCCGCTGGTGGCCCCGGCAACGTTCCTGCAGCAGTCGCCGCGACGTGTGCTGAGCAATTCGTTCGCCTTCGGTGGCAGCAATGCCGTGCTGGCACTGGAGCGCCGATGAACCTGCCGCTGTATGCCATCGAAGAGGTGGTGCCGCACCGCCAGGACATGTGCCTGCTCGACCGGATCCTGCGCTGGGACCAGGACGGCATCGAGGCGGAGCTGGTGGTGCCCGAGGCCGGCCTGTTCATCGAAGACGGCGCTGTTCCGGCCTGGGTCGGCATCGAATACATGGCCCAGGCCATCGCGGCCTGGGCCGGCTGCCGTGCGCGCACGGCCGGCAATCCGCCGCAGCTGGGCTTCCTGCTCGGCAGCCGGCGCTATACCAGCACGCGCAGCAGCTTCCCCAGCGGCACCCGCCTGCAGGTACAGGCGCGTTGCGAGCTGTTGGGCGACAATGGATTAGGGATGTTTGCCTGCCGCATCCTGGCAGGCGAAGAAGAATGGGCGGTTGCCAACGTGTCGGTGTTCGAACCGGCCGACTCGATGGCCTATCTGGAGAGTGGACAGGCATGACAGGAAATCGAAGCGTGCTGGTGACCGGCGCGAGCCGGGGCATCGGCCGGGCCATTGCGCTGCGTATCGCGCGCGATGGCTTCGACGTGGTGGTGCATTGCCGCAGCCGTGTGGAAGAAGCACAGGCAGTGGCCGACGAGATCCAGGCACTGGGCCAGCAGGCCCGCGTGCTGACGTTCGACGTGGCCGATCGTGCCGCCGCACGTGCCGCGCTGGAAGCGGACGTGGAGGCACATGGCGCCTATTACGGCGTGGTGTGCAATGCCGGCATCGCCCGTGACGGCGCCTTCCCGGCCCTGTCCGAGGATGACTGGGATCAGGTGATCCACACCAATCTGGACGGCTTCTACAACGTGCTGCATCCGCTGATCATGCCGATGGTGCGGCGGCGCAAGCCCGGCCGCATCGTCACCCTGTCCTCGGTGTCCGGCGTGGCCGGCAACCGTGGCCAGGTCAATTACAGTGCGGCCAAGGCCGGCATCATCGGTGCCAGCAAGGCATTGGCGCTGGAGCTGGCCAGCCGTCAGATCACCGTCAACTGCGTGGCCCCGGGCCTGATCGAGACCGACATGCTCAACGAAGAAGTGGTCGAACACGCATTGAAGCTGATCCCGGCCGGCCGCGTCGGCCGTCCCGAGGAAGTGGCGGCCACGGTCGCGTTCCTGCTGTCCGAGCCGGCCGGGTACATCACCCGCCAGGTGATCTCGGTCAATGGAGGGATGATCTGATGGCCGCCGATCGTCGCGTGGTGGTCACCGGTGCCGCGGCCATCAGTCCGCTCGGCCACGACTGGCCGACCATCCAGGCACATCTGCGCAGCTGCCGCAACGCGGTGCGTTCGATGCCGGAATGGGATGTGTATGCGGGCCTGAACACCAAGCTGGCCGCACCGGCGCAGGACTACGAGCTGCCACCGAACTACAACCGCAAGACCACCCGCTCGATGGGCAAGGTTGCGATCATGTCGGTGCGCGCCACCGAGGTTGCCCTGCGTGAGGCAGGCCTGTTCGAGCACCCGGTGCTGCGCAGTGGCCGCACCGGCGTGGCCTACGGCTCATCGTCGGGCAGCCACGAGGCCACCGGCGAATTCGGTCGCATGCTGCATGAGTTCACCACCGACGGCATCAGCGCCACCACCTACCTGAAGATGATGAGCCACACCGCGCCGGTCAACATCGGCGTGTTCTTCGGCTTGTCCGGGCGTGTCTACACCACCTCCAGTGCCTGTACGTCGGGCAGCCAGGGCGTGGGCGCGGGCTACGAAGCGATCCGCAGCGGCAAGCAGACGGTGATGGTGGCCGGTGGCGCGGAGCAGCTCGACGCCACCGCCGCGGCCGTGTTCGACACCCTGTTCGCCACCAGCACGCGCAACGATGCACCGCACACCACCCCGCGCCCGTTCGATGCCGGCCGTGACGGCCTGGTGCTGGGTGAGGGTGCCTGCACGCTGATCCTGGAGGATCTGGAACACGCGCAGGCACGCGGCGCGACCATCCTTGCCGAGATCGTGGGCTACGGCACCAACAGCGACGGCCAGCACGTCACCCAGCCCAGCGCCGACACCATGGCCCAGGCCATGCGCCTGGCATTGGAAGACGCCGGTCTGCAGCCGGCGCAGATCGACTACGTGAACGCCCACGGCACGGCCACCGACCACGGCGATATCGCCGAGACCCAGGCCACCGCCCAGGTGTTCGGCAGCCGTGTGCCGATCAGCTCGTTGAAGAGCTACGTCGGCCACATGCTGGGCGGTTGCGGTGCGTTCGAAGCCTGGATGAGCATCGAGATGATGCGCGCCGGCTGGTTCGCGCCGACCCTGAACCTGGTCGAGGTGGACCCGCGCTGCGGCCAGCTCGACTTCATTACCGGGCAAGGCCGCGAGCTGCAGGCCGAGTACGTGATGAGCAACAACTTCGCCTTCGGCGGCATCAACACCTCGCTGGTGTTCCGCCGTTGGAACGCGTGATCCCGCCGTACCCGCACCTCAACAAGGAGACGTTCCGATGCGCCGCACCCTGCTGATCGCCACTGCCACCGCGCTGCTGGCCCTGACTTCCACCGCTTCGGCGCGCGATACCCGCGTCGAACAGTCCCTGCGCGAACTGATCAGTTCGCAGGCCGCCAAAGATGCCGGCATCGACGGCAGCGTGCGCTTCTACCTGGCCGGCCAGCCGGTCAGCGTGCAGCAGCGCCTAGGCGAAGACGTGACCAACAAGAAGACCAACGCCGCCAACAAGAGCGACGTCGAGGCCTGCAACTGGGTTGCCCTGTCGGCGCTGCTGGCCCTGCAGGACGGCGCCAAGTCGCGCGGCGCCAACGCCGTGGTCGACATCGTCAGCTACTACAAGAAGAACGAGTTCAAGAGCGCGACCAACTACGAGTGCTGGGCTGGCACCTTCGTTGCCGGCGTGGCCTTGAAGGGCACCTACGCCAAGGTCAAGTAAGCGCAGTCGACCGGGGGCGCTGGCTGAACGGCGTCGCCACATTGCTGAACCTCACCGGGGAAACGCCGTCGATCGCGCCGCCATCGTCGCGTGACGGCTTTCCCCGGTGTCGGCTTTCCGACACAATCACGGCTCTTCCCGGGTTATCGTCCCGTGGACATGCACGCCTACGTCTATAAAAGCCAACTCAAGCCGGACACCTACGTCTATCTCGCCCGACGCGATGACTTCAGCGCTTTGCCTGCGCCGCTGTCGGCGTCGTTGGGTTCGCTCGTCTTCGTGCTGGAAGTGACCCTGGACGCGCAGCGCCGGCTGGCCCAGGCCGACCCGGCCAAGGTGCGCAGCGAATTGACCGAGCGCGGGTTCTATCTACAGGTGCCACCGTCGGTGAGCAGCATGATGCTGCGCCACTATGACTGAGCTTTCCCGCTCCCGCGCTCTGTCGCTGGCCTTCATCCTCGGTGCTTTGCTGGCGCTGGGATCGGCGCTGGGTGGCCTGCCCGGCGCGGTACTGGCGGCCTTGGCACAACCGGCGTTCGCGCTGGGGATATCGTGGTGGCGGCGCAGCCGCGCGCTGCTGCCGCCGAAGGTGATCGCCCGCCAGGACCTGCCGGCACTGTTGGCGCTGTGGACCGCCGCGCCGTTGCTGCTGGCCCTGCTGCTGGCCTGGCCACTGGCTGCGCTGCGCGACAGCGGCAGCCTGGCCGCGGTGCTGGGCCTGAGCGTGCTGGTCAGCGCCGGCCTGCTGGCGGCCTGGCGCACCTGGCCGTTGTGGAACGATGTCGAGCGTCTCGATGGTGGCCTGGCCCAGCATTGGCAGGCGTTGGCTGGTCGTGACCTCAGCGCCTGGCGTGGTCTTGGCGTGGCGGCACTGGTGATGGCCCTGGCGGCTCTGGTGGTACTGCCGACCTGGCCGGACCTGCTGCCGGAAAGCGCGCGTTGGCCGTCGGCGCTGGCGGTGCTGCTGCTGTCGCCGCTGCTGCATCTGCTGCTGCAGCGTATTGCACCGGCGCCGCTGGTCTCGCTGCGCAGCGCGGTTGGCGCTGAACTGCCGGTCGATCGCGAAACGCTGTTCAGCGCGGTCGTGGACACCACGCCGCTGGAAGCCCTGGCGCCGCAGGAGCTGACCCCGGCCCTGTACGAAGCCGCACGCCACGGCCGCATCGACCGTGCGCTGCAGCTGCTGCAGGCCGGCGCCGATCCGTATTCCCTGCCTGACACGAACTGGCGCGACCAGCGCAGCCTGGCGGTGCTCGCCGCTGTACTGCCGGACCTGCGCCTGCTGCGTGAGCTGATCGGCCGCGGCGTCGATGTGAACGCGCCGCATCGCGGCATGACCCCGCTGCTGGCCGCGACCCGCGACAGCTGGCATGGGCGTCCGGAGGCGGTGATGACCTTGCTGGCCAACGGTGCCGATTCGCGCGCCACCGACAGTGAGGGCAACACGCCCCTGCACCATGCCGCGCGCAGTTCCGACCCGGGCGTGGCCGCGCTGCTGCGTGACGCGGCGGCTGAAGTCGACGCACTGAACCGCGATGGCTGGTCGCCGTTGGCGGTGGCCTGCCAGGTCGGCAACTGGCGCCTGGCGCGCTTCCTGCTGGAGCGCGGCGCCCGCAGCGAACCGGCTGACGGCACCCCGGTGCTGCTGGCTGCGGCCGCCACCGAAGACGATGATCCGGCCGGCGTGCAGCTGCTGCTCAAGCACAAGGCTCGTGCCGACGCGCGTGACCGCCAGCGCCGCAGCGCGCTGCATGAAGCGGCACTGGCCGGCCACGTGGACATCATCGGCGTGCTGCTTGCCGCCGGTGCCAACCTGGAAGCGCGCGACGCGCTCGGTCGTACTCCGTGGCTGGAAGCCGCACGTGCCGGTCGCGCGGCCGTGGTCGAGCATCTGCTGCCGCACAAACCCGACCTGATCGCAGTCGACACCGACGGCCGCAACGCGGTGCTGCTGGCAACGATGGCCGAGGACGTTTCGCCGCTGTTGATCAAGCGCCTGCTGGAACTGGGCATCGCCGCCGACGGCAGCGATCCGGCCGGTCGACGTGCGGTGGACTACGCCGCCGAAGCCGGTCGCTGGGCGATCGTGGCTCTGCTGGACCCTTCCTACCCGTTGCCCGCCGCCGTCAGCGATGGCCTGGCCGAGCGCGGTGAGGCGGCCAGTGCCAGCGGCCTGCTGCCTGATCGCCCGCCGTTGACCCTGCTGCGCGAGGCGCTGGGATTCGGCAATACCGATGGCATGGCCGCGCTGGCCAGGTTGTGCCAGCCGGAAGAACTGGGTGGCCTGCTGCTCGATCCGGAGCTGGCGCTGGAGCCGCGTGCGGTCGACTGGCTGCTCGCTCATGGTGCCGATCCGTACGTGCGTGACGCCTGTGCCGATACGCCGATGTTCGCGCTGCTGTCGCGTGGCATCGATGCCGTGCCGGCCCTGCAGGTGATGCTGCAGCATGGTCTGTCGCCGGCCGGCCGTGGTGGACTGGCGCGTTTCCTGGCCGCGTGCGCGCAGCACGACCAAGCAGCGCGTGGCCTGGAACAGCTGGCGCTGGAACTGCTGGAACGCGGCGCCGATCCGTTTGCGGCCTCGCCGGCCGGTGATCCGCCGCTGTCACTGGCGGTGCGCCTGGGCTGGCTGCGCCTGCAGCAGGCCCTGCTCACGACCGGCGTGGACCGTGAAGCACGCGACAGCCATGGCATGACCGCGCTGCATCTGGCCACCGCACTGGCGCGCGAAAGTGCTCTGAAGCTGCTGGTGCAGCACGGTGCCTCACCCGAAGCGCGTGCTGCCGATGGGCAGACGCCGCTGGGCGTGGCGCTGTCGATCGGTCGTCGCGATCTGGCTGATTGGCTGGACTGGCGGGTCTGGCCACTGCCGCGCAGGACCCTGCGCGAAGGCGATCTGCCGGCCGCCGCGATGGCCGGTGATGTCGATGCCGTGCGTCGTTTGAATGATCTCGGCTTTGCCATCGACGCCGTTGATGCGCAGGGCTGCACCGCGCTGCTGCGTGCTGCCGGCGGTGGCCATCTGGCCGTGGTCGACCTGCTGCTGGCGCGCGGCGCTGATCCGCAGCATGCCGCTGCCAGTGGTGCGACGCCGTTGTCGGCGGCGGTCAGCATGCGCCAGGTCGATATCGTCTCGGCCCTGCTTGACGCCGGGGCGCAGCTTGAACATCGCCTGCCAGGCGGGGTCACCGTGCTGATGCTGGCCTCGGCGCTGGGGCTGCCGGACATCGTGGCGCGCCTGCTCACCGCCGGTGCCGACGTGCATGCCGGCGATGCCCAGCAGCTGGCGCCGCTGCACTGCGCGGCCCTGTATGGCTTCAGTGCGCGCGACCGTTCGCGCCTGCTGGCGCTGCTCGATACCCTGCTGCTGGCCGGTGCAGAGCCGGACCAGGCCGCTGCCGGTGCGGTCACGCCGTTGCTGCTGCTGATGGGCGCGCGCGCCGAACCGGGCACCGCCTGCGACGAGCAGGTGGTGATGGCCGCCGTCGAGCGCCTGCTGGATGAAGACGTGAGCCTGGACGTGCGCGATCCGCGTGGCTTCGGCCCGCTGCATCTGGCCGCCCTGCACGGGTTGCCGCTGCTGGTGCAGCGCCTGCTGCGCGCCGGTGCCGACCCGGAAGCGCGCGATGGCTTGAACCGCAGCCCGCGCGAGATCGCGGTGATGCGCGGCTTCATCGACGTCGCCGCCGAGTTCGAGCCGCGCGTGCCGGGCGTATCGTCGATGGCCAGGTTCCTGCGCGACAACGGCTGACCGGCTCGGGGTCGGATCCCTTTCCAACGGAAAGGGCTCTGACCCCAATACCTTGGGATCCGACCCCTGGTGGGTGCTGACCGTTGGTCGGCAGGATGCTTTCAGTAGATCCACGCCATGCGTGGATGATCGTCCGGCGAAACAGAGAAGCATCCACGCATGGCGTGGATCTACTTGTCGTCGCTTTCCGCGTCCGCTTCGAACAGGTGCATCAGGTCGTTGCGGGCATCGCGCGAGGTCTGGATCACCGCCGCCTCGTCGTCGTAGACCAGGTACTGGTCGCGCAGCAGCTTCTCGTCGTGTTCGCGGAACTGCTGCACATGGCGCTCGGCCACGTTCGGGGCCACGCCCAGCGCGGTCAGCACGCGCCCGCTCATTTCCAGGCTGGTACCGAACACCTCGCGGAACGGTTCGGCCGACATGTCCATCAACCGCCACGCATGCTGGCGGTTGCGCGCGCGTGCCAGCACCGTCGCGTCCGGATACAGGCGGCGCACCATGCGCACCGCGCGCAGGTTGGTTTCCGGGTCGTCCACGGTGATCACGAACACGTCGATGTGCTCGCCACCGGCGGCGCGCAGCATCTCCGGCCGGGTCGGGTCGCCGTAGTACAGCTGGTTGCCGAAGCGGCGCAGGTCGGCCACCGTGTCCGGGTTCGCTTCCAGCGCCACGAACGGCACCTTCTGCGCGGTCAGCAGGCGCGCGATCACCTGGCCGAAGCGGCCCATGCCCGCAATCAGCACCTTCGGGCGATTGTCCGGCGCCACCTTGTCGGCCTCCGCCGCCTGCCGTGGCGCGGCCTTCTCCTCGCCGAGCAGGCGCAGCAGGGCGATCATCAGCAACGGGGTGATCGCCATCGACAGGCCGACGATCGCCACCAGCCGGTCATGGTTGGCATTGCCCAGCAGGTGCGCACGCTGTGCTTCGTTGAACACCACGAAGGCGAATTCGCCGCCCAGCCACAACACGCTGCCCAGCAGCAGCGACTGCCGGGAACTGAGCTTGGCAATGCGGCCGATGGCGTACAGCAGGCTGAACTTCACCACCAGCAGGATCGCCACACCCGCGGCGATCATCCACGGTTCGGCGGCGATGCGGTCCAGGTCGATGCCCATGCCCACGGCGATGAAGAACAGGCCCAGCAGCAGGCCCTTGAACGGTTCGATCTGCGATTCCAGCTCGTGCCGGAATTCCGAATCGGACAACAGCACGCCGGCCAGGAACGCCCCCAGGCTGGGGCTCAGGCCGGCTTCCTGCATGAACCAGGCGGTGCCCAGCACCACCAGCAGCGCGGTGGCGGTGAACACTTCCGGGCTGCGGGTGCGCGCGATGATGCCGAACAGGCGGCGCAGCACCGGCCGCCCGAACAGGATCACCACTGCCAGCGCACCCAGCGCGACGGCCGCATCTTCCCAGCGCAGCGTCTCGTTCTTGACCCCACCCAGCAGCGGAATCGCGGCCAGCAGCGGAATGGCGATCAGGTCCTGGAACAGCAGGATGGCAAACCCCAGCCGGCCGTGGTCGCTGTTGATCGCCTTGTGCTCGGACAGCAGCTGCAGGCCGACTGCGGTCGACGACAGCGCCAGCGCCACGCCCACCACCAGCGCGCTCTTCCACTGGAAGTGATCGAGCAGCAGCAGGCCGCCCAGCACCAGCCCGGACAGCGCCACCTGCGCCGCACCGGCACCGAACACCGAGCGCCGCATTACTTTCAGGCGGGCAGGGGACAGCTCCAGCCCGATCACGAACAGCAGCATAACCACGCCGATCTCGGCCGCGCCGAGGATGCGGTCGGCGTCCTGTACGAAGCCGAGGCCATCCGGCCCCAGCACCACGCCGGCCGCCAGGTAGCCCAGCACCGCGCCGAAGCCGAACTTCTTGAACACCGGCACCGCGATCACCGCGGCCAGCAGCAGGACCAATGCCAGTTCCAGACCACCGCTATGCATGGGAATACCTGGTCATCGGGAGGCCGGCTGTGCGTCCGTTCGGCGGGGGGAAGCGCGGCGGATGCCACTTGGGCATTATGCGCGCGCGGCTGTGTACGCACGAGAACGGCAGTGGGCCCATGGCCCGGTCACCGGTCGCGGGTTGACCTGCACCGACCGCAGGTCCAGACTGCCCGCCGCTGCCGGCATGTCCGTCAGTACACCCCTCCGGAGTCCCCAACCCATGTCCAGCGACAGTAGAAGTCGACCTCGGTCGACGCCAGCGATGGCCACCGCCTGACATCGGGACGGTTTGCCTGCGTTGGCGTTGCGCGATGTCGCACCCCATGAAGGCGAATCACCATGAACCAGAAGCAATTGCTGCGTCCGGTGGCCGATGCCGCAGCATTGTCGGCACCGCTGGCGAACTACAACACCGCCGACGCGGTGGAATTCCTCAACACGCTCGAACTGGAGCGCGCCGCCGAGACGCTGGCTGCGCTGTCGTTGCCGCGTGCAGTGAAGATGCTGGAGGCGCCGGAGCTGCACCGCAGTGGCGAACTGGTTGCCGCGCTGCCACCGGCACGCGCCGCCGCACTGCTGGGGTTGATGGCCGACGACCGTGCCACCGACATCGTCCACGAGCTGGATGAAGAAGAACGCGCGCGGCTGATTCCGCTGCTGGGCAACGAAGCCCGGCAGACCATCCAGAAGCTGCTGAGCTACCCGCCGAACACCGCCGGCGCGCTGATGACCACCGAGTTCGTCGCCGTGCCCGCCACCTGGACCGTGGCCCAGACCCTGCAGCACATCCGTCAGGTCGAGCGCACGCGCGAGACCGTGTATGCGATCTACGTCCTCGACCCGGCCAACCAGCGGCTGCAGCAGGTGGTGACCATGCGCCGGCTGATCACCGGCCTGCCGGAGGAATCGATCCTGGACGTGGCCCAGGTCAATCCGCCGGTGATGGTGGATGCGCAGATGGACCAGGAAGACGTGGCACGACTGATCCGCCGCCACGATCTGCTGGCGATCCCGGTGGTGGATGCGCAGCAGCACATGCTCGGCATCGTCACCGTCGATGACATCCTCGATGCACTGATCGAAGAGTCCACCGAAGACGCGCACAAGTTCGGCGGCATGGAAGCGCTGGACAAGCCGTACATGCAGATCGGCTTCTTCGAGATGCTGCGCAAGCGCGCCGGCTGGTTGAGCGTGCTGTTCGTGGGCGAGATGCTGACCGCCAGCGCGATGCAGCACTACGAGGATGAACTGGCGCGCGCAGTGGTGCTGACCCTGTTCATTCCGTTGATCATGAGCTCGGGCGGCAACTCCGGTTCGCAGGCCACCTCGCTGCTGATCCGCAGCCTGGCCCTGCGCGAGCTGCGCCTGCGTGACTGGTGGAAAGTGGCCCTGCGCGAAGTGCCCACCGGCATGGTGCTCGGCGCCATCCTCGGCTGCCTGGCCATCGTGCGCATCGTGATCTGGCAGCTCGGTGGCTTCCATGACTACGGCGAGCACTGGATCCTGCTGGCGATCACCATCGGCGCCGCGTTGGTGGGCATCGTCACCTTCGGTTCGCTGTCCGGGTCGATGCTGCCCTTCATCCTCAAGCGGCTGGGCTTCGACCCGGCCAGCGCCTCGGCCCCGTTCGTCGCCACCCTGGTGGACGTGACCGGCCTGGTGATCTATTTCAGCATCGCCGCGATGATCCTGCACGGCACGCTGCTGTAAGCGGGGGTCGGATCCCCTCGCTTGGCGAAGGGCTCTGACCCCAGAACCAGCATGCTCTGGCAGGTGCCGACCTTGGTCGGCGCGCAGGGGTCAGAGCCCTTTCCCGTGGAAAGGGATCTGACCCCATCACCACGGAATTTGGGTACCGTAGGCACATGAGTACCTACCACCTGCAGTCCGTGTTCCGTCCGCAGTCGGTCGCGGTGATCGGCGGCAGCCCGCGTGAGCGCTCGGCCGGCCGCGCAGTGATGCGCAACCTGCGTGGCACCGGCTTCCCCGGCAAGGTGGCATGGATCAACCCGCGCCATGCCGAGATCGATGGCATCCGCACGGTAAAGCGGCTGAAGGACCTGGACTGGGTGCCGGAACTGGTGGTGATCACCGCGCCGGCGGCGATCGTGCCGCAGGTGGTACGCACCGCTGCCGAACGTGGCGTGCAGGCCGCGATCATCCTCACCGCGCATCTGGGTGAAGGTTCGGGCTCGCTGTCCGAGCAGGTGGAAACAGTGGCGCGCAAGCATGGCCTGCGCATCCTCGGCCCGCACTGCCTGGGCGTGATCGCACCGCATGCACGGCTCAATGCCAGCATCGCCGCGCATTTCCCGCAGGCCGGCGACCTCGCGCTGATCTCCGAATCCTCGGCGATCGCCGCCGCCCTGGTGGAGTGGGGCGTGGCGCGCTCGGTGGGGTTCTCCGCCGTGGTTTCGCTGGGCGACACCATGGACGTGGACTTCGGCGACCTGCTGGACTATTTCGCCACCGACTACCGCACGCGCGCCATCCTGCTCTACGTCGAGCAGATCAAGGACGCCCGCAAGTTCATGTCGGCCGCACGCGCCGCTGCGCGTGCCAAGCCGGTGGTGGTGGTGAAGTCCGGGCGCGCCGAACGGGTGCAGCCGGGCAGCGCCGATACCCACGTGCAGGCACTGGCACGCGCCGATGATGTCTACGGCGCGGCATTCAACCGTGCCGGCCTGTTGCGGGTGAGCGCGCTGGACGAACTGTTCACCGCGGCCGAGTCGCTGGGCCGCCTGGGGACCTTCCCCGGGCGTCGTCTGGCCATCCTCAGCAACGGTGGCGGTGTCGGCCACCTGGCAGTGGACCAGCTGATCGCCCTGCATGGCACGTTGGCGCAACTGTCCGACAGCACCGTACAGAAGCTCGATGCAGTACTGCCGCAGGGCTGGTCGCGCAGCAACCCGGTCGACATCGTGGTCGATGCCGATGGTGATCGCTATGCCACGGCCATCGAGGCGCTGCTGGCCGACAACGAGAACGACGCGGTGCTGGTGGTCAACGTGCCCACGGCGTTCACCTCCTCGGCCGACGCCGCGCAGGCACTGACCCGCACGCTGGGCTTGCGCCCGCGCCATCACCGTGACAAGCCGGTGTTCGCGGTGTGGCTGGGCAACGACGACCAGGCCACCGCCACCCTCAATGCGGCACGCGTGCCGACCTATCCCACCGAAGCCGAGGCCGTGCGCGGTTTCCAGCATCTGGTGCGTTACCGCGAAGCACAGAACGCGTTGATGGAAACGCCGCCCAGCCTGCCGCAGGACTTCAGCGTGGATACCGTGCGTGCACGCGCGCTGGTCGAGGCCGCGCTGGCCAACGGTCAAGGCTGGCTGGATCCGCTGGCCACCCACGAACTGCTGAAGGCCTATGGCATCCCCTCCGCGCCGGTGATGCACGCACGCGATGCACACGAGGCGATGGACCTGGCGCAACCGTTGCTGGAGCGTGGCGCGACCGTCGCGCTGAAGATCCTGTCGCCCGATATTCCGCACAAATCCGAAGTGGATGGCGTGCGCCTGAATCTGGCGACGCTGCCGGCGGTGCAGAGCGCTGCGAAGGCGATCCTTGCCCGTGCGCGACAGCTGCGACCGGACGCCCGCATCGACGGCCTGCTGGTGCAGCCGACCATCGTCCGCCCGAAGGCACGCGAGCTCATCGTCGGCATCGCCGACGACGCCACGTTCGGCCCGGTAATCGTGGTCGGCCGTGGTGGCACGGCGGTGGAAGTGATCAATGACAAGGCGTTGGCGCTGCCGCCGCTGGACCTGCGCCTGGCCCACGAGCTGATCGGCCAGACCCGGGCCTCACGCATCCTCAAGGCCTACGGTGACGTGCCGGCGGCCGACGAGCGCGCGCTGGCGCTGGCGCTGGTCAAACTGGCGCAGCTTGCAGCAGATATTCCCGAAGTGCGCACGCTGGACATCAACCCGCTGCTGGTCGACAGCAAGGGCATCCTGGCGCTGGACGCGCGCGTGGCGGTTGCCCCGTCGCGCATCCTGCACAAAGGGCGTGGCCATCCGCGCTTCGCCGTGTTCCCGTACCCGAAGGAATGGGAGCGCACCATCGAGCTGTCCGACGGCGGTCGCGCGTTCGTACGCCCGGTGCGGCCGGAAGATGACGCGTTGTTCCGCGCGTTCTTCGCGCGCGTCAGCGACGAGGATCTACGCCTGCGCTTCTTCCAGTCGGTCAAGCACTTCAGCCACGAGTTCATCGCCCGCCTCACCCAGCTGGATTACGCGCGCTCGATTGCATTGGTGGCCATTGAACCGCGCAGCGGCGAAATGCTCGGCGCGGTGCGACTGCATGCCGATGCGGACTATCACCGCGGCGAGTACGGCATCCTGATCCGCTCGGACCTGAAGGGCCATGGCATCGGCTGGCGCCTGATGGCGATCATGATCGAGTACGCCAAGTGGCTGGGCCTGGACGTGGTGGAAGGCCAGGTGCTGCGCGAAAACAGCACCATGCTGGCGATGTGCCAGAGCCTGGGCTTCAAGACCAAACTGGACCCGGACGACCCGACGGTGATGATGGTGACGTTGCCGGTGCAGCAGGTGGAAGTGCCCGACGTTCCCGTGTGATCGGCACCTCGTTCATTTCACCTTGGCGCTTCTACTGGAACCAGAACTCCTCGATAACCTTGCTGCACGACTGATCCAGCTCCAGATGGAACGATCTGCGTTCCTGCATGGACAGCGGATCTGCAAGATCTTCCTGATGCAGCACGGCAAAACCGCGGCCGCCGGATACGGGGGGCGATGTGGCTACGAGATACGTTGTCGTATTCCAAGCCCTGGTACGCCGGACGTAGGCCTCCACGACACGTACGCATTCGGGCTGCTTCTGCGCAGCCAGTATGTTGGCTCTTACCGCCGCAGGCAGCGTGGCCAGACCATCCCTGGCGGAGGCATCACCTGAGGAGGGAGGGCAAGCCAAGCAAAGGAACAGCACAATCGTCGGCACTCTGGACATCACTGGCCTCGCAGGGACGGTAGATCCTCACATCCATCATGGCAGGGTTTCGCAGGTTACCGCAGCGGCTCGACCACCACCGCCGTGCCATAGCACAGCACTTCGGTCAGGCCGGTCATCACATCGGTGGCGTCATAGCGCATGCCGATGACCGCGTTGGCGCCCAGCTGCCGCGCGTGCTTGACCATGTCGCGGTAGGTTTCCTCGCGTGCCTGCTCGCACAGCTCGGTGTAGATGGTGATGTTGCCACCGAAGATCGTCTGGATGCCGCCGAGGAAGTTGCCCACGATCGAGCGCGAGCGCACGGTGATGCCGCGCACCACGCCCAGGTTGCGCTCGATGCGGTAGCCGGGCAGCTCGAAGGCGGTGGTCACCATCGAATCATCGAAGCGCGCTGCGGAGGTGGTGGGAGTGCCACTGTTGTAGGGGTCAGCCATGGTCGCGTCCGTGGAGCAGGGTAGGGTGGAGAGCCGCATCCTACCGCGCCGGTTCGCTGCCGGGCTCGCCCTGCAACGCAGTAGGCCATCTGCGGAATGGCCCTGTCACTGTACTGGCGCGACAATGCCCCATGACCTGCCGCATTCCCCTGCTGCTCCTCCCCGGCCTGCTCAACGACGCCGAACTCTGGCGCGCGCAGCTGGCCGACCTGGCCGATATCGCCGACTGCACCGTGGGCGACCAGACCCGAGGCGAGACCCTGCAGGCGGTGGCCGAGGACGTGCTGGCGCAGGCGCCCGCGCGTTTCGCGCTGGCTGGGTTCTCACTGGGAGGCTTCGTCGCCCAGCAGATCCTGCGCATCGCGCCGGAGCGCGTGATGCAGCTGGCCCTGATCGATACCTCTATCCATGCCGATTCCCCGGAACGCGCCGAACAGCGCCGCAGCCAGCGTGCCAGCGTGCGCCTGCCCGGTAAGTTCCACGGCTTCGGCGATACGCTGATGCGCAGCTACATCGACGCCTCGCGGCTGGACGACTACGTGCTGGTGCAGCGCGTGCGCGACATGACGGCGCGATTGGGTGCGGAAGTGTTCCTGCGCCAGAGCGCGCTGGAGCGCCTTGATGGCCACGACGTACTGGCCGGCTACCGCGATCCGCTGCTGATCGTCTGTGGTGCGAACGACCGCATCACGCCGTTGGCGGTGAGCGAGGAAATGCATGCGCTGGTGCCGCATTCGCAGCTGGTGGTGGTGCCCGATTGCGGGCATCTGGCGCCGATGGAAAAGCCGGAAGAGGTGAGTGCAGCGATGCGCGGGTGGTTGTTGCAGGGCGAGGGTTGAACCTACGCTTCTGGTAGGTGCCGACCTTGGTCGGCACGGTGTTTCATCGATCGACCAGAGGAAAGCGCCGACCAAGGTCGGCATCTACCAAAACCTGCCCGTGCCCGACGCTGGGATCAATCCCAGGCCGGCGCAATGCCTTCTGGGTTGGCCAGGCGATGGCCGCGGTCCAGCTTGGCGATCTGCGCCATGTCGTCCTCGGTCAGGCGGATCGCTGCCGCTTCCAGGTTGCTGGCCAGGTTCTCGCGCTTGGTCGACGAAGGGATGACCGCGTAATCCTGCTGCAGCGCCCATGCCAGTGCGATCTGCGCCGGGCTGGCCTGATGGCGGCCGGCGATGGCCTGGATCACCGGGTCCTTGATCACCTCGCCATAGGCCAGGCTCATGTACGCGGTGACGCGGATGCCGTTGTCCTGCAGGAACTTCACCAGCAGGCGGTTCTGCAGGTACGGGTGGATCTCGATCTGGTTGGTGGCGATCGCATCGGCACCGAGGATCTCAATCGCCTTGCGGGTCTGGGCGATGGTGAAGTTGGAGATGCCAATCTCGCGGGTCAGCCCTTGTGCCTTGGCTTCAGCCAGCGCGGTCAGATACTCCTCCATCGGCGTGTCGACCTTGTCGTTCGGCGACGGCCAGTGGATCAACGCCAGGTCGACATGATCGGTGCGCAGCTTTTCCAGGCTGGTGCGCAGGCTCGCCAGCAGCGCGTCGCGCTGGAACTCGGTGATCCACACCTTGGTGGTCAGGTAGATCTCGTCACGCGGCACGCCGGACTCGGCGATGGCCTGGCCGACCTCGGCTTCGTTGCCGTAGATCTGCGCGGTATCGATGGCGCGGTAGCCGACGTCCAGTGCGTTGCGCACCGAGTCGATCACGGTCTGGTCTTTCAGGCGGAAGGTGCCAAGGCCGAAAGCGGGAACGGTCATGGGGAACTCCAAAGCGGGGGAAGGAGGTGATCACAAAGGGTAGGGCAGGGGCCGTGTGCATGCCGGCAACGGTGCATTGCGCTCATCAATGTGCCGCCACCGTGATGCCGTCGGCGCGATCATCGATACCGTCGCGACGGTCCAGACGGCCACTCAGTACGGTGAGGCCATACGCGCCGACCACCACCAGTGCACCCAGCCACGGCGTGTGCATCAGGCCGATGTGTTCGACGACCAGGCCGCCCAGCGATGCACCCAGCGCGATGCCGATGTTGAAGGCGGCGATGTTCAGGCCCGAGGCCACATCGGTGGCCTGCGGTGCGTAGCGCTGTGCCTGCTTGACCACATACACCTGCAGGCCGGGCACGTTGCCGAACGCTACTGCGCCCAATGCCAGTACGGTCAGCAGCATCAGCCAGGTGTTGTGGGCGGTGAAGGTCATGACCAGCAGCACCACGGCCAGCAGCGCGAAGATGCGCTTCAGTGCGGGCACCGGCCCCATGCGGTCGGCCATGCGGCCGCCCCACAGGTTGCCGATCGCCACCGACACGCCATACACCAGCAGCACCAGGCTGACCGCGTTGGCCGAGAAGCCGGTGACGTCCTGCAGGATCGGCGTCAGGTAGGTGAAGGACAGGAAGGTGCCGCCGTAGCCGAGTGCGGTGATGGCGTAGACCATCAGCAGGCGCGGCTGCGCAAGCACGCCCAGCTGCTGGCGGAAGGTGGCCGGCGCGCTCTGCGCCAGGCCGCGCGGTACGAACAGCAGAGCGCCCAGCAGCGCGATCACGCCCAGCCCGGCCACGGCCAGGAACGTGGCGCGCCAACCCAGGTGCTGGCCGATGAAGGTGCCCAGCGGCACGCCGGTCACAAGCGCCACCGTCAGGCCGGTGAACATGATGGCGATGGCACTGGCGGCCTTCTCCTTCGGCACCACCGCGGTGGCGATGATCGAGCCGATGGAGAAGAACACGCCGTGGGCCAGGCCGGTGAGGATGCGGGCGACGATCAGCGAGGTGTAGCCCGGTGCCATCCACGCGATGACGTTGCCGAGGGTGAAAAGCACCATCAGCGCGACCAGCAGGGTCTTGCGCGGCACGCGGCCGGTGAGTGCGGTGAGCACGGGTGCGCCGACGGCCACGCCGAGCGCATACAGGGACACCAGCAGGCCGGCCGACGGCAGGCTGACCTGCAGGTCGGCGGCGATGGTCGGGATCAGGCCGACGATGACGAACTCGGTGGTGCCGATGGCGAAGGCGCCGAGGGTCAGCGCCAGCAGGGCGAGCGGAATGCCACGGATCATGACAGTGTCCAGAGGGAAGGAAGGGGCGCAGTGTGCGCGGCCGACCTTTGCCGAAAAACCGGTCTTCACGCCAATCACTCTTGCCTGGTGGTCAATAATGGCGTCATGAAAACCACCCTCGACGAAATGCAGGCCTTCCTGGCGGTGATCGACAGCGGTTCGATCAGCGCGGCTGCCGAGCAGCTGGGACAGACGCCTTCAGGCGTGAGCCGCGCGCTGGGTCGGCTGGAGGACAAGCTGGGCACGACCCTGCTGACCCGTACCACGCGCCGCCTGCACCTGACCGCCGAGGGCGAGGCCTACCTGCGTCATGCGCGGGCGATCATCGATGCAGTGGAATCGGCCGAGGAGCAGATGGCTGCGCGCCGCGAGCGCCCGGCTGGCCGGCTGCGGGTGGATGCGGCGATGCCGTTCGTGCTGCACGTGATCGCGCCGTTGGTGGCCGGCTACCGCGCGCGCTATCCGGAAGTGCAGCTGGAGTTGAACAGTTCCGAGCGCTACATCGACCTGCTGGAACGGCGTACCGACCTGGCGATCCGCATCGGCCCGTTGGCTGATTCCACGCTGCATGCGCGGGCTCTGGGGCGCTGCAGGCTGCAGGTGCTGGCCAGCCCGGGCTATCTGGCTGCGCACGGGGAACCGGCCAGCGTGGCGGCGCTGGGCCAGCACACGCTGCTCAGCTTCAACGAACCGGAATCGCTGAACCGCTGGCCGCTGCCGGGCGATGCCGACGGGCAGTTGCTGGTGCGCCCGGATATCGCGGTATCCAGCGGCGAGACGCTGCGCACGCTGGCGGTGGAAGGCGTGGGCATCACCTGCCTGTCCGACTTCGTGACCGAACGCGATCGTGCGGCCGGCACGCTGGTGCCGGTGCTGGCCGCACAGACGCTGGATGTGTACCAGCCGATCCACGCGGTGTACTACCGCAACACGGCCGTATCGGCGCGGATCAGCTCGTTCCTGGATTACCTGGGTGAAGCGATGGCCGCATCGGATTACCTGCGCTGATGCATTGTGTGGGTTGCCGGCCAGCGGCCGGCACTACCGGTAGTGCCGGCCGCTGGCCGGCACACGACACAATCACGCCGCGCGCGCCAGCGCACCCTTGCTCGCCGCCGTGTTCGACAGATCGAACACATCCACCGAGTCGATCAACCGGTTCGCCTGCTGTTCCAGGCTGCGTGCCGCCGCGCTCGCTTCTTCCACCAGCGCAGCATTCTGCTGGGTGGTGCCGTCCATCTGGATGATGGTCTGGCTGACCTGCTCGATGCCGGCCGACTGCTCCTGCGAGGCAGCGGAGATCTCGGCCATGATGTCGGTCACGCGCTGCACCGAAGCGACGATCTCGGCCATGGTGTCGCCGGCCTGGCGCACACGCTGCGCACCGTGGCCAACCTGTTCCACCGACGCCTCGATCAGCGATTTGATTTCCTTGGCCGCTGCCGCCGACCGCTGTGCCAGCGTACGCACTTCACTGGCGACCACCGCAAAGCCGCGGCCCTGCTCGCCGGCACGTGCCGCTTCCACCGCCGCGTTCAGCGCCAGGATATTGGTCTGGAATGCGATGCCGTCGATCACACTGATGATGTCGGCGATCTGCCGCGAGGAGCCTTCAATCGCGTCCATCGTCGCCACGACCTGACCCACCACTTCACCGCCCTGTGAGGCCACGCTGTGTGCACCGATCGCCAGCTGGTTCGCCTGCCGCGCATGCTCGGCGTTCTGACGCACCGTGGAGGTCAGTTCTTCCATCGACGCAGCGGTTTCTTCCAGGTTCGCCGCCTGCTGTTCAGTGCGGCGCGACAGGTCGTTGTTGCCGGCGGCAATCTCGGCGGCGGCAGTGTGGATGTTGCCCGAGGCGTGCTTGATGTCGGTGACGATCGTGGCCAGCTGTGCCGCCGTGGTGTTGGCATCGCCGGCAATGCGCGCGAACACGCCCTGGAAATCGCCGTGCATGCGTGCACCCAGGCGACCATCGGCAATGGCGCGCAGCATGGTCGAGACCTCGCCGAGGTTGTGTTCGGTGGTCTGCATCAACCGGTTCAGACCATCGACCATCGCGCGGAAATCATGCTCGAAGCGCGCGCTGTCGCCGCGCTGGCTGAAGTCACCTGCGGCAGCGGCTTCGGCCAGGTGACGAATCTCGCTGTTGATCGCGCCGAGGTTGGATTTGACCGCATCCAGTGCCTGGGTGATCACCGCCTTTTCGCCCGGCAGACGCTCCATGTCCAGGCTGAGGTCGCCCACCGCATAGCGGCCCATGATCGCGATCGCGCGCATCTTCACCTGGATGTGCGCATCGACCAGGGTGTTGGTATCGGCCACCATCGTGCCGTAGGCGCCGGGGAAGGCGCTGCTGTCCATGCGGTGGCTGATCGTGCCGGCATCGTGTGCCTTCGCCATCGCGGTCTGCGCGTCGAGCACGCCGCGCACGGTGCTCTGCACGGCCTGCATCGCCTGTGCCAGGCGACCGATCTCGTCGCGGCTGCGCACCTGCACGCGGTAGTCGAGATCGCCAGCAGCGACCGCACGCGCGGCCGCTTCCACGGCCAGCACCGGCTGCACCACGGCGCGCCGCAGCCACCAGCCCAGGCCGATCAACAGCAGCACGGCCGCGCCAATGGTCAGCGCAGCGCACAGCAGCAGCGTCTGCCGTGCCTGCTGCGAACGCGCGGTCACCGCGGCTTCGGCCACCTGGGAGGCCTGCGTACCCAGCGCATCCAGCGCGGTCGCCACCGGTCGGTCTTTGCCACGTACCAGTGAATCGCCGGCCGCAGGATCGTAGTCGGCGTCAGCGAAGGCCTGCAGTGCCGCGTGGTAATCCAGCTGCAATTGAGCATGCAGGCCGGAAAACGCTTGAGCCAGTTCACGCGTGCGCGCATCGGGGCTGGCGGCCAGGCCTTTGGCCAGTTCGGCAACGAGGCGGCCTTCGCTGTCGAAGGCCTGCAGGTGGTGCTGGCGCAACGCGTCATCGTGACCACGCAGCAGCACATTCTTCCATTCCTGCACCTGCCCGCGGAACTCACGCTGCAGGCGCTCGGCGTCGCGGCTGTGGGTGACCTCCGGGGGGACTTCGGTGGACAGCTTCAACCAGGCAGACGCCAGGCCCGCCAAGGCGCATACCAGGACAACGGCCAGACCAACAGAAACGGCGCCGAGCAGCTTCGACTGCAGCCGCGGCGCATGGGAAGAGGCTTTCATGGGACGAGATCTCGGAAGGGGTGCGATGCGGTATCGACCATCCTTTAGGTCTCTGAAGTGCGATGCGTGTCACATTCCCGTTCTGTTTAGTGATGTGAAGAATGTGTTTCATAGGACAAATGTGTCCATATGGAACGAAAGCAGACCCTCGACAGCTGGTTTAAATGTAACTATCGTAGTTACATGAAATCCGCGAATCCGCTTTCCGACGCCCTGCACGTGATGGCCCATCTGGTCGGCCAGCCCGGGCCGCGAACCTCCGAACAGCTGGCCACCTGCCTGCCGACCCATCCGGTGGTGATCCGCCGCCTGCTGGCGCAGATGCACAAGGCCGGCCTGGTCCGCAGCACGCGCGGCCACGGCGGTGGCAGCCAGCTCGCCCGCGACGCGGCGACGATCACCCTGTACGACGTCTACCAGGCCATCGGCGCGCCGCCGATGGTCCAGGTCGGTACCCGCGAAGGCATGGGCGGCTGCCCGATCCAGCAGCTGGTCAACCAGGCCCTGCTGGAGAGTGCCCGCGAAGCACAGCGCCTGCTCGAGCAGCGGCTGCAGGCAACCACCCTCGACCAGCTCGGCGCCGACTTCGCCCGCCATCTTGCCCATCACCGTTCCCTGGAAGGTCACCATGAATCCTGATGTCCTCATCGTCGGCGGCAGCTACGCCGGTATCGCCGCCGGTCTGATCCTGGCGCGTGCGCGTCGGCCGGTCACGATCATCGACGCGGGTTCGCCGCGCAACCGCTTCGCCAGCCATTCGCACGGCGTGCTGGGTATGGACGGCATCAGTGGTGCTGAGTTGCTTAGGAACGCACGCCAGCAACTGCTGGACTATCCGACCGTGCGCTGGCTGAATGCCGAAGCGGTGCGGGCCACGGCCGGCGCCGAGGGTGTGGAGGTGCATACCGCCGACGGCCAGGTGCTGACCGCGCGCAAGCTGCTGCTGGCCACCGGCATCGCCGACCAGCTGCCCGACCTGCCCGGCATGGCCGAACGCTGGGGCAGCACGGTGCTGCACTGCCCGTACTGTCACGGTTACGAAGTAGGTGGCGGTTCGATCGGCCTGCTCGGCGGCCATCCGATGTCGGCTGGCAAGGCGCCGCTGTTCGCCGATTGGGGCAACGTCACCTTCTTCAGCCAGGGCCTGCCGATCAGCGACGAGGAACTGGCCGCCATGCAGCAGCGTGGTGTGCAGATCGAAACCACGCCGGTCATCGGCGTGCAGGGCGATCAGCCCACTTGGCTGGAGGTCGAGCTGGCCGATGGCCGCCGTATCGCCCAGCGCGCGCTGTTCGTGCCTGCCGGTCAGGCGATGGCCACGCCGCTGGTACAGCAACTGGGCTGCGCGTTGGTGGAGAGTCCGCTGGGCGTGCTGATCGAGGTGGACATGATGAAACAGACCTCGGTGCCGAACGTCCATGCGGCCGGTGATGCGACCACGGTCGGCAACATCACCCTGGCCATGGCCGAAGGCGTGCGCGCGGGTATCGGCGTGCACCATGCGCTGGTCGGCGAAGATAGTCTGCCGCGTTGAGCTACTGCATCCACGCGTGGCGTGGATCTACTGAACGGTGCCGACGTTGGTCGGCACCGCCCTTCCTCAACCTTCCACGCTGGCCGCATCCATCTGCGCCACGTCCTGCACGCTCAACGCAACGTTCGCCGCCGCCAGCAGGTCGTGCAGCTGCTCCACGCTGGTGGCGCTGACAATCGGTGCGGTGATCGACGGCCGTGCGATCTGCCAGGCCAGCGCGATCTGCGCAGCAGTGGCGTTGTGCTTGCTGGCCACGTCATCCAGCGCCTGCAGGATGCGCAGGCCGCGCGGGTTCAGATAGCGCTTGACCACGGTAGCGCCACGCGCGCTGCTCTTGCTGGCATCGTCCGGCGTGCGGTACTTGCCGCTGAGGAAGCCACTTGCCAGTGCGTAGTAATTGATCACGCCGATCTGCTCGCGCTGCACCAGCGGCTCCAGCTCCTTCTCGTAGCCGGCGCGGTCGTACAGGTTGTACTCCGGCTGCAGGGTTTCGTAACGCGGCAGCTTGTAGTCGGTGGACACCTTCAGCGCTTCGGCCAGGCGCGTGGCGCTGTAGTTGGACGCACCGATCGCGCGCACCTTGCCCGCTTCGATCAGGCGACCGAACGCCGCCAGGGTGGCTTCCAGCGGCGTCGACTCATCGTCCTCGTGGGCCTGGTACAGATCGATCACCTCGGTCTGCAGGCGACGCAGCGAATCTTCCACCGCCGCATTGATGTTGTCCGGGGTCAGGCCGGGCCGCTCGGCCCACTTGGCCACCTTGGTCGCCAGCACCACCTTGTCGCGCTTGCCGCTGCGCGCGAACCACTTGCCGAGCAGCGTCTCCGACTCGCCACCCTGATTGCCAAGTACCCACGCCGAGTACACGTCGGCGGTGTCGACCAGGTTGAAGCCGGCATCGACGAAGGCATCCAGCAGCGCAAAGCTGGCCTTCTCATCGGCGCTCCAGCCGAACACGTTGCCACCGAAGGCGAGCGGAGCTACATGCAGGCCGGAACGGCCCAGTTCGCGGATTGCCGTCATGGGCACGGACTCCTTGGGGGAAGTCCTTCAGGATAGAGCGCGATGTGTGACCGCGCTGCGGCGCTGACCACAAAACTGTGTTCCGCGACGCGCACGCGGCTAACGTTTTGTGAACACCTGCGGCGCGGCGGCTGCTAGTCTCGCCGCATCTTCCGCTGGAGTCGCCCGATGATTGCTGCCTCATCCCTGCGTGGTTGCCGTGTGCTGCTTGCCTCGGCGCTGCTGGTCGCTGTTCCCGCATTCGCTGCACCGGCCACGGTCGCACCGGCAAAGATCCAGGTGTCGCCGGCGATTGATGCGGCGGTGAAGGCCTCCACCCGCGACCCGGCCAACGTCAAGCGCGACGGTTTCCGTCATCCTGCGCAGACGCTGGGCTTCTTTGGCGTGGCGCCGGGAAAGACCGTCATCGAGATCACGCCCGGCAATGGCTGGTACTCGGAAATCCTGGCGCCGCTGCTGCGCGAAAAGGGTCATTACATCGCCGCGGTGGTCGATCCGCAGGCCGTGGCGGAAGGCCGCGGCCGCGACTACCAGCAGCGCAGCCGCGACAGTCTGGAAAAGAAGTACGCCGCCGCACCGGCACAGTTCGACAAGACCGCCGTGGTCGCCTACGACCCGGCCAAGCCGGTGTTCGGCGCGGCCAACTCGGCGGATGTGGTGCTGACCTTCCGCAACGTGCACAACTGGCGCAAGGCCGGCCAGGCGCAGGGCATGTTCCAGGGCTTCTTCAACGTGCTCAAGCCGGGCGGCGTGCTTGGTGTGGTCGAGCACCGCGCCAAGGCCGACGTGGCCGACGCTGACGACACCGGCTATGTCGGCCAGCAGCAGGTGATCGCGATGGCCGAGTCCGCCGGTTTCAAGCTGGACGCGCGTACCGAGGTCAATGCCAACCCGCGCGATACCAAGGACCATCCGAATGGCGTCTGGACCTTGCCGCCGACCAACCAGCACGACAAGGCGGACGACGCCAAGTACCAGGCCATCGGTGAAAGCGACCGCATGACCCTGCGTTTCGTGAAGCCGTAACGCATCGCAGCGGTGGCGTCGGGAAGTGCCCGACGCCACCGGTCGCACGTCCATGGAGCGGAATCTTGAAAAAGCTGTTGCTGGTCATTGTCGCGGTGCTGGTGGCGATCCGCCTGATCGACTACATCTTCTACGGTGGCAATGCCCATGACCTGGTGGGTGCCGCAGGTTTCGGTCTGCTGGCGCTGGGCATCGTGCTGGAGCAGCGTGCCGGCAGGCAGGCCCTTCCTGCGCAGGGCACTGGACGGCGCCGGGCGAACATCGTCAGTGCCTGTGGCATCGCCCTGGTGCTGGTGTCCTTCATGCTGAAGTGGCAGGTATTCGGCTGACAGGCCGAAATGGGACAATGCGTCACCACTGCCTGTCGTCCCCGCGATGCTGATTGCCTTCAACAAGCCGTTCAACGTGCTCTGCCAGTTCACCGATCGCAGCGTGCCGCCGCGGCCGACCCTCGCGGGTTTTGGATTGCCGCCGCGTGTCTACGCAGCCGGCCGCCTTGACCATGACAGCGAAGGACTGCTGCTGCTGACCGACAACGGCACGCTGGCGCACAAGCTGACCGACCCGAAGCACAAGGCGGACAAGCTCTACTGGGTACAGGTGGAAGGCACGCCCAGCGACGAGCAGCTGCAGCAGCTGCGCAATGGCGTGGTGCTCAATGATGGGCCGACGCTGCCGGCGAAGATCGAGCGCCTCGATCCTGCGCCTGAGCTGTGGCCCCGCGATCCGCCGGTGCGTTTCCGCAAGACGGTGCCCGACAGCTGGCTGGCGATCACGATCCGCGAAGGACGCAACCGCCAGGTGCGGCGGATGACCGCTGCCGTGAACCTGCCGACGCTGCGCCTGGTACGCGCTGCAATGGGGCCGTACCGGCTGGATGACCTGCAGCCGGGGCAGTGGCGGCAGATCGGCTGAAACGAAAAAGGGCCGGAGGCCTCGCGGCGTCCGACCCTCGTGCAGCGTCATGGGATCAGAGCCCTTCCTGCGGAAGGGATCCGATCCCGGCCAATCAGGCGTCGCTGCCGATATCGCTGTGTTCGTCGACCACGGTGTCGTTGCGGCGATCGCGCGCATTGATGCGCTGGGCCTGGCCATTCACGACCTGGCCATTGGCGGCCTTCTTCTTCTGCTGCTTGCGGTACAGCGCATAACCCAGCAGGCCCACGCCCACGGCAGCCGCCGCGATGGTCACCGCCGGGTTGCGGCGGGCGAACTTGGTGGCGACCTTGCCGCCGGTCTTCACTGCGCCAAGCGCGGCGCCGGTCTTGATCCAGTCGCTGGCCTGCGGGCCGAGGTGGCGCAGGCTGCCGCCAGCGCTCTTCAGGCCATCGCCCGCGGTGTGGGCCAGGTCGAGGGCGCGCTCCAGGGCGCGGTCGGTGATTACGGTCAGTTTGCTCATGCGGGGGTGTCCTTGCCTCGGGTCGAAGTCCAGTGTCGCCTGTTGCCCGTAAACGGTATGTCAGTCAGGCGGGCGCGTGGTGTGACTCTACCGCAGCCATTCAGGAACGGGCGGGCTGGGGTCGGATCCCTTTCCGTTGGGAAAGGGCTCTGACCCCGGCGCGCATCCTTGGTGTCAGAGCCCTTTGCCATGCAAAGGGATCCGACCCCGCCACTCAGGTCCCGCGAGGCTTGGCCCGGTGGGTCGCCGTGGCCGTCCACGGATCATCCGGCCACGGGTGGCGCGGGTAACGGCCCTTCATCTCCTTCTTCACCTCGGCGTAGGTGTTCTCCCAGAAATTGCGCAGATCCTGGGTGACCTGCAACGGTCGGCCGCCCGGTGACAGCAGGTGCAGGGTCAGCGGCACCCGGCCATCGGCGATGCGCGGCGTATCGGCCAGCCCAAACAATTCCTGCAGCTTCACCGCCAGCACGGGCGGCAGCGGCTCGCCGCTTTCGCCGTCCAGCGCGTAGGTGATCGGCCGCTCCAGCCCTGACGGCACGGTGATCCGGGTGGGCGCGTGGCGCTCGACCAGCTGCCGCTGCGACCACTCCAGTGGCGACTTCAGCGCTTCGCCGAAACTGGCCTCGTCCAGCGCATCCAGACGTGTCCTGCCAGCGAATGCCGGCTGCAGCCATTGCGCACGGTTGGCCAGCAATGCGACGTCACTGCAGTCGGGCAGGCCCAGCTCCGGCATCCAGCGCCGCAGCGATTCCACCCGCGCCTGCCACTGGCGCAGGCCCTCGGTCCATGGCAATGCCTGCAGGCCGAGCTCGGCAACGGCATCGGTGAGCGCGTGCGCGGCCAGCTGCGGATCAACCCGGCCGGCCGAACGACTGTCCATCACGATGCGGTCGAAGCGCGTTTCGCGCAGCGCGACCAGGGCGCGGCGTGTGTCATCCCAGCGCACCGCGTCTTCGGTCACGAAGCGGTCGGGCCAGTTCCTGCGCAGATAGCTTTCATCCACCGGTGCGGCGCGCAGCAGCAGCGCGTCGCGCGCCTCGAAGCGCAGTTCGCTGGCCACCAGCCACGGCTCGCCCCGCAGGTCGCTCAGTTCATGCAGCCTGGCACTGCGGCCGTTGGCTAGCAGGTAACGCAGCGGATCGTTCGGATGCTGGAAGGCAATGCGGTCGGGGAAGGCATGGGCCAGCAGGTCGCCCAGTTCGTGCGCCTCGATGCTGGCCGGTGGCGCGGCCTCACAGCGCAGGCGGCGGCGCCACTGTTTGGCAGCGGCATCGATGGCGGCCAGGCCGCTGCGATTGGCATCGGCGGGCGCACGGCCATTACGGAAGGCCGCCAGTGCACGCCAGCGCGCGGCCAATGCATCACCGCCCTGGCGCAACGGGTCGCGGGCTTCCAGCAATGCCGCAAGATCGGCGGCCAGGGCCTGTGCGCGGGCATTGGGTGCGGCCAGCAGCATCGCCGCCATCCGCGGATGGGTGCCCAGCGCCAGCACGCGACGGCCGAGTGCAGTGATCGCGCCGCTGCTGGACAACGCACCCAGGCGCTGCAGCAGTTCGCGTGCGGCGGCCATCGGCCCGCTCGGTGGCGGGTCGAGGAAGCGCAGGTCACTGCTGCCCCAGGCGGCCAGTTCCAGCGCAAGGCCGGCCAGTTCAACCTGGTCGATCTCGGCGCGACGCTGCGGTTCCAGCCGTTGCGACTGCGGCCACAGCCGCCAGGCCACGCCCTCGGCCACACGCCCGGCACGGCCTGCACGCTGGTCGGCCGAGGCCTGCGCGATGGCGACCACGTCCAGGCGAGTGAAGCCACCGTTGGGGTCGTAGCGTGGCTCGCGCGCCTGACCGCTGTCGATCACCACCCGCACGCCGGGCAGCGTCACCGAGGACTCGGCCACGTTGGTGGCAAGCACCACGCGACGACGGCCATCGCTGGAGGTCTGGAGCACGCGCGCCTGCTGTTCCACCGGCAGTTCACCGTGCAGGGCCAGCACCTCCACTGCAGCACCATCAAGACTGTCCTGCAGGCCGGCCTGTACGCGCGCGATCTCGCGCTGGCCGGGCAGGAACACCAGCACGTCACCTGGATGCTCGCCCAGCGCCTGCTGTACGGCGCGCCGCACCTGCAGCTCCAGTGCCTCGTCACGTCGCGCCGGGAAGTGGCTGATTGCCACCGGATAGCCGCGGCCCTCGCTGCTCAGTCGCGGCGCATCGAGGAAGCGCGCCAGGCGCTCACCGTCCAGCGTCGCCGACATCACCAGCAGCCGCAGGTCGTCGCGCAGCTGCGACTGCACGTCCAGGGCCAGCGCCAGGCCGAGATCGCCGCTGAGGTGGCGCTCGTGGAATTCATCGAACAGGATCGCGCCGACGGTTTCCAGCATCGGGTCGTCCTGCAGCATCCGGGTCAGGATGCCCTCGGTGACCACCTCGATACGGGTGCGCGCCGATACTTTGTTCTCGAAGCGGATGCGGTAGCCGACGATGCCGCCGACCTCCTCGCCGAGCTGGCGCGCCATGAACATCGCGGCACTGCGCGCGGCCACCCGGCGCGGTTCCAGCAGGATGATCCTGCGGCCCTGCAGCCACGGCGCATCGAGCAGCGCCAACGGCACCTGGGTGGTCTTGCCGGCGCCGGGCGGGGCTTCCAGCACCAGCCGCGGGTGCGCGGCCAGGTGCTGCTGGATCTGCGGCAGCAGCGGGGAGATGGGGAATTGCGGGACGTTCATCTGCAAAGGATAAGGGGCCGTGGCGGGCACGGGTACAATGCGCGGGTTTTCCTGCCCCTGCTGCCCCCATGCATCTGATCGATATCGGCGCCAACCTGACCCACGACTCCTTCGACCGCGACCGCGATGCCGTGCTGGACCGCGCACGCCAGGCCGGTGTGGTGCAGATGATCATCACTGGTGCCAGCCGCGAGCATTCGCCGCTGGCCCTGCAGCTGGCGCAGCAGCACCCGGGGTTCCTGTACGCCACCGCCGGCGTGCACCCGCACCACGCGGTGGAGTACACCGACGAATGCGATGCGGAAATGCGCGCGCTGCACGCCCATGCTGAAGTGGTGGCGGTGGGTGAGTGCGGGCTGGATTATTTCCGCGATTTCTCGCCGCGCCCGGCGCAGCACCGCGCGTTTGAACGCCAGCTGCAGCTGGCTGCGGACAATGGCAAGCCGTTGTTCCTGCACCAGCGCGACGCGCATGCCGATTTCATGGCGCAGATGAAGAACTTCGAAGGCCGCATCGGTCCGGCCGTGGTGCACTGCTTCACCGGCGAGCGGCAGGAATTGTTCGATTACCTGGACCAGGACTGGTACATCGGCATCACCGGCTGGCTGTGCGACGAGCGACGCGGTGGACACCTGCGTGAGCTGGTGAAGAACATCCCGGCGAACCGGTTGATGATCGAGACCGACGCACCGTACCTGCTGCCGCGCACCCTGAAGCCGATGCCGAAGGACCGCCGCAACGAACCGATGTTCCTGTCGCACGTCGTGGAAGAGTTGGCGCGGGATCGTGGCGAGGATGTGCAGACCACGGCAGCGAACGCCACGGCCGCCACGCGTGCGTTCTTCCGCCTGCCCGACGCCGCCTGATCGGCAAACAAATTGTGCTGCCGGCCAGCGGCCGGCACTACCCGTCAGCCGGGAACGCCCGGATCCGGTAGCGCCGGGCCATGCCCGGCGAGCGAGGCGGCAAGATCCGTCAGCCCTTCCCGGTACGTCGGAAACCGCGGCGTCCACTCCAGCGCTTCGCGCGTGCCCCGGCTGTCGATGCGCTTGTTGCTCTGATAGAAGCGCCGCAATGTCGCGCTGAGCGATGGATCATCCCAGGCCACTGCGGGCGGCATGGCAAAACCCCCCAGCTGCGCCGCGAAGGCCAGTACCTCCTGCGACGGCGCCGGTTCGTCATCACTCGGCAGATACAGCGCATTGGCCATGGGGCGCCGCATCGCGGCGATCACCACGGTTGCCATGTCCTCGACATGCAGACGATTGAACACGAGCCCCGGCCGCACCACGTGCCGCGCGCGGCCCTGCGTCAGCTGCAGCAGCGCATTACGCCCGGGCCCATAGAGGCCCGGCAGTCGGAACACGGCCGAGGCGATGCCGCGTGCCTCCACCAGCGCACGCCATTGCGTTTCGGCGAGTTGACGCTGCATGCCCACGGGTTCTGTGGCATCGACAACGCTGCTCTCGTCGATCCAACCACCGTCGCGGTCGCCATAGACCGAGGTCGACGACAGGTAGCCAAGCCAGCGCAAGGAAACGCTGTCACGCAACGCGGCATGCAGCAGGCGCAGCGCCGGGTCGCCCTCGGCATCGGGTGGCACGCTGCACAGCACCGCGTCGGCGTGCACGATTGCATCGAGCAGTGCGGGTGAGAGCGCAGCGTCGGCCTGCAGCTGATGACGCTGCAGGCCATCGTCAGGTGCCGACGCCGGATCGCGCACCGTGCCTTCCACCTGCACGCCTTGGGCCTGAAGGTGCGCAGCCAACACGCGCGCACTCCAGCCCATGCCGAGGATCAGTACCCGCTTCGGCAACGGGCCAGGCATGTTCATCGGCTCAGCTCGCGCGCTGGGCCTGATAGGCCTGCAGACTGCTGTAGGCTACCTGCAGCAGCAGCGCCTCCTGGCCGGCCGTGCGTGCACGCGCCAGCATGTCGCCGACGATCTGAGCCGCCTCCACCTGCTGGCCTGCTTCCAGGTCGCGCAGCATCGACGCCTTCAACGCCGAACCCGCCTGGGTCAATGTGCCGCGCGCGGTGTCCTGCGCAGCCTCCGGCACCGGTTCGCCCGCAGCTTCGGCCACCGCCAGGCATTCATCGTACAGGCCGCGCACGATGGCGTCGCCGTCGTCGGTGGCCACGATGGTGCCGATGTCCGCACGCAGCAGGCAGGTGGCCGCCGCCAGCGCGGTGAGGAACGTGTACTTGATCCACTGTTCCTGGCCGATGTGTTCGCTGGCCAGATGATCGAGATTCGCCTGTGCGCAGGCTGCAGCGAATGCCTGCACGCGCGCGGAGACCGCGCCGCCATCGCGTTCGCCGAAGGTCAGCTTGGCCGGCTTGCCCAGGTGCAGCACGGCACCATCAGGCGCCTTGGTCGCACTGATGAAGCACAGCCCACCGAGCACTGCCTCGCGACCGAAGCGCGCGTCGAGCGCGTTGTAATGATGCAGGCCGTTGAGGATCGGCAGCACGGAGGTGTTCGCGCCCACGGCCGGTGCGATGGCATCGATGGAGCTGTCCAGGTCGTAGGCCTTGCAGCTGAGGATCACCAGATCGAACGGCTTGCCCGCAGCCAGCGTCGCCAGCGCGTCAGCGGTCACGTGCTGCACCGGGAACGTGGCGTCACCCACCGGGCTGCGCAGCACCAGGCCATCGCGATCCAGTTGCGCGGCGCGGGCAGGGCGCACGAGGAAGGTCACGTCCACGCCCGCCTGGGCCAGGCGACCACCGAAGTAACCGCCGGTACCGCCGGCGCCGAGGATCAGGATACGCATTGCACGCTCACTGCAGTTGGGGGATTCACTACAGTGATTGTGCCGGAGTTTGCGGCCAACGGCGGAGCCCCTCGTGGTGGTTTGAAGCACAAGCCGTGTTTGGGTCGGGCGGGATGGACTCGCGGGGGACGCCGTGAATCCGTCCATGGAGGCTTGGCCGCGCCATCCATGGCGCGGACACCCCCGCGAGCCCATCCCGCCCGACCCCCGACAGTTTCCGAGTGCGTCCACCACGGAAAACAAAGAAGAAAATCAAAAGCAACAGCGGGTCGCTCCGCTCGTTTCTCGTGATCATCTTTCCGGTGGATCCATATCCATCAGATCGCAAACAAAA
The DNA here is from genome assembly GCF_050573115.1 of Stenotrophomonas indicatrix. GTDB lineage: Bacteria > Pseudomonadota > Gammaproteobacteria > Xanthomonadales > Xanthomonadaceae > Stenotrophomonas > Stenotrophomonas lactitubi_A. Next base: position 104,249 of record NZ_JBNYZT010000008.1, read on the forward strand.
AGAGCCGAGCATTGGCTCGGCTCTACATGATCTCCAGCCATCCACGCATGGCGTGGATCTACTGTGTCGACCAAGGTCGACACCCACCAACAGCAGCACAGACCGCCGTTCCAGCAGTAGCGGGAAACTGTCGAAGGCGGGGTGGTGTCGGGTTGCGGGGTGTCCGCGCCATGGATGGCGCGGCCAAGCCTACAAGGACGTACTTGCGGCGTACCCACAACCCGACACCACCCCGCCAACCCACGGATAGCTCGCCTTTGACGTTGACGTTGCTGTTGCCGGGCAGCGGCCGGCACTACCCGCGGGTGCAGGGCCGCAGGCCCTGCAGGGCATCCTCAGCTGCGCATGCCTACGCCACGCTTCAACAACCACAGCGCCAGCGCCGTCAGCACCACCACGAAACCGATCATCAGCGCATACGCCACCACCACCGGCACATCGCTGCTGCCCAGCAGGCCGTAGCGGAACGCGTTGACCATGTAGAAGATCGGGTTCGCGTGCGTGGCCGCCTCCGCCCATGGCGGCAGCAGCTTCACCGAATAGAACACACCGCCCAGATAGGTCAGCGGGGTCAGGATGAAGGTCGGCACGATCGCCACGTCATCGAACTTCTTCGCATACACCGCGTTGATGAAGCCGGCCAGCGAGAAGATCGTCGCGCCCAGGATCACCGTGGTCAGCGTCACCAGTGGATGCGGAATCCGCACCGGGGTGAAGAACATCGCGATGATCAACACGATCACGCCGACCATCAGCCCGCGCAGCACTGCGCCGGATACATAGCCCCACAGGATCACCCAGTTCGGCATCGGGCTGACCAGCAGTTCTTCCACGTGGCGGCCGAACTTGGCGCCGAAGAACGACGAACTGATGTTGCCGTAACTGTTCTGGATCACGCTCATCATCACCAGGCCCGGCACGATGAACTGCATGTAGGTGTAGCCGCCCATGTCGCCCACGCGCGAACCGATCAGGCCGCCGAAGATCAGGAAGTACAGGGTCATGGTGATCGCCGGCGGCACCAGGGTCTGGCCCCAGATGCGCATGATGCGGGCGACTTCGCGGCGCACGATGGTCATCAGTGCGATGCGGTTGCGCTGGCCGTCGGTCAGGACCGGGGTCGGGGTGCTGCTCATGCGGATGTCTCCTGGTTGCCGGTGAGGCGCACGAACAGTTCCTCCAGGCGGTTGCTCTTGGTACGCATCGAGCGCACGCGGATGCCCGCCGCGTTCAGTGCCTCGAACACGCGGTTCAGATCCATCGCACGCGGCATGTCGATGTCCAGCGTATGGCCGTCGGTGGCGATCAGGGTCGCGCCCTCGATCACCGGCAGCTGGGCGGGCAGGGCGCCGTCGATATCCAGCAGGAAGCCTTCCACATCAAGCTTGGCCAGCAGTTCGCGCATCGGGCCCTGGGTGACGATCTGGCCATGGTCGATGATGGCCAGGTTGCGGCACAGGTGCTCGGCCTCTTCCAGGTAGTGGGTGGTGAGGATGATCGTGGTGCCGGCGGCGTTGATCTCCTTCAGCACCCGCCACATGTCGCGACGGATCTCGATGTCCACGCCCGCGGTCGGTTCGTCCAGGATCAGCAGGCGTGGCCGGGTCATCATCGCGCGGGCGATCATCAGCCGGCGCTTCATGCCGCCGGACAGGGTGCGGCTCATCACCTGCGCCTTCTCCCACAGGTGGGCGCGCTTGAGCTCGACCTCGGCCATCTGCTCGGCTTCCGCGCGCGGCACGCCGTAGAAGCCGGCGTAGTTCACCAGGATGTCGAAGGGCTTCTCGAACAGGTTGAAGTTGATCTCCTGCGGCACCAGCCCGATCAGGCGCATGGTGGCGCTGCGGTTGCGCACCAGGTCGCTGCCGAATACTTCCACCTGGCCCTCGCTGAGGTTGACCAGGGAGCTGATGATGCCGATCAGGGTGGACTTGCCGGCGCCGTTCGGGCCCAGCAGGGCGAAGAAGTCGCCCGGGGCCACTTCCAGCGAGACCCCTTTCAGGGCCTGGGTGCCGTTGTCATAGGTTTTACGCAGGTCGCGCACGCGCAGGGCGGGCGCCGTATCGTTCTGGGAAGCCAAGCTCGAAGCCTTCGCGCCCATGGGCTGGCGCTGGAGAGGGGCGGGGAAGGTCTATTATAGAAGACCCCGAGGGCTTGCCCCGGCTACACACTGTCCCGAAAAGTCGTGCCTGTCCAATTCCCCATCAAACTGGTCGACCGCCGCATGCTGGCGCCCTCCATCGGCCATTACCAGTTCGTGCGTGACGACGGCCAGCCGCTGGATTTCCAGCCCGGCCAGTTCATCCAGGTCCATTTCAGCTATGCCGATGGCACTGAAACCAAGCGCAGCTATTCGCTGGCGACCATCCACGACCACGCGCTGGGCCCGGGCGAGGCGGTGGATATCGCGGTCAGCTTCGTCCCCGGTGGCGCCGCCACGGCGCTGTTCGAGGCGCTGGACATCGGCGGCCAGGTCAGCGCGTCCGGCCCCTACGGCCGGTTCTGCCTGAACCCCGGCGACCACAATGGCCGCTACCTGCTGATCGCCACCGGTACCGGCGTCACCCCGTACCGCTCGATGTTGCCGTTGCTGGCGACGGCGATGGTCGAGCGCGGTGTGCAGGTGGTCCTGCTGCAGGGCGCACGCAGCCCGGGGGAGCTGCTGTACAGCGACGATTTCTACAGCTTCGCCGAAAAGCAGCCGAACTTCCGTTATGTGCCGTGCCTGTCGCGGGAACTGCCGTCCGAGCCGCACCCGGACGTACACCATGGCTACGTGCAGCAGGCGCTGGCGGAATTCACGCCGGACCCGGCCACCGACATCGCCTACCTGTGCGGCAACCCGGACATGGTCGATGCCTGCGCCGAAGCATTGAAGGCAGCCGGCCTGGGCAATCCGCAGATCCGCCGCGAGAAGTACGTCAGCAGCAAGTAGTGCCGGCCGCTGGCCGGCAATCCCACGAACCCGGGTAGTGCCGGCCGCTGGCCGGCAATCCCACGAACCCGGGTAGTGCCGGCCGCTGGCCGGCAACCCCACGAACCCGGGTAGTGCCGGCCGCTGGCCGGCAATCCCGCACACCGGAGGCGGCATCACACCGCCCCGGCGCCCCGCTTCAGTACGGCACCCAGGCATCGCGCCAGGCCGAACCCACGCCCGGCCGGTACGCCTCTGCATTGATGTTGCACCAGGCGCCTTCCGGGAACGGGCGGCAGGCGTACAGCTTGCCGTCGGTGCCCTTGACCACGGTCTCGCCCGGCTTGTAGCTGCCGATACCGGCCGGATACACGAAGTCGTAGTCGTCACCCGGCGGCGGATCGACCGGACCCGGCAAGCGGGTATCGAGCTGGAACAGGTTGCCCGGCCTCAGATAGACACGGTTCTCGGTGGCCGAGACGACGGGCGTGATCACGCCATCCTTCATCACGCCCACGCGTGCCTGTTGGGCGCTGCCATTGACCTTGCGGGCCAGCGCCAGCGGCCACTGGTTCGCAGCGGTCTGTCCGGCTGCCAGGGTGATCTCCGGGCGTTCCAGGTCGTTGCCCTGGGCATTGAACACGCGCAGGGTCACGGTGGTGCCAACGTCCAGCGCACCGCGGGCGGTCACCGGACCAGCATCCTGCCACTGCGGCGGCGGGGTCACGCCACCGCCCCCCTCGAAGCGCACGTCCGCGCAGGTGTAGAACGCTTCGCCCGAATCCGAGCGCTGCCAGGTGTTGTAGATGATGTGCTGGCCGCTGCGCTCGGGCAGCGGGCAGTCCAGCTTGTAGACGTCGCCGGAAAGCGGCACGTTGCCCAGCGTGCAGAACTCCTGCAGGTCCGCCCAGCGCAGCGGGCTGCCCGGTTGCCAACCGTCGCGGGTGACGTAGAACTTCCACTCGCGTGTGGCATGCGGCGCCGGTGCCTTGAACTCGAAGGTGTAACGCCCGCGCGAATCGGCGCGGATCGGCGAGGTCGGCCAGTCACTGCGGTTCAGATCGAGGCCGCGGTACTTGCTGTTGCCGCCGCTGCACAGCTCACCATCTGGAACAACCGCTTGATGGTTGCCGTTGGCGTTGGCCTGGTTGATGCCGGCCCAGTCATAGAACGGCTGTGCGCCACCGATGGCCTTGGCGGCGGCACAGGCCGGGTTGGTCGGGTTCTCGGGGTTGCCCTGGTAACAGGAATAGACGCGGCTGGATGGCTTGGACAGAGTGCCGTGTGCGAAAGCGCCGCCAGATACGGCTACACCCGCGACAACGGATAGCGCGAGGACGGCCCGCTGGGACAAATGCATGGAGAATCTCCTGTGGGTGATGGAACCCCGCGGAGTTTCGACACGCGTTCCCCTGGTCGCTATAGGAATAGTTTGAAAGGGGAAGGTGCGCTTACTTTGCTGAGATGAAGCTCACATTGTTCGGGGAACGGCGTTCTTCCGCCGTTCCCCGAATGACATCTCAGTAGGGCACCCACGCATCGCGCCAGGCGGCACCCGCACCAGGCCGATATGCCTCAGCATTGACGTTGCACCATGCACCTTCCGGGAACGGGCGGCAGGCATACAGCTTGCCATCGCTGCCCTTCACCACGGTCTGGCCCGGCACGTAACTGCCGATGCCGGCGGGGTATACGTGGTCGAAGTCACCGCCGGGGGACGGCGTGCCCGGGTCTGGCACCTTCGTGTCCAGCTGGAAGCGGTTGCCGTCCCTCAGGTACACGCGGTTGTCGGTGGCCGAGGAGGCCGGCGTGATCGCGCCGTTGCTGAGCACGCCGACGCGCGCATGCTGGGCACTGGCATTGACCTTGCGGGCCAGCGCCAACGGCCACTGCGCCGGCGTGGTCTGGCCTGCGGCCAGCGTTGCTTCCACACGTTCCACGTCGTTGCCGTTGGCATTGAACACCCGCAATGCCAACGTGGTGCCCACGGGCAGCTCGGTACGCGCGGTGACCGGCCCGGCATCCTGCCACTGCGGCACCGGCGTGGTACCGCCGCCGCCCTCAAAGCGCACATCCATGCAGGTGTAGAACGCTTCGGTCGAATCCGAGCGCTGCCAGGTGTTGTAGATCACATGCTGGCCGCTGCGCTGCGGCAGCGTGCACTGCAGCTTGTAGGTGCCATCGGCCGACAGCGGCGTATTGCCCAGCGAACAGAATTCCTGCAGGTCGGCCCAGCGCAGTGGGCTGCCCGGCTGCCAACCGGCGCGGGTGACGAAGAACTTCCAGTCACGCGTGGCATGCGGGGCGGTGGCCTTGAACACGAAGGTGAACTTGCCGTTCGCATCGGGCTGGATCGGCGTGGTCTGCCAGTCGCTGCGCTCCAGGTCCAGGCCGCGGAAGGTCGGGTTGTTGCCGCTGCACAGCTTGCCGTCGGGCACCACGGCCTGGTGGTTGCCGTTGGCGTTGGCCTGGTTGATGCCGTTCCAGTCGTAGAACGCCTGCGAGCCGGCCACTGCCTTGGCTGCCGCACACGCCGGGTTGGTGGGGTTCTCCGGGTTGCTCTGGAAGCAGGCATAGACGCGGCTGACCGGGGTGATCATCGTGCCGTGTGCGGCCGCGTTGCCGGCAACGCCAACACCGGCGCCAACGAAGACGGTAGCCAACAGCAATGGGGTGTATCGCAGAGACATGGCGCATCCTTGTGGTCGTCGAAGGGAGCGGTGACCGCAGCACCCGCGCTGAGCCGCGCGACGGACGATGAGCGGTACCGCCGCGAGTATCGAGCTGCCGTGCACAGTGGGAAACCACGTCAACGCCGATCCGTGACTACGTGTGTGAAGCCCTTCCCGCAGGCTTCACGCCACGCTGAACGGATACGCTGGCGGTCACGCCTGCAGCGCGGCGGCGATCACGTTCGCGCGCACCGTCATGACTGTTGATTGCCTGCCCGATCCACCTGGCACGAAAAGCATCCATGCCCTGCGTTGTGCAGTTGTACGAAGGCCACCGTCGCATCGGCGAACAACCGGTCCAGGTGCGCGGCAACCTCGGTGCCCTGGCAGACCAGGCCGCTCAGCATGAAGTCCGCGCTGTCATAGGCGCGCACCGAGATCAGCCGACGGTGCACGTAGGCGGGTACCACGCCTGCCGGCAGCACGCAGCGGGTCGCACCGCGCTGCACGAAGATCGGACCCGAGGCGCGGTAAGGCGAATGCGTGGCCAGGTGTCTGTAAGGCAGCAGAAGCAGTTCCGCACCCGCGGGCGCGTCAGTCAGGCTGACCCTGCAGGGGAAGCCGCCGCTGTCGCCGGCGCGCCGCCGCACGATTCCCTGTGCGGCCAAGGCGTCGTCGCTGGTTTCGAAAAGCGCTTCGAACGGCTGGTGGTCGATGCCACTGAGTTGCCACGCATGCATGGAGTGTCTCCCGGTTTTCCGCGCATTCTGTCGGTGCCACGGACCGCGTGCTCGCCATTTTCCGCCACCGGATTCGATGGCGCGCCTGGCCCTGCCCAGGTGCAACGGTCCGTGCGGCCGCCGCAAGGCGCTAAGATGCGCGCGCCGCCCTTCCTGCAGCGCCGCATGTCCCTGGATTTTCCCACCGTCGCCGTGCTTGGCTTCCTGCTCTGCGTGGGCATCGCGCTGGGGTTCTCGTTGCTGCTGGTGGTACTGCGCGGGCAACCGGTGTTGCGGCTGTGGACGCTCAGCCTGTGGGCCCTGACCCTGGGGGTGACCCTGCTGGCGCTGCGTCCCTACCTGCCGCAGGTGCCGGCGATTCTGGCCGGCAACGCGGCGATGGCCGCCTGCGCGGTGCTGCTGCTGCGGGGCATGGCCCTGCATCTGGGCCAACCCCTGCCGGCATGGCGACCACTGTTGCTGGTGGCCGCGTTCATGGCCGGCATCTTCCTGTTCCTGGTGCCGTGGCCGAACCTGCTGGTGCGCCTGCATGTATTCAGTGTGTTCGCTGCGATCATCGACGGCTGGATCGCCTGGCTGCTGCTGCGCCATGCCCCGCCACAGCAGCGCACCAGCTGCAGGCTGGCCGCTGCGGTATTCCTCGCCGAGGGCCTGCTGTACGTGGTGCGCCTGTTCCTGCCCGTGGCTGCCGGCGCAGGTGAGGACATCATGCGCACCGGCACGCCGATGTTCGTGACCTACTTGGCCGGGGTGATGCTGGAGTTGGCCCGTTGCTTCGCGCTGGTGCTGCTGCTGGTCGAACGCATGCTGGTGGAACTGCGCCGGGCTGCGCGGATCGATGGCCTCACCGGCCTGCTCAATCGCAGCGCGGTGCTGGCGGATGGGCAGCTGCAGCTGGAACAGGGGCGCCGGCACGCTACGCCGTTGGCAGTGCTGCTGCTGGATGTGGATCATTTCAAACAGGTCAACGACCGCTGGGGTCATCTGGCGGGTGACCACGTGCTGCAGCATTTCACCGGGGTGCTGCAGCGCTGCGCGATCGGCCGCGTGCATCTGCTCAGCCGCTATGGGGGCGAGGAGTTCCTGTTGCTGCTGCCAGGCAGCAACGGCAATGAGGCGACAGCGCTGGCCGACGCGATCCGCCACGGGCTGCAGCAACGTCCAGCCCTGCTCGATACCGGTCCGGTGGCGGTGACCGCCAGCATCGGGCTGGTGCTGGACGATGGCCGGACCGATCTTTCCGGCTTGATCGCGCTGGCCGACACCGCTCTTTACAGGGCAAAGGCCGAGGGCCGCAACCGCCTGGTGGCGGTGCCGACGCCGGCCTAGGACATCCACCTGTCGCCGCCAGCGCCCGGCGCGTGTAAGTTGGGTCACATCTGTTTGGTCACATCTGCCGCGGCACACCGTCGTGGTGGACAGGAACATTCCCAGGGGAATCACGCACGATGCAACGACACCATTTCGCGCGGGCCGGGTTGCTGGCCAGCATGCTGATTGCCGGCTGCAGCGCACCGCCGCAGGCAGGCACCGACGGCGCAGACGATACGCCCAGCCGCCGCTACGGCCAGATCGATTTCCGCCCCTGTACGCTGGCCACCGAAGGCGCCAACGACAACGTCGAGGCGCAGTGCGCCACGTTCCAGGTGCCGGAGGACCGGAGCAAGCCGGAGGGTCGCAGGATCGACCTCCGCGTGGCCTGGCTGGAGTCGGGCAACAGCGGTTCGGGCCTGCCAGACCCGGTGTTCTTCCTGGCCGGCGGCCCCGGCCAGGCGGCCAGCGAGGTGGCTGTCATCGTCGATATGGCACTGCGCCAGGTGCGCAAGCAGCGCGACGTCTTCCTGATCGACCAGCGCGGCACCGGCGGCTCCAATCCGCTCAACTGCCTGGGCGCGGACGGCAAGGAGCTGCCGATGGATGAAGACGCTGCGCCCAGCGAAGTGCTGCTGCGCGAGTACGCGGAACGCTGCGCTGCGTCGCTGAAGGGCCGTGCCGACCCGCGCTTCTATACGACCACTGAGGCCATCGCCGATCTGGACGCGGTGCGCCAAGCGCTGGGCGCCGACACGCTCAATCTGGTCGGTGGCTCGTACGGTACCCGCGTTGCCCAGCGCTACGCGGCTGCCTATCCGCAGCACACCCGCAGCATCGTGATCGATGGCGTGGTACCGAACGATCTGGTGGTAGGGGGTGAGTTCGCCAATACCTTCGACAACGCCATTACGCTGCAGTCGGCGCAGTGCCGCAAGGATGTTGCTTGCAGCAAGCGCTTCCCGGTCGACACCCGCGCACAGCTGCGCAGCGTCGCGGACACCCTGCGCCGCACGCCGGTTACCGTCGAGTACCGCGATCCGGGCACGAATGCGCCGCGCAAGGATGTGTTGACCCCGGACAGCGTGGTCGGCTTGGCGTTCGCTTTCTCCTACGTGCCGCAGTACTCCTCGCTGCTGCCGCTGGTGCTGGATGAAGCCGCCCAGGGCCGCTATGCACCACTGGCCTCGCTGGTACGCGGTGCGACCCGCAGCATGGATTTCCAGATCAACCGCGGCATGCAGTGGTCGGTGATCTGCAGCGAAGATGCACCGCGCTACCAGGCGCCGGCGGAAAGCGGAGATGCGTTGTTCGGACCGGAAGCGGCGCGTGCGTTCTTTGCCGCCTGCCCGGTGTGGCCGCACCAGCCGGCGCCGGCTGATGCTGCAGTGCCACTGCGCAGCGATCTGCCGGTGCTGCTGCTGTCCGGCGAGCTGGACCCGGTGACGCCGCCGCGTTACGCCGAACAGGTGCTCAAGGGGCTGCCGAAGGGACGTGCGCTGGTTGCCCGCGGGCAAGGCCACGGCACCCTGGCCGCCGGTTGCATGCCGCGCCTGCTCGGCCAGTTCATCGACACCACCGATGCCAAGGCGCTGGATGCCAGCTGCCTGGACACGCTGAGCTACGTGCCGGCGTTCACCTCGTTCAACGGATGGGCCCCATGATCGTCGCCGACAACCTGCACAAGGCCTTCAATACCCGCACCGGCCGTATCCAGGCGGTGGCCGATGTCGGCTTCCGCGCCGAGGATGGGCGCATTACCGGACTGCTCGGGCCGAACGGCGCCGGCAAGACCACCACCATGCGCATGCTATACACGCTGATGACGCCGGATGAAGGCAGCATCACCGTCGATGGCATCGATGCCGCCCGCAATCCGGTGGAAGTACGTCGCCATCTCGGCGTACTGCCCGACGCGCGTGGCGTCTACAAGCGGCTGACCGCGCGCGAGAACATCGCCTACTTCGGCGAGCTGCATGGCCTGTCCGCGTCGCGCATCCGCGAACGCATCGAAGTGCTGTCGCATGCGCTGGACATGGCTGACATCCTCGATCGCCAGACCGATGGCTTTTCGCAGGGCCAGCGCACCAAGACCGCCATTGCCCGTGCGCTGGTGCACGACCCGCGCAACGTGATCCTCGACGAGCCCACCAACGGCCTGGACGTGATGACCACCCGCGCACTTCGCCGCTTCCTGCTGGGCCTGCGCGAGGAAGGGCGCTGCGTGATCCTGTCCAGCCACATCATGCAGGAGGTCGGTGCGCTGTGTGACCACATCGTAATCATCGCCAAGGGCACGGTGATGGCCGCAGGCAGTGCCGATGAACTGCGTGCGCAGTCCGGCGAACCCAACCTGGAAGATGCGTTCGTGAAACTGATCGGCAGCGAAGAGGGCCTGCACGCATGAGCATGATGTCGACCATGATGACGGTGATGCGCAAGGAACTGCGCGACCTCTCGCGTGACCGCCGCACCCTGCTGCTGACCCTGCTGTTTGGTCCCTTGCTGTACCCACTGCTGATCCTGGGCATGGGCAAGCTGGCCGAAAGCCGCGTGCGTATCCAGATCGAACAGCCGCTGCAGATCCCGACCATCGGTGCCGAGAATGCGCCGAACCTGGTGCGTTTCCTGGCGGCGCAGGGGCTGAACACTACTCCAGCACCGAAGGATCTGGCCGAGGCGATCCGCTCGCAGGAGATCGACGTGGCCCTGCGTATCAGCCCCGATTTCGGCAAGGACTGGGCCGATGGCAAGCCCGCGCTGGTGGAGGTGATCCGTGACAGTACCCGGCGCGCCGCCGAGGTACCCAGCGCCCGCCTGCAGGCGGCCCTGGCGACCTACAACGGCCAGGTCGGTGCGCTGCGGTTGATGGCACGTGGCGTCGACGCACAGGTCGCGCGGCCGCTGGATGTGGCCACGCAGGACATGGCCAGTGCCGAGGCCAAGCGCGGCATGATGCTGTCGATGCTGCTGCCGGTGCTGCTGACACTGACCTCGTTCATCGGTGGCGCGTACCTGGTGATGGATGCCACCGCCGGTGAGCGTGAGCGGCAATCGCTGGAGCCGCTGCTGGCGACCCCGGGTTCGCGCAGTGCCATCGTCAGCGGCAAGATCGCCGCCGCCTGCGTGGTCGGCTTCGCCTCGTTGCTGCTGACGTTGATCGCGTTCAAGGCCAGTGCGCAGATCGCGCCCGGCAATGTCGGCCGGCAGCTCAACATGAACATCGGCTCGATGCTGCAGATGCTGCTGGTGATGGTGCCGATGCTGCTGATCGGCACCTCGCTGCTGACCTTCCTCTCGGCCGCCGCCAAGAGCATGAAGGAGGCGCAGAGCCACATGACCTGGCTGGTGCTGCTGCCGATGCTGCCCGGCTACGCGCTGATGGCCTACCCGGTGAAGAGCGAGCTGTGGCAGTACGCGGTGCCGTTCTTGTCGCAGAACCAGATGCTGCTGAAGGTGATCCGCCACGAGGCGATCAGCCCGACCATCTGGGCGGTCTACCTCGGCGCAAGCCTTGGCCTGGCCGCAGTGCTGTGGTTCGCTGCGGTGCGCCGCTACCACAACGAACGGCTGGCGATTTCCGGCTGAGCGTAACCGGTAGCGCCGGGCCATGCCCGGCGGATGCAGAACGAGGCCCGGTCATCCCGGGCCTCGTTGTTTTCAGGAGCGTGCTGCCTGCCAGGTGGTGAAGCGCTGGGCAATCACCGGCGCCAGTCGATCAAAATTTTCCCAGGTGTCTGCCGCGTGGTAGATCGAAGGGAGGTCATCTGCGAGCAGCTCGATGTAGTCATCCGGGTAAAGACAGTCATCAGCCTGGTAGTACTCCAGCGTAAAAGCGTTCGCCTCGTCGTTGACCATGTCGTCCAGGAACTTGCCGTCGCACACCAGCAGGAACTGACCGGGTGTCATCGTGCGCTGGGTCAAGGCATGCAGTTCGTCCTTCATGTCATCGACCAGTTCTTCTCCGGCCATACCCTGCAGCAACAACCAAGCCACGTACATGCCGATGTGCGTCGCACCGGCCTCGGGTGCAAGGTCGGCGGGAAAATCCCCGTCGGAATGCCAGCTGGCGTCGTCGTACTTCATCTGCCTTCCTCTTGAAATCGACAAGCAGCTTAGGTCGCGAAGAGGTACGAAGGGAGTGTTGAATACGTCAGCCTCCCCCATACCGCGCCGGAGTCACTCCCATTTCGCGCTTGAACACCGCGATGAAGGCACTGGGCGTGTCGTAGCCCAATGACAGTGCGACGGTGGTGACCGGTTCGCCGGCCAGCAATCGCGGCAGCGCCAGCAGCACGCGCAGGCGCTGTCGCCAGTGGGTCAGGGTCATGTTGGTCTCGGCCTGCCAGCGGCGGGCGAGGCTGCGACTGGACAGGCCGCTCGCCGCGCCCCAGTCCTCTACGGTGCGAGTGTCATGCGGCGCGCGCGCCAGGGCCGACGCGATGCGGCGCAGGCGGCGGTCGCTGGGTTGCTGCAGGGCCAGCGGCAATGGCGTGCCGGCGGCGATCTCATCGATGATCACCCCGGCCAAGCGCTGTTGCACCGCATCCAACGCCTGCCCGGACCACTGCAGTGCCCGCGGCACTGCTACCTGCAGCAGGTCGCTGGGCTGGAAGATGCGTGGTGTGGTGGGCAAGCCCGCGCAGGCTTCCCTGCTGAAGTACAGGCTCCAGCCATCGAAGCTGCCGATGCTGGACAGCGCATGCGGGTGCTGCGGCGGAAGCCACGCCACGTGGCCGGCCGGAAGCAGCCAGTGGATGTCGCCCGCCTCGATCCGCAACAGGCCCGTGTGGGCGCCCAGCAGTTGCCCGCGCGCATGCTGGTGGCGGGCGGTGCGGCGCGCACCCGGCATCGCCAGCTGCGTGCCGAACAGGGCCGGTCCCTCTCTGGCATCAGCCAGTGCAGGATCGATCAAAGGCCTCTGGGGTGTCTGCTTTGCCATATCGATTGGCAGTTATACGGCAGAACTGTCGGAAACGAGCGTCGACACTGGTCGTCCATTCCCCAGGAGCACGCCATGCAACCGCAGGACATCCTTCCCGATCACCAGAACGACGTGCAGGTGAACGGTCTCACCGTTCGCAAGGGCAGTGTCGGTGCCTTCCTCGCCAGCGTCCGCGACTGGCAGGACCCAGCCAGTGACGATGCCACCCGTGCCGCCGCCGAAGCCGATCTGCGCAGTCTGCTGCCCGGGCTGCACGCGCTGGGTCTGTTCCAGGTGCTGGCCGCACGTGATCCGGCGCTGCAGCGGTTGATCGACGGCGCAGCCTGAAACGGGCAAGGCCCGGACATGCCGGGCCTTGCTCCAGAACCGCCGGGCGCGGCCCGGCGCTACCGCCTTGGGCATCAGCCGCCCGGTGCGAACACCAGCGTGCGGCGGGTGGTGACCGGGGCATTGACCGGCTCGAAGCGCCAGCGCTTGACCGCGTTGAGTGCTTCGCGATCAAAGACGCGCGAGGGCGTCGCACGCAGCACGCGCGCATTGGTCACCGAGCCGTCGGTGCCGACGGTGATTTCCACCAGTACTTCGCCGGAAGTGCCCGAACGCAGCGCATCGGCAGGGTAACGCGGTGCCGGTGTGCTGACCGGGCGCAGGCTTGGCGCGGCGGCGGTCGCTGCCTGGCGGGCGGCGTTGGCCTGCTGCGCCGCGGCCTGCTGCTGCTTCTGCTCGGCATCGCGGCGGGCGGCGGCCTGGCGCTCGGCTTCCTGGCGCTCGCTGTCACGACGGGCAACATCCTGCTGCGCGGCAATCTGCTTGGCCGCCTCGGCTTCCTTGGCGCGCTGTTCGGTCAGGCGCTGCTGCTCGGCCAGCTGCTTGGTGCGGTCTTCAGCGTCCTTCTTGACCTTCTCGGTCTCGTCTTCGGTGCGCTTGGCTGCAACCTGTACGCCCTTGCTCAGGCCTTCCTTCAGGCGCGGCAGGGCCGGGGCCGAGGCGTCGACCTTTTCGATCAGGGCGACCAGCCGCTGCGCTTCGGCGAAATCTTCGCGGCCCAGGTGCTGCTCGGCGGCGATCAGGGTGTAGGGCAGCAGGTCGGTCAGCGCGCTCTTCACCGAGGCGTCGTCCGGCGTCTTGTCGCGCAGTGCCAGGTAATACTCGATGGCGTTGTCGCCGGCCGGGGCGTACATGCGGTTCTCGCGCAGTGCCTGGCTGGCCGATTCGCGCAGCTGTTCGGTGCCCATCGACTGCACCTTGGCGGCCACGGTCGGTGCGGCTGGCGCCGCAGCGACGGGGGCGGCGGCACCCTGCGCGGCCGGAGCCGGTGTTTCTTCCTTGCCCGAGCAGGCAGCCAGGGCCAATGCCAGAGCGACCGGCAACCACCGGCGCGCGGCAGCGATCATTGCGACGTGCGACATCCTGCTCCCCTCTAAGAAGACGACGTTACGAAAAACGTAGATACGCATGGCCGGGACCGAAGGTCCGGGCGTGGCGGGGGACGTTTCCCAGCGTCACCGTCGCCTGCAGCGAGGGTGCAATCTAGCATCCCGGCCACCCTTGCGTACAAGGGCCGGGAGCGGGACCGGCAGCGGCAACCGTGCCGCCGCCGGCGTTGGCGTCAGTGCGCGGCAGCCTTGCTGTGGCTGTTGGACATCAGCTTGTCGGTCCAGGCGATGCCGATCGCCGACAGGATGAACACGCAGTGGATGATGGTCTGCCACAGCACGCCATCGGGGGTCAGGGTCGTGCAGGTATCGGGGCCGGCGTTGTAGAAGCTGGCCGATGCCGACGAAGCCGCCGCCGCCCATTGTTCCGGCTTGCACAGCGGCAGGCCGTCCAGCGGGCTGGCTGCAATGAACGTCTTCAACAGGTGGATCGAGGAGATGCCGATAATCGCCATCGCCAGCTTCACCTTCAGCACGCTGGCGTTGACGTGGCTCAGCCATTCCGGCTGGTCCGGGTGGCCCTCCAGGCGCAGGCGCGAGACGAAGGTTTCATAGCCGCCGACGATCACCATCACCAGCAGGTTGGAGATCATCACCACGTCGATCAGGCCCAGCACGATCAGCATGATCTGCTGCTCGCCCATCGACACCGAGTGCGAGATCAGGTGCCACAGTTCCTTGCCGAACAGGAACACGTAAACGCACTGGGCAACGATCAAACCCAGGTACAGCGGCAGCTGCAGCCAGCGGGTAGCGAAGATCAGGCTGGACAGCGGGGACAGTAGCGGACGGTTTGCACTCATGCGGAGGATGCTGCGTTTCGGGGGAGAGGCGAGGTTACCGGCCCGCCATGACGGTGCCAAGCCAACGCACGCACTAGACTTCAGGTTCCTTTCCGTACCCCAGAGCCGCCGCCATGATCGACCTGTATTACTGGCCTACCCCGAACGGCCACAAAGTGACCCTGCTGCTGGAAGAAGCCGGCCTGGAGTACCGCATCCACCCGGTCAACATCGGCTCCGGAGACCAGTTCAAGCCGGAATTCCTGGCCATTTCCCCCAACAACAAGATGCCGGCCATCGTCGACCACGCCCCGGCTGACGGCGGCGCCCCGCAGAGCGTGTTCGAGTCCGGCGCGATCCTGCTGTACCTGGCCGAGAAGACCGGCCGCTTCCTGCCGGCCGACCCGCGTGGCCGCGTCACCACCCTGGAATGGCTGTTCTGGCAGATGGCCGGGCTGGGCCCGATGAGCGGGCAGATGGGCCATTTCAATGTGTACGCGCCGGAGAAGATCCCGTACGCGATCGAGCGCTACGACAATGAAGTGCGCCGCCTGCACGGGGTGATGGACAAGCGCTTGGCCGAGCACGCCTTCCTGGCCGGCGAGGACTACACCATCGCCGACATGGCCAGCTACCCGTGGGTTGGCGCCTACGACAAGCTGCCGGCCGACTTCGACGCCTTCCCGCACCTCAAGCGCTGGCACCAGGCCATCGCCGCCCGTCCGGCCACCCAGCGCGCCTATGCGCTGCGCACGCAGGTGAACCCGGACGCTGGCAAGCCGCTCAGCGACGAAGAGCGCAAGCACCTGTTCGGCAAGCGCTGACCCGGCACGGTGGGTGCCGACCGTTGGTCGGCACTCATCATGGGAAGACCTCATGGGCAGAAGGTCATGCTGTCTTCCCGCACCGGCTTGGTTAGGATGGAGGCTGACCGTCCCGCGCCTGCCGCGGTGACGGACCTGCCGTTTGCCGGGATCCTCCATGCGCCATCTGTTCGCCTCGCTCGCCCTCATGCTCGCCACCAGTACCGTCGCCCACGCTGAAAAACTCACCCTGGAAGCCATCACCGGCCCGCTGCCGCTGTCCGGCCCGACCCTGATGAAGCCGAAGGTGGCGCCGGACGGCTCGCGCGTGACCTTCCTGCGCGGCAAGGACAGCGACCGCAACCAGCTGGACCTGTGGAGCTATGACATCGGCAGCGGCCAGACCCGCCTGCTGGTGGACTCGAAGGTGGTGCTGCCGGGTACCGAAACCCTCAGTGACGAAGAAAAGGCCCGCCGCGAGCGCCAGCGCATCGCCGCGATGACCGGCATCGTCGACTACCAGTGGTCGCCGGACGCACAGCGCCTGCTGTTCCCGCTGGGCGGCGAGCTGTACCTGTACGACCTCAAGCAGGAAGGCAAGGCGGCAGTGCGCCAGTTGACTCACGGCGAAGGCTTTGCGACCGACGCCAAGCTGTCGCCCAAGGGCGGCTTCGTCAGCTTCATCCGCGGCCGCAACCTGTGGGTGATCGACCTGGCCAGCGGCAGGCAGATGCAGCTGACCGCTGATGGCAGCACGACCATCGGCAACGGTATCGCCGAATTCGTCGCCGACGAGGAGATGGACCGCCATACCGGTTACTGGTGGGCGCCGGACGATTCGGCCATCGCCTACGCCCGCATCGACGAAAGCCCGGTGCCGGTGCAGAAGCGCTATGAAGTCTATGCCGACCGCACCGATGTGATCGAACAGCGCTATCCGGCCGCGGGCGATGCCAACGTGCAGGTGAAGCTGGGCGTGATCTCGCCGACGGAACATGCGCAGACGCAGTGGATCGACCTCGGCAAGGAGCAGGACATCTACCTGGCCCGCGTCGACTGGCGCGATCCGCAGCACGTGAGTTTCCAGCGCCAGTCGCGCGACCAGAAGAAGCTGGACCTGGTGGAGGTCACCCTGGCCTCGAACCAGCAGCGTGTGCTGGCCCACGAAACCAGCCCGACCTGGGTGCCGCTGCATAACAGCCTGCGTTTCCTCGACGACGGCAGCATCCTGTGGTCGTCCGAGCGCACCGGCTTTCAGCATCTGTATCGCATCGACAGCAAGGGCAAGGCCGCCGCGCTGACCCACGGCAACTGGTCGGTCGATGAACTGCTGGCGGTCGATGAAAAGGCCGGCCTGGCGTACTTCCGCGCCGGTATCGAATCGGCGCGCGAAAGCCAGATCTACGCTGTCCCGCTGCAGGGCGGCCAGCCGCAGCGCCTGTCGAAGGCGCCGGGCATGCACAGCGCCAGTTTCGCGCGCAACGCCAGCGTGTACGTGGACAGCTGGTCCAACAACAGCACCCCGCCGCAGATCGAACTGTTCCGCGCCAATGGCGAGAAGATCGCCACCCTGGTCGAGAACGATCTGGCCGATCCCAAGCATCCGTATGCGCGCTACCGCGAGGCGCAGCGCCCGGTCGAATTCGGCACGCTGACTGCCGCCGACGGCAAGACGCCACTGAACTACAGCGTGATCAAGCCGGCCGGCTTCGATCCGTCCAAGCGCTACCCGGTGGCGGTGTACGTGTATGGCGGCCCGGCCAGCCAGACCGTCACCGACAGCTGGCCCGGCCGTGGCGACCATCTGTTCAACCAGTACCTGGCCCAGCAGGGCTATGTGGTGTTCTCGCTGGACAACCGTGGCACCCCGCGCCGTGGCCGTGACTTCGGTGGCGCGCTGTATGGCAAGCAGGGCACGGTGGAAGTAGCCGACCAGCTGCGTGGCGTGGCGTGGCTGAAGCAGCAGCCGTGGGTGGACCCGGCGCGCATCGGCGTGCAGGGCTGGTCCAACGGCGGCTACATGACCCTGATGCTGCTGGCCAAGGCGTCGGACAGCTACGCCTGTGGTGTGGCCGGCGCACCGGTCACCGATTGGGGCCTGTACGACAGCCACTACACCGAGCGCTACATGGACTTGCCGGCGCGCAACGATGCCGGCTACCGCGAAGCACGCGTGCTGACCCACATCGAGGGCCTGCGGTCGCCGCTGCTGCTGATCCACGGCATGGCCGACGACAACGTGCTGTTCACCAATTCGACCAGCCTGATGAGCGCGCTGCAGAAGCGTGGCCAGCCGTTTGAACTGATGACCTATCCGGGTGCCAAGCATGGTCTGTCCGGTGCCGACGCACTGCATCGGTACCGCGTTGCCGAAGCCTTCCTGGGACGTTGCCTGAAGCCTTGATCATCATCCGGGAAGGAGCCCGCCCATGACCCTGCCACCGCCGATTCCTGCTCCCTCCCACCTGCGATCTGGCTGGTGGTGCCGGCATTGGCGCTGGGCGATGCCGTTGGCGGTGCTGCTGTTCCTGATCGCACTGGGCGGTGCCATCGCCTGGAGCGTATTGCGTTGGACCGAAGCCGCGCACGACAGTGCGCCGATGCGTGAGGCGATGCGTCGCGCCGGCTGCAGTGTCGAACTGGTGCAGGTATTCGGCGAACCGCTGCAGGCCGGCACGCTGCCACTGGGCAGCATGCAGACCGCCATCAACGGCGAGCGCGATGTCGGGCTGACCGTGGCGCTGGAAGGACCGCATGCGCACGGGCGGTTGTTCGTGAAGGGCACCCGCAGCGACGACGTGTGGGATTACCCGGTGATGTACGTGCTGGCCGAAGACAAGCAGACTTTCGACCTCAGCGCGCTGGATGATGCCGAAGCGGCCGGCGAATGCGAACTGCAGGCGTGTCGTGATCGGGGTGATTGCCCGCTCACGCTGGCGTTGTGACTGTACGACGGACCGAGGAATCAGAGACTGTCGCGATCCGCCACAGTTGAATTCACTCTTCCCGATCAAGCCCCGGCTCGGCTCAGCACGTCTCGGGAGAGACCGCTCAATTCCGACACCGCACGACGCTGGTGAGCCGGTTCTCTATTGGCGCAGCCTTCAATCTTCGCTGCTTCGATAGCGTGGATTGATAGTGCGAACGACGTCCCGGAATGCTGGCGCAGGCTCACTCCAATGATTGATCCGTTGCAGCGTAGATCTGGCTGCAACGTTTCACTTCATCCTGGAAGGAGCGTGCAATGCGAACGTCTGCAATCAGGAGCGTGGTAGCGCTGACAGTCTTTGCGCTGCTGTTGGTCACACCCGGCATGGCTGCTGAACCATTCGTGGAGGTGCTCTCGGACGCGCCATTGGCTGTAGCGGAGCAGCAACAGCGCCGAGCAGGGGATGATGTGGACTGGGTGCGCCGGGTTCGCGTGAATGAGGCCGCCTTGGCTGCTGATGAGATCACCGTCGATCTCCACGACATGGTTCTTCACCTTGTCCGCGATCCTTCCGAACCCCTGTTCGAGAGCGTGCAGAGTGTGATCTACCGGCCTGCGGGTGACGAAGGTGCCGAACGAGAGGTGCGCTCGATCTCAGGCCTGCAGTGGGTGGGCAAGGTGAAGTCCGTAGCGCTGGATGTTGAAAGGAAGCTTGGGCAGCCTACGTACGTGAGAATCTGGTCGGACGCTTCAGGAACACATGCGAGATTCAGCCATGGGTTCTGGCATTACACGCTGGACGGTGATCGACTGATAAAGCGCGATGTGCGCCGCGCTCTACGAGACGAGCGTGACGATGTAAGGGACCGGCGACCAGATCGGCCCGCTCCAGACCTTCCTCCAGGAATCGCCGCCGGAGGGAGCGGCGAAGGGCGCGATGTGATTCGGGTTGCGTACGGCTTTGCGGCAGGTCCGCTGGTGGGCGGGCTGGATCCGGCCATCGAGCAGGTCAGGGCTGCGGTGATCGAGGCCAATGCCGGATTTGCAGCGAGCGGTATTGAACTGGAGTTGCAGACGGCGGCCAACGCGCTTCCGGGATACCGCGAAACCACGCTTGATCAGACTCTCGATGACATCGCAAAGGGTAGGCACGGACCACTCTGGTTGCTGCACGTGGCGCGGGAGGGTGAGCGAGCCGACGTAATGGTGATGATCGTCGATACACATTCGGGCGCTCCCGCATGCGGATTGGCCCAGCAGGTATTGGCGACCCGCGAAACGGCCTTTCTCGCTGTTGAGCGCAGATGCCTGGACCAGCACACCCTTGCGCATGAGATCGGCCATTTGCTGGGAGCGGATCATGATCCCGGGAACGCCGCACTTGATCCGCCCAGATTCGCATACGGGCACGGCTATCGTTTCAACGAGCAGGCTGCGCCCGGCTGGCGTACCGTCATGGCCTCGGAGTGCATTCATCGGGCCTGCCCGCGGGTGAATCTATGGTCATCCCCGGTGATCCAACATGAGGGCCTGCCAACCGGATCGGCTGATCTTCATGACAACGCAAGAGTCCTGCGCGAGACGAAAGGCGTCGTTGCAGGCTTCTACCCGGATCCGCCATCGCAGAACCCCGATGCCTTATATCCGCACCCCGTGACGTCCGGCCGATTGTCGCCACCGCCATGAGCGCGTAGGGTGCGGTCAACCCTGTCCTGGAGTGCTCCATGAAGCCGATCGCGCTTGCCATCGCCCTGGCCCTGACCGCCGCCCCGCTGCTGTCGGCCCCACCGGCCCTGGCCGCATCGGCCGCCAAGGCCTCCACGCCGGCCAGCCCGGCCTGGGTCGCACGCAGCAACGCGCTGGCGCAGATCCTGCTGGATGCCCAAGGTCCGTTCCAGCCCGAGGAAACCGGCTTCTTCGGCGTGCCCGGCTACGACGACAAGGTCGCCGATCTCGGCCCGGAGAATGACCAGCGCTATCGCGACGCGATGGCCAAAGCCCGCGACGAACTGAAGGCCAAACTGGCCAGCGAGAAGGATCCCAACGTCCGCCAGGACCTGGAGATCATGATCGCCGCCGCCAACCAGAGCATCGAAGGCAGCGAGCTCAATCAGAAGTACCTGCTGCCGTGGCGTGATGCGCCGCAGAGCGTGTTCAGCGGCCTCAACCTGCTGCTGTCCGACCAGGTGCCGGCCGAGCGCCGGGCCAAGGCGCTCGATCGTCTCAAGGCGTATGCCGGCCTGCAGCCGGGTGGCACCGCGTTCACTACGCTGGCCCGTCAGCGCTACGAAGAGCGTCTGAAGGACAGCACGCTGCTGCAGCCGACGAAGATCGAAGTGCAGCAGTCGCTGGACAACGTCGAGACCTACATCACCGGTATCGAGTCGCTGCTGAAGAAGTACCAGGTCGCTGGTGCCGACGAGGCGATGAAGGCGCTCGCCGCACAGATGAAGGACTACGCCGCATGGACCCGCAAGGAGGTGCTGCCGAAGGCACGTGCCGATGCGCGCCTGCCGGCCCCGCTGTACGCGTATCAGCTCAAGCAGGTCGGCATCGATATCGACCCGAAGCTGCTGATGCAGCGCGCGCAGCTGGAGTTCATGGAAACGCGCTCGGCGATGCGCCAGCTGGCGCCGCTGGTCGCGAAAGAGAAGGGCTTGAAGGTCAGTGACCCCAGCGACCCGGTGGCGGTGATCCGCGCGCTGAAGAGCGAGAAGATCGCCGATGACCAGCTTGAGGGCCACTACCGCAAGGTGATCGACGCCATCGATCCGCTGATCCGCGAACACCGTATCGTCGACGTGCCGCAGCGTGCGATGCAGATGCGCCTGGGCTCGGCCGCCGAGAGTGCTGCCAGCCCGGCACCGCACTTCCTGCCCGCGCCGCTGGTCAACAACACCGGGCAGCAGGGCACCTTCGTGCTGCCGCTGGGCAACCCGGCCGCCGGTGCGGGCGCGCAGTACGACGACTTCAACTTCGGTTCGGCGGCGTGGACGTTGAGCGCGCATGAAGGCCGCCCGGGCCACGAACTGCAGTTCACCGCGATGGTCGAGCGTGGCGTGTCGCTGGCGCGCACGATGTTCGCGTTCAATTCGGTGAACGTGGAAGGCTGGGCGCTGTACGCCGAAGCGGAGATGGTGCCGTACGAGCCGCTGGACGGGCAGATGATCGCGCTGCAGTTCCGCCTGCTGCGTGCCGCCCGCGCCATGCTGGACCCGATGCTCAACCTCGGCCTGACCGACCGTGCCAACGGCGAGCGCGTGCTGATCGAGCAGGTGGGCCTGTCCAAGGCGATGGCCACCCAGGAACTGGACCGTTACATGGTGCGCATGCCGGGCCAGGCGGGCAGCTATTTCTACGGCTACACCCGCATCCTCGAACTGCGCATGCAGACCGAGCTGGCACTGGGCGCGAAGTTCGACCGTCTGGCGTTCAACAACTTCCTGCTCGACCAGGGCCTGTTGCCGCCGGACCAGCTGGCCGAAGCGGTGAACCAGGTGTTCGTGCCGAAATACCAGAAGAACTGACCGGTAGTGCCGGCCGCTGGCCGGCATTGCCTTTGCCCTGCGGGTGCCGGCCAGCGGCCGGCACTACCGTCACCGCTGCGGGGTGATCGTCTGCGTCGGCAGGCGCGCCGGCGGCGCCGGATTCGGCACCCAGATCGCCACGCCGGCCGCGCGCTTCTGCGTGGTCGGTATGCCGATGCCCACGCCACCGCCCACGTGCGAACCGTAACTGCCGGCACCCACCGACATGCCGACCGGTGAGCCACTGCTGCCCACGCCCATCAGGATCACGCCGTTGGCACCGAGCGCGGCCGCTTCGCGCTTCAGGCGCGCCACGGCGGCATCGGTCTGGCCCTGCGTGCCAAAGCCCACTGCCGAAGACGACTCCAGCTGGGCGATTTCCTGCGAGCCGGCGGGCGGCGTCGAATAGATCTGCACCTGCGCCGGATCGATCGGTGCACGGGCGCGGCCCAGCATGACCTTGGAGGTGCTGGCGCAACCGGCAACGGTCAGCAGCATGGCCGCCAAGGCGACCCAACGGATGTTCATGGCGTATACCCCTGTAGGACTGGTTCGGATCATCAGCCGGGCACTCTGAATCGGCGCCAACATCGGGGCTCGACCCATGGCCGCACGCTAGCACGGTGCCGGTGAGGTTGACGGCAACGGCGGTAGGCGGCGCTGCCGGGAACGGCTATGGTTGGGAGCAAGAACAACCACGGGGAGTGCGCTATGGGTGTGATCAGTCTGTTGTGGGGCGTACTGGCCCTGTTGTGGATGATCCTGGCGTTGATACCGCTGCTGGGCTGGGGCAACTGGTTCCTGATCCCATTTGCTGCGGTCGGCGCGATCATCGCCGCGCTCGGCATCCTGTTCACCCACCCCAGCAAGCGCGGTCGGGCCTGGACCGGGCTGATCCTGAACGGCATCGTGGTGGTGGTCGGCATCCTGCGCCTGGGGCTGGGTGGCGGCGTGATCTGAGCCGATCCGGTCGGTGCGACAGGGCGTCGCAGTGACACGGCCGCTGGCCGGGCAGGGAGTAGAATGGGCGGCTGCGCGAGCCCCCCGCGTGCCTGTTGAACCGCGCGCAGCGCGGCTGCTCCCATGATCATTCGTTCCCGTCCCCACGGCTGGCAACTGCTGTACATCCTGCGTGGATCCATCGTCCCGGCGATCGCGCCGAAGGTACTGGCCATCCTCACCCTCTCCATCGCGGTCGCCGCGGTGGTGGAACTGGCGCCGCCGATCGGCATCGAGCGCGTCTCGGTTACCCCGTTCACCCTGCTCGGCCTGGTCCTGTCGATCTTCCTCAGCTTCCGCAACAGCGCCTGCTACGACCGCTGGTGGGAGGGTCGCAAGCTGTGGGGCCAACTGGTGTTCGAATCGCGTTCGCTCGCGCGGCAGGTACAGGTGCTGCTGGCCGACGATGCGCTGCGCCGCCAGCGCATCAGCTACCTGACCACCGCATTTGCCTATGCACTGGCCGCGCGCCTGCGCGCCCGCGACGTGGCGCTGGCGGCGGTGCCATGGCTGGACGAGGAACAGCGCGGGCAGCTTGCCCAGCGCGGGAACGTGCCCGATGCGCTGCTGGCGATGATCGCCGCCGAACTGGCCCAGGCCCGTCGCGAAGGCGCGCTCGATTCCATTCTTTACGTCCAGCTGGAAGAGCGCCTGCACGCGATGTCCTCGATCCAGGCCGGCTGCGAGCGCATCCTCACCACCCCGCTGCCGTTCGCCTACACCCTGCTGCTGCACCGCTGCGCCTGGATGTTCTGCGTACTGCTGCCGTTCGGCCTGGCCAGTTCGCTGGGCTGGGCCACGCCGGTGCTGTCGGCCGTGCTGGCCTATGCCTTCTTCGGCCTGGACCAGCTGGGTGAAGAAATGGAAGACCCGTTCGGCCTGGAGCCGAACGACCTGCCGTTGGACGCGCTGGTGCGCACCATCGAGATCGATCAGCTCGATGCCCTCGGCGAACGCCCCTTGCCCGAACCCCTGCTGCCGCAGGGCTACCTGTTGCAATAGCCACTCCTCGGAGCCTGCCATGCCTCATCCCCATTACCGCCCGCGGCGCATGCGCCATGACGAATTCTCGCGCCGCCTGATGCGCGAGAACACGCTGACCACTGACGACCTGATCTATCCGGTGTTCGTGCACGAACCGGCTGGCCGCGTTGCGGTGCCGTCGATGCCCGGCGTGGAGCGCCTGTCGATCGAAGAACTGCTGAAGGTGGCCGAGGAAGCGCTGGAACTCGGCATCCCGGTGATCGATCTGTTCCCGGTTCTGGACGCCTCACAGAAGTCGCTGGATGCTTCCGCGGCCTGGGCCGAGGACGGCCTGGCGCAGCGTGCGATCCGCGCGCTGAAGTCGCGTTTCCCGGAACTGGGGGTGATGACCGACGTTGCCCTGGATCCGTACACCACGCACGGCCAGGACGGCATCATCGATGACAAGGGCTACGTGCTCAACGACATCACCGTCGAAGCACTGGTCAAGCAGTCGCTGTCGCACGCCGAGGCGGGCGCGGACATCATCTCGCCCTCGGACATGATGGATGGCCGTATCGGTGCGATCCGTCGTGCGCTGGACGCCGACCACCACCTCAACGTGCGCATCATGGCCTACTCGGCCAAGTACGCCTCGGCGTTCTACGGCCCGTTCCGTGACGCGGTGGGCAGCGCGGCCAGCCTCGGCAAGGCTGACAAGAAGACCTATCAGATGGACCCGGCCAACGGCGACGAGGCGATGCGCGAGATCGCGCTGGACCTGGAGGAGGGCGCGGACATGGTGATGGTCAAGCCGGGCATGCCGTACCTGGACCTGGTGCGGCGGGTGAAGGAAACCTTCGGCGTGCCGACCTTCGCCTACCAGGTCAGCGGCGAGTACGCGATGATGAAGGCGGCGTTCGCCAACGGCTGGCTGGACGAGCGTGCCTGCGTGCTGGAATCGCTGCTGGGCTTCAAGCGTGCCGGCGCCGATGGCGTGCTGACCTATTTCGCGCCGCAGGTGGCGCGTTGGCTGCGCGAGCGCTGACAATAGCGCCCACGACGGACGGAGGAACACGCGATGGGACCTGAAATGGGTTGGATGCAATGGTTGATCTGGGGCACCGGTACGCTGGTGTTCGGGGCCATCATCGTCGGCGTGTTCGTCGCTGCCTGGCGCGCCGCTCGGCGGCCGCCCGAGCAGCTCTCCGCTGCCGCCCAGGTTGCCCGCGAGCAGGCCGTGCCGGAGAGCGTGCAGGCCGAACTGGCCGCACTGAACCGGCGCAAGGACAACGGCCAGCTGAGCGAAGCGGAATACGAGCAGCAGCGCGCGAAGGTGCTGTCGCGCTGATCTGATGTTCTGGTAGTCGCCAACCTTGGTTGGCGCTCCGGGTGCCCACTCCGAACCATCATCCACGCATGGCGTGGATCTACTGGTGGGGGACAACCTTGGTTGGCGGTTTTGTTTCTGTGCCGACCCAGGTCGGCACCTACCGGAGGGGGGCGGTCGGCATCCTCCGAACCATCATCCACGCATGGCGTGGATCTACCGCACGCACCCCGGCTCTGCCACCACCTTCGGCACCGCCAGCCGGTACACGTCCACGCCACCGGCGCGTGGCGACTTCGCCGCACTGCTGGCGACCATCATTTCGCCTGGCTTGGCGTTGTCGACCACCGGCGCGCCGGTCCAGCCGCTTCCCTGGTTGAACGACAACCCCAGCGGCTGCAGCGCAGCGCCCGTCCACGCGCAGCCGCTGGTCCAGACCTGCGCGGTGTCACCGCTGCCACGGCTGAAGGCCACGGCGCCCGCGCTGCCCAGCCAGTCGCCGTCGGTTTCATCGGCAGCGCTGTTCAATGCCTGCAACGCCGTCGCCGGCCCGCGCGCGCCTTCCGCGTCCAGCGTGGCCACGAACAGGTCCCAGCCGGCACCACGGCCCTGCTGGCGGGCAAACAGCAGCCGCCGCCCGTCCGCGCTCAATGCCGGGCCGCGCTCCTCATGGCGACCGCCATCGCCGGCCAACGGCTGCGGGGCGCCCAAGCCGCCATCGGCGGCAATCGCCACCCGGTACAGCGCCAGCCGGCCCTCGCGACCTGCGGCGAACAGCAGCCAGCGGCCGTCGCGGCTGAAATACGGATCGCGCACTTCGCCGGACACCGCCAGCGGCAACGCCTGCGCCTGCTGCCAGCGGCCGTCGGCCACGCGCGCCTGCCACAACCCCCAGCCGGCATCGCCACGGCGGGCGAAGACGATGCGCTGACCATCGGCGCTGATCGTGGCCCGGCCCTCATCGGCACGGGTGGAGACCACGCCCATGCCCTCGATGCCGTACTCGTTCAACGCCATCGCCACCGGGGCAGAGAGTAGACTGGCGGCGAGCACCAGCAGGGTCGGGGCGATACGCATCATCCAGGTCCATGCATGAAAGAGCACCAGTCTAGCCAGCTTGAGGATTCCATGACCGATCGTTACGCCGTCTTCGGACACCCCGTCGCCCACTCGAAGTCGCCGCAGATCCATGCTGCGTTCGGTCGCCAGGAAGGCATCTCCCTCGACTACCGCAGCATCGATCTCGCCCCGGACGCATTCCTGGCCGGGCTGGAGGCGTTCGCCTCCGAGGGCGGTGTCGGTGCCAACGTCACCTCACCGCACAAGGAAGCGGCATTCTCCGTGTGCACCACGCTGACCGCACGCGCGCGCCGCGCCGGCTCGGTCAACACCCTGCTGCGCAAGGGCGACCGCTGGCACGGTGACACCACCGATGGCATCGGTCTGGTGCGCGACCTCACCGACCGCCACGGCCTGGACCTGCGCGGCCGCCGCGTGCTGCTGCTGGGCGCCGGTGGTTCGGCGCGCAGCGTCGCGCCGGCGCTGCTGGATGCCGGCATCACCGAACTGGTGGTGGTCAACCGCACGCCGGAACGCGCCGACGAACTGATCGATGCCATGGGCGAGCCGGGCCGCGCGCTCAGCCGTTACTGGGACGATCTGCGCGACCTCGGTGATTTCGAGCTGATCCTCAACGCCACCTCGGCCGGCCGTGATCGCGACGCCGAGTTCAAGCTGCCGCTGTCGCTGGTCAATTCGATGACTACCGCCGTCGACCTGAACTACGGTGAGGCCGCCATCGCCTTCCTGGCCTGGGCGCGCGCCGTGCAGTGCCGCAACACGGTTGATGGCCTGGGCATGCTGGTCGAGCAGGCGGCCGAGAGCTTCCTGCAGTGGCATGCCGTGCGCCCGCAGACCGACGAGGTCTACCAGCAGCTGCGCGCCGGTGCCGGTGCCTTCGCCGGGCAAGACTGATCGATGGACAGCCAGGCTCTGATGGTCTCCCTGCTGACCATGGTCGGCGTGCGCCTGCCGGTGCTGATCGCCCTGTGCGTCGGCCTGGTCTGGGTGATGGGCGCGCCGCGCGATCCGGCACGCACCGGTGCGCTGACCGGCCTGCTGCTGTTGCTGGCGTCCAGCATGGGCAGCCTGCTGGCCAACCTGGTGCCGATGTGGATGGTCAGCAAGGGCGACTTCAGTGCGATCTCGCAGCTGAGCACCGTGCTGGGTGTGGTCCACTTCGGCCTGGCGATGCTCGATGCCGTCGGCACGGTACTGCTGGTCTGGGCATTGGTACGGCTGCTGCGGCAGCGCGCTGCGACGCCCTGACCCCGATGGCGGCCTTGGCCGCATTGGTGGCGTTGTGGGGCGCGCATCCAGCCACCGCGCGACGCTGCTGACCCTGTTCAGCGCCCGCGCATCGGAGCCCGTGGCCGGCCATGCGACAATGGCCGGCCTGACCCCGCTACGGTAGTTCTGGCGTGACCGAAACCGTCGCCGCCCCACGCAAGCTCGATGACACCTTGAAGGACGCGATCCGCAAGGCGTACACGACGCTGCAGGCCAATACCCCCGGCTTCTCCACCCGCCGCTCGCAGAGCCAGATGATCGGCGTGGTGTCGCGCGCGCTGTCCACCAGTGGTGGCGTGGGCGTGGTCGAGGCGCCGACCGGCGTTGGCAAGAGCCTGGGCTACCTGACCGCCGGCGTACCGATTGCCTTGGCCAGCAAGAAGAAGCTGGTGATCAGTACCGGTACCGTGGCGCTGCAGTCGCAGCTGGTCGAGCGCGATATTCCGAACTTCCTCAAAGCCACTGGCCTGGAGGCGACCATCGCGCTGGCCAAGGGCCGTACCCGCTACCTGTGCACGCGCAACGCCGCCGAAGCACATGGCGAGGGCGCGCAGAACGGCATGTTCGACGACGAGCAGCCGCTGTTCGACCGCCCGCTGGCGCCGATCGAGATGGACATCGCCAAGCGCCTCACCGTGGCCTTCAGCAACGGCAGCTGGGACGGCGACATCGACAACGCACCGGAAACCATCAGCCCCGGCCTGCGCGGGCGCATCACCACGCCGGCCTCGAGCTGTGCGGGGCGACGCTGTGCGTACTCGGCGCAGTGCGCGGTGCTGCGCTCACGCAACACCGTGCGTGACGCGCAGATCGTGGTCACCAACCACGCGCTGCTGCTGTCGGCGCTGTCCATTGGTGACAGCGACAACGGCCAGCCGATGATCGCCGCGCCGTCGGACATGCTGTTGGTGCTCGACGAAGGCCACCACGTTGGCAATGTGGCCATCGATCAGGGCGCGGCCAGCCTGGCGTTGGATGAAATGGCCAAGCGCACCGGCCGCCTGCAGATCCTGATTGCCGGTGCCTACCGTGCCGTCGACAAGGATCGCCTTGGCAACCTGCTGCCGAACGAAGCCATCGACGCGGCCAGCAACGTGGCCAAGGGCCTGCGCATGTTCCGCGACCACGTGGAAGCGGTGTGGATGCCGGCGCCGGCCGATGAGGAACCGATGTGGCGCGCCGCCAACGGGCGTCTGCCCGAGGCCTGGCGCGAACCGATCGAGGCGCTGGCCGACGATACCCGCAGCCTCTACAACTGGGCGCACGCGGCCACCGCGCAGGTCGCCAAGGGCAAGCCGGATGATCCGGCACGCGAGCGCCTGCAACGCAACCTGGGCATGGCCCTGGAGATGATCGAGCAGCAGTACAACCTGTGGCAGGTCTGGCGCCGCGAAGACAAGGAAGGCGCGCCGCCGATGGCGCGCTGGGTGACCGCCACCCGCGATGGCGACCTGGTGCTGCATGGCTCGCCGGTGTCGGCCGCGCACGTGCTGCGCAAGCTGCTGTGGGATGAAGTGGATTCGGTGGTGCTGACCTCGGCGACGCTGACCGGCGGCGGCGATTTCCAGGCGCTGGCGATCGACAACGGCATCCCTGAAACCGCCGAGATGGTGTCGCTGTCTTCCCCGTTCGACCTGCCCAACCAGGCCGAGCTGATCGTGCCGCCGTTCCCGGTCACGCCCGATGACCGCGAAGGCCATCCGCGTGAAGTGGCGCGCTACATCGGCAAGGAACTGGACTGGACGAAGGGCTCGATGGTGTTGTTCACCTCGCGCTGGAAGATGGAGAAGGTGGCGGGCCTGATGCCTGCCGCCAAGCGCAAGCAGGTGCTGGTGCAGGGCGAGATGTCGAAGACGCGCATGATCGACGAACATCTGCGTCGCGTAGCTGCCGGCGAGGGCTCGGTGCTGTTCGGGCTCAACTCGTTCGGCGAAGGCCTGGATCTTCCGGGTGAAGCCTGCACCACGGTGGTGATCACCCAGGTACCGTTCGCGGTGCCGACCGATCCGCAGACCGCCACGCTCAGCGAGTGGGTGGAAGCGCGTGGCCTCAATGCGTTCAACCTGATTGCGATTCCGCATGCGTTGCGCACGCTGACCCAGTTCGCCGGCCGCCTGATCCGCACCTCCACCGACACCGGGCGGGTGATCATCCTCGACTCGCGGCTGCTGACCCGCCGTTACGGCAAGCGGATCATCGACGCGCTGCCGCCGTTCAAGCGCACCATCGGTTGAGGTGCTCTGGTAGCGGCGGGCCATGCCCGGTGAAAAGCCTCAACCCCTTAAGTGGTAGTGCCGGCCGCTGGCTGGCAACCTCGCGGATCGGACTACCATGGCGCGACCGCACGCGCAGAGGGGAGTCACATGCACGATTGGACAATCATCGCGACCCACAGTGACTGGATCGCCGCCACTTTCGAGCTCGTCCTCCGCGATGCGACCCAAACGGAGCGCCATCTGCAGTTCGAAGCGGTCGAGCATGTGGTGCTGGACAGGAGCGAGCCCTGGGGGCCGAGTGCATCGATCAACGAAGTGATGGCGAGCGAGGATCGCGCCGAGGGCGGCATCCGCGTGGTGTTCGAGTTGCAGTCCGGCGGTGCGGTCCACATCTCCGCAGGCGCGTGCCGCATGGATGGCGAGCCGTTCGCGTTCTGAGCAAGAAGGGGACGGAGGGGATTAAGTCGTTTGTGCCACAAACGACTTAATCCCCTCCGTCCCCTTTTCTATCAATCGCCGAGCAGGGCGGTGTTGCGCACGGCGCCCTTGTCGGCGCTGGTGGCCAGCAGGGCGTACGCCTTCAGCGCGCTGGTGACCTTGCGTGGGCGCGATGCACGCGGCTTCCAGCCACGTGCATCGGCGTCGGCGCGGCGTTGTGCCAGCGTGGCGTCGTCCAGCAGCAGGTCGATGCGGCGCGCGGGGATGTCGATGCGGATGCGGTCTCCATCCTCCACCAGCCCGATCACACCGCCGCTGGCCGCTTCCGGGGAGACATGGCCAATCGACAGGCCCGAGGTGCCACCGGAGAAGCGCCCGTCGGTCAGCAACGCGCACTGCTTGCCCAGCCCCTTCGACTTCAGGTAACTGGTCGGATACAGCATTTCCTGCATGCCCGGGCCACCCTTCGGGCCTTCATAGCGGATCACCACCACGTCGCCGGGCTTCACTTCATCGGCGAGGATGCCGGCCACCGCCGCGTCCTGGCTTTCGAACACGCGCGCATTGCCTTCGAACACGTGGATCGATTCGTCCACGCCCGCAGTCTTCACCACGCAGCCGTCGACGGCCAGGTTGCCGCGCAGTACGGCCAGCCCACCTTCCAGTGAGTAAGCGTGTTGCAGCGAGCGGATGCAGCCCTCGGCGCGGTCAACATCCAGCGACGGCCAGCGCGTGGCCTGGCTGAAGGCTTCCTGGGTGGGGATGCCGGCCGGGCCGGCCTTGAAGAAGGTGTGCAGGGTGTCGTTGTCGCTGCGCATCACGTCCCAGCGATCCAGTGCTTCACCGAGCGTGCTGCTGTGCACGGTAGGCACAGACGTATCCAGCAACCCGGCGCGGTCCAGCTCACCGAGGATGCCGAACACACCACCGGCGCGATGCACATCTTCGACGTGGTACTTGGGCGAGTTCGGCGCCACCTTGCACAGCTGTGGCACGCGCCGCGACAGTGCGTCGATGTGGGACAGGTCGAAGTCGACCTCCGCTTCCTGCGCGGCAGCAAGCAGGTGCAGGATGGTGTTGGTGGACCCGCCCATGGCGATATCCAGGGTCATCGCGTTGGCGAACGCGGCCTGGGTGGCGATGCCGCGTGGCAGTGCGCGCGGATCCTCGCCGCCATACCAGCGGTGGCAGAGCTCGACGATCAGGCGGCCGGCGCGGCGGAACAGCGCTTCGCGGTCGGCATGCGTGGCCAGGGTGGTACCGTTGCCGGGCAGCGACAGGCCCAGCGCTTCGGTCAGGCAGTTCATCGAGTTGGCGGTGAACATCCCGGAGCACGAACCACAGGTGGGGCAGGCGCTGCGCTCGTACTCGGCCACTTTCTCGTCGCTGGCGGTTGCATCGGCGGCGATCACCATCGCATCAACCAGATCCAGCTTGTGCTCGGACAGCTTGGTCTTGCCGGCTTCCATCGGTCCGCCGGACACGAACACCACCGGAATGTCCAGGCGCAGCGCGGCCATCAGCATGCCGGGGGTGATCTTGTCGCAGTTGGAAATGCACACCAGCGCATCGGCGCAGTGCGCATTGACCATGTACTCCACCGAGTCGGCGATGATCTCGCGGCTGGGCAGCGAGTACAGCATGCCGTCGTGGCCCATGGCGATGCCGTCGTCCACGGCGATCGTGTTGAATTCCTTGGCCACGCCGCCGACCTGTTCGATCTCGCGAGCGACCAACTGGCCAAGGTCCTTCAGGTGTACGTGGCCGGGCACGAACTGGGTGAAGGAGTTGGCGATGGCGATGATCGGCTTGTGGAAGTCGCCATCCTTCATGCCGGTGGCACGCCACAGGGCGCGGGCGCCGGCCATGTTGCGGCCGGCGGTGGAGGTGCGGGAGCGGTATTCAGGCATGGCTGGCGGAACGGGCGGGCCGTACGACGTGGGGGTCGGTTGATGATGGCGGAGTTTTTCGGTTGCTGCTGCAACCACCGGTGGTGGTCCGGCAGGACTGCGCCCTGCACCTGCCGAATCAACGGCAACGTCAACGGCAACAGCCTGCATTCCGCGGGATGGCGTGGTGGGTCCGGTGGCGGGGGACGCCGTAAACCCGTCCTTGGGGGCTTGGCCGCGGCATCCATGCCGCGGACACCCCCGCCACCGGACCCACCCCGCCTTCGACAGTTGTCCGCGATCTGACAGGGTCGAATCCCGTTGCTGCACAGTGGGCTCTGACCCGATTCTTGCTGTTGGTGGGTGTCGACCTTGGTCGACACGTGGATCCACGCCATGCGTGGGTGGAGCGAGGGAGAGAACGACGAAAATGAAAGATCGTTCATCTTTCCCACTTTGCCGATTCCGGTTGTTGGCCGGGATTTGGCATGATGGGGCATTGTTCCGACTTGAAGGCATGAGGCCATGAAACGTTCCCGCACCACCGCGCTGCTGCTGATGAGCGCTGCGCCGCTGCTGTTCACTGCCTGCCAGAAGGAAGAGCAGGTGCAGGTGCAGGAAGGCCTGTATACCTCGGTGGAGGCCTGCACCACGGCTACCGCTGATCCTTCTGCCTGCCGCAATGCATTCGCCGAGGCGCAGAAGAAGTCCGTCGATGCAGCGCCGAAGTACGCGACCAAGGAAGCCTGCCAACAGGACTACAAGCCTGAGCAGTGCGTGCAGCAGCACACCTCGGCCGGTACCTCGTTCATCGGCCCGATGATGATGGGCTTCTTCATGTCGCAGATGCTGAGCAACCGCGGTGGCCTGGCCCCGCAGGCGCCGGCGTCGGCGCCGGCCTACCAGGACAAGAGTGCCGGTTGGGCGCGTCCTGCCCCCGGTGGCAGCGGCGGCCTGAACACCGCCAGCGGCATCGGCGCGGGCAAGGCCGGGCTGGCCCCGGTCAGCAGCGAGCCGAACCGTGCGGTGACCGCCAGCCGCAGCGGCTTCGGCAGTACCAGTGCGCGCCGTAGCGGCAGCAGCGTCGGCGGCTGATCAATCCATGCAACGTATCCGTATTGCCGAGCGCGCCCAGTGGCGGGCGCGCGCGGAGGAAGCCGGTTTCCGCTTCCACACCATCGACGGCCAGCCGTACTGGGATGAAGGCGCGTACTACGCGTTCACCCTGCGGCAGATCGAACAGGACATCGAAGACCCCAGCGCCGAACTGCACCAGATGGCGATGGACTTGGTCGGCGATGTGATCGCCAGCGAGCGCCTGATGGACCAGCTGGCGATCCCCGCGCACTACCGCGACTGGATCGCCGACAGCTGGCGCCAGCGCCAGCCGCACCTGTACGGGCGACTGGATCTGGCCTACGACGGCACCGGCCCGGCCAAGCTGTACGAGCTGAACTACGACACGCCGACCTCGCTGTTCGAAGCCAGCTTCTTCCAGTGGCAGTGGCTGGAGGACCAGCGCAACGCCGGCCGCCTGCCGCAGCATGCCGACCAGTTCAACGCGATCCATGAAGCCTTGGTCGAACGCTTCGGCGAGCTGGCCACGCAGCTGCCGCCGCCGCTGTATTTCAGTGCGGTGGGCAGCTCGGACGAAGACCGCGGCACGGTCGACTACCTGCGTGACTGCGCTTCGCAGACGGGACTGCACGGGCAAGCGATCGCCATCGAAGACATCGGCCTGTCCGAAGACGGGCGCTTCACCGCGCTGGACGATACGGTGATCGGCACGCTGTTCAAGCTGTACCCGCTGGAAGACCTGATGGCCGAGGAATTCGGTCGTGCGTTGCCGGGTTCGGGCGTGCAGCTGCTGGAACCGGCATGGAAGGCGGTGCTGAGCAACAAGGGCATCCTGCCGCTGCTGTGGCAGCGCAATGTCGGCCACCCGAACCTGCTGGAGGCACATTTCGACGATGGCAGTGCACTGGCTTCGGGCTGGGTGCGCAAGCCGCTGTTCTCGCGCGAAGGCGCCAACATCGAGATGCACCTGGCCAACGGCAGCACGCAGCGTAGTGATGGACCCTACGACGGCCCGGCGATCATCCAGCGTGCGCATCCGCTCACCCGCTTCGAAGGTGGTTACCCGCTGATCGGCAGCTGGGTGATCGGCGACCATGCCTGCGGCATCGGCATCCGCGAGGACGACAGTGCGATCACCCGCGACAGTGCGCGCTTCGTGCCGCACGCGATCATCGACGAAGCGCCGACGCGGATCTACGTCTGATGGAGGTGCGGCATCAGCCGAATCGTTTGTTGCAAGGTAGTGCCGGCCGCTGGCCGGCAACTGCAGGGCGCTGCTGACGTTCATGAGGTTGCCGGCCAGCGGCCGGCACTACCCTTAGAGCAGCCCTTCGCGCTTCACCGCCAGATAGCGTTCCACCAGCGCGGCGGGCAGTGCATCGGCGGTTACGTCCAACACCATCACCCGTTCGGCACGCAGCGCGTCATGCGCCTGCGCGCGCTGCTGCAAGTACAGCGCGGCGGCACCGGCCTGCGCGGCATCCTCAACCGTATGCACCTCACCCTCCAGCGCAGCATCCAGCTCGCGCTCACGCAGGCTGGCCACGCACACCAGGTGGCGTCGCTGCAGCAGGCGCACGGCAGCAAGCAGGTCTTCGATGTCTTCATCGCGTACGTTGCTGACCAGCATCACCAGCGCGCGCCGACGCTGGCGCAGTGATACTTCGGTGGCGGCGGCCAGGTAATCGGTGGCCACCGCCTGTGGCTGCAGGTCGTAGCTGGCGCGCAACAGGTGCTGCACCGTGCCCATGCCGCGCTGCGGCGCCACCCAGCGGCGCTCGCCGCCGACGGCGAACAGGCCAGCGGCATCGCCCTGGCGCAGGGCCAGGTAGGCCACCACCAGCGAGGCATTCAAAGCATGGTCGAAATGCGAGAGCCCGCCTTCGCTGGCCAGCATGCGCCGGCCGCTGTCGAGCATCAGCAGCAGCTGCTGGTTCTTCTCGTCCTGGTACTCGCGCGAGATCAGCTTGCGCGCGCGTGCGGTGGCCTTCCAGTCGAGCTGGCGCAGGCTGTCGCCGATGCGGTACTCGCGCATCTGGTGGAAGTCGGTACCCTCGCCACGGCGGCGCTTCACATGCGCACCCACCAAGCGTGAAGCCTGGTCGGCGCTGAACAGTGCGAAGCGGGTGAGCGGCACGAAGTTGGGATAGACCCGTACCTCCAGCGCCGGTGGCAGCGTGCGTTGCTGCCACCACAGCCGCCACGGCGAGCGGATGCGCAGCTGCACGCCCTCGAAGGCAAAGCGCCCGCGCTGCTGCGGCTGCACGTGGTAATGCAGCGAGCTGACATGGCCGGCCCGCAACTGCACGCGCTGTGGCAGCGATTCCAGTGGCCAACCGCCCGGCACCAGATCGAACACGTGCACGTGCATGCTCTGTTCGCTGTGCAGGCGCAGGCCGACTTCGCGACGTACGCCCAGTGCCAGCGCCTCGGGCACGTCACGTTCGACGCTGGGCGACGGCCGACGTCGTTGCCGCCACAGATCAACCAGTGCCGGCACGGCAATCAATGTGCCGGCCACGGTCCAGCTCCAGCGCGGCAGCAGGCCGCCCAGCACCACGCCTCCCAGCACGGCCCAGGCCAACAGCAACGCCAGCAGCAGCGGCGCAGGCCTCATCGGCGCGGCGCTTCCACCTTGGCCAGCAGCGCACCCAGCACGTCGTCGGCATCCTGGCCTTCGATCTGCAGCTCCGGTGCCAGCGCAATGCGATGGCGCAGGGCAGGGCGGGCGATGTCGCGCACATCATCGGGGGTGACGAAATCACGCCCGGCCAGCACCGCCTGCGCGCGCGATGCACGCACCAGGGCGATGCTGCCACGCGGGCCGGCGCCAACGGCGATGCCCGGCCACTGCCGGGTAGCGGCCACGATGCGCACCGCGTAGTCGATCACTTCATCATCGACGGTGATCGCGGCGGTGGCCTGCTGCAATGCCAGCAGTTCACCGGCTCCGAGTACGCGCGGCACCTGGCTCAGGTCGAAATCGCTGGCGGCACGGCCGCTGGTGATCGCCGCGACCATGCGCTTCTCGTCTTCCAGCTGCGGATAGTCGATCAGCACCTTCAGCAGGAAGCGGTCCAGCTGCGCTTCCGGCAGCGGATAGGTGCCTTCCTGTTCCAGCGGGTTCTGCGTGGCCAGCGCCATGAACGGCGGCGCCAGGGTGAAGGCCTTGCCTTCGATGGTGACCTGGCCTTCCTGCATCACTTCCAGCAGCGCGGACTGGGTCTTGGCCGGGGCGCGGTTGATTTCATCGGCCAGCAGCAGGTTGGTGAACACCGGGCCGCGGCGGATCTTGAAGCTCTCGCTTTTCGGGTCGTACACCGCATGCCCGCTGACGTCGCTGGGCATCAGGTCGGGGGTGAACTGCACGCGGCCATAGTCCAGCTCCAGTGCCTGCGCCAGCGCGCGCACCAGCAGGGTCTTGCCGAGGCCGGGCACGCCTTCGATCAGCACGTGACCACCGGCCAGCAGGGCGACCAGGATCTGGTCGAGCACATCGGCCTGGCCGATGAAGGCGTGGCCGACGGCCTGGCGGATGGCGTCGACGCGTTCGATCAGGCGGGCGGTGGCGGCCGCCGGAAGTTCAGGGGCATCGGTCATAGCAGGGATCTCATCTGGAGCAGCAAGCGGATGCGCTCGCGCAGGGCGGAGGAATCTTGCGGCGAAGGCGGCGTGAGTGCACTGGTGACACGACTGACCGGCCATTGCAGCACCGCGGCGATGGCCTGGTCACGCGCAGCACCGTCGAGTGCGGCCGCTACGGGTGCGCGCAGGCGCAGGCGATGCAGGAACAGCGCCTGCACGGCCTGGTAAAGGCGCGCGCCATGACCGAAGCGCAGCAGCAGTTCGCCACTGGCGCGCACGTGTTCCAGCAACGAACGGCGCTCGATCACCGGGGCGGGCAGGGCACTGCCGAAGCGTTGCGCGCGTGACCACAACCAGCCGAGGATCGCCAGCAGCAGCGGCACCCACAGCGGCCAGCCCTGGTAGAAGATGCGCGCGCCCAGCGAGGGCGGGCGACTGCCGTACACCAGCCAGACCGTGCCCCGCCCATAGTTGGGGTCGAGCAGGTAGCGGGTCAGATCGCGGTGCGAGAGGTCGTGCAGGCCATCGCGGGCAACAGCATCGACGTCGACAGGGCGACGGCGCGTCGACGCGTTCGGTGCTTCACCACGCATGACGTCCATGTCCGCCAGCACGTCAATGCGGCCCTTGCCGTGCGGCAGGCGTGCGAATACCAGTCCTTCGTTGCCGCCCCATCGGCGCTCGGCCGTGGCGTTGGCCTGGAAGCCCAGGCTGAAGCGCCGGCCGCCGCAGAACTCGACATGGCTGGGATCATCGACCACGTGGAAGGGCTGGCAGTCGCTGCCATGGAACAGGCTGTCCACGCCGATCCTGTCCAGCAAGGGCCCCTGCGTGCTGCTGGCATCGTCCTCGGCCGGCGGCTGCGTGCGCAGCAGCAGATGGCCGCCGGTATCCACCCAGTCCAGCAGGGCCTGCGCAGTGCGCGGCGGCATGTCGGCGGTGTCCTGCAGCAACACCAGCGTATCGGTGGCGGCCAGTGGCATCTGTGCCAGGTCCAACCGCTGTCGGGACTGCACCTCGATGCCGTCGGCGCGCAGGGCCTGGCCCAGCACATACAGCGGGTTGTAGCTGGCTTCGCCCTGTGGCGGCAGCACGACGGTCTCGGTCACCTTTTCATGCGTGCGCAGGAACAGGATCGTCAGAGGCACGCCGAGCAGGACCAGGGCGCCCAGCAGCAATGACCAGAACAGGCGCGGCGTCATGCCTGCCACCCGTACTGCTGGCGCAGGGTGCTGGCCAACGCATCGAAATCGCTGCGGCTGGGCAGGCGCCCACCGTAGGCGGCGTACTGCCACATGCGCACGATGCGCGCGAACAGTTCACGGTCGGTGCTGTCGGTCATGCGCCGCGAGGCACGCAGGCACTGTGCCTCGGTGGCACCAGGCGGCAGCGCGATGCCGGTACGCTCCACCAGTGTGCGTACGCTGGCGCGATACAACAGGGCCAGCGCCTGCCGCGGTCGTCCCTGGTCCCACAGCAACCCGGCCTGGGTCGCCACATCGGGCGGCAGCACCACCGGCATTTCCACCTGCTCTTCGGTGATCTGCGGTGCCTGCTTTTCTTTGCGGCCGCCGGAACCACGCAACCACGGCAGCCACAGCCGCGCGGTCAACAGCAACACCAACAGCAGGACGCCCAGCAGCCCCCACAGGCCCCATTCGGCGATCCGTGCCAGCCACAGCTGGCCGCTTTTGCGCGCCTTGCGGTCTGTGTCGCTGCTACTGTCCTTCTGCAGATCCTTCTTGTCTTTCTTTTTTTCGGCGGCGTCTTCGATCGGCTTCCACCGGCTGACCTGCCGCGTCGGCCGCTGCAGCGGATCTTCGTAAGCGCGGTTCACGGCCTGGCGGAAGCCAGCGGTATCCACTGCCTTGTCGCCGAAGATCACCGCCGGTGTGTTGGCCGGATCGTTTTCCGCAGTGGCCGCTTCCTCGGCTTCTTCCGCGTCTTCGTCTTCCTCGGCGCTGGCCGTAGCGGTCTGCCCGGCGTCCTGAGTGTCGGCGTCCTGCGCGTGCACGGGCGCCAACGGCAGCGCCAGGCACAGCAGCAGCACCAACGAAGAGGCGACCGGCAGCAAGCGTTCACGCAGGCGACGCAGGGCGATTTCCACGTCCCAGGCTTCCATCTGCGTACGCCGGTTCAAGTACAGGCCGAAGCCGGCGCCCACGTAGAACGGCCCGATCAGCGCCGCTGCCAGCCAGAACAGCAGGTTGAGGCCAAGCTTGGCCCATGCGGGTGCTTCCACGCTGACCATCGCCCACGCCGCGCGCCAGGATTCGGGCAGCAGTTCCAAGGGAATGAAGATGAAGATGGTTGCGATCGCGCCCACCACCAGCACCAGCTCGAATGCCAGGCAGGTCACCGCCAGCACCAGTGCAGGGCCCGCAGCGCCGGCAGCGACTGCGCGCCGACGCGCGCCGCGTTGCGCGGGCGCATTGCCCTCCAGCAGATTGACCGGCAGGCACAGGCTGCGCAGGCCACTGAAACGACGCCAGCCCAGGTAACCCCAGAAGCCGCTGCCACCCCACTGCCGCTGCGCGCGCACCGCAGCGCGCGCACCGACCCGCTCGCCGAAGATGCCGCGCGAGAGCACGTACAGCGGCGCGCGCTCGAACAAGGGCTTGCACCACCACATCGCCAGCCAGGCCCAGCCGAAGGCATCCAGCCACCAGCCCAGCGCATTGAACAGCACGAACAACGGCGCACTGGCCAGCAGCCAGCTGCCCCACACACCGCGTGCATGGCGGCGGGCAAGCGCAGTGCCCAGCTCCATCGCTTCCCAGCTGCTGCGCGCGCGCAGCACCACGTCCAGGTGGTCAATCCGCATGGCTGCCTCCGCGTCCACCGCGCCACAGCCACAGCAGCACGCCGGCCCACAGCACACCGGCCACGCTGAACTTCACCGCAGCTGGGATTTCGGCGATGGAGGACCAGAATGCTTCCACGAACGCTGCCAGCAGCAGCATGAAGGCCACGCCCAGACACAGCCGCGCGCCGATGCGTCCCCCTTCGACCAGCGCATCCAGGCGCCGCCGTCGTCCGGGAGCCAGCAGTTTCATGCCCAGCTGCAGGCCGGCACCGCCAGCGATCACGATGGCGGTCAGTTCGAACGCGCCGTGGCCGGCCACGAAGCGCCAGAACGGGCCACCATGGCCGATGTGCTGCAGATGGCCCGCCACCGAGCCGATGGTGATGCCGTTGAACAACAGCACCAGCAACGTGCCCAACCCCGCCAGCAGGCCGCTGGCGAAGGTGCGCAGGGCGATGCCGATGTTGTTCATGATGTAGTAGCCGAACATCATCCAGTCGGTACCGCTGTCGCGGCCCAGTCGCTCGGCGGACGGATCGTACATGCGCTCCATCTCGGCGATCTGGCCGTTGTCCATCAGCAGGTGGATGCTGTCCGGGTATACCTGCACCAGCACGAAGCAGGCCAGCGCCGGCACGGCAAACATCGCCAGCGCGGCCCACATGCTGCGCGCCTGGCTGCGTACCAGCAGCGGGAAATCAGCGACCAGGAATTCCAGCGCGCGCCGCCAGCGGGTCGGTGGCGTGCGGTACAGCACGCCATGGCCGTGCTGCATCAGCTGCTGCAGGCGCTGCACAAGCTGTGGGCTGTAGCCGCGTTCGCGGGCCAGCGCCAGCTGCTGGCACAGCCGTCGGTAACGCTGCGGGAAGCTGACATCGCCGGCCTCCTCTGCGCCCGGCTTGCGCCGGCGCCGACGCGAGGCATCCGCGCGATGCTGCAGCCACTGCTCCAGGTCATGCCATTCCTGTTGATGGCGGGCGACGAACTGTTCCTGCTTCATCGTCGTCCCAGCAACCAGTTGGCCATCGCATACAGGCGCAGCACGCCGACTTGGCCGGACGCGCTGGTCAACGGCTCGGCAATGCTGGCGAGTTCCTGCTGGCGCGCGGGGGACAGGCGTGGCGCGCGCTCGGCGAAGGCCATCACCGCCGCCTGTTCCTCCGGGCGCAGCGGTTGCGGTGGGGCCAGAACGCTGTCGATGGTGGCCGGCGGCGGCAGGTAATGCGGCGGTGCATGCACCACCATCGTGCCGGCAACCAGATCGCCCAGGCGGCGGCCATGCGGATCGAACAGGCTGCTGATCAGGCCCAGCGCGTAGCCGAAGGGCAGCATATCCACGGTGCGCAGCAGGTTGCGGGTGATCGATGCCATCCAGCCCACCGGTGCGCCATCCTGTGCCAGCACCCGCAGGCCCAGCACGCGCTTGCCGAGCGTACGGCCCCACAGCGCTTCGCAGACGATGGGGTAGGCCCACATCAGCAGGAACATCAGCGCCCTGTACAGGCCACGACCGAACTCATCGAGCAGGGCCAGCGGTATGGACAGCGCAGTCAGCGCGCCGAAGCGGACCGCCAGGTCGATCAGCCAGGCCAGGGCGCGCGGCATCGGTCCTGCCGCAGGCAACTGCAGCGGCACGCCTTCCGGCGTTACCACCTCGCGGTAGGTATCGAGCATCGGCGCGGCCATCAGCGCGATGGCCGCCGAAGTGGGCGCTGGAGTCCTCTCCGGCGTGCAGCCACGGGCATGGGGGTCTCGACGGTTCCTGGTCGGGCCCAGACTTTAGCAGAGCCCGGCCACCGGTGATGCGGCCTCAGCCCAGGTACTCGTCCTTCAGCCGCACGTAGTGGTCGGCCGAATAGTGCAGCGACTCGATTTCCTTGTCGCTGAGCGTACGCGCCGGACGGGCAGGGTTGCCCACCCACAGTTCGCCTTCGCCCACCACCTTGCCGGGGCCGACCACTGCACCGGCACCGACGAAGCCATGGCGCTCGACCCGGGCACCGTCGAGGATGCACGCGCCCATGCCGATCAGGCTGTAATCGCCGATGCTGCAGGCGTGGATGATGCAGCCATGGCCGACGGTCACGCCTTCGCCGATCAGGGTCGGGTAGCCGGCCTTGTTGTACGGGCTGTGGTGGCTGACGTGGATGATGGTGCCGTCCTGCACATTGGTGCGTGCACCGATGCGGACGAAATTGACGTCACCCCGGATGACCGTGCCCGGCCAGACCGACACGTCGTCGGCCAGTTCGACATCACCGATGATGGTGCAGGCCGGATCGACATACACGCGCTGGCCGAGCACCGGCATCTTGTCGCGGAAAGGGCGCAGCGGGGTCATCGGTGTCTCCGGCAGATCAGGGCAATCGTGATGATGATACGCGGCGAAAGCGTCGGTAGATCCACGCCATGCGTGGATGCCCCCCCGTGGCGACCACGGGCGGCAGGCGCGAAGCGCCTACCCCGGCGCGTGCTCGGCCAGCATCTGCCGGAACAGGCCGTCCAGCCATGGACCATCGCCATGCCCGACAGGCAACGCCGGGCCTTCGGCGCGCCTGGCCATTTCCTGGTTGATGTAATCGCTGATGGCGGCGATGCGGGGACCTGCCGTCACTTCGGCACTGGCGCGTTTTACCACCAGCAGCGCTTCGATCGCTTCGCGTACCGCGCCATCCGGCAGCAAACGCTCCAGCAGATGCTCGAATGCCATGGGCGGTGGGCTGGAATCGCTTTCGATCCACTGGCAGGCCAGCAGCGCACGCAGCACGTACAGATACTTCTTGGTACTGATGGCCGCGCCGCCGAGATGCCGGCTGTACGTGGTGCGCGCCATGCTCATGTAGTGCCACCAGCTGCCCAGTGGCGAATAGAAGCGGGTAGCAGCCTCCCACAGCTGCGCCACGGCAGCATCGTTCTGCTGGTACACGATGGGCGAGCGCAGCCATTCGATCAGTGTCGGGTTGGACTTGGATACCAGCCGCAGCGCCTTGCGCAGGTCCCAGCCGCTGACGTCCAGCTCGTCGTCGATCGGCAGTTCGATCACATCGCGCTGCGCCTCGCCCGGCCCGGTGCTCTCGTTGACACTCAGGTACCAGGGCTGGCGGTGCACGTAGATGAAGCGTGCATCGTAGTCGCTGTCCGGCGACGAGAAACCCCAGCCGCGGCTGCCCGATTCGCAGGCCAGCAGCACGCGCACGTCATGCCTGCGTTCGATGTCGGCCAGGGTGGCCAGGATGGCGGCGCGCTTGTCCGGCGCGATCGGGTGGATGTCGTCCATGTTCATCCACTGTACCGCATGGGCCGGTCGGTACCGGGAACCTCATCCACGCATGGCGTGGATCTACTGCGGCGCTTGACGCGCCGGATCATCGGCAGCGCTGGGCCATGCCCGGCGCTGCCACACGCGTTACGCCACGCGTCCGCGCCGCGCACGTTCCAGATGCACCAGCAGCAGCGAGATCGCTGCCGGGGTCATGCCCGGAATGCGCTGTGCCTGGCCGATGGTCTGCGGACGAACGCGCTCCAGCTTCTGCAGCGCTTCGGCCGACAGCCCGCGCACGATGGCGTAGTCGAAATCGCCCGCAATCGGGGTGGCTTCATGCCGCTGCTGGCGCTCGATCTCCTCGCGCTGGCGATCCAGGTAACCGGCGTACTTCACCCCGATCTCCACCTGTTCGGCCACTTTGCCATCGGCCACGGCCGGGCCGAGCGAGGGCACCTGCATCAGCTGCGCGTAATCCAGTTCAGGGCGCTTGATCAGGTCCAGTACGTTGGTTTCGCGGCTGACCGCAACGCCCAGCGTTTCCTGTACTTCGCGGCCCAGCGCATTGGCCGGGGTCGCCCACAGCGCGCCCAGTCGCGTGCGTTCTGCGGTTACGGCGGCCTGC
Source organism: Stenotrophomonas indicatrix (assembly GCF_050573115.1). Taxonomy (GTDB): domain Bacteria; phylum Pseudomonadota; class Gammaproteobacteria; order Xanthomonadales; family Xanthomonadaceae; genus Stenotrophomonas; species Stenotrophomonas lactitubi_A. The sequence goes on from NZ_JBNYZT010000008.1 coordinate 147,847, forward strand.
TTGGTTTCGAAGGCACCCCAGCGACGGTCATCGACCAGGCCCATGTCGCGGCCGGCCGGGGTCAGGCGCTGGTCGGCATTGTCTTCGCGCAGCTGCAGGCGGTATTCGGCGCGGCTGGTGAACATGCGGTACGGCTCGTTGGTGCCGTGGGTGATCAGGTCATCGACCAGCACGCCGAGGTAGGCTTCGTCGCGACGCGGGCACCAGCCATCAAGGCCACGCACCTGGCGTGCGGCATTGAGGCCGGCAAGCAGGCCCTGCGCGGCAGCTTCTTCGTAACCGGTGGTGCCGTTGATCTGGCCGGCGAAGAACAGGCCGTTGACCAGCTTGGTTTCCAGCGAGGCCTTCAGCCCGCGCGGATCGAAGAAGTCGTATTCGATGGCGTAACCAGGGCGGGTGATGTGCGCGTTGGCGAAACCGCGGATGCTGCGCACCATCTCCAGCTGCACGTCGAACGGCAGCGAGGTGGAAATGCCGTTGGGATAGATCTCGACGATGCCCAGGCCTTCCGGCTCGACGAAGATCTGGTGGCTGGCCTTCTCGGCGAAGCGCACCACCTTGTCTTCGATGGACGGGCAGTAGCGCGGGCCGATGCCTTCGATCTGGCCGCTGTACAGCGGCGAGCGGTGCAGAGCGTCGCGGATGATCTGGTGGGTCTGCTCGCTGGTGTGGGTGATCCAGCAGCTGACCTGCTGCGGATGCTCGTCCACCGAGCCGAGGAAGGACATCACCGGGCGCGGCGTGTCGCCGGGCTGCTCGTCCATCACGCTGTAGTCCAGCGAACGGCCGTCGATGCGCGGCGGCGTGCCGGTCTTCAGGCGGTCCACCTGGAACGGACGCTCGCGCAGGCGCGCGGCCAGCGTGGTGGCCGGCGGGTCGCCCATGCGGCCGGCAGCGTACTGGGTCGGGCCGACGTGGATCTTGCCGGCCAGGAAGGTGCCGGCGGTCAGCACCACAGCCTCGGCGTCGAAGCGCAGGCCGGTCTGGGTGATGACACCGCGCACGGCGTCGCCCTCGATGACCAGGTCATCCACCGCCGCCTGGAACACGGTCAGGTTGGCCTGGCCCTCGACGATGGCGCGGATCGCCATGCGATACAGGTTGCGGTCGGCCTGGCAGCGGGTGGCGCGTACGGCCGGGCCCTTGGACGCATTAAGCGTGCGCCACTGGATGCCGGCGCGGTCGGCGGCATGCGCCATCGCACCGCCGAGGGCGTCGATTTCCTTGACCAGATGGCCCTTGCCGATGCCACCGATGGCCGGGTTGCAGCTCATCGCCCCCACCGTTTCAATGTTGTGGGTCAGCAGCAGGGTGCGCACGCCGGTACGGGCCGCAGCCAGCGCGGCCTCGGTGCCGGCGTGGCCACCGCCGATGACGATGACGTCGTAACGATGGAAGGAATCGATCATGGGGGCTGTTCAGCAAGGAGGCGGGCGCAGCTTGGGGGCGCGCCGGGGTGGCGATTTTAACGCCAATCGGGGTGGGGACGTCGGCGCCGGCCGGCTTGCGTCCAAATCAACCCTAAAGTTGGCAGGATTTTTGCAGATAACCCAATAGCACCCACCGTGGCTGGCGCCGCAGGCGCCCGTGACCGGAATTGGAACAGGGGCCGGTACAGGCGCACGGTGGGGGAGCAGAGGGGCCGGCAGTCGGGGGACTGTCCGGCCCTGTTTTTTTAGCCGGGAAAGCGCCATCCACGCATGGCGTGGATCTACTGATGCTCGGCCCCTGCGTAGATCCACGCCATGCGTGGATGCCGTTGCGGCGCCCCGGAACAACGAACGGCCCCGCAGTGCGGGGCCGTTCGTCTTCAAAGGTGCCGACATCCGACAGGGCCGGAACAGGGGGGATCCAGATGTTCCTGTCGGATATCGACGTAGAGCTGATTGCGACGTGTCCTGCCGCTTTTGTCACTTTGTGACGCGGGCCGTCACCACCTGCGTAGATTGAGGCTTGGACCGTGTGAAATGCAAGACGGAACACGCGCAACTGTGCGCTATCTCTCCTGATCCATCGCACGCCAGGGGGAACTGTTCATTCTCGGCGCACGCGGAGCCGGAGCTGGGCGTGCCTGCGGCGGAGGCGAGGGGCGCTCGACCCGCTGTGCGGGCTGCGACGGCCGACGCATCGAATCCATGTTGCGCCACGGCGAGCCGCCATTGTTCTGGCGCGGCGGCGGCGGCGGACGGTTCTCACCGCCATTGCCGGGGCGCGGTGGCGGCCGATGGTTGTTGTGCGGCGGGCGATAGATCGGCCGCTGGTAGTACGGGCCGCCGTAGCCGTAATAGCCACCGCCGCCGTAATACGGATAGCCGTAGTCGGCCGGGTAGCCATAGGGGTAGCGGTATTCCACCGACGGCGCACCGTGGTAGTAACCACCGCCGCGGCCACCGACATAGTCATAAGTGGTGCAACCGGTCAGGGCCAGCAACAAGCCACCGGCAAGCATCAGGCGCGTTTTCATGATGGGTCCCCCCAGAGGACGGGTATGCAGGCAGCTTCGGCCGTCGGCGTTGAATCAGCCCTTAATTCCGCCGGCCAGGATGAATGGCGGTGTAGGACTGCATGCTGGCATGACCGATGGCGCCCTCGCCAGCGCGGAGGCATACGTTAATCTTGCGTCATGAGCGATTCACTGTTGCCCCGCGCTGATGACGTCCTTGCCGCCGCTGCGCGGATAGCGCCCCATGCCAGCGTGACCCCGGTGCTGCGCTCGCGCACGCTGGACGCATTGGCCGGTGCGCGACTGGCGTTCAAGGCTGAGCACCTGCAGCGTGGCGGCGCGTTCAAGTTCCGCGGTGCCTGCAATGCGGTGTGGTCGCTGGATGCCGATCACGCCAGTGCCGGTGTGGTGACCCATTCTTCCGGCAATCACGGTGCCGCGTTGGCGCTGGCGGCCCGCACGCGTGGCATTCCCTGCCATGTGGTGGTGCCCGAGGGGGCAGTGGCGGCCAAGCTGGCCAACATTGCCCGGCATGGCGCCACCCTCTGGCGCTGCCCAGCCACCATCGCCGACCGCGAAGCCACCTGCGCCAGGGTGCAGGCCGATACCGGGGCTACCCTGGTTCACCCGTACACCAACCCTGCGGTGATGGCCGGGCAGGGCACGGCCGCGCTGGAGCTGCTGCACAGCGAGGGTCCGTTCGACGTGCTGGTGGTGCCGGTGGGCGGCGGTGGCCTCGCCAGTGGCACCGCATTGGCCCTGCAGCACGCCAGCCCGGGCACCCGACTGGTGCTGGCCGAGCCGGCCGGTGCCGACGACACCGCCCGTTCGCTGGCAGCCGGCAAGCGGCAGGAGGCATTTGCCCCGCAGACGATCTGCGACGGCCTGCGCACGCTGATCGGCGCGCCCAACTTCGCGCTGCTGCAGGCCGCGGGTGCCGAGGTCATCGTGGTTGATGATGCCGCCACCCTGGCGGCGATGCGCCTGCTGTGGGACGTGCTGAAGCAGGTGGTCGAGCCGTCCTCGGCGATCGTGCTGGCGGCGGTGCTTGCGCAGCCGGCGCGCTTTGCAGGCCTGCGCGTTGGACTGGTGCTGTCCGGCGGCAATGTCGATCTGCCTGCCCTGCGCTGGGGAGCGCCATGAGCCGCGGCCGCCATCGCGAACGTACCGGCCTGCTCGGTTGGTTGTGGCGGTTGTTCGTGCTGCTGGTGATCTGGCTGCTGGGCGTGACCGCCTGGATCGTCTGGGTCGGCGAACGCGACCAGGCGGCCAAGGCGGACGCGATCATCGTGCTCGGCGCAGCCGCCTATGATTCAAAGCCCTCGCCGGTGTTTGAAGAGCGCATCCGCCACGGCCTGGATCTGTACGACGCCGGCTACGCGCCACTGCTGATCTTCACCGGCGGCTATGGCGGCACCGGCGCGCGCTTCTCGGAATCGCAGGTGGCGCGGCGCTACGCGCTCAAGCACGGCATTCCCGATGACGCGATCCTCATCGAGACCGCCTCGCGCAATACCGTGCAGAACCTGGTCGAGGCCAAGCGGCTGATGGACCAGCGCAAGCTGCATTCGGTGATCATCGTCAGCGACCCGCTGCACATGGCGCGCGCGCTGCGCTTGAGCAAGGCGCTGGGCATCCAGGCATTGGCGTCGTCCACGCCGAGTACGCGCTTCCGCAGCTTCCATACCAGCTGGCGCTTCCTGGTGCAGGAGATCTACTTCTTCCACCGCGACCTGGTGCGGCCGCCGCTGAGTTCACCGGCCAATACCTGAGGGCAGGCGTGCAATGGCGCCGGCCGGGACCTGCTGTTGGTAGTTGCCGACCTTGGTCGGCACAGGAAGCACAGCGCCGACCAAGGTCGGCCTCTACCAGAGCGGATCGCGCGCGAACGTCAGGTCTGCTTGCGCCGGATCGGGATCGCTGACACCGGCACGGAAGCAATGTCATGCCCGCCTTCGCGGATCGGTGCGCCCGGGTCGGGTGCCCAGGCATGGGCGTAGATCACTTCCCAGCTGCTGGGCAGCTTGCCATCGTCACGGCGCATCGGTTCGTACGCCGCCGCTGCCGCCGCAAACCGACCCCGTCCGGTCAACGTATGGCGGCGATCAACCCGTGCGTTGGTCGCGCCCATCGCACGCAGCTCGCGCATCAACGACGGCAGATCGTCGTAGGTGAGGGTGAACAGGTCGCGGTCCAGTACCGGATCGCGGAAGCCGGCCATCATCAGCGCATCGCCGAATTGGGCGATCTGCGCGAAGCGACTGACATGCGGCCGGTCATCGGCGGCAGCGAAGGCTTCATTGAGCTCGACCAGCGTTTCCGGCCCGAAGGTTGAACACACCAGCAGCCCGCCGGGCTTGAGCACGCGGCGGAAACCGGCGAACACCGCCGGCAGGTCGTCCACCCACTGCAGGCACAGGTTGCTGAAGATCACGTCCACGCTGTTGTCGGCCAGCGGCAGCGCAGCGGCATCGGCGCACAGGCGCTGGAACGGCTTCCACCATCCGGCCTGGCGCTTGGCCTGGTCCAGCATCGGCAGCGCTACGTCCAGCGCGATCACCTGTGCCTTCGGCCAGCGCTTTTTCATCAGCGCACTGGCATGACCGGTGCCGGCGCCGATATCCAGCACCACCTCCGGCTTGCGCGCCTCCAGGTAATCCAGTGATTCCAGCAGCCGCGACTGCACCTCGCGCTGCAGGGCGGCGGCAGCGTCGTAGCTGGTGGCGGCGCGGGCGAAGGCGCGGCGGACATGGCGGGCATCGAAGTGGGACGGCATTGCAGAAGTCTCTTAGAACGTACCGGGGTAGGCGCCGCCGTCGATCAGCAGGTTCTGTCCGGTGAGGTAGCCCGCCTGTGCACTGCACAGGAAGGCGCAGGCGGCGCCGAATTCGTCCGGCGTACCGAAGCGGCCGGCGGGGATCTGCTGGCGGCGGCGTTCGGCCACAGCCTGCGCATCACCATCCTGCCCCGCGGCGTGGGCGAAGTTGGCGCGCAGGCGGTCGGTATCGAACTGGCCGGGCAGCAGATTGTTGATCGTGACGTTGTGGGCGACCGTGCGCCGTGCCAGCCCGGCGACGAAGCCGGTCAGGCCGCTGCGCGCGCCGTTGGACAGCGCCAGCGTATCGATGGGTGCCTTCACCGATGACGAGGTGATGTTGACGATGCGGCCGAAGCCGCGTTCGATCATCGCGTCCACGGTGGCGCGGATCAGCGCGATCGGCGCCAGCATGTTGGCGTCCAGCGCAGCGATCCAGTCGTCGCGCTCGAACGTGCGGAAGTCGCCCGGCGGCGGGCCACCGGCGTTGGTCACCAGGATGTCGACCTGCGGGCAGGCGGCCAGCGCGTGGGCGCGGCCCGCCTCGGTAGTGACGTCGGCAGCAATCGCGCGCACTTCAGCGGCACCGGGCAGCGTGCGCAGTTCTTCAGCCGCAGCCTGCAGCGCAGCGTCACCGCGGGCAACGATGACCACGTTCACGCCTTCGCGCACCAATGCACGCGCGCAGCCCAGCCCAAGCCCCTTGCTGGCGCCGCAGATCAGTGCCCAGCGGCCGGAAATGCCCAGATCCATGCGTCAGTCCTGCAGAAGCGTAGGGAGGCTCATTGTCCGCCATCGGCCGGTGACAGGCCGGCAACGAAGTGTTGCAGAGCGGCTGCCACTTCATCGGCATGGCCGAGGAAGGGGGCGTGGCCGCCATGGGCGACGGTCAGCGACTGCCCGCCCGGTGCCAGCGCGGCAGCGGCCTGCATTGCAGCGGGAGAGACCAGGCGGTCACGCTGGCCGGCAATCCACAGGCTGGGCTTGCCCAGTGCGGGCAGGGCGCCGCGCAGGTCGGTGCTCTCCAGCAGCTGCAGGCCCTCGCGCAGTGCGCGTTCGGTAGGCGCACCGCGTTCGACCAGACGCTGGCGCAGGGTGCGCAGTTCCTCGCGGGCATGCGCCGAACCCATCACGTCCAGGGCCAGGAAACGTTCCAGGGTGCCACTGAAGTCCTGGGCCAGGTCACGACCGAACTGCTCGAACACCGATGGCTCCACGGCGTGCGGCCAGTCGTCAGCGCGCACGAAGCGCGGCGTGGCGGCAATCATCGCCAGACCACGCACCTTCGGCAGCGTGGCCGCCGCGTGCAGCGCGAACAGGCCGCCCAGTGACCAGCCGCACCACACTGCTGGCGGCGTGGCCGCGGCAATGGCGTTGACCACGAACGGCAGACGCAGCGGCGTGCTGTCGTCTCGGCTGTGGCCGTGGCCGGGCAGGTCGACCAGATGCAACGTGAACCGATCGGCCAGACGCTGCACCAGCGGCGCAAACACGCCGCCCTGCAGGGCCCAGCCGTGGATCAGTACCAGGTCCGGCCCATGGCCGGTCACTTCGATATGCATGGGGAACTACACGATCACTCAGGCCAGCGCCGGCAACGACGGTGGCAGCACTTCGCGCGCGGCAAAGGCCACGCGGTCGCGTGCCACGGCGATGGCTTCGACCAGACCGCGCACCTGTTCGGTTGTGTGCAGCGCAGACAAGGTGACGCGCAGGCGCGCCTTGCCCTCCGGCACGGTCGGTGGGCGGATCGCGCCGACCAGCCAGCCGGCCTGTTCCAGCGCCTGTGACATCGCCACGGCGGTGTGGTCGTCGCCACAGAGCAACGGCTGTATCGGCGTTTCCGATGCCATCAGATCCAGCCCGTGACGGCGCGCTTCGCCGCGAAACAGTGCAATCAGATCGGCCAGCTTCGCGCGCCGCCAATGATCGCGGCGGGCCAGACGCACCGCTTCCAGCGCGGATGCCGCCAATGCCGGCGCCATGGCAGTGGTGTAGATGTAGGGGCGTGCGGTTTCGGCCAGATGCTCGATCAGGTCTTCGCGGCCGAGCACCAGCGCGCCGGAACCGCCGAGCGCCTTGCCCAGTGTGACCAGCTGCAGCGGCACATCGTCCACGCCCAGGCCGGCGGTGGCGACCGCGCCACGGCCATCGCCAAGCACGCCCACGCCATGCGCATCGTCCACGTAGAACAACGCCTGCTGCAGGCGCGCGACCAGCGACAGCGCACGCAGCGGCGCGATATCGCCATCCATGCTGAAGACACCATCGGTGGCCAGCATCGCCGCGCCATCGGGCGCATGCTTGAGCTGGCGCATCGCACCTTCCGCATCCAGGTGCGGGTAGCGGCGCAGGCGCGCGCCGGCCAGCCGCGTGGCATCGAGCAGGCTGGCGTGGTTGAGCTTGTCCTGTACGCAGACATCGTTCTCTTCGCTCAGCAGCGCCTGCTGCACCGCCAGGTTGGCGGCGAAGCCGCTGCCGAACAGCAGCGCACGTGGGTAACCCAGCCACTCGGCCACTTCGCGCTCCAAGGCGTCATGCAGTGCGTGGTGGCCGCAGACCAGGTGCGAAGCACCGGCGCCAGCACCTTCGCGCGCGGCGGCATCCTGCAGCGCGTTGACCACGCTGAACTGCTGGGCCAGGCCAAGGTAATCGTTGCTGCAGAAGCCAGTCAGCCAGCGCCCATCGACTTCCAGGCGCACACCATCGCGACGGGTGACCGTGCGCCGTGGGCGGCGACGGCCTTGTGCATCGCGCAACGCGCGCTGGGCTTGGAGGCGGGCGGTCAGGTCGGGGCGTGCCATGGCGGCTGGATGCGGCGACGGGGCGGCTAGGGTAGCGCGTTGCCGCGACGCCTGCTTGGCCGCCGGCTCAGGCCGCGTGGGCGCAGCCGCAGCCGGGGGCATCGGCGCTGATATCGGCATGGACGGTGCCGCCATGGTCGTGACCGTCGGCGTCAACCTGTACCGCCATCGGCTGCAGGCCCAACCGTGCGAACAGGGCCATGTCGCGCTCGCTTTCCGGGTTGCCGGTGGTCAGCAGCTTGTCGCCATAGAAGATGGAGTTGGCGCCGGCCAGGAAGCACAGCGCCTGCAGTTCGTCGCTCATCGCCTCGCGGCCGGCCGACAGCCGCACCATCGAACGCGGCATGGCGATGCGGGCCACGGCGATCATGCGCACGAACTCGAACGGGTCCAGCTCGGCGCTGCCATGCAGCGGCGTGCCGGCGACCTGCACCAGCTTGTTGATCGGCACCGAATCGGGATGCGCCGGCAACGTGGCCAGCGCCAGCAGCAGGCCGACGCGCTGCGCGCGCGTTTCGCCCATACCGACGATGCCGCCGCAGCAGGTTTTCAGCCCCGCATCGCGCACATGGCCCAGCGTATCCAGGCGATCCTGGTACTGCCGGGTGTGGATGATCGAGTCGTAGTAGTCCGGCGCGGTGTCGAGGTTGTGGTTGTAGTAGTCCAGGCCGGCGTCCTTCAACGCGCGCGCCTGTTCGCCACTGAGCATGCCCAGCGTGGCGCAGGTTTCCAGGCCCAGCGCTTTCACTCCGGCGATCATCGCGGCCACCTTCGGAATGTCACGGTCCTTCGGCGAACGCCAGGCCGCACCCATGCAGAAACGCGAGGCACCGGCGGCCTTTGCCTGGCGTGCCTTGGCCAGCACCGCGTCGGTCTCCATCAGCTTCTGCGCGTTGACCCCGGTGCTGTAGCGCTGCGCCTGCGGGCAGTACGCGCAGTCTTCCGGGCAGCCACCGGTCTTCACCGACAGCAGCGTGGAGACCTGCACCTGGGCCGGGTCGAAGTGCTCGCGGTGGACGGTGGCGGCGCGGAACAGCAGTTCCGGGAAAGGCAGGTCGAACAGCGCCTGCAGTTCGTCGTGGTGCCAGTCGTGGCGGATGGCGGTTGCCATGGCGGGACCTTGGAAGGGCTGGAGCGAGGGCGCAGTCTGGGTGGGGTCGGGACTTCTGTCAACCATCTGATTATATTTGTGGTTTACAGAATGCCATCGCCCAAATCAAATGCGGCGGTGCTAAGTTCGCCGCTACACATGGAACGTGAGAATCGGCATGAACCCGCATCAGAACGCCGCAACCTGTCTCAACGCTGTGCTGTGCAGCCTGGCTGATCTGCCTGATGGAGGCCTGCGCGTGGTAGTGGATGACCTGCGGAAATCGGACACCGCCGGTATGTGGCAGCACCACACGTTCTTTACCTCCAAGGACTATCCAGCAGGCATGCTTGCCGACCCCAAAGGCCTGTCTGAGGCGGAGTTGGCGAACTTTGGCTTTTCCGTACTGGTTCGCCTGCTGGTTGTAAATGGCCGGTTACCTGATGCTGACGACGCACCGGACAGCGATGCGCACCTCACCGACGAGCAGCGGCATCGCATCGCAGCGTTGACCGACGAAGACGTTGCGTGGATCGATCAGCAGCTGCTGTCCCGGTGTGACGATCAGGTCCGCAAAGTCGCCTATGTCGTGGCCACGGCGATGTCGTTGGACCCCGAACGTCAACCGGGAATTCCAGATGTGTTCTACGCAGGGCGTGTGCGCAGGCTGGTTGAGCGGGGCGTGCTGGAGGCTGTCGGCGACCTGTCGCGCATGCGCTACAGCGAGGTACGAAGGACACGCTGATGCTCCCGACAGCGGGAAGTGAAACTGCAGGAGTCCACGTGGACAGCTGGGAACCGATGACCATGCAGGAACTGGAAGCGTTGATTGCGCGCCAACTGCAGGATTGCTCGCCGCAGCAACAATCAGCCTTTGCGTTGCTGAGGGTGCCAATCCATCCGGTGCGGCTGCATCGCTTAGGGTTGATTGAGCCGGTGCTGGTCGTGGCTCATTTCCCACAGGGCCTGCTGTACTTCGAGGACGTGGAATATGGGTTCGAGATAGGAGTGCCGGGCGTGGATGGCGTGCTCCCCGCCGGAGGCTGCAACCAGCTGGAGTTGGTGCACGTACTCAATCGTCTTGGAGCATGACCTCTGCCACATCCGGCAAGCGCTGCGGATGCCGCCGACGGCGCCAATACTTGCAGACGCGCGGCCGTGCCAGTCCACGCCGGATCGGGCACTCGCGTGAATGCCCGCCCGGCGCATCAGATCACTTCGGCATCAGCACCGCGTCCACGACGTGGATCACGCCATTGGACTGCCTGACATCGGCAATGCTGATGGCGGCCTTGCCACCCTTGGCATCAACCACCCAAAGCGCGCCGTCGTGCAATTTCACGGTCAGTGGCTCGCCTTCCACCGTTTTCAGCGACACCGTGCCGCCATGCTTCCTGGCGTCGGCCGTCAGCTGCTGAGAGGTATGGGTGCCGGCGACCACGTGGTAGGTCAGGATCTTGGTCAGGTCTGCCTTGTGCTCCGGCTTGACCAGGGTGTCGACCGTGCCTGCGGGCAGCTTGGCAAATGCTTCGTTGGTGGGCGCAAAGACCGTGAACGGGCCTTTGCCATTGAGCGTGTCCACCAGCCCGGCGGCCTTCACGGCTGCCACCAGCGTGGTGTGGTCCTTGGAGTTGAGGGCGTTCTCGACGATGGTCTTGTTCGGGTACATCGCAGCGCCACCGACCATCACCGTATCAGCGGCGAAGCTGACTGAAGCGGTGCCGCAGAGCACGGCGATGCTGGCGGTGAGCGCGATACGTTGAAGAAGAGCGTGCATGATGCGTCTCCTGAGTACTTCCACCCCCGGCATGGGGGCATGGAAGGTACGCAGCAAGCAGACCAGCGGATGCACCGTCGTACGTGGAAACACGCGCACTAGCTGCACGGTTCAGCGATGAGACGCCGCCGTGAGGGCTGGCCAGCGTCCGCTCCGAGCGCCCAGTGCTTGGAATCAGCCTTGTTTGAAGACCGTTCTCTGGCCAATCGTGCTCGTCTTGCGTGCGTCGGACCGGCCCAGCCCGGGAATCAGGAAGTCGGCTGGGCTACGGCCATGCTTGGTTTTCTCGGCAAGCCAGCGCGGCATCCGGCCGCGGCCCGACCACGTGTTGCGCTTGTTGTCCGGATCGCGGTACTTGGCGGCCACCTTGCCGGGCTTGCGTCGTGCGGCAGGTTTTCTGGCCGGCGCCGTGGCCTCGGTGGGCGCGGTGCCGATCAGTTCCTCGATCGTGTAGCCGCACTGCGCTGCAAAGGCGATCAGCTTGCGGCGGACGACGGCCACGGGGCGGCGGCTGGCGACCAGCGCCCTCCGCTGCTCGGCAGCAGCCACAAGGGCGTTCAGTTCGCGCAGGCTCAGGTGTTCAACGTCGATAGTCATCGTGCGGAGACTCCGGACATCCTGGTTGCCTGTCAAGCGGCGGAGGGTTATCTCAGCCAGGGCAACCAATCCCCTGGCCGGCCTGACACCAAGCATCTCACCACCAGTGTGGGCTGGCCCAGGGTATCCAGCATGCTGCTGAAGCCGCGGAGCATGTTGTTGAAAGGCGGCGGACCAAGCCGCTACCTTGTCGAGTACTTTTCTTTTACAGATGCCGCTGAGCATCGAACGAGACCGGACCGGAAGCATGCCCGCAATTGACCGAAAGCTCCTGGTGCTCGATCTCGATGAAACGCTGGTTCATGCCAGTGCGCGTCAGTTGCAACGCCCTGCAGATACTCAAGTGGTGGGCTACCACGTCTACAAGCGTCCCTACGTTGACGACTTCCTGGATTTCGCATTCGCGCACTTCAACGTAGGGGTGTGGACATCTTCCGGCAGGTTGTATGCCGAGCCACTGGTGGCGTGGTTGATGCCAGGGCGCACGCTGGAGTTCCTGTGGTCGTCCCAGCGCTGCAGTACTGCGCGTGATTGGGAGACCGGCGGCTACACCAGCCAGAAGCGCCTGGCCAAGCTGAAACGTCTAGGCTTTACGCTGGAACAGATGATCGGCATTGACGACACTCCCAGCAAGTACGCGAAAAACTACGGAAATCTGATACAGGTGCGGGAGTTCACTGGTGATATTGATGACGACGAATTGCTTCATCTTTCTCGATATCTGGATGTACTACGCCCGCAGCCCAACATCCGGGCCGTGGAGAAGCGCCGTTGGCGCGAGCGCATGATGGAGTGAATCGGCAGGTCATCGATTCAAAACCACTATCCCCTGTCGTTTGCGGAAGTCTCACGCTGCGTACGGCATCGTAGTCATGCGGTATGCGGTGCTCGCAGCCGGCACCCTTTCCGTTTCCACCGACGTCTCTGCGCTCTCGTATGAATCGGACGACCTGCAATGTAGAGTCGAGTGGGGAGGTTCTTCGCCGATGCAATGGTGCTGGTCATCGTTGCTTCCAGTAGGATTCCATGAACGCTCGCAAGCGCAAGGATGCCTTCGATGTCGACCGCCCAGCACTCTCGAATGATCACTGCCGCAGCCAGAACAATGCTGCGCCCTCTGGGCTGCGTGCAGAAGGGGCGGTCCAGAATCTGGCTTGACGACCAGGGGTGGTGGATCGGCGTGGTCGAGTTCCAGCCATCTTCGTGGGGGAAGGGAAGCTATCTGAATGTTGGAGCGTGCTGGCTCTGGCATGAGAAGGATTTTCTTTCGTTCGACGCCGGGCACCGGGTGGAAGGCTTCCACGAGTTCACCAGCGAGGAGCAGTTCTCCGCGGCGGCCACGCTGCTGGCCAGACGTGCGGAACAGGAAGTGCTGGCGCTGCGCGAGCGCTTCCCCTCGGTCGCCCACGCGCTCGCATGGATGACTGCCAATGCATCGCCCACGCTATGGAACACGTACCACTCGGCGGTGTCGGCCGGGTTGGCTGGCGACGTCGAACGCAGCGGGTTGCTGTTCTCAGAGGTGATTGCCGATCCACATGACGTGGCATGGGCCATTGAGCTGAAGCAGAGGGCTGCCGACCTGCTGCGCTGCCTGGAGTCCGGGGGCGGGTTTGAACAGGAGATCGCGGCCACGATCGGGCGAACGCGCGCAGCGCTGCGACTACCCGCCCAGCAGAGTGCAGCCAGGCAGTTCGAGGCTTGAGGCGATCCCGCAATCGGTACGCTCCGCTGATCCCTTGTGACCGACATTCAAGCGTCGGCCGCGTCCTGCAGCAGCAGCTTCATGACGATTGACAAAGCGCTGGCGGCGATGGAATCTGCGCCGCTACGCGCTGTACAAGCGCTTCAACGGCGAGCCATATGCAACAGGGAATGATGCAGGGGATGTGGGGACGACGCGTATTGAACGGCTCGCTGCTGGCGGCAGGGATGCTCGCAGTAACGGCACAGGCACAGACCTTCGACCCGCGCGCCCACAAAGGGCCGCAGCGCGGGGTGCCGAACGAAGTGATGGTGCTCGGTACCGCGCATCTGGCGGTGCTGCCGGAAACCTTCGAGCCCTCGTCACTGGGTACCCTGATCGACCGGCTCGCAGCGTGGCAGCCGAAGGCCATCGCGATCGAGGCGGTATCGGGCCAGCAGTGCGACATGCTGCGGCGATACCCTTCCCGCTACCGATATACGGTGAAGGACTACTGCCCCGATGTGTCGGCGGCGGAGAAAGCAACGGGCCTCGATGTGCCGGCGGCGAACGCGGCGGCAGAGACGATGCTGGCGACCTGGCCCACGCATCCCACGGCCGCGCAACGGCGCGTGCTTGCCGCTACGTTCCTGGCTGCCGGTGAACGCGAATCGGCACTGGTGCAATGGCTGCGCCTCCCCGAAGCGGATCGGCAGGCAGGCGACGGTCTGGACCAGGATCTGGTTGCGGCCTTGGAAGCGCTGCGTGTCAGCCGCAATGAGAACACGCTCATCGCCGCGGCCCTCGCCGCCCGTCTTGGCCACGAGCGGTTGTGGCCGATGGATGACCACAGCTCCGACCAGTTTGGCCCTGATCCCAAGGCCTATGCAGTTGCGGTCAGGAAGGCCTGGGACAACCCGGCGAGCAAGCAGCGGCGGACAATGTTTGGCGACTTGGAAGCGCAGGTCGATATGCCGCAGAAAGCACTTGCGCTGTATCGCCGCTACAACGCACCGGACGTGGCAGCGGTCACCTTCCAAAGCGACTACGGTGCCGCGCTGGAGGAACCGTCTCCGCAGGGCTACGGGCGCCTTTACGTCACCTCGTGGGAGACGCGCAACCTGCGCATGGCGGCGAACATCCGCGACCTGATGGGACCGACCCCGGGAATGCGTACGCTGGTGATTGTCGGTGCCTCACACAAGGCGTACCTGGATGCGTATCTCGAGCAGATGCACGACGTGCGGATTGTCGATGTTCAGCCGTTCCTGAAATAACCCGCCAAGGACCGGCGGCTGCATGAGGCAAGCTGTTCCCGATCAGTGCCCGATTCCTTGCCACGAAGGATCACAACATGAAACGCAACGTCATTTCCGGCACCAGAATGTACGTCGCGGTCGCCGGGATGGTGCTGTTGGCTGGGTGCACCGAACCAACACTGTCCGAGCCGAATGTGCAGGCATCAGCAGGGCAGGGAGCCCACGCACCTGGCGCTGCGGACGCGATGTCGGCGGACCCCATCCAGGTAGCGCCCGTGATCGTGCATTCCGATGCGGACACCCAGCCCTTCTCGTTCGACGCTCCGGTGACGGTGGATACCCCGCCGAGCATCTGCCGGATCGACGGCCTGGTGCTGCCGGCCAACGCGAAGGTCTATGCGGCGGGGGCCTACGGCGGCAAGGAAGCGGATTTCCAGATCGACCAGAGCGGCCACCAGGCCACCACCATCCAGGTGGCCGTGCACGAGCCCAACGCGCGGGTGGTGCTGTTGCTGGGCGCTTACGAACCCACCGTGTGGAGCGTCGGTTGGACGCGCGGTACGCAGATAGCGGCGGTGCTGGTGACGGGCTATCACCGGCAACGGCTGACCGGACTGCCCGCTGGCGTGCCGGTGCTGATCAGCTCCTACGAGGATCGCGGCCCCTGCAGTTATGCCTATGTGGGAGGGGAGGGCTCGAACAAGCTCAATCCGTTGGCCCGCGAGGTGTTCGGTCGCGCGGTTGATGTGGCCTACGCGGCACGCGACGGCCGGGCGGTCATCGGCACGTTGCCGCCTGGGGCGCAACTGGTGACCGATGCCACGGCCAAGCCCGTGGCGGACTTCCAGCTGAAGGGCGCACCGCCAGCAGGGCAGGCCGGTATTGATGCCGCGCTGCGCAGCGGGGTACTGCGCCCGACGACGGTGGCCGACCTGCGCGCATGGGAGGCTGGCGGCCGACGCAACGGCGGTGCAGCGGACATCCCGCGCATCGAAGGCGTCAACGCAGAGCGGGAGCAGGGCGTGCCCTTCCGTAGTTACACCGTGCTGAAGGCCTTCGCCATCCCGGCGGGATTGTATGGCGCGCACGCGGCGACGTTCTTCGTGGCACCGGGGGTGCCGGCCCCTACCGGGGAGCCAGGGCACTCGCAGGTGCGGTTCATGGAGAACGGGCAATGTATCGGTGCGACCTGCGGGATGCGGTAGGGGGCGCGGGTCGGCTTTCTGGTCGAACGCGAGGCAAGGTGGACGCTTGCATGGGCGAACCCTGAGGAGGCGGTTCAGATGAACGCAGTGATTGCCAATGAAGTGATGTGGGCCCAACGTCCGGGTGAAGAGGCGTTCGAAATTCACATCGAAATCGGAACGCCATATCACGTCGGGGATGACCCTCACGAGTGGGCGTGTTCGGTGGCAGTACGGCCACTCTGCAAAAGCCTCCAGGACGCTCATGGCGGCAGCTCGTTTCAGGCCCTTTGCCTTGCATCCTCGTTGGCGCTTGACCTGCTTCACGGATTCAAGCAAAAGGGCGGCACCCTGTTCTATTCGGCTGGTGAGGACGTTCCCCTTGAGTCCTTTGCCTTTGGCGTCGCCACCAGACAGGACAGCCCTTGATTGTCGACTAAAGGCCAGAGCCGCTTTGCGGCTTTGCTTGTTCAGCGTTTGAGCCAACCACATCGCTTGCGGGAAGCCTGATCAGCGAGGCCTGAGCGAGTAACGCGTCGGGCCGGAAGCGGACCGCAGGCATAGCCGATCGCGCAGGCGCTCCCCTTCGTCATATCGCCCTGATCAGGAACAAACGGAAATCTGTTCCTTCGGACCCGGTTGGGACGCTGTACGCCATTCCCATCTTTGCAAGATTCCGCTCCCAGAATGCGTGCGCTGCATGATCCTTGCGGAATGTGGCCAGCAACCATTCCCCCGTTGTTGGCCGCACAAGGTCTGCAACCACCGCAGATGCGATGCCTTTACCGCGGTGCTTCGGAAGGATGAACAGATCCGCCAACTCTGGCAGGCGTCGCCCCTGGAACTCGACGTCATCCACCTGGACGAATCCACACAGCAGGCCATCGAGCCAGAGCAGACGGGTCCACTCGGGCTCTTCCTGCAGCCGGGCCTGGACATCGGCAAATGCGCAGTCGTAGAGACCATCGGCACGGATCTCTTCATCACTCCAGGCCGAAGCTTCGAAGTAGTACAGCTGCATCAGTCTGAAGACCACATCCGCGTCATGCGCAGTTGCTTTGACAAGCGTCAGTCCGTCCATGCGGTAGAGATCCATCCAGGGCAACTGCGCCTATGCTGATGATAGCTGGTGCAGGATCCGCAGAGCGGGTTTGTTCAGCGGCTGGTGCTGGATCCAGGAGTGCAGAGTGTGTATTCCTCGCCGCAATCACCCGGTGGTTGATAGCCCTGTGTCGGAGTGGGGACAATGTCACTTCCGATCCGGAATCGCCCTAGCTGATGTCTGGCTGCACTATTGATGGGAACGAAGTGGAAAATTCCGGATATGTCCAATCGACTCGATCAGCTTAATGATGCAGTTCGTATCACGCGTCGACCATTCGATGGAATCGAATTCATCTCGCTGAGCGCCTGGCTCAAGCGTCAGGCTGAATGATGGATATTCCGGATCTTCCTCTGCGCTGTCCATGCTGCGGCCACAGGACGCTCGACGAGCGCGGGACAGTCAGAATTTGCGCTGTCTGCTTCTGGGAGGATGACGGTCAGGATGATCACGATGCTGGAGTTGTACGCGACGGACCCAATGGGAGTCTCAGCCTGATGCAAGGTCGCTCCAACTACAGAGCGTTCGGCGCATCGCGAAAGGAGGATCTCCCTTATGTTCGCTCACCGTTTCCCCATGAGTTGTCGGATGCGCCGTAATGCTCACCCGAGCTCTGCGTAGGCCGGTCACGGCCGGATCCTGGATGCCAGCGTGTAGACGTCGTACAGACCTCAGCCGCCAGTGTTCACGAAGTGCCCATCACCGCCTCACGTCAGGTGCTGACCGACGCGCTGATCGCGCGGCTTGCCAGGATCGGTACCAAGACCAAGCAGGCATTGGGCGGAGTGGACCAGGACATCGAGTGGGCCCTGGTGGGCGATGAAGTGCTGGTTCTGCAGTCGCGGCCGTATGTGGATGGAAGCGCGCGGTAGCGGCTGCGATGCAGGCTGGCGGCAAGGTGCAGCCCCATCGGGCAACGCGCCTTGCACTGACATGCGTCCAGTTACTTCACTGATGGGCAGCCTGAGCGTGCAGGGCGATGCTGCGGCATGCGCTTCTCCCTGCCTTCTTCCCTTGGGCAGCTATTGCCGGCCGCCTTTCGCCTCCTGCTGCCCCTGCGCTGCCTGGTCTGCGGCGAGCGTGGCCATGACACTCTCGATCTCTGCCCCGCCTGCCTCGCTGATCTACCGTGGTCGGGTCGCGCCTGCTTTCGCTGCGCGCTGCCGCTGCCGGATGTAGCCCTGCCCATCTGCGGAACCTGTCGCGACGAGCCGCCACCGCAGACCGCGACCCATGCCAGCCTGCTGTACCTGCCGCCGGTCGATCAACTGCTGGTCCGCTACAAGTTCCACCAGGACCTGTCTGCAGGGCGACTGCTTGCGCAGTTGATGCTGCGCAACTCGCCGCCGTGGTCGTGCGCGCCACTGGCACCCGTGCCGCTGCACCGGAAGCGACTGCGTCAGCGTGGCTACGATCAGGCCGCTGAGCTGTGTCGTCTGCTGCCGTTGCCGACGTGGCGCGGGTTGTATCGCCGTCGCCACACCGCGCCGCAGTCCGAACGCAGCGCCGAGCAGCGCCGCGACAACCTGTTCGACGCCTTCGATGTGCGCGGCGCTGTACCGGCTCGACTGACCATCGTCGACGACGTGATGACCACTGGCAGTACCGTACTGGAGATCGCAGAGACCTTGCGGCTGGTGGGGGCTGAAGATGTACGGGCGTGGGTCTGCGCTCGCGTGCCGTGATCGCCCCTTTCATCCGCAAAGGCTAGGATGGCCACGAACCCGGATCGAAGGAGTGGTCATGAATTCCCCCTTGTCTCCCCTGTTGTCGGCCGTTGGACGCAGCTGGTGGATCCTGCTGCTGTACGGTCTGGTCGCGCTGGGCTTCGGCATCATCGCGATCGGCTGGCCGATGTCGGCGGCCATCGCGCTGGCGTGGACGCTGGGTGTGATGGCCATCGTCGAGGGCGTCATCAGCCTGCTGGCGCTGATCACCGGTGCCAGCGGCGCCTCGCGCGGATGGCTGCTGCTCTACGTGGTCGCCTCCCTGGGCTTCGGCATCCTGGCCGTGATCAATCCGCTGGCCACCGCCAGCGTGCTGGTGCTGTTCCTGGCGGCATGGCTGCTGGTGGCGGGCATCTATCGCATCGTCTTCGCCATTCGCGTACGCAAGCAGATCCAGGGGGAGTGGCTGCTGATCCTCAGCGGGGTGCTGGCCATCGTGCTGGGCCTGCTGTTCGCAGCCAATCCGTATGCCGGCGTGGCGGTAACCACACTGTGGATCGGCATCGGCAGCCTGCTGTACGGCGCGCTGCAGGTGTTGGTGGCGTTCAAGCTGAGGAAGCTGCGCTGAGGTCTACTTCGCTGCGGCAGCGCGTTGGCTAGCGTCGACTGAAAGTCGACTGCGCTTTGATCCAGCCATGTGACCTCCGCGCTGCGCGCGGAGGTCGACCAAGGTCGACCGCTACCGGGCAAACCCGGCTTCGATCTCTTCCAGCGAGCGCCCCTTGGTTTCCGGTAGCCACAATGCGGCGACCAGGAAGAACACGAACGTGCAGCCCGCCCAGAACAGGAACATGCTGGCGTAGCCGTAGTGCCCCACCGTCGGCAGGAAGATCGCGGCGATGGTGGTGGACACGAACTGGTTGATCAGCAGCGCGATGCTCATGCCGTTGGAGCGGATGCGGTTGGGCATCAGCTCGGACAGCGCGAGCCACACGCACACGCCGGGGCCGACGGCGAAGAACGCGACGAACACCAGGATGCAGGTGGCGACGGCCCAGCCATGCGCGGGCGGCGGGATCGGGCCGATGCGTGCCTGCTCGATGCGCAGCGGCGCGTGCGCGGCACTGGCCGGGTCGGCGAACGGATTCAGGTGCAACGTGCGGAAGAACGCGCCGATGACGCTGTCCGGCTGCACGGTGCCGGCGCGTTCGATGCGTAGCTCGCGGTCGGTCAGGTTGTCGCTGCGCAGGGCGCGCACGTTGGTGAAGTCGCCATAGGCGTAGGACACCGTCAGCTGCAGCGGCCGACCCTCGCGGTCGATGCCACCGGCAAGTCGCTGCCACTGCACGTCGTCGAGTACCAGTTGCAGGCCCTCGCCACTTACCGCGGCCTGCAGCTGCGGCTGCACGTCGGCGCGGCCCCGTTCGGCCTGGAAGAACAGCGTGGCGGCCGCGAGAAGGGCCACGCAGATGCCACCGCTGCCGAGCATCAGCAGGAACTTGCGGCCCTTGCGGTCGACCAGCAGCAGCGCGACCACGGTCATCACTGCATTGAGCAGCTTGATCGCCACGTCGGCGCCGTTGGCGACCGAGCCGGACAGGCCTGCCTGGTTGAGGATGTTCACCGCATAGGCCAGCACCGAGTTGATGCCGGTGGCCTGGGTGCAGGCCAGCACCACGCAGGCCAACACGAACGGCACCACGTAGCGGCGGCTGAGCAGCGGGTCGCGCTTGCCGTTGCTGCTGCTCGATTCCGGTGCCTGGATCTGCGCCAGCGTGGGCTCGACGTCGGCAGCGGGCAGCACGCGTTGCAGGCTGCGGCGGGCATCATCGATGCGGCCACGGCGCACCAGCCAGCGCGGCGATTCGGATAGCCAGAAGATGCCGGCGCAGAACAGCAGGCCCGGCGCCAGGCAGGTCCAGAAGATGGTGCGCCAGGCGTGGTCCTTCACCGTGAACAGTTCCTGCGCCTGCTGCGCGACCGGCAGCGAGCGCACCGACTCTGCGGCGGCATCCACGGCATGCGCGTGGTACAGGCCGATCAACGCGGCCAACACCAGGCCGACGGTCAGCAGCAGCTGGAACATCGCCGCGCCGCGGCCGCGCCGTTCTGGACTGAGCACTTCAGCCAGGTACAGCGGGATCACCACGCCGATCAGGCCACCACTGACACCCTGCAGCAGGCGCCCCAGCAGCAGCGGGGTGTAGCCCGAGGCCAGCGCCATGATCGGGATGCTGGCGGTGAACAGGATGCCGGCCAGCAGCATCGCACCGCGACGGCCGATGAGGTCGGCGATCATGCCGGCGAACAGCGAGGACAGTACGCTGCCCAGCAGCACCGCGGCGACGACGAAACCGAGCTGCTGGCTGCTGAGCTGCCAGGCGTGGCTGGCGGTGGCTTCAAGATAGGGCAGGGCGCCGGCGATGATGCCGATGTCGATGCCGTACAGCAGGCCGCCGAGGCCGCCGATGAAGAGCAGATAGCGCACGGGCCAGCGCGGGGCGGTGGAAGCGGGTACGGCAGGTGCAGTGGCTGCGGTCATCGACTCGTTCCTGGACTAACGGGATGGTGCGTGGCTGATGCAATGCGCTTGCGCGCCTTATGTAGAGCCGAGCCATGCTCGGCTCCACAGAAACGTTCGACTCAGTGCAGGTCGATCACCCGGCCACCGACCACGACCTGCTGCAGGCGCAGTTCCGCATCCAGCACCACCAGGTCGGCGCGGGCGTCGGGCGCAATGCGGCCGCGATCGCTCAAGCCCAGGTAATCGGCCGGGAAAGTGGACACGCGTTGCGACGCGTCAGCCAGTTCCAATCCCACCTGCACCAGATTGCGCAGCGCCTGGTCCATGGTCAGTGCACTGCCGGCCAGTGAGCCGGTGGCCACGCGCACGCAGCCGCCGCACTTGTGCACGCGTTGCTCGCCCAGCGCGTACTCGCCATCGGGCATGCCGGTGGCGGCGGTCGCATCGGTCACTGCATACAGCCGCGGAATCGCGCGTGCGGCCAGACGGATCACGCCCGGGTGGATGTGCTGCAGGTCGGGAATGATCTCAGCGTACTGCGCGTGCGCCAAGGCAGCCGCGGCGATGCCAGGCCGGTAGTGGTCGACGCCGGTCATGCCGTTGAACAGATGGGTGAAGCCGGAAGCACCCGCCTGCAATGCAGCCACGCCTTCCTCGTAGGTGCCGGCGCTATGGCCGAGTTGTACGCGAATGCCGAGTGCGGCCAGCGCGGGAATCAGCGCGGTGTGCTCGCCGATCTCAGGCGCCAGCGTCATCACCCGGATCGGTGCCAGCGCATGCAGCTGCTGCACCAGTGCCAGCGTCGCCTCGATCGTGCGGTTGGGCTGCGCGCCCAGCCGCTGCGGGCTGATGAAGGGGCCTTCCAGGTGCACGCCGACGATGCTGGCGGCGTCGGCATCCGGCGCGGCCATGGTGGCGGCCACGCCGTGCAGCGCGTGCTCGATCTCATCCAGGCCGGCGGTCATGGTGGTCGCCAGCAGCGTGGTGGTGCCAAAGCGAGCATGGGTGCGGGCGATGGTGCGGGCCACATCGCCGCCCTGCATCAGGTCGACGCCAGCCGCGCCATGCACGTGCAGGTCGATGAAGCCGGGCAGGATCACCGGCAGCTGCGGGTCATCGCCGCCGCTGTGGTCGTCCACCTGCAGCTGGCGCACGTGCGAATCGAACTGGACCTGGCCGCGACGCCAGCCCAGTGGGGTGAGGATGCGGCCGTGCAGGGAGCGGGTGTCGGTCATGCGGGTGGCTCGGCGATGATCACTTCGATGCCCAGCCGCTGCAGCCCTTCGCGGGTTGCCTCGTCGATGCCGGCGTCGGTGATGATGGCGTGGATCTGATCGAGGCGGGCGATGCGGTGCAGGCTGACGCGACCGAACTTGGAGGCGTCGGTGAGCACCACGATGCGCCGCGCGCGTTCGACCATGCGGTGGTTGAGGCGTGCTTCGGCTTCGTCGTGGGTGGTCAGGCCAAACTGCAGGTCCAGGCCATCCACGCCCAGGAACAGCGTGTCGAAGCTGTAGGAGTTGAGGCTGGCTTCGGCCTGGCTGCCCTGCAGCGACAGCGATTGCTGGCGCAACAGGCCACCGGTCAGCAGCACGGTGATGCCGGCGGCGTTGGCCAGTTCCCAGGCGATGTTCAGGCCATTGGTCATCACCGTCACATCGCGGTGTTCGCGCAGGTGGCGGGCCAACGTCATCGTGGTGGAGCCGGAGTCGATGATGATGTTGTCACCGGCCTGCACCAGGCGCGCGGCCGCCGTGCCGATGGAGTCCTTCAGCGGCAGGTTCAGCGCATCCTTTTCATGGATGTCCTGTTCCTGCGGCGGTGTTCGCACCAGGGTGGCACCACCGTGGGTACGCGTGGCCAGCCCCTGCGCTTCGAAGTGGGTCAGGTCGGCACGGATCGTCACCGCCGACACGCCGAAGCGCTCGACCAGATCGGCCACCTGCACCGAGCCGTGCTCGATCAGCAGCTGCAGGATCTGTTGCCGGCGGGAGCGGGTGTTGCGCATGGCCATTCTCGGTTTCGCAGGGAAAGGTAGAGATTAGCCGTTCGCAAGTACGGCGGCAGCCGAAGTTGCGTTGTGCTTGCGGGATCCGGCCTGGTTGGCGCTGCAGGCGCGGGCGTATTCGCCCAGGCACAGGCCGATGCGATGCTGCACCAGGGCGGTAGGCGTATTGGCCAGGGTGCCCTCGCGCACGGCGCGGTACTGCTCGGGCAGGTACTGGCTGAGCAGCACCAGCGGCGGTGCGTGCTGTTCCAGGTTGGCGAACAGGGTCTGCACCGCCTGCACCAGCGTCGGCTCGCCCCAGTAGTAGCGGCAGCGGTCGCTGAAGGAATAGCTGCGCAGCAGGCGCAGGGTCGCTTCGTCGCCCTGGTAGTAGGACTGCCAGGACTTCGGCTGCGCCACCATCACCTCGTCCAGCACCTGCGGCAGGCGCGAGCACTGCGCGGCCGGCAGCAGCTCGGCTTCGATGGCAGCCAGCGCGAACAGCGCTTCGCGGTAGGCGAAGGTGGCCGCGGGGCCGACCTTGAGGATGGCGAAATGGTCGCGCACCAGGGCATGCAGTCCACTTTCGCGCTGGTAGTCGGTGGAATGCGCTTCGAACACGATGCGCGGCTGCTGTTCGAGGAAGTCGGCCAGCTCGCTGGCGGCGGCAGCGTCGTACTCGTGCACGCTGCTGTGGTCGAAGTCCACGCCCGGCTGCACCACCATTGCCAGCACGCGCTGCCATGCATCGCGCAGCTGCGGGGTATCGAAGGCCTGCTGGTGGATGGCCAGGGTCTGTGCGGCGGCGGCCGGCGTGGTCACCTGCAGGCCGCCGGCCAGCGAGGCTTCGCCACCGGGAATCGGCACTTCGGTGCCGATCACGTAGACCGGCAGCGGCAGGCCGTTCTCGGCAGCGGTGCGCTCGGCGATTTCGGCCAGTTCGGCCGAACGTGCAGCGACGATGGCATCGGGCAACGGCACCGGGTCATCGGCGCAGGACATGCTGCAGTCCAGGTGGATCTTGTGGAAGCCGGCGGCGACGTAGGCCTCGATCAGCACGCGTGCGTGGGTCATCGCTTCGGCGGCCGGGCGCTTCTGCCACGCATTCGGGCCGAGGTGGTCGCCGCCGAGGATCAGGCGCCCGCGCGGGAAGCCTTCCTCATCAGCCAGTGTGCCGACGTAGTCGCGGTACTGCGGTGGGGTCATGCCGGTGTAGCCGCCGAACTGGTCGACCTGGTTGGAGGTGGCCTCGATCAGCAGCACGGTGTCGTGCGCCAGCGCAACGTGCATGGCCGCGCGCAGCACCTGTTCGTTGCTGCAGCAGACGCTGTACAGGCCGACGTTGGCACCGGCGCGGTGGGAGGCAAGCAGGGTCTGCAACGGGGACATGGTCAAGCTCCGGTCAATCAGGAAAACGAGGGTTGGCTGGCCAGCAGCGCGGCACCGCGTGCGCCACCGGCATCACCGAAGCGCGGTGGCACGATGGGCGGTACCTGCACGCCGTTGAACAGATGCGCGGCGATGGCCGCAGGCAGCAGCTGGTACAGCGGTGCGTACTGGGAAAGACCACCGCCGAGCACGATCACGTGCGGGTCCAGTGCCAGCACCAGTGCGGCGAGGCTGTGGCCGAGCAGGTCGCGATGGATGTCGAGCGCCTGCCGTGCACGCGCATCGCCGGCTTCGGCCAGGGCGATCACCACGCTGGCATCGGCAGCGCTGCCACCGAGGTGGCGCTCGATCATCGCCAGGCCACTACCGGACACGTAGCGTTCCACGCAGCCTTGCAGGCCACAGGCGCAATCGATCAACGGCAGGCCATGGCGCTGCAGCAGGTGCCCTGGCACGCTCCAGTGGCCCCATTCGCCGGCCAGGCCGTTGAAGCCGGACAGCAGGCGTCCCTGCAGGCAGAAGCCGCCACCGGCACCGGTGCCGAGGATGGCGCCGAACATGCTGGGGTAGCCATCGGCGGCGCCGCCATGCGCTTCAGAGAGCGCGAAACACTGCAGGTCGTTGCCGAAATGCAGCGGGCGCTGCAGGCGTGCCTGCAGATCGCTCGCCACGCATTGGCCGGTCAGCGCAGGAACATTCGCGCTGAGCTGGCGGCCGCTGCGACGATCACGCACGCCGGGCAGGGCGATGCCGATGGCCGCATCGCTGCGACCCAGCGCGGCATCGGCCTCAGCGACCAATGTCACCACCGCCTGCAGGAAGCCGTCGTAGTCACCCTGCGGAGTGGCCACGCGGCGCCGCCAGGTGACCTGCATCGCCGCATCGCACACCACCAGCTCGGTCTTGGTGCCGCCGATGTCGATGCCGTAGCAGGCGTTGGCGATCAGCTCAGCCATGGTGGATGGTGACACCCTTGACCACGCGGTTGACGGTGCCGTCCGGGAACGGATTGTCCGGGGTCAGGCCAAGTGCGGCCGAACGCTGCAGCGCGTACAGCTGCGCAAAGCCCAGCCACACCGGCGCAAGCCACGGGTCATCCAGGGCAGGCACGGTGAGGGTGTAATCATCATCGGCGCCGATATCCGAATGCGGGCCGATCGACAATACCTGGCCGGCCACGCCATCGCGGCGCAGTTCTTCCAGCAGATCCTGTTCATAGCGGCGCGCCAGCGGCTGCCCGCTGCGCAGCACGACCACCAGGGTGGTGCCGTCCAGCGTGGATTTCGGGCCGTGGCGGAAGCCGAGCGGGGTGTTGGCCAGCGCCAGCACGCGGCCGGCGGTCAGCTCCAGCACCTTCAGCGCAGCTTCGCGAGCGAGTGCTTCCAGCGGGCCGCTGCCAAGGTAGATGACCCGGTTGAACGGGCGCTGCGCCAGCGCGGCCACGGGCGCGTCCCACTGCGCCTGGCCTTCGCGGGCGAGACCGGCAATCTGCTTCAGTCGCGCGATGCGCGCATCCCACGGCGAACGGTCGAACACGGTCAGCGCGGCCAGCAGCATGCAGGTCAGGCTGCTGGTCATGGCGAAGGCGCGGTCGCAGCTGGCCGACGGCATCAGCAGGGTGCAGGTATCGGCACGGCCGGCGCCGCGACGGGCCAGTTCGCCATCGGCATTGCAGGTGATGTCGAGGAAGCGCGCATCGTCCACGTCGCTGCGCACGCGATCGACGGCGGCAACGCTTTCGGGGCTGGAGCCGCTGCGGCCGAACGACACCAGCAGGGTCGGACGGTCGCGCTGCAGGTACAGCGCCGGATGGGTGAGCAGGCTGGTGGTGTGCACCACACGCACGTCGGCCGGCCACTGCGCGTTGATGGCATCGGCCACCATTTCGGCGATGAAGCCGGAACTGCCGGCGCCGGTGAACAGCACACGCTGGTTCGGGTCATTGAGGCTGTCGCCGAGGAAGGCCTGCAGGCGGTCGCGGGCACGCGACAGATCCTGTGCAAGGGCTTCCCACAGCGCCGGCTGCTGGGCGATTTCGGTAGCGGTATCGGCTCCGCCGCGGCGCTGCCAGGCGGACACATCGGAAAGCAGGGTGACGTCCATTCGGAGGTTCCAGTTGGGCCACCGCACCATCTGTGTTTTCTTTCGAAATGTCAAATACCGAAAGTAAAAAGAAAGATATTGAGGCAACTACTTTCCCGGCGCGGCAGGCTGCTGGAAACGAAAGAAACCGCCAGATGCCGTATCGCACAATGCTTAACAGGGGGCTGCAAGCGCTTACACAAAGTATTGCAGCGCACCAACTTTCGTTTCATGTAAATATATCTTCCTTTTTCCTTTCAATTTGTTGACATCTTTCGAATCGCTGCCCTAGAGTCGGCCCAACCGCTTTCGAAACGCCCGGTGAACGGGTTGGGAGTCCGTGTGGAAATCTGCGTTCGTCGTTCGCCACTGCTGCTGGCCCTGTTGCCGGCATTGCTGTCGGCGTCCCTGTCGGCCCAGGCCGCACCGGTCGGCAACCTGCGCTCGGTCAGCGCCAGTGCCAGCACCGACGGTGTAAGTGGCTGGGACCTGCAGACCGACAACGGCACGCGCATCCGCATCGAACTGCCGGCCACCGACATCATCCGCGTGCAGGCCGGCCGCAACGGCAAACTGACCGGTGCCGGCGACAAGGCCGCGCCGATCGTGCTGCCGCAGCCCAAGGCCAACGTGCAGGCGCAGCTGGAAGAAGACGCGCAGGAAATCCGCGTGCGGACCGCTGCACTCGTGCTGCATGTGCAGCGGCAGCCGCTGCGCCTGCGCCTGGAGCGCCTGGACAACGGCCAGCCCACCGCCTTGTGGCAGGAACTGCAGCCGCTGGACCTGGATGCCACGCAGAGCGTGCAGGTGCTGTCCTCGCAGGCCGATGAAGGCTATTACGGTGGTGGCCAGCAGAACGGCCGCTACCAGTTCAAGGGCCGCGAACTGGAAGTCTCGTATTCCGGCGGTTGGGAAGAGGGCGATCGCCCGAGCCCGGCGCCGATGCTGCTGAGCAGCCGTGGCTGGGGCATGCTGCGCAACACGTGGAGCGACGGCAGCTACGACCTGCGCCAGAGCGACCAGGCCACCCTGCTGCATCGCGAAGACCGCTTCGATGCCTATTACTTCGTTGGCGCCGACCTGCCGAAGCTGATCGAGCGCTACACCCAGCTGACCG
This sequence comes from Stenotrophomonas indicatrix, assembly GCF_050573115.1. Classification (GTDB taxonomy): domain Bacteria; phylum Pseudomonadota; class Gammaproteobacteria; order Xanthomonadales; family Xanthomonadaceae; genus Stenotrophomonas; species Stenotrophomonas lactitubi_A. The sequence goes on from NZ_JBNYZT010000008.1 coordinate 175,368, forward strand.
GCCGCCCGAACATGGTGGCGCGCTGGGCGCTGTCCTACGGCGATGCCGATTGCTACAACGACGGCGACAACAGCAAGAAGCCCGGCACCGTGCCCGAAGGCTGGAGCGACGGCCCGACCGGCACCACCCCCGATGTGATCAACAGCGTGGCCAAGCAGTACCGCGCCAACGACATGCCCGGCGGCTGGATCCTGCCCAACGACGGCTACGGCTGCGGCTACAAGCAGTTGCCGGAAACGGTACAGGGCCTGGCCAAGTACGGGTTCCGCACCGGGCTGTGGACCGAGAACGGTGTCGACAAGATCGCGTGGGAAGTGGGCAGGGCCGGCAGCCGCGTGCAGAAACTGGACGTGGCCTGGACCGGCAAGGGTTACCAGTTCGCGATGGATGCCAACCGCCAGGCATTCAACGGCATCCTCGACAATTCCGATTCGCGTCCCTTCCTGTGGACGGTGATGGGCTGGGCCGGCATCCAGCGCTATGCCGTGGCCTGGACTGGCGACCAGAGCAGCAGCTGGGATTACATCCGCTGGCACGTGCCGACCCTGGTGGGTTCGGGCCTGTCCGGCATGGCCTACGCCAGTGGCGATGTGGACGCGATCTTCGGCGGCAGCGCCGAGACCTTCACCCGTGACCTGCAGTGGAAGGCGTTCACTCCCGTGCTGATGGGCATGAGCGGCTGGTCGTCGAACGCACGCAAGCACCCGTGGTGGTACGACGAACCGTACCGCAGCATCAACCGCGATTACCTGAAGTTGAAGATGCGCCTGACCCCGTACATGTACGGGCTGGTGCACGAGGCCGCACAGACCGGCGCACCGCCGGTGCGTGGCCTGATGTGGGACAACCCGCGCGATCCGCACGCGCAGGATGAAACCTACAAGTACCAGTTCCTGCTCGGCCGCGACCTGCTGGTCGCGCCGGTGTACCGCAGCCAGGCCGCCAGCCGTGGCTGGCGCCGCGACATCCACCTGCCGGCCGGCGGCTGGATCGACTACTGGGATGGCCGCCGCGTGCAGGCCACCGCCGATGGCCGTCAGCTTGACCGCCAGGTGGACCTGGCCACGCTGCCGGTGTTCGTGCGTGCCGGTGCGATCCTGCCGATGTACCCGTCGATGCTGTTCGACGGCGAGAAACCCCTCGATGAAGTGACCTTCGATCTGTACCCGCAGGGCGATTCGCAGTACACGCTGTACGAAGACGATGGCAACACCCGCCGCTACCAGCAGGGCGAGTCGAGTACACAGGTGATCCGAGTACAGGCGCCTGCACAGGGCAGTGGCCCGGTGCAGGTGCAGATCGATGCGGTGCAGGGCCAGTACAACGGCCAGCTGGCGCAGCGCCACTATGGCCTGCGCGTGCTCAGCCGGCAGGCGCCGCGTGCGGTGCAGTCCGCCGGTCGTACGCTGCCTGCGCTGGCCGACGCGACCGCGTTCAACAGTGCCAACGAGGGCTGGTACTTCGACGCCAAGGAGCGTCGCGGTACCGTGCATGTGCGCACTGCTGCGCAGGACATCCGCCAGCCGCTGCCGCTGCAGCTGGACTTCGCCGTCGCCGCAGCGGCCACTGACGATGCCTACCCGGCCGCACCGGTGCTGGGCCGCGAACTGCCGGCCGACAGCCTGCTGGTGGTCAATCGCCCGGCCGAAGAACCCGGCCATGCGCTGGAAAATGCGTTCGATGATGAGCCGGCCACCTGGTTCCGCAGCGTGCGCAACCAGGCCGTGCGCACCGGTGCCCATGAGTGGGTGATCGGCTTCGGCGAACGGAAGATGATCGACGGCATCGACATCGCACCGCGCAACGACAAGAACTGGAAGCACGGCCAAGTACGCGACTACGAGGTGTACCTGGGCGACAGCAATGGCGAGTGGGGTGAACCCATCGCCCGCGGTCACCTGCAGCTGAAGGAAGGCATGCAGCGCATCGACTTCCCTGCCCACGCCGGTCGCTTGCTGCGCTTCCGCGTGCTGAGCGTGCAGAACCCCGAAGGTGATGGCGCCAGCAGCACCGATCCGATGGTGACTGCCGCGCAGGGCAGTGCGCGTGCCTTCGACGCGCTGCAACCGCGCGACGTCGGCCCGATTGCGCTGTCCACCTTCCACATCCTCGAACACCAGGAACCGGAGCGACCGGCCCGGCAGCGCTATCTCTCCGAGCTGCCGGTGCCGGCCGCGCTGGCCAGCCAGGTGCGCGCCGACAAGGCGTTCACTGGTGACGCCGGCATGCGCATGAACGGCCTGCAGTTCCGTCGTGGCCTCGGCGTAGCCGCCAGCAGCCGCATCGACCTGCGTCTGCAGGGTGGCTGGCGCCTGCTGCGTGCCGACCTCGGCATCGACGACGCCTGCCGCACGGCCGGTGGCCTGCAGTTCCAGGTCTGGGGTGACAACCATCTGCTGTACGACAGCGGCCTGGTGAAGGCGCCCGGTGTGGTCAAGCCTGAGCTGGATATCCGTGGTCTTTCCACCCTGAGCCTGCGCACGCTGGGTGCGCAGGGCAGCCAACCCGCCCAGGTCTGTGCCAACTGGGCCAACGCCGTGCTGATCGGCCAGGAGGGCGACTCCGCCAGCATCGTCGCCCCATGACCGCCACGTAACACCGCTCCTCCCCCGCCCATTCCGACTACGGCTTCACCACGACTGTGGGGGCCGTGGCCCGGGAGCGTTTTGCCCGCCGATCCACTATTCGCGCCGCACCCCTGCCAGGAGAGAACCCCGATGTTGCCCGCCCGCCACCACCGCCCCCCCTGTCGTTCCATCGCCCCGCTGTCGCTGGCCATTGCCGGCGCGCTGCTGTCGGTCGCTGTTCCTGCCTTCGCCCAGGAGAGCAAGGACAAGGCCACCGACCTGGCCCGCATCGAGGTCACCGGCTCCAACATCCGCCGCACCGACGTTGAAACCGCCTCGCCGGTGCAGGTGATCAGCAAGCAGGACATCCAGAACATGGGTGCGCGCACGCTGCTGCAGGTGCTCGACAACCTGCCGGCCGCGCGGCCAGCGCAGCAGGATTCGCGCTCGCTGTTTACCGGCTCGGACGGCGCATCGCAGGCCAACCTGCGCGGCCTCGGCGCACAGGGCACGCTGGTCCTGTTGAATGGCCGTCGCCTGTCGTACTACGGCGCGCCAGCAGGCTTCCAGACCCAATTCGTCAACATCGATGCGATTCCCGCCGCCGCCATCGAACGCATGGAAGTGCTGACCGACGGCGCTTCCGCCGTGTACGGCACCGACGCGGTGGCCGGCGTGATCAACGTGATCACCAAGCGCAACTTCCAGGGTGCGGAGATCAGCTTCAGCAACGACACGTCCTCGCGCATCGACTCCTACGGCGAGCGTCAGGCCAGCATCACCGCCGGCTTCGGTGACCTCACCGAGAACCGCTTCAACATCTACGGCGCGGTCAACATGTACCGCCGCGACGCGATCCCGCTGGCCGACTTCTACGACAAGCGCCCGGACCAGTACTACGTCAACAATCCCAATTACCTGACCAACCTGCGCCTGGGCGTGGGCAGCAAGCCGGGCCAGTTCAACCCGGGCAGCTACTTCGCGTTCGATCCGGTGACCGGCCGCCGCGTGCAGGAAGCCGCGCCGGGCTGCCAGAACGTGCTGCAGGGTGAAGCCGCCGGCCCGCGTTGTGTCTGGGAAACCTGGATGAACAACGAGATTGATGCCGGTGCCAAATCCGAGCGCAACACCGCCTACCTCAACGGCACCTTCCTGGTGGGCGACAGCACCGAAATCTTCGCCGAAGCGACCTACACCGACATCGACCTGCGCGCCAACGGCGGCACCCCGCGCAGCTACGGCACCACCACCGGCAACCCAACCAGCTGGTTCTCGCGTGATACCGGCACCAACGTCAACCAGTTCCTGTATCCGTTCCTGGGCCCGAACAACGAGTACAACCACGCCAGCCCCGAGCTGCGCGCGATGATGGGCGGTGTGGTCGGCCTGCAGTACCTGCTGCAGGATGCCGGCGCCAACTACTTCGGCCAGCGCAACACCGACAAGAGCTACCGCGTGCTGACCGGCGCGCGTGGCAACATCGGCGACTGGAACTGGGAAACCGCGTTCGCCACCGCCGGCACCCACTCGACCACTTACCAGACGATCAACGTCAACGTGAAGGGCTTCGAGAAGGCATTCGGTCCGTACAGCATCGATCCGGGCACCGGCCGGGTGATCATCTCCGACCACCCCGCCTACAAGTTCGGCGAGATCAGCGAAGCCAACGGCGCCCTGATCCGCGAGGCCTTCCCGACCTTCGACATCCAGTCGTGGACCCGCCTGCACACCCTGGACGGGAAGATCGAAGGTCCGCTGTTCCAGTTGCCGGCCGGTGAGATGCGCGCTGCGTTCGGCTTCAATGCCAGCCGCGAAACCTTCTACACCCCGGGCAACGCCGATGCCGCCGCCGGCCTGATCACCCAGCAGGGTGGCTCGTGGTTTGACGGTGCGCGCAACACCTATGCACTGTTCACCGAAACCGTTGCGCCGATTACCGACAAGCTGGAACTGGATGCCGCGCTGCGCGTGGACAAGTACCCCAACTTCAGCGCCAACGTCGCGCCGAAGATCGGCTTCAAGTACCAGGCATTCGAGCAGCTGATGCTGCGCGGCACCTATTCCACCGGCTTCCGCGCACCGAGCCTGGCCGAGTCCGGCAACGGCGGCGTGTTCGCCCAGCTGGGCGGTTACCGCGACGAAGTGCGCTGCGGCGAGACCAATGCCATCGCCAACCTGCTGCTGAAGTCGGCACGCGGTGGCGATGTGGACCTGGGCAAGAGCCTGCTGAACGTGGACTGCAGCCGCACGGTCGCCCGCATGACCCAGCCGAACAAGGACCTGAAGCCGGAGAAGGCCAAGATCACCACGCTCGGCTTCGTCTACGAGCCGGCCAGCTGGTTGTCAGTGTCCGCCGATTATTGGTTCATCTACCGCGACAACGAAATCGTGGCTCCGGATTACCGCCGCGCCGAGGACATCATCTCCTCCACCCGTTCGCCGATTACCGACAGCGACCGCGCCAACCTGGCCGCGCTGGCCGCCATGTGTGGCGATCCGGCCAGCGGCGTCAGCTGCCCCGGCGCGCTGCCCGGCTACAGCGTGGGCAACGTTTCCAGCGTGGTGGGCCAGTACAAGAACCGCGGCAAGACCCTGATCGATGGCTTCGACATCGATGCGCGCAGCCGCTTCTCGCTGGGTGAATGGGGTGGGCTGAACATCGGCCTGGCCGCGACCATCGCCAACCGCAACCGCTTCTACATGGACGAACAGAACGGCTGGTTCTACGGCGACGTGGTGGGCTACTACAACAACCCGCGACTGCGCGCGACGCTCAATGCCGACTGGACCTACAAGCAGGTCACCACCAGCATGTTCGTCAACTACGTGGGCGGCACCAAGTGGGCCACCGACCAGGTCGACGAAGTGAGCAACAACAAGGAAACCTGCACCGGCGGCTACCTGGCACTGCAGAAGAGCAAGTGCGATGGTGCACCGTCGTGGTGGACCGCCAACATGAGCGTCACCTGGCGCCCGGACGATGCCTGGAACCTGAGCTTCACCGTCAAGAACCTGTTCAACCGCCTGCCGTTCTACGACCCGAACAGCTTCCTGGGTGACTCCAGTGACTACGCCACCATCTTCGGTCGTGGTTACAGTGTGACCATCGGCTACCGGTTCAAGTAATTCCGTTTGCGTGACCAGGCGCGTCGGCCAAGGCTGGCGCGCCTTCAAGAGGAGAGTGTTTGCCATGAAGCGTAGGGAATTCATCGCGGCCAGTGCCGCTGTCGCCGCCAGCAGCCTGCTGCCGCAGACCCCGGCATGGGCACGTGGCCGCAAGGTACGCCTGGCCGTGATCGGCACCGGCATGCGTGGTCTGGTGCTGCTGAAGGAACTGGTGCGTCGCAACGACGTGGAAGTCGTTGCCCTGTGCGATATCGAGCCGATCATGCTCGGTCGCGCCGTGGAGATGGTCAGCAAGGCGGGCAAGCCTGCGCCGAAGACCTACGGCCAGGACCGTGACAGCAATGCCTGGAAGCGCCTGCTGGAGCAGAAGGGCATCGACGGCGTGATCATCGCCACGCCCTGGGAATACCACGCACCGATGGCGATTGCCGCGATGCAGGCCGGCGTGGCCGTGGGCTGCGAAGTGGTGGCCGGCATCACCCTGCAGGACCACTGGGATGTGCTGAAGACCCAGCTGAGCACCGGCACCCCGTACATGCTGCTGGAGAACGTCTGCTACCGCCGCGACGTGATGGCCGCACTACAGATGGTGCGGCAGGGTCTGTTCGGCGAACTGGTGCACCTGCAGGCCGGTTACCAGCACGACCTGCGCGGGGTGAAGTTCAACTCCGGCGACCCGAACCAGCCCTACGACAGCGGCGTGGAGTTCGGCCCCAAGGGCTGGAGCGAAGCACGCTGGCGCACCGAGCACTCGGTGGAGCGCAATGGCGAGCTGTACCCCAGCCACGGCATCGGCCCGTGCGCGATGTATACCGGCATCAACCGCGGCAACCGCTTCACCCACATCAACGCGTTCGCCACCAAGGCGCGCGGCCTGCACGAATACACCGTGGCCAAGAGTGGCGGCACCACCCACCCGAGCACCAAGGTCAAGTTCAAGCTCGGCGACATCGTGACTACCACGCTGGCCTGCGAGAACGGCGAGACCATCCTGCTGCAGCACGACACCTCGCTGCCGCGACCGTATTCGATGGGCTTCCGCGTGCAGGGCACCAAGGGCCTGTGGATGGACGTGAACCATTCGATCCACATCGAAGGCCGCAGCCCGCCGCACCAGTGGGAAGAGTTCAAGACGTACCAGGACCAGTACGAACATCCGCTGTGGAAGCAGAATGCAGACACTGCTGCGAGTGCAGGTCACGGTGGCATGGACTGGTTCGTGATCCATGCGTTCGTGGAAGCGCTGAAGGCCAAGGCACCGATGCCGATCGACATCTACGACGCAGTGACGTGGAGCGCGATTACCCCGTTGAGCGAGCAGTCGATCGCCAACAGTTTCCAGACGCTGGAGTTCCCGGATTTCACTGCGGGGCTGTGGCAGAAGCGCAAGCCTATTTTTGCGTTTGACGGGAAGTATTGACCTGCAATGTATGAAGCCGAGCGGCGTTCGGCTGCTTTAGCTACCAGCAACGCCGGACCATGACCGGCGTTGCTTTCGGCCTTTTGTATGGGGCTTTTGGAGTCGGCTCCGCAACGTCATCATTGTTGGCGAGTGTTCAATAAACCGCCTCATTGCATAACTAATTGCGTGCAGCCATTGGTGAAGTAGATCAATAGCTCATGCTGAAATTCTCTGTCGTCGACTTGATCCCTGACGGCGTACTCTTGAGCGCGCCCACATAGAGGAAGAAGCCTGGCGCAAGGTTGGATCGCTGGAAGGGAATCCAAACCGAATCCAAACCACCACCCGCGCCTCCAGGGTAGATCCAGCCTGGTGCAAAGCGTTGGGTCTGAACTTGCCATTTCGAGTCGTACCACGTGATCTGGAACTCAGTGCCGGAAGAAATTCCATGCCCATTCACCACGAGGCCAGTGGTGGGCGAGTCCCAGAAGAAGGCGTCCGTCACCACCGGCCTATCGTGATCGGCTGCAATGGCTTCGGAAAGTGGTAGGCCGAAACGCTCGCTGCAAGTGAACAGGGGGTCGTACATGAATGAGATAACCCTGTCTGCACGGCTGGTCACGAATGTCAGCGCTCGATCCATACGCGCCTTGGTTGTTCGAGACAATGATACGAAACTGCAACCGGTGTAGTTCGGACTATCAGTGTCTTCTTCAAATGCCTCCAGATTTGCCCACAGATCAACTCTCCTTCCTCCTTGATTGAGTTCTGATTTCGCACTGTTCAAAGCGCTGAAAACATCCCGTATTGAGCCTGTGTACTGACTAGAAAATGATCTATTGGCGTCAACTCGAGGATAATCGCCAAGAGCTGGGTCTACCGCGCCGATGAACTGTGTTTCCTGCCCCGGCCAGTAGTAAGCCGCATTTCCCGTGCCCCGACCATCCTGAGGCGCAATGATGTCCACGCCAGCGTTTGCCAATCGCCTGAAGCCGTTGACAGTCTGCTCGACCGTCTGCGTATTTCCGCCGCCATCCTTGAGAAGGAAGAGATAAGGCGAGACAACATATTTTCCATTCGGGATCAGGCTGCGAAAAGCGCTGGCATCTAGACCGTACTCGTTGTCGGATGCAGTGTAGGTGGTGCCAAGCAGCGCCTCGTAAGTCTGATATGCGCCGCGAAAGCTACGGTGTCCAGCATGCCTTTCTTGCCAATCGGCATAGACGCGCCGTGCCCAGTCTCGATGTGAGGGGAGCATCTCTGCATCGATCATCCATTCTTGCCCGGTCACGATCGGGAATGCGGGTGCGCCGAGGTAAACCTCCATGTCGAGGTGATCGGCGACGGTGAGCATCGCAGTAGTACTCTCAATCGCATTCGAATCGTACTGAACGAACAGAACATCGAAGGTTCCACTTGAGTAGTCGCAAGGTGCCTGACCATCATGCGGCAATACAATGCGCCAGAAGACCCTTGGCGTGCCATCCACGACCGCTTCAATTCGTCGGTCCAAGCCGCTGGGGCAAGCAATCGCGGGGCCATAGTGCTCATTGAAGTCATAGCTCAGCCAGCCGCGGATACGAGTGCTGCCGATCTCCTGCAAAGCCTGTTGCACGCAGGAAGCTCCCGTTGAAGTTCGGCAGCCAACTGCGACAGTTGCGGGATCTGCGTGGCGTTTCAGATGTGGCGCGAAGTTCAGAACAGTTGTGCCGCCGGTTCGGTGGAAATCCTGAAGCGTGGTCTGCCATGAACAGGCCGAGCGTTGGTACATCCAGGTGCCGCGTATTGGATAGTCCGCTGTCACAGCGGTATCGTACTGAGTGCCGCAGTAGCCGATCGTCTCTGATGCCCTTGATTCAGCTGAAAAAATCGTGAGTGCAGGTATCGAGATCAGCACTAGCAAGAATCTGAATTTCATGAGTTCTCCTTTGAAGTTCTTTCCATGATGTTCTCGCCTCAGAACATGATTCGAGGCCCGAACCCTAAATGTAGAGAACGTGGCTCGTAGAAAGATTGTGAAAGGAATGAGGCGGTGTCAATGCTTGGCTCCCCACGGTTTTCATCCTCTTCGGTTCCCGACCTCTGCACGGCACAGCACGCCGAAGCTGTGCGATGAATGCAGGCGGTGTCCGATGGTGAGCTGCATCATCAGCGGAGTGGTTACGCGATGGCGTGGCAGAAGGTGTGCTGCTTGTCGGAGGAGCGCTTTTTTGACGTGTGCGGCATCGAGTTCTGGATACTCCGCAAGTGCTAGGTTCTCCACAACGGGTGGTTGCCGCGCAAGGCCAATGCGGAGAGCTTTGGCTTCGTTGCCGACCATGCCTTCATCGCACGCGATACACATGCGGTCTATCACGCCTGGACCTGTCAGACGGGCATCGGGCATGGATAGTCACAGCTTCCGACAATGCGGCACGCATTGGCAGGACTACCTTCACGTCTATATCGAGTAAGAAGCGTCACTGAAGGCCCTGGCCGTTGCAGACATCAGGACATTCCGCGACCTGAGCGGTGATTACGGCGCCGACGATCAGGGTGGTTGGTACTGCGGACAACAGTTGAAGCGCTACACGCAGGGTGATCGCCTGCAGATGCTCGTCAACGATCTGTTGTATGTCTGCGGTGATCCCGACGTGTGCTGCGATGGTAAGCCCCTGGCGGGCGCCGAACCAACGCGATGGCGTGCGCGGCCTAGTGGCTGTCGTGACGACACGCGCATCTGTTTCATCGAGAAGAAGCTACCGCGAGTAGATGCCGTACATGGCAACTCCTGCAAGCACATTGGTCGAGAGACAAGACTCATCTTTTCAACGTGCGCCTGGTCGAGACTGACCCGGCGCTGCGCATGCACCTTGAACCAGGGCGCTCTGGGTGATAGCTGACGTCAGCGGGGGAAGGTGTCGAAGGCGAACTTGATCGGGCCGCCGGATGCAGAGAACCCCGGATCTCCTCGGGGTTCGCACTTCTTGGCATCAGCCAAGCGTTCAAATTGGCGCGCCCGGAGGGATTCGAACCCCCGACCAATGGCTTCGGAAGCCACTACTCTATCCGGCTGAGCTACGAGCGCGTGGTGGAACCGCCGCGCCGTCGGCCAGGGCCGGGGCGGGCATCGCAACGCAATGAGGCGGTGCGGGATGGGCATTCTATCCAGTTTCGCCGCACAAATCTCCCCCCGCCGGCAAAGTCGGTCAGAAGGCACAGGAGTATCCTAGTGTCATGGCTGATACCCCCCTTTCCGCGCCGCATCCGGCGCCGACGCCGCGCTGGCGTCATTACTGGAGTCTGATGCGCGCCGATCGCCCGATCGGCACGCTGCTGCTGCTGTGGCCCACCTGGTGGGCGTTGTGGCTGGCCGCTGGCGGCCTGCCGCCGTTGTGGACCCTGTTCGTGTTCACTGCCGGCGTCTGGCTGACGCGCTCCGCCGGCTGCGTCATCAACGACTACGCCGACCGCTGGCTCGACCCGCACGTGGAACGCACCAAGGCGCGGCCGTTGGCGACCGGCGCGATCAGCGGCCGTGCCGCGCTGGCCCTGTTCGCGGTGCTGATGCTGGTGGCCTTCGGCCTGGTGTTGACCCTGAACGGCCTGACCATCGCCCTGAGCTTCATCGGCGTGTTCCTGGCATCCAGCTATCCCTACCTGAAGCGCTACACGCATCTGCCGCAGGTCTATCTGGGCATGTCGTTCGGCTGGGGCATCCCGATGGCCTTCGCGGCCGTGCAGGGCGAGGTGCCGTTGCTGGGTTGGCTGCTGTATGCCGGCAACATCCTGTGGTCCACCGCCTACGACACCTGGTACGCCATGGTCGACCGCGAAGACGACCTGAAGATGGGATCGCACTCCACCGCGATCCTGTTCGGCGATCTGGACCTGGTCATCCAGGGTGTGCTGTACGCACTGTTCCTGGCCACGATGGCGCTGGTGGGCGTGCGCGGCGGGCTGGGCGGTTACTACCTGGCCGGCTTAGCGGTGGCGACGCTGCTGGTGGTGTACGAGTTCTGGATCTGCCGCAACCGCGAGCGTGGGCCGTGCTTCAAGGCCTTCCTGCACAACAATTGGGTGGGTGCCGCGCTGTTTGCCGGTATCGCCGTGGATCTGGCGCTGCGCTGATCCCAGGGTCTGGTAGAGCCGGCCGCTGGCCGGCTGCACCCGTATGCGATCCCGAGGTTGCCGGCCAGCGGCCGGCACTGCCGTCATGCCTGCCACCTACGACCAATAGGTGGCTGACAGCCCGCACCCCACCGCCCAGAATCAGGCCATCGAACCTGGGAGGGTAGGCAATGGCATCGACCGCGGCAGTGCAGGACGGCTGGATGGCGCGCGCAGCATTGCGCTCGGCCGCCTGGGCGGAAAAGTGGTTCCCCGATGCGTATGTGTTCGCGGTGCTCGGCGTGGTCATCGTCGCCGTGGCGGCGATCAGCTTTGGCGCGACCCCGCAGGCCACCGCCAGCGCCTTCGGCGACGGATTCTGGAGCCTGATTCCCTTCACCATGCAGATGGCCTTCGTGGTCATCGGTGGCTATGCCTTGGCCACTGCGCCGGTGGTGGCGCGCTTCATCGACTTCCTCGCCCGCGTACCGCGCACCGGTCGCGGCGCAGTGGTGTACGTCGGTCTGGTCAGCATGCTGGCCTCGCTGCTCAGCTGGGGCTTCTCGCTGGTGTTCGGCGGCCTGCTGGTGCGTGCGCTGGCCCGCCGCACCGAGCTGCGCATGGATTACCGTGCTGCCGGTGCCTCGGCCTATCTGGGCCTTGGCGCCGTGTGGGCGATGGGCCTGAGTTCGTCGGCTGCACAGCTGCAGGCCAATCCGGCCAGCATGCCGCCGGGGCTGGTGGAGATCACCGGCGTACTGCCGTTCACCGAAACCATCTTCCTGTGGCAGTCGATTGTGCTGACCGCCGTATTGATCCTGGTCTCGTTGCTGATCGCCTGGCTGACCGCACCGGCCGCCGGCAGTGCGCGCACCGCCGAAGATTTCCCCGGCGCCGCCCAGGCCGAACCGGAACCGCTGCAGGGCCGCACGCGGCCCGGTGAATGGCTGGAATACAGCCCATTGCTCACCGTGCTGCTTTCGCTGTTGGCCTTCGGCTGGCTGTTCAACGAGTTCGCCAACAAGCCGTTGGTCAGCGCCATTGCCAACCTCAACACCTACAACTTCATGTTCATCTCGCTGGGCCTGCTGTTGCACTGGCGCCCGCGCAGCTTCCTCAACGCGGTGGCCAAGGCGGTACCCAGCACCACCGGTGTACTGATTCAGTTCCCGCTGTACGGCGGCATCGCGATGATCCTCACCCATGCCGCCGGTGGCGATGGCGAGACCCTGGCGCATCGGCTGTCGAGCCTGTTCGTGCACGTGGCCAGCACCGAAAGCTTCGCGCTGGTGATGGGCGTGTACTCGGCGGTGCTGGGCTTCTTCGTGCCGTCCGGTGGCGGCAAGTGGATCATCGAAGCGCCGTACGTGATGCAGGCCGCGAACGAACTGAAGGCGCACCTGGGCTGGGCGGTGCAGGTCTACAACGCGGCCGAAGCGCTGCCGAACCTGATCAACCCGTTCTGGATGCTGCCGCTGCTGGGCGTGCTCGGCCTGAAGGCCCGCGACATCGTTGGCTTCACCTTCATCCAGCTGCTGGTGCATATCCCGCTGGTGCTGGGGCTGTTGTGGCTGCTGGGGATGACGCTGGCGTACGTGCCGCCGGTGATGCCGTAGCGCAGACACGGGGTCATGTGGGGTCAGAGCCTCTCCGCTGGAGAGGATTCGACCCCGGGGTCAGATCCCTTCCGAAGGAAGGGCTCTGACCCCGGAGACCCTCAGCCAGCCGCCGCCTGCTTCTCGATCTCCGCCTTGCGCAGCAGGAAGCGCTGCAGCTTGCCGCTGGGTGTCTTCGGCAGCTCCGCCACGAATTCAACCTGTCGCGGATACGCATGCGCGGACAACCGGCGACGCACATGCTGCTGCAGTTCCTGCGCCAGCGCGTCGCTGCCGCTGACACCATCGCGCAGGATCACGAATGCTTTGACGATCTCGGTGCGTTCGGGATCCGGCACGCCGATCACCGCGGTCTCCACCACTGCAGGGTGTTCCATCAGCACGCTCTCCACGTCGAATGGACCGATGCGATAGCCCGACGATGTGATCAGGTCGTCCGAGCGGCCGAAGAAGCTGATCGAGCCATCGTCCTCGCATTCCACCGAATCGCCGGTGAAGTAGTAACGATCACCCAGCGCCGGCGTGTCGGCACCGTAGTAGCCGGTGAACCACATGATCGGCGACTGCCGCAGGTCCACGGCGAGGATGCCCGGCGTGCGCGGCGGCAGTTCGTTGCCGGCATCGTCCAGTACCGCCACACGGTAACCGGGCATCGCAACGCCCGATGACCCCGGCCGCACGGCATGCTCCAGCGCGTGGTGGTTGTTCACCACCATGCCGGTCTCGGTCTGGCCGTAGTGGTCGAGCACCGTGGTGCCCAGATGGGCCGCGAACCAGCGGGCGATCTCCGGGTTCAGCGGTTCGCCGGCGCTGCTCACCACCCGCAGCTGCCCCTTGATGGACGCGCTGGCCTCGGGCCCGGCGGCGATGACCTGCCGGTAAGCAGTCGGCGAGCCGGCAAGGTTGGTGACACCCAGCCGCGCGACGATGTCGTTCAATACCTGCACGCTGAAACCGGCCTCGCTGAAGGTGGTGGCCTGACCCAGCAGCAGTGGGCCGATCACGGCGTAGTACAGCCCATAGGCCCAGCCGGGATCGGCGATGTTCCAGAACACGTCGTCTACGCGCAGGTCTACGGCCTGTTGCATGTAACCGGCAAAGGCCAGCAATGCGCGCAGCGGCACCGGCACGCCCTTGGGACTGCCGGTGGTGCCGGAGGTGGACAGCAGCGCCATCAGCTCATCTCCGCGCAGCATCACCGGCGCGAAGTCGGGTGTGGCACCGGCGGTGCGTGCGGTCCAGTCGATGTCGCCGGCACGCAGCGCCTGTCCGGATGCCAGCACCGTGGCCACCTGCGGGCAGCCATCGACCTCGTCCAGCTTGCTGCGGTTTGCGCTGTCGGTCACCACCAGGGCGGTGCGGCCGGTTTTCAACCGTGTTTCGATGGCCTTGGGGCCGAACGCGGTGAACAACGGCTGGTAGATCGCGCCCACGCGCCAGGTACCGAGGATGGTCGCGAGCAGTGCGGGCGTACGCGGCAGCAGGCCGGCCACCACATCGCCCTTGCCGATACCGTTGCTAACAAGCACATGGGCAACTTGCGCGGAGGCATCGCGCAGGTCCTCGAAGGTGTACAGGTGCACTGCCCCTTGGACATCCACCCAGCGCAGCGCCAGCGCATTGCGGCCGCAATGGCGGTCACAGCACTCCACGCAGGCGTTGATGCCGGCCTGCAGGTCACCATGCAGCTGGCGCTGCGCAAGCTCGATGCTGAAACCGGCCAGTGCCTGTTCGTAGGTGGTGCGTGCTGCGGTGTCGCGGGCCATGCGCATCTCCGGGGTGATGTCACCCGACGATAGGCGGCGCCCCGGCATGCTGCAAATGGGACCATAGGCGTAGGCGGCTGCTGCGCACGCCACGGCGGTGCAGGCCGCTGAATGCGTTCGTTTCCGTCTGCAGCATGAGGACATGCCAAACCCGCATGAATCCTTCCGTGGCTTGTGCCGCAAGGGCTGGCGCGCGTTCATTCACGCGCGTACACACAGGTGTAGCCCGCTCACAACGCATGGTTAACCAATTGCTGCCGACGATGGCCCCGTCCACCGCATTCCGCGCGTGGCATTTGGAGATCGGACATGGCACAGCAGAACCAGAACCCGAACCAGAAGCAGCAGGGCCAGCAGAACCAGCAGGATCAGCAGCAGGAGCGCGGCCGCGACCAGCAGCAGCAACAGCAGCAGGAACAGCAGAAGCGCAACCAGAACCAGCAGCAGGGCGGGCAGGACGAGGAAGAGTGATCCTGGCAGTCGCCATTCATCACCGACGAAGCCCCGCCCCGCGCGGGGCTTCGCTTATTCGAGCACGCCGATCCGCTGCAGCACTGTCGCTGCGGCCATGTCGTTGGGATTGGTACCGGGCAGGCCCTGCGGTACATCCAGGCCCATGCCGCGATACAGGTCTACCCAGTGCTGGGAAATCTCACCGGTCTGCGGGTTGCGGAAGTTCATCGGCTGCAGCGCGAACACATGGTGTGCACGGAACGCACGTTCGACGAAGTCCGAGCAGTAGTAGCGTTCGTCGTTCAACACGTAGGCGGTGTTGTACGGCTTGCCCAGCATCGTGCGTGCGGTGGCCACTGCATCGGTGATGGCATTCTTTGGCGGCGCGCGCAGGCGATAGACCACAACCTGTCGTTGCTTGCCATGCGCATCCTCGCGGAACTGGTCCAGCGTCTGCCGGCGCGAGCCCTTCTCATCGGCATGCAGCACCTCCCAGCCCTGCGGCGACGACGCCACCAGGGCGACATGGTCGAAGCTGGGCGCACCTTGCTTTCCGGTCGCATCGTCGATGGCCGCGCTCAGGCCGGCACGGCCAGCGGTGACGAACAGCAGGTCGCCTTCACGGACCTCGATGGCCATCGCCAAGGCTGGCCACAGGGCGGGCAGCAGCAGGCCGATCAGGAGCAGGAGGCGGCGCATGGGCATCTCGAACAGGCGGGAAGGCGCGATTGTAGGCGGCAGGATAGGATGGCGCGACCAAACCGGAATCAGGACGATCCCATGAAGCCCCGCCGTTCCCTTGCGTTGCTGGCACCCGCCCTTGGCCTTGCGCTGTCCGCCTGCACGCCTGCGCCGCAGCCAGCGCCTGCTGATGCCCCGGCCCCTGCAGCGGCACCTGCCAGCACGGCGAAGGCGGTGGAGCCGGCACCCGCGGTGGCGACAGCGGCGTGCCCCCATCCCGCGTTCGATACCTTCCTGAAGCACTTCGGCAATGAGATCACCCTGCAGGAAAAGGCCACGGCCGATCCGCTGCTGGACAGCTACGTTGACGCGGGTGCCGAGCCCGAGCCGCGTACTGTGGAGCGCCCGCTGGCATTGGCCGCTGTCGAATGGCCGGTGATGCCTGATCCAGCCGGGTTGGCCGGGCAGGGCCGGCAGATGCAGGTGACGGCCGTGGCCGATGGGCAGATGCAGGTGCAGATCCGCACGCCCGACAGCAGCGACCAGCAGACCTATACCTTCGTGCAGAAGCCGTGCTGGACACT
The DNA here is from genome assembly GCF_050573115.1 of Stenotrophomonas indicatrix. Taxonomy (GTDB): domain Bacteria; phylum Pseudomonadota; class Gammaproteobacteria; order Xanthomonadales; family Xanthomonadaceae; genus Stenotrophomonas; species Stenotrophomonas lactitubi_A. Next base: position 191,652 of record NZ_JBNYZT010000008.1, read on the forward strand.
GGTCAAGCGTGAAGACGAGTCGATCTGAGGCCAGATCGGGACAGGCGCAGGCCGTCGGCGGCTGCTAGGCTCGAAGCTCGATCAAGGCAGGGAGACGCCGATGCGGGCCCGCAGGATGCGCACCACTACCGTAGTCATCGCCACATTGTGGGCGATGGCCACCTCCCTCGGCACCCATGCACAGTCGCTGCACGCCGATGACCGCGCGTACTTCCCCAGCGCCCCCGCCGAGCAGGCGGCGCGCGTGATCCTGAGCGAGCGCGTTGAGGCATTGCAGAGCGCCACGGCGGGCGAGCCGGCCACGCGCTTCCGCCAGGCCGAAGTGCTGCAGGCACAGTGCATGCGTCACCATGCGTATCTGCATCTGCAGGCCGCGCGCAACGCACGCGATCGTCGCCCGGCGCAGGCGCTGGACCAGGTGATGGGGCTGTGCAGCCGTATCGCCCGCACCGGCAGAGCCGCCCTGCGTGAGGCGCCGGCGGATGCCCCCTGGCTGGCGTCCTATGGGTTCCTGCGCGCCCGCGCGCTGCAGGAAGGCGCGGCGCCGGCCAATGCGCAGCTGGATGATGCCGTGGATGCACTGGCCGACCCGGCGCTGGATACCTTCGCGCGCCTGCGCCGGCAGATCATGCACAGCGCGGAATTCCCGCGTATCGAGGGTGCTGGCCGCAGCTGGGATACCGGTGCCGACAAGCAGGCCCTGGCCCAGCACCCGGACCGGGCGCTGCGTGAGGCCGGCTGGAAGGGATACTGGCAGGGCGTGCAGTCGCGCCGTGAACCGATGGCGTCGGTACTGCTGGGACTGGTGCAGGTGAATGAGGCCGCCGCGCGTCTGCAGGGCGACGGCTCGGCCACCGCACGCGGCTATCGACGCATGGGCATGGATACGCAGACGGTTGACGCGACGCTGGCGGCGATCGAGCGCCAAGCGGCAGACCGTCGTGACTACCAGGACGTGCTGCTGCAGCATGCCGGGCGCAGCGGTGTGGTGTCGCCGCAGCTGTGGGATACCACCGTGCCGGATGCCGGCTACACCCCACCGGTGCTGACCCTGGAGCAGCTGCGCGATACCGCGGCCGACGCCATGCAGCCCTTGGGGCCGGAATATGTCGCCGAGCTGCGCGCGCTGCTGGATCCTGCGCACAAGCGCATGGATCTGGCCACAGTGCTCGGCAGTCGCAGCCAGGACGCGTTCCATGTGTTCGCACCGGACACGCCGGCGCTGCTGTTCGTCGGGCTGCGCAGCGGCGATCTGGAAAGTGACGTGGAGATCGCCCATGAAGCAGGTCACGCCATGCATGGGCAGTGGATGCTGCGCGGGCACGCCTCGCCACTGCATCTCAATGGCAGTGCGTGGATGACCGAGGCCTTCGCCATCTACAACGAGCTGCGCTTCCGTGACCAGTTGTACCAGCAGGCGCAGGACCCGCGCGCCAAGGCGTACTACCTGAAGTCGCTGCTCGACGACATGGTGTTGCAGCTGTTCACTTCCTCCGAGGAAGCGCAGCTGGAGCAGTCGATCTACCAGGGCGTGGCCAGCAATACATTGGGCACCGCCGACGATCTGGACGCGCTCACCGGCCAGGTGCTGGCGCGCTACGGCCAGCAGCCCCAGCGCTGCCCTCAGCTCCGCAGCAGCTGGATCGGCAAGCGCCTGATGTATGACGACCCGCAGTATCTGGTCAACTATCTCTATGCCGGCTTGCTGGCGGTGCAGCTGTATGTGCAGGACCAGCAGGACCCGGAGGGCTTCCGCCAGCGCTACCTGACCGTACTGGGTGAGGGCTTTGACCGCGCACCGCAGGAACAGGTAGCGCAGTTGCTGGGTCATGCACCGGACTGGCCGGCACTGGTCGATGCGGATCTGCAGGTGTTCGCGCAGAACGCTGCCCGGCTGCAGGCGCTGTATGCGCAGATCGAGGCAGGGCAGGGCACATGAGCGGCGTGCCGCAGGCGCACGTTGCCAGGCCGTGGGCGTGGCTTGCGCTGTTGCTCTGCCTGCTGCCGCTGCTGGCACTGGCGGCAGCCCCGATCCCTGCGTTGAATGACCCGGTGGTGGACACTGCCGACGCGCTGTCGGCCAGCACCCGCGCCACGCTGCGCGAGCAGGCATTGCAGTTGCAGGCACGCAAGGGTGCGCAGCTGCAGGTGCTGGTGGTGCCGAGCGTTGGCGAAGAAGGCATCGAAGCCTATGCGCAGCGCGTCTTCGACCAATGGCAGCTGGGCCGTGCTGGCGTCGATGATGGCGTACTGGTGCTGGTGGCGGTGCAGGATCGGCGCGTACGCATCCAGACCGGTTATGGCCTGGAAGGCACCATTCCTGATGCGTATGCCGCACGCATCATCGACAAGGCGATCGTGCCGCGGTTGCGCGAGGGAGACCTGGACCGGGGCGTGCTGGACGGTACCAGCGTGCTGGTGGCGCTGGTCGATGGCGAGCAACTGCCAGCTTGGGATGATTCATTGGCACGCAACGTGTTGCCACCGGATTGGCGCACGGGGGATTCGGTCGTCGCGCTGACGTTGTTGGCGGGCTTCCTGGCGGGTCTGTGGCGATCACCTCCGCGCTTGCTGGCGACCAGGACCGAAGCCGAGTTCACCGGTAACCGCCGCGAGCGGCGGCGCAAGGCACTGGCAGCCAATGCGGCGGTGCCCCGGCCCACGTGGCCGACATTGCCTGCCTGGGGCAGGCCGCTGCTGGTGACGGCGGTGATTGCTGCGGGACTGCTGTCTGCGACGCTGCTGTTGCCGCGCCACGTGCTGCCGGCGCTGTTCTTCGTGACGGTGCCCGCTGTACTGGTGGCGACCCTGCTGGGTTGGTGCTGGCGACGCAGCCGTGGCGTGCGCATCGTGCTGTGCGGCATGCTCGCCGTCAGTACCGGCTTCTTTGTGGTGCTGCTGGTCCGTGGCCAGTTGCCGCCCAGCCTTGCGCTGCACACGTTGCTGAACCTCGCGGTCGGCATCGCCGCCATGCTGGTGTTCTTCCTGGTGCAGGCCGGACGCGCGCGCTGGCGGAAGAACCGCAACAGCTTCGCCATCCGCGTGGTGGTGCTGGTGCTGCTGACTGGGGGCTATGCGCTGGGCGCACTGCTGGCCATCGATCGTGCCGGCGACGAGAACGCCCGCGTGCTGGCAACGATCCTGTCCAGCGTGGGCACGCTGTTCCTGTACTTCATCTGGGTGTTCACCCTGTTGCCTGGCGAAGAAGCCCGGAGCGGCCGCGGTTCGTCCAGAGGCTACCGTTCCTCCTCCAGCACCTCGTCGTCCAGTTCGTCCTCGAGCAGTTCCAGCGACTGGTCCGGTGGTGGCGGCCGCAGCGGCGGCGGTGGTGCCTCGGGCAGCTGGTAGCTCAGGCGGCCTGCACCCGCCAGCCCAGTGCGGCATCGTGTAGTTCGCCGCTGCCGCTCACATCGCCCACCTGCAGCTGCAGTCCCTGCGCGTTGGGCAGGTCCTTCTGCTCGGGGAACCAACGGCGATCGGCGGCAACCACGATCAGCAGGCCCTCGTCGTCGCCCATCGGTGCGAACTGCGGCGACGGCCGGCTGATCGGCTGCAGGCCGAAGCGCTGGCTGGACTGTTCGCGCACCGCATCGACATCGTGGCTGGGCAGGCCGACCTCGCTCAGGCAGGTCAGTTCGCTGCCATGGAAGGCACCGCTGCGTTCGCTGGCCGGCAAGCGCCTGCGGCCGATCAGTTCCAGGATCAGTCCATCAGGTCCGGTGAAATACACCGACTGCGATTGCCAACTGCTTTCCAGTGCGAAGTAATCGAGGCCTTCCGGGTTGCGTTGGAATGGCGTGCGCGCACGCAGCCAGGTCATGGCCTCGGCGAAGCGGTTGTCCGGCACATTGAAGGCCAGGTGCACGCCGCCGACCGCGTGGTCGCCGGCAGGTTGCAGCTGGATCGTGCTCCAACCGATGCGGATCTGGTCGCCGGCCACCTGCAGTTGCAGCACGTCGCGGAACCAGGCGGCAACGCTGGCGACATCGGATACCGGCAGGGTGAGGTGCAGCAGGCGCATGGTCGATCCTCCGTGTAGCGCTGGATGCAGTGTAGTCCCGCGCACCTTCGCGTCGCGTCATCACCTGCGCAACGAATCGTTACCCCACCGCCGACCTCAAACCGTGCTCGACAGCGTTTACCGCAGTGCTTCGCCGAAGAAGCGCACCGCGTCTTCCACCACCACGGCGTGCGTCTGTTCCTTCGGCCCCGCAGTCACGCACAGCGCCGGCAGCCGCTCTTTCGCCAGCGGCGTGCACCCGGACAGGAAATCGTAGTGGCCGACACCTGGCAGTGCGTGCAGCGTTGCTTTCGGAATCAGCGCCGCCGCCACATCACCGTTGGTCGCTGGCGGCGCCACCTCATCAGCAGAACCCAGCACGATCGCCACCGGCTGCTGCAACGCCCTTAGCTGCTCCGGTGCGAATGCCTGCACGATGGCCGGCGCCAGCACGAATACCGCGCGCACACCGGGAATCGAACGATCATCCTGCGCATGCTGCACGTAGGGCCGCAGTTGTGGCGATGCTGCTGCAGCAAGACGCGCCTCCATCGTATGTGCGGCCGCTTCCTGCTGCGGTCTGCATACGCCGTCGTCCGGGTGCGCCCGGCAGAACGACAGCAACCGCGCCATGTCCGGCTGCGCGCCGGCGCTGAGCAGTGCAGTAAAACCACCGGCGGAATAGCCGACCACGCCCAGCCGCGACGCATCAATGTGTGGCCCCAGTTGCGGGTCGGCTTTTACCGCCGCCAGCGCGGCCTTCAGGTCGTCGGCGCGCAGCCAGGTCAGCACGCTGCCGGCCAGCGTCATCTCGTCGGCGCCGTTGTTGCCGGGGTGGTCCACGGCGATCACCAGGTAGCCGGCGCGCGCCAGCGCGGTGCCCAGCCACCCCATCATGCGCGCGGTGCCGCCGTTGCCATGCGACAGCAACAGCGTCGGCAGGCGCCCGTCGGCGATGGGGGCATTCTTTGCCGCGCGACCCACCTCGAACAGCGGCGCATCCGCTGGCCCGATGGTGAGCGGTGTTTCTTCGCTGCCTGGTGTTGCCGGGTACCACACGGTGAAGCGCAGCACATCGCGGTGTGCGACATCGCGTATCGCCGCGCTTTCCAGCGTTGTCACGCCGTGGCGCTCACCGGCGGTGAAAGGAGCTGCGGCCATCGCCGTCGGCGCCAGCGACGCCAGCAGCAGGGCCAGGATCCATCGCGTTGCGTGCATCGTCAGTCTCTCCGGGTCAGGCAGGGCGTTGATCGACCGGCAGCCAGATTTCCACGCCACCGCGGCCGCTATGCTCGTCGAAGCGGGTGTCGTAGCGTTCAAGGTCCGGCGCATTGGCGAGGTTGAGGTTGCTTGCGGGCAGGTACTGGTCCAGCAGCCAGAACCAGGTCGCGCGGATGGTGGCGATATGGCCAGCATGCCAGGCCACCAGGTAACGGCGTGCAGGAACATCCACCCGCTGCCAGTGTGCCGGCACCGATGGCAGTGCGTTCACCGGCAGCGCTGCGATGTAGTCGAAGCCGCCATCGTCGTCACTGTTGCAGCACACACCGAAACTGACCGGTGCCGGCGTTGGCCATTCGCGATTGAGCTGTGCCCACTGCCCCGGAATCGCACCGCCGCTGTTGCGGGTGTGGCGCATGCCGATGCCAGCCACCTGGAAGGGGGCGCAGTCGATCAGCTTCGGCGCCTCGCTGCAGGCCCGCGGTGCATCGTCGAGGCGGATCGCGTGTACCAGTGCCAGCTCCTGCAGGCCCTGCTCGCGCACGCGCTCCGGGGTCTGCCCGAACTGCTCGCAGAAGGCACGGGTGAAGGCGGCATGGGTGCTGTAGCCCGCTGACAACGCCACCTGCAGGATGTCGCCGGCACCGTTGGCCAGCTGCTGCGCAGCGGCGGTCAGGCGGCGTCCGCGCAGGTAGCGCACCACCGACGTGCCGGTGTGGGCCTGGAACAGGCGCGACAGATGGAAGGGCGACAGTCCGGCGGCGGCCGCGATGTCGGCCAGCGCCAGCGGCTTGTCAGCATGGCTTTCGATGTACCACAACGCTTTGCCGGCTGCGCTCATCGCGCTGTCCCTTGTTCGAATGCCGGGCAGCGTAACGGATCGACGGGGTGGGGCGCTTAGCAGTTCTTGCGCCGGCAGGCTTTGCGTTTGCCGTTGCACCAGCAACAATGGGGCCTTCATGGATACGATCGAGGCCAGGGACATGCCGGAAGTGACCGCTATCAGCCAGACCGCGCAGATCGCCGCATGGTGATGATCATTGCGATTGCCCTGCTGTCGGCGCTGCTGCCACTGGCGCTGCTGGTGATCATGTGGCGGCGGGCACCGCGCTGGCGCGGGGATCCCTGGCTGTACCGTGTGATGTTCTCATTGCTGGCAGCACTGCTGGCGCCCACGTTGTTGATGGCAGGCCATGGCGGCCTGCCGTGCCCCACCATCGGTGGCCTTGTGCTGGTGCTCATGGACCTTGAGTGGATCGGCCATCTGCAGGTGAACCTGATTGCCTTCGGAACCGAGGACACTGCCATCCTCTCCGCGCCTTTCCTGTTCGTTTTCGTGATCGCGCTGTTCATCCCGCTACGCACGGCACGGCCAGCCACCTTCGGCTTCGACGACGACGCTGCCGGGTAGCGCACGCCCGGTACGGGCGGCCCCCGCACCGTAACCGCTGCAACTGTCGTCTCCACGTCATCGCTGCTTCACATCGCAGCCCGAGACTGCGCGCCTTGTCCAGGTCCCACCTGGCCCTGTCGTGCCTTCCCGGAGTTCCGCCGTGCATCGTTCGAAGTTGTCGCGTTCCATCCTCCTCGCCCTTGGTCTGGTCAGCGCAGGAGGCGCGATCGCTGCAGATGCCGGAACGGCAGATACCACCAGCAGTGGCAGCCACACCGCACCTACCCAGCTCGACGCGATGCTGGTCACCGGTACCCGTGCCTCCAACCGCACCCAGTTTGAAACCCTGGCGCCGGTGGACGTGTTCACCAAGCAGGACATCCAGTCGGTCGACTCCACCGACCTGAAGGACGTGCTGGCGCAGCTGGTGCCTTCGTTCGTGGTGCAGCGCCTGCCGATGGCCGATGGCCAGGTGTTCGTGCGCCCGGCCACGCTGCGTGGCCTGTCGCCGGACCAGACGCTGGTGCTGGTCAACGGCCGCCGCTTCCATCGCAGTGCCTTGCTTGGCAACCGCGGCGCACAGGCCGCCGACCTGGCGCAGATCCCGACCAGCGCGATCAAGCGCATCGAAGTGCTGCGCGATGGCGCGTCGGCGCAGTACGGCTCGGACGCTATCGCCGGCGTCATCAACATCATCCTGGAAGACAGCCCGGGCACCGAGATCACCGCGGGCTATTCGCAGTACGCGCAGGGCGATGGCGGCTCGCGCGACTTCAGTGCGCGCACCGGTTGGGCGCTGGGGGACTACGGCAGCCTGGCGTTGTTCGCCGAATCGTCGAACTCCGACGCGACCTCGCGCACCCGCCAGCGCCCCGATGCCATCGCCTTCCAAGCCGCGCATCCCGAACTGGATGTGCCCAACCCGGTGCAGCGCTGGGGCCAGCCGGAGCTGGAAAGCCGCCGCGTGGGCTTCAACCTGAAGGCCAATGCCAGCGACACCCTGGAGCTGTATGCCTTTGGGCTGTACAGCCACAGCGAAGGCGTCAGTGATTTCAACTGGCGCAACCCGGATACCACCACCGGCGCCTATCGCACCACCAGCATCTTCCCGGGCTGGAACCTGCGCTCGCTGTATCCGGTGGGCTTCAGCCCGCAGTACGGCAACACGCAGAACGACCTGCAGCTGGTCGCTGGCCTGCGCGGTGAAATCACCCCCAAGCTGCGCTGGGACCTGAGCGCCTCGTATGGCCGCAATGCCATCGACTACAGCCTGGACAACTCGATCAACGCATCGCTGGGCCCGGACAGCCCGACCTCCTTCGACCTCGGCCGGCTGACCCAGACCGAAAAGAACGCCAATGCGGACTTCAACTACGAATGGGACGTGGCTGCGCTGTCGAAGCCGATCAACGTCGCCTTCGGGGCCGAGTTCCGCCAGGAGACCTACCAGGTGCGCGCCGGCGACCCTGCTTCGTATGCGGTGGGCCGCGGTGCGGCGGCGGGGCTGGAAGCCAACTCCAACGGCGCGCCGGGCTTCTCGGCCAGCCAGGCCGGGCAGTGGAGCCAGCGCAGCAAGGCCGCCTACGTGGACATGGAAGTGCCGCTGGGGGAGCGTTGGAGCATCGGCGCGGCCGGTCGCTATGAAGACTTCTCCAGCTTCGGCAGCACGGTGGATGGCAAGCTGTCGGCACGCTTTGCGATCACCCCGGACGTGGCACTGCGTGGCACCGTGTCCACCGGCTTCCGCGCGCCCACGCCGGCCCAGCTCAACACCACCAGCACCACCCAGGGCCTGGACACGCGCACGCTGCAGATCTTCACCAGCGGCCGCCTGTCGCCCAGCGATCCGTTGGCGCAGCTGCTCGGTGCCAAGCCGCTGACCCCGGAAGAATCGCGCACCGCCTCGCTGGGCCTGACCTGGCGCACCGACATGGGCCTGTCCGGTTCGGTGGATGTCTACCGGATCAAGCTCAGCGACCGCTTCAGCCAGTCGGCCAGCTTCGCCATTCCGGCCGGCACGCCCAACCCGCTGGGCTATACGTCGGTGAACTATTTCACCAACGATTTCGACACCACCACCACCGGCGTGGACGTGGTCGGAAACTACCTGCGCGATCTCGGCGCCGGCCGCATGACGCTGACCCTGGCCTACAACTACAACCAGACGCGGGTCGACAACGGCAGCACCTCGGTGGCGACCAACGAGACCCAGCGCGTGCTGTTCGAAGACCGCCTGCCCGAGCACAAGGGCAGCTTCACTGGCAGTTGGGACGTCGGCGCGTGGTCGTTGATGGCGCGCGTGCGCTACTACGGCAAGTGGACCGACTCCACCGGCAATGCGACCGGTGACATCTACCAGCAGTTCGGTGCAATGACCTTCCTGGATCTGGCCGTGGGCTACCGCATCAACGAACACCACAGCCTGCGTGTGGGCGCAGACAACGTGTTCGACCGTTACCCGGACGAAGCGACCTTCCAGGCCAGCCGTGGCTTGATCTACTCGCGCAATGCTCCGTATGACACCGACGGCGCCAACGTGTACGCACAGTACCGGCTGACCTTCTGATGGACGGCCGCCGTCGTTTCCTGCTGCGTGCCGGCGCGCTGCTGCCGGCCGCTGCGGCGTTGTCTTCACTGCCTGCCGCGGGCGCCGCGCGTTACGCTGGGTCCATGCAGATTCCCGCAACGACCGTGGCGCCGGACGTGCTGGCCCGCGACGAAGGCTACTGGGCGACCGTGGCCAGCCACTTCGACATCACCGATGAAGTGAATCATCTGGAAAACGGCTACTGGGGCGCGATGGGCAGGGAGACCCTGGCCAGCTACCAGCGGCACACCGCCGAAGTGAATCGCGGCAATGCATGGTATGGCCGCCACGCGTTCCCGGCGCAGTACATGGCGGTGCATCGGCAGGTGGCTGACATGCTGGGCGTGGGCGCCGATGAGATCGCGCTGACCCGCGGCGCCACCGAGGCGATGCTGGCGCTGATCGGTGGCTACAACCGGCTGGCTGCGGGCGATCAGGTGCTGTACGCCGACGTCGACTACGACAGCATGATCAACGCGATGCGCTGGCTGCAGCAGCGTCGTGGCGTGCAGGTGGAGCGCATCGCACTGCCGGCGGTGCCAACCCATCAGCAGATCCTGCAGGCCTACGATGACGCATTCGCGCGCCTGCCGCGCCTGAAACTGGTGTTGCTGACCCAGGTCAGTCACCGTCATGGGCTGGTGCTGCCGGTGGCGGAGATCGCCGAGCGTGCGCGTGCGCGTGGCATCGATGTGATAGTCGATGCCGCGCACGGCTTCGGTCAGATCGACTACGCGGTGCCGGACCTGAAGGCCGATTTCGTTGGCATCAACCTGCACAAGTGGATCGGCGCACCGGTGGGTGTGGGCGCGATGTACGTACGCAAAGGGCGCGTGGCCGACCTGGATCCCTACATGGGCGAGACCGACGATGATCGCGTGGGCAGCCGCGTGCACACCGGCACGGTCAACTTCGCCGCGTACCTGGCCCTGCCCGAGGCCATCGCGTTGCATCAGCGCATCGGCGCAGCCAACAAGCAGGCGCGCCTGCGCTACCTGCGTGAACGCTGGACGGTGCCGGCGCGCCAGATGGCACATATCGACGTTCTGTCGTCGCCGGATCCGGCGTTGGCCAGTGCATTGGCCAGCTTCCGCTTGCGTGGCCATACCTCGGTGGAGGAGAACCAGGCACTGCAGAAGCGTCTGCTGGATGAGCATCGGATATTCACCACGCATCGCGATGGTCTGGACTCCGGTGCCTGCGTGCGGGTGACGCCGTCGGTGTTCACCCGCCCCGCGCAGATGGATGCGCTGGTGCAGGCGCTGGCCGCGTTGGGGTAGTGCCGGCCGCTGGCCGGCAACCTCATGACCCTTGCCTGCCGTTGCCGGCCAGCGGCCGGCACTACCAGGCGCAACGCCCATGCACCCATGGCATCAATGAGCCCAGTAGATCCACGCCATGCGTGGATGCTCTCTGCCTACCGATCAATCGCCGGCAACCCATCGGACAACAACAACCGATCGATCCGCCGCAGCGCGTTCTCCAGTTGCCGCCGGTCCGCAGCCAATCCCAACGACAGCCGCACCCCGCTCGCGAACGGCGCGCCCGGCGGACAGAACGCCGATGAAGGCGCAATCGCCAGACCCTGCAGCTGTGCCGTCCGCACCAGCGTGGCGTCGGTCCACGGCGCTGGCACCCGGCACCATGCATGCAGCCCATCGGCGCGTTCCAGCAATGACGGTGCCAGCAGATACCGCGCCATCCGCGTGCGCTCGCGCGCTTCCTCGCGCACCTGCACCAGCAGTGCCTGCGCCGAACCATCCAGCAGCAGTTGGCTGGCCAGTGCAGAGACCAGCGGATGGCCCATCAACCGCGTGGCGCGCAGTGCGGCAGCCATCGCCTCGGCGTGGGGGGCGCTCGGGCATTGCACAAACGCGGTACGCAGGCCGGGGCTGATTACCTTCGACAGCGTGGCCACATGGAATACGTGCCGGGGCGCCAGTGTCGCCAGCGGAATGGGCGCGGTGACGGCCAGATGCCAGTACGGATCGTCCTCGATCGCCAGCAGGCCTTCGCGCTCCAGCACCCGCGCCAGCGCCTCGCGCCGCGGGGTGGGCACGGTCAGCGCCGTCGGGTTCTGGCAGGTGGGGTTGAGGTAGACCAGACGCGCGCCACATTCCCGCGCCTGGCGTGCCAGCGCCTCCGGGCACATGCCCTGTTCGTCGCCCTCCACCGTGACCAGCCGCCGCCCCAGTGCCGCAGCCGCCTGCAGCAGGCCCGGATACACCAAGCGGTCGCAGAGGATCGCATCGCCCTCGCGTCCCTGGCTGACCAGGATCGACGCCAGCGCCACCTGCGCGCCTTCGGTCAGCAGCAGGCGTGCATCGTCCACCGTGCCCAGCATCGGCTGCAGCCAGCGCGCCGCCGCGTGGCGATCGGTCGGGTTGCCACCGCCCAGGTGATAGGTCATCAGGTTCGGCGCATTGCTGCGTGCGAGCACCGCCGCTGCGCCTCGACGCAGCATGTCCGCCAGTGCATCAGCGTCGGGTACCGGCGGCACGTTCATGCTGAGATCGACGGCTTGGTCAAAGCCCGCTTTCGGCGGCGCGATGAAGCTGCCTTGCGGACCACGTGCTTCGATCAGACCACGCTTGCGTGCTTCATCGAACGCACGGGTCACCGTGGTCAGGTCCACGCCCAGCTGTTGTGCCAATGCACGCTGCGAGGGCAGCCGTTGCCCGGGTGCCAGGCCGCCGCGATTGATGGTGCGTTCCAGCGTATTGACGATGCGCAGGTAGATCGGGCCGCTGTGCACATGCACGTCCTGCACCCAGCCCAGCCCTGCGACGCCAGGCCCTGCGACATCGGGTCGCGGCATGTACGGAGGATGTCGGGGCGTATCGTTGCTTCCAACGGCGGGAGCCTGTCCACAACCATCGGTCGGTTCGGACAGGTGACCGCCGTTGTTGTTTGCGGCGGCTGCGCCGGCCAGCGTCGGTGATGTCATCGCGCGTCCTCAGCGCTTGGCCTGCCAGGGGCAGTAGCAGCCCACGGCAAGCAGTCCTTTCGGGCGCACGGTTTCCCCGCGCACCAGTTTGTCCAGCAACGGTTCGACAAAACTGTTGGCCGAATTGCAGACCATGCCGATGCTGTACGGGCCGGCATAGGCCAGGTGGCCCTGGCGGTCCCAGATCGCCACCGCCGGACTGGCCGGAATGTTCTCGATGCCGTCGATGGTCGGCAGGTTGATGACCTTGTTGCGCAGCGGTTCGGGCAGTTCACCTTCGGTACCGGGGCGGCGGATCGCATAGAAGTCGATGCCGGCGCGGCGGTACATGCTGATCAGGTAGCTGAGGTGTGCACCGGTTTCGCGGTTGCATACGCCACACGCCGGGTCCCAGAAATGCACTACGCGGATGCGGCCGGTGTCGCCGGCCAGTTCCGCAGGCAACCGCAACTGCGAGTCATCGAAGACGATCGCCTGTTCGGTGAACGTGGACTGCTCGCCATAGCCGAAGTACTGCCACAGGGCCGCCGCCACGCCGGCCATGAACAGGCAGGCGAGGGCGATCATCACCGGCAGCATCGAACGGCGTGGGCGCGGCGCGGTTGCGCCCATCAGGAGCCGTCCGCGCCGAACTTGTGCGCGTACTGCTTGCGCATTTCGCGGCAGGAATCGGCCTGGGCGCGGCGCTGGATCTCGCTGCGCGCCGTGTCCTCGCTACGTTGCAGGCACTGTGCGATGGCGTGGCGCTCGGCGGCCTGCACATCCACGGTCTGCGGTTGCAGGCAGACCCAGGCCAGGGCGGCCAGCATCAGCAAGACAAAGCCGCCGCAGCCGGCCATCACCAGGTGGAACTTCAATTTGTCGGCGGCCATCGGCGGCACGTCCCTCGGTCCATACATTGCATACAAGATATCATCTTGTATGGCTATGGCTTACGGGGGGGGGCTCAGACGATCGCCGAATGCCGCGCGTCGGGCGCCTCGGACAGAATCTCATTCAGCTTGGCCAGTGCACCAGCTAGGGCGTCCTGGTCCACGGCACCGCCCAGCGACAGGCGGATGGCGTTGCCCGGTGGCGGTTCTTCCACGCTGAAGGCATCGGAGCTGGCAATGCCCAGGCCCTGTTCCTGCGCGGCCTGGATCAAGCGGTACTGGTCCAACCGCGGCGGCAAGGGCAGCCACACATGCAGGCCGGCCGGATGGGCCTGGCGGCGGGCGGGCAGGTAGCGGGCGGCGATGGCCTGGCGCTCGCGCAGTTCCTGCTGGAAGCGCTGCACCATCGCCTGCGCCTGGCCGGTGCGGATCCAGTGCGAGGCCACGGCCACCATCGACTGGGTGGGCATCAGCGCGATCGCCCGCAGGGCGTCCAGCACCGGCTCCATCGGCTGGCCGGCCGGCACCACCAGGTAGGCCGTGCGCAGGCCGGGGGCCAGGCATTTGGACAGAGTGGAGATGTAGTAGACCGGGCAGCCACCGTCGGCCAATGCGGCCAGTGGCGGCGCGGCATCACCGGCCAGCAGCCAGTAGGGATCGTCCTCGACCACGGTCAGTTCGTGCCGCCGCGCCACCGCCAGCAGGGCCTGCCGGCGCTGCGCCGACATCGTCGCGGTGGTCGGGTTCTGGATGGTCGGCACCAGGTACAGCAGGCGCGGCCGGCGCAGCTGGCAGGCTTCCTCCAGCGCGTCGGGCAGCATGCCTTCGGCGTCCATCGCCACCGGCACCACGCCCCGCTGCAGCACGCGCGCAGCGGCCAGCAGGCCCGGGTAGGTCAGCTGTTCGGCGGCGATCAGTTCGCCCGGCTGGGTGCGGGCCAGGATCAGTGCGCACAGCGCAGTCTGCGCGCCGGGGCAGATCACCACCCGCTCGGCGCCCACCGGGCCGAGGATCGGCGCCAGCCATTGCACGGCCGCCGCGCGGTCGTCGCGGCTGCCAGCGCCGACGTGGTAGCTCATCAACTCGCCCTGGCCCAGCTGCTGGCCCAGGTGCTGGAAACCGGCCTCCATGCCCTGCGCGAACGGCGCGCTGCCCAGCAGCGGCGGGATGTTCATGCTCAGGTCGACCGAGGTGCTGCGGTTGCCCGCGGACATCGCGATGAAGGTGCCGCCGGCGCCTTGCGCGTCCAGCAGCCCAGCCTGGCGCAGCTCGGCGAAGGCGCGGGTGACCGTGGTCAGGTCCACACCCACCTGCTGCGCCAGATCGCGCTGCGGTGGCAGGCGGTCGCCGGGGCGCAGCACGCCGTCGTCCACCGCCTCGCGCACCTGCTGCGCGATCTGCAGGTACAGCGGTCCGGCGCCCTCACGGAAGGGGCGAACCCAGGTCCGGTTGGGGTGTTTCAGGCGGCGGCCGGCAGCAGGAGGCGTCATCGGTCGGATTTTTCCATACGTGCAGATGCACAAGTCCATACAATGATGTATCTTGTATGGACTTGACTGGAGTGGTTCGCCTGCTTGTAGGCGACCTCGTACCCACAGTGTAGCCGCTCCACGCCCGGGCGCTGCGCGCAGGCGAGCCGGTCAAGCGCGCATCTTCAACAGGGTTGACCTCCAATGAATATCTGCTGGAACCGCATCCGCCTGGCGCTGGTCGCCCTGGCCTGCATCGCCCTGACGGGCTGCGATTGGGTGCTGCTGGATTCGAAAGGCATGGTCGGGATCGCACAGCGCGACCTGATCCTGATCTGCATCGGCCTGATGCTGATCGTCGTCGTGCCGGCCATCGTGCTGACCTTTGTGTTCGCCTGGCGCTTCCGCGCCGGCAATACCAAGGCGAAGTACACGCCGGACTGGTCGCACTCCACCAAGGTGGAAGTGGTGGTCTGGGGCGTGCCGTTGATCATCATCGCGGTGCTGGCGGTGATCGTGTGGAAGTCCACGCACGAGTTGGACCCGTACAAGCCGCTGGACGTGGCCGGCGAACCGCTGCACGTGGACGTGATCGCCACCGACTGGAAGTGGGTGTTCGTCTACCCGGACCTCGGCATCGCCACGGTCAACCAGCTCAACTTCCCGGCCAACCGCGCGCTGGCGTTCAACATCACCTCCAACTCGACGATGAACACCTTCTTCATCCCGCAGCTGGGTGGGCAGATTTACGCGATGGCCGGCATGCGCACGCAGCTGCACCTGATCGCCAACGAGCCCGGCCAGTTCCGTGGCATGTCCGGCAACTACAGCGGTCATGGCTTCTCGAACATGAAGTTCATGGCCACCGCCAGCAGCAACGAAGACTTCGATCGCTGGGTGGCCGAAGTACGCAGCGCGCCGGATGCGCTCAGCTTCGAACAGTTCAAAACGCTGGCCGCACCGTCGAAGAACGCACCGGTGCAGCACTTCTCCAGCGTCGAACCGCTGCTGTTCAAGAAAGTCATCGACCAGTTCATCGGCGTCGGTGAGAACACCGCTGCCGCGGCCCCGGCCGGTACGGCCGCCGGTGCCCAGGTTTCCCAGGAGTAACGAACATGTTGGGTAAATTGACGTGGGAGGCCGTGCCGCTGCACGAGCCGATCGTGGTGGTCACGCTGGCGGCCATGGTGCTGGGCGGCCTCGCGCTGCTTGGTGCGGTGACGTATTTCAAGCTGTGGGGCGTGCTCTGGCGCGACTGGTTCACCACCGTGGACCACAAGAAGATCGGCATCATGTACGTAGTGGTGGCGCTGGTCATGCTGGTGCGCGGCTTTGCCGATGCGCTGATGATGCGCGCACAGCTGGCGGCCGCCGGGCCGGGCAGTGACGGCTTCCTGCCACCGGAACACTACGACCAGATCTTCACCGCGCACGGCGTGATCATGATCTTCTTCGTGGCCACCCCGTTCGTGGTCGGCCTGATGAATATCATCGTGCCGCTGCAGATCGGCGCACGCGACATGGCGTTCCCGTTCCTCAACGCCTTCAGCTTCTGGATCTTCGTGGTCGGCGCTGCGCTGATGATGATCTCGCTGGGTGTCGGCGAATTCGCCATGACCGGCTGGGTCGCCTATCCGCCGCTGTCGGGCATCGAATTCAGTCCAGGCGTGGGTGTCGATTACTACATCTGGGCGTTGCAGGCGTCCGGCATCGGCACGTTGCTGACCGGCGTCAATCTGTTCATCACCATCCTGCGCATGCGTGCGCCGGGCATGACGTTGATGAAGATGCCGGTGTTCACCTGGACCGTGCTGGTCACCAGCGTGATCATCATCGCCGCCTTCCCGATCCTGACCGTGGCCTTGGGTGCGCTCACCCTCGACCGCTACCTGGACTTCAACTTCTACACCAACACATTGGGTGGCAACCCGATGATGTACGTGAACCTGGTGTGGGCCTGGGGCCACCCGGAGGTGTACATCCTGGTGCTGCCGGCGTTCGGCATCTTCTCTGAAGTGACCGCCACGTTCTCACGCAAGAAACTGTTCGGCTACAAGTCGATGGTTGGCGCCACCCTGGCGATCGGCATCCTGTCCTTCATCGTGTGGCTGCACCACTTCTTCACCATGGGTTCCGGTGCCAGCGTCAATGCCTTCTTCGGCATCATGACGATGATCATCGCCATTCCCACCGGCGTGAAGATCTTCACTTGGCTGTTCACCATGTACGGCGGCCGCGTGGAGTTCAGCGTGCCGATGCTGTGGACCATCGCCTTCCTGGTCACCTTCACCATCGGTGGCATGACCGGCGTGCTGCTGGCCATCCCGGGCGCGGACTTCCTGCTGCACAACAGCCTGTTCCTGGTCGCCCACTTCCACAACACCATCATCGGCGGCGCGCTGTTCGGCTACCTGGCCGGCTTCGTCTACTGGTTCCCGAAGGTGTTCGGCTTCACCCTCAACGAGCGCCTGGGCAAGTGGTCCTTCGCCTGCTGGGTGATCGGCTTCTACCTGGCCTTCATGCCGCTGTACATGCTGGGCTTCATGGGCATGACCCGGCGCATGAACCAGTACGACAACCCGGCGTGGACGCCGTACCTGATCGCCGCCTTCATCGGTGCGCTGTTCGTGTTCGCGGGCATCATCCTGATGCTGGTGCAGATCTACGTCAGCGTGCGCGACCGCAAGCGCAACCTCGACCTCACCGGCGACCCGTGGAATGCACGCACGCTGGAATGGGCCACGCCTTCGCCGCCGCCGTTCTACAACTTCGCCGTGGTGCCCAAGGCCGATGAGCTGGACGCCTTCCACGAAGCGAAGAAGCGTGGCCTGCCGCCTCCACCGAAGAAGTACGCACCGATCCACATGCCGAAGAACACCGGTGTGCCGCTGATCCTCAACGTCTGGATCCTGGTGCTGTGCTTCGCCCTGGTGTGGCACATCTGGTGGATGGCCGGTGCCAGCTTCATCGCGATGATCGCCACCCTGATCGCGCGCTCCTACAACGAGGACGTGGATTACTACGTCAGCTCCGAAGAGGTGGCGCGTACCGAAGCGGCCAACCACGCCAAGCTGCAGGAGGCAGGCGCATGAACCTGTTGACCCGTCCGCAACTGGACAGCGATGCGCTGGTCCACGACGACCACCACGCGCACGACCACGCCCACGAACAGGGCGGCATGAAGGTGTTCGGCATGTGGGTGTACCTCATGTCCGACCTGGTGCTGTTCGGCTCGCTGTTCGCCTCGTATGCGGTGCTCAGCACCGCATACGCCGGCGGCCCGACCGGCAAGGAGCTGTTCTCGCTGCCGTTCGTGATGGCCGAGACCTTCATCCTGCTGGTGTCCAGCATCACCTATGGCCAGGCCGTGCTGGCCATGCACCGCCTGGACAAGGCGGCGGTGCTGCGCTGGCTGGGCGTGACCTTCGTGCTCGGTGCCTCGTTCATCGGCATGGAGCTGTACGAGTTCTCGCACCTCATCCATGAAGGGGCCGGCCCCAGCACCAGTGCCTACCTGTCGGCGTTCTTCGCCCTGGTTGCCACCCACGGCCTGCACGTGGCCAGCGGCCTGATCTGGATGGCGGTGGTGATGCACCAGGTGTATCGCCGCGGCCTGACCCCGACCAACATCACCCGCGTTTCCTGCCTGAGCCTGTTCTGGCACTTCCTGGACCTGGTGTGGATCTGCGTCTTCACCTTCGTCTACCTGATCGGAGCCTTCTGACATGGCCCACGTCGAAACCTCGCGCGCCGGCAATGCGCACGGTTCCACCAAGTCCTACCTGATCGGCTTCGTGCTGTGCGCGCTGCTGACGGTGGTGCCGTTCGCGCTGGTGATGAACCCGGTGCTGTCGCGGCCGGTCACGCTGTTCCTGCTGGTCGGCTTCGCCGTCGCGCAGATCCTGGTGCAGCTGGTGTACTTCCTGCACATGGACCGCAAGTCCGAAGGTGGCTGGAACCTCGCCAGCTTCGTGTTCACCCTGGTGATCCTGTTCATCGTGGTCGCATTGTCGATCTGGATCATCTGGAGCATGCACTACCACATGATGATCAACTGACCGTGGCCGGGGCGATCGGCAAGGAGTGCGCGATCGCCCTGGCACCTCAGCCCTCTCTCCCCCCAGGGCAGGCCTGACCGAGACCGCGCCCACCTCGTGTTGGTGGTACCCGTGATGCGTGTTGCTTCCGTTGTTCGTTCCCTCCGCCTGCCGCTGCTTGCCGCAGGCCTCGCACTCGGCCTGCTTGCCGGCTGCAGCGCGCAGTCGCGCATGGATTTCTATTCCAAGGACATCGCCTGCGAGGAGCTGGGTCGGCACTGGACCATGCCCGACAGCGCCGGCACCCTGCGTGGCCCGAAGGACCTGCAGGGGCAGGTGACCTACCTGTTCTTCGGCTTCACCAGTTGCCCGGACGTGTGCCCGACCACCATGGTCGAGCTCAGCCAGGTCAAGCACCTGATGGGCAAGGATGCCGACCAGCTGCAGGTGGTGTTTGTGAGCGTCGATCCGGCGCGCGATACCCCCGAAGTCGCGCACACCTATGTGCACGCGTTCGACCCGAAGGCGATGGCACTGGTCGGTGACGAGGCACAGCTCTCGGCGATGGCCAGTGACTTCAAGGCGTTCTACGAGAAAGAGCCCGGACAGCTGCCGGACACCTACACGATGAGCCACATCGCCGGCGGCTACGTGTTCGACCGCCAGGGCCGCCTGCGCCTGTTCGCGCCCTACGGCATGCCGGTGGAGCAGCTGTTCTCGGACGTGCAGCGGTTGCTGCTGGAGCCGGAACACCCGGCCGCGGGCAGTGAAGCATTGGCGGCGTGCAAGCTGCCGCACAGCGCGAGCGTCGCCGCCCGCTGAACGACGCATCGCCCTGGTAGGTGTCGACCTTGGTCGACACGCGATGAATGAATCTGGTGGGTGCCGACATCGGGAATCTGGTGGGTGCCGACCGTTGGTCGGCACGCCCCCGCTCGCCAATCCCCCGGCCGGCCAGGAGAGCCAACCGGCCGGGGGCACCACGCAACGCCTAGATCACTTCTTCTCTTCCCACTGCACCACGTCCGGCTCGGCCGCCTTGACGCCCGCAGTCGACAGCAGCCGGGTGCTCGCATCCAGCGCTGCGTTCACCGACGGGTATTCCACGATGGCCAGACCCGCGGCCTTGGACACCTTCACCACGGTGCCACCGGTGGCCTTCGCCGCGCGCTGTGCAGACGCCGCATCGGTAAAGAACACCTTTACCCGCGAAGTCGCCACCACCGGCGCACCATCGTTGGATACCGCTGCCGCGAACTTGGCGGCACCCGCATCAGCACCGCCTGCCGCTGCACCATCCAGCGAACGCTTGCTGCGCGCGCTGGTCGTGGTCGCCGCCGCCTGCGGGGTGATCGTGAACTGACCGCCAGCGGCCTGCTTCACCGTGGTCGAAGGAGACAGCTGGAAACGCGTGCCGCCCACGTCGAACGAACGGCCGGTGGCGGAGGCTTTCAGTTCCTGCGCATCCACGGTGGACAGGCTCCGGGCCGGTGGGGTCTGCCCCGAGCTCTGTGCCCAGGCAGGGGAGGTCATCGCCGCGAAGGCGAGCGTGCTCAACAGAATGGTCGTCTTCATCATCAGTGCCCCAGAACGCGGATCTTGAAGAATTCGAGGTTGCCGCGCGATGCAGCGTTCGCGGCCTGCCCCATGTCGGTTACTTCCAGCGTCCAGGTGCCGGTGGCGTTTTCATCCAGGAAGGCATTGCTGGACAGCAGATCCCAGTTGGTGAAGTTGCGCTGCACGCCACCGGTACCCGAGCCGATGGCGGTAAACGCCGGCTGCACCACGCTGCGCGTACCACTGGGCGAAACCAGTACGAACTGCAGCTGACGGGTGTTGCTGTGGCTCACCCGGAAGCCCAGCTGCACCGATTCGACGTTGCGTGCGCCGTTGGCCACCTGGAAGGTCAACCGTGCCGCCGCAGCGGAGGTGTTGCCGATGGCGACCGTGCGCGTGGTGGTGCGCCAGCCCGTATCCAGCAGCGGGCCCAACGACTGGAAGGTCTCCGCGACCTGCACAGCACGTGCCGCGTTCACCACACCGAAGCCGTACCAGTTGCTGTACGCGCGGTTGGCGGCGTTCACCGTCCAGCCCGGCACCAGCGTGCGCCCATCGGCCAGCGTCACGGCCGGCTGGTTCGGATGGTTGCGGGTAGCGGTGGTGGCCAGGATGTACTTCACATCGCGGTAGGACAGGTTCGGATTGGCCTCCAGCACCAGCGCCGCCACGCCCGACACCATCGGCGCCGACGCCGACGTACCGTTCATCTTTGCCGTGTAGTTGCAGGTGCTGTCGATGGCCGACAGGTTGCTGTCCAGCGTGTTCTGGCGGTTGGTGTTTTTGTTGCTGCCCTGCGTGCAGCCGGTCACGTCGGTGGTGACGATTGCCGGATCGTACGCACGCGCCACCAGGTTCGGCGCGTACTGCGCTTGCAGGCCGTACTCGCCGCCAAACGCCGACACCCACAGTGCCGAGCCGGTGGACGAGTACGACGAACGCACGCCGTCCGCGCGCACCGCACCTACGGTGATCACGTTGAACAGGTTGTTGCGCGGATCGCGACCGGCTGGCACGCAGCCCGTGTTGCGGTTCTTGGTATCGGTGGTGCAGACGTCCTGGGTCTGGCTGATCGAGGCGTTGTTGAAGTTGTTGCCGGCCGACTTCACGTAGATGCCGCCGCGGCCACCGCGGGTACCCGACAGTGCCTGCTCGTACGAACTCACCGTGTTCTGGCTGTAGGCAACCGGCAGGTTGGGGTTGCCTGGGCCTGCGCCCCAGCTGTTGTTGAACACCTGCACATCGGCCGACTCTGCGCCATCCCACCAGGCGTATTCGATGTTGCTCTGCTGGTTGCCCTGCGCATTGGAGGCCAGCACGTTGAAGCCCTTCAGCGTCGCCGCCGGGGCTACGCCGCGCACGCCAAGGTTGTTGGCACCCACAGCACCGGCGATGCCGCCGACCATCGTGCCGTGGTTGTCGGCATCGGGATTGGATGGCGTGGGGTTGTTGGAGCCATTGGCGAAGTTCTTGCCGGCCACCGTCGCCACGTTCGCGGCCAGGTCCGGGTGGGCGATCTGCAGGCCGTCATCAACGATGCCGATCACCACGCCCTGGCCACGGATGCCATTGCGGAACAGGCCATCGACGTTCAGATCGTTGCCGGCCACCGGCAGCGTGTCCGCCGGCACCGTCTGCCCGGTGTTGAGCAGATGCCACTGGATACCCGCCAGCGGATCAGCCTGTTGTGCCTGGGCAGTAAGGGCCAGGCTGCCCAGTACCAGGGCAGTGGCCAGGGCCAGGCGCGCAGAGCGCGGTGGCGCGGAGCGTTGCGTGTGTCGCTTCATACACGAATCCTTCTGTTGTGAATCGGCATGGCAGGACGGCGGGGCGGATCTGCCCCATCGCAACGAGCCAAACGCGACACAACGAACAACCCCCTACCTCTTCACACAGCCAATGTGCTGATGTGCAAAATGCGTCACAAACACTTATGCCGTCTGGTAATCACGACTGCGCCCGTCAGGCCTGAGTTTCGGTAGATGCCAACCTTGGTTGGCACCGCGCATCCACGCCGGGAACCCGCCGCCATGCCACCATGCCCGCAGCCCCCGGAGGACACCGGATGAAACGCCCCAATGCCCGCGCCCATGCCGATCTGGCCCCGCTCACCGTGGCCACCATCCGCAAGGTTGTGCTGTCGATGTATCACCGCCGCCACGACTACTGGACCGACGCGGATATCGCCGAGCTGCTGCCGGAGCTCAGCGCATTCAACATCACCACGGTGAAGCAGCTGCGCCTGCTGATGAAACGGCACCGCCGCGCGCTGCTGCGGGAGGAGAGGGAGAAGATGCCCCGGGCGCAGACGCTGTATCTGCGGGCTGAGGGCGGCTGGCTTGGCATCGATATACACGCCAACACCAGCTGGTACGCCATTGGCGGCCTGGTCCGCATCAGCATGGAACACGAGTTCGGCTTCGAGACCATGCTGCCGTTCCACGAGATACGCGACGCTGCCATGGAGCTGGATGCGGAGGCGGAGGCGCAGACGTGAAGACCCTGGCGTGGTTGTTGGCGCTGGCAGCCGTGCTTTACGTGGGGGGATGCTCGGCTACTTCCGTCCTGACCGAGCGCGGCATCGCTTCCCTGCAGCCCGGGGACCGTCGAGAGGCGGTCATCGATGCGCTGGGCGCACCCGATGTCACCGAGCCGCGTGGACAACGGTTTTCCCGCTATGCCAGCACGCCATGCAGTGGCACCTGCGTGGAACGGCTGTGGTACGAAAACCCATTCCTGCCCCATATCGAGGCGTGGTCGGTGGAGCTGGATGGCACTGGCCACGTCGTGCGGACTTCGCATTGGGCATCGCCATAGCGTCGAGGCCATCCGATGCCCGGGTCATCGCACCCCCTCCCGCCCCCCTGTGCTACTACAGCCCGTGCACCCCTTCCCGAACGGAGCACGACGATGGTCAACCCCGTAGCCCAGGCCCATCGCGGCCTCGGCACCACGCTCTTCAGCCTGCTGAACCCAATACCGTTCGGCTTCTTCGTGGCCGGTCTCATCTTCGACATCCTCTACCTCAACACCGCTGAAGTGATGTGGGGCAAGTCGGCGGCGTGGCTGATCACCTTCGGCCTGCTGATCGCCATCCTGCCGCGCCTGATCAACCTGTTCGCGGTGTGGCGCCGCAATGGCACCGCCACCGGCACCGACCGCCTCGATTTCCTGCTCAACCTGGTCGCCATCGTGCTGGCCATCTGGAACGCCTTCGTGCACAGCCGCGACGCCTATGCGGCGGCCGTACCAGGCACCATCCTTTCCGCGCTGACGGTGGCACTGATCGCGCTCGGCTTCGTCCTGCTTTCGCTGCAGCAGCCGGTGCTGCAAGGAGCTCGTCATGGCTAAGCGCATCCTGCCCGCCGTGGGCGTGCTCTCGTTGTCCTTGGCGCTGGCCGCCTGTGCCGGCAAGGCCGAGTACCACCCGGCCGATCAGTCCGGTGCGCAACCTCCGCTGCCTGCGCCGCAGAACTACCTGATGCCGCCGATGCAGGTGCCCAAGGGCGTGGGCTGGGCCGAGGGCCAGGCACCGTCGGTGGCCGAGGGCCTGAAGATCGAACGCATCGCCGCCAACCTGCAGCACCCGCGCCGGCTGCTGTCCCTGCCCAACGGCGATGTGCTGGTGGTGGAAGGCAATGGCCCGGGCGAAGAGCCGGTCACCACGCCCAAGCAGTGGATTGCCGGCAAGGTGAAGGCGCGCTCGGGCAAGGCCGGCAAGGGCGGCAACCGGGTCACCCTGCTGCGGCGTACGCCGGGTACCAACGCCTGGACCCAGCACGTCTATATCGAAAACCTGCACTCGCCGTTCGGCATCCAGCTGATCGGCGACACGCTGTATGTGGCCAACACCGGCAACATCATGAAGTACCACTACGTGCCCGGCGAAACCCGTATGTCCGACAAAGGCCGCGAGTTCACCGACCTGCCCAGCACCATCAACCACCACTGGACCAAGGAACTGCTGGCCAGCCGCGATGGCAGCAAGCTGTACGTGGGCGTGGGCTCCAACAGCAACATCACCGAGAACGGCCTGGCCGTCGAGTACCGCCGCGCGGTGGTGCTGGAAGTGGACGTGGCCACCAGCGGCAGCCGCATCTACGCCTCGGGTCTGCGCAACCCTACCGGCCTGGACTGGGAGCCGAGCACCGGCAAGCTGTGGGCGGTGGTGAACGAGCGCGATGAGATCGGTGCCGACCTGGTACCGGATTACCTCACCTCGGTGCAGGAGCATGGCTTCTACGGCTGGCCCTACAGCTACTACGGCCAGCACGTGGACGAGCGCGTGCAGCCGCAGCGGCCGGACCTGGTGGCCAAGGCGATCCGCCCGGACTTCGCCATCGGCTCGCACGTGGCGCCGCTGGGCCTGCTGTTCTACACCGGTCAGGCACTGCCGGCGAAGTATCACGGCGGCGCTTTCATCGGCGAGCACGGCAGCTGGGACCGCTCGCCGTTGAGCGGTTACGAAGTGGTGTACGTGCCGTTCAAGGATGGCAAGCCGGCCGGCCGACCGGAGGCGGTGGTGAGCGGGTTTGCGTCCAAGGATGAGAAGACGCTGATGGGCGCGCCGGTCGGCATGGCCATCGACGCGGAGGGTGCGTTGCTGGTCGCCGACGATGTGGGCGACGTGGTGTGGCGTGTATCGGCGAAGTAGCCGGCCACCCGCGCATCCCAGGCATTCTGTAGAGCCGAGTATGGGCTCGGCTCTACAGCGCTGATGATCCGGTGCGCAGCCCACTGAACACCGATTCGGCCGCAAACCCCACACCGCCCAGCAGTACGCCGAAATACACCACCGACGCCACCACGAAGCCGTAGCCGGCCGCCACCGCGGCGCCATCGCGCTGGATGAAGCCGATCGCAAATGACATCAGCGCCAGCGCCGGCAGCGTGTTGCTGAAGGGAATCGGTCCGGCCGGCAGCATCAGCAGGATCGTGGCGAACACCAGCGCAAGGTTGTTCAACCGCATCATCTTCTTCGAGCGCACCATCGCTGCCAGCCGCATCGGCCGTGACAGGCGTTCCATCCGGTGCACCCATTTCAGGGCGCGGCCCAGGTTGGCCTTCAGCTTGTCGGTGGCGATCTGCTTGTCGGCCAAGCGCTGCGGCACCCACAGCGGACGGTCGCGCACGCGGCTCAGGCCGATCAGCAGGATGGACGCACCGAATACCGTGCTCAGCCCGGGAATCGACACCGGAATCAGGAAGATCGCCGACAGCAGGATCACCACCAGCATCAGGCCTTCGTCGCCCAGTGCATGCAGCAGCGTGCCGACACGGATGTGGTCGCCAGGCAGGCCGTCGATCAGGTCTTCAATCTGCTGGGCAAGCGGGGCAGTGTCGTTGGCGTCGGGCGCTTGGTAGGTCATGCGTCGAAGAAGTGTCCAGGGAAGGGCGGTCGATAGGGCCGTCCTGCGGTGGGGGACGCACAGGCCCCATGAGTATCCCCGGCCGGCGCTGCGCGGAGGTGAACCGGGCATGAGGCCGGCAGCGCCCGGCAGCCTGGCCTAAAATGGGCGTTCCCCGCACTGGTTGAAGATGATGGACATGGGTCGCAGGCAATCGACCATCGAACTGGTCGCCATCGATATGGATGGCACCCTGCTGGACCCCGGCCACAAGCTCACCCCGCGCGTGAAGCAGGCCATCGCCCAGGCGCGCGCGCTGGGCGTGCATATCGTGTTGACCAGTGGTCGCCCGGTGCCGGGGCTGGCGCCGTTCCTGCAGGAACTTGGCATCGACGGCGACGATGACTACTGCATCGCCTGCAACGGTGGCCTGGTGCAGCGCATCGGCCCGCGCGAGACGGTGGTCGAGTATCCGCTCAGCTTTGACGACTTCGTGTACTGCGAACAGGTTGCCCGCGAGATCGGCGTGCACTTCCAGGCACTGGACGCACAGCGCATGTACACGCCCAACCAGGACATCAGCATCTACACCGTGGCCGACTCGCATCTCTCGCGCATGCCACTGTCGTACCGCCGCGTGGCCGACATGGACCCGCGCATGTCCTTCATCAAGCTGATGATGATCGATGAGCCGGAGGTGCTGGATGCCGCCATCGCGCGCCTGCCGGCTGCGCTGACCGAGCGTTTCGCGGTGCTGAAGAGCGCGCCGTTCTTCCTGGAAGTGTTCGACCGTCGTGCCGGCAAGGGGCCGAGCCTGCAGAAGCTGGCCGAGCACCTGGGCATCGATCGCGCCAACGTGATGGCCATCGGCGACCAGGAAAACGACCTGACCATGTTGCAGTACGCCGGCACCAGCGTGGCGATGGGCAATGCCATCGATGCGGTGAAGGCGACCGCACGTTTCGAGACCGCGACCAACGCGGATGAAGGCGTGGCCAAGGCCATCGAAGCCTACGTGCTGAGGTGAACGGCAACCTTCGGCGGCGGCTGCCGGTACGCGGCCTCCCCGTTCAGCTGCAACGATTCAGATCGGCGTCGCCGCCGCTTTTTCCCGCCCGTTGTCCACGTTCGTGACGGAGTGATTCGCACGCCTCCCGGCGATGACTGATTCTCAGCGCTTTTCACTGGCTGGGAAAGGGGGCGCTGATGGAGACGCAGGACAGGCCGCAGGAGCGGCATTTTTCACACTACCGCATCGGTACAGTGCTGGGCGAAGGGGGTTTCGGCCGGGTCCATTCCGCATGGGACGAGCGCCTCGCGCGCGATGTGGCCATCAAGTTCGCTGTATCCGGCCCGCAAGGCAGCGCTGGCCTGCGCAACGAGGCGCAGCATCTGGCCGCGCAGCAGCATCGTGCGTTCGTTGCCGTGCACGCGCTGGAAGAGCATCGCGGGGAGCTGGCACTGGTCATGGAGCGCGTGCACGGCAGTACGCTGGCCCAGATCCTGAAGCTGCAGGGGAGTCTGGCGCAGGCGCGGGTGATCGATCTTGGTACGCAAGCAGCCGAAGCGCTGGCAGTAGCGCATGACCAAGGTTGGGCGCACGGCGACCTGAAGCCTTCCAACCTGATGCTGGCCGCAGAAGAACGGCTGCGCATTCTCGATTTCGGCGCAGCCGACACCCTCGATCCGCTGCAGACGGTACAGGCGGTTCCTGCAGGCAATGCCGGTGGAACGCTGCGCTATCTCGCGCCCGAGCGCCTGCTGGGGGCACGGGCGAGCGCAGCAGCCGACATCTATTCACTGGGGCTGGTGCTGTTCGAGGCACTGGGTGGTCCTGCCACCGGCGAGGACGAGGACGAGGCCTCGTGGCCGGTACTGCATCAACGCTTGTATGGCGATCGCAGGGGACGGCAGTTGCCGGCCCGCTTCGAGCCGGCGCTACGCGAACTGATCGAGCGCATGACCCGCCACCGCGCGCAGGATCGTCCGCCGACCATGCTGCAGGTGCATGAACGCCTGCGGCAGCTGCGGGCCGACGGCGATCGCGCCACCACGGCCTGCGGTCGTCGCTGGCGCATGGCGGCGCGGGTGGTCGTACTCACGATGGCGTTGTTCATCAGCCACGATCACGCACTTGATGCCGATGCCGAACCACGCGAGATCCTGCCGGGTGCGCAGCAGGCCGACCCGGTTTCCACGGCCGAGCGCCTGCTCGCGGACTTCGATACGCCCGGCGCGCTGGCCCAGGCCACGGCCGTGTTGGAAGGCACACTTGCCCGGGACAGTGGCGATGCCACTGCGGCAGCTGTGCTGGCCATCGTGTATTGCCTGCGCTATGCGGGTGACGAACGGGACGAAGTGTGGCTCGACCGTGCACGCCAGGCCGCTGCGCTGGCCGAGCAGCAGGAGCCGCAACTGGCGGTCGTGCAGTCTTCGCGTGGTTGGGTCGAGGAATACCTCGGTAACAAAGCTGGAGCCGAGCAACACTATCGGCGCTCGCTCGCATTGGATCCTGGCGGTCGATACGCCCTGCTGGGTCTGGCACGCCTCTATGCGGCGTGGAACCGCAGTGCAGAGGCGCGCACGCTGCTGGATGAAGCCATCACCCGCCATCCGACCGAACGCTGGTTCCATGACACCCTGGGCGGGCTGCTCTATCAGCAGAACGACCTGCAGGGAGCCGAGCGCGCACTGCGCAGGAGCATCGCACTCAAGCCCGATGGCGTACAGGCCTATGTCAGCCTCAGCGGCGTGCTGCTGCGCGCCGAGCGCAGCGAAGCGGCGCTGCAGGTGCTGCAGCAAGGCCTGCGTCACGGCAGCAACGGTCGTCTGTATGGAAACCTCGGTACCGTGCTGTTCGCGCGTGGCGACTACGTGGAGGCCGCCAATGCGTTCGAGCGGGCGATCTCGCAGGCCAGTGGCAGTCCCAACGACTACCTGAAGTGGGCCAACTTGGGCGACGCGCTGCGTTGGTTGCCAGGACGCGAAGAGCAGGCGCGCACGGCCCACACACGCGCACTGCAGATGACCACCGAGCTCCTGCAGCGCAGCCCTGGCAGCGCCACACTGGCCAGTCGCAGCGCGGTCTATGCCGCACGCGTCGGTCAGCTGCCCCTGGCCCGGCAGCGGATGGCCAACGTGCTGGCCACGGGCGCCGACAGCGCCGACATCCGCTTCCGCGCCGCGATCGTGGCCGAGCTGACAGGTGACCGCAGCCAGGCGCTGCAACATCTGCAGCGCGCTTTCGCCCAAGGCTATCCGCCGAATATGATCGCCAGCGAGCCGGACTTTCTGGCTCTGCGCCGGGATCGGCGCTATCACCAGATCATTACAGAGGAAGTTCAGTGAGCGCGAATGACTTGGAAGCGGATGCTGCGATCATCCGGGTGAGTTTCGATATCGAGCAGATCAGTTCGGATCTGGTGTGGCGCGCTGCAGAGGTGAAGAGCAACCGCGATCTATTTGCTGCTGTCGGTCGTTTCGCCGGGGCGGTGCACCTGCGCCAGGACGACGCGGTCACGGTGCAGGTCACCGCCTACGGCGATGAAGACGCGCTGGTCACCATCAACGTCATCGACGCGATGCTTTATACGGTGCCGCATACCTCCGGCGGTGTCTTCTGCGCACCGTCCCCGTTCTCCAAGGTGCGCGCGACCACCCCGGTCGGGCAGTGGTCTCCGGCCGAGATCCATCGGTGCCACGAGCGCAAGCTGAAGCTGGCAGTACAGACGTCGTTGGCACCGTTGCAGGTCGTGGAAACAGACGGACGCTGGAAACTGTCGTTGATCATCACCGTGCTGATCGAACGATACGTCGGCGGCCAGAAGATCAGCGAGATTCGGGTGTTTTCCTTCGATCCGGAAGCTGAAGTGGGTTCGGGCACCGAACCGCCTACGGAAACCGGCCCGTCCTCCAGCTCACGCGGATGATGTAGTGCACCGCCATGTTGCGTGCGCGGGTTTCGTGGGCGCTGGTGCGTGCCGAGAGCGGGTCGGAGGTCGGGGTATTCGGCAAGGGTGGTTCGCACGCCGGTCCCTTGTCGCCTGACAGGGCTTTCTTCCCGGGCGCGTCATAGCCGTGCTGATGAACCTGCAGCGCATCGAGCTGGAGTGATCCCACCCCGGCATAGCTGCCCGTGCCGTCGGCATGGGTGCGTGTGCCCGTGTCCGGGTCTGCACCGGCACCGTTGTCGACCCCGCGCACGAACAGGCCGCGCAGGTCAGGCAGGCGGAAGACCCCGCGAGTGGGGTCTCCGCCATGCAGGGTGCCAATCACTGCGTACAGTTCTGGATATTTCCAACACAGCAGTTCGCGACCGTCGCAGACCATCCAGCCCATCGCCTCCAGCAGCGTGCCTGGGTGCCCGGCGGCTCCGGGCGCGGACAGCACGTCGGCTTGCGAGGGTGCCGGCCAGGCGGGGTTGGAAGACGATGCCAGACAGGCAACATCCCCCATGTACAGGCACACCCCGCCAATCGGAACCTCGACGATCATGGCGCTTCCAGGAAGCCGGGCAGTGCGTCCCCATCCTGCAGAACGCTCAGGTCGGTAGGCAGCGTCAACGACCAGGGTTCGCGTGAGGGTGGTGGCAGCGGCGCGGCATCCACTGATTTCAGGGCGTCGGCCAGATCGAGGTAGCGCTGCGTGGAAGGCAGCCTGGAATGGCCATCGTCCAGCGTGCTCTCGAAGACCGGTGCCATCGAATCGTGTCCATTCCAGACCATGCCTGAGGCGAGGAAGTACAGAACGGAACGTTCGTATTCGGCCGACACCGGAATCAGTACCCGCGCACAACGGGCCTGCAGGAACGCCGTGAATGGCGCCACCTGTTCGTCCAGGGACAGGGCTGCTTCGGGATGATCGATCAGCGTGTAGCTCATCTGCGGCCATTCAAGCGCGGCATCCAGCCAGAGATGGAGCGCAGGTGCCAGGCGCCCGCAGTCGGCGTACTCGTCACTGGTGCGCGCGGCCAGCTGCAGCAGGCTTGCCTGGCCGGCGCGCTTCAGTGATTGGCGGATGATGCGTTGTTGCGATTGTGGATCCATTCGGGCCCCGGGACCGACGCCCGCCGCCTGCAGGTAATCGGATTGGCTGCGTCCATATGCGGCCAGCACCTGGCCATACACGCCTGCTTTCCACGCCAGGAGATGGGCGGGGAGGCAGGCAAGGCTGACTTCGATGTTGAGCCCGTAGCATGGCTCCGAAGGCAGGGTGCCCGGCGGCGGAGCAAGCGAGACGGGGAGGCAGCGGGTCTGCCCGTCCAGCGTGACGGTGAGCGTGCTGGCCGGGTCGCCCAGCAGGAAACCGGCGGCGCCGATGCAGCCGCCAATCTGCAGGCCGGGCTGGAGTGTGGCCAGTGACAGCGTCGCAGTCGTGGCGGCATAACCTTCAGGCAGCGTCATGCGCTGGCTGGTCAATGCAGCCCCACCTTCCATGGTCGCACAGGCATAGGCGGTGGCTGCGGGCGGCTGTTGCTTCAGCTCCACACCGTAACGGGCGCACAGCGTGACGTAGTAGCACTCGCTGCTGGGATCCAACGAAACGTCCTGCGCACTCAGGAGGCCAAGCTGCGCCGGAGGAAGGGGTTCTTCCCACTGCGTTCCCAGCTGTTGCCGTTGCGCAGCGATCAGCTGCGCGGCCGGCTGCGGTACGAAATATTCCAGCATGACCCGGCGTCCGACGCGTTCGATCCAGCACTGGTAGTGCGCATCAAGCCAGCGGTAGATGCCGCGTTGATTCTGGTCGCGACCGCGTCGGTTGAAGCACTGCGAGATTTCGTTGCGGCGGGCGTGGTGGCGGCGCTGCAGGCGCTGCTCGGTCAACTGGCTGGACAGTCGCTGCGCACCGCGCTGGGTGAGCTGCCGAACCAGGTGGCGATCCTGGTCCAACGTCTCGCGTGCCGGTGCGTCCCCCACCGGAGCGACCGTGTACGAACCGGTCTGCCTGCTTTCGGTAGGGGGCCCATACTGGGTTACGTAGTCGATCTGGAAATGCTCGCGCACGGCGGCGCTGACCTGCGAATCCAGGGTCAGGCGGCATCCTTCCTGGTGACCTTCCTGCACATCGTCCTGGTGCTCGTGCGAAGTGTGCTGCGACTCCGTGGTCAGCAGGTCATGGCGTGAGCGCACCTTTTTCTCATCGGCCATCACGTTCTCGATATGGCTGATCGCGCCCAGTCCATAGCCCAGCAGCCTGCGCTTGACCTGGCACAGCTCACCGATGGCGTACGGCAGCAGGGTGACCGTCGGCGCGGTGGCACCATCGCCTTCGGCGACGGCCGGTAGCGGGAACACCGGCTCGGGCAGCACCAGCGTCGCGTGCAGGCACTCGTGCAGACGCTGCGGCGTCCACGGGGCGCCATCCAGGTTCGCGCCAATCAGCGCCAGGCGTTGCAGGAGGCCGGCCGAGCGGATGCAGGCGGTCAGCGCCTCCATCGTTGCCGTCGTGTAGCTTGCAAGACAGCTGAGGGCGAACACGTTCTGCCATGCGCGATCAAGGCGCTCGGCGAATTCGATTGATTGGAGGATATGGGCGACATCCTGCCAGGGCATGCCCCAAAGTCGGGAAGCCAGTGCGGTCAATCCCTGCACAGTGGCCGGGTGTTGCTCTTGCGCTTCATGCGCGAATCGCTCCAGCGCGGAGAAGCCTGGCACGAGGTGCCCCGGGTCAGGCATATGCTGACCCTGGTAGGGCGGCTGATCCTGCAGGAAGGCCAGCGCCTGGTCGAGCATCTTCTGCCGTGCTCCGGGGGCGCTGCGGTCGACGGCAGCCAGGCGGCAATACAGGCGTGGGTCGTCCGGGCTGCAGTCCGCGCAGGTGTAGAACACGAAGCGAGCCGACAGCGTCTGCGGTGCCGCCGCCGGCCAGTTGTTCAGATGGATGTAGGGGAACAGATCACCTGTCTGCTCGATCAGGATCTCGCCGGTCTGCTGCGCGCTCACCTCCGGCGGCGGCACCGGCGGTGGCGGCGGTGGAACCGGCTGCGCTCCTGCCAGTTCAACGTCGCTGACGCTGCCCTCGGGACAGCGCAGGCGGACCAGCAGCAACCGGCCGGTCTCCGGGTCGAAATCCACCAGGCCACCCATGCGCATGTGAGGGTCGTATTCGCTGCGGGCATCGAACACCAGTTCGGTATCCGATCGTCCCAGCACCTTCCTGGCCATCAACTGCCCTCGCCAGCTGACGTCCACCTGGCAGGCACGGGCATCCTCGGTCAGTGTCCAGGCAATGCAGACATCCCATTGGTGGTAGCGCCCGGACCTGTCGAACTCCGCCGTGGGCAGGGCGGCGCTCATGCTGCCTGTCCTGAAATCTGTGCCTCGGCGGTGAAGCCACCCGGGTAGTGCGCATCCAGCAGCCAGAGTTGCAGGACGCCGTGGTCATCGGCGCGCAGCACGAACCTGCCGCGGAGCAAGGTCGTACCGGACTGGCCATCCAGCAGCGAGTAGGGAACCTGCACCCGCTCGGGACTGGACATCGCCGTGTACAGGATGATCCCGCTGTCGCCCGGGGGTATCAGGGAGCGGTCCAACACCTGCAGCGCGACGCTGAAAGTTCCGGATCTGATGCAGTCCCAGTAGACGCAGATGCTGGCATTGCCGTCGGGCATCCAGGCCTTGGAGGGAAGTGAAGATGCATGTGAGGAAAGGCTGTTGGGCATGATGGCAGGCTCGCTGGAGGGGACTGCAGTGCGGAAACGGGACGGAGCGAACTCCGTCCCGTAGGGGGTCAGGCCTTGCTCAGGGCATATCCCTTCCACTTCGAACCGGTCACCGTCAGCGCGTCACCCTCCAGCACTTCGGTCTGGGTGATGCTGATTTCCTCCTGCACCAGGCGCTGGCCCTTGTACGTGAACTGGGACACGACCGCGACGTACAGGCTTGCACGCACGTCCTCCATGAACAGCCCGCCCGGCCAGATGATCTGGGGCTCATAGATCGCATCCTGGCCACGCAGGATCGAGGCTTCCACGCCGATGCTGAAGTTGTTCTTGACCCGGACTTCGTTCAGTACCAGGTCGTTGAACGTCTGGTTGATGACCGCCCCATTGGCCAGCCGATCCTGCGACATCACGCTGTCGATGGTGAAGGCCGCCGAGGTCTCGGCGAAGGACACCGGCTTTGCCGAGGTGTCGAGGTTGTCCGGGCGGTTGGGATCGTTCGAGTAACGCGCGTGCAGGCTGAAGTCGTCGGGCAGGGCGACGATGGAAGTGCCGCCCGGCGGCGGTGCTGCGATCTGCCAGGCGATGGTGGCCAGGGTCGGGTTGTACACCGGCTTCTGGAAAATGGCCAGGCGAATGGTTTCGGCGGTGTTGTTGACCAGTACGATATTCGACATGAGCTGATTCCTTTTCCTTGGTTGAGTGAAAGTGAGGTGCGTCTGCGCCTCAGGAGTTCCATTTTCAATTTCCATGCCAACTTTCCAGACCGCCCAGACAGGGGGTTTATGCAGATAACTGCGTTCCGCAGGCGTGTCGATAATGTCGGCCGACACGTCCGACATGCCGGAAACTGCGATCCTACCCGCAGTCGTTGCTGCTGACCTCGGTTACGATCCGCAACTTGGAAGAACGGGGGCGGAGACATGGGGTCGAACAGACAGGATCGGGAAGCCACGCTGGAAGCGCCTGCCGAAGTGCTGGCAGCGCAGCCGCAGAAGCTGTTGGGTCTTACCGTGTTGTGGCATCCGAATCGCAAGCGCATCGGCGAACAGGCAGTACTGATGTTCGAGGGTGACCAGTGCGAGGTGCACCGCACGGCGCCCGATTTCCAGCGAGCGGGCAGCGACGTGGGTCAGGCGCTGGATCACCAGGGAATTTCACGTACACCAATCCGGTTCCTGCGCAACGCCGATGGCAGCATCACCTTGCATAACAGTGCCAGCCGCATGCATTTCGAGGTGGACGGCAACGTTGTTGCTGCCTGTGCTGCATCGGAGGGGCTGCTGCTTGGCGTGCAGCAGCTCGCCAATGGCGTGGTGCTGCGGCTGGGAAGCAGCGTACTGCTCTGCCTCGGCCATGTCGGGCTGCTGCCATCTCCGCAGCGGGACAGCGCGCTTGCGGGTGTCGGCCGGGCGATGGCGCGGGTGCGGTCGGCCATTGCCCAGGTGGCGGCCACCCGGTTGCCGGTGCTGATCCTCGGCGAGACGGGGACGGGCAAGGAGCTGGCTGCGCAGGCCATCCATGCCGCCAGTAAGCGGGAAGGGCAGGCAATGGTGAGCGTGAACATGGCGACGCTGGGTGAATCGCTTGCGGCAGCCGATCTGTTTGGTGCCTGCAAGGGCGCCTATACGGGCGCGCTGGGGGCACGCAAGGGCCTGTTTGCCGAGGCGCACGGTGGCACCCTGTTCCTGGATGAGATCGGCGATACGCCCGCACAGGTGCAGCCGATGCTGCTGCGCGCGCTTGAAACCGGGGAGTACCGCCCACTGGGAAGTGCGCGCACCGAACGGGCGGACGTACGCCTGATCGCAGCCACCGACAGAGACCTGTCGTCGGCCGGCTTCAACCAACCCCTGCTGCGTCGGCTGGAGGCCTACGTCATTCCAATTCCGCCTCTGCGCGAGAGGCGCGAGGACATCGGAGTACTGATCGCACACGGGCTGTCACGCTTCGGCGGCATCGACACGCCGGTACCCGAACTGCCGGTTTCGGTCATCCAGGCGCTGTGCCTGCACGACTGGCCTGGCAACGTGCGGCAACTGCAACATCTCCTGCAGCGCCTGGTACTGGCCCTGCAGGTGGGCGATCCATTGGAACTGCCAGGATTCGAGCCTTCGCCTGCATCGCCGTCCGATGCCCCTCGCGTGCCGCCCGCAGAGGCTGCGAACAAGGCGACGGCGGCGCGCTACCGCATGCCGGCCTCGGTGAGCGAAGCGGAAATGTTTGAAGCACTGGAAGCGCATCAATGGTGCGTGCGCAAGGCTGCCGAGCATCTTTCCCTGTCACGGCCTTCTTTCTACGCCCTGCTGTATGCCTCACCGGCAATCCGCCGTGTTGAAACCATCCCGTTTGATGAAATAGATGCAGTGGTGCGCAGTGCCCCTGGCGATCCCGCCTACTGGGCATCGCAACTGCGGACGCCACGTGAAACGCTACGGCGGCATGTGCAGCAGCTGGGCCTGCTGACGCGCTAGCGCGCCGCACAGGCGCTTGGCACGGATCATGCGTTAAGCCCGGTTGACAGGTAACGGACCTGTCTCAACCACACAAGGGGCAAGCACATGATACGTATCGACTTCGTCGGTCGCGGGCTCGTTTTGTCTGCGATCCTGCTGTTGAACGCCTGCAGCACGCTGCCGACGCCACCCTCACTCTCACCCCCACCGTTACCGCCACCGCCGGCTTCCACATCGGAGAAGGAGATGGCGGTCAGTGTCATCGATCCTGGCAGGCTGGTGATCCATACCCTGCCCATCGGCGCAGGCAACTGCCAGATAGCCCAGTGCCCGACAGGCAACAAGCTCATCATCATGGACTGCGGCTCGGGCGGTGCCGGCAGCCAGAACTGGAGTGCAGATGACGCCCGCACGTATCTCCATGGCCTGGTGAACGCCTCCACCGAGATCGCGGTGACGGTCAGCCATCCGCATGTCGATCACTACCGCTACCTGCCGCGCGTGCTGGACGTTCTTCCGGTACGCAACCTGTACATCTCCCGCCAGCTGTCCAGCTACAACGCGGATTTCCGCAACTGGGCCCATCAGCAGCAGGTGCACGCAGGCATGAATGTCATCGCCTATCCCGGGTTCTACGCCTCGACCACGCCCGAGGCTGCACTGGGCTGCTGGGCACCGAATGGACATGGCGGACTGAACAGCGAGGCGCAAAGCTACATCCTCGGGGTGAACACCGGCACCGGTGCGAACGAAGGCAGCATGGTGGTGGCCATGCGCTATGGCAACTTCCGGACAACCTTCACTGGCGACATGACCGCTGCCACCGAAGCGCAGCTGCATGTACCCGCCGGCCTGGGCACCCTGCGCAGCAACGTGCTGACCAGCCCGCACCATGGCAGCGAAAGCCATGGCAGCAACAGCACCACCTGGGCCGCCTCCACACAGCCGGAGCTGGTGCTGTTCAGTGCAGGAACCCGCTTCCACCATCCCCGGTGTTCGGCGGTGGCGGTCTACTGGGGTTACGTGGGCGCAAACAGTCCCGGCCACACTTTCCATTGTGGCGACAATGGCGGATGGACGAACGTGACCAACACGCGCAATGTCCTGACCACTGATTCCAATGGTCTGATCCGGGTGGATGCCGCTTCGGACGGTACCTTCAACTTCAGTTGGGGACTGTAGCGGCACCCGCGTTGCCCTGCGCTGTGCGATCAGCCGTGGCGATCTCGCAGCGCAGGGCGGCTCCTATACCCAGGGATAGCTGGGCAATCCGTCAGGGTAGTGATGCTTTCCCAAGGCGCAATGGCGGTATGGGCGGGCAGATGCAAGAATTCCGCACGTCGAAATCACCCCGCCGCATCACCGGAAGATCACCGCTTCCATCCGCTGCTGACCGGCGCGCACCGCGCCGTCATTCCTTCAACGCAATCGCCGCCAGCCAGCGCGCCGCACACCGGCGCTGCATCGCGCTGGGCGTGCGCCTGCGCCACCTTCCCCCTGCACCCTGGATCTGCCCATGAACACTCCACCTACGCTTATTGCCTTGGCGATCGGCACCGCTCTCGTTGCACCGCTGCACGCCGCAGAGTCGACCGACGCGGCCCACGACACCCCCACCACCCTGAACGCGCTGCAGGTCATCGCCACGCCGCGCGGTGCCGCTGTCGCGCCCACCCAGGTGGTCGGCCCCAACCGCTACGTCATCAATGCCACCGACCTGGATGCGATGGTGTCCGGCAACAACGGCCTGTCGATGCTGAAGAACGTCCCGGGCGCCAGCTATACCGCCACCGACGGTCTCGGTCTGGACATCTCCGCTACCAGCCTGTTCGTGCGCGGTTTCCGCATGAATGAAATGGGCATCACCTTCGAAGGCGTGCCGCTGAACGACAACGGCTTCCTCTCGCTCACCGGCACCAGCGTGGTCAACGTCGGCGTGCCCGATGGCATCGGCTCGATCACGGTCAGCCCGGGCGGTGCGCCGGTCAGCGTGTTCTCCAGCAGCGTCAACGGTGGCAGCCTGGAGTACCGCCTGCGCGACCTGCAGGACACGCCCAGCCTGCGCATCAAACAGGGCGTAGGCAGCAACAACACCCTGGTCACCACGGTGTCAGGCCAGAGCGGCCAGCTGGGCGAGCACGGCCCGAAGCTGCTGGTTGACCTGCAGCGCGTGTCGGCCGACAAGTACCAGGGCGCGGGCACGCAGAAGTTCCTGCGCGGCGACCTGAAGGCCCAGCAGGATGTGGCATGGGGTGACTTCACCGTGTTCCTGTCCGACAGCAAGGCCGCGGTGTGGGGCTACAACAACATCTCCTTCGACATGATCCGCAAGTTGGGCTGGAAGGCCGACAGCTTCTATCCGGACTATGCGTGGGCATAC
Source organism: Stenotrophomonas indicatrix (assembly GCF_050573115.1). Taxonomy (GTDB): domain Bacteria; phylum Pseudomonadota; class Gammaproteobacteria; order Xanthomonadales; family Xanthomonadaceae; genus Stenotrophomonas; species Stenotrophomonas lactitubi_A. The sequence goes on from NZ_JBNYZT010000008.1 coordinate 229,579, forward strand.
TACGTGGCCTCGCCGGAGAACGCCGACAAATCCTGCGGCGCTTACACCTGCGGTGAGTTGTCCGAGTTGATTCCCTACGACACCGGTCAGGTGACCCGCGACCGCGTCGCATCGATCAACCACCGTTTCCAGATCACGCCCGCGCTCAGCGGCAACGTGCAGCTGTACAACGCCAACAGCCATACCCAGGCGACCCTGACCGACCCGACCGTGCGGTCGCCCAACGGCGCACCCTTCTCCGAACAGGTGCAGACACCGCGCCTCAACCGTCTGGGCGGCATGTTCAACCTGCAGTTCGAGACCGGCGCGCACACCATCACCACCGGGCTCTGGCAGGAGAAGAGCAAGGCGGCCGCGAAGACCGAGTGGTACCAGCAGCCGCTGCTGGGCGAAGGCAAGCCATTGAAGGCCACCGGGCCGTTCGATGTGTACGGCCCGGCGTTCCAGACCGACAACGCGTCGAGCTGGGTGACCCGTTCACGGCAGTTCTACCTGCATGACAACTACGCTGTCACCGACACGCTGGTGCTGGGGCTGGGCTTCAAGGCGGTGGACTTCAGCACCACCGGCGGTGGCATCGGCGACGCACCGGAGCGCCCGGTGTTCGGCACGCTGCGTGCGAAGAGCAGCTTCCTGCCGCACGTGTCGCTGTACTGGAGCCCGACCGAGAAGACCGACGCCTTCATCGACCTGGCCAACACCATGAACGGCTATCGCGTGGCCCAGCGCGGCAACATCGGCTACACCGCATCGGCATGGACCATCACTGACCAGGAAGAGTTCGACCGCGTGGCTGGCACCCTGCGGCCGGAGAAGAACTGGAACCTGACGGTGGGCGCCAGCCATCGCTTCGACCGGCTGACGGTGACGGCGGACGTGTTCTACAACGACATCCGCAACCGCCTGCTGTCAGCGGCGATCGGCACCCAGTTCGCACAGATCAATACGGTGCGGCTGATGCCGAAGATGCACGTGATCGGCGCCGACCTCGGCATCACCGCCGACCTGACCGATCATCTGCAGTTCTACCAAGGCATCGCACTGGCGCGCTCGTACTACGACAGCGATTTCGTGGTGGGCGATACCGTGTACCCGATCAAGGGCAATGCACAGCCGGGCTATCCGCAGCTGTCGCTGGTCAGCGACCTGTCCGCGCACTTCGGCGGCTGGCGCTTCGGTGCCACCAGCACCTCGTACCTGCGCCAGCCCTTCACCTATGAAAACGACATCCGGGTGCCGACGTTCTGGCAGGTCAACGCATACACGGCCTACAAGCTGGGGGCGGACAGCCTGCTGCCGGGGCTGGAGCTGCGGCTGGACGTGAGCAACCTGTTCAACCGCAACAACATCGGCACCGCCACCATCGCCGGCTCCTCGTTCTCGGGCGACTACCAGACCCTGCAGCGCAGCGCCCCACGGCAGGTGATGTTCAGCACCTCGATGTCGTTCTGAACTGCGGAACGGGCTCTGACCCCAGTAGATCCACGCCATGCGTGGATGCACTTGGCGGCTCCTCGGCGCCTGCCACGACCGGGGTCGGATCCCTTTGCCATGCAAAGGGCTCCGACCCCACCCGCTGGTTGCACAATCTGCACTGATTTCGTGGCACCAACGCAAGGTTCCCACAATGTTGCTGGGTCATCCTGTAGGCATGGCACAGCACAACCCCCGTTTCCCTCCAGTCCGCAGGCGCACCCACGGACGTGCGCGTCCGGTGCCGTTCGCAGCACCGACGGTCGACCTGGAGGCCGAGTACCAGTTCTGGCAGGTCTATGACCGCGTGGTCCGGCCCCTGCCCGGGGGCGGTTTCCGCCTGGCTTGGCTGGTGCTGCAGACCGTGTACCGGGCGCGGGCGCGCTATCCCGACGACACCCACAAGCTCGCGCTGTCACGCGTGCTGTTCGGCGCGAACATGACCGCCGACCGCGCCGCCGAGCTGGAGGAGCTGTATGGGCTGGTCAGCCGCCGGCTGGCGGCGGTGGCAGTGCGCGGCAAGGATTCTCTCCGCAGGCTGGCGCCCTGATCCGTCCCGCATCACCCATCACGCGCGCCAACATCTCCGTCAGCTGACCTTGCAGGGCATGCAGATCCGTCCCACGCCGCCGGCACCCGCGCGCAGGTCAGGGTCGAAGAACTCCTCCTGGCTACGGATCTGCCCGCAGCGGCTGCAGACCTTCTTTTCCTTCGACTCCAGCCCCTGCACCTGCTCGATCACCTGATCGACCGCTGCCGAGCGAATCTCGGTGCCGGCCACTTCAATCAGGCGATAGAGCCGGTCGGACAGCGTCTGCACCGGGTCGCTGCCGAGGTTGAAGCGGTTGATGCGCAGGAAGCGATAGCCGTAGCTCTCCAGCGTGAGCTGGCGCTCGACATCGGCCTCGACCAGATAGCGCTCGTGGTTGCCCACATGCACCGGCTTGTCGCGGCGGAAATGGAACTCGAAGCCGTCGTACTCGATCACGATCTGCAGCGCGCCGCGCACGGTCTGCACGGTCACCAGGAAGTCCACGCGCCAGGCCGGATGTTGGTAGGTCGGGTCAAGCTGGCGCAGATAGTCGCCCACCGGGAACTGGGGAATGATCTCCACCGCATCGCCATGCGCGAGCACGAACGGCGTCTGCTGCAGCCACTGCAGCACCTTCGATTCCATCGGGCTGCGCGCGTCGGTCTGCGCGGCGTCGGGCGCAGGGCGGTCCAGCTGGCTCGCGTAGTAACGCAGGGCATTGCCGATTGCGCCGCGGAACGCATCCACCGGCATCGAATGGACGAACCAGATCGCCTCCTGCGCACGGGAGAAGCCGACATTCAGACGCTGCACCTTCAGCTTGTCCTCCACCGCATCCACCGCGCCGGTCAGGCTGACCGGGAAGATGTAGTTCAGCGCATCCTGGCCGGCGGTCGCCACCATCGAATAGAAGATCAGCCCGCGCTCCTCACCCTGGCAGGAGTCGACCGTCATCACTTTCAGGCGAAGCCGCTCTTCGAACTCGCGGCCGCGCGGATGATTGAACAGCGCCTTGGACAACAGCGTCTGCTGCTCGCGGAACGGCGTGATGATGCCTACCGTAGGCGGCGCGTCGGTATCGAGCAGTTCGACCAGGCGCTCGGCGATGAAGGCCGCTTCGGCGTCGTTGGTGCTGCGGCTGGTGCGGTGCCCGCTGGCATCGACCTGGCTGAAGCGGATCACTTCCTGCAGCGGCCGGCTGCGGATCTTCAGTGCCTGCAGCTGGTGGTTGTAGAAGGTGGAGGACGAGAACCCGATCAGTTCCGCATAGCTGCGGAAGTGCTTGCGCAGCATCACCGAGTACGAGGCCGAGAGCGAACAGAATTCCAGCACCGAGCGTTTCACATCGAACATGGCCAACCGTTCCAGCACGTCGGCCTGCTGGCTGACGTTGGCGCGGAAGTAGTTGACCAGGTCCGAGCGGTACTTGTCGTTCAGCGCGATGCTGGCGTTGGCTGCCTTGACGTTGGAGAACTGCTTGGAGTCGCCCAGCACCACCACCTTGCGCGCACGCAGCAGCGCCGGCAGCGCCTGCGCCACCGACACCTGCGAGCCTTCATCGATCACCAGCACGTCGAACAGGTCCGGTGCCAGCGGCATGTACTCGCCGAACTCGCGGATGCTGGCGATCATCACCGGGAACGACTCGCGCACGCTCTCGAACTTGTCCACCGGGAACTTCTGCCGGTTGGCAATCACGCCAGCCAACGCCCGCGCGTCTGCGCGGTGATGGTCCATGAAGCTGATCAGGCGCCCATCCACGTGGGCATTCATCACCGAGGTGTTCAGGCGCTCCAGCTTGGTCTTGGTGCCCACATAGTCGTATTGCGGCGCATCGACGAAGGCCTTGCGCGTGGCCATCCAGCCCTGCAGGAAGCGCAGGGTCAGCGCCCACAGCGCGGGGTCGTCCTTCGGCTCGGCCAGAAGGGTCTCGACGATGGCCGGGTTGAGCCGCGCCAGCAGGGTCATCGCCTGCCGTGCAACCGCTGCACCCGGTCCCGGCGCGGCGCCGTGGGCAATCTGTCGATAGCTGGCCGGTAGCTGCGTGCCCAGGCCTTCGGCCTCCAGCTTCATGCGCAGCGCGTTTGCGCCCTGCACGATGGCCTGCAGCGCCGCTGCATCGTGCTTGAGCAGCAGCGGGCGGGTGGTGCCCAGCTGGTTGAGCTGTAGTTCCAGCCCGCGTACCGCATTGCCGCGCAGCAGATAGCCCAGCACCGGCATCTTCAGCTGCTGGTACTGCAGCAGGAGCGTGCCCAGCAGCCGTACCTGGTCGGCATCCAGCGATTCGAACAGCTCCCAGCCGTCAACCGGTCGGTCAGCGAGGAAGGCCGTTGTCACCGCATCGCGGCGGATGCGCTCGTCCAGCGACGCCGGGGTGTAGTCGGTGCTGCCGAACAGATCGGCAAGATAGGCCTCAAGCACGTCGGCCTGTGCAGTCACCGCTTCCAGCTCGGCCAGCACGTTGGCATCCATCACCGCATGCACCTGCTGCAATACCGCAGGTGCGCGTTCGCCCAGTTCCGCCTCCTGCTCGTGCATGGTCTTCACGGCCGCAAGCGAGACACGCCCCAGTGTCTGCACGGTGCTGGAGATGGCCTGGCGCAGGGTCTGCGCCGTGTCCTGGCGCTCGCTTTCGAGTGCGGGCTGGTTGGCCTTCATGGCCTTGGCGAAGGCCGAAATCTGGCTGATGGTGCCGGTAGAAGTCAGGCGTTTGAAGTTGGCTGCCTGCTGGCCTAGCCGCAGGATCGGGTTGGGGAAATCACGATCGTGGCGAACCCGGCTCATCGCATCGGACAGCTTGTCGTACACCACGTCCAGCGCTTCGGTCTTGTCCGACAGCACCAGGCAGCTCTTCTTGTTGAAGGCACAGTCGGCGGCAATGGCGGTGATGGTGTGCGACTTGCCGGTACCGGGTGGCCCTTCGACCACCACGATCCGCCCCTGCGGCTCGCGCACGGCCAGCAGAATCTTGCGCTGTTCCTCGTTCAACGGAATGGGCGAATCGAACACCATGCGTTCGACCAGCGGCAGCGCATCCCAGGCCGATTCCACCCGTTCCCCGATCGGCTCGGGGTTGCGCATCAGCACACCTTCCACCATGCCGTGGAACAGGTCCACCAGCTTCGACCCGCCATTGCGGGCCTGGTCGATGATCTCCTCGAAATCATTCAGCAGCGCCTCGTCGGCGCGCTCGAACGCAGCCAGGTGCAGCGCAGGCGACAGCGCAACGGTGGCGGTGGAGGCCTCGCTGGCGGACGAGGACAGCGAGACGTCGCCGCCCAGATCCACCGCGTTGGCCACCTGCCGGAACAGCGACGCGGCCATCTCGAACAGGCTCTGTGCCGGATCGAGGTACTGAATGCGCTCCTGGATCGGCGACACCCACTCGCGCGCCATGTCCACGGCCAGCTCCTGCAGCACGAAGTCGATCGCGCGGCGGTTGGCGAACAGGCGGTTGCTGAGGGTCAGGGTGTAACCGGACCCATCCTTGGCCCGCACCACGTCCAGCGGCAGATAGAACACCGGGTACTGCACGCCCGCATACTTGAGCGTGCCCACGTAGAGATACAGCTGCAGACCATCGCCGGTGGCGACATAGGTTTCCAGGTCGCGGAACTCATGGAAGGCATCGGCCGCCACGAAGTTCTCGAAGAACGCCATCAACGCACTGATCGTGCCCTCGCGGGTCAGCTGGTGCTCACAGGCCAGCTGCAGCGGCAGCTCGTCGCCGGTGGCCAGCAGGCGCGCCAGCACCTCCGGCAGCGTCTGGTACAGATCGACAACGGAACGGGTGACCAGGTCCGATTCCGCCGCATGCAGCGAATCCATCACCCAGTACGCCTGGCCCTGCAGCGGGCCGGCCAGATGCGCGATCAGCGGCCGCACCACCTGCGCGCACATCGCATCCACCAGGCTGCCCTGCACCGATTCCACCCAGGCTTCCGGGTCTTCCAATGCACCGGCCATGCTGGCGCGCGCCGTGTCCAGCACGGCCACGCGCACCGTGGCGATGGCGGTCTCGGTGATGGCGTTCACCTGCTCTTCGACAATCCGGCGCAGCGTCGCGCTGATCGGCCGGGTATAGCTGCGCGGGCCGATGGTGAGCGAAAGCTCCTCGCCGGAGGGCCGGCTGAGCAGCTTCCACAGCTCCTTGTCCAACGCCGGATACGGCGCGGTGCGCATGCCTGCGCGGAAGCCGGAATCGCTCGTAAGCACGATGCGGCGCCGCGGTGCCTGCGCGCGCTTGAAATCGGACTCGAGGAAATCACGGAAGTACTGCGAGATCCGCACCGCGATTTCGCGCATCTTCGTTTCACCCAGTGGCCCGCCGCCGGTTGCCGCAGGTGTCAGCGGAGTGGATGCATCGGAGGTCGGCAGGTGCGGCGGCTGGGGAGTGCTCATGAATGGCTGGGCGGGCACCTGGCGAGGCAGGCACCGCTAGGGACTGGGCCCTGCATGGTCGCACGCGTCGCCCGTGGCGGGGAGGGGGCCAGCGCCCTCCTGTACCGACGGCAGGATCATGTGTGCCGTCAGCGATCGCCAGAACAGCGACTCGTCGTAGCTGTCAAAGTCGGTCCGGACCAGAATCGGCGACGGCAGACCCTGCGCGCGCAGACGCAGGCGAATGCTGGCCACTTCTTCGCTCAACCCCATGCCGAACAGCACCAGCTGCACCTTCGCATCGCGCAGCACGAATGATTCCTGCAGACGCGTGCCGAGACCGGCCGCCAGGAACGTTCCCACCAGATCGTAGTTGCGCCACTCCAGCACCGACAGGCCGCTGTCCACGCTGTAGATTGATTCCATGCGTATCAGGCCGCGCCGTCCTATCGTCCGTGATATCCGCTGACGGGCGGCCTCCTGCCCGCCCATGATGAGCATCCTGAGCAAACCGCATCTCCTTGTGTATGGGCTCGCGGAAATGGTCAGGGCGCAGGTGGCATCGCAGATATCAGATGAATCTGATTCCTTCGTGCATGCAGCAGCGTGCTAGGTACCTGGCTTGCCCCGATCCAGCTGCCGGTAGCCGATGGCCTCGGCCAGGTGCGCGGTCTGGATGGTCTCGCTTTCGGCAAGATCGGCAATGGTGCGTGCTACGCGCAGGATGCGATGCATCGCCCGCGCCGAAAGTTGCAGGCGCTCGATGGCGTGTTCCAGAAGGTCCTGGTCGGCTTCGCTCAAGCGCGTGCAGGCACGCAGGGCGGCAGGCGGCAGGTGTGCGTTGAGGCCGCCACGCGCCTGCTGCCGCGCGTGCGCCGCTTCCACCCGCGAGCGCACGCTGGCGCTGGGCTCGCCCAGCGGTGTGCTTTCGCGCAGCTCCACCGCATCCATGCGACTCACGTTGATGTGCAGGTCGATGCGGTCCAGCAACGGGCCGGATACTCGTGCGCGGTAGCGGGTGATGCGTTCGTCGCTGCACAGGCAGCGGTTGCTGCGGTCGCCGGCCCAGCCGCAGGGGCATGGGTTCATCGCCGCCACAAGTTGGAAGCGCGCGGGATAGACCACGCTGCGCGCCGCGCGGGAAATGCGGATGTGGCCCGACTCCAGCGGCTCGCGCAGGGTTTCCAGCGCACTGCGGTTCCACTCGGGCAGCTCATCCAGGAACAGCACGCCGTGATGCGCCAGCGAGATCTCGCCGGGGCAGGGCGGATTGCCGCCACCCACCAAGGCCGCCGCACTCGCACTGTGGTGCGGCGCCCGAAACGGCCGCTGCCGCCAGCGCTTCGGGTCCAGCCCTTCGCCGCTGACCGAGGTGATGGCCGCCAACTGCAGCGCATCGATCTCTTCAGAATCCGGTAGCAGGCTGGGCAGGCGCGAGGCCAGCAGCGTCTTGCCGCAGCCGGGGCTGCCGATCAGCAGCAGATGATGGCCACCGGCCGCCGCCACTTCCAGCGCCCGGCGCGCGAGCGCCTGACCGCGCACATCGGCCAGATCGGGCAGTGGCAATGGTGTGGTGTCCACGCGTTCCACCTGTGGCAGCAAGCGTGGATTGCCCAGCCCGGCGCAGCATTCCAGCAGAGTGCGCGCCACCCGCACATCGGCGTGCTGGGCGAGGGCGGCTTCGGCGGCGTTGCCGGGTGGCACGATCAGGATGCGCCCCGCTTCGGCGGCGGCAATGGCGGCGGGCAGCGCGCCGGACACCGGTCGTAGTTCACCGGTCAGACCCAGCTCACCGAGGAACTCGTACTGCAGCAGCGACTGCGGATCGACCTGACCGCTGGCGGCGAGGATGCCCAAGGCAATCGCCAGATCGTAGCGTCCGCCTTCCTTGGGCAGGTCGGCCGGGGCGAGGTTCAAGGTGATGCGCCGCTGCGGAAAATCGAAGCGCGCGCAGAGCAGGGCGGCACGCACGCGCTCGCGCGACTCACGCACGCTGGTCTCTGCCAGGCCGACAATCTGGGTAACCGGCAGACCGCCAGAGAGATGTACCTCGATGCGCACCAGCGGGGCGTCGACCCCGGCGCGGGCACGGCTGTGGACCAGCGCCAGGCTCATGTGTGGTTTCCTGCGGACAGACGCTCGATGGTGCGGTCGGCGGTCTGCGGGTGCTATCGGGGCTTGCAGGTGATGCGCCTAGGTGGATTCTGGCCCGCAGGCCACGCCCACGCGTAATGCGCTGCCGTATGACCCAACAAACTACGTGTTGACAAGGTGGAACGAGCGTTCTACCTTGGCGCCATGGACAAGCCCATGACCGACACCAAGCAGAAGATCCTGGCAACGGTCGAAGCGCTGATCTATCAGAACGGTATCCATGCCACGGGCATGGACCTGCTGGTGAAGACCTCCGGCGTCGCCCGCAAGAGCATCTACCGTCATTTCGAAAACAAGGACGAGGTCGCAGCCGCTGCATTGAGTGCGCGCGACGTGCGTTGGCTCGACTGGTTCATGCAGGAATGCAACAAGGCCGATGGCCCCGAAGAACGCATCCTGCGCATGTTCACCGTGCTCAAGGGGTGGTTCCAGTCGGAAGGCTACCGCGGCTGTGCGTTCATCAACACCGCAGGCGAAGTCGGAAATCCCGATGATCCGATCAGGGTGATCGCCAAGCACCATAAACGGAAACTGCTCGACTACACGCTTGAGCTCACAGGCCAGCTGGACATCAAGCAGCCGGCCACTCTGGCACGGCAACTGCTGGTGCTGGTGGAAGGCGCAATCACCATATCGCGCGTAATGGGCGACTACGACGCCGCAGACAATGCAAGAGACGTCGCGCAGTTGCTGCTGAAACAGGCCACGCGTTAGCGCCCGGGCGACACCGAATCCGTTGAAGCAACCCGTTCATCCATTTTGACTGGAGGTCACACCGTGTCCGCTGCTGAAACCCGTCCCCCGCTTCCCCCCTTCACCCTTGAATCGGCGATCCAGAAGGTTCGCCTTGCCGAAGATGGTTGGAACACCCGCGATGCCGACAAGGTCGCGCTTGCCTACTCGCTCGACACCACGTGGCGTAATCGTGCCGAGTTTACCGACGGTCGGGAGGAAGCCCGGCAGTTCCTTGCGCGCAAATGGAAGAAGGAGCTGGAGTACCGCCTGATCAAGGAACTATGGGCCTTTACCGGGAACCGTATCGCCGTGCGCTATGCGTACGAATGGCGCGACGATTCCGGCAACTGGTTCCGCTCGTATGGAAACGAGAACTGGGAATTCGGGGCGGATGGTTTGATGGTGCGTCGCTTCTCGTGCATCAACGACATGCCCATCAAGGAAAGCGAGCGCAAGTTCCACTGGCCGCTGGGGCGTCGCCCGTATGATCATCCAGGGCTGTCCGATCTGGGCATGTAAGCTTGCTGGGTCTGTCGCAGCGGCTTGATCCAGCGCACGCCCAGCTCGCGAGGGTGCTGATCTTGGCCGCAAGCGGCTGCGCAGCAGCCATCACGTAGTGGGTCGCCAATGGAGAAAGCCGCGCGCGAAGGCTTCTTTGGCCTGCTCAAACGCGAGCGGATCTATCGAACGAACTACACCCCACTGGATGCGGCACGAGCGGATGTGTTTGACGACATCGAGCGACTCCCCCATCCATGCGGCGAAGGATCGTCCAGCTAGATCGGAAGTTTGCAGCCCTTCTACAACCGTCCGTGATTTCGGGGTAGAACCCCACCCACCTACTCGGAGATCGGCCGCAGGCCATCTATTTCGAGGATTCCGCTGAACAACGTCGCGGGATTACACAACTAAGTGCCCAGCTTCCCGCTAACGGAATAGAGAGGCTCCAACAGCCATTCATAGAGTTTGCGGCGCTCGCCCATGATGTCGGCTTCCAGCTGCATGCCAGGACGAAGTGGTTCCGTCTTACCGTAAGCCAGCACTCCCTGTTGATCCAACGAGACCAGGACTCGATACAGGGACCGCTTTGCATCGCCGTCCTTCTGGGATCCCGTCAGCGCGCTGCGAGAGATGCGGATGACCGTTCCTTCGTGGGCTCCAAACTTCTGGTAAGGATAAGCTTGATAGCGCAGGAGAACTCGGTCGCCTGATTTGACGAACCCAATGGCCGAACTGGGCACCAGCAGCTGTGCTCTAAGCTCGGACCCCTTGGGAAGCAGGCTGAGAATGGGCTGTCCCGGCTGCACCGCCTGGCCTGCCTCGACGAGTCGATTTGCCACCAATCCCGTTACCGGTGCTCGAAGCAGCAGCTCTCCGTCGGCCTCCATCCGGACGGTCTCCTGACTCAATGCAGCCAGATCACGTTCAGAAGCCGCCTTGGCGGAGAGCCTCTGATGGGGAATTTCTGCAAGCCGCTGTTCCAGTTCGGCCAAGTTCCGCCGAATTGAGGTCGCTTGGCGTTGAAGCGCTTGTTGTGCGTTGACCGCCTCGAGCATCGATTGCTCTTGTTGGTTGATCTGAACCAGGCTTACGTAGCGCTCAACCTCGACGCTCCGATATCGGGCGAGGGTCTCGCGACCAATTCGCACCTGCTCGCCGCGGGTGTGGATCTCTGCCTCGATCTGCGAAAGCTCGCGCAGCAGCGCAGTGCGTTGGGCCTTCGCACCCTCCTGCTGTGCTGAGAGCTGCCTGTCCTGAAATCCGCTCATCGCCTCCACACTGGTCATACGGGAGCGTTGTGCCTCAAGCAAGGTCGACACGGCATCCTGTCCTGAGGAGGTGACCCGCGGCACGTTGATCGTCAGCAGCCCGTCCTGGCGTTGGACGTGATCCCCTTCTTCAATATCCAGTCTCGCAACCACACCTGCCGACGGAGCGACCACAGTGGAAAGCCCGAGATCGGGCACAAGCTCACCCAAAACCCTCGATCTGCGTGAATACTCGGCCAAGCAAAGGAAGCTGACGATGGCCAAGGCAGCCATCGCTGCGAACACCGCCAGAATCCAGAAGCGGAGCGGTTGCGCCAGGGATACTCCACCAAGCCAACTTCGCCGCTGGGCATCGATGGCTTCTTTGCGGAATAGGCCACTCATGCCGGGACCTCCTCGACGCCACCTTGTGCCGCCTCCATGGAGCTTGACGCGTTCTGCGTCAGGACGCGTGCCACAGCACCGGCGTGCATGATCAGCACCCGGTCGGCACTGGCGATGGTCTCTGGGCGATGGGCGATGATCACCCGGGTCAGCTCAAGCCGCCCGACGGCTTCATTCACCAGCCTTTCCCGCTCAACATCCAGATGGCTGGTTGCCTCGTCCAGGAAGAGCAACCGGGGCTCGCGATACAGCGCGCGTGCGAGGATCACCCGCTGCTTCTGACCGCCAGAGAGGGTCGTCCCCATGTCGCCGATCAGGCTGTTGTAGCCCATGGGCATCGCTGCGATATCGTCATGCACGGCGGCCAACTGTGCGGCTTCACGCACCCTGGCTTCATCATGGTGATCGTCTTCGAAGGCGATGTTCTCGCTGACACTTCCCGCGAAGAGCTGGTCATCCTGCATCACCGCGCCGACCATGCGGCGATACTCGCTTACGCTGATCTTTGACAGAGGCACGCCTCCGATGCGGATCTCACCTTCCGTCGGCTGGAGAAGGCCAAGGAGTATCTTGACCAGTGTGGTCTTTCCGCAGCCGGATTGGCCGATGATGGCGACGGATTCACCAGGATCCACCACAAAGCTGCAGTTCCTCAGCACCCATGGTTCTCCTGGGGCATAGCGGAAGCCAAGCCCTTCGACCTCAATTCGGATGCCGTCCGGCGACAGAGCGCTGGTGCTGGAAGTGAGGCTCTCTGGTTCGGCGAGAACAATGTCGGAGAGTCGTTCGCCGTGCAGGCGAAGCATGCGGAATTCCACCCACTTGTCGATCAACGCTCCCACCCGCTGTGAAAACTGGTCTTTGTAGGCGAGGTAAGCAATCAGCATGCCGACGGAGAACACGTTTTCCATCGCCAGTAGTGCACCCAGCCAAATAGCCGCAACGCGCTCCAGCCCAAACAGCAAGTGATTGGCGCCACCGAAGCTCAGCCCAAACTTCGAGAGCCAAACGTCTTGATTGACCGTTTCGTTCATAAGGTTGAAGTAGCCTGCTTGGCGAACGGATTCTCGGCCGGCGACCTTTACCGATTGAACTCCGCGAATGGACTCAAGCAGATGGCTCTCTTGGCGTGCACCGGCGATCAATTGCTTCTCTGTGCCTCGCCGGAGGGGCGCGAAGGCACAGGCACGCGCGACTGCATACAGAGCAACCGCAAGCAGCGTGACCAGCGCAAGCTTCCAGCTGTAGAGCAGCATCATTCCCAGCGTAATAATCGCCATTAGGCCATCAATAAGCGCCTCTACGAAGCTTGTCGTCAATGTCTGCTGGATGGATTGGACGCTTCCCATCCGTGAGGTGACATCACCTAGATGGCGCTTCTCAAAGAAGTCCAAGGGCAAATGCAGCAGGTGCCGGAAGACGTTCCCGGTCCATTGGAGGTTAAGCCGGTTCGACAGGTAGATGACCGCTCGGCCTCGGATCTGCCCGATGCAGACCTGCAGCAGCAGCGCCAAGGCAAACCCCGTGCCCAGTACGGTCAGCAAGTCTCTGTCATGGGCAATGAGCGCTTGGTCGACGGTCCATTGCATGAAGAATGGTGCTATCAGGACGAACACCTGAAGAGCAAGGGACAGGAGCAGCAGCAAGCCAAAGGCCTGCCAGAGCCCGTCGATCCTTCCTGTCAGCTGTGCAAGCGAGACGGCCGGCGGGCGAGGGGTAGCCCGGAACTCGGCAGTTGGATGCAACTCCAGAGCGATTCCAGTGAAGTGCCTTGAGACTTCCTCCAAGGAAAGCTTGCGCTTGCCAAAGGCCGGATCCAGAACGGTAACGCCATTGCGATGCACCTTGTTGATCACGACGAAGTGATTGAGGTCCCAGTGCGCGATGCAAGGCAGTAGAAGTTGGCTCAAGTGCTCCAGGTCTAGGCGTAGTGGGCGGCAGCGAAAGCCGAGCGCTCCCCCGATTTCAATAATTTGAGCCAGAGTCGCACCCTTAAGAGAAAGGGCATGGCGGCGACGGAGTTCTCGGAGTCCAATCTTGTTGCCATGATGTGATGCAACCATGGCCAAGCATGCAAGTCCGCATTCCGCCGCTTCGGATTGAGTGACGGCGTCAATAAACTAAGATCTTCAGAAAGTGTGAAAGGAGGATTTGAAAGTCCTTGTTGTACCACTGCTGTAGCAGATGCACACGGCGCATGGTCTCTAGCGGATAAGGCTGTCGGCCACGACGCCCAGCACCCAAGTAGTGCGGGTCAACGAATGCCTACAACCCCTCCCATGGCACTACCTGCTCTACTTCGGCAAAGAAGATCGCGCGCCGGGTCGGCTTGCTCTGGCGCAATCCATCAGGCTGCAGGCGAGCGGCCGGCACCACCGGCAGAGCATCCCTCTGTGTACACCGGCGCAAGAGCTGAAGAAAGTAGAAGGGCTGCGAAAGCTGGTCCATTTTTCTATTGCGCTTTTACACGAAATTAATTGTCAGGTGGGCGAACCTTTCTCTGCTCTGTAGCTGCCACAAGTGCCCCATAAGCAAGTGAGCCTACCACTACAGAGATCAGTCCCGTGCTCCATATATTTCTAGAGCCAATTATTGCCCAGATAATTATGGCCCCGGCGCCCCAGGTCATGAGGAAGTTCAGAGAATTGATAGACCACCGCAAGCCGAAGTGATGCTGAAGTTGATCCACACCAATGGATCGGCCAACCTTCTTTAATAGCCATAGTGCAAGTAATGGTTTCGGATAAATCATGCAGTCTATTCCTCTTGCTATGAATTCTTTCAGTCAGGTGCCGTCGATTTTCACGGCGGCACCCTTGAGAATTATCTTTCTCTTTTCGTAACTGGAACGGGCTTGCGATAGCCGGTAATCGCACCCGCTACCAGGCCGACAGCAAAGCCAATAGGGCCACCCATCAAGCCACCAGCAGCAGCCCCCACCGCCATATCTCGAAACTGCTGGTGACTCTCTGGAGTGTAAATGCTTGCTCCTTGATTTCCGCCGCTAACCTCGATTACTTCTGCATGTGTCAGATTACGCATTATGGAACTCCTAGTTAGATTGCGCAGATCCCCGCGCCCGGGGTCGAGATTTTTTTGACAAATCCCCAGGAAAAGCTTCTGTTTTCCATCAGTGAATCGGGTCTTCGACGCCCGGCCACCCTGTTGACGGTGGCGCTATTAGAGTTCCCTGATGTTGTTGCAAAAGCCAAGGGGTTGGGGCAATGCCGTCAAAACCCGGGATGTCTTTGGCGTTGTTGCATAGGGGGGGGCATTTCATGAGCCCTTGCGGGACATCGCATCCGGCGGGCATGGGCCGCTTCGTCAGGTTCTTCCGGTAGAGGATTCAGTGCGTGGCAAATACGACATTGCTTGCCCGGCGAGGAAGTTCAGGTGCCCATGCGATGTTGAATCACCCCGGTTTCTGTAGACACCCCGAAGCTTCATTGTGAATGCTGCTTTTCGAACTCCACCGGAGACAGCCCGTTGTTGTGTCCTTTCTGTCGTCTGGTGTTGTAGAACATCTCGATGCAGTTGAAGACGTAGGACTTTGCTTCCTTGCGTGTCACGTTGATCCGGCGTTTGAAGCGCTCGCGCTTGAGAAGTTGGAAGAAGTTCTCGGCGAGCGAGGCCGTTGTGTCGCAGGCACTGGCGGACAAGCTGTTTCCGGGGGGCGGCGCCGTCGGCAAGTTCCTGTATGCCGATGCGCAGCACCCCATCCAGGTGGTCGGCGTGGTCAAGACGCTTTCCCGGCCTGTTCTGAAGACCGATGCAGACAATGACATGTCACTCATCCTGCCGTTGATTCCGGACGGGCCCCGCGTGATGTTCACCATCCGTGCTGCGGATGGGCGAGTGGCGGACGTGATTGCGTCCAGTGAGGCCGCGTTGTCGCAGCGCGATGCGAACCGCACCATCGCCCGCAGCATCTCGTTCCGGGAGCTGCGCGCCGACTACTTCCGCCACGATCAAACCATGGCGATCATGTTCCTGAGCTCCGGGTTGGCGCTGTTGGTGGTAACTGCAACGGGCGTGTATGGACTGGCCAGCTTCTGGGTCCGCAAGCGGTATCGTCAGATCGGTATCCGGCGCGCACTGCGCGCCCGCAAATCCGACATCCTGCGGTGCTTCCTGGTGGAGAACCTGATTCTCACCGCCGCCGGGTCTGCTGTCGGCACCGCACTGGCCATCGGCCTGAACATGGCCGTGGCCCGATACTACGAGGTAGCCAGGATCGAGGCGCCATTTCTCGCGATTGGCGTGCTGACCGTGCTTCTGTTGGGCCAGGCCGCAGCCTATGTTCCGGCTCGACGAGCAGCCAAAGAAGCCCCGGTAGCGATCCTGCGCAGCGCTTGACGCCGACGGGCCGGTCATTGCGTTTCATGGAGTATGCATTGTCACGCTGCCATCAGCCCATCCGCGGCCCCTGCCGGCTCTGCTCCTGCTCTTGCGTCTGCGCTTGCGCCAGCTGCTGCGACCGCTCCTGGTCCTGAGCGCCGAGGCTCCGGTTGGCCGCTGCATATTGCTGCTCCGGTGCGGCAGCCAGCGCGTCCTGCGTCGATATATGCACCCGGTTGGCAGCGGGATCTGATGACGCGCCCGGCCCTGAGCGCATCACGAACAGTGTGGTACCAGCCGCATGGGTTTCGGTGGCCTCATTCAACGCCAGGTCTACTTTGTCGCTGGGCTTGAACCCGGCTTCTGCCGCAAGCCTGTAGGCGCTGGCCAGCAGGCGGTCGCTGCTCTGATCCCACGGTTTGTTGTGCTTTTCATCCAGTATGGCCACTGACGAGCGCAACTGCCCCAGCAGCCCGGCGTCTTCCGGGCGCAGGGCTGTGCCGTGGTGCTGGTCTACTTCAGTTCTGTGCTGCGTGGCGGGCGTGGTGGTGTGTGGCGAGGGTGCGCTCGGAGGAGCGACCGCGGGTGGCTGTTCCTGCCCTGCGGTAGCGCGCTGCGCGTGCGCCAGTGCAATCTCCGCCGGCGTGGTGACGGAAACGATCTGCATGCGCTCGTCATCTTTCCCTGCCAGTGTAGCCAGCGAGCCATCCTTCTGTACCTGCAGCATGAAGGTGCTGGAGCCGGGCAGGGAGCTCGCGTGGTCCTGGGCAACCGCGGCTACAGCGTCATCAATTTCTTCTGCGTTGCGCGCAATGCCGGCGCGACGGTAGGCGTCCACCACCTGGCTGCGTAGGCCGTACTCGGTTGGCGTGGGATTGGCGCGGGCAATGTCGGCCATGGACGTCAGCTCCTGCACGCCGACCTGCTGGCTTTGACGCGTGCGATTGAGCTCCTCGATGATGCTGCCCTCGGCCGGGTTGGTGCCATACACCCAACCCGGTGTCTGCCACTGCCCGTTGGCGTCCTGTGTGTACTTCTCGCCGTTGGAAGCGCGCAAGGGCTGGGTCTGGGTCTGCGCGTTGGCGATCACCTCCGGTACCGGCTCGATGGTGGCGAACTCGTGCCAGTTGTACTGGTTGAACGCCACTTGGTAACGGGCGGCGAGTGCCTCCGGCGTGTTGGCGGCGTTCTGGGCAATGATGCGCTGCGATTCCAGTTCCAGTTGGCCAGCCTTTTCCGGGCTGACTGACACGCTGTGGTCGAAAGGGACGCGCCCATCAATCATTGAGTGGATGGAGAGGTTCCATTCGCCGTTGTGCGGGTTGCGCACGTAGTGGCGGTTGGTTTCAAACGGTTCGCGCGGGGGCGTGTTCTCTCCGCTTGCATCCAGCTTGAAGGGGTTCTGCGGTTTGGGCAGGTTGGCCATGCCCAGCGAATATGAGTCGTTGGCGGCTTTGTAGTTCAGCTCATCCACCAGCCGGCCACCGGCGGCCACCGTGGTATCGCGGTAGCTTCCGTCGGGCTGCGGCGTGCGCACGCTGCGGCTCCAGGTGCCATTTGAATCTTCCGGGTCGCGACTCCATTCGTTGCCGCTGCGATCCACTTGGGTGTAGACCGCTTTCTTGTCCTGGTACTGGGCCCAGTACTCACCGGCGAAGCCACCGGCCACGCCGCCCAACAGCCCGGTAGCCAGCGCACCTGGTCCGGTCCACGAGCCGGTAACGACTCCGTACCCAGCGCCCAACAGGAAACCGCCGCCGAAGCCGCCCGCGGTACGCCCCACGAAGTGGGTGGCAGCTGATTTTGCGCCGGCGTCGTTGCCCTCGCTGCGCAACTCGGCCACGCGGTGGCCGGTGATGGCGAAGTCCACGGCCAGTGCGGCGACGCCCGCGGCACCGAGTACGCGCGCGCCGGTAATCTGTCCGCGCGCGGCGGCGGCAGCTTCGGCGGCACCTTCCGCAGCACCCGATCGCCCTGCAGTGCCAGCCAGTTCCGGAGCCGTGGTTGCCGGGCCGGGGCGCACGATGGTCAGTGGCATTTCCGGGTTGAACGCAGTGCGCACGCGGACGGCGGTGTGCTCGCTCAACGGCAGGCGGCCGCCCTGGTTGGCCTCTTGAATGGCGGTGCCCAACGATGCGCGGCCACCCCAGCGCTCGCTCAGGGCGGAGTTGCCGGGTTCGTCGATAGCATCCAGTGCCAACCTCACGTTGGCTTCGGACTGGGTGACGCCGCGCCAGCGCAACTCGGACGGATTGAGCGTCTTCAGTTCCGCAATCTGCGTGGCGTGGGTGCGCTGGTAGCCGTCCAGATCAGAGAAGAAGGTGCGGACCTTGGCGTTGGCTTCCGCCGGGGTCATGTTCTCGGGCGTGTTGGTGACCAGGTCGCCGTTGAGGATGCCGGCGCGAAGGGTATGTTCGAGGTTCTGGATGCGGGCACCCATACGCTCGGCCGCGGCGGCCCGCACATCCGGCGGCGTCTCCTTCGACAGCAGAGCGCGGCCATCGGATGTTTCCGCGAGGTCGTCGAGAACGAACTTCAGTTGATCCGAGTACGCACTCAACGGACCGCCTGAGTGTGGCGAAATACTCAGCCTGGTCGCCAGCGCAGGGTTCGCGGGCAGGTTGAGAATGTTGTCGGGTCCGTGGAGCGCGAAATGACCACTCCTGGCAAGCGACTTCAGCAGCTGGCTCTGTTCGAACGCAATCTGTTCGATCAGATGGTGTCCCTGAAAAACCGGTGTGTCGGCCATGCGCACCACCTCATTCAAGAATCCGTTTGAAAGAGCTCGTCTTAAATATCGGCTACATCGCGCAGCCGTACGCCGGAGAAGTTGGCCGCACTCAAAGCATCAAACATCGCGCGGTCGCAGATGGGCGGTGCTCCCATGCGATCCTGGCGGAAGATATGGGCATCTCCCACAACATCCTGTTTGAACACCAGGCTGGCTCCGCCGACGAGGCTGTAAAGCTTCTCGTCCTCGCCGGTCTGATAATTGTGGTCGAGCTTGATCCTCACGCGGGAAGCGGCTTCATCCAGGGCGTCGAGCCTGCGCAGCACATTGCCCAGGTAGTACCGAGGGCCGGGGCTGCCGTCAGCAAGGCTGAAGTCGCAGGCCACAAATGCAAACGCCTCGGCGTCCAACTCCTCAAACAGCTGCTTCAACGGCTCCGAAACAATCCATATGCCAGCGAGCTCTTCCAGATCGCGTGGCATTCCGCCCTTCTCCGGCACATGAACCAGATGGGGGCGCTCCGGATACTGGTCTGGCGTTCCATCAGGACGTGAGACGACATTCATCCCCGGGTCGATCAGCTTCTCTTCGTTGGCGATCTCTATGCCGGGAACCTTGCCATTGCCCAGGAGGCCGGCGTCGATCAGGAAGAATTCGCCCTTGTGAGATGCGGCTTCGGCTGAAACTTCAATGGGAGTCGATTCGGTCACGGGGGCTTCCATCATGGATGCGGGGGCAGGACGGGAAAGCTGTCGAGCCGATGCTAGCGGGGCTGCAGCGCAGCCACAAGTTCCACCTAAACGGTGCCGCGATACCCGATTTACGTGAATCCCGGGAAAATTCGGGACAATGCAGAAGATGGTGCTGTGACTCATTCGACTGCCTGCAGTAGTCCGCGGGATGGACGAAGCGACCAGGGGGAAACCTGCCAACCGCGGCCCGGGTCCTCAAACAGACACCGCTGCTGATCAGGCACCGCCCCGCCGAAGCGCCCAAACCGTGCCTCAAGCCACGATGGCCTTGCACTCTCCACCAGCAACCGGCCCTTGCTCTGGTGGAGATCCAACCAGCGCTCGAAACTGATGCGAAGGCGTTCGATATCCGGCGCCCGCCACCGGGCATCGGCAGGCATCCGGATCAGCACACGTGAAGGGGCGTTCTCCACGTCCATCACCAGAACGCCCTTGCACCAGATCTCGAAGGACGTCACCCCGGCATAGCGTGTGTGCAGTTCAAAGCCCTCATCCGCTTTCGCGGTAACGAAGCCGAGTGCATCACTGTGCAGTAGCCGGTAATCGGCTGGCTGCAGCTTCTGGTAGGCCCACACCTGATCGCCCGCTGGCTCGGGCCATCCCGCCCATACCGCGCCGATCACCACGATGCACACCGCCGCAGCGGCAAGGCCGTGCTTCTTCATTCGTCACCCCCGCACGCAAACAGAACGTCACGCCCACAAGCGCGCCCTCAGTCCTGTGGCCGCATCCGTTCGTGGATGAAGGCGGTGAGTGCGATGTCGGCCATCACCAGCCCCTCCATCACCCGGTCGCCCACGTACTGGTCGGGCTCACCGTTCTGGCGCGTGCGCTCGGCCGCGAGTAGGAGTTCCTGCACGATGCGCTGGCCCGTCAACGCGCAGTCGGCGTCGGACAACTGCATCTGCCGGCTGCGCAGGTGATGGCGTTCGGGCCAGGGCTGGCCGTCGGCTGCAGCGCCTGCGCCGATGCTGCGCAGGATGGCGATGAGGCTGTTGGGGTCCAGCGCAGGGGAGGGCGAGGGCGCCTCCTGGATGGGGCGCGGGGGAGGGGAGTGCGGCGTGGTCATGGCAGGCTCCGTGCAAGCAGGCAGAAGCCGCCACCGATAAAGGTGGCGGACGATGCGTGGCTCGAAAACCGGATCACTAGACAATGCCGGCGGGTACAAGACCCCCACGCACCGCCCGCCATAGCCGGCAGACGGATTGCCAGCCGGCACCACGCGTGGTGGTGCCGGCTGACAAGCGTAAACAACTTCTAGTGAATCGGGTTTTCGACGCCCGGCCACCCGTTGTCGGTGGCTCTACCAGAGTTGCCTGATGTTGTTGGAAATGCCAAGGGGTTGGGGTCAATGCCGCCAAAGCCCGAGACGTTTTTGGCATTGTCGCATAGGGCAGGTTGGCGCGAGAGGCGTGGGGCGGGTAGGTTTCGCCACCTCATCGGTGGATTAGCCAGATGCTGGTCTTACATGGCGCAGTTCATGCCACATGCGACATGGCTGGACAGGAGGCCGTTGGTGTTGGAAACGATCGGAAGCACATAAGTTACTGGCCCAGCTGAACTACTAACGAGTTCACATCACAGGATCTCAATGGCCAGCGTGCCACCGCTTGGCCGGATGGAGCTTGCGAGTATCGGGCTGGCATGACTCAGGAGCAAACTAGTCGCTTCCCCTTGCTACGCCATGAGTCGCGTTGCAGGGAAATCCCATTGGGCTGGCTTGCCGACTAAGCCTCAGGGAACGAGAATGATGAATATCTACTTTTGCACAAAAGGGGTGCTACGATAATGGAAGTGCGTGAAAACGAAGCCTTTACCGATCTCCTGCGTGACGCTGCTCTTCAGGCCGAGAAAATGGGTTATCGACCTACTCATTTCAAGCGAATGCTCGAGCAATATGGTGGATATGAGACGGTGCAGCGCGTGCTGGCTACTGGGAAGCCTTCCGATGGCTTCGCGCGACTGTGGGAACTTAGACGACTAGATCTGAGCTGTGAAGCGCTGATTGTGGAGACGAGATGGCGCCAGTATTTCGATCCCGCTCTAATCGCCCGTGCAGAAGCACTGCTGGCTGGGACGGGGTATTCGTTCAAGCCATACACTCCGCAATCCAATGCTGCGCCATTGCCGCTCCACAATGCCTTGGACGATGCTGCCAATGAAGCGCAGGACACCTCCTTGCCTGTCAATGACATACGTATCAATTCCTTCTTCCGAGATATCCTGCTAGCGCCGGTCGCGAATGATCGCTGGTCATGGGGCTCCGTAGATGAGACGCAGCGGCGCGTTTTTCTGCGGGTGTGGCGTGACGACATCAAACAGCACAACGGTTTGGAGATTATCCGAGTGCTTGCTCAACAGCACACCAATCGCCATGGCTGGGCCGAGCGCCAGCGTCACTTGGAGTTGATAAATAGTGGCTATGATGCTTATGCGATTGTCTGTGTAAAGGGGGGCACGCCTACGACAAGCATTGGTAGCTTTGAGTCCGGCCATCTTTCATGGTTGAGCGCCCTGGCCAATATTGAGGGCGACCTGTACATGACGCTCGGCTCTACAGTGGCCGTGTCATCCCTATCGTCGCATACGTCGGGCGGGGACTTGGAACGAGACCTAGCGCAGATCCGTGCGAACGAACAAGCTGAAACGACTCGGACGGCCTTGACAGATGCCCGTCTGGGACAGGGTCGCTTCCGCCGTGATCTCATGCGTCTATGGGAGGGCAGGTGCGCTGTCACTGGAACCGCCATTGCAGCGCTTTTACGCGCATCACACTGCAAACCGTGGCGCGATTCAAACAATGATGAACGGCTGGATCCCCAAAATGGTTTGCCGCTTACGGCAAACCTAGATGCGTTGTTCGATGCGTTGCTCATTAGCTTTGATGACGAGGGCGGCATGCTGATCAGTAGCGTTATCACGCCAGAAGAACGCGAGGAACTTGGGATTCCCGCCACCCTTCTGAAGAAGCCAGGGCCGGAACTGAAGCGCTACTTGGAACATCATCGAGAGAGATTCAACTCTCGACGTATCGCATCGTAATGCCTTGGGACTTAGGAAGCAGCTGCCTGCGAATAAATATCTCCTTTGGAGATTGGTTGCATATGGGGGGTGATGTCTCGTGAGCCTCTGAGTGAAGTATCGATTATCCGTCGGGTTTCCACCCTGGGGGAAGTTGAAGTGTGTAAGGAAAGTTGCAATTGATCCGGTCGTTAACGTTATTTCTATGACTCAGGACTCGGCATTTCCACGGGTTCAATCATATTATGGCTGCCTTGGTCCTGCCGTTCAGTCCTAGCTAAACACGGTAGTTTCTGTCAGTTGCACGCTCGTGTAGTTCAAGAGCGTTCGAACGGGAAGCCGGACGGAGCGACGGTGGTTCGTCCGAAATCGGCTGCCCTTGGGTGTGAGGGTGTTTCATTGATAAACACTTCCCATTAACTAGGAGTCAGCGATGAAATGCATACGCGGAGCCTCCCTGCTGTGCGCCAGTGTATTGACCCTGTCTGCTCCGGCCTTCGCCGGTGAGCCCGTTAACGGTAGTGGCCCGACCAAGTCCGCAGCTGCCGATGACGCCAATCGGAGAGCAGCCGAGATTGCCAAGAAGAAGGGGATCAGCGGCGCTGGCGGAACCTGCTACACGCCGGCGAAGATTGAAGAGTGCAGGAAGGATCCCGATGGGGGTTTCATCTGTACCGCCGTCGTAGCCAACGAACATGGCAGCTGCGGTAAATGATGTGGCCTGCAGCGGCGGTCAGTGACTGAGGGTCGCTGCAAGGCGAAGATCGCATTACTTGTAAGCCGATACACGGCCGGCTAGCCGGTCGTGTGTGGTGACTTCACTCGTATGGTGAAGTGGGCCGGGCACTCTGCCGGTCGTCTCTGGAATCGTGTCAGGCAAGTGATGGCGGCTACAGTGCGGTTTGATGCCTTGCAGGCAAAGCGCAAGGCTTTGTTGAGCCAAGAGCGTGAATCAGGCATTCGGAGGAGCAGAATGAGATCACCGACGAGAATGACATTGCTGACATGCCTCACGGTATGCCTTATGGCCTGCAGCAAGCCCGACGTAAGCCCCTCCGGCAAAGCTCCCAACGGCGTGGTCGCAGGGAGTAGAAGCGAAAGCTACGGCCCCGAGTCCGCCGCGCTGATGGAAGCCAAGGCCCGCTCCGGCGATGGGCACGCTCAGGCGTTGGTGGAGAATCACTACCGCGAGAATGGTAATGCAGCGCTGTATAGGCAATGGATGGAAGAGGGGGTTTCGAGAGGAGACCCTGCAGCGATGCAGCGCCTCGCTTCGCATCTCATTTCGTTAGGCGGAAGCGAAAACTGCCACCGGGCTGAAGTGATGCTCATGCGGGCGGGTGAGCTTGCGACGGGTGAGTACGCGTCGCTCAGGGAGGGGCTAGGTTCCACGATGCGACAGTTGAAAGGCGAGATACCGGGTAGCACGCCTTGCAGATAAGGGCACACGGGCGTGCCGATCCTCCCCTTCATCAATTGATGATCTCGCCACTCCCGGACGCAACGAACTCCCTCAGCTGCCGAACGAGCTCTGCGTCGTAGGCTTCCCACTCCGTAATCTCCCCAACAACCCGCAACGGCTCCGCACTCCGATACGACCGCGTCGGATTCCCGGGAAACTTCTTGTTGGTCACATTCGGATCGCCCTCAAATGGCCCGGTCGGCTCCACCACATACACGGGGTCGCCCCTCACCCCGCGCCATCTCCGCAGCCAGTCCAGCACCTTTGGCAGTGCGGTGAAGTAGATGTGGTTCATCACCATACTGTCGCGATAGTTGGAGCGGAATCCCGCGTTCAGCAGTTCGCCCACCGCGAGGTCAGCGCGGGTGCCGTGATAGAACGGCCCAGCAACCTGGTCGCAGGTGTCATGGGAAACGGCTATCCATTCGGTGTCGTGTGCCATCGGCACTGCCCTACCTGTCCTGCGGGATCGACAGGCCGGCGAGTCTAGGGCGCCGGGCGGGCCCTGCCGCAAGGCCCCATCGGGGAAATAATCTGTAAGTGGGAGGCGCAGTGCGCCTCCTTTTTTATTGCGCGCCGGGATCTTCAAGCTCGCGCGCCTTCAGCAGCACCGCGCGCTGCACTTCAAATTCTTCACGCGTCACCTAGTCCAGCCTGGTCGGCCCGGCCTGCAGCGCGCCCTTGAAGGTGGCTTGCGTTCCAGCTCAATTGCCACGGCGCTTGTTCACATCCGCGCGGGATTCATTGCTGAAAACGATGTGGCTCAATTCCTCATTGAAACATGCTGCGACGAAGCCATTGGACATGGACCACTCAGTGCAACCGGTGATCCCAAGGTTGTCCGTGGGAGGGCCATATCTTCCTTCCAGTTCTGCACGCAGGCGGACGCGTTCGCCCGCCGATACCGAAGAGAATGACATGGCAAGCATGGTGGCTCTTCCATCGCGGAGAAAGGCAACGAATTTTCCAGAGGCACCCAGATAGTTGGCGCCTGGCCCCACGCAGCTAGACTCACATTTTGCGGTGGGGAACGCCTTGCGAATCTCTGCAGCGGTGGCGCCAAGATGCAGACCGTTCATGTCGAAAGACTCGGCTGCGGCTACGTCATGGGGGAGCAGGATTGATGTGCAGAGCAACAGCAACGATGAGGCCGCGAGCCGCACGGTGGCTTGGGTCATTGGGAGGTTTCCATGGCACGACGAGCAGCCAGGATTACTTGCTGATTCATGCCTGGGTGATTCACCTCGTACGCAAGCAGTAGAGCGCTTGCCCGTGGGTCACCTGCATCTCGGGCGGCCATGATCCCTGCAGCGGCAGACTCTGGCGATTGTGGATAGGCCAGCGTGGAGAACATTGCGCCAAGGAGATAGCCCGTAAACGGACTCTTATGGGTAGACTGAATCTGGGTTGAAAACTCGTAGGCCTTGAGAGCGTAGGATGCAGCGGGGCTCGCTTTATAGGCGGTCTCATCGACGCCACGCAGGTGCAGGTATGGCGTCGCGCGCTCGAGCATCCTGTCAATGTAGAAGGCCATCGCCTTACCATCGCCGTTGCTCGCCCATTGCTGCAGCTGGTTGTCGTTCATCGCTCGTGCCTGCAGCCATTCGTCAATACTGGGGAACCCCGAGTCTTCCAGGTAGCGCCGCTCCTGTTCGTTCTCATAGGCGATGGCGCCGAAGTAGCGGTTCTTGATCGAATGCAGGTATGCGGCCTTGTCTTCAGGCATACGACGCACCTCTTGTTCCCAAGAGGTAGCGATGGGCACGTCTGCATCGGTGTGAGCAGGCACGGGCCGAGTGACCGTGGTTGGCGTCTTGTGTGTCTGGTCGTTGGCCGCAGATGCAGGGTTGGTCTGCTTTGCACCGGGGGCGTGACTTTCAGTAGCCGCGCAGCCGAAGAGTAAAGCGAGATGACCAAGCAGCAAGATAGTGCGAGCGCGCATTGTCATATAAGTTCTCTACAAGTGTCAGTTGCAGGAGTTGGCGCGGACGTTCTCTGCCCACACTGCGCACGATCTGTCTCCAATTGAACTAGAGTAGGCGGACTGGGCAAACCCCGTTGTCGAGACGGCGCCATGATAGAGCCCGGCAAAGCCGAGGCATACATTGTTCTGTGGGGAGTTCCCTCCGCAGGCTGAGATCATGTCGTCCCGAAAGGTGTAGTCGCACTGCTCTTTGTTCCCACCAGATGCCCAGCAGGTGTCGTGACCATTGCATGAACTTTGAAAGCTGACGCCGGGGTAGGGGGCTTGAAAGTCACCTGAGTAGGTCGGGCGGGATACCACTTCAAGCATGGCGTCGGCAAAGACATTTGCCAATTTCCCGGTGCCGCATCCATTCGGCATATAGGGTGGTTTCCCCGGAACCTGGATGCCCGGCGATGCAGGCGGATTACTCTGGTTGCAACCAGCGGGTCTGGTGGCCTTTAGAGAAGAGCAGAATTTGGCTTGGTGAATGGGAACGTCTTCCAACAGGCCCATGTATGGAAATTCTTGATCGTAGTACATCTCATTGAAGCGCTGCTCCTGCAGGCCCCGGAGCATATCGCCGCACCCAATGCCCATGCAAACGATTGTTCCTCCGCCGACCTTTGGGGCAGTTACAGTCACGGTAGTCAGCGTGCTCTGTGAGGAAACAGGAAGCGCGACGAAAAAAGCCGCGATAAATGAAATCCTTCCAATCCGCTTCATGCGTATCAGTCCTTTGATTGTGCGGAGCGAGGCAATGGAGCTTGCGGTGTTTTGCATTTTCCTATTGTGGCTTGTGTATCATGCAATAATTACTAATGTAAATGGGGTTGTCCATTTTCTAATCAGGCGTTAGTTTTTGGGCTTCCGAGCCCGAGGCCTATGGATCGATCATAATCGCCGAAGGCGCTTCATTTGACCTCTTGGACGTTCTGTTCGAAGAGCTCGGCAGGCGAGGCTGAATTTGCTGTTTACTGCGATTTAATCTAAATACTGCGCTCCTGCTGCTTTGGAAGCAGCGTCAGCTGACGCTTGCATTTTTTTGACGTCTTTAACGCTCCAGGTCGGTTCGCGGGTCGTTGAAATGCCTGTGGCGCTGAGAGTGGCGCCGCAGGAAGGCACGCCCTAGGTCAATCGGAAGAGATCGCGGTATGACATCGGTATTGCCTTGACCTCAGTTGATGATCTCCCCACTCCCCGAAGCAACAAACGCCCTCAACTGCCGAACGAACGCCGCATCGTAGGTTTCCCACTCCGCAACCTCCCCAACAATTCGCAACGGCTCAGCACTCCGATACGATCGCGTCGGATTCCCCGCAAACTTCTTGTTGGTCACATTCGGATCGTCCTCAAACGGCCCTGTCGGCTCCACCACATACACACGCGGTCGCCCCTCACCCATGGCCATCTCCGCAGCCAGCCCGGCGCCCTTGGCAATCGTCGTGAAGTAGACGTGGTTCATCACCACGCTGTCGCGATAGTTGGAGCGGAATCCCGCGCTCAGCAGTTCGCCCACCGCGAGGTCAGCGCGGGTGCCGTGATAGAACGGCCCGGCAACCTGGTCGCAGGTGTCATGCGAGACGGGTGTCCATTCGGTGTCCTGTGCCATCGGCACTGCCCCTACCTGTCCTGCCGGATCGACAGGCCGGCGAGTCTAGGGCGCCGGGTGGGCCTTGCGGCAAGGCCCCATCAGGGAAATAATCTGTAAACGGGAGGCGCGGTGCGCCTCCTTTTTTCATTCTGCCTTGCTGCGGCCTTCCAGCTCGCGCACCGCCGTTTCCAGCGCATCCAGCTTCTCGCGGGTTTTCAACAACACCGCACGCTGCACTTCAAACTCTTCGCGCGTCACCAGGTCCAGCTTGGCCAGCCCCGCCTGCAGCGCGCTCTTGAAGGTGGCCTGCAGTTCCTCGCGCGATTCGCGCAGGCCCGGCGGCACCAGGTCGCTGAGGCGACGGGCGAGGTCATCGATTTGGTTCAGGTCGATCATGGGGTGCTCCGTGGGGTGGTGGGCCTGCGCATCCGGCGCGGCCACGGCGGTTCGGCGATAAGGATACTGCTGGCCCCGGCCCGCCGGACAGGCGCTGCGGGTTTCGCACCGGCCGCGTTCAGGCGCTATCCTCCACGCCGGAATACAGGAGATAGACGATGAAGATGGTCATGGCGGTGATCAAGCCGTTCAAGCTCGACGACGTGCGCGAAGCGCTGGCCGAGCGCGGGGTCACCGGGATCACGGTGACGGAAGTGAAGGGCTTCGGTCGCCAGAAGGGCCATACCGAGCTGTACCGCGGCGCCGAGTACGTGGTCGACTTCCTGCCGAAGGTGAAGCTGGAAGTGGCGGTGACCGACGATCAGGTGGAAGTGGTGGTGGAAGCCATCGTGAAGGCGGCGGGCACCTGCAAGATCGGCGACGGCAAGGTGTTCGTGTACGACCTGGGCAGCGTGGTGCGCATTCGTACCGGTGAGCTGGACGCGGACGCGTTGTAAGCAGCTTGCGCGCGTAGCGCGGGGTTTTGCGTCGCCGGAACGAAGAGCGGTCGAGCAAGCTCGACCCCTACCGGTGAAGCGGGGCGGTGGTTACCGCCGCTTCGCCCATTTGTAGAACCGCTTCCAGCCTTGGCGCACGGCCGCCACCCAACCGGGGTCGGCCACCATGGCTGCCTGCGCGGCACTCGGCGCCTGGCCGGTCACGCGCTGGCGCATCTTCAGCAGGTTCTTCATGTCGCTGCGGCTCAGTTGCCGGCTCAGCGGGTTGCGGCGCAGCCAGCGCGGTACGCGCCAGGCCGAGGTGAAGTCCAGCAGCACCGGAACGCCAGCGCTGACCACCACGTTGGTGCCATGCAGGTCGTTGTGGGTGATGCCCGCCGCATGCAGGCGGGTGATCGCGTGCTGCAGCTGTTCGAACACTTCATTGCCCACGGCCTGCGCGGTGCTGAGCGTCTGCCCGGGGATGAATTCCATGCCCAGCGCCAGGCCACCGAGGGTGCCGAGCAGGGCAGGGGCGTGCTTCCAGCCGCCCAGGCGTTCCAGCATGCGCGCCTCGCGGCGCACCATCAGCCGGGCGATCGGCGACACCGGGGTGCCTCGGTAGCGGGAGTAGTCCTTCACCACGGCCGGACGACCGTCCAGGCAGGTGCGGTAGACATCGGGGGCGAGGAAGCGTTCACCGCGCTTGAGCAGCAGCGGCGCCACGGCGTCATCGCCGCAGGACGGGGAGGGGGTGATTGAAGGGATCATCTGGGGTCTCGGGCGACCCGGTGGGCGGCGCTGAAGCGTCAAGCGAACCGGTACGACTGGGGGAACTGGCTAAACTTTCGTTAAGTCAATTTTAGTACCGGCGAGTTCGCTATTCCACGATTTGTCGGAGAAATGTCGGCGTCGTGGCTGGAACAGTTCGTCACATACATTCGGACAATTCTGTCTCACTTTCGAGTGGGGTCATTGAAATCAATCACTTGCAGTGGGGTCAAGGCCAGCAATGCGCGCAACAAACGGCAGCAATGCGTCGCGCAGCTGGTCCAGCCCCGGCTGCTCGATGGGGAAATGGCCACATTCATCCAGCAGCACCCGCTGCTTCGGAGCCGCCAGGCGCTGGTAGAAGCGGTCGCTGATCGCCACCGGCGTCCAGTCGTCGCAGGCGGGGTGCACCATCAGCACCGGGCAACGGGTGAAGCGTTCGGGCTCCACGGCCGGAGCGGTGTCGAACAGCGATGCCATCAGCCCCACCGGCACCCGGTTTCCGCCGCCCAGCGGGTCGGCGCAGACCAGCGCCGTCAGTTCTGGATTGCGCGACATCCGCTGCATGTGGGTGAACCAGCGCACGGGTACGCGTAGGCCGCGGGTCAGCCGGCTGAGCGGGCGCAGCCCCGGCAGCAGGGCGCGCATCCACGGCTGGCGGACCAGCGCCGTCTGCACCACCGGATCGCGCGGGTCGGCCAGGGTCGTGACGGCCAGGCCACGTACCCACGGTGATTCGGCCGCCACCAGATAGGCCAGATAGCCGCCGATGCTGGCGCCGAGCAGCACGAACGGTCGTGGTCGCCGCTGGTGTTCGGCGTGAATCAGCGCCAGCAGCGCCTGTTTCCAGATGCCGTAGTCCACCTGCTGCCAGGGCGCGGGGCTGAGCCCATAGCCGGGCAGATCCGGCGCCAGCACCTCGTGCCCAGCCGCTGCCAGCTCTGCCGCCAGTGGTGCGAACATTCGCCCGTAGCCGCCGGCGCCGTGCACCAGTAGCACGGTCAGGCTGGCGTCGGAGGGCCCATGCCGGTCCATTCGCAGGCAACCACCGCCCCAGCCGAAGACCTCGCTGCGTGGCGCGGCGGCCTGTGCGGGCGGGGCGAAAAAGTCGCCGTAGCGTGCGCTCAGGGCGGGGTAGGGATAGGTCTGTGGCAACGGCATCGAGGCAGTGTAGGCCACCTGTTCAGTGACGCAGCACTGACTGTCCCGCACGCCCGGCTTGACCCCGGCGCACGGCCTGCCGACCATAAGCTGTTAATCCGCGACATCGACGGCCGCACCCACCCGGCACGTCCCCGTCTTCTGCCGCGTCCCCTCTGGTGCTGGCCCCGTGGCCGCATCGCCCTGTTTCCCTGTCCGGCGTGTGCTGGAGGAAAGTGTTTTGATCATCAAAATCGTGCTTGCGGCGCTGTTCGTGTCCTGCGTGCTGTACATCCACTTCCGTGGCAAGGTCCGTGCGCGCTGGTCGCGCCAGCTGCTGGACCACTCCAGCTTCATGGCCCCGATCAACGTGGTCATGTACATGTTCTCCAAAGTGCCGACCACGCCGTTCCTGGACCCGGGCAAGGAATTCCCGCAGCTGGAGCCGCTGCGGCAGAACTGGCAGATGATCCGCGACGAGGCACTGGCGCTGCGCGATGCGCAGGCGATCGCCGCGTCCAGTACGTTCAACGATGCGGGCTTCAATTCGTTCTTCCGCCGCGGCTGGAAGCGCTTCTACCTGAAGTGGTACGGCCCCTCGCACCCGTCCGCCAAGGCGATGTGCCCGAAGACCACCGCGCTGCTGGAATCGCTGCCGGACGTGCGCGCGGCGATGTTCGCGCAGCTGCCGTCGGGCAGCGAGCTGCGCCCGCACCGCGATCCGTTCGCCGGTTCGCTGCGCCTGCATCTGGGCCTGGCCACGCCCAACAACGATGCCTGCTACATCGAAGTGGACGGCATCAAGAAGAGCTGGCGCGACGGCGAGTGGATGATGTTCGACGAGACCTACATCCACCACGCGCACAACGAGACGCCCGATGACCGGGTGATCCTGTTCTGCGATATCGCCCGTCCGCTGCGCTTCGGTCTGCCGGGTCTGTTCAACCGTCTGGTGGCGTCCACGCTGCTGGCCGGTGGGGCATCGCCGAACCTGCCGGGTGACCCGACCGGTGGCGTCAACAAGGCTTTCGGCAGCGTGTACAAGGTGCGGCTGAAGGCCAAGGCCCTGCGCGAGCGCAGCGTGGTGGCCTACCAGGTGATCAAGTGGGGCCTGGTGGTGGCGGTGATCGCTGGTATCTGGGCGCTCTGAAGCGTTGGGTTTGATGAGGTTGCCGGCCAGCGGCCGGCACTACCCGTAAACACAAAAACCCGCGCTGTCGCCAGCGCGGGTTTTTGTTTTGGTAGGTGCCAACCTTGGTTGGCACGCTTTCCGATCAACCCTTCAGCGCCGCCTTCACGAACGGCGGGGTCACCAGCACGCCGGTGTGCAGCGCGGCGGTGTAGTACAGGGTATCGAAGGTCTTGGCGGCCGAATCGGCCTGGCGGAAGTCGAAGCTGCTGTCGCCCTTGCGCGCCAGGGTCACGCTCCACCAGCCGGTGGGGTAGCACGGCTGCGGGAACGGCAGGGTCTTGAACGAGCCGAAGCCGGCCTTGCCCATCTCGGTGCGCATTTCGTTGATCAGCTCCAGCTGCATCAGCGGCGACTCGGACTGCTGCACCAGGATGCCGTCGTCCTTCAGGGCTTTGAAGCAGCTCTCGTAGAACGCCTTGTTGAACAGGCCTTCGCCCGGGCCGACCGGATCGGTCGAATCGACGATCACCACGTCCACGCTGCCGGCCGGGCAGTTGGCCATGTAGGCCACGCCGTCATCGAACATCAGCTCGGCGCGCGGGTCGTTGTTGGAATCGCACAGTTCCGGGAAGTGCTTGCGCGCCATCACCGTCACCTGCTCGTCGATGTCGCACTGGGTCACGCTCTCCACGCCCTTGTGCTTGAGCACTTCGCGCAGGGTGCCGCAGTCGCCGCCGCCGATGATCACCACGCGCTTGGGCGCGGCGTGGGTAAACAGCACCGGGTGGCTGATCATCTCGTGGTAGAAGAAGTTGTCCTTGCTGGTCAGCATGATGGCCCCATCGATGGTCATCAGGTTGCCCCAGTCGGTGGTCTGGAAGATTTCGATCTTCTGGAACGGCGACTGCACTTCGTCCAGCTTGCCGGTGATGCGGTAGCCGATGGCCGAGCCGGTGCGCTCGAAGTGTTCGATGTACCAGTTGCTGTTGTCAGTCATGGGAAAGCATTCCTGTTCGGAAGGGATGGAGCCGGGCTGAAGGCGGGGTGCCACGCATCCGGACGGATCGGCCCGTTCAGGTTGGAACCTGCCGCGGGCGCGGGCGCGCATGATAACGAACCTGTGGGCATATAGGCGTTATCATGCCCCCCCTTTTATTTGCCACAAGGCCGACTGCAATGACCGATTGGTCCCTCGACCAAGCCCGCAAGACCTACTCGATCCCGCACTGGGCGGATGGTTATTTCGACGTGGATCAGGCCGGGCACATGGTGGTGAGACCGACCGGGGCGGATGGCCCGGTGGTGTCGCTGCCCAAGGTGGTGGATGCCGCGCGCGCGGCCGGCGCCAAGCTGCCGCTGCTGGTGCGCTTCCCGGACATCCTCGGCCAGCGCCTGGGCAAGCTGCAGGCGGCGTTCGCCCAGGCCCAGCAGGATTGGGACTACCCGGGCGGCTACACCGCGGTGTACCCGATCAAGGTGAACCAGCACCGCGGCGTGGCCGGCACCCTGGCCAGCCACCACGGCGAAGGCTTCGGCCTGGAAGCGGGCAGCAAGCCGGAACTGATGGCCGTGCTGGCGTTGTCGCGCCCGGGTGGCCTGATCGTCTGCAACGGCTACAAGGACCGCGAGTACATCCGCCTGGCCCTGATCGGCCGCAAGCTGGGCCTGCAGACCTTCATCGTCATCGAGAAGCCGTCCGAGCTGAAGCTGGTGCTGGAAGAGTCCAAGGCGCTGGACGTGAAGCCGGGCCTGGGTGTGCGCATGCGCCTGGCCTCGCTGGGCGCCGGCAAGTGGCAGAACAGCGGTGGCGACAAGGCCAAGTTCGGGCTTTCGCCGCGTCAGCTGCTGGACCTGTGGAAGTCGCTGCGCGATACCGAGTACGCCGACTGCCTGAGCCTGCTGCACTTCCACATGGGCTCGCAGATCTCCAACGTGCGCGACATCGCCAACGGCATGCGTGAAGCCACCCGTTACTTCGTCGAGCTGTCACAGCTGGGTGCGAAGATCACCCACGTCGACGTGGGCGGCGGGCTGGGCGTGGACTACGAAGGCACTCGTTCGCGCAGCTTCTGCTCGATCAACTACGGCCTGAATTCGTACGCCAGCAACATCGTGCAGCCGCTGGCCAATGCCTGCGAAGAACACGGCCTGACCCCGCCGCGTATCGTCACCGAGTGCGGCCGCGCGATGACCGCGCACCACGCGGTGCTGATCGCCAACGTGTCCGAAGTGGAACAGGCGCAGGAAGGCCGCGTGCCGGACCAGCACGACGACGAGCCGGCCTCGATCCGCCACCTGCGCGAGATCCACGAGGAACTGGACGTGCGTCCGGCGGTGGAGCTGTTCCAGGAAGCACAGCACTTCCACGCCGAAGGCCTGTCAAGCTATGCGCTGGGCCAGATCGACCTGCCGCAGCGTGCGCGCATCGACGATCTGTTCTATGCCATCGCCCATGGCGTGCGTGCGCGCCTGAGCTACGACGAGAAGAGCCATCGCCCGGCGCTGGATGAACTGAACGAGCGCCTGGTCGACAAGTACTTCGTCAACTTCAGCGTGTTCGAGTCGATTCCCGATGCGTGGGCGATCGACCAGGTGTTCCCGATCGTGCCGATCGAGCGCCTGAACGAGACGCCGGATCGCCGCGGCATCATCGCCGACATGACCTGCGATTCCGATGGCATGGTCAAGACCTACGTCGAGAACGAAAGCCTGGACAGCTCGCTGCCGCTGCACGCGATCAAGCACGGCGAGAGCTACCGCATCGGTTTCTTCATGGTCGGTGCCTACCAGGAAATCCTCGGCGACATCCACAACCTGTTCGGTGATACCGACGCGGTGGAAGTGCTGGCCGATGCCGATGGCTACGCCATCACCCAGCAGCGTCGCGGCGATACCACCGACGTGATGCTGGATTACGTGGGCTACAAGCTGGATGACCTGCGTGCGGCCTACGCCGAACGCGTGGCATCGGCAGACCTGTCGCCGGAGCGCGCGCAGGAACTGTCCGAAGCGCTGGAAGCGGGCCTGACCGGTTATACCTACCTGTCCGACGAACCGCTGATTTGAGGGTGACGGGAACGCCGGGCCTGGCCCGGCGCTACCGGTCCTGATGAGCGCGCGCGCGATCTTCCATCTGTTCCTGCATGCCGCCGTGCCAGCCCTGCTGGCATGGCTGTTCTGGCGCAAGCGTTTCGCCTCGGCGTGGCTGTTGCTGCTGCTGGGCTGGATCATCGACCTGGACCATCTGCTGGCCGACCCGATCTACGCCCCGAACCGCTGCAGCATCGGCTTCCACCCGCTGCATACCGCGCCGGCGATTGCCGTGTACGCGGGCCTGTGCGTACCGAAGAAGACGCGGCTGGTGGGGATCGGTTTGATGATCCACATCGTGTTGGATGCCATCGACTGCTGGTGGATGCATCACCGGTAGTTGCCGACCTTGGTCGGCGCCTTGATGCGCGTCGACCAAGGTCGACACCTACCGGGTGGCGCGTGATCCGGTAGAGCCGGCCGCTGGCCGGCTGCTGCAGCGTGTTTCCGACAATCAGGCGGTTGCCGGCCAGCGGCCGGCACTACCACCGGCGTTGCGGCGCGTCACCCCAGCGGCAACCACAGCGTCGCGCGCAATCCCGGTTGCGCATTCTCCAACGCCAACCGCCCGCCATAACTGGCGGCGATATCACCGACGATCGCCAACCCCAGGCCGCTGCTGCCTTCGCGCTCATCCAGCCGCACGCCGCGCTGGGTGACCTGCGCCAGCGCCTCGGCTGCCAGACCGGGGCCGTCATCGCGCACGTCGATGCGCAACTGCCCTTCTTCCGCACGCGCGGTAACAGCTACTTCCCGCTGTGCCCACTTGCCGGCGTTGTCGAGCAGATTGCCAAGCATCTCTTCCAGGTCGGCGCTGGCGCCGGCGAACTGCAGGTCGGTGGGAATACCCTCGGCCTGGAACTGCAGCGCACGGTCGCCATGCACCCGTGCCATCAATCTGCACATCGCCTGCGCCACTGCTGCCACCGGCGTGCGCTCGCGATGATCGGCGGTGAGCCCAGCGGCAAGATAGCGATCGACGCTGGCCTGCATGCGCGCGCCCTGCTCACGCAGCGTCGCGCGCCACTCGCGGCCTTCACCATCGGCTTCGGCGGCGAGCACGCTCAGCGGTGTTTTCAGCGCATGCGCCAGATCCTGTGCACTGGTACGTGCGCGCGCCACCATCCGTTGCTGGTGGTCCAGCAGCGCGTTGAGCTCGTCACCCAGCGGCGCGATTTCAGCGCCCAGTCCCGCTGTATCGATGCGCTGTGCATCGCCCCGGCGCACACGCTCCAGCTGCGTACCGAGACGTTGCAGCGGGCGCAGGCCGAAATGCACCTGGCTGGCCAGTACCGCCAGCCATGCGGCGACCAGTACCGCCAGCGCCATCGCGCTGCGTTGGCGGAACGCGGCGACATCCGCGTCCAGTGCGCTGCGGTCGGTGGCGACCACGGCGACATAGGGTTCGTTCGCGCGTGGCAGGCGCACCTGCTGCACGCGCGCGCGCAGCGACTGCTGCAGCGGGCCGGGCAGGTTGCGTGCGGCCGCGCCATTGGCGGCCACGGGCAACGTCTCGTCCCACAGCGAACGCGATTGCAGCAGCACCTTGCCGCTGCCATCGGCGATCTGCCAGTAGGCACCGGAGAACACGCGTTGGAAGCGCGCGTCGTTCGGTTCCTGGCGCAGCTGCAGCTGCCCATCGGCATCGATCTCGGCCTGCGCCAGCAGGGTCAGCATGTCCTGCTGCAGTTCGTTGTCCAGGCGGTCGCGCGCGCTGCGCTTGAACAGTTCGCCCAGCAGCGCACTGGCCAGTGCCGAGACCAGCAGCAGGCCGATGCCGCCGGCCAGCAGCAGCCGGCGTCGCAGTGACGGTTGCCGGCTCACGGCGCGGCCAACCGCCAGCCCTGGCCGCGTACGGTCTGGATCAGGTCCGCACCGAGCTTGCGGCGCACGCGCCCCAGCAGCACGTCCAGCGCATTCGAATCGGGATCGTGGCCGCCATCGAACACGTGTTCACCCAGACGGTCGCGGCCGATCACCTGACCGCTGTGGTGGATGAAGTAGCTGAGCAGGCGGAATTCCTGTGGGCTCAGTGCCAGTGCCTGGCCGTCCAGGTCGAAGCGCCCGGCATTGACGTCCAGCTGCAGCGGGCCGCACTGCAGGCGCGGGCTGGCATGGCCGTGGCTGCGGCGGATCAGCGCGCGCAGGCGCAGCACCAGTTCATCGGCCTGGAAAGGTTTGGTCAGGTAATCGTCGGCGCCGGCATCGAAGCCGGCCAGCTTGTCGTGCCAGCGTCCGCGTGCGGTCAGCACCAGCACTGGGAAGTCGCGGCCATTGCCGCGCCAGCGTTCAATCACGCTCAGGCCATCCAGCCCGGGCAGGCCCAGATCGACGATGGCGGCCTGAAGGTCTTCCACCTGGCCCATCTCCTCGGCCTGGCGACCATCGGCCACCACGTCGACCACGTAACCGGCCTGTTCCAGCAGCGGCTGCAGGCGCTCGGCCAATGCGGCATCGTCTTCGGCCAACAGGATGCGCATCAGTCGTCCAGCTCCGTCTTCAGCAGCCTGCCGTTGCGCGCATCATAGTCCAGCTCCACCACCACGCCGTCG
Source organism: Stenotrophomonas indicatrix (assembly GCF_050573115.1). Lineage (GTDB taxonomy): Bacteria > Pseudomonadota > Gammaproteobacteria > Xanthomonadales > Xanthomonadaceae > Stenotrophomonas > Stenotrophomonas lactitubi_A. Next base: position 266,424 of record NZ_JBNYZT010000008.1, read on the forward strand.
GCGCGCAGGATCTCCACTTCGTACACGCCATCGTCCAGCTCCACTTCCAGCAGCTGGCCGGGGTGGCGCTTGAGTGCATCGCGCACCACGCTTTCCAGCGGCACGTAACGGCCTTGTTGAACGGCCCGGCGCGCGACCTGCTGCGCCGGGTCCTGGGCAGGGCCGGTGGCGGTCGGGGCGCTGGCCAGCGCCAGCAGCAGGGACAGGGAAGACAGGATCGGCACGGGACTGACTGGAAATGGGGAACAGGCGCGAGTGTGCCGCCGCCGACTAACGGTTGGCTAACAGCGCCGGCTAAGTGGCTGTTAACCACGCGGCGCATCGTGGCGTTGCCGGGATGGTCCGGCACCGAACAGGAGAACCCCCATGTTGAAGTCGCTCACCCTCGCCACTGTCGTCGCGCTTGCCATCGCTCCCGCTGCCCAGGCGGCCCCGCTGGGCATGGCCCAGGTTGAACAGACCCTGCGCAAGGCGGGCTACACCCAGATCCATGAGATCGAGCGCGATGATGGTCTGTGGGAAGCCGATGTCAGCCGTGCCGACGGTCGCTTCAGTGAGGTCTACGTGGACCCGAAGACCGGCGAGATCTTCGACGAGCACGACAGCCGCGCACAGCTGAGTACCGAGCAGGTGCTGGCCAAGGCGCAGTCGCAGGGGCTGCGTGAGATCCATTCGCTGGAACGCGACGGTGCGACGTGGTCGCTGGAAGCCCGCAATGCCCGTAATCAGCGCGTGGAAGTGCGTCTGAGTGGGTATGACGGCCGCATCCTGCACAGCGAGCGTGATGGCTGGCTGGATTGATGCCTGCTCGGTGGGTGTGTCGACCAAGGTCGACACCTACCGGGTAGAGCCGGCGGCTGGCTGGATTGAGCTGCGCTTCGGTAGATGCCGACCTTGGTCGGCACAGGGCCGGAAAAGCGTGTCGACCTAGGTCGACACCTACCGGATTGATGGCGGGTAGAGCCGGCCGGCGGCCGGCGGCTGCACGGTATTTCCGACATGCGGAGGTTGCCGGCCAGCGGCCGGCACTACCGCCCCCGGAGTACGGGGGCAGCGCCATAGGCGCGGGGGTGTGGAGGTCGGTAAGTGGGGCCCGCGGTTCGCGCAGCGAAGCGTGGGAGCGACAGCGCGCATGCGCTGACGCGTACCCGGCCAGCGGCCGGCACTACCGCCCCCGGAGTACGGGGGCAGCGCCATAGGCGCGGGGGTGTGGAGGTCGGTAAGTGGGGCCCGCGGTTCGCGCAGCGAAGCGTGGGAGCGACAGCGCGCATGCGCTGACGCGTACCCGGCCAGCGGCCGGCACTACCGGGCTCTTACCAGCCGTAAGGCGGCGGGTAATCCCAATAGCCCGGGCCACCACCGTAGTAGCCGCCACCACCATATGGCCCGAAGAAGCCCGGGCCCTTGCCTTCGCTCACGTGGATGTTGACGTTGACCCCACGGGTCTTGCCTTCATCGTTGGTGTAGTTCTTGCTGAGGTTGAGCGTGGCGGCGTTGTAATGCGTGTTGCCGTAATTCTTGGCGTAGCCGATGCCGGTGGTGAAGCTGCCGGATACCTTGACCTTGTCATCCGTCACGTCGGCGATCCTGCCGTCGCCATTCACGCGCGGGCCGGTCTTGTCGCCGTAGAACGTGCCGGGCGGATCCTGCTGCAGGGTCGGATCGTTGAGATAACGGATCGGCGTCTGCGGCACGGACAGGTCCAGGCCGGAAGCCTGCGGCGCGGTGGCGCCGGCGGCGGACTGCGCCAACGCGGTCCCGGGCAGGGCGGCCAGGCACAGCAGCAGGGTCAGGGGGCGGATCATGACGGCGCTCCAACGGAGAGGGGCCGCGCAGCACGCGGCGGTACAGGCCGACGCTAGCAGGCGCTGCTTGAATGATGCCTGTCCCCCGCCGATGAGGGTAGTGCCGGCCGCTGGCCGGCAACCTCACCCCAGTCGCGCAAACCCAAACAGCTCCTGCAGCGGGTGCCGGCGCCGCTCGATCCGTGCCCGCAGCAGCTCTGCGCCGATCATTGAATAAGTGATGCCGTTGCCACCGTAGGCCATGGCGAACTGCACCCGCTGGCCCCATTGCGCATGCGGCCCGAAGAACGGCAGGCCGTCGGCGGTTTCGGCAAAGGTGCCTGCCCATGAAAATGCCGGGGTCGGCTGCAGGTGCGGGAACCACTGCAGCAACTGCTTCATCAGTTTGCGGGCCTTGCTTTCCACCCGGGCATCGCGGCGGGCGGGAATATCGATGGCATCGTCCAGCCCACCCACCAGCAACCGACGGTCGCCAGTGGCGCGCAGGTACAGGTAGGGACGCGCGCTCTCCCAGACCATCGTGCGCTGCAGCCAGCCCAGCTCGTCGGCGTTGATCGGGTCGGTGATGAAGGCGTAGCTGCTGCGGTTGCGGGCTACGCGTGGGTCCAGCCATTGCTGGTTGGCATAGCCCATCGCCAGCACCACGTGGCGGGCGCGGATCTGCATGCCGGATTCGGTGCGCGCAGTCACGCCGCGCGCGCTTGGCGTGAGGGTATGCAGCACGGTGCGGTCATGGACCACGCCGCCGCGCTTGCGCACGCGGTCGAGCAGGCCATAGGCCAGACGGTACGGATCCACGCGCGCGGCCTGCCGGGTCAGCAACGCGCCGCCGGCATCGACGCTGAAACGTTCCTGCAGCGCCTCCCGGTCCAGCCAGCGCGCATCCAGGCCGATGCCACGGCGCGCCTCGCCTTCGGCCATCAGCCGCGGTACGTCACGGCGGCGACTGGCCAGGTACAGGCTGTCCATCTGCTTGAAATCCACGTCCTTCAGGCCGCGTGCCACCTGGCGCAGGGCCGGGATCGCATCGGCGCATGCCTGGTAGGCGAGCGCCGCAGCGTCTTCGCCATACTGCGAGGCCAGCTCCAGCAGATGGGTGTCGATCTCGTACTGCAGCAACGCGGTACTGGCCGCAGTACTTCCCCAGCCGATGTCGCGCTGCTCGATCACTGCAACGTCGTGCCCATGGGCCGACAGCTCATCGGCGATCAGCGCGCCGGTGATGCCGCCACCGACCACCAGCACATCGCAGTGCAGATCCTGCTCCAGCGGCGGGAAGGCCTGGATCAGGCCGTTGCGCACCGCCCACCAGGGGTAGCCACTCTTCAGGTCCATGCGGGTTCGTGCTCAGGCAGTGGGGTGGCCGGTATGCGGGGTCTGGATCAGTTCGGACAGATCGAAGCCCTGCAGGCGTGCGGCTGCCAGATAATGGTCCTGCACGGTGGCATCCAGCCGGGGCTCACGCGCCAGCAGCCACAGGTACTTGCGATCCGGGCTGCCGACCAGGGCAACGCTGTAGTCCGGCGCCACCTGCATCACCCAGTAGTCACCCTTGGCGAAGGGCAGCCAGCGCAGGCCCTTGGGCAGGAAGCTGACTTCCAGCCGCGCGCTGTCGTTGTCGATGGCGCAGGCCTCACCGGTGGCTTCCTCGACCTCGCCGTCCATGCGGCAGCGGTTGGTGACCCCCACGTTGCCGTTGTCGAGCAGCTGGTAATGGGCCGACACATCGGTGCAGCCCTCCGGCTCGTGGCGCATCGGCAGGCGGGCGATCTCGTACCAGGTGCCCAGGTAGCGGGGCAGCTTGAGGTCGGTGACGGTCTTCAGGGGCGGCAGGTCGGTCATTGTCAGGCGTGGCAGGAGAGGACCTCCACGATGACGAGGACACTGCCACGGGCGGGTGAAGCCAGGGCGATGGCCATGTCCAGAACATTCCGTCGCCCCGGCGAAGCGCGTGCCGTCATCGGCGCAGCGGTATGCTTCCGCCAGCGCCGCGTTTTTCCGATCCAACCGCAGTGGAGGTGCCGATGTACCAGGTGATCCTGTTGAAGAGTGAAACCCAGTTCGCCCGCGAGCAGTGGCCGCAGGTTGACGATCTGGTGGACTACGAAGGCGTGGCCTACAGCCTGCGCGCCGGGCCGCGCCAGCCGTTGCCGACCGACCATGCCTGGCATCCGATCGCGGTGTACGCACCGGACGAGATCACCGAGGAAGAATTCCAGGAGTGGTACGCGCTGCAGCAGCCACAGGTAGAAGAGCTGCGGCTGAAGTACTGAGCCGCCGCCACCCACCAGCCCCTGCGCATCCGCCGTTTACAGCACCTGCCGTATAGTCGCGCGCAGGCGCGGTGGTCCGCGTGAACCGGTGTGGCTGGCTTGTCTTCTTTCTTCCGAACGATCCTGGTGCGTGGCCCCTGGTTGGGCCTGCTGTTGTGCTGCACGCTGCTGCTGGCTGTGCCGGCGCTGGCCCAGGATGACGACCCCACACCGAAGCAGCAGCTGGCGCAGATCGACAGCACGCTGAAGGATGTTGAGCGCAAGCGTGTTGATGCCGAGGCCACCGAAACGCTGGGCACGCTTTCGGAAAATGCATCACAGGCCAAGCGCGACGCCGAGGCGCTGGAAAAGACCCTGCAGCCCCAGCTGGACCAGCTCAACGAGCAGCTGACGCAGCTGGGCGATGCCCCCAAGGACACCACTGAACCGCCGGAGCTGGCCGCGCAGCGGCGCACGCTGACCCGCCAGCGCGATGCCCTGGTGGCATCGATTGCCCAGGCCAGATCCAGCGCCGTCCGTGCGCAGCAGCTGAGCGCGGACATCGACAAGCAGCGCAACGCGCAGCGCACCGAGGAGCTGGGGCGCAAGGTCGCCTCGCCGCTGTCGCCGACGCTGTGGCGACAGGTGGCCGACCAATTGCCAAACGACATCGCCCGCGTCACTCCCTTGGCCCAGCAGGGCCGTGCGGCGCTGACCACGGCCATTGCCACCCATGGCTGGGGCACGTTGCTGCTGGGGCTGGCGGCGGCACTGGTGATGATGTTCCCGCTGCGCCTGTGGCTGCGCGCGCTGGGGCGCCGGTTCGCCGCGTCCGAGCGCGCCCCCGACGGCCGCCTGCGCCGCTCCGGCCTGGCCATGTGGCTGCTGCTGGTAGGCACCCTGCTGCCCGGTTACGCCGTGGTGGTGCTGGTGGCTGCACTGGATGCCATCGGCGCGATTCCGCCGCGGCTGCAGAGCGTGGCCGAAGGCGTGCAGGCGGCGACGTTTGCGGCGGCCTTCATTTCCGCGCTGAGCGCCTGCCTGCTGGTGCCCAAGCGGCCCTCGTGGCGACTGCTGAATCTGGATGACACCGCCGCGCTGAAACTGCGCAAGTACGCCTGGGGCGCTGCGGCACTGGCTTGGTTGAGCACGGTGCTGGTGGCACTTGATCGCGCCACGCGCACCAGCGATGTCACCACGGTGGCGCTGGATGGTGTGATCGCGCTGACCTATCTGGGCCTGATCATGGCCATGCTGGTGACTCTGGCGCGCCTGCACCGGCGGCAGACCGCCGAGGCCGAGGCGAAGCTGGAAGCACAGGCCGACGGTCTTGGCGCACAGCTGCCGGTACGACGCAGCAGCTGGCTGGTGCTGGCCCGCGTGGCGGGCAACATCGCCGTGGTCGCCGCGATCATCGCCACCCTGCTGGGTTATGTGAACTTCGCCAAGTTCGTGAACCAGCAGCTGATCGGCGGCAGCATCGTGGTGCTGGCGGCAACGCTGCTGTTCAAGTTCGTCGACGATTTCTCCACCTGGCTGCTCAACGCCGACAGCAAGGTTGGCCAGACCATCCTGCTCAGCACCGGCCTGAGCGTGTCGAAGCTGGAACAGGCGGGCGTGCTGCTGTCGGCGATGCTGCGCACCCTGGTGGTGTTGATCGCCCTGCTGGCGCTGGCCGCACCGTTCGGCAACATCGGCACGATCGTTGAACGCATTGCCTCGCTGGCCAATGGCATCGTGATCAACAAGGACCTGACGCTGCAGCCGGGCCGCATCGTCACCGGCGTGCTGGTGCTGCTGGTGGGCATGGGCCTGACCCAGCTGCTGCAGCGCTGGTTGACCGATACCTACCTGCCCAAGACCGAACTCGACCTGGGTGCACGCAATTCGATCAGCACCATCGCCGGCTACGTCGGCATCATCCTGGTGGGCCTGTGGGCGCTGACCGCGATGGGCCTGAACCTGAAGAACCTGGCGCTGCTGGTCAGCGCGCTCTCGGTGGGTATTGGTTTTGGCCTGCAGGCGATCATCCAGAATTTCGTCTCCGGCCTGATCCTGCTGACCGAGCGGCCGGTGAAGATCGGTGACTGGGTGAAGCTGGGTGACCAAGAAGGTGATATCAAGCGCATCAACGTGCGTTCGACCGAGATCCAGGTGAGCGACAAGTCCACCCTGATCGTGCCCAATTCCGAACTGATCACCAAGACCATCCGCAACATGACGATGGGCAACAACCAGGGCCGCGTCCAGATCCAGTTCGCAGTGCCGACCAGCACGGACGTTGCCGGCCTGCGACAGGCGCTGCTGGATGCCTACGGGGCCCACAACACGGTGCTGCAGCAGCCGGCGCCGACGGTCTACATCGACAGCATCGCCGGCGGTCAGATCACCATCAACAGCTTCGCCTACGTGGCCAGCCCGCGACAGGTCTACGGCACGCGCAGCGATCTGTATTTCAGCCTGCTGCAGATCCTGGCCGAGCGGAACATTCCGTTGTCCACGCCAACCGACATCCACATCACCCGCGATCCGCAGCAGTAAGAGGGTGGGTCGGCAGGGCTGCGCCCTGCACCTGCCGAGGCCGAAGCAACGGCAACAGCAACGGCCGAAGCAACAGCTGGTATTCCGTGGGATGGCGGGGTGGGTCCGGTTGCGGGGGACGCCGTAAACCCATCCCTGGGGGCTTGGCCGCGGCATCCATGCCGCGGACACCCCCGCAACCGGACCCACCCCGCCTTCGACAGTTTCCCGCGATCTGCTGGAATTGCATGGCGTGCTCTTGGTGGGTGTCGACCGCGCTGCTGTTGGTAGGTGTCGACCTTGGTCGACACGTAGATCCACGCCATGCGTGGATGCTTTTCGATCAATTGTCGAAATATTCGATTTCGATGGACATTCATCCACGCATGGCGTGGATCTACCAGATCGCGGAGATCTGTCAGAGGTGGGGCGGTGTCGGATTGCGGGGTGTCAGCCGCATGGATGCGGCTGCCAAGCCTACAAGGACGTACTTGCGGCGTCCCCGCACTCCGACACCGCCCCGCCATCCAACGGAATGCCGCTCTTGCTGTTGACGTTGACGTTGATTCGGCAGGTGCAGGGCGCAGCCCTGCCGAGCCCCCTTTACCCCCGCGGTCGCCCGCGCGAGGGCACCAGTGCGAACGTATCCACTGCCAGCTTCTCGGCGTGGTTCAACCACGCGCGGATTTCCAGATCGTCCACTTCGTGGTCAAGGCCGAAGGACACGTTGATCTTGCCGTCGGCATCGGGCTGCACCCACTGCTGGGCCAGCACCACCTTGCGCTGCGAGGACACCGCTTCGATCCAGAAACCGCGATCCGGACGCGTGCTCGCCACCAACTGCAGCATGTACTGGCCGGCACGGGTACGGCGGCCCTTCTGGGTGATCATGTGTGCCTGGCGCACGCTGGGGCGGGGGCCCTGGAACGCATCCAGCGGTGCATCCACGTCGATGCCGTTACGCAGCTGGCCATCGCGGTACAGCTTGATGCCGTTGTCGCGGTTGACCAGCAGCGCGCACCAGTCGCCGTCGGCCGAGCCATCCTCGAACGCGGTGCAGCGATCAACATAGGCGAGTGTGTTGTCCGGGTCGGCGTCGTCGAACTGGCGTGAGGTGTTTTCCAGGTACACCGATTTCAGGTCCCAGTCCTTGTCGTACTCCAGCAGTACCGGCGGCTGCACGTGCTGCAGGCCGACCACCACCTGGTCATCGCCGTCGATCTTCAGCTGCCGGGTCGGTTCACCCAGCCACAGCGAGCGGGCGAAGGCGAGGTACTGCGGATAGTCGCGGCCGCCATCGCGGCGCGCGGCGGCGCTGGCACTCGGCGCGCGCTTGTCATCCAACAGCGAACGGCCAAAGCCCATCGTCTGCAGGTTCGGATCGAGCAGGCTGAGCAGGGTGGCACCAGAGTCCAGCGTCGAGCCGTCTTCGGCCGCCAGCTCACGCGGGGTCACGCCGTCGCCGAGGAACAGCAGCAGGTTCTCGCGCTTCTGCCTGGTCAGGATATGGCTGAGGTCATTGGGCATGGCCAGGTGATCGGAGGCGATCACGATCAGCGTGTCCTTGCCATACGGACTGGCCTGGATGCGCTCGACCAGCTGCGAGATCAGGCGGTCGGTGCACTTGAGTGCGTTGAGCATGCCGATGTTGCCGTACTGGCTCTGGTAGCGCTCGCCCTTGCAGGCCACCGGCAGATGCCCGGCCGGGTGGTGCGTGTCCATGGTCAGCGTGGTCAGCATGAACGGTGCGTCCTGCCGCGACAGCTGCTCGAAGCGCTGGTAGGCGGTGTCGAGCAGCACGTCGTCATGCACGCCCCACGCCGAGTAGTGGATACGGCCGATCTTCTTCTGCTGCTTGAACCACGCCAGGTCATGCACTTCATCGAAGCCATGGCTGGCCAGGAACTGGCCCTTGCCGGCGAACTGGCCGTTGGCGCCGCCGAGATAGTGGTTGGTGTAGCCCTGCTGCTTCAGGTAGTCGCCGAGGCACACGGCCTTGGGCAGGAAGCTGCCCATCCGGTCCATGCTGTTCTCATCACCCTGCGAGGTGGTCAGCGGCACGCCACACATCGACGACACCAGACCGGCGATGGTCCAGCCGCCGCCTTCGGCCGAGGTCAGCCCGCGCACATCCAGCGACTTGGCCGCCAAACGGTTGAGATTGGGCATCAGGCCGGGAAACACGGCCTCATCCAGATAGGTGCGCTCCAGGCTCTCGCCGTAGATCCAGACGATGTTGCGTGGGCGCTGCAGGGCCTGCGTAGGCACTTGGTATTCGGGGGCGATACGGGCGAAATCCACCGGGCGCAGCTGCTGGTACAGGCGTTGGCCATCGCGCGCCAGTGGGCTGATCATGATCGTGGCCACCCACAGCGCGGCGAAACCGGCAAACCACGCACCACCGGCCGTGGGGCGGCGCCAACGCTTCACCCGCGTAGCGAACAGCGGCAGCAGCGACACGGCAGCCAGCACGATGAAGCCGGCGATATAGCCCTTGAAGTCGGCGACACCAGCACCCTCCATATCCGCACCCAGGTGGTACAGGGTGGCGGCGTTGAGTCCGTCACCGGACAGCTTGTCGATCAGCCACCAGGCACTGAGCGCCAGCAGCAACAGCGAGAACAAGCCGGCTTTCCACCACACCCACTTTGCGGACGCGAGGAACAACCAGGACAACAACAACAGCGACAGCAGCAGAATCCAGAGCATGGGCAGCTTCGGCAGTGACGGGGTGGCGATGGACGTCGTACCGACGCGTGTCCATCCGACCGGCGCTGCTGCAAGCACATCTGCATGACAGGCCGATGACCCGATAGTGCATGCACGAACCTGACTGAAATGTTTGTTGAAATCGCGCGTGCGATATCACGCCGCGAACGTAAATCGAGCGTGAAAACTCACGCTCGATTGCATTAAAAACCGCATGAATGCGCTGTTTTCGTAGATCCACCGCACACGTGGATACAACTACGCATCACCACTACCGGTGGCCACGTTCCTCGCGCGAACGCGCGCGCCGATCGAACAACAAGGCGCTGGTCACGATGCCCAGCCCAAGCACCACGCCGATCAACAACAGCACCAGTGCGATGGCGGGATAGCCGAACACATGCCAGCCGGTGTCGATCTTCATCATCATCGCCGCGGCCATGATCAACGCCGCGCTGATGATGCCGGCCGCCACGCGGTTGGCGATCTTCTGCAGGTTTTCCATCAGCCGCGATTCTTCAAGCCCGGTCACCTTCATCTGCAGGCGGTTCTCGGCCAGCAGCGCCATGATGTCCGACAGCTTGCGTGGTCCATCGCGCAGAAGTTGCTGCACCTCCATCGCTTCGCTGGCCAGGTTTGCGGCCGACAGGGATTTCTTCAGGCGCGCGCGCATCACGTGCTGCAGTTGCCGCTCGACGATGCGGCGCGTATCCAGGTCCGGCGCCAGCAGCCTGCATACGGTCTCAAGGTTGAGCAGTGCTTTGCCCAGAAGACTCAGCTCCGGCGGCGTACGCAATCCGGACGAGGTGGCGATGCGCACCATGTCCAGCACCACACGTCCTTCGGAGAAATTCGCGCTGGCCGCATATCGCGCGATCAGCTGGCCGGTCTCGCGCAGATAGCGCTCCTCATCGAACGCTTCCAGCCGCGTGCTGATGCTGATCAGGTCGTCGGCCACTTCCTCGCCGCGGCCATCGACGGCGGCGAACAGGATCTTCAGCAGCCGCTCGCGCAGGCGCGGCGGCATGTGCGCGACCATGCCCAGGTCGAAGATCGCCAGGCGCCCGTCGGGCAGTACCCGCAGGTTGCCCGGGTGCGGGTCGGCGTGGATCTCGCCGTGCACGAAGATCTGGTCCAGATAGCCGCGGATCAGCGCCGCCGCCAGCGGGTCCATCGCCTGTTCGGTACGGCGCACATCGGGAATGGCATCCACGCGCACGCCGCTGGCCAGTTCCATGGTCAGCACGCGATGACTGCAGTAATCCCACAGCGGCTGCGGAATCCACAGGCGCCGGAACGGCTTCAGATGACGGCCGAAGCGCGACAGGTTCTCGGCCTCGGCGTGGTAGTCCAGCTCCTGCATCAGCGTCTTGGCGAATTCGTTGAGCCAGTCCCGCAGGCGCACGCGGCGACCGATCTGGGTCAGGTGGTCGGCGGCCAGGGCGAAGCTGCGCAGCACTTCCAGGTCCGAACGCAGTTGCGCTGCGACTTCGGGCTTCTGCACTTTTACCGCCACCTCGCGGCCGTCATGCAGCACCGCGCGATGCACCTGCGCGATGGACGCGCACCCCAGCGGCTGCGGATCGAATGCCGCGAACAACTTGTTCACCGGTGCGCCCAGCTCCTGCTCGACGATGGCGTGGATGCGTTCGACGGGGATCTCGGCCACCTTCTCCTGCATCCGCTCCAGGGCGGTGGCGAACTCAACTGGCACCATGTCCGGACGGGTGGAGAGCATCTGCCCGAGCTTGACGAAGGTCGGCCCCAGCGCTTCCAGGTCACTGACGAACTGCTCGGGATTGCCGTCGGGCGGCACATCGGTGTGGCTGCCGGCAGCGTCCAGGTTCATGCCCGAGAACACGCCGGAATGGCGGTAGCGCATCAACAGGCGCAGGATCTGGCTGCGCCGGTTCATGCCTTTGACCAGCGGGGGATTGCCATTGGCGGTGGGCGGATTGCTCAAGCGGAACTCCCATGCGACTAGGGCAGGTAGTGCCGGCCGCTGGCCGGCAATGTCCGGAACTGCGCGCTTGCCGGCCAGCGGCCGGCACTACCTGATTTCGCAGTGTCGCCGGGCGGCGGTAGGCACGCGGTGAATCCGACCGCTACCGCAGGTGGCGCAGGATCGGTCAGAATCCGCTCATTCCCTTTACTGGATCCCCCATGGCCGGTGCCAGCCTGTTTGCCCTGCTCGACGATATCGCCTCCCTGCTCGACGACGTCTCGGTGCTGACCAAGGTCGCCGCCAAGAAGACCGCCGGCGTGCTGGGCGACGACCTGGCGCTGAACGCGCAGCAGGTGACCGGCGTCAATGCCAACCGCGAGCTGCCGGTGGTGTGGGCAGTGGCCAAGGGCTCGCTGGTGAACAAGGTGATCCTGGTGCCGGCGGCGCTGGCGATCAGCGCATTGGAAGCCTGGCTGCACAGCCGTGGCTGGAACGTGCCGCTGATCGTGCCGCTGATGATGATCGGCGGTGCCTTCCTGTGCTTCGAGGGCGTGGAGAAGCTGGCGCACCGTTTCCTGCATTCAGCCGACGAGGACGCCGAACACCAGGCTGAGCGGCGCAAGGCGCTGGCCGATGCGCAGGTGGATATGGTTGCGTGGGAGAAGGACAAGGTGAAGGGCGCGATCCGCACCGACTTCATCCTCTCGGCCGAAATCATCGTGCTGTCGCTGGGCGTGGTCGCCACGGCGTCGTTCATCAACCAGGTCAGTACCCTGGTGGTGATCGCGCTGGGGATGACCGTGTTCGTCTATGGGCTGGTCGCCGGCATCGTCAAGCTGGACGACCTGGGCCTGTATCTGTCGCGCAAGGGCGCAGCGCTGGCGGCAGTCGGCCGTGGCCTGCTGGTATCGGCGCCGTGGCTGATGAAGTTCCTGTCGGTGGCCGGTACCGCGGCGATGTTCCTGGTCGGTGGCGGCATCCTGGTACACAACGTGCCGGCGCTGCACCACGCGGTGCAGGCGCTGGGCGGTGAAGGCCAGTGGGGCTGGCTGGTCAACGCGCTGGGCAACATGGTGGTCGGCATCATTGCCGGTGCGATCGTGCTGGCGGTGGTGACCGGCGTGCAGAAGCTGCGCGGCAAGTAAGCGCCAGCCCGCTGCCTGGTAGAGGCCGACCTTGGTCGGCGGTTTGTCTGCTGCGTGTGCCAATCGAGGTTGGCACCTACCCAAGCAGTTTCCGGCGCGCCGGGGAACTACCCGGCGTGCACCCGGTTCTTGCCTTCGCGCTTGGCCACATACAGGGCGTCATCAGCGCGTCGCAGCATCGAATCCGCATCGTCGCCCGGCTGCCATTGCGAAAGCCCGGCACTGAAATGCACCGGTACCCTCCGGTCCTGCACGGTCAGTACGCGATGCGCCAGCGAACGCTGCAGGCGCTGCACGGTGGCCATGCTGTCCGCGCCGGGGGTTTCCGGCAGCACCAGCACGAACTCGTCGCCACCCAGCCGGGCGATGCCATCGGTGGCACGCAGCAGCAGGCGGCACACCGCCACCAGATGCTGCAGCAGCGCGTCGCCGCCGGCGTGGCCGTGTTCGTCGTTGGTCTGGTGGAAATCATCCAGATCGATCACCGCCAGCCCCAAGGGCGAGTTGTTGCGGGCGGCGCGGGCGAGTTCGCGTTGCAGCAGTTCATCCAGGCCGCGCCGGTTCAGGGCCTGGGTCAACGGATCGATGCGCGCCAGATCGCCGGCCGCGCGCAGATCCTGTTCCAGCTGGTTGATGCGCTGTTCGGCGCGCTCCACTTCCTGTCGCGCACTGGCCAGGTGATCGCGTGCTTGCGCCGCCTGCTGCTGCACCTTGCCGGTGTCCTGCATCACTTCCTGCAGCAGGTGGTTGAGGTCGGCGATGCTGCGCGCTTCGCGCAGCTGCAACGCGTAGCTGCCGATGCGGTCGTGGTATTCACCGGTACTGGCGGCCATGCCGTCCATGCGCTCGATGAACTCGCCCATCAACCCCCGCATGGCCGCTTTCGAATCGTCGATTCCCTGCCGCAGCAGGCCCTGTTTGTAGATCACCTCGCGCAGCTCGGCGCGTGTGCGCTCGACCGACTCGGCTTCCAGCGGCCCGGCCAGCAATTGGCGCACGGCTGCGATCTGACCCTGCAGCCAGCTGCGGTCATCCAGCAGCTCGCTGACGTTCTCCAGCAGCAGTGCGAACAATTCCAGCAGCAGCGCCTGTTGTTCCTGCCAGCTCTCGGCGCGCACGCCGATCTGGTGACCCAGCTCACGCGCACCCTGTTCGATCGGTTCCAGTGCCGCGCCCGGCTGCCACTGGCGCAGGCGTACGGCCAACGCCTGCGCCTGATCGCGCAGGTCGGGATCGTGCTGCAGCAGCGCGACTACCGCGCCGCCCAGCAGCAGTCGCAGCTGCTCGGACAGGCGCAGGCTGTCGGGCTGGCCATCGGGCGAATGCTGGTCGATGGTGCGGATGTACTTGTCGATCAGCTGCCGCATTGCCCGGCCATAACGCGGCCAGTCGGCACTGGCCTGCGCCGATTGCAGGCGATCGCCCATGTCGCCCAGCTCACCTGGCAGGGTGGCCATGCCATTGGCGAAGGCGGCCAGCAGCGGCTCGGGCGCATCGGCCCCGGCAAACAGCTGCTGCAATGCCACGCTGTTCCCTCCCTGCAGCACCACCCGGTCGCCGCGCCCGTCGTCGACAACCGCGCGCACGCGCGCAGGCGGTCCGATGGCGGTGCCGGGGGCAGGGCGGGGGTCGGGCTGGTCCGTCATGGAACGAATCCTGGGGTGGCAGGGGGCTGGTCACAGCATATCGGCGCAACTGGCGGTGGCTTGAACCGATAGGATGGGCGACAGGATGCCGCAGTGGAGGTGGGTATGCGTGTGATGTTGCTGGGGGCGACCGGACTGGTGGGCGGGCTGGCCCTGCCGATGCTGCTGGACGACCCGCGCTGCCGCGCTGTGGTGGCCCCGACCCGGCGGCCGCTGGACCTGCGCGACCCGAAACTGCACGCCCCGGTGCTGGACTTCGATCAGCTGCCGGATGCGCCGGGCTGGGCACCGGTGGATGCGGTGGTATGCGCGCTGGGCAGCACCATGGCCCAGGCGGGAAGCCGCGAGGCTTTCTACCGGATCGACCACGACTATCCGCTCGCCTTCGCCCGCCTGACCAGAACCCAGGGCGCGCGTGCCTTCGTACTGAATTCGGCGGCGGGTGCCAACCCGGGTTCGGCCATCTTCTACAGCCGGGTAAAAGGTGAGCTGGAGCGCGACCTGCGCGCGCTGGGCTTCGCTTCACTGACCCTGGTCCGGCCGGGCCTGATCGGCGGCCACCGCCCACAGGCGCGCCGCGGCGAACAGTTCGCCCTGCAGGTGCTGGGGGCATTGCGGCCGGTGCTGCCGCGTGCGTGGCGTATCAACCCGGGCGCGCGTATCGCGCGGGCGCTGGTGAACGCGGCCCTGGCGCCGGCTCCGGGCGAGCACGTGGTGGCTTCGAAAGACCTGGTGGACTGATGTCGCGCGCGCTGCGTCTGACCCAGCTGCTGCAGGTGCTGCGCCGCCACCGCCGGCCGGTGGCCGGGCAGGCACTGGCCGACGAGCTGGGCATCAGCCTGCGCACGCTGTACCGCGATATCGAAACGCTGCGCGAACAGGGCGCCGACCTGCGTGGGGAAGCCGGTGTCGGCTACCAGCTGGAACCGGGCGACGTGCTGCCACCGTTGACCTTGCCACCGGCCGAGATCGACGCGCTGGTGTTGGGCCTGCGCTGGGTGGCGGCACGCACCGAGCCGGCGCTGGCCGCGGCCGCGCGTGATGCGTTGGCGCGCATCGCCCATGTGCTGCCGGCAGCACGCCGCGAAGCACTGCGTGACAACGGCTTGCGGGTGGGCCCTTCGCGTACGGCGGCCAAGGTGCCCCCAGCGCGCCTGCAGGCCGTGCGCGAGGCCGTGGGCACGCAGCAGCGGCTGCAGTTCGCGTATGAGGATGCACAGGGACGGCATACCGAGCGCGTGGTCTGGCCGTTCGCACTGGGGTACTTCGATGAAGTGCCGATGCTGGCGGCATGGTGCGAGGGCCGCGAGGACTTCCGCCATTTCCGCCTGGACGGCATTCGCCATGTGCGGGTGTTGGAAGCGCACTACCTGGTGCCTCGAGCTACCTTGCTAAGGCGCTGGCAGAAGGCGCAGGGCATCGCCCCGGATTGGCTGGACCGTTCGTGACGGACTAGCTTTGGTAGAGGTCGAGCTTGCTCGACTGCTCTCCGCGAAGAGCAAGACCGTCGAGCAAGCTCGACATCTACCGAGAGCGGAGAGCAAAGAGCAAAAGCGTCGAGCAAGCTCGACCTCTACCAGAGCCAGAGCGCGAGCAGGCTCGACGCTGCTGACAGGATCTGTCAGCAGGGCAGCGCCACCATGGATGCTCCCAACAACGGAGGTTCCCCATGTTCAAGCCCAGCACCCTGCTGCAGTACGTGCGCGACGTTGACACCAGCGCCACCTTCTACAGCGGCATCCTCGGCACGGCACCGGTCGAACAGTCGCCCGGCTTCGCCCTGTTCCTGCTCGGCGATGGCGCCGCGCTGGGCCTGTGGCAACGCGATGACGTGCAGCCACCGGTCACTGCCGAGGCGGGTGCAGCCGAGCTGGCGATGGTGGTCGCCAATCCTGATGAAGTGCAGCAGTTGCACGATGCCTGGCGCGGACTCGGTGTGCTGATCGCGCAGGCACCGGTGACGCTGGAGTTCGGCCACACCTTCGTCGGCGTCGATCCCGATGGTCACCGCCTGCGTGTCTACAGCCGTGCCGAGGGAATGGTCGCGCGTGATTGATCCACGCATTTTGTATAGCCGAGCCCAAGCTCGGCTTGCTTCATGCCTTCATCCACGCATGGCGTGGATCTACTGAAAAGCGGCCGTGCATGGCTCGGCGCTACAGTGGAGCGGACACAAAAAACGCCGGGCATTGCCCGGCGTTCTCTTCCAATGTGTGCCAACCAAGGTTGGCACCTACCGGATCAGCTGGCCAGCGCCAGATCGTCCATCATCGCGCGCAGGAAGCGTGCTGCTTCACCGCCGGTGGCAGCGCGGTGGTCGAAGGTCACCGACAGCGGAATGACCTTGTGCGCTTCCACGCCGCCCATCACCGGGGTCATCTGGTGGCGGGCACGGCCGGCACCGACGATGGCCACGCACGGCGGCACCACGACCGGGGTCGCGTAGCGGCCGGCGAACATGCCGAAGTTGGACAGCGAGATGGTGTAGCCGCTCAGTTCCGACGCCGCGATCGAACGCGCTTCCACCTGCTCGCGCAGACGGTTCACGCCTTCGCGGATGCCACGGGCATCCAGCATGTCGGCATTGCGCAGCGCCGGCACGAACAGGCCGTCGTCGGTATCAACGGCGATGCCGATGTCCACCTGCGCATGCAGGGTGCGGGTCAGCGCTTCACCATCGAACCAGGCGTTCATCGCCGGCACCTTCTGCGCGGCGACCACGATCGAGCGCACCAGGCGCGCGGTGACGTCGTTGCCCGGCAGCCAGGCGTGGATGTCGGCGTCGTCGTTCAGCGTGGTCGGCACGACCTTGCTGTGCGCATCGGCCATGACGCGGGCCATGTTGCGGCGCACGCCCTTCAGCGGCTCCGGTTGGCCCTTGGCAACCACGCCCGGCGGCTGGGTGCGCATCGGCTTGCCAGCGGCAGACAGCGGGGTGCGTGCGTCGGACTGTACCGGCGCGGCCACCTGGGCCGGAGCCGGTGCGGCAGCAACCGGTGCAGCAACCGTTGCCGGTGCGGCGCCGATCTTCGCGCTGCCATCGGCAGCCGCCTGCTTGACGTCGGCCATGGTCACCGCGCCATCAGTGCCGGTGGCACGCACGCGGCTCAGGTCCACGCCCAGCTTGCGCGCGGTGGCACGCACGGCCGGTACGGCCTTGACGCCGCCAACGGCCAGCGCCTGTTCGGCATGCACTGCGTTGGAGCTCTGCATCGCGCCGACCACGGTGCCGGCGTCATCACGCTCGGCGGCCGCTGGCTTGGCTTCTTCAGCAGCTACCGGGGCGGCTGCGGTGGGCAGCGGCGGCGGCGTCGGTGCGGCTGGTGCCGCCGGAGCGGCATGGCCGTGGCTGTGGCCGGTGTCCTGGCCGTCAGCGCGCTGCGGCAGGTTCGGGTCCAGCGCGAAGCTGGCCAGCACCGCGCCGGTCGGGATGATGTCGCCGGCAGCGCCGGACAGCTTCAGCACCGTACCGGAGAACGGCGAGGGCACTTCGACGACGGCCTTGGCGGTCTCCATCGAGACCAGCGGCTCGTCCAGCTTGATCACATCGCCTTCCTTGACGAACCACTCGACGATGGTCGCGTCCGGCAGGCCTTCGCCCAGGTCGGGCAGGTTGAAGTTCTTGGTCTGGCTCATTTGCAGTTCTCTTCCAGCAGTTCCAGTTCGCGGGCAGGCAACCAGCCCGTCGCGCCATTGGCGCGCTCGGACCACCACCACCCGCCGTGTTCGTGATGAAGCTTGACCATCTCGCCGTTCTCCACATCCAGCTCGCGGGCGTCATAGTCGCGCAGGGCTTCTGCGCGACCATCGTCCAACAGCTGCAACCACGCTACCGGTGCCCATCCGGCGCGCCCATCACTGGTGCGCACCCAGGCAAACGCCGGCCATTCCTCGTCACGTACACCTACTTCGACGATCTGGCCGGTGCGGAACCGGAGCGGGTTGGGATACTGGCTGCGGTAAGCCCCGAGAAGGCGGGCCCGCATGTCAGCCTGCCGCCACCGCGCGCTTGGCCGCAGCCACGATCCGCTCCACGCTCGGCAGATACTTCATCTCCAGGCGGAACAGCGGAATGTGGGTGTCGTAGCCGGTAACGCGCTCGACAGGAGCCAGCAGGTCGTACAGCGATTCCTCGGCCAGGCGTGCGGCGATTTCCGCGCCGAAGCCCGCGGTCTTCGGGGCCTCCTGCACGATCACGCAGCGGCCGGTCTTGGCCACCGACTCGGCGATGGTGGCGAAGTCCAGCGGACGCAGCGTGGCCACGTCGATGACTTCGGCACTGATGCCTTCGCCGGCCAGCTTGTCAGCGGCTTCCAGCGCTTCCTTCACCTGCGCGCCCCAGGTCACCAGGGTCACGTCGGTGCCATCGCGCAGCACGAAGCACACGTCCAGCGGCAAGGCTTCGCCGTCGTTGACGACCACTTCCTTGTACTGGCGGTAGATGCGCTTGGGCTCCATGTAGATCACCGGATCCGGCTCGCGGATCGCGGCCAGCAGCAGGCCATAGGCGCGCTGCGGCGAGGATGGCAGCACCACGCGCAGGCCCGGTACGTTGGTGAAGATCGCTTCGTTGGCCTCGCTGTGGTGCTCCGGCGCACGGATGCCGCCACCCCACGGCACGCGCAGCACCATCGGGCAGTGCAGGCGGCCACGGGTGCGGTAACGCAGGCGCGCGGCGTGGCAGATGATGTGGTCGACCATCGGGTACATGAAGCCATCGAACTGGGCTTCGGCCACCGGCTTCATGCCCTGTGCGGCCAGGCCGATGGTGAGGCCGGCGATGGTGGTTTCATCCAGCGGAGTGTCGAGGATGCGGTCGGCGCCGAAGCGCTGCTGCAGGCCGGCGGTGGCGCGGAACACGCCGCCGTTGACGCCCACGTCTTCGCCCAGCACCAGCACCGACTTGTCGTGCTCCAGCTCCCAGGCCAGCGCCTGGGTGATGGCTTCGATGAGGGTGATCGGGGTGTCGGTCATGTTCTGTTCTCCGCGCGCGACGGCAGCGCTGTCGGCGGCGTTGGTGTGCGCGCTGGACGCGCCGTTCTTGATCTCATCCATGGCGCTGCTCCAGGGCGATCGCCTGGGCACGCTGGGCCAGCAGGTCCTGCGGCGGATCGGCATAGAGGAAATCGAACATCGCCTCGACCGGCTGTACCGGCGTGTTGAGGTACAGGTTCACTTCCTCGTCCACGCGCTTGCCGCACTCGGCGGTCCAGGCGGCTTCTTCTTCCTCGCTCCACACGCCGGCGTTGGTCAGGTACTTGCGCAGGCGCAGCATCGGCTCGCGCTGCCAGGCATCCTTCACTTCGGCGTCGTCGCGGTAGCGGCGCGCGTCATCGGCGGTGGTGTGGTCGGACAGGCGATAGGTCATCAGTTCCAGCACGGTGCCACCGTCGCCGGCCAGCGCACGTTCGCGCGCCTGCAGCATGGCGGCCATCACCGCGATCAGATCGTTGCCGTCCACCTGCAGGCAGTGCAGGCCGCCGGCCAGACCCTTCTGTGCCAGCGTCTCGGCGCCGGTCTGGGCCGAACGCGGGACCGAGATGGCCCAGCCGTTGTTGACGATGCACAGGATCAGCGGGAGCTTGTAGGCACCGGCCGAATTCAGTGCGGCGTAGAAGTCGGTCTTGGAACTGCCGCCGTCGCCACACACGGCTACCGCGATCTGCTGTTCCTTGTTGAGCTTGAACTTCAGCGCTGCGCCTGCGGCGTGCAGGCACTGGGTGGAAATCGGCACGCAGAACGGGAAGTCCTTGGCTGCATTGCCGCCGTAGTCGTTGCCGCGCTCGTCGCCGCCCCAGTACATCAGCACGTCGTGCGGGCGCACGCCACGCATGAACATCGCGCCGTACTCGCGGTAGGACGGTGCGAACACGTCGTCCTTCTGCATCGAGGCGCCGATGCCCACATGCGCGGCTTCGTGGCCGAGGCAGGCCGCGTAGGTGCCCAGCTTGCCGGTGCGCTGCAGCGCGATCGACTTGCCGTCGAACACGCGCACGAACAGCATCTGCTTGAACATCGGCAGCAACGCGCGCGGGTCGCGCAGGGCTTCGGGCAGATCATCGCGGACGAGCGTGCCGTCCGTGTCCAGATACTGCAGGTATTCGATCTTGAACTCAGCGGCAACCGTCATTGCGTACTGCACCTTCGACAGAGAAGTTACAAATGATATGAATCGCCATGTTAAGGAATGCGTACGAAAAAGCTCTCCTGCGGCGCAGCACGGCCTGCCGGCCTTTGTACCCCCTTCCGGGTGCCTGATGCCAATAACTTCAACGTATTCAGCCATTGCTGCAAAGCATCACAAAGCGCCTTGGGCTGAGCGCCAGTAGAACGGCGCAAACGGTTCCACGCGCAACGGCCGTTCCACAGCCGCGCCGCACGCCCCGGTACGGTCACCGCGGCTGCCAGCGCGGCAGCAACGCGCTACCCTTGCCGCCCCCGATCTGGTCCCGCCCATGTCCGTCGACAACAACCAACGCGATCTCGAAGCCGGTATCCACACCGATCTGCAGGGGCGGCTGACCTACGGCGGCTACCTGCGGCTGGACCAGCTGCTCAGTGCGCAGCAGCCGCTGTCCAGTCCGCCGCATCACGACGAAATGCTCTTCATCATCCAGCACCAGACCTCCGAGCTGTGGCTGAAGCTGCTGGGCCATGAGCTGGGTGCGGCGATCGCCTTCCTGCAGCGCGATGAGGTCTGGCAGTGTCGCAAGGTGCTGGCGCGCAGCAAGCAGGTGCTGCGCCAGCTGACCGAACAGTGGTCGGTACTGGAGACCTTGACCCCGTCCGAGTACATGGGGTTCCGCGACGTGCTGGGCCCGTCCTCGGGCTTCCAATCGCTGCAGTACCGCTACATCGAGTTCCTGCTGGGCAACAAGAACGCGCAGATGCTGCAGGTGTTCGAGCACGACACGGCCGGGCAGGCGCAGCTGCGCACCGTGCTGGAGGCGCCGAGCCTGTACGAGGAGTTCCTGAAGTACCTCGCCCGCTTCGGCCATGCCGTGCCGGCAGTGTACGAGGCCCACGACTGGACCCAGCCGCATGTGGCCGATGATGCACTGCAGCCGGTCTTCGAACGCATCTACCAGGACACCGACCGCTACTGGCGCGAGTACGCGCTGTGCGAGGACCTGGTGGACCTGGAAACGGCCTTCCAGCTGTGGCGATTCCGCCACATGCGCACGGTGATGAGGGTGATCGGGTTCAAGCGCGGCACCGGCGGCTCATCCGGCGTGGGCTTCCTGGCCAAGGCGCTGGAACTGACCTTCTTCCCCGAATTGTTCCAGGTGCGCACCACGTTGCAGGTCGCGCCCCCGCCGGATCTGGCCTGATCCCCATTCAGCTTGGCCGCCCGCGGCTGGCTGGATCGTTTCAGATGCAAGTTCAGCGAGCAGGCCGCGACCTGCCTCAAACGGCGTGTATTTGACGTGAACGCCAGAAGTCGGTGATCCTCGCGCGTTGCTTCACCGCACATCGGACGTGCCTCCATCCACCGAACCAGGAATTCCGCATGAGCGTAAACGCCACTGCGAACACCCCAGAGCCGGCGCTGCCGGACTTCAACACCACGATGGGCCACCCGCGCCCGTTGTGGATGCTGTTCATGACCGAGTTCTGGGAGCGCTTTGCGTTCTACGGCATACGCTGGGCCTTGGTGTTGTACATCGTGTCGCAGTTCTACAACGGCAACGCTGCCGGTGAAGGCGACGCCAGCCGCATCTACGGCGCCTACCTGGCGCTGGTGTACGCCGCCGCGATCTTCGGCGGCTACGTGGCCGACCGGGTACTGGGTTACCAGCGCTCGATCCTGACCGGCGCGGTCATCATGGCCATCGGCCTGTTCATGATCTCGCTGCCGCAGGAGCACATCTTCAAGCTGGGCCTGGCCACGATCATCGTCGGCAACGGTCTGTTCAAGCCCAACATCTCGACCATGGTCGGCAAGCTGTACGGCCTGAAAGACGAGCGTCGCGACTCGGGCTTCACCATCTTCTACATGGGCATCAACATCGGCGCGATGATCGCTCCGGTGCTGACCGAGTACCTGGCCCGCAAGGTCTTCGGCACCTCGGAAATGCCGTCGTACAAGGTCGTGTTCATCGCTTCCGGCGTGGGCATGCTGGTCTCGCTGGTGTGGTTCTACATCGGTCGTGCCGGCCTGAAGGGCATTGGTGCACCGCCGGCCGGTGCTGAAGGCTTCGGCCGCATCATCATGGTGCTGGTCGGTTCGCTGTTCGCCATTCCGGTGGCCTACTTCCTGCTCGCCACCGGCGCCACCGCGCTGGCCTGGATCCTCGGCGTGATGTTTGCCGCGCTGGCGGTGCTGCTGCTGGTGGAAGGCATCCGCGAGGGCAAGGTGCAGCGCGACCGCGTGATCGCCATGCTGATCATCTTCGCCTTCAACGTCATGTTCTGGATGTTCTTCGAACAGGCCGGCAGCTCCTTCACCTTCCTGGCCGAGAACATCGTCAACCGCCAGCTGGGTGACTGGACCTTCCCGACCGCGTGGTTCCAGTCGGTCAACTCGGTGGCGATCATCACCCTGGCGCCGATCATCGCCTGGATCTGGGTGGCCCTGGGCCGCGCCAATCCGTCCATTCCGCGCAAGTTCGGCCTCGGCCTGCTGTTCAACGGCGCTGCCTTCGCACTGCTGATGTACGCCCTGTCGCAGATGGTCGTGGACGGCAAGATCCCGTTCTGGACCCTGTTCATGGTCTACGTCATCCAGTCGGTCGGTGAGCTGTGCCTGTCGCCGATCGGCCTGTCGATGGTGACCAAGCTGGCCCCGGTGCGCCTGGTCGGCTTCGGCATGGGTGGCTGGTTCCTGTCCACCGGCATCGGCAACAACCTGTCGGGCATCTTCGCCGGTGCGGTCAGTGGTGAAGGTGGCATGACGGTCGAGTCGGCCCTGAAGGGGTATACCTTCGGGTTCTGGGCCTTGATCGGTTCGGGTGTGGTCCTGTTCCTGGTCGCGCCGCTGATCAACAAGCTGATGCATGGCGTGAAGTAATGGGAGGGTAGTGGGCATGCGTACAACGTTCGGTGGTGCAGTGGTGGCAGTGGTATGTGCGGCGCTGATCGGCGCCTGTTCGCAGCCTCAACCTCCCGCTGCCCCCGAACCCACGCAGCCGCTCGATACCCGCCCCACCGAGCCACCGGTCGCTGACCCCAGCGAACCGGTGGCCTCGGGCAACACCCCGGCGGCGGCCGATATCGCCGCCATTGCCGGGCTTGGCGCGCAGTTCGACCCGGCCCGCAATCCCGTTGCCGACCTGGAAACGGCCAAGGTCGAAGCCCAGCGTGGCAGCAAGCGCATCATCCTGGAAGTGGGCAACGCCGCGTGCGAGCCCTGCCATGCGCTGGATGAAGCCGTGGAAGGGAATGGCGATCTGCGCCGCTTCCGTGATGCCCACTACGTGTGGGTGAAGGTCAACGACAGCGCCGAGAACCCGAACGCGGCCTTCCTGGGCCAGTTCCCGCCGTTCGAAGGCGAGCACCCACACCTGCTTGTGATCGATGCCGATGGCACCCTGCTGACACCGCAGCCCAGCGAAGCGATGCGGAAGGGCAAGACCGTGCAGACCGCACGCGTACTGGCGTTCCTCAAGCAGTGGGCGCCGCCAACGCCGCGGTAGCGCCGGGCCATGCCCGGTGGCGTTTCGCCGGTTGCGGCGCCATCCATGCATGGCGTGGATCTACAGAACATTTCTCTGCTGCCGCTAACGGCAAGGACGTCAGTCGACAGGACCGTCGACTCTCTACCTTCCGGAGCGCCCATGCACAGCGACCACGCCGAACGTCTGCCCGAATCTGCCAGCACTCTGGTCGAAGGTGAGGCACCCGATGGCGTGAGCCTGCCGCCGCAGGAAACTCTGTTGGACGACACCGGCACCGGCGAAGCAGCCTTCGAGCTGGCACCGCCGCGGCATCGGTTGCCGCAGATCGCCTTGCCCGACAACGTGGTGCTGAAGGGGGCGGTGCAGAAGCTGGTGGAACAGAAAGCGCGGCTGGATCGACTGGCCGCCGAAGGACAGCTGGCCGGACTGCTGCCGCCGGAATGGCACGGCAACGGCGTGCGCGCGATTGACCTGTCCAGTTTCGTGCAGGGCGTGTTGCCGTTCCTGCAGCCCGGCGAGCGTGGTGAAACCGCACCGGCCCGCCTGCCGGTGCGTCATGTACTGGGCGACGACAGCCGCTGGGGACTGACCGACGTGCCCGAACCGAAGTCACTGGCCTGGTACCTGGCCAGCGACGATCGCGCCAACGCGGGCAGCAAGGATGTCGCCGAGGCCTATCTGGTCGGCGCGCTTGGCCTAGCCTGGATGCAGGAAGGGCGCAGCCGCCCCGGCTTCCTGCGTGCGATGGACCAGGACAGCCTGGCGGCACGGGTGACCATGCTGGGCTACCCGCCGCCGAGCGAGCTGGCGCTGTACAGCGTGACCGCGCACGGCCAGCCCCAGATCTGGTGTGTGCATGGTCGGCGCAGGCTACGCCCGCTGGTGGCGCCGTGGCTGAGCGTGCCGCTGCTGACCGCCTATGGCGTGCCTGCACCGGTAGCGTGGCCGGGCAGCTTCCCGCCCGTCGAGGCCGTGGCCGAAGCGATTGCCGCCGCGCGTCCGGGCAAGCTGCTGCCGGAAGTGGATCTGGGCAGAGTTGTCGCGAAGATCGCCGAAGACGCCTCGTCCGAGGCGTGGCAGCCGGTCAGCCTGCTGCAGCTCAATACCTGGTCGCCGCGCTGGCCGTTCTTCCTGGGTACGTTTGTTGGCCTGCCGTCGCTGCTGCTGGTCACTGCCGCGCTGGCGTTGCCGGGAGCCGTTGAAGCGGCCACCGTTGCCGCGTCGCTCGGATTCGCTGGTGGCGCCATTGGCGCGCTTGCGGTGCCGTGGATCCATGCGCGGCGCAAGCATCTGAGCTGAGTACGTGGGGCATCCACGCGTGAGGCCGCATCCACGCATGGCGTGGATCTACTGCTGGCGCTGGTGGTCCCGCATCCACTCATGGCGTGGATCTACTGCTGGTGCTGGTGGTTCCGCATCCAC
>NZ_JBNYZT010000009.1:0-228341 GCF_050573115.1 Stenotrophomonas indicatrix
TAGTGCCGGCCGCTGGCCGGCTCCTCATGAACCCATCCGATGTGGGTAGTGCCGGCCGCTGGCCGGCTCCTCATGAACCCATCCGATGTGGGTAGTGCCGGCCGCTGGCCGGCTCCTCATGAACCCACCCGATGTGGGTAGTGCCGGCCGCTGGCCGGCTCTCCATGAGCCCATCCGGCTATGCCTGGAGCCGGCCAGCGGCCGGCATTACCACCAGCCCATCCGGATATGCCTGCAGCCCGATCGCTTACAGCGAGCGGCTCACAGTGAAGCTGCCAAACACCGGCGACTGGCGCTGGCCATCGAATTCGCGGGTGCTGTGGTAGCGCGCCATCGCGAACTTCCAGCGCCCGCGCATCACCGCAATGCCATACCCCCCCTGGGCAACCACATGACGCTTGTCCACGCTGTGGCTGTTGCGGAAGGTGTTGCCGTCCAGCGTGATGTCGCGGATCACCCACGCCGCATCGGTGGTAGCGAACAGGTGCCACGACCAGCCGGACGGCTTGCCGCCGCGGGTCGGCGCAGTGTTCTCGCCGGCCGGGCGCAGCGGAGTACTGCCGAAATCGTCCGGCAGCTTCCAGCCGAAGCGCACTTCGCCGCCGAGGTTCGCCTTGGTTTCCAGGTTGCCGATCGAACCGCCGTAGTGGCTGATCGCATCCCAGCCCCAGCCGTCGGCATTGATGCTGGCATCACCCGGCCAGCGGCGCATGCGCTCGTGGGTCAGCATGAACACCGGTTCGTTGTGCAGCTGGTTGTCCCAGCCCTTGAACTTCTCATCGCCCAGCACGCTGTGCACGGCGTCCTGCACCTGCTTGCCCTGCGCCCACGGCCCGACCACGCCCAGCGACAGCTGGGTGGTCTGCAGGCGATCGCCACTGCGCGCGTTGAAGCCGAAACTGACCAGCAGCACGCCGGCATACGGCCGGTCATCCTCGATCAGGTCGCTGCGGGTCGGGTCGGTAGGGGTGAAGATGCCCTGCGCCACGCTGAAGATCATGTTCTGCTGTTCGAACTTGCCCGGGTGCAGCGCTTCCAGGTGGCTGTTCACCCAGCGCGCCAGACGCGGCAGACAGGGATCATCGGTGTAGTCGACCAGGTTGGGCGAGACCAGGGTCAGCTGGGCGCCATTGGTATAGCCCTGGTCCTGGTGGCGGCCGCCGAACAGGTCGTTATCGACGCGGAAATTGACCTGCGGAGGGTGTTCGCGCATCGCGTCCGGGCCGCATTGTTCGGCGGCCTGGGCGGAGAGGGGGAGGGCGGTGGCCAGCAGGCCGGACAACCCGAAGGCTGCGAGGTGACGCATGGATGGGATGATCATCGGGAAGGGGGCTTTTGTTTGTCGTTTTATGCAACGACACGGTACTCCCGGCGCTGTGACGGAACGAGCGCGCTGGGATCACTTGTCTGTTCCGAAAACAACATTGTCTGATCGACACAATTGGTTGCCGCAGACAGCGGGAGCCGGGTCTGGGTCAGGGCCGAGGGAGTGGGGTCCGAGCCTGAATGGATGTTCAGCTGCAACGCAGCGGCCCGCCTGCGGTGCCGCTGGCTTATATGAATACTCTTGGGTTTGTTGCCCTGCGGCCCGATAATGGGCGCATGGAAATCAAGTCCGACAATCCCGAACACGGCTTCCAGTTCCCCGGTCAGTTCGAGCTCAGCGCGATGGGCCCGGCCAACCGCGGCCTGGAGCATGAACTCCCCCGCCTGCTGCTGGCTGCTGGCGTTGACGTGGTGAACGAGCGCATCAGCTGGAAGCATTCGTCCAACGGCAAGTACGTCTCGGTGCGCCTGGTCTTCCGGGCCGAGAACCGTGAACAGTACGACGTGGCCCACCAGGCCCTGCGCGACCACCCGGAAGTGAAGTGGACGGTGTAGCCGTCAGCTGTCCTGCCGAAGTGGCTGCCCCCGAGGCGCGTCCGCCGCGCCCGGCGGTGGTCCGCGACCTGGGCCGCCAGGCTTACGAGCCGGTGTGGCACGCCATGCAGCGTTTCACCGACCAGCGCGACGACGACACGCTCGACGAGCTGTGGGTGGTCGAGCACGATCCGGTGTTTACCCTGGGCCAGGCCGGCAAGGTCGAACACGTGCTGGCGCCGGGTGAGATCCCGGTGGTCCACGTCGATCGCGGCGGCCAGGTGACCTACCACGGCCCCGGCCAGATCGTGATCTACCCGCTGCTGCGCCTGCCGCGGCTGGGCATCGGTGTGCGCGACTACGTGTGCCGCATCGAACAGGCCATCATCGACACGCTGGCCGAGTGGAACATCGGTGCCGAACGGCTCGACGGCGCCCCGGGCGTCTATGTCGGTGGCGCCAAGATCGCCGCGCTCGGCATCCGCGTGCGCCGCGGCTGCACCTTCCATGGCCTGGCCTTCAACGTGGCCATGGACCTTGACCCTTTCCACCGCATCAACCCCTGTGGTTATGAGGGGTTGCAGGTGACCACGGTGCTAGACTTGGGCGGTCCGTCCGGGATGGACGCCGTCAAGCCGGTGCTGCTGGACCACCTGGCCCGCCAGTTCGGCCTGCTGCTGCAGCCCGTGCCTGAACTGCCTGATCTCTCTGCGGCCGCCTGACCGCCCCCGGAAACGCCATGACTGAAACCACTGCCCGCACCATTCCCCTGCAGATCGTGCAGGCCGAGCTTCCGTCCACCGCGCCGTTGCAGGCCGGGGTCAAGCAGATGGGTGGGGACAAGATCAACCGTTCGCCGGTGCAGTTCGCCGACGTGCCGGTGCTGCGCAAGCCCTCCTGGATCCGCGTGCGCATTCCTTCGGGCAATGCCGTGCAGAACCTGAAAGCCAAGCTGCGCGAGAACCGTCTGGTGACCGTGTGCGAAGAGGCGAGTTGCCCGAACATCCACGAATGCTTCAGCCACGGCACCGCCACCTTCATGATCCTGGGCGAGGTCTGCACCCGTCGCTGCTCGTTCTGCGACGTGGCCCACGGCCGGCCGAAGCCGCCGGACGCCAACGAGCCGGCCAGCCTCGGCCAGACCGTGGCCGACATGGGCTTGAAGTACGTGGTGGTGACCAGCGTCGACCGCGATGACCTGCGCGACGGCGGTGCCCAGCACTTCGTCGACTGCATCAGCGCCATCCGCGAGAAGTCGCCGGGCACCCGCATCGAAGTGCTGACCCCGGACTTCCGCGGCAAGGGCCGCATGGAGCGCGCGCTGGAGATCCTCGCGCAGAACCCGCCGGACGTGTTCAACCACAACATCGAAACCGTACCGGACCTGTACCGCAACGTGCGCCCGGGCGCCGACTACCAGTGGTCGTTGAACCTGCTGAAGAACTTCAAGGCGCAGCACCCTGAAGTGCCGACCAAGTCGGGCATCATGCTGGGCCTGGGCGAAGACTTCGAACAGATCAAGGCCACCATGCGCGACCTGCGCGCGCACAACGTGGACATGATCACCATCGGCCAGTACCTGCAGCCGACCGCGCACCACCACCCGGTGCTGAAGTACTGGACGCCCGAGGACTACAAGGCGCTGGAAGTCTACGGTTACGAGCTGGGCTTCAGCCACGTGGCTTCTGGCCCGATGGTGCGCTCGTCGTACCACGCCGACGTGCAGGCCAAGGGCGCCGGCGTCCAGTAAGCGGTTGCGCGATGCGCCGGTGGGTGCGGACCGTTGGTCCGCACGCCTCAGGCTCGCCGGGCACGGCCCGGCGCCACCGATGGGTGTCACCACCACCATGATGGGTATCACCGCCACCGTGGTGGGTGCGGACCGTTGGTCCGCACGCCTTCGCCTGCATTCACAATTTGCTACGCCGGCCCCGCTAGGCTGGTTTTCCACCGAACGTGGGCGGGTGACAAACCCGGCAACTTTCGGCACTGTCGCGGTGTCTGAACACCCTGCAGTCTCCCCCTTGGCAAGGCGCCTTCGAGCACGTCAATGAAATTCAAAGCCCCCGCATTCCTGATGGCCCTGGCGCTGGTCGCGCCGTTGGCGCTCGCGGCCAAGGCCGACTCACCGGCGTTGCCGGCTGCCGCCACCGCCGATCAGGTGACCACCTCCAAGCTGGTCTACGGCCTGTTGTCCGACAGTCGCTACGCCTACCGTCCGCGTGCGCTCGATGAAGCGACCTCCAAGGATGTGTTCAAGCGCTACCTGGAGACGCTGGACGGCGGCAAGCAGTACTTCACCCAGGCCGACATCACCCGCTTCGCACCGTTCCAGGCCGGCATTGCCAATGCCATCCGCGGCGGCGAGCTGGAGCCGGCTTTCCAGGTGTTCGCGGTCTACAAGCAGCGCGTCGGCGAGCGTGTGGCCTATGCACGCAAGCTGCTGAAGCAGGAACCGGATTTCACCACCGATGAGCGCTTCGAGTACGACCGCAAGGAGGTGCCGTGGGCCGCTTCCAATGCCGAACTTGACGAGCTGTGGCGCAAGTCGGTGAAGAACGACTGGCTGCGCCTGAAGCTGGCCGGCAAGAAGTCCGATGACATCCGCAAGACGCTGGACAAGCGTTACGCCACCCTGGAAAAGTCGGTCAACGAACTGAAGGGCGAAGACACCTTCCAGTTCTTCATGAACGCCTACACTAGCGCGGTTGATCCGCACACCGATTACTTCACCCCGCGTACCGCCGAGAACTTCAACCAGGCGATGTCGCTGTCGCTGGAAGGCATCGGCGCGCAGCTGCAGCGCCAGGACGATGTGGTGGTGATCCGCGAGATCATCGCCGGTGGTCCGGCGGCCGTGGACGGCACGCTGAAGCCGGGCGACCGCATCGTCGGTGTCGGCCAGGGTAAGTCCGGGCTGGTGGAAGATGTGATCGGCTGGCGCATCGACGATGTGGTGGCCAAGATCCGTGGCGCAAAGGACACCGACGTCAAGCTGGAATTCATTCCTGCCGAAGCCGGCGTCGACGGCAAGCACCACACCCTGGTGCTGACCCGGCAGAAGGTGCGCCTGGCCGAACAGGCCGCCAAGGGCGAGACCATGACCATCCCGGCCGCCAATGGCGAGCCGGCACGCAAGGTCGGCGTGATCAAGCTGCCGACCTTCTACCAGGACTTCGAAGGCCGTCGTCGCAACGCCGCCGACTATGCGTCGGCCACCCGCGACGTGGCCAAGCTGCTGGCCGGTTTCAAGACCGACAAGCTGGACGGCGTGGTGCTGGACCTGCGCAACAACGGTGGTGGTTCGCTGGATGAAGCCATCGAGCTGACCGGTCTGTTCATCGAGCAGGGTCCGGTGGTGCAGGTGCGCGAATCCGGTGGCCGTGTCACCGTCAACAGCGACCGCAACCAGGGCGTGGCATGGGACGGCCCGCTGGCAGTGCTGATCAACCGTGGTTCGGCGTCGGCGTCGGAAATCTTCGCCGGTGCCATCCAGGACTACGGTCGCGGCCTGGTCATCGGTGAAACCAGCTTCGGCAAGGGCACCGTACAGAACATCGTCGACCTGGACCGCTGGCCGAGCGGCGAAACCCAGCGCTTTGGCCAGGTGAAGCTGACCATCGCCCAGTTCTTCCGCATCAGCGGCAGCAGCACCCAGCACAAGGGTGTGGTGCCGGACCTGGCGTTCCCGGCCAGCGTCGATGCCACCGAGTTCGGCGAGAGCACCTACGACAACGCACTGCCGTGGACCCGCATCGCCGCAGTTCCGCATACCCAGTACGGCAACTTCGCGCCGCTGCTGCCCAAGCTGGAAACGCGCCACGACTCGCGTATCGCCACCGACAAGGAATTCCAGTGGTGGAACGAGGACGTGGAGCAGTTCCGTACCGAAGCAGCGAAGAAGTACGTCTCGCTGAATGAAGCAACCCGTCGTGCCGAACGCGAGCGCCAGGACACCCAGCGCAAGCAGCGCCAGATCGTGCGCAAGGAACTGGGCCTGGCCCTGGACCCGCTGGCTGATGACAGCAGCGATGACGGCCTGACCGGCAACGAGCGCGACATCGTCAAGGATGCCGCCCGCGAGAAGGCTGCCGAGAAGCGCCCGGACCCGCTGCTGCGTGAATCGGCCTCGATCCTGGCCGACGCGGTGAACCTGCTGGAGGCCGACCGTCCGCTGTCGGCACAGGTGCTGCCGCAGTCCACCGCCGCAGGCCGCTGGGCCGACTGATTGATTGAAAAGGGGGCGGAGGGGATCAAGTCGTTAGTAGCACAAACGACTTGATCCCCTCCGCCCCCTTTTTGCATGAACCGGGAACAACGGTGGGGCGTGGGCCTGGCGTTATCGACCCGGCGCACACGGGCAGGGGGCTACCCTCGTGGCTACCGTCTTCGCAGGAGTACCCATGCGGGCCTCCCTTCTTTCTGCTTCCCTGCTGGCCGCCACCAGTGCCCTGGCTTTGACCGCCTGTGGTGGTCGTGCCGCCGACAGCACGGTGCTGCGCGAGTCTTTCGATTCGGGGGATACCTTCTCGCGCACCGTCGATGGGCGTCCGGCCGAAGCCTGCGAGGCGGCACGGCGCACGCTGCTCAGCCAGGGCTATGCCATCGCACGGTCGGACGACGCGCAGGTGGAAGGCAACAAGAATTTCCAGCCGCGCGAGGACGACCACGAACAACTGGTGCTGCGTATCTCGTGCGCGCCGCGTGGCAGCCAGGCGCTGGTGTTCGTCAGCGCCGTGCAGGACCGCTATGCGCTGAAGAAGAGCCCGACCTCGGCCAGTGTCGGCGTGGGCGCGTTGGGCTCGGTGTCGTTGCCGTTCGGCAGCAATGACGACTCGCTGGTGAAAGTGGCCAGCAGCACGATCACCGATGCCGAGTTCTATCGGCGCTTCTTCCAGCGCCTGCAGCAGTACCTGCCGGCGGCAGCGAAAGCAGAACCGCAACCGGCCGCGCCGCCACCGCCCCCTGCCGGGCCTGAGCCCGAACCAGCGCCGGCAGCAACGGATCAGGGCTGAACGTGCGCGGCAGGGTGATGGCATGGGCCCTGCTGCTGGGCTGGCCCTTGAGCGCGCTGGCCGCTACGGCCGAATGCACCCAGGGCCTGCTGCAGCGGTTGGGGTGGCGCTTTGAAACTGCAGCCATCAGCACACCGCAGGTGCAGGGTGGCCCGGTCTGTACGCGTGCGTCGCTGGCCGAAGCGCAGGCAGCGGGTGATCTGCGTGTGCGTTGGCCGGAGACGCTGGCTGATGCTGATCGGCAGGCCCTGTTGCAGCAGCTGCTGGACGACCCGGCCACGGTCTGCGCCTACGCCTTTGAACTGGGCGCGGCCGTGCAACGTGCCACGCAGGCACTGCAGGACAATGAAACCTTCCGCTTCACCAGTGTGCAGTTGGGCTGGATCGGCTTTGGCGCTCGTGGTGCCCCGGCACAGGGATGGCAGCGGGTGCGCAGCTTTGGCCGCGGCTATGTACCGGCCGCCAGCAACAGCCGCGCACTGGATGCGTTCTACACCGGCCACGTGCGTGCCGAGTGCGGTGTCGGCCGTCAGGTCGCGCAGCTGGCTACGCAGCGCGAGCTGTACGGCGATGCGGCCTTCGATGCGGAATTCACGCCGGACGAGCTGTCCATCGGCACCTTCCTTGGCCTGCACGACACCGACAGCATCCTGCTGGGCGCGCAGGCCGGCCAGTTCCTGGCCGACGGCAAGGCCGTGCGCACCTCGGCGATGGGGCGGCAGGCATTTGCAGGGCTGCCGGGCTTCATCGAACACGTATTCGACAAAGGCACGCTGGACGATCTCAGCAACCAGGCGGAGAACTTCGTCGTGGTGGAGGTGGGCGAGGGGGCCGCGCAGGCGCTGGCCATGCACGGCGGCCTGGCCTGGTACGACCAGCGCAATCGTGCCCTGTGGCAGCTGGCACAGGGCATTCCGCGCGTCGGACAACGCTATTTCGAGCGGCTGCTGTACGAGCGCGATCCGGCGCTGCGTGCGCAGTTGGCCCCGCGCTATCGTGACGTCGTGCAGCAGATGGACCAGTTGCTGGACGATGCGTTCTACCAGCAGTTCGTGATCTACGCGCACCCACGCGGTATACGTCCTGTTGGCTATCACGTCATCCGCCTGCTCGACCGGAATCCGCGCACGCCGTTTTCCATCGACCTGGCGTTGCACAATCTGCATACCACGCTCTACCGGCGTTGGCGCGAGGCGCAGTTGCGCCACTGCGCAGCCACCGGCAGGCCAGGCAGCCTGACCCTAGACCCCAACTGAAGGTGAAACAATGGATATTGCAATGATCGGCCTCGGCCGCATGGGCGCCAACATGGCCCAGCGCCTGCACCGCGGTGGTCACCGCGTGGTCGGCTACGACCCGGGCGAGGGTGCCCGCCAGCGCGCCGCTGAAGCCGGCCTGGAAGTGGTGGATTCGCTGGCCGCCGCAGTGGCCGTGCTGCCGGTGCCGCGTGTGGTGTGGCTGATGGTGCCGGCCGGCGAGACCGTGGACCAGACGCTGGGGCAGTTGAGCCCGCATCTGGCCGAAGGTGACGTCGTCATCGACGGTGGCAACTCCAACTACCAGGACTCGATCCGTCGCGCCAAGGCGCTGGCAGAAGACGATCTGGGCTACGTGGACTGTGGCACCAGCGGCGGCGTGTGGGGCCTGCAGGAAGGCTACAGCCTGATGGTGGGTGGCGATGCAGCGGTGGTCGAGCAGATCGCACCGCTGCTGCGCACGCTGGCACCGGCCGAAGACCGTGGCTGGGCGCGCGTGGGCCCGTCCGGCGCAGGCCACTTCACCAAGATGGTCCACAACGGCATCGAGTACGGAATGATGCAGGCCTACGCCGAAGGCTTCGCGCTGATGGAGCGCAAGCAGGAGATGGAACTGGACCTGGCGCAGGTGGCCGAAGTCTGGCGCCACGGCAGCGTGGTCCGTTCGTGGCTGCTGGACCTCAGCACCGAAGCACTCAAGCGCAATCCCTCGCTGGATGGCATCGCACCGTACGTGGAAGATTCCGGCGAAGGCCGCTGGACCGTCGCCGAAGCGATCGCGCTGGACGTACCGGCACCGGTGATCACCCTGTCGCTGCTCGAACGCCTGCGTTCGCGTGAATCGAACTCGTTCACCGACCGCCTGCTGTCAGCGATGCGCAACGAATTCGGCGGCCACGCCATCAAGAAGTCGTAAGCACCGTCGCCGGGGTCGGATCCCTTTCCGCAGGAAAGGGCTCTGACCCCGCAATTGCGAAGACCTTCTTTGATCGTTTCGACGTCATCCACGCATGGCGTGGATCTACTGTGTCGACCAAGGTCGACACCCACCAAGAGCAGGCAATGCCGTGTCGACCAAGGTCGACACCCACCAACAGCAGCGAGAAACTGTCGAAGGCGGGGTGGGTCCGGTTGCGGGGGTGTCCGCGGCATGGATGCCGCGGCCAAGCCTCCATGGACGGATTCACGGCGTCCCCCGCAACCGGACCTACCCCGCCATCCCTCAGCAGCCCAGCTTTTGCCGTTGCCGTTGCGGTTGCTGTCGCTGTTGCCGTTGCCTCGGCAGGTGCAGGGCGCAGCCCTGCCGATCACCCCAACCGCACCCGCCGCCCTTCGCGCGCACTCTCCATCCCCGCCTGCAGCAAACGCATCACCTGCAGCGCCTGCTGCGCGCTGACCGTCGGCTCACCCTCACCCTGCATCGCCGCTGCGAAGTCGGCATACAGGCGCCGGTAGTCGCCGGGCAGGTTGTCCACGGTGCTGCGCAGCACGTTGTCCTCTGCATCGCAGTGCAGCAGTTCGCCGTGGCGCGGATCGAGACCCCATCCCGGCGCGCCTGGCGCGACGCCGCGACGCAGCTGCGCTTCCTGCACGTCCAGGCCGTGCTTGATCCAGCTGGCCCGCATTCCATGCACGGCGAAACGGGGGGCAGGCGCAGCCACCAGTGAACCGGCATGCACGATCGCGCGATGACGCGGGTAATGCAGTACCGCGTGGAAATAGTCGATGCCAGCGCCGCCTTCGCGCTGCACCGCAAGGTCTGCATCGATCGCCTGGGGACAGCCGAACAGCACCAGCATCTGGTCCAGCAGGTGCGGCCCCAGGTCGTACCACAGGCCGCTGCCCGGCCCATCCTGCTCGCGCCAGCGTTCGCGTACCTGCGGGCGGTAGCGGTCGAAATGCGCGTGGCATTCGGCGATGTCACCGAGCGTGCCGTCGGCAAGCAGTGCCTGCAGGGTCAGAAAGTCCGCATCGAAGCGCCGGTTCTGGAACACGGTGGCGATGCGTCCGGCGCTGCGCGCCGCAGCCAGCACCTGCTCGGCTTCCTCCACGTTCACCGCGAACGGTTTGTCCACCAGCACGTGCTTGCCGGCGGCCAGCGCGGCGATGGCCAACGGCGCGTGCTGTTTGTTCGGGGTGGCGATGACCACTGCATCCACCGCGGGGTCATCGAAGACCTCCTGCGCGGTAGCACGCACGTGGACGTCGCTGAACGTGCGCAGCAGCGTATCGCGCTGCGAACTGACGACGCTGTGCAGGGCCAGCCCCGGCGTGTGCTGGATCAGCGGGGCGTGGAAGACGCGGCCGGCCAGGCCGTAGCCGATCAGGGCCAGTTGCAGCTGGGGGCGCATGGGAAGACTCCGCGCAGATCGGAAAGTACGGGAAGGAATGTCAGGGTAAACGAGATGACGGCGTGCCCGGAAGCTGAACCATTCCCGCTGCGGATGCGCCCATTCACGTGAGCATGACCGCAGCGCCACGCCTGCACTACAACCACTTGGCGACACTGGGCGCACCAACCAGTAGGAGAACCACACGATGAGCACCACGACCCGTACGCTGTTGGCTTCCGCCCTCACCCTGGGCCTGGCGCTGTCCTCCTCGGCCGCATTCGCCCAGGACGCCGCAGCGAAGAGCCCGCCGAAAACCGATCATTCGGCGATGACCCATGCCGACCGCCATGATTCCAACGAGCCGGTCACCGACAGCTGGATCACCACCAAGGTCAAGGCCGATCTGCTCGCCAGCAGCAATGTGCCGGGTACCGAAGTGAAGGTGGAGACGGTCAATGGCGTGGTCAGCCTGAGCGGCACGGTCGCTACCAAGGCCGAACATGACAAGGCTATCGCCACCGCCAAGGGCATCAAGGGCGTGACCCGCGTTGATGCCGCCGCGCTGAAGGTCAGTGCCGCCAAGAAGCGTTGATCGACACCGCAGGTTGCCAGCAGGGGCGCTCCCACGGGGGCGCCCCTGTTTTGTTGTGTCAGGCCAGCTCGGCGCGTGCTGGTGGCTGGCCCGCCTGATGGACCGATTGCCCCAGAGATGTGACCGGCTGCGCTATATTGCCGGTTCCGCTGCGGCCGATCCTGTCCGGATCGCACTCCCGCAGCTGAGCTGACGAGGAACTATGGCGCTGGTTTTCAGTGATGACATCTGGGATCGCTGGCGACTGCCTGCTTTGGCACTGGCAGCGGCAGCCATCATCGTGGTTCCGTGGTTGACCCTGCGCAAACTGCAGTTGGACAACGAACAGGCCATGGGCTGGGTGACCCATACCCAGCAGGTGACTGTGGCTCTGCAGCAGCTGCAGACCGACGTGCGCGACATCGAGTCGGCCGCGTTGACGCTGTCCAAGGGTGTGGACGCGCCGGGCCTGCGCGAGCGCATGGGCAGGGCCAACGACATCCCCGCGCAGTTGGCCGAACTGGGCCGGATGACCCGCGACAATCCCGATCAACTGATCCGCATCGGCCGCATCCAGTCGATGCTGGAAGGGCGTCTGGAGGTTGCGCGGGAGCTGGCCAAGTCCGAACCCAACAGCGACCAGCGCGAGCTGGTGCAGGACCTGAGCACGCGCTACCCGATCCGTGGCCTGGTGGAAGAGCTGCAGGCCAGCGAGGAAGCGCTGCTGGCCCAGCGCGCCGCGCAGGCGGAGCGGCAGAAGCGGCAGACCAATTTCGTGTCGTGGAGCTCGCTGGTGGTGCAGCTGGCGCTGCTCGGCCTGGTGCTGTGGCTGCTGCAACGACAGATTGGCCGCCGCCTGCAGGCTGAACGGCAGTCGCAGCGCGCCGCTGCGCGCGCGGCATCGGTGCTGCAGACCGTGCGCGAGCCGATCGTGCTGCTGGATCGCGAGCTGCGCGTGCAGCTGCACAATCCCGCATTCTCCGAGTTGTACGGTCTGCAGGATGAGCGCGCCGATGGCCTGCTGCTGGAAAACGTAGGCGAAGGCGCGTGGCGTGACCCCGTTGTTCGCCAGCGTCTGGCCGATGTGTTGCTGCGCGGCCGCGAACTGTGGGATTTCGAACACGAACAACGCGGCGCCGACGGCATGTCCCGTTACATGCTGCTCAATGCGCGGCGCATGCCGCTGCCTGATACCGACGATGAAGTGGTGCTGCTGACCGTCAGCGATGTGACCGTGCAGCGTGCGGTGCAGACACGCGTTGAAGAACTGAACCGGCAGCTGGAAGGCAAGGTTGCCCAGGTCTCGGAGGTCAACCGCGAACTGGAAGCGTTCAGCTATTCGGTGTCGCACGACCTGCGCGCACCGCTGCGCCATGTCGCCGGTTTCTCGGACAAGCTGTCGCGCCATCTGGGCGAGGCCGCCGACGAGAAGAGCCAGCACTACCTGGGAGTGATCTCCGGTTCAGCGCGGCGCATGGCCACGCTGATCGACGACCTGCTGGTCTATTCGCGCCTGGGCCGCGCAGCGATGCGCCAACAGACCGTGGACATGCAGTCGCTGGTGGCCGATACGCGCGCTATGCTCGACGCGAACGTGCAGAGCGAAGCCGAGGGCAGCGGCCATGCCCATCAGGTGGAGTGGAGCATCGCGCCGTTGCCGATCGTGGTAGGCGATGAAAACATGCTGCGCCAGGTCTGGCTGAACCTGCTGGGCAACGCGGTGAAATACTCGGCCAACCGCGAGCCGGCGAAGGTCCGCGTGGACTACCAGCAGCAGCCCGATGGCGGTCATCAGTTCACGGTCAGCGACAATGGTGCAGGCTTTGACATGGCCTACGCCGGCAAGTTGTTCGGCGTCTTCCAGCGCCTGCACAAGGCCAGCGACTATCCCGGCACCGGTATCGGCCTGGCCAGCGTACGCAGGGTGCTGACCCGCCATGGCGGCCGCATCTGGGCCGAGGCCGCACCGGATGCCGGCGCCACCTTCCACTTCTATCTTCCCCCCGTGCTCGACGCGGACAAACAGGGCCCCATCGCATGACGACGCTGCGCACCATACTCCTTGCCGAAGACAGCCCGGCCGACGCCGAAATGGCGATCGATGCGCTGCAGGAAGCACGCCTGGCCAATCCCATCGTGCACGTCGAAGACGGCGTGGAAGTGATGGATTACCTGTTGCGCCGTGGCGCCTTCGCCAGCCGCGAAGAAGGCCTGCCGGCGGTACTGCTGCTGGACATCAAGATGCCGCGCATGGATGGCCTGGAAGTGCTGCGGCAGATCCGCGAACACGACGAGCTGAAGCGGTTGCCGGTGGTGATTCTGTCGTCCTCGCGCGAGGAAAGCGACCTGGCCCGCAGCTGGGACATGGGCGTGAACGCGTACGTAGTCAAGCCGGTGGACGTGGACCAGTTCTTCGGCGCAGTGCAGACCCTGGGCAAGTTCTGGGCACTGATCAACCAGGCTCCGGAGATCGAGTAAGCACATGCCCCTGACCGGTCCCGCACTCGGCGCATTGCGCATCCTGCTGGTGGAAGATTCCCCCGAGGATGCCGAGCTGATGTCCGAACAGATGCTCGATGCAGGCCTTGAGGCTACGTTCGAGCGTGTCGAGAGTGCGGACGACCTGCGCCATGCGCTGGCACGCTTCCAGCCGGACATCGTGCTGTCCGACCTGAGCATGCCTGGCTTCTCCGGCGACGACGCGCTGCGCATCGTGCGCGATGCTTTGCCGGAGGTGCCCTTCATCTTCGTCTCCGGCACCATGGGCGAAGAGAATGCGGTGGCGGCCCTGCAGAAGGGCGCCAACGATTACATCATCAAGCACCAGCCGGCACGCCTGCCGTCCGCTGTGGCGCGCGCGGTGCGTGAGGCACGCAGCGCCATCGAGCGCTCGCGGGTGGAAACCGAGCTGATGCGCGCGCAACGGCTGGAAAGTCTGTCATTGCTGGCTGCTGGCCTCAGCCACGATCTGCGCAACATCCTGCAGCCGCTGCTGATCATGCCGGACCTGCTGAAGGCGCGTACCGAAGACCCGCAACTGCACCACCTGGCCGACGTGATCGCCGAGTGCGGTCGACGTGGCCATGAGATGGCCGAATCGATGTTGTCCTTCGTGCGCGGATCACGCAAGGCCAGCGAGCGCATCTACATCGATGACCTGTTCCAGGCCGTGGCGCTGCTGTTGCGCAGCAACGTGCCCGATGGCGTCCGCCTGGACCTTGTGGTCGAGGATGAGGGGCTGGTGGTCGATGCCAACTACACCGAGCTGCAGCAGGTGTTGTTGAACCTGGCGCTCAACGCGATCCAGGCGATGCCCAATGGTGGCAACCTGAGCCTGACCGCCAGCCACGGTGGCCAGCGTGATGGCGAGGACTGGCTGCGCATCGCGGTGGTCGATGAAGGCACCGGCATGGATGCGGACACGATGTCGCACCTGTTCAATCCGTTCTTCACCACCAAGGCCGATGGCACCGGGCTGGGCCTGATTTCCTGCAAGCGCATCGTTGAAGGCGCCGGTGGCAGCATCCACGTCAACAGCCAGCTGGGGCAGGGCACCTGCTTCGAGCTGCGCTTGCCGATGCATGCCAGCGCCGATGGCGGCGAACCGATCGAACAACTGGTGGCGCTGGGCAGTGGCCAGTCGATCCTGGTGGTCGATGGCGAAGCCACCCGCCTGTCGCTGCTGGGCAATGCGCTGTCCAGCCAGGGCTATCAGCTGCAGCTGGCCTCCGATGGCCCGGCCGCGCTGCGCTGGATGCAGCAGGAGGCGATGCCGGCGCTGGTGATTGCCGACGCCGGCTCCAAGCTGTTGTCGGCCAGCCAGCTGCTGGGCGAGATGGCCACGCTCGGCTATCGCGGCCCGGCGCTGGTGCTGGAAGATGCCGCCGGGGAAATGCCGGCAGGTGTGTTCCCCGCCGGCATCGAGGTGCACCTGCTGCGCAAGCCGCTGCAGATGCAGCAGGTATTCCGCGCAGTGGCTGAAGCGCTGGGCTGACCTTCGGGTAGTGCCGGCCGCTGGCCGGCATCCGCGCACAAGTGGATCACTGCGGTTGCCGGCCAGCGGCCGGCACTACGGCTGCCCGGGCTCCCACGGAAACCGAGGCAGGCTCTCCACTGCCTGTTCCAGCCGGCGCGACCAGTTCTGATGGATGTCGGCGTACAGCGGTGAATCGGCGCCCAGCCGCAGCTGCTGGCTGATCCGCAGCTCGCCGGCGCGCAGCAGCGCCAGGTCGACCGGCAGGCCCACCGACAGGTTGGAACGGATGGTCGAATCGAGCGAAACGATCGCCGTGCGCGCGGCATCTTCCAGATGCGTGGATGGGGTCAGGATGCGATCCAGGATCGGCTTGCCGTACTTGGATTCACCGATCTGCAGATAGGGCGTTTCCGGCGAGGCGGCGATGGCGTTGCCCAGCGGGTAGACCATGTACAGGCCGGGCTGCTCGCCGGCAATCTGTCCACCGAAGATCAGCGTGGCCTGGGTGTTCACCCCGTCATGGCCGTGTTCGGTGTGCTGGCTCTGCACCTGGCTGTCCACCAGCAGGGAGCCGACGTAGGCCGCAGCCTCGAACAGATGGGCCATGTCGCGCAGGTTCGGTGTGCGCCGCTCGTCGGCATCGCGCTTCAGCCGCGACACCAGCAACTGGGTCGTGGCCAGGTTGCCGGCGGCCATCACCACGTAGGCGGCCTGGCCGGGGTATTCGAACACGTGCAGTTTGCGGTGCACGCGGACATCGTCCAGCGCGGCATTGGTGCGGGTGTCGGCGGCGAAGACCAGGCCCTCGTCCACCTCGATTCCAACGCAATAGGTCATGTCGGTGCCCTATCATATGCGTCCCGGATTGTAGGCAGGCCGTTGTGACGATGGCATGCCCGCGCTCCACCTGATTGCCGTCACCGGAACCGCATGACCACCGTGCTCCTGAGCCTGGGCAGCAACGTCCACCCCCGCCGCTACCTCCATGCTGCGGTGGCGGCCCTGCGCGAGCGCTTTGGTGCGCTGCAGGTGTCTGCCGCCTACCGCACCGCCGCCGTCGGGTTCGACGGTCCGGCCTTCCTCAACAATGGTGTGGCCATCGAGACCGACCTGCCGCTGCAGGAACTGGATGACTGGCTGCATGCGCTGGAAGATGCGCACGGTCGTGACCGCAGCGGTCCTCGCTTTTCCGACCGGACCCTGGACGTCGATGTGGTGTTCTATGGCGACCTGGTGGTGGAAGGCCCCGGCCATCTGCGCATTCCGCGCCCGGAGCTGAAGCATGCCTTCGTGCTGAAGCCGCTGGCCGATATCGCCCCGGATTTCATCGATCCGGTCAGCGGTCTGGACCTGGCCACGCTGTGGCGCGCACACAAGCAGTATGGCGAAGCGTTCGAGGTAGTTGACCTTGAGTGACGGGGTCAGATCCCTTTTCCCACCGGGAAAAGGGATCTGACCCCGTCCTGGATCCCGGCAACACCTCAACTCACCGTACGCCCACCATCCACACGCAGGGTATGGCCGGTGACGAAGCTGGCCTCGGCCGCCAGCCAGTACACCGCTTCGGCGATTTCCTCGACCGTGCCGATCCGCGCCAGCGGCGTGCGTGCCAGCAGCGCCTCGCGGGCGAAATCGTCCTTGCCCTGTTCCGGCCACAGGATCGCACCGGGCGCCACCGCATTCACCCGCACCTTCGGCGCCAGTTCCAGCGCCAGCGAGCGGGTGGCCATTTCCAGCGCCGCCTTGGCCATGGTGTAGGCGATGTGGTCGCGCATCGGGTCGGTGCCATGCAGGTCGGTCAGGTTGACGATGCAGCCGTGCTGACGGCGCAGATACGGCGCGGCGGCCTGGGCCAGCAGCAGCGGTGCGCGCGCGTTGACCGCGTACAGCTCGTCCATCGCCTCGGCGGTGACCTGGCCGAGCGGGGTGGGGAAGAAGTTGGAGGCGTTGTTGACCAGCGCATCGAGGCGGCCGAAGTGGGTCACCGCCTGCTCGACCAGATCGGCCAGGGCGTCGGCGTCGCGCAGGTCGGCCTGCAACGCCAGCACGCTGCCGGGGCGCTCGTTGTCCAGGTTGAAGGCGGCCTGCTGCAGTTCGGCGCTGGAGGTATTGGCGTGCAGCACCACCGACCAGCCACAGGCGTGGAACTGGCGGGCGATGGCCGCGCCGATCCGGCGTGCGCTGCCGGTGATCAGGGCCACGGGGGCGGTGTCACTCATCGAGGGTCCTCCAAGGCTCGGCTATCCTGTGCACCATTGTCACCGCATTCGAAGACGCCATGCAGCCTACCTTCCCCCTGCCCGAAGCCGATGCCCTGGCCCACAGCGACCAGCTGGCCGCCGCCCTGCGTGCCGAGATCCTCGCACAGGGCGGGGCGATGCCGTTCTCCCGCTTCATGGAGCTGTGCCTGTACACGCCGGGCTGGGGCTACTACAGCGCCGGCGCCAGCAAATTCGGCGGCAGCGGCGATTTCACCACCGCCCCCGAGCTGGGCAGCCTCTTCGCAGGCAGCGTGGCCAATGCGCTGGCACCGGTGTTCGGCCAGCTCGACACGCAGGCGCGGATGCTGGAACTGGGCGGCGGTACCGGTGCCTTCGCCGAGGCGGTGCTGCTGCGCCTGGCCGAGCTGGACGCGTTGCCGGCCCGATACGCGATCCTCGAACCCAGCGCGGACCTGCGCCAGCGCCAGCAGGAGCGCCTGCAGCAGAACCTGCCGCCTGAGCTGGCCAGTCGGGTGGAATGGCTTGATCGTCCGTTCGAGGACGACTGGGACGGCGTGGTGTTCGCCAACGAGGTGATCGATGCGCTGCCGACACCGCGCTTCCTCATCAAGGATGGCGAGGTGTACGAGGAAACCGTCGAACTGGACGGGCAGGGCAACTTCATCCGTGGCGCGCAGCCGGCCGACCTCCTGCTCAACGGCGCGGTGCGCCATCTTGAGCGCTACCTGGAAAAGCCCTTTGCCGACGGCTACCGATCCGAAGTACTGCCGCAGTTGCCGTACTGGCTGCAGGCGGTGGCCGGCGGACTGCGGCGCGGCGCGATGCTGTTCGTGGATTACGGCTACAACCGGGGAGAGTTCTACCAGGAAGAGCGCGATGACGGCACCGTGCGCGCGTTCTACCGCCACCACGTGCACAACGAGATCCATCGTTGGCCGGGGCTGCAGGACATCACCGCATCGGTCGATTTCACCGCCATGGCCGAGGCCGGCCTGCACGGCGGTTTCGAACTGGCCGGTTACTGCAGCCAGGCCAGTTTCCTGCTCGGCAACGGCCTGGACCAGGTACTGACCCTGGCCGAGGAGCGCACCGATGAAGTGGGCCGCATCCAATTGCGCGACCAGGTGAAGAAGCTGACCCTGCCAACGGAGATGGGCGAGCGCTTCCAGGCCATTGGCCTGCAGCGTGACGTTGATTTCGAGCCGGCGTTCGAACTGGGTGACCTGAGCTGGCGCCTGTGAGTGCAGCGTTGCCGGTGATCAAACCGCTGCGGCGGCCACGCTTGTGGAGCGCGTTGTGGGTGTTGGCGGTGCTGACGGTGATCGTGGTCTGCCTGATTCCGCCACCGCCGATCCCGCTGCCGGAAAACAGCGACAAGGGCGAGCATTTCCTGGCCTATTTCATCCTGGCCGGCAGCGCCGTGCAGTTGTTCCGGCGTGGCCGCCCACTGCTGTGGGTGGGGGCTGGCCTGGTACTGATGGGCGTCGGCATCGAGTTCGCGCAGGGCGCGTTGACCAGCAATCGCATGGCTGATCCGATGGATGCGGTGGCCAACACCATTGGCGTGTTGGCGGGGATGGCCACCGCATTGACCCCGCTGCGCGACATCCTGCTGCGCTGGCGGGGGTAAAGGCGTGCCAACCAAGGTTGGCGTCTACCGGTAGATCCACGCCATGCGTGGATCCCGCCGTAAAGCGCCAACCAAGGTTGGCATCTACCGAAGCGTCACCTCATCCAGCACCCACATCGCCGGGCGCGTGTCGCCGGTGAAGTTGATGCACAGATCACCCGTACCCGAGGTGCCCTTCGGCAAATCCGCGCGCAGGGTCACGAAGCCGTCTGCATCGGTCTGCGCCGGCAGCGGCACCTGCGCCAGTACCTTGCCCGTGCAGTCACCGCGACGGATCAGCATTTCGCCGTGCGCGCTCCGGGCCTTCTCGAAGCGGCGCTTCGGCTCGTCGTGGGCCAACTGGAAGTAGTACGGAATGCGGCCCGCGCGCACTTCCACGCTGCCGATGCCATCGAGCTGGGCCTGCGGCCAACGCCAGCACGGCTGGAAGATGTCGACGGTGAACACCGCACGCGCACCTTCGCGCGGACCATCGTCTTCCAGGCGCAGTACCAGGCCCTTCTCGCCCACGCAGCTGCGCAGTTCCTCGCTGTGCCGC
This sequence comes from Stenotrophomonas indicatrix, assembly GCF_050573115.1. Lineage (GTDB taxonomy): Bacteria > Pseudomonadota > Gammaproteobacteria > Xanthomonadales > Xanthomonadaceae > Stenotrophomonas > Stenotrophomonas lactitubi_A. Next base: position 19,402 of record NZ_JBNYZT010000009.1, read on the forward strand.
GACAGCAGCGACTGCGCGGTGTACGACGCCACCGTCGGCTTCGCGGCCAGCGGCTGGCCCTGGTAGAACGCAGCCGCCTGCACCGTCGCGGGCAGCGTGGACGTCAGTGGCTGCTGGTACAGCGGCGACTGCGCGGTCACCGGCTTTCCGTCACTGCTGTAGCGCACTTCATAGCCCAGCGGATTGGCCAGTGACACGGTCACCGTGTTCGCCGCGCGGTCATCGGTGTAGGCCACGCCTACTTCGAACGGCGTCTGCGCATACGCCAGGCCCCAGGCCCGATAGCGCTGCAGCTGCGAGGGCAGGCGGGCCAGGAAGTCGCGGAAATCGCGATGCTCCGGCGCGCTCCAGCCGGTCTCGGCCACGGCGGCCAGTCGCGGGAACAGGTTGTGCTGCAGACGTGCGTAGGTGCGCGTGTGCTCGGTGAACATGTTCGCCTGCAGGCCGAGGATGTGACCGCGCTTGTCGGCGGCCAGTTCGGCCGGCACCGGTTCGTAGTTGTAGAGCTTGGCCAGGTTCACCTGCGTCGGCCGGCCCGGCGGCTCGTTTGGCGAGGCGGTCTGCAGGTAATCCAGGTACAGATGGCTGACCGGCGACATCACCACATCGTGGCCCGCGCTGGCCGCGGCCAGCCCACCCTCGGTGCCGCGCCAGGACATCACCGTGGCCTGCGGCGGCAGGCCGCCTTCAAGGATTTCGTCCCAGCCGATCAGGCGGCGGTCGTGTTCTTCCAGGAAGGTTTCCAGGCGCTTGATGATGTGGCTCTGCATGGCCATCTCATCCTTGATACCGAGCGCGCGCATGCGCTGCTGCACCTGTTTTGACGCCTCCCACTGGTCCTTCACTGCCTCGTCGCCACCTACGTGCACGTACTTGGCCGGGAACAGGGCGATGACTTCTTCCAGCACGTTTTCCAGGAAGGTGACGGTGCCATCCTCGACGTTGAACAGGTTCGGGAACACGCCCCATTCGCTCAACGGCTTCAGTGGCGTGTCGATCGTGCCGAGTTCCGGATAGGCCGCGATGGCAGCGGTGGCGTGGCCGGGGACATCGATCTCCGGAATCACCTGGATATGCAGCGCGGCCGCGTACGCGATCACTTCGCGGATCTGGTCCTGCGTGTAGAAGCCGCAGTACGGATGTTCCTTGCCGCTGACCGGATCGATGCCGCCGTCACCGGCCGGCAGTCGGCAGCTGCCGACCTCGGTCAGCTTCGGGTAGCGCTTGATCTCCATGCGCCAGCCCTGGTCGTCGGTCAGGTGCCAATGGAAGGTGTTGAGCTTGTGCGCGGCCATCGCATCGAGCACGCGCTTGATCTCGTCCAGGCTCTGGAAGTGCCGCGCCGAGTCGAGCATGAAGCCGCGCCAGCTGAAACGCGGCGCATCCTGGATCTGCACGGCCGGCAGCACGCCGTTGCTGCCGCCGGTGGCGAGCTGGGCCAGCGTGGTGGCGCCGTAGAAGAGGCCGGACTCGTTGCCGGCCTGCACCACCACGCCCTGCGCGGTGCTTTCCAGCGTGTAGCCCTCGCCACTGTCGCGGAAGGTCGGCACGATCTGGAAGCGGATGCTGCCGCCCTTGGTGACGGCCTTGCCGTTGGCCACTGCCAGGCGCGGCCCACCACTGCGCGCCAGCAGATCGGCGAACTGTGCAGCGACGCGCTGTGCGGCTTCGCCATCGGCATGCAACACGGTGCCCGCGCCGACAGTGATGCCCGCGCCGTTGCCGCGCTGCACGTTGGCCGGTGCGGGAATCAACATCAGGCTGCCGGCGCGCAACTGCGGTCCGGGGCCGGTATCGAGTGCCGGGGCATCGGCGGCCAGTGCCGGCAGCACGGGCAGGGCGGCCAGCAGGCTGCCCAGCAACAGAAGGCTGCGCATCCTGGCGCGGGTGGGCTTCGTCATCGGAAGGACTCCTTGAATCGGGTGCGATGTTCGCTATACATGAAAAACGCCGGGCCCGGAATGACCCAGGCCCGGCGTGCGTGCACGACTCGGCGATGAAGCTGCCGTTGGATCAGTACTTGAAGCGGAAGTTCAGGTAGTACTGGCGACCGTTGCTGTAGAACGAGGTCGGAATGGCCGCGGTCTGGTAGTACTTGTAGGTCGGGTTGTTGAGGTTCAGGCCATCCAGGCTGATGCTCAGCCAGTCGGTGGCCTTGAAGCTCAGCGACGCCGACAGCGTGCCGAAGTCATCCTGGTAGTACGGGTTGGTGCCCGACAGGCTGATCAGGAACGAGGAGCGGTGGGTGTAGCTGACCCGCGCGCCGAAGCGCTCGTTCTCGAAGTAGGCACCCACGTTGTAGGTGTTCTTCGAGGTGCCCAGCAGGTTGTGCGAGCCGTCCGACCAGGTGTGCGCGGTGCTGCCGTTGGCGTAGGTGTAGTTGGCATTGACGCCGAAGTACTCGCCGATCGGCTGCTCATAAGCCACTTCCACACCCGTGACCTTGCCGTCGGCATTGATCGGGGTGGAGATCTGGTAGGTCTCAAGCTGGTTGGTCAGTTCGCTGTACAGCTGGCGCGAAACCACGTCGAAGGCGATGTAGTCCTTCAGGTCCATGTGGTACGCACCAATCGACAGCAGGCCGCGCGGCATGAAGTACCACTCCAGATTGGCATCCAGGTTGGTGGACAGGGTCGGCTTCAGGTTCGGATTGCCGCCGCCGCCGGTCCGGTTCAGATCCGAACCGTACGACGATGCACCCAGTGCCGAGTAATCGGGCAGGGTCTGGGTCTGCGAGGCCGCTACGCGCAGCACCAGCTTGTCGTCCAGGTCGAACTTGATATTCGCGCTGGGCAGCACGCGGTTGCGCTTGTTCTGGAAGGCCACGCGCTCCCACATGCCGAACAGGCTGCTGACGTCGGCATCGGCGGCATTGCTGACCGCGTTGTAGGTGTTGATGTCCTGCTTGATGTTGACGTAACGCAGGCCCACGTTGCCTGCCCACCAGTCACCACGGAAGTTGGCCTGCACGTAGCCGGCGAAGTTCTTTTCCTTCACCTGCCACTCGGCACCGTAGTTGTGGCGACCGGTCGGGCCGTCGTTGCCCGCCAGCCAGGTGGAGTTGTTGGTTACCGCGTCCTTCAACGCACCCGGAGTGAAGTACCAGATGTTGCGCGGGAAGGTGCCGCCGATATCACCAGCGAAGCCGTTCGGATAGTTGGAGGTGGCACCGTTCTTCAGCGCGCTCCAGATATCACCCGGCGTTGCACCTTCCGGCGACAGCGCTTCGCGCTTGTGGTCGGCAAAGCGCAGACCGAAGTCGATGGAGCTCAGCACGCCGCCGTCGTTGAAGTACTGGTTGAAGTCGAGCGTGGCCCACTTCTCCTTGTCTTCGGCGGTGACCTGCTGGTTGCCCCAGGTGCCGAAGCTGGTCACGCCGTTGGGCGAAAGGTCGCCGCCGACGTTCCAGTCGATCGGCGAGCCGGCGCCATGGGTAGCCCAGCTGGCGCCACCGCCGCTTCCCACGGTGACCTCGGCGATGTACTGGCGCGGAGTCTCACCGGTGCCCTTGGTGCTGCCGGCCTGGAACTTGGCGGTCAGGCTGTCGCTGATCTGCCAGTCGGCATCGAAGGTGACGTAGCTCGACTTGGCCTTCGACTCACGGTAGATCATGTCGTACACCGCGTAGTTGGTGCCCGGCACGCCCGCATAGGTGGCGTTGGTCAGCACGCCATCCTTGACCACATAACCCGGGTTCGGCGCCTGCACCTTGGCGAAGCTGTTGCCGAACATCATGAAATTGCGGTTGTAGTTGTTCGCCTTCAGCTCGGAGCTGAAACCGTTCAGGCCCAGGGTAAGGGTGTCGGTCGGCTTGAACTGCAGCGAGACCAGGCCACCCTTGCGCTCACGGGTCTGTTCGAACAGGGTTGAACCCAGCAGGCCGGGAACGTTGACGCCGATCAGGTCCGGATTGGTCTTGGCAACCGGATCACCGGCGCCGATCTTGAAGAAGCCGCCCGGAATTTCCTGTGCTTCACGGCGCAGTTCGCGCTTCTGGCTGAAGCCCTGCACCATCACGCCGAAGGTGTTTTCTTCGTTCTTGTAGTTGAACAATGCCGAGTACTGCGGGTCATTCGACTTGGCCTGGTCCGAACGCACCATGCCGATCGAGCCTTCAGCGGTGAACTGCTTGGAGAATTCCAGCGGCTTGCGGGTGATGATGTTGACGGTACCGGTGGTACCACCGTCCTGCAGCTTGGCCTGCGAGGACTTGTTCACTTCAACCGAGCTGACCAGTTCCGACGGCAGCAGCGAGTAGCTGACGCTGCGGCCGACGTTGTTGCCCTGGCTGAGCACGAACCAGTCGGCCGAACCGACGGTGTGGCCGTTGATCAGGGTCTGGGTGAGGCTGGGGCTGGTGCCGCGCAGGCTGACACGGTCGGCTTCGTCGAAGCCGCCTTCATCGGCGCTGGACGAGCTGATGTTGACGCCCGGCAGGCGCTGCAGGGTGTCGGCAACGTTGTGCGCCGGCAGCTTGCCCACGTCTTCGGCGGTGACCACTTCCACGCGCGCATTGGCGTCGCGCTTGGTGTCCAGCGACTTTTCCATCGAGCCGCGGATACCGGTAACGGTGACGGTGTCCAGATCGGTGGCGGTCTGGGCGGCCTGCTGCGCGTGCGCACTGAATGCGATGCAGCTGACGATGGCGGCCGAAAGCAAGGTCTTGCGGGTATTCATGATGTCTCTCCTCATCACTCGATTGGATGCCGGCGGCGATATGGGATTGCGGTTGCGATGACGTGCGCGGGGCGGCGGCGATGTCCCGGGCATTGGCGTGCCACGTACTGCGTGCTGCGATTGCGTTGAAGCCGTTTGCAGGTTCAGGCGTCGGCGTGGAGCAGGTACCAGCTGGCAGCGCCGATCACGCCCAGCTGTCCGTGTTCGACCACCTTCACCGGGATGCGTGCCAGCGCTTCGCCCATCGGCCCCTTCTGCAGGTAGCGCTCGACGAAGGTGCTGGTACGCAGGTACTCGCGGATCTGCGGCAGGATTCCACCGGCCAGGTAGACCCCGCCGTGGGCGCCATAGAACAGGGCCATGTCGCCGATGGTGCTGCCGAGCAGGCCGCAGAACACATCCAGCGCCTGTCGTGCCAGCGGATCGGTGTCTGCCATTGCTGCGGCGGTGACCGCATCGGGGCTGGCCAGCGCCGGCGCCTGGTCCTGCAGTGCGCAGATCGCGCGGTACAGGTTCATCAGGCCGGGGCCGGAGATCGCATGTTCGATCGACACATGCGCGCGGTCGCGCTGCATGTGGCGGACGATCGCCATTTCCAGTTCGGTGCTGGCGGCCAGGGTCGGCTGCCCGGCTTCGGTAGCCAGTACCACCGGGCCGTTGGCCGTGGGAATCCACAACGCTGCACCCAGACCGGTGCCGGGGCCGACCACCAGGGTCGGGCCACGCGGTGCACTGTCCGGGCCGCACAGGTGCAGCACACCACTGGCATCGACCTGCGCGGCCGCATAGGCCACGGCTTCGAAGTCGTTGACGATGTGCACCCGCTGCAGGCCGACGTCGGCCTCGATCTGCCGGGCCGACAACGGCCATGGCACGTTGGCGGTGATCACCGTGCCGTCTTCGCGGGCATAGCCAGCGGTGGCGACCACGCAGTGCGACGGGCGCGGGCCTTCGGCCAGGAAGTCGGCGAGGATCGCGCTGAGCCCGGCATGGTCGGCGTTGCGGTACTTGCGGTAATCGAGCACCTGCACCGGATGGGCATCGTCGCCGCTGGCCTGGACCCGGGCAACACGCACATGGGTGCCGCCGACGTCGGCGGCCAGGAACGAGGGCGCGACGCGGGACAGGACATGGGCCGGGGCGGGATGGCTGGCGGTCACGCGGGCTCCTGCAGCAGGTGGGGCCGGCCCCGGGAAGGGCAACGATGAAGCCGGCGATTGGGGCGGAGTCTGTAACCGCGTTGACAACGATGTCAACGAGTTCGTGACACTTTCGTTGCTGCGCCGCAGCGAATGCAGATCGCCGTAAACGTTTACATGGCGTGAGTACGGCATCCATGGCAGAACCGTTGCAGCAAGGGGCTTCAAGGGCGAAGCGCATTCAGCGGATGGCCGTGCAGCGGGCTTGCGCAGTGCAGCATCAGGTGTGATGGGCCGTGCATGGAAGTTGACAAACGGTCGTCGTCCACCGAAAGAATGTGACAACGTTGTTCCCAGCCACTCTCCGACGCCGTGTTCTGCGGCCGTCGCCGCAGGAGCCTTCCTGATGTCAGCCGTCCCCGCTGCAAGCGCACGCCCGAACGTGGCCTCGTCCATCGCCATCGTCGGCGTGCTGTTTTTCCTGATCGGCTTCTTCACCTGGCTCAACGGCCCGTTGATCACCTTCGTCAAACTCGCCTTCGAGCTCAGCGAGGTCGGCGCCTTCCTGGTGCTGATGGTGTTCTACCTGTCCTACTTCTTCCTGGCCCTGCCGGCGTCGTGGATCCTGCGCCGCACCGGTATGAAGAAGGGCCTCAGCCTGAGCCTGCTGGTGATGGCCGGCGGCGCGGCGTTGTTCGGTGAATTCGCCACCCAGCGCTGGTATCCCGGCGCGCTCGGCGGCCTGTTCGTGATCGGTAGTGGACTTGCCTTGCTGCAGACCGCGATCAACCCGTACATCTCCATCCTCGGCCCGATCGAAACCGCCGCACGGCGCATCGCGCTGATGGGCATCTGCAACAAGGTTGCAGGCATCCTGGCGCCGATATTGATCGGCACTCTGGTGCTGCATGGCATCGGTGACCTCGACGCTCAGGTGCAGGCCGCCGATGCGGCCACCAAGACCACGCTGCTCAACCAGTTCGCGGCCAAGATCCACGCGCCATACCTGGCCATGGCCGGCTTGCTGGTGGTGCTGGCGGTCGCGGTATTGTTCTCGCCGCTGCCTGAAATCAAGGCCTCCGAGGCCAATGCCACCCCGGCCGGCGCTCCGGGCAAGGCCGAGCGCAGCAGCATCTTCCAGTTCCCGCACCTGTGGCTGGGCGTGTTGTGCCTGTTCGTCTACGTCGGCGTGGAAGTGATGGCCGGTGATGCCATCGGTACCTACGGTCATGGCTTCGACCTGCCGCTGGACCAGACCAAGATGTTCACCGCGGTTACCCTGTTTGCCATGCTCATCGGCTACGTGGTCGGCCTGGCGTTGATCCCGCGAGTGATCTCGCAGTCGCGCTACCTGACCATCTCTGCGGTACTGGGCGTGGTGTTCTGCCTGGGCGCCTTCTTCACCCACGGCTATGTGTCGGTCGCCTTCGTGGCGCTGCTGGGCTTTGCCAACGCGATGATGTGGCCGGCGATCTTCCCGCTGGCGATCCGTGGCCTGGGCCGCTTCACCGAAACCGGTTCGGCGCTGCTGGTGATGGGCATCGCCGGCGGCGCGATCATTCCGCAGCTGTTCGCCGTGCTCAAGCAGCACATCGACTTCCAGCTGGTGTTCCTGCTGCTGATGGTGCCGTGCTACCTGTACATCCTGTTCTACTCGGTGGTCGGCCATCGCGTCGGCCTGCCGCAGGACAAGGGCTGATCGGCGATGATGGACGGCAGCCAACCCCAGGAAAAGCCGATGCGCAGAGCGACCATCAAGGACGTTGCCGAAAAGGCCAAGGTCTCGCTGAAGACGGTGTCGCGGGTGATCAACAACGAGCCCTCGGTGATGCAGGCCACCCGTGCGCGGGTGCTGCGTGCCATCGCCGAGCTCGACTACGAACCCGATCCCTCCGCGCGCAACCTGCGCAGCGGCACCACCTTCGTGATCGGGCTGGTGTACGACAACCCGAACCCGTACCACATCATCGGCGTGCAGAACGGCGTGCTCGCCGCCTGCCGCGAAACCGGCTTCGGCCTGCAGATCCATCCGTGCGATTCCAGTTCGCCGCTGCTGGCCGATGAACTGGCCGACTGGGTGCAGCGTTCGCGCCTGGCGGGGCTGGTGCTGACCGCACCGATGTCCGAGCGTCGCGACCTGATCCAGGCACTCACCTCGCGCGGCATCAAGCTGGTGCGGATCATCGCGGCCACCGAAGATCCGGCCGATGGCGCTTGCGTGTTCGTCGACGACCGCGAAGCCGCCTACGAAATCACCGAGCACCTGATCCAGCTGGGCCACCAGCGCATCGGTTTCCTCTGGGGTGGCACCTCGCACCGATCGTCGGGCGAGCGCTACGCCGGTTACGAGGCCGCGCTGAAAGACTACGGCATGACCGTGGACAAGCATCTGGTGGTGCAGGGCGACTACACCTTCGACGACGGCTTCCGCGGTGCGCGGCGCCTGCTGGCACTGCGCGAACCGCCCACCGCCATCTTCGGTTCCAACGATGAAATCGCCGCCGGCGTACTGGCCGCAGCGAAGTCGGCCGGCATGAACGTGCCCTACGACCTGTCCATCGCCGGCTTCGAGGACAGCCCGTTCTCGCGCCAGTCGTGGCCGCCGCTGACCACCGCCAAGCAGGCCACCGAAGACATCGCCCGCCATGCCGCGCGCCTGCTGATCGCGCAGCTGCGCAGTGATGCCTACGACGATGCGCCGGCGCCGCTGCATAACCAGGGCTTCGTGCCACAGCTGGTGGTGCGCGGCTCGACCGCACCGATGCGGCCTGCCGCCGCCCGTCCCCTTCCTTCCGATCCTTCCTGAGCCTGCCATGTCGCTGTCCGACCCCACCGCTACCCTGATGTTCGCCGAGGCCGCCGAAGCGGCTGACGTCGTTGCCCGTCAGTTCGCCCGCAACCATGCCGTGATGGAAACGCTGGCAGCCAGCCTGCGCGCCGCACCGCCGCCGTTCGTGGTGACCTGCGCACGGGGCAGCTCCGACCATGCCGCGACCTACGGCAAATACCTGCTGGAAACCCAGCTGGGGCTGGTCGTTGCCTCGGCCTCGCCGTCGGTGGGTTCGGTCTACGCCGCACCGTTGCAGCTGCGCGGTGCGTTGTTCATCGTCATCTCGCAGTCCGGCAAGAGCCCGGACCTGCTGCGTAATGCAGAAGCTGCCAAGGTCGCTGGCGCGCGCGTGGTGGCGCTGGTCAACGTCGAGGATTCGCCGCTGGCACAGCTTGCCGACACGGTCATCCCGCTGCATGCCGGCGTGGAGAAAAGCGTGGCGGCGACCAAGAGCTACCTCGCCTCGTTGTCCGCGCTTCTGCAGCTGGCCGCGTACTGGAAGCAGGACAGCGCGTTGCGCAATGCCCTGGACCTGCTGCCCGATGCGATGCGCGAGGCCTGGCAGTGCGACTGGAGCGCAGTGACCGATGGCCTGGTGGAGGCCAACAACCTGTTCGTGCTCGGCCGTGGCCTGGGCCTCGGCGCGGCGCAGGAGGCCGCGCTGAAGTTCAAGGAAACCTGCAGCCTGCACGCCGAGGCGTACAGCTCGGCCGAGGTCAAGCATGGGCCGATGGCGCTGGTCGATCGCGGCTTCCCGGTGCTGGCCTTCGCCCAGCCTGATGAAACCGGTGCCGGCACCCGCGCCGTGGCCGAAGAATTCACCGCACGTGGCGCCCAGGTGTGGCTGGCCGGTGCCGGCGGCAACCTGCCGGTCGCTGCTGCCCCGCATCCGTTGTGCGCGCCGCTGCTGACCGTGCAGAGCTTCTACCGCGCGATCAATGCGCTGGCGCTGCGCCGCGGCTTCAACCCGGATCTGCCGCCGCATCTGAACAAGGTGACGGAGACGGTGTGATGGCAACCGTGCTGCGCAATGCCCGCATTCTTGCCGGCGATGAGTTCCGCGACGATCTTGCGGTGGTGATCGAAGACGGCCACATCAGCGCGCTGCTGCCCGACGCTGCGCCGCAGCTGGGCAAGGCCGACGAGCAGGTGGACCTGGGGGGCGGCTGGCTGCTGCCCGGCTTCATCGATGTACAGGTCAATGGCGGTGGTGGCGCGCTGTTCAACAACACGCCCGACGTGGCGTCGCTGCGCACGATTGCGCGTGCGCATCGCCGCTTCGGCACCACCGCGATGCTGCCGACCCTGATCAGCGATGACCTTGGGGTGATGCGCGAGGCGATCGGTGCGATGCGAGAGGCCATTGCACAGGGCGTGCCGGGCGTGATCGGCATCCACCTGGAAGGGCCGTACATCGCACCGGCGCGCAAGGGTACGCACGATGCCAGCAAGTTCCGCGTGCCGGATGAGGAAGAGATCGAACTGGCGTCGTCGCTGGACAACGGCGTGACCCTGCTGACCCTGGCGCCGGAGCGCGTGCCGCTGGAGACCATCCGCGCGCTGGTCGAACGCGGTGTGATCGTCGCCGCCGGTCACACCGCCGGTACCTATGAAGAGATCCGTGCCGGCCTCGATGCCGGCGTGCGTGGCTTCACCCATCTGTACAACGCGATGTCGCCGCTGCAGGGCCGCGAGCCCGGTGCGGTCGGCGCGGCGCTGGAAGATCGCGACAGCTGGATCGGCATCATCGTCGATGGTGTGCACGTGCATCCGGCCAGCCTGCGCGTGGCGCTGGCGGCCAAGCCGCGCGGCCGCCTGCTGCTGGTGACCGATGCGATGCCGCCGGTTGGTGCCGACGATCCCAGCTACGTGCTGTATGGCGAAACCATCACCGCCATCGACGGCGTCGTGCGCAACGCAGCCGGCTCGCTGGCCGGCTCGGCGCTGGACATGGCCACTGCCGTGCGCAACACCGTGCAGCTGCTGCGCCAACCGCTGGCCGAAGCCGCGCGCATGGCCTCGACCTATCCAGCGCAGCTCCTCAATGTCGATGATCGCCTGGGTCATATCGCCGAGGGCTACCAGGCCGACCTGGTGCTGCTGGACGATGCATTGCAGGTGCGCGGTACGTGGATCGCCGGCCAGTACGAGGCGGCTTGACGATGAGCAGCACGCCGCCACGCCGGTTGGGCTCGATCGACGCCCTGCGCGGCATGACCGTGGCGGCGATGCTTCTGGTCAACAACCCCGGTGACTGGAGTGCGGTGTTCGCACCGCTGCGCCATTCCGAATGGCACGGCTGCACACCGACCGACCTGGTGTTCCCGTTCTTCCTGTTCCTTGTTGGCGTGTCGATGGCCTTCAGCGTCGCACCGCGCGCGCTGGATCCGGCCGCACGGCCCGCACTTGCACGTGGCGTGCTGGAACGCGCACTGCGCATCGCCATTGCCGGCGTGCTGCTGCACCTGCTGGTGTGGTGGGCACTGCACACGCATCACTTCCGCATATGGGGTGTGCTGCAGCGCATCGCGCTGTGCGCGGCAGTGGTGGGCGTGCTGGCGGTGTATGCGCGTCCGCGCATGCAGGTGGCCGTGCTGGTGGCGCTGCTGGTGGGCTACACCGCGCTGCTGCTGGGCATCGGAGATCTTGCGCCCTGGACCAACCCGGCCAGCCGTCTGGACACCACCTTGTTCGCGCCATGGATCTACCAATGGCAGGCCGATACCGGTCTGGGCCATGACCCGGAAGGATTGCTGAGCAGTCTGGGCGCGTTGGCCAGCACCGTGCTGGGCCTGTTGGCCGGTGGCCTGCTGCGCAGTGGCCGGGCCGGTGCACTGGCCGCATTGGGTGCGATCACCGCCGTGCTCGGCCTGCTGCTGGCGACCGTGCTGCCGCTCAACAAGCAGCTGTGGACGCCCAGCTACGTGCTGTGGACCGGTGGCCTGGCCGCGCTGGCATTGTGGCTGGGCCACCTGCTGATCGACCGCAAGGGATGGCCGGCACTGGGCCGGCGCTTCGGCGTCAATGCCATCACCGCCTATCTGGGAGCTTCGTTGATGTCGGTGATCCTGCTGGCGACCGGTGCCTGGGGCTGGGTCTGGCAGCAACTGGCTGCGGCGATGCCGCAGGCGCTGGAGCTGGCCTCGATGCTGCAGGCGTTGGTGTTCGTTGCGCTGTGGTGGGGCGTAGCCTGGTGGCTGGACCGACGTCGCATTTATCTGAAGATCTGAGCGCGGCAGAGATGGTGGAGAACGGCCCATCCACGCATGGCGTGGATCTACTGTGCTGGTGGGTTGCGGGGTCATCCACGCATGGCGTGGATCTACTGTGCTGGTGGGTTGCGGGGTCATCCACGCATGGCGTGGATCTACTGGGCCAGGATTGCAGTAGATCCACGCCATGCGTGGATGCTCTTGGCAGGCTGACGAAGGTGAACTGGTTCATCGACATGCGGACCGCGTGAGCGCTTCCCGGTTTCATATCGAAAACGTGACCGCTTGCCTGCAATTTCACCTATCGAAACCATTCATGGCAGGGCAGACTGCATCAGCAGTGTCGTACAGAGCATCCGCAGTTCCTGATCCCCGACCCAGGAGTGCCGTATGTCACATGTCGTCCCGCCCGGGTTCCGCCGGCGCCGTTTGACCATTTCCCTGCTGCAGATCCTGGCGGCGCCCACGCTGCTCGCGCTGTCTGCTCCCACCGCTTGGGCAGGTTGCGATGCCTCCGCCCCCATTGCCGGGCAGACCGTCACCTGCAGTGCGGCCGCGCCCAATCCCGAGACTGCAGCAATCAGTGCAACTGGCGCGGCAGGCATCACCGTGAACGTTGGCAATGGCGCTCAGCTGCAGCAGGCTGGTGCGGGCAACGCCATTTCCCTGCTCGGCGCTGGCAGCCACGTGCTCACCAATCTCGGGGCCATCAGCTCGGCGAGCGGTACCGCGGTGCAGCTCGGCGGCGGCAGCCGCGTCGACAACACCGGCAGCATCAGTTCCGGCAGCAGTACGGCGCTGCAGTTCAGCGGCCCCGGCGACAGCGTGCTGGTCAACCGCGGGGCCATCAGTGGCAGTACCGGCGTGCAGTTCGGCGCCGGCAACGATCGTCTGCAGATGCTGGCCGGCAGCATCACCGGCGGCGTCCAGCAGGGGGATGGCAACGACGTGCTGCTGCTCACCGACGGCACCCTCGACAGCCTCGACCAAGGCAGCGGCGATGACCAGCTGACCGTCAACGCAGGCACCATCACCGGGCTGGTGACGCAGGGCAGTGGCCGCGACGATTTCGTCATGACCGGCGGCACCATCGGTGCCCTGCAGCAGGGCGACAACATCGATACCTTCCGCATGAGCGGTGGCCGCATCGTCGGCGCGTTCGAAGATGGCGACCAGGCGTGGATGACTGGTGGCCGCATCGGCCGGGTCAACATGAAGCTGGACAAGAACCTGTGGGACATGTCCGGTGGCACCGTTGATGGCAACGTGGTGACCGGTTTCGACACCGATACCATCATCATCTCCGGCACCGCTTATATCGGCGGCAACATCAGCGTCAGCGGCGGCGCTGACAGCGTGACCATCACCGATGGCACCGTGCGTGGCCAGGTGCTGTTGAGCACCGGCAACGACACCTTCAACTGGAACGGCGGCGGCATCGTGTACGGCGCCATCGACGCAGGCCCCGATGACGACGTGGCCACGCTGAGCAACCTCAACCAAGGCAACATCGGCGCGGTACCGCTGTTTGACGGTGGCAGCGGCAATGATCGTCTCAGCTTCAGCAACGTCAAAGGCAGCGGCGTCGCGCGCTTCCAGAACTGGGAAGCGATCAGCCTGGCCAGCAGCACCGAGCTCACCTTCGATGGCGATCTGGTGCTCGGTGACAGTGTCAGCGGTACCGGTTCACTCACCCTGGATGACACCAGCACGATCTATGCAGGCAGCGGTGCGCATGCAGTGCGTCCCTTCAGCGGCAGCGCGTTGGTCAATGTGGTCAACGCCGGGCGCATCGATCTCACCGGCTCCTCGCCGGGCGATGTATTCACCGTGCGTGGCAACTACCGTGGCGATGGCGGCGGGCTGTACCTGCGTACCGTGCTGGCGGCGGACAACGCTACCAGCGACCGACTGGTGATCGATGGCGGCACGGCCACCGGCAGCACCGGCATCGGCATCCTCAACGCGGGCGGCAGCGGAGCAGCCACGCTGGTCGACGGCATCCTGGTGGTGCAGGCGCTGAACGGTGCCACCACCGCACCCAGTGCCTTCTCGTTGTTCGCGCCGGTCTCGGCCGGTGCCTACGAGTACTTCCTGTTCAAGGGCGGCGTCAGTGCCGGTACCGGTGAAAACTGGTACCTGCGCTCGACAGTTGCGGTCGGGCCGGGCCCCGCGCCGAACGGTGGTGGCGAAGTGGTTCCACCGCCACCGCCGACACCGCCCGTCGCACCGCCGCCTCCGATTCCCCCGGCGCCCCCACCGCCACCGGAGGGCGCAGTCGATCCGGACCTGACCGCCGGTGAGACCGCGCCACCACCGCCGCCGCCGGAACCGCCGCCCGTGGCCCCGCCCAGCGATCCCCCGGTGCCGGACGTGCCGCTGGCCGGGGGTAGCCTGCCTGGTACCGGTGCGCCGCCGCCAAGTGCGGGGGCGAGACCCGCCGCACCGGACGCGAACGGCCTGGTACCGCTGTATCGCCTTGAGACCGCCGCCTACGCCGTGGTGCCCCCGCTGCTGCGCGAGACCTCGCTGGCCAGCCTGGGTACCTTCCACGAGCGCCAGGGCGAACAGCGCCTGCTGTACAACCAAGGTGCGTTCCGCACCGCATGGGGGCGGCTGGTGGGGCAGAGCAGCGAGATCCACTGGAAGGGCGATGCACGGCCCGGCTTCGACGGCGACGTGATGGGGGTGCAGGCGGGCCTGGACGTATGGGCTGCCGCCGCCGAGAACCACCGCAACCAGATCGGCGTGTTCGTCGGCCGCACCCGCGCCGATGGCAGGATCACCGGCCTGGCCGTGGGCTGGGACAACGTGCTGGTCGGCCAGAGCCGGTTGGACGACAAGCACGTGGGGCTGTACTGGACGTTGACCGACAGCAGCGGCGGCTACATCGACGCGGTGGCGATGCAGAGCCGCTACGACGGCCGCACGCGTTCGTCGCGCGGGCTGGGCATCGACCTGAAGGGTGATGGCACCACGCTGTCGCTGGAAGCGGGCAAGCCACTGCTGCAGTTCGGACAGTCATCGTGGTGGCTGGAACCGCAGCTGCAGGTGATCTGGCAACGCAGTTCGCTGGATGACCAACGCGATCTGGTGTCCACCATTTCCTTCGACAACGACAACGCCTGGACCGGCCGCGTCGGCCTGCGCCTGGCGGGCGACTATCAACTGGCCGACAACGGCTGGCAGCCGTATTTCAAGTTGAATTACTGGCACGGGCGTTCGGGCGAGGACCGCATCCTGTTCGACAACGACGCGATCATCAATTCGCAGCGCTCGCGCGCACTGGAAGCCGGTGTCGGCGTGGTCGGGCGCTTCAACCGCACGATCAGCGCATATGCTGTGGCCGATTACACCCGCGAGGTGGGTGGCAGCGACAACGGCAAGCGCCGCATCATCGAAGGCAACATCGGCCTGCGCGCGGATTGGTAGCGCCCGCCGCTTTGGCTGCTTTGGTGGGTGCCGACCTTGGTCGGCACAAATCCAACCGAGGTCATGACCCGCTCTGGTGGGTGTCGACCTTGGTCGACACGAATCCAACCGGCACCATGACCCGCCCTGGTAGGTGTTGACCTTGGTCGACACGAATCCAGCCGGCGCCATGACCCGCTCTGGTAGGTGTCGACCTTGGTCGACACGCCTTGGCAGCAGTCAATCAATTCCCACACACCTGCATCACAACGGCGATCGACCCAGCAACGTACCTGCGTGATCGGCCAGCAGCTGCACCGCATACAGCAACCCTTCCTCTGTCAGCGGCGGGCATTGCGCCTCCGCGTCGTCCAGTTCACGCGCGGCCTGCGTCGCCAGCAACACGCCACCCAATGCCGACAACGCCAGCAGGCAGCGCGTGGTGCAGGCCAGATCGCGCGCCCGTGCCGGGGTGATGCGCAGCTCCGTCCACGGCTCGCCGTCGGCGGCGTGGCAGCGCGTGATGTCGCGCAACCGCTTGAAAAAGGCGGGCGTGGGAGCGGCTTCATCCGCTTCGGTCAGCGCGTCTTCCAGAGCCTCGGCAGTAGCGTTGGGCAGCTGCAGGTCGGGCAGGGCATCACCCAGCAGTGTGTGCAGGCGGGGATAGGTGGGGTAGAGCGTAGTCATGGCAGCAACCTCACAGGGCAAGGCCACCTGCGGGATGCAAGGTGGCGGGCGGTGCGGGTTGGCGTGCCGGTCAAAATCCAAGCGAAAAAGCCGACGGATCGCGAGGATCCCCACGCACCGCCCGCCATGGGCGAGCAGGTGCATTGTCGTGATTGCCGCTGAATCGGCAATCTGATCGCTTGAATGTTTGATTCGGGACGCCAATCCCGGCCAGCGCAGGTGGCGCTGGCACAGCGACCTTCGCGCTTTTGCGGTCGCGCTGACATGGGCAAAGTTGCAAATCGATACGACGCGCCCTGCCAAGCCAAACACGACAGGGTGCGCGATGGAACACACCGCTCCGGCACCGTTATGCTTCGCCTTCATCCAACGACAGGGAGATGTCGATGCGAAACAGCAAGGGACTGCCGGCACGAGCCGCCTTGATCGCCACGCTGCTGGCAGCGACCGCTGCCACTGCGGCCGACACCATCGAGATCCCCTCACCCGCCGCGCAGGCACAGCTGCTGGACATGCTCGAACGCGAGGCGCTGTACCGAAGCAGGGTCGACTGGCCAGTCACGCGCACGCGGTTGAAGGACGCGCAGGGCGATCCGGCCAAGGTCCGGACCGTCCTGGCCGAGGCCATCGGTCGCAGTTCAGGCGGTCACGGCAGCTGGATGACCCCGCAACGACAGCAGCAACGCGTGGAGCGTTTCGCCCGCGAAAACGCCACCGCTGCTGCCCGCAGCGAAAGCGACGCCACTCGCGCACGTGACCCGCGTATCGGCCAGGTGCTGATCGAGGGCTATGCGGCAGACCCCGGTGCGCCGCCGCAGCAGCTGCAGCAACAGAACATCCAGCGTGCGGTGAGTTGGCAGAACATCATCCGTGAAAAGGACAGCACGCCTCGCTGTGGCTGGATCGTCGACCTGCGCGACAACACCGGCGGCAACATGTGGCCGATGCTGCTGGGCGTTGCGCCGCTGCTGCGCACCTCGGCAATGGGCGTCGAGGACGTGGGATCATTCGAGACCGCCGACGGTCCGGTACGGTGGCAGACCACCGGCAGTGGTGTGCGCATGGGGGAGGCGACGCGTCTGGATTTCGGCCAGCCCGGCTATCTACCCAGCCTTGTTGGCGCTCCGGTGGCAGTGTTGACCGGCCCGCGCACCGCCAGTTCCGGCGAGGCGACCGTTCTGGCGTTCCGCGGCCGCGCGCAGACCCGCAGTTTCGGCCAGCCCACGGCGGGTGTATCGACTGCCAACGTGGTGCGCCGACTGGTGGACGGCAGCGCGTTGGTGCTGACCACCAGCGTCATGCGCGATCGCAACGGAAATGGCGACGGGCGGAAGATCGTGCCGGACCAGGCCACCGCTGGCGATGACGCCACGGTGGCGGCGGCCGAAGCCTGGTTGCTGGCCCAGCCCGCCTGTAAAGAGGGCTGAGCCATGCTGCTGATCGGCCAACACGAACGGGTGCTGATTGTCGGCCCCACCGAATCGCACCACTGCCTGCGCTGCCAGACCGAAACCGAATTTGCCCCCCAACTGCGCTACAAGATGGCGCGCATCGACCTGCTGTTCGGCTTCGTCTACCAGCGTCGTTACGAGCTGGCCTGCACCGGCTGCGAACACGGCTGGGTGCTGGATACCGAAAGCATGGATCAGCAGCTGGGCGGGGTGCCGATCCCGTGGCGACACCGCTTCGGCCTGCCGGTGATGCTGGTGGTGGTGGCCGGGCTGGCAGTGGCGGGGTGGATGTGGCGGATGGGGCACGGAGGCATCTGATGGGTCATGATTTGCATATGTCCCATATTGGGACTAGGATGCGGCCGTGAGAGTCTTCGCGCTGTCTACGCTCAGGCGCTACTGGGAGAGGTTTCCAGAGTGCGAGCAGCCGCTGAAGGCTTGGCACGACGAAGCGAGGCGCGCCACTTGGGCGAGTCCGCATGACATCCGCAGTTGCTATGCGAGTGCGAGTTTCATCGGTAGCAGTCGCGTGGTTTTCAACATCAAAGGCAACAGCCACAGGTTGATTGTCGACGTTACTTATCAGCGTCAGATGATCTACATCAAGTTCATCGGCACCCATGCCGAATACGACCGGATTGACGTAGCGACCGTGGAGGAAAAATGAACATTCGTCCCATTCGCACAGAAGATGACTACCAGAACGCGTTGCGCGAACTGGAGGCCTGTTTCGAGAACGAACCCGCCCTGGACAGTGAAGAAGGCGACCGCTTCGAGATTCTCGCCACCTTGGTGGAGGCTTACGAAGCGAAGCATTACCCGATAGAACTGCCGGACCCCATCGAGGCAATCCGCTTCCGCATGGAGCAGGGCGGTCTGACCGTCAAGGACCTGGTGCCCTCCATTGGTCAGCTCAACCGCGTGTATGAGGTATTGAATCGCAAGCGTGGATTGACCTTGGAGATGATCCGCAACCTGCACCGCAACCTGGGCATTCCGGCGGAAAGCCTGATCGGCCGCTGAGGCCCATCCCGATGCGGGATGGGGTGTGCGTAGCCTCGTGCAGGGCCTGCTAAAGTTGCAGCCAGCAATCACGTACCGGAACCGACCATGGACCACGAAACGCCGTTCGAACCCGCCAACGACCTGGAAGTGCGCCTGCTGCAGGCCCAGGACGGAACCCTCACGGCCTCGCAGTTCCTCGACGGCCTGCTGACCGCTCCGGTGTTCGTGCTGCTGGACAAGGCCATCGGTGAAGACGGTGCCTGGGACGAGAGCATTTCGCCGCTGGTGCTGACCAGCGAAGGCGGGGAGCCGATGTTCGCGGTGTTCACTGCGCCCGAGCGCGCGGAAATCTGGCACGAGCAGCTGCCGCAGTTCGCCCATGCCATGCCCATCGCGGTGCATGCGCTGCTGTCGGGCATCGGCGAGGGCGTCGGCCTGGTGCTGAACCCGGGCCTGGACGTGGGCATGGAGATGATCCCCGACGCGGTGGCGCAGCTGAAGGAACGTGCTGCGGCGATCACGCGTGGCATGGCGCACTGACAGAGCTGTGGTTGCCGGCCAGCGGCCGGCACTACCTGTAAAAGCGCCCGACAAGAATCAGCGGGCGGCGGCGATGGCTTTCACCCGGGCTTTGGCCAACGCTTCGCCAATGGCTGGACCCTTCAAATGGGTGGTGTCCAGATCACGCGCCTGCACTGACAGCGCTGCCCGGTGCAGGCGCTTGAGCGTTTCGCCCTGCGGGTAGTCGCTGTCCTCGAAACCGAGTCGGCCGCGCTTGTCGGCCTCGCAGCACAGCGCGATGCGGGCCACCCGTTCCGGCCGGCGCAGGGCATCGCAGCGGCCCAGGACCTCCAGCACGGTGGCATCGCGCAGCTCGTCGATGCGATGCACGTTCAGATGCTCGCGGCATACCGCCTCGGCCAACTGCTGGTGCTCGGTGGGAATCCTCAGGCGCGCGCATAGTGCTTTCAGCGGTGTGATGCCGCGCTGCTCATGCATGATGTGGCGCGGCCATTCCTCGGGCGGGGTCAGGCCTTTGCCGAGGTCGTGGGTCAGTGCGGCGAAACCGACCAGGTCATCACCGGGCGCGAGTTTCGCGGCCATGTCGCTGACCATTTCCAGGTGGATGCCGGTATCGACTTCCGGATGGAATTCCGCGCGCTGCGGCACGCCGTACAACGCTTCCAGCTCCGGCAATATCGGGCCGAGCGCGTGCGCGTCGTGCAGGGTGCGCAGGAACGCGGACGGGCGTTCGCACACCAGTGCCTTGCGCAGTTCCTGCCACACACGTTCCGGCACCAGCGCGTCGAGCTCGCCACTGGCGGCAATCTCGCGCATCAGCTCCATGGTTTCCGGCGCGACGGTGAAGCCGAGCGAGGCGAAGCGGGCCATGAAGCGCGCCGCACGCAGCACGCGCAGCGGGTCTTCAACGAAGGCGGGACCGACATGGCGCAGCACGCGCTGCTCGATGTCACGTGCGCCGCCATAGGGATCGACCAGCGCGCCGGTGTCTTCATCGCAGGCGATGGCATTGATGGTGAAGTCGCGGCGCAGCAGGTCTTCTTCCAGCGTCACCGCCGGATCGGCATCGACCACGAAGCCGCGGTAGCCACGGCCGGATTTGCGTTCGGTGCGCGCCAGCGCGTATTCCTCGCCGGTCTTCGGGTGCAGGAACACGGGGAAATCGCGGCCCACGGCGGTAAAGCCCTGCGCCTCCATCTGCGCGGGCGTGGCGCCGACGACGACCCAGTCACGGTCGCCGGCAGGGCGCTGCAGCAGGCGGTCGCGCACGGCGCCGCCGACAAGATAGATCTTCATGCGGGGGATGATCGCATGCTGTGCATGGATGTACCGGTAGTGCTGGCCGCTGGCCGGCACCCACCGGATGTCTGCAGATGCCGGCCAGCGGCCGGCACTACCGGCTGTCGATCAATCCCCGCCCTGGTCGGCGTCGGCGGCGCAGGTGAAGCTCTTGCGCTTGTCCACCAGGCGGCCCATCAGGCGGTCGCTCAGCGGCAATGCGTCGCCATTGAGTCGCCAGTCGTAGATCACGCTGAAGGCCAGCACGCGGGCCACGTACTCGCGCGTTTCCTTGTAGCTGATGGTCTCGATCCACAGGTCCGGATCGAAACCCGGGCGCTGGGTCTGCCAGCGTGCGGTCGGCGTCGGGCCCGCGTTGTAGGCGGCGATGGTCACGTAGGGCAGGCCCTCGTACTTGTTCATCAACTGCCGCAGGTACGCGGTACCGATGGCGATGTTGGTGTCCGGGTCGTACAGGCTGTCAGCGCCGCCGTAGCCGGTCAGGCCGATGGACTTGGCCACACCGGCGCCGGTGGCCGGCAGCACCTGCATCAGGCCCATGGCGTTGGCAGGCGAACGCGCGCGTGGGCTGAACACGCTTTCCGCACGGATTTCAGCGGCCACCCAGGCCGGGTCCAGTGCATTGCGTGCCGACTCGCGACGGATCGTAGCGTCGTGGTGCAGCGGGAAGCGCAGGTCGTACAGGCGCTGCTCCTGCTTCTGCTTGCCGAGCGAGAACACCGCGCGGTCGAACCAGCCGTTGTCCTGCGCCACGCGTACCGCGAGGCGACGCTGGGTGTCATCGAAGCGCGACAGTGCGTTGTTCCATTCGGCCACCGCCCAACCGGCGCGGTCGATCTGGTACAGCGCCATCGCGCGCTGGATGGCCGGATCGCGCGCCACTACGGCCTGCGACTGCGCGCTGTCGTTGGGCTTCCACGGGCACAGGGTGTAGGCCTGCTGCACCTTGTCCGCCGCCAGGAAACCATGGAAGGTCGGCGCACGTGCGGCTTCGCGGAACAGCGGCTGTGCCTGCTGTGCCTGGCCGGTCTTTTCCAGCATGCGGCCTTCGAAATAGCGCCAGCGCGAATCGCTGCGCTGGGTCGGGCCCATCTTGCGGATCGCTGCCAGCGTCGCCGGCCAATCGCCGCGCGACATCGCTTCGCGTGCGCGCCATTCGTGCAGGCGTTCGTCGTAGGCCGCATCGGGTACGGCATTCAAACGGCGGGCCGAATCGGGCAGGTAGGACGCCACCGTCCACAGGGCGATCTGGTAACGCACCTGGCCCTGCTGTTCGGCGCTCAGGCCCAGCGCCTGCGCGTACTGCGGCAGCTGCTGTTCGGTGGCGTCCGGGTCAGCCTTGGCCAGCTTGGCCAGGCCGTCGGTGGCGATGCGCCGGCTGCGCTCGTTGCGCGGCCAGTTCAGGGCACTGGCATTGGGCTTGTCGACGAAGGCGGCGTAGGTGTTGGCCAAGGCCAGATCACTGGCCGGCAGGCCGCGCGCAGCCGAACGCATCACCGCCGGCTGCTGTGCATCGGCAGCGGCATCGATGCGTTCCCAGCGCAGCGCGTCGCTCATGCCACCCTGCGCCTGCAGCACGGCGAACACGGCGTCGCAGGCATCGGGCAACGACTTGCCGTTCTTGCGCCACAGATCCTGGGCTTCACCGATCCACTGCGGGTCCAGCTTGCCGGTGGCCTGGCGCGCTGTCAGCTGCGCACAGCGCAGGCCGAGGTTGTCGGTGGGAGCCCAGTTGGCCAGCAGCGTCGGCCAGTCCTGGCGGCGCGCTACAGAGGGCAGCCAGGCGCTGCGGAAGCTGTTGGCCACGGCCTGGCCCTGGTAGCGCTTGAGGAAGGCCTGTGCCTGCGCCGTATCGACGGTGTCGATGTTGCGCCGCAGGTTGGCGAACTCCAGCCAGCCATACGCGGGATGGCGGCTGAGCGCGGCGGCCTGGCCGGGATCGAACTGGCCACGTTCGGCGGCGGCGATGGCGGCCTTCAGCTGGGCGTTCTGGGCATCGAGGGACTGGGCACTCGCGCAGCCGATCAGCAGCGTGGTGGCCAGCGGGAGCAGGGACAGGGCGGTCGAAGATCGTCGGGTCATGGCGACCAGCATAGCGGGCAGTGGCTGAATTCAGTTTCGCATTGTGTACACGGCCGAAGACGGCAACGACAGCTGAATGATGATGGGATCCGCACTGCCGCGAGGGCGGTTGTCCGGCGTAGGTTTGGGCTGGGGCGACCGGCCCTGCTGCAGGGAGCGGCACATGGCATTCAGTAGCGCAGGAAGAAGCGGCCCGCTGGCGGACATCAACGTCACGCCACTGGTGGATGTAATGCTGGTGTTGTTGATCATCTTCATCGTGACCGCGCCGATGTTGTCGCGGCCGATCAACGTGCAGTTGCCGCAGGCCACTGATCGCGTGGTGGATCGCCCCGAACCGCCGCCGCCGATCGAACTGCGCCTGGATGCGTCCAGCCAGTTGAGCTGGGACGGGCAGCCGATGGCCATCGGCGATCTGCAGTCGCGCCTGCAGGCGCAGGCCAGTGAGCATGCCGGCAACCTGCCGGAGCTGCGCATCAGCACCGATCCGTCGGCCGAGTACGACGGCATGGCCAAGATCCTGGCCGCCGCCGAGGCCACCGGCATGGAACGCATCGCGTTCGTGCAGTGAGCGAGTCACCGGTGCGGCCTTCCTGAGGGAGGGCCGCATTTGGGTAACAGGCGCTCAGAAGGGTGCCGATGTAGATCACCGCCTTCGGTGAATACGTAGCTAATTGACGTTATCTGCTTTCAGAATCGTCAAATTCGCGTGAAAGAGTGTCGGGCATCACGCCGCGATTTTTACCGCTTGTTTACAAAGGAGACGCTGCCGCCATGCAGGGGGGAGCGCGGCAGTCCATGTCCCGACATTCCTTTGGAGAGAGAGCGAATGAATTACCTGCACCACCGCCCCTTGGCGGTCGCCGTCGCGCTGTGCGTGACCGCCTTGGCACCGATGGGTGCTGCTGCCCAATCGGCCACCACCAATCTGGACGCGATCGAAGTCACCGGCACCCGCATCAAGCGTGCTGAAGTGGAGGGCCAGGTGCCTGTCCAGACGCTCAATCGCGCCGACATCGAACGCACTGGTCTTACTTCGATCGGTGAAGTGCTGCAACAGCTCACCGGCTCGGGCTCGGCGCTCAATGCCAAGTTCAATTCGTCGGGCAACTTCGGTTTCCCGCCTGACGGCAGTGGCGTCGGCGCGGGTTCGGCGCAGGTGGACCTGCGCCATCTGGGTGCCAAGCGTGTACTGGTGCTGGTCGATGGCATCCGCTGGGTCAACGAATCCTCGGCCTCGGGCGTGGGCTCGGCCACCGACCTCAACACCATTCCGCTGGCCATCGTTGAACGCATCGAAGTGCTGGAGGACGGCGCGTCGTCGCTGTATGGCTCCGATGCCATCGCCGGTGTGGTCAACATCATCACCCGCCGCGATTTCGATGGCGGCCAGGTGACGTTGAACTATGGCCAGTACGGCAAGGGCGATGGCACGCAGAAGGGCGTGGACCTGGCCTGGGGCAAGAGCGGCGACCGTTACAGCCTGTTCCTGGGGGCAAGCTGGACCAAGCAGGACCCGGTGTATGCGAAGGACCGCGAGCAGTCGCGCTTCCCGATTCCCGGCACCGGCCTGGCCTTCGGCAGCGGCGGCATTCCGCAAGGGCGCTTTGCCTTCGTCGATCCCAACACCGGTGCCGAACAGGACATCGTGCCCAACACCGGCGTGGGCAGCCCGCGTTACGACGGCAGCGCCGGCTGCAACCGCACCGACGACTACCACTGCTTCACCAGCGCCGACCGCTTCAACTTCGCCGAATACAACATGGTGCTGACGCCGTCGGAGCGTAAGGGTCTGTTCGGCCAGTTCCGTTTCGACATCACCGACAACGTGCAGTGGTACGTCAAGGCACTGGGCAACCGCCGCGAGTCGACCAACCAGGCCGGCCCGGAGCCGCTGTTCTTCGGCCCCGATGGCGCCACCGGCAACCCGCTGGCCGACAACATCGTGGTCTCGGCCCTGAACCCGTACAACCCGTTCGGCTTCGACCTGGTGTCGTCGGGCAACATGAGCCTGATCGGTCGCCGCCCGGTGGAAGGCGGCGCGCGCGTGTTTGAACAGAAGGTGGACACCACGTACTTCGCCACCGGCCTGGTCGGCAACTTCCAGGCGGCCGACCGCAGCTGGTACTGGGACGTCAACGGCATGTACAGCAAGAACAAGGCCGAGCAGACCAACTACGGCAGCTACAACATCTACAACGTCAACATGGCGCTGGGTGATCCGGCCGTGTGCGCGGCCACGCCGGGCTGCGTGCCGCTGAACATTTTCGGTGGCGCAGGCTCGATCACCCCGGACATGCTGCGCTGGATCCAGCCGGTGGTGCGCGACCGCAGCCAGAACGAACTGAGCCTGTTCACCGCCAACCTGTCCAGCGATCTGTTCACCCTGCCGGCCGGCCCGGTGTCCTTCGCCACCGGCCTCGAACACCGCAAGTACAAAGGTTCGTACCAGCCTGACCCGCTGACGGTGATCGGCCACTACAACGGCGTACCGTCGCAGCCGACGTCCGGCTCCTACGACGTCAACGAAGCGTACCTGGAGCTGAGCGTGCCGATCTTCGCCGACTCGGCACTGGGCAAGAAGCTGGACCTGAGCCTGGCTGGCCGCTACTCGGATTACTCGACCTTCGGTGGCGAGTTCACGCCCAAGTACGGCCTGCGTTGGCAGGTGACCGATGACTTCGTCCTGCGCACCACCTATGCCGAAGGCTTCCGCGCACCGTCGATCGGTGAGCTGTACGGTTCGGCTGCGCGCGCCGACCTGCAGTTGTTCGATCCCTGCTCGATTGGTCTGGGCGGCACGCCGCCCCGTGGCAGCGCGGCCAACTGTGCCTCGCTGGGCGTGCCGGCGGGCTTCCAGCAGGCCAACTCGCAGATCTCGGTGACTACCGGCGGCAACCGTGAGCTGGAGCCGGAGCGCTCGCGCAGCTTCAGTGCCGGCTTCGTGTGGAGCCCCTGGTTCGGCAACGATGCATCGTGGTCGGAGCGCTTCGACGTGGAAGTGACCTTCTACCGCCACAACATCGATGGCGCGATCCAGGCGATCAACGCGCAGACCCAGCTGGACCTGTGCGTGGACACGCTGGACCCGATCTACTGCGATGGCATCACCCGTGCCAGCACTGGTGCGGTCAGCAGCTTCAACAACCGCCTGACCAACCTGGGTTCGATCAAGACCGACGGTTGGGATGTGGATCTGTTCTGGACGTTGCCGCAGAGTTCGATCGGCCAGTTCAAGCTGGGCTGGAAGAACACCTTCGTCGGTCGCTATGAGGCCACCGGTGCGGCCGGCCAGCGGCAGCCGCAGAAGCCGGGCGTTGAAGTGGCTGACAGTTCGATTCCGGAATGGACCAGCAACGCCAGCATCGGTTGGACGTTGGACAACTGGAGTGCCAACTGGACGGTACGCCACATTTCCGAACTGACCGAAGACTGCGGTGACGCCGTGGCGTTCCCGGTGTGCAGCAACCAGGCTGCTGGCACCAACACGCTGTCGGCGACCACCTTCCATGATGCGCAGGTGGGCTACAAGATCGACTGGATGAAGGGGCTGCAGCTGACGGCCGGCTTGAACAACGTGTTCGACAAGGATCCGCCGATCTGCCTGTCGTGCTCGTTGAACGGCTATGACGCCTCGACCTACGACATCCCGCGTGGCCGTTACTGGTACCTGCGCGCGGACCTGCGGTTCTGATGTGAGGACGGCGGCGCCGGAGTGATTCCGGCGCTGCTGTTGCTGGGGTAGCGCCGGGCCATGCCCGGCGTCATCGAGGCTGCGCCTGCGTGGTTCGGTGCCTGGCGCCTGTTCCAGGGAAACTGACAACGAGTGATGTGCCGCCCTCGGCCGGTGCATAGTGGACCGCGGCGGCGATGGTTCTGTCGCAGCCCTTGAACGACCAGCGCTCCTCGATACGGCGCTGCGAGCCGCTGCCTCCATCGCTGACCACTTCGGTCTGGATGCTCTGCAGTGCGGTGCAGTCGAGCAGGATGGCCGCACCGGAAGAGGCCTGCTTGAAGATGTCGGCGCGCAGCACGGGGCTGGTCAACGTCGGCCCCTGCATCTCGAGTGGCACATTGAAGCGGATGCCGTTGAGTGCCTGCCGGCAGGCTGTTTGTGGATCAGCGGCCAGCTCCGCTTCCGTCTGTTTGGCGGACTGCTGGCGAACGCGGCTGCGCTGGGTGGCGATGTCTTCGCCCAGTTGCGGGTAGAGTTTCATTGCGGCGTCGCTGCCGCGCTGGGTGGCGGCGGCGTTGTCGTGGCGCCATTGCTGTGCAGCCGATTGCATCTGCCTGCCCAGTTCGGGCGAATGCTGCAGGCATTGCCCGGTCATGTAGTCGATTTGTTCGGACTGGAAGAAGGTCTTCAGGTCCTGCCGGTGGGGAGCGACTGCGGCGGCATCCACCGCATGAGCGGAAAAGCCGCTCATGCCCGCCATTGTCATCGCCACTGACACATGCATGCGCAGTTTCATCGTGCAGATCTCCTGTTGAACGTCAGTGTCGGCCAGGCCCAGGTGCGCGCAGCGCTGGCCCAGGGTAGTCAGTCCAGACGCTGGTCGATGGCGCTGCCGAGCTGGCGGATGTAACTGTCCAGCTTTTCCTTTTCGAGGGCCTGGCTGGTCGATGCCGAAATGGCAATGGCGCTGCCGCCGGTCTCGGTGGCATAGACAACGACGAACAGTTCCGCGCCCCAGCTGAAGGCGCTGGTGGGTGTCTTTGCCTGCAGATAGGCGGTGGGCTTCAGGCCGGCCTGAGCGGACTTGCTCCAGGCAAGCTGGTCGTCGGTTTCGCCACCGAGGTGGTTGTTGCTCTGGAAGCCGTGGTCGCCTTTCGGCCTTTCCGTGCCGCTGTAAAGCAGCTTCCACTTCTGTTCGGCAATGGCTGCCTTCGCGGCTGCCGCGGCGCTGTCCGGGCCGGACTGGAACTCCAGTCGCGATGCCGCGCCCGTCTCAGCCGATGACACGGTCCTGGGCTTCAGGGTTTCACAGCCACTCATTGTCAGTACGGCAACGATCAGAATCCACTTCTTCATCGCTCACTCCCTGCCTGGTCGGGTTCGACTTCCCTGGGGCCGGCGCGATCCTGCAGCCGGCTGGCGGCTAGCTTAGGAGCTTCGGTGTTGCCGCGATAGTGCCCGTCCGCGCAAACGGGGAGGGGCAAGGGAAGGACCGGCCAGTGCCGGTCCTTCCGACCTCAGCGGGTCGTCAGAACGACCAGGTAAAGGTCAGCGAACCATTGCGGCCATCGCCATACGCGCCGTAGCCGTTGATCTGCGACAGGTACTTCTTGTCCAGCAGGTTGTTGAGGTTGGCCTGCACGCTGAACTCCGGCGAGATGCGGTAGCGCACGAACGCACTGACCAGCGCATAGCCGCTCTGCTCGATGCGGCCGTAGGCCGGTACCGGGTAGTAGATGCGGTTCTGCCAGTTGGCTCCGCCACCGACGGTCAGTTCCTGCAGCGACTGCGGGGTGTAGCTGGTGAACAGCTTCAGCGCGGTCTGTGGCAGGTTGGTGTTGATATCGGCGCCGTTGATGTCCTTGGCCACATAGCGCGAGGCACCGAAGGTGGCATTCCAGCCCGTTGCCAGCTCGCCATTCAGTTCGAACTCGAAGCCACGGCTGACCGTGCCACGCGCGGCGCGATAGGCGAACTCATTCTGGCTGCCCTGCACGGGTTCACCGGTGGCCTGGCCGACGTTGTCCTGTTCGATGCGGAACACGGCCAGTGAGGCGTTCAGGCGGTTGTCGAACCATGCGCCCTTGATGCCCACTTCGTAGCTTGTGCCATCGACCGGATCGAGGTAGCTGCCGTTGCGGTCCTTCAGCGTCTGCGGCTGGAAGATTTCGGTGTAGCTGGCGTAGGTCGAGTAAGTGTCGTTGATGTCGAACACCAGGCCGGCATACGGCGTGGTGACCTTGTGTGCGCGGTCGGCGCCTTCGCCTTCGCTCTTCCAGTCGGTGTAGCGGGCGCCAATGATCAGCTTCAGCGGGTCAGCCAGCGACAGGCGTGCAGCGGCGTAGCCGGCCTTCTGGGTGATGGTGCCTTCGCTGGCCAGTGCCAGCGGGTTCCAGTTCGGCTCACTGATGTTGCCGGTCCAGTTCAGGTAGCTGGTGAACGGGTTCCAGGTCTGGCCGACGCCGCCGACCTGGTAGTCGCCGTAGTTGGCGTAATCGCGCTTGTTGTAGCTCAGGCCGGCCATGAACTGGTGCTCGCGGCCGAACAACTGGAACGGACCGTCAACGTAGC
Source organism: Stenotrophomonas indicatrix (assembly GCF_050573115.1). Lineage (GTDB taxonomy): Bacteria > Pseudomonadota > Gammaproteobacteria > Xanthomonadales > Xanthomonadaceae > Stenotrophomonas > Stenotrophomonas lactitubi_A. The sequence goes on from NZ_JBNYZT010000009.1 coordinate 47,964, forward strand.
CATCAACGCCGGTGACCTTGCGCTCGGTGTTGTAGAAGCCCGCTGACGGCGAGATGCCGGCGCCGGTGGTCTTGTCGAAGTTCGACGCGCCGGTGGTCCAGTCGTTGTAGGCCGGGTAGAACAGCTTGTCGTCGGCCCGGGTCTCATCGTGGGTGGCACCGACCTTGAACTTCCAGCCGTTGCTGAAGGCGTGCTGCAGGGTGGCGAAGGCGCGCTTGCTGGTGGTGTCCCAGTAGGTCCATTTCGGGCTCGCGTTGAACGATTCGTCGTAGCCGGTGGGCGAGCCATCGGAATACAGCATCGGGAAGCCACCCCAGGTGGCGCCGTTGGCGCGCTTCTGCTGGTAGTCGTAGCCCACGCTGAGCTGGGTATCCGGGGTCAGGTCGGCGTCGATGACCGCATAGCCCAGCGTCTTGCGCTGGTTGTAGCGATCCATCTGGCCGTCAGTATCCAGGTAGCTGCCGATCACGCGGCCGCGTACGGTGCCGCTGGCATTGAGCGTGCTGCCCACGTCCACGGTGGTGCGGGTGCGGCCCCAGCTGCCGACGTTCACCGACACGCTGCCGGTCAACTCAGCGCTGTCGGCGTGCTTGCGGATCAGGTTCACCGATGCCGACGGGTTGCCGGCGCCACTGAGCAGGCCGGTGGCGCCGCGCACCACTTCCACGCGGTCGTACAGGGCCAGGTCCAGACCGGAGTCGCCGTAGCTCCAGTTCTGCACCATCTGCGTGGGCAGGCCATCGAACTGGTAGCTGTCGATGTAGAAGCCGCGCGCGTAGAACTCGGTGCGCTCGCTGTCCGACTGCGTGCTGGTCACGCCGGTGGTGTTGGCCAGCACGTCGATGATGTCGTCCAGCTTCTGATCTTCGATGCGCTGGTGGCTGATGATGCTGACCGACTGCGGGATTTCGCGCGGCGCCAGGTCGAAGCGGGTACCGGCCGAGGTGCGACGCACCGAATAGCCTTCGGCACGCTCGCCCTTCACCACGACCTTGTCGAGCGTGGTCGGGTCGGCGACGGTTTCGGCGAAGGCGGCGGGGGCGGCGGCCAGGCACAGGGCGGAGAGCACCGCTGCGGACAGGCGATGCGGCAGCAGGGGGGAGGTCGAACGGGTCATCAAGGTTCCTGGACGGGCACGTGCGTGCGTCCGACCGGCTTCCCGGATGGTCTGGCGCCGCGGCTGGTGGGGATCTCACGCCGCTGGCGAAGCCCTGTGTTTCAGGGCGGTGGCTGGGCAATGCGAGGACGGACGAACCGTCCTGGCTGCCCGGAAAACGCGAATAGCGTAATGGGAATTGTTTCCATTTACAAATAGCCAGCGGCTGTGCCTGCGTTCCGCGCGATAGGGCTATTCGTCGGGAGCCAGGCGTTCAGCAAGGATGTTCAGGCGCGGCAATTGGCTCTCGATGCCGTCGGCATATTCGATGGTGATCATCACGTTCCGCTCGAGCCCACGGATGTCGGACACATGGATCCTGCCGGTCAGGTACTCGGGCGTGGTACGCACCGGTCCGGCATAGCGGGCGCCGGGGTCCAGGCAGGCCATCGCGCTGCGGATGTTGGCCGAGGCGAATTCGGTGGAGGAATGGGCAAGCAGCCAATCGCAGAACCGCTTGCCTGCCGGATTGCCCTCGTGCGTGCAGCCCTTGCTCCACGTGTTCCAATCAGTAACCAGTTCGATCGACTGGCTGGCGCCTACCGGCGTGCTGTTGGCGAAGGCGAGCATCTGCGCGCATATCGGCTCGCGCGGCGCCTGCAGCGTGCTGCAGCCCGTGGCCAGCAGCATGATGGTGATCAGCAGCGGGGTGCGACCAAGTGCGGCCATCGGCGTGCTCTCCCTGTCACTGCGGTTGATGATGGGGGCATGCAGGTGAAGAGTCGAGCTTGCAGAACTGCCTGGCAGCGGTCGGCAACGTGTGACTCTGCGAGGCAGCTCAGTGCAGCAGCGGCAGCGGATCGCGAGCCCCGTCTTTCCCGTAGATGCCCCAATGCAGATGGGGCGGCGTGCCCTTGGCGTTGCCGCTGTCGCCGACGTGACCGAGCAGGTCGCCGGGTTGCACTACCTGGCCGCGCGCCAGGCCATCGGCCCAGTCTTCCAGGTGCGCGTAGTAATAGCGCTCGTGCCCCGGCCCGATCACCCAGACCTGGCGGCCACCGAGGCCGCTTTCGCGGATGTCGGCGATGACGCCGGGGGTGGCGCTGCGCACCGGCGTACCGCGCTTGCCGAAGATGTCGATGCCCGCATGCGTGCGGTCACGCCCGCGCGGCGCACCGAAGGTATCGGCGATCTGGCGCGGGCGGACGCCTTCCACCGGCACCGGCAGCTGCGTGGCCGGCGGCATGCGCGAGAGCGTCCACAGCATCTTCGGTGCGGCGGCCCACGGGCTGTTCCAGAAGGCCATCGCCGCGATGACCAGGATCAGCAGGATGGCGCCACGCAGCAGCCAGCGGCGCAGGCGTCTGGCATTGGAGGGGGCAGGGGTATTCATGCGTTGCCAGTGTAGGAGCAGGCCATGCTCGAACGCATCTACGCTATGACAACGGCACGTCGAAGCCACGTTTCAACGTGCCCAGCGCCACGGACGTGCGGAAGCGCTCGATGTTGTCATCCGCACCGAACAAGCGCTCGGTGATCGCCTCGTACTCTTCCATCGATGCCGCCGAGAGCAGCAGCAGGAAATCGCCGTCGCCGGTGATCGAGTAGCACTGCTGCACGGCAGGATCGTCCTGCACGCGGCGGCGGAACGGGGCGACCTTCTCGCGCTGCTCGCTGACCACACGCACCTCGACGATGATGGTCAGCGGCCGGCCGATCTTCGCGGCATCGATCACTGCCACATTGGCGGCAATCACGCCGCTGTCCTGCAGGCGCTTGATCCGCCGCTGCACGGCCGGGGTCGACAGGTGCACGGCTTCGGCGATCTGCCGCTGCGGCAGGGTGTTGTCCTGCTGCAGCAGGGCGAGGATGGCGCGGTCGAAGCTGTCCAGCACGGGGGCGGTGGCCATGGTGAGCAGAAGTTGCACGGACGGGCCGTCAATTGAGCCAAGTGCTCGCCGCCGGCGCAATAGACTGGCGGCATGCAGACTTCTCGAATCGCGCCGATGTTGCCGGCGCTGGCGGTGCTTGGCTCGGTCACCGCACTGGCCATCGGTACCTCCTACGCCAAGCAGCTGTTCCCGTTGATCGGAGCGCAGGGCACCAGCGCGCTGCGCGTGGGCTTCTCGGCGCTGTTGCTGCTGCTGTTCTGGCGGCCATGGCGCTGGAAGACCAGCCGCGTGGATGCGATCACCATCCTGCGCTACGGCCTCACCCTGGGCCTGATGAACCTGTTGTTCTACATGGCACTGCGGACGATCCCGTTCGGCATTGCGGTGGCCATCGAATTCACCGGCCCGTTGACGGTGGCCATGCTGTCGTCGCGACGGCCGATCGATTTCCTCTGGGTGGGCTGTGCGGCCGTCGGGCTGCTGTTGCTGCTGCCGATCGGCGGCGGCCCGGCACTGGACCCGGTGGGCGTGCTGTACGCCATGGGCGCGGCGGCCTGCTGGGGCCTGTACATCGTGTTCGGCAAGCGCGCCGGCCACCTGCATGCCGGGCATTCGGTGTCGCTGGGGCTGCTGGCCGCGTCGCTGGTGGTGGTGCCGGTGGGCGTGGTGCATGCCGGTGCGGCGTTGCTGGAACCGAAGATCCTGCTGGCAGGGCTGGTGGTGGCACTGGTGTCCAGCGCGATTCCGATGTCACTGGAGATGATGGCGCTCAAGCGCCTGCCGAAGGAGACCTTCGGGATCCTGATCAGCATGGAGCCGGCGGTGGCCGCGCTGTGGGCGATGCTGCTGCTGCACGAGCACCTGCATGGCCTGCAGTGGCTGGCGATCGGCTGCACGGTGCTGGCTTCGGTGGGCAGCACGATGACGGCAAGGCGGTTGAAGGTGCCGGTGGCGCAGGCGGGGTAGCGCCGGGCCATGCCCGGCGGAGAGCGTGCGGACCAACGGTCCGCACCCATAAGAGCGCTGTCCGCACCCACACGAGCAACGGTTCGCACCCAGATCAGCGTGCCAACCGAGGTTGGCACCTGCCAGAAGCGTCAGCGCAGGGCGTCGGCGGGGACGTCGATCGCCATTGCCAGGGCGAGATGGTCGGAGAATGCGGCCGGCACCGCTTCCACGTTGCGGGTCTGCAGACCGCTGCTGACCAGGATGTGGTCGATGGCACGGTCGGGGCGCCAGCTGGGGAAGGTCGGCACGATGCAGCCGGGCGGCTGCAGACGGGTCTTCTGGTAAAGCACCTGCATTTCCGGACGTTCGGCCAGGCAGTTGAAGTCGCCCATCAGCACCGCATTGGGATGGTCCGACAACAGCTCGGCGATGAAGCCAAGCTGGGCCATCCGCGAGCCCGCGCCCAGCGACAGATGGGCCACCGCAACGGCCAGGCCATCGCGACCGTCGCCGAACTTGGCCAGCAGCACGCCGCGCCCGCCGATACGGCCGGGCAGGGCGTGGTCCTGCACTTCCACCGGTTCCAGCTTGCTCAGCAGGCCGTTGGCACTGGAGGCGACGCCGCCCATGCGCCGGTTCGGCTGGTGGCTCCAGTAATTGAAGCCGGCGCGCTGGGCCAGGTAATGGGTCTGGTTGGTGAAGCCCGAACGCAGGCTGCCCGGGTCGGCCTCCTGCAGGCCGACAATGTCATGACCGCGCGCCAAAGTGGCAATCGCGTCAAGGCTGCTCCGCTTGCGACCCGCCGGCAGCGCATGTGACCAGCTGCGGGTCACATAGTCGCTGTAGCGGCGGGTACTCGAGCCGGCCTGGATGTTGGCCGTCAGCAAGCGCAGGGTCCGTGTTGTGGGGGAAGTCACGGCCGGGAAAACGTCTCTTTGATCAGTGAGCCTGGGCCGCACCGCGTTCGCGGGCGATCAGGTGGTCGGCAATGCGCAGCATGTCCGGGAAGCTCTTGCCCTTCACCAGGTACTTGCCGTTGACGATGATCGACGGGGTGCCGCTGATCTGGCTGCGCTGGGCGAACTGCTTGGCCGAGTTGGTCTTGGCATTGACCGCGAAGCTGCCCATGGTGGCGGCGAACTGCTTCGGATCGACGCCGTAGGCACCGTAGAACTTGGCGATGTCATCGACCGAATCGGCACCGCGCTCGCCCTTCAGGGTCTTCTGCGAGTGGATGGCCGAGTACAGCGCTTCGTGGGTCTTCTCCTGCACGCCCAAGGTCTGTGCGGCGTAGAAGGCACGGGCGTAGTTGTCCCAGGTGCCACCGAACATGGCCGGCACGTAGACGAAGTTCACATCGCTCGGCAGGCCGGCCTTCCACGGGCTGACCAGCGGCTGGAATGCCGCGCAGGCCGGGCAGACGTAACCGAAGATCTCGACCACTTCGACCTTGCCGGCCGCCGGCTGGAACGGCTGGCCGTTCGGGATCAGCTGGTAGTCGGCGCCTTCCACCGGGGCCGGGCCGGTCAGCGCGGCGGTGGTCGGGGCAGGCGCGGCGCTGGCAGCGGTCTTGTCACCTTCGGCAGCCGGTGCAGCGGCTTCGCTGCCTGCGACCGGTGCGGCCGGTTCGGTGCCGGCCGGGGTCGCCGACGGTTCTGCCGGGGCGGCGGTGTTGGCGGTGCCATCGTCGGCCTTGCAGGCCGCCAGGATCGGCAGCAGCGCTGCGAGGGCGAGGGCGGCGAAACGGGTCTTCATGGAAACGTCTCCAGCATCTGGAAAGGTGGGGCCGGCGTCAGGCACCGGCCAGAGGGAAATGATGACATGCGGCGACGACAGCGCCGTGTCGATGGTGTGTGTTGGTTCAGCGGCCGCGGGCGGCGCGGGCCTGGACGATCAGCGCCGAGGCGATGCGCAGCTGGTCGTCGAAGCTCTTGCCACGGACCAGGTACTGGCCGTTGATGATGATGGCCGGGGTGCCCGGCACCTGGGTGCGCTGGGCGAAGGCACGGGCAGCATCGACCTTCTTCTGTACTGCCTCGCCGCGCAGGGCCTGCGTGTAGCGCTCCGGGGTCACGCCGTAGGCCTTGTAGAAGCTGGCGAGCTCATCGGCCGAGACGTTCTGCATCGGCAGCGTGCCGTCATCGTGCAGGGCCTTGAAGACGGCGGCGTGGCTGCGCTTGGCCACGCCCACTTCGTCGGCGGCGTAGTAGGCCAGGGCCCAGGAATCCCAGGCACCGCCGAAGGCGGCGGGGACCGGGGTGAAGCGCACGTCGGCCGGCAGCTTTGCGGCCCAGGCGGCCAACTGCGGTTCGAAATGGGCGCAGTGCGGGCAGGTGTAGCCGAACACCTCGACCACTTCGATCTTGCCGGCCAGCGGCTGGAACGGGCCGGGCTGGGCGATGCGCTCGTAGTCTTTGCCTTCGACCAGCGGGGCGTTGGCGGGGGTGGCGGCGCAGGCCGCCAACGGCAGCAGCACCAGCAGGGACAGCAGAAGGCGGGGAATCAACCTCATCGACACGCATCTCCGTTGAAAATGACAACGCCGGCGCAGCCGCCGGCGTGAAGGAAACATACCGCAGCGGCGGGCCGTCGTGGCGACCCGCGCCGACCAGTGGCGGTCAGGGGGCGGCGGCCGGTCGCGTCGAAGCGCCCTCGGCGGCGAGGTCGTCGGCCTTGTTGTGCAGGCCCTGCAGGTAGCTGGAAAGGGCCTGCACCTCCTGCTCGGTCAGCTTCTGCGCCACCGTGGCCATGATCTGGAAGTGCGCCTTGTCGGTCTCGTTGGTCTGCCCGGCCTGGTATTCCTGCAGGCGCCGGGCGACATAGCTGGCGTGCTGGCCGCCGATGTGCGGGTAGGCCGGGCCGGGGTTGCCGGCACCACTGGGGCCATGACAGGCCATGCAGGCCGGCAGCCCGCGCTGGGCGTCGCCGCCGCGGTAAAGCTGCTGGCCGATCTGGTAGAACTTCATGCCCTTGTACGGGCCCTCGGCCACCAGCGTGTCGTCGGCGATGCCGGCGTTGGCCTTCTGGGTGGCGAAGAACGCGCCGATATCGCGCATGTCCTGCGGGGTGAGGTTCTGCACGAAGGGCACCATCGCCACGGCGGCGCCGGAACTGCGCTGGCCATTGGCGATCAGGGCCATCTGCTGGGCGACGTAGCGCTCGCTCTGGCCGGCGATGCTGGGATACATCTCCACCGTGGAATTGCCATCGGCACCATGGCAGGCGGCACACGCAGTGGCCTTGGTCTGGCCGGCCTTGGCGTCGCCCCAGGTGGTCTTGCTGAAATCCACCTCGAGCGAGGCGGTCTTGATCGGGCCGTTGTCGGGCAGCGGGGTCAGCGTGGTCTGCGCAAAGGCAGCAGCGGCAACAACGGCAGTAGCAAGGGCGGATACGGCAAGAACGCGAGCGTGGCGCATGCTGAAGCTCCGTATGGACCGGCCGGGCGGCGGCGGCCGGCATCGCCTGGATTATCAACGCCGTTTCCGTACACGGTCAACGCAGCAGTGCAGCATTTTCCCGCTGGAAGGCCCCGGGCCGGGCGCGCGGCGCCGCAACATGCGATCCTATAGGCATGTCATTGCTCATCGAACGCGCCCAATACCACCTCTCTGCCCACAACATGGGGCAGCTGCCGCCCGATGAAGGTTCTGAAGTGGCCTTTGCAGGTCGCTCCAACGCCGGCAAGTCCAGCGCGCTCAACGCGCTGACCCGGCAGAACAGCCTGGCCCGGGTTTCCAAGACCCCTGGCCGGACCCAGCAGCTGGTGTTCTTCCAGGTCACCCCGGACGCCCACCTGGTCGATCTGCCCGGTTACGGCTACGCCAAGGTGCCGCTGGACCTGCAGGCGCACTGGCAGGCCTTCATCGACCGCTACTTCCGCACCCGCGAGGCCTTGAAGGGCCTGGTGGTGGTGATGGACATCCGCCATCCGCTGAAGGACTACGACCGGCAGATGCTGGCCTACGCCGTGCAGCGTGGCCTGCCGGCGCATGCGCTGCTGACCAAGGCCGACAAGCTGAGCCGCAGCCAGCAGATGCAGACCCTGCAGAAGGTACGCAAGGAACTGCATTCGTCGTTCGGCGATACGGTGAGCGTGCAGGTGTTCTCCGGCGCCGCCCGTACCGGCGTCGAGGAAGCCCGCGGCATCATCGGCGGCTGGCTGGGGCTGGAATAAGCCCCGTCGCCATGACGGTAGTGCCGGCCGCTGGCCGGCAACCTCACCGTCCCTGCGGCCGCCCTCACTCCTTCGGCAACGGCGAGAACTCCGCCGGCACCCACGCATACGCCTTGCCTTCGCTGCGAACGTGACCCAGCCCGGGGAACGGCAGGTGCGCACCCGCCACCCACCAGCCGTTGGCGCTGGCTTCCTGCAACAGGCTGCGACGGCTGGCCGTAGCCGCCTTGCGGTCCGAATCGGCCTCGAATGCCGCTTCCGGGTGTGCGAACTGCACCGCGTGGAAATGCAGCACATCGCCCCACACCAGCAGTGACTGGCCCTGGCTGTCGAAGCGATAGGACACATGGCCCGGCGTGTGGCCGTGGGTATCCATCGCCACCGCGTGGCCCGGCAGGGCGTCGCCAGGCTGGAAGGTGTGCAGGCGGCCGGCCGCCTGGTACGGCGCCACCGCATTGCGTGCCAGCGCGAAGGCGAAGCGCACACCCTGCGGCGCCGTGGCTTCGCTGGCCGGGTCGAGCCAATAGCGGGCATCGGCCTTGGACAACCACACTGTCGCATTCGGATAGGCCGGCTTGCCTTGTGCATCGAGGATGCCGCACAGGTGATCGGGATGGGCGTGGGTCAGCAGCACCTCATCGATCTCGGCCGGGTCCACGCCCGCCGCGCGCAGGTTGCCCAGCACCTGGCCCAGGCCGGGGCCGAAGCACTGCGCGGTGCCGGCGTCGACCAGGGTCAGGTGCTTGCCCTGGCGCACCAGGAAGGCGTTGATCGCGGTCTGCAGGCCTTTCTTGTCTTCGGGCACGTAACGGCCTTCGAGCAGGCGGCTGACCAGCGTTGGCGGCACATCGACCACTTCCTGCCGGCCGAGCGCGACGACGCCGTCGAACAGGGCGGTGACCTGCAGGGCACCGATGCGCTGGTGCTGCACACCCGGCACCTGTTGGGTGGGAGCGGGCGAGGTGGCCTCGGCCAGCGCGGCCAGCGGCAGGGAGGACAAGGCCAGCAGCAGGGCGGCGCGCAGCGGCAGATGACGCAGGGTCATGGCGGTTCTTCTCGATGAGTGATGGGCAGGCCCGGTGCGCACAGCGTGCCGCGTTGCGCGTGCGTGCGGCGCTCAAACCACTGCGCGGAATGCTCAGGGGGTTATCGGCAGGGCTGCGCCCTGCACCCGCAGAGGCAACGGCCGAAGCAACAGCAACGGCCGAAGCAACAGCAGAAGCTGGCTTCCTGTGGGGAGGCGGGGTGGGTCCGGTTGCGGGGGACGCCGTGAATACGTCCCTGTAGGCTTGGCCGCGGCATCCTTGCCGCGGACACCCCCGCAACCGGACCCACCCCGCCTTCGACAGATTTTCGCGATCTGTTGGGATGGCATGACCTGCTCTTGGTGGGTGTCGACCTTGGTCGACACGTAGATCCACGCTATGCGTGGATGCTCTTCGAATTCAATTCGGAATCATCGAAATGAATCGAATGGACGGGGAGGAAATCATCCACGCATGGCGTGGATCTACTGGCCACCGGGAAACTGTCGAAGGCGGGGCACTGTGGGTTTGCGGGGTGTGAGCCGCATGGATGCGGCGACCAAGCCTCCATGGACGGATTCACGGCGTCCCCGCAAACCCACAGTGCCCCGCCATCCCACGGAATGCAGCGTTGGCCTTTGCTGTTGCCGTTGCTGGAAGAGCCTCTGCGGGTGCAGGGCGCAGCCCTGCTGAAGAACCCTCAAATATCTGTGGGAGCGAGCCCGTACTGCTCGGCGAAGCGCTTGCTGAAGCTCGCTGCGGAACGATACCCCGCGCGCGCTGCCACGGTCTTCAACGGAAGGTCGGTGGTGTACAGCAGCTGCATGCCGTGGGCCAGGCGTGCTTCGGTCAGTAGCTGGCGCAGGCTGGTGGCCTCGGCCGCCAACCGCCGCCGCAGGGTCGCACCGCTCAACGCAAAGTGCTGCTCGACATCGCGCGACTGCCAGTCGCGTGCCGGTTCGGCGGCGATGCGGTCGCGGATCTGTTCGCCCAGCGTCGGTGCGTGCGGCAGCAGCAGATTGCCGTGGCCCTGCCGGCACCACGCCAGCACCAGCGTGGCCAGCGCCAGCCGTGCTTCGCTGTAGCGGCCATCCTGCAACGACTGCCGCCAGCTGCGCAGCGCCGTGGCGTGATCGCTCAGCGCCTGCCGTGCCAACGCCGGTCCGGCCGTCGGCAAGGCTTCGCTCCATAGCGTGCGCGCCGCCGCCAGCACTTCCGTGCACAGCGGCACGATCGCGCTGAGGTAGCGGCCGGTCTGCGGGTCCGGTGTGTTGACCACATCGATGCGGCAACGCTGGGTGATCAGCAGGATGTCGCCCGGGACGAAGGTCAGCGACTGGTGTGCGGTACGCACCTGCTTGCGGCCTTCCAGCAGGATCGCGAACTGCGGCTGCGGTATCTCCACCGAACTGGCGCCATGCTCGCGGCGGGCGGTGATGCAGGCGTAGCCTTCAGCGCGTTCGCAGCCGGCCAGGCTGGCCATCTCCGCCAGCAGTGCCATGGCGGTGGGGGGCATGCCGGTCATACGACGTGCGCGCCCAGCAGGCGGCCGACCGCCGCTGCAGCGGCCATCGCCAGCGCACCCCAGAACATCACGCGCAGGGCGCCGCGCGTCGGTGACGCGCCACCGGCGCGTGCCGCCATCGCGCCGGTCAGGCACAGGCCGGCCAGCGTGCTTACCGTGGTGGCGGTGGCGACGTTCTGTACCGGTGCCAGCAGTGCGGTCAGCACCGGCAGGGCAGCGCCGCAGGTGAAGGCGCCTGCCGAGGCCAGTGCGGCCTGCAGCGGCCGTGCACGCAGCTCTTCGGTGATGCCCAGTTCGTCGCGTGCGTGGGCGCCCAGTGCGTCGTGCTCGGTCAGCTGCACGGCGACCTGGCGCGCCAGCGCCGGCTCCAGGCCGCGGTGGCGGTAGATCGCGGTCAGCTCGTCCAGTTCGCTGTGCGGGTCTTCGTGCAGCTCGCGTTTCTCCATCGCCAGATCGGCATTCTCGGTATCGGCCTGGGTCTGCACCGACACATACTCGCCGGCGGCCATCGACATCGCTCCGGCCACGGTGCCGGCCACGCCGGTGGCCAGGATCGTGCTGGCCGAGGCGCCGCTGGCGGCCACACCGACCACCAGGCCGGCGACCGAGACGATGCCATCGTTGGCGCCCAGCACGGCGGCGCGCAGCCAGCCGACGCGATCGGCGCGATGCAGTTCAGGATGTCGTGAATGGCGGCTCATGGCCCTGAGTGTACGAGGGTCAAGAGGGTGTCGGTAGGATGCTGAAACCCGTCACCGTCGCATGACGTAACGAGCCGCCACGCTATAGTGCGCCCTTGCGATGCAAGGCTCCCAGCCCCACATCCCCTGCCACCGTCCAGCGAGCCACCCCCTTGTCGAGCCCCAGCCACGTCGCCGATACGCCCATTACCGACCGTTCGCAGCTGGTGGCGGAGATCGCCTCGGGCGAGAAGCCCCGTTCGCAGTGGCGCATCGGTACCGAGCACGAGAAGTTCGGGTTCCGCCTGGATGACCTGCGTCCGCCGACCTTCGATGGCGAGCGCGGCATCGAGGCACTGCTCAACGGCCTGGTCCGTTTCGGCTGGACGCCGGTGCAGGAAAGCGGCAACACCATCGCCCTGCTGCGTGATGGCGCCTCGGTGACGCTGGAGCCCGCGGGCCAGCTGGAGCTGTCCGGTGCGGCGCTGGAAACCATCCACCAGACCTGCGTGGAAACCGGCACCCACCTCAATGAAGTGGCGCAGGTGGCCGGCGAGCTGCAGCTGGGCTTCCTCGGCATGGGCTTCCAGCCGAAGTGGACGCGCGATGAAATGCCGTGGATGCCCAAGGGCCGCTACAAGATCATGCGTTCGTACATGCCCAAGGTCGGTTCGCTGGGCCTGGACATGATGACCCGCACCTGCACCGTGCAGGTGAACCTGGATTACGCCAGCGAAGCGGACATGGTGAAGAAGTTCCGCGTGTCGCTGGCGCTGCAGCCGATCGCCACCGCCCTGTTCGCCGACTCGCCGTTCACTGAGGGCAAGCCGAACGGCTACCTCAGCTACCGCTCGCACATCTGGACCGACACCGATGCCGACCGTACCGGCATGCTCGACTTCGTGTTCGAGGACGGCTTCGGTTACGAGCGCTATGTTGACTACCTGCTCGACGTGCCGATGTATTTCTCCTACCGCGATGGCATCTACCACGACGCCAGCGGGCAGAACTTCCGCGACTTCATGCAGGGCAAGCTGCCGGTGCTGCCGGGCCAGCTGCCGACGCTGCGCGACTGGTCGGACCACACCACCACCGCGTTCCCGGAAGTGCGGCTGAAGAAGTACCTGGAAATGCGCGGTGCCGATGGTGGCCCGTGGAGCCGCCTGTGTGCGCTGCCGGCATTCTGGGTGGGCCTGCTGTACGACGACACCGCACTGGATGCGGCGTGGGATCTGGTGCGCGACTTCAGCCTCGTTGAACGCCATGCGCTGCGTGATGGGGTGCCCAAGCATGCGATGAACCTGCCGTTCCGCAATGGCACCGTGCGCGACCTGGCGCGCGAAGCGGTGAAGATTTCCGTGGAAGGCCTGAAGCGCCGTGCGGCGCGCAATGACGATGGCCAGGACGAGAGCAAGTTCCTTGACGTGCTGCAGGAAATCGTCGAGTCCGGCCTGACCCCGGCCGAGCGCAAGCTGGCGCTGTTCCATGGCCGCTGGCACGGCGATGTGGATCCGGTATTCCGCGAATTCGCGTACTGACCGCCTTGCGGTAGTGCCGGCCGCTGGCCGGCAGATGTACGGGGTAGCCCGCCAGCGGCCGGCACTACCAAACGAAAAACCCCGGCATTGCCGGGGTTTTTCGTTTCCACAACCGCCTTGGATCAGGCGGCGTTCTTCATCGTCGCCATGTCGATCACGAAGCGGTAGCGCACATCGTTCTTGGCCATGCGTTCCCAGGCTTCGTTGACGTTCTTGATGTCGATCATCTCGACGTCGCTGACGATGCCGTGCTCGGCACAGAAGTCCATCATTTCCTGGGTTTCAGCCATGCCGCCGATCGCCGAGCCGGTCAGGTGCTTGCGACCGAAGATCACGCTGCCACCGGTCAGCGGCGGGTCCAGTTCGGTCAGCACGCCGACCAGGCACATGGTCGCCTCACGCTTGAGCAGGCCCATGTACGGGTTGGTGTCATGGCCGACCGGGATGGTGTTGAGCAGGAAGTCGAAGCTGCCGGCATGCGCCTTCATCTGCTCGGCATCGCGCGAGACCAGCACTTCGTCAGCGCCCAGGCGCTTGGCATCGGCGCCCTTTTCCGGGGTGGTGGTGATCATCACCACGTGCGCGCCGAGCGCCTTGGCGAACTTCACGCCCATGTGGCCGAGGCCACCCAGACCGATCACGCCGACCTTCTGGCCCGGGCCGACCTTCCAGTGACGCAGCGGCGACCAGGTGGTGATGCCGGCGCACAGCAGCGGCGCGGCGGCCTTCAGGTCCAGCGTTTCGGAGACCTTGACCACGAAGCGCTGCTCGACCACCACATGATCGGAATAGCCACCGTAGGTCGGGGCACCATCGGCGCGTTCACGGCCGTTGTAGGTCCAGGTCGCACCTTCGGCGCAGTACTGTTCCAGGTCGTGTTCACAGGCATCGCAGTGGCGGCAGGAGTCGACCATGCAGCCGACGCCGGCGTGGTCGCCGACCTTGAAGCGGGTGACCTCGCTGCCGACTTCGGTAACGCGGCCGATGATCTCGTGGCCCGGCACCATCGGGTAGATCGAGCCACCCCAGTCGTCGCGGGCCTGGTGCAGGTCGGAATGGCAGATGCCGCTGTACAGGATCTCGATGCGTACATCGTTCGGGCCGACCGCGCGGCGCTCGAACTCGAAGGGTACCAGCGGGTCGGTATGGGTATGGGCGGCGTAACCACGGGCGAGGGACATGGGGAATCCTTGGCGGGTTTGTCGAAAGGCGTTTTACAATACGCCCCGTACCGCAAGGTAAGAAGCGCATATATCGGCATGATTCATCAAGGCAGACTGCACAATCATGGCCACTGACAACCTGTCCCACCTGGCCGCCTTCGCCGCGGTCGCCCGCCACCGCAGCTTCCGCCGCGCCGGTGCCGAATTGGCGCTGTCGACCTCGGCGGTGAGCTATGCGATCCGCGCGCTGGAGGAGCGGCTGGGGGTAGGCCTGTTCCACCGGACCACCCGCAGCGTGGCCCTGACCGAGGCCGGACAACGGCTGCTGGAGCGCCTGCAGCCGGCGCTGGGCCAGGTGCATGATGCGCTGGAGGAAATGAACCACTTCCGCGCCGTTCCGGCAGGCCTGCTGCGGATCAATGCGACGCGGGCAGCGGTGGCAACCCAGTTGGGGCCGCGGCTGGCGCGTTTCCTGCACGCGCATCCGGATGTACGGGTGGAGCTGACCGAGAACGATGGCCTGGTCGACATCGTTGCCGAGGGTTACGACGCCGGCGTTCGCCTGCACGAGTTCGTGCCCGAGGACATGGTGGCGGTGCCCATGGGGCCGCCGCTGCGCGGGCTGATCGTCGGTTCGCCCGAGTACCTGCGGCGCCGGCCAGCACCGCAGCATCCGCGCGACCTGGCCGCACATGAGTGCGTGCGCTTCCGCTTCGCCAGTGGGCATCTATACAAGTGGCAGTTCGAGCGAGATGGACAGGCGCTGGAAATCGACGTGCCGGGCCGGTTGACCCTGGGCGAGCAGGGTACCGTCGTTGGCGCGGTGCTCGATGGCATCGGCCTGGCCTATGTGCTGGAAGACACCGCGCGCCCGTACCTGGACGATGGGCGACTCGTGGCGGTACTGGAAGACTGGAGCGAACCGTTTGCCGGGTTTGCGTTGTACTACCCGAAGCAGCGGCAGATGCCCGGCGCGTTGCGTGCGTTTGTGGATATGTTGCGCGAATGAATGGTGATGGATCGCATCCACGCATGGCGTGGATCTACTGACCATCGCCATATGCCCATTTTTATCCACGCCATGCGTGGATGCCGTCGCACAGTAGATCCACGCCATGCGTGGATGCCGTTGCACATAGTAGATCCACGCCATGCGTGGATGAGGCCGGCACGCGCTAAGGTAACCGCCCTCATCCAACAAGGCCGTCCATGAGCACGCTCGCCGATCTCGAACAGGCGTCCAGCCAAGCCTTCCCGCCGTTGTTCCACCTGCTTGTCTCAGGGAATCACTTCAGCTGGGGCGAACAGGGGCCGCACTGGCACCGTGATGTGTTCCCACAGGTGCAAGCACAGCCGCCGGTCCTGCTGTACGCGAACGAGTACGAACCGATCGAAGCCAGTGAGCTGCGCGCGGCCTGGGAAGACCTGACCGCCGAAGATCACTACAACCCGTTGCGTGAAGACCTGAAGCTGCTGCCGTTCGCACGCACCGGCGCCGGCGACAACTATTGCTTCTGGACCAACGCACCAGGCTTCGCCGAGCCGCCGGTCCTGCTGGTCTGGCACGACGATGATCGCGCCGATCTGGTGGCGGCGAACTTCCAGGATTTCCTGTTCCGCAAGATGGCCGAAGCGGTGGTTGAACTGGAGGAGGACGATTCGCTGCTGTCGGAAGGCGATCTTGGCGCCAACCTGCAGGCCTGGTTGTCCACCCATCGAGGTTGGTTGCGTGGGGATCAGGCGGCTGCGCTGGAAACGCTGTTCGCGCGCGTGGATGACATTGCCGGCGGTGGCATCAGCGAAGAGGAAGTGCAGGAATTGCTGAGGCCACTGATCGGCTTTGAAGGGATGGACAGCAGAATGGCGTACGTGCGGGATTGAGCTTCGCGAGTGCACGGCATGGATCCGAAGCCACGCATGGCGTGGCTCTACTGCCGGGTCCTTACTGCGGCGCGATGGATGAGTGCCGACCAACGGTCGGCCCCCACCTTCTGGCAGTAGATCCACGCCATGCGTGGATTGCGCCTGCTACGCAGCCTGCAGCATAGGTTCCATCAGGTGCAGGCAGTCACGCAGATGCGCATCCACCGATGCGTCTTCGGCAACCACACCGATGGCGCGTTCGCGCAGCGGTTCGGCCACGGCCATGGACAGCACCAGACGCGCCATCCGTTCTGGATCACCGGCGCGCAGCAGGCCGCGTTGCTGCTGCCGCGCCAGCCAATCGGCCAGCAGTGCGCGGCCGCGACCGATGCCGTTGTCGAGGTAGGCCCGCAGCAGCGCGTCCTTGCCCGGGAAGTCGGTGGTCAACAGCCGGAACACCCGCACTGCCTGCGCAGACAATGCCTGCGCGCACACCGCTTGCAGGATGTCGTGCAGCAGTGGCAACACGTCTTCGGCGTGGCGGGCATCACGCTGCAGCTGCGGTGCGAAGCCATCGGTCCACTCGCGCACCGCCAAGCCCACCAGCTCATCACGGTTGCCGGCATGCCGGTACACCGTCTTTTTGGCCACGCCAGCATGCGCAGCGACGGCTTCGATGGTGGTCGCTTCATAGCCCTGCGCCAACAGCAGATCCAGCGTCGCCTGCAGCACGGCATGGCGGACGTCGGCCTCTGGACGTGCAGGACGGCCCCTGCGACGGGGGGGAACGATCGGATCGGGTGGGGCAATAGCGGTCATTGCGCACATTCTAGCGCATTTTGATAATTGCGAAACGATTATCGTTTCCGTATTGTCCGGTCCTCATCTCCCGAAGGATTCACCATGGATACCGTTGCCAACGCTCATGCCTGGCTGGACCACCACGACCTGCTCGACCCAGCGCCGATGCACCTGGAAACCGGCATCCAGCGCCGCGCGGACGGCACACTGCAGGTAGCGGTGCGCACCGATCTGCACGGCTGCAAGGGCCGCATGCTGGACTGGTGGTTCACCTTCTTCGAGACGACCCAGCACATCCGGTGGTGGCACCCGCTGGACCACGTCGAGCACCGTGGCTGGGACGCGGCCTGGCAGCGTGGTCGCAGCTACCATGGGGCCAGCATCCATGCCGTCGAGTCGCTGGCCGACATCCCGCCGGTGGCGGCACGCCTGAAGTTCCACGATCCGCGCACGTTGCTGACGCCTGAGCGCCTGCAGGCGGCGCAGGATGCAGGCGATGTCTCGGCGTTGATTGCCGCGCGCATCGGTTTTGGTGACCACGTTCGCCTGGACGCACACGGTGATCCCTGCGACGGCCAGATGCTGCATGTCACACGCGACACGCCGTTCGGTTGCGTGCTGCGCAGCCGCTTCGTGCTTGGCCTGGACAGCAAAGATCCGCAGCGCGAAGCCAGCGATGCGATTGGCCTGGGCCTGCTCAAGCACTGCTATACCGAGTTCAGCTTCCTGTCGCGCCTGCTGCCGTCGCTGTATTACGGCGAACGCGCGAATGACGAGGCGGTACCGCTGCCTTGGTGAGCAGGCGCGTCATTCCAGCAGGGCGTCATAGCCTGCATCGCTGAACTGGATCAGGCAGAAGCCATGGCCGAAGGGATCGGCCAGCACGGCGATCCTTCCCCAGCGGTGTTCGCGCACGGCCTTTTCCACGGTGGCGCCGGCCGTGATCGCGCGTGCAAGCGCAGCGTCGATATCGGCGACTACCCAGTCCAGATGCACGGGCGTCCAATGGCGCTCGTAATCGCGCACATCGCCGTCTTCGGTCGCTGCGCTGCCGGCGTCGTTCTGCAGCAGGTACAGCGGCGTGGGTCCGCCGAGCAGTTCCAGTGCACCAGAGCCTAAGCGGCGGCCGGCGTGCAGGCCGAAGGCCTGGGTATAGAAGGCTTCGGCGGTGGTGATGTCGGGGACGTCGAGGTTGACGATGAAGGACGTGGCGACGGAGTTCATGGGGACTTTCGTCATGTTGTTGGACGCGAATGTGACGTCTAGGATCGAACTGTAGTTCCAGGCCGGGTGCCTTGTCGTTCCGACCGGTGGCCTCGTTGCAAGGGAGGATTCCATGCGGGACTTGGAAGTGGAAGCGCGAGTACGCAAGCTGGAGCAACGGGCAGGCCGATGGCACTGGCTGCTGGTGGCAGCACCCGTGCTGATGATGTCGATCGTGCTGGCCGGTCGTGGTTCTGCGCGGCCGGAGGCTGGCATTGCTGCGGAGATCCGCACCCATCGCCTGATTGTGCTTGACCACCAGGGCCGCAAGCGGGTGGAGATCGGTGAGGACGCCCCGGACCTGGACATCAAGCGCAATGCGCGGGTGGCGGGGTTGATCATCTTCGATGGCAATGAACAGGAACGCGGAGGCATGGTGACTGCCGACGATGGCAGCGCCACGGTTGCTCTCGATGCGCCGCGCGGCGTTGGCTATCGCGTGTCGGATCGGGCCGGGATGAAGGTGGGAGCGGACGGCTCGGCGTTCATCGGTGTCCTGTCCAACGCCGGTGGCTTTGCTGCCAGGCTGGTCGCGCAGGGGGCGGAAGGACAGCTGGAGCTGAGCCGCGTGGCGTCTGCTGAAGGCGGAGCCAGCAACCGTGTGATCCACGTGGAGGCCGAGAGCAGGTGACGGATCCATCACAGAGCCAACCAGGGAGTGCAACATGCATGAGCAGGATATGACCGTACGCTTGGAACGACTGGAGCACATGCTGCGGCGCAGGAATCTGCTGGCAGTCTCGATGTTCGTACTGGGCGCATCGTTGGCTCTGGTCGGGACCAGTGTAGCCACGCCCGATGCCGGCGTGGTGCCGGAGATCCGTACCTACAAGCTGACCGTGCTCGACAGTGAAGGGCGCACGCGCGTGCAGATTGCCGAGGATGTGGATGATGTCGCGCGCAACTCGCGCGCAACGGGAATGACGATCTACGATGCGAAAGGCGATGAGCGCGGTGGCATCGGCACCATGGCCAATGGCAGCGCGGTGATGGCGCTGGATGCGCCCGTTGGCGTGGGTTACAAAGTGCGCGACCGGGCGGGTATGAGGGTCGCGGCCGATGGCACGGCCGTGATCACCACGCTGTCCAATGAAGGCAGCTTTGCTGCCAGCCTGGTTGCGCAGGGCAACCAGGGACGGCTTGAACTGAGTCGCAGAGATTCAGCCAAGGGGGAGATCACCACCCGCGTACTGACCCACGACTCGGACGCGACCAAGGTGGAGAAGGCTCCATGACGCTCAAGATGGCACGGCGTGCACCGCATCCACGCGTGGCTGTGCCAGCGGGTAGTCGAGGTAGCCCTCGGTGCCGCCGCCGTAATAGGTGCTGCGATCGGGCACGGCCAGCGGCACATCGCGCTGCAGACGCTCGACCAGATCCGGGTTGGCGATGAACGGCTGGCCAAACGCGGCCAGGTCGATGATGCCGTCCTCGACCAGGCGCAGAGCACGCTCACGGGTGAGGCCACCGGCGAGGATCACGGTGCCGCCGTAGCTCTGCTTGAAGGTCTTCAGGAACGCCTCGCCGATGACGGGCTCGCCGCGCAGGTAGTTGTCGTTCAGATGCACATACGCCAACCCGCGCTTGCCAAGCTCTTCGGCCAGATAAAGATAGCTGGCTTCGTTCTCGGCATAGGCCGGCATGTCGAAGGTCTGGCTGTTCGGCGCCAGGCGCACGCCGACACGATGCGCGCCGATGCGCGAAACCATCGCATCCACGGTGTCCAGGATCAGCCGTGCGCGGTTGCGCAGTGAACCGCCGTACAGATCCTGCCGATCATTGGTGATCGGGTTGAGGAACTGCTCGAACAGGTAGCCGTTGGCAGCATGCAGTTCGATGCCATCGAAGCCGGCGGCGATGGCATTTTCCGCGCCGCGAACGAAGTCGCTGACGATGCCCGGCACTTCGTCGGTGCGCAGTGCGCGCGGCGGCGTCGGATCGGCATGGCCACGGCTGCCGTCGTCCAGGTACACGAACGAGGTGTTCTTCGGATCGCTCGCCACCGGCCGCGTGCCGGCGCTCACCGGCTGGCCGCCGTCGGGCTGCAGCGAGCTGTGTGACATGCGGCCGACGTGCCACAGCTGGGCGAAGATCGCGCCCTGCGCAGCGTGTACGGCGTCGGTGACGAGCTTCCAGCCGGCGACCTGTTCAGCTGACCAGATGCCGGGCACGTCGATATAGCCCTGGCCCTGCGCTGACACCGGCGTGCCTTCGCTGATGATCAGGCCGGCGCTGGCGCGCTGCCGGTAGTACTGCGCGGTCAGTGCATTGGCGACGGCGCCCGGGTTTCGGGCGCGGGTCATCGGCGCCATGGCAATGCGGTTGCGCAGGGGCAGTCCTGCGAGGTCGAACGGGCGGAACAGGGCGGCGGTCATGTCAGTCATCTCGGTACGGGGAGGGCGCCGACGGCGCGATATCACCATGATGGGGTTGACATACGGGCGCATAAAGGCGGTAGATTTCCCGTTAAGCGGGACTATCTGTCCCCAATAAGCGAGTCTGTCGATGCTTCCCGTCGAATCCTTGAATGGCCTGGCGACCTTCGTCACCACGGCGCGCTCGGCGACCTTCACCGAGGCCGCCGACGCGCTGGGCATCTCCCGCTCGGCGGTCGGCAAGGCCATCGCCCGGCTGGAAGCGCGCCTGGGCGTGCGCCTGTTCCATCGCACCACCCGGCGCATCGCGCTGACCACCGATGGCGAGGCCTACTACGCCTCGTGCGCGGCGGCGCTGGATGAAATCGCGGCAGCCGAAGCCTGCCTGGGCTCGGCTGCGCATCTGCCGAGCGGCCGCCTGCGCATCGACATGCCGTCCTCGTTCGGGCGGCTGGTGGTGCTGCCGGTGCTGCTGCGCATGTGCAATGAACACCCAGACCTGCAGTTGACGATGACCTTCACCGATCACTTCGTTGATCCGGTGGAAGAAGGCATCGACCTGCTGATCCGTTTCGGTGGCCTGCACCACGCCGAACACCTGGTCGCACGCAAGCTGGCCAGCCAGCGACTGGTGACCTGCGCGTCGCCGGCCTACCTGCAGACCTTTGGTGTGCCGCAGACGCTGGACGAACTGCGCGCCCATCGCAGCGTGGTCGGCTTCCGTCATGGCCAGTCGGTGGCGTGGCGGATCGGCAGCGAGGGCACCAACGGCAGCTTCATTCCCAGTGCCACCCATCAGCTCAACGATGGCGATGCCGTGATCGAGGGCGCCATCGCCGGGTTGGGGATCTGCCAGATGCCGATGTCATTGGTGCGTCATCACTTGGAATCCGGCGCGTTGCAGTCGGTGATGGACCACTGCACGCAACACCATGTGGACATCCACGCGCTGTGGCCGCAGACCCGGCATCTGCGGCCGAAGGTGCGCTATGTGGTGGAAGAGCTGACCCGGTTGGCCGCAGACGGGGCCTTCGATTGAGCTCCGGATCGGCTTCTGTATACTATCCCCCAGTATAGTTCCGAGGCCGGCCTGCCATGCCGCACTCCCCCGAAGAGAAAAAGAAGGTTCTCGCCCGCGTGCGCCGCATCCGCGGCCAGTGCGATGCGCTGGACCGCGCGCTGGAAGCCGGCGCCGACTGCGGGCCGGTGCTGCAGCAGATCGCCGCCATCCGTGGTGCGGTCAACGGCCTGATGTCCGAAGTGATGGAAGCGCACCTGCGCGAGGAGTTCGGCCAGCCCGCTGCCTCCGATGAACAACGCGCCGAACGTGTGCGCGACATGAGCGCGTTGATCCGCTCGTACCTGAAATGAACGACGGCGCGACACAGCGCCGCGCATCCTGTTTTCCGCAAGCCTTTTTGGAGAATGCCATCATGAAATCCCGTGCCGCCGTCGCCTTTGGTCCCGGCCAGCCGCTGCAGATCGTCGAGATCGACGTCGCCCCGCCGAAGCAGGGCGAAGTGCTGGTCAAGATCACCCACACCGGTGTCTGCCACACCGATGCGTTCACCCTGTCCGGCGATGATCCGGAAGGTCTGTTCCCGGTGGTGCTGGGCCATGAAGGCGCCGGCATCGTGGTGGAAGTGGGGGAGGGCGTGACCAGCGTGAAGCCGGGCGACCACGTGATTCCGCTGTACACCGCCGAGTGTGGCGAATGCCTGTTCTGCAAGAGCGGCAAGACCAACCTGTGCGTGTCCGTGCGTGCCACCCAGGGCAAGGGCGTGATGCCTGATGGCACCAGCCGCTTCAGCTACAACGGCGAGCCGATCTACCACTACATGGGCTGCTCGACCTTCAGCGAATACACCGTCGTTGCCGAGGTGTCGCTGGCCAAGATCAACCCGGACGCGAACCCGGAGCATGTCTGCCTGCTCGGTTGCGGCGTCACCACCGGCATCGGCGCGGTGCACAACACCGCCAAGGTGCAGGAAGGCGACAGCGTGGCGGTGTTCGGGCTGGGCGGCATCGGCCTGGCGGTGATCCAGGGCGCGCGCCAGGCCAAGGCCGGGCGCATCATCGCAGTGGATACCAACCCGTCCAAGTTCGATCTGGCCCGCGAATTCGGTGCCACCGACTGCATCAACCCGAAGGATCATGACAAGCCGATCCAGCAGGTCATTGTTGAAATGACCACCTGGGGCGTGGACCACAGCTTCGAGTGCATCGGCAACGTCAACGTGATGCGTGCGGCGCTGGAATGCGCGCACCGTGGCTGGGGCCAGAGTGTGGTGATCGGCGTGGCCGGTTCGGGCCAGGAGATCTCCACCCGTCCGTTCCAGCTGGTCACCGGCCGCAAGTGGATGGGCACCGCCTTCGGCGGCGTGAAGGGCCGCAGCCAGCTGCCGGGCATGGTTGAAGATGCCATGAAGGGCGATATCGAGCTGGCCCCGTTCGTCACCCACACCATGGACCTGGACAAGATCAACGACGCCTTCGACCTGATGCACGAAGGCAAGTCGATCCGTTCGGTGGTCCATTTCTGAGGCGCGTCATGGGCTGGCTGGAAGCCCTGCGCCGGCCGCGTGCGGAAGACCCGCGTGCGGCCCTGGTGGCCCCGATCGAGCAGGCGCTGCGTGCGCTGGGCTGGGTAGTGGGCGAAGTGGGGCCACCGCGTGCGGTGACCTCGGCCTTCGGCAGCGACGATGGCATGCCATTCGAGCAGTGGCTGGGGCTGGTATTCCTGCCGCGTCTGCATGAGGCCCGCGCTGATGGCCAGTGGCCGCCGCGCAGCAACGTGGCAGCGGCGGCGTATCGCAATCTTGATGGCCAGCCTGGCGTCGAACCGTTGCTGCGCCTGCTGGCGCAGCTGGATGAACTGATAAACAAAGGCATCCACGCCGTGCGTGGATAAGCCGACCAAGGTCGGCATCTACCAGAAGCACGCGTGCGCTGACGCACCGCGCAGGAGAACATCATGGAACGCATCGAACACCGCGCCTGTTTCGGTGGCTGGCAGGACGTCTATCGCCATCACTCCACCACGCTGGGCTGCGACATGCAGTTCGCCGTGTACCTGCCGCCGCAGGCCGCCAGCCAGAAGCTGCCGGTACTGTATTGGCTGAGCGGACTGACCTGCACCGAGCAGAATTTCATTACCAAGGCCGGTGCGCAGCGCTATGCGGCGGAGCACGGCGTGATCGTCGTCGCCCCGGATACCAGTCCGCGCGGCGATGACGTGGCCGATGCCGAGGGCTATGACCTGGGCAAGGGCGCGGGCTTCTATCTCAACGCCACCCAGCAGCCGTGGGCCAAGCACTACCGCATGCACGACTACGTCGCGCAGGAACTGCCGGCACTGGTCGAAGCGAACCTCCCGGCTACCGATGCGCGCGCGATCAGCGGCCATTCGATGGGCGGTCACGGCGCACTGGTGATCGCGCTGCGCAACCCGGGCCGTTACCGCAGCGTGTCAGCGTTCTCGCCGATCGTTGCGCCCAGCCAGGTGCCGTGGGGACAGAAGGCGTTCACGGCCTACCTCGGTGACAACCCGGCCGACTGGGCGCAGTGGGATGCCTGCGCGCTTGTGGCCAATTCCGGCGAGCGCTTGCCGCTGCTGGTCGACCAGGGCGAGGGGGATGAGTTCCTGCAGATCCAGCTGCAGCCGCAGCGCCTGCAGCAGGCCTGTGAGGCCGCCGGCCATCCGCTGAGCCTGCGCCTGCAGCCCGGCTACGACCACAGCTACTACTTCATCGCCAGCTTCATCGGCGAGCACATCGCCCACCACGCGCGCGCACTGAAGGCCTGACCCTGTAGCCGAGCCCACGCTCGGCTGCTCTGGCTTGTCCGTAGCGTCGAGCCGCCACGCATGGCGTGGCGCTTATACGTCGTCGTCTTCTTCCGCCGCTTCACGGCCCTGCTGGCGGATCAGGGCTTCTTCGCGCGCATCGTTGATGGCGTGGCGCACGCTGTCGAGGTCGACGGTAGATTCATCGTGCACAAAGGTGCCGGTGAGCTCGCTGTCCGGCAGCAGGCTGCCAGCCTCGAACAGCGCCCACATTTCCTCGCCATACCAGCTGTCCAGCAGTTCAGGGGCGAAACGGCCCAAGTAGGCGGTGAGGTTGTTGACGTCCCGCAGCAGCATGCTGCGCGCGGCGTTGTTGCCGCCTGCACTGACCACCTGGGGGAAATCGATCACCACCGGGCCATCGGGACCGACCAGCACGTTGTACGGCGAGAGATCGCCATGGATCAGGCCGCAGCACAGCATGCGCACCACCTGGCGGACCAGGGTCTGGTGGAACTGGCGGGCCTGTTCGGGCTCCAGTTCCACTTCGCCCAGGCGGGCGGCGGAGAAACCGTCGGCATCGGTGACCAGCTCCATCACCAGCACACCGTGGAAGTAGCCGTATGGCTCGGGCACGCGCACGCCGGCATCACGCAGCAGGTACAGCGAGTCCACCTCGGTGTTCTTCCAGGCCGTTTCCTGCTGCTTGCGGCCGTACTTGCTGGCCTTGCCCACCGCACGCGCCTCACGGCTGCCGCGCACCTTGCGGCCTTCCTGGTACTGCACGCGCTGCTGGAAGCTGCGCTGGGCCATGTCCTTGTAGACCTTCGCGCAGCGCACCTCGTTGCCGCTGCGTACCACGTACACGGCCGCTTCCTTGCCGCTCTTGAGCGGGCGTAGCACTTCATCGATCACGCCGTCGTCGATCAGCGCGCGCAGTCCTTCGGGGGTTTTCACGGGATATCTGGGGTGGCCGGCGCGGAGGCGCTCGCCAGGATGGGGAGGGATTTTCGCATTTTACAGGTCGCGGCTGTCGGGCGGCTTCCCGGCTGGCCCGCGAGCGTCGCCGGGCAACCATTTCGCGAGACGGCTGCCACTGTCGCGTATCCGTCTTTTCCAACGCGGATCACGCCGCTGTGGCGTGGCGGCGCGCTATCGTGCCGCCATACGGCCTTGCGCATGGGGGATGCATGCTGGTTGTGCTGGCGCTGATGTTCGTGATCTGCCATGGCGTGGTCGTGGCGTTCTGGCCGGGTACGGCGGGTGGGGGATCGTTCGTGTTCCTGACCGCGGCGCCTCTGCTGGCCGCCGCGGCCTGCCTGTGGCGTGGCCAGCGTGACCGCGCTGCACTGGGCTGGCGGGCCACGGCAATGGCGCTGCTGCTCTGGGCCGGTGGCATGGCCTTCAACATGGCCGACGCACTGGGGGCCGGACGGTCCGACATCACCCCGCGCGCCAGCCTGCTGTTGTATGTGCTGTACGGCGTGCCGCTGGTGTTCATCCTGGCCCGCGCCCGTCGCGAACGCCGGATGATCAGCCTGATCGACGGCGTGATGGCTGCGCTGCTGGGTGTCCTGTTCTTCGTGCATACCCAGTCATTTGCCGACCGCATCGACATCGATGACCAGGCGATGGCCCACATGCAGCGCATGTTCGACATCCAGAACCTGTGCATCGCCGGCTTCGCGGTGGTGCGCTGGGTCGCCGGCGATGCGCCAGAACGGCGCAGCTTCTACCGCGCGCTGGCGCTGTACGCACTGAGCTATCTGCTGCTGGCGTTCTACATCAATCACTACACCTCCGAACAGTCGTTCGGCGCCTACAACGATCTGTTGATCGACCTGCCGTTCCTGCTGCTGGCGGTACTGGCACTGCGCCAGGCACCTGCTCCGGGCTTCGTGCTGCATCCGCGCCTGCTGCGATTGGTGCAGGCGGGCGGCCCGATCATCCTGCCCTTGCTGCTGCTGGTAGTCGGCACCCTGGTGGTCGACCACGCGCGGCCGTTGGCGGTGACCGGCTTCGTGGTGGCGACGCTGGGCTTCGGCCTGCGCAGCACCCTGCTGCAGATCGACCTGCTGGAACGGCAGGCGGGTCTTGATCAGCTGGCGCGGCAGGATGGCCTGACCGGCGTAGCCAATCGCCGTGAGTTCGATACGCTGCTGCTGGCCGAATGGAACCGCGCGCGCCGCAGCGGCACCGAACTGGGCCTGTTGCTGGTGGACATCGACCATTTCAAGGCATTCAACGACGAGCACGGTCATCCCGCTGGCGACCGCTGCCTGCAGGCGGTGGCTGCGGTGCTGCAGTCCACTGCCGGGCGCGCGGCCGACAGCGTGGCGCGCTATGGCGGTGAGGAGTTCGCGGTGATCGTGCCCGGCAGCCCGCTGTCGGGCGTGCTGGCGCTGGCCGAGCGCCTGCGCGAGGCGGTGGAAGCACTGCCGCTGCCGGAGGGTCCGGTCAGCATCAGCGTGGGGGTGGGCTACCTGCACCCACCGGCGCTGGCCAGCGCCGAACAGTTGCTGGCCGATGCCGATGCCGGCCTGTACGCGGCCAAGCGTGCGGGCCGCAACCAAGTGACATTGCATGCGCACGTGCTGGACGACGACGGGGGCGCGCACGGCACGCTGGACTGTTGAGCACGCCTGGGCCACTGCCGCGACAGGACGTCGCGCGGCCGATCAGCGCTGCCGCTGCCACCCGGCCGGATCCAGCAGGCGCAGCCCAACGGGTGACAGCGACCGCTGCCGCAACGTCAACGGCGTGGCCTGTACCGCCGCCGCACAACACGCCAGTTGCCGACGCAGCGGCGCCAGCACATCGTCTTCGCGTGGGCGTGCATGACGCCATTGGGCGATGCGCAGCAGACAGACCAGCAGGTCCAGTTCGCTGGCGGAAATGAAGGGCGACCCGGCCGGCAGCAGCTCGATCGGTGCGTGCGGCGTGGCCAGCAGCGGCAGCAGTTCACCGAAGGCGTCGCGCCCTTCAGCATTCAGGCCCAGGGCCGCCAATTGCAGCAGGCCCTCGGCCTGCAGGGCCGGGTCGGCCAGTTGCCGCAGCGCGGCCAGCAGGGCCTGTTCGCTACGACTGAACTGACGGCCGAAGGCGCGATAACTCACGCGGGTGGGAAATACAGGGGAACGTGAGGCCATGCCGGGAGTACCTACGGATCGCGCGTTTCCACCAGCACCGGGCACGGCGCATGGTCGATGGTCCATTGCCCGACCGAGGGCTCGAACAGACGCTGCAGACGTGACAGATGGCGATGGCCGATGACGATCAGATCGCATTGCAGGCGACGCGCCTGCGCGCTGATCACTTCGCCCGGGTCGCCGGACGGCAGCTGTGCGATGGCATCCACGCCGCGCTCGCGCAGCTCGGCCAGGGCATCGGCCAGCACGGCTTCGGCATGCGCCTGCTGCTTGGCGGCGGCCGGATATTCGCGGCGGTCGGCATCGGTGGCATCCGCTGCCAGTGCGAATTCGGGGTCGAGCACGCAGAGCAGGTGCAGGCGGCTGCGGGGGCCGGCCATGGCGGCGGCGAGGTCCAGCACGCGGTCGTGCTGGGGGCCGCCATCAAGCGCGACCAGCAGGGTGTTGAACATGAAAAGCTCCTTTGCAGGGCGGTGATGGTCGCTCATGTCGTCGCGCGCACCCATGCCGTGCGCCGCAGTCAATGCGTGCGCAGGACGCAACTCTGGTCGGTTTGGATTGCAGTAGAGTCATCGCATTTACGGGAGACTGCCATGCCCCTGCCTGACCTCAACCTGTTGCTGGCACTGGATGTGCTGATCGACGAATGCAGCGTGGCCGCCGCCGCGCGGCGGATGAACCTCAGTGCGCCGGCGATGAGCCGTACCCTCGGCCGGGTGCGCGTGGCCCTGGGTGATCCGGTGCTGGTGCGCGCCGGCCGTGGCCTTGCCCCCACACCCCGCGCGCTGGAACTGCGTGAGCAGGTGCGCGATGTGATCGAGCAGGCACACCGCGTGTTCAATGCCGGCCGCGAGGTCGACATGGCTACCCTGGAGCGCACGTTCAGCGTGCGCGCCAACGATGTGTTCATCGGCAGCTATGGCGGCCGCCTGCGTGAGGTATTCCGCCAGCAGGCGCCGCGTTGCATGCTGCGCTTCGTGCCCGAAGGCGATACCGATGACGATGCGATGGTGCAGGGGCGGATCGACCTGTACATCAGCACGGCGGGCAAGCACAGCCCGGAAACCAAGGTGCAGCACCTGTTCACCACCTCGCTGCTGGGCGCCGCACGCGAGGATCATCCGCTGTTCGACGGTGACATCAGTGCCGAGCGCTTCGCGGCCTGCGACCACATCGCCGTGTCCCGCCGCGGGCTGGCGCACGGCCCGATCGACGAGGAACTGGCCGTGCTCGGCCTGCAGCGACGGGTAGCGGTAGTCATCCCCACCTTCCACGGTGCGATCTTCGCTGCTGCTGATTCAGACCTGGTACTGCCGCAGATGCCGAGCGTGATGCTCGACCGCATCACCCACATGGGCCTGCCGCTGCGCATGTTCCCGCTGCCGGTGCCGGTACGTACCGTGGCACTGGTGCAGGCCTGGCACCCGCGCATGGACAACGACCCGGCGCACCAGTGGCTGCGGCGGGCGATCAAGGTGATGTGCGACTCGGTCGAGGCGTCCCGCCACTGATCGCCTGCAGGCGTGCGTCGGACGCACGCCTGCGATGCCGGGCACGCCATTTTTCACAGGCAACGGCCTTTCTAGACTGCGCTCCCGATAGTTTCACTGAGCGCAATCCAATGACTCCACATATGCCGTGCACTGCACGGATCGGCGGCAGGCAGTGAGCACGCCTGCCGCCGTACTGCCGGCGCCGGCAGCGTCCCGTCCCGTCGCTGCACCCGGGCTCGACCGGCGCATCCTGGTAGGGCTGTGCGGTGTGCTGCTGGCGGTGCTGGTGTCGGGCTTCAACGAGAACGTCACCAAGGTCGCACTGGCCGACATCCGCGGTGCGATGGGTTTCAGCGTCGATGACGGCAGCTGGATCGTGGCGCTGTACAGCGCGATGTCGGTCAGCGCGATGGCATTCGCACCGTGGTGCGCCGCCACCTTCTCGCTGCGCCGCTTCGCGATGGCGATGATCGGCGGGTTCATGGCGCTGGGCGTGCTGTGCCCGCTGGCACCCAACCTGCAGACCTTTCTGGTGCTGCGCGCGTTGCAGGGCCTGTGCGGTGGCGCGTTGCCGCCGCTGCTGATGAGCGTGGCGCTGCGCTTCCTGCCGCCGGGCATCAAGCTGTACGGCCTGGCCGCCTACGCACTGACCGCCACCTTCGGGCCGAGCATGGGCACCCCGCTGGCCGCGTTCTGGGTGGAACAGGTGGGCTGGCACTGGGCGTTCTGGCAGATCGTGCCGTACTGCCTGGCGGCGATGGCGATGGTCGGCTGGGGCCTGCCACAGGATCCCCTGCGGCTGGAACGCTTCGCACAGTTCGATGGGATCGGCCTGATGCTCGGCCTGCCGGCGCTGGTGCTGCTGGTACTGGGCCTGGTGCAGGGCCCGCGTTTGAACTGGTTCGACTCGTCGTTGATCACGCTGATGCTGGGTGGCGGTGCGGGTCTGCTGGTGCTTTTCATGGTCAACGAGTGGTTCCATCCGTTGCCGTTCT
Organism: Stenotrophomonas indicatrix; assembly: GCF_050573115.1. Taxonomy (GTDB): domain Bacteria; phylum Pseudomonadota; class Gammaproteobacteria; order Xanthomonadales; family Xanthomonadaceae; genus Stenotrophomonas; species Stenotrophomonas lactitubi_A. The sequence continues at coordinate 77,728 of NZ_JBNYZT010000009.1, forward strand.
TCAAGCTGCAGCTGCTGGCCAACCGCAACCTCAGCTATTCGCTGATCACTCTGGGTGGCGTGCTGTTCGTGCTGCTGGCCGTGATCTCCATTCCCTCCGGCTTCCTCGCCAGCGTGCAGGGCTATCGGCCGCAACAGACCGCGCCGATGCTGCTGTGGGTGGCGGTTCCGCAGGTAATCGCGCTGCCGTTGGTAGCCGCCCTGCTGAACATCCGCGCGATCGATTGCCGCTGGGTGCAGGCCACCGGTCTGGCGCTGCTGGCGCTGGCGTGCTGGCTGGGCGCACATCTGGACGTGAGCTGGATCCGCGACAACTTCCTGTGGGTGCAGTTGCTGCAGGTGTTTGCCCAGCCGATGGCGGTGCTGCCGCTGCTGATGCTGGCCACCGGTGGCCTTGCGCCACAGGACGGCCCCTTCGCCTCGGCGTGGTTCAACACGGTCAAGGGCTTTGCCGCGGTACTGGCCAGCGGCGTGCTTGAAGCGGTCGCGCAGGGACGCCGACATTTCCATTCCACCGTGCTGGTCGACCGCCTCGGCGAACAGCCGTGGCTGACCGACGGGCCGCAACTGGGCGCGCGCCTGCATGCGCAGGTGCAGGCATTGACCTCGGCCGATCTCTACCTGCTGGTCGCGTTGGTCGCGCTGGCCTTCATTCCCCTCATTGCCTGGATGCCCACCCGCATCCATCCGCCACGTGCCGTGGCTTGATCCCCTTCGCAGGAACCCCCTCATGACAATCAATCGAACGTATCTCAACGCCGGTCTCAGCCTGGGCGTGCTGGTCCTGGCCGGTGCTGCCTGGTTGCTGCTGCGCGATGGCCGCCACCAGACCACCAACAACGCCTATGTGGTCGCCGACTACACAGTGGTCGCGCCCAAGATCGCCGGCTTCGTCAGCGCGGTGGAGGTGGAAGACAACCAAGCGGTGAAGGCCGGTGACGTGCTGGCCCGCATCGATGACCGTGACTACCAGGTCGCGTTGCTGGCCGCCCGCGCCGACCTGGCCAATGCGCGTGCACAGCTGGCCAACGCACAGGCGGCGCTGGCACAGCAGGGCTCGCTGATCGAACAGGCCAGGGCGAGTGTGGATGTCAGTCGCTCCGAACTGACCCTGGCCAGCGCCGACCAGCAGCGATACCGCGAGCTGGCGCGCGACGGCGCCGGTACCGTGCAGAACGCACAGCAGGCGCAGTCGAAGCAGGCCGTGGCCAGTGCGCACCTGCAACAGGGGCAGGCCGCATTGTCGACCGCACGCCAGCGCACCGACATCCTCACTGCCGGGGTGCAGGCGGCGCAGGCGGCCGTGCAGCGTGCCGAAGCCGCGCAGGCACGCGCCGAACTGGATCTGTCGCACACCGAGCTGCGCGCACCCATCGACGGCCTGGTCGGGCGCCGCGCAGTGCGCGTCGGTGCCTACCTGACCCCGGGCACGCCGGTGGCCGCGGTGGTGCCGCTGCAGCGCGCCTTCGTGGTCGCCAACTTCCAGGAAACGCAGATGACCCGCATGCAGCCGGGGCAGCAGGTTGAACTGACGGTGGACGTGTTCCCCGGCACGCCGCTGCGTGGCCATATCGACAGCATCGCCCCGGCCACGGGCGTGACGTTCGCCGCGATTGCACCGGAAAACGCGACCGGCAACTTCACCAAGGTGGTGCAACGCATTCCGGTGAAGATCGTGCTGGAGCCGGAGCAGGCATTGCTGGGCCAGCTGCGTGCCGGCATGTCGGTTGAAGCGAGCGTGGATCTGCAGAGTCCGCAGCGGGTGCAGAGTGCCCAGCGCGAGCAGCACCGCAAGGGCGGGGAGGGCGCATGATCCGCGTATTCCCACGTGTACTGGCTGCAGCGGCACTGTGCACGGCGCTGGGCGCCTGCACACTGGGCCCGGACTTCGTGCGCCCGCAGGCCGAATTGCCCACGCAGTGGCAGGGCGAAGCGGTGGCGTCAGCTGCGCTGGATGACGATGCCCGCTGGTGGTCCGGTTTCGACGACCCCCTGCTGGGGCAATTGGCGACGCAGGTGCTGCAGGCCAATCTCGACCTGCAGCTGGCTGCCAACCGCGTGCAGCAGAGCCGCGCCGCGCGTGGCGTCACCGCTGCCGACCGCCTGCCCAGCGTCAGTGCCACTGCCACTGGCGTACGCGCACGCAACAGCGAGGTAGGCCTGAACGATCCGTCCGGTAATGGCGGTCGTGATGACTATGGTGTGTTGCAGGCAGGCATCGGTCTGAGCTGGGAACTGGATCTGTGGGGCCGCGTACGCCGTCAGGTGGAAGCCGCCGACGCACGCGTGCAGATGGCCGAGGAAGATGCACACGCGGTACGCATTGCGCTGCTGGCGGAGACCGCGCGCGATTACCTGCAGTTGCGCGCAACGCGCCAGCTGCTGGCGATCACCGAGGACAACCTCAGCATCGCCCGCGACATCAAGCGGTTGACCGAAGCGCGCCAACGCCAAGGCGTGGCCAGCACGTTGCAGGTGTCCAGTGCGGCGGCACAGGTGGCATCGTTGCAGGCGCGCATCTCACCGTTGCGGCATCGCGAATCACAATTGCGCAATGCGCTGGCGTTCCTGCTGGCGCAGCCACCGCTGACGTTGGACGCGCAGTTGCCGAGCGCGCGCCGCGACTGGCCCGCGTTGCCGACCGTCGCCGTGGGCGTGCCCAGTGAGCTGGCCGAGCGTCGCCCCGATGTCCGCCGTGCCGAGGCTGCGTTGCATGCAGCCACGGCTGGTATCGGCGTGGCCAAGGCCAGCTTCCTGCCGCGCATCACCTTGAATGGCGATGCCGGTTTCCAGGCCAAGCAGCTGGATGACCTGGATGGCTGGAACGCGCATCGCTTCAGTATCGGCCCGTCGATCAGCTTGCCGATCTTCCAGGGCGGACGCCTGAAGGCCAACCTGGCGTTGAGCAGGCTGCAGCAGCAACAGTCGGCGCTGCAGTTCCGCCGTACCGTGCTGCAGGCCTGGCATGAAGTGGACGACGCCATCGACGGCTATGCCGCCGAGCAGCAACGTACAGCTCAGCTGCATGTGGCGGTAGATGAGAGCGAGACGGCGCTGGGCGCAGCGCGCCGGCAGTACCAGGCCGGCGTGGTCGACATGCTGGATGTGTTGAGCACGCAGCGCATCGCGCTGGACAACCAGGCCGCGCTGGCCAACAGCCAGGCGACGGCCGCGATTACACGCGTGGAACTGTATCGCGCGCTGGGCGGTGGTTGGTAGCACGCGGGATGGGGTAGTGCCGGCCGCTGGCCGGCAGCTGCAGGATGCATGGGTTGCCGGCCAGCGGCCGGCACTACCCTGGTCGTCAGTTCGACGGTTTCTCGCGCTTGCGGAACAGCAGATAAGGCCAGATGCCGATCAACACCGCTGCGATGACCGTGCCGTAGACCAGCGCGAACACCGACTTGCCAGGCTCGGTCCAGACCATGCCCAGCAGAAGCAGGCCGAGCACGATGGTCGGCCCGCCCAGCAGGATCATCGCGAAGGTCTTTATCCGTCCACTGGTGGGCGCATTGGCGAGCTTGCCGACCATGTCGGTGCCACCGAAATGCACCTGCAGTGCATCGTTGGTGGAACGGGCGGGTTGCGGTTTTGCGGGTTCCGGCGGCGCTACCGGCTGCTGCAGATCCATTTCCTCGGGCGCCGACGGCAGCAGGTCCGACAGGTTGGTCTGCTCGATGAGGGCTTTCAGCTTGGGGTCCATGTGCAGTCCGTGCAGTCGCCGTTGGCGGCGGCACGATAGCAGCAGATCCGGGTGCTCGGTAGTGCCAGCCACGAGGAACTGGTAGATGCCAACCAAGGTTGGCACCTACCAGAGCGGGGCAGGTAGTTGAGCGGGGCAGGTAGCGCCGGGCCATGCCCGGCGGGCACCTCAACGCACGTCGCGCAGTTCCCAATGGTGCCCGGCCAGCAGGCGCAGGCGCTGCTTGAACACGTCACTGTCGATGCGGGTGGTGGCCACCAGGTTGATGCGCAGATCCTTCTGCTCACCGGTCACGGTGGCCTCCGGATCGGTCACGCCCCACTGCGGTTCCACCGCATCCGGGTCCGGTTGCTTGTCGCGCCAACGCTCGAACAGGCTGCCATTGCGCAGCGCATTCTGCAGTTCTTCGGCGAAGCCAGCGGCACCCTGTGAATGGAAAGCCAGGTCGGGGTCGTTGCCGCGGGCTTTGGACGGTTCGGGCAGGCTGATGTGGTACTGCGCAGGCATGTTGATCTCCTTGAGGTGCAGCTAGGCTGGCATAAGCGCGGTGGAATCGATGTGCAGATTCCACTGCGTGGTTGGCCTTCATTCAAACCGATGCGGCCCATCGGCGAAGCCCACGGTGACCGCGCCCTTGCCGACGTTGACCATGCCGGTCAGGCTCATCACCGATTCGTACACGGTCACGCCATGGCCGGCGCAGACCTCCTTCATCTGCGCGTAGCCGGGCAGGGCGCGCAGTTCGTCCAGTTCGCCGCCGTAGCTGACGCACACGGTGGGCGTCATCAGTCCGGCGCGTACGCGCTGGCCGACCACGCCGAACAGCTTCAGCACGGCATTGTCGAAACCCTTGATCTTCGCCACCGGCCCGGTCTCGCCGCGATAGCCATGCAGCACCGGCTTGATGTCCAGCGCACTGCCCAGCGCCGCGCTGAGCAGGCCGACGCTGCGGTCGCCCTTGTGCCGCGCGCGTGCGCGCATGTAGTACAGGTCGCGGGTGACCATGTAGCCGTGCACGTTGCCCGCCAGTTCTTCCAAGCGCTCGCGGATCTGCTGCACGCTGGCGTCGCTGGCACGCAGGCGCACCGCTTCCACCGCCGTCACAGCCTGTGCGGCGAACAGGTTCTGGGTGTCCAGCACGCGCAGCGCGAACGGCGAGTTGTAGCCTGCCGCCTGCCGCACCGGTTTGTAATCGTTGAGGATGGCGAAGCTGGCCTGCAGCGCGTTGTCGTGGATCGGGCTGCGGGTCTTGGTGATGGTCATGCAGAACACGTGGTCGTAGTCGATCACCAGCCGCTGCAGGAACAGGTCGCGGATCTGGTTGACGCTGAAGGGGATGGTCTCCGCTTCGGCGCCGTGTTCGGCTACGTGCGCGTGCAGAAAACTCAGCGTGGCCTGCTCGTCGCGGTGGTCGGCGAGCACGGCTTCGCCGATCCGCACGGTGATCGGCAACAGCACGATGTTGTGCTCGGCAATGAAGTCCTGCGGCAGGTCGCAGGCCGAGTCGACGACGATTCCGATGCGCATCCGCGGCTCCCCCTCCAGGGCGGTTGTAGGTTCGGAAATGTGAAAACTATCTCAAAACCGGATCGGGCGCGCGAGGGAAATGCGCCACTGCCTGTTCAGCGACTGCGCTGCACCGCCATCGGCAGGGCCACGGCGTGCTGCCAGTCCGGCCGATCCAGCAGGCCCGGGTCGTCCAGTACCGCCGCCATCAGCGGGTGGGTATCGTTGCCCCAGAACAGTTCGCCGTCGATGGACAAGGTCGGCACGCCGAATACGCCAGCCTCGATCGCCGCATCGGTGTTGCGCCGCAGCTGTTCCTTGATTGCCGGCTCACCGATGGCCGCCTCCACATCGCTGATACCCAGCCGGGCAGCGGGTTCGCGCAGGGCCGGGGCGCTGTCGGCCGCGTGGCCATCGCGCCAGATCCAGTCAAACAGCACATCCACCGCTTCGGTGCTGACGCCTGCGGCCAGGCACAGGCGCAGGGCGGCCAGCGGGTTGAACGGATGTCCGGGCGGAAAGCGCAGTGGCGTGCCCTCGGCCTGCGCGGTCCACAACAGCTGGCGGTACATGAAACGGCGCTTGGCCGGGATCTCCGCCGGGCCCAGGTTGCCCAGATTGTGCAGGACCGCACCGAAGGCGATCGGTACCGGTTGGATGTGCTCGAACTGCGGCAGCCGCTTGACCTTCTGCCAGTGCAGGTAGGAGTAGGGCGAGACGAAGTCGAAATACCAGCGCAGGGTGGGCATCGATGGTTCCTCGTAACGGTCAGGGCTGTGCGTTGCGCTGCAGGTAGCGGTCGCGCAGTTCGGTCTGGCGCGAGCGCATCGGCATCGCACGACCGCCCAGCCAGACCTGTTCGGCATAGTGCGCCACATCCAGCGGATCACCCTCCCACAGCACCAGGTCGGCACGCTTGCCCGGCTCGATGCTGCCGATCTGGTCGGCCACGCCCAGCACCTCGGCCGGTACCCGGGTCAGCCCGGCCAGGCCGTCGGCCCAGGGCAGGCCGTTGGCCACCGCGTTGCCCGCCAGCTGGCGCATCTTTCGCGCATTGTGCGAGGCGTCGTCGCGCTGGGCAAAAGCCACCGGTACGCCGGCGCGCTGCAACCGCGCGGCGTTTTCCAGGGTGGCGCCGATCTGGTCGAAGGTGGCCGGCAGGTTGCCCAGCGCGTCGACGAACACCGGCACCTTGGCCGCCGCCAGTTCCGGTGCCAGCTGCCAGGCCTCGGCACCGCCGGCGATGGCGATCTTCACTTTTTCGCGGGCCGCCCAGCGCAGCAGCTGGCGGATGTCGGCCGCGCGGTCCACTTCCACCACGACGCGGCCTTGCCCGGACAGATAGCGGGCCAGCGTACGGCGACCGGCCGGGGTCAGCAGCGCATGCGGCGAGTCGGCGGCGACCTGGCCACGTGCTTCATCGACCATCTGCTGCAGCAGCATCCATTGCGCCGCGCGCGATTGCCCGGTCAGTTCAGACGCCGCAGCACCCAGGCGCAGGAACAAGGCGCGCGGGCCGATCGGGTCGGCACTGCCATCGAAACGCACCACGCCGCCCTGGCCAGCAACGAAGCCACCGCCGGTGGCCGCGCCCAGCGCCGTGAAGCCGATACCGTCCAGGCGTGCTACCGGAATCAGCACCGACGCGGGGTTGTAGGCCAGGGTCACGTCGAATTCCGGACGCAGCGGCTGCTCACCGATCTTCAGCGCGCTGTCGACCGTGCTCGATTCGCCGGACACTTCCTCGATGCCGATCTCGGTGATGCCGCCGAACAGGGCAGGGGTCAGCGTGCGGCCCTTGGCCTCGACCACCGGCACGCCGGCCGGTGCGGACAGGCCGCGACCCACCGCGCGGATGATGCCGCCCTGCACCAGCACGTCGGCGTCTTCCACGTTGCCGCGTGCGCTGGCGGTAGCGACGGTCGCACCGCGCACCAGCAGGTCCTGCGCCTGTGCAGGCGGCGCGATGCAGGCCAGCGCCATGACGGCAGCGCCGAGCGTTGCGGCAGATTTCGCCATTGCCTTGAACATGCCCATCAGCGCAGCTCCTGCCCAAGTTGGAAATCAGACCGCGGCGTCGCCGGTGGCGTGCTGCGGTCGTACACACGGCGGCCATCGACGAACACCTGTTCGGCCAGTGCATACGAGCTGAAGGGGTTGCCGTTCCAGATCACCACGTCGGCCATCTTTCCGGCCTCCAGCGTGCCGGTCTGCGCTTCGATTCCCAGCGCCTTGGCGGCGTTGGCGGTCATCCAGGTGATCGCGCGTTCCGGTGCGATCTCCGGCATGTGCGCGCGGCGCGCGGCGGCCATCACCTTGGCTGCTTCCTGGTTCAGGCGTTGGATGCCTTCGGGCGAGTCGGAGTGGACGATGGCGCAGCTGTTTTTCGGCCGGTCGACCAGCGCGATGTTCTCGGCGATACCGTCGAAGGCCTCCATCTTGAAGCCCCACCAGTCGGCCCACAGTGCGCCGCACACGCCTTCGGCAGCCAGCCGGTCGGCCAGTTTGTAGGCCTCCACGCCATGGTGGAAGGCGGCCACCTTGAAGCCGAATTCCTTGGACAGGTCGAGCATGGTGGCCATTTCATCGGCGCGGTAGCAGTGGATGTGCACGCGGATATCGCCCTGGATCGCACCGGCAAGGGTGTCCAGCTTGAGGTCGCGCTTGCCGCCGGCGTCACCGGCGCTGTCGCCCTTGTCGCTGCCGAACCAGCCCTTGCGCTTGGCCGGCTTTGGCTTGTTCTTGGCGATGTAGTCGGCCGCGTCGATGAAGGCTGCGCGGTAACCGGCCACGTTGCCCATCCGGGTGGCAGGTGCCACGCCCTTGCCGCCACCGTAGACGCGCTTGGGGTTCTCGCCGCAGGCCATCTTCAGGCCCCACGGCGCGCCGGGGAACTTCATCGCCTGGTAGGTGGTGGCAGGCACGTTCTTCAACGTTACGCCGCGGCCACCGACCAGGTTGGCCGAGCCGGGCAGCACCTGCATGCTGGTCACCCCGCCGGCCAGTGCCGCCTGGAAACCGGGGTCCTGCGGCCATACCGAATGCTCGGCCCAGACGTTGGCAGTGACCGGCGCGGTCATCTCGTTGCCGTCGCTGTGCGCGCCTACGCCGGGGCTGGGATAGACGCCCAGGTGCGAGTGCACGTCGATCAGGCCCGGGGTCACCCATTTGCCGTCCGCGTTGATGCGGGTGACGCTGGCATCGACCTGCAGCGCATCGCCGACGGCGACGATGCGGCCATCGCGCAGCAACACATCGGCGTTGTCCAGGCGCTGGCCGGTGCCGGTCAGCACGGTGGCGTTCTGGATCAGCAGCGGCGCATCGGGATGCGCCCGGTAGGTGCTTGGGTAGGGATCGGCCACGAAGCGCGAAGCGCCCACGGCCGGCGCCGTGCTCAGCGATACCAGCGCCAGACCCAACCCGGCGCGCAACAACGTCGATGTCATGCAGATCCCCTTGGCAGCGTGTTCAACCCACCGACGCTAGCCGGGGACTGGCCTGCTTGCCAAGTGTCCTTTTTCACGGGGCGTCATCTGCCATCTCGACGGCAACGTCCGCCTCCCGGAAAATGGTGCTCCCCACGCCGCACCGGACCGCCCATGAAGAGCAAGCAGGACATCGTCGACAACTGGCTGCCGCGCTATACCGGCGTGCCCCTGGACCAGTTCGGCCAGCACATCCTGCTGACCAACTTCGGGGGCTACCTGCATACGTTCTCCGCGCTGACCGGTGCGCCGGTGATCGGCCTGGACCGGCCCATGGCCAGTGCCACCATCGACGGCATCACCATGATCAACTTCGGCATGGGCAGCCCCAATGCCGCGATCATCATGGATCTGCTGTCGGCGGTGATGCCCAAGGCGGTGCTGTTCCTGGGCAAGTGCGGCGGGCTGAAGCGCAAGAACGAGCTGGGCGACCTGGTGCTGCCGATCGCGGCCATCCGCGGCGAGGGCACCTCGGGCGACTACCTGCCGCCGGAAGTGCCGGCATTGCCGGCTTTCGCCCTGCAGCGTGCGGTCTCGACCATGATCCGCGACCTTGGCCACGACTACTGGACCGGCACCGTCTACACCACCAACCGCCGGGTCTGGGAGCACGACGAGGCCTTCAAGGAGCGGCTGCGGGCGATGCGCTGCATGGCCATCGACATGGAAACCGCTACGATCTTCGCTGCCGGCTTCGCCAACCACATCCCCAGTGGCGCCCTGCTGCTGGTTTCAGACCAGCCGATGATCCCGGACGGGGTGAAGACCGAGGCGTCGGACGCCAAGGTCAGCTCGCAGTTCGTGGAAAACCATATCCAGATCGGCATCGAGGCGCTTAAGCTTATCCGGCGCAACGGCAAGTCGGTCCGCCACCTGCGCTTCGACGAATGATGATGATGGCCTGGCGCGGTGCGCCGGCCTTGGGGAGTAGGTGATGGACGTTGCCGCGCAAGTGGTGGAATTCTGGAAAGACGCGGGCCCTGAAAAGTGGTTCGCCCGCGATGATGCGTTCGACGCACGGTTCCGTACGCTGTTCGCGGACGAACACCATGCCGCCGCATCGCGCGCGCGCGAGCACTGGCTGAGCAGCGCCGAGGGCGCGCTGGCGCTGATGCTGCTGCTGGACCAGTTCCCACGCAACTGCTTCCGCGGCACGGCCCATTCCTATGCCACCGATGGTCTGGCCCGGCACTACGCCATGCGCGCGATCGAAGAAGGGCTGGACCTGCAGCTGGTACCCAAGCTGCGCGCCTTCATCTACCTGCCGTTCGAGCACTCCGAAGATCCGCTGGACCAGGACCGCTCGGTGGCGATGTTCGACGTGCTGGGTGACAAGGAATACCTGCAGTACGCCGAACTGCACCGCGACATCATCCGCCGCTTCGGCCGGTTCCCGCATCGCAATGCGGTGCTTGGCCGCATGCCTTCGCCGGAAGAACTGGACTACCTGGCCGAAGGCGGGTTCGCCGGATAACCCGGAAGGAGTAGATCCACGCCATGCGTGGATGGATTCAACGGAAAACGCCGGCTTGCGCCGGCGTTTTTGTGGGTTTCAACTGCAGCCGATCAGTACTTCGGCACGCCGTTGTCCACTTCGTCCGACCAGGCGTCGATGCCGCCGGTGACGTTGAACACCTTGCTGAAGCCCAGCGCACGGAACTGCTCCGCTGCCTGCGCGCTACGGCCACCGTGGTGGCACAGGAAGGCCAGGGCGGTGTCCTTCGGCAGGGCTTCCAGCTCGGCGCGGCCGTTGCCATCGAAGCTCTTGAACGGCACGCCGACAGCGGCGATGGCACGTTCTTCGGCCGGGCGCACGTCCACCAGCATCACGTTGCCGGCACGCACCAGGTCGTCGGCATCGCGCACGCTGATTTCCTGCACCGGCTTGGGCGCGTTCGGGTTGTCGATCGCCAGGCCCTTGCCACGGATGTCGTCGACCCAGTCGATGGTGATGCCGTCGGCGCGGCGGGCGCTGGCCAGGTCGAACTGCACGCGCAGGCCGTTGGACTCTGCGGCAATCGCGCCTTCGTCGTACGGGGCCAGCTGGAAGTTCGGCTGGAAGCGGGCATCGATGCCCAGCTGCAGCGACGCACCCGGCGAATCGGCCAGCGCACCCTTCAGCATTTCCACTGCGGCCGGGGTGACGGTGATGCGCGGCGGGGTGCGGTCCGGTGCGGCCAGGCCCAGCACGCTGCTCAGCTCACCGCTGGCGGCCATCTGCAGCACGATGTCGCTGCCGCCGACCAGTTCGCCGTCGATGTACAGCTGCGGGATGGTCGGCCAGTCGCCATAGGCCTTGATGCCTTCGCGGATCTCCGCGTCGGCCAGCACGTTGACGTGGGCGAACTCCACGCCCAGGTCCTGCAGGGCACCCACGGCCTTGGCCGAGAAACCGCACTGCGGCATCGAGGGCTGGCCCTTCATGAACAGCACAACGCGGTCGTCGTTGAGGATGGTTTCGATGCGCGAACGCAGGGCGGGATCGAGGGACATGGCAGTCATGGGTCCGAAAAATTCGAATCATCAATTCTACCCCCCATGGCATCATGGGGAATGACCAGCGCAGGAACATTGCATCGCATCCCGACCCGGCCCTGGCGCTGGGTACCCTGGCTGGTGCTGTCGCAGCTGGCTGTGATCCTGATATGGGTACTGGCGGGCTGGCAGTGGGGCCTGGCGCTGATGGTGGCAAGCCACGCGTTGTTCATGGTGCCGGTGTTCCTGCCCAACAGCCGCTTCTACGCGCCCGTGCTGAGCCGGTTGCCCGAGACCGGCAACAGCGTCTGGCTGACCATCGACGACGGCCCCAGTGAACAGACCCCCTCGGTGCTGGATCTGCTGGACCGACACCAGGCGAGGGCGACCTTTTTCCTGGTCGGCGAGCGCGCATTGGCGCATCCGGCCCTGGTGGAGGAGATCCTGCGTCGCGGACACGACCTCGGCAACCACAGCCACAGCCATCCGCAGGCGCGCTTCTGGCGGCTGGGGCCGGGCACGATGGCGGCGGAGATCGAGGGTTGCCAGCAAGCGCTGCAGACGGTCAGCGGGCGACCGGTGCGCTGGTACCGCTCGGTGGTGGGCATGACCAACCCGTTCGTGGCACCGGTGCTGCGCAAGCTGGGCCTGGTGCGCGTGGGCTGGAGCGCCCGCGGCTACGACGGCGTCGGCTGCACACCGGAAGGGGTGCTGGCGCGTCTGCTGCCGGACCTGCGCCCGGGCGCGATCGTGCTGTTGCATGAAGGTGCCGCCCACGGCCACAACCTGGCCATCATCGAACGCGTGCTGCAGTCGCTGGACGAGCGCGGCCTGAAGGCCGAACTGCCGGCCGGCTGACCGGTAGCGCCGGGCCACACCCGGCGAGCGCCAGACGCAGCAAGAGCGAAGCGACCCGCGTTTGCTCTTCGCTTTTTTCTTGTCTTCCGTGGTGGACGCACCCGTAAACCGTCCGTGGCCGGGCGGGTGGGCTGCACAGGGGCGTGAGCCGCATGGATGCGGCGACCGAGCTTACATGGACGTACTTGCAGCGCCCCCTGTGCAGTCCACCCACCCGGCCATCTCACGATCACCCTGGCCGCCCACCACGAGGGGCTCAGCCGTTGGCCGCAGTTCCCGGACGCTCGGCAACCAGCAGCCAGCTGTTGAACGGCGTGCGCCCATGCAGGGGACGCAACGGAGCCACCTGCAGCCCAGCCTCGGCCAGCGTGGCCTGCAGCCGCTGCGGATCCGGGTAATGGCGCGGTCGCGTGCCCATCCAGCCGACCAGCCACGCCAGGCGATCAGCCACTCGAGTGGTTCGGTCGCGGCGGTCGCCGGTCGCCAGCGGCGTGCGCAGCAGCAGGCGGCCACCGGGCGCGACCAGCGCGCTCACCGCACGCAGCAGTTCCAGTTGTGGCGCCTCATCCAGGTACTGCAGCACATCCAGCAGCAGCACATGCCCGCTATGCGTCGGCAAGGGCGCCTGCACATCCAGACAGTCGAAACGTGCATCGGCCAGGCCGGTGCCGGCGCGCTGCGCACGCGCGATCTTGTCGTCGTCCACGTCAATCCCGAGGTACGCCTGCTGGCGACCACGCTGACGCAGCACGTGCGCGAACAGGCCCAGCCCGCAGCCGAGGTCGAGCACCGGCTTGCCGTCGTCCGGCAGGTGCTGCAGTACGCCGTCATACAGCGGGTCGCTGCCCAGCTTGCCGCGGGTGTAGTAGTAATCGCGGCGGCTGCCCCAGGCCTGTATCGGCCGGAAGGACTCGGCGATCAGACGTGCCTGTGCGGCATCAAGCGGCGAACAGGGCAGGGGCGTGCCGTTCCGTGGCGTGCCGTGCATCGTGTCAGTCCGTCCTGCCCAGCAGGTGCGCTGCAACCGGCAGCGCACGCGCGCTCCACAGTGCATACATCCGTGCGGACGGGTGCAGGCCATCCTCGGCGATCATCGCCGGGTCAGCGCCGTTGTCGCGGCTGATATTGGTGATATCGACGAAGGCCACGCCCTGCTGGGTGCTGATCACCTCGGCGGCCGCGTTGAACTCGTCGGTCTCCAGTTCGACGCGGGCCAGGTCACGGCCGCTGCCTGCACCGTACGGCGTGGTGCCCCAGTCCGGGAAGGACAGCACCAGCACGTGGTCGGCGCGGCCACCGGCAAAACCGATCGCGCGCTGCAGCAGGGCCTGGAACTGCACCTGGTACTCGTCCAGCGGGCGCTCGCGGTACTGGTTGTTGACGCCGATCAGAAGGCTGACGAAGTCGAACGGCCCTTGCGGCGCCTCATGGTCGATGCCGGCATCGAGCTCGTCGGTGGTCCAACCCGTGGTGGCGATCGTCTGCGGGTCGGCCAGATCGATGCCCTGCGCGCGCAGGGCGGCGGCGAGCTGATGCGGCCAGCGGCCGTCGACCGCGACCGCTTCACCGATGGTGTACGAATCGCCCAGGGCCAGATACGACAAGCCCATCGCTCAAGCCACCGACCGGCGGGGCTTCAGCGGCACCACCTTGGTGGCGTCTTCAGCCCGGCGGGCGAGGGCGCGGTCGATACGGGCGAACACGTCGCGCATCACCGACGCCTCCGGCAGCAGGGTCACGCGGAAGTGGTGGCGGTAAGGCACGTTGAAGCTCGAGCCCGGCACCACCAGCACGCCGTCGTTGTTCATCAGGTCCAGCGCGAAATTGTGGTCGTCGAAGCCCTTGGCGGCGGCGCCGACCACGGCCGGGAACGCGTACAGCGCACCGGCGGGAGCGACCAGCGACAGGTGCTCGCTGGCCTCGCAGGCTTCGATCACCGCACGGCGGGTTTCATACAGACGGCCGCCCGGTGCGCACAGCTCGGAAATGGTGTCCGGGCCGTTCACCGCAGCGTCGATGGCGTACTGGCCCGGAACGTTGGCGCACAGACGCAGTGCGCCCAGCAGGTCCAGCGCTGCGCGGAAGTCGCCCAAGCGTGCGTCGTCGCCACTGAGGTGTGCCCAGCCCACGCGCCAGCCGCAGGCGCGGTGCACCTTGCTCAGGCCGCTGAAGGTCAGGCAGGGATGGTCGCCGGCCAGCGGCGCGACCGGCTGGAACACCGCGTCGTCGTACAGGATCTGGTCGTAGATCTCATCGACCAGCAGCAGCAGGTTGTGGCGTCGCGCGATCTCCACCACGCGTTCCAGCAGCTCGCGCGGGTAGCTGGCGCCGCTGGGATTGTTCGGATTGATCAGCACGATGGCGCGGGTGCGCGAGGACACCAGCGTCTCGATCTCGCTCGGGTCCGGCTGGAAGCCGTTCTCGGCGGCGCAGCGGTAATACACCGGGCGGCCATCATTGAGGATGGTCGAAGCAGACCACAGCGGGTAGTCCGGCGAGGGCACCAGCACTTCGTCACCCGGGTTGAGCAGCGCCCGCAGCGACAGGTCGATCAGCTCGCTGACCCCGTTGCCGACGAACACGCGGTCCGGGTGGGCATCCGGTGCGCCACGGCGGGCGTAGGCGGCGGCGATGGCCTCGCGGGCGACCGGCAGGCCCTGCTGATGGGTGTAGGGATCGGTGCGGCCCATGTCATCGGCGATGGCGCGCTGCAGGTGTTCCGGTGCACGGAAGCCGAAAGCGCCGGGATTGCCGATGTTGAGCTTGATCAGCTTGTGGCCCTGCGCCTCCAGCTCCCGGGCTCGCCGCGCCAGTTCTCCGCGGATTTCGTAGCGCACTTCGGAAAGGCGCTCGCGGATGACCAGGGGTTTGGGCGAGGGAGTGGACATGGGCGGTGGGCCGCAAAAGGCATGGGGGTTCCATGGTAGCGGAATTGCTGCAGCGCATGGCAAGGGCTGCAGGGCCCGCCAACATTGGGCTGGGCGGCATCGCACAGGTAGAATGGCGGCGATGACCCAGACCCCCGATTTCACCGCCCTGCAGACCATCGGCTGGCCCTGGCCGGGCCCGCCGGAGCATGCCGACTGGCAGGCCGCGATGGCCGCACACCCGCAGGCCCGACCGGCGCGGGTGATCGAACAGCACCGCACCCACTATGTGGTGGCCGATGGCCCGGACGCGTCGATCAAGGCCGAATCCTTGCCGGAGTGGCAGCGCCCACGCTTCCCCAGCCACGAACGGCCGGCGGTTGGCGACTGGGTGCTGCTGGACGGCATCCGCATCGTCGCTCTGTTGCCGCGACGTACCGCCATCAAGCGCGGCGCCGCCGGTGAGCACTACCACCAGCAGGTGATCGCGGCCAACATCGATACCGTCTTCATCGTCTGTGGGCTGGATGCGGACTTCAATCCGCGCCGTATTGAACGCTACCTGCTGCTGGTGGGCGGTGGTGGTGCCGAACCGGTGGTGGTGCTGACCAAGGCCGACCAGACCGAATACAGCGAAGATGCGTTGGCGGTGCTGGAGGAACTGGAACTGCAGGGCATCGCCCTGCACGCCATCAACGGCCTGGATGCGGACAGTGTTGCAGTGCTGGAGCCGTGGCTGGGCCCCGGCCGCACGGTGGTGCTGGTGGGTTCTTCCGGTGCGGGCAAGTCGACGTTGACCAACACGCTGCTGGGAGAGCAGCGGATGAAAACCAACTCGGTGCGCGCCAACGATTCGCGCGGCCGCCATACCACCACCCACCGCGCGCTGATGCCGCTGCCGATGGGCGCGTGCCTCATCGACACTCCCGGCATGCGCGAACTGAAGCCGACCGGCGAAGAGACGTTGGCCGAGGGCGGTTTCGCCGATATCGAAGCGCTCGCCGCACAATGTCGCTTCAACGACTGCATGCATCAGCAGGAACCGGGCTGTGCGGTACGCGCGGCGATCGATGCCGGCGAGATTGAAGAGAGCCGGCTGCAGAACTACTTCAAGTTGAAGGAAGAAGTGGCCGCCGCTGCCGCGAAGTTGGCCGTGCGCCAGGCCGAGACCGCGCAGGAACGTGGCGGCAGGAAGGGCAAGGGCCAGCAGTTCCGTCCGGCGGGCAAACCGCGTCGGCGCTGACCCGCGATGACGGAAGCCCGCTTCTGGTAGGTGCCAACCTTGGTTGGCACGAACGCGTCCGAAGCCCGCCGTCGGCGGATGCCAACCAAGGTTGGCCTCTACCAAAGCAAGGGCACGGCGCTATAGTCCGCCCATGGAACCGACCGCGACGCTTGACCGTGACGTGGCCCACCATGCAGCGCTCGATGCGCGCCTGGTCGAGGCCGTAGGAGGCATCCGCCTGCTGGGCCTGACCAGTTGGCCGGCAACCCTGCAAGCACCCTTCCTGGACAGCGTGGCACGCGGCCAGCCGAAGCTGCCGGTGATCGACTACCCGAAGCTGGACTTCAGCGACGAGCGTCGCGCGCTGGCGGCGCTTGCTGCCGAGTGTGATGAAAGCCATCCGCTGGGCCATTACGTGCGGCAGTCCGCGCAGAGTTGGGATCTGGCCGCGCAGCTGCTGGAAGGCCTCGGTACCGCGGCCGTGGATGCCTGTTCGGTGCAGTTGTTCGGTTCACCCGAGCAACCATTGCCGGGCAACGGACCGAGCACGCGCGATGCAGCACGCCACTTCATCCAGATTGCTGCCGAACTGGATCACGAACTGCTGGCACCGGAAGAACAGGTGCCGATCTCGGCGATCGCCCTGCAGTTGCAGCTGCAGAATGACCTCGATGCATTCTTTGAATCACGCATCATCCAGGTGCAACTGGACCCGGAGCTGGTCTCCAAGGCGGCGGCCGGAGCGACCCGCATCCGCCTGCGGACCAGCGCGCGTTTCAGCGCCTACGACCGCGCGCAGCTGTTTCACCACGAAGCGCTGGTGCACTCGTTGACAGCGTTGAACGGTCGCGCGCAGCCGGTGCTGCCAAGCCTGGCGCTGTCCTCGCCACGGGTGACGGCCACCCAGGAAGGGCTGGCGACATTCGCCGAGCAGATCACCGGCAGCATCGACATCGAGCGTCTGAAGCGCATCAGCCTGCGTACCGAAGCGATCGCGATGGCGCGCGAAGGTGCGGACTTCATCGAGGTGTTCCGCTACTTCTGCGATGCCGGGCAGAACCCGGAAGAGAGCTTCGCCTCGGCGCAGCGGGTCTTCCGTGGTGTGCCACCGAGTGGGGGCCTGGCCTTCACCAAGGACACGGTGTACCTGCGCGGGCTGGTGTCGGTGCATACCTTTTTCCGCCACATGCTGGCCGAGGATCGCCTGCAGGTCTGCCGTTGGTTGTTTGCCGGCAAGATGAGCCTGACCGATGCGATCACGTTCGCGCCGCTGTTCGAATCAGGCGTGCTGAAGCCACCGCGTTGGCTGCCGCATTGGATGAGCCGGGCGAACGGCCTGGCCGGCATGCTGGCGTTCTCGCTGTTTGCCAACCGCATCCGGATGGACCAGCTGGCGCCGGAATGAAATGCGTTGGCGGCTTGTGGCGTCTTGATTGATATTGGGGAGAGCGGGGGGCTTACGCTGGCCAGGACACGCCGCAAGTACGTCCCTGTAGGCTCGGCCACGGCATCCATGCCGTGGACGGTCCTGGCCAGCGCAAGCCCCCCGCTCCAGACAATTTCCTGCGAGACGGCCAGCAATCCACCAGAGGGATTGCGCTTGAAGAGCTTTAAAAGCAAAGAGCCGGGCACTGCCCGGCTCTTTGCTTCTGCTCTTGCTTTCCATTGCCTCCGCGCCGGCGCGGGGAACTGTCCAGCGCGGGTAGGCAGGCCCATGCAGGACCGTTGGCGCCATGGATGGCGCCATCGAGCCCCCAGGGACGGGTTTACGGCGTGTCCTGCATGGGCCTGCCTACCCACGCCATGCAGGAACAATCAACGCGCCGCAGCGCCCGCTTTCGACTTAGAACTCCGCTGCCACCGTCATGAACACCTGCCGCGGCGCACTCGCATGGATCGCATACCGCGTGCCCTTCGGATCGGTCGGTGCGAACGAGCTCAGCTGACCCGCATAGCGCTTGTTGGTCAGGTTGGTCGCATTCAACGACACCCGCACGTTGCGCAGGCCCATGCCCGGGCCGAAGTCATAACCGGCGCCCGCATCGAAGGTGGTCACGCCCGGCACCGACTGGTCGTTGGTGTACGTGTAGTAGCGCTTGCCGGTGTACTTGGCGCGCAGGCTGGCGAAGAAGCCATCGCGGTTCCAGCTGATCTCGCTGGACGCCATGCGCTGCGGCGTATCCACGGTGATCTTGCCGGCCACCGGCACGATCGCACCGCCCGAGGTGTAGTCATCCTCGTAGGTGGTCTTGTTCCAGGACAACGCGTTGTACCACTGCAGGCCATCGACCGGCTTGAGGATGAAGGTCAGCTCGGCACCGTGGCTCTTCACCGAACCCACGTTGATGAAGCGCGTCACGCACTCCGGACGCGTACCAACTTCGATGCTCGAGCACGGGTTCAGCGACAGCAGGCGGTTGTCGAACTTCACGTTGTAAGCCGCGATCGAGGCTTGGTATTTCTCGCCGAAGGTACGGAAACCCGCTTCCAGGCTCTTGGACTTCTCCGGCTCCAGGCCGGCGCTGGCCGCGAACGATTCCGGCGACACCTGCAGCGGGCCGCCGCTGCCACCGCCGACGAAGGCGGCAATGTTCTCGGCATACGAGGCGAATACTTCGTTGTTGGCGTTGAGCTTGAAGCCCACGCCCAGCTGCGGCAGCACCGATTCCTTGGCGGTCAGCGTGCCCGAGGCGATGCTGGTTTCCACGCCCGGCTGGGCCTTGGCAGTCATGCGCGTGTTGGGGCTCTTGATGCCCACGTCCACGGTCAGGCGCTGGTCGAGGAAGCGCATGCGGTCCTGCACATAGAGCTGGCGGGTACGGATGTCGAAGTCCTGGTTGAACAGGCGGCGGTCGGGGTTCTGCAGGTACAGGTCGTCCAGGAACGGGCCGCTGATGTAGTAGAAGTTGCGCGAGACGTTATGGTCGTTCTGCTCGTACCACACACCGGCTTCCAGCTCATGGATGCCCACCGTCCACGACAGCGCGGCGGTCACGCCGTCGCGGTTGATGGTGTAGTTGGTGCTGCGGATCGAGATCGGCAGCATCTTGTCGGTGCCGGGGTAGGACGGCTGACCCGGCGCCCACCAGTGGCCCTGGCCACGGTTCTCATGGTGGTAGCCCAGCAGCTTCAGGCGACCCTGCTCACCCAGGCGGATGTCGGCGTCGATCGAGTACAGGTTGTCGTCGCGCAGCGCACGGCTCTGGTAGTACGCATCGTCGATGCTGTTGACGCCGCCGCTGAACTGGCATTTGCTGCGGTTCAGCGTGCCCGGCGCGCAGTAGGCGGCGGCAACGGCGCGGTCCCAGTCCGGTGCATAGATGTTCCAGTCATAACCCAGGCCGCGCGCCAGCATGTCCTTGGACAGGTAGGCATAGTTGGCCTGGCTGGCGCGCGAGGTGGCGACGAAGGCACCGAAGCGGTTGTCGCCCACGTTCCACACCGCCTTGGCGTTGAACTGGCGGGTGGTCTGGTTCTGGTACGGCGCGGCCCACATGTCCTGGTCCTGGTGCACACCGGAGACATACGCCGAGAAGCCGTTGATGTCGCCGGTGTCCACGCGCAGGTAGCCGCGGCGCTGGTTGTCATCACCCGCGGTGATGCTGGCGCGTCCACCGAATTCGGTGGACGGATCCATCGAGAAGTACTGGATGGTGCCGCCAAGGTTGCTGGTCGAGGCCACGCCCAGCGAGCCGATGCCCTGTGACAGCTCTGCGCCGGCCAGGTTCTCGGCGATCAGTGCACGGGCGATGCTCAGGCCGTTGTAGTTGCCGTAGCTGTTGTCGCCCAGCGGAATACCGTCCAGCGTGTAGCCCAGGCGGCTCTTGTCGAAGCCGCGCAGGCTGATGGTCTGCGATTCTTCATTCGCACCGAATGCATCGTTGGACTGCACCGACACGCCGGGCAGGCGGTCGAGGATCTTCTGGCCGCTGGTACCCGGCGGCAGCACCTGCTTGTCGACAGTGGTGATGCGCTGCACCTGGCGGGTCTCGCCCTGGCCGATGACCGAGACGGTATCCAGCGTCTGCGCGCTCAGCGCGGTATCGGCGGTGGCGTCGGTGGCTTCAGCGGCGTGGACGCTGGCGGCGGAAAGCGCGATCGCCACGGCGATCGTCAGATATCGGGTCTGCATGATGGTCCATTGCATGGGGGGTGATCACCGGCCCGGGGCGCGGTGCATGGCCACTATGCGAAGGGAACATGAAACCTTGTTTACGAAAAACCAACGAACGGCATTGCGGGGGAATCCGCGCAGGGCGTGAATCTACCGGGGGAGGGGAGTAGATCCACGCCATGCGTGGAGAAGGGCTACCCCATGTACAGGCCGCCGTTGACCGGATAGTCCGCACCGGTCACGTAGGAGGCTTCATCAGAGGCCAGCCAGGCACACAGGCCGGCCACTTCTTCGGGGCGACCCAGGCGCCGCACCGGCACCGACGCGGCCAGCCGGTCCAGCACGTCCGGCGGGAAGCTGCTGATCGCCTGGCTGGCGATGTAACCGGGCGACAAGGTATTCACGGTGACCCCGCGCGAGGCGACTTCAGCCGCCAACGCGCGGCTGAAACCGTGCATCGCCGCCTTGGCCGTCGCGTAGTTCACCTGGCCGATCTGGCCCTTGTGGGCGCTGACCGAACCGATGTTGATGATGCGGCCCCAGCCACGCGTGGCCATGCCATCGACCACCTGCTTGGTCAGGTTGAACAGCGAGTTGAGGTTGGAGGCGATCACCGCATTCCAGTCCTCCACCGTCATCTGCCGGAACAGCAGGTCGCGGCTGCCGCCGGAATTGTTGACCAGCACGTCGACTTCGCCGACCTCGGCACGAACCTTGCCAAAGGCCGCCGTAGTCGACGCCCAATCGGTCGCGTTGCCTTCGGAGGCGATGAAATCAAAGCCCTGTTCGTGCTGCTCGCGCAGCCAGTTGGCCTTGCGCGGCGAGTTGGGTGCGCAGCCGGCGACCACGGTATGGCCGGAACGGGCCAGGCTCTGGCAGATGGCAGTGCCGACACTGCCCATCCCGCTGGTGACGTAAGCAATTCGAAGCGTCATTGCAGAAGACTCCTTGGTAAGGGATCAGGCAGCGAAGGGGTACAGGCCGAACAGCAGGCCGCCGATCATCAGCAGCAGCGAAATGGCGATCGCCCACTTCAGGGTGAACTTCTGGTGGTCGGCGAATTCGACCTTGGCCAGCCCCACCAGCAGATAGGTGGAGGGCACCAGCGGGCTGAGCAGGTGCACCGGTTGCCCGGCCAGGGACGCGCGCGCCATTTCCACCGGCGTGATGCCGTAGTTGCCAGCGGCCTCGGACAGGATCGGCAGCACGCCGAAGTAGAACGCGTCGTTGGACATGAAGAAGGTGAACGGCATCGACGCTACCGCGGTGATCACCGCCAGGTACGGGCCCCAGCTATCGGGGATGATGGCCAGGAAGCTGTGCGACATCGCTTCGACCATGCCGGTGTTGTTGAGGATGCCGGTGAAGATGCCCGCAGCGAAGATCAGCGCCACCACCGACAGCACGCTGCCGGCATGGCTGACCACGCGGCGGCGCTGCTCGGCCAGGTTCGGGTAGTTGATCACCAGCGCGATGGCGAAGCCGATCATGAACAGCACCGGCATCGGCAGCACCCCGATGATGAGTGCGCTCATCAGGGCCACGGTCAGTGCCAGGTTGACCCACAGCAGCCTGGGGCGCTTGGTGTCTTCGGCATCTTCCACGGTCGGCAGCGTGTTGCCGTCGTCGGACACGCTGTTGTCCATCCAGCTGCCACCCTTGGGCAGGGTCACCACGCCGAGGCGACGGCGCTCCTTCAGGCCCAGGTACCAGGCCAGCAGCAGCACGCCAGCGCAGGCGATCACCATCGACGGAATCAGCGGCACGAACACATCGGCCGGGTCCACGTGCAGTGCGGTGGCCGCGCGTGCGGTCGGGCCGCCCCACGGCGTCAGGTTCATTACACCACCGGCGAGGATGGTCACGCAGGTCATGTTCAGCGCGTTCATGCCGAGTCGCTGGTACAGCGGCAGCATCGCCGACACGGTGATCATGTAGGTGGTCGAGCCATCGCCGTCGAGCGAGATCAGCATCGCCAGCACGGCGGTACCGAACACGATCTTCATCGGGTCACCCTTGACGAAGCGCAGGATGATCCGCACCAGCGGATCGAACAGGCCCGCATCGATCATCACGCCGAAGTAGAGGATGGCGAACATCAGCATCACGCCGGTCGGCGCGATCTTCTTGATGCCTTCCAGCATCATTTCGTCGATGCCGGCAGCGAAGCCACCGATCAGGGCGAAGATGATGGGAATGGTGATCAGGGCAACGAGTGGCGACAGTCGTTTGCTCATGATCAAGTACATGAACGTAATGACCATGCCAAAGCCGAGGATGCTCAGCATCATCTGCGGACTCCTAGAGGAAACAGGACGTGGGACGTGGAAGGGGGCCGGGAGCGTGCGCGCCCGGGAAGAACGCGTTTAGAAGTCGAACTGCAGGCGTCCGGTGACCGCGCGCGTGCGGTCCACCGTGGTGCCAGCCAAGCGGTCGCGGTTGCGGCTTTCGATCACGTTGAGCATGAAGCGCAGGTTGTCACGCAGGTACCAGTTGCCGCCCAGCGTCCAGCCTTCGGTGCTGCCTCGGCGCAGGTCGGGTTGGCCATCGAGGTGCTGTGCGCCCCACATCTGGTCGTAGCGCAGGGCCACTTCGAAGGCACCGGCCTTGTGGCGGATGTTCTTGACCCGGGCGAAGCGGCCGGTCTTGCGGTCGTAGGCACGGCTCTCGCCGGTGACGAACCAGCTGAGCATGCCGTAGGCGGCCATCACATCACCGCGCTGGGCACCATCATCGAAGGTTGCGCCGCTGAATTCGCCCTGCCATGACAGCGGGCCGCGCACCTGCGCATATTCCAGCGACCACTTGTTGACGTCGGTATCGCGGCCAGCGGAGAAATCGACCAGGGTCAGGCGGCTTTCGTCGGACAGATGCCCGGCCGGACGCGGGCGGATCTTCAGGCCCGGGGTGCCGTTGCCACCCGGGTTGTCGTAGGCCTCCCGGGCCAGCGACAGGCCCAGGTGCAACACGTCGCCCTCGCTGGGGGCCGGTGCCCAGGTGACGCGGCCACCGGCGGCGCGGCCCTTGACCTGCCAGGCATCGATGCTTTCCAGGCTGTACACGCTGGCTGCCCAGGTGAAATCGCCCGGATTGGCCTGCCAGGACGCGCCCAGCCGATACAGCGGCGCCAGCGTGGTGCCGGCGTTGCCGCGCTCCAGGAAGCTGCCGTAGTTGGAACCGGTGCGGTCGTCCAGCGAGAAATACTGCTTGAACTGGCCCACGGTGAGCCGGCCGGCATCGCCGAAGCTGCGGCTCAGGTAGACGTCTTTGGCCTCGACGCGGTCGCCGGAGAAATCGGCTTCCAGCTTGTAGTCGACCACGAAGAACTTGCCGGAAACGTCAACCCAGGCGCGACGGATTTCGGTGTCGTCCTTGTTCGGCGTGCCCCGGTTGTCGTTGTCGAAGGTGGCGAAGTCCAGGTGCAGGCGGCCGCCGACCGTGGCGGTCACCGGACGCTCGTCTTCGGCGAAGGCCGGCGCGGCCAGCGCAGCCAGGGCCATCATGGCGGCAGGACGCCGCCAGGCAATGCTCAATTCCACAAACCCTCCCAGGTGCACGCCAGGCGCGCGGCAATCGTGGGCACCGGACGGTGCGCGGCCGCAGTCTGTGTCGCGCAAGCTGTCATCGTCCTGTCAGCGGTTTGTGCAGTGCAGCGAAATGGCGGGTGGCGGAGGCCGCCGGAGCAGGGCGGCGGACGTCATGCATCCCCACGCGGTAGCATTCGTTTCCCCCCTCACGCCCCCACCCATGCGCCTGCTGCTGGTCGAAGACAACCCGGACCTGGCCGATGCGATCATCCGTCGCATGCGCCGCAGTGGTCACGCGGTGGACTGGCAGGCCGACGGCCTGGCCGCCGCCAGCGTGCTGCG
This sequence comes from Stenotrophomonas indicatrix, assembly GCF_050573115.1. Lineage (GTDB taxonomy): Bacteria > Pseudomonadota > Gammaproteobacteria > Xanthomonadales > Xanthomonadaceae > Stenotrophomonas > Stenotrophomonas lactitubi_A. Next base: position 101,829 of record NZ_JBNYZT010000009.1, read on the forward strand.
TTACCAGAGTTTCGATCTGGTGGTGCTGGATATCGGCCTGCCCAAGCTGGATGGGCTGCGCGTGCTGGCCGGCATGCGTGAGCGCGGCGACAGCACGCCGGTGCTGATGCTGACCGCGCGCGATGGCATCGAAGATCGCGTGCAGGCACTCGATGTCGGTGCTGACGACTATCTGGGCAAGCCATTCGACTTCCGCGAGTTCGAAGCGCGCTGCCGCGTGCTGCTGCGACGTGCACGCGGGCAGGCCAGCGAAGTGGTGCAGATCGGCGGCTTCCAGTTCGACAACGCTGCGCACAGGGTGACCCTGGATGGCGAGCCGATCGAGCTGCCCAACCGCGAATATCGTTTGCTTGAGATCCTGGTGGGCCGCATGGGCCAGGTCGTGGGCAAGGATGAAATCGGCAATGGCCTGTTCGGCTTCGATGACGAAGCGGGGCCGAACGCCATCGAGCTGTATATCGGTCGTCTGCGCAGGAAGCTGGCAGGCGCGCCGCTGCGCATCACCACGGTACGCGGCGTCGGCTATCTGCTTGAAGCCAGCGACAGCCAAGCCGACGCCGATGGCTGACGCGCGCAGCGCAAGCACTGCCCCCGGGTCGCTGCGGCGCACCCTGCTGCTGTATCTGGGCGCGCTGCTGGCGGTGTTCGCGGTGGCGCTGCTGTTCGCTGCACGCGACTACGGCCAGCGCGCGGCCAACCGCTCCTACGACCATCTGCTGGTGTCCTCGGCCCTGTCGATCGCCGATTCGGTGGCCTTGGTGGACGGCCAGTGGCAGGTGGACCTGCCCTATGCCGCGCTGGACCTGCTGGCGATGGCGCCGGAAGACCGCGTGTTCTACCGGGTCGCCGACAGTCGCGGCAACCTGATCACCGGCTACGGCGACCTGCCAGCGTCGCCGCGTCGGCCGGGCACGCAACCGCAGCTGTTCGATGCTGCCTACAGTGGCGAGACCGTGCGCTTCGTGGTGGTCGGGCGCAGCTTTGCCGCTGCCTCCGCGCAGGGCGAGGTGCAGGTGCAGGTGGGGCAGACCCGGCGTGCGCGCGAAGCGGTGGCGCAGGAGCTGGTGAACCGCGCGCTGCTGGCGATCGGCGTGTTGTCGGGGTTGCTGCTGGCACTGGTGGCCTTCGGCGTGCATCGCGCGTTCCGGCCGCTGGTGCGGGTCGAGCGCGAACTGTCACGCCGCGAGCCGTCCGACCTGAAACCGCTGGACGCGCGCGTGCCACGCGAGATGGACCAGATGGTGGCAGCGCTGAACCGCTTCATGGAGCGCTTGTCCAGCAGCAATGAAACCCTGCGTGCGTTCATGGCCGAGGCCGCGCACCAGATGCGCACGCCGCTGGCAGCGCTGCGCGCGCAGGCGCAGCTGGCACTGGATGACGACGACCCGCAGGACATGCGGCGCAGCCTGCTGGCGATCGAGCGCAACGCCACCCACATGAGCCGCCTGCTCAACCAGCTGCTCAGCGATGCTAGCGTGATCCATCGATCACATCTGCAGCGCTTCGCCACCGTGGACCTGGCCGAGACCGTGCACCAGGCGCTGCACGAAGCGCTGCCGCAGGCCGGGCCCGCCCCGCGCGTACAACTGGCGATGACGGCCGAGCCGGTGCAGGTGCACGGTGACGCGCTGTTGCTGCGTGAGGCCATCAAGAACCTGGTCGACAACGCGCTGAAGTACGGCGGCGAGGGTCCCTTGCAGATCGCGCTGACCGCTGAAGGCGGACAGGCCGTGCTGACCATCGCCGACCACGGCACGGGCATTGCCGCGGCGGATGCCGAACGCGTGTTCGAGCGTTTCGCACGGGGCGAGGGCGCACCCTCTGGCGGAGCAGGCCTCGGCCTGGCCATCGTCAAGCGGGTGGTCGACAGCCATGGTGGCCAGATCGATCTCAGCAACCGACCGCAGGGTGGCCTGGTCGCCACCATCCGCCTGCCCCGGAGCAGCACATGATCCGCCTGTTCGCCGCCACTGTTGCCCTGCTGCTGGCCGTGCCGGCTCTCGCTGCACCGGGCGACGTACGCCGCTTTCCCGCACAGGGCACCGCCACCGCGCAGCTGCGCATCCATGGCACTACAGATATCGAGGTCTTCGCCGAGGTCATCGCTGATTACCAGCGACTGCATCCGGGCAGCGAGGTGGTGTACGAAGACATCATCACCCAGGACCTGTACGCGCGTTACCTGCATGACCGCGCCGGACCTGCATCGCCGGATCTGCTGATCTCCAGCGGCATGGACCTGCAGACCAAGCTGGTCAACGACGGTCATGCGTTGCCGCACCGCTCGGTGCAGACCCAGGCGCTGCCTGCGTGGGCGCAGTGGCGTGGCGAGGCATTCGGCATCAGCTACGAGCCGGTGGTGATGGTCTACAACACGCGCAGGCTGCCGGCCGCGAAAGTGCCGCACACGCGTCGACAACTGCTGGACCTGCTGCGTGCGGAAGGGGCGCCGTTGCGCGGCAAGGTCGGTACCTACGATATCGAACGCAGCAGCGTGGGTTACCTGTTGGCGACCCAGGATGCCCAGCGCGGCAGCATCGCCGGGGCCCTGCTTGGTGCGCTGGGGGACAACGCGGTGGTGCGCGAGGAACGTACCGGCGTGCTGCTGGACCAGGTGGCCAGTGGCCAGTTGTCGCTGGTCTACAACGTGCTGGGCTCGTATGCGCAGGCCCGTATCGATGCGGGCGCACCGCTGGCCATCGTCGAGCCGGAGGACTACACGCTGGTGGTACTGCGTACTGCGGTGATTCCGCGCACCGGAGCGCACCCGCAGGAAGCGCGGCGCTTCCTCGACTACCTGCTGTCGCCACGCGGCCAGCAGGTGCTCGCGCGCGAGGCACGGCTGATGCCGATCGTGCGCGGCGATGCACGCGGCGACGATGCGCCCGGCCGCAGCCGCCGTCCGATCCAGCTCGGCCCCGGCCTGCTGGTCTACCTGGATGCGCTCAAGCGCCGCCAGTTCCTGGATGCCTGGCGCAGCAGCGTGGAGCCGGCAGGGCGCTGATGCCCTGGTAGCGCGGGGCCTTGCCCGTCGCATGCGGTTTGCTGCCCGTACAATGGCTGCATGAGCGAATACACCATCCTGATCGCCGACGACCATCCGCTGCTGCGTTCGGCGGTGGTGCAGTCATTGCGGCAGAGCCTGCCGCTGGCGCAGGTGCGCGAGGTGGCCAGCGCTGAAGCACTGGCCGCGGCGCTGGACGCACAGCCCGATGTGGATCTGGTGCTGCTGGACCTGACCATGCCAGGTGCGCACGGGTTTTCCGCGTTGCTGCACGTGCGCGGTTCGCACCCGGACATTCCGGTGGTGATCCTGTCTTCCAACGATCATCCGCGGGTGATCCGCCGCGCGCAGCAGTTCGGCGCGGCCGGTTTCATTCCCAAGTCCGCACCTGCCGAGACCATCGGTGAAGCCGTGGCGGCGGTACTCGATGGTGGCCTGTGGTTCCCGGCGATGGCGGCCGAGCGTTCCGAAGCCGACGCGCTGCTGGCCAGCCGGCTGGCGCAGCTGACGCCGCAGCAGTTCAGGGTGCTGCTGTGCCTGGCCGACGGCCTGCTCAACAAGCAGATCGCCTACACGCTGGGCTTGGCCGAGAACACGGTGAAGGTGCATGTCACCGCGATCCTGAAGAAGCTCGAATGCCACAGCCGCACGCAGGCCGCAGTGCTGGTGAAGGCGCTGGAGCCGGAAGGCGACGCAGGCATCGGGTTGTAGTTCCAGCCAACGGCGTAGCCCCTCGTGGGTGGAGGATTGGGTGGGTCGTTGAAAGCAAAAGCTGCGAGTGGGCCGGTCGGGTTGGGTTCGCGGGGGACGCCGTGAATCCGTCCCTGGAGGCTTGGCCGCCGCATCCATGCGGCGGACACCCCCGCGAACCCAACCCGACCGACCTCTGACAGATTCCGGTGGTCTGCCACCCACGGAGAAAAAGAAGATCAAAAGCAAAAGCGGCTTGGTCGGCCGCATTGCCTCCTGTAGAGCCGAGCCACGCTCGGCTTGTGAGCAAGCGCAGCGCTGCGACCCGCTTTTGATCCTCTTTTTCTTCTCCGTGGGTGGGGAACACCCGGAACCTGTCAGCGGCCGGGTGGGTGGGTAGTGCGGGGTGTCCGCGGCATGGATGCCGCGGCCAAGCCCCCATGGACGGGTTCACGGCGTCCCCGCAGTACCCACCCACCCGGCCAGCCCTCAGTAACCCGGCTTTCCGCGATCAATCAACACCCACGAGGGGCTGCGCCGTTGGCTGGAAATCACCCGCGATGGCGGATCAACAACTGACTCATCAACGCCCGCAGCGCCGGCGGCTTCACCGGCTTGGCCATCATCCCCCAGCCGCGCTCAGCGGCCATCTCGCGCAGCCCGGCATCGCGCTCGGCGGTGACCAGCACCACCGGCGGCCGCGCCTGCCAAAGCTCCGCCAGCGTCTCGTACAACACTGGGCCGTGGTGATCGCCCATGCGTACATCCAGCAGCACAAGTTCCGGAACCGCGCCCGCACTGGCCAACTGCAGCGCCGCCTGTGGGCCATCGGCCAGCACCACCTCGCAGCCCCATCGTTCCAGCAGCGCGCGGCTGGCCGCACACACGTGCGGATCGTCGTCGATCACCCACACCCGACGCCCACGCAGCGGATTGTCTGCAGCCGGCTCCTGCACAACGACGGGCGCGGGTGCAGTGGCCGGAATGGCGCTGGCCTCGCCAAACGGAACACCCACCGCGAACACGCTGCCCTGGCCAAGCTGCGAGCGCAGCGCGATGGGATGACCGAGCAGGCGACCGATGCGATCCACGATTGCCAGGCCCAGTCCAGCGCCACGCTGCTGGCCATCGTGCAGGCGCCGGAACTCCTCGAATATCTCGCCCTGCAGGGCATCGGGAATGCCCGGACCCTGGTCGTGTACTTCGATCCACAGCAGGCCATCGCGGCGCCGGCAGCCGAGCAGCACGCGGCCGCGTTCGCTGTAGCGCACGGCATTGGACAGGAAATTCTGCAGGATGCGGCGCAGAAGTGCTTCATCGCTGACCACTACCGCATCGGTATCCACCCAGTCCACGCGCAGACCGCGCGCCTGCGCGCCAATGCCGGATTCGCGTGCCAGCGCCTGCAGCAATGGCCCCAGGCGGAAGGCCTGCACGCGCGTGGGCAGGCTGCCTGACTCCAGCCGGGCGATGTCCAGCAGGCTGTTGAGGATCGCGTCCTGTGCAGCCAAGGCGGCGTCGATGTGGTCGCTGGTCTGCTGCTGAGCGGGATCGCTAAGCTTGCCGCGCAGCACCGACACGAACATGCGCGCGGCATTCAGCGGCTGCAGCAGGTCGTGCACCGCCGACGCCACGAAGCGAGTCTTGTAGCGGTTGGCCTGTTCGGCTTCGCGGCGGGCTTCGTCCAGATCCTGCGTGCGTTCGGCCACGCGGTGTTCCAGCGCGTCGGCCAGCGAGCGCAGTTCGCGTGCAGCGTTCTTGTAGCTGGTGATGTCGGCGTAGCTGGTGACGAAGCCACCATCGGGCAGCGGGTTGCCGCGGATTTCCAGCACCGTGCCGTCGTCCTTCTCGCTCTCGCGCATGTGCGGGCGACCGCTGCGCAGATGGGTCAGGCGGCGTTCGATGGCCTCGTCGATCGGGCCGGGGCCCAGCAGGCCACGACGTGCGTTGAAGCGGAACAGTTCTTCGATCGGACGGCCGACCCGCACCAGCCCCGCCGGGAAGCGGAACAGCTCCAGATAGCGCGAATTCCACGCCACCAGACGCTGTTCCTTGTCGATCACCACCACGCCCTGTGGCAGATGTTCAAGGCTGCGGCTCAAGCCCACGTCGGCGTCGGTGGCGGCTTCCAGCAGGCCATCCTGGGCGGTGCGCAGCTCCTGGGCGTGCTGCTTGAGCAGGGTTTCCAGTTCGCGGCGGCTGCGCTGGCGATGCTTGGACAGGCGACGTCGCTGCTGCACGAACAACACCAGGAATCCCAGCGCCAGCCATGCGGCGGCGCCGGCCACTGCCGCGCCGCGGCCCGCGCTGGTGGCCGCGCCTGCGTCATGCAGCAGATGCAGGCTCCAGTCTTCGTCGGGCAGCGCCAGGGTCTGCCACAGCATCGCCTGCGGCAGTGGCGGGTCGAGCAGGCGGACCATGCGGCCACCATCAGCCAGTACATCTTCGGTGCGCACGCGCAGCGGTTGCAGCGAGCGATCGGCATACTGCCGCGCCGCGCGCATCTCGTTGCGTTCCTCCGTGCCGAGCGGGCGCAGCAGGCGGTAGCGCCAGGCATCGCGGTTGGCCAGGAACACCACGTCGTGGTTGTCGCTGGTCAGCACCACGTCCGGGCTGTTCAACCATTCCTGTTCAAGCGCGGACAGCTCGATCTTGATCACGATCACGCCGATGCGCTGGCTGTCGGCATCCAGGATGGCCTCGGACATGAAGTAGCCGGGCACGCCGGTGGTCATGCCGATGCCGTAGAAACGACCACGGCCATGGGCCAGTGCTTGCTGGTAGTAGGGGCGGTAGCTGTAATCCTCGCCGACGTTGCTGGTCTTCTGATCCCAGTTGCTGGCGGCGACGGCCACGCCATCGCGGCCGACCAAGGTCAGCGTCGAGGTACGGGTAACCTGGTTGGCGCGCTGCAGTTTCAGGTTCAGGCGTTGCCGCTCGGCGGGCGAGGGCGGTTCCCGCAGTGCGTGCTGCAGGTCCGGATCCAGCGCCATCACCTGCGGCAGGGTGCCGAACCGGTCGATGCGCTGTTGCAGCCCCTGGCCGTACAGCTGCAGCTGGCGCTGCACCTGCGCGCTTTCCGTGCCCAGCGCGCGACGCCAGGCGTAGTGGCCTGCGGCGACCGCGCACAACACGGTGCCGGCCACCATTACCAGAACGGTCAGCAACTGCAGGCGGTGGCGGCTGAGCCAATACATGGCGGCAGTCTACGCAGGGCCGGCGGGCGTGGTGTACACGCCCGCCGGGATCTGACACGTGGAAGGGATCAGAAGTGCATCTGCGCGCGAAGTTCGAAGATCTCCGGGGTGCTGTGCACACCGCGACGGCTGGCGTCGACCTTCACGTAGTTGGCCTGGAACTTGAAGTGGCTGGTCAGGTACCAGTTCGCGCCCAGGGTCAGGTCGTGCTGGCGGCCGCCGAGGATGCTGCCGTCGTCCAGGTCCAGGCGGCTGTAGCGGGCCACCAGTTCCACCGCACCGTAGTCGTGCGCCGGCTTGATGTTGGCAACGGCGCCGGCGTTGTACGGGCGCGATTCGCCGGTCAGCACCCAGCTTGCCGTCGCGTACTGGCCGTGGCCGGTGTAGTCGGGCTTGCCATCATTGCGGGTGACGGTGGCCTGCAGCGCTTCGGCCTGCAGAGAGAACGGACCGCGGATCCAGATGCCTTCCAGGCCGGTGCGGCGGATCTGGTCGGCAGTGACCAGTGCGCCCGAGTCGACCAGGCGGATGTCGGTCAGGCCGGCTTCCGGGCGGGCCCGCAGGCGGGCGCTGGCTTCATGATGCACGTCGCGGCCATCGTGGTAACCGCGCGGATTTTCCTGCGAATAGGCCAAGCCCAGGTGGATTACGTCACCCGGTGCCTTCACCGGCGTCCACACTGCCCGCACCGCCTGGGTAGTGCCGGGGTTGTCGCCCTGCAGGTCTTTGCCGCCATAGGCGCCGGCCTGCAGCAGGTACTGCGGACGCTCCAGCACCCATTCCACACCGGTGCGGCGGCCTGCGTAGAACGCCTGCACGGGCAGCGCGGTTTCCAGGAAGCTGCCGGCGCGCGAGGAGGTATTCGCATCCAGGCCGACCGGGGTCTTCATGTAGCCGAAGCGGAAGCGGCCGACATCGCGGCCGAAGAACGCCTTGCTCTCGAAGCGCACGAACACGTCCAGCCAGGTATCGGCCTGGAAGTCGTAGTAGACCATCGCGTCGTACACGCCCTTCTTTTTCAGGGTCGCGCCGAATTCCTTGCGGCGCACCGCGTCGTCATCGTCGATGCCGCTGGCGGACGAGAAGTCGTTGTAGTCGTAGGCGATGTTGGCGGTGGCGGCCAGTTCAGTGCCGTCGCCGAAGGTGTACTTGGTCGGCCAGTTGTCGAAATCGGCAGCCGAAGCGAAGGCGGGAAGCGCCGCCAGGGAAAGGGCGAGCAAGGTGGGAATCGGGCGCATGATGGTGCGGCTCTCTCAGATGCGTGTGGACAGGACAACAACGGCCGCAATGGCCGGAACTTTCGCAATGACGCGCCCGGCCGTTCAGGTCGGGCCACCGGCATCCCCGCGATCAGCGGTGCGGCGCCAGTGTAGGCAGCGCAGCCACCTGAACCGGGGGGCTAGTACCAATAGGTTATCTGCGTGGCGGTGCGTGGCGCGTACAAAGGCGTCCATTGGTCGCACCCCTGTGCCTGCAATCGAGGGGCATGCGATCAGTTTCCACGGTAACGGTTCCCGTGCATTTCCGGGGCCGTACGTGCCTGAAAACGCCCCTTCCGGAGTCCGCCATGCACATCCCGACCGCTGCGCCGGTGCCCAGCAAGCCGTTGCCGCTCTACCGCCAGCTGTACTTCCAGGTGATCGTGGCGATCGTCCTGGGCGCTGTTCTCGGCCACTACGAGCCGCTGATCGGCGAGAAGATGAAGCCGCTCGGCGATGCCTTCATCAACCTGGTGAAGATGATCATCGCGCCGGTGATCTTCCTGACCATCGTCACCGGCATCGCCGGCATGACCCATCTGCGCACGGTGGGCCGGGTGTTCGCCAAGGCGATGGCGTACTTCCTGTTCTTCTCCACGCTGGCGCTGATCGTCGGCATGATCGTGGCGCACGTCGTGCAGCCCGGCGCCGGCATGAACATCAACCCGGCCGAGCTGGACCAGACCGCGGTGCACAGCTACGTCGAGAAGTCGCACGACCTGACCCTGGTCGGCTTCCTGATGGACATCATCCCGAAGACGCTGCTGAGTGCCTTCGTTGACGGCAACATCCTGCAGGTGCTGTTCGTGGCAGTGCTGTTCGGTATCGCGCTGGCTTCGGTGGGCGAGAAGGGCAAGCCGATCCAGAACTTCCTGGAAGCGCTGGTCGCCCCGGTGTTCAAGCTGGTGCACATCCTGATGAAGGCCGCGCCGATCGGTGCCTTCGGCGCCATTGCCTTCACCATCGGCAAGTACGGCGTTGGCTCGCTGGTCAACCTGGCCTGGCTGGTCGGCTCGTTCTACCTCACCGCCTTCCTGTTCGTTGCGGTGATCCTGGGCGTGGTCTGCCGCCTGTGTGGCTTCTCGGTATTCAAGCTGGCCCGTTACCTGAAGGCCGAGCTGCTGCTGGTGCTGGGCACCTCGTCGTCGGAGTCGGCGCTGCCGTCGCTGATGGAAAAGATGGAACGGGCCGGCTGCAGCAAGTCGGTGGTCGGCCTGGTGGTCCCCACTGGCTACTCGTTCAACCTGGACGGCACCAACATCTACATGACCCTTGCGGCGCTGTTCATCGCCCAGGCGACCAATACCGAGCTGACCCTGGGCCACCAGATCGCCCTGCTGCTGGTGGCGATGCTCAGCTCCAAGGGCGCGGCCGGCGTCACCGGGGCCGGCTTCATCACCCTGGCCGCCACCCTGGCCGTGGTGCCGGAAGTGCCGGTGGCCGGCATGGCGCTGATCCTGGGCGTGGACCGCTTCATGAGCGAGTGCCGCTCGCTGACCAACTTCATCGGCAATGCGGTGGCCACGGTGGTGGTGTCGCGCTGGGAAGGTGCGCTGGACCGCGACCGGCTGAAGCTGGCGCTGGATGGTCGTGAAAGCGAGCTGCCGCCGCCGGTCGATGCCGTGCCGCTGGCAATGGCCGAGGCGCTGCCCGCCAAGGGCTGACCCGGGTGTGTGGTACTGCGGGGCCGGTCACGACAGTGGCACGGCCCCGCAGCGTTTCAAGGCGTCCCACGGCTGTCATCGCCAGCGCTGAAGCTGTGCTCTGATAACGTCGCATACGCCACGGAATTGTGCGGTCGCAGCATCACTGCGACAGCATAGCGACAGGTCCGACCGCTCCAACGGGGGTATGATCCCCTGTCCCTTCTGCCCATTCATGTAACCCACATCGATGTCCAACGAAGATTTCAAACAGGCCGCCCTCGATTACCACCGGATGTCTCCGCCCGGCAAGATCAAGGTTTCCGCTACCAAGCCCATGCTGACCCAGCGCGACCTGTCGCTGGCGTATTCGCCGGGCGTGGCGTACGCCTGTGAAGCGATCAAGGCCGATCCGCAGCAGGCCAGCGAGCTGACTGCCCGCGGCAACCTGGTGGCGGTGATCTCCAACGGCACCGCGGTGCTGGGCCTGGGCAACATCGGCGCACTGGCCGGCAAGCCGGTGATGGAAGGCAAGGGCGTGCTGTTCCAGAAGTTCGCCGGCATCGATGTGTTCGACATCGAAGTGGACGAGAACGACCCGGACAAGCTGGTCGACATCATCGCCTCGCTGGAGCCGACCTTCGGCGGCATCAACCTGGAAGACATCAAGGCACCGGAGTGCTTCATCGTCGAGCGCAAGCTGCGCGAGCGCATGAAGATTCCGGTGTTCCATGACGACCAGCACGGCACGGCGATCATCGTCGGTGCCGCGGTGCTGAACGCCATGGCGATCACGGGCAAGAAGATCGAAGAAGTGAAGCTGGCGACCACGGGCATGGGCGCGGCCGGCATTTCCTGCGTGAACATGCTGGTGCAGCTGGGCCTGAAGCCGGAGAACATCCTGGCCTTCGACCGCGAGGGTGTGATCCATACCGGCCGTACCGACCTGGACCCGGAAAAGCAGCGCTATGCGCGCGACACCGACAAGCGCACCCTGGCCGAGATCGTTGACGGCGCGGACATCTTCCTGGGCCTGTCGGCACCGGGCATCCTGACTGCCGAGATGGTCACGACGATGGCGCCGGATCCGGTGATCTTCGCTCTGGCCAACCCGACCCCGGAAATCATGCCGGAACTGGTGCGCGCTGCGCGTCCGGACGCGATCATCGGTACCGGCCGTTCGGACTACCCGAACCAGGTCAACAACGTGCTGTGCTTCCCGTACCTGTTCCGCGGTGCGCTGGACGTCGGCGCGACCGCGATCAACGAGGAAATGAAGATCGCCTGCGTGCGCGCGATCGCCGCGCTGGCCCGCCGTGCCGCCACCGACATGGGCTCGGCCTATGGCGGCGAAACCCCGAGCTTCGGCCGCGAGTACCTGATCCCGCGTCCGTTTGACCGCCGCCTGCTGGTGGAGCTGTCGGCCGCCGTGGCCCAGGCCGCGATGGATTCGGGCGTGGCCGCCCGTCCGATCGCCGACATGGAAGCCTACCGGCAGAAGCTGTCGCAGTTCGTCTACCGCACCAGCCTGATGATGAAGCCGGTCTACGACCGCGCGCGCAGCGACAAGCAGCGCGTGGTGTATGCCGAAGGCGAAGAGGAAGTGGTGCTGCAGGCGGTGCAGAACGTGGTCGATGACGGCCTGGCGCATCCGATCCTGATCGGCCGCCCGGAAGTGATCGAATCGCGCATCGAACGCCTCGGCCTGCGCCTGAAGATCGGCGAGAACATTGAAGTCACCAACATCAATGACGACCCGCGCTTCAACGAATACTGGCAGTACTACCACGGCCTGACTGGCCGCCGTGGCGTCACCGTGGCCGCTGCCAAGAACCTGATGCGTTCGCGCCCGACCCTGATCGCCGCCGTGATGGTGGCCCGTGGCGAAGCCGATGCGATGCTGACCGGCATCGTCGGCCGCTTCCACAAGAAGCTGGGTTACGTGCGCAGCGTGCTGCCGCTGGAATCGAAGGTCACCTCGACCTCGGCCATGACCGGCGTGATCAACCAGCAGGGCGTGTTCTTCTTCGTCGACACCCACGTGCAGGAAGACCCGACCGCAGAGCAGCTGTGCGAAGCGACCCTGCAGGCGGCGTACCGCATGAAGCTGTTCGGTGTCGAGCCGAAGGTGGCCCTGCTGTCGCACTCCAACTTCGGCAGCCACGATTCGAAGGATGCGCTGAAGATGCGCCAGGTGCGCGAGCTGCTGCTCAAGCGCAACCCGCGTCTGAACGTGGACGGCGAAATGCAGGGCGACACCGCATGGGATGAAGCCCTGCGCCAGAAGCTGCTGCCGGGCTCGACCCTGCAGGGCCGTGCCAACCTGTTCGTGCTGCCGAACCTGGAAGCGGCCAACATCGCCTACAACCTGGTGCGCGTGTTCACCGATGGCGTGGCGATCGGCCCGATCCTGATGGGCGTCAACAAGCCGGTGCACATCCTGACCACCAGCGCGACCTCGCGCCGGATCCTGAACATGACCGCGATTGCCGCGGTCGATGCGCAGATCCGTAAGCAGATCGAGGCGGAAAAGAAGGTGTAAGCCTTCGTTCCGCCGCGATCTGCAGAAACGCGCCCTTCGGGGCGCGTTTCGTTTCCGCCCCGCGGAAACGGTAGTGCCGGCCGCTGGCCGGCAACCGCAATCATGCCCAGGTACACCGCGACAGCCGGCCAGCGGCCGGCTCTACCTGCAGGCGCCTGCCACACCCGCTACGCCGCCCGGTAATCCCCCTGCAACCTCGCTGCGGCCCAATACGCCCACGCGGCCTGGCCGTGGGAAGGGTCCGGACCGGCCTTCCCACCCTGGGCCCGACCAACTTTCCATGGGCGGAGCAGTGTCATGCGCAGTCGAGTGACCAAGCGGTATTTCCAGCAGTTGTTCGCGCTGTACGCTGGCTTCGTGCAGTTGCGTTGAAGGCCGGGGCATTGCCCCGGCAACGTCGAACTTACCGCCGCTTCGCGCGTCGTGCGGGCGGCGGCGCAGGGGCCGGGGAGCGCGGCTTGGCGTACTCCGTCCACAGCGCCGGCAGGGGCTTGCCGGTGTGCTTCTGCCACAGCGCGGGTGCATAGCGCCCGTCGCGCAGATCCTTGTCCAGTGCCTGCACCAGTCCCGGGTGCGCCGCTTCGGCCCACTTCAGGAAAGCACCGGTCACCCGGTAGCCACTTTCAACCGTCTGGCCCTGGCTCAGCTTGTCCGGCAACGCCCAGCCAGCAGCGGTGTTGTTCATGCCGTAGCGGTCGCGCGCGTAGTCGGCGATGCCCTCCACCAGCCAGCCCGGCACGCGCTTGTCGCCATAGCTGGGGTAGCCCTGCACGATGTGCATCGCTTCGTGGGTCACCAGATCAATGTCATCCGGGTGCTGGGCCAGCCAGCCCGGATTGATGGTGATGGTGCTGGCCTTGTCCTTGTCGCCGACGAAGGCGACGCCGTTGTACGCCGGATCGATCACGATGCGCACTTCGCTCGGCGCGGCCGGGCGGAAGTCCGCACGCTCGCGCAGGTAGGCGAAGTAGAACGTATCGATGATGCGCTTGCGCACCGGCGCGGCCAGCGCACCGGCAGCATCCTGGTAGTACAGCGTTACCCCGTCACGGCTGACCTGGCCATCGAAGGCCTGGGTCTGCGGCTGTGCTTGGCTGAGGCTTGGGAATACAAGAGCGGCAAGAGCGAGGGGGAGGAAACGTAGGCGCATGGACGTCATTGTAGGTGGGAGGGCGCCAACAGTTCGATCTCGGCCAGCTGCAGGCGCCCCGGCGCAGCCAGGCGCAGACGGTACTCGGCGTAGCGTGAGGGCGAAGCGATACGGAATGGACGGGTCTGCCGGGCCGAGGTGAAGTCTTCTCCGCGGCGCTGGTCCAGCGTTACCCAGCGCCCGGTGCCGGTACGTGCTTCCAGCGTCCACTCGCCGCCACGGATAGCGCCATCACCGCTGGTCAGCGTGTACATCGTCGGTGCGCCATCGCCCACGTGGCTCAGCGCGATGGTCGCGCCACCGCCCAACGGCACTGCCGTCGTGGCATCGTCGTCCACCAGTGCGGGCAGAGCGCGGCCGTCGGCCAGCGTTGCCTGCGCGCCGCTGACCAGAAGGTCGTGCAGCAGCTGCGGTCGCTGGCCACGCGCGGTCAGCGAGCGCGGCACATCATCCACGCCGCTGCCCCAGCGCGACGGCTGCGGGCCCATGACGAAGTCCAGGGTCGCGCCCTTGGCGATCACCTCGTGCGGCACCCAGGTCTTCGTCCACGGTTTGCCGTTGATCTTCAGTGACTGCACGTACACGTTCTCTCGCGAATTCTGCGCTGCATTGACGGTCAACACCGCGCCCCCCTGCAGCTCGACGCGCGCATGCTGGAACGCCGGCGAACCAATCGCGTATTCCGGCGCGCCCATCCGCAGCGGATACAGGCCCAGCGAGGCCAGCACGTACCACGCTGAGGTCTCGCCGTTGTCCTCGTCGCCCGGATAGCCCTGGCCGATTTCGCTGCCGACGTACAGCCGTGACAGGATCTCGCGCACATGCTGCTGGGTCTTCCACGGCTGTCCGGCATACAGGTACATCCACGGGATGTGGTGTGCCGGCTGGTTGCTGTGCGCGTACATGCCCATGCGCACATCGCGCGCTTCGGTCATCTCGTGGATGGTGCCGCCGTAGGAGCCGGCGAACGCGGCGTCGGCGGTTTCCGGCGTGGCGAAGAAGGTGTCGAGCTTGGCGGCCAGCTTGTCGCGGCCACCGTACAGCGCGGCCAGGCCTTCGCCGTCGTGCGCGGCGGTGAAGGCGAACGTCCAGCCATTGGATTCTGTGTAGTCGTGGCCCCACACGCGCGGGTCGTAATCCTTGGCATCCAGACGCCAGCTGCCATCGGGCTTGCGGCCCTGGAAGAAGCCGGCGGCCGGATCGAACATCGTCGCGTAGCTGGCGGCGCGGTAGCGGAAGTAGTCGGCTTCGGTCGAGTAGCGTTCGCGCACGGACGGTTTCGTCGCGCGCTTGGCCAGTGCATCGGCCATGTTGGCGATGCCGAAATCATTGAGCGCACCTTCCATCGTCCACGACATGCCTTCATGCACGTCGGCGCTGGCATAGCCGCGGAATGTTGAGCGATCCATGCCCTTACGGCCGACATGGCGGTCCGGCGGCACCACGGTGGCGTTCTTCAACGCGGCCGCGTAGGCCTCTTCCGGATCGAAGCCGCCGATACCCTTCAGCCACGCATCGGCGAAGGCCACGTCCGAGCTGGTGCCGACCATCAGGTCCGCGTAGCCGGGCGAGGACCAGCGCGCGATCCAGCCACCGGCGCGGTACTGCTCGATGAAACCCTGTACCAGCTCACCGGCATCATCCGGGGTGAACAACGCATACGCCGGCCAGGTGGTGCGGAACGTGTCCCAGAAGCCGTTGTTGACGAAGACCTTGCCGTCGCGCACGGGCGCGAAGCTGCGCGTCGCGCTGCCGTCGGTGTTGTCATCGGCGGCGCTGGCCTGGCTGGCATAGCGCCAGTCGGGAGCGGCCGCAGTGCCCGCATTCTCGTGGCCGGAATTGGGGTACAGGTACAGCCGGTACAGGCTGGAGTACAGCGTGGTCTTCTGGTCGTCGCTGGCGTTGCCGATGTCGAATCGGGCCAAGCGCGCATCCCACGCGTCCTGTGCACGCCCGGCCACGCTTTCCAGCGTATCGGCTGCGGCGATCTCCAGCGCCAGGTTGTGGCGCGCCTGCTCGACGGAGATCAGCGAGGTGGCGATGCGCATCGTCACCCGTTGCTCGCTGCCTGCGTCGAACTTGATGTAGCCCGTCGGGCGGCCGGTACCGATCTGGCCGCTGCTGCGCCACGGCTTGTCGAAGCTGGCCACCACATACATGCGGGTGGCGCCGTTGGACAGGCCGCTACGGGTATCGGTGTAGCCGGACAACGTCTGCGTGGCGGCATCGAGGGTGAGCCCGCCGCGCGCATCGACGTTGTCGAACAGCAGGTTGGCGTCGCCGCCTGCGGGGAAATCGAAGCGGAACAGTGCGGCATGGTCGGTGGGGGCGATGGATGCGGCGATGCCGTTGTCGAAGCGCACGTCGTAGCGATACGGGCGCGCGCTTTCCTGTGCGCGGTCGAAGGGCAGTGCACGCTTGCTGCGATCAGCTTCAGGCACACCGCGCGTGGCGGAGGGCATCACCTGGAAGGTCTGGCGGTCGCCCATCCACGGGCTGGGCTGGTGGCTCAGGGCGAGCGCCTGCAGCTGCGGCCGGTTCCTGGCATCGTTCTGCTCGTTCCAGCGGTACAGCCAGTTCAGTGCGCCGGCATCGGTCACCGGCGTCCAGAAGTTGAAGCCGTGCGGTACAGCGGTGGCCGGGAAGTTGTTGCCGCGCGAGAAGGTGCCGTTGGCCTGGGTTCCGCGGGTGGTCAGCACCCAGTCGGAGACACGCTGCGGTGCCTGCCGTGACTGCACGTCCAGACGCACGTCGTCGATCCAGCCCGATACGGGTGCGCCATCGGCGCTGGCCACCTCGAGCTCGATGGCGATCACGCGGCGGCCCTTCAAGGCGGGCACATCGCCCAGGCGTACCGCCTTGCGCGCCCACTGCTGCGGATACAGCGTCTTCGAGTCGCCCTGTGCCTGTGCGCCCAGCGCCACGCCGTGCTGGTCGCGCGCGCCGCTGGCGGATACGCGGCTGCCATCGTCCAGCAGCAGGTCCAGCGAAACATGGGTGGAGGCCACGGTGTCCTTGCCAACGATCTCCGGCAGTACCAGCCAGGACAGCGTGGTGTCGGTGTCGATGGGCAGATCGGTCTTGAACAGTTCGCGGCGCGCCTGGCCGCCATTGGCGCTGTAGTGCAACGCATGCAGGCCGCTGTAGCCGACGTTGCGCTTGGCCGCGTACGGCGCGCCAGGACCAGTGCCGACCTCAACGGACAGCGCACCATTGGACCGGGCCGGTGCCGGCTCGCCCGGCTCGAAGGAGGTCTGCAACCCTTGCGCCAGCACCGGTGTCGCAGTGGTCGCACAGGCCAGGGCCAGGGCGAGCGGAAGCAGGGCGCGGCGCGGATCGGACAGGGTCATGCAGGGTCTCCCGGTAGGGCAGGCGGCAGGCAGAACCCGCATCGGCGAACACCACGGACAGCATCGCCCCGCCTGCCGCATGGCAGTCGGGAGACGATGCAGGTCCGGTGGGGGGCGGGCCATGCGATCGGGTCAGGAATGGATCGGACCCGATGCTGCAACAGCTGGCAGCGCCCTGACAAGTGCCATTTAGTTCGATCCAAATGCGGGGAATTCGAACGAAGACCGGTTCTGCACGAAATTGTCTGGTGCGCATGGGGAATTTCCTGCCACCGTGGCTCGGCGCCGCCGCCGGGGAGTGGGCAGGGCGGTTGCATGGCGGGGCCAGGGCGTAGGGGTGAAGCTGGCCGCCGCGCGCAGCGGCCACGCAGCGCACGGTGTTTGCCGGGCCCAGATGCTAGAATCGCAGGCCTCGCAATCCGTTCATCGACATCCGCCATGAGCCATACCGCCACCGCGCCCGCCAACGCCGAAAAGCGCTACACCGTGCACCGCAGCGATCTGCCGCTGAGCTGCCCGACTCCGGAAATGGCGCTGTGGAACTCGCATCCGCGGGTGTACCTGCCGATCGAAGACGAACCCAATGGGCAAGCGCAGTGTGCTTACTGCGGTGCCGTGTTCGTGCTGGCCGACTAAGCGGCCGCCCCCTCGATGCGCCGATTGACCGTGGTGCAGTTGCTGCCGGCGCTGCACTCCGGCGGTGTCGAGCGCTCGACCCTTGAAATCGCGGCGGCCCTGGTCGCTGCCGGCCATCGCGCGCTGGTGGTGTCGGCCGGTGGTCGCCTGG
The DNA here is from genome assembly GCF_050573115.1 of Stenotrophomonas indicatrix. GTDB lineage: Bacteria > Pseudomonadota > Gammaproteobacteria > Xanthomonadales > Xanthomonadaceae > Stenotrophomonas > Stenotrophomonas lactitubi_A. The sequence continues at coordinate 119,451 of NZ_JBNYZT010000009.1, forward strand.
TGCAACCGCTGCTCGACAGTGGTGCCGAGCACCTGACTCTGGATATCGGCCGCAAGTCGTTGCTGACGCTGCGCCATCTGCCGACCCTGCGTCACCTGTTCACCGAAGTGGGCGCCGACATCGTCCATGCCCGTTCGCGCCTGCCGGCGTGGCTGGGGCTGTATGCGATCCGTGCGATGCAGCCAACGCAGCGCCCGCATTGGGTCACTACCGTGCATGGGCTGAATTCGCCCGGTCGCTACAGCGCGGTGATGACCAGCGGCGAACGCGTGATCTGTGTATCCAACAGCGTGCGCGACTACGTACATACGCATTACCCGACGGTGGCCCGCGACAGGCTGCAGGTGATCCCGCGCGGGGTGGATGTCAGCCAGTTCCCTCGTGTGGCACGCGCCGATCGGCGGCCTCGGCTGGCGCTGGCGGCGGACTACCCCTGGCTGGCCCAGGTGGATGGACCGCTGTTGCTGCTGCCCGGTCGCGGCACCCGGCTGAAAGGCCACGTCCACGCACTGCGTTTGTTGGCCGATGTCCGCAAAGCGGGGGTGCCGGCACAGCTGTGGATGCTGGGCACCGACGAGCCTGGCCGCGAAGCCTATGTGGCAGAGCTGCGCAAGCAGGCAGACGTGCTTGGCGTGACCGGCGCCGTGCACATCAGCACGCCGACCGCGCGCATCGCCCAGGCGTACGCCGCCAGCGATCTGGTGCTGCAGCTGTCGGACAAGCCGGAAGCCTTTGGTCGCACCGTGGTCGAAGCGTTGTCGGTCGGCAGACCCGTGCTGGGCTGGGACCACGGCGGCGTCGGCGAACTGCTGCAGCAGCTGCAGCCCAGTGGCGCAGTGCCGCTGGGCAATGCGCAGCTGTTGGGTGAACGTGCGCTGGCCTTGCTGGCACAGCCGCCATCGCTGCCGGGCCGTATCCCGTTTACCCTGCAGGCCATGCAGCGCGATACCCTCCGCCTTTATGCCGACCTCGCTGGCTGACGCCGCGCCGAACCTGCGCGATGAGCGCGCCGGACGCTGGGCGCCCTGGTGGGTGCTGGCCTACGTTGCGCTGTGGCCGCTGCCAGGCATCGCCGAAACGGTGCTGGGCCTGGGAGCGTTGTACGCCGCGGCACGCATGGTCATCCGCCGGGTGCAGCATCGACCGCATCTGCTGAGCCCGGCAGCGTGGGCGCTGACCTCGATTCTTTTCCTTGGCTACTGGTTGCCCCAGGCGTTCTCGGCCTTCGATGCCGTCGACCCGTCGGCATCGTGGACCAAGGCGGCGGCCGGGCTGCGCTATCTGCCCTTCATGTGGCTGGTGGCGATCGCCGTGGCCACCCCGCAGCGGCGGCGCCTGACGCTGGGTGGGTTGGCGGTGATCACCGGCCTGTGGACGCTCGACGCGCTGGTGCAGGCACTGGCAGGTACCAGCCCCTGGTTCTGGTCGCTGCAGCAGATCAAGCTGGCCATCAGCGGCCATGCATTGTGCCCGGCTGAAGAAGCCGCGCTGGCTGATCGTCTCAGCGGGGCGCTTGGGCCGTGCAACCTGAAATTCGGCCAGGTGCTGGCCAGTCTTTCGCCGTTCCTGATGTTGCCGGTGGCGCGCCGTTTCGGCAATGCGGGTTGGTTGCTGGCCGCTGCTGCGGTGGGTGTGGTGCTGCTACTGGCCGGCTCGCGAGCGTCATGGATTACGTTCGGCCTGGTGGTTGTCTACAGCGGCGTGCGCCAACTGGGATGGAAGCAGCTGGGCCTGCTCGCGCTGGTGGGTGTTCTCTCGGCGGGGGTACTGACCGTCAGCGTGCCGCAGCTGCGGGAACGTGTGGCGCGCACGGCAATGGCCTGGGACGGTGGCGATGACGGGGTCGAGCAGGCACTGTCCGGTCGTACTCGCATCTGGAGCGCAGCGGCCTGCATGATCGAAGCGCATCCGATCAATGGTGTCGGCGCTCGTGGCTTCCGCGATGCCTATCCCCACTGCGTTGCGGATGAAGGGCCGGCGGTGTGGGGCACGATGCCCGCGCTGCACGCCCATCAGATCGTGCTGGAGATCCTGGCCGAGACAGGTGTGCTGGGGCTGCTGCTGTGGCTGGCGGCGGTGGCACAGGCATGGCGGGCATGGCGTTTCGCCCCGGCCCCGGCGCGCGAACGTGCACGCCCGGCAATGCTGGCACTGGCGGTCACCGTGTTCCCGCTCAATACGCACCTGGCGTTCTATTCCGCGTTCTGGGGCGGCTTGACCGTCCTGCTCGCCGCGCTGTTCGTCGGCACGTTGCTGGCGCGCGAACCGGACGATCAGCCGGGCGCCGGGTAATCTCCGCATCCACGCATGGCGTGGATCTACTGGATTGTGCGGGGTTGGGGAACGTCCCATCCACGCATGGCGTGGATCTGCTGGCGTGTGCGGGGCGCGGCCCTATCCACGCATGGCGTGGATCTACTTGCGTGTGCGGGACGGGGCCTATCCACGCATGGCGTGGATCTACTGGATTGTGCGGGGTGGCTGGTCGTATCCACGCATGGCGTGGATCTCCGGGGACGTGTCTGGCGGGGGAGCAGTAGATCCACGCCATGCGTGGATGGGCTTTCCTATGAACACTGGCCGGTGTCGCGGCTTTTCCCGACTGGCCGCAGGGTGGTCCGCCAATGCAAGGATGACCGGGCAAACCGCAGTCTGTCCCCATGGCAAGCCCCAGACTCCGCTACGGTCGTTACTCCCGCACGGGAAATGTCTATTCCCTGACCACGACAACGCGTGGCCGGGAGCCATTCTTCTCCGACGCAGGCAATGTCGCTGTGCTGGTGGACGCGCTGCGCTTCGTCGAACGCAGCGGCATCAGCCACAGCCTCGCCTGGGTGGTGATGCCCGACCACCTGCACTGGCTGATGGAACTGCAGAAGGGAACGCTGGCCCAGTGCATGGCCGTGCTCAAATCACGCAGCAGTCGGCTGCTGAACCGGCAACTGGGACGGAAAGGGCCGCTCTGGCAGCACGGCTACCACGATCATGCGGTGCGCACCGATGAATCCCTTCATGAGAAGGCGATGTACATCCTGGCCAACCCGGTGCGGGCCGGACTGGCCGGCGAGTTGGGGGACTACCCGCATGCGTGGTGTCGTTGGCCGTTGTAGATTCCGGCATCGGAACGGAGAGCATCCACGCATGGCGTGGATCTACTGGCAATGCCGATCAGCAGCCCGACGCCATGCGTGGATGAAGCCAGTCACCGATCAGTAGATCCACGCCATGCGTGGATGAAGCCAGCCGCCGATCAGTAGATCCACGCCATGCGTGGATGGGGGGTTCCCGACCGCCCGTCACATCACTTGTAGAAATCGCTCCGCCCGCCGGGCTGGCGCTTGAAGCGGCGGTGGATCCACAGGTACTGGTCTGGTGCCTCGCGCACCATCTCTTCGATGGCCTGGTTGACCCGCGCGGTATCGGCCTCGACATCTTCGCTGGGGAAATTCTCCAGCGGCGCGCCGATCTTCAGGAAGTACTTCCCGCCTTCGCGGCGATGGAAGTAGGGGATGACCGCACAACCGGTCATCCGCGCCAGCTGGTGGGTCGCGGTGATGGTGGATGCGGTGTGGCCGAAGAACGGCACGAACACCGTGTCCTTGCCACGCATGTCCTGGTCGGGCGCGTACCAGAGGAAGCCGCCCTTCTTCAGATGGCGCACCGTCGCGCGGATATCCTCGTTGGCGTACATCGCCTTGGCATAGCGCAGGCGACCGAACTTCACCGCCCACTCGTACACCGGGTTCTTGTGCTTGCGGTACATGCCGGACAGGTCTACGTGGTCGCACAGCAGGCGGCCGCACATCTCCAGGGTCATGAAGTGACCCGAAACCAGCAGCACACCGCGGCCCTCGGCCTGCATCTGCTTGAGGTGTTCCAGCCCTTCGATGTGCACCTGCGGGCGGATGCTGTCGATGCTGCCCCACCAGGAGCGCGCGCATTCGAAGATGCCCACGCCCAGTGCATCGAAGCTGTCGCGGACCAGGCGCTTGCGCCAGGCCTCGTCCTTCTCGGGGAAGCACAGCTTGAGGTTGACCTCGGCGGCATGGCGGCGGCTGCCGGCCAGGCGCCAGGCGATCGAGCCGACCCCGCGGCCGAGCGCGCGCTGCAGCATCCACGGCAGCCGGGCGATCCCGAAGGCAGTGAACATGGCGGCAAACATCGGCCAGTTGCGTGGATCACGCAGCGACGGACGGACGGCGGTGGTGGCATCGGACATGCCGCCATTCTACCAAGCCGGCCGCGTGTCTTTCCCGGGGGGCTCCCGTATCCTTGCCGCATGCGTAAAGACCCTGTCGAATGGATCCTGCGTGGCCTGTACTCGGCCGTGCTGTACCTCCTGCTGCCGATCACCGTGTACCACCTGGTCTGGCGCGGCTTCCGGGTCCGTGAATACTTCCGGCGCTGGGATGAACGGTATGCGTCCTATCCGCAGCCGAGCGGCCAGCCGCGGGTCTGGCTGCATGCGGTCTCGGTGGGCGAGGTCAACGCCGCTGCGCCGCTGGTCAATGCGCTGCGCGCGCAGCGGCCGGACATCCGCTGGGTCATCACCACCATCACCCCGACCGGTTCGGAACGGGTGCGCGCGCTGTGGGGCGATGCGCTCGACCACGTGTACCTGCCTTACGACGTGCCGGGCAGCGTCAACCGCTTCCTCGGCCACTTCCAGCCCAGCCTGGCGTTGATCCTGGAAACCGAGCTGTGGCCGAACATGCTGTTCGGCTGCCGCGACCGCCGTATTCCGGTCTACATCCTCAATGCGCGCCTGTCGGCCCGATCGCTGCGCGGCTACCGGGTGCTGGCGGCGTTGATCCGGCGTGCGCTGCGCACGGTCACCTGCGTGGCCGCACAATCGCAGGATGACGCCGCGCGCTTCGTGCAGCTGGGCGCGGCGCCGGAACAGGTGCAGGCGCTGGGCAACCTGAAATTCGACATCGCCACGCCGGACGTGCAGCCCTTCATCGAACAGTTCCATGCCCACGTACCGGCCACGCGTCCGGTGTGGATCGCGGCCAGTACACATGACGGCGAAGAGCAGGCGGTGATCGACCTGCACCGCCGTCTGCGCCAGCAGCATCCGGATCTGCTGCTGCTGTGGGCGCCGCGGCATCCCGAGCGCTTCCCCAAGGTGGAGGCGCTGGCCCGCGAACAGGGTTGGAGCGTGGCGACGCGGCGCGCGCAGCAGTGGCCGGCGGCAGGTAGCGACGTCTTCGTCATCGACACGCTGGGCGAACTGATGCCGTTCTACGGCTGCGCCCAGGTCGCTTTCGTCGGGGGCAGCCTGCAGGCCATTGGTGGCCACAATCTGCTGGAGCCTGCGGCCATGGGCACCGCAGCGGTGACCGGCCCGCACCTGCACAACTTCGCCGAGATCTCGCGGCGCATGCGTGAGGCCGGCGCACTGCTGATCGGTGAGGACGTGCAGGCGGTGGGTGATCTGCTGCTGCACCTGCTCGACGACGCGCAGGCGCGTGAGGACATGGCCCGCGCCGGTTGCACGCTGGTCAGCAATGGTCGCGGCGCGCTGCAGCGGACCCTGCAGCTGGTGGCTCCGCATTTGCCGCCACCGCTGGCCTGAGCCCCCGCGTGTTGCCGCCAGGCGTCCTTTCAGGTGGCTTTGTCGTGATCGCCTGCATCAAGTCTGCTTGATGGCGTTGAATCTGTCGTAGCCGGACCACTCCCGCCGTCCGCTGTGTGCAGGCTGTCACATCATGGTGCCTACGGTGCCGATTCCGATTCCGCTTCTCCCCATCAGGCTGCCAGCCTGCTGTCGACCACGCTTGGACGACATCAAGGGAGCTTTGAATGATCGGCGACAACGGAGGCGCGCTGCAGGGCAGTGCGAAGACCGGAGGGCTGGGTACCGACCACCTGCTGGTGGTGGCGCTGACCCTGCTGATGGGCGGCAGCGTTGTCGCCCTGGTCGGCCAGCACACGGCGGCGCAGGCCGGGCCTGCCATTGTCCTCAGCCTGTTGCTGGCGGCGTTGGGCACGCTGCCGATGTTGTATTGCCTGCGTATGGCGATGCGGCACGTGCCGAATCCTTCGGGTCTGCACGGTCTGCTCCGTGCCGCCTGGGGCAAGCCGCTTGCGGATGTACTGGTGATCGCCCTGCTGCTGGAACTGACGGCGACCACCGCAGGCCTGGCGCAATCGATGGCGAACCATCTGTACGCAGCCGCTGGGGCCGTCGATGTCGCTCCCGCGCAGTGGATGCCACTGCCGCTGGCGGCGTCGATCCTGTTGTTGCTGCTGGGGGTTGCCACTGCGGTGCTGCGGACGCCGTGCGCGTTGCTGTTGGCCAGTGCACTGCTGACGGTGAAGCTGGGCGTGGGCCTGCTGCTGTTGTTGTTGGCGGCACGCCACGTGCACTACGCATACTGGATTCCCTGGCTGCCTTCAGCGACCGCGCCCTACCGCTTCGGGCTGGGCGGCGTGTTTGCTGCTGGCGTGGCATTGCTCGGTGTCCTGCTCGGTGCAGGTCTGCTGGCAGGGTTTGCCGGAAGGCTGCCGCGCCCTCGTCCGCAGGTTTCCAAAGCCGCCAGCGCGGCGGTGCTGCTGGCGATGTTGTGGCTGATGGTAGTGGCTGCGCTGCAATCGGGCCTGGTCGAGTTTGCGGCGCTGGCCAGCACGCGGCCGCTGTCGGTGGCCTTGCAGGGCGTACCGCAGCTGCAATGGTTTCTTCCGCTGTTGCCGTTGGCTGGCAGCGCGGGGCTGGCGGCTCTGCAGGTGGTGTCGCTGCTGTTGGCCGCGCGGTTGGGGCTGGAGGTGTGGCGGCCCGCTCCGGGTGATGCGGGCCCCCATGCGCGTTTGCTGGTGACGCTTGCGCTGACCGTGCTGGCGGCTGCCCTGGCGCTGTCGCTGCCGGACGGTTGGCTTCCGCAGTTGCCGGGGCCTGCGGGCCTGCTGGTCCTTGCCGCCGTGTGCCTGGGCGTTGCCCGCAGCCAGTGGCGGGCGCGCGCGGCGACCAACGAATGGCGGCTCATCCCGATGTTGCTCGCATCTGTGGCGACTGCCCTGTGCCTGTTGCCGGCTGTTACGTCCCGGCTGTTCCTGCCGCTGCTGGTGGTGCTGGTGATCGTTTCGGCAGGCGTCCTGACACGTCGGCACGCGGGGCGCTCGCGCTAGCGCCACGCGCTGCCAGTCATCTGCGACCAATAAAAAAAGCCACCCTCGCGGGTGGCTTTCTGATCAGACCGGTGACGCCGACTCAGTTCGTGGTCGTGGACGGGTTGCCCGCGTCCTGGGTCAGCAGGCGGTTGAGGTCCTGCAGTTCGGCGACATCCAGGCCACCCACGGCCTGGCTCAGCAGCAGGCGGTTCTGCAGGAAGTTGTAACGGGCCTGTGCGTAATCCAGCTGGGCGGAGAACAGGATGCGCTGATTCTGGATCACGTCCAGCACCGTGCGGGTACCCACTTCCAGGCCGACCTGCGAGGCATCGTAGGCGCTCTGTGCGGAAACCACGGCCAGGCGGCGGGCTTCCACTTCGCTGATGCCCTGTACCAGGGTCTGGTAGGCATTGCGGGTATTGCGGTCCAGCGCGCGCTTCTGCTGCTCGAAACCATCCTGGGCGATGTCACGCTGGGCCAAGGCCTGGCGCACGCCGGACTGGGTGGCGCCGCCAGAGAAGATCGGCACGCTCAGGGTCAGGCCGATGCTGTTGGTGCGTGCATCGGGCGAGAGCGAACCGGCGCCGGTGCTGTCGCCCCAGGTCGCGGTCTTGCCCCAGCTGCCGCCCAGCGACAGGGTCGGGTAGTGGCCACCACGGGCCGCCTGCACGCCGGCTTCGGCGGCACCGACCTTCAGTTCCTGCGCCTTCAGCGCCGGGTTCTGCGTGGTCGCCTGCTGCACCAGCTGGTCCAGGTTGCCGCGGTTGGCCGGCACTTCCGGACGGAAATCGGCCGGCAGGCCCTTCAGGTTCATCACCGGCTGGCCGGTCAGTTCGGTCAGGGCCTGGTAGTTGTCGGCCAGCGTGTTCTGCGCAACGATCGCGTTGGCGCGCGCCTGGTCGTACTGGGCGCGTGCTTCGTGCACGTCGGTGATCGGCGCCAGGCCCACTTCCAGGCGCTTGTCGGCGAAGTCGAACTGCTTCTTCGCGGCCGCTTCGTTGGTCTGTGCGGCATTCAGCGATTCGATCGCCACCAGCACGTTGAAGTAGGCCGCCGAGGTGCGCACGATCAGGTTGTCGTTGGCCGAGTCGAGGGTGAAATCAGCCGCCTTGCTCAGCTCGCGCTGCGAACGCAGGTTGTTGATCTGCGTCCAGTTGAACAGCGTCTGGGTGCCATCGACCGTGTAGTTGCGGCGCTTGCTGGTGACCGAACCGGAGTTGGCATCGGCATTGGCCTCGCTACGCGCGCGGTTCAGCGTGGCCTGGCCATTGATCTGCGGCAGCAGGGCAGCACGCGCCTGCACGGCGCCTTCCTTGTCGTACAACCGGGTGGATTCGGCGGCGGACAGCTGCGGGTCGCCATTGCGCGCCATTTCATAGACCTGCAGCAGGTCGGCGGCATGGGCGGACAACGGCAGCAGGGCAGTGGCCAGCGCAACAGCGAGGGATCGGCGGATCATTGCGGCTTCCTTGGACTCAGAGGTGGAACTGGGGGGCCGGGGCGGCACCACGCAGGTAATCGATATCGGTCTCGAACAGCGACTCGGTGCTGCCATCGGCCTTCACCAACAGCGCTTCCATGGCCGGCGAACGGCCCTGGATGACATACAGACGACCACCCGGACGCAACCACGAAGCGAACTGTGACGGCACCACGTCAACGGCGCCAGTGACACAGATCACGTCGAAGCGGCGTTCGGTCTGCCAGGCCAGGCCATCGGCCACTTCCACGCGCACGTTGGTGCCCAGGCCGGTGGCATCCAGGCGGGCGCGCGCGGCGGCGGCCAGTTCCGGATCGATTTCCAGGCTCAGCACGTCGCGCGCGAGCGCGCCGATGCAGGCCGACAGGAAGCCGCTGCCGGTGCCGATTTCCAGCACTTCGTCACCCGGCTGCAGATCCAGTGCCTGCAGGGTACGACCCTCGATGACCGGCTTCATCATCTTCTGGCCGTTGCCGATCGGCAGTTCGACATCGGCATAGGCCAGCGCCCGGTGCGCGTCGGCGACGAAGGCCTCGCGCGGCAGGCGGGCCAGGACGTCGAGCACCTTGATGTCCAGCACGTCCCAGGGACGGATCTGCTGTTCCACCATCAGTTCGCGGGCGTGGGCGTAATCAATCGTCATGAGGTTCAAATCCAGCGCAGTGGGCCGGCCATTTTACCGGTGCCGGAGGCCGGCGGCGCGCCCAGAGCATCAGCTGCGGGGTGGCCGGGGTCGCAGTGCCGGAAGTCATCGCGACCTCCGGTTCGTTCAGTTTTGGTTATCCAGCGTTTCCGGCCTCTCGCGGGGCGTAGGCGCGCAGGAAGAAATCCACACTGGCGGCCACGTGGATCGCAGCATCGGTCTCGACGGGTGACAGTGGCATGCCGCACATCATATGCATGTGCACTTCGCCCTTCACCAGGGTCAGGAACTGCTGACCGGCGATGTAGCAGTCGGGGATGTCCAGTTCGCCACGCTCGGCACGCAAGCGCATGAAGTCGGCCAGCGCCTCGCAGGTGCGTTGCGGGCCGGCCTGCCAGAACAGTTCGCGCAGGCGTTCGTCGGTCTCCGGGGCCATCATCACCCGTTGGATCGACAGGGCCGCGTCGGAGGTGATCATCTCGAAGAACGCCATGCCGATGCCCAGCAACTGGTCGCGCAGGGGGCCTTCCACGTCGGCCACGAACAGCGCGTCGGGCAGCATCTCGATGCACTTGGACTGCACAGCTTCGGAGAACAGGGTCTCTTTGTCACCGAAATGGCTGTATACGGTCAGCTTCGAGACACCGGCCTGGGCCGCGATGCTGTCCATGCTCACGCCGCTGTAGCCCTGTTCGATGAACAGTGTCTTTGCTGCCTCGAGTATCGCCGCGCGCTTGCCCAGATCCTTGGGGCGCCCGGGACCGGCAGCCTTGGCAGCAGGCTTGGCCGACGGCTTTCGGGAAGTGGGAGAACTCATCCCGCTAATACTAGACCAAGCGGTTCGATATTTATACTATACCGGCTGGTTCACTAATGTCCGCGTTGCAACAGTATGTTGCCGGCGCGTTCCCCCCGGATTTCCTTTCAGGTCCTGTACCTCATGAAAAACATGCGTTGGTTGGGCGTAGGCGTACTGGTCGTGGTGTTGGCAGCGTGCGGCAAGCAGGCCGCCGAGCCGGTGGCGGCCATCCCGGTGCTGGTGGTGCATCCCACCACGCAGGATGGACAAGCCGCGGCCGCCTACCCCGGCGAGGTGCGTGCCCGCCAGGAAAGCCCACTGTCGTTCCGGGTTGGCGGCAACCTGGTCAAGCGTCACGTCGACGCAGGCGAGCGGGTGAAGAAGGGCCAGCTGCTGGCTGAGCTGGATGCGGCCGACTACGCCTCGCAGGCGGCGGCGTCGCAGGCGCAGCTGGCGGCCGCGGAAGCAGACCTGGTACGCGCCCGCGATGACCAGAAGCGCTACGCCAAGCTGGCCGAAGACCAGCTGGTGAGCCGCTCGGCACTGGACCAGCAGACGGCAGCGTTCAAGGCCGCGCAGGGCCAGGCCAATGCCGCCCGGGCCAATCTTGCCGTGGCCCGCAACCAGGCCGAGTACGCGCAGCTGCGCGCGCCCGCCGATGGCGTGATCGCCAGCCGCCAGGCCGAAGCCGGGCAGGTCGTGAGCGCTGGGCAGACGGTGTTCACCCTGGCCGCCGATGGTGGCCGTGAGGTGCTGATCGCGCTGCCGGAAAGCAACATCCGCGACTACAAGGTCGGCCAGTCGGTACAGGTGGAACTGTGGAACCGCCCGGGCCAGCTGCTGCCCGGCACCCTGCGCGAGATCGCGCCGGCCGCCGATGCACAGGCCCGCACCTATGCCACGCGGGTCAGTCTGGCACCGGAAGCGCTGAGTGAAGTGGAACTGGGCCAGAGTGCGCGGGTGTTCGCCACCGCCGGGCGCAGCGGCGCGTTGCAGCTGCCGCTGGCGGCCGTGCTGCGCGGCAGTGATGGCAAGGCCAGCGTGTGGGTGGTCAATCCGTCCAGTGGTGCGTTGAAGGCAACCGCGGTGCAGGTCGGTGCGTATGGCGCGCAGGCCGTGCCGGTCGTGTCCGGTGTGGGCGCGTCGGACTGGGTGGTCGCTGCCGGCGGCCATCTGCTGCGCGAAGGCCAGGTGGTGACGCCGGTCGACCGTCAGAACCGCCCGGTGTTGGCGCCGTCGGCTGCCAAACCGGCGCCGGCCGCAGGCAAGGGGCACTGACCCGTGCGCCGCTTCAATCTCTCCGAATGGGCGCTGGGCAACCGTGCGCTGGTGTTGTTCGCGATGCTGGCGTTCGCCGTCATCGGTGCCTGGTCGTACAAACACCTGGGCCAGTCTGAAGATCCCCCCTTCACCTTCAAGGCGATGGTAGTGCGCACGATGTGGCCGGGCGCCACCGCCGAGCAGGTCTCGCGGCAGGTGACCGAGCCGATCGAAAAAGCGCTGATGAACACCGGCGAGTACGAATTCATCCGTTCGTACTCGCGGCCGGGCGAATCGCAGGTGATCTTCATGGCGCGCGACAGCCTGCGCTCCAAGCAGATCCCCGACCTGTGGTACCAGGTGCGCAAGCGCGTGGGCGATATCAAGGCGACGCTGCCTCGCGAGATTGTCGGGCCGTTCTACAACGATGAGTTCGGCGATACCTTCGGCAACATCTACGCACTCACCGGCGAAGGCTTCGACTACGCAGTGATGCGCGACTATGCCGACCGCATCCAGCTGGAGCTGCAGCGCGTGCCCGACGTCGGCAAGATCGACCTGGTCGGCCTGCAGGACGAGAAGGTGTGGATCGAGCTGTCCAACACCAAGCTGGCCACGCTGGGCGTATCGCTGCAGCAGGTGCAGCAGGCGTTGGCTGACCAGAACGCGATCAGCGCCACCAGTTTCTTTGAAACCCCGACCGACCGCGTGCAGCTGCGCGTGACCGGCCAGTTCGATTCGATCGAGGACATCCGCAGATTCCCGATCCAGGCCGGCGAACGCACGCTGCACCTGGGCGACATCGCCGAGGTCAAGCGCGGTTTTGCCGATCCCTCTTCGCCGAAGATGCGCTTCATGGGCCAGGATGCAATCGGCCTGGCGGTGGCGATGAAGGACGGCGGTGACATCCTCAAGCTCGGTGCCACCCTGGATGCCGAGTTCGAACGCCTGCAGAAGACCCTGCCGGCCGGCATGCAGCTGCGCAAGGTGTCCGACCAGCCGCATGCTGTGGAAGAGTCGGTGGGCGAGTTCGTGCAGGTGCTGACCGAAGCAGTGGTGATCGTGCTGCTGGTCAGCTTCTTCTCGCTGGGCCTGCGCACCGGCCTGGTGGTGGGCGTGACCATTCCGCTGGTGCTGGCGATGACCTTCTTCGTCATGCACTACTTCGACATCGGCCTGCACAAGATTTCGCTGGGTGCGCTGGTGCTGGCACTGGGCCTGCTGGTGGACGATGCGATCATCGCGGTGGAGATGATGGCCACCAAGATGGAGCAGGGCTACGACCGCCTGCGCGCGGCCAGTTTCGCCTGGGAGTCCACGGCCTTCCCGATGCTGACCGGCACCCTGATCACCGCTGCTGGCTTCCTGCCCATCGCTACTGCTGCATCGAGCACCGGTGAATACACCCGCTCGCTGTTCCAGGTGGTGACCATCGCGCTGGTGGTGTCGTGGATTGCCGCAGTGCTGTTCATCCCGTACCTGGGCGACAAGATGCTGCCGGACCTGTTCAATCCGCAGCTGCCCAAGCCGGACAGTCTGGCCGGCCGCTGGCGCGCCAAGCGCCTGCAGTGGGCCGACCGGCATCCGGCCTTGGCGCGCTGGATCGCACCGAAGGAACATGCACACGACCACGATCCGTACCAGCGGCCGTTCTACACCCGCTTCCGGTCGTTCCTGGATACCTGCCTGCGCCATCGCTGGTGGGTGATCGGTGCGACCATCGCCCTGTTCATCGGCTCGCTGATGCTGTTCCGCTTCGTGCCGCAGCAGTTCTTCCCCGATTCGACCCGCCCGGAACTGATGGTGGACATCGAGCTGGCCGAAGGTGCATCGCTGGCCGCGACCCAGGCACAGGCCGACAAACTGGAGAAGCTGCTGAAGGGCCGCGAAGGCATCAGTAACTACGTGGCCTACGTCGGTACCGGTTCGCCGCGCTTCTACCTGCCGCTGGACCAGCAGCTGCCGGCGACCAACTTCGCCCAGTTCGTGGTGCTCACCGAAGACGCCAAGGCCCGCGAATCGACCCGCGACTGGATGCTGAAGGAAGTGATAAAGCAGTTCCCCGATGTGCAGATGCGCGTGACGCGCCTGGAGAATGGGCCGCCGGTCGGCTATCCGGTGCAGATGCGCGTGTCCGGCGAACACATCGCACAGGTGCAGGCAATTGCACGCCAGGTCGAGGCCAAGGTGCGCGAGAATCCGCACGTGATGAACGTGAACCTGGACTGGAGCGAGCCGAGCAAGGTGGTGCGGCTGGTGATCGACCAGGACCGTGCACGCGCACTGGGTGTCAGCAGTGCCCAGGTCAGCCAGTTCCTCAGCAGTTCGTTGTCGGGCATGAGCGTGAGCACCTATCGCGAGGGCAATCGCCAGATCGAGATGCTGCTGCGTGGCCCGGACAACGAGCGCGCGCAGCTGGATCTGCTCGGCAGCCTGGCGATCCCGACCAGCAGTGGTACCGCGGTGACGCTGTCGCAGGTCGCGCGGCTGGAATACGCCTTCGAGGACGGCATCATCTGGCACCGCAACCGCCTGCCGACGGTGACCGTGCGTGCCGACATCAGCGATGGCATGCAGCCGCTGGACGTGGTGCAGCAGATCGTGCCGACGCTGGATGGCATCCGCGGCGAGCTGCCCAGCGGCTACCTGCTGGAAACCGGCGGCTCGGTGGAGGATTCGGCACGCGGCCAGAACTCGATCAAGGCCGGCATGCCGCTGTTCCTGATCGTGGTGGCCACGTTGCTGATGCTGCAGCTGCGCAGCTTCTCGCGTGCGGCGATGGTGCTGGTGACCGCGCCGCTGGGCATCATCGGTGCGACGTTGTTCCTGCTGCTGTTCCGCGCACCGTTCGGCTTCGTGGCACTGCTGGGCACCATCGCGCTGGCGGGCATGATCATGCGCAATTCGGTGATCCTGATCGACCAGATCCAGCAGGACATCGATGCCGGGCATGACCGCTGGCATTCGATCATCGATGCGACAGTGCGGCGTTTCCGCCCGATCGTGCTGACCGCGCTGGCGGCGGTGCTGGCGATGATTCCGCTGTCGCGCAGTGCGTTCTACGGCTCGATGGCGATTTCGATCATGGGTGGGTTGATCGTGGGCACGGTGCTGACGCTGGTGTTCCTGCCGGCGTTGTACGCGGCGTGGTTCCGGGTCAAGCCGGACGAATCCGGGGCGTAATGCCCCGGGTTTCCCGGCCAACGGGCTGAGCCCCCTCTGCGGTTGGGGTTCAGAAGCGGGATCGCTTGTCTGGGCCGGGTGGGTGGGCTGTTCGGGGGACGCCGCAAGTACGTCCTTGTAGGCTTGGCAGCCGCATCCATGCGGCTGACACCCCCGCCCAGCCCACCCACCCGGCCCCTGACGGTTTCCTGCGGCCTCCACCGCAGGAAGAGAAAAAAGAAGAGCGAAAAGCAACAGCAATAGCCGCGTGCTGATGGTTGGGGTCAGATCCGTTTTCCATTGGAAAACGGATCCGACCCCTTCGTGTTTTCCGATACACCTCATCCACGCATGGTGTGGATCCACCGACCGTCATCGGGAAATGCTCGGAGGCGGGGAGGGGGCAGATGGCGGGACCGTCCACGGCATGGATGCCGTGGCCGAGCCTACAGGGAGGTACTTGCGGCGTGTCCCGCCATCTGCCTCCTCCCCGCCAACCAAGCAACAACCCAGAGCCGCTCTGGCTGTTGCAGTTGCAGTCGCCTCTGCGGGTGCCGGGCAGCCGTCCGGCCGATCACCCCTGCAACTGCAGTCGCTCACGCAGCAGCGGCTCCAGCCAATCCAGGAACACCTGCACACGTTGCGCGCGATGCTGCCGATGCGGCAGCAACAGGGTCACCGGCAACGGCTGCGCAACGTACTGCGGCATCACTTCCACCAGCGCACCAGAGTGCAGTTCGGCCTGCACGTCGTAGCGCGGAATCTGCAGCAGTCCCAGCCCCGCGACACAGCAGGCAATCGATGCCTCGGCGTTGTTCACCCGCACCCAGCCGGACATCGGCAGCGTGCGCAGCTGTGTGCCGTCCTGCCATTCCCATGGTTCCACCCGCGCCGTGGTCGGCGAGGCGTAGTTCACCGCACGATGCTGCTGCAGGTCGGCAGGCTGCTGCGGCACGCCGTGCTCGTGCAGGTATGCCGGCGCCGCAACGTTGACGAAATCCAGCTGGCCCAGCGTGCGGGCCACCAGGCTGGAGTCCCCCAGTTGGCCCACCCTCAGTACCGCATCGCAGCCGTCTTCGATCAGGTTCACCGCGCGGTCGGTCATGCCCAGATCCAGCTCGATCTGTGGGTGCCGTGCGAAGAAGTCGGGCAGGGATGGGGCGATGATGCGGCGGCCGATGCGGCTGGGCACATCGATCTTCAACAAGCCCCTCGGCTGCGCGTCGTCCGTGCGGAACAGCGACTCGGCATCTTCCATTTCGGCAATCAGGCGCAGGCAGCGCGCGTAGAACGTGTCGCCATCGTGGGTGGTGGAGACCCTGCGGGTGGAGCGCTGCAGCAGGCGCGTACCCAGGCGCTGTTCCAGTTCTGCCACGGCCGCCGAGACGGTGGAGCGGGGCAGGCCGAGCTGGTCGGCGGCGCGGGTGAAGCTGGTGCACTCCACCACCCGCGCGAAGATGCGGAAACGCTCGATCCGGTCCATTGTTCGCCCACTCTGGAAAGTTAAGTCAATGTTGCGGGCTTTATCCGCGATTTCTGCACGATATCGTCGTCTGCACAGGGATGCCAGCCCGGCAGCCCCTCCCCGAGACCGATGCCATGACCGACCACCGTATCCAGGGCAAGACCGTGCTGATCGCCGGTGGCGCCAAGAATCTCGGCGGGCTGATCGCCCGCGACTTCGCCGAACAGGGCGCCAAGGCCATCGTCATCCACTACAACAGCGCCGCTACACAGGACGATGCCGAGGCGACCGTTGCAGCCGTGCAGGCCGCAGGTGCCAAGGCCGTGGCGTTGCAGGCCGATCTGACCTCGGCCGCGGCGATGGAGCGGCTGTTCGCCGACGCGGTTGCCGCCGTCGGTCGCCCTGACATCGCCATCAACACCGTCGGCAAAGTGCTGAAGAAACCGATGCTGGAGATCAGCGAAGCGGAGTACGACCAGATGAGCGCGGTCAACGCGAAGACGGCGTTCTTCTTCCTCAAGGAAGCCGGACGCCATGTCAACGACGGCGGCCGCGTCTGCACGCTGGTCACTTCGCTGCTGGGCGCGTTCACGCCGTTCTATTCCAGCTACGCCGGCACCAAGGCGCCAGTGGAACACTTCACCCGCGCAGCATCGAAGGAATTTGGCGAGCGTGGGATTTCGGTGACTGCGATCGGTCCCGGGCCCATGGATACGCCGTTCTTCTATCCGGCCGAGAGTGCCGATGCGCAGGCGTATCACAAGACCGCCGCGGCGCTGTCGGCATTCACCCGTACCGGCCTGACCGACATCGCCGACATCGTGCCGTGGATCCGCTTCCTGGTGACCGACGGCTGGTGGATGACCGGGCAGACCATCCTCGTAAACGGTGGTTACACCACAAAGTAGAGACACGCGAGGCTTGAGTTCGTGCCGTAGATCCACGCCATGCGTGGATGCTCCTGGCTTCATCCACGCATGGCGTGGATCTACTGTTGATCCCCAAGTGGACAGCTTCAGGGCGTTCACGGGCACAATAGCGGCCAGTTCCAGGGCCGGAGCGCCTGCCATGTTCTTCCGCACGACCTGCGCCTCGGCGCTGCTGCTGATCGCCTGCAGCGGCTCTGCCATTGCGCAGCCGGCTGACGCCGATGCTCTGCTGTTCCAGCACGGCCTGCGGGACGTACTTGAGTGCGGCGCGAGTGCGGACGTCCAGCAGGCCGTCGTCAGCCGACTGCGTGCGGCACGCTATGCCGACGCTGCGGAACGACCGCCGTACCTGCGCGACTGGCGATTCGAGCAGGAGGGTGAGGATGACGATCACCGGGTGACCGTCATCACTCCGCCACAGTCGATGACGGTCCACGGTGTCGAAGTGCCGCGGCTGTTTGCTGATGCGTTCGGGTTTTCTGTTGCGCTCGACCCGGCACAGCGCGATCGTATCGTCGCTGCGCAAGGCTTGCGGCTGTAGTCGAGTACGCTGCGGGAGCCGTTCGAATTGTGGTCGAAGCCCACCACGTCGATCATCGTGCGCAGTGCGGGCGACGGTTATCGACTGGGCTGCGCGCCTTCCACGAAAGACAACAAGATAGGCGCACATCAGGTGCCGGCTGTTGACGTCCAGGACCTGCAGGATGCGATCCACTGCCGCGCCGACGAAGGCAGCATGCGCCGGCTGCAGGCGTTCTGGCAGCGGCTTTCCGAACAGCCGCAGTTCGAATGGCCGCAGGATGTCCGTTCGGTCAACGAGGTGAACTACACCGTTGGTGATGATGATCTGCACCTGCTGCTGATCGGGCTGCAGGCGCCCATCCAGGCGTACGGCGTTTCCACGCACACGATTGCGCTGGCGTTCGGTGGCTTCTTCGGCGCGGATCTCGGTGGCGTTGCAGTGGCGCCAGTGCTTGCCCAGGCGGGCATGGACACCTCGCACGCGATCGGCAAGGACGCTTGGCAGCGCCTGTTGCCGCCGGTTGCTTTCAGCGGTGGCAGTTGGATCCCGCAGCACATCGTGATGCGCACCGGCGAAGGCCGCGTTGTTGCCGGTTGCGCCAGCGACTACGCGCGCAGCACTTCGCGCTGAGCTGATCTCATGCAGGGCCACCGTCAGCAGGTGGGTTAGGGTTCGGCGCCAGCGATGGGCATGCAAAGGGTGCCGGGCATGTCCCGGCACCTGCGTGCTTCATCCCAGCTTGGCCAGCACCGCGTCGGTGGCCGCCGCCGTGCTCACTGCGTGCCCCTTCGCCGCCAGATCCGCAGTGAACACGCCATCGTCCAGCACCGCGTGCACCGCCGCCTCCACCGCCGCGGCTTCGTCTTCCAACCCCAGCGAATGGCGCAGCAGCATCGCTGCACTGAAGATCGTCGCGTACGGGTTGGCGATGCCCTTGCCGGCGATGTCCGGGGCCGAACCGTGGATCGGTTCGTAGATGCCGACCGCTCCCGGCTCGCCCAGCGATGCCGATGGCAGCAGGCCAAGCGAACCGGCCAGCATCGAGGCTTCATCGGTGAGGATGTCGCCGAACATGTTCTCGGTCACGATCACGTCGTACTCGCGCGGCTTGGCCAGCAGGTGCATCGCCATGGAATCGACCAGCTGATGTTCCAGCGCGACATCCGGGAACTCCTCGCGGCCGATGCGCGCGGCTACGTCACGCCACAGGCGTGAAGTTTCCAGCACGTTGGCCTTGTCCACCGAGGTGACCTTGCCGCGCCGCTGCTGGGCCAGCCGGAAGGCACTGCGCAGCACGCGCTCGATCTCGGCCACGGTGTAGCGGCACAAGTCGCTGGCGCTGTCGGCATCGCGGGTCTTGTCGCCGAAGTAGATGCCACCGGTCAGTTCGCGCACCACCACGAAGTCCACGCCCTGCAGCAGCTCGGCCTTGATCGGCGAGGCGTGCAGTGCGGCTTCGTGGGTGCGCACCGGACGCAGGTTGGCATACAGGCCCAGCGCCTTGCGGATCGCCAGCAGGCCCTGTTCCGGACGCACCTTGGCATTCGGGTCGGACCACTTCGGGCCGCCCACTGCGCCGAGCAGCACCGCGTTGGCGGCCTGGCAGGCGGCCAGGGTCGAAGCTGGCAGCGGTTCGCCGTGACGGTCGATGGCGATGCCACCGATGTCGTGCTCGCTGAAGGTGAAGGTGTGGTTGAAGCGTTCGGCCACGGCGTTCAGGACGGCGACCGCAGCGGCGGCCACTTCCGGGCCGATGCCATCACCCGGCAGTACAACAATCTCAGCGTGCATGCTCACTCTCGTAACGTTCGATTTCAGGGACACGGCCCAACAGATAACCCAGTTGATCGACGCCTTCCAGCAGACAGGTCTGCGAGAAGCCGTCCAACGGGAAGGAGTAGACGCGGCCATCGGGCGTGCGCAGCTCGCGCGCGGCCACGTCGATGGTCAGCTCGTCGTCCGGGCGCTGCATCAGCACCTGCACGTCAGCTTCGTCCAGCACGATCGGCAGCAGGCCGTTCTTCAGCGAGTTGCCCCGAAAGATGTCGGCGATCTCGCTGCTGACGATGGCGCGCAGGCCCAGGTCGGTCAGCGCCCATGGTGCATGCTCGCGCGAGGAGCCGCAGCCGAAGTTGCGCCCGGCCAGCAGGATGCTGCGGCCGGCGTTGTGCGGCTGGTTGAAGGCGAAATCGGCCACGGGGGAGCCATCGGCCTGCCAGCGCCAGTCGTTGAATGCATTGCGACCCAGGCCGGCGCGTTCGGTGGTGGACAGGAACCGCGCCGGAATGATCTGGTCGGTATCGATATTGGTCTGGCGCAGCACCACGCTGGCCGAACTCAGGGTGCGGAAGCCGCTCATCAGGCCACCTCCTGTGCAAACAGTTCACGGGCATCGGCCACATGGCCCTGCACCGCGGCCCAGGCTGCACTCATCGGCGAGGCCAGCAGGGTGCGCGAACCGGGGCCCTGACGGCCTTCGAAATTGCGGTTGCTGGTGCTGACCGCCAGTTGGCCGGGAGCGACCAGATCGCCATTCATGGCGATGCACATCGAACACCCCGGTTCACGCCATTCGGCACCCGCCGCGCGCACGATCTCGTGGATGCCCTCGGCCTCGGCCTGGCGCTTGACGATCTCAGAGCCGGGCACCACCAGCATGCGCACGCGCTCGGCAACGTGACGACCGCGCAGCACCTGCGCCACTTCGCGCATGTCGCTCAGGCGGCCGTTGGTGCAGGAGCCGACGAAGACCACGTCCACCGGCGTGCCGGCCAGCGTCTGTCCTGCCTGGAAATGCATGTAATCCAGACCCTTCTGCGCGGCGGCATCGTTGGCCGCCGGGATCGGCGCGTCCACCGCGATGGCGGTGCCGGGATGGGTGCCCCAGGTCAGGGTCGGGCGGATGTCGGCAGCATCGATGTGCACCTCACTGTCGAAGCGTGCGCCTTCATCGCTGCGCAGTTGCGTCCAGCGGGCCACGGCGGCGGCGAAGTCGGCGCCCTTGGGGCCACGTGGCGTATTGGCGACGAAGTCGAACGTCACCTGATCGGGAGCGACCATGCCGGCGCGTGCACCGGCTTCGATCGACATGTTGCACAGGGTCATGCGCTGTTCCATGTCCATCGCTTCGATGGTGCTGCCACGGAACTCGATCACGTGGCCGGTGCCACCGTTGACGCCGATCACGCCAATGATGTGCAGGACCACGTCCTTGGCGCCGATACCCGGCGCGACTGTGCCGTCGACGGTGATCGCCAGGGTCTTGGCTTTGCGCTGCAGCAGGCATTGCGTGGCCAGCACGTGGCCGACTTCGCTGGTGCCGATGCCGAAGGCCAGCGACCCGAACGCGCCGTGGGTGGAGGTGTGGCTGTCGCCGCAGACGATGGTCATGCCGGGCTGGGTGAAGCCCTGCTCCGGTGCGATCACGTGGACGATGCCACGGTTGTCCGAGGCCATGTCGAACAGCTCGATGCCGTACTCGGCACAGTTGCGCGCCAGCATCGCGACCTGCGCCTCCGAAGCGGCGCTGGCGTAGGGCAGGGTGCCATCGGCGGCGGCCGGCAGGGTCGGCGTGGAATGGTCCATCGTCGCCTTGGTCCGATCCGGACGGCGCGGCTTCAGGCCGCGCTCGCGCAGTTCGGTGAAGGCCTGCGGCGAGGTCACTTCATGGATCAGGTGCAGGTCGATATACAGCACGGCGGGCGCGCTGTCGGTTTCTGGAACCACCACGTGGGCGTCCCACAGTTTGTCGTACAGGGTGCGGGGTGCGGAAGTCATGCGTTTGCCTGGCAGGAGTACGAAGTAGCGGACATCGAAGAGAAAGTAACAGGGGCAGGTCAGCGCCGACGCGCGAGCACGCGCAGGCGCACGTAGTCGGCCAGCGGCTGGCCGGCGGCGTTGCGCGGCAGATCGGCCAGCAGGGCGGTGGCGGCATCGCGCACCGTGGCGCGCGCCACGGCCGGCAGGTCGTCCAGCAGCGGTGCGGCGAACACCCGCAGCCAGCCGGCAACGCCGGTCGGCAGCGCGGTCGGGCGCGGCAGGCATTCGATCAGCTGCACCTGGAAGCCATGCTGGCGCAGGCGTTCGGCGTAGCCATCGGCGGTAGGGAAGTACCACTGGAGTGCACTGACGCCATGCCCATGGGCGACGCGTGCGGCCTGCACGGCGGCAATGATCGTGGCCACGTTGCCATGACCGCCGAATTCGGCGACGAAGCGGCCGCCGGGGCGCAGGGCGTGGCGCACGCCTTCCAGCACGCGGTCCGGGTTGGGCATCCAATGCAGCGCCGCGTTGCTGAACACTGCATCGAACGCGCCATCGAAGGTCAGTGCGTGGCCGTCCATCACCTGCGCATCGACACCCCGTGCACGGGCGGCGATCACCATTTCCGGCGAAGCATCGACGCCCTGCATGTGCGCGCCGCTGAGGGCCAATTCGGTGGTGAGCACGCCATCGCCACAGCCCAGGTCGAGGATGCGCTCGCCAGCGCGCGCGTCGAGCAGACGCGCTACCGCACCACCTAGGGTCGGCACGAAGCCGGCATCGATCGCATAGTCCTGGGCATTCCACTGCTGACCAGCGTTGCTGGTGGCGGTTGCGGTGTCGAAGGCGCTCATCTTGGGTTCCTCAGGCGGTGGCAGTGGCAGGTGCTTCAGCGCTGACGCCAGCGTTGGCCTGGCGCTGGCGCAGCAGGCGGTTGGCGACGTCCAGCCAGGCCAGTGCGGATGCTTCGATGATGTCCTTGCTGGTACCGGTGCCGTCGTACTCGACGCCTTCGTGGCGGACGCTCAGGTTGGCTTCGCCACGCGCATCGGCACCGATGCCGACGCTGTGCACGTGGTAGCTGTCCAGCATCAGCTGCACGCCGGTGGCGGCCGACAGGGCGCCGAACAGTGCGTCGACCGGGCCATCACCCTGCGCGGTCTCGGCCACGCGGTTGCCGTCCGGGTCGGACAGTTCGACCAGCGCATTGGCACGGCTGCCGACATCGCTGATGGTCATCGAGGCCAGGCGGTAGCCCTGTGCGTTGGAGCCGCCCTGCATCAGCGTCTGCAGGTCGGCATCGGTGACCACGCGCTGCTGCTCGCACAGGCCCTTGAACTGCTCGAACACCAGCTTCAGCTCGTCTTCCTCCAGCCAGAAGCCCAAGGCGCGCAGGCGCGCTTCGACAGCAGCACGGCCACTGTGGCGGCCCAGCACCATCTGCGAGTCTTCCCAGCCGACGTCTTCCGGACGCATGATTTCGTAGGTGCCGCGGTGGCGCAGCATGCCGTGCTGGTGGATGCCCGATTCATGGGCGAAGGCGTTGGCACCCACGATGGCCTTGTTGCGCTGTACCGGCATGCCGACCAAGCGCTGCAGCAGCTGCGAGGTGCCGACGATGCGCGGGGTGTCGATGGCGGTGTCCTGCTCGTAGAACGCCTGGCGCACCTTCAGCACCATCGCGATCTCTTCCAGCGAGCAGTTTCCGGCGCGTTCACCAATGCCGTTGATGGTGCATTCGACCTGGCGCGCGCCGCCTTCGATGGCGGCCAGCGAGTTGGCCACGGCCAGGCCCAGGTCGTTGTGGCAGTGTGCGCTGAAGATCACGTTGCCTGCGTTCGGCACATCGGCGACGCCCGCGATGACCTGCTGGAACATCGTGCGGATCTCTTCCGGCGTGGTAAAGCCGACCGTGTCGGGCAGGTTGATGGTGGTGGCGCCGGCAGCGATCGCCACGCGCGAGACTTCAATCAGGTAATCCAGCTCGGTACGGGTGGCATCCTCGGCCGAGAACTCCACATCATCGATGTAGGAGCGGGCCAGCGATACATGCCTGCGTACCGATTCCAGTACCTGCTCGCGCGTCATCCGCAGCTTGTGCTCACGGTGCAGCGGGCTGGTCGACAGGAACACATGCAGGCGCGGGTTGACCGCCGCTTCCAGTGCGCGCGCCGAGGTCTCGATGTCTGCCTGCAGGCAGCGCGACAGCACCGCCAGGCTCAGGCTCGGGCGGCGCAGTTCGCGGCCGATCAGGGCCATCGCCTCGCGGTCGGACTGCGAGCTGGCCGGGAAGCCGGTCTCGATGATGTCCACGCCCAGTTCGTCCAGCGCACGCGCCATCACCAGCTTCTGCGGCGGGCTCATGCTGCAGCCGGGGGACTGCTCGCCGTCACGCAGGGTGGTATCGAAGATGCGGATGCGCGGGGTGGTAATTCGTTCGATGGTGGTCACAGGGAAATCTCCTCGACAGCGGGTGCGACGGCTTGCAGGGGGGAAGGGGAAGGCGTGGGGAAAGCGGTGGCGGTCGCCTTGCTGGGCGAGCGCGGAGTTTCTGCCCGGCGTCGGCGCGGTTTGCGTGGCGGACGCGGACGGATATCGGTGAGCAGGCCGGCTAGCACGCCCGCATCGATGTTGCCGCCGGAGACGACCGCGCACTTGCGGCGGCCGGCAACGCGACGGCCGGCGGCCAGGGCCAGTGCGCCTGCGCCTTCGGCGATGATGTGTTCTTCCAGTGCCAGCCGTACCAGGGTCTCGCGCAGTTCGGCTTCGCGCACGATCACCACATCGTCCAGCAGCGAGGTACACAGGCGGCGGGTCAGGAAACCGGGGATCTTCACCCGCACGCCATCGGCCAGCGACGGCACCGGGGCGATCTCGCGCACGTCGCCGCGGATCGCGCGGGCCATCGAATCAACGCCCTCGACCTGCGCACCGACGATGCGCACGCCCTGCGACTTCAGCGCCAGGGCGACACCGGAGGCCAGGCCGCCGCCGCCGATCGGTACGATCACCACGTCCGGCGCATGTGCGGCCAGCTCGATGCCGACGGTGCCCTGGCCGGCGATGACATCGGCATCGTCGAAGGCAGAGAGGAAGCGGTAGCCATGGCGCTGCGCCAGTTCGACGGCGAACGCATAGGCCTCGTCATAACTGTTGCCATGCTGGCGCACCGTCGCGCCCCAATGGGCGACGCCAGCGATCTTGGTGGCCGGTGCACCATGCGGCATCACGGCGATGGCCGGCACATCCAGGCGATAGGCGGCCCAGGCCACGCCCTGCGCGTGATTGCCGGCCGAGGCGCAGATCACCGGCCGGGTATCGCCACGTTCGCGGGCGGCCAGCAGGGCGTTCAGCGCGCCGCGTACCTTGTACGAACCGGTACGCTGCAGGTTCTCCAGCTTCAGCCAGGTGCCGAAGCGCTCGGCATGGTGCAGCGGAGTGGGCGGCAGGAAGCGGCGCAGGCGGGCCTGCGCAGCCAGTACGTCGGCAACGGTTACGTCGCCGACATCGCTTTCCTTGCTGCCATCAGCGGCCGGCATGGGCCACCAGCAGCGTGTTGCTGACCAGCGCATACGGGCACGGGCGGCGAAGAAGACGCCTCCGTACCGGCACCGTGGTGAATACGGTACGGGCGTTCATGCGGATACTCCTTCCAGTGCGGTCATCTGCACTGAAACGCAGTCGTAGATCTTTTCCATCTGCCGGCACAGTGTTTCCGGCGGGCGCTGGCTGTCCACCACCAGTTGCAGGTGCCAACGGCCATCGTCGGCGGCCACCGGCGCACCGGTGATCGCGCGCGGTGCGAAACCGCGGCGTTCGGCCATGCCGATCACGCGCAGCAGCGCGCCCTCGGCCGGTTGCAGCACCAGGTCAAGCCGGTATTGCATTGGGGATCTCCTGGCGTGCATGTGCGGGGTTGCTTTCCAGCATGGTGCTGTTGGCGGTATTGGGCGGCACCAGCGGCCACACGTTCGCGCGTGCATCGATGGCCACGTGCAGCAGGGCCGGGCCGGGCTCGGCCAGCAATGCGGCCAGGCCACCTTCAACGTCATCACGCGCATCGATGCGCGTGGCCGCGATACCGAACACCTTGGCCAGGGCCACGAAGTCCGGGTTGTCGGACAGGTCGATCTCGCTGTAACGCTCGGCAAAGAACAGCTCCTGCCACTGCCGCACCATGCCCAGCGAACTGTTGTCCAACAGGATGATCTTCACCGGCAAGCGGCAGCGGGCAATGGTCGCCAGCTCCTGCACGTTCATCATGAAGCTGCCATCGCCGGACACCAGCACCACCGTGCGCTCCGGGCAGGCGAACTGCGCGCCCATCGCCGCCGGCAGGCCAAAGCCCATCGTGCCCAGCGCACCGCTGGTCAGGTGGTTGCGCGGATGATTGAAGCGGCAGTGCTGCGCCACCCACATCTGGTGCTGGCCGACGTCGCAGGCGACCACTGCATCGGCCGGCGCCAGTTCGCTCAGGCGCTTCAGCAGCGCCGGGGCGTAGATGTGCTGGCCCGGTGCGTCGTACCGGGCGGCGAAGCGATCGCGATGCTGTGCGCAGCGCTTGCGCCATGCGTCCTGGTGGGCCTTGGGGGAGGGGAAGGCCGCACGCAGGGCGCGGATGGCGTGGCCGACGTTGCCGGGCACGGCGACATCGGCGCTGCGCAGCTTGGAGATCTCGTACGCATCGGCATCGATGTGCACCACGCGGGCGAACGGCGCGAACTCGGCCAGCTTGCCGGTCGCCCGATCATCGAACCGGGCACCCAGCACCAGCAGCAGGTCGCTCTCCTGCACGGCCATGTTCGCCGCACGGGTGCCATGCATGCCCAGCATGCCCAGCGACTGCGGGTGCTGGGGAGGCAGCGCGCCCAGCCCACGCAGGGTCATCACGGTGGGAATGGCGCTGGCTTCGACGAACGCGCGCAGGTCCTGCACGGCATCGCCCAGGGCAATGCCACCACCGGCATAGACCACCGGCTTTTCGGCAGCGGCCAATGCGGCGATGGCCTCGGCGATGGCGGCGTCGGCAGCGGCCGGCGGCGGCTCCACGTTGGCCGGCACATGCGCCGGCAGGTGGCTGGCATCGGCCAGCTGCACATCCTTGGGCAGGTCGATCAGCACCGGGCCGGGACGGCCCTCGCGGGCGATGCGGAAGGCATCGGCCACCACGCGCGGCAGATCATCGACGCTGCGCACCAGCCAGCTGTGCTTGACGATCGGCATCGTCAAACCGAACACATCCAGTTCCTGGAACGCATCGGTGCCCAGCAGTGGCGTGGCCACCTGGCCGGTGATGCAGACCATCGGCACCGAATCGAGCATCGCATCGGCGATGCCGGTAACCAGGTTCGACGCGCCCGGCCCGGACGTCGCCACGCAGACGCCAACCTGGCCACTGGCACGCGCAAAGCCGTTGGCGGCCAGTGCCGCGCCCTGCTCATGGCGCACCAGGATGTGCTTCAGCGACGAATCCACCAGCGCGTCGTAGAACGGCATGATGGTGCCGCCCGGGTAGCCGAACAGCGTACGGACACCCTCGGCCTCCAGCGCCTGGGTCAGCCAGCGCGCGCCGTTGGGCGGCGCGCTGCGGTGTGTGGGAGAGTTCATGGGGGAACCTTGCAGAGCGGGTGGGGGTGCCGCGTTGTTACGCGGCTTGACCTTGCAACCAGACCATCTTGGCGCGCAGTTCCTTGCCTACCTTCTCGATCGGATGCTCCAGGTCGGCCTGCTTGAACTTGTTGTAGTTCGGCAGGCCCGCTTCGTACTCGGCCACCCAGTTCTTGGTGAAGGTGCCGTCCTGGATGTCCTTCAGGACTTCTTTCATGCGCTCCTTGGTGCCGGCGTCGATCACCCGCGGGCCGCTGACGTAGTCGCCGTACTGCGCGGTTTCGGAGATGAACTCCAACATGCGCGAGATGCCGCCTTCGTAGAACAGGTCGACGATCAGCTTCAGTTCGTGCAGCACTTCGTAGTAGGCGATTTCCGGCTGGTAACCGGCTTCCACCAGCGTCTCGAAGCCAGCCTGCACCAGTGCCGAAGCACCGCCGCACAGCACCGCCTGCTCACCGAACAGATCGGTTTCGGTTTCTTCCTTGAAGGTGGTCTGGATCAGGTTGGCGCGCGCGCCACCCAGGCCGGCTGCATAGGCAAGCGCGTACTCAGCGGCCTTGCCGCTCTTGTCCTGGTAGACCGCCCAGATGCACGGCACACCGCGGCCGATTTCATATTCGCGACGGACCAGCGCACCCGGGCCCTTCGGCGCGACCAGCACCACGTCCAGGTCGTCGCGCGGCTTGATCATGTCGAAGTGCACGTTCAAGCCATGCGCGAACAGCAGCACCGCACCCTGCTTCATGTTCGGCGCCAGCACGTCCTCGTACAGCTTCTTCTGCACCATGTCCGGGGTCAGTACTGCGACCAGATCGGCATCCTTCACCGCCTCGGCCGGTGCCTTCACGGTGAAGCCGTCGGCCTGCGCCTTGACCTCGGTGGGGCCGCCCGGGCGCAGGCCTACCACCACATCGAAGCCGGATTCACGCAGGTTCAGCGCGTGGGCGCGGCCCTGGCTGCCGTAGCCGATGACGGCGATCTTGGTCTGGGGCAGTTCGTTGGTGCTCATGGGGGAGGTTCCTTGCGGGTGGGAAGAAAAAAGACGGCCGGCAGTCGAATCGACGTACCGGCCGGTCAGGGAAAAGCGGGGAGGGCAGCGCCGCGCGTCGCACAGGTACTGCCACCACGAGGGTTCGTGGTGCAGCGGGTCCGGGTTGTGCGATGGGCGTTGGTCATGGTGGTTGCGTCTGAAACCAGGTCCTGAAATGAAAAAACCCGCACCTGGGCGGGTGCGGGTTTTTGATGAGTTCCGGTGTGTTTGTTGCTTACACGCTGGCTCGTCCCGCACCTGTTGGTTGGGTAATAAGTACGAGCACAAGAATCGAACGCAGCGAGGCGGCGCCGGTATCGGCGGCTTCGGTGTGGGTTCGCGGTGGCGTGTTGTGATGCAACATGTGATCGAGAAAACCACAGCCGTTTCCGCGCTGTCAACCCTCGCAGCGATATTCCCGTCAGTTTCTGCTGCATGCAGTGCAATCGCCTGTGGCGTAAGGATGGTTGCCGCTGAAAGTGTTTCGGTGAACTCGAATTCACTCTTTTCAACGGGTTTTTTGCGCGGAATCCGGGTGATACCAGCTGCGCTCGCCGGGTCGTGCAGCGCCCCGTGTGCCGCGGGAGGTTCCGCGCGCATTGCGATGCGTTCGTGGCAATGGCGCCCGTGGCTCCACAAGGCGCCCCATGACCTATGTCCATGGCCGCTGATCGCCGTAGCAGCGAAGATCGGGTCACTACCCTTTCATCGGAACCCGACCGTGTCCCGACGTCTTGCCCGTTCCCTGCTGGCGGCTGCCGTGCTGGCTGCCGTGCCCATGCTGTCCCTGGCGGCCGATCGCATCACCGGCCACACCTTCGCCACCCGTTCGGAGGTGATCGCCCCGCATGCGATGGCCGCCACCTCGCAGCCGCTGGCCACCCAGATCGCGCTGGATGTGATGAAGCGCGGTGGCTCGGCCGTCGACGCCGCCATCGCGGCCAACGCAGCGCTGGGCCTGATGGAACCCACCGGCAACGGCGTCGGCGGCGACCTGTTCGCCATCGTGTGGGACCCGAAGACGCAGAAGCTCTACGGCTACAACGGCTCCGGCCGCTCGCCGAAGTCGCTCACCCTTGCCGAGTTCCAGCGCCGGGGCCTGAAGGAGATCCCGGCCACCGGCCCGCTGCCGGTATCCGTTCCGGGCGCGGTGGATGGCTGGTTCGCTTTGCACGACCGGTTCGGCCGCAAGCCGATGGCCGACAACCTGGCCCCCGCCATCCGCTATGCACGCGAAGGGCATCCGGTGGCCGAAGTGATCGCCTATTACTGGGATCGCTCGGTAGCGAAGCTGTCCAAGTACCCCGGCTTCAGCGAGCAGTTCACGATCAATGGCCACGCCCCGCGCAAGGGTGAGATGTGGAAGAACCCGAATCTGGCCGACACCCTGCAGAAGATCGCCGATGGCGGTCGCGATGCCTTCTACAAGGGCGACATTGCCCAGACCATCGGCGACTACTTCAAGAAGAATGGCGGCTACCTGAGCTACCAGGACATGGCCGACCACCATGGCGAATGGGTTGAACCGGTCAGCAGCAACTACCGCGGCTATGACGTGTGGGAGCTTCCGCCGAACAGCCAGGGCATCGCCGCCCTGCAGATCCTCAACGTGTTGGAAGGCTACGACTTCTCGAAGATTCCGTTCGGCTCGCCCGAACACGTGCACCTGTTCGTGGAAGCAAAGAAGCTCGCTTTCGCCGACCGCGCGCGTTTCTACGCCGACATGGCGTTCCAGCCGGCACCGGTGCAGAAGTTGATTTCCAAGGAGTACGCCGAGCAGCGTCGCGCGCTGATCTCGATGGACAAGGCGCTGAAGGAAGTGCAGCCGGGTACACCGAAGCAGCTGGAAGAGGGCGACACGATCTACATGACCGTGGCCGACGCCGACGGCATTATGGTGTCGCTGATCCAGTCCAACTACCGCGGCATGGGCAGCGGCATGGCACCGCCGGGACTGGGCTTCATCCTGCAGGATCGCGGCGAGATGTTCGTGCTGCAGAAGAATCATCCCAATGGCTACGCACCGGGCAAGCGTCCGTTCCAGACCATCATTCCGGCCTTCATCACCAAGGGCGGCAAGCCGTATGCCAGCTTTGGCGTGATGGGCGGCGCGATGCAGCCACAGGGGCACGCGCAGATCGTGATGAACCTGGTGGATTTCGGCATGAACCTGCAGGAAGCCGGCGACGCGCCGCGCATCCAGCACGAGGGTTCGACCGAACCGACCGGGCAGGCGACGGCGATGACCGATGGTGGCGAGGTCAATCTGGAAACCGGGTTCCCGTACGAGACGGTGCGTGCGCTGATGCGCAAGGGACATCGCGTGGTGTTTGCCGATGGTCCGTATGGCGGCTACCAGGCGATCCTGCGTGATCCGGAGACCGGCGTGTATTACGGCGCGTCGGAGAGTCGCAAGGATGGGCAGGCGGCGGGGTATTGAGTTTCCCGGCCACCGGGCTGAGCCCCCTCTGCGGTGGGGGTTCGTAGAAGCGGGATCATGTAATTGGGCCGGGCGGGTGGGCTGGTCGGGGGACGCCGTGAATCCGTCCCTGGAGGCTTGGCAGCCGCATCCATGCGGCTGACACCCCCGTCCAGCCCACCCGCCCGGCCCCTGACAGTTCCCTGCGGCCGCCACCGCAGTAATAAAAAGAAGAAGAGCAAGAGCAAAGGCAACAGCCGAGTGCTGAGGGTTGGGGTCGGATCCGTTTTCCATCGGAAAACGGATCCGACCCCTTCTTGTTTTCCGATACACCTTCATCCACGCATGGCGTGGAGAACCAACCGTCACCGGAAATCTGTCGGGGGTGGGGCGGTGTGGGTGGGCAGGACCGTTGGCGCCATGGATGGCGCCATCGAGCCCCCAGGGATGGGTTTACGGCGTGTCCTGCCCACCCATACCGCCCCGCCCAACCAGCAGAAACCCAGAGCCGCTTTTGAATTTGAACTTAGCTCTTGCTTGAAAAAAGCGCTGCAGCCGCAGGCTGCAAAACACCCTCAATCCGAATCCTGCGCGCGTGCTGCCTCCGCCTGGGTCTCTTCCTGCGCCGCCATCTCACGCGCGATCCACGCATCGATCATGCGTCGCTGGCGCTGTGTCTGCCGGCGCTCCCGCGTGTACTCCTGGTCCAGCACCCGGTACAGCGACACCATCACCAGCACCATCAGCAGCGCGAACGGCAACGCGGCGATCGTGATCATTCCCTGCAACGCATCCAGACCACCGGCCAGCAGCAATGCCGCCGCAATCAACGCTACCGCGATCCCCCACGCCAACTTGCGCTTCAGCGGCGGATCGCCGGCTTCGTCGGTGGACATGCTGGCCAGCACCAGCACCGCTGAATCGGCGGAGGTCACGAAGAAGATCATCAGCAGCACCAACGCTACCGCCGACAGCATCAGCGACGCAGGCAGGCTGTCGAACAGGGTAAACAGCACCGTCTCATAGCCATTGCCCAGTGCCTGTACCAGGTCGGCGTGGCCGAAGATCTGCGCCCACAATGCTGTTCCACCGAAAACGGCGAACCAGAAGAAGCCCAGCAGCGTCGGTGCCAGCACCACGCCGATCACGAACTCGCGCACGCTGCGGCCCCGCGAGATGCGCGCGATGAACGAGCCCACGAACGGTGCCCACGAAATCCACCAGGCCCAGTAGAAAATCGTCCAGTCGGCCACCCATGTGCTGCCGGAGAACGGCGACATGCGCAGGCTCATGGTCACCAGCTGGTTGAGGTAGGAGCCCAGCGTGGTGGTGAAGGTATCGAAGATGAATCCGGTCGGCCCCAGCACCAGTACCGTCGCGGCCAGCAGTGCGGCCAGCGCCAGGTTGAAGTTGGACAGCCACTTCACGCCGCGCTCCACGCCGCTCGCGGTGGAGGCCATGTACAGCACGAAGGCAATGGCGATGATGGTCATCTGCACCGGCACCGTAGCCTCCAGGCCGAACACGCGCTCCACGCCCGCAGCGATCTGGATGGTGCCGAAGCCGAGGGTGGTGGCCACGCCGATCGCCGTGGCCACCACCGCCGCGATGTTGACGACGCGGCCGATCCAACCGCGGTGGTGGCGGCCGATGATCGGCTGCAGCATATCGCTGACCAATCCGCGTCCATTGCGGTTGAACTGGAACCAGGCCATCGCCAGGCCGATCAGCGCGTAGATCGCCCACGGATGCAGTCCCCAGTGGAAGAACGCATAGCGCATCGATGCACGCGCGGCGTCCATGCTCTGCGGTTCAATGCCTTCCGGTGGCTTGGTGAAGTGTGAGATCGGCTCGGCAGCTCCCCAGAACACCAGACCGATGCCCATGCCGGCAGCGAACAGCATCGACATCCAGCTGGCGCGCGAGAACTCGGGCTCGGCGTCTTCGCCACCGATGCGCAGGTTGCCGAAGCGGCCAAATGCGAGGTACATCAGGAATACCAGCGCAAGGAACACGACCAGCAGGTACAGCCAGCCGACGCTGCGGATGACATCGCCCAGCGCCGCCTGCACGACGGTATTGAAGGGGCCGGGCGCGAGGCCGGCCAGCAGCACCAGGGCAAGCACCAGTGCGATGGAAATGCGAAACACCATGAAGGAGCTTCTCCGATCAAGGGATTGAGGGGAGCGAGCAAAAGCTTGCGGGGAGTGGGCCGGCGACAGCGTGCGCACACCGGACAGGAGCCGCGATGGCGGCAGGGAAAGCACCGCTTGCAACGGTGCGGTGCGCGTGCACGTTACTGAATGCGACGTCACGGTTCTGTTAACGCGGGTGCAGTAGATCCACGCCATGCGTGGATGAATGGCGGGGGGAGCGAGTGGTTTCTATGCTCTAATGCGCACCAAGAAGCGGGGGTACCGGGGCCTTGTGGCCACGGTTGAGATAGTCCCTTGGAACCTGATCCGGCTCATACCGGCGTAGGGAAGCTTTGCAATGCAGCCGTGCCCGGAACCCGCCCAAGCAGCGCCTTGGTGCGCTCCGTGCGCGGGCGCAGTGCGCCGCCGCTTCGTCCCTGACCTTCCTGGACGATGCCCGATGAACGCACAGCCTTCCGCCCTGCAGCAACAGGCCCAGCAACTCTCCGAATCCGTGACCCGGCCCATTCCCGGCTCGCGCAAGATCCACGTGGCCGGCTCGCGCCCGGACCTGCAGGTGCCGATGCGCGAGATCGCGCTGACCCGCACGCCCACCGTGTTCGGTGGCGAAGAGAACGCACCGGTCACCGTCTACGACACCTCCGGCCCGTACACCGATCCGGACGTGCGCATCGACCTGTCTGTCGGCCTGCCGGCACTGCGTCGCAGCTGGGTGGAGGAGCGCAACGACACCGAACAGCTTGATGGCCTCAGCTCCTCGTTCGGCCGCGCTCGCGAGCACGATCCCAAGCTGGACCCGGTGCGTTTCCCCGCGCGCAGCCTGCCGCGTCGCGCGCAGGCCGGCGCCAACGTCACCCAGATGCACTACGCGCGCCGCGGCATCATCACCCCGGAAATGGAATTCGTCGCCATCCGCGAGAACCAGCGGCTGGAGGCGATCCGTGATGCCGCACTGCTGCAGCAGCATCCCGGTGAATCCTTCGGCGCATCGATCCAGCACATCATCACCCCGGAATTCGTGCGCGAGGAAATCGCCCGCGGCCGTGCGGTGCTGCCCAACAACATCAATCACCCGGAAAGCGAGCCGATGATCATCGGCCGCAACTTCCTCACCAAGATCAATGCCAACATAGGCAACAGCGCGGTGTCCTCGGGTATTGCCGAGGAAGTGGAAAAGCTGGTGTGGGCGATCCGCTGGGGCGGTGACACGGTAATGGACCTGTCCACCGGCAAGCACATCCACGAGACGCGCGAGTGGATCATCCGCAACTCGCCGGTGGCGATCGGTACGGTGCCGATCTACCAGGCGCTGGAGAAGGTCGACGGCCGCGCCGAAGCGCTGACCTGGGAGATCTTCCGCGACACCCTGATCGAACAGGCAGAGCAGGGCGTGGACTACTTCACCATCCATGCCGGTGTGCTGCTGCGCTACGTGCCACTCACCGCCAAGCGGGTTACCGGGATCGTCAGTCGCGGCGGCTCGATCATGGCCAAGTGGTGCTTGGCCCACCACAAGGAAAACTTCCTCTACACGCATTTCGAAGACATCTGCGAAATCATGAAGGCCTACGACGTGACCTTCTCGCTGGGTGATGGCCTGCGTCCGGGCTGCATCGCCGATGCCAACGATGCGGCGCAGTTCGGCGAGCTGGAAACGCTGGGTGAGTTGACGAAGATTGCCTGGAAGCACGACGTGCAGACCATGATCGAAGGCCCCGGCCATGTGCCGATGCAGCTGATCAAGGAGAACATGGACAAGCAGCTGCGCGAATGCGGCGAGGCACCGTTCTACACGCTTGGCCCGCTGACCACCGACATCGCGCCGGGCTACGACCACATCACCAGTGCGATCGGCGCGGCGATGATCGGCTGGTTCGGTACTGCCATGCTCTGCTACGTCACACCGAAGGAGCATCTGGGCCTGCCCAACCGCCAGGACGTGCGCGACGGCATCATGGCCTATCGCATCGCCGCCCATGCTGCTGACCTGGCCAAGGGGCATCCGGGTGCGCAGGTGCGCGACAACGCGCTGAGCAAGGCACGCTTCGAGTTCCGCTGGGAAGACCAGTTCCACCTCGGCCTGGACCCGGAGAAGGCCAAGGAATTCCACGACGAGACGCTGCCCAAGGACGCGCACAAGCTGGCCCATTTCTGTTCGATGTGCGGCCCGCACTTCTGCTCCATGAAGATCACCCAGGACGTGCGCGAGTACGCCGAGAAGGGCATGCAGGAGAAGTCCGAGCAGTTCCGTGCAGCCGGGGCCGAGGTGTACCAGCAGGGCTGATCGCAGCGGGGCAGTGCCGGGTCATGCCCGGCACCGTCCAGTCCCCCATCTCACAGCCATGCCGTTATCCTCGCCCCATCGTTCCCTGGGGATAAGGAACCATGCCCATTGCCGTAACCACCCGCTGGCTGGCCATCGCCCGCCGTCACCCCTCTGCCTGGCTGCTCGGGGCTCAGCTGTTGTCGGTACTGCTGTACCCGGCGTTGGACGAAACCGCTGCCGGGCGCGCGGCAGTCGGCGTGTTCGGCATGGCCGTGCTCGGCCTGGCCCTGTGGGTGGTGCAGCGCAGCCCGCTGGGGACCTGGCTGGCGTTGGTGCTGGCCATCCCGGCGGTGGTGTTTTCGCTTTCTGCGGCCCTGCTCGACCGGCCGGCACTGGGCATCACCGCACAACTGCTGGAAAGCCTGCTGTATTTCTATACCGCTGGTGCGCTGATCGCCTACATGCTGCAGGACCACAAGGTGACCCGCGACGAACTGTTTGCCGCCGGTGCCACGTTCACGTTGTTGGCATGGGCTTTCGCTTTTACCTTTGCCGTATGTCAGCAGTGGTATCCGGGCAGTTTCCAGGGCGCCACTGGAGGCTCGCAGCGCACGTGGATGGAGCTGCTTTATCTGAGCTTCAGCTTATTGTCCGGAGTCGGGCTGAGTGATGTCGTACCACTGCATCCGCAGGCCCGCGCGCTGGTCATGCTGGAGCAGTTTTCCGGCGTCATGTATGTCGCGCTGGTGGTTTCGCGGCTGGTCGGCCTGACCATGCTGAAACGCTTCTGAAAATGAACGCCAGATAAAAATATCGCGCCCAAAAGGGCGCGAATGATGATGCTTATTATGTGAATGCGTCGGCGAGAGAGAGCCTGATGTCGACCACGCGATAGGCGAGGTAACTTGCATAGGCTAATATCCGGAGGCTTCGTTTTTTTTGCGGTATGCGCCGATGCTTTGTGCGGAATCTGGCTTCTTGCTGTGCCAAGGATGGGAAGAGATCGATGGTGAACAGTGTTCGCGGCCTGTTTCAACCCCATAGCAACGAATGATCAACAGCGAAATCCAGTCGCCTGAATCCGACCGCGTCCGCGTCGGCGAGTGCATCGTTACGTTGTCCTCGCGAGAGGTCGAAGTTGCCGGTGCCCGCCGTACACGCCGTTTGACGCCCAAGTCGCTGGGCGTGCTGCGCATGTTGATGCGGCAGCCGGGGCGGGTGGTGACCCGTGACGAGCTGTTCGCCGAAGTGTGGCCGGACACGCTGCCGACCAACGATGTGCTGACCCAGGCGGTTACCCAGCTGCGCAAGGCGTTCAGCGTCGACGACGACAATGGCCAGGCGTACATCGAGACCATTGCCAAGACCGGCTACCGCCTGCTGGTGTCGGTGCAGCCGTTGCCGGACCACGAGTCCGATGCGATTGCTGTTGCAGAAGAGTCGTCCGCACCGCAGTCGCCTGCACCGAACGCCGTGGCCGCTGTCGGCGCGCCCGTGGTTGAACGCGGCAGCCGCCGCTGGCGCCGTCTCCGCCGTCGCCTGCTGCTGGCGCTGGGCGTGGTGATGCTGCTTGCGCTGGTGGTGCTGAGCGTACTGCTGCTGCGCCGCCCGGCACCGGTGAATTCTCCGGTGGATGCGGCCGTGGAGAACGGCACGCGGGTGATCGGAAGCCCTGAGCGACCGTATCGACTGATTACCGCCACGGCCGGTTTTGAGACCTATCCCACACTTTCGCCTGACGGATCGCAGGTCGCCTATGAAGGCGCCAACGATGATGGCAAGGGTGGCAACGCAATCAAGGTGCAGACCTCTGGCAATGCACCCGCACGCCAGCTGCTTTCGCCGCCAGCAGGTGCCAGCGACCGCTTCCCGAACTGGTCGCCTGATGGCCGCGAGATTGCCTTCGCCCGCTTTGGTGCCGATGACAGCTGCCAGGTGCTGATCGCCAGTGCCACCGGCGGCGCCGTGCGCCAGGCCACGCGCTGCGACGGCACCGAGCTGCTCAGTTTCGACTGGACGCCCGATGGCCGTGGCCTGGTCTTCGGCAGCATGGTCGGTCGCTACGCCCATCGCGGCATCCGTGTGCTCGATCTGGCCACCGGCCAATGGCGGGCGCTGGACTACGCGGTCGACGAAGATGATTTCGACTACGCCCCGCGCTATTCGCCGGATGGCAAATGGCTGGTGTTTGTCCGCAACCCTCAGTTGGGCGACCTGTGGCGGATGCCTGCCAGCGGTGGCACGCCCGAGCAGTTGACGACCGAATCGGCCGAGCTGCGCGGTTGGGCATGGCTGGGCGACGGTCGACATATCGTGTTTGGTCGCCGCGTGGACAGCGAAGCGCGCCTGTACTACCTCGATGTCGAGCGCCGCACGCTGCGCGACGCCGGGCTCGACGATGCGCAGTGGCCAGCCGTCTCCCGTCGCGGCGACATGCTGGCATTCGTGCATCGGCGCGCGCAGTTCGGCGTGTTCAGGATGCCCGCGCAGGGCGGTGCAGGCGAGCGACTGTTCGCCTCCAGTGGCCGCGATGGGCAACCGATGGTGGCGCCGGATGGACGGCAACTGGTGTTCAGTTCCGATCGTTCCGGCAGCTTTGCGCTGTGGTGGGCCGACATGCAACGGCCGGAGTCGTTGCGGCCCATCGAAGGGCTGAAGCCGGAAGCACGGCAGGCACCGGACTGGTCGGCTGACAGCCGGCATCTGCTGGTGGTGGGTCGCGATGAGCATGGCGAAGCCGTTGTCTACGAGACCGCCCCGCGCGATGAGCAGCTGCATCGCCTCCCGGTTCCCGCTGAACAGCCATTGCAGGCCTTGTACGGCGCACACGCGGAGCAGCTGCTGGTGGTTGAGCGCGACGCCGACCAGCACACCCGGTTGAGCCTGTTCGATCGCAGCACGCAGCCGTGGCGGCGCCTTGCCAGCCTGGAGGGTGTGTCGCAGGCGCGTTTCGACCGCAGTACCGGGCGGGTGCTGTTCACCCGGTTGGCAGCCGGTGGGCTGTGGTCGGTGGACGCGGCGTTGACCCCTGCCAGCGTGCAGCAGATCAGCGAGGACCGGCCGAGCCGTTGGCGCTACCGGACCTGGACCGTGGCCGGCAACGGCAGCATCGACTACCTCGGCAGCAGTGCCAGCTGCGGCACGACCCTGGTCCGTATTCAGTCCGGACGTGAAGAAGCGGAGCGCTGCCTGGACGCCCAGCGCCTGAGCGCAGGCAATGGACTGAGCGCCAGCGCCGACGGAAACAGCCTGTACCTGGCACTGGCCATCAGCGATGGCGCCGACATTGGCGTGATGCGACTCCCCGAACAACCGCCCGCGCTGTTCCCCGCATTCTCCAAGCTGCTGATATTGAACGAGAAAGGGCCTTCGTAACTTCTTCGTGACGATCTCGCCGCGAATTCGTGGCGATCTCGGCAGTCTTTCCTGACGCGCTGCCGCCCGATTTGGCAAAACGGATACCTGTACTTGGCAAATCCGTGGTGCCCCATGCGTCAACTTTCGCTGGCCGATCGTGGCCAAACCCTCTCCCTGGACAAGGCGATCGACGATGTCGCGCCGACCTGCATGGGCGTTGCCCGCCTCGGCAGCCTGCAGACCGCCGGCACCAGCTTCAGCGTCTGGATGCAGGTGCGCGGTACCTCGTGGGTGGAAGCCAAGGAAGGGCGGTTCCGCCTTCGCCAGGGCGAGTGGATCGCGTTCGAGAAGGAATCCAGGCCGCTGGTCCAGGCCGGGCGGAATGGCTTGTGCGTGGGTATGAACCTGAACGTCGAAGCGCTGCGCGTGCTGACCGAGATGGCCGACTGCGGCCTGTACGCCGGTCGCGGCCTGATGAACCGTGCCGATGCACGCGTGGCACTGCGCTTGTGGCGTGACGCGCTCGCCAGCGGGCAGCCGGCGCAGGCGCTGCGTCCCTTGCTGCTGCATCTGGCCGGTCTGCAGCGCAGCTTGGCCGACAACGTACAGCGTTGCCCCGGCCGCTCGCGCAGCCGCAAGCGCCAGGTATTTGGTCGCATGCAGCGTGCGCGCCTGTATCTGGAAGGCAACAGCCACCGTGTGGTGCGCATCGGCGAACTGGCCGAGCTGACCAACTTCTCCAGCTGGTATCTCTCCAAGACCTTCCAGAGCCTGTACGAGGAAAGCCCGCAGTCGCTTTCGGCACGGTTGCGCCTTGAGCGCGCGGCCGATCTGCTGCGCGACACCGACATGATGGTCGGTGAGGTCGCTGCCGCCAGTGGTTTCGACAACTGCTGCAGCTTCGCACGCGCCTTCCGCGCCCGCTATGGTCAGTCTGCTTCGCGCTTCCGCGAGAACGACGGACAGCTTCCGCCACACTCCGCAAAGTCTCCGGTTGTGTCGCGCAAATACAGCGCTGCAACGCAATCGTAACGTGCTACGGCGTTTTAACACGCTACTAACACGTACCTTGGAGAGATTGATGAACGTTCGTATTCCCGCAGTGCGGCTCGGCTTGCTGCCGGCCGGCATTGCGCTTGCCTTGGCACCGTCCTTCGCTTCGGCGCAGGACGCAGCTGCCGGCGGCACGACCGACCTGGACCGCATTTCGGTCACCGGTTCGCGCATCCGTCAGGCAAGCATGGAAACCGCACAGCCGGTGATCGCGCTGCAGCGCGCCGACATTGAAAAGCAGGGCTTCACCAGCGTTGCCGACATCGTGCAGAACCTGTCGGCAACCGGTTCGCCGGCGATCAGCCGCGCCGATGCCCTGACCTCCGGCGAAGAAGTCGGCGGCCAGTACGTCGACCTGCGCAACCTCGGCCCGGAGCGCACCCTGGTGCTGCTGGACGGCAAGCGCATGGGCACCAGCACCGGCGGCTACACCGACCTGGCTTCGATCCCGACCTCGGTCGTCGAACGCATCGAAGTGCTGACCGATGGCGCCTCGGCCATCTATGGTTCCGACGCCATCGCCGGCGTGGTCAACATCATCACCCGCAAGAACTTCGACGGTCTGGAAGCCAGCGTCTACGGTGGCCAGTACGGCCAGGGCGACGGCCAGAAGCAGGTCTACAACTTCGTCTACGGCCAGACCGGTGAGCGCGGTTCGATTACCTTCGGCGCCGAGTACAGCAAGGAAGACGAGGTCCAGGCCAAGGATCGCTCCTTCAGCCGCTACCCGAACGGTCGCTTCCATCCGAACCCGACCGCGGACGATGCCAATGGCTGGTCGCCGGCGTCCAACCAGGGCGTGCTGATCGATGACATGGGCACCCCGAAGGATGCCGACGATGACATCTGGTACACCCGCGCCAATACCGGTGCCGGCAACGGCATCGGCGACTTCCGCGAGTTCGGCACCGGTGATTACACCAATGCCAGCCGTGAAATGTGGCTGCAGAACAAGCTGACCCGTCGCTCGGTGTTCGCCAACGGCAACTACGACCTGACCGACAACATCCGCGCCACCGCGAACGTGCTGTACACCAAGCGCACCGCGACGTCGCAGATCGCCGGCTACCCGTACCAGTCCGAGGTCTACGGCACCCCGCTGTCGGCCGACAGCATCTACAACCCGCTGGGCAAGGACGCGGAATTCATCCGCCGTACCTCCGAGTTCCCGCGCCAGACCGAATCCGAGCAGGAAACCTTCCGCTTCTCGGCCGGCCTGGAAGGTTCGTTCGAGTTCGCTGACAAGTTCTGGGATTGGGACGTGGGTTACGTCTACAACCAGAACAAGGGCGTCAAAACCGGCACCGGCAACCTGTTCATCCCGAACGTGCAGAATGCCGTCGGCCCGTCCTTCATGGACGGCAACGTTGCCCGTTGCGGTACCCCGGGCAAGGTGATCGCCGGTTGCACGCCGTGGAACCCGCTCGCACCGTACGGCTCCACCGGCAATGGTTCGCTGGCTGACCCGGCACTGCAGGCCTACCTGTTCCTGCCGAGCCACGACACCTACACCAACACCACCAAGGCTTACAGCGCCAACATCTCCGGTTCGCTGTTCACGCTGCCGGCCGGTGACCTGGCCATCGCCGCTGGTTACGAGCACCGTCAGGAAAGTGGTGAGTACAACCCGGATGCACTGCTGCAGTCGGGCCTGAGCACCGACCTGGCCGGCGCGCCGACCAAGGGCAGCTACAAGCTCGACGAGTTCTACGTCGAACTGAACGTGCCGGTGCTGGCCGACATGCCGTTCGCCAAGGAACTGTCGCTCGACATGGCCGGTCGCTATTCGGACTACAACACCTTCGGCGACACCATCAACAGCAAGTTCGGCCTGAAGTGGAAGCCGATCGACGACCTGCTGGTGCGTGCGACCTATTCGACGGGCTTCCGCGCGCCGAACATCGCCAACATGTACGGCGGCACCTCGCAGACCTTCGACGCCTACACCGATCCGTGCGACAGCAGCTTCGGTTCGGCTTCGCGCAACCCGTCGGTTGCCGCGGCCTGCGGCGCACGTGGCGTTCCGGCGAACTTCCGCCAGATCACCTCCGGTGGCGCACAGTCGACCGGCCCGGGCACCCAGTCCTACAGCGCCTTCGAGTCGGGTTCCAACCCGGAACTGCAGCCGGAAACCTCCAAGACCTGGACGGCTGGCCTGGTCTACAGCCCGAACTTCGTGCAGGGCCTGGACGTCAGCCTGGACTGGTGGAAGATCCGCATCAACAACGTGATCGCCGCCGAGTCGGTGACCTCGATCCTCAACCAGTGCTACGTGCTGGGCGTGGCGTCGGCGTGTGACCGCTTCAGCCGCGGTACCGAAGGCCGCACCGTCAACCAGGTGGTCGACGTTACCCGTACCCTGATCAACGGTGGTTACCAGGAAACCGCAGGTTACGACCTTGGCATCAAGTACCGCCTGCCGGAGTTCTCCTTCGGCAAGATCGTGGTTGACTGGAAGACCACCTACGTCGATTACCTCGAGTACAAGCGCGACAACGAAGCCGAGACGCCGGTCGAGCAGCACACCAGCTGGGCAACCGGCGACTGGGGTGCGAACTTCCGCGTCCGTTCGAACCTGAATGTCGATTGGAGCCTGGGCAACCTGGGCGTCAACTGGGCGGTGCGTTACTACTCGAGCATGAAGGAGCCGTGCTCCTACGACACCGAGTGCAACCTGCCTGACTTCAACTCGGCCTACACCCTGGGTCAGCCGACCCGCAAGGTCGGTTCGAACACCTTCCACGATGTGCAGGTGCGTTACACCCTGCCGTGGCAGGCCACGGTCTCGGTCGGTGCCAACAACGTGTTCAACCACGAAGGCCCGGTCATGTACAGCCAGCCGAACTCGAGCTTCTCGTACTACGGTGGCTTCGACATCGGTCGTTACTACTACATGAAGTACACCCAGCGCTTCTGATCCATCGAAGCGTGACAGCAGAAAAAGGAGGGCGGGCCGCAAGGTCCGCCCTTCTTGTTTGCGCGATCAGGCAACACGGGTATCCACACCGCGCGCGGACGAACCTCCGCTCACCAACGGCTGATCCACACCACGCGGACGAACCTCCGGATACTTCCAGTAGATCCACGCCGTGCGTGGAAGAACTTCCGGCACAACTAAAAAAGGCAGGCCCCTGGCCTGCCTTTCGTCCCATTCCTACTCGCCTGCCGCTACGCCTCAGGCGTCGCTCGGCACCAGCCCCATCAGGCTGTTGGCGTGCTCGCGCCACTGCGGCAGCTTGTTCAGCACACCCGCGCGCTGCAGATAATCCTCATCCACCGGATCGCCGTTGACCAGCGCCAGTGCCACGTGCACCGCACCGGTCACCCAGAAGCTGCGGGTGTTGGCGCGCTGCGGCTGCAGATGGAACGCCACTGCCTCGATGATCGGCATCGGCAGACCCCACAGGCCCAGCAGGTAGGCACCCGCTTCGGCATGGCCGGGGCGATCGTCGCCCGCCAGCTCGG
This sequence comes from Stenotrophomonas indicatrix, assembly GCF_050573115.1. Classification (GTDB taxonomy): domain Bacteria; phylum Pseudomonadota; class Gammaproteobacteria; order Xanthomonadales; family Xanthomonadaceae; genus Stenotrophomonas; species Stenotrophomonas lactitubi_A. The sequence continues at coordinate 161,940 of NZ_JBNYZT010000009.1, forward strand.
CTTCGCTGCGTTCGTTGCGCACGCCCGGCAGCAGCAGGCCGATGTCGGCCAGCAGTGCGGCGGTGGCACCGAGTTCGGCGCTGGAGTCGGGCAGCAGGCGTGCCGCCAATCGCGAGGCCATCAAGGCACGCTGCTGCAGCGAGTTGCGTTCGGCGCCGGACAAGGTCGGCGCGGAGAACACTTCACTGGCCAGCACCAGGTCGCGCAGCGTCGCCAGGCCCAGCCGGGTCACGGCCGTGCGCAGGTCGGCGATGGTGCGGCCCTGGCTGAAGAACGCCGAATTGGAAAGCTGCAGCACTTTGGCCGCGATCGCCGGGTCGGCGGCGACCAGCTTGGCAACATCGGCGCTGTCGGCGTCGTCGTCATGCTCCAGTGCCTGGGTCAGGCTCAGGTACAGATGCGGCGGCGAGGGCAGCTTCTCGATGCGGCCGATGGCATCGCGCAGGCGTGGACTGTCCAGCACTTCGCGCAGCTCTTCCAGGCTGGTCAGTGCTTCCAGCAGCACTTCCGGTGCCAACGGCAGCGGCAGGAAGCGATGGGCGACACCGATCAGGCGTGCCGGCGGCGGCCGGTTGCCATGCTGTGCATCGACCAGTGCGATGCGGATCGTCTCCGGGCGCAAGGTGCGGATCTGTCCCAGCAACGTGGTTGCGTTGAGATCGGGCAACTGCGGGCAGACGATCACCGCGTCCACGCCCTGGGTGGCGACCGCAGTCATCGCGGTATGGCCATCGGTGGCGGTCAGCGGCTGCCAGTCTTCCCCAAGATCGGCAATGAATTCGGTCAGCTCAGCCGGCAGGCTGGCTGTATCCCCAACAAGCAGAATACGCACGACACATTCCCCTGGCTGTCTCGACGGTCGATGTCGAAGACGTGTGAAGTGACGCAATTTACCTAATACGGCGGCAAAGGTGATGTGCCGCCGTCATGAAACGTGACCCGCATCGCTCCGACGCCGTGCGCCGGAGCAATGCTGTTCAGTCTCAGGCCTTGCTGTCGAGGTGACGCTGGTGCGCCTCGATCAGGATCTGCTTGGCCTCAGCCGCGCCGCCCCAACCGTCCAGCTTGACCCACTTGCCCTTCTCCAGATCCTTGTAGTGCTCGAAGAAGTGACCGATGCGCTCCAGCCAGTGGCTGGACACCTGTTCGATGTCTTCCACGTGGGCGTAGCCGCCGAACACCTTGGTGACCGGCACGGCCAGGATCTTCTCGTCGCTGCCTGCCTCATCGCTCATCTTCAGCACGCCGACCGGACGGCAACGCACCACCGAACCCGGGACCAGCGGCAGCGGCAGCACCACCAGCACGTCGGCCGGATCGCCGTCGCCGCACAGGGTGCTCGGCACGTAGCCGTAGTTGCAGGGGTAGCGCATCGGGGTCGACAGGATGCGGTCGACGAAGATCGCACCGGTTTCCTTGTCCACTTCGTACTTCACCGGCTCGGAATCCTTCGGGATCTCGATGATGACGTTGATTTCTTCCGGCGGGTTCTTGCCGGGCGAGACGAGTTCCAGACCCATGGTGTGCTCCAGGTGGGGGTGTAGACGGATAGCTCTCCATTTTATGCCTTTGCCGGTCGCTGTGCAGGGTGGGGGGCTGACGGCACGGCGCGGCGGGGGCCCACGCCGTCGGCCGGGGTTCACCGATGGGGGCGGCGTGGCCAGGCCGGCAGGCTGGACGCACCTTCCCGAGGAGTTGCCGCATGAACGTGTTCGCCCTGCCATTTGGCCTGTTCTGTGCGTTGCTGGCCGCGCCATCGGCCCAGGCCTCCCCCTACGTCGATCTGATCGACTACCCGCACCAGGAAGCCAACTGGGACCGCTTCTTTGCCCTTGAGGGCCGCCTGCAGCATGGCTTCGACGCGATCTGCGGCGACACCTTCTGCGAAGGCGAGTACAGCGATATCCATGCCCTGCGTCTGCGCTGTTCGGTGGATGCGGTACGCGGCACTGTCCACGAATGCCTGTGGGCGTTTGCCGCCAGCGATCTGGACGTCTCCCGCAACGACGGCACGGTGGTGGCCCGGCAGCCGACCTGGTTGTGCCGCCTGCCGCTGATGCCGGGTACTCCGGTGGAGGCCTTCCACACCGCACTCGCCGCCCGCAACCCGCTGCATGACCCGCTGCCCGGTACCTCGCAGAGCATCTATGACGGCCTGACCGATTGCATCCATTGATGAGAACGTGACTGATTCGCATTAACGGAGTAGCATCCGCGGCGCCTTCCGTCTGTCGTCCCGGTTCCGCGCATGTCCTCCAATGCCGCTTCCCTCACCGAACTGCTGATCCGCGAGCGGCCTGCGCTGCTGCGCCGGGTGCAACGCATCCTCGGCGGCGACAACGGCGCCGAGGATGTGATCCAGGCGGTGTGGTTCAAGGCCCGCAGGGTCGACGACAGCCAGGCCATCGACAACCCGCGTGCCTACCTGTTTCGGCTGGCGACCAATCTGGCTACGGACCACGGCCGCGAATCGACCCGGCGCAACCGCCTGCTGGCCGATCACTACCTGTGGGGGCCGGACGAGGTGATTTCGACCGAGGAACAGGCGATGGCACAGGACGAGCTGCAGCGCGTGCTCGACGCGGCGGGGCACCTGCCGGAGCCGACCCGCACCATCTTCCGGCTCAATCGCCTGCAGGGCCTGACCCAGGCCGACATCTCCAGGCGTCTCGGCGTATCAGTGACCACGGTCGAGAACCATGTGCGTACCGCGCTGCAACGCCTGGCCTGGGCGCGCAGCGGTCGATGATCGCCCGGACTTGGGGATGCGCTTCGCTGAAACGTCTTGATTACTGGACCGTGGATGCGGTCTAGTTTCCCCGCCCGCGCTTGAATGCGCCTGTCTGCCAGCCGATGAGCCCGCCGAACATGCTGCCCGCCGCCAATGACGATGCCCTGGCCGAACAGGCCCAGGGCTGGATCGCGTGGCTGGCATCCGGTGATATCTGCGATGCGCGCATGCACGAGTTCGAGCGCTGGCTGCAACAGCCGGGACATCGTCGGGCCTTTGAGCACGAGCGCACGCTGTGGCGCAGTGTGGGCCCACGCCCGCAGGCTGCGCCCGTCGAGCGGCGCAGGCCGCATCGCCTGCGCTGGGCAATGGCGGCCACGGCCGCGCTGGTGATGCTGGTGGCATGGCCGGAAGCATGGTTGCGCCTGCAGGCCGATCACCGCAGCACGCATGTCGTGCAGAGCGTGCAGCTGCCTGATGGCAGCCGTGCGGTGTTGGATGCGGACAGTGCAATCGCCGTGCGCTTCGATGCGGACGCACGCCAGATCGAGCTGCTGCGCGGGCGTGCCTGGTTCGAGGTCAGTCCGGATGCGCAGCGACGCTTCAGCGTGCGTGCGGGCAATGGCGTGGTCGAGGACATCTCGACGGCGTTCACCGTCGCGCGTGGCGATGAGCGGGTGGAAATCCAGGTCGGGCAGGGCAGGGTGCGCGTGGCCAGCCCGGCCGACGGCGGCTGGACATACCTGCAGGTGGGCCAGCGTGCGGCCTATGGCGAGCACAGCGGGGTGATGCGTCTGCAGGATGTGCCGGCCGACAGCGTGGGCGCATGGCGGCAGGGCGAACTGCTGCTGGACCAGGCCAGCGTCGCCGATGCCGTGCGATGGGTGGGGCGCTATCGCGCCGGCCCCACCTTCGTGCGTGGCGATCTGTCGCGGCTGCCGGCGGTGAGCGCGGCGCTGCGCATCGATCGCCCGGAGCAGGCGCTGGACGCGCTGGCGGCAACCGCAGGGTTGCAGGTCACCCACCTTCCGTTCGGCGTCGCCATCGTGCAGTAGATCCACGCCATGCGTGGATGATCAGCGCGAATCATCCCAGTGTGCCGACCAACGGTCGGCACCCACCGCTGCAACCAGCCGACCAACGGTCGGCAGCCACCGCGACCGCAAATCCCTCTTGGGGTTGTCGCGCGCCCATCCGTCTTACCCCGCGAACGTACCCGCCGCCGCCACGTACGTCGCCGTGTCCGCCTGCGTTGCGGATGACGCCGCGTTCGCGGCACCGATTACCTGACAGGTTCCCCCATGTTCGACTCCCACCGCGCGCGCCGGATGCTGCGCCCGTCCCGCCTGTGCATCGCATTGCTGGCTGCCGGTCTTGCCAGTGCCGCACCCTCCGTACTGGCGCAGAGCGCCAGCGGCGACCACGCTGCCGTTCAGCGCTTCGACATTCCGGCGCAGCCCCTGGACGAAGCGTTGCGCAGCTACATGCGCCAGTCCGGCGTGCAGGTGGTGTATCCCGCATCGCTGGCGCAGGGCGTAACCTCGCGCGCGGTCAGTGGCAGCCTATCGGCCAGCGAGGCGCTGCAGCACCTGTTGCAGGGCACGGGCCTGGCAATGCGCAGGGTCAGCACCGATGCCGTCACCCTGGAAGCGGCAACGCCAGTGCAGGCTGGCAGCGGTGTGATCGTCACCGACACGCTGAGCGTGGCTGGCGACCGTGTTGACAGTGGCGCCTCCAGCGACGAAGCGCGCCTGCTCGACAGCTATCGCAGTGTCGGTTCCACCACCACGCTCAACCGCACGCACCTGGAGCGCTTCCGCGGCACCTCCAACGGCGACATCGTCAAAGGGGTGGCCGGCGTCACTGCGGGAGACCCGCGCGTGGGCAACGGTTTCGACGTCAACATCCGCGGCATCCAGGGCCAGGGCCGCGTACCGGTGATCATCGACGGTGGCCAGTCCAGCATGGACACCTACCGGGGCTATGCCGGCCAGTCACAGCGCACCTATCTCGACCCGGACCTGATCTCCAGCCTGACCATCACCAAGGGCCCGAGCCTGCAGGCCAACGCCTCCGGTGGTATCGGCGGCGTGGTCGAAATGGAGACGCTGAAGATCGGCGACGTGCTGCGCGAGGGTCGCGACTTCGGCGTACGTGTGCGTGGTGGTCTGGCCAATGCCAGTGCCAACAACCTGCCGGCTTACAGTGCGGCACCGCGCACGGATCGTAGCGCCACCGGCAGCCAGTTCTTCAACGTGGCTGCGGCAGGTCACTGGGACCGCTTCGATCTGGTCGCCGCCTACGCGTACCGCGACAACGGCAATTACTTCTCCGGCAAGCATGGCTACGACGACTTTCCGCAGACCCGGCGCACGCTGGCGCCACTGAATCCGCCGCGTACCGAGGTGTTCAATACGTCTGCGCGCTCGAAGTCGGCGCTGCTCAAGGGCACCTGGCGCATTGATGACGCGCAGACGCTGGAAGCCGGCTATCGCCGCTACGAAGGCACCGCCGGCGAGATCATGGCCTCGCAGATCATCCGCGTCGAACGTGACCGCATCCCGCAATGGGATCCAGGCCACGTCGACATGGACAGCTACAGCCTGCGCTACCGCTTCAACCCGGACAGCGACCTGGTCGACCTGCGCGTCAACGCTTCGTACACCGACACTGACAGCGTGATGTACAACAGCCTGACCGGCATCACCCCGTGGTACTTCGATCGCCGCACCGAGTGGTACGACGCCCCCAGCTTCAGCGGCGACCCCGGCTACAAGGATGCCTACCGCAATCCGCTGCGACAGAAGCGCTTCGGTCTGGATGCCAGCAATACCTCGACGTTCGACACCCGCGCCGGCGCGTTCACGCTCGACTACGGCCTGTCCTACAGCGACGAAGACATTGCGCCGGGCAGCTCGGGCCCGGTCATGCATGACGACCTGGTCAACAACCGCTTCCTGCGCAATGCCGAGCGCAAGGAATACAGTGCTGTGGCGTCGTTGAAGTGGCAGCCCGACGAACACTGGGAGCTGTTGGCCGGTGGTCGCTGGAACCGGGTGGATGTGCATGACCGCAACCGCCTGGCCACGCCTGACGCCTATGAGGTGCAGGGCCAGTATCGCTACACCGAGCTGCTCAACGGCAACCCCAAGCTGCCGTCGTGGCGTGCAAAGCGCATCGCGCTGCTGAACTGGTATCCGGATGCGAGCGGAAAATTCACCCATGAATCGCTGCTGGCCTCTCCGTACAAGAAGGGCACGGTCGGCGACATCGGTGGTTGGAACTTCTACGACGCTGGCAAGGCGCAGGATCTGGAAGTGCCGGTCAGCTGGACCTGGTCGCAGCCGATCCGCCGCCGCGACACCGCGTTCTCGCCGACCGCCAGCGTGGCCTATCGCTTCAGCGAAGACACCATGGTCTACGTGAAGTACGCCGAAGGCACCAAGCTGCCGAGCCTGTTCGAGACGACGCTGGGCCTGTTCACCGCCGCCAAGCCGGTGGGCGAACTGAAGCCGGAACGTGCGCGCAGCTGGGAGATCGGTGCCAGCACCATCCGCTATGACCTGTTCACCAACGGTGACCGCCTGGCGCTGAAGCTGGCGTACTTCGATACCCGCATCGATGACCTGATCACCCGTGACTACCGCACGCTGTCGGCCGGCCTGATCCGCAACGTCGACCAGTTCAAGGTTTCGGGCATGGAGTTCCAGTCCAGCTATGACAGCGGCAAGGTGTTTGCCGACCTGTCGGCGCACTACTACTTCAAGGCCAAGACCTGCGCGCCGGACATCGCCGCAGAGCGTCGTGCCTACGGCGCACAGCGGAAGAATGACGAGCTGGTCAACACGCCCGACTGCGTGGACGGTGGCTTCGAGGGTTCGTACACCAACACGCAGAACCCACCGCGCTACATGGTCAACCTGACCCTGGGCTCGCGCCTGTTCGACGAGCGCCTGACCTTCGGCACCCGCGTGGTCCACAACGCGGGTCCGATCAGCAAACTGGATAAGGACTGGAACGTGGGCCTGTCGGCGATCCAGCAGTTGTACCGGCCGACCACCCTGGTCGACCTGTTCGCCAGCTGGAGCTTCAACGACCAGCTGTCGGTGGAAGCGGGCGTGGACAACCTGACCGACCGCTACTACCTGGACCCGCTTGCCCTGGGCGTGATGCCGGCACCGGGCCGCACTGCGCGGCTGGCAGTGACCTGGAAGTATTGATGGGCGGGGTCGGATCCCTTTCCTTCGGAAAGGGCTCTGACCCCATCGGGTCCGGCCATCCACGCATGGCGTGGATCTACCGAACAACCGGTGGCGCCGGGCCGTGCCCGGCGAACGCTTACAACCCGGTCGCCGCCTTCACCGCCTCTTCGTGCAGCGCTTCGTTCAGTTCGTCGACCACGGTGGTCCACGCCGCATCGGCCTGCAGCGATTCGCTCAGGAACTGGCGCTGGGCATCGCTCCAGTAGGGTGCCTCGGCCACTTCCACATCGGTGGCCAACTGGTGCTCGCGGATGAAGCGGGCGATGCCCTCGGCGCTGGCGTCCAGGCCCAGCTGCAGGAACAGGTTGGTCATGCGCGGTTCGGTGGTGATCATCGTCGGCTCCGGGTGGAAGAAGGGGATGGCCCATTATCGGCGCACACGGGCTTGGGGAAAGCCCCGCAGCAGACGTCTACAGCAGGACGAACCTTTCGGCATTCCCCCATGAACGCATACATCGCTCCCGAAGACAGCCGCAGCCTGCGGCTGAAGGCCGCCACCCGCGACAGCCACGGCGCGCTGGACAAGCGCATCATGGCCGGCGACATCTTCGCCGACCGCAGCAACTTCGCCCGCTTCCTGCGCGTGCAGTACCGCTTTCACCGCAGCATCGATGCGCTGTATGGCAACCCCGCGCTGGACGCACTGCTGCCTGATCTCGGTGAACGCCGCCGGCTGACACAGGTCGCGCGTGACCTGCAGGACCTGGAACAGACGCTGCCGGACGCCGACATCCCAGCCCTGCCGTTGCACCTGGCGCTGCCCGCAGCGCTGGGCTGGCTGTACGTGGCCGAAGGCTCCAACCTGGGCGGCACCGTGCTGTACAAAATGGCGGCCAAGCTCGGCCTGGACCGCGACTTCGGCGCCCGTCACCTGGCGGCGCATCCCGATGGCGCCGCGCGCCACTGGCGCGAGTTCACTGCTGCGCTGGACGCGGTGCCGCTGAGTGCCGAGCAGGAGCAGCAGGTGATCGATGCGGCCGATGCCGCGTTCCGCAGCGTGCACGGCCACGTTGAAGTGGAATTCGCCTGATGAACGCCTACCGCGCGCAGGCGCAGGGCTGATGCGCTGGCTCTGGTTCGCGCTGGGCTGGGCGATGGTCGGCCTCGGGGTGATCGGTGCGTTGCTGCCGGTGATGCCGACGACCATTTTCCTGATCCTGGCGGTGGGCTGCTTCGCCCGCAGCTCGCCGAAGTTCGAGCAGCGCCTGCTGGCACATCCGCGCTACGGCCCGTCGTTGCGGTTGTGGCGCGAGCAGGGCGCAGTGTCGCGCAAGGGCAAGGCGTTCGCCAGCGCCGGCATGGCGCTGGGATTCGCGATGTTCTGCTGGGGCGCACATCCGTCCTGGCGTCTGCTGCTGGGCGTGGGTCTGTTCTTCGCGGTCAGCGCCGGCTATGTGCTCAGTCGACCAGCACCACGCATGGAGCCCGCGCCGCTGGTGGAAGTGGACGACGCCCATGATCCGCGCACGGCTCGCCGCCGTACCGCGTCCCCTGATTCTGATGGAACCCGAGACGATGCTGCCTGCTGACCTGGCCCCTTTGGCCGCCCCCGCACTGACCCCGTGGGGCATGTATCTGGCCGCCGACGTAGTGGTGAAGGCGGTGATGATCGCGCTCGCGTTCGCGTCGCTGGCCACCTGGACCGTGCTGTTGGCCAAAGGCTGGGAGCTGGCCCGGCAGGCGCGGCAGCTGCGAGCGGCGCGCACGCTGTTGCTGCAGGCGGCGAGCCTGCCCAACGAACACGCAGATGCCTGCGTGCAGCAGGGTATTGCGAGGGTGATGCTGGATGCCGTGCGGAGCGAACTGCGCCTGTCGCAGGATCTGGACAGCGGCGATGGCATCAAGGAACGCGTTGCCTCACGCCTGGACCGCATCGAACTGGAAACCGCGCGCATGCAGCGGCGCGGCATCGGCGTGCTCGCCAGCATCGGCGCGGTGGCGCCGTTCGTGGGCCTGTTCGGCACGGTGTGGGGCATCATGAACAGCTTCATCGGCATCGCCCACAGCAACACCACCAATCTGGCGGTGGTTGCGCCGGGTATCGCGGAGGCCCTGCTGGCGACCGCGCTCGGCCTGGTCGCGGCGATTCCCGCAGTGCTGGTCTACAACCACTTCAGCCGCGTACTGGCGGGCCTGCGCGGGCTGCTGGGCGATCTGTCCGCAGCTGTGCAGCAGCTGGTGTCGCGTGATCTGGATCGGGCTGCACACCGTGCGCCGGCAGGCACGCTGCGTGCAGTGAACTGAGGCGCACCATGGCGATCAGGACCGCATCCGGACGCGATGACACCCCGGAAGAAGCTCACGAGATCAATGTCACGCCCTTCATCGACGTGATGCTGGTGCTGTTGATCATCTTCATGGTGGCCGCGCCGTTGGCTACGGTGTCGGTGCCCGTGCAGCTCCCCTCCAGCAGTGCGCAAGCGACGCCGGCAGAAAATGCGCCGGTGTATGTGACCGTGCAGGCCGACCTGTCGCTGCGGGTGGGCGAGGCGCCGGTGGTGCGCGATGACCTCGCCACTGCGGTGCGCTCGGCAACGCATGGCGATACGTCGCAGCGTCTCTATCTGCGTGCCGATCAGCGCGTCTCCTATGGAGACCTGATGGCGACGTTGGATGCTCTGCGCAGTGCCGGTTACCTGAAGGTCGCCCTGGTCGGGTTGGAGCAGGACGCTCGATGAGCGGGCTGCAGCGCTGGGCGACCAGCCTGGCGATCGTGCTGCTGGCACATGCGGTGCTGATCGGTACGCTGTGGTGGTGGGCGTCGCGTACGCCGCCGGTCGTAGCAGTGGCACCTCCTGCCGCCTTGATGCTGGAGTTGGCTCCCGCCGCGCAGGCGCCGCCGGTACCGTCGCGCGCGCTGCCCGCCGGACCATTGCAGCAGGAGCAGCAGCGGCGCGTGATCGTGCCGAAGCAGCACGAACAGATCAAAGTGCCGGCGCTGCCACAAGGGGAACTTGCGGCCCCGCTCGAGCCACCTGCGAAACCGACAGAGGAAGCCGCGGACGCCAACGTTGATCGCACGCTGGCGCCACCGGACGTTCCTGCGCAGGCAGCAGCACGTTACGCTGCACCGCGTACCACGGCCGGCGAACGCAGCAGTGCCAGCGCCACCTGGCAAGGGCTGCTGCTGGGACACCTGCAACAGCATCGGCGCTATCCACGCCAGTCCGAACGGTTGCGCCAGCAGGGCGTAGCTTATGTGCGCTTTGCGGTTGCCCGCGACGGCCGTGTGTCGGCACCGCGCATCGACCGCAGCAGCGGCTTCGCACTGCTGGACCAGGAGACACTGGACACCGTGCAGCGCGCCAGCCCGGTGCCGGTGCCGCCGGCCGATGTGGCCGGCGACCCGGTGGAAGTGATGGTACCGGTGGCGTTCTTCCTGCGCGGGCGGTGATCGGCGGTGGCGCCGGGTCCCTTTCGGCAGGAAAGGACTCTGGACGCAATCGGGAATTCACGGCTGCCCCCAGACCTTATGCTGGTGCACGACCCACATTGGAAGAGGGGAGGCTGGAATGGCGATACGGACGTTGCGGGTACTGGCCTGGTGCAGCGTGGTCCTTGCTGCATTCGTGGCGCTCCTTTCACTGGCACCGTTCACCCCGGCCGTCATTCTTGCCTGGCCCTTGCTGGTGTTCGCTGCATTCTGCATCTGGCGAGGTGTGCGCTTGCCTGGCGTGGTCTGTGCATGGCTGGCCTCGCTTGCCTTCATTGGCAGTCCGCTCAGCACCTTCGACGGCTGGAACCGACCGATCTACGCCTGCTGGGTGATCGCAGCGGTGTTGCTTGCGGTCCACCGGTTGCGGTGGGCGCGGCCGTAGAGTCGGGTCTGCTCGACTCTACGGCTTCTGCTCATCCACGCATGGCGTGGATCTACCGGGAACCATCGCCCCGGGCGGGGCGCGCAATCTACAACAGCGGCACCAGCAACAACGCCACGATGTTGATGATCTTGATCAGCGGATTGATCGCCGGGCCGGCGGTGTCCTTGTACGGATCACCCACGGTGTCGCCGGTTATCGCTGCCTTGTGCGCTTCGCTGCCCTTGCCGCCGAAGTGACCATCCTCGATGTACTTCTTGGCGTTGTCCCAGGCACCACCACCGGTGGTCATCGAAATGGCAACGAACAGCCCGGTGACGATCGTGCCGATCAGCAGCCCGCCAAGCGCGCGTGGCCCCAGCAGCAGGCCGACCACCACCGGCACGGCCACCGGCAGCAGCGACGGTACGATCATTTCGCGGATCGCCGAACGGGTCAGCATGTCCACCGCCTTGTCGTACTGCGGCTTGGCGGTGCCCTGCATGATGCCGGGGATCTCGCGGAACTGCCGCCGCACTTCCTCCACCACCGCGCCGGCCGCACGACCAACCGCTTCCATCGCCATCGCGCCGAACAGGTAGGGAATCAGGCCGCCAATCAGCAGGCCGATGATCACCGTATGGTCGCTGAGGTCGAAACGGAACTCCTGGCCGGGATTGGCCGCCTGCAGGTTGTGCGTGTAGTCGGCGAACAACACCAGCGCGGCCAATGCTGCCGAGCCGATGGCATAGCCCTTGGTGACCGCCTTGGTGGTGTTGCCCACCGCATCGAGCGGATCGGTGATGTCGCGGATCTCCGAGGGCAGTTCGGCCATCTCGGCGATGCCGCCGGCGTTGTCGGTGATCGGCCCGTAGGCATCGAGTGCGACGATCATGCCCGCCATCGACAACATTGCGGTGGCGGCGATGGCGATGCCATACAACCCGGCCAGCGCGTGTGCGCCCCAGATCGCTACGCACACTGCGATCACCGGCAGCGCGGTGGACTTCATCGAAATGCCGAGGCCGGCAATGATGTTGGTGCCGTGGCCGGTGGTCGAGGCCTGCGCCACATGCTGCACCGGCTTGTACTGGGTGCCGGTGTAGTACTCGGTGATCCACACGATCAGGCCGGTCAGGACCAGTCCGATCAGCGCGCAGCCGTACAGCGCGATGGGACCATGCACGTTGTCGGCCATCAGCCCGGTGGTGATCGGGTAGAACGCGATCGCGGCCAGCACGCCGGAGACGATCACGCCCTTGTACAGCGCGCCCATGATCGAGCCGCCCGGCTTCACCTTCACGAACAGCGCGCCGATGATCGAAGCGATGATCGACACACCGCCCAGCACCAGCGGATACAGCACCGCATTGGCACCGGCCTCGGCCAGCATCAGGCTGCCCAGCAGCATGGTGGCGATGACGGTGACCGCATAGGTTTCAAACAGATCGGCAGCCATGCCGGCACAGTCGCCGACGTTGTCACCGACGTTGTCGGCGATCACCGCCGGGTTGCGCGGGTCGTCCTCGGGAATGCCCGCTTCGACCTTGCCGACCAGATCGGCGCCGACATCGGCACCCTTGGTGAAGATGCCGCCGCCCAGACGCGCGAAGATCGAGATCAGCGATGAACCGAAGGCCAGGCCGACCAGTGCATGCAGTGCCTGCTCCATCGGCAGGCCAAGCCGCAGCAGCAATGCGTAGTAGCCGGCCACGCCGAGCAGGCCCAGACCGACCACCAGCATGCCGGTGATCGCGCCGCCGCGGAACGCCACATCCATCGCCGCACTGATGCCATGGCGCGCTGCCTCTGCGGTGCGTACGTTGGCGCGCACCGACACGTTCATGCCGATGTAGCCCGCTGCGCCGGACAGCACCGCACCGACCGCGAAGCCGATCGCGGTGTACCAGCTCAGGAAGATGCCGACCAGCACGAACAGCACCACGCCGGCGATGCCGATGGTCAGGTACTGGCGGTTGAGGTAGGCGCGCGCGCCTTCCTGGATGGCCGTGGCGATGGCGACCATGCGTTCATTGCCGGTGGGTTGGCGCAGGATCCAGCGCGCCGAGACGATTCCGTACAGGATCGCGAGAATGGCGCAGCCCAGCGCCAATGACAGCCCATGACGTTCCAGCATTAGACCCCTCCGCAAAATGGATGGACAAGCATCCAGTGGCGATGAACTGCACCACGAGGGGGACGACGGGCTGCAGCCTGGAACCAACCCGTACCGACCTTGGTGGTCGTCCGACGTATGGCGGTGTTCAGCATTCCCTGGTGTCCGCAGTATGCGTGCACCCGCGCCCGGATGGTAGCGCCGGGCCGCGTCCGGCGAGCGCAGCGGCTGCTCGATGGATGCGCCTTTGCACCCCGTTAAGCCAACCTCTGCAAGCCTGCGCGCAGTCCTGTCGGAGAATTCCCATGCGCCTGTCCCTGTTGATGCTTGCCGTCCTGGCCCCGGCCCTGCCTGCCTTCGCGGCGGAAGCACCCGAACTGCAGCGCGCTGTTGGTGCACCGCAGGCGGTTGGCGCGGTGCATACGCTGCGGCAGATTCCCGAGGCCTGTGCCCGCCTGGAAGGCGCGTTCACCGGTCAGGCCGCCGAGCCCTATCGTTTCTCGGCGGTGCGCACCAGCGAGCAGTGCCAGCCGCGCGCCCGCTTTGTCGACTACGCCAAGGCACAACCGAGCGCCGACAAGGGCTGGAAACTCAATGATGTGATCCGTGTTCCGAATGCGGCCTGCCCGGCGCAACAGGCGGTGGTGCGCGTGTGGCGTCTGCCGGTGAACAACGCGCAGGCGCTGGATGGGCAGGGGCAGTCGCGCATCTATCTGGAAGAAGCCAAGAAGCAGGCCGCCGCCGGCAAGATCCCGCAGGTGACGATGTTCGCCGCGCAGCTGCAGATGGAAGGCAAGGCCTGCAACTGAGGCCGAGCATCTACTGGAACGGAGACCCGGGTGGTGCCGGCCGCTGGCCGGCAACCGATTGATCACGCCGCCAATTTCGCTCCACGCGTCACCAGCAGTTCGCGCAGTGCCGACCGGTGGCAGCGCGCCTCGTCCTCGCAATAGCAGCCCACCGTGATGTCGCTATGCTGCGATAGTGCGGCCAGCAGATCCAGCGCATGCGCCGCATCAGGCGCCTTCATCTCGGCCTTGTAGTGGCGGAAGAACGCATTCCAATCGGCAGCGGTCTTCGCCTCATGCGCCTGCTTCACCAGCTCGGCGCTGGGTGACAGTGTCGGGAACCACACGTCGTACCAGTCCTGAGCCGCGAACTCGCTGCGCGGCACACCACGCGGCGGACGGCGCACGGTGCCGATGCGCAGTCCCTCGCCGGGCGGGCGCGGACTGCCGAGACGAACCACATGCAGGGCCATGATGATCTCCAGGCGGTGCCATCCAGCATCCTGCGATGCGCGTGCTACAGACGTGAACCCGCGTGGAAATGAAAAGGCCCGGGCGCTTGTGCACCCGGGCCTTTGCTCATGCAGGCAGCGGTCAGTTGCCGCGGCAGTCCTTCAGCCACAGCACACGGCCGATCTGGTCATAGCTGTCGACCACGCCGGTCAAGGTCACCTTCTCGCGCGGGCGCAGGGCCAGCGCATACGCAGCCTGGTTGGCGGCGAACGAACAGGAAATGGCCACGCGCTCAAAGTCGATGCTGCCATCGCTGGGCAGGTCGAAGCTGGTGTTGTAGGTCCCCCCGCTGCGCAGCACGGTAGTGATGCGGCCGGTGATGGCGTAGGTCTTGCCCTTGTAGCGCGGCTCGACCGCAGCCGGGTTGTCCTTGTTCTGGTTGCGCAGCTGGAAGCCGAAGCGCTCAGCCGCGACGGTCACCACCGACGCCTGCGGGGCGGTCCTGGCTGCCTGTTCGCCGGCCTTGCCCGGCTTGATCTGGTTGAGCAGCTTGCACATTTCATCGCGCACGCCGTCGGCCGAAGCAATGGCACCCTTGTTGACCTTCACCACCATGCCGACGGTGCCCTGGCCACCTTCGGAGGTGGCGCTGATGATCATCGGAATCGGCTTGTGGGCCATGGTTTCCGGCTCTTCGATCAGCATGGAGCCGCCTTCCGCATCCTCGCTGAGGACATCCATGTTGGCGTTCTTGGCGATCACCCGCATCTGGCCGATGGCGCTGGCCACGGTCAGGTCCGGGTGGGTGACCGACGAGGTGAAGGTGGTGCCGACGAAGGGATTGCCCTTCTTCTGGAAGTTGCTTTCGCAGGTCGCAGCGAAGGCCGGCGCAGCAGCGCCGCACAGCAGGGCAGCGATCAGGATCGGGTGCTTCATTGGTTACAGTCCTTGTGAAATGGCAGCACGGGCCCGGGCCGTGCGGCCGGGCAGCGTCGAATCTGGTTTGCGACGGCCCCTTTGCCCCGGGCCGGAGCCCGATTGTGGAGCGCTTCGGCGGTCGCCGCAATGCGCCCTGCGCTCCGCACAGGGCGCAGGAGGACTTCAGCCTTCGAATGCCGGCAGCTTCTGCTTCACCGCTACGTTCTTCAGCGTCACGTACTTCGGCAGGCCATCGCTACCGTAGGGCAACGGTGCTTCACCCTTGATCAACGGCTGCAGGTAGGCGCGCGCCTTGGCAGTGATGCCGAATCCATCGCGACGGATGAAGCTGGCCGGCATCTTCTTTTCATGGTTGGCGATCTTCGACAGCGGCGCTGCCTCGATCTTCCAACGATAGGGCGCATCACTGCTGCGCACGATCACCGGCATCACCCCGTTCTGGCCCTTCAGCGCCAGCTGCACGGCGGCCTTGCCCACGGCCTGGGCCTGTTCCCAGTCGGTCTTGCTGGCCAGGTGGCGCGCCGATCGCTGCAGATAGTCGGGCAGGGCCCAGTGCACCTTCAGCCCCAGCTGGTCCTTGACCCGCCCGGCCAGATGCGCGGCCACGCCACCCAGCTGCGAGTGGCCGAAGGAGTCCTTGCCGCCGCCAGCGTCGGCGACGAAGCGGCCATCGGCGGTGGCGATGCCTTCCGACGCCACCACCACGCAGTAGCCCACGCGAGCGACCACGGCCTTGACCTTGGCCAGGAACGCGGCCTCGTCATAGGCGCGCTCGGGCAGCAGGATGATGTGCGGAGCGTCGTCCTCGCCGGTGCCGGCCAGGCCGGCGGCCGCGGCCAGCCAGCCGGCGTGGCGGCCCATCGCTTCATAGATGAAGACGCGGGTGGAGGTCTCGGCCATCGCGGCCACGTCCAACGCCGCTTCGCGCACGGACACGGCCGTGTACTTGGCGGCCGAGCCGAAGCCGGGGCAGGTGTCGGTCACCGCCAGGTCGTTGTCGATGGTCTTGGGCACGCCGATGCAGGTCAGGTCGTAGCCGGAGCTTTTTGCCAGCTGCGACACCTTCAGGGCGGTATCTGCGGAGTCGTTGCCGCCGTTGTAGAGGAACCAGCGCACGTCGTGGGCGCGCAGGACGTCCAGCAGGCGGTCGTAACGGGCACGGTCTGCCTCCAGTGATTTCAGCTTGACCCGGCACGAGCCGAACGCGCCGCCGGGGGTGTGGGCCAGGGCGCGGATGGCCGCAGCACTCTCCTTGCTGGTGTCGATCAACTCCTCGCGCAGGGCGCCGAGGATGCCGTTGCGCGCGGCCAGGACCTTGATTCCCTTGGCGCGGGCCTGTTCGATCACCGCCGCGGCAGTGGCGTTGATGACGGCGGTGACGCCGCCGGACTGGGCGTAAAGGAGGGTGCCATTGCGCATGCTTTTACCTGTTCGGGGGAGGGGACATTGCAGGGACATTACCCGTATGCGCTAAAGTGGCGCTATTGCGGTGCAGCGATACCGGACCGTCCGGGACGCGAACCTTCTTTATTTTCAACACGTTGGAGTCAGGTCAATGCGATTGGTTCTGTTGGGACCGCCCGGTTCGGGCAAGGGGACACAGGCGACGCGCCTGAAGGAAAAGCTCGAGATCGCCCACATTTCCACTGGCGACATGCTGCGCGCGGAAATCGCCGCCGGCTCCGAGCTGGGCAAGCAGGCCAAGTCGGTGATGGATGCCGGCAACCTGGTGTCCGATGAGATCCTGCTGGGCATGCTGAAGTCGCGCCTTGCCCAGGCCGATGTCGCCAAGGGCTTCATCCTTGACGGCTATCCGCGCAATGTGGCCCAGGCCAACGCGCTGGACGGCATGCTGGCCGAGATCGGCCAGCCGCTGGACGCCGTGGTGCAGCTGGACGTGGCCACCGAACTGCTGGTCGAGCGTATCGCGGGCCGTGCGCAGGAGCAGGGCCGCGCCGACGACAATCCGGAATCGGTGCGCAAGCGCCTGCAGGTCTACACCGAGCAGACCGCTCCGGTCGTCGACTTCTACGCCGGTCGGGGCACTCTGGCCCGCGTCGATGGCGTCGGCGAACTTGACGAGATCGAAGCCCGCATCCTGGCGGCGATCAAGCGCTGACCCGCTTGGCTGGTCGATACCAGCCACGGCAGGCGTAAAAAAACAGGCCTGATCCGCGAGGATCAGGCCTGTTTTGTTTCATAGGTGCCAGCAAAGGGCTTGCTCAGGGCCCCCACAGCATGAGCTCCCTTGGGGATGGCCTCTTGGGGAGTAGGACCGGTTCGGGTACTGCGGCTGGCATCCTGAATTGTGTCCGGGTTCACAGAACATCGCTATCGGGAATTCCCTGACATGCGGTTGGAGTTTTCTCACAGTGGCTGTAGGGGTTCTCTTACCCTGTTGCCGGCAATGGCCCTATACAGCCGTGATCGGTCACAATCCACGGTCATGAGCAGCGTACATATCCTTGCAATCGCCGGCACCTTCATGGGTGGCGTGGCCGCCCTGGCGCGGGAACTGGGCCATACGGTCAGCGGCAGCGACCAGGCCATCTATCCACCGATGTCGACCCAGCTCGAGCAGCTGGGCATCACCCTGGACCAGGGCTACCGCGCCGACAGCGTGCCGGAGGGCACCGGGCAGGTGGTGATCGGCAACGCGCTGTCGCGCGGCAACCCGGCGGTGGAAGCCGTCCTCGATGCCGGCCAGCGCTACATTTCCGGCGCCCAGTGGCTGTCCGAACAGGTCCTGCCGGGCCGCGACACCCTGGCCGTGGCCGGCACCCATGGCAAGACCACCACCACCACCATCCTGACCTGGCTGCTGGAGAATGCCGGCCGCTCTCCGGGCTTCCTGATCGGCGGCGTGGCCGAGGACTTCGGCGTGTCCGCCCGCTTGGGCCAGGGCCGCGAGTTCGTCGTCGAAGCCGACGAGTACGACACCGCGTTCTTCGACAAGCGCAGCAAGTTCGTGCACTACCGGCCGCTGGTGGCGATCCTCAACAACCTCGAATACGACCACGCCGACATCTTTCCCGACGTGGCGGCGATCCAGCGCCAGTTCCACCACCTGGTGCGTACCGTGCCGGCGCGCGGCCGCCTGATCGTCAACGGCGAAGACGCGCACCTGGCCGAAGTGCTGGCGATGGGCTGCTGGACCCCGGTCGAACGCTTCGGCTTCGACCCCGCGCTGGAATGGCATGCCGAGCTGCTGGCCGCCGATGGCAGCTCGTTCCGCATCCATCATCGCGGGCAGGCGCTGGGCGATGTGCACTGGTCGCTGCTGGGCCGGCACAACGTGCTCAATGGCCTGGCTGCACTGGCCGCAGCGCACGCCGTGGGCGTCGCGCCGGCCGAGGTGATCCCGGCGCTGGCGCGCTTCCGCAGCGTCAAGCGCCGCATGGAAGTGATCGGCAACCACGATGGCATCACCGTCTACGACGATTTCGCCCATCACCCGACCGCGATTGCGACCACCCTCGAAGGCCTGCGTGCCAGGGTCGGTGATGCGCGCATCGTGGTGGCGATGGAACCGCGCAGCAATTCGATGCGGCTGGGCGCCCACGCCCAGGCGCTGGCGCCGTCATTGGCGCTGGCCGATGAGGTGGTGTTCCTGCACCGCCCGGAGCTGGCCTGGGATGCGGCGTCGGTGATCGCGGCGGTGAGCGGGCAGGCACATGCGGTGGCCGATACCGATGCGTTGTTGGCGCAGCTGCAGTCCGACGTGCGCAGTGGCGACCATGTGGTGTTCATGTCCAACGGTGGCTTCGACGGCGCACCGCGTCGCTTCCTTGCAGGACTGCAGGCACGATGAGCGGCGAGGGTTCGCTGCCGCTGTTCCCGCTTCATACGACGCTGCTTCCGGGCGCGGCCATCGGCCTGCGCGTGTTCGAGCCACGCTACCTGGATCTGGTCCGCGAAACCGGCCGCAGCGGCGAAGGTTTCGGCGTCTGCCTGATCCTGGAAGGGAACGAAGTGGGGGCACCGGCAACGCCGGCCGCCTTCGGCGTGCAGGTGAAGATCGAGGATTTTGATGTCGGTGCCGATGGCGTGCTGCAGCTGCGACTGCGCGGTACCCGCCGTTTCCATGTCGAGCGCACGCGCGTGCGCGACAACGGGCTGGTGGTTGCCGATGTGCGTTGGTGCGATGAGGATCCCGATGACGAACTGCGTCCGCAGCATGCGCTGCTGGCGACGGTACTGGACCACATCATCGAGCAGGCGGGCACGGCGTTCGCACCGGCCACGCCGGCATTGATGGATCAGGCCAGCTGGGTCAGCTGGCGGCTGGCCGAGCTGCTGCCGCTGAGCGAACAGCAGCGCCTGCAGCTGCTGCAGCTGGACGATCCGCACCAGCGCTTGCAGCAGCTGTTGGGTTGGATGCCATAAAAAAGCGGCCGCAGCGCTCGCAGGGCATGGCAAGGCAGAACCGGTAGATGCCAACCTTGGTTGACAGCCTTTGCCCGAAGCGCCAACCAAGGTTGGCGACTACTAGAGCGGGGCGGTAGCGCCGGGCCATGCCCGGCGGATCCATCAGGGCGCGGTGGTCTTCAAGCGCAGCACTGGCAGGCCGGTCTCCGGGTGCACCGCTTCCTGCTGAGGCAGCGCCTGCACCGCTTCCTTCACGGCGTTCAACGCCGGATCGATCCCACGCACCGGGTGCCACATGCCGATCCACTGGAAGTGACGCTCGTAGCGCAGGGTCTGTGCGCTGCCCAGCCACAACGGCGTGTCGCCCGGCTGCAGCTGCGCTGGTGCCTGCCACAGGCGCAGCACGTAGCGCTCATCGGCCTGCGCGCCCTGGCGCACCATCAGCAGCGCTTCCACGCGTGTATCCAGCGTCGCCGGCAGCACCGGCAGTTCATCGGCGCCGGTGTTCTTGTCCAGCATCAGCAGCGCTTCCTGCCAGCCGGCCTGCGCCTGCACCTGCCAGCCGCGCGCTTCCAGCTGCGCCTGCAGCGGCGCCAACGGGCCAGCCACCTGCACATCCAGCGGCCAGCGCTGGTCATCGTCGAATTCGTTGCGGCGTGCCGGCAGCTTCGCCCAGTCCTGTTGCCACCAGGCCTGCGCGCCCATTGCCAGCGGCGCCGGCAGGGTCGGCTCGAAGCGCTCCAGCTTGATGGCGATGTTGCGCGGTGCGTACCACATCGCCGCCACCGCGAAGACGCCGTAGAACAGCCATGCCACCGGTTTGACCCAGAACGAGCGGTTGAAGCGGCGGCGGTAGGCGATGCCCAGCACCAGCAGCCAGAAGGTGCCGAACAACATGCCGCCGATGACGTCGCTCAGCCAGTGCGCGCCCAGATACAAGCGCGAGAAACCGATCAGGCTGACCACGATGCCCGACACCAGGTACGGCCAGACGCGGGTGCGACCGGGCATTTCGCGGGCGATCAGCACTGCGAAGAAGCCGAAGGTGATGGTGGCCATGGTCACCGACACCGACGGGAAGCCGAAGCCGCTGCTGGCATCGATCGGGCGCACCACATCGACGGTGGCGCCGAGCAGTTTGGTCAGGGCCAGGCCGAAGGCCAATGCGGCCAGCCAATGTGCAGCCGCCATCCAGCGCCGGCGCCAGACCAGGTAGCCCATCGCTGCAGCGGTTGCCGGCAGCAGCACCTGCCATGCGCCCAACGACGCCAACGCGGCCATCGGGTAGTCGGCCAGCGGATTGCGCAGAGCCAGCATTGCCTGGTGCACCAGCAGATCCACCGCCAGGGGTTCGCCATGGGCGACCACCACGGTCAACAGGGCGAACCAGCCCCAGCCCAACAGCAGCAGCATCAGCGCCAGCATCGCCAGCGGTACCGACTCGCGGCGCTTCGGGTCGAGCACGCCGACAGTGTAGCGACCGAGCGTCGGGTGCCGGTTGGACCAGTCGAGCAGGCGGGCCAGCCAGTTGTCCATGCGCGCGGCCGACCAGCGATAGCCGTACAGCACGATGGCCCAGACCAGGCTGAGGATCACCGCCAGCAGGCCCGCCACCACAACTAGCCGGCCGGCAACTGCGGCGACGGTGTCATAGGCTTCGCCAAGGATCCAGCCCGGGGCCAGGAACAGCACAGCCCAGGAAATACTGGCGATGCCGCTGGCCTGCACATAACGGCTGGCGGGCATCTTCATCATGCCGGCAATGGCGGGCACGAATGGCCGGATGGCACCGACGTAGCGGGCGATCAGGATGCTCTTGAACGCATTGCGGCGGAACAGGTTCTCGCCCCGGTCGAGCAGCTGCGGGTAGCGGCTGAACGGCCAGACGCCACGCAGGCGGTCGCCCCAGCGCCGGCCTATCCAGTAGCTGATGCCATCACCGGCGAACGCACCCAGCGCTGCGGCCGCAACCGCATACGGCCCGGAGATCTGGCCCAGGCCGATGAACACGCCGACGGCGAACAGCAACGGCAGCGCCGGCACGATGGCGCCAAGAATGATGACCGCATCGCAGAAGGCGATCAGAAAGATGACCGCACCCGCCAACACGGGATGAGCGGCAATCCACGCGAGGGTGGCGTCGATCCATGAAGAGTCCATTTCCCGATTATAGGGGCGTGAAGGTGACTGGTTCCCAGCCGCTTGGTGACCGTTTGCAACCATCGCCATCGCCTAGAATGTCGCCATGCCTGTATCCAACGACGCGCCAACGCATGCACTGAAGGCCGACAGCTTTGGCCGGATCCTCCTCGTGCAGGGCCCGGAAGGCCCCTTCGTGCGCCGTGATCTGGGGGCCACGCCGCTGTGGCTGCGGTTGCCAGCGTGGTGGTTGGCGCGGCGCGAAGCGCGCGCGCTGAAGCACATCCACGGCATGGCCGACGTGCCGCAACTGCTGGACTGGAATGGCCGTCACCTCGACCGCAGCTTCATGGCCGGCGATGCGATGTACCAGCGCCCGCCGCGCGGCGACGTGGCCTGGTTCCGCGCCGCGCGTCGCCTGCTGCAACAGCTGCATCGGCGCGGTGTGTCCCACAACGACCTGGCCAAGGAAGCCAACTGGCTGGTGACCGAGGACGGTCGCCCGGCGCTGATCGACTTCCAGCTGGCGGTGATCGGCGACCCGCGCTCGCGCTGGATGCGCTTGCTGGCGCGCGAAGACCTGCGCCACCTGCTCAAACACAAACGCATGTACTGCCGGGAGTCGCTTACGCCGGTGGAGAAGCGCGTGCTCAAGCGCACGTCGTGGGTGCGCGATCTCTGGTTCGCCACCGGCAAGCCGGTCTACCGCTTCGTTACCCGCCGCATCCTGCATTGGGAAGACAACGAAGGGCAGGGCCCCAAGCCATGAGTGCGCTGCTGAGCGAAAGCAGCGTGCTGCGTTCGCAACTGCCGGGTGCCGATTTCGTCCATGCTTGCCAGATGGCTGCGCCGCGCAACGGCCGTTCGGCGCTGCAGACCTATCGGGATATGGCAGCAGCGGTGCCGGGCTGGTTCGACGGGCTGATGGGCCTGCGCAACCATGGCATGCGGCTGCTGCGCATGAAGGATCTAGGCTCGCTGCGCGCGGTGCAGCAGACAGTCGATCCACGGCCCGGGCAACGTCTCGGCATCTTCACCCTGCAGGCGCTGAGCGAAGATGCCATCGTGCTGGAAGACAATGACCGCCACCTGCGCGTGCAGCTGGCGCTGCAGTGGCACGGCGACGCGTTGGAAGTGGCGACCATCGTGCACACCCACAACGTCTTCGGCCGCCTGTACATGCTGCCGGTCGCGCCGGTGCATCGATGGATCGCGCCGCACCTGCTGAGCAAGCAGGTGCGCGGGTATCAGTAGAGCCACGCCATGCGTGGATGCACTTCGCAGCATGGCGCGGTGAACTGCTACGGCGTCACCGGCACCACCTGCTGGCCGATGAAGTTGCGCTTGCCGTCGAAGTCATAGCCGATCTGCAGCTGGCCGACATCGGGGCACGCATGGCAGTCACGCAGCGGCGTGCGATACAGCAGGCGGATGCCACCCCCGTCCAGCGCTGCGGTACCCGCGGCCTGCGCCGGCGCGAACGGGGTGGCCTGCGGGTTCGCCTTCAGCACCTCCTGCACGCCGGGATCGGCGCGCAGCGTGTCGTCCAGCTGCACCGCATCCACGTCGATGCGCTTGCCTCCAGCATCGACCAGGCGCGTGCCTTCATTGGTGTTGGCGCGGAACGGGTATTCGACGGTGGCCACGCCCAGGCCGTCATGTTCATGCCAGGCGGTTACGTAGGCCAGTTCGCCACCAGTGGACAACTGTTCGGCGGCGGTGACCGCATCGGCACTGGCGCCACCGGCACGCATCGCATCGCGCAGGCAGTCGCGGGTGGCCGCGCTGTCGCCCTGGCGGCAGGCGTTGAGGTCACCATCCCAGACAACGGCCTCGCTCCAGCGCAGCTTGCCATCACCGGCCGCCTTGTCGACGCTGGCGGCGTCATCCTTGGCCGGCGCGCTGCCGGGTTCAGGCGAGCGGCCCTGGCAGGCAGTAAGCAGGGCCAAGCCCAGGGCAGGCAACAACAGGCGGGAACAGCGCATGGCATGGACCTCGTGCAGTGACCGGGGCGTCAGTATCGTCAACGTGCGGTGAACTCCGCGTCGGCGCGGCATACTAGCGGCTCATTGCATACGCTGGAGTGTGGAACGTGGGCAGTCTGCAGGGCAAAACCCTTTTCATCACCGGTGCCTCGCGTGGCATCGGCCTGGCGATCGCATTGCGCGCCGCGCGCGATGGCGCCAACGTCGCCATTGCCGCCAAGTCGTCGGTGCCCAATCCGAAGCTGCCAGGCACCATCCACAGTGCCGCCGAGGCGGTGACCGCAGCGGGTGGCCAGGGCTTGGCGCTGAAGTGCGACATCCGTGAAGAAGACCAGGTGCAGGCAGCCGTTGCTGCCGCCGTGGACACGTTCGGTGGCATCGACATCCTGGTCAACAACGCCAGCGCCATCTGGTTGCGCGGCACCCTGGACACGCCGATGAAGCGCTTCGACCTGATGCAGCAGGTCAATTCGCGCGGCAGCTTCCTGTGCGCGCAGGCCTGCCTGCCGTACCTGCTGCAGGCGCCGAACCCGCACATCCTGACCCTCGCGCCGCCGCCGAGCCTCGATCCCAAGTGGTGGGGCGCGCACACCGGCTACACGCTGGCGAAGATGGGCATGAGCTTTGTCACCCTCGGCCTGGCTGCCGAGTTCGGCCCGCAGGGCGTGGCGGTCAATGCGTTGTGGCCGCGCACGGTCATTGCTACCGATGCGATCAACATGATTCCCGGCGTGGACGTCGGCGGCTGCCGTACGCCGCAGATCATGGCCGATGCTGCACACGCAGTACTGGTGCGCGAGGCGGCGGGCTTCCACGGCCGGTTCCTGATCGATGATGAAGTGCTGGCCGAGGCCGGCGTGACCGATCTTTCCGGATATGCGGTGGATGCGTCGCGTCCGTTGCTGCCGGATCTGTTCCTGGATTGAGCCAGGAGCATCCACGCATGGCGTGGATCTAGTGCCGTTCGGTCTACTGCCGTTCGGTGGGTGCGGACCTTGGTCCGCACCGCGGTGGCTCCGGTCGGGCTTCATCCACGCATGGTGTGGATCTACTGTCGCAGGCTTCGGTACTGCCGGCCGCTGGCCGGCATCATGTCAGTGGCTGAACGTATCCGGCAGCGGTCCGCCACATTTGCGGCAGTGCCGCGCATCCGGCTCGTGGCCTTCCAGCCCGCAGTGCGGACAGCCACGTGCATCGCGGCGCGCGGCCAGTTCGGCTTCGCGCATGGTGCTGGCCAGCTCGGCGGTGTAGATGCCGGTGGGCACGGCGATGATGCTGTAACCGATCAGGATCAGCACCGAGGTGACGAAGCGGCCGAGCACGGTCTGCGGCACGATGTCGCCGAAGCCGACCGTGGCCATTGTCACCACCGCCCAGTACATGCTGCTGGGGATGCTGGTGAAGCCATGGTTGGGGCCTTCGATCAGGTACATCAGCGCGCCGGCGATGATGGTGATGGTGATGACCGTGAACAGGAACACCAGCACCTTGCGCCGGCTGCGCCACAACGACTCCATCAGCACACCGCTTTCTTCGACGTAGCGGGTCAGCTTGAGGATGCGGAACACGCGCAGGATGCGCAGCGCACGCACCACCAGCAGACTCTGCGCGCCGGGAATGAACAGCGACAGGTAGGTGGGCAGGATCGCCAGCACATCGATGATGCCCCAGATGCTCAGCGCGTAGCGCAGCGGCCGCCGCACCACCGCCAGCCGCAGCAGGTACTCGGCGGTGAAAAGGACGGTGAAGGTCCATTCCAGGATGTACAGGCCGGTCGACCAGCGCGCATGCAGGTGCTGCACGCTGTCGATCATCACCACGATGACGCTGGCGATGATGGCCACCACCAGGATCAGGTCGAAATTGCGCGAGGGCCGGCTGTCGTGGCGGTAGATGATGTCGAACCACTGGCGGCGCCAGCCGGTCTCGGTGGCGGGGTTCAGCTGAGGGGCGGAAAACGGTCGCATGCGTGCATTGTGCCGCACGGGTTCCGGCGCGAGAATGGGCATTCCTGAACCCTGCCGACTGCCATGACCGCCGCTACCGATCCGCTGATCTCCCTGTCGCACTACTACCTGCCGGTGTACAAGCCCCGCCAGGTGGTGCTGGAGCGAGGCCAGGGCGCCCGCGTGTGGGACAGCCAGGGCCGTGAGTTCATCGACCTGGCCGCGGGCATCGCCGTGTGCGGCCTGGGCCACAACGATCCCGATCTGGTTGCCGCACTGGTCGAACAGGCCGGCAAGCTGTGGCACACCAGCAACGTGTTCTACAGCGCGCCGCCGCTGCACCTGGCCGAGGAACTGGTGAAGGCCAGCCGCTTCGCCGAGCGGGTGTTCCTGTGCAACTCCGGCGCCGAAGCCAACGAAGTGGCGATCAAGATGGTCCGCAAGTGGGCCTCCAGCCAGGGCCGTCCGGCCGACAAGCGGGTGATCATCACCTTCCGCGGCAGCTTCCATGGCCGCACCATGGGTGCGGTGACCGCCACCGCGCAGCCGAAGTACCAGGAAGGCTATGAGCCGCTGCCCGGTGGCTTCCGCTACATCGATTTCAACGATGAGGTGCAGCTGGAAACGGCGATGGCCGCCGGCGACGTGGCGGCGGTGATGCTGGAGCCGATCCAGGGCGAGGGCGGCGTGATGCCGGCCAAGTCCGGTTTCCTCAAGCGCGTGCGCGAACTGTGCGACCAGCACAACGCACTGCTGGTGCTGGACGAGATCCAGGCCGGCATGGGCCGCACCGGTACCTTGTTCGCGCACTGGCAGGATGACGTGGTGCCGGACATGGTCACCTTGGCCAAGGCGCTGGGTGGTGGTTTCCCGATCGGCGCGATGCTGGCCGGCCCGAAGGTGGCCGAGACCATGCAGTTCGGTGCCCACGGCACCACCTTCGGCGGCAATCCGCTGGCCGCGGCGGTTGCCCGCGTGGCGCTGCGCAAGCTCGCTTCGGCCGAGATCGCGGCCAATGTCAGCCGCCAGTCGAAGGCGCTGCGCGATGGCTTCGCCCGCATCAACGACGAGTTCAAGGTGTTCAGCGAGGTGCGCGGTCGCGGCCTGATGCTGGGCGCCGTGCTGAGCAAGGACTTCGCTGGCCAGGCCGGGGCGATCCTCGACCACGCCGCCGAACAGGGCCTGTTGACCCTGCAGGCCGGCCCGGACGTGCTGCGCTTCGTGCCGTCGCTGAACATCACCGACGAGGAAGTGGCTGAAGGCCTCAAGCGCCTGCGCGCGGCGATTGCTGCGTTCGTCGCAGCGCGCTGAATTCCCGACGCCGGGGTCGGACCCCTCTCCTGCGGAGAGGGCTCTGACCCCGTTGCTGCCGCTGCGCTCGCCGGGCATGCCCGGCGCTACCGCACCCCGTAGCGCTTCAGTACCTTGCCCAGTCCGCGTCCGTCCTGCACGGTTTCCGCGTGCAGGCCCGCCGCGCGCGCACCGCGCACGTTGGCGAACAGGTCATCGACGAACAGCGTGTGCCCCGGTGCCACGCCGAGGACTGCGAGCGTGCGCAGGAATACCTCCGGCACGGGTTTGCGCAGGCCGAAGTCCGCGCTGCAGAACACGCGTCCCTGCAATGCAGGAAACAGTTGCGGCAGCAGCGTCGGCAGTGCCTGCGTCATCAAGGCACCGTTGTTGGTCAGCACCGCCATTGGCACCTGCAGTGCCTGCAGCCGTTGCAATACCGGCAGTTGCGGGTGGCTGGCCGCGTGGCGTGCGGCGATCCAGGTTGGCAGCGTTACCGTTGTGCCGAGCAGTTCGCCAAGCCGGGACAGATAGCGCGCGGCATCCAGTGCACCGCTGTCGTGTGCCGCTTCGAGTCCGCTGTCGTACAGCGCGGCCTGCACGTGCGCGGTCGGCACGTCCAGCGCCTGCGCCAGATGCAGCACGCGCTGTGCGCGCTGGTAGTGCACCAGCACGCCGTCAACATCGAGCAGGAGAAGGTCGATCCGCATCGGTCGAGCATGCCATTGCCGTATCCCCGCGCAAACCCCGGACCATGACTGCGACACACGGTCGCAGTCGGGCCGGCAGGCCGCTGCCTAGAATGGCCATTGAACCTGCAGGAGACGCGATGATGAAGGCTTGGATGGTAGCGGTGGGACTGGGCGCGTTGATGCTGGCGCCGTCGGCGATGGCGCGCGTATGTGCGGTGAGCATCGACAGCACCGACCAGATGAGTTTCAGCAGCCGCGAGATCAAGGTGGCCGCCGATTGCAGCGAAGTTGACCTGACCCTGCGCCACACCGGCAAGCTGGCCGCCACCGCGATGGGCCACAACTGGGTGCTGACCCGCAGCGCCGACTACCAGCCGGTGGCGATGGCGGGCATGCGCATGACCCTGGCCGACAGTTACCTGCCGAAGGCCGACAAGCGTGTTCTGGCCCACACCAAGGTGATCGGTGGTGGCGAGACCACCCGCGTGCGTTTTTCCACGAAGGGCATGCAGAAGGGCGGCGATTACACCTTCTTCTGCTCGTTCCCCGGCCACTTCGCGATGATGAAGGGCAAGTTCGTCTTCGGTTGAGTGCGCAGCAGTCACGCATGGCGTGGCTCTACTCCAGGGACGCAGCTCAATAGATCCACGCCACGCGTGGATGAAGCACAGTGCCCAGTAGATCCACGCCATGCGTGGATGGCGACAGGCCGTGCCGACCAAGGTCGGCACCTACCAGGCCCGATCTCAGCCCTTGGCCGCCTTGAACGCCACGCGCGCCGCTGCCAGCGTCGCCTCGATCACAGCATCATCGTGTGCGCTGGACAGGAAGCCGGCCTCGTACGCCGACGGTGCCAGGAACACGCCCTGATCCAGCATCGCGTGGAAGAAGCGGTTGAATGCCGGGATGTCGCAGGCCGTGGCCTGGGCATAGGTCTCCACCTTTTCGCTGGTGAAGAACAGCCCGAACATCGCGCCCACCTGGGTGGTGGTCACCGCTACGCCGGCATCGGCGGCGGCAGCTTCCAGGCCTGCGCACAGGCGTGCGGCGCGCGCGCTCAGATCGTCGTGGAAGCCCGGCTGCTGGATCAGCTCCAGCATGGCCAGGCCGGCGGCCATCGCTACTGGATTGCCGCTGAGCGTACCGGCCTGGTAGATCGGGCCGGCCGGGGCAATCTGCTGCATAAGTTCGCGACGACCACCGTAGGCGCCCACCGGCATGCCGCCACCGATGATCTTGCCGAAGGTGGTCAGGTCCGGAGTGATGCCGTAGTGCGCCTGCGCACCACCCAGGGCAACGCGGAAACCGGTCATCACTTCGTCGAAGATCAGCAGGGTGCCGTGCTGGGTGCACAGCGCACGCAGGTGCTGCAGATAGCCTTCGCGCGGCGGAATGCAGTTGGCGTTGCCGACGACCGGTTCGATGATGAGGCCGGCGATCTCGCTGCCGCGTGCCTCGAACAGAGCGGTGGCCGCTTCGAAGTCGTTGTAGGGCAGGGTCAGGGTCAGTTCGCTCAGGCCGGCCGGCACGCCGGGCGAGGTCGGCACGCCCAGGGTCAGCATGCCGCTGCCGGCCTTGACCAGGAACGAGTCGCCGTGGCCGTGGTAGCACCCTTCGAACTTGACGATGCAGCTGCGGCCGGTGGCCCCGCGCGCCAGGCGGATCGCCGACAGGGTGGCCTCGGTACCTGAGTTGACCATGCGCACCATTTCGCACGATGGCACCAGGCGGGTGATGGTCTCGGCCATGGTCACTTCCGCTGCGCACGGCGCACCGAACGACAGGCCGTTGTCGATCGCCTTCTTCACCGCCTGGCGTACGGCGGTGTGGTTGTGGCCGACGATCATCGGGCCCCACGAACCCACGTAGTCGATGTAGCGGTTGCCGTCGACGTCGTACAGGTAGGCGCCGTCGGCGCGCTCGACGAAGAACGGTTCGCCGCCAACCGACTTGAACGCGCGCACCGGCGAATTGACGCCGCCAGGCAGCAATTCCTGGGCGCGGGAGAACAGGGTGTGGGACTGGTCGTGGTTCATGGGGTTTCCTGGGTATTACTGCGGCGTATCGAAACGGGCGAGGTAGGCGCGCTGGGTCGCGACCGGGTCCTGCGCGGCGTAGATGCCGCTGACCACGGCCAGCAGATCGGCGCCGGCGTCGATGATGGGACCGACATTGTCCGGGCTCAGGCCGCCAATCGCCACCCGGGGCACGCCCAGTGCGGCGCTTTGCCGCAGCAGGTCGGTGTGCGCGCGGCTGCTGGTGACCTTGGTGGTGGTGGGGAAGAACGCGCCGAAGGCCACGTAGCTGGCGCCGGCAGCCACGGCGCGCTCGGCGTTGGCCAGCTGGTCGTAGCAGGAGGCGCCGATGATGGCGTCGGGGCCGAGCAGGCTGCGGGCGGCGGAGATGTCGCCGTCGGTGCCGCCCAGGTGCACGCCGGCCGCGCCGATGGCCTGGGCAAGCATCGGGTCGTCGTTGACGATCAGCGGCACGCCATGGGCGGCGCACAGGGCCTGCAGGGCCGTGGCCTGTTCCCGCCGCAGGGCATCGCTGGCGGTCTTGTTGCGGTACTGCAGCCAGGTGGCACCGGCGGCCAGCAGCGGCGCGGTGCGCGCCAGCAGGAGGGCGGTATCGGGTTCATCCGGGGTGATCAGGTAGACGCCGCGGGGCGTCGGGGAAGCAGAAGTCATCGATGGCTACCGGTGAGTGGACCGCGATGGGACAATGGCGGCCCGTGAATCCAGCCCTGATTATCCGATGAGCGAAGCCACCCCCACCACCCTGCGTACCTGGATGTGCGTGGTCTGCGGATTCCTGTACCGCGAAGCGGACGGGCTGCCGGAAGAGGGCATCGCCCCGGGCACGCGCTGGGAAGACATTCCCGAGACCTGGACATGCCCGGATTGCGGCGTGACCAAGGACGATTTCGAGATGGTCGAGATCGACTGATCGGACCTGTCTGTAGGTGCGGACCTTCCCGTGGGTGCGGACCGTTGGTCCGCACACCGGACGACCTCAATGCAGCCGCGGTGCCGGCCCGCCGAGGTCGATCAGCTTCTCGCGCAGCCATTGCGCGTCGCTGGCCTC
Organism: Stenotrophomonas indicatrix; assembly: GCF_050573115.1. GTDB lineage: Bacteria > Pseudomonadota > Gammaproteobacteria > Xanthomonadales > Xanthomonadaceae > Stenotrophomonas > Stenotrophomonas lactitubi_A. The sequence continues at coordinate 192,530 of NZ_JBNYZT010000009.1, forward strand.
GGGGTTGCGCTTCAGATACAGGCCCAGGTCGTTGCGGGCGCCGGCCAGGTAGTCCAGCTGCAGATAGGCCAGGCCGCGATCACGCAGGGCATCGTCCTGTTCGGGGGCGAGCTTGAGCAGGCGGTCGGCACTGCGCGCGGCACGATCCCACTCGCTGGCCTCGGCATAGACCCCATGCAGGTTGCGCAGCATGCGGATCAGGATCGCGCGGCTCGGTGCAGGGTCGAGGATCTGCGCCAACACCTGGTCGTCGGGCATCTGTCCGCCCAGGTGCGACTTGGCGCGTTCGCGCAGTTCGTCAACGTCCAGCGGGCGGCCACCATTGAACGGGTCCATCACCAGCACGCCATCGTCGACCGGCAGGCGCACCAGGAAATGACCGGGAAATGACACGCCGTCCAACGGAATGCCCAGTCGTCGCGCCACCTCCATCTGCACCAGCGCCAGCGAGATCGGATTGCCCAGGCGGCGCTCGAAGACCTGGTTGAGGTAGCTGTTGCGCGGGTCGTAGTACTCCTGATGGTCGCCGCTGTAGCCCAGCTCATCGAACAGATGCCGGTTGATTGCCGCCATCTTCAGCGGGCTGTGCTCGATGCTGTCCACCTCGGCGCGCAGGTGCTCGACGTGGCTCTGCACCAGCGCATCGTAGGTCGACGGCTGCAGATCGGGATATTCATCGCGCGCGATCAGCAGCGCGGTCGGCAGCAGCGGCAGCGCCTCGTCGTCGAAGGCGGCCAGTGCATCCCAGTCGGGGAGTGTGATCCGGTCCTGCATGTCCACAGACTGGCGGCAATCGTGAGCGGTTTCAAGCAGTGCGGCGTGAAAAATTCAGGGGTCAGAGCCCTTTCGCGTGCGAAAGGGATCCGACCCCCTGCAGGGTTGCCGGCCAGCGGCCGGCACTACCGCGGGTGCCGGGCGCAGCCCGGCCGAACCTTTATTTCTCGATGCCCGGGCCGAAGGTCAGCTCGGTACCATCCTTCAGCTTGAGCTTCTCCGCCTGGCCGGCATTGAGCTCCAGCACGAAGCGCGCCGGACCGCCGCTGGGGTAGGGCGGGCACATGTCGCCGGCCGAGCACGGCGGCACGTCGCGCTGCTGGCTCACCAGCCTGCGCTCGCTGTCGAAGTACAGGATGTCCAGTGCGATCTTGGTGTTCTTCATCCAGTACGCCTGCATTTCCTCGCGGTCATGCACGAACAGCATGCCGTGGTCCTCGGCCATCTGATCGCGGAACATCAACCCGCGCGCACGGGTTTCATCGTTGGTGGCCAGTTCAACGTCATAGCGCGCACCGTCAAGTTCCACCCAGTGGCGGGCGGCATCGGTGGCGCAGCCGGTCAGGGCCAGCAGCGGGAGCATCAGCAGTGAGCGCAGCAACGACATCGTCAGGGTCCTTCGAAAGGGTCAGAGCACGATCGGCGGTTCGCCGCCGACGATCACCACATCGGCACGGCGACGTGCGAACAGGCCGACGCAGACCACGCCCGGCAGCTGGTTGAGCTCGCGCTCCAGCTTTTCCGGATCGGTGATCTGCAGGTTGTGGATGTCCAGGATCTGGTTGCCGTTGTCGGTCACCACGCCTTCGCGCCAGGTCGGCTGGCCACCGGTCATGTCGCGGATCTGCCGGGCGACCAGGCTGCGTGCCATCGGGATCACTTCCACCGGCAGCGGGAACCTGCCCAGCACCGGCACCTGCTTGCTCGGGTCGACGATGCACACGAAGCGCTCGCTGGCCTCGGCGATGATTTTCTCGCGGGTCAGTGCAGCGCCGCCGCCCTTGATCAGGCACTTGTTGCCATCACACTCGTCGGCGCCATCCACGTACAGCGACAGCGTGCCGGTGTGGTTCAGTTCGATCACCTCGATGCCGTGCTGCTTCAGGCGCGCGGTGCTCTGCTCGGAACTGGACACCGCACCCTTGATGCGATGCTGGATGCGGGCCAGCGCATCAATGAAATAGGCGACAGTGGAGCCGGTACCGACACCGACGATCATGCCGTCTTCGACGTACTCGATGGCCTTCTCGGCGGCCAGGCGCTTGGCTTCAGACATTGCAGGGAGCTCTCAGGCAGGGAATCAGGATTTCTTTTCCAGCGACAGCAGCAGCTTCCACTGCGCGGCGGTCACCGGGAACACCGACAGGCGGTTGCCCTTGGCAACCAGCGGGAAGCCTTCGCCGAGTTCCTCGGCGTGCAGCTTGATCTCGTCCAGCGCGATCACCTGCTTCAGCTTGCGGTCGAAGGCGACGTCCACCAGCATCCAGCGCGGGTTCTCGCGCGTGCTCTTGGGGTCGTGGTAGTCGGATTTCGGGTCGAACTGGGTGTCATCCGGGTAGGCCGCGCTGGCCACCGTGGCCAGGCCGACGATGCCCGGCACCTTGGTATTGGAGTGGTAGAACAGGATGCCGTCGCCGACCTGCATGCCATCGCGCATGAAATTGCGCGCCTGGTAGTTGCGCACGCCATTCCAGGGTTCAACCTTGACCTTGGCCAGGTCGTCGATGGAAAAGGCGTCCGGTTCGGACTTCATCAGCCAGTAGCGCTTGCGGGCGGTCATGCGTTCACGGGGGCAGCGGAAGGGAGCAGGGTGCCGGCTTCAGTGCAGATCGCATCCACCGGCACGTCCCAGGACGCTACCGGCAAGGACTCGACCTGCTGCACCGAGAATGCCGCGCCGACCAGCCAGGGTGGCGCCGGCCGATCATGGCGGAAGGCGAAGCTGCGATCATACCAGCCGCCCCCCATTCCCAGCCGCCGGCACTGTGCGTCGAAGCCCACCAGCGGTGTCACCACCAGGGCCATCTGCGCCGGTTCCAAAGTGTCTTCGAGGGCGATATCCGGTTCGGGGATGCCGTAACGGTTGCTGGTCAGCGGTTGGCCGGGGCGCCAGGGCGCGAAGCGCAGCACGTCGCCGTGCAGTACCGGCAGGCAGTAGCGCAGCGTGTCGGGCAACTGCAACTGCCAGCGGTGCAGGGCAATCTCGCCATCCAGCGCCCAGTAGCCGGCTACGGCCCCTTCGCGTGGGGCGAACGGCAGTGCGAGCAGTGCATCGGCCAGGGAATCGGCAGCAGCAATGCGGACGGGAGCGGAAAGGTCGCGGCGGCGTTGCCGCAGGTCGTGGCGCAGGGCCTGTCGCGGGTCGGTCATGGCAGCATGCGGCAAGGATCAGCCGTCATTGTGCCGGAAAGAACAAAGGCGACGCCCGAAGACGCCGCCCTTGCTGGAATATTGCATTCTCCGCAATGTCGATGCATGCGAAACGACCTTGAACCCGCGGGCTCAAGTGGGAACGCTGGAGAACCATCGGGCTTCCCGCTGCAAGGCGGACCTGCACTCCCGGCGCTGTCGCGCTCCCGGTGTCGTTCTTAAGGGACAAGGCGAATGTTTGCACATGCCGTCGAGTACCGCAGAGAACGCGTGGCCATTATAGCCAGCACGCAGGATCTGGATAGGCCGTTCGTCGGCAACAGTGCGTGCCAATTCAGAAAAGAGAAGGCGCATTCCGCGCCTTTCTCACGTGCTGCTGTCGATTGCCCGGTCCAGACGCCGATTCAGGTCGGCCAGGGTCTGTTGCAGGGCCACCGCCTGGCGGGCGTTCTCGTCGCGCAGCAGCTGCAGCTCGTGCGCCAGATTGAGTGCCGCCAGCACCGCGATGCGGTCGACGGCGGCCATCCGGTTGCTGCCACGGATCTCGCGCATGCGCGCATCCAGCAGGCGGGCGGCCGCCATCAGGCTGTCGCGTTCATCGCCACCGACGCCGACCGTGTATTCACGATCAAGGATACGGACGCTGACCGGTTCGGCACTCATGTGTGCTGCTCCAGGGATTTGAGCCGGGTGATCATCGCTTCCACCCGCGAACGCGCCTGCTCGTTCTTGGCCAGCAGCGTCGAGCGCTCGGCCACAAGCTGTTCCTGCTGGTGGCGCAGGCTGCGGTTCTCCTCGGCCAGCCGCTGGTTGCGGTCCAGCAACGCCTCCACACGGGCGGCGAAGGCTTGCAGCTGGGCAAGGGGATCGGCGGGTTCCATGCCCGCACGATAGGCAAGCCGGGTCAGGGCGGTCAAGCACTGTCGCAGCAGGCCCCGGCGGCCACGAAGCGCAGGCGGACACATTGCTACACTACCCGGCTCACGGGCGCGCGCGTGCGCGCTCCGCAGTTTCCCTTCCGAACGAGCCGCACGATGACCGAACTTCCCTCCGTCGACGACGTTACCCGCGCCAGCCAGGAACTGGGCCTGGGCGCCACTGCTGCCGAACTGCATGGCGGGCTGTGCGGCTGGCTGGCCGCTGGCGGTGCCCCCGGCAATGACTGGCCGGCGCGCGTGCTGGCCGACGACAATCTGCCGCAGGTGGCTGCCGACAGTGCGCTGGCGCAGTTGCTGGAAGCCACCATCAAGCAGCTGGAAGACCGTGACTTCGCCTTCGAGCTGCTGTTGACCGACAGCAGCGACGTGGCCGCACAGGCAGATGCCATGTTCAGCTGGACCCGTTCCTTCCTGGGCGGCTTCGGCCTGGGCAGTGGCGGCCACCGACCGACCTTGTCCGAAGAGGGCGAGGAGGCACTGAACGACCTGGCCAGCCTGGCCCGCGCCTCCAGCGAGGACTTCGAAGCCGGCGGTGATGATGACGACGAAGCCCTGTCGGAAATCGAAGAGTTCATCCGGGTGGCGGTGCTGTTGCTGCACGGTGACGTGGTGCTGGCCGCGCGCCATCGGCAGCGCCTGAACTGATGGATATCAAGCAGCGCACCGGCATCGCTGCCGGCGAGTACAAGCGTCGCCGCCGGCAGCTGATGGACATGGCGGGCGAAGACGCGATCCTGGTGCTGCCGGCGGCATCGGAGAAGGTGCGCAGCCTCGATACCCATTATCCGTACCGGCAGGATTCGGATTTCCAGTACCTGAGCGGCTTCCCGGAGCCGGAAGCGGTGCTGGTGTTGATTCCCGGTCGTCGCCACGGCGAAGCCATCCTGTTCTGCCGCGAGCGCGATCCCGAGCGCGAATCCTGGGATGGCGGTCGCGCCGGCCAGGACGGTGCCGTCGCGCAGTTCGCGATGGACGATGCGTACCCGATCACCGATCTGGACGACATCCTGCCGGGCCTGCTGGAAGGGCGTTCGCGGGTGTACTACCACTTCGGCCGCGATGCAGACTTCGACCTGAAGCTGATCGGTTGGGTGAACCGCGTACGTTCGCAGGTGCGCCATGGAGCACAGCCACCGCATGAGTTCCTGGAACTGGGCCATCTGTTGCACGAGCAGCGGTTGTTCAAGTCCGGTGCCGAGGTGGCGTTGATGCAGCGCGCGGCCGACATCAGCGTGCTGGCGCATCGTGCCGCCATGCAGGCCGCGAAGGCGGGCATCCACGAGTACGAGCTGCAGGCCGAGCTGGAGCGGGTGTTCCGCGCCAACGACGCGGTGCCTGCGTACTGCAGCATCGTCGGTGCCGGCCGCAACGCCTGCATCCTGCATTACCGCGACAACAACGCACGTTCGCGCGACGGCGAACTGGTGTTGATCGATGCCGGTGCCGAGTTCCGTGGCTATGCCAGTGACATCACCCGCACGTTCCCGGTCAACGGTCGTTTCAGCGCCGAGCAGCGCGCGCTGCATGATCTGGTGGGCGCGGCGCAGGCGGCGGCGCTCGCCCAGGCCAAACCGGGCGTCGCCTACGAAATGGGCCATCTGGCGGCGGTGCAGACCCTCACCGAGGGGTTGCTGCAGCTGGGCCTGTTGAAGGGCACGCTGGAAAGGAATCTTGCCGAAGGGTTGTACCAGCGTTTCTACCGGCACAAGACCGGGCACTGGATCGGGCTGGATGTGCACGACGTAGGCGATTACCGCCTGGCCGGCGATTCACGCCTGCTGGAGCCGGGCATGGCCTTCACCATCGAGCCGGGGCTGTACATCGGCGTGGACGACACGACGGTGGAACCGCGCTGGCGCGGCATCGGCATCCGTACCGAAGATGACGTGCTGATCACCGACGACGGGCATCGGGTGTTGACCGAAGGCCTGGCGCGCAGCGCCGACGAGATCGAAGCGCTGATGGCGGGGTAAGGGGTTCTTCTGCAGGGCTTGCAGCCCTGCACCTGCAGAGGCAAAAGCCACTGCAACAGCCGAAGCGGGCTTCCTGCGGGATGGCGGGGTACTGTGGGTTTGCGGGGCCGCCGCAAGTACGTCCTTGTAGGCTTGGTCGCCGCATCCATGCGGCTCACACCCCGCAAACCCACAGTACCCCGCCTTCGACAGTTTCCTGCGGTTGTTGGGGCGCGCGGCTGTTGGTAGGTGTCGACCTTGGTCGACACAGAGCGAGCGTAGCAAGCGACCCGCTTTTGCTTTTCTTTCTTTCTTCCGTGGCTGGCCGCGCGCAGGAAACTGTCCGTGGCCGGGCGGGTGGGCTGCGCAGGGGCGTAAGCGCCATGGATGGCGCGCCCGAGCCTACAGGGACGTATTTACGGCGTCCCCTGCGCAGCTCACCCGCCCGGCCTAGCCTCAGTAGTCTGGATGCATTTCGCGACCAACCACGAGGGGCTCAGCCGTTCGCCGCCGCAAACACCGGCCGCGTCAGATTGTCCGCCTCGCCATCAGTGCACAGCACTTCGTCTTCGATGCGGATGCCGCCATACGGGCGGAAGAAATCCACACGGTCCCAGTTGATCGCATCGCCATGGCCGGCAGCCTTCACTTCGTTCAACAGCATGTCGATGAAGTACAGGCCCGGCTCGATCGTCACCACCATGCCCGGTTCCAGTACGCGGGTCAGGCGCAGGTACGGATGACCCGCCGGGCGCTCGATGCGGCCGCCTTCGTCGCTGGCGGCGAAGCCAGCCACGTCATGCACCTGCAGGCCGATCAGGTGACCGATGCCGTGCGGGAAGAACGCGGCGCTGACGCCGGTTTCCAGCGCGGTCTGCGGCGACACCTTGATTACGCCGAAGTCCTTCAGCACGCCCATCAGCGACAGATGCGCGTCAACATGCAGCTGCTTGTAGTCAAAGCCCGGACGCACCGCTGCGCACATCTGCTGCTGGGCGGCATCAACGGCTTCGATCATCGCCGCGAACTCATCATGGCCGGCGGCGGCGTAGGTGCGGGTGATGTCGCTGGCATAACCATACGCGCTGGCGCCGGCGTCGATCAGGAAGCTGCGCAGCGGCTGCGGGGCCTTGCGGCCCAGTTCGGTGTAGTGCAGCACCGCCGCATGTTCATTCAGGGCCACGATGTTGCCGTACGGCAGTTCAGTGGTGTCCTGGCCCACTGCCTGGCAGTACGCCATGTGGATGCTGAACTCGTCGGCGCCGTTGCGGAACGCCGCTTCGGCCGCGCGATGGCCGCGCACGCCCAGCACCTGCGCCTGGCGCATCAGTGCGATTTCATACGGCGTCTTGCTGCCGCGGTGCCATTCCAGGTAGTTCACCACCGGCGCGGGATTGTTTGGCACATAGGCGCCCAGCGCACTCTGCGGCTCGCCGAGGATCGCGCAGCGCGCGGGGTCGGACGGCAGCAGTGCCAGCGCCTCTTCGGGCGTGCGGATGATGTGGATGTCGAAGTGCTCGACCCACCAGCCGCTCGGTGCATCCGGCACCACGTGCCAGTAATCGAACGGCTGGTGGAAGATCACCGCCGGACGTTTGCCCGGGGTGAACACGATCCAGCTGTTGGGCACCCGGGTCAGCGGCAGCCAGGCCTTGAACTGCGGGTTGACCGCGTACGGGTAGTCACGGTCGTCGAAGACCTGGTAGTGCAGGGTGCCGCTGGGCACCACCAGGTGGTCGAAGCCGCCGCGTGCCAGCGCCTGCTCGGCGCGTCGGCACAGCACGGCCAGGTGGTCGGGATACAGGGCGCCGGGGTCTTGCTGGATCATTGCGGTGGCTCGACACGGAAAACGGCCTTAGATTCTGCCGGATACCGACGCAATCCGCTGTGCCGGAACCGGCACTCAGCCCGTCGAAACCGGTGCCTCGTCGCTGTCTTCGCCGATCCACCGGCGTAGTTGCTGCCGATGCTCGCGTGACAGGGTCAGAAAGCGGAAGCCTGCCCAGCTCTGGCCGGGTGCATGTGCCGGTTCGCTCCACAGCAGGTGTACGCCGACGTCGATCAGCTCGCTGCGGCCATCGGCCGAGGGCAGCGGGAAGCGCAGCTGATACAGCGCATCGTCGCGCAGCGCCGCACTGGCCAGCATCAGCATGCCGGTCTCGGACACGTTGCCAAGACGGCCGACCACGCTGTCGCGCATCTGGTCGGTTACCGGTACCAGGTCGGAGACCTGCCGGCGCGGCGCGCGGCGGGTATCAACAGGCGGTTGCGTACTCATGCGTTGGGCTCCTGCGGTCGACGTCCGGCCAGCGCGCGCAGTGCGCTCAGGCTTGCCTGCCAGGCGCGGTCGACCAGCCGGCCTTTGTCTTCGGTCACCAGTTGCGCGTGTCCGGCGCTCATCTGCCGGGCCAGCGTATCCAGGGTGGTCTCGCCAATCTTCTGCCCACGCGCGTTGACGAACAGCACATGGCCGGTCAGCAGGCTGTACCAGGACAAGCGCTGGCGGCGCAGGGTGCCTTCGCCATCACTGATATCGAACCAGCTGCCGAAGGGGAGCGTGCACAGTTGCTGATAGCTGGCCTCCTCGGCCTCGCTGCGCGGCGCGGCGTCACTTGCCAGGGCCTGCGCGCCTGCGTGTTCGCCCAGGCGCGCATGGGCCTTCAGGCGCGCGCTGAGCTCGGTGCGTGAGGTGCTTTCGTCTTCGCCACCCGGAGTGGACAGCCGGCGCGCGACGGCTGCGGCTTCCTCTGCGTGGTAGCCGACCTGCAGCAGGGCCGATTCAACTTCGGCGGCCAGCGGAGCGTCGGTCTCGCTGCTTTCGCTGGCGGCCTCGGCAGTGATCGCCGCGATGCGTTCGGTCTGCTGCAGGCGCTCCTGCCATTGCGGCGAATCATCACCGTGGCGCAGGCGGGTCAGGGTCAATGCGTCCGCCCAAGCCTGGCGCAGCAGTGTCTGCACGAAGCGTGGCGGTTCCTGCGTGTCGCAGCACTGGTCGATCTGCGCATTGGCCTGGCGGCGCGCAAGTTCCAGACGTTCCTTGCCGCGTGCCGCTTCCACGTGACGGCGCTCTGCCAGTTCGGCACGGTGCGCGGCGGCACGCTGGTGCTGCTGTATCTCTTCGTTGGCGGCGGCAAAGGCCTCGGGCGTGCGCGCATCCTGGCCCAGCAGGCCCTGCACGCTCTGCGCCAGCCGTTGCAGCAGCTGCGGGTCGACATCGTCATCGCCGAGCCAGCTGGCGCCGGCTTCAGCGACATGGTTGAGCAGTTCGCGTGCCGGGTGTTCGTCGCGCACGAAGAACCCCGGGTCAGCCATCGCTGCGCGTGCCAGTGGTACCTGCAGGCGCGCGAGCAGGGCGGCCGGCACCGGGTCCGGCCGTTGCTGCTGCTGGACCTGCTGCAGCAGCAGGCGCAGCAGATCGAGGTTGTCGCGGTCGTGACTGCCTAGGCTGGCCTGCGCGCCATGTTCGCTGCGCAGCTGGGCGACCACCGCGGCCTGCAGATCAGTCATGGCGCTGGCGGCACTGGCTTGGCCCTGCAGACGCGCCAGCACGGCATCAACCGCCGCACTGGGCAGGGCTGGCGGGTCCGCCGCTGGCTGCGGGGCGTGTCGCGCCCGTTGCAGCATTTCATGCAGCACGTTGCTGGCCGGTACCGTCAGCCCAGCCGACGCGCCCGGCGCAGCCGCATCGGCGAAGGCGTCCTGCATCAACGTCGACCACGAGCCGGCCGGTGCCGAGCCACCCCAGCCGGTCATCGGCGTGGGCACGCGCGGTGATGGGCGTCCACTGCGGCCGCTGCCGACCGACTGGGTGATGATCCGGCGGGTGCTCGAAGAACGGGCCAGGTACGGGGTGTAGACCAGGCCGGGCAGGATGCCGTGCTGCGCCAGCAGCGCATTGGCACGGTCGAGCACATCGCCCAGCCGCTCCAGCACCTGCCGCTCGAAGCTGCGGTACAGCGCCATCTGCACGTCGGCGCTGAGGGCATCCTGTTCGGCCAGCTTGCGCACCATGGTGCACAGGGCCTGCGGTGCCAATGGCAGGGTATCGGCTTCAAAGGCCGGTGCGCCGGCGACAACCCCCAGGCGCTGGCCGAGCAGGTTCAAGGCGTTGGCCGAACGGAGCGTTTCCCGGCGCACCATTTCGGTCAGCAGCAGGTCGCGGTCGACCTCATGCTCGGCGACCAGGGTCAACCCCAGCATGCCGGGCAACGGCGGTGGGGCAACGGCGGCCACGACCGGGGTGATCGGTTCACGCAGCCGCGCAAGCGCATCGGCCAGCGCATCGAGCATACGGTCGCTGAAGTGACCGGCGAACGCATGCAGCTGCCCGCGCTGGCCCAGCAGGTCAGCCTGCTGTTGCGGGTTGCGGGCATGGTCGGCGTCATGCAGCAGGGTCTGCTCCAGCGCTTCCACGGTCAGGATCAACGGTGCCGTCAGGGCCTGGTGGCACAGGCCGATCAACGCGCCCAGCAACTCGCGCACACGCGGCGGCAGGTCGACCGCGGCCAAGCGGGCAGTGTCGGCACTGGAAAGAGAGAAGACAGCTGACATCGGCGAGGGGGTCCGGATTCCCGCGGATCGATCTTGGAATCTACCGTGTCGGCCGGTGAAGGCGCTACTTTAGCGATGGATTCATTCAGCGCGGCCTTCCTTGGCTGCGCCGCAGGCGGATCATTCTTCCAGGAACAGGCTGACCACATCGTTGGTGAAGCGCCGGCCGAGCTCGGTCGGTTGCACGTGCCCGTCCGTCACCACCAGCCAGCCGCGCTGCACCGCTTCGCCCAGTGGTACGTCCAGAACGCTGCGGGCCAGGCCGGTCCGCGATTCGAAATCGCGCAGGCTGAAACCTTCGTGCAGGCGCAGCAGGTTGAGCATGTACTCGAACGGCAGGCGATCGGCGGCGATCACCTCGTCGCCACCGAACGATGCGGCCGTGCCTGCGGTGTCCATGAACGTCTGCGGGTGCTTGTGCTTCCAGCGTCGCAGCACATGCTCCTCGGCGCCGGAACTGATCTTGCCGTGTGCGCCAGCGCCGATACCGAGGTAGTCACCGAAACGCCAGTAATTCAGGTTGTGCGCGCTCTGCCGGCCGGGGCGGGCGTAGGCACTCACCTCGTACTGGCCGAAACCGGCCTGCGCCAGCAGCGCCTGGCAGTGTTCCTGCATGTCCCAGGCATTGTCTTCATCGGGGATGCCCTGCGGCGGCCGTGCGAAGAACACGGTGTTCGGTTCCAGGGTCAGCTGGTAGTGCGAAATGTGGGTCGGCTGCAACGCGAACGCGCGTTCCAGGTCGGCCTCGGCACCGGCCAGGGTCTGTTCCGGCAGGGCGTACATCAGGTCGATATTGAAGTTGTCGTAGCCCGCGTCCTGCGCCATCTTCACTGCGCGCTCGGCCTCGCCACTGTCGTGGATGCGGCCCAGGCGCTTGAGCATCGCATCATCGAAACTCTGGATGCCGAAGCTGAGGCGGTTTACCCCGGCTGTGCGGTAGCGGTCGAAGCGACCGTGTTCGGCGGTGCCCGGGTTGGTTTCCAGAGTGATCTCGGCATTGGGCGCGAAGCGCAGACGCGCGCTGGCCTGCTGCAGGAAGCGGTCGATCGCTTCGGGCGGGAACAGACTGGGCGTGCCGCCGCCGAAGAACACGCTGCTGACCACCCGGCCCCAGACCAGCGGCAGGTCCTGGTCGAGGTCGCGCACCAGTGCATCGATGTAGGCGTCGAAGGGCAGTTCGCCCTTGGCCTGGTGCGAGTTGAAATCGCAGTACGGGCACTTGCGCACGCACCACGGCAGATGCACGTACAGCGCCAGCGGCGGTGGCACCAGACGTGGCGGGGTGTCGTGGTCGCAGGACTCACCGGGCTGGTGATTGCAGTGGTCGTGGTCGTGGTCGTGGGCGTGGGCGTGCGGCATGGCAGTCATCGGTAGTGCCGGCCGCTGGCCGGCTTCCCTGTGTTGATCAGGTGATGTATCAGAGCCAGGCCGCGAGCTGCTGCTTGAGCTGCTGCAGGGCGATGGCGCGATGGCTGATGGCATTCTTCAACGCCGGCTCCATTTCCGCAGCGGTCAGGCCGTGGGTGGTATCCAGGAACACCGGGTTGTAGCCGAAGCCGTTGCTGCCGCGCAGTTCGCGGATGATCTGTCCTTCCCAGCGGCCTTCGCAGATCAGCGGCTGCGGGTCGGTGGCATGGCGCAGCAGCACGATCACCGCATAGAAGCGGGCGCTGCGCTGGCCATCGGCGATGTCGGCCATCGCGTCCAGCAGCTTGGCATTGTTGGCCGCCGCATTGGTCGGATGGCCCGCATAGCGCGCGCTGTACAGTCCCGGTGCACCGCCGAGAGCGTCGACGATCAACCCCGAATCATCGGCCAGCGCAGGCAGGCCGGTCGCTTCGCAGGCGGCGCGCGCCTTCAGCAGCGCGTTCTCGACGAAGGTCAGGCCAGTCTCTTCCACATCGCCCAGGCCCAGTTCGGCGGCCGAAGTGATCTGCAGCGGCAGGTCGGCGAGGATTTCCTGCATTTCCACCAGCTTGCCAGCGTTGTGGCTGGCCAGGACAAGCTTCTTCATCAGCGGGGCTCCAACAGGTCCCAGGTGTTGCCGTACAGGTCGCGGAATACCGCGACCGTGGCGTAGGGTTCTTCGCGTGGTTCTTCCAGGAATTCGACACCGGCGGCCAGCATCGCCACGTGGTCGCGGCGGAAGTCGTCGGTGTTGAGGAAGAAGCCGACGCGGCCGCCGGTCTGGTTGCCGATACGGCTGCGCTGTTCGTCGTTGCTGGCGCGGGCCAGCAGCAAGGCGGCAGCGCTGCCATTGGTCGGGCCGACCACCACCCAGCGCTTGTTGCCCTGGTCGATGTCTTCCAGCAACTGGAAGCCGAGCTTGCCGGTGTACCAGGCAATGGCCTCGTCGTAGTCGGCCACCACCAGGGTGGTCAGGGCAATGCGCCGGTTCATGCCGACAGCGCTGCCTGCTGCGCGGCCAGCAGCTCGGTCACGCCCTTTTCGGCCAGGCCCAGCAGCGCATCCAGTTCGTCACGACGGAAGGCATGGCCTTCGGCGGTGCCCTGCAGTTCGATGAAACCGCCGCCGTCGTTCATCACCACGTTCATGTCGGTGTCGCAGTCGCTGTCTTCGGGATAGTCCAGGTCCAGCACCGGGGTGCCGCGGTAGACACCGACCGACACCGCCGCCACCGCGCCGAGGATCGGGTTGCGCTTGATGTCACCGCGCTTCATCAGCACGTTCACTGCATCGACCAGGGCCACATAGGCGCCTGTGATGGCCGCAGTACGGGTGCCACCGTCGGCCTGCAGCACGTCACAGTCCAGGGTGATGGTGCGTTCGCCCAGTGCGTTGCGGTCCACGCAGGCGCGCAGGCTGCGGCCGATCAGGCGCTGGATCTCCAGCGTGCGGCCGCCCTGCTTGCCGCGTGCGGCTTCGCGGTCGCTGCGGGTGTGGGTAGCGCGCGGCAGCATGCCGTACTCGGCGGTCACCCAGCCTTCGCCCTTGCCACGCAGGAAGCCCGGCACCCGGTTCTCGATGCTGGCCGTGCACAGCACGCGGGTTTCACCGAAGCAGACCAGCACCGAACCTTCGGCGTGGCGGGTGAAACCGCGCTGGATGACGACCGGGCGCAGCTGATCGGGCTGACGGCCACTGGGGCGGAAATCGGACATGGGGCAGGTTCCGTAGGGAAAGGGAGTACGCCACCATCCCCGCGGCCTTCACGGGGCGGGGAAAGGGGCTCAAAAGAGACCGCTAGGGTACCATTCCCCCTTTGCAAGCACCGGATACATCCATGATTCGAAGCATGACGGCCTATGCCGGCGGCGAGCGTTCCACCACGTGGGGAACGCTGGGCTGCGAGCTGCGCTCGGTCAACCACCGGTTCCTGGAAGTGGGCACCCGCCTGCCCGAGGAACTGCGCGCATTGGAACCGCAGCTGCGCGAGCGCATTTCCGCGCGCCTGAGCCGTGGCAAGCTGGATCTGGTGATGCGCCTGCGCGCGCCGGAATCGGCTGCCAGCCTGCAGATCAACGAGGTGCTGCTGGGCCAACTGGGCCAGCTGGCGCACCGCCTGACCTCCGATTTCCCCAACCTGCAGGTCAGCTTCACTGATCTGCTGCAGCTGCCGGGCGTCACCCAGGGCGAGGCCACCGATGCCGCGGCCCTGCAGGTCGAAGCACTGGCGCTGCTGGACCAGGTACTGGATGGCTTCATCGCCGCCCGCGAGCGTGAAGGCAATACGCTGGCCACCGCCATCGCCGAGCGCGTGGATGCCATCGAGCGCATCGCCGGCGAGGTCCGTACGCTGATTCCAGCCATTCGCGACGGTCAGCGCGCCAAGCTCGCCGCCCGCCTGGCCGACCTGCCGCATCCGGTCGATCCGGGCCGCGCCGAGCAGGAACTGGTGATGTGGCTGCAGAAGCTGGACGTGGACGAGGAGCTGGATCGCCTGTCCAGCCACATCGTCGAGATCCGCCGCGTGCTCAAGCAGCGTGAACCGGTTGGCCGCCGCCTGGACTTCCTGCTGCAGGAGTTCAACCGTGAGGCCAACACGCTGGGCTCGAAGTCGGTGGACAGCCGCACGTCCAATGCCGCGGTCGAACTGAAGGTGCTGATCGACCAGATCCGCGAGCAGGTGCAGAACATCGAATGAGCATTTCCACGCCCCCGGCCGCGATCGCACGCGGCACGCTGTACATCGTTGCCGCGCCCTCCGGCGCCGGCAAGAGCAGCATCGTCAACGCCACCCTGGCGCGCGACCCGCAGATCGCCCTGTCGATCTCGTTCACCTCGCGGGCCATGCGCCCGGGTGAAATCAACGGCCAGCACTACCACTTCGTCAGCGCGGAAAAGTTCGAGGAGATGATCGCTGCCGGCGACTTCTTCGAACATGCCTGGGTGCATGGCGACTGGAAGGGCACCGCCCGCCAGTCGGTGGAGCCGCAGCTGAACGCCGGCCAGGACGTGCTGCTGGAAATCGATTGGCAGGGCGCGCAGCAGGTGCGCCAGCTGGTGCCGGGCACGGTGACGGTGTTCATCCTGCCGCCGTCCAAGCAGGCCCTGCAGGACCGCATGCGCAAGCGCGGCCAGGACAGCGAGGCGGTCATCGCCCAGCGTCTGGGTGCCGCCCGCGATGAAATGCTGCACTTCAATGAGTTCGACTACGTCATCGTCAATGAAGTGTTCGACACCGCCGTGGATGAGCTGTGCGCGATCTTCACCGCCAGCCGCCTGCGCCGGGAGGCCCAGAAGGTCCGCCATGCCGGCCTGATCCAGGCCCTGTTGACCCCGGATGCGAGTTCAACTGATTGATTCATAAAGGGTCCGGTGGGGGTTGGCTTGATTTTGTCCAGCCCCTGCCAGTACACTCCGTCCCCTTTCCCTCATTCGACTGAGCGGCCGACCGGTCGCCGGGAGCCCGTATGGCCCGCATTACCGTAGAAGATTGCCTGGAAGTCGTTAACAACCGTTTCGAGCTGGTGATGATGGCCTCCAAGCGCGCCCGTCAGCTCGCCAATGGCGTGCAGGCCACGCTGGACAACAGCGAGACCGAGGACAAGCCGACCGTGCTGGCGCTGCGCGAGATCGCCGCCCGCAGGATCGACAACGCGCTGATCGACGAAGTCGAGAAGTCCGAGCGCGAGCGCGCCGAGCGTGAAGCGCTGGAGTGGGCCGCCGCTGAAGTGGTCGCCGACGAAGACATGTCCAAGAACGACGATTGATCGCATCGATCAACGTCATCGCTGGATACGCCGAACAGCCCGCCCCGTGCGGGCTGTTTCGCATTCAGGGTTTGCCGTAAACGTCGCGCTGGCATAGGCTTTGGCCATGAACCCAGGCCCCACTGCCAAGGTCGCCGCAGTCCCCGCTGCCGCCGTACCCGATTACGTCCTCCAGCTCGAACGCGCCGCCCACTACCTGCCGCCCGAGCAGCTGCCGCTGCTGCGCCGTGCGTGGGAAGTCGGTGCCTCCGCGCACGCTGGGCAGACGCGCAAGTCGGGCGAGCCCTATATCACCCATCCGGTGGCCGTGGCCCAGGTGCTGGCCGAGCTCGGTCTGGACGTGGAAGCGCTGATCGCCGCGATCCTGCACGACACCATCGAAGACACCCCGCTGACCCGCGAGGCCCTGTCGGCCGAGTTCGGTGAAGCCGTGGCCGAACTGGTGGACGGCGTCACCAAGCTGGACAAGCTGAAGTTCCGCGACCGCCAGGAAGCGGCTGCTGAAAGCTTCCGCAAGATGCTGCTGGCGATGTCGCGCGACCTGCGCGTGATCATGATCAAGCTGGCTGACCGCCTGCACAACATGCGCACGCTGGGCGCGCAGAGCCGCGAAGCGCGCGGCCGCATCGCCCGCGAGACGCTGGAGATCTACGCCCCGATCGCGCAGCGACTTGGCATGAGCCTGGTCAAGAGCGAACTGCAGAACCTGGGGTTCAAGGCGCTGTATCCCTGGCGCCATGCGATCCTGGAAAAGCACATCCGCAGTCAGCCGGTGGTGCGCCGCGAGGCGCTGGCGCAGGTGGAAGTGCAGCTGTCGCAGCGCCTGGCCAAGGAGGGCATCGAACACCGTCTGGTCAGCCGCATCAAGACCCCGTGGAGCATCTACAACAAGATGCGCGACGAGAACAAATCCTTCGACCAGGTGATGGACGTGTTCGGCTTCCGCCTGGTCGTGCGCGGTGTGCCACAGTGCTACCACTCGCTGGGTGCGGTGCATGCGGCCTTCAAACCGCTGGATGGGCGCTTCCGCGATTTCATCGCGATCCCCAAGGCCAACGGTTACCAGTCGCTGCATACCGTGCTGTTCGGCCCGTACGGCTCGCCGATCGAAGTGCAGATCCGTACCGAAGAGATGGACCTGATCGCCGAGCGCGGCGTGGCTGCGCACTGGACCTACAAGTTCGGCGGTGACTCGCCCAACAGCGCGCAGAGCCGTGCGCATGCCTGGATCGTCGAACTGATCGATTCGCAGCGTGCCGCCGGTTCCTCGCTGGAATTCCTCGACAACGTCAAGGTCGACCTGTTCCCGGACGAGGTCTATCTGTTTACGCCGAAGGGCAAGATCCTGGCGCTGCCGCGCAATTCCACCGCGCTCGACTTCGCCTATGCCGTGCATACCGATGTCGGCAACATGGCCGTGGCCTCGCGCGTGGACAAGAAACTGGTGCCGCTGCGTACCAAGCTGGTGTCGGGCCAGTCGGTGGAGATCATCACCGCGCGCTCGGCCACGCCCAAGCCGCAGTGGCTGGAGTTCGTGGTCACCAGCAAGGCACGCACCGCCATCCGCCACCAGCTCAAGCAGCTGGAGCACGAAGATGCCGTGCAGCTGGGCCACCGCATGCTAGATCGCGCGCTGGAGGCGATGGACAGCTCGCTGGAGCGCCTGCCGAAGGGCCGTCTGGATGCCTTCCTTGCCGAACATCGGTTCCCGCGCCTGGAGGCCCTGCTGGCTGAAGTCGCGCTGGGCAACTGGATGCCGACCCAGGCCGCACAGGCGCTGATGGCGTACGCTGAACTGCGCGGCGGGCCACATTCGCGCCACAGCTCGCAGGAAAAAATCCTGATCAACGGCAGCGAGCGTGGCGTGGTCACATTCGCCGGCTGCTGCCAGCCGATTCCGGGCGACGACATCATGGGTTACCACACCGCCGGCAAGGGCATCGTGGTGCACCGCATGGATTGCCCGAACCTGGCCGAACTGCGCAAGTCGCCCGAGCGCTGGGTGCTGATCGGTTGGGACACCACCGTATCCGGCGACTACGACACCTCGCTGGTGGTGGAAGTGGAGAACGGTACCGGCGTGCTCGCACAGCTGGCTGCGGCAATCGCGCAGAGCCATTCCAACATCGAGCGCGTGGATTACCTGGACCGCGATTTCAATGCCGCGGTGCTGGCGTTCAACATCCAGGTACGCGACCGCAACCACCTGGCCGAAGTGATGCGTCGCCTGCGCCGCCTGTCGGTCGTGCAGGCCGTTCGCCGCCAGTAACCCTGCTTCGAATCCGGGGTCGGATCCCTCTCCAACGGAGAGGGCTCTGACCCCATCGCGTGATCCGATTACATGCACGGGGTCAGAGCCGTTTCCTGATGGGAAACGGATCCGACCCCGCCTACATTGCCCCCACCCGGTACAATCACCGCTCTGTTTTCCCCCAACGCACCGGAGCGACCCATGTCCCGCCAGATCATCAACACCGAAAAGGCCCCGGCCGCCATCGGCCCGTACTCGCAGGCCGTGCGCGCCGGCAACACCGTGTATTTCTCCGGCCAGATTCCGCTCGACCCGGCCACCGGCGACATCGTCGGCGTGGGTGACGTCGAAGCACAGGCCCGTCGCGCCTTCGACAACCTCAAGGCCGTGGCCGAAGCCGCGGGCGGTTCGCTGGACAAGGTCGTGCGCCTCGGCCTGTACCTGACCGACCTGGCTGAATTCGCCAAGGTCAACGCTGTCATGCAGGACTACTTCCAGGCCCCGTTCCCGGCCCGTTCCACCATCGAAGTCTCCGGCCTGCCGAAGGGCGCCAACTTCGAGGTCGACGCAGTGATGGTCATCGACTGACCCCACGTGGCACGCAAGGCGGCGGTCACCCCGGCACTGGCACCGTCCGGTGAAGCATCGCTTGCGATGCTCGCCGGCGTCGGTCCGGCCGTGGCCGCCAAGCTGCAGGCGCGTGGCCTGGCCACCCTGCAGGATCTCTGGCTGCACCTGCCGCTGCGCTATGAAGACCGCACCCGGCTGACCCGCATCGAAGAACTGCGCAACGGCATTCCGGCGCAGGTGGAAGTGCGGGTGATCGCCGTCGAGCGCGGCATGCGCTACCGGCCGATGTTGAAGGTAGCGGTGGAGGACGAAGGGCAGGGCACCCTGGTGCTGCGCTTCTTCCATTTCCGCCAGCAGCAGGTCGGCCAGTTCGCGGTCGGCAATCGCCTGCGCTGCTTCGGCACGCCCAAGCCGGGGCACCTGGGGTTGGAAATCGTCCATCCCAGTTACCAGGTGCTGGGGCGCAATGACGATCCCGAACTCGGCGATCGCCTCGACCCGGTGTATCCCACCGTCGAAGGCGTCGGCCCGATGACCATGCGCAAGCTGATCGGCCAGGCGCTTGATCGCCTGCCCGAAGAAAGCACGCTGGAACTGCTGCCGACAGGCTGGCTCGATGGCCTCGGCCTGCCATCACTGCGCAGTGCGCTGCTGACCGTTCATCAGCCGCCGCCGGATGCCGATCTGGCTGCACTCGCGGCTGGCACCCATCCTGCGCAGCGGCGGCTGGCGATGGAAGAACTGCTTGCCCACCACCTCAGCCTGCGTCGTCAGCGCATCGCGCTGCAGGCGCATCACGCGCCGCCGCTGGCCGGCCCCGGCAAGCTGGCCAAGGCGCTGCTGAAGCAGCTGCCATTCGCGTTGACCGGCGCGCAGGCACGCGTCTTCAAGCAGATCCGCGAAGACCTCGCGCGCCCCAGCCCGATGCTGCGGCTGGTGCAGGGCGACGTCGGCTCGGGCAAGACAGTAGTGGCCGCGTTGGCGGCGATGCTGGCGGTGGAGCAGGGCAAGCAGGTGGCATTGGCTGCACCCACTGAACTGCTGGCCGAACAGCATCTCAACAACCTGCGCGGCTGGCTGGAGCCGCTGGGCGTACGCATTGCCTGGCTGGCCGGCAAGGTCACCGGCAAGGCGCGCGCGAAGGTCATGGAACAGGTCGCCAATGGCGAGGCACAGGTGGTGGTCGGTACCCACGCGCTGATGCAGGAGGCCGTGGTGTTCCAGGATCTGGCCTTGGCCATCGTCGATGAGCAGCACCGCTTCGGCGTGCATCAGCGGCTTGCGCTGCGCGACAAGGGCAAGGGCGGCAACAACGTGCCGCACCAGCTGGTGATGACCGCCACGCCGATTCCGCGCACGCTGGCGATGTCCGAGTATGCCGACCTGGATGTATCGGCCATCGACGAACTGCCGCCGGGCCGCACGCCGGTGCAGACCGTTGCACTCAACAATGATCGTCGCCCCGAGCTGATCGAGCGCATCGCCCTGGCCTGCCAGGAAGGGCGGCAGGTCTATTGGGTATGCACGCTCATCGAAGAAAGTGAAGAACTGGATGCCACGCCCGCGCAGGCCACCTACGAATCGCTGCAGGCGCTGCTGCCCGGCGTGCGCGTGGGGCTGGTGCATGGCCGGCTGAAAGCGGCCGAGAAGCTGGCGACGATGGTCGCGTTCAAGGCCGGTGACATCGATCTGCTGGTAGCGACCACTGTGATCGAAGTCGGCGTGGACGTGCCCAATGCCTCGCTGATGGTGATCGAGAATGCCGAGCGCCTGGGCCTGGCCCAGCTGCATCAGCTGCGTGGCCGTGTAGGCCGTGGTTCGGCGGTGTCGCGTTGCGTGCTGCTGTACCAGGCACCGCTTTCGCAGATGGCGCGCGAGCGCCTGCAGACCATGCGCGAAACCAACGACGGTTTCGTCATCGCCGAGAAGGATCTGGAACTGCGCGGTCCCGGCGAACTGCTGGGCACCCGCCAGACCGGCCTGGCCGGTTTCCGCATCGCCGATCTTGCGCGCGATGCGGGCCTGCTGCCAGGTGTGCATGAACTAGCCGAACGGTTGCTGGCGCAGCAACCGGCGCTGGCAGATCGCGTGGTGCAGCGCTGGATCGGCACCGCCGTGCGGTACGCCTCGGCCTGATCGGTTGGGGTCGGATCCCTTTGCCGCGCAAAGTGCTCTGACCCCGCATCCGCGACCCTCATCCACGCATGGCGTGGATCTACCGTGTCGACCAAGGTCGACACCTACCAGAGCAGGACGCCGTTCCGGCAGATCGCAGAAATCTGTCGAAGGCGGGGTGGGTCCGGTGGCGGGGGTGTCCGCGGCATGGATGCCGCGGCCAAGCCTCCATGGATGGATTCACGGCGTCCCCCGCCACCGGACCCACCCCGCCATTCCCCGGAACCGAGCTTTTGACGTTGACGTTGACGTTGATTCTGCGGGTGCCGGGCGCAGCCCGGCCGATACTTGCAACGGTCATCTTCCCGGTCCACACTTCGTTGCCGATCTGAAGACGGCAACGATGACCAAGAAGATCCCGCTGTTGATCGATACCGACCCCGGTGTCGACGACGCACTGGCCCTGCTGATGGCCTTCGCCGATGAACGGCATGACGTGGTCGCCCTGACCATCGCCGCCGGCAACGTAGGCCTGCAGTACACCGTCCGCAACGCCCTCAAGCTCTGCGACATCGTCGGCCGCGCCGACGTGCCGGTGTTCGCCGGCAGCCCCGATCCGCTGCTGCATCCGTCCGTTGACGCCGCCCACGTGCATGGCCGCGACGGCTACGGCGACGTCGATCTGCCGCCGCCCAGCCGCCAGGCCGACGCCGAACATGCCGCATTGGCGATCCTGCGTTTGTCGCACGAACATGCCGGCGAACTGATGCTGGTGATGCTCGGCCCGCTGACCAACCTGGCGCTGGCCCTGAAGCTCGACCCGACGCTGCCCCAGCGCATCAAGCGCATCGTGGTGATGGGCGGTGCAGTCACCTGCCACGGCAATATCACCCCGGCCGCAGAATTCAACATCGCCTTCGATCCGGAAGCGGCGCACGTTGTGTTCACCTCGTTCCCCCACCTGCTGGTGTCGGATTGGGAAGCTACCGTTGCCCATGGCCTGCCGTTGGCCGACGCAGAGCAGTGGCTGCGCGCCGATTCCGATCGCGCACGCTTCTATGAGCTGATTTCGCGCAAGACCCGGGGCCTGTCCGAAGACAGCAAGGGCGGCCGCTGGTACACCGCCGATGCGCTGGCCATGGCCTGGGCGCTGAACCCGGAAGGGCAGCTGCAGGTCGAGTCGCGACCGCTGAATGTAGAGCTGAACGGCACGTTCAGCCGCGGCGCGACCATTGTCGACTGGAACCGGCAGACCGGCCAGCCGGACAACTGTGATCTGCTGATGGCCTACGACCAGGGGCGTTTCGAGGCCCTGGTAAGACAGGCCCTGGGCGCGGACTGAAGTTCGACCCCCGCACTGGTTGCCCCGGGCGGCAACCAGTGCTTATAATGCCGCTCTTGACCACCAGCCCATTTACGGTGTGAGCCCATGAAGGCCGATATCCATCCGAACTACCGCGACGTCGTCTTCCATGACGTCACCTCCGATTTCAAGATCCTGACCCGCTCGACCATGAGCACGAAGGAAACCATCAAGTGGGAAGACGGCAACGACTACCCGCTGGTGAAGGTTGAAATTTCCTCGGCTTCGCATCCGTTCTACACGGGCAAGCACAAGGTCATCGACACCTCGGGTCGTATCGACAAGTTCCAGAAGCGCTACGCGCGCTGATACGTCGTACCCGGTTCGAACCGACGGCCGCGCTCTGCGCGGCCGTTTGTTTTTGTCCAGCGCCTACCCAACGGGCGTTTGGATGGACGGAACACTGCGTCCTTGTGACAACGCGTTTGCCGATCCCGGCCGCTCGCTGGCAGGGTGCCGGCTGCCTGTCGTCTACGACTTCTGTCTAGCGCCCGGCAAATGCTGCTGTGCGATAATGACCTGATCCCCGGCACAGGCCGAGGACGTCATTCACGTGCCTGACCAATGCGCTTGGGCAGGCGCCTTCCCATGAAGGAGCGCACACAGTGTCCGATCTTGATCAGGTCACGCTCAACGCCGGCGATAAGTCGGTCGTTCTGCCCGTCATCAAACCCACCCTCGGCAACGACTGCGTCGACATCGCGAAGCTGACCAAGGAAACGGGGTATTTCACCTACGATTCCGGTTTCACCGCGACGGCCAGCTGCAAGTCCGCCATCACCTACATCGACGGCGACAAGGGCGTGCTGCTGTATCGCGGCTACCCGATCGAGCAGCTGTCGGAGAAGTCGAGCTACGTCGAAGTGGCCTACCTGCTGATCAACGGCGAGCGCCCGAGCGCCGAGCAGCTGAAGGCCTTCACCGACGAGCTGGCGGCCGAAGCCAACGTCGATGCGTCGATCAACACCCTGATCGGCAGCTTCGCCAAGGATGCTCATCCGATGGCCATCCTGACCGCCGCCATCGCGCAGCTGTCGGGCATCTACCACGCCTCGCTGGACCTGTCCGACGCCGAACAGCGCCGCCAAGCTGCTGTGCGCCTGATCGCCAAGGTGCCGACCCTGTCGGCGCTGATCTACCGCCACGGCAAGGGCTTGCCGGCCAACAAGCCGGACACCTCGCTGGACTACGTCAGCCGCTTCCTGAAGCAGACTTTCGAGTCGGCTGACGGCCAGTACGATCTGAACCCGGATGTGGTCAAGGCACTGGACCTGCTGTTCATCCTGCACGCCGACCACGAGCAGAACGCCTCGACCTCGACCGTGCGTCTGGTCGGTTCGACCGGTGCCAACCCGTACGCGTCGGTCGCCGCTGGCGTCACCGCGCTGTGGGGTCCGGCTCACGGCGGTGCCAACGAAGCCGTGCTGAAGATGCTGGAAGAAATCGGTTCGGCCGACAACGTCGAATCGGCCGTGCTCAAGGCCAAGGACAAGACCTCCGGCTTCCGCCTGATGGGCTTCGGCCACCGCGTGTACAAGAACTTCGACCCGCGCGCGAAGGTCATCGGTGAGATGACCGGCAAGGTGCTCAAGCAGCTGGGCGTGCAGGACCCGCTGCTGGACGTGGCCGTGAAGCTGGAACAGGCCGCGCTGCAGGACGAGTACTTCGTCGCCCGCAAGCTGTACCCGAACGTCGATTTCTACAGCGGCATCATCTACAAGGCGCTGCAGATCCCGACCGAGATGTTCACCGTCATGTTCGCCCTGGGCCGTACTTCCGGCTGGGTCTCGCATTGGCTGGAACAGCAGGTCGACCCGGAAATGAAGATCGGCCGTCCGCGCCAGGTCTACACCGGTCACGACGTGCGCGACTACCAGGGCTGATCGCCCCGCATAGTTTGTGCTGAAGACGCCCCGCATCCGCGGGGCGTTTTTTTGCTTCGCTTTTGGTAGATGCCAACCTTGGTTGGCATGCTTCGGCATCCGCCAAAAAAACATTCACGCATGGCGTGGATCTACTGCGGCCCTCTGTTTTGGTTGGCACGCTGTTCGCCGCGCCAAGACCGCGTGATTCAAGGGTCTCACCAGCTTCACAAGCGCTCGCGCAGCCTCAGGACGCCAGCTGCACCCGCAGCACCTGATATGGAGCGTTCGACCCCATGAGTACCCGATTCGACCCGCCCGAGCGCGGCCCGCTTGGTCACGACGTCGCCACTGTCGTCACCACTCCCATCGTGCCACCCACCAGCGAAAGCGCCGTCTCCTGGGGCGCGATCCTGGCCGGCGCCGTTGCCGCCGCTGCACTCTCCCTCATCCTGCTCATCCTGGGGGTCGGCCTGGGTCTCTCCTCGGTCTCGCCGTGGTCGTTCGAAGGCGTCTCCAAGGAAACCTTCGGCTGGACCAGCGTCGCGTGGCTCACCTTCACCGCGCTGGCCGCCTCCGGTCTGGGCGGCTATCTGGCAGGCCGCCTGCGCACCAAGTGGACGCAGATCCACGGCGATGAAACCTACTTCCGCGATACCGCGCACGGCTTTGTGTCGTGGGCCGTGGCCACGCTGCTCACTGCTGGCCTGCTGACCTCGGCCATCGGTGGCGTGCTGGGCGCCGGCGCAAAGGTGGCTGGTGCCACCGCAGGCGCCGCCGTGTCTACCGCAGGTGTGGCTGCTGCCGGTGTCGGCACCGCGGCTGCCGGCGGTCAGGAAGGCGACCTCAACTACTGGGTGGATTCGCTGTTCCGTAATGCCACCACTCCGGGCCCGGACGCCGCCGGTGCATCTCCAGTGCCGCCGGCACCGGGCGCAGCGCCGGGCAGCGGTCCGATGGACCCTGCCGCACCGCCGCCGCCCCCGGTCGCCGCCAGCGTTGGCCCACGTGACGCGCGCACGGCCCCGCCGCCGCCGCGTCCGATGCCGGGCAATGGCCCGATGGGTGACCGTCGCGAAGTGCGTGCCGAAGTGAACCGCATCATCATCAACAGTCTGCAGGGAGATGGCCTGGACCCGGCCGATACCCAGTACCTGTCCCAGTTGATCGCGCGCGAGACGGGCATGAGTCCCGCCGAAGCGCAGGCCCGCGTGACCGACGTGCAGACCCGCATGCGTGCTGCGCTGGAAAAGGCCAAGACCACCGCCAAGCAGGCTGCCGACGATGCCCGCAAGGCAACGGCCTATGCCGCGCTGTGGCTGTTCATCACTCTGCTGATCGGCGCGTTCTTCGCCAGCCTCAGCGCCACCTGGGGCGGCCGTCGCCGCGACCTGTAACCCGCATCTGATGCAAGGAGACCTGCCATGAAGACGCTTCTGCTCTGGTTCTTGGGCGTACCGATTCCGCTGCTGATCCTGTACGCGATCTTCTTCTGAGAACGTGTTGTTGAGTGAGACCCATCAGGCCGCCGCAAGGCGGCCTGATGTCATCCAGGTGCGCATGAGCATCTGTAGCGTCGAGCCACGCTTGACTCACGTGCACAGCACGCACGGCAGCCAGACGCGGGCCCGGTACTACGCCTCCGCGTACCGGCTCGGCGAACACCCTAGTACACGCCGGAAGGCCGCAGAAAACGCACTCGGGCTGGCATACCCCAGGTCCATGGCGATACGGGTCACGGCCTGTCCCTGTGCCAAACGCTCGATGGCCGCCAGCAGGCACACCTGCTGCCGCCACTCGGCAAAACCCACCCCGGTATCTGCGCGGAACATGCGCGTGAACGTGCGCCGGCTCATGCCTGCGTCGGCGGCAACGTCATCGAGGCGCGCTGCCAGCGAGGGAGTGTCGAACAGGGCACGGCAGACACGTGCAAGGCGCGCATCGACAGGCAGCGGTGCATGCAGGGAAAGCATCGGCATCGATGCGATTTCCGCAGCCAGCAACTGCATCAGCTTGCCCTCACGCCCGTTCTCGTCGTACAGCGCAGGCAGATCCACTGCGGCCTCCAGCAACTGCCGCAACAACGGCGATACCGCATACACGCGGCACTGCATTGGCAACGCCACCGCCGTCGCCGTCCCGGCAGACAGGAAGGCGTTGAGCATCGTCACCGGCCCCCGCATGGTCATCTCATGCGCCAGGCCGGCAGGCACCCAGCAGGCGCGCTGCGGAGGCACCAGCCAGCGCCCCTGCGGCGTGGCGACACTGATGGTGCCGCGCGCAGCGAACGCGAACTGTCCGCGCCGGTGGGCATGGCGGGGAAAGGTCGATTCCGCTGCGTAGTCGTTCGAGGTGACCACGACATCGCGTGGCAGGTCTTCGTAGGGATCAAGCAGCGAATTGCGCATGGCCCGGATTCTATAGCGATTGACCCGTCATCGACGGCGCCACTGAGGCGCGCTGCCTAGCATCGGGGATTCCCCCAACTGCACTGGAACCCTATGGCCAATACTTTTCATCGCGTGGGGCACGGATCGCACCCTGTCCTGGTCCTGCATGGCTGGTTCGGCGACGCGCACGCGTTCGAGCCCATCGAGCCATGGCTGTCGCGCAACGACTTCAGCTACATCTTCATGGACTGCCGGGGCTACGGCGGCATGCGTGATGCACGGGGGGCCTGCACCATCGGAGAAATTGCAGCCGATGCATTGGATCTGATGACCGCCCTGGGCCACGAGCGCTTCAGCGTGGCAGGACATTCGATGGGTGGCATGGCCATTGAGCGTATGGCGGTACTTGCGCCGGAACGGGTGCGCGGCATGGTGGCCATCGCGCCGGTGCCCTGTGGTGGCATTGCCTACGATGTCACGACGCGAAGCCTGCTTGAAGCGGCAGCCGGGGACGTCGGCATCCGTCGGACCATCATTGATCGCAGTACCGGCGGACGGCTGCCTGCGCAATGGCTCGACTGGAAGGCCGCGTACTCGGCGGCACATGCTTCACCTGCAGCATTTGCTGCCTATCTTCAAGCCTGGGCGGATACCGATTTCAGCAATGAGATCGTCGGCAATCATCGGTTGAAGGTGCTGGTGGGTGGCCACGATCCCACCTTCAACCGTGCATTGATGGAGCGCACCTATCTGCGCCGTTACCGGCAGGCCACGATGGAGGTCCTGGCCGATGCCGGGCATTACCCGATGAACGAGACGCCGCTGGCCCTGGTGGCGGCCATGGAATCGTTCCTGAAAGAGGCGTCGGGTCCGGGATGAATGGTTTCTGCCACGGGATGTCGTTTTCAGATCTTTTCGGATTTATTGCATGGGCATCACATTCGAGGCGATAGAACCTGAAGGCACTTATCCCTGTATGGAGAACACCATGAACCGACGACTCACCCTTGCGCTCATCGCCACCTCCTTGAGCCTGTTCAGCGCTGGGGCTTTCGCCCAGTACACCGGTCCGGGCGCCACCAGTGCAGTCACCACGGTTGCCGAGGCGCGCGACCAGCGTGACGACCAGCCTGTGGTGCTGCAGGGCACGCTGGTGGCCAAGATCGGCCACGAGCGCTACCGCTTCAAGGACGCAACTGGCGAGATCGGTGTGGAAATCGACGACAAGGATCTGCCCAGCCACCAGGCCGTCAGCGCGACCACCGTGGTGGAGCTGCACGGCGAGGTGGATACGCACCGCTTCAAGCCCACCGACATCGACGTGGATCATGTGCGGATCGTCAGCACGCGTTGAGGCGGCGGTAGTACAGGCGTACGTCGAGCATGGCTCGACTCTGCAAAGTGCATGTCCGCAATGAGGGTTGTTGCAAACGCGGCATGAGGAAGATTGCATAACCCCTAAACATTGAGTGACTTCAAGGATTCTTCTTAACGTTCAGTTATTTAGGAATCCTTGAATGGTCAACATGCGGTAGGCCTACCTACCATTCTCTCGTCGCCCGTGACCACCTTCACGGGCGGCGCTTTCCTCCCTTACTCCTTGGGAGGGGAGCTCTACATATTCCCCCTGTCCGAGAGAGACACCCATGCACGCAATCCTCAAGAAGGCCGCGCTCGCTGCAGCGCTGGCCACCGTCTCGCTGTCGGCCAACGCCGCCGAATCCCACATCAAGGTCTACACCAATGTGGACACCACGCTGGCGCTGATGAAGGCCGACGGCAGCGCCTTGCCGGACCTGATCACCCTTGCCCATATTCCGGGGCAGGGCTTGAACGCCCACACCGAACGTGTGCGTATTTACACCAACGATGAAGACAAGGACATCGCAGTCCGCCTGACCGCGGATCCGTCGCTGGTGCTGCGGAGCGGCGGCGGCACGCCCATCCCGCTGGCGGTCAGCCTCAACAAGAAGCGCCTGACGGTTGCCGCACAGGACTTCCTCGCCTCGGATATCTACGACGGCGCGCTGCCGGGGGCCTCGGTGGTGATGGATCTGCAGATCGGCCAGGCCACCCGTGCGCCGATCACCGTGGCAGGCGAGTACGAGGGCATTGTCAGCATCGCCATGGTGCAGAAGACCGGCACCCCGTAACACCCTGCGCCGGCCCGGCACCCGGGCCGGCCGCTTCAGGTAGTAACCCCCATGAAAGCTCACGCACCCGCCATCACCCGGCTGGCGATCGCGCTTGCCTTGTCATTGGCCACCCCGCTGGCCACGGCACGTGGCGTTCCAGTCGGTTTCGAGGAACTGGCCGAAGGCCAGATCGAACAACTCGACGTACGTCTGTTCGGCCTTTCAGCCGGACTGTCGCCCGTGCGCGTGACCCTGGAGCACGTGCAGCTGGAGGATCCGGCACAGGTGCTGCAGGCGCTGGAGCTTTCCCCCGAGGCGCAGGCGGCGTTGCTGCCCGCGCTGTCGCAGCCGTTGCCGCGCAACAGCCATCTCGCCTGCCGCTATGGCGGGGGCAGTGCGGGCTGTGGCTATCTCGATCCCCCCGAGGACTCCAACACCGTGCGTGCCCTGTATGACGAAGGCGAGGGCGCCGTGCGCCTGTTCGTCGCCCGCCAGTGGATCGCGGCCGAGCCGGCCGCCGAGCGCTTCCATCAGGTCAGCAGCAACGCCGAGAACGCGTTCCTGCACCAGCAGACCCTCAATTTCAGTGGCGGCCGCGGCTACCAGGCACTGACCGCCCAAGGCGCGGGTGCGCTGGGCGTGCTGCAGCGTGGCCACATTGCCGTGGACTGGAACTTCAACAGCCAGCAGTACCGCGGTGGCCGCCGCCACGATGATTTCCAGTTCGACAACGCCTATTACCGCTATGACCTGGGCCAGCAGCATTATCTGCAGGCCGGGCGCATGGACCGCCGGAACCTGTCCAGCCCGCAGGGCGGCACTTTCAGTTTCAGCATGCTGCCGATGGATCGCTTCGCCGGCCTGCGCGTGGGTACCACCCAGGCCTACGTGGATGCCGATGCCGCCGTGCAGGCGCTGCCACTGACCGTGCTGCTGGCGCGCGATGCACGGGTGGACGCCTTCGATGGCGAGCGCCTGCTGCAGACCTTTTACCTGCCGGCCGGCATCAACCAGCTCGACACCCGCCGGTTCCCGTTCGGCAACTACACCGTCACCCTGCGCGTCTACGAAGATGGCCAGCTGGTGCGCAGCGAGGACGCGCCGTTCGATAAGGGCGGCGACTGGACCGACAGCAGCGTGCAGTGGTTCCTGCAGGGCGGCCGCCGCAACGAGCGCCGCAGCGACCGCTTCGACGGCGAGATGGCCGCCATGGCCGGCCTGCGCGTGCCACTGGGCCGCGCCACGGCGGTCACCGCGGGCGTCGCCGACCTCGGCGGCTTCAGCTATGGCGAACTGCGTGTGGACCTGCGCCATGCCTTCGACACTCAGGACATCCGTGCCACCTTCAGCGGCCTGCAGGGCAGTGATGGCAGCACCGGCCAGCAGCATCAGGTGTCCTATCGCCGCCACGCCTCGTGGAATCTCTATCAGCAGCGGGTACGCGGCAAGGCCTGTGTGTTCGAGGATGATGCGCGCGACCGCCTGGGCTGCGCCGATTCGCTGAGCGCATCGGTTGCGCTGCCGGTTGCCGGTGGCAGCGCCTACATGGCCTATACCCGCCGCCAGACCTGGAGCCGTGGCTCGCTGCTGCCGGGCGACATCGACGATCCGATGGCCGGGCTCGACCCGCTGCTGCCCCCGTGGCAGCAGCGCTACACGCGCGAGCCGCAGCTCAGCCGCACCTGGCAGGCCAGCTACAGCCGCGTGCAGCGCTGGCAGGAGTTCAGCGTGTCCACCCGGCTCGGCCTGTGGCAGCAGGATACGCGCAGCAGCCTGCGTGTCGGTCGCGACCGCGGCATCTACCTCAACGTCAGCCTGACCCGGCTGCAACGCGGCAACCGGGGTAGTTCGCAACGCCGCTATGGCATCGACTACCGGCAGCCGCAGCACCTGCGGCCGGACATCAACTACAGCGCCGGCCAGACCGTGCGCCAGGAAGTGGATACGCAATACCGTGAGGCCTCGCTGGATGTGCGCGGCAACAACAACGACCGCTACAGCGCAGCGCTCAGTGCCCAGCTGCAGAACAGCATCGGCCACACCGGCGCCACCCTGGCGCACTACCAGCAGCGCGGCGGCAACGAGATGGCCTACAGCGCCACGCACAGCTCCGGGCTGGCGCTGGGCCGCCGTGGCTTCTACTGGGGCGGCGGCCTGGGCGCCGAGGCCGGCCTGGCCGTACAGGTGGATGACACCGACGACCTGGAACTGACCGGCGTGGCCGCCGAGCTGCAGGTGGGCGGATTGCGCCGGCAGCGCCTGGCGCTGGGCGAGCGCCGCCTGCTGCCGCTGCCGGCCTACCAGACCCACCGTGCCGAAGTGCAGGATGCCAGCGCGCTGACCAGCGATGCCGCCATCCGCGTGACCGGGGTGGGCGGCGCACGGCCGTTGTTCCTCTCTCCCGGCCGGCTGGTGCAGATGCCGGTACCGATCGAGGTGACCTACACCTTCATCGGCAGCGCCCGCGACATCGCCGGCGCGCCACTGCGCGGCGCCCGCATCCTCAATGCGCCGGTGCCCGGTACCGGCGCCAACGGCGGCTTCGTCGCCGATTTCCCGCGCCGCGAACGTACCCTGTACCTGCTGCAGGATGACCGCCTGCTGCAGTGCCCGCTGCAGGTTCGCGAGCGCCGCAATGTCGTGATGCTGGTGGGCCAGGTGGAGTGCGCGCCGTTGAACGTGGCCCAGCTGCCCGCCGATATCCGCCAGCAGGCAAGGGTCACCCGTCTGTTGCAGGAGCAGGCGCTGATCGCCGCCGTGCCGCAGTCCGCCGCCGCCGGAGGTACGCCATGAACCGGCGTGGTGTGTGGACGGTGATGCTGGTGATGGCGTCGCTGCTGGTGACGCCGAAGGCGTGGGGGCAGCGGCCGCCGGAAACCCACCCGGTGAGTGCCACGCAGAACATCGTGATGATGTGGGATCGCTCGGCCGTACCTGTTGATGTGGAGCTTATGCCGCCGCGCACCGTGCTGGGCTACCACCAAACTGATCGCGCACTTGAGTACGGTGAGTTGCACATGGTCTGTCGATCACAGTCTGATAGCGACCGCGGGGCATGTCCCACGCAGGGCACAGCTGAACAATCGCTCGGGCTCCGAGACATCAGACTGACGTTCACTGAGCGTCGTTCGGGAATGCGAACCGAACTTTCCGTTCAAGGTGGCGTACAGAGAGCGCTTTCTGGACGGTCCTGCCTTGGCGACTTCTGGCAGGACGGAATCTTCGCCCCTTGGTCGCATTACAGCGCAAATTGCGCATTCGACTGGCCAGTGGGTACGGGTGGGCGACTGAGCCTGAGCCAGAGAGAACTCAGCAAGTTGGTCGCAGGTGTCTGGTCTGCCACGTTGGAGCTACAGGTGCGGACGCCGCGATTCCATGATCTGGCCACGCTCACCTTCACGTTCGACCTTACGATCACGGATCGAAACGCCGTCTCGATCTACTTCCCCGCATTTCACAACGTTACTCCGCTGGTACAGCTCAACGCTGCCTACGACCCCATCGGGCAGACCGTGGGTGGACGCACGGTGCTGGAGATGTGCCTGTACGACGGTCTCGGTTCGCAGGCGCAGTATCTCGGCGTGACGGTCCGCGATCGTGGCGGACATCCCCCCGGTCCCAGCGGCTACTCGCTCTGGCACACCAACGGTGGCACAGACGACACGCGGCGCCTGGACTACACCGTCAGCCTCGCCCATAGCGGCGCGACGGTGCGAATGCCCAATGGCGTGGAGCAGCAGCTGCATGGCATCGACAGTGCCCAGTTGCGCCTGGTGATGCTGCCGGGCATGAACCAGCCGGTGTTCTGCGTGCCCACGCCGATCACCTTCGATATTCCCCGCGTCCCCATTTCCACCCAGCAGGCCGGCACCTACTTCGGCGAGCTGCTGGTGGAGCTGCGCGTGCCCACCACCACCCCCTGATCCCACCAGGAAGCCGCATGAAACGACTCGCCGCCTGCCTCATCCCGTTGACGCTGCTGCTGGCGTTGCCAGCCCAGGCCAATCTCACCGTGCACCCGATGCGCGCCTCGGTGGATGGCAAGCGCAGCACCCAGATGCGCATCTATTCACAGTCCACCCAACCGCAGTACATCCAAGCCTCGTTGCGGCGCATCGTAGATCCGGCCAGCGACCAAGAGCACGAGGTGGAGGTCGAGCCGGGTGAGGCGGCCATCGCCGTCACACCCGGAAAATTTGCCCTGGCTGGTGGCGGCAACCGGTTGATCCGGTTGATTCCGCTACAGCCCGTGGAAGCCGAGACAGCCTACCGCCTCTATTTCGAGGGCGTGCGTGGGCCTGAGGAAACCAGCATCGAGGGCGGTGACGGTGCGCAGGCCAGCATCGGTGTAAACCTGGTCTGGGGCGCGCTGGTCAATGTGCTGCCGGCCCAAGGTACCGTGCAGCCGCGGGTGCAGGGCGGTGCGCTGTACAACGACGGCACTCTGCGCCTGGGCATCACCAGCATCGCTGATTGTGAGGGCAGCCGCTGCACCGCTCACGACCTGTCACGCAGCCTGTATCCGGGCAGCTCGCTCGCGTTGCCCTTCACCGTCACGCCGGGAAACACCGTGCAGCTGCGCTATCGCCTGACCCGGGATGGATACCGCGAACACATGCAGACCATTACCCCGTCCGAAATCTGATCCATTCCCCGGGTGGGAAAGCGCTGTTCCACTTCATCAACTAAAGGAATACACATGAACCGCATCTATAGACGTTTATGGAATCGAACTCGGCAGCGTTGGGTGGTTGTTAGCGAGCTGGCGCATGGTTGCGCTGGGAGCGCCGGCGCGCGCCGCGTGAATAGGCATTACGCCTTTGCCTTGCTCATGCCTTTGGTGGCTTCCGCGCAGGATCACACGGAACAAGACACTGTCTGGTGGCACGACCATTCACCTCATGCGCTTCACTCGATTTTTGCCGATGCTGCAAGCAATGCAATCGACACGAAGGCACTTCGCGTGCTCCGGCGCGATGTCGTGGCCTACACCACCGCCGCCGACTGGAACGTCACGTCGGGTGCCGAGAGCATGGCGGTCGGGCCTGAGGCCCGCGCAAGCGGCACTGAGTCCCTGGCGGTCGGCATCCGGACCCAGGCTCTTGGTCAGAACACCGTGGCTGTGGGCAACGCAGCTGAAGCTGCCGGGGCCAACAGCGTGGCGGTTGGCAAGAGCGCGGAAGCCCGAGGCACGCATAGCGTAGCGGTGGGCTACAGCGCGGCTGCCGATACTGGGGGCTATTCGGTGGCCCTTGGCACTTTCGCCAACGCACAAGGCATCGGTGCTGTCGCGCTCGGGCATGACGCCAAAGCTTCCTCGTTGAATTCCATTGCAATCGGCAGCGGCGCAGATACCGTGGCCTCCGCAGCCGGCAGCTCACGCATCGCCATTGGTGGCAACGCCTCTGCGGGGTCGGCTGGCTATACCGGTGCGGTCGCGCTGGGTGGCAACGCAAAAGCGGACTACAACGGTGTCGCGCTGGGGCACGCCGCAAAGGCGACGGCTGTGGGATCCGTGGCGATCGGAGTCAACGCCGAAGCGACCGAGTCCAACTCGGTTTCTGTCGGAAGTTCCGGTAACAGACGTCGCATCGTCAACGTCGCCGACGCTCGACTGACGAGCGCAAGCACCGATGCGGTCACGGGGAAACAGTTGTACGCGACCAACATGCGCATCGACGCGGTCGGCAACATGGTCACGCAGACTTCGGCGGCAAGCGAGTTGCGTGTTGGCAAGGAGAACACGGGCTCAGCGGTGAACTTCAAGAACCGCAGCGGTGCGGTCCGTTACCTCAACGGCATCCGTAACGGTACCCTGAGTACATCCAGCACCGATGCGGTAACCGGTCAGCAGCTCTTTGCCACCAACCAACAGATTGAGGCCGCCACTGCGAGACTCAACGCTGCGGCCGTTGCCATTGGCCAATCAGCTGCCGCAGAGGGAAGCGGAGCAACCGCCAGCACGGCAGTAGGATCCAGTGCGAAGGCCTACAACGCCAACAGCGTCGCATTGGGCGCTGACGCACGGGCTGGCGTAGACGTCAATGGCGACAAGAGCACTGCAGGTGGTTCGATCGCCATCGGCGCGCGCAGCCGCAGTGGTAACGGTGCTCTGGCTGCTGGCTTGCGTGCTAGCGCCATTGGCGACCGTGCGGTGGCGTTGGGCAATGATGCCAACGCAGCCTCCATTCACTCTACTGCGGTGGGCCACAACGCCAGCGCCACCGCAGGCCAGGCGACTGCGGTAGGCCGTGAAGCATCGGCTTCGGGCACTTACGCGGTAGCCTTGGGCAATCTGGCAAAGGCGAGTGCAGGAAGCGCCGTGGCGCTGGGCGACCGTGCGGTTGCTGCGCACACCGGCAGCGTGGCGCTGGGCAGTGGCTCCCAGAGCACGGCGGCGAACCAGGTCTCGGTGGGCAGCACTGCGGTCAAGCGAAAGATCGTCAACGTGGCCGATGGTGCGCTTAACACCAGCAGCACGGAGGCGGTGACCGGCAAACAGCTCAACGCGACCAACGTGGAAGTGGCGTCGGTGCGCACCACTGCCACCAGCGCGCAGACGACGGCCAACGCTGCCAAGACGACCGCCGATAATGCGCTGGGCAAAGCGAATGTGCTCAGTGGATTGGTCAGCCAGGTATCGGCCACGGGCAACATACGCCTGGGTGGCGAAAACACCGGTACGGTGCTGGACGTGCGTAACAAGTCAAATGCCAGCCGCAAGCTGACGGGCGTGGCTGATGCAACGCTCAGCACCAGCAGCACCGAGGCGGTGAGCGGCAAGCAGCTCAACGCGACGAATGTGGAAGTAGCTTCGGTTCGCACCACGGCCACCAGCGCGCAGACGACGGCCAACGCTGCCAGGACGACCGCCGATAATGCGCTGGGCAAAGTGGAGGTGCTCGGTGGGTTGGTCAGCCAGGTATCGGCCACAGGCAACGTGCGCCTGGGTAGCGAAAACACGGGTACGGTGCTGGACGTGCGCAACAAGTCCAATGCCAGTCGCAAGCTGACGGGCGTGGCTGACGCAACGCTCAGCACCAGTAGCACCGAAGCGGTGAGCGGCAAGCAGCTCAATGCGACGAACGTGGAAGTGGCGTCGGTTCGCACCACGGCCACCAGCGCGCAGACGACGGCCAACGCTGCCAGGACGACCGCCGATAATGCGCTGGGCAAAGTGGAGGTGCTCGGTGGGTTGGTCAGCCAGGTATCGGCCACGGGCAACGTACGCCTGGGTGGTGAAAACACGGGTACGGTGCTGGACGTGCGCAACAAGTCCAATGCCAGTCGCAAGCTGACGGGCGTGGCTGACGCAACGCTCAGCACCAGTAGCACCGAAGCGGTGAGCGGCAAGCAGCTCAATGCGA